>CAVUSA010000001.1:0-22835 GCA_963744015.1 uncultured Gammaproteobacteria bacterium
CAAAAAACCCGCGCAGGCTCATACACCTGGAACACAAGCTTGATCGCGCACCTGAGCCTCCGTTGCCGCATCCTGCGGCCCCGGAGAGGATCGGTCGTTGTCGTACGCCTGGCGAGCCGCATTTACACACCAGCCTGGATGGCGATGGTCATGCGCGTCCTCCGCCGTGGTCACCGGCCCGAGGTGCGCGGCCGAGTAAAGAAGTAATGCGGCGAGGTCCAACGCACCCAGCGGCTCATAGTTCACCAGCGCCGCTTCAGAGCCGCCACCACGCCAATCAGCATCGCAATCGAGCCAACCAGCAGCGCCGCTCCAGCCACCCGCCCGAAGCCTGCAGCGGCGCGGGCCAAACCGTGTTTTTCCCCGGGGCGCAGCTCTGACGCGCCATCCACCAGTGGCGCTGCCGGCGCGCGCTTTGACTGTCGATCGCGATGCGGAGCCGCCGCTGCAGATCCCTCGGGAGCCTCAATTCGCCCGGCCGACCCCAGAATCCGCTGCATCGTCTGCCACTGCTGAAACTCCTGGCCGCAGTCCGCGCATCCCGTCCAGATGCGTCGACAGCGTATGCATCGCGCGTCCGCTCACCGCGCCATCCAGGTACTCCAAAAACGTCTCGCGCCTACCCTGCAATTCACAACGCACCTCCAGCGAGAACGCCGCTCGGCTTCCTCGCAGGCCCTCCTTTGCCACCGGACGCGGCGTCAGCCCCTCTTCCACCAGAATCTGCTTCAATGCCGCGCGTCCCCGCGTCAAGCCGGCTCTTCACCGTTCCTGCGGGCACCTCCAGAATTTCGCCGATCTCTTCGTAGCAGAAGCCTTCCATCTCGCGCAATACAACTACCGTCCGGAAAGCCTCCGGCAGCTTGCGCAGCGCTGCGTCCACGCTGCCCTCACCTCTGCCTGCGCAGCCCGGTCGTAGGGTGAGCCGCCAGCGTCGGCCAGCAACCCGCTCAGACGACACTCTCGTCGCCATCGTCGTCTGCCCCGGTCAACGGCGTGTCGATTGTCAGCTCCTGCCGCTTGTGCCGGGTCCACCACCGCCTCTGGTTGGAAGCCTCCCGCAGCGCAATGCGGTAGAGCCAGGTGCGCAGGCTGGCGTCGCCATGGAAGCTGCGGATGCTGCGGAAGACCTTGATGAACACTTCCTGCGTGATATCGGCGGCGTCGGCGGGATCCTGCAGGCTGCGCGCGATCAGCGAGTACAGCGGCTGCGAATACTGCGCGATCAGCATGCCGAACGCCTCCTCCGAGCCGGCCTTCAGCGCAGCCACCAGCGCCGCATCCTCCGTGCCTGATTCCGATCGCGCTCGCCAGATTGCCCATCCATGTGCCCGCCTGCATTTCGGGTGTCCCTCTAGCCTACGTCGTTCGGACACTTCGCAATGCGCAACCGTACGAGCCTAGAAGCAGGAAACTGCGCCGCCGGCGGCCGAGTGCTCGCTCACTCTGCATACTTAGACACCGAGGCAAACCGGACGCTGCACTTGTTCCCCGCGCCCTATCAGCATCGCTGACGGTTGACGCCAGCGCCCCGTCCCTGAGAATAGAAAACAGTGGGCCTGTGGCGCAGCTGGGAGCGCGCTTCCATGGCATGGAAGAGGTCATCGGTTCGATCCCGATCAGGTCCACCAAACACCCCCTTCAAAAAGTTAGCTCAGCGTGACTGCGCTCCGCCGCAGAACGCACCGCATGCCGCGCGTCTTCCTGCGCCTGCAGGCAGCCCACGCCGCGCTCCCGCCGGAATTCGGATCATCCGGCGGGAGTCTTGCGCTGACTTAGTAGTTCACGGTGTTGGCAGCGGCCAGGCCGGTAATCTTCAGCAGCCGGTATGTCTCTTGATCGAGTGCCCAGATATTCCCGAAGCGATCGATGCCGAGCAAGCCCACACTGGCGCCTCCTCCGGAGACCGAAGTATTGGTAGCGGAGGCCGAAGCCGTCGGTCCGAAGCCAGCAGGCTGCAGCCCATACGTTTTTGTGCCCGGGTTATACGGCGTCAGCAGCGCGCCAGTGGGCGAAATCTCTCCCAGGTACGAGGCGTACGTCGCGGTTCCGGTAAACGTGCCGGAACTGGTCCCCACGACACCTGTTTCGGTAACGCCGCCGGTCACAAACCAGAGGTTGCCCTGTCCATCCAGCGCGGCATTGGTCAGCAGAAGGCTTCCGCCCGTGAAGGGACTGCCCGCCGCGACCGTCGCATCGCCATAGACCGGAAGCACAGGCAGCGTGCTTGAGTTGTAGTCGCAGAACACCGCCGCACCCGCATCGGTAATCGCGCCAGCACCAAGCTCCGAGTAGCCCCAAAGCTGGTTATGCACGTGGTCATAGCGCAAGGTGTTCGTCACAGACTCCGCCGCGAGCTGGAAGTTGCTCGCGGTGAAGACGTTTGATTCAGGGTAAAAGCATCCCTGGCTCACCGGCGCGGTCGCTGCCAGCGCTCCAAGCGCATTCACCTTCGCGATGGAGTACGTTCCGACGGCCCACGCATTTCCCAGCCCGTCCAGGGCGCTGTTCGAGGTGTCCGTGTAACTCGCCGTCGTGCAGAAGGTCTCGGCCGCGGGCGTGATGATGGATCCGCTGGAGTTCAGCTCAAAATAGCATTTGCTGGATCCATACGGAGCACTGCCCCAGATGTTGCCCATGGCGTCCACGCCAATCGGGCCACCTTGGGTCGCATTCGTGACCTGATTATTCCCGGTTCCGGTTGGGGAAAACGTGCCTGAAAGCCCGGTGGGCCATCCTCCGGCCGGGGACAACGCTGAGCCATTGCTGGCAAACTCCGAAATCGTATTGTTGGCGTTGATCGCAAACACATGCCCGGAGGCATCCGCAGTGAAGCTGGACGGGTAGTAGAGTCCGCCGGTGCCCGGTGCGACGGTGAACAACTGGTTGAAGTTGTTGTCATACACCGCGATGTACCCGGGGCTGTCCGTGCTGGTGTTGGACGCGGGATCGTAGTTATAGCCGCCAAAGTACAACCAGACCTGTCCGTTCGAATCCAGCGCGCCGCCCTGCACAAACGACGGAACGGTATAGCCGACGGTCGAGGTGAAGTCGGTTGGCACAGAGGTGAAATAGGGCTGAAAGGGCGGCGCCGCGGGGATCAGACCGTACAGTGTCGCGGTACTCTGCCCCGGGGAATGCACCATGGCAAGCGTCGCGTCGATGGTGTTGGACGTGCCACCCGTGTTGGAAAACAGCGTGGAGCAGGGGCCGCTGCCGCCGGAGGAATTGATGCACGCCCCAATGATGTCGGCCATCGTATTGAGCGTGACATACGGCAGAACGAGATTGGCTTGTCCTCCCGCGAACTGTCCGGTGGAGAAGTCGACCTCCGAAGTTGCGGTGGCAAACGCGCCACCCACGCCGGAGGTACTCGAAGGCGCCGAGCCGATGTGAGCATAGTCGGTCATGAAAGGCGCCAGCGTCTGCACCGCGACCACGGTCGTCAATTCGTCGATGAAGATGAAAGTCTGCGATGCGTTTGCCAGGAGCGTGTTGCAGTCGCCGAGCAGCGACATCATCGCGATGCCCGTGTTGTTGACGCTGCCGCCCAGGCCCGGATTGCCCCCGGTCGCGACGATGTACACCAGAGGATCCGATGCCGGGCAGCTGTACTTACCCGTAATGCTGAAGGTCCCGTCCGCGCCCGAAATTACCGGGGCTGTCAGCAGGGCGGCCGAGGCTCCCTGGTTCGCGGTCATATTGGTCGCATACAGCTGCAACGTCGCGCCCGACACCGGCTGCTGACCGCCATGCACATGTCCGTTCACCGTCAACGTGGCTGGGATTGCCGAAGGTTCCGACAGTGAGGAAACGCCGCACCCCGCGGCACACCAGAGCAGAACAGAGGCAAAGCTTGCGGTCGAAACCGCACGAAAGACACGAGTCATCCCCAACTCCATACGTTCAGCGTGTGAACGAAATTAGACGTGCACCTGGATATTTTTAGGTCGGCAACACTATAGCATGCTCTCGGCACAGCTTTCCTCAACGCCTGCCCGCGCGGGCTCCTACGCCGAGATCGAAACCAGCTCCGGTGCCACCTCGACGGTGCGCTTCAGCTGCCCGCAAGCGGCGTAGATGTCGCGCCCGCGAGGTTTCCGCGTAAAGGTCGGGAATCCCGCCCGCAATCAGCAGCTTGTGAAAGCGGTCCACCGCCTCCGGCGCCGGCTGGTGGTAGGCGATGCCCGGGCCCGGGTTCCACACGATCAGGTTGACCTTGGCCTGCATGCCTTTCAGCAGCGCGAGCACCTCGGCCGCGTGCTCCGGCTGGTCGTTGATGCCACCCAGCAGCACGTACTCGAACGTCACATATTCCCGCTTGCCGAACGGGATGGACTTGCACCGCGTCCAGCAGCGCCGCAATATTCCATTTACGCGTAATCGGCATCACCTCGGCGCGCACCGTGTCGTTCGAGGCGTTCAGGCTCAGCGCCAGCTGCGGCCGCACCGTCTCCGCCGCGAAGCGCCGGATCGCAGGCTCGATGCCGCTGGTCGAAACCGTCATCCGCGCCGTCGGAATGCCCATTTCGAGGTTCAGAATCCGCACCGCATCCATGAACGCGTCGTAGTTCAGGAACGGCTCGCCCATGCCCATGAAGACCAGGTTGATCCGGTCGGGATTTCCCTGCCCCTTCGTGCTGCCCACCGCGACATGGTGCCGGTTCAGCACCGCCGCCACCTGCCCGGCGATCTCGCCCGCGGTCAGGTTGCGTCGAATGCCAAGCTTCGCCGTCAGGCAGAACTGACAGTTCACCGCACAACCCACCTGGCTCGACACGCAGATGGTCGCCCGCCGGAACCTCTTGGCGCTACCCTTGTCATTCCGAAGCACACTTGATTTGTCATTTCGAAGCGAAGCGGAGGAACCTGCTTCTCGCTCGTCCTCCTCGTCAGCCTCCTCTGGCAGGTCGCCGTCCGGCATCCACACCGTCTCGACCGTCTCGCCATCGGCCAGCCGCACCAGATAACGCTCGGTCCCATCCACCGACTTCGCCGTCTGCGCCAGCTCCGGCAGCCCGACCACCAAGCCTGCCTCCGATCAGCTGCTCCCGCAGCTCCGCCGGCAGCGTCGTGATCTCGTCCAGCGACTCCACCCGCTGCTTATACAGCGCGGTCAGCAACTGCGTCGGCGCGGTAAGCGCGCTGCCCCAGCCCCGCCATCACCGCCCGCAGTTCCGCCCGATTTATCCCGAACAAGCGCGCGCCGATTGCCATCCCTTCCAGTTTACGCGTCCGTCCCGCGCTTCGCAGGCTCGCTGCCCGGACAATCCATGAAACAATAGACTTGATGAACGCCTTCTGTCCCTGTCGCGGAGAATGCGACCCTTACCCCGGCACCCTTCCACGCACCCGGAACATCCGCCGCACCGTCCTTCCCAACGGCCTGCTCGTCCTCACCGAGTCCATGCCGCACATGCGCTCCGTCTCCATGGGTGCCTGGATCAACTCCGGCTCGCGCGACGAGCCCGCCGACGGAAAACGGCCTCTCCCACTTCGTCGAGCACATGGTCTTCAAGGGCACCACCTCCCGCTCCGCGCAGGACATCGCCCGCGAGGTCGACTCCATCGGCGGCAACCTCGACGCCTTCACCGGCAAGGAGACCGTCTGCTTCAACATCAAGGTGCTCGACGAGAACATGCCGCCCGCCCTCGACGTCCTCTCCGACCTCGTCCTGCACCCCAAGTTCTCCCAGGCCGACCTCGAACGCGAACAGGGCGTCATCCTCGAAGAGATCAAGATGGACGAGGACAACCCCGACTACCTCGTCCACGAGACCTTCACCCAGAACTTCTGGAAGAATCACCCCCTCGGCCGGCCCATCCTCGGCACCGTCAAGACCGTCTCCAGCTTCACGCAGGAGACCGTCTTCGACCACCACCGCCGCCGCTTCACCCCGGAAAACATGGTCTTCTCCGCCGCCGGCCACCTCGACCACGATCGACTTCCTCGCGCTCGGTCGAGAGCCAAATTCGGCGCGCTCGCCCCCGGCTGGCGTCCGCACCGTCGACACCGAGACCCACCCCACCACCACCCCGCACATCACCCTCAAGAAGAAGCGATCCCTCGAGCAGGTGCAGATGTGCCTCGGCGTGCCCGCGCCGCCGGTCGACCACGCCGACCGCTTCGCCATCTACCTGCTCAACTCCATGCTCGGCGGCGGCATGAGCTCGCGCCTCTTCGAGTCCATCCGCGAAAACGAAGGCCTCGCCTACTCCATCTACTCCGAGCTGAGCCCCTTCCGCGACGCCGGCGTCGCTCTCCATCTACGCCGGCATGTCGCTCGACAAGACCGAGCGCGTCCTCGACCTAACCCTTCTCGAATTGCGCCGTCTCAAGGAGGAGCAGGTCTCGGACGCCGAACTCAAGCGGGCCAAGGATCAGATGAAGTCCAACATCGTCCTCGGCCTCGAAAGCTCGTCCAGCCGCATGTCCAATCTCGCCCGCCAGCAGATGTACTTCGGCCGCTTCTTCGCCGTCGACGAGATCGTCCGCCGAGATCGACCGCGTCACACCCGCCGACATCCAGCGCCTGGCCAAGCAGCTCTTCCAGCCCGAGCTGATCGCGCTGACCCTGCTCGGCAACCTCGGCCCCATGAAGATCGACCGCAGCCGCCTGCAATGCTAGCCTTCCACAGCGTCCGCCGAAAGCGTCATTCCGGCGAATCCAGAATCTCCGGAATCGTTCTTCGGATTCTGCTACAAGTTTCAAAGCACCGTATTTCGCACGGAGAGACCGACGCCATGAACACCCGCAAGCAACAGCTCCGTAACGACGAAGGCTTCACCCTCATCGAGCTGCTCATCGTCATGTCGATCATCGCTCATCCTGATCACGCTCGCAGTGCCGCAGTACATGAAGGTCCGCAAGCAGACCAACGAGACCTCCGCCATGCAGTCGCTGAAAGCCATCGGCAACGCCGAGACTGCAGTACAACCGCCGCCTACCCGCAGAACGGCTACTCCTGCACCCTCGCCGCGCTCGGCGGCGTCCCCGGCTCCGGCGCACCCTCGCCCGGCCGCCCAGATGCTCGAACCCGCTCCTCGCCGCCGGCATCAAGGACGGCTACCTCTTCAACATCACCAACTGCAACAAGGTCACCGTCAACAACCAGGACATGATCACCGGCTACCAGATCACCGCCGTCCCCATCACCGTCGGCAAGACCGGCGACCGCGGCTACTGCATGGACGAGAACAACCTCATCAAGTTCGACCCCGCCGGCGGCACCAACTGCACCCAGTCATGCAGTAACGCCGACCTGCGCAGTCCAAGTGCCGCATCTAGCGCTGCCAGCGCGTCTAGATCGACACGCCCGTCAACCGATCGAAGATCTCGCACTCCGCACTGTCGTGGATCGAAGATACTGGCCGTCAGTCTTGAGCGCAGCGACATCCCGATGACCCAAACCTCACGCACTCGCCTTCCGCCGCCACTCGTCTCCGCAGCTCTGCCTCGCAGCTTGCCTTCGCTGCCGCTGAGCCTCCACGCCCAGCCCCCGACAACCTCCTCGAAATCGTCGACGACCACTACAACCACCTCACCTCCCTGCGCACCCGCTACACCGAGCACTACGCCGGCATGGGCCTCAACCGCTCCGAATCCGGCACCCTCACCCTCAAAAAGCCCGGCCGCATGCGCTGGGCGTACGACTCCCCCGCCGGCAAGGTCTTCATCCTCGACGGCAAGTTCGCCTGGTTCTACACCCCCGGCGACGCCCAGGCGCAGCGCATCCCCGCCAAGCAGATGGACGATCTGCGCACCCCGCTGCGCTTCCTGCTCGGCCACACCGAGCTGCAAGAAGGAACTCGACAATATCACCATCAGCCCCGACAGGCTGGCAACTTCCGCATCGCCGGCATTCCCAAAGGCATGGGGAACCGCGTCAAAGCAGCTCAGCCTGCACGTCACTCCGGCCGGCAGCATCCAGCGAGATGAAGATCGAGGAGGTCGACGGCGCCATCACCGAATTCACCTTCACCGACAGCGCAGAAAACATCCCCACCCGCGACGCCGACTTCACCTTCACCCCGCCCCCGGGCGTCGCCATCGTCAACGCCGCCCCACCCATCTAGCCCCCGCACCCATACCCTATCGGACGCGTCATTCTGGCGCAGCCAGAATCTCTGTATTCTGCATCCCTCCGGCGCCGCCCGCCTCCCCTTCTCATCCGCGCCCCGTCCAACCTAAAATCTTCGCGCAGTCTTCGGCATCCCCTGGAGCGTCCCGCATGACCCGGTCCCTCGTCCGCGCCTCCCTCGCTGCCCTCCTGACGCTTCCGGCTCTCGCCCAGACTCCCGCCTTCCTGGCCGCTGATGTTCACCTCGCCCCGCGCCGCTCCTACCCCTTTTTCTTCGCGGTCGTCCTTCCCGAAAACCGCTTTGTCGTGCGCGACGCCACTCTCGTCGACCTGCTGGCCCTGGCGCGGGACGTCGACCCGGCCAGCATCCAGGGAGGCCCCGCCTGGCTGGAGCGGGACCGCTTCGACATCATCGCGAAAGAGCCGGCGGGCACGTCGAAATCTGACGAACACCTGATGGTTGCCGCGCTGCTTGCGGATCGTTTTCATCTGACCGCCCGCGCCGGTACCCGGCCGATGCCGGCATACCTCCTCACCGTCGCAAGGGACAAGGCGAAACTCCGCCCCGCCGAAGCTGCCGGCGAACCCGAATGCGGTCCCGACCGCAACGCACCCGCCGACGGCGACGCACGGCGCTTCAATGTCTTCGTATCCTGCCGCAACATGCCGATGGAGGTCTTCGCGGAACAGATCCACGGCATGGACCCCGGCTATGTCGACCAGCCGGTCATCAATCGAACCTCTCTTGATGGCTCCTGGGATTTCGACTTCCACTGGACGAATCGAGGAAATCTGGAGCGCGCCGGTACCGACGGAGTCTCCCTCTTCGACGCGCTCGAAAAACAGCTTGGCCTCAAGCTGACACTCGACACCGCACCGCGCCCCGTTGTGCTCGTTGACGCCGCTGACCGCACTCCGACCCCTAATGCCGCCAACCTCGGTAAACTCATGCCGACGCCACCGTTGCCGCAGTTCGAGGTCGCGACGATCAAGCCGGCGAAACCGGGCGTCCACGGCGAAGGCCACATTGGGCCGAGCGAGGTCCGGTTCACCAGCATCCGGCTCAAAGACCTGATTGACCTCGCGTGGGATCTCAACGAGAGCGACTCGCAAAACCTCGTCAACGCCCCCAAATGGCTGGCCGAAGATCGCTTCGACATCCTCGCCAAAGTCTCCCCCGAATCCAGCGGCCGCCCGGTCACCCGCGGCGGCAATCTGCCCATGGACATCTACGAGGTGGAAGAGATGCTGCGTGCGCTCCTGATAGAACGCTTCCAGATCAAGGCGCACATGGAAGACCGCCCCATCGACGCCTACACTCTCGTCGCCGTCAACCCGAAGCTCAAACCCTCCGACGGCTCCAGCCGCACCCTTTGCAAGGAAGGTCCGGGCGTGGACGGCAAGGACCCACGCCTCGCGAACCCGCAGCTGAATCGCCTTGTCTCCTGCCGCAATATGACCTCAGCCGAGGTCGCTGACGAACTCGACCGAATCGCCGGCGGCTACCTCTTCAGCCCGGTCCTCGACGCCACCGGCCTCAAGGGTTCCTACGACTTCACCCTCAGCTTCAGCTCCGCAGACCGTATGCCGCACGCAGCCGTCACCGACGCGGAAGCGGGCGCGTCCACGCCAAACGGCGCCTTGTCCGTCTTCGACGCGGTCAACCGTCAGTTAGGCCTGAAGCTGGAAAAAGCCAAACGTCCGCTGCCGGTGCTGGTCATCGACCACATCGAAGAGAAGCCTACGGAGAACTAGGCATCCCTGACAACCGTCATCCTCTAAACGGCCGTCATTCTGACGAAGCCAGAATGAAGTATTCGCCTTTGCCCTCCTGGCTTATCCGCTACCTTACACCAGCACCTTCCCGGTCTCGCCCACATCCACCTTGCCGCCGGTCACCGCCGCCGCCAGGTACTTCGCGCCCATGACAATCTTGCTGGACGACGCTTCCCAGTACTGCGCCTCCGTCACATCCACCTTCAGCACCGTGATCGCCGGATCCTCCTCACCCTGCGGGAACCACGCCTTGTACATCGGATTCCAGAGCTCGTGAATCTTCGCCCGGTCATGGCTGGTTGACGCCCGCCCCTTCAGCGACACATACTTCGAGTCGCCCGGATCCGCATACAGCAGGCTCACGTGGCTATCGTCCGCGATCTCCGCCACCTTGCCCGACTCGCCGCGCGTCAGAAACCACACCGTTCCGTCGAACTCCGTCTTCTGCGTCGCCATTGGCCGCGAATCGAACGACCCATCGCCAGCCGCCGTCGTCATCATGCAAATCCGTATGTCCTTGATCAACTCGGCAATCTTCGCGATGCCTTCCGTGCCACGCAGCTCTTTCTGCTCACTCATAAACCCTCCTCTCCTATTCGATGCACCCTCCGCGTCGCTTCGTGTAACCTCCGTGCTCTTTGTGCTGAGTTTTCCAGCTAAACTTGGAGTCAACGTGACTTCCACCACCCCACAAATCCTCTCCACTGAAGCCTTCGAATCCGCCGTCCACGCTCTCTCGCCCCGCATCGCGGTCTTCGATTGCGATGGCACGCTCTGGTCCGGCGACGCCGGCTCCTCCTTCATGCACTGGACGATCGAGAACGGGCTGCTTCAGCCCGAAGCCATCCACTGGCTCAACGACCGCTACGCCGGCTACAAGCGCGGCGAAGTCTCCGAGCTCGCCATCTGCGGCGAGATGGTGCAGGTCTACGCGGTCTGCGCGAGGCCGATATGCGCGCCGCTGCCGCCGCATTCTTCCGCAGCCGCATCGAGCCCAACATCTTCCCGGAGATGCTTCGTCTCGTCCGCAACCTCCAGCGCGACGGCGTCGACATCTGGGCCGTCAGCTCAACCAACGACTGGGTCATCGAGGAAGGCGTCACCCGCTTCGGCATCCCTGCCGACCGCGTCCTCGCCGCCCGCGTCGCCGTCACCGACGGCATCGTCACCGACCGCATCCTCGACGTCCCCACCGACGAGGGCAAGGTCGACTCCCTCCTGCGCGCCGGCATCACCGCCCCCGACGCCGTCTTCGGCAACTCCGTCCACGATGCCGCCATGCTCGCCATCGCCCGCCGCGCCTTCCCCGTCAACCCCACACCGGCCCTGGTCGAGCGCAGCGCCGCCGAAGACTGGCCCATTTACTTTCCGGCCTCCGTCCGTCCCGTCTAAGCAACCCGCAAGCGTCCATTTACGTCCCCTTGGCGTCTAACGGTGCAGCCGGATGAAAGAGCCGATACGCAAACTGGGTCCTCGACGCGACAATCCGATGCAGCGGCCGGTCCGGCTGGTGGTCGCCGCCTTGATTGTGCGCTCGTCCGCGCCCGCAAATGGCAACGGCCTTGGGGCGAACGAGGTCCTCATCTGCCAGCGCAAGCCCGACCAGCCCATGAGCCTCAAATGGGAGTTCCCCGGCGGCAAGATCGAAGACGGCGAGACCTCCGAGCAGGCGCTCACCCGCGAGCTCAACGAAGAGCTCGGCATCGACGCCGTCATCGGCCGCCGCATCGCCGCGCTCCGCCACCGCTACCGCAACGGCGGCACCATCGAACTGCAATTCTTCCTCGTTAACCAGTTCTCCGGCGCGACTCGAAAACCGCATCTTCAACGACATGCTCTGGTCGCCCCTCACCGCCCTTCCCGAATACGACTTCCTCGCCGCCGACCTCGGCCTCATCCGCGACCTCGCCGAAGGCAAACTGCTCTAGCCATCGCTACATTCCTCACGCTAAGCCGACATATCGATACTAATCTGAGTCGGTAAGCGCATTGGCGATTTTTTATTAACAGCGCCGCTCCCCCAGGAAGCTGGTGTAGTGATTTTCTAACCAAAAACTTTGCCCTACTAAATATCAATCGGGGTCGTCAGCGGGCAAGCGTGAGCACGTTTTACTGCTCCGACACTTGAAGCTATATATCTTACTGCTCTTGTCCGTAGACGGGTTTAGCTCGATTACTTCGAACCAGGTGCGGCAGAATGGTAACTGAGTTCAAACGAGAACGTCTTAACAGTTATTGAGCAGTTGTTGCTTTACTTGGTGTTGGCGTCATGTTCCGTCGAAGTAGGTCTGTGAAGGACCGAATGCTTTAGAAAAGGCCAGCTTAGCGACTCCGTTCAAGACGATCCCAGCAGAAAGCTGCCCAAGCGATTGCTGGAGTTTGTTATACCGTAATCACGAATGTATTCGTGAGATGTGTAGCTATAGCCATAGCTACCACCAGCGAACAACGCACCGGCAAATGTAGCACCGCCTACTGCGAGATTTGTTGAGTTCACCTGGGCGTAACCTTCCAGTTGCACGCTAGAATGAGTGGAGGAGAGCTGATGCCGGTTGAAGTTCCAGCTTTGAAACTCTGTAGATCAACACCCTCCCTCGCCGCGACATCGAGCATACCGCCAAAGCTTCCAGGGGTGCTTCATTCTTTCCACCCAAGCCACCAGCGGGTAGGCACCGGAGGCGGAGATCGTCCCGCCATAGAGCTGCTTTGCGCCGCTTGCGTGGAGGCACTCGGCGAGAGATGGGGACAGTTCCCGTTGAGACTGCGGTTGGCGGAACGGACCCTGCCTGGATATTCGATCCGATGTTTAGCTGCATACCAAATGGGAAGTTTAGAGTCCCTATATCGGCTAATACAGTTTCGTAGTTACTATCCACCGTTGTAGATCGATTTGATTTGGTTGAAGAAAACGAAACCTCCATTTGTTCCCCAAAAGGCATTGAGTTCAGCACCAAGGGCGAGTGCGAACTCGTTAGCGGCAGGCAGCAAGCAGTTCTTCGGTGTTCACCACAATCGTATAGCGCCGAGCGTCTGTTTCGATCCTTGTCGTGAGCAGAGATTGGAGCTTCTTCTTCGCCATTTTCCGAGAGGCTCACACGATTGACTCTGACTTTCGCTAGCTATGTGGACTGGCGTTTGCAGGCTGCTTCAGGGCAGATACTTGTGCGTAGGTCAATGCCAGACGGAAGAATCAATGAAGTCACCAACAGCCCATGACGTGCATTCTTCCATGTGATCAATCTAGACCGCCTCTCACTAAACTTAGCATCGATGGACTGTTACATGGCCGGTGTGATTGGCATAGCGGATATGTAACGGATTACTACCGATAAACGCGCTTACCGTCACGTACTCGCTCTATCCGCCGTGCAGCGAGTTCCACACCAGCACCAGGGACAGTGCAATCACGATTCCCGCCGTGGTCCATGCCACCACGTTGAACCACATCGAATTCGTATACTTCCCCATCAGTTCATGTTTGTTCACCAGCTTCAGCATGAAGACCAGGATCAGCGGCAGCAGAATTCCGTTCAGTACCTGCGACAGGATCGCCACTTTCAGCATGGGAAAATTCGGAATCAGCACCACCGCGGCGCCCAACCCGATCAGCAGCGTATAGAACCAGTAGAAGAACGGCGCCTCGCCCCAGGTCTTATCCAGCCCGCTTTCAAAGCCAAGTCCTTCGCACACCGTGTACGCGGTCGAAAGCGGAAGAATCGACGCCGCAAACAGCGAAGCGTTGAACAGCCCAGCCGCAAACAGGATGAACGCATAATCCCCCGCGAGCGGACTGCATCGCCAGCGCCGCTACCGACGCATCCGGAATGTCCTTGATGCCGTGGACGAACAGCGTCGCCGCACACGCCACAATGATGAACCACGCCACCACATCCGTGAAGATGGAGCCTACGATCACATCCAGCCGCGAAGCCTTGTACTGCTTCACGGTGATGCCCTTGTCCACGATCGAGCACTGCAGGTAGAACTGCATCCACGGCGTAATCGTCGTGCCAATCACGCCCACCGTCATATACACGTAGGCCTTGTCGCCCCACACTGCGCGGGGCGGCAGCTTGATCGTCTCCACAATCGCCTGGTGCCAGTCCGGCCCGCTGATCACCCCGGTCACGATATACGCGATGTAAAACACGCTCGCGATGAGGAAGATCTTCTCCACCTTCTTGTAATCGCCTTTCACCACCAGCGCCCACACCAGCACCGCCGCAATCGGCACGCTGACATAATGCGGCACTCGGAACAGCCCCATGCTGCCCGCAATGCCCGTAAATTCGGTAATGATGTTGGTGAAGTTCACGATCACCAGCAGGATCATCATGATGAACGTCATCCGCAGGCCAAACTCTTCGCGGATCAGATCGCTCAGGCCCTTGCCCGTCACCACGCCCATCCGGGCGCACATCTCCTGCACCACGATCAGCGCCAGCGTGATCGGGAGCATCGTCCACAGCAGCATGTACCCGTACTGCGCACCCGCCTGCGAGTAGGTGAAGATGCCGCCCGCATCGTTATCCACGTTCGCCGTAATGAAGCCCGGGCCCAGCACTGCAAGGATCATGAAGATGCGGAAGCGCCAGTTCCTCAACCGGGCGCCCATGCCCGTTCCTGCGCTCATGGTCAAGCCCCCGCTCCGGACCGTGCAGGCGCAGCTTCCGCCACCTCGGCCCGCACCAGCGAATAGAGCTTCAGCGCCGGCTCTTCCAGTGACGCGTCGTCCACTACCGCAACATTGTTTGCCAGATGCTCAGGCCGCTTCGACGAAAACAGAATGACGCTTTCCGGATTACACACGAGCGAAGCTTTCAGCATCAGCTTCGCCAACGTCTCTGCGTCCGCAACCTCGGCGCCACAGTACTCCGACCATCGCCGCGAACGTGCTGCATCGCTCGCAAGCGCCGTGTGCAGCCCGCGAAAGTTCTCCGTCAGCGCACGATGATGCATCCGGAATCCATCGTCCACCGCCACCATCGGGTCCATCACCGACCACTCATACTGCAACGTGCGACAGTACGCGGGACGCTGCTGTTTCAGCGCGGCGATCTTCCACGCATCGCTGCCGACTCCGAACGTGCCGATCTTTCCCGCGGCAACCGCCTCTTCCATCATCCGCAGCAGCGCGTCATCGTTCAAGTCCGAAGCCTCCGCCTCATGCAGCAGCCACACGTCGATGCGTTCGACCTGCAGCGCTCGCAGGCTGTGCTCCATCGCCTCACGCGCCTTCAGCACGCTGAAGTCGAGCTTCGGCGCCGGCCCGCTCGCCGCGCTCGC
The DNA here is from genome assembly GCA_963744015.1 of uncultured Gammaproteobacteria bacterium. Lineage (GTDB taxonomy): Bacteria > Acidobacteriota > Terriglobia > Terriglobales > Acidobacteriaceae > Edaphobacter. The sequence continues at coordinate 15,145 of CAVUSA010000001.1, forward strand.
GGCACGCTGCACGCGCTGCTTCAGCCCCGGAAGCAGCTTCAACACCGGCCGCGCCATCCCCCGCACCATGGCCTTCAATGACTTCGCTTCCTCTGGCGGAATCCCGAACTTCGTCGTCACCGTACATTCCCCGCGGTGCCGCGCCAGAAACTCCCCCAGGCACTCTTCGGCCTGCCCAAACCCATACATCGGCGCCACATCGAAGTGCCGCAGCCCCGCATCAAACGCCGCCTCCAGCATCCCGAGCGATTCCCGCCGCCCCATCCCGCCCATCACGCTCGAGCAGCCAAACCCCAGCCGGGTCGTCTCTCGTCCGCTGCTGCCCAGCGCAATTCTCTGCATTCCATCCCCCAACCGCCGCAACCCAAGCCGGGCAGACAGTCTCCGTCGCCCCCCATCGGTGGCTTGCCACGGCCTACCCGCTGCTTGGTACTATCTTCTCAAGGCTAACTCAAGTGCTCAGCCAATCGCATGGCCAGAGCCAGCAACGTATGTGTCGGATTTGAGTACCCGGACGTCGGAAACACCGCGCCGCTGCACACAAACACGTTCTTTGTCCCGTGCAGCCGCAAATCCGTGTCCACCACACCCTCGGCATCGGACGCCGCCATCCGCATCCCGCCCATGTGATGGTAGCTGTCATCGCAACGCGCCACATACTCGCGTCGCCCCGCCGCCAGGTCTGCGTCCGGAACCACATCCGCCAGCCCGCTCAGCGACTCCCGCACAATCTCCGTATAGCTCCGGATGGTCGCAAGCTCCGCATCCGAAATCCGCCAGTCCAGCCGCGTCCTGCGCATGCCCAGCGCATCGCACTCGTCGGCCAGCGCAATCGAACTCTCATTCACCGGCTCCTGCTCGCAGTGCACCCGCAGCATGATCTTCGCGTCCGCCGGATTGAATGCCCGCTTCGCCACCGCATATCGCCACGTCGTACGCGCCAGCAGCGGCAGATTCCCGACCGCGCTCCCCACCTCGGCTGCCTTCAGCTCTCCGAAACGCCCGCGCAATAGATGCTTCACCGTTCCCTTGATCTTGCCCAGCGTCTCGTCCGCATCGCTCTCGAACAGCATCGTCGCGCCTGCGTTCAGCAGCTCCAGCCGCGCGGCCACAGACCGCTCCAGCCGGAGTTTCGGGTGGTATTTGTAACCGTCCAGAAACACATTGTCGAAGATCGCATGGAATCGTTCGCATGTTGTGCGGCAAGATTGTGGCCGCGTTGGAATCGATGTGGTCCTGGAAGTTCCTGCCCAGCAGGCCGGAGCGGTTCCACGGCAATCCACCCTCCCGCGGCTGCAGGAAAAACCGCGAACTCTCAATCGTGCCCATGCAGAAGACATACTCGTCTGCGGCGAAGATCGCCTCCTCGCCGGTCAGCGTCCGGCAACGCACGCCGATGGCGCGGTCGCCATCCAGCACCATCTCCACCGCATTGCTGTGCAGCCACAACGCAACGCTGTCGCCTTCCAGCACCGCGCGATGCAGCAGCGCAAAGTTCGGTTCCGGCGTCCAGCGCGAAAAGTAGGGTTCCAGATTCGCGAAGCTCGGCTCGTCCTCGCCGACCGCTCGCCACACATCGGCGTCGCGAACCAGGACATCCTTCAGCCCCTCCAGCTCCAGCGCCCGCGCGTAGTGCCGCGTCAGCTCGCTTTTTTCGAACGGCCACCCGCTTCCCGGCACCCACGGACGCAGGGCGAAGTCGGACTCATCCAGCTCCAGAATCTGTCCGCCCCACTTCGTCGTCGTGCCGCCCTTTGTGCGGAAACGCCCGATATGAACCCCGCGGTGTGGAAGACCAGTCACCTCGCTGCGGTACGGCTCCTGCGAGTCCTCCTCAAGCGCTTCGCCGCCACCTTCGAGCAGCGTCACCCGCTTGCCCTGGCGTACCAGCTCCACCGCCAGCAGAATGCCCGCCGCACCCGCGCCCACAATGCACACATCGGCACGCGAGCCGGAATCTGGCCGTTCCTTTACCAGGTCCCGAATCAACGTGTTCGCTCCGCCATGATCTTCTGCACCCGCTCCATGATCAGCCCCACCTGGCGATCGTTGTGGTATCCGCTGCGCCGCGCCCGCGCACACCCCGCGGCTGCAATCCGTGTGCGCGACGCCTCATCCGGCAGGTAGCGCTGAATCTTGGCGTACAGCTCCTCATAGTCGCCGAAGAAGACTGCTTCTTCGTCCTCCACAAACCGCTCCGCATGCCCCGGGCAGCGCTCCACCAGCAGGAACCCCCCGCAGCCCGCGATCTCAAAGCTCTTGTGTGTGTATTCATCCTGGTTGGCGCGGGTGAGAAAACTCAGGTTGATCTTCGACTTCCAGATCGCCTCGCGGTACTTGTCTCCATACAGCAGGTCGCTGAAGAAGATCTTCTGCATCATCTCCGCGCTCAGTTCCTTGGCCCAATGGGTCCTGCGCCCCGACACCGCTACCGGCACACCCGCTGCACCCAGCCGCGACAGCATCGCCGCCCGGTTGTCATACGGCGTTCCCACGAACGACACCTCGCGGTCCCGATCCTTCTCCGACCAACCCTCGGGCGGAGGAAAATGCATCGTCTGCTCGTAGGCCGTCTGCACCTTCATCACATGCTTCGCGCCTCGCGACGTGTAATCCGGGATGCTGACGTCGCGCTGCGTCACATGCAGATCGAAGAAGGGAATATCCTTCTTGTACAGCCGCCATCCGGGATCTTTCCTCGGCCCAAATGCGTTGTCGATCATGTAGCTGACCGACGTCACTCCCATCCCTGTCATCTTCTTCAGGGTCGCCGGCTCGAGCAGCAGCACCTTTTCCGCCCACAACACGTCCGGGCGTTCCCGCTCGGCCAGCTTCAGCAGGTCGCGGTTCAGGCGAGCCGCGTGCGGTCCGGCCGCCAGGCGGAACGCCACCTTATGCAGCAGCGGATGGCTCAGTTCGTACTCGTTCGGATCGAACGGCACCACCGTGTGCCCCATCCGCTCCAGCGCCTGTCGGCGATACAAGCTCGAGGTTCCTTCGGCCTGTTCGCCCGCAAACAGAATTTTCATGCAGCGCCCCAACCGTCTCCAAACTGCGTTCGGGTTTCTCTCTCCGCACGACCCGCAGCCTTCAGTTCGTTCGAAGCCACGCGATCACGTTCTCCGCGTGCACCACTCCCACCATGCCTTTGCTTTCGTCCAGCACGGGGAGACAGCGCAGGTTGTATTTGTCGAAGAGCTCCGCCACCTTGCGGGCGTTCGTCTCCAGACCCGAGCTTACCACGTGCTCATCGCTCAAATCCGCCACGGGCGTCTCCCGCGGCGTCAGCAAAAGCCGGGAAAGTCCAACCACTCCAACGACATGCCGATTCTCATCCAGCAAAAAGATGTCGGTCACCGCTTCGGGGTCGGAAAAGTCCGCCAGCGCCTTCATGGCATCTTCAACTGTCGCCGTCGTCGGCAGGCACACGAAGTCTGGCGTCATCAGGCCGGCCGCTGAGTCCGCCGAATACTCGAGTAATTCCTCCACGTCATGCCGTTCCTTCTCGTTCATCTCCTCGAGAATCGCGTCGGAGCGCTCTTCCGGCAGCTCGCTCAGCAAGTCGGCCGCAGCACCTGGATCCATCTCCTCGATAATGCCCGCCAGCTTCTCCGAATCGATCGATTCGATGAGCCGCTTCTGCGTCTTCAGCTCCACCTCTTCGAGCGCCTCGGCCGCAACCTCCTCGTCGAGGCTCGAGAACAACGCCTCGCGTTCGGCCGGCGCCAGCTCCTCCAGAATGTCGGCGAGGTCGGAGGGATGCATCCTGGCGAGTTTGTCCTGCTCGATCTTCAACCGCACACGGCGCGCCGGATCGCGGTCGATCAGATCCACAAAGTCCCATGGAATCACCGTCGCGCGCATACGGCTGGCAATGCCCTCGACAGCGTTCGCGGGTAGCCCCTTGAGCAGCCGCCTGGCCGCGCCGCGCAGGCCCACCTCCACCTCTGCAATGCGCAGCGTCAAGGGCTGCGGCTCCCCGTTGTGAGCCAGGCAGTTTTCCCACACCAGATCCACGTCGTTCACACGAACGACCTTGTGCCCGTGGACGTCGATAATCTGCTGGTCCAGCAGATCGCGCTCGAGCAGCAGAAAGTCATCTCCGGAATCCATCTCCGAGGCCGAAGCCAGGTCGATCATCCGAAGATGGCCGGAGGCCGCGAGTTCGAGCGACGCGATCGGCACCAGCGAAGGGCGGTCTTTGCGGCCCGAACTCACCCGCCGAACGACCAGCGCGTGAACGCGGGTCGCATCCGTCTGCGGAGAGACGGCGAACTCCCGCACGTGACCAAAGGGCTGGCCATCCGGCGAACGGATGGGCATGCCCATCAGCGCCGAGACGCTGGTCCTGTGATTCCCGAGTGTGCTCACCGCCAGCCTCCCGAAAAAAGCCGCTGCACCACAAACGAGGCACGGCTCCCTGGTTGGAGTTCCGGACCTAACTTATGCGTTTTCCGGAATTTACATCATTTCATGGGGGGAGGGGGACCCACCCCCGCATCTACTTCCCGAAATCAACCTTGGGCGCCGTCTTGGAATCCGGCTCGGCCGAATAATACGCGTTCTTCTGATGGAATCCCGCCATGTTCGCCCAGACGCTGTTTGGAAATTGCCCAATGAAGACGTTGTAGTCGTTCACCGCCCGGTTGTAGCGCTGGCGCGAGACCTGGATGCGGTTTTCGGTGCCGGCGAGCTCATCCCGCAGAGCCGTAAACTGTTCACTGCTCTTGAGATCCGGGTAATTCTCCTGCATCCGCATCAGCGGGAGCAAAGCCACATTCAGGCGGTCGTTCGCGGCCAGCTTCTCGTCCGGCGACTTTGCCGTCATCAGCCCGGCGCGCGCATTCGCGATTGCGGTCAGGATGCTTTCTTCCACCTTCGCGTAACCCTTTACGGTCGCGACCAGGTTCGGAATCAGGTCGGCCCGGCGCTGCAGGTCGGTATCGATATTGGAGAACGCCATCTGCACGTCCTGATCCTTCTGCACCATCGCGTTCTTCGACGACACATAGCTCCCACCCACCAGCACAAGCGCCAGCAGGAATACAGCAGCCACTCCGACGCCAACCCAAAGACCTCTCATCGTCCCTCCAAATAGTCCACCGGCTGTAGCCTATCATCCGCCCTTAGAAATCCCGCGAAGCGCCGCCTCCGCCCGAGCCGCCTCCGCCTACTCCGCCAAATCCCCCGCCCCCGCGATCGTCGTTGCGTCCCCCTCCTCCACCGCCGCCGCCCAGCACGTTCATCAGCAGCCAGATCGCCCAGCCGAGATGACCGGTCTTCATCAGAATCAGCAGCAGAACAACGAACGCCACCCCGAGCACAATCTGACCCACGCCGATTCCCTGTGGCTGCTCGGCCGGAACCCGGTGATAGGTGTGGACGATCGGTGTAAGCGTAACGCCTTTGTCGGCCGCGATGACGTTGGCGAAGCCCTGCGCGGCCGTCTTCAACGCCTGGTCGTAGTCGCCCGATTTCGCCGCCGGCAGCGCCGTATCGAGGATTCGTCCGGCCTTGGCGTCTGGCAGGATGCCTTCCAGGCCATACCCGGTTTCGGCCCGCAAGTGCTTTGGCGCGAGCGACATCACCAACAGCAGGCTGCGGTCCTCGCCCTTTTTCCCAAGCTTCCACTTTTCTTCGAGCGCAGCCGTGAACTCTTCGATGGACTGCCCGTCGTCGAGGGTCTTGATGGTTACAACGACCATCTCGGCGTCTGCCTGCTGGTGAAGCTCGGTGCAGAGGTCTTCGAGACTCCGCGTGGCCCCGGGGGAGAGAACGTGCGCGAAATCATTGACATAGGTCGTTGGGACGGGGAGATCGGCGACCTTTTCCGCGCGCAATCCGGCGCCGGGAAGAAGGAGCAGCAGAACCAGGAGAAAACGTGGCAGAACGCGCGGCATCGTCCCCACAGTTTACGCCGCTAACCTCTAACGCAAGAACAGGGACGCCCGCAGGCGTCCCCATCTGCCGAATACTGTCAGTTACTGCGGAGGAGCGGGCGGAGGCGTCGCCGGCGCGGGGCGTCCGGTGGGAATCCCTTCCGCCTGTGCCAGCCTTGCCACCATGCGTAGGTGTCCGACGATGACCTTTTGCGACTTCGCCACGGCTTCCTTCAGCGTCGGGTCGTTGGTGGTCGACTCCTCGGTGCGGAACTCGCGCAGGTCCTTGCGGTGGTTTTTCAGCATGTAGGTCAGGTATTCCTTGTCGAAATCCGAGCCGGAGAGTGTCGATTCAGTTTCTCGAATTCGTCCTCATCCGCCTTGTCATCTTTTTGGGTAGGCGGACACCCATTGGAATCGGCGACGGGAACATATTGTCGTTTGAGCGCCGAGTGGTCCTCGACCATGGTCTTGACCAAGCTTCTTCACGTCGTCATTGCTGGACTTCTCCGCAGCAAGCTGGCCGAGCTGGACATCGGCGAAGCCGCTTTCTGTCGCCTTGCGAACAAAGATCTTATCCTGCATGGGCTGCGGATCGGTGCCGCCGGCGCCGTAGAGCTGCTGTCCGTCGCGACGGCGAGGCATCGAGTTAGCGATGGCGGGAGTCGACGGGTTGGTCGGGTCTGCGCGGTCCCTTTCCCGGATTCATGCGGCGAATCGGCTGGCTGGGATACTGCGCGGCCATCGTGGGCTGGAGCCAGATCCGACCGCTGCGCCCACGACGAAAAAGCGTTCACTCTCGATTCATAGTCACTCCTGGACTACGCGTTCTGTGACTTCACGTGTTCATTCACCATAAACATTGGGCCCGTTATTCGACTTTCATCCAGGCGCCAACCTTCGCCTGTCGGCGTGCCGCCTGTCCGCTGGGAGAACGTGCCGCACGGGGTCGGTTGCTTGTTGGGGACTGTATCCTGTTTGCTGGAGCGTTGACAAGTATGGAACAGCAAGAACCGCCGCGAACCGCCCCGCACCCGTCCCTGCAACATCCCCGGCGCCGCCCGGGCGCCGGGCCCGGCGCCGACCACCATGCCACGGCCACACCCTGCACGACGACTACGCCTGGCTGCGCGACAAGGCTTCCCCCGAGGTGCTTCGCATCTGGCGCGGAAAACCGTACACCGAAGCCGTCATGGCGCCGACAAGGACTTGCAGGCGCGCTGTACGCGGAGATGCTGTCGCACATCAAGGAGACGGACGAAGTCGTTCCCTACTCGATCACGGGTGGATGTACTGGATGCGGACGGTCGAGGGCAGCCAGTATGCGATCTACTGCAGGCGCCGCGCCCAGGCAGCGGGCCGCCGGAAGAGATTCTGCTCGACGTAAACCTCCTCGCCGCTGGCCAACCTTATATGGCGATCGGCGCGATGGCGGTGAGCCCCGACGGACGCCTGCTCGCCTACTCGACCGACAACACCGGCTTCCGCCAGTACACGCTGCAGATGCTCGACCTGGCGACCGGCGAACTTCTGCCCGACACGGCTGCGCGCGGCGGCTCGCTGGCGTGGGCGGCGGATTCCGCCACCCTCTTCTACACCACCGAGGACGAACAGACCAAGCGCCACGACCGGCTCTTCCGGCACGCGCTGGGAGACCGCGTCGAGGACGACTCCTGAGTCTTCGAGAAGACCGACGAGCGCTTCAACCTGGGCGTCGGGCGGACCCGCGACCGCAAGTACCTCCTGGTCGAATCGGGCAGCCACACCACCAGCGAGTGCCGCTTCCTGCCCTCCGCCGAGCCGCTTGCGGAA
>CAVUSA010000002.1:0-83444 GCA_963744015.1 uncultured Gammaproteobacteria bacterium
GGCCATTACCCCGCCAACTAACTAATCGGCCGCGAACTCCTCTCCAAGCGCATTGCTGCTTTGACTCGTAAGTGTTATGCGGTATTAGCTAAGATTTCTCTCAGTTATTCCCCACTCGGAGGTAGATTATTCACGTGTTACTCACCCGTGCGCCACTTTACTCAGGGCCGAAGTCCCTTTCTCGTGCGACTTGCATGTGTTAGGCACGCCGCCAGCGTTGATTCTGAGCCAGGATCAAACTCTCGTTTAATCTTGGTTTGCATGCTGTCCAGCGACAGGGGTCGGGACAGATCATGCGCCCCCGAACTCGAAAGTTCCGGAGGTTTATAACTAGTGAGAATGACTAAACCAATTTCACAGTCATCTCACGACTGGCATGTTCAACTATGTTGTCAAAGATCCGGACTCATCAGGCCTAAGCCGTGAGTTTTGGATCAAGGACCAGGAAGAGGCGATCCCGAAGGATGGCGTACCACGTGTCCTCGAACTTGATTGCGCCTGCGTCTGTGATTGGGCTGCGATCCGGTGCTATCCGGTTTGGAAGGTCGCTCTTCAGGGCTTGACTCAACCCGCTTGCGATCTTGCTTAGCAGCTCGTGACGTTTCAGCACGAACTTTCTAAGAGTATCGAACTTCGTTCAGCCTGTCAACCCTTTTCTTCAACTTTCTTTTCAGCGTAAAGCTGGAGGAAAGCGAAGTGGTTGAGAAGCGTAAGCTCTCAGAAAACGTGCGGCACAAAACTTGAAACAACCAGACGGCGACGAATCACCGCGGAGCACTCAGCTCCTGGTACAGCAGCCTGACCGAAGTCGAGGCGAAACAGCATGCGAGCTAGAAGCTCGACTTGTATTGCAGTGGCTTGGGTTTGGATTCGGCTGGCCTGTATTACCTGGGCTCAAGTGCCGCGATCAAACGCTTGGACTGCGCTCCGTCTTCCCTGCTTGGCGCTCTTCATTGCGAGTGCCCAGGTGCGAAGCTCTTTGTTTCTTTGCAACTCGCTTAGAGTATCTCATCTTCGGGAAGCGCGCAAGCTCTTGCTTGCTCCTCGCTTCCGTCCGACCAGCTGCTCACTGCGACTTCCTGAGAGTAACAGCGCAGGCCCGGGTGTGCAACCCCGGGCCTGTTGAAAGTGTGCAAAACCCTGAAAGCCCCTAATTCGCTGCAGCTGCGAAGGCGTCCGCCTCCTGGTTCATCTCTGCCGGCGTGGCCGCATGGGAATACAGGATCACACGGTATTTGAACGTCGCCGACTTTCCCTTCTCGATGGTGAACCCGAACTTCGGCTGCTTCGGATCGAAGATGTTCACGCCCAGCGGATTAGCGGCGAACAGCCCATATCCGCGTGCATGCCAGTAGGTGGGATAACCCGGATTGCCTGGCTGATCGATCATGCCGATGGTCACCGTCTCCTTCCCGTTATTGCCGGTCAGCATGCACCAGCGCCCGCGCGTCGCCCACACCTTCGTTCCCTTCACTCCTTCGCTGGTCTCATACGTCCCATTAGCGGTCGAGTTGGGCACCGCATCCACCTTGGTCGGTTTGCCGTTGGCGTCCATGAAGATGCCGCCCTTCTCTTCGGGCGACTCCAGCCAGCTTGCGACGCGCATCCCCAGCAGCCCTTCCTTGTCATCGTTGAAGACAACGCGGTCGAGCGCCTCGAGCGTCACCTCCTGATCGATGACGCGCGCGCCCTTGCGCTTCATGAAGACATACTTCGTGCGCTGTTTCAGGATGTCCTTGCCTTCGCCGGTCTGCCAGATGGAGTCCACCACCAGTTCACCACGGTCGGCGCCGCTCTTCGAGGACACAATCCCCTCCTGCCGGATCGTCCCGTATTTGCTGCGTTCTTCCGGCTTGATCGCGTCCGAGTTGTTCCAGAAGTCGAAGCCGTTCGCATTGCCGAAGTTGAACCACAACCCCGCGTGATGCGGATGGTCCACACGTTCGTTCGGCAGCGGTGCGAGGGGATATCCGCGCGTGACCGTCACGCCATCATCGGTAATCAGCGGATACAAGCACTGGCTTCTTCAGCGAGGTCGGCCACACGTAGGACGTAAACGGCTTGCCATCGACGGTGACGTCTACGCGACGCTGCGCCTCGTTCGGCGTCACCTTCACCTGTGCGGCCGCGACGCTGGCGACCGCAACCATTGCCAACGCCGCCAGCTTACGCATAGACCTTGCCTCCGGCCATTACCTGCTGCGTCTTCTCGTCGAAGGTGGCTTTCAGGCCCGTCTGCATCGCGGCCACGTTCATGCACAGTGCGATCGAGTGGCTGTAACCCGCCTCAATGCTGGCGTTCGGCGTCTTGCGCGAGCGCACGCACTCCATCCAGTTGCGCATGTTGGCGCCGGTCTGCGGATCGCCCTTGGTGTCGGCGTCGGTCGAAACCTTCTCGCCGCCGGCTGCGCCTGCAAGCGAAAAGCTGGGCAGCAGGTTCGGCTGCATCTTCATCTCGGCTGCCATCTTCGCGTTCAATCCACCCGTCGGCGTCACGGTCTGCTTGTCCATGTCGATCATGCCGCCGTTCGAGTAGTAAAGCTCCTTGACACCGCCAGCCGAGTTGGTAAAGCGCGAGGTGTACTGCACCTGGAAGCCCTTGGTCAGATCATCCAGCGGGCCGTAGTCGAAGACCGCCGTCATCGTGTCCCAGTTTGTGCGGCCGTCCTTCCACTCGTAAATGCCGCCGTTGGCGACGCAGCTGCGCGGGTGCGGCAGCCCCGTGAACCAGTGCACGGTGTCGATCTGGTGCACCAGCCATTGGTCCGGAATGCCCGAGCTATACGGCCAGAACAGCCGGAACTCAAGGTACTTGCGCGCGTCGAATGAATCCTTGATGACGCCCATCTGGTAGCGCTTCCAGTCCGTGTCCTGCTCCTTCAGCAGCGGCACCTGGTCCGGCCTCCGCCAGCGTCCCGGCTGGTTCACATTCCAGCTCATCTCCACCATCACGATGTCGCCGAACTTGCCGCTCTTGATGTACTCCGCCGCCTTCATGTAGCTCGGCGTCGAACGCCGCTGCGTGCCCACCTGCACGATCTTGCCGGTCTTGTGCACCGCCGCGCGGAAGTTGCGCGCATCCTCCATCAGGTGCGCAGTCGGCTTCTCCACATAGGCATCGCGGCCTGCATTGACCGCCTCAATTCCATGCCGCGCATGCTGGAAGTCGGCGGTCGCGATCAAAACCGCGTCCACGTCCTTGCGCGCGTATAGCTCATCGTTATTCCGCACCGGCTCGACCTTGCTTCCGCTTACTTTTTCGATGTACGCCGCGCCTTCTTCGCGCCGACGATTCCAGATGTCGGAAACGGCGACGAACTCGAAGTTCATCTCCTTCTGGTGCTGCGAAAAGGCCGGAATCAGCGCCCCTTTCATCCGGTCGCCGCAACCCACCACGGCAGTACGGACGCGATCGTTGGCGCCGGGAACGGCGGCGTAGCTCTTCGCCGTCCAGGGTGTTGCGGCACGCGCCACCGCCGGTACCGCCGCTGCGGCCAACGCCGTTCCACTCAGCTTTACAAACTCTCTGCGTCCGCTCTTTTCGAGGCTCATCGGTCCTGCTCCTTTGGATACGTCCAATTTCTGACCGGGCCATCCTACGGGAATTCTCCGGAATTGGCCAGACCACTACGACCCTTTCGGCGTCCCGACCTCCGTCCCCGTGCTACTCTCGCAGCAGAATGCGGCAGTTAGCGCAGAATACGTGGCTTTCCCGGTCTGCCGCGACAGTGGCCTGCACCGGCATTCTGCTGAGCCTGCTCTGCGCACAGAAGCCCTACAAGCTCTACCCTTCCGTCGAAGGCTACGACCAAACCATGCCGCTTCCGCCCGACTGGCAGCGCCCCGCCGAGTGGACCTTCGCCCGCCTGATGTATCCGCCCGGCCCGCTCGACGGCTACCGTCCGCGCTTCCAGGGAGACTGGCGCAAAGGACTCTCGCTCTGGACGCAGGACTACCCCGCCGCCGACCGCAAACTCGCCGATGCCATGCGCCGCCTGACCCGCATCGATTCGCGCTCGGTCGAAGAATCCGTCAACCTCGACGACGGCGACGAGGTCTACAACTGGCCCTGGCTCTACGCCGTGCAGGTAGGCGAGTGGGGCCTCACCGACGAACAGGCGCACAAGCTGCGCGACTACCTGCTCCGCGGAGGCTTCTTCATGGCCGATGACTTCCACGGCTCCGAGGAACAAGCCTTCTTCGAAAAGACGATGCACACCGTCTTCCCCGATCGCCCGATCGAAGACATTCCCGACAACGATCCCATCTTCCACACCGTCTACGACCTAGACCAGCGCATCCAGGTCCCCGGAGCCGAACATCTCGCTACCGGCTACAAGAAAGACGGCCGCATCGCCCGCTGGCGCGCCATCCGAGACGACAAGGGACGCATCATGGTCGCCATCACGCAGAACTCCGACATCGGCGATTCGTGGGAGTGGTCCGACAGCCGCCGCTACCCCGAGAAGTTCGCCGCCATGGGGCTGCGCATCGGCGTCAACTACACGGTCTACGCCATGACCCACTGAGCCCTGCTACAGTCAATCGCATGGCGACCTCGACCCCCATGCTCACGCCCCGCGAAGCCGCCCGCATGATCGGCATCAGCTATCCCACCATCAAGCAGTGGATCCTCTCCGGCAAGCTCAAGACCGCACCCACCCCCGGCGGCCACCACCGCATCGCCGCCTCGGCGCTCAAGCCCTTCATCACGAAAGATGACGCCAAGCCAGCCGCCGAATCCCGCGCCCGCTACCGCCGCGTCAGCGGACGCAACCAGCTCGCCGGCAAGTCGTCAGCATCCGCATCGAAGGCCTGCTCGCCGAGGTCGTCCTCGCCGTCGGTGACCACCGCGTCACCGCCATCATCACCGCCAACGCCGTCCGCGAGCTGCAGCTCAAGAAAGGCGACACGCCGCCGCGCTCATCAAGTCCACCGACGTCATGATCGAGCGTCTCGAAGACCCTGCATGAAGCTTGCCCTACGATTCGAGCCGTAGAATCTCGCAGGGGGACGCTGCGGCTCAGTGCGGTTTGCGCAACACCCAGGTCGTCATGCAGCGGTAATCCTGCACGATCGTCGTCTTCAGCGGATCCACCAGCACCGCGCCCATCTGCCGCGTCATCTCCAGCAGCGACCGCCTCATCCACCAGGAACCACTCCGACGCCATCGCCGATACGGTAGACGTGCCCGCGCACCCGCTCGAAACTCCATCCCGATGCGCGAGCCCAGCCGGCAGAACAGCATGCCGCCCGGCCGCAGCACGCGCCAAAGCTCCTCCAGCATCGCGAGAAAGTGCTTCTCGTCGCGCGCAAAGTGCAGCACCGAGTTGCAGATCACCACATCGGCGAACTCATCCGCAAACGGCATCTCCTCGATCGCACCCACGCGGAAATTCTCCGCCGGCAGCTTCGGCGCAAGCATCCGCCGCCAGCTGCCGCACATGCTCGACACCCTCCGGATTCGCATCCAGCGCAAACACCTCGCAGCCTTCGCGCAGCAGATGCACCAGGTTGCGCCCATAGCCGCAACCGGCGTCGAGCACCCGCATCCCCGGCGCGATATTGCCGCGCAGAATCTGGTCGAAGACATAGATGTCGATCTGCCCGAACTGCTCCTGAATGTTCATCCGCCGGTGGCGACCGTCTTGGCCTTCAGCCGCTCCACCACCAGCGGAGGCACCAGCGCCGTCACATCTCCGCCCAGCCGAAAGACGCCCTTGATCAGCCGCGAACTGACATAGGTGTACTTCTCCGCCGGCATCATGAACAGCGTCTCCAGCTCCGGGTCGAGCTTGCGGTTCATCATCGCCATCTGGAACTCGTACTCGTAGTCCGAGATGGCCCGAATTCCGCGCAGCACCGCCTTCGCCCCCTGCTGCCGCGCAAAGTCCACCAGCAGGCCGTCGAAGGTCGTCACCGACACGTTGCCGAAGCCGCCGACGGCCTCGCGGATCATCTCCACCCGCTCCGGCACCGAAAACAGCGGCGTGCCCTTTTCGGAGTTGCGCAGAATCGCCACAACCAGCTCGTCCACAATCTTCGCGCCGCGCGCAATCAGGTCCAGATGACCGTTGGTCAGCGGGTCGAAGGTTCCGGGGTAAATCGCTCGACCGTATGCATCTGGTAAGCAGCATACCTCCTGCGTGCAGAAAATTCCTTCCGCGCTGTGTAGTCCCGGCAGCGCAAAGCCGCGTCCATCTCCTTGAGAACATGACCTCTGCCCTGCTCAACGCGGACGTTTTACCCGACAGCGCCAAACCGGCCACCCAGGCACTGCCGGCCTCGATCGAGATACCTGCACCAGCAGTATGCGGCCCGCATCTTCCGCTTCCTGCTTTCGTCCCTGCGCGACCGCGACGTCGCCGAGACCCTGACGCAGGAGACCTTCCTGCGGGCCTGGAATGCTCGCGAACAGTTCCGCGGCGACTGTTCCGCCGCCACCTGGCTGACCCGCATCGCGCTCAACCTGGTGCGCGACCACACCCGCACCAACCGCTTCCGCTTCTGGAAGCAGGCCAACCGCACCGCGGTCCAGGCCGAGGATCTCGCCGCGCACCTTCCGCATCCCGGCACCTCGTCAGAAGCCGCGCTGATCGCCCGCCAGCAGCTCGCCCAGGTTTGGGAGACGGTCGGCACGCTTTCCGAACGCCAGCGCACCGTCTTCCTGCTGCGTTTTGTCGACGAGCTGGAGCTGGCGGAGATCGCCGAGATCACCGGCCTGCCCATCAGCACCGTGAAGACACACCTCTACCGCTCGCTCGCCACCATACGCAGCCGCCATCACGCGGCAGCGCAGCCCGGAAGGAGTCCCGATGAACCGCTCAGCACCTTCCGCCTCAGCAGCCAGCACCTGAGCGACGAGCAGATGTACGCGCTGCTGGATGACTCTCTTCCCTCCGAAGCCTCGCCGCGGCTGCACCTGCTCTCCTGCGCCTCCTGCCAGGCAGAACTGGCCATGCTGGGCGCCTCGCTTACCGACCTGCGTGTCGCCACCACGCACCTCGCGGCGGCGCGGGTCTCCGGCCCTCGACCATCGCCGGGAACAGCCGCGAAAGACTTCCTGCTGCGCAATGCCTGGGCTGCTTCGCTGGCGACGGCTTCGGTCGCGCTGGCCGTCTCGCTGACGCTCGTGCATCCGCATCGCGTTCCTGCGCCCGCGGCGCCGGGAAACGTTGCGGCTGCGACCGGGCCCGGAAGCGCAGGTCTCCGATGAGGCGCTGCTGGAAGGCATTCAGCAGGATCTCTCCACCTCCGGTTCCCCCACCACTTCAGCCGCTTGCAGATCTCCGGCCAAACAGCCAGAACTGACACGCAACTTCACACACAAAGGACAAACCCATGATCGCCAATCGTGCGCTCTCGCTCGCCTGTTTCGCTTTACTCTCCGCACCACTAGCTCTCGCACAGCAGCCCCCCGCCGCTGGCCCATCCGCGCCCATCCGCACCGGCCGGATGAACCGTCACATGGACATGCGTGACGGGCACGGACGGCGGCGGCATGGGCATCGTGCCCCCGGGCACGTGGTGGAAGAATCCCGCTATCATCACCAGCGCTCACGCTGACTGCCGACCAGCAGAAGAAGCTGGACGACATCTTCCTGCAGAGCCGCATCTCGCTGATCCACCTGCACGCCTCGCTCGAAGAAGAGCAGTTGAAGCTGGAGCCGCTGCTGAACGCCAACCCGCCGGACCAGGCAAGAGCCCTCGCGCAGATCTCCAAGATCGCCGACCTCCGTGCCGAACTCGAAAAGGCCAACGCGAAGATGCTGCTGAGCCTGCGCGGCGTGCTCACCGCCGACCAGTGGACCAAGCTGCAGGCCGACCAGCACGCGCGCCACGAGCCACCCGACGGCCCCATGGACGGACGTGGCGAAGGACGCGGAAACGGCCGCGGCAAGGGCGGTCCGGGAGCACCCGGCGGTCCCGGACAGCCGCCGCCGCAGGCACAGGGCCCGCAAGGCCCCGGACCTCGGAGCAGTGTCGAGCCGCCGCCGGCCGAGGGCGCCTTCGGTCTTCTGTAACGCTACACATCGCCCATCCGCGGGAGCTTCTGCTTCCGCGGATGCCGTATCAAAGGCTCTTCACACAGCGATCGCAAAGCGCGTGTAGGATGGTGCGTCAACCAAACCTTCACGCCGAGGACTGTCTTCGCATGGCTCGAGTATGTCTCCGCGCCTGTGCTTCCCAAGCTTGCCAACCCGGCGCCGCTCGGCCTTGCCGGCTTCGGCCTGACCACCTTCGTACTTTCGGCAATCAACGCCGGCCTGCTTCCGCACGAGGCGATCCCGGTGGTCGTCCCGCTGGCCTTCGCCTACGGCGGCGTCGCCCAGATCATCGCCGGCATCCTGGAGTTCCGCACCGGCAACACCTTCGGCATGGTCGCATTTACCTCCTACGGGCTGTTCTGGTGGTGGTTCGCGCTCCTGCAGTGGACGATCGGCGCGGGCTGGCTCAAGGCTCCGCCCGCGGCCGGTGTCGGAACCGTGCTGCTGATGTGGGGCGTCTTCACATTCCTGATGTGGATCGTCACGTTCCGCACCAGCAAGGCGGTCTTCAGCATCTTCCTGCTGCTCTGGATCACGTTCTTCCTGCTCGCCGGCGGCGACTTCGGATTCGGCACAGGCAAGATCGGCGGCTACTTCGGCTTGCTGACCGGCGTGGACGCGCTGCTTGTAGCGTTCATCGAAGTCCTGAATGCGACCGCAAATCGTACCGTCGTGCCGCTCGGGGATCCGATTCTCAAGAACTGAACGCGAACACGGATCTCACGGATTGCACGCGTATGTACGCATATGTACGCGTATTCGATCCGTGCGATCCGTGTTCGCCCTTACCGCGCTTGCCCTTGACGACGGCGGCTGCCATCTCCGGACCCTCTTCCGGGACAGGCGGGACCGGCACCGACGCGGCGCCGATGCCCAGCTTCTTGCGCAGTTCGGCGTCGATGCGGCCGAAGACGTCGTGGTTTTCCTTGAGGAAGTTGCGGACGTTTTCGCGGCCCTGGCCGATGCGCTCGCCCTGGAAGCTGTACCAGGCGCCGCTCTTGTCGACGATGTTGTGCAGCACGGCGAGATCGAGCGCGTCGCCTTCGCGCGAGATGCCTTCGCCGTAGAGGATGTCGAACTCGGCGTCGCGGAAGGGCGCGGCGACCTTGTTCTTGACGATCTTGACCTTGGTGCGGGAGCCGACGACGACGTCGCCTTCCTTGACCGCGCCGATGCGGCGGATGTCGATGCGCACGGAGGAGTAGAACTTCAGCGCGCGGCCGCCGGTGGTGGTCTCCGGGTTGCCGAACATGACGCCGATCTTGTCGCGGATCTGGTTGATGAAGATGAGGCAGGTGCGCGACTTGGAGACCGTTCCGGTCAGCTTGCGAAGCGCCTGCGACATCAGGCGAGCCTGCAGGCCCATGTGGGAGTCGCCCATTTCGCCGTCGAGTTCGGCCTTGGGGACGAGCGCGGCGACGGAGTCGACCACCAGCACGTCGATGGCGCCGGAACGGACCAGCGCTTCGACGATCTCGAGCGCCTGCTCGCCGTAGTCGGGCTGCGAGACGAGGAGGTTGTCGATGTCGACGCCGAGCTTCTTGGCGTAGCCGGGGTCGAGCGCGTGTTCGGCGTCGACGAAGGCGGCGAGGCCGCCGGCCTTCTGGGCCTCGGCGATGATCTGGAGGGTGATGGTGGTCTTGCCCGAGGATTCAGGGCCGAAGATCTCGATGACGCGCCCGCGCGGCACGCCGCCGACGCCGAGCGCCGCGTCGAAGGAGATGGAGCCGGTCGAGATGACCGAGATCGGGACGATCGCTTCCTTCGACCCGAGGCGCATGATGGAGCCCTTGCCGAACTGCTTTTCCAACTGCGAAAGTGCTGCTTCGATTGCTTTGCTGCGGTCGTCTGCCAATGTCTTTTCTCCTGAAGTGGACCGGCGTGGTGCTCTGCTTGCCGGGTCCAGTCGAAGTCTAGCATCAATTCGGCGTGTAGCAAACAAAAAGCGAATACGATTGTGGAGATTGCGGGAGAATTGCGGCAAGCGACCCAGATACAGCGAAGGACATCGGCGTGACTTCCAGCTTCCTGCCGGGATGAGGGAATCATCAACGCAGAGCGCGCGGAGAAAAGCGCAGAGAACCAAGAAGGGCATTCCTGCGGTCTCTGCGTTGTTCTTTGCGCTCTCTGCGTTCAAACCTTCCAGGTTGCGTTGGGGCTGGTAGGCTGATGCCATGCCGCGATACCGGTTTCTGGATGCCCTGACGATTGCGTTCGTGGTGGTGCTGCTGGTCTCGAACCTCCTGGCACAGAAGATCGTGCGGATCGGGCCGGTTTCGACCTCAGGCGCGATGATCCTGTTTCCGATTACCTACATCTTCGGGGACATCTTCACCGAGATCTACGGCTATGCAGCTTCGCGGCGGGCGATCTGGGCGGGCTTCTTTGCGACGGGGCTGCTGTATGCCGTGTCGGCGATCGTGATTGCGCTGCCGTCTGATCCGGAGTTCAAAAATCAGGCTGCGCTGGAGGCGGTCTTCGGGATTCTTCCGCGCATCCTGATCGCCAGCCTGATCGCGTTCTGGGCGGGCGAGTTCGCCAACAGCTACACGATGGCTCGGATGAAGCTGCTGACCAAGGGCCGCTGGCTGTGGACGCGCACCGTGGGCTCAACCGTGGTCGGTCAGGCGGTAGATACCACGCTCGTCATCCTTATCACCTTCGCGGGCCGGTTCTCCACGCACAAGCTCGTGGAAATCATCTGGCAGGGCTACCTGCTGAAGGTCGCGTACGAGGTGCTGGCGACGCCGTTGACGTATCTGGTGGTGGGTTGGTTGAAGAAGGTGGAAGGGGTGGATGCGTTCGATGCGGGGACCGACTTCAATCCGTTCCGGGGGTGAGGGCGGTGGCCCCGGATAGGAGGACCTTAACGCAGAGAGCGCGGAGAGAAGCGCAGAGGGTCCCCAGGGTTGTTCTCTGCGCTTTTCTCTGCGTTCTTTGCGTTAAAGTCTTCGTCGTCAGAAGCGATGCACTCGGCGGTAGATGCCGTCTCTCAGCAACTCCCCATTGAAGTTGAGCAGCACTCCCAGGCGTTTGTTCGAGAGCTTCAGGTAAGAGGTCAGCTGGGCGAGATGGACGGGCGCGATCTTCTCCAGCGATTTGACCTCGATCACAAGCTCGTTCTCCACGAGGATGTCGATGCGATAGCCTACGTCGGCAAGTTTGATTCTTCATAGATGAGCGGGACTGGGACTTCGGTCCTGGCCTGCAGGCCGGAACGCCGCAGCTCGAAGATGAGGCATGCCCTGTAGGCACTTTCGAGCAGCCCGGGACCGAGAACCTTATGGATGCGGATGGCGGCTTCAAGCGTACTTCGGCTCAGGTGGTTGAGTTGTTCCTGGGTCACCGGACTACCTCCGCAGCAGGTCGACCGGGGTCCTGACGTCCTCGATGCGGAAGATGCCCGCGAGCGTGGGGTGCTGCCTGCGGATGGCTTCGAACATCTCCCAGGCGACGCGGCGGTAGCTGTAGTGGCCGGCGACGCCGCTGCGGAGCTCGGCGATGTAGAGCGCTTCAGCGAAGTCCATCTTGAAGAGCGACCGGCAGCGTGTGCCGAGCGGCAGCAGGTACTGCGCGGAATGAGCGGCTTCAGGTGCGTCAGAGGCCGCCAATGCCCGATAGGCGGCGTGCGCGGCGTTCATGCCGGCCGTGTAATCGGCTTCGAGGCCGCAGGCGGCGAGGGTGGGTTGGCCGGGGGCGTCGGGCGAGTCGAAGCCGTGGCAGTCGGTGAACTCCTGCAGCAGCTGGGTGCAGCGGCGGTGGCGATGCATGTCGCGGAAGCCGCCGATGTCCATGAGGATGTCGAATTTGAGTGCGGCGCCGGAGTGGAAGGCGCGGAGGAGCTCGTCGTGGCGGCCGCGGTGGCGGGTGCCGAGGGCGATCACCTCGGCCAGACGCGGAGCTTCCAGCGCCCCCACGTGCGAGCGAAGCTGGCGGTAGCTGTAGTGGCAGTGCGGGTAAAGCAGCGAGGTGGCGAGCTCGATCTCGAGCGGCTCGTCATTTTCGATGAGATCGACAACCGGCGCGGCGTGAATCTGTTCGTTGCCCATCAGCTCGGCGGCGGCCTGGCGGAGGAGGGTGCGGGTTTCGCGCTGGTAGTCGTTGGCGACGGCGTATTTCACCAGCGTGGGTGCGGCTTTGACCTCGCGCAGCAGGAGTTCGCGAACCTCGGTCCGCCGGGGCTCTTCCAGGTCTGCTGTCAGCGCCCGGAGGGACTCGTCGTGCGGATTCCAGGCGGGCTCGCTGGCGGCGGCGCGCAGCTTTTCGCCCAGCGTGCGCACCTCGGCGAACTCGCTGGTGAGCAGGCGCGCCACCTGCGTTTCCAAGCGTGCGGGCATTGACGATCTGGCCAAGCGACGTGTTGGTCGCAAGCGGCAGCAGGTAGCGCGCGACGTCGAAGGCGCGGGCCTTGAGCGTGCGCTCGTAGGCGTCGGGCTTGAGAGTTTCCGGGCAGGGGATGACGTTCTTGAGCGCGGCCAGCATGCCGGAACTGGTGCGGTCGTAGGCGGCAAACAGCGCCTGGATGGCGGCCGTGTATTCTGCCGCGTGGGTGTCCAGAGTCGGCGTAAACCAGCCGGATTTGCGGAAGTCCTGGTAGCGTGTACTGCGCTCCTGGCCATCCCAGCGCTGCTCGTCAACCAGGGTGATCGCGGCCAGCAGCGACAGGCGCTCGATCGCCATCGGGATGTGGGCCAGGTCGGCGATGGAGCGGTGCCCGTACTGGAAGTAGAAGGTGTTCAGGAACTGCTCGGCGCGCTGGGCCTAGATCTCGCGCAGCGACTCTCGCGCAGGGTCAGCGAGGAGCGGCAGTACTTGGCCATCGCGTAGGCGAGAACTTCGGGATCGGCGCCGTGGATGGCGTAGACGTCGGTAGAAGGCGGGCGGGTAGGCAAGTTGTCGGGCATAGTCGGAAGAGTCAGGCCCAAGGATAAATGGTGAACGGCCCGGCCGGTTACTCCGGGCGGCGGGCGCGGGCGAAGAGTCCGTAGACGATCAGCAGCCCAAAGAAGATCGAGAACGAGGTGACAGTCGCCTTCCCCGCGTAGACGAACAGAGCATGATGGCCGGCGGGGATGGCCGACCGATAGGCAGCGCGGCCGAGCGCAATTGCATAGGCGACGGCCGCGAACGACGCGAGGATAAGCGTACGGCGGCTCGGCGGCATCGCGTGAGAAGCACCAGCCGCGCGGGGCGGTGTGCGGTGGACCCAGGCGATGATCGCCGCCACGACAAAGGCAGCGCCCACGACGGTGCTTGCGAACTGCATGATCTTCTCGCCCGGCAGCGCATGCAGCACCGGCACGCGAAATGTCTCCCGCAGCAGGGCAATGTGGCGATAAGGCCATGTATCCGGGTGCGTGAAGGAATCCCAGGCGATGTGCGTCAGGATGCCGAACAACGCGGAAATGCAGACTATGAGCTGGGTTCGGGGATCGGTGAAGCGAAAGCGTCCGGGCTTCGGCTGCAGGCGCAGCCGAAAGACATCCGGCAGTAGCTGCACGATCGGCTGCTCAATGATGAGGTGGAAGAGCCAGAAGACCGCGAACGACATGGGGAGGTCGAACAGAAACGCGCCGCGCAGGGTGTGGCCGAACTTGCCGATCTCCCCCAGCAGGAAGAAGTATTCGAAATCGGGGGCAAACGTGCCGATCACCAGCGCCGAAAAGATCAGGCGGCTGCGCCGGAACGGCACGGCCGCGGCAGCGTGAGAAAACGTAAAGGGCACCTCTGCATTATGGAGGACAGTGCAGGAGCACACCACCTTCGTATAATCCTGTGAATGAGCACACTGGCAGGGCGGATTGCATTGGTAACAGGAGCATCGCAGGGGATCGGCCGGGCGATTGCGTTGCGGTTGGCGGAGGATGGGGCGCAGGTCGCGCTGGCGGCGCGGAATCTGGACAAGCTGGCAGAGGTAGCCGCAGAGATTGCTGCGGCCGGTGGCACGGCGCAGGCGTTTGCCATCGATATTGCGAGCGAAGAGTCCATCAAGGCATGCGCGAAGGCTGTGATCGCGCACTTCGGCAAGGTCGAAATCCTGGTCAACAACGCCGGCATCACCCGCGACGGACTGAGCATGCGCATGAGGCGGCCGGACTGGGATGACGTGCTGACCACCAACCTGACGGGCGCGTTCCTGATGACGCAGGCCTGCATTCCCAGCATGCTGAAGACGCGCTGGGGCCGCATCATGAACATCACCTCGGTCGTGGGAGAGATGGGGCAGGCCGGACAGGCGAACTACGCGGCCTCGAAAGCGGGACTGATCGGGCTGACGAAGTCGCTGGCCCGCGAGCTTGCCAGCCGCACGCATCACCGTGAATGCCGTCGCGCCGGGCATGATCGCCACCGCAATGACCGAGGTGCTGACCGAAGAGCAGAAAGCCGCCATGACGGCGCAAATTCCGCTCGGCCGCGCCGGAACCGACGGTGAGATCGCCGCCGCGGTGGCGTTTCTGGCCGGCGAGGAAGCCGCCTACATCACCGGGCATACACTGGACGTCAACGGCGGCATGCACATGAGTTAGCCGGTCCGCTCCGGGGCCTGCCGCAGCGAACGCAGAACGTAGGCCAGGTAGGACCTCTGGATCTCAGGCTTGCGTCCCTGGTAGACGGGCGCCAGCAGCGTGTGCAGTCGCGGGAGGTTGTACCAGGGGACCGCCGGAAACAGGTGGTGCTCCAGGTGGTAGTTCAGGTTCAGCATCAGAAACGACACCACGCTGTTGCTGGTGACGGTGCGGGTGCGGCCCAGCGCGTCGCCTTCGGTATGAGTGCCGGGATGCTCGGCCAGCGTGCGTACATTTGAAAGCGCGGTGGCGACCTGCGCCGGCAGCAGCCAGTACCAGAGCAGCCACGTGACATGACCGGAGCGCACGGCGAAGGCGATCACTGCGGCATATGCAGCAAGCATCAGGGCGTATTCCAGCAGGATCCTGCGGCGCGCCGCTGGGGACGCCATCTGCAGCGCCTTGACTGGCACAAAGAACATGTACACCACCGTGCCGATCACGAACCAGCTATAAAACAGCGCCACGTACTGCGCCCGGGTGCGGGTGTAGTTCGAAAGGTCATCCTGATCGCGCTCGGTACGGGTGTGGCGGTGATGATTCAGGTGCGCCACCTTGTAGGCCGCCATCGAAAAACCCGAAGGAGCCGCCAGCAGAAATCCCGCCCAACCGTCCAGCCTCTTCCTGCGAAACAGGTTGCCGTGCAGCGCCTCGTGCATCAGGATACCCATCGCCTGCAGGCAGATTCCGATGACGACCACGCCCACGAGTCGCACCGGCCAGGCGGGCCAGCGCTGCATGATCGCGACGGCGGCGATCCAGGCGGCGGGAAACAGCAGTACCACCAGATTCGCAAACGGACGCACGATCTGCAACCGCCGAACTTCAGCGCGCAGCCCGGCAGGAAGCTGCGCGAGCGGCAGCGGGCCGGCCGAACTGTGCTGCGACGGAAGCGCGGGCATGGTGGAAAGATCTCCGAAGGGAGGACAACTTGGCAAATACCCGGTTCAGACTATATCTTTCCACAAGAGGCCGTTAACTGAATCAATAATAGATCGTGTGGTTCACCCCCGCACCTTGCTTCAGGTAACGGTTGAGGGTTGGCGAGAAGGAATCACAAACGACATGGGAATCAGTTTCGGTACGCGATTCGAAACCGCGGTGCAGATTGCGCTTGCCTCCCCCCGGAGTGCGGCAGTACCGTACCGCTAATGGCTGATATGCAAACATTCCTTCCTTCGCAGGCGAGTGCCCCCGTGAAGTCCATCTCGAACAACATCGGAAGCACGATCCGCGATTTCCGGCTGCAAAAAGGAATGTCGCAGGGCGACATCGAGAAGCGCACCGGGCTGCTGCGGTGCTATCTGTCACGCGTGGAGAACGGCCACACCGTACCTTCCCTCGAAACCCTGCAGAAGATTGCCGGCGCGCTGGAGGTGCAACTGGCGCAATTCTTCGCTGAAGACAACATCGGCAAGGAAGTAGCGACGCTGAACCTGAGCGAAGAGGAGATCCGCTTCCTGACCCAGGTACAGCGCTACTCAGCAAACCTCTCCGAGAGCGATCGGCGCCTCCTGCTGGCTATGGTGCGGAAGTTCGCTTCGACCGCGCTGAGCTAAGGGCAAGGCAACGTCAAGTACGGAAGGATTTCAGAGATCAAGGCGGGAGGAAGAACTGGCAACGGCCGAAAGCTGTTGCCTCTTCTTTCGCCCAGGAACGTTCTCGGCGAGCAGAATCTTCGGTAGCTCCCATGTTGGACCGAGAGAGGGACTTGCCTCGTGCCAAGGGTTACTATCCCTCGTTCCCATTTCGTCGGAGCCGGTACTTCCTCAGGAGGCTTTCAGGTTCGCGATCCAGTAGCCGAAGAGGCAAAGGATGAAGGCGGCGGCCAGGAAGACCGTCTTCTGGCGGCCAAGGTAGCGTTCCCGGCCGGCGGTCATCATCGGCACCAGCGGCGGGCCGAGGGCCAGCCCTGCCAAGAACCCTCCAATGTGAGCCGAGTTGTCGACCCGCACCGGACCATTGACGATGATCGTCGAAGCCCCGATAAACAGGTTGATGGCGGCGAAGCGGACCACCGAGGTGCGCAGGCGCTTCAGCTCGGACCAGGGGATGGGCAGCTTCCGGTTGGAAAGCAGCACGATCAGAATGCCGGTAAGGCCGAAGACGGCGCCCGAGGCTCCGGCGCCCATGCCGAACGGCAGCGCGGTGTGCGTGAAGACCGCCATGCCGGCATCCCAGGCCAGCGAAAGGAGATTGCCGGCGACGCCTGTCAGCACGTAGACGGCAATCAGCCCCCAGGGACCGACCAACGGCTCGCCCAGAAGGCCCAGGTTCCACAGGCACCACATGTTCGAAGCAATGTGCAGAATTCCGATATGCACGAACGTGGCGGTCAACACCCGGTACCACTGGTGCTGGTTCAGCACCAGGACCGGATTATTCGCTCCAAAATGCTGCAATTGCTGCACGCTGGGGTCGCGCGCGGAGACGCCGTGCAGGATCATCCACAAAAAGACGGCAACGTTGACGGCGACCAGGAAGTAAGTGCCTGGGGCCGAGCGAGGATCCCACTCGCTATATTGGCGCGGGTCGCGCGCTTCACCCGGAGCGTACTGGGTACGGCCAGCCGCTGCCGGCGGAGGCTCGGCGGAGGTTTGGGCAGGATCGGGTTGCGTCGGGTAAGACATGGTCGCTCGCGTTCCGCCGCTCAGGCGTGACGCCGCGCCAGGCGTTGCCGGATGCCCGAGGGAATTGTCCGGACCAGGCTGGGCAGCGGCGTGGCGATCGCGACCAGGATCCAAAGCACCATCGAGATCACCAGGCCCGCGATCGCCGCAGCCTGCAGCGAGATGAGCACGGGCGTATTGTGCATGTGCACCGTGTAGCTGGGCGTGATGTGCGCCAGCAGTTCGATGCGGCGCATCACGACGGCCATCAGCAAAAAGGCAACGATAGAAAGCGAGAAGCTGATGATGAGCAGGAAATCGAAAAAACGAGCTTTGCTCTGGCGGCGGCGGCAGTTGGCGCACTCTGCGAGGTGCAGCTCGTAGTCGGTGCGCATTTCGGGCGAGATGCTCGAAATATCGTAGCGCCAGCCCGACAGAATGGCTCCCACGATGGGATCGGTGCAGGACTTGTTCGGCGCAGGCAGGGGCTTTGCTTCGAGCGGGCTCGAGTTGGAAGAGAAGGCTCGGTTGGGCATAGGACCTTTCTGATTCTACCCCCGTTTGACTCCGTAAAGCGACAGAAAGGTGCAAAACCGGAGCGAACCACCGATCGAGGCGGGTACCACGGATCGTTGAAAACCGATGGTCTGGCCAGGTGGGCTAGAGGTGGATGGGCGCAAGCGGCTCAGACTGCATGGCAAGCAGCACGCGATTGCCGAGCAGGCTCATGCGGTTGTTGAGGGCGCGTTCGGCGGTGATGCGCGCAAGTTCCGGTGCGTTATTGGACTCGGAAAGATGTCCCAGCACGATGTACACGGCGCCCCCGTCATAATCCTTCTGCAGAAATTCAGCAGTAGCATCGTTCGACAGGTGGCCGACCCGCGAAAGCACGCGCTGCTTCACCGACCAGGGATAGGGCCCGTCGCGCAGCATCTCCAGATCGTGGTTGGATTCAAGGAGAAGCACGTCAATCGAGCGCAGGGCGGACTTCACATTCGGCGGCACATAGCCGAGGTCCGTGGCGATCGCCATCCGAATGCCGTCGGCGGCGAAGACGAATCCGCAGGGGTCCGCCGCGTCGTGTGGAATGGTGAAGGGGCAGATCTCGATATCGCCAATCAGGAACTGGCGCCCGGGCTGGAAGTATTCCACCGCCGGCAGAAAGGTGGGGTCCGCCTTTGCCTTCTGCGCGCTGCCTGCATCGCAGTCGTCGGCGTCCGGATCCACAGGCGCCTCCAACCCGCCCTGCGAGTCGCCGGCCCGGTTCAGCGTGGGATCGAGCGCGGCAGCCTCGCGCCGAGACCGCAGCCACGGCTTCGAGCGCAGCGGTCTCCCCGCCACTTGCCTCACCCGAAGCGGCGGCGTAGCTGGGCACGCGGGCGGCAGCGGCTTCCGCGCGCGCAAGCTTTTCCTGCTGCAAATGGTCCAGCCACTTGGCGTAGGTCATGGTCGTGCGCGGCGTCAGCATGCGCACCCAGGCGCGGTGCGTCGGCTCGGAGAAGAAGACCGGGATGCCCAGCCGCCGCGCCAGCACGGGCAGCCCCGCGATGTGGTCCACGTGCTCGTGGGTGACGAGGATGGCGTCCAGTCGCGCGGGATCTTCGCCGGCAAGCGCCATCCGGCGCAGAAGTTCGCGGCAGCTCAGGCCCGCATCCACCAGTACACGGGTCCGGCCGCTGGCGATCACGGTCGAATTTCCCTTGGACCCGGAGGCGAGCACGGTCATGCGCATTTGATTAACATACTCGCTCGGGCTGTGGGTGACGGGGGTCGAAACCGGGAAGCGGCGGCCCGGCACCTGCAAAGATAAGGATGGAGCCGCGGCAGTGAGCTTCGCGGCGTCCTCGACAGCCCGCAACCGCAGCTATCGGGGTCGCTACCCTGCTTTCTCGGTGAGCTCGGCCCAGCGCTCGTAGAGCGCGTCGGCGTCTTCCTGGGCTTTTTCCATCTCGTGCAGCGCCGTGGTGAGGGCTTCGGCGTTGGTGGCGACGCGCGGGTCGTCGAGCACGTCGCGGGCGGCGTTCAGGCGTTCTTCGGCGGCGTCCACCTGGGCCTCGATGCCGGCGTACTCGCGGGCTTCGAGGTAGGAGAGCTTCTTCTTGCCGGTCGGTCTTGCCGGTCGACTGCAGCGGGTTCGGAGGCATCGCCAGCTTCGCGAGCCTGCTTCGCTTCGCGCCTTGCGGCGCGTCCACTGCTCCCACTGCGAGTAGTCGGCGAAGCGCTCGGCGCCGCCCTTGCCGTCGAGGCCGAGGACGACGGTGGAGACGCGGTCGAGCATGTAGCGGTCGTGGGTGACGAGCACGAGCGCGCCGGTGAATTCGAGCAGGCTCTCTTCGAGGATTTCGAGCGTGGGGATGTCGAGGTCGTTGGTGGGCTCGTCGAGCAGGAGGAGGTCGGCGGGCTCGAGCATCAGCTTGGCGATGAGGACGCGGGCGCGCTCGCCGCCGCTGAGGCGTTCGACGGGCTGGTTGAGCTGTTCGCCGGTGAAGAGGAACTTGGCGGCGTAGCTGGCGACGTGGACGACGCGGCCCTGGTAGACGACGGAGTCGGCGTCGGGGGCGAGCGCGCGGCGCAGGGTGACGTTTTCGTCGAGCTCGCGCGTCTGCGAGAAGTAGACGATCTTGAGCGAAGGCGGCTTTCTTGATGTCGCCGGCGGTGGGCTGCGAGCTCGCCGGTCAGCAGGCGCAGGAGGGTGGTCTTGCCGGAGCCGTTGGGGCCGACGAGGCCGACGCGTATGCCGTTGGTGATGAGGAAGTTGAGGTCCTCGACGATGGTCTTCGCCGTCGGACCTTCGCCGAGCACGCATTGGACGTGGTCGAACTCGACCAGGCGCTTGGTCTGGCGCTCGGTGGCGGAGAAGTCGATGCCGGCGGTGGAGGTCTGCGTGCGCTGGTTGACTTCCTTGAGCTGGCCGATGAGGTCGTTGGCGTTGTCGATGCGGGCTTTGGACTTGGTGGTGCGGGCCTTGGGTCCGCGGCGCAGCCACTCGATCTCGATCTTGACGCGGTTCTTGAGGGCGTCCTGCAGCTTGGACTGCGCTTCGAGGTACTGCTCCTTGCCTTCGAGGAACTTCGTGTAGGTGCCCTTCACGCGCAGGAGGCCGTCGGCGTAGACGCGGTTGAGCTCGACGATCTCGTTGGCGACATTTTCGAGGAAGTAGCGGTCGTGGCGAGACCATGACGCAGGCGAACGGGGCCTGCTTGAGCGTCTCTTCGAGCCACGCGATGCCGGCGAGGTCGAGGTGGTTGGTGGGCTCGTCGAGCAGCAGGACGTCGGGTCCGGTGACGATGGCTTCGGCGATGGCGAGGCGTTTGCGCCAGCCGCCGGAGAGGGTGGCGGCTTCGGCGTCGATGTCGGGGAAGCCGGCGCGGCCGGAGGTCTCGCGCAGCGTGCCTTCGCGCTCGGTCTCGGGCGACGGCGGCGGCCAGTCAGGGCGGCTTCGAGCACATCGCGGACGGTGAGGCCGGGGGCGAAGGTGGACTCCTGCCGGACGTAGCCGATGCGCGCGCGCTTGCGCATGGCGACTTCGCCGGCGTCGGGGTCTTCTTCGCCGGCGAGAACCTTCAGCAGGGTGGATTTGCCGGCGCCGTTGGGGCCGATGAGGCCGATGCGGTCGCCGTCGGAAACGGTAAAGGAGATGCTGTCGAACAGGGGAACGGCGCCAAAGCGCTTGGAGATGCCCTGGGCGTTCAAAATAGGAGGCATAGGTGAGTTTAGCAAGGGCGGGGTGGAGGATGTTGGGGCTGGGGGACGGGCAGAAGCGGATCCTCCGCCTTCGGCGAAGGATGACAGCGGTAGGGGGAGGGATGACAGGGGAGGGGCGAAGGATGAAAGGGGTAGGGGCGCGCAGGGGCCGCGGAAAATCTGTGGCCGCGCAGGAATCTCTTGTGTTACTCTTTCGGCACTATCAGAGACACACCCGGGACCCTCCGCTACCCGGGGTATCAGCCGTTGCCGCTCCCTCCGAGGATTACCGTTCAACCTTGCGCGACAGCGCGAAGTCATCTTCCCCAAATGACCGGGTTAACCGCTGCATGGCAAGGCGCATATTTCTCCCGGTATGCGTCTGGGTCCAGGAGGCTCCTTCGATGAAGTACCGCCCCGCTCCGAACTACAAACTTCCTCTTCTGCTGGCTTTGCTCGCGGCACCGTTAGGCGCGCATGCGTCGGACACGCTGCTTCCGGCAGGCTCTCTCATTCAATGCACAATCTCGGAACCGAAGCTTTCGTCGAAGACGGACCAGGTTGGCGATCCGGTGCTGTGCCAGGTTTCGCACGCGGAGCTCTACGGCCGCGCCACGATTCCGTATGGCTCCTACCTTGTAGGGCATTTTGAAGACTTCAAGGACCCGGGCCACTTCGTTGGGAAGGGCTGGGTAGAGCTGCGCTTCGACCGCCTGGTCATCCGTGATCAGATCGTCCCTCTGAACGCACGCGTGGTTGAGGTGCCGAAGTACCCGGTAGACGCTGAGGGCCGCATCCACGGTACCGGGCATGCGGTGCGCGATACCGTGGAGTGGTTCATCCCGGTGCTGTGGCCGCTCGATATCATCAATCTGCCGCGGCGCGGACCACGCGTGGTGCTGAAGCCTGAAACCCGTATGACGTTGAAGGTGATGGACGATGTGGGTCTGCCGGCACAGGAGCGCGCCTACGATGCCGCGCCCCCCATGCGCCAGCCCGCGCTGATCGAGCGCAATCCGGACCAGCAGAGCTACGTGCCGCAGCAGAGCTACGCACCCCAGCAAAGCTACGCCCCGCAGCAGCAGTATGCGCCGGCACCCATCGTGCAGGCGTATGCGGCTCCTCCGCAGCAGGCTCCGCAGACGATCATTTACAACAATTACGCGGCACCGCAGCAGCCCCCGCAGCAACAGCAGCAGGTGGTGGTTGTGCAGTCGGCTCCGCAGCAAAGCTATGCCCCGCGGCCCGCGGCTCCGGCCTACTACAACTACCCGGCGCCCCCGCCACCGCCGTATGGCTACTACCGCGGCTACCCGTAATTCTCCTGCTCCTCGTGAAGCCGACAGCCCCATCCGTTCACGGATGGGGCTGCTTTTTGGTGCGGAAGCAAGGGAGCACGGGCCAGAGCTCAGGAGGTTGCCCGAATGAAGAAGAGCCTCATCCGTATGAGGATGAGGCTCTCCGGTTCGTTAACTTGATTGGGCAGAAACTGGCTGTATTCAATGGTCCTGTTCCCTGGACCGGTTCCCTGCTTAGGGTCCCACATTGGCGGCGAGCGGAGTGACCACCGGCACGGCGAGACCCACGAACTTCGAGACCGTATTGTTTCCGGAGTTCGTGGTCCATACGGAACCGGAGTTGTCCACCGCGACTCCCACCGGATTGGCCAGCGATCCGTAGCCAGCGCCGGAGGAAAGCTGCACATTCGAGCCGGCAGTGATTTGCGCGAGCCCGCCGCTGGCAAGGTTGTTGGCGATAAACAGTGTGGTGCCGTCCGATGCAATGCCCGCAGGATTCGCGAGCCCGTTGGTCGACGGGCTGACCGCGATGGGCGTACCGGCGGAGGTGAACTGGCTCACCGCGCCCGAAACGGCTGTTCCCGTGACGTAGCCGGTAGCTGCGACGCGGCTGGAGCTGTCCACTTCGACCGCAAAGGGACCCTGCAGGGCGGAGTCGGTAAGCGTAGCCTGCCATGCGCCGGCGTTCGAAAGCTTCACAACCGATCCTAGTCCGCTGGTGACATAGATGAATCCGGTGGGTCCCACGGCAATGCCGGATGGAACCGAGATGGTGGGGGCGCTCTGGCTGTTGATGCCGTAGAAGGGCGAGCCGCTGAGCGGGGTGCCCGTCGAGTTCAGCGCCGTGACGGAATCGCTGTTCAGGTTGGCGACCCAGGCATTGGCGTTGGAATCGAGTGCGATGGAAACCGGTCCCAGCAACCCTCCGCCGGTAAATACGGTGGAGCCGACGATGGTCCCAATCCCATTGACCCCGAACTTGACGACGGAATTTCCGCCCGTGTTGGCCACCCAGACATCGCCCGCACGATCGATCGCGATACCCTGTGCGCCGATGAGCCCGGCCGCGGCCTGGTTGCCGATGGGGCGTCCGTCCACCGCGAACTGGCTGATAAGGTTATTGCTTTCGTTGGTCACCCAGGCGTTCCCGCTGGCATCGATGGCGATACCAAAAGGCGTTGAAAGATTGCCGCCGCTGCCCGCCATCGTGATGGCCAGGGCAAAGTCGGACGGCGCAGCGGTAAGCGTGGGCTGGAAAGGAGCCGCGGCCGGCAGCAACGAGAACAGGTTGGTGATGGCCGGCAGGCCCGGGGTGCGAGCCATCGCCAGCGCCGCGCCAAACGTATCCGAGGCCCCGGTCGCGGAAAACAGAGAGGCACACGGGGAGCTGGTCGCGCCGGTGGTGTTGACACATGCAGCCAGGATATCGGCCAGGGTGTTGATCTCCGCGGTGGGCACCGCGACGCCCTGCTGGAGCGTGCCGCCGGCGAGTCCCGTCGTGGTATTCGCCAGCACGTTGGCATTCGTGAACGCGTTTGCAAGCCCGGTGGCGTTGGCTCCCGCGGCGCCGATGTGCGTGAGGTCCGTCGCAAAGGGCGCCAGCGACCACGCGGCAGCGACGGTCGTCACCTCATTCAGGCTGGTAAATGTGCTGGGCGTCAGGCTGGAGCAGGCTCCCAGCGCGGCCGCCATGCTGAGAGCGGCATTGGTGCCGGAGCCCGGGTTACCTCCCGTTGCGGTCAGGTAAACCTGCGTCGCGGAGGAGCAACTGTACTTGCCGGTGAGCGAAAAGCTGCCGGTCGCGTCTGTCACGACGGTCGATGTAAGCAGTGCTGTCGACGCGGATTTGAGTCCCGAGGTGCCCACCGTGTAGAGCTGAATGGTCGCTCCCACCACTGGCTGCTGCCCGCCGTGCACGCTTCCGGAGATGCGGACCAGGGCCGTTCCGCCCGTCATTTCGGAAGGGCTGCTGGTCAGCGTGCTGGCGCAGCCGGCAAGCAGTGTCGCCGACGCGAGCGCCGCTAGGGACACAGCGGCGGGGCGCAGCCGTTGCGGGTTCAGGTGCGTCGTGTGGAGGGTCGTGGTGCGGGGGCTCTTCATGGGGTGCATCTCCGTTGCGCAAGGCCTTCGTTTCAGCAACTCGTCTCCTGTTTCTTCGGCGGGGCGTGGCTTCGGCCGGCATCATTGCGGGGTAAAGCTCATGGAGACCGGTGTGGCAGGTGCGTAATCTCCTGTCGGGTCGGAGCTTTGCGACGCCTGGATCGTGACCACCGTTCCCGTTCCAGTGACCGTGAGCGTCGAGCCGCTGATCGACGCAACGCTGTTTGCCGGCCGTAATGGTGTAGGTGACCGGCAGGCCGGAGGTTGTGCGCGCTGCCAGCTGGTAGCTTGCGCCGTGGGGGAAGTTGGGCAGCGGGAAGAACAGGATGCTCTGCGGAGCGCCGCCGGTGATGTTGAAGTTGCTGCTGACGCTGTTCAGGGTGTAATTGATCTGGCCAAAGGTTGTCAGTTGCAGGCTGGAGGAGACCGGCACGGCGGTGTACGTTCCGGCAGCGGAATCGCGCGTGGCACCCGTAGTGGCCGCTGGCGTCGAGGTAAAGACGGTGCTCGCCAAATCACTGTACTTGTATCCAGTGACCGTCGCCGTGCAGACGTTGGCAGTGTTGAAGACGCGGTTGGCGCATGAAGCTGTCACCGTCAGGGTCGCCGGGGTGACGGTCTGCGAGGGGCTTGAAGTTGTGGCAGACGGCGTATAGCCCGTCGCACCGTTATAGGTGGCGGAGAAGCTATGGGTGCCAACGTTCAGGTTCGCAATCGAGAAGGAAGCCACGCCGCTGGCCAGGGTGACGGTCTGCACGGGCAGGCCGTCGGCATAGAGCGTCACCGTCCCGGTGGGGGTGCCGGAGCCACTCGTGACGGTAGCCGAGAGCGCAGCCGGTGTTCCATAGACAACCGGGCTCGCCGGCGCGCTCAAGGTCGTAGAGGTGCTGACTGCGGTCGCTCCGGATACGGTCAGTACGTAGGCGGACGCGGTTGAGGAGCCGGAGAAGTTGGCGTCACCGCTGTAGTAGAAGGTGAAGTTGTGTGTTCCTGCGGCCAGGCTGCTGGTCGTGAAGTACGCCTCGCCCGACGCGTCGAGACTACCGGAGGCAACCGTAACCGACGACCCGTTGACCGTGTCGGTCAGCGTGTAGGTGCCGGTGGGAATGGTGTAGACGCCGTTGGTGACCGCGCCCAGGCCGGGGGTTTGCGGACGCATCAGCAGCGTTACGCTGGAGCCCGCGGCAATGGTGGACGGTGAATTCGATGGCACAAAGGCGTTGGCGTCGGTGGCGAGCGCCCGTTGGGATCCAGTTCGTCACGCTGGTCGCGGAGTTCGAAACCGTGCTGCCGAGGAAGGTCCGGGGAAGTAGAGCGTGCGCCTGTCCGCCGTCAGCGACGTCTTGACGGCATTTGCGGCCATGGGCGTGCCGGGGTTCTGCGAGATGGTCTCGCGTGGTGCCGCGTGACGCCCTGGCCGGTGTTGCCGCCGACGCCGAGGTAGAGGCACGCCGTTGAGGTCTGGCGAGCTGGTGGCCGGGTCGGTGTAGGGCATGTCGTTGTATTCGGCGTAGGTGCGAGGTGGGCAGGTTGGTGTCGAGCCCGAGAACTCGATGTAGCCGCGCGGGTTCGACCTGGTCGACGTAGGAGTTCAGCATGATCCAGGTGGAGTAGGTGCCGTAGGGCCGGCCGAATTCGAGGCCGGTCATGCCGGTGGTCTGCGACGTGAAGACGTTGCTGTTCATGACGTAGCCGCTCAGGTAGTCGTTCGAGCTGCCGGTCTGGACGGCCTTGTTCTGCGCCTCGATCGTGGCGGTGCCGCTGACGCCGGTGCCGTGCGGAACGGTGTAGATGCTGGTGTAGTCGAAGGCGGCGGCGGCGTCGCCGAAGATGTAGTCGACCGTGCCGGTGACCTTGCCGCGGAACCAGTACTGCCGCGCAGGGACGTTGCCGCTGCCGATCTGCGCCGCGTAGATGGTGTCCTGCAGGCTGGTGGCGTAGACGTTGTTGATGACGGAGAGGTCGGAAGTGATCCAGATCGGCAAGAGCCTGCGAGGCGCAGAGCAGGCCGGAGTTGAACAGATCGTTGTACGTGCGGGCGGTGGACTGGCCGGCGACGCAGGTGCCGTTCGAGCTGCTGGCGTAGGTGGTCGTGGTCGTCGTGGTGTCGGTAGTCGTAGGTGTTCGGCAGCGAGAAGTTTTCGCCGTAGAAGTTGAGCGGCGTCAGCGTCGAGGAGCTCGACGGCGAGTATTGATGCCCGCGGCGACAACCAGCGTGGAGGAGCCTTCGATCGCCCGTGAACACCGTGCTGCCCGCCGGAAGCTGTGCGCCGTTGGAGTTTGAGGCGTTGAACTCGCCGCGTAGGCGTAGAGCCGGACACCGAAGGCGCCCGCCTCGTGCGTGAGGACGACCTTGGTCGGATCGCCGCCCAGGCCGCGCAGCGCCACGTTCGGCTGCACAACTGTGACAAAGCCGGTGTAGGTGCCGGGCTTGATGTAGACCGATCCGCCGCCGACGGCCGGGATGGCGTTGACCGCGGCCTGCACGCTGGTGTAGTTGCCGGTGCCGTCAGCGGCGACGAGATTCTGCGTCGCGCCGACCGCCGCCGTAGTCGTGGCCTTGGTAACGGTGTAGTTGCTGACGCTCGCCGTGGAACCGATGTAGTTCACCGTGTCCACCGGCTGGAAGGTGACGCCCAGCGTGTAGGTCCCGATGGCAAGGAAGCTGCCCGGGTTGATCGAAATTGTGCTGCCGCCGGAGGGGGTCGCAGTGTAGAGGTAGTATCCCGGAACCGCTGTGGACGTTCCGGTGACCGTGGCCGCGGCATCGAGGACCGAGGTGCCGATGGCCTGGCTGAAGGGCTGTGTCGTCGCGCCCGGGCTGAACGTGCTCGTCGTGGCAGCCTGCGCGATGCTGAAGGCCACTGTCGACGAGGTGGACCCGGTGATCCCGTTCTGCGAAGGATAGGACGCCACGATGGTGTGACTGCCGGCGGAAAGACCTGACACCGGAATGGAAACCATTCCGCCCGAAAGCGTATAGGCAACCGGCGCCTGGTTGTCGATGGTGATGTTGACGAAGCCGGTGGGCGTCGAATTATCGCTTGCCATGATCGTGACGGGGAACGTCACTTCGCTGCCAGAGGCGGAGTAGATCGGGTTCGTGGGCGATTGCGTGCCGATGGTGGTGGTGGTGGTCACCGTCGCACCCGTCTTCGTGCCGGTCAGTTTCAGCGAGCCTGTCGTTGCGGTCGCGAGCGTGAAGGCCAGCGTGCTGGACACCGGACCGGTGCCGGACGTGGGCGTGAACTGCGAGGTCACCGAGCAGGCGTAGCCCGGTGTAATCGCACTGGTCGCGAAGCAGTTACTCGGGCTCACACTGGTGATCGGAAACTCTGCCGAATCCTGCCCGGCGACCTGGAAGCCGGTGGCGTTGATGTTGCCGGCGTTTTCGTATGTTGCTCCCAGCGTGGTGCTGGTGCTGGTACCGAACGCGAGTACGGCGGCGTTGCGCAGCACCTGCGTGATGCTCCCGCTCGCATCCGCGCTGTAGACGACGCCGTTGCCATCCACAGCAAGGCCCGAGGGCGCAGTGAGCCCGGCGAGCACCGTGGTGCTGGTCGGGCCGGCCTGCGAAACCGGAATGTTGAGGACCGACTTGGACGTCGCATCCTGCACGTACACGTCTCCGGCCGGGTCGCCAGCCACCGCAACCGGGGTCAGGCCGGCAATAGTCACCGTCGGCGAACCGCTGCCCGCCGCGTAGAGCGTCTGGGTGTAGACGCCGTTGACGTTCGTGACGCGGTAGACGCCGGGCGCGCCCTTGTCCGCGATCAGCAGGTTCCCCATCCCGTCAAAGCTGAGACCCACGGGGTTGGTGAGGCCGGTGGCGACCGTGGTCAGCGGCTGGACCGTGCTGAAAGCCGTTCCGGCAGCTATTTCGAAGACGTCTCCGGAGGTCTTGTCCGCGACATACAGATTGTTGTTCGCGTCCACCGCGATGCCCTGTGGAAGCGTGATGGCAGCATTGGAAACGGTGCTGGCGGTGTAGGTTCCGCTCGCGCCCAGGGTGAACTTGGTGACGCTGGTGGCGCCCACGCTGGTGACGTAGACGTTGCCGTCCGTGTCGACCGCGACCTGGAGCGGGTTGGCCGGAGCTGCGCCGACCGTGGCGGAGACCGAGCCGGCGATGTTGCGCTTGAGGACATTGCCGGAGGTGGTATCCACGAAGAACAGGTTGCCGGCGCCATCGATGGCGGAGCCGACCGGCGTTCCGCTCGAGACGACCGCGTTGGTGGCTGGCGCGGCGACGTCCGCAACGAGCGCGGTGCCGGTGGCGTTACCGGAGACCGGGAAGACGGCCGAGCCGAGCACATTGGAGCTGGCATCGACCGCCGAGACGGAGAGGTTCAGCGTCCGGGGGCCAGGCTGCGCAGGCGTGAAGGTGACCGGAACAGTGCAGTCGTCGGTCAGGTCGGCATTGGGCGCGGCGCAGGTGACGGACCCGACGGCGATGTCAGCGGGAGTGTTCAGCGCGGTAACGGTGATGCTCGCGGTGTTGACCGGGCCGTGGAACTGCAGCGTCTGCGTGTAGGGCGAACCGGCGGCCGTGGTCGAGCCCACCAGCGTGGGGACGAGCGAGACCGCTTCCACCTTGCGAATCAGCGAGTTGGCGGAATCCGCCAGGTAGAGGTTGCCGAGTGGGTCAACCGCCACGCCGAAAGCATTGGCGCCGGAGACGGAGAACGTGTTGATCGGGCATCCGTCGCCGTTTGACGAGCCGACCACATGCGCGGCGCAGGGCGTGCCGCTCTTGAAGAGCTGCCGGATGTAGCCGGTGGAGATGTCGTAGAACTCCACGGAGGATGCTGCCGTGTCGCCCAGGTAGAGGTTGCCGCCCGGGCCTACCGTCAGCCGCTCATAGCCATTCGAAAGCAACGCGGAAGAGCCCAGAACTGGCAGGTTGGGGGTGGTGGCGGTGGGAAGCGTGGTGGAGCCTCCGCCAGCCAGCAGGTAAACATTACCCGCGACGGGCGTCGTCACCGCGGCGGCTCCTGTGCCGCTGTTGGCCACAATCGAGGAGGCGATCGGGTTGTTGCTGCCGCCCACGTACAGCACGCGAATCAGCGAGTTGGCGATGTCCGAGAAGTAGACGTTGCCGGTATTGTCCACGGCGACGCCCTGCTGGCCGGCGTTGGCCGAGGAATAGAAGAAGGGGCAGCCATCGCCCTTGGCATCTTCGGCCACGGAGGCGCCGCAGGCTCCGCCGCGTGCGCTCGGGGTTCCGCTGAATCCTCCCAGGATGGTGTAGATGTACCCTTCATGCGCGGTGTAACTGAAGGTGCCAGCCGTGGAGGTGAAGCTGGTGGCCGAGTTGATGATGGCCCACAGGGGATTGGTGCCGGTGAAGAAGCTGGAAGTCTGGGGGCCGAGCACCATGCGGAAGCGCAGGCCGGCGCCGGTCGTGCCCGTCTCGGCGATGTAGACGTTGCCGTACTTGTCGGCCGCCACGCCACGGGGCTGGTTGATCGCGGCCACCGAGGAGTTCGTGTTCGTGCCCGGGCAGGAGCCGCCCGCCGCCGTTCCGGCCACTCCGGCAGTCGCATCGCCGCTCAGGTTCGAGTACGGGCTGGCGAAGCTGTTATCCCCTTCGGTTCCGGCCCATGTGTCCAGCACGGTATTGCCGGTGGGCGAGCCCGTGGCGCCGCCGCCGACCGTGCCTACGCATCCCGCGATCCGGTACATCGAGCCGACCTGCTTGCGTCCCGTTGTATTCGGGCAGAGCGGCGAAGCGGCGGTGCAGATGATGTGGATCATCTGGGTGCCGTATCCCGCCACCAGCACGTTGCCGTACGGGTCGACCCCGATGCCGCGTGGGTTGGAAGTAAACACCGTCTGCAACGACGGGCAGCCATCGCCGGAAGAGTCGAGCAGGCCGTTCGCGGCGGTGCAGTTTGTGCCTTTGCCGGCAACCCGGCTGACAATGCCGGTCTTGGGATCGTACTTGCGGATCTCGCTGTTGGAAGTGTCCGCGATGTAGATGTTGCCTTGAGCGTCGCTGGCGATGCCGCCGCGCAGGTCGCTGCTGAAGTTCGTCTGAGGGCCGGGGCAGCCGTCGCCCAGCGAATCGAAGGATTTATACGGGCTGCCGGCGGCGCATGCCACGGGCGTCGAGGCGGTACCCGTCGAAGTGGCTCCGCCGCCCGCCACCGTGGTGATGGTGTAGGGCAACGCAATGGGAGCCTGCGCGGCGGCCGGTTGTTGCGCTGCTCCTCCCGCGAACACGCCGGCGACTGCCCAGAGCATCAAGCGAAGACGCGAGCCTGCTGCGCCCCTGCGCGGAGAAAGGGAGGGACGGGATTGCACCGGAGCGGCGATCGACGCGGAAGTGATAACCATGAGGCAGCTTCTTTCCTGAAACTTGAGGTACGGACGTGCGGAGCGCACTCCTGCAGATTGCCTTCCCCGCTAGCCGCGTGAAGACGTCGTGAAAATCTGCTAAGTCAGTGCGGGGAGAAATATAGCCATGCGGAAGACCACTTGTAAAGTGGTCTGACCAACAATTCCGCAAGCCGCACTCCTGTCCGGTCTTTTGCCGGGTACCCGGCACAAATGCCCGCGCATGCGCGTCTTCCCCAGGCTCAACCATGGATACAATCGTCGTGTGACCCACGGCACATCCGTTCTCACCTCACGGGAGGTCCCTCCCGCATCCCGGGAATCCTGCGCGCCGGGCGCTCGCTGGCACCGTGCGGCCGCGTTCTGGCTGGCCTTGGGCGCGCTTCTGCGGCTGGTGTGCGCCATCTTCCCGCGAGACCGCGACGATGACACGGATGTTTACCTGGAGCTGGGACGGAACCTGCTGCATCGCGGCACCTACGGCTTCCTCGATGAGGGCACCGTCTCTCCCGCGCTCTTCCGCCTGCCCGGATACCCCATCTTCCTCGGAGCCCTGGGCGGCCACACGGGGTTGATCTTCCTGGTTCAATCGCTGGTCGATCTTGCCGGGTGCTATCTGCTGGGGCGTTTTCTTCGCCGCTACGTCTCGCCGCGCGCCGGGCTCGCCGCCGTGGCGATCTCCTCCACCTGCCTGTTCACCGCCATCTACGCTGCCTGCGCGCTGACCGAGAGCCTCTCCGCGTTTGCAGTTGCGGCCGCGATCTTCTGCCTGGGCGAGTTGCTCCTGAAGCCAGATGCCTTCGCGTTCGCCGGCTGGCGGAAGCGCCTGCTGCCGCTGGCGGCGACCGCGATGCTGGCTATGCTGCTGCGTCCGGACGGCGCCTTGCTCACGCTCGCGACTGCGGCCGCGCTGCTCGTCTACGGCACGCGCCGTGCGGGGATGCACAATGCCGTGCGCACGGCCGGCCTGTACGTGCTGCTGGCCATCGTCCCGCTGGTTCCCTGGGCGATCCGCAATGCGGTCACCTTCCACGTCTTTCAGCCGCTTGCGCCGCGCCATGTCAACGATCCCGGCGAACGCGTCAACCTGGGCTTTTACCGCTGGCTGCGCACCTGGGCCGTCGATTTCGAGACCACCAGCCGCGTGTTCTGGAAGGTGGGGACGGAAACGATCGATCCTGCAGCGCTGTCCTCGCGCGCCTTCGATTCGCGCGCCCAGCAGGCCGCCACGTACGCCCTGCTCGCCGAATACAACCAGCGCAAGGACCTGACGGTCGAGCTCGACAACCGCTTCAACGCGCTCGCAGACGAGCGCATCCATGCGCATCCCATCGACTACTTCGTCAAAATGCCCGTCCTGCGTGTGCTGGACATGTGGCTGCGGCCGCGGACCGAGGGCATGGAAATCCATGTGAGCTGGTGGCGCTGGCGCGAGCATCGCGGACAAAGCGCGGTGGCGCTGGCGCTCGGCCTGCTGAACCTCGCCTACGTGCTGGCGGCCGTGGCCGGCGCGTGCCGTCGCCCGCCGCTGGCGGTTTTGCTCGCTACCTACCTCGCCCTGCGTTGCCTGCTGCTGGCGACGCTTGAAAATCCCGAGCCGCGCTACACTCTCGAAGCTTTCCCCATTCTGTTCGTGCTGGCAGCGCTGCTCTTCAGGCGCAGAACCCCGGCCCCCGACGAGTTGCACCCAGCAACCTGACCTGCGAGCTCCACGGAACTTTTGCGCCGTCAACAGCAACTTATCCCGCCGATGCGACTCTAGGGAACTATGTTCCGTCAAACCAGCGTTCCCGCAGCAGGCTCTTGCCGCGACGCTGACCGTTCTTACGCAAATTTAATGTCGGGATGGGATACCCTGTTTTGTAAGGCCAAACGAGATTTTCGCGTCGCCCCAATGCCGGACGGGCTTGCTGACACGACGCCACGCCCCGGGAGATTCCCCTGAGCAACGAGAGGGCTACGACACGTCTGATGACCCACACCACCTTGTTTTCGCAGCGGACTGTGCTTCTTGCGCTGCTCCCCGCTCTGGCGCTCTCCGGCTGCAAGCACGAAGACCCGAACCGCGCCGCGGAGGAAGCTCCGCCGGCCGCCGTGGTGGCGAACGCGAACAGCGCGAACACTGTGAAGGTTGCCAATCCCGGGCGGTTTCCCCTGGTCGCCACCTCCATGCGCAATGTGGTCAGCCAGTTACAGGTCACGGGCGCGGTCGCCCCGGATGTTTCGCGCGAGATTCCCGTGCTTTCTCTCGCCAACGGCCGCGTCGTGGCGCTGCATGTTGGACTCGGCGACGTGGTGCACAAGGGACAGCTCGTGATGGAAGTGCAGAGCCCCGACGTTTCCACCGCGTTTGCCACCTATCTGAAGGCTGTCAATGACGAGCACCTGACCGCAGTGACGCTCGAACGCGACAAGCTGCTCTACGACAAGGGGGCGATCGCCCTGAGCCAATACCAGATCGCCGAAAATGGTGAGCAGGATGCTAAAAGCGACCTAACGGCCGCCGAGCAGCAACTGCGCATCCTCGGCGTCGACCGCAAGAATCCGAGCGATACCGTGAAGGTGTACGCCCCGACCAGCGGCACCGTGATCAGCCAGAACACCACTGCCGCCGGCGCCGCGGGCATCACCTACGCCGGGCCCAACGGCAGCCTTCTGATCGCCGATCTATCGCATGTCTGGGTCATCTGCGATGTGTACGAGAACGACCTCGCCAGCGTTCGCATGGGCGAACACGCGGATATCCGGCTGAACGCTTATCCGGGCAAGGTGTTCTCCGGCAATGTCAGCGATATCGGCGCAGTGCTCGACCCCACCATTCGCACGGCCAAGGTCCGCATCCAGGTTCCCAATCCGGGCAGCCAGTTACGCATTGGCATGTTCGCTTCGGCGACGCTCTCCAGCGGCAAGGCAACCTCCGTGTTGGCCGTGCCGGCTTCGGCCGTGCTGCAGCTTCACGACAGCGCCTTCGTCTTTGAGGCGGCGGGCACCGACGGCAGCTTCCGCCGCGTGCCCATCAAGACCGGGCGCACGCTCGAAGGCAACATGATCGAGGTGCTGGCGGGCGTTCAGGCTTCGCAGCAGGTGGTCGCCAACGCACTCGACCTGCAGAACACGGCAGATCAGCAATGATTGCGAAGCTCGTCGATTTTTCGCTGAACAACCGCTTCATCGTGCTGATCGTCGCCGTGCTGCTGTTCGGCTGGGGCGCGCTTTCGTTTCACAATCTGCCGGTCGAGGCGTACCCGGACGTCGCCAACAACTATGTCACCGTGATTACGCAGTGGCCCGGCCGCGCCGCCGAAGAGGTGGAGCAGCAGGTTACCGTGCCGCTCGAGATCGCCGTCGCCGGCATCCCGCACATGACGCACCTGCGCTCGACCTCGCTCGCGGGCTTGTCTTCGGTGACGATGATCTTCGACGATGAATCGAAGAACAAGGACAATCGCGACCAGGTCTTTCAGCGCATCGGCTCGGTCACGCTGCCTTCAAACCTGCAGCCGCAGATGGGCACCGACTGGAGCCCCGTCGGGCAGATCTACTGGTACACGCTGAAGAGCGATGACCCGCGCTACGGGCCGATGGAGCTGAAGTCAATCGAAGACTGGCAGCTTGAAAAGCAGTTCCGGTCCGTGCCCGGCGTGGTCGATGTTTCCAGCTTCGGCGGCGTCACACGCGAGTACCAGGTCATCCTCGATCCCGAAAAACTCGTCGCGTACGGGCTCTCCGTGGCGCAGGTAAAGACGCAGCTTGCGGCCAACAATACGAACGCGGGCGGCAGCTTTATCGAACAGGGTCAGCAGCAGATCAACGTCCGCGAAGTCGGTCTCTTCCGCACCACCGACGACATCGCACAAACCGTCATCAAGGCACAGAACGGCACCGCCCTCCGCATCTCCGATATCGCGCGCGTGGTGGAAGGCCCCAAGATCAGGCTGGGCCAGATCGGCAAAACCTGCCGCGAAGGGACCGTGCAGTGCGGCACGGGCGTTGAAGATCCGAAGGCCGAAAAGGCGATCCACAAGACCGACGGCAAGCTGATCGACGACAACGACGTGGTGGAAGGCGTGGTCCTGCTGCAGAAGGGCGAAGACTCGGACAAGGTGCTCGCGGGCATTCACGAAAAAGTGAAGGAGCTGAACGAGCACATTCTGCCTAAGGGCGTGCGCATTGTTCCCTTCCTCGATCGCAGCAACCTGCTGGAGCTGACGACGCATACGGTGCTGCACAATCTGACCGAAGGCATCGTGCTGGTGGCGCTCATCCTGTTCCTGTTCCTGGGCAATGCGCGCGGCGCGCTGATTGTCGCCATCACGATTCCCTTCTCGCTTCTGTTCGCGTCCATCTGCCTCGACCTGGCGCACATTCCCGCCAACCTGCTGTCGCTGGGGGCGCTGGACTTCGGCATGGTGGTCGAAGGTGCCGTGGTGATGGTCGAGAACATCGTCCGGCACCTCAGCCATGGCAAGCGTGCGGACCAGACCGTGGGCGAGCAGATTCGCGAAGCCGCGCACGAGGTGCAGCGGCCCGTCTTCTACGCAATCACCATCATCATTACGGCCTACCTGCCTATTTTCACGCTGCAATCGGTCGAAGGCCGGCTCTTCAAGCCGATGGCATGGACCGTCGCCTTCGCGCTGCTGGGTTCGCTGATCTTCTCCATGCTGATTGCGCCCGTACTTTCAAGCCTGATCTTCGGTGAGAACACGCGCGAGTGGGAAAACCCCGTAATGGTCTGGCTGACCGACCGCTACCGCAAGGATGCGACCTGGGCTATCGAGCACAAGGTGGTGCCGCTGGGTGGTGCCGCGCTGATGCTCGTCGTGGCCGGGTACCTGGCGTTCTCCGGCGCCATCGGTTCCGAGTTCCTTCCGCACCTGGATGAAGGCGCCATCTGGGTACGCGGATCGCTCGCGCCCTCCACCGGCCCGACCGAAAGCCGCGAAATTGCCGATCACGCACGGATCGTCCTGCACTCGTTTCCGGAGGTCACCCAGGTGGTCTCGCAGATCGGGCGGCCGGATGACGGCACCGACACAACAGGCTTCTTCAACACCGAATACTTCGTCGACCTGAAACCCAAGGCAGAGTGGCGACCGGTGTTCAAGCAGAACAAGGAAGAGCTGATCGGGGCCATGGATCGCGAGTTGGAGAAGTTTCCCGGTGTCACCTGGAACTTCTCGCAGCCGATCTCCGACAACGTGGAAGAAGCGGTCTCGGGCGTCAAAGGCGAGCTGGCCGTGAAGCTCTACGGCACGGATCTGAAGACGCTCGAAGCCAAAGGCGACGAAATCGTCAACGTGATGAGCGGAGTAAAGGGCGTCGCCGACCTTGGACTCTTCCGCGTCATCGGCCAGCCCAACCTGAATTACGTGGTGGACCGTGCGGCGGCGGCGCGGTACGGCAT
Source organism: uncultured Gammaproteobacteria bacterium (assembly GCA_963744015.1). Lineage (GTDB taxonomy): Bacteria > Acidobacteriota > Terriglobia > Terriglobales > Acidobacteriaceae > Edaphobacter. The sequence continues at coordinate 36,052 of CAVUSA010000002.1, forward strand.
CAACGTTGCAGACATCCAGGACGCCATCGAATCCGCTGTAGGCGGCAATGCCGTCACCCAGGTGCTGGACGGCGAAGCTCGCTATGACGTGACCGTGCGTTACGATCCGAAGTACCGCACCACTCCGGACGAGATCGCCAACATCCGGCTGCTGTCACCCTCGGGCGAGCGCGTCTCCATCGGGCAGGTTACGCATCTTGAAGTGGCGGATGGAGCCGAGTCCATCGGACGCGAAAATGGCGTGCGCTTTGTCGCCATCAAGTACAGTGTGCGCAATCGCGACCTCGGCACGACCGTCGAAGAAGCAATGTCGAAGGTGACGAAGCAGGTCCAGCTTCCCGCCGGTTACAAGCTCGACTGGGCCGGTGAGTACGAAAGCCAGAAGCGCAGTTCGCGGCGCCTGATGATCGTCTGCCCGATCACGATCCTCATCATCTTCATGATCCTTTACGGCATGTTCAATTCCTTCAAATGGGCGCTGCTGGTGCTGGCCAACGTCGCGATCGCGCCCACCGGCGGACTGCTCGCGCTGCTGATCACCGGCAACAGCTTCTCGGTCTCGTCCGGTGTCGGCTTCCTCGCCCTGTTCGGCGTCTCCGTACAGACCGGCGTCATTATGCTCGAATGCATCAACCAGATGCGAGCCACCGGCATGTCGGTGGAAGAAGCCGCGCTTGAGGGTGCGGTGCTGCGCCTGCGCCCGATCCTGATGACCATGATGGTGGCGACCCTCGGCCTGCTGCCGGCGGCGCTGTCACACGGCATCGGCTCAGACTCGCAGCGGCCGTTCGCCATCGCCATCGTCGGCGGCCTGATTGGCGCGCTCATGATGGGCATCTTCCTCCTGCCCACGCTTTACGTGCTCATTGCACGCCCGGATGACGTGCTTCCCGCGCCCGGCCCGGAGGTGCACGCATGATCACGACCGCCAAGCTCATCGGATGCGCCCTGCTTTCCGCCGCCTTCACGGCCGCGCTGGGGCAGGGTGCGCCTGCGGCCCCGGCGCCCGCGACACCCGCCGCTCCGGCTGGCCAGGCTCCCGCCTCGACGGCAGGGCATCCCGCGCCCGCGGCATCGCAGACCGGGCAGGCTCCGGCGCCCGGACAGGCTCCGGCAGCCGGGCAGGTTGCGGGGCAGCCGCCGCCTCCTGCGCAAACCACCGCCGGAAGCTATGCGGCGAGCGCCAGCGCAGGCCTGGATCCGCGCAAGCCCCCCAGCGCGAAGCCCGGCGCGCTGACATTGCAGATGGTCGTCGACCTGGCCAAGGCGAAAAACCCCACGCTGCTGGCTGCCGAGCAGAATCTCCGCGCCGTCCGCGCGCAGGAGCTGCAGGCCGGCGTGCGCGTCAACCCGACCCTCGCCATCACGAGCCAGAATGTCACCGAACCGGCGAGTGAAAATAATCCGTACTTCTATTCGGCGCAGGTTTCGCGGCTGTTCGAGCGCGGCGAAAAACGACGTTGGCGGCTGGATTACGCCAAGGCAAACACGGCACAGACCGCGGCGCAGCTTGAAGACACCATTCGCACCACGATCCTGACGCTGAAAACGGCCTTCACCCAGATGTTGACGGCCAAGCAGGCGCTGGAACTTTCCGCGGCGTCGCTCAAGGACTTCCGCCACGAGATCGAGATCTCGAATGACCGCTTCCAGGCCGGCGACCTGGCCAAGCTCGATTTCGAGCGGCTCGACCTGCAACTGGGTCAGTTCGAAAGCGACGAGAGCGCCAACATCGTGCTGCTGAGGCAAGCCTCCGACCAGTTGCAGACGCTGATCGGCTACGACGCGCCGCGCCCCGACTTCGACATTACCGGCGACATCGTGCCGCCGGTCATCACGCAGGATCAACCGACACTAGTCCAACAGGCGCTGGCTGCGCGCCCGGATTACGCCGCCGCGCGCGCCGCCGTTACCGCCGCGCAGGCCAACGTCCGGCTCGCTACCGCCAACGGCACCGCCGATCCGACGCTCGAAGCCGAATTCGACCTCACTGGCCCCGAGCGCAGCTTCGGCGGCTCCGTCAACATTCCGCTGCGCCTGTTTGACCGCAACCAGGGAAACAAGGAGACGGCCCGCTTCCAGGCCGACGCCAGCCGTTTTACCGAGACCGCCGCGCGCAACCAGGTGGTGTCGGACGTCGACCAGGCCTGGATCGGGTACACGGAATCCAAGCGGCTTTCCGACCGCTACAGCCAGCATTATCTCGACGAATCCACCGATGTGCTTTCGATTGCGCAGTTTGCCTTCGAGCACGGGGGGATCGCCCTGATCGATTATCTGGATGCCCTGCGCGATGCGCGCGCCGCCACTTCAAACGCGCTGAAGGCTTTCCAGGCCACCTGGGTCGCCATCCACCAGCTCTCGGCCGCCTCCGCGACCGAGCTCATCCCGTAGAGCTTCTTCCCATAGAGCTTCGGCAAACCCGTCCATCCCGAGCTGAGCGTGACAGAGAAAGTGGCCGTGCCGGTAATCCGGCCTCGCAGCGGCCCCGTCTACCTCGGTGCATGGAGTTTGCGCTCCATGCACATCCCCGCGGAGAAATTCGAGTGGCGTCTTATCCCCAAACTCTCGCCGCACTAGAATGGCCTTTGGCATCCGAGGGCCGCGTCATCAGCGAACTGGACGACATCGATCTGCTGGTGAGGACATACCGGGCCCGCCTGCTGCGCTTCGTCACGTTTTCTACCGGTGACCCCGACCTTGCCGAGACGATCACTCAGGACTGCCTCCTGAAAGCCTGGAAGGCGCGCGAAAGCTTCCGCGGCGACTCCAGCGTCAACACCTGGCTCACCTCCATCGCCGTCAACCTGATCCGCGATCATCAGCGCACGCAGAAGTTCAAGTTCTGGAAGCAGGCCCGCGCCACCGCGGTGGATGTCACCGACGTTGCCAGCTTCATCGCCTCCGATCACAGCACACCCGAAGCACAACTGATCGCGCGGCAGAAGGTGGCGCATCTTTCCGAGGTGCTGAAGACGCTCTCGGCGAACCAGCGCACCGTTTTCCTGATGAAATTTTCCGACGAGATGGACCTGGGCGAGATCTCTGAGGCTCTGGGCATGCCCGTCAACACCGTCAAGACGCACCTGCACCGGGCGCTCAAGGCAGTCCGCGGACAGCTCGGCGCACAGACCTGAGGTGTAGTCTCCTCGGCAAAACCATCTACCCAGTCATGAACGATAAGAATAAAATCATGAAGCATCCGGGAACTCAAATGACACCTGAACTCCTCGCCGCCGCGCAAAACTCCTCGTCGCATCTGAGCGAAGACGACCTGGACGAGATCCTGATGGGGGTGGAGTCGCCCGCCTCTTCGCTGGCCCTGGCTCACCTGGCGACGTGTGAGAGCTGCGGCCAGCGGCTGGAGGCGTTCCAGGCAGACCTGGCGCTGTTCAACCAGGCATCACTGGCATGGTCGCAGGCGCGGTCGCAGACGTTGAGCCGTGATCTCATCCGGGATGTGGCGGCGCGCAGGCCGGCCCGCCGCATCACTCCCGCGCTGGGCTGGTCGAGCGCGGTATCGGCTGCGGTGGCGCTGGCTCTTACGCTCGTCGTCGCCGATCATCGCCCGCCGGCAGCTCCTCCGGCCGTCCATGAGGCCCGGGCAGCGGCTCCGCTGGCAACCGAGGAACACATCCATCGCCCCGAGGAACTGGCATCCGATAACGCCATGCTGCAGGCCATCGCCTCCGAGATGGGCGACCCGCGGCCGGAGCAGCTCGGTATTCTCCAGGCTTCCCCTGCCCAGGGAAGCGTCGTGCGGCACACACGCCAGGTGAGGGACTGATGACACGCATGCACAGGACGGTTCGGCGGGCGCTGTTCAGCGCGGCGGCTGCATCGTGCCTCAGCCTGCCCGCGTTCGCCCAGGGGCATCCGGGTGGCGGACCCGGAGGACCGGGCGGAGCACCGGGCGGCGGTTTCGGCGGGATGAACGGAGGTCTGGGCGGCATGGGCCGTGGCGGCATCAACGGACCGCGCATGGCGCCCCCCATCTCTTCGGAGAACAACAGCACCTTGCGCGGAGGTCTGCAGCTTGGGCCGCCGGGCCGCTGGTGGGACGACAAGGGCTTCGCCAAGTCGATCGGCCTCGACAACCGCCAGCAGAAACGCATGGACGAGGTCTTCGGCGGCAATCGCGATGTGTTGCTGAAGCTGCAGAAAAGCCTGCAGCACGAGGAATCGCAACTGGAAAAACTGACCCGTTCCCGCGAACTGGATGAGAATCAGATCTTTCAGCAGATCGATCGCGTTACGCAGGCGCGAGGCGAACTCGAAAAGGCGTATGCGCACATGCTGCTGCAGATTCGCAAGGAGATGACGCCGGAGCAGGCGTCCAGACTGGATGAATCGCGACCTGCCCCGCCAGTTCAGTAGCAGCGGTTATTGCGCGCCGAGCGTCGTCGTTTCAATCGCCGTAGAGGCCGGCCTGGAGTCGAAATAACGGTGGTCGTAGAGCGCGCGGTAGAACTGGCCGGTCAGCTCGGCGGCCTTGGGCCCGAATGTCGGGCGTCCGCCTTCCAGGAAGATCACCGTAACGATCCGGCCGTTCGGCGTGTCCGCGTAGGAGCCGAACCAGCCGTAGCGGGTGCCGTTGTTCGAGCAGGTACCGGTCTTGCCCATCACCGGAAACTCGCGGAAGTTCGCTCGCAGGCTGCGCGCCGTGCCGTATTGCGTGACAGCAAGCATGCCCGGCTCCATCTCCGGCAGCAGCTTGGCGATGTCCAGCGTGCGCTTGATCTTCGGCTGCAGCGCCTCCACCTCCACCTGGTTGGTCGGATGCTGCAGATAGTAGAGCGTGCCGCCATTCGCGATGGCCGAAACGATGGCGCCGAGCTGCAGCGGCGTCATGCTGACGCTTTCGCCGAAAGAGCACATCCGGCCGACGCCGCCCTAGCGCGGCTGGCAGCTCCTGGTCCGGGTAGGTGCCAAGCTGCTCGCCCGCGATGTTATAGCCCGGCCAGCTCGCCCAGGCCAAGCTGGTTGGCGTAATGCTTCACGCGCTCGAAGCCAAGGGCGCGGCCAAGTGTCTCAAAATAAAGGTTGTTCGAGTGTGCGAGCGCTTCGGTCAGGGTCAGGTGATAGCCGCCGCCCAGCGCCACCGGCGTGTCCTTGCTGATGATGCCTTCCTGCAACGCGGCCAGCGCCACCGACAGCTTGATCGTCGAGCACGGTTCCGCGCCGCTGGAAAGCGCAAGCTTCTGGTTCACCATGGCCAGGATGCGGCCGGTCGAGGGGTCGATGGCCAGCGCTGTGCCATTCATGTTGCCGAGCGCCGCGATGGCCGCTTCGCGCACGACCGGATCTTCCCCGTCGGTTACGTCGCCGTCGGTGATGTTGTCGGCGAACGAGCTGGCGTAGAACCGCTCCGTGACGTGCTTCACCGAGACCCGCACCATGCGGCCGTTCGCCCCCGGCACAAGCACCTTGCGGGTGCTGGTGCGGGTCACCACACGCAGTGCCGGTGCGCCTTTGTGCGTCATTCCGTGCAGGGCGGCGGCATGGACGCCGCGACCGTTCAAAGCAACAGCATGCCGCGTCGTGACATGGGCCACCGACAGGTGCTCATGGCGCACCAGAACCCGGCCGTGCGCGACGGGGTGCGTGGCCGCAAAGGCAGCTCCGGCGACAGAGATGCCGACCGCAGAAAGAAGAAGTGCGCGAACTCGCTTGGCCCGGCTTGTCATCGCAATGTTTTCTCCCGGAAATAACCTTTCCGTCCCTCTGGTTAAGATAGATGCACGTCGGAGTCCGAAGCGGGTCGTGTCAGTTTACCGTTTTCTCACCCTTCTTTAATGGTTGCGGCGCAGAAACGCCGGAATATCCAGCTCGTCGGTCTCCGCCGGGTCCCGTGCGACCGCCCCGGTAAACGCCGGCACCCGCACCACCGGCTCCGGAACGCCCGGCTCGGCGAGCGCCGAACGGCTGGCATCGTCATACTGCAGACGCACGGGGCGTGCCGTGTCGGGCGAATCGAACCCACGCGCCGACGGCATGCGGGGCTCGGGATTCGGCGCCAGCAGTTCGCGGGCGGAAGCGCGGAAGAAATCATCGTCAAAGACCGAGCGCGGCACCGGAAGCAGCTCCGGCGACTCCGAGAATCTGGATGGGTGCCCCTGCTCCGGCTCCAACGCGCCGGACCCGACCAGTTCCTGAACCCTCTCCTCCTCCTCGTCAGACGGATAAGACTCGAAAACCGGCTCATCCTCGTGGCCGGCGACCGGGATCGGCGCATACGCTGGCTCGGCCACGACCGGCGGAACGGCTGTGGCGCGGCGGCTCTCTTCTTCCGGCCTGGCAGCTTCCTGCCGGCCGTGGTCGAATTGCGCCCGGGCCGCGGCCACCCGCGAAATCGGGATCTCCCCCGCGAAGCCGTGCGTTTCGAACTGCGGGGCCGGCTCGCCGAATCCCGTTCCGCCCAGCATGCGCTCGCGGCGCGCCTGCGATTCGGCCGGCGCAGCTTCCTGCTGGCGGAAGCCTGTAGCGATGACGGTAATCTTCACCTCGTCGCCCATGCTCTCGTCCTGCACGGCGCCGAAGATAATGTTTGCATCCTCGTGTGCAGCGTTCTGGATAATCGTCGAGGCCTCGTTCACCTCGCTCAGCTTGAGCGACGACGAACCGGTAATGTTGATCAGAATGCCGCGCGCGCCGTCGATCGCGCCGGCCTCCAGCAGAGGCGAAGCCATCGCGGCCATCGCCGCATCGACCGCGCGGTTCGGCCCCGAGCGCACGCTGGTGCCCATCACCGAATAGCCCATGCCCGCCATCGTGGTCTTCACGTCGGCGAAGTCGCGGTTGATGACACCGGATACCGTGATGATGTCCGTAATTCCCTGCACGCCCTGGCGCAGCACGTCATCCGCGATGCGGAAGCTCTCAAAGAACCCGGCATCCTTTGCCACCGCGAGCAGCTTTTCGTTCGGAATCACAATCACGGTATCGACCGAATCCAGCAGCTCCTGCAAACCGCGCTCGGCCTGCATCATGCGGCGCTTGCCCTCGAATCCGAAGGGCCGGGTGACGACGGCGACGGTCAGCGCGCCCATCTCGCTGGCGAGCGAGGCGATCACTGGTGCCGCGCCCGTGCCGGTGCCTCCGCCCAGACCGGCCGTAACAAAAACCATGTCCGCGCCTTCGAGCGCCTCGATAATCTTGTCCGAATCTTCGAGCGCCGCCCGCCGGCCTACGTCGGGATTCGCGCCCGCGCCCAAACCACTGGTCAGCTTGACGCCAAGCTGCAGCTTCACCGCTGCATTCGAGCTCTGCAGCGCCTGCACGTCGGTATTGGCGGCAATGAATTCAACCCCTTCCACGTTGGCGGCGATCATGCGGTTGACCGCGTTGTTGCCTCCGCCGCCCACGCCGATGACCTTGATGCGGGCGGTGCGGGGAGTAGCCTCGTGATACTGGATGCGAAGGTCGTTGTCATGCATGTCGGACATGGCGGGAGGAACTCCTGGAGCTGATCTGGGGGCTCAATCTGCGGGGCAGGGCGAGCGCTGCGCCGTGGTGTTAATTCTCCCATCAACCCCCGCGGCGAACCACCCCCGTTTTCCACTCCCGGTATCCACCGTGGTTCGCGACTGTGCCGAAGCGGGCCGAGGGAATCTCCAGCCCGCTCGCGGCGCTGCTCAGGGCTTGGAGGTCGGGTCCGGCGTCATGGTGGCAAGATCGACCGGGATCGAGACGTGCTCGTGTGCGATAAGCCACTTGCCGTCGGTCTTCTTCAGGCCGTCGGTGACGCGGACCGTCAGGCGCATCGGCTTGCCGCTCTTGTCGGTCGCGTTGAACTGCTGGATAGAGCGGGCAAAGGCGACGTCGCCTCCGACGGTCACGTCAAGGTCGCTGATTCCAGCCTCCAACGCGCCGGGAAACATGCTGAAGGTATCTTCCCAGTCTTTGCGGTAGGCTGCGGCGCCGACGTACTGGCGCGGCGGGACGGCATCGAAGACGACCAGGCTGGAATCCGCAGCATAGTTGGCCATGATGCCATTGACGTCTTTTGCCTGGATGGCTGCCACCACACGCGCTTCAAGCGCCTTGATATCGGTTTCATCCTGCGCCCGGGTATCGGCAGGCTTGCTGTTGCATCCGGCCAGACAGACCAGAAGGGTTGCGGCGGCCATCACTTGGGTTTTCATCTTCGCTCCGTACCTTTTCGTTAAGGGGTTCGGTTTGGCTGGCAGCAGTCGACCGGCCGCGGCTTGGCGGGGGCCCGGGTTGGTGCGCGGCCTGGGTACGGTGGTTCGGGGGAGGAGATGACCTTAGCAGAGAACGAGCAGGTCCGCTATGGAGGGCCGTTCCGGTGATGTTGGTGCAGATCGGGGGTGTATCTGGGCGCCCCCTCGTCGCGCCTTTGGCGTGGGCGACGAGTTGGTCCGGCCATCCGCCCACCGTCGGGTCACCCACTCATCGCGATGAGGCTGCGATGAATGGGGCACGGGAGGGGACTTCTACGCAGGCGCGGATTCGAGGGCCTGCAGCAGCAGCGGCGCGATCGAGCTTACGCTGCCTGCACCCTGGGTGAGGATGAGGTCGCCGGGGCGGGCGCGCTGGGTTACGGATGTGATGGCGTCCGCGATGGAAGGCGCGTAGCGCGCGTTTGCGCCGGCAACGTGCGCGGCGAGGGCTTGGGCGGTGACGCCGGCGATCGGCTCCTCGCTGGCGGCATAGATGTCCAGCACCTCGACCGAGTCGGCCTCGCCGAACGCGCCGGCGAACTCCGTCATCAGGTCGCGCGTGCGGGTGTAGCGGTGCGGCTGAAAGATGACGTGAACCGCCCCATAGCCGCACTCGCGGGCGGCTTTCAGCGTCGCGACAATCTCCGTCGGATGATGCCCGTAGTCATCCACCACAGCCACGTCGCGCACGCGCCCCTTGAGTTGGAAGCGGCGGTCGACCCCGCGGAACGTAGCCAGGCCCTTGCCGATCTCTTCGGGCGCAACCCCGAGCTGGATGCCAACCGCGATGGCAGCCGTCGCATTCAGCAGGTTGTGACGTCCCGGGACGTGCAGGTCAAATGGTCCCAGCAGCAGCCCACGGTAATTCACGTCGAAGACCGCATGCACCCCCTCGCGCGGCGGCAACAGCTCCAGCCGGAAGTCCGCGTCGGCGCTCTCGCCGTAACTGTAAACCTTGCGCCGGCATCGCGGAATAAGCGACCGCAACCGCGCATTGTCGATGCAGGCCGTGGCCGCGCCGTAGAACGGCAGGCGATCCATAAACTCGAGGAAGGCAGCGTCCACGTCTTCCATGCTGGTGTAGCAGTCCATGTGCTCGCGGTCGAGGTTGGTCACCACGGCCAGGATGGGGGACAGCTTCAGGAACGACCGGTCGCTCTCATCTGCCTCCGCCACCAGGTACTGGCTCGTGCCCAGGCGCGCATTCGAGCCCAGCGCATCCACTCTCCCACCCACAACCACCGTAGGATCCAGCCCTCCGCCGGCCAGCACCGCGGCGATCATGCTGGTGGTGGTCGTCTTCCCATGCATCCCGGCGACGGCGATGCCGTACTTGAGCCGCATCAGCTCGGCCAGCATCTCCGCGCGCTGAATGACCGGAATCTTGCGTCGCCGCGCTTCTTCCACCTCGGGATTGGTAGCCGAGACCGCCGAACTCGCGACCACCACGTCGCTCGCGGCCGAGTTCCCCGCGGCGTGGCCTTCGAAGATCGTCGCCCCGAGACCCGCCAGCCGGTCGGTCGCTTGCGAACGCCGCAGGTCGGAGCCCGAAACGGTGTAGCCCATGGTGAGCAGGATCTCTGCAATGCCGCTCATGCCGATGCCGCCGATACCAATGAAGTGAATCCGTTGTGACGGCGCCAGCAGGATGTGTCCCGGTGCGAACATGCACACCAGACTATCAGCGTGTACCGTGTGGGAAGATCGAAGTCGCCGCAGAAGCGTCTAAAGTATAGACATCCGCACAAGCAATCAGCGGAGACGGAGCAACACCATGGCTTACGACGTACAGCGCCAGCTCGATCCCCGGACCGGGACCTGGGCTACCACCATCGACGTTCCCCGCGAAGAGACCGCTTCCCTGCTCTCAAAGGTTCTCGCCATCACCTCGATTGGCTTCCTCATCACCGCGGCGGGAGTCGCCACCGCGCCGGCGTGGGCCACGCTGCCCGGCATGATCGCCGTGTTCGCGCTGGTGCTCGCCATCACGTTTGCGCGCAAGGCCAGCCCCGCGCTCGCGCTCGGCATGTTCCTGGTGCTGACCTACTTCATGGGCTGGGAGATCGGCCCGCTGATCCACCGCTACATGGTCACCATCGGCCCGGCGATCGTCTTCCAGGCCGCTGCCACGACCGGCCTCGGCATGGCCTGCATGGGCATTGTCGCCTACCTGTTCCACATCAACTACCGGGCCGTCACCGGCATCGCCACGGCGCTGCTGCTGGGCCTGATCCTGCTCGGCATCGTCAGCATCTTCTTCCACTTCATCACGCCCGACGCCTACTCCTGGATGACGCTTGGCATCTTCACCCTGCTGACGGTTGGCGACTTCGCGCGCATACGGGCGGGTGGCGACGGCGCCTCGGCAACGGTGCTGGCGCTCAGCATCTATTTGGACGCCATCAATATCTTCCTGGCCGTACTGCAGCTTCTGGGCGGAGGCCGCCGCCGCGATTGAGTCGGGTCGGCTAACTTCAGCGGCCTCGACTGCATCTGTCTCCATACGACCTCTGATGTCTGCTATCGAACATAAGGGACTGGATTGGAGACACAATGCCCATCATCGGACCAACCATCGACCATGTCGAGATCCGTTCCTGGGCCAATCGGAATTCGATTGTACCGACGGAGCTTTTCCCCCACCGCGTGGACCATGAGCCCGCACTGCTGCAGTTGATGCCTGCCTCGCTCGCGCGGCAACGCAAGGACTTGCGGCTCATTTCGTGGGAAGAGTTCTTCGCGCGCTTCGACCTGCTGGGCCTCGCCTTCATCTACGACGACGAGGCCAGCGGATACAACGAGTTGCTGCAGCGCGACGAAAAGGCTCCGCGGTTGACGGATGCCAACCGGCGCGAAGTCTTTAAGCACTAAGCCGGTTGTGCTGCGCGTCCAAAACTGATGGCAACGTCATTCTGGCGGAGCCAGAATCGCTGTAGTTGCGCTTGCCGATGCGCTAGACCTCGGAATGCGTCCTCAGTGCTTGTTCACCATCTCCTGCACGTCCTTGCGCAGCGCGAGCGAGCTGGCCAGGCGAGCGTAGTACATGTGGCCGCCGGGATACTCGTGTACGGTGACGCGGGTCGGATCGCCCATGCTGGGAATCTGGCTGACCGTGAGGACCGAGCCCATGAACGGGCAGCTCAGGTCGGCCCAGCCGTGCGCGATGACGACTCGCAGCTTGGGGTCCGTGGCGACGGCGACGCGCAGGTCCGTGGCTGAGGCCGAGCCGGCGAACGCGCCGTTGCGTCCGCTGTTGTCCCACAGGCGGTTCACGTCGAACGAGAGCGCGTTGTAGCGGGCGTCGGTCTTCCAGCCGACCACGCGCGTAACCCAGTCGACCATGGCAGTCGTTGTCGGCGCGATGATCGAGAGCAGGATCGGGTCCTGCGTCTCCTGCGTGGGGTTATAGGGGAAAGGGTCATACGCCGTGACGTTCGGGTCGTAGCGTGAGCCGAGCTTGCCGGTTTCGCGGAACTCCTCGCGCAGGAACGCCTGTGTCTCCAGCCGGCCGCCGGACTGGCGCACAAAGGTCGGGTCCAGCCCGGTCAGTTCAGTCACCTTCTTCACCAGCCGGGGCGTCGCCTGCGGGTCGGAGTTTCCCTTCAGCAGATCCTCCACATACTCTCCGCGGGTGTAGTCGATCACCGCCTTCATGTTGGCGTCGCGTCAGCATCCCCTTGCGCTCATAGTTGGCCGCGACGATCGAAGGCAGGGTCAACATCCACGGCACGGGCGAGATATCCGGCGAGCCGCTCGACGGGTTGAGCGCCGGCGAGACCAGCACCAGTCCATTTACCGCCACGCCGATCGTCGACTGCAGGTAGGCGGTCAGGCGCGGCCCGCGATACCCGCCATAGCTCTCGCCTACGATGTACTTGCGCGATTCCAGGCGGTTGTTCTTCACCAGCCAGTCGTAGACAATCTTCGAAAGGTAGGCGATGTCCTGGTCCGGACCGTAGAAGAGCTTGCGGCTCTCGGCCTCTGAGACCAGCGGACTGAGAAAATCCGGTGCCGATGGGGTCGATGAAGACGAGGTCGGTGAAGTCCAGCCAGGTGCCGGGATTGTCTTTCATCGTCGCCGGGTCTGAGGGACTCTGGCCTTCGGCGCCGAAGTCCACGCGCTTCGGCCCGATGGCGCCCAGGTTCAGATAGACGCTCGCGGCGCCGGGGCCTCCGTTGAACGCAAACGTCACCGGACGGTTGGGCGCATCGACGATGTACGAGGTGAAGACGACTTCGCCGGTGGCTTTGCCTTCGACGTTCTTGACCGGCAGCGTGCCCACCGTGGCGGTGTACTTCAGCGGCTTGCCGTCCAGCTCGATCTGCTGCGCCACATGCGCGTCCGCCGGCAGCGTCGACGCGATGGGGTACTTGATGGCATTGTCGTCCGGCTTCTGCTGGGCCGGGACGGATACGGCGAAGACGGGCGCGGCAAGGAGCGCGCAGGCGGCTGCAATACGTAACTTCATGCAGCCAGAATACAGCAGCGGGCGGCCTTCACTTTCGCTTGGGCTCCGTGGACCGCTCCGGCTGCCACGCGCCCGACATCGCAAACGCCGCGTGGGCGAGCGCGATGTGCGAAAGGCCTGCGGGAAGTTGCCGGTCATGCGCTTCGCCACCGGATCCTACTCCTCCGCGAGCAGGCCGACGTCGTTGCGCAGCGGCAGCAGCCGGTCAAAGAGCTTGCGCGCGTCGTCCTTGCGGCCGATCAGCCAGAGACACGTTGACCAGCCAGAAGCTGCAGGCGAGGAACACGCCTTCGCCCGGCGGCAGGCCGTCCTTCGAAGTGCGGGTGTTGTAGCGCATGACGAAGCCATCCTTGCATCAGGTGCTTCTCGATGGCCTCGATGGTGCCGATGATGCGGGGATCGTCCATCGGCAGGAAGCCTACCAGGCCGATGCGGAGGCAGGAGGCATCCAGCTCGGTCGAGCCGTAGAACTGGGTGAAGGAGTTGAGCTTCTTGTTGAAGCCCGTGTCGCAGATCTCCTTGTGCAGCATGTCGCGGTTCTTGATCCAGCGCTTGACGTCGCCACCGCCGTCGAATTGCTCGTAGTGGCGGATCGCGCGGTCGAGCGCCACCCAGGCCATCACCTTGGAGTGGGTGAAGTGTTTGCGTCCGCCGCGGGTCTCCCAGATCCCGTCGTCCGGCTCGGTCCAGATGTGGCACAGATGGTCGATCAACTGCGCCTGCAGCGCCGAGGAGGAGAGCTTGATATCGTCCGGAAACGGCGTTCGCGCCAGCGCGGAGGCGACCTCGCCGAAGACATCGAGCTGAAACTGGTAGGCCGCGGCATTGCCGATGCGGACCGGCCTGGAGTTCTCGTAGCCGGGAAGCCAGTCGGCCATGCACTCGTTCAACTGCCGCTCGCCGCAGATGCCGTAGATGGTCTGCACCTGCGTGGGTGTACCGGCGATGGCGCGCAGCAGCCAGCGCCGCCAGGCAATCGCCTCTTCCTGGTAGCCGGCGCGCAGCAGGATCAACAGCGTAAAGGCGGTATCGCGCAGCCAGCAGAAGCGGTAATCCCAGTTGCGCGGGCCGCCGATCTGTTCCGGCAAGCGAGGTCGTCGCCGCCGCTACGATCCCGCCCGACGGCCGGTAGGTCATCGCCTTCAGCGTCATCAGCGAGCGCCGCACTGCCTCCGCGTAAGCTCCCTGGTAGGTATTCCGCGCGTTCCACTCCTGCCAGAAGGTCACGGTGTCGTCGAAGGCATCGTGGCGAATGGATCGGTTTCGGATCTTCGACCGGAGCGCTTGCCGTCCTTCCCCACCGAGGAGGCGTAGGTCAGCGCGAACGAAACCTCCTGCGCCTGCGCGCACCGTGAACTCGCTCACCGTGGCCATGTCCTCGCCCCTGAGCGTCGCGTCCGTGCGCAGCACGGCCATGTGCGGGCCGGCGATGGCGCGGATGCCCTCCTTCGATGTGCGTGACCCACGGAATCGTACAGGCCGAAATCGAAGCGGAGCGCCAGTTCCATGCGCATGTCCACATGGCCGCTTTGTCCCGCGCACAATGCGGACGACATCCGAGTTCTGCCCGCGCGGCGGCATGAAGTCCACCAGCACGGCGGTTCCGGTGGAGGTCTCGAAGGTGGTTTCAACGATCAGCGTGTCGGGCAGATACCGCAGATCGTTCGGCGGTACGTCGCGGCTTGGGCCGCGCGCCGGAGCGATCTTCCAGAAGCCATGCTCCTCGGTACCCAGCAGCGCAGCGAAGCAGGCATCGGAAGAGAAGGTCGGCCAGCAGAGCCAGTCGATCGAACCGTTGCGCGCGACCAGGGCGGCGGTCTCGCAATCGCCGATCAGCGCGTAATCTTCGATCCTGACGGCGTGCAGCGGAGGAGACTTCGGCGGTCGCTGGAAAAACAAGGGTGTTCTCCGGAGAGTTCGATGCTGATGATGTTTTGCAGGCGGCCATCAACCCCCGGCCCGTCGCCTGCATCTGTAGTATTGCTCACGATGCTTCCCGTGGCCCGGTTTCCGGCCAGCTATAGGATGCTTGTGGCGGCAGAACGTTGAACCAGAAACACAAGGCTTTGAACGGAGCAACAACTTCAGTACGTGAAAGCTGGGCTGGATGAAACCTTCCGAGGGTCGCAGCCGCGTTGTTATCGAGGAGTTCAGCCGCAGGTGAACTGCGGACGATACCCGGCATGCCGGATCGTAGGCGACGAGGTGACGGTGACGGCTGCCATCTTCGGCGATGGGCACGACCACCTTTCCGCGCGCTTGTTGTACAAGCACAAGACCGACCGGCGATGGCGCACCGTTCCGATGGAGGAGATCGGCAACGACCTGTGGAAAGCCACCTTCATGGCCAACAAGCTGGGCATGTGGCGGTTCACCGTCCAGGGCTGGGTCGACCACTTCGATACCTGGTGCAGCGACCTGAAAAAGCGGCTGGCCGCGCAGCCCGATCCCGCCAAGCCTGGACGCGTCGAGCGTCTCGCAGGATATTCCCGTCGCCCTGCGCACGGGGGCGCTGCTGCTCGAACATGCCGCGCATCGCGCCACCGGGGCCGACAGCCGCAACCTGATGGAGATGGTCACGTCGCTTCGCTGGATGGCGGATCAGAACGCCGCGTTCTACGAATATCCCCTGAACGATGAGGTCGTTGCGCTGGCCGCGCGTTACCCCGATCTGCGCTACGCGACGCAGTACGAGCCCGACCTGCCGTTCTGGGTGGATCGCGAAGGAGCGCGCTTTTCCGCCTGGTACGAGCTGTTTCCGCGCTCGACCTCGCCTGATCCCCGGGCAGCATGGCACGTTGCGAGGATGTCGAAGCGCAGCTGCCCGAGATCGCGGCGATGGGCTTCGACATCCTTTATATGCCGCCCATTCACCCCATCGGCACGGCTTTTCGCAAGGGCAAGAACAACTCCACCACCGCGGAGCCCGGAGACCACGGAAGCCCCTGGGCCATCGGCGCCGCGCCGACCAAGGACAACGAGGGCGGGCACAAGGCGATCCATCCGGACCTCGGGCACGTTCGACGACTTCGACCACCTGGTCGCCGGCGGCACGCGAGCACGGGCTCGAACTCGCGCTGGACATCGCCTTCCAGTGCTCGCCCGATCATCCCTGGGTGAAGGAGCATCCCGACTGGTTCATCATCCGGCCGGACGGCACCATCCAGTACGCGGAAAATCCGCCGAAGAAGTACCAGGACATCTATCCGCTCAACTTCGAAAGCTCCGACTGGCGCGGGCTCTGGGATGAGCTCTACTCGGTCTTCGAGTTCTGGATCAAGCGCGGCGTCAAGGTCTTCCGCGTCGACAACCCGCACACCAAGGCGCTGCCCTTCTGGGAGTGGTGCCTGGCGACGCTGCGCGAAAAGTATCCCGACGTCATCTTTCTGGCCGAGGCCTTTACCCGCCCGCACGTCATGTACTCGCTGGCCAAGGGCGGGTTCACGCAGTCCTATACCTACTTCACCTGGCGCACCACCAAGGCCGGAGCTGCAGACCTACCTCGAAGAGATCACGCAGCCGCCGGTCAGCGACTTCTTCCAGCCGAACTTCTGGCCCAACACCCCGGACATCCTGCACAAGAGCCTGCAGGAAGGCGGCCGGCCGGCGTTCATGCAGCGCCTCATCCTGGCCGCGACGCTGACGGCGAACTACGGCATCTATGGCCCCGCCTACGAACTCGGCGAGAACATTCCCGCCAAGCCCGCGCCGGGCAAGACCGAGTCCGAAGAGTACATGGACAGCGAGAAGTATGAGATCCGGCAGCGCGACCGCAATGCAGCCGGGCTCGCTGGTGCCGCTCATCACGGACCTCAATCACATCCGGCGCGAAAACATCGCGCTGCAGTCGAACGGCTCGCTGCACTTCCATCCGGTCGATAACCCGAATCTGATGTGCTACTCGAAGTCTGCCGTGGACGAGAACGGAGCGAAGAACACCATCCTGGTGGCCATCAACCTGGACCCCAAGCAGGAGCAGGCGGGCTGGATCGACCTCGACCTGAAGCGGCTGGGCATTCCCTACGACCAGAACTTTGACGTCGAGGATCTGCTGACGGGCACGCACTATACCTGGCACGACCGCTCCAACTACGTTGCCCTGCGGCCTGAAGTGCAGCCCGCGCACATCTTCCGCGTCACGACGACAGCCGAACCGCCGAAGACCGCCTGATCACCCGGGCTTTTCGGCAGCCTTCTTCGCCATTGCCTGGCGCATGGCTTCTTTCGCGAGCTTGTCGGCGGCGTTCATGCGTTCGATGGAGCGTACCTTTTCTTCCCAGGACTTGGAACGCAGGTAGTTCCGCATCGAAAGTTTCGCTCTAGCGTTGAATACCGTGCGGTGGGCGTCGAGATTTTCGTCGTTCTGCCAGGCGTCTTCGGTCATCTCTGCTCCTCAATTCGACTCAACCTTTCTTCCAGTTGGAAGCGCTGAACGAGTTGTACCAAGGCTTCACGATCGACCGCATCCTCTTCAAAGAACATACCCACCCGCAAGAAATCCTTGGTGCGGCCGGTCTGCAGCGCGATAGCACAGAGATGCTCGGCTGTGAAAACTCTTGTCGGGACACCCCGAAATTCGAGGGCGATGGCACGTGCAATCGCCTCTCGAATGAGGGCATTCGCGTCCGTCAGGACTTGCACCGGCCACATGCCGAAACGCACAAATTCCCGGTCGACGACGCCCCCTTGCGCAATCAAAGCCGCGTAGATTGGGCTAAGACTGATCAGACCAGAACTCGGTAGCGATAAGGCGATAAACACATCCAGGTCCTCCGTTTGGACTGCCTGGATGTAAAACGCAGCTCCCACCGCGCCGCCGATGGCGTAGTCCGCGATGACCCCGTCGGCTACCAGCTGATTCATCGCCCTGAGCGCCTCTTGCATCCAAATCCCTGCCCACAGCAAATTGGCAACATCAAAGTCACCGTATCCCGCATCATACGGCTTTGGAGACCCTAAGCGAGTGAAGAAGCTCGGCAGCGCGAGCGATCCGCTCTGGTACAAGGACGCGATCATCTACGAGCTGCACGTGCGTGCGTTTGCGGACTCGAACAACGACGGCATCGGCGACTTTCCGCGGGCTGATGTCCCGGCTCGATTACCTGCAGGACCTCGGCGTCACCTGCCTCTGGCTGCTGCCGTTCTTCCCTTCGCCGCTGCGCGACGACGGCTACGACATCGCCAACTACGTCGACGTGAATCCGTCCTACGGCACGCTGAACGACTTCAAGCAGTTCCTGGATGCGGCGCATCAGCGCAACATGCAGGTGATGATCGAGCTGGTCATCAACCACACCTCCGATCAGCATCCGTGGTTCAAGGCGGCGCGGCTCGCGCCGCCGGGCTCGCCCGAGCGCGAGATGTATGTGTGGAGCGAGACGGACAAGCTGTACGAGGGCGTGCGCATCATCTTCACCGATACGGAGAAGTCCAACTGGACGTGGGACGACCAGGCGAAGGCGTTCTACTGGCACCGCTTCTTCTCGCACCAGCCGGACCTGAACTTCGACAATCCGCGCGTGATGGAAGAGGTGCTGAAGGCGATGCGCTTCTGGCTGGATCATGGGCGTGGATGCGCTGCGGCTGGACGCGATTCCCTATCTGATCGAGCGCGACGGCACGAGCTGCGAGAACGTGCCGGAGACGCACGTCAAGATCAAGGAGATTCGCGCGGTCATCGATGCCGAGTACGGCAACCGGCTCGATCCTGGCCGAGGCCAACATGTGGCCGGCCGATGTGCGTCCCTACTTCGGCGATGGCGACGAGTGCCACATGGCATTTCACTTTCCGCTGATGCCGCGCATCTACATGGCGCTGCGGCAGGAAGACCGCCTGCCGATCACCGACATCATGGCGCAGACGCCGGATATTCCCGACGCCTGCCAGTGGGGCCTCTTCCTGCGCAACCACGACGAGCTGACGCTGGAGATGGTCACCGACGATGAGCGCGACTATATGAATCTGGCCTACGCGGCGGACCCGCGCATGCGCATCAATGTCGGCATTCGCCGCCGGCTGGCGCCGCTGGTGGATAACAACCGCCGCCGCATCGAGCTGCTGAACTCGCTTCTGCTCAGCTTCCCGGGCACGCCGATCATGTACTACGGCGACGAGATCGGCATGGGCGACAACATCTACCTGGGCGACCGCAACGGCGTGCGCACGCCCATGCAGTGGAACTCCGACCGCAACGCCGGCTTCTCCAAGTGCGATCCCGCGCGGCTGTATTTCCCGGTCATCATGGACCCCATCTACGGCTACCAGGTGGTCAACGTGGAGGCGCAGCTCAGCGACCAGTCCAGCCTGCTGCACTGGACGCGCAACATGATCGCGCTGCGCAAGCTCTTCCAGGTCTTCGGTCGCGGCACGCCTGCAGTTTCTGCATCCGGAAAACCGCAAGATCCTCGCCTATCTGCGAACGTTGCGTCATCGCGAGACGGCACCGAAGAGACCGTGCTGTGCGTCGCGAATCTTTCGCGCTTCGCGCAGCCGGTCTCGCTCGATCTCGCCGCCTACGCCGGCATGATGCCGGTCGAGATGCTGGGCTATGTTCCGTTCCCGCCGATCGGCCAGACGCCCTATGCGCTTGACGCGTCGCGCCCTATTCGTTCCTCTGGTTCGAGCTGCAGCCCGCACCTGCCGCCACCCAGCAGATCACAGCCGAAGCTGAGCCCGAGGCAGAAGGCGAAGAGCCTTGCGCTCGCCCTCCTCGAGCAACGGCTGGGGCGCGCTTGCCACCGGCGACGGCCTGGCGCGTATGCAGGCGGCGCTCCCCGGCTGGCTCGCGCGGCAGCGCTGGTTCGGCGCCAAGGCGCGGACCATCAGCCGGGGTTTCCATCTCCGACTGGGCTGCCCTCCCCGGTAGTGGCCAGCCCGAGGCGCCTTCGCCACAAAGCTCGCAGGCACCGCAACCGGAGGCCCTTGGCGCCGCCATCTTCTTCCTGACGGTGCGCTACGCTGAGGGACCTCCCGACACCTACCAGGTGCCGCTGGCACTTTCGAGCGGACGAGAGATGGAGGCAGTCCTTGCAGCCGCCCCGGCAAGCGTTGTCGTCACATTATCTTCCGCCGGGGAACCCGTCATCCTGCACGACGCCACCACCCGCGAAGACTTCCGCCAAAGCCTTCTGCGCATGATCGAAGAGCGGCAGACCGCACCGCTGCTACAGCCTGCAGCCGAGCAGGACCTTGCCCTCTCCAGCCACGCACCCGGCGTGGGCGCAAGTGCCGGGACAAGCGCCGGCTCTGGTCCGCGGGATGCGGCGCTCGCTCGCGCGGCCGACGACATTGCCTCGGAGTCTTCCGACCATCTGCGTGGTGCTCCCTCGGCCGCGTTTGCACAGGTGCGCGGCACGCAACCCATGCCGGCCCGCACAGGCTCGGCCGAGCAGTCCAACACCAGCATCCTCTTCGACCAGAAGATGATCCTGAAGCTCTTCCGCCGGCTGCAGCCGGGCGAAAATCCCGACGTCGAGATCGGCCGCTTCCTCACCGAGGTCGCGCACTTCCCGCGCATCGCCACGTTCCTGGGCGATATCGAGCTGGAAACCGCCGCTGGCGAAACCACGGCCATCGCCATGCTGCAGGAGCTTGTGCGCCAACGAAGGCGACGGCTGGCAGTGGACGCTCGAAGAGCTTGCCCGCTTCTACGAGACCGTCGCCACCTGCCCGCCACCGAAGGACGAGGGCGAGCCCGCCAGCTTCCTCACGCCCGGCCGCATTCCGCCCGAGGCGGAAGAGCGCGCCGGCTTCTACCTGGCTGCGGCCGATCTGCTGGGCAGGCGCACCGGCGAGATGCACCTCGCGCTGGCGACCGAAACCGAGCGACCAGGCCTTCCGCGCCGAGCCGCTCACCGTCGACGACCTGAACGCCGATGCCCGCCGCATCGACGACCAGATCAACCGCACCCTGGACGCGCTCAAAGGCAGGATGTCCACCCTGAAGGACGAGACCTCGGATGACGCGGCCACAATCCTGAGCCGGCGCATCGAGCTCTTCTCGCGGGCCCACGCCATCGCGGGCAGCTCCGTCTCCGGCAAGGCCATTCGCATCCATGGCGACTATCACCTGGGCCAGGTGCTGCGCGCCAAGAACGACTTCGTCCTGCTGGACTTCGAAGGCGAGCCCGCACGTTCGCTCGCGGAGCGCCGCAGAAAACAGTGTCCGCTGAAGGATGTCGCCGGGATGCTGCGCAGCTTTTCCTATGCCGCCTGGTCGGGCCTCGACCAGCACGTGCAGCGCCATGCCGACAGCCTGCAGGCGCTGGAGCCCTGGCTGCGTCTTTGGCAGAATGCAGTCTCGACGGCGTTTCTGCGCGGCTATCGCAGCGCCTTCGGCGAGCGCCCTGACCTGTTGCCGGAGCCCGAACAGGCACAGGCCCTCCTGAACGCCTACCTGCTCGAAAAGGCACTGTACGAGCTGCTGTACGAACTGAACAACCGGCCGGCATGGGTTCGGATTCCGCTCGCGGGCATTCTGTCGTTGCCGCAATCCGCAACCCGAAGAGAGTAAGCTGCGAGACGGAGAGCCATGGCCACCATCAGCACCACACCCAATCCGACTTCGACGACCGAGGCGGCGGCCACCGGGCCCGCATCGGCAGCACTGCTCGTCAGCGTCGCTTCCATGCCGCGCGAGGCATTCGAACAGATCCTCGAGCACCTGGGGCAGGCCTTCGCCGGCCAGTCCGTCGTCGTGGCAACACCGGACGCCGCCGCGCAACCAACGCCCGCATCCAGTGGCGGACTGCACGTCGTAGGGTATACGCCGGCAGCGCCCTCGCCCGGAAGCTGGACCCTTGTCGCCGCGGACTTCCTCAACGCGCATGAGCTTGCCCAGCAGCACCAGGCCCACGCCGTGCTCCTGCTGGGAACCGAAGCGCAGTCCCTGGAACCCGGCGCGCTGCGCGCCCTGGCGGATGCCGTTCTCGAGAACCGCACCGACCTTGCAGTGCCCCGCTACACCCTCCCCGCCCGCGCGGGCCTGGTGAACTCGGCCATTCTTTATCCCGTGTCCCGAGCTCTGTTCGGCACTTCCGTGCGGTTTCCGCTGGCGATCGACCTTGGTCTTTCCTCCCGGATGCTGGAGCGTCTGGCCACCGCCGCGCAACGCTTCACCGCAGCCAACCAGCCCGACGCACTGCTTTGGCCGGTAGCAGAAGCCGCCGTCGGCGGCTGCACCATCACGCAGATCGATGTAGGCACGCGCACCGTGCCCCAGCCCGCCGGGGCCGATCTGAACACTGTCCTTGCGCAGGTTACCGGCTCCTTGTTCGCCGACATTGACGCCAAAGCCGCCTTCTGGCAGCGCTCGCGTCTTGCCCCGTCCGCCAGGCCCGCGCCTCCCGCACCCGCCGGGCGCCGCGATGACCGAAGATGTTCAGCCGATGCTCGAAGCCTTTCGTCTGGCCTACAGCAATCTTCACGAAATCTGGTCGCTGGTCCTTCCGCCCCATTCGCTGCTGGGCCTGAAGCGGCTTTCCATCATGCCGGCCGCGAGCTTCCGCATGCCCGATTCCCTGTGGGCGCGCATCGTCTACGACTTCCTGCTGGCCTATCGCCTGCGCACCATCAACCGCGGCCACCTGCTGGGCGCGCTGACGCCCCTTTATCTCGCCTGGGTGGCTTCGCACATGTGCTCGCGACCGGCGCCGCCGGCGATGGCGACCGCCACATCGAAGCGGTGGCTGCGGCCTTTGAGGCCGACAAGCCATACCTGGTCTCGCGCTGGCGCTGGCCGGACCGATTCAACCCTTAGCCGCAGCCGTCCTGTTCGCTCCGCAGCTCACCCCACGAACACGCCGCTTCCGCAAAGCCCTTGAGGAGTTCGCCCCATGCAAATCGCGATCCAGCCCAGTCAATATCCGACGCAGGACCCGGGCACCTACCCGGCGCCGGGCTATCCGGACAATCCGTCGATCCTGGCAGCACATGTCGGACGCGCTCCATCAATCCATCTACCGTGTGTCCTCGCTGCTGATCAGCATCCTGCCCGGCCTGCTGGCGTTTGTGCTGGCATTGGGCCTGATGATCGGCATCGGCGTCCTGCTGAGCTGGATCGTTCGACGCATCCTCACCGCCGCCAAGTTCGACGATCGCCTCGCTCGCAACCAGACCAGCGTGGCCGACTGGTCGCCCTCGCATAGTCCCACCGTCCTTGCCGGGCGATTCGCCTTCTGGGGCTGCGTCGTGCTCGGCCTGGTGATCGGCATCCTTTCCTTCGACGCCTCGTACTCCGGCGCGCTCGGCGCTTTCGATCTCGCTGCTGCCTTACCTGACGCGCTCCGTCGGCGCCATTCTGCTCCTGTTCGCCGGCAACATCATCGCCCGTTTTCTGGCGCGCACGGTGCTGATCGGCGCGGTCAACAACCAGCTGCAGTACGCCCGCTTCCTCTCGATGGGCGTCAAGTGGCTGGTGCTGGTGCTCACCGCCGCCATGGTGCTCGATCACCTGCAGATTGGCGGCAACATCGTCGAACTCGCCTTCGGCATCCTGTTCGGCGGCATCGTGCTGACGCTCGTCGCTTGCCGTCGGCCTGGGCTCGCGCGACCTGGTCATCGCGCTCGCTCGAACGCACCGCCGATCGGCCGGAACGAGCCCCCGATCCCCGGCAGCGAAGCGCGTCCAGAGGTCGAGCAGACTCTCCGCCACTTCTAACGCCTCGACAAGGCGCGACCCGGGAGGCCAACCAGAAACCCCAACGTATACTCGATCGGGGAAGGCACACTCTTCCTGAAGGAAACGCGCGAACGCATGCAGCAGCAGGAGATCTACGCACAACTCACGGGCATCTTTCACGACGTCTTCGACGACGACACCCTGGTTCTGACCCCAGACCTTACCGCCGCCAGACGTGCCCGAGTGGGACTCCTTCAACCACATCAACCTGATCGTGGCCATCGAGTCGCGCCTGAAGATCAAATTCCAGACCGCCGAACTGGAGTCCATGAACACCGTCGGCCATCTGGTGGATCTGATCGAGAAGAAGCTGGCCGCGCAGGGCCGCTGAAGTCCGATGGGGCGTGCGATTGCCGGACACTCCCGCCGGCGCGAATAGCACGGATGGGGGACGCGGATTGGACCTTGGTGCTGTGGAAAGCGCCGGGAGAGGCATATCCCTCGTTAGAACCTTAAGCGATTCTCGTACTTGTCAGCCGGTCAAACCGGCGGCAGAAACGAGGCATGTTCCCGATGCACGATCTTCTTGTGGCCTCCGGTTTTCTATTCATGGTCATCCTTCCCTGCCTGGTTACCCTGGGCGCAGCGGATGTGGACAGCGAAGAGGCGTAGCTCAAGCTCCCTCTCGCTGCATTCTTTTTCGTGTCATCGGCGCTGCGCCGCTGCACCGGCCTCAACCGTAAAGCGAGCGCGCCGCTTCCAGCGCAGCCGGCGAATCGATATCAAGCTCGCCGCCCGGCAGCTCAATCGCCTCGGCATCGCGCAGCAAACCGCGTGCACCCCGATCCCCTTCCATGCGCACAAGCTGGGAAAAGGAACTTGCCGGAAAACAGGCAGGCACGCCCCGACGTTCCCCGTAGCGGGACGCGACCGGCGCCCGGTGGCAATGCTCCACCAGCCTGCGCAGATGTCCGGCCGTGACCGCGGGCTGATCGCAGGTCAGCACGACGACCGCATCACTGCCCGGCGGCAACGCCAATACTCCAGCGGATAGAGACGATCCCATTCCTTCAGCCCAGGCTGGATTCAGAACAACCTGTGCCGCACCTGGCGTCCACTGCTTGCGGATCTCTTCCGCGCCGGCGCCCAGGACCACGATCACGGGCTCCAGCGCGGCCTCTGTGGCGACGCGCACGGCGCGTTCGAGCAGAAGTTCGCCGGCGAGGCGCACCAACTGCTTGGGCTGTCCCAGGCGCGTGGAAGCGCCTGCCGCGAGCACAATGGCCGCCGCCATCAGGCTTCCAGTGCGCACTGCGCCTGCAGATAGCGCGAGGCGCCGCCCTGCTCGATCTGCTCGGCGACATCGGCCGCGGTAAGCCGGCGCGAGACCGGGATGCGGCCGGTGGCGACCGCCTGCACCTCGGCCACGATCGCAAGCGCGATCGTCTCCGGGCCATCGCCGCCGAGGTCCATGCCGACCGGCGCGAAGACGCCGCTCGCAGCAGGCGGCGACTGTTCGCCCGAGGATGGCCGCGGCCTCGGCAACCAGCAGGCTGCTGCGGTGGCGCGATCCCAGCAGACCCGAGATAGCGCGGGCTCGAGCGGCAGCACTGCAGCCAGCAGATCGCGGTCCTGCTCATAGCTGTGCGTCATCAGGATCACCGCGTCGTCACGCGCCGATATCGAGCGCAGCGCCGGCGGCGGGTAGCTGCAGCACGCGTTCGGCGCGCGGGAAAGCGCTCGGGCTGTGGCGAGCTGCGCGCGGCCATCCGCGACGATGACCGTCCAGCCCAGCAACGCGGCGATCTCGACCAGCGGGCCGGGCGTCGTCTCCCGCGCCAAGGACGAACAGGCGCTGCGGCGGCTTCGAGCCGCTCGACGAAGCGGCCGTCGTACTCCTGGCCGGGCTGGAGGCCGCGCGCGCAATCGATCTTCTGCTGCGTCAAGCGCAGGGCTGGCGAAGAGCACTTCGCCCTCTGCGGGTCGAAGACGACGCCGGCGCAGCGGGCGCGTCGCGTCGGGCAGAAAGCTACACACGCGTCGCTTCGCGCCCTCGAGCGACGCCGGCCAGGGCCTGCAGCAGCGCGTCGCCTTCCGGCGTCGCGAAGCGGCTCAAACAGGAGGTCGACCGTGCCGCCGCAGCCGAGTCCGTAAGGGAATGTCCGCGGTGTCGTCGAAGGTGGTGGCGTAGCGCTCGATGGCGGCGCCGATCGCGTGCGATCCAGGCGCGCGCGGCGGATGACGTCGGCTTCCAGGCAGCCGCCGCTGATGGTGCCGGCGTGGCGCGCCGGCGGCGGATAGCAGCCGCGCGCCCGGGCGGCGATAGGACGAGCCCTCCGCGCGCACCAGCGTGACGAGCACGCGCGCCGGGCCGGCGCTGCCACAATTCGACGATCTGGCGGCGTTCCATCATGACGTCACCATCTTCTCTTAATCGGTGATCGGATGCAGCACAGTCTCCGCTCGCGCGCAAAACTCTGATAAACTCACAAGAGTCGAGCGCGCGAGCCTTGCAGGCGTATCCCAAATGCCTGCACAACCGGGTGAGCGCCCTTCCCTTCGACATCTTCACCGCAACATAAGTTCGGGGCGTAGCGCAGTCTGGTAGCGCACCTGGTTCGGGACCAGGGGGTCGGAGGTTCGAATCCTCTCGCCCCGACCATTCTTTTCTCCTCAGTTTTCCGGTACAGAGACTATGTACCCCCTCCCCTAGAGTGGATGTAAATTCCGGACAGATAAGGACTTAGATTCGGTTCTCCAGTTGCGAACCGGGCCTAACTCCTTTGTTTCGTTGTGTGGTTTCCCGTAAATTCCGGAGAGATAAGAACTTAGCTGATTCACGGGGCGCACTTTTCCGCGGGCGGAATCAGGCGCCGGGCTGGGCTCCCAGGCCACTGATTTAGGAGGGAAACTCGTTTTCCGGAGTCTGCCGTTCCGCATCTGCTATAGTGCTCCACATTCTGAAGCTGATCCTGCAAGCAGGCCCGAGACGGCAGCGCATTGGACGCGCATGCCGTGCATGAGCAAGTGATTGCGTTCCAAGCGCTTTGATGTGGAGATGCCTTCCCGGTCTGCCAGACTGGCGGGACGGGAATGGGGGCTCCTGGCGTAGCACTCCGCGGCAGAAAGGCAGTGCGATGGCGATGGGGGATGACGAAGAGGACGCGCTGGAGGGTTCCTCCGGTTCAGCCGAGGACGATGCGGACGACGGGAACCTGAGCGTCACGGTGAGCGGGCCGCCAGAGAAGGTGATGGCGGCGCTGAGCGTGATGAATTTTCAGCAGCCAGTGACGCCCGCCCTTTGCCAGCAGATTGCGCTGGCTGCGACGGACAACGCGGCGGCGACGGTGGGCGACACGCTGGGCGGGCTGGACATGCTGTCTCCCGAGTCGCGGACGGCGTATACGGAGCGTTGTGCGCTGCACCTGAAGAGCCAGACGGGGTACACGATCGACCCCTCGGCTTTACCGCAGGCCGAAGACACGATGGTGCAGGAAGTGGCGGGAGCGATGTTCGATGCGACCACTTAGAGTTGGCGGTCTGGGGCTGTTGCTGCTGCTGGGTTCAGCGGCGTGCGTGGCTGCGGCTCCGCCGAAGAAGATCCAGGCGAAGCTCCACGTGGCTACTGTGAACGCACGGACGCGCGGCTCGGTGGAGATTCTTTACTACGACCTCGCGGCGAAGGATCAGGCGGCGATTACGGCGGCGGTCGGGACGGCGGCCTCCTGGTCGATCCTGGTAGATGATCAGTTGAGCACGATCCGGGTGCAGGAGGCGACGGCCGCGGCCGGGCTGATCTCGCTGACGCTGACGCAGCCCTTCGACGCGGAGACGGTGGCGAAACATCGCATCTCGGTGTTGTTTGCAGGAGATCCGACGGCGGGGGTGGCGCCGGAGTCGGTCGACGTGAAGCAGCCGAAGCCTGAGGCAAAGCTGGCAAGCCGGTGGATGCTGCCGCAGTTCGCGTTGACGGGCGACAAGAAGAAGGCCAATCTGGACGCGTCGGGTTCGCTGCAGACCGCGGTCGGGGCCACGCCGCTGTACCAGTGGAGCGTGCTGGCGCAGTACCCGGTGGAGTACCTGGGCACGAACTATGTCTTCAAGGCGGGGCCGAAGTTCACGGGCCTGGCAAGCCAGCAGACGAATGCCGATCCGGATTCGCTCAGCCTCCGCGCGGCGGGCGAGTTCGACTTCCCCGACGCGAAGCTGGGATCGCGTCCGCTGCCGATCAACCTCGATTTCAACGCCGTTGACTACGAGTTCGAGCGCAAGGCGAAGCAGGAGGCGGTGCTGGTGAACGGGAAGGCGACGCTGAACCCGTACCAGCAGAAGAATACGAACCTCATCGTCTCGGGCGGAGTGCAGTTTGTGGAGGCGTGGCGCTACGGGAAAGTCAACCTGCCAAACGTCAATCTCAGCCTGGGCACGGAGTTCGGGTCGGCGGTGTCGCGGAGTGTTCTGAATAAAAACCCGAAGGGCGGGTTTTCGGATAATCCGCTGCGCGCGGTGGCAGGCGCGGACGTGTACTTCGACCTGCCGAAGGTAGGGTCGCAGCCGCTGTTGACCGTGGATGGACACTACACTGTGCGGTCGCTGTTTCATCCCGAGCCGTACAGCCAGGAGGGCGTGAACGGGGGCAACCAGTTCTATGCGACGAAGGCGCGGCACTTCATCGCGGTAAACCTGGCGCGGGCGATCGCCAAGGGCGCGAACCTTACGGTGCAATACAAGTTCGGGTCGCTGCCGCCGTCGTTCACGTTTGTGGATCACCAGGTGACGATCGGGCTGGAGATCGTTCTGGGCAAGTAGGAAAGACGGGTCGATGGATTTGGCGGCACCCTGGGCCGGGGGTTTGCGCTAAAGATGAGAAAGCATTTTGCCCGGCGCGGCCGGGAGCGGTTGCGCGAGGTCTGCCCATGCATCGGTTCGGAGATCGGTTGGCTGCGGGAAGAGAAACTCTCAGGACGGTTGCGTGCGTGCTGCTGCTGAGCCTTGCCGGGGCGATGGTGGCCGGAGCGCAGGCGGCTGCGAACCAAACAGCACCCACTTCCGATTCGCAGAAGAGTTCGAAGGCTGCCGCGACGAAGGAGAAATCTCAGGACAACAAGGCGGATGGCGGCGCAACCACTCCGCAAAAGACGACGACCAATCTTTGCGGCGACGACACGCCCCAAAAGCCGCCGCTGGACAAGACGGCTCCGGAATCGCGGATAGAGGGGGTGCTGTACCTGGCGCCTCCGTCGCCGAATCAAACAGAGGATCAGCTTTCAGGGGAGTTCACGCTGGAGTTTCTGAACCGCGAGACCGCGGATCATCGCGTGTACAAGATTCAAGCGCTGTGCAGGAGCGGCAACAGCCACAAGCGTTTTTACCAGGAGGACATGCCGGCGGGGACGTATGAAGAGTCGCTGAACCAGGCGGGGCGCGCTCCGGCGGTGCAGGTGGTGACGGTGGCGCGGGGCGAGACCCGGCGCGTGGACCTGGCGGTGGATGTGTCGCCGATCCCGATGACAAAGCATCTGTTCTGGATCCCGCTTGTTTACCTGCTGACGATTCTGCTGGTGCGCTGGAATAACTTCGCGCTGCCGAACCGGATTGCGCTGGAGGCGGAGCTGGAGGATGTGGCGTCGCGGATGCGGATGGCGGGCTTCAAGGATACGGATGGTCCAATGCCGCAGATCCTGGCGGCGCGGCAGCATCTGCATCGCTGGGAGCCGATGGAGTTCTTGTTCTGGTCGCGCGGCAAGGAGTATGCGGGCTGGCAGATCGGGCACCAGGCCGAGTTGACGCTGATCTCGCACTCGACAGCGGAGCGGGTGGATGCGCTGATGCTGAAGTCGATGCAGCAGCTGGCGGACATCAACACGCCGCAGTCGAACGGGCTGGCGACGCGCGCGACCCAGATGCTGACGCCGGAAGCCTCGCTCGAAGTGCGGCGCGAAGTGCTGATCCAGTTGCAGAATTTCATCTATGAGGCAGACGACACGGGTTTTTCGGTGCTGTGCTCGTGGCAGAACAAGGCCTTCTGGCTGACACTGACGGGGTTGCTGCTGATTGTGGGGGTTGGCTCAACCGAAGACCACCTGAGCCTGTTCATTGCGGGGGCGGTGGGGGGTTTCCTGTCGCGGCTGATGCGGCAGCTGACGCGGGCCAACGTGCCCTCGGACTACGGCGCCTCGTGGGCGACCCTTTTTCTGAGTCCGACGGCCGGCGCGCTGGCGGGATGGTTCGGCTGCGTGCTGATCATGCTGCTTTCGGACAAGCACATCGGGGTGTTGAGCGGGCCGCTGCTGGCGATCAACTGGGACGCGCCAAATACGGCGCCGGTGATTGGCGCGGCGTTTCTGCTGGGCTTCTCGGAGCGGCTGTTCGACCGGATTGTGGGGCAGCTGGAGAACACCGTCGCCGAGAAGAATGACAAGGTCAAGAATGCGGCGCCGCCGGCGACCGTAACGCAGACGGCGGCAGCAGCCGCGGCAACGAACGCTCCGGTGACAATTTCGCACAAGACGGAGACCGTCAAGGCGGGAAGCGTGTGCACGCTCGCGCTGGCGGGAGTCGATCTTTCCGCGGTGAATGCGGTGCAACTGGTGAGTGCGGCGAACAGCAACCAGACGCCGGCATCGCAGGTGACCTCGGGAGCGTCGAGCGTCACGTTTACCATTCCGCCGACGACTGCGGCGGGCGCCTACACGCTGCTGCTGGGATCTGCCGGAGGCAAGTCCCTTGACCCCGCACGCACGATCAACGTCATTGCCTGAACCTTGGAGGAATGGATATGGCTACCGCAGGAATGGATACAGGGATTTACCCGGGCGACCCGGTGATGAAGGGTTTGAAGGAAGATTTTCCCTACAGCTTTTGCGGATACTACCTGGCTGCCCCATGTCATCCGGGGACGAGCTGGATGGGCAAGCGCGCGAACCTGGTGAGCATGGGCTGGAACCTGATCATCATTTATGTCGGCCAGCAGGTTGCGGGGGTGAGCCGCTGCACGAGGAACACCCTGACCGCCGACCAGGGCGCGCAGGACGGCGACGAGGCTTCGCGCGTGGCGGCCGCGGAAGGCTTCCCGACGGGCAGCGCGATCTTCCTCGACCTGGAGCCGGTGGACCCGACGAGCGCCGAGCTGCAGGCACTGTTGACCTATGCGACAAGCTGGGTTTCGCAGGTGCTGCAGGGAGACTTTCTTCCGGCGATCTATTGCCATGTGAAGAACGCCGAGGCGGTGCGGCAGGCGATCGAAAACAGCGGCGTGACCGAGGAGCTGCGCTTCTGGGTGTGCGGCGCGAAGGGATTCAGCCTGTTTGAAGAGCCTTCGGACTCAGGGGTGGCGTTTGCGACGGTGTGGCAGGGGCCGACGATTACCCAGAGCGTGCGCGGCGTTTCGGTGAGCATTGACCAGAATGTTTCGGTTCTGGCGGATCCTTCGGGAGCCTCGGCGTAGGGTAGGCTCCGGAGGTTGGGCGGAGGAGCAACGACAACTACGGAGATTCTGGCTTCGCCGAATGACGGCTTTGGCCGGTTTGGAGATTCTGGCTTCGCCAGAGTGACGGCTTTGGCGGTACGGGCCGGAGCGCCGTCCGGGCGCGCCGGAGTTACGGTGGCTGAGGCGGCAAACACCTGTGCGCTTACACGCATCCATTCTTGCAGTAGCTGCGATGCTCGCCGCGCACGATTGCGGTGTTTTCTTCGTGCGCACTCCTTTTGTCGTCAAGGCCATACGCCCTCTGGTGGCGATCCTCCTCCCCGATTCACGAACGAAGGCAAGTGAGGATCCCGATGGAGATGCCGTTTGGCGCAACGACCCTGGCTGATGGAGCCGTGCGCTTTCGCCTGTTTGCCCCTGCGGCAGAGCATGTTGACCTGGATCTCGAAGGTGGGGAAGAGCGGCTGCGGATGACAGCGGCTGCGGACGGTTGGCACGAAGTGTCTTCGGCCGCGGCGCATGCCGGCTCGCTGTACCGCTACATTCTGCCGGATGGCACCGCGGTGCCTGATCCGGCGTCGCGTTTTCAGCCGCGCGACCTCGGTGGACCGAGCGAAGTGGTGAACCCTGCGGAGTATGCGTGGCAGGACTCAACTTGGCGGGGCCGGCCGTGGTCTCAGGCCGTGCTCTATGAGCTGCACCTGGGTACCTTCACGCCGGAAGGCACACTCCGCGCCGCGATGGAAAAGCTGCCGCACCTGGCGGCTCTGGGCATCACGGGCATCGAGTTGATGTGCCTGGCCGACTTTGCCGGGCGATCGGAACTGGGGATACGACGGGGTGCTGCTATACGCGCCGGACTCTGCCTACGGGACGCCGGGGGAGCTGAAGGCGTTTGTGGATGCGGCACACGGGCACGGGATGATGGTGCTGCTGGATGTGGTGTATAGCCACTTCGGACCGGAGGGGAATGCGATGCCGCGGTACTTCCCGCAGGTGTGCAGCGACCGCCACGAGACGCCGTGGGGCAAGGGGCTGAACTTCGACGGCGCGCATAGTGAGGTGGTGCGTGACTTCATCCTGAGCAATGCGCTGTACTGGATTGACGAGTTCCACATGGACGGGCTGCGGCTGGACGCTTCGCATGCGATGGTGGATGACAGCCGGCGGCACATCCTGGACGATCTGCGCGACCGGGTGATGGAGCTGGGCTGCGGACGCCCGATCCACCTGATCCTGGAGCATGAGACGGGTATCGAGGCGCGTCTGCGGCGCGACGCGGGCGGACACCCAACCAGCTACACCGCGCAGTGGAATCACGACATCACGCATCTGCTGGGGGCTGCGTTTGGTGAGTTGAACGAACAGGGCGACGACGAAACCCGCAAGCTGACCAAGGCGCTGGCCGAAGGCTTCGTGATTGCGGAGCAGGAGCAGCATGCGGGCACCCAGTGCTGTGTGCCGCCGACGGCCTTTGTGGCCTTCATGCAGACCCATGACCTGATCGGCAACCGGGTCTTTGGCGAGCGGATCTTCGCCGACGCGCCGGCGGAGACAATCCGGGCGATCGCCGCGGTGTATCTGCTGCTGCCGCAGATTCCGATGCTTTTCATGGGCGAGGAATGGGGTGCCTCGACGCCCTTTCCCTACTTCTGCGACTTCCATGGCGAGTTGGCCGGCGCGGTGCAGCGCGGACGCAAGGAGCAGCTCGCGCATCTTGATCCGGCGCCTTCAGCGGACGAACTTCGCCGGGCGCCGGACCCGCAGGCGGACAGCACGATGCGCAGCGCGCAGTTGCGCTGGGACGAGGTTGCCACGGAACCGCACAGTGCGTGGCTGGCCTGGTACACCGGGATTCTCGCGGTGCGGGGGCGTGAGGTGGCTCCGCTGCTGGAGCAGCTTACGCAGTGCTGCGGAACAGCGGAGGTGCTGGCGCCGGGTGTCTTCCGCGTGGTGTGGGAGCTTGCAGGTGGACGGCTGCACCTGGCGGCGAGCCTTTGCAGCCGGCCGGCGGCAGGCTTCGGCGAAGCTGTGGGGAGGGTGATCTGGGAGGCAGGTGGGGACTCCTCGGGGCGCGAGCCGCAGCCCTGGACGGTGCGCTGGAGCATAGAGACGTATGCTGCCGGGGAGACGGAGGAAGCCGCATGACAGCAGTTGCAGAAACAGGCGCAGCGGCCCGGCCGGCGCGTTCGGCGCATGCGGTTCACCACATGCCGTATGGAGCACAGGTGGAGCCGGACGGCAGCGTGAGATTCCGAGTTTGGGCTCCGCAGGCCGGAACGATGCTGCTGGCGCTCGAAGGGGAGACGGAGCCGCTGGAGATGACGTGCTCGGGCGGGGGCTGGCACGAGCTGACTACCGCTGCCGCGGGGGTCGGCTCGCGCTATCGGTACCTGCTTCCGAACGGGCTGCGGGTGCCGGATCCGGCCTCGCGCTTTCAGCCGGAGGACGTGAACGGACCGAGCGAGGTGATCGATCCGGCGGCCTACACCTGGCGCAACGGCGACTGGCGCGGATGCCCGTGGGAGCAGGCGGTGCTGTACGAGCTGCACATCGGCACGTTTACGCCGGAGGGCACGTTTCTCGCGGCGATCGGGAAGCTGCGACCGCGCTGAAGGAACTGGGCGTCACGGCCATCGAGATCATGTCGATCGGCGACTTCCCCGGACGCTGGAACTGGGGCTACGACGGTGTGCTTCTGTATGCGCCGGACGCGAGCTATGGCCGCCCCGAAGAGCTGAAGGCGCTTGTGGATGCGGCGCACGCGCTGGGGATCATGGTGATCCTGGATGTGGTGTACAACCACTTCGGTCCCGAGGGGAATTACATGCCGCAGTACTTCCCCGACATCGTGACCGAGCGCGTACGAGACACCGTGGGGGCAGGCGCTGAACTTCGACGCGCAGCACAGCGAACGCGACGCGCGAGTTCATCATCCACAACGCGCTGTACTGGGTGGAGGAGTTCCGCATGGACGGGCTGCGGCTGGATGCGGTGCACGCCATGATCGACTACGAGCCCGATGCATATTCTGGATGAGCTGGCGCGAGCGCGGTGCGGGCGGTGGCGGGGGAACGCGGCACGTACACCTGATTCTCGAAAGCGACGACCGGGTGTGGCATCATCTGCGCCGCGACGAGATTCTGCAGCCGTTGTCCTCGACGGCGCAGTGGAACCATGACGTGCAGAACCTGCTGGCGCTGGCGCTGACCAGCGGGCGGGCGCGAAGACCGCGATCGTGCCGACACGGAGCTGCTGGGCAAGGCGCTGACGGAGGGCTTCACCTCCGGCCGCCACCATCGCAATGCGCCGGCGAGCGCGGCCGAGCTGGAGATCTCGCCGGCGGGCTTTATCTCGTTTCTGCAGACGCATGACGTGGTGGGAAACCGCATTGCGGGCGAGCGCCTGACGGCGCTGGCGCCGGCGCACGTGGTGCGGGCGATCGCGTCGGTGTACCTGCTGGCGCCGCAGATCCCGATGCTGTTTATGGGCGAGGAGTGGGGTGCGTCGACGCCCTTTCCTTACTTCTGCGATTTTCATGGCGAGCTTGCCGAAGCCGTGCGGCGCGGGAGGCTGGAGCAGTTCGCCACGGCCGAGCAGCGGAGGGATCCGGCTTTCATCGCCGCGGCGCCCGATCCGCTTTCGCCCGGGACGGCCTTATCGGCCAAGCTGCGGTGGGAGGAACGCGAGGGGGCCGGACACGCAGAGTGGCTCGACTGGTACCGGCGCATTCTGCGGACGCGGCGGGAGGCGATCGTGCCCTGCCTGCGCGAACTGCATGCGACGCCCGGCTCGTACCATGTGGCGGGACCTCGGCAACTGGAGGTGCGCTGGAGCCTGGGCGGGCAGACCCTGCGCATGCGCGGCAACTTCTGTGCCAACGAAAGTGCCTGCTTCCATCGCCGCCGCGGCGAGCAGCTTTGGCTGGAAGGGACGGAGCCGAGCGGCCACTGCCTGGGGCCGTGGTCTGTTGCGTGGACGGTGGAACCGAAGTAAGCCAGCGTGCAGCTCAACGCCACGCAAGATCTCTTGAAGGTAGGTGCCAGAGTAAAGACAACACGGAGATTCTGGCTTGGCGGAATGAGGATCGTGATCGGCGCCTGCCGCCCCCGGTCCTTGCTCTTGCCGGAGGGACATGCTTTAATCGGCTATTGAAACAGGGGTGCTCCACGGAACGTGGGGCTGAGAGATACCCTTCGCACCCGAACCGGGTAATGCCGGCGTGGGAAGTTTTCTGAGACGAACCCCGTTCTTCCGGGTCGTGTGCGAGTTCCCTCCTGTTTCCGTGCTGCACCGAGAGAGGAACTCCATGACCGAGACCGCGGTAACCTTCGCCAACATCGTCAAGCCTGCGCCATACCCTGCATCCAGCAAGCAGTTCATCGAGGGTTCGAGCCCGGACATTCGCGTGCCCTATCGCGAGATCGCGCTGTCGCCCACGCTGCACGGTGACCGCATCGAAGAGAACCCTCCGCTGCCGGTGTACGACACCTCCGGCCCTTATACGCGATCCTGAGATCGAGGTGGACATTACGCGCGGGACTGGCCCCGCTGCGCAAGGCGTGGATCGATGGGCGCAACGATACAGAGACGCTGCCGGCGGTGAGCTCTGCCTATGGACGCCAGCGCCAGAACGACCTGCTGACCTATGAGCTTCGCTTTCCCCGGCTGATCAAGCCGCGGCGCGCGAAGCCGGCCGCAACGTGAGCCAGATGCACTATGCCCGCCAGGGCATCATGACGCCGGAGATGGAGTTCATCGCGCTGCGTGAGTCGCTGAAGCTGGCTGAGCTGCGCAAGGACCCGGCGTATGCCGGGCTGCTGCGGCAGCATCGCGGGCAGTGCTTCGGCGCACGCATTCCCGAGAGATGACGCCCGAGTTCGTGCGCGCGGAAGTTGCGGCGGGACGCGCGATCATTCCTGCCAACATCAACCATCCTGAGCTGGAGCCGATGATCATCGGGCGAAACTTCAGGGTGAAGATCAACGGCAACATCGGCAACTCGGCCGTGACGTCCTCGCCTGCCGAAGAAGTCGACAAGATGATCTGGGCGACCTACTGGGGCGCCGATACGATCATGGATCTTTCGACCGGCGACCACATCCACGAGACCCGCGAGTGGATTCTGCGCAACTCGCCGGTGCCGATCGGTACCGTGCCGATCTATCAGGCGCTCGAGAAGGTGAACGGCAAGGCCGAAGAACTGACCTGGGAGCTGATGCGCGACACGCTGATCGAGCAGGCCGAGCAGGGCGTCGATTACTTCACGCTTCATGCGGGCGTGCGCCTGCCGTGCATCCCGCATGACCGC
This sequence comes from uncultured Gammaproteobacteria bacterium, assembly GCA_963744015.1. GTDB lineage: Bacteria > Acidobacteriota > Terriglobia > Terriglobales > Acidobacteriaceae > Edaphobacter. The sequence continues at coordinate 72,063 of CAVUSA010000002.1, forward strand.
GAACCGTCTGACCGGCATCGTCTCGCGCGGCGGATCCATCATGGCGAAGTGGTGCCTGGCGCATCACCAGGAGAACTTCCTCTACACGCACTTCGAAGAGATCTGCGAGATCATGAAGGCCTACGACGTCTCGTTCTAGCTCGGCGACGGACTGCGGCCCGGCTCGCTCTACGACGCCAACGACGAGGCGCAATTCGCCGAACTGCGCACCCTGGGCGAGCTGACCAAGCAGGCGTGGAAGCACGACGTGCAGGTGATGATCGAAGGCCCCGGCCATGTCCCCATGCAGCTCATCGAAGGAGAACATGGACCAGGAGCTGCAGCACTGCCTGGAGGCGCCGTTCTATACGCTGGGGCCGCTGGTGACCGAATCGCTCCCGGCTATGACCACATCACCAGCGCGATCGGCGCGGCGCAGATCGGCTGGTACGGCACGGCGATGCTCTGCTACGTGACGCCGAAGGAGCACCTCGGCCTGCCGGACAAGGAGGATGTACGCGAGGGCATCGTCGCCTACAAGATCGCCGCGCATGCGGCGGATCTGGCCAAGGGCTGGCCGGGCGCGCAGATTCGCGACAACGCGCTTTCCAAGGCGCGCTTCGAGTTCCGCTGGGAAGATCAGTTCAACCTGAGCCTGGATCCGGATGCGCGCGCGCGAGTATCCACGACGAGACGCTGCCGGCGGACGGCGCCAAGACCGCGCACTTCTGCTCCATGTGCGGACCGAAGTTCTGCTCGATGAAGATCACCGAGGAGATTCGCGCCAAGTACGGCTCGGGCGGCGAGAGCGGCATGGCGGAGAAGTCGCGCGAGTTCCTGGAGCGAGGTGGCGAGGTGTACCTGTGAGTGCGCCCGATCTGGCGATCGTCGGCGGAGGCCTGCTCGGCCGTCTGCTGGCGTGGCGCGCCGCGCGCGCGGGGCTGAAGGTGGCGCTGTACGAGGCTGCAGGGAGGCTGGGCGAAGGGTCGGCTGCGTGGGCCGCGGCAGGCATGATTACGCCTGCCGCAGAAGCCGTGGACGCCGACGCGGAGATCGTCGCGATGGGGCGGCGATCGCTCGAGCTTTGGCCAGAGTGGCTCGCGCAGCTTCCGCTGCCGGTCTTCTATCGCGATACGGGAACGGTGCTGGTATGGCAGCGCGAGGACGCGGGCGAGGCTCGTCGCTTTGCCGCCTTGTTGTCCGCGCGTGCTGCCGCGGACGCACTGCAGCGACTCGACGGAGCGCGGTTGCAGGCGCTCGAGCCGGCGTTGGACGCGCGCTTTGCGCAGGCGATGTACCTGCCCGGGGAGGCGCAGATGGACAATCGCGAGCTGCTGGCGGCAGTGGCAGAGGCGCTGGATGAGGAACGTGTCGACTGCCACTGGAACACCCAGATTGCTCACGGGGAGCGGCCCGGTGGCGAGCTGGTGATCGACTGCCGGGGCCTGGGCGCAAAGCCGGACTGGACGCGATTGCGCGGAGTTCGGGGCGAAGTGGTTCGCCTGCATGCCCCCGAGATCGAACTGCGGCACATGCTGCGGCTGCTGCATCCGCGGTACTCGGTCTATGTGGCTCCGAGAGCCGAGGGACGGCTGGTGGTGGGCGCGACCGTGATCGAAAGCGACGACCGTTCGGAAATGTCTGTGCGGGGGGCGCTGGAGCTGCTTTCCTCCGCCTACTCGATGCTGCCGGCGCTGGCTGAGGCGCGCATCCTGGAGCTGACGACGCAGGTGCGTCCGGCGCTTCCTGATAACCGGCCCGCCCTTCATTACGAGAGCGAGAGCCGCGTGCTGCGCATCAACGGCCTGTACCGGCATGGGTTTCTGCTGTCGCCGGCGGTGGTGGAAGAAGCGCTGCGTTGGATCGCGGCGCCGGAAGCCACGGGGCGGTGGGACTGCCTGCGCGAGGAGATGGCTGCGTGTCGTTGATCGTAAACGGACGAGAACAGCCGCTGCCTGCGCCGCCTACCCTCCAGGCGCTGCTTGAAGACGTGAAGCCGCGTGCGCCCTTTGCTGTGGCGCACAACGGAGACTTTGTTCCGCGCAGCGCTTACACCGGGTGCGAGTTGAAGCCAGGGGACGACATTGAAATCGTTTACCCGGCGGCTGGAGGATGGGATGGCTGACACCGGGCTCATGCTTTACGGGCAACGATACGAAAGCCGCATGCTGCTGGGCACGGCGCGCTACGAATCGCCGAGCCAGCTGGCGGCGGCGATCGACGCGGCGGATCCCGCGCTGCTTACGGTTTCGGTACGGCGCCAGGGCGTGGCTGGACCTCAGGGTGCGAGCGGCGGGCAGGCGTTCTGGGACATTCTGCGCGCGACCGGACGCACCATCCTGCCCAACACGGCAGGCTGTCACACCGCGCGCGAGGCAGTGAACACGGCCAAGATGGCGCGGGAACTCTTCGCAACGGACCTGATCAAGCTGGAAGTAATCGGCGATGAGGTGAACCTGCAGCCCGATCCATTCGGGCTGGTGGAAGCCGCGACGGAGCTGGTGCGCGACGGCTTCCAGGTGCTCCCTTACTGCACGGAGGACTGGGTGCTCTGCCGGCGGTTGCTGGACGCCGGCTGCGAGGTGCTGATGCCGTGGGCCGCGCCCATCGGGACCGGCCAGGGGCCGCGCAATCCGCTGGGCCTGCGTGAGCTGCGCGAACGCGCGCCTGAGGTGCCGATGATTGTGGATGCGGGGCTTGGACTGCCTTCGCACGCCTGCCAGGTGATGGAGTGGGGCTTCGACGCCGTGCTGCTGAACACGGCGGTTTCGCGCGCGCTCGAGCCTGTGCGCATGGCGTCCGCGTTTGCCGCCGCGGTGCGCGCAGGACGCGACGGTTTCCTGGCCGGGCCGATGAGCGTGCAGGCGCTCGCCGTGGCCAGCACCCCGGAGATCGGTCGGCCGTTCCAGAGGCAGCGCGGCGAGAGGTAAAGCGCTCGGTCCGACTCGCATTGCTCGAATGCTCCACGGGCACACCAACGGATGGAGGGACGCTGTTGGAAAAGCGCCCTTGCCACTGGCGAGCTCCTTTGTAGCCGCCGATGTGATGTGAACATAGGATCGTTGGAACGTCGTCTTCACGCCCAGCAAAGCACTGGCAATACGGGTGTTTCCTCCGGCTACATCGACCGGTCTAACACGTTACATACATCCGGCAGGGCTGCGGGAGGTTGCATTTGCGGCGGTGGCGGGTACATTGGGTGGCGCCGGACGGAACACCCGAGGGCCGGCGTCAAAATCCAGTGACGGATAGAGGAGTTCGCATGAAGGCATTCGAATGGATTCTGGTTTCGGTCTTTGCGTCCAGCGTGGCGGCCGCGCAAACGGCGAGCTGCGACATGAAAGGCTACAAGCCAGGGAACGGCATCAAGGCCGAAGCTGCGTCCGATGGTGTCTCCTTTACCTGGCCGGGCGAGGAGAACGAACAGCTTCGCGCCCGGTTCGCCATTCGCGACGGTCAGCCGGTGGTTGCGGAGATGGCGGCCCGCGCCGGCAGCGGCGCCTGGATGGAACTGGGCAAGGATCTTTCGCCGGAATTCCAGGTAACCACCGCGCGCCGCAGAATCTCGGGCGTGCAGCGCAGCCTGCTCACCGCGCAGAAGAACGACTCTCCGGAGCAGGAGAACATCCGCAAGTGGAACACGTTCTGGGACGCTCCGCTGGTGATGCCCGGCCACCACGACTCGACCGACCTGCCGCGGAAGCCGGAGGAGATTCACCGCGCCACTGGCAGCTATCACACCACGCAATGCAGCGTAACGACAGACGGCGCGCGCGTCAGCGTCACCTTCAACGGGCTTTCGCTGGGGGTGTTCGCAGGCGACATCATGTTCACCGTGTACAAGGGCTCGAACCTGCTGCGGCAGGAGGCGGTTGCCAAGCACGCGACGAACAGTCCGTCGCCTACATCTACAAGGCCGGGCTCAAGGGCTTTGCCATCACAGCCGGACACGAAGCTGGTCTGGCGCGATACGGCGCAGGTCTGGCAGGAGTATCGACTTCGGCGGCGCGCCCAACCAGGAGCCGGTCAACCTGCGCGCGCGCAACCGGCTGGAGATCCTGGATGTCGGGTTCCGGATCGCTGGCCGTTCTGCCGTCCCCGCACAAGTTCTTCTTCGCGCGCGAGAACGAGGTCAACCTCGGCTATGTTTACTACCGCAAGGATAGCGAGCGGCTCGTTCTCACTGGGCGTCATGCAGCCGGAGCGCGGCGAAGGATATCCGCCGTGGGGCGTGTCGGAGAGGTATGGACAGCGACGGGTCGGTACCGCGCGCGAGCAGGTGGAGAACTACGCGCTGTACAACGCGCCTCCGGGAACCATGCAGCACATGGCGGTGTACTACTACCTCAGCCCGAAGGGAGACCACGCGACGCAGCAGGCGGTGCTGGCCTATACCCACGACGACGTCTTCAAGCCGGTGCCCGGATTCAAGGTGGTGACCGGCCACTTCCATCTGGACTTGAACGAGATGCTGCGCGACCGCGGCACGCTGGATTACCGGCCTACGTGGGTGCCGGTCTTCCGCGGGCTGGGGATCAACATCGTCTACCTGGGCGACTTCCACGACGACTCCGACATCCGTGACCCCGGGCCGAAGCGCTTCATGGAGCAGAAGGTCTACTTCGAAGGCTCGCAGCGGCTCTCCGACAAGAACTTCCTCGTCATGCCGGCGGAAGAGGCGAACGCCTTCCTCGGCGGCCACTGGTACCTGATGACGCCGAAGCCCGTCTACTTCTCGCACGCCGTGCCGCGTCCGGCGAACCAGCCGTTCGAGGAAGAAGACCCCAAGTACGGCACGTGTATCACCTGGGCTCGACGGCCGACGTGCTGAAGATGGTGAACAAGGAGAACGGGCATCTTCTGGACGGCGCATCCGCGCACCAAGAGCTCGGAGGGCTATCCCGAGACTCTATAAGGATAAGGATTTCTTCCTGAGCGACCGCTTCATCGGCGCCTCGTGGGAGTCGCTGCCGGTCGATCTCTCTGAGAAGCGGCTGTGCGAGGTGCGCTGCTTCGGCACCGAACGACGACATGAGCAACTGGGCGCCGAAGCCGAAGTTCATGATCGCCGAGGGCGACACCTACACCAAGCGTCCGGACGACGAGACCTATCCGCAGCTCGCCGATCAACTACCTCAAGCTGGACAAGGTGCCGCTCTACAACGAGAGCTGGGCGCCGATCGTCGAGGGCATTCGCCACGGCAACTTCTTCGGGACCACCGGCGAGATTCTCTTCCACAACTGGAGCGTGAAGGCAGCGGCGCCAAGAGCATGTATCACGCCACCATCGAATACACCTTCCCGCTGGAGTTTGCGGAGCTGGTGTGGAGCGACGGCAGCAAGGTCGACCGCAAGATCATCGATCTGACCGACACCACGCCCTTCGGCACGAAGAGCTTCAAGATTCCGTTCGACGCGACCGGCAAGAAGTGGGTGCGGTTTGCGGTATGGGATTCAGCCGGCGATGGAGCCTGGCTGCAGCCCACCGCGGTCCACTAGCAGGCAGAACGACAGCAACGCAAACCAGGGAGGGACCAGCCACGCGGCGTGACGGCGAGGTGCGGTCCCGCACGCCCGAACGAAGGCTACAGCAACAAGCGAACGGCCACAGCATCCGCCGGTCGGCGAAGGATTCCAGGAGGTCCACCATGATGCACAACGTTATGGGCCGGTGCGCGTCCCGCATCGCCAGGTTTGTCGCTGTCGTCGCCATGCTTGTCCGCGGGGATGCTCTTCGGGCAGAGCCAGAATGGCGCCATCGTCGGCGTAGTCTCCGACGGCACCGGCGCGGTCGTTCCAGGGGCGAAGGTGACCATCACCAGCCCCGCGCTGCAGGTGCGTTCGCTCACCACGACCACCGATCCCGAAGGAAATTTCAAGCTGACGGAACTTCCCGCCCCCGGTGTCTATCACCTCACCGTTGAGGCCAAAGGCTTCCGCACGTCAGTGCAGGATGGCATCAACCTCCCGGTCGGCTTCACCGCAAAGCTCGAACCTCACATGACCGTGGGCGAGATCTCGCAGACCGTGCAGGTGACGGCGTCGGGCCCCGTGGTGGATACCGTTTCGACCGCCAGCGCCTCCACGCTCGAGCTTGAAGATATTGTCGAAGCTCCCAAGGGACTCGGCCTGCAGGAGTTGTTGCCGATGGCCGCGGGCGTGAGTCTGCAGGGCAAGCCCGACGTGGGCGACAGCAATCTCGCCAATCGCCAACCCGTGGTGACTTATGGCGTGGTGCTCGAGCCGACGCTGCTTGTTGAAGGCATCAATACCGTCACCGCGAAGGACGCCGATTCATCCGTCTACCTTGACTCCCTCGCGCTGGCCGAAGTCGAGTTCACCACCAGCGGCAACAACGCCGATGTCGCTTTTCCAGGTGTTGCGCAGGTCGCCGTGATGAAGTCCGGAGGCAACACTTTCCACGGCGATGTGCAGGGCGACTACGAAAATCCGAGTTTCCAGGGAAACAATGTCTCGCCCGCGCAGGCTGCGCCGCCGAGCAATCTTTCGGTCGGCAATCCGCTCGGCGGAAGCGGCTACTTCGATTATGTTGCCGACATCGGAGGCCGCATCATCACGGACAAGCTCTGGTTCTACGGCGGCTACAGCAAGCAGAGCGTGACCCAGGGGCAGGTGAACTTCTTCGGCGCGCCGGACGCCGCCGGCTGCTGGACCTGCACCGACGCCAAGCCCGCGAACATCGTCACGTCGCTCACCGAGTACAACTACAAGGTCAGCTACCAGTTGAAGCGGAGCACGAAGCTGCTCTTCTCCGAGCTGCACGGCACCAAGTACCTCTCGGCCAACTCCGCATCCACGCTGGTTCCGCTGCCGTCATCACAATACGAGATCCAGCCCGGCGCCTCGCGCCATGTGGAAGTGCAGACTGCCATCGGCAGTCGCCTGGTCATCAACGGAGGCTTTGGCTATGCGGGCTACCACGTCAGCTACACGTCGGAGCCGGCCAGCATCACCTCTGCCTACGGCTTCCCGAACGGCAGCGACTTCGCCGGTTCGCCGAGCGAAGAAGAGCTCAGCACCAAGGCGTACACCGGTCCCTATCCCTTCACCCAGGACAAGCCGCAGAATCGTTATGAGCTGCGCGTCAATGTGCACTATCTTCCGGCCAAGCCGCACCTCGGCATGACCCACCAGTTCAGTCTCGGCACCGTCGAAGATTGGGAGTACGCCGGCACCCGCGTGCTTAACGATAAGCCCAGCGGAGACTACCTGCTGCAGTTCCAGAACGGCCTACCCAACAAGTTCGTCGCCTATAACTATCCGTTCCCGACCTCGATCAACACGCTGCTCGCGCCAGTCCGGCTACCTTACGGATACGATCGGCATCAAGCGCCTGTCGATCAACGTGGGCATCCGTGGCGAGACCTACGACTCCTTTTATCCCGCGCAGGCGAAGCCCGCTGGCCAGTTCAGCGCGCTCTTTCCCGCGCAGTCCTACCCGCAGCAGGACATCCTCACCTGGACCGATGTTGTGCCGCGCGCCGGCGCTTCCTGGGATGTCTTTGGCAATGGCAAGACGGTCATCAAGGGTTCCTTCGGGCTCTTCGGCGACACCATGGGCGATACCTTCGCCACCACCTTCAACCCCAATGCGCAGCAAAGCAAGACCTACACCTGGACCGGTCCCTGCCAGCCCGTCGCTGCCAACGCTCCTGTGCAGTACAACTGCGACGTGTCGGCCGCGTTCCTTGCCACGCTTCCTACTCTCACCCCGACGGCGCAGACCGGCGGCACCAGCCAGATCCTGAACCCGAACCTGAAGCAGGACCGGACGCACGAGTACGCGCTCAAGCTTGAACGCCAGCTGATCCAGAACGTCGCCGTGCACGTGAACTATGTGCGCCACTCCATCTTCAACATGTACGACTCGGCCACCAATGCCGGCAGCACGTCACCTTCAGCCACCTTCGTCGGTAACGGCATCGACGTCGGCCATACCTACAACGTGCCCGTCACGTTCACGGATACGCTCACCGGCAGTCCGGTCACCATCTACACCTACGCCAAAAGCTCCGGCACGCTGGCCAACGAAGTCGTGAACACGCCTTCGTCGCGGCCGGATGTCTACAACACCTTCGAGGTGTCGGTCGATAAGCGCTATTCCAAGCGCTGGAACGGCATGGCATCCTTCTGGACCACGAAGAACCACCGCTGGCTGCAGGGAACCTCCGGCATCTCCGGCAGTCCGAACGATGACGCCTACCCGGTGGATGACACCCGCAACTGGGAGGCTCGCGGCAACATCATCTATAATCTGCCCAAAGGCATCCAGGTCTCATCCTTCTACCGCGCTCAATCCGGAACCGCAGGGCAGCGGCTCGAAGCATTCAACAGTTCAGCGCTGCAGCAGGGTTCCACCACCGTGCGTATGGGCGCTTTCGGCCAGTATCGCGGGCCCGTCATCAGCACGCTCAACTTCCGTGGCGCCAAGAAATTCACCTTCCGCGAGAAGTACCACCTGGAGGCAAACTTCCAGGTGTTCAACCTGCTCAACAGCAACGCAGCCGTCTCCACCAACTACCTGACCGGCGCCAACTTCCAGGCGGTCACCGGCATTCTGTCGCCGCGTGTTTTCCGCATCGGAGGCATGTTCACCTTCTGACGCAACGCTCCCCGGTGCTGCGCGGGGGAGGGCCGCCCGACAGACTCTCCTTCGCATCTTTGCCCGCTGTTTCCACCGTCTGACAGGTGATAGCGTGACCACAGCAACGCCTTCTCCACGGCCGTTCTACCGTTCGCTCTACTTCCGGGTCATCGTCGGCATCGTTGCCGGGATCGCGCTCGCGTCTGCTGTACCCTTCGGCGGAGTGGCGCTGAAGCCGCTGGGCGACATCTTCATCAAGCTCATCCGCATGATGATCGCCCCGATCATCTTCTTCACCGTCGTCGTCGGTATCGCCAACATCGGCAGTACACGCAAGCTCGGACGCGTCGGCCTCAAGGCGCTGATCTACTTTGAAGTCGTCACCACGCTCGCGCTGCTGATCGGCCTGGGCGTCGTTCTCATCGTGCAGCCCGGACGAGGCATGAACATCGATCCCGCCAACGCTCGACACCGAGCTCCATGGCGCAATACACCAGCTGAGGCGAAGCATCTCGGCATCGTCGACTTCATCCTGAACATCATCCCGGACACCTTCCTCGGCGCCTTTCGCAAGGGCGAAATCCTGCAGGTCCTACTGCTCGCCATACTCTGCGGCCTCGCTCTCGTCACGCTCGATGCCAACCGCACGCTCATCCATATCGCCGAAGCGCTTTCGCGCATGTTCTCCGAATCATCGCGCTACATCATGGAAGCCGCGCCGATCGGCGCCTTCGGTGCTATGGCGTTCACGATCGGCAAGTTCGGCCTCGCCACGCTGCTTTCGTTCGGCAAACTGCTGCTGTGCGTTTACCTCACCAGCTTCGGCTTCATCTTCCTGGTCCTGGGCGCGATCTGCTCTCGCAGGCATCAACTTCTTTCGCTTTCTCGGGTACCTCCGCGAAGAGATCGCTCATCGTGCTGGGGACGTCCTCGTCCGAATCCGCGCTGCCGCGCATGATGTCAAGATGGAACGCCTGGGCTGCTCAAAGCCGGTCGTCGGACTGGTGATTCCCTCCGGCTACTCGTTCAACCTCGACGGCACCTCCATCTACCTCACCATCGCCGCGCTGTTCATCGCGCAGGCCACCAACACCCACCTCTCCCTCGGGCAGACAGCCTTTGTACTGCTGGTGCTGATGCTCAACTCCAAGGGCGCGGCCGCAGTCACCGGCGGTGGCTTTATCACGCTCGCGGCAACGCTTTCTGCGCTGGGCACCATCCCCGTCGCCGGCATCACGCTGCTGCTCGGCGTGGACCGCTTCATGTCCGAGATGCGCACCGTCACCAATCTCATCGGCAACGGCGTGGCAACGATCGTCATCGCGCGATGGGAGAACGAATTCGACGCCGAACTCGCCAAGCGCATCTTGAGTGGCAACCACGCGCTCGAAGAGGAGACTCTCGAGAACCCTGGACCGGTTGTGGTCTAACCTCATCGACAAATGACCAACTGAGACACGTCGTTATTCACCTTCCTAGTGAAGCTCGCGCGCGAGTACAAATGTTTCTGGGTCGGCACGCCGTCGCGATACTGCACCTTCAGCAGAATGTTCCAGTAGCGCGGAAGCTTCCCGTTCAACTCCAGCAGCCTTGCCTTCAGCAAGGCCCGCAAATTGTGCGTCTGTAAAGCTCTGGACCGCCGCAAGATAGCCCGCGGAGCGGTTGCTGGTAAAGCTCAGGATGTCGTTTTTTCCGTTGGGCCCGGGAACATGGGTGATCAGGGCATACGCTGCTCCCTGCTCGCTCGGCGCGGTCGTGTACTGATCGGAGTAGAAGGCAGGCTGACTGTTCTGTGGCTGGTTGTCGCGAATCCCGTTCAGCTCCGGCACAAGCTGGGGACTGATCGGCATGTTGCGCAGTTGATCGAAAAAGAGATTCTGCACGCCCACAAACACAACGTTATTGTCCGCGATCTGCTGCCAGGAAAGCTGGCTGGAACGCACCAGCGACAAGCGTGTGTGCATGCGGACGCAGCAACCCGCCCAGCAGGAACGACGCTTCCGCCTCGCCGAACGCCGTGTAGTAGCGGCTCGGACGAATCTCCGACTGCTTCAGCGCCCCGGCCAATGCGGCCAGCGCAGCCGAGTTTGTCACATCGCGCCAGTCGTTCATGGAACGATCACGAAAATAGACACCGGGGTTGGAGCGGGACTCGGCAAACAAAGGATCTTCAATGGACAGAATCAACGGCAGCTTCGAACCCAGGGACGGTGCCCCGAGTTCCGCAAGATCGTGGCTCATGGTCGGCGCAGTCCGTCGCGCTGCCGATTCCGTCCCCGCCGGAGATCTTCCCGCGCCCGGCCGGAACAGCACGGCTGCAAGCGCGATGCCAGCCCTGTGGAAGCGCGCGCCCATTCTCGCGGACGGTGGAGGCTCCACAACCAACGGAGGCTTGGGACGTTCGGCGGCTCCAGGAACTCCGGCGTCGGAGCCTCCGGCGGCGGCGCCATCGCGGCCGCTGACCGGTCTTCGAAGGTAAGGCGAAAGTGCCCCTTGGGCAGTTCCACCACGATCGGATCGTCCTTGCCTTCCTCCCGGTAGTACTCCGCCAGCCGCTGCCGCAGACGTCCCACCTGAATCCGCACCGCGGAATTGTGCTGCGGATCATAGGTCGAGGCCTTGCCCAGGCCGTCGATCGCGATCACATATTCCTTGAGGTTGTCGGCATCGCCTGCCAGCGTGCGTTCGGTCAGAAACCACGAGCAATCGGCGCAACACCTGGCACGTCCGGAACTGCTCGCTCGCAACGATCCGGTCCACCTGGACCTGCACGTCATGAGCGATCGTGACTTTCTCCT
>CAVUSA010000003.1:0-1666099 GCA_963744015.1 uncultured Gammaproteobacteria bacterium
ACGCATTGTCTATGAAGGCAAGAAGATGTCCAAGTCCGAGGGCAACTTCTACACCCTCCGCGACCTGCTGCTCAAAGGCTACCGCGCCTCCGCCATCCGTTTCCTGCTGATCTCCGTGCCCTACCGCCACCAGCTCAACTTCACCTTCGACGGCCTCACCGAATCCACCAACGCCGTCGAGCGCCTGCGCACCTTCCACCAGCGCATCTCACCGGCAAGTGGCTTCCACCGCCGGCCGTCGACGACGACCTCGCCGCCGCCATCCGCAAAGGCGACGCACGAACTACACCGCCGCGCTGGCCAACGACCTCAACACCGCCGAAGCCCGCGCCGCCATCTTCGACCTCGTCCGCGCCGTCAACACCGCCGCCGACCAGGACACGCTCACGCGCCGACAACGCCGACAGCCACCCTCGCGCTCCTCGCCAACTTCGACAGCAGTCTTCGCCGTCCTCGAAGACCACGACGCCGACCTCACCCGCGCCGCGCTCGCCTGGGCCGAAGCCGAAGGCCGCCTCGACGAAGCCGCGCCCGAACTCCTCGCAACTCGCTCGCCCTCTCCGACGCCGACATCGACGCCCTCGTCGCCGAGCGCACCCAGGCCAAGAAGACACCGCAACTTCGCCCGCGCCGACGCCATCCGCAACGACCTCCTCGCCAAAGGCATCCTCATCGAAGACAGCAAAGACGGCGTCCGCTGGAAGCGCAAATAAGCGCCTTGCCACCTCAACAAGACGCTGTCATCCCTCGCCCCAGGCGGAGGATCTGCTATTCGCCTTTCGCGCCCTGACCATGCCCACCCTCATCCTCACGCTCGCTCTCGAACCCGCCTCCCAGGCCTTTTTCGAGCGCATGCGCCAGCTACACTACCCGGCGGCGCTGAACAAGATCCCCGCGCACCTCACGCTCTTCCACCAACTCCCGCTTAGCGCAACCCATGCCGTACACCGCGCCGCCCACCAGGGGCCGTTCCAGCTTCAAGTCACCGGCCTGCGCTCGCTCGGCCGTGGCGTAGCCTACACCGTCGCCTGCGAACCGCTCCTCAAGCTGCACGCCCACCTCGCCCACACGTTCGCCGCCGACCTCATCCCGCAGGACCGCCAGCGGTTCTCCCCGCACATCGTCATCAGAACAAGGCCACACCCGAAGCCGCCCGCGCACTCCTCGCCGACCTCCAGCGCAACTTCCAGCCCTTCGAAGTGCACGCCACCGCACTGGTCCTCTGGGAGTATTTGGACGGCCCCTGGAAGATGCAGCAGCTCTTCCCCTTCCGCGAGCCGTAAACCCTAAGGCTCACCTCGTCCAAATCCGTGCAATCGGTGCAAATCCGTGTTAAGTTCTTCGCCCGGGCCGCCTAAAAGCTGTACCGCGCCCCCGCCTCCACCCGCCGCCCATTATCCGCCGCATACGGCACCCCAAACAGCGGCGACCCCAGCACCCCGCCCACCGCGTCACATTCAGGTGGTTCAGCACATTCGACGACCGCACATTCACCGTCAGCGTCTGCTGATGCTCCGCCTTCGCATTGCGCGTCAGCGTGAACGCCCGCTGCACATTCATGTCCAGGTAAAACGTCCACGGCATCACGCCCTTGTTGCGCGGAAACACTCCCGTCCCGCCCGTACGCCACCAGCAGCCCGTACGGCGTCTGCATCGCACCCGGCCTGTCCCGGCCGCCGCATACTGCGGACGATCGTTGAAGTTGCCATCGCCGTTGTTATCGAACCCCGTCGTGATGTTGTAGTGCGCATCGCCGCCGCCATTGAAGTCGCGTGCTCAGCTGCGACCTTCTCCGGCAGATTCAACGTAGCGTTGCCAAAGAGGTTCCACACATTCTGCCCCGTCCGGTGCGCAAACTCGCCCACATTCGAATACGAGCTCTGCGGCGTGAAGAACTCGTTGTCGTCCGTATCGTCGACCAGGTCGACCCGCACCGCCGCCGACAGAAGAACTGCACGCGCTTCAACTTGTGCTGCTCCATCCCCGCAAACACCGCGTTGACGCCGCCCTGGCCGCTGTTCTGCACCTGCAGAATATTCAGATTCGCCGGCCCCGGCCGCGGCCCCGTCGGCACGCCGTTCAGCGGCGCATTGATATTCACCGACCGCACATCGTTCCAGATGCGCCCGTAGTACCAGTCCGCCGAAAGATTCAAGCCACCCGGCAGCGCCCGCGTCCCGCCAATGTTCTCCGCCGCCAGGTCAGGTTCGCCAGATGTGCGGATTGTACGCGTGCGCACCGTATGGATCGCACCGTCGCGCCCTGCAGCGGATTGCCATACACCGGGTTATACATCGTGCTCGTCACGCGCTCTACGCCGTCCTCGCGCAGCACCTCCGCCGTGCTGCGCTCGTCCGTATCTGCCCCGAGAACAAGCCTCGCATGCGCATGCAGCGTCCACGTCCCTTTCTTGTTCGGCGACCACAGAATCCCCAGCCGCGGCGTGATCGAGTTCAGCACCGTCGGATCTGTTCTGCAAGAAGTACCGCAGCCCATAGGCGACATGCACCCCTTGCCCAGCGTTCCAGTCGTCCTGCGAAGAACAGCGCGTCCTGCATGAACCACCTCGGCGTCCCGTAACGTTCTAAGCCGTCGGCGTCCCCGCAGTCCAGCAGCGCCCGCCGATACTGCTCACCCGTGATCGTCTCGTCTGCCCGCACTGGTCCCTCGCTCCAGCACCGGCGCGTTCCGCCAAGACTATACGTCCCGTTGAAGTTCGTCGTCAGCTGCTGATGCTCGTCGTAGATCATCAACTGCGTGCCGAACTTAGCGTGTGCTTCTTCGTCGTCAGGATCGCATCGTCATCGTACCTCCATGTTGAACTCCCGCAGCCGCTGCGGCCCAAGCGTCGCGCCGCCGCCGGTAAACGCGCCCGCCACCTGCACCTGCGGCGCAGTCGAGATCGGCGTATCCGTCTCGCCATCCCAGCGCAGGCTCACCCGCGCCTCATGCATCAGGTGCGCGCTACGCCGTCGTCACGTCGCTCACGCGGAACATGTGTTCATACGGCTCGCTGTCATACGCCGTCTCCGCCAGCGTCGTCCCACCCACGCCCACATTCTGCAGGTGGTTCACATTCGCGCTGTAGCTCGCGATGAACGTGTTCTTCGCGCCCAGCTGCCAGTCCAGCCGCGCCGTCCCCAGCCACAGCCGCTGCGGCGTCGCCACGTTCGCACTCGTCGCCACCAGGTTGCCCGCGCCATCCAGCTCAACCGCATCCACCACCGCAAAGTTGTCGATGCTGCGATGCTCCAGCGTCAGCGCAAAATCGCTGCCCGTCTTGCGCACCGGCCCCGTCAGCTCAAATCCATAGCGCTGCTTGCCCGATCGCCGCCTTGCTGGTCGAAAACGGATCGCGCGCATTCTCCCACGGGCTTCCGTTGGTCATGAACAGCGCACCGTGATACGCCTTCTGCCCCGGCTTCGTGTACACCTCCACCCGCCCGCCATCGAACGGCGGCTCGCGGTACTCCGCCGAAAACTGGTCCGGGTTCACCTTGATATACGCAATCGAACTCTTCGGCGGCAGCGCGCTCGACCCCTGAAATCCATCCACCGAAATCGTCGTGTTCGCCGGATTGCCCCCGCTCGCCGCGGCCAGTTGCTGCAACTCGCGCTGCAGATCGTCCGGATCGTCCGCCAGCGACTGCAGCCGCGTGCCGGAGATCGTCGCCGTCGGCCCACTCCCGTTCGCGCTGGTCTCCGGCGTTTCCTCGCCATTCACCTCTACCTGCGTCTCCACCGACTGCAGTTGCAGAATCACCTCTACCGGCGCGGGGCGGGGCAGCTTCACCGGAAGCGTCCGCGCCGCGAAACCTTCCGCAGAAATCGAAAGCTGGTGCGTCCCATCCGCAACGCAGGCGAAGCGAAACCGGCCGTCCGACGCACTCGCCGCAGCCACCCCGCCGTCCAGCTTCAGCGTCGCACCCGGAATCAGCGCCTGCGTGCTGTCCTTCACCACCCCGGTCAGCGACGACCCCTTGCACCCCTGCTCCGTCGCAGCGGCCAGCAGCGCAGAAGAAGCGGCCGCCTGGGCATAGACGTGCGTCATCGAACACGCCGCGAAGGCGCTGACTAGAACAAAAATCTTCATGGAATCCTCATTCGGCGAGTAGCCGGGGTTGTCCGCGCACTATGCAGCGGATCGGCCAGGGAAGCCCGCCATGTCTAAGCTCTTACGTTGCGGTTCCCGGTGCGGTTCCGAAAATTTGAGGAAAAAACTCCGAGGCAGTGACAAATTAGAACCTCTCGGCCGCGTCTCGCGCCGCCGCGCGCGCATCCCGAATCAGATCCGGCAGGCCCACGCCGCGATACGCGTTCCCCAACAGCCACAACCCCGGTAAATTCTGGAGCAGCGCGTCCAACTCGGCCACACGTTCCAGATGGCCGACCTCATACTGCGGCAGACTGCGCGGCCAACGCCGCACCACTGAAAACAAAGGCGCAGGCAGCGGGCCCAGGATCGCCGACAACTCCCCCAGCGCCACAGCCGCAATCTCCGCATCGCTCTTCCCCGCCAGCGCCAGGCCCTGGCTTCCGCCAAAGAACGCGCGCAGCAGCCGGCCGCCCTCTTCCGGCAGCCGCCCGGGAAATTTCTGGTCGACAAACGTCGCCGCCAGCAGCGAACTCCCTTCCCCCGCCGGCACCAGGAAACCGAACCCGCGCGGCAGCGCGAAGTTCTCTCGGAACGCCAGCGCCGCAATCACCGCGGAGCTCGCCTCCATCGTCAGCAGTTCGCCCATCCGCGCCGAGATCGGCGTCAGCAGCTCGCGCGCCGCATGCGCCGGCAGCGCCATCAGCACCCCGTCGAAGTGCGCCGCCGCGCCCGCCGCCTCGACCAGCCAGCCGTCCCCCTCGCGCTGCAGCCCGGTCACCGCGCATCCAAGGCGAACCCACTCCGGCTTCAGCTCGGCCTTCATCCGGTCCACCAAAGACCCCGTGCCGCCATCCAGACTGGTGAAGACCGCCGGCTTCTCCGCACACGGGTCAGACGCGCGGGCGGACTGCTGCAGCGCCACGATGAGCGATCCATACTCCCGCTCCATAGCGTACAAACGCCGGCATCACCGCCTGCACGCTCAGCCTCGCCACATCGCCGCCAAACACCCCGCTCAGCAGCGGAGCGGCCACTTTCGTCAGCACCTCCGGCCCGAAATGCCGTGCGACAAAGCTGGAGATGCTCTCATCCTCCGCTGGCGCACTGCGGCGAAGCTCCTCCGCGCGTCCCGGCTCAGCCGCATACGCTCGCTTGGCTTCCGCGCTGAACAGCGGCGAAGACTCCAGCGCCGCCAGTTCCGTCGGCACCATCATGCGCATGCCGTCCGGCATCGCCACCAGCCGGCCTCCGCTCAGGATGTAGGTGACGCGCTCGGCGTCGTTCGAGGCGATCAGCTTGCCGTGCATGCCCAGCTCGCGCACCAGCTCCCGCGCCCAGGGCTTCTCGCTTACCCAGCCATCCGGCCCGCACTCCACGACGAAGCCGTCCCGGTACACCGTCTCCACCGTGCCACCCAGCCGGCCGGACGCCTCAAACAGCACAACCTCTATGTCGCCCAGCGCACGTTCGCGTTGCGCCAACTGCCAGGCTGCCGTGACTCCGGCGATGCCTCCACCCAGAACGGCAATGCGCCGGCGCTTCATGGAATCGCGACCACCTCGTCCACCTGCGCCTTCCACTCACCGCGCGCGACCTCGGCCAGCGCCCGCACCAGCGTCGGCGAATCGTTCAGGCTTTCGGCCCGCCAAAGCTTCAAACCCAGCTCCCTGGCCGTCTCCGCAAAAGCGACATCAATGTCGTACAGAATCTCCACGTGATCGCACAAAAACCCCACCGGCTGCATCACCACGCCCGGATACCCCGCCGCCGCGAGCGCCTTCAGCGTGTCCTCCACCGTCGGCCCAATCCACGGCCCGCCGCTGACACCCTGACTTTGAAAGGCGAAGAACCAGTCCGATTCCTGCAGTCCGTCCACCCGGTCGGCGACCATCTGCGCTGTGCGCTTCGCCTCCACCGGATAGGGATCAGGCGTCGCCTGCGCCGGCGTTCCCGGCCGCGCGCCCGCCACGCTTGCCTCGCCCGGTCATGATCGTCCGGCACGGAACCGAGTGCGCCGTGAACAGCACCGGCACCCGCGATCCCAGGCTCGCACAGGCCTCCGCCCAGACCGGCCGCAGCCGCTCCGCGAACGCCTCCGCCAGCAGCGGATGCTCCGCCCACCCGGCGACAAACTCCATCTCCATGCCCGACGCCGCCGCCACCGTCGCCCGCCGGTACAGCCCGGTACTCGTCCGTGAATTCTGCGGCGCGAGGCAGATCGCCTTGAACCGCTTCACGCCGTCCGCCCGCATCGTCTCCAGCGTCTCCGCGATGTACGGATGCCAGTTGCGCATGCCCGACATACACCTTGCGCCCCAGCCCCTCCCCCAGCAGCCGCCCCTGCTCCAGCGTCCACCTCGTCAGCGGAGGCCCGCCCGGCAGCGGCTCGTCGCGCAACCCGATCTCGGCGTAGCGATGCTGCAGCTCCTCGACCACCTCCGGCGGCAGCGCACGTCCGCCCGTCACCTTCGACAAATACTCCGCCATCTCGCCCAGCACGTCCGGCGTGCCGTGCGCCAGCAGCAGAATCGCGTCTCTCAGTCATTGCGTCCCATCTCTTTCACCCACTCCACCACCCGCACCACGTTCTCCACCGGCGTCCCCGGCACAATGCCATGGCCCAGGTTGAAGATGTGCCCCGGCCTGTCCTGCAGCCTTGTCCAGCACCTCGGCCACGCGCGCCGCAGCACCTCTTCCGGCGCAAACAGCGCAATCGGATCCAGATTCCCCTGCACGGCGCAGCCCGGCCCGACAGCCTTCCAGCCCTCGTCGAGCGGCGTTCGCCAGTCCAGCCCGATCACGTCCGCGCCCGTCTCGCGCATCGCGGGCAGCAGCGACGCCGTATCCACGCCGAAATAAATCACCGGCACGCCCATCTCGCGCACGCGCTTCACCAGCTCCGTCGTCGGCCCCAGGCAGAACTCGCGGTAATCGGCCACCGACAGCGCCCCCGCCCAGCTATCAAAGATCTGGATCACGTCCGCCCCGGCCTCCACCTGCTGCTGCGCGAAGCCCGTCAGCACCGTGACCAGCTTCTCCATCAGCAGCGGCCAGGCCGTCGACTCCGCGCCGCCGCGAACGCCGCTCGCGTACATCATCTTCTTTGTATCAATGTAGTTGCGCGAGCTTCCGCCCTCGATCATGTAGCTCGCCAGCGTAAACGGCGCGCCGCAGAACCCAATGATGCCAAGCTGATCGCCATCCGCGCGCGGCGCCGCAAAGTGCTTCGCCACCAGCTCGATCGACCGCCCCACATAGCTCAGTTCGTCCACGCGATCGGTGCGCAGCGCCTCGACCTGCGCCAGCGTCCGCACCGGCGTATGCACCTGCGGCCCTTCGCCGGCGACGAACTCGAAGTCCACGCCCATCGGCGTAAACGGCAGCAGCAGGTCGGCAAAGATGATGGCGGCATCCACGCCCAGGCGCTCGGCCGCCGTAATCGTCACCTCGGCAGCTACCGCAGGCGTGCGGCAGATCTCCAGCAGCGTGTGGTGCTTGCGGACGGCCATGTACTCCGGCATGTAACGTCCAGCCTGGCGCAGAAACCACACCGGCGTACGGTCCACCGGCTGGCGCAGGCACGCGCGGACGAACCGGCTGCCCCCCGACCGGGCGGACCCGGGGTCGAACGATAGAGGATCAGTCAAAATCTGCCTTGTCTCCCAGATATCGAGCGTAGCACCCGCCGCCCCGCTCCGGCAGAAGGCTTTGCCCGGCTTAGTGCTTCGGCGTCCTGGGATGACTCGCGAACCCGCCAAAGAAGCGGTACGACAGTCCCAGGCTCAGGGTCGAAGGCTCGAAGGCTGGCGCCTCATCTCCAAGTTTCCAATGCTGCAACTGTGCGTCGGCCCTGACCGACCAGCGCCGGTCCAGCCGGTAGTCCACCCCACCGCCGAAGCTGTAGATAAAGGAGTTGTCGCTGTTGTAACCCGGAATCCCCGAGTGCGCGAACGAAATCTTGCCGTACCCGCCCAGGAAGTCCGCGTACGGGGTAAACCGCCGGTAGCTGGTCTGGACCCGCAGCCCGCCCGTGAAGCTGTCTTCTGAAACCACCGACCCGGTGGAGTACGTATACCGGGCCTCCACCGACGGAGCGAAATGCTTGAAAAAACGGGTGTAATCCGCGCCTGCCGTGAAACCGTAATCCGTGCTGTTGTAATCCGTGGCCACCCGGGAGCCTGCCGCGAAAGCTGAAACGTCAGCCCGCGTGTATCCGGTATTCTCAGCCTGAGCCCCGGCGTTGCTGCCCCAGCCAAGGCACAGCGCCGCCACGGCCAGCGCACCGGCTGCCGGCCCACGTCGATTTCGTTCCCCCATGCACAACCCTCTCTTCTCTCAAATAGACGAGCCGATCCTTTGGTTCGATGACCACGACCGGCCGGAGGGTGTCCGTCCTGCGGAGGTTATGCCGCTGAGCCCGGATTCCTAAGGCTCCAGGCGGAAGCTGTATTCCTCAATCACGGGGTTCACCAGCACCTCGCGCGCGATGCGGTCCACCTCCGCCCGCGCCGCCTCTTCGCCGGTGGCGGCGTCCGCGCCATTCGGGAGGTCCAGCGTCAGCAGGAAGTACTTGCCCTGCCGCACATCGCTCACCCCGCGATACTCCATGCGGCGCAGCGCATCGGCAACCGTCTGACCCTGCGCATCGAGCACGGTGCGCTTCAACGTAACATAGACGTGGGCTTTCATGAGGTCTGATTATAGACTTGGAGTGGGTGCTTCACCGCACCCCGGCGCCGGCCGGTTCCGGATGCTGTCCCTCCCCCGGCCTCGGACGCTGCTTCCCGGCCCAGTTCCCTGCAGTAAATCCATTTCGATTGAGAGAAGATGCCAGACTTTATGCCTAATTATTTGGAGTTGCCAGTCGGCGCCGAAGAGCCCGGAAGTCATCAACGTGGTCGTTGAGATTCCCGGCGACGGAGTCAACAAGTACGAATACGACAAGGAACTGCACGTCTTCCGCCTGGACCGCAATCTCTACTCCCCGGTCCACTACCCGGGCGACTACGGCTTCATCCCGTCCACGCTCGGTGACGACGGCGACCCGCTGGACGTGCTCGTGCTCGTCGACAGCCCAAGCTTCACCGGCTGCGTCATGGAAGTGCGCCCCATCGGCATCCTCGAGATGATGGACCAGGGCCTGGGCGACGAGAAGGTCCTCTGCGTCGGCATGGGCAATCCCCGCTACAAGGACGTCTGGAACTACTCCGAAATCTACCCCCACATGCTGCGCGAGATCACGCACTTCTTCTCCATCTACAAGGACCTCGAAGGCAAGCGCGTGGAAGTGAAAGGCTGGCGCGACGCCGCCTTCGCCCGCAACAAAGTCACCGAAGCCCAGCAGCGCTTCATCGACAACAAGACCAACCCGGAAGCCAAGCCGGTTCCGCAAAAGTAGGCCGCAGAAACACATCGGGTGCCCCAGGTCTCGCTCTGAGACCTGGGCTTCTCAGGATTCGAGGAGGAGCGGAATGGACGAGCGCACAGCCCTGCGAAAAGCGTTCCGCGACAATCCGAAGCTCGCCGAGATGCTTCGCGGGATGCTTGAAAAAGGTCAGCTCAAGGCTCCCGACGACAACCCCGACGAGCCGCTGATGGTTATCTGCAAGCGCTGGCCGGGCCTGGTCGACGACTGCCGCATGGCGCTTTGCAGCTTCTGCGGCTTCGAGGTCGCCCTCGCTCCCAGTTCGCAGGAGATCGTTGCGAAATCCAAAGTCGAAGCGAAATATTGCTGCATGGAATGCTTCGCTGAAGGCGCCGTCCAGCGCTACGAAGCCGCCGAGAAAGCCAGGGAAGCCGCCCTCAAGCTCACCGGGAAATAGTCCGCGCCCCTTTGCTTGTCATTCCGAAGCTCGACGGGCCCATCTTTCTGAGCCCAGCCCATGCCAGTCATTCCAAGTGAAGCGAAGAATCTCAGTAGATGATTATGCCTTTAGCTGGCATGACGTTTCAGGGCCGAAGGCCCGTCCCATAACAGCCCAGGGCGCGAGCCCTGGGTGAAGAACCGTAGAAAACGAGGAGGGCTGAAGGCCCGATCCATCGGGCACCGCAAGCCATAGGTCGGGCTTTCAGCCCTCAGGATCGTTAGGCACCCTGCACCTGGGGTTCCGCCGGATTGCACCCGGCTCCACCCCAGGCTGTTATGGGACGGGCCTTTGGCCCTGAAACCAATCCACCGGAGCTAAAGGCATAGTCATGTTTCAGTATTTCGCCTTCTCCCGCCCGCCGCTCCCCTCCTCGCAATTCCATACAGCACCGGCCCGCACGCCGCCACGATCGCTGCAAACGCCAGCGCCGGCATCCCCGCAACCCTCTCCCCACGCGCCGCCCACATCGCAAACGCGATCAGCAACGCCGGGCCCACGCCCGCCGCCACCGCGCCAAACATCCCGCCCGGCACCCGGAACGGCCGCACCATCGCCGGCTCGCGCACCCGCAGCACCACCAACGCCACGAACTCCAGCAGCAGGCTCGCCCCATACAGCACCAGGTCGATCGAGATCAGCCGCTCAAACGACATCTGCACCGCTAACCCCCACGCGATGGCGCAGAGCGCGACGCTCAGCCACGGCACGCCGTTCTTCGTCACGCGCGCAAACGCCTGCGGCAGCAGCCGCTCCTCGGCCAGCGCATATGGAATGCGCGTGTAGCTCATCATCAGCGCGTTGAACATGCCGACGCCGCTGATCGTCCCTCCCAGCACGACGGCAAGCCCAGCACCACGCCCCACCAGCCCGTGCCGCCCAGCGTCTTCGCCGCGTCTGCCCACGCGCCGGTCGAAAACTGCTCCGCCGGAATCCCCGCCACGGCCACCGCCGCCAGCGGCAGCATATACGTCACCGCCACCAGCGCCGCCGCCATCAGCATCGCCCGCGGATAGCGTCCGCTGCGGGTTCTCCACCTCCTGCGCCACGGTCGACGCGTTATCCCAGCCCATGTAGTTCCACAGGCACACCGAGATCGCCGCCGCCATATCCGGCGTCGCCGTACCAGCCCGCCAGCGCATGCAGTCCTCCGCCAGCCGCATGGCCCGCAAGCCCGCGCCACAGCCCGACCGCAACCAGCACCACAAACGGCGACAGCATCACGCCGAACAGCCACACCGAGCCTCCGCCCACCGCCTTCGCGCCGCGCAGATTCCACAGCGCGCAGCCCAGCACCACCGCCAGCGCCCACAGCGTGCCGCGGTTGCCCGCCGTCCACGCCGGCGCCAACTTCGCCCAGGTACAGCACAAACGTCACCGGATAGATCGCCATGTCGAAGACGCTCGCCGCCAGCGACAGCCACGCCTCCTGGAATCCCCAGAAGCCGCCCAGCGCCCGCCGCACCCACGCATAGTAGCCGCCCTCTTCCGGGATCGCGCTCGCCAGCTCCCCGACCATCAGGCTGGTCGGCAGACTCCAGACCAGCGGCACCAGAAGCAGCAGCAGCAGCGCCCGCCCATACCCCGCCTTGCCGATGATGTCTTCGAGCCCATACGGCCCACCCGCCACCATGAAGTACGTCGCGCCCACCAGCGGCAGCAGCCGCATCTTCTTCGTCAATCCATGTGCCTCCCGTTCAAACGTGATTGTTAAACCTTTGTTGTCATTCCCGAAGGGAATCTGCTTCTGTCCTTCGTGTATGGAGTTTCCAGCCTGCTTCAGTCAGCAAAATTCCCCCAGCCGCAACAAAAACCTCCGCGCCCATCGTGTAACCTCCGTGCCCTCTGTGCTGACTTCTTCCCGCCGCACATTTATCCTGAATGGAGAGGGACCGCATGCCAACACTTCCCATCGCCATCTATTACGAGCAGCCCAACTGGTTCAAGCCGCTCTTCGCCGAGCTCGACCGCCGCGGCACACCCTACGTCAAGCTCTAACGCCGTCGACCACATCTACTCGCCCGACGACCATCCCGAGGAGAAGTACTCGCTGGTCTTCAACCGCATGAGCCCCTCGGCCTGGAACCGCGACCACGGCGACCAGATCTTCTACACCCTCGGCTTCCTCGAGCACCTCGAAGCCCGCGGCGTCCGCGTCATCAACGGCCTGCAGGCCTTCCGCTCCGAGCTCTCCAAAGCCGGCCAGCTTGTCGCTGATGGATTCGCTCTGCCATCCCGTACCCGAAGGCCCGCGTCATCCACCGGGCCTCGCAGGCGCCGCGCGGCGACCGAAGGCCTGCGCTGGCCGGTGGTGGTCAAGCCCAACATCGGCGGCTCCGGCTCCGGCGTCAAGCGCTTCGACCACATCTCGCAGCTCGAAGCCGCCGCCAAGCTCCCGCGCGACCGATCCCGACGCGCTCACGCTCGGCATGGACTCCACCGCGCTCGTGCAGGAGTTCATCCCCGCCCGCGACGCCCACATCGTCCGCGTCGAGGTCCTCAACGGCAAATTCCTCTACGCCATCAAGGTCCACATCACGGGCGAAACCTTCGACCTCTGCCCCGCCGACATCTGCCGGACTACATCTGGTGTTGACCTCGATCGGGCAGCCTGCGCCATCGACGCGCCCAAGTCCGGCATCACCGTCGAAGGCTTCACCCCGCCGCCCGAAGTCATCGAAGACGTCGAACGCATCATGGCCGCCAGCGGCATCGACATCGGCGGCGTCGAGTACATCACCGACGACCGCGACGGCCAGCGCTACTACTACGACACCAACGCCCTCAGTAACTTCGTAGCCGACGGCAAGAACGTCATCGGCTTCGACCCCTTCGTCAAACTGGTCGACTGGCTCGAATCCGAAGCCAAATTCGCCAACGTCTCCGAAGAAGTAGTCCTCGGCGCCTGAGATATAAGTACCTTGCCCGCCAATCCGCGCCGGACTAAATTAGGCATGTGGGCTCGAAAACGTACGATGGCATCCGATTCTCTGTTTATCCAAACGACCACCCGCCGCCGCACGTTCATGGAACCAGCGGCAAGGTAACCTTGATCATCGACCTTCTTGGGAAATGGCACGACCCGCTTATCGAGCCGAGCCAGGGCGATCAAACCGCTCAACGCAGCGAAAAACGTGGTCGACAGAATCCTTCGTGTAGCGGCAGCAAATGCTTGGGAGTTGGAAACTCTCTGGGAGAAGACACATGGCAGCCGGTAGGGACCTCACCACAGAAGCCGATATCGAAGCCGCGATGGAACGCGCGAGGCAGGAGCCTCCGCTCCCAGAGGCGCTTGAAGCGCAATACATTCGATCGCTCGACCTGATCATTCTGAAAATCGACAGCGGTCAGCGTCTCGTGATCCCGCGGGAGCAGTTGCAGGGGCTGGAAAACGCCACAGAAGCCCAACTCTCCGACATCCAAATCTTCGGCGGACTCGATATCGCGTGGCCGCAACTGGACGTCGACCACTATCTCCCTCACCTCCTTGAAGGCAAATACGCGTCCGAAAAGTGGAAGCAAGCCCGCCAGAAGCAAACCGCCGCAGCCTGAAGCAAGAAACTGACAACTAACAACTAAGAACTGGAAACTGCTTCTATGCGCTATGGCTTCTGGCTGCCCGTCTTCGGCGGGTGGCTCCGCAATCTCGATGACGAATCCATGGAGACGAGCTGGGCGTACACCCGCTCGCTCGCCACGCGCGCCGAAGCAGCTCGGCTTCGACCTCACCCTCATCGCCGAACTCAACCTGAACGACATCAAGGGCGTCGAAGCCCCGTCGCTCGATGCCTGGTCTACTGCCGCGGCGCTAGCCGCGGTCACGCAGAAGTTGGAACTGATGGTCGCCGTCCGGCCCACCTTCCACAACCCCGCGCTGCTCGCCAAGCAGGCCGCCAACATCGACCAGATCAGCGGACGGCCGCCTGACGCTCAACGTCGTCTCCAGCTGGTGGCGCGACGAAGCCACAAAGTACGGCATCCCCTTCGACGAGCACGACCAGCGCTACGCCCGCACCTCCGAGTGGATCGACGTCGTCGACGGCTGCTGGCGCGAGCAGCGCTTCACCCACCAGGGCGCGCTCTACAACGTCGAGGACAACGTCCTCTCGCCCAAGCCCGTCCCGCAGCGCCGCTTCACCGGCACTCCCGTCGCGCCGCAGCACGCCCAACGGCCGCCCGACCCTCTACGCCGGCGGCGAATCCGACACCGCCAAGAACCTCATCGCCGCCAAAGTGCGACGCCTACCTGATGCACGGCGACCCGCCCGAGATCGTCGGCGACAAGATCGCCGACATGCGCGCGCGCCGCGAGCGCCTGGGCCTGCCGCCGATGACCTTCGGCGTCTCCGGCTACGCCATCGTGCGCGACTCCGACGCCGAAGCCACCGCCGAAGTCCGCCGCATCACCGACGTCAAGCAGTCCGCGCGCGGCTACGAAAACTACCAGCAGTGGATCACCGGCTCCAAGCTCGAGCAGAAGGTTTCGCTCGAAGACTACTCCGTCTCCAACCGCGGCCTGCGCTCCGGCTTCGTCGGCACGCCCGAAGCCGTCAGCGAGCGCCTGCGAGGAGTTCGCAGCAGTCGGCGTCGACCTCGTCCTCCTGCAATCCAGCCCGCAGGCCGAAGAGATGGAACGCTTCTCCGCCCAGGTCATCCGGCCCTAGCCGACGAAGTCATCCAAATTGGTTGTCATTCCCGCAGGGAATCTGCTTTCGCCCTTGTACCGCGCAGCCGACTCAGCTGTCCTTGCGATACAACAGATTCTTCATCGCCTCGCGCCGAGCCGCATTCGCCTCGCGGTCGGTGTGCCCCGTCGCCTGCGTCGCATCCGACTCCTCCGGCTCGCTGCACTCCGGGCAGCGGTTGGCGAAGCCTGGCTTGCCGGGCTTCAGTTCGAACTCTTCCTTGCACACCACGCACGTCTTGATCGGAAATGCCATCGCAGATCCAGTTTAAACCATTGCCGCCAGCTACATCTTGATGTTGTGCTCGCCGACGATCGAGAACACGGGCAGCAGATTGGTCATGATCAGCAGCTCGCGCACGCGGTTGCCGAGGTTCTTCAGCTCGAGCTGGCGATGGTGGGTCTTCGCCGTCACGTAAAGCCGCAGCAGAGAGCCCAGACCCATGGAATCCATGTGGGTCAGCTCGTGCAGGTCCAGGATGATGCGGCGATGATCGGCGAAGAGTTCCGAGACGGTTTGGAAGAGGTGGTCGCCGACGCCGGCGACGAGCTTGCCGCGGCAGTGAACGACTGCGGTCTGACCGCAGTTTTCAAGAATCAGGATGAGTGGACAAGGTTTCGTGCCGTTCTGCATAAAACTGCCTCCTGGAATTTCGGGGCCGGCTTCGTGCAGGGAAGTCTAACTCAAATCGCGGTGGACCCTACCCCTCCCCCCCGGTTTCCACGTAAATTCCGGATAAATAAGCACTTAGGTTCGGCTCTCCGATCGGGGGCGCGTGCGGGTGCGCGCCCTGCCCCGTCTCCGGAGACGTGCTTTGTCAAGTTCCTTCCACCAGGCGCTACTGCTTGTCGTAGACCATGGTGCTGGAAATCTTCTTGCCCGAGGGGTCCGTGCCGTGCGCCGTCAGGGTGCGGGTCTTGCCGTCCGCCGCGACGACGATGCGGCCCGAGGTCGAAGGCTTGCCCGGCTTCTTGTTGACGAAGGTCAGGACGCGGTCGCTCACCTTGGTGTAGGCGCGCGCGTCGGCGTTCGGGTCGCCGGTCAGCGGATAGTCCTTGCCGTCCAGCTTGCCCACCCATTCGGTATGCATGGGCGAGCCGTCGGTGCCCGTGCCGTCGGTCGTGACCTTGATCTTGTCGCCCTGCGCCTCGTAGACGACGTTGGTGTTCTTCAACGAGCCGGCGGGCACGTTGGATTTGGCTTCGTTCAGTTTCCAGGTGCCCATCTGCGGGCCCTGCGCCAGCGAGACGGCGGCTCCAGCCAGCATCACCAGAGACAGTGCAAGAACTTTCAGCTTCATGTGCTTTCTCCTTTTATTTCATCGCGATATCGGGCCCCCTTTCCACAACACGCGGAACTATACGCCCGCCGCCGGGCAATGCACTATGAAGTTTTCGAGGAACGCCTACGACTGATAGAAACAGGTAGTCGCAACCGAAAATAGCCACGCGCAGGAATCCCCCGGATGGCATCGCACGCCATGACCGCCTCATTCGTTTGTGAAAATCTTTCGCATGTTGCCGATGAACCGTATATTCTTATCCCAGAATGGGGATATGATTCTTGTCTCGAAGCTCTTCACAACCCGGCGAACGTGCGCTTGTCTGGGTTGCTTCTGCTCTCAAGGACTTGAAGCGTTTTCCGGCAAAAGTGCAACGAGAAATTGGGTATGCGCTCAGCGCGGCGCAGTTTGGCGGGAAGCACGAGAAAGCGAAGCCATGGATGGGGGACGGAGCTGGGGTCCTTGAAATCGTCGAAGATTACGACGGCGACACATACCGAGCGGTCTACACGTTGAGATTTGAGCACGCGATGTACGTCGTCCACGCGTTCCAAAAAAAGTCTCCTAAAGCAGTGAAGACATCTCAACCGGATAAGGATCTGGTTAAAAAACGTCTTAAAGATGTCCGCGATCTATACGAACAAAACTATGGCAAATCGGAAAACCAAATTCATCAATAGCAGCGGCAACATTTTCGCCGATCTCGGTCTACCTGAGGCGGAAGAGCTCAATGCTAAGGCACGCCTAGGTGTCGCCATAACCCGCGCGATCCAGGCCAGAGGCTTGACACAGAAAAGGGTCGCCGATCTGCTGAATCTAACTCAGCCAAAAGTTTCGGCCCTCCTCCATTACAAACTTGATGGCTTTTCAGTTGAACGCCTCATGAACCTACTGACGTTCTTAACTTTGATGTTGTGATTGAAGTACGACAGACCTCTGCGATCGGTCGAATTAGGCTATGTCCGAACGCAAACACGGACGGCCCGAGATCAAAAGGACGCCGCGCAGCATATATTGCAGAGACAATTTCCGAGCACTACAGTAATTTACCACACACGCTTGCAGCTTACGGTTGTGCATTTGGCTTAGACCGAATAGCGTGCGCGACCGCGCTTCCGAGGCTCACATAATATGCCTCATTTCACCACGTTTTACTCATATAAAGGGGGGGTGGGGAGAACTCTGGCGTTGGCAAATGTCGCGTGGATACTTGCCAACCACGGATTTGAACCAGCCCGGGTCTTAGTAATTGATTTCGACCTTGGCGCACCAGCGGGTACACCGCGTTTTGGGATGAAGCGTGCGGCATCGGCATTGGGTTTGGTCGACTATGTCTGCTATTTTCTGGAAACCGCGCAGGTGCCGAACGTCAAAGACTTTATCCATCGGACATCTTATCCGCTAATTGATATCCTTCCGGCCGGCCGCCTTGATCGTTCATACCAGAGCAGACTCGAAAGAATAAGTTGGAAAGAAATATACGAGTCCGCGCACGGCTACCAGCTTATCGAGCAACTCAAAAGAGCAATTTCCGAGCTCTCGCCTTCTTACGACTATGTATTAATCGACTCTTTGACAGGCTACAGTGACGTTGGGGGAATCTGCGTACGGCAGATTCCAGATTCGATTGTCCTCCTTTTCAGACTCAATCAGCAAAACCTAGATGGGATCCGCAACGTGTACTCGACTTTGACCGAGTCCTCAAGTCGTCATAGGTCACAACACATTTTACCTGTCATAACTCCATCTTGGCCGTTTCTCGACGATGTCGCTGTCAAGTGGATCTCGAAGGCGCAGGTGGTCTTCCAGCGGGAGCATCTGCTTGAGATCTCATTTGATAGTGGGCTAAGTTTTGGCGAACGCATAATCTCTGCATTGTCAAGTCAGTTACCTCTGACATCAAAGGTTCTTGCCGACTATCGGCCCTTGCGTCACGAATCCGTGAGCAAAATTTGAGTGATCCACTCACCATTTGGGAAAGTCTACAAAGTAGTGGCTCTGAAATTAATTTAGAAGATGCCGCAGAATCGTATCTGCTTCTCCTTCGGAAGAGGCCGGAGTCATCCCTTTACTGGGACTACCTTCCGCGCATATGGTATGAGCTTACGCTCCGCCAGAACGTTGGTTCGACGCAAATCTAGGCCTATCCTCGCTCTTGTACAGTTCATCTTCGAGGAAGCTACACGGGGAACAAATTATCCATCCTTGCACGGGCTAGACTTTCTTTTTCGCCTTGGTCAGAGGTCGTTCGGTCAAAATTCAAGATGCCTGCGCCGTTGGATGATCTGGAGAAAGCGCTTCGTCTTGATACGGATTTCTATGACGCTCGGCTACTTCGAGGTCAAATCATTTTGTCACAGGGGCGATATCGCGAAGCGATAGACGATTTCAAGAGGTGTCTCTTGCTTGTTGGTGTCGGCAGTCGACCGTGGTCAAGGTTGCAAATAAGTATAGCCAGTACATACTTGCGGAGACTTCAGCCGCAGGAGGCGTTGAAGCACCTCGATACCGCGTCCGACCCGGGCACGAATGAGGCTGAGATTGCTTCGCTGCGGGCCAGAGCACTTTATCTAAGCGGGGTGATGCGGAGGCGCTTGAGTGTGTTCAACGCGTGAACGAACCAAGTTCTGTATACTTTCCAGCCGTCTACCTGCCGTCGCAAATACTCGCGGCTATGGGTGCCACTGACGAAGCAATCAACAATTTACGGAAACTCTCTTCTAAGTATAAGAAGGGTGTAGAAGGTCTCAATTTAGCCGAGGCATATCTTGCGGTGGACCCGACTCAAACTCGCAAGTTATTAAAAGGCAGAATCCTTCCGTAGGGGAACCGCAGTTGCGCACGATGTTAGATCTTCTCGCTAGGCTTTTCATGCATGAGTCTACTCAACAAATTCGCGATGAGTTGAGGGTGGCACCTCAGCCAGCGCCGGTAACATCTTCGGGATTTATTCGAGATTGCAGCGCTCATTCAGGCGAAGGCCCGGAAGTCCGAACTTACCAAAGAAACGGTTCAGATTGCGCATGAGATCGTGAAGGCGTTTGTCGAAACGGGCGAAGTCGAATTTTAGCGCGACGCATACGTGTTATTCGACGGTAACGCTCTTCGCCAGATTCCTCGGTTGGTCGACGTCGCAGCCTCGGCGGACGGCTATGTGGTAGGCGAGGAGTTGTAGGGGGACTACTTCGAGGATGGGGAGTAGTAGCTCTGGGGCGGCGGGGATGTGGATGACGTGCTCGACGAGGTGGGCGATCTCGTCGTCGCCTTCGGTGGCGATGGCGATGACGCGGCCGGAGCGGGCGGTTACTTCCTGGATGTTGGAGAGGGTCTTTTCGTACTTGAGGACGCTGGCTGGGGTCGGCGGGGTCTTTGGTGGCGATGCAGACGACGGGGAGGGTCTCGTCGATGAGGGCGTTGGGGCCGTGCTTCATCTCGCCTGCGGGGTAGCCTTCGGCGTGGATGTAGCTGATCTCCTTGAGCTTGAGCGCGCCTTCGAGCGCGATGGGGTAGTGGATGCCGCGGCCGAGGAAGAGGAAGTCGTTGGCGGTGGAGAAGGTCTTGGCCAGCTTGCAGCACTGGTCGTCGACGGAGCGCAGCACGTCTTCGAGCTTGGCGGGATTTTGGAGAGTTCGTCGACGTAGTGCAGCGACTCGCTCGGGGGAGACGGTGCCGCGCTGCTGGGCCAGGTAGAGCGCGAGGATGAAGAGTGCGGTGAGCTGGGCGGTGAAGGCCTTGGTGCTGGCGACGCCAATCTCTGGGCCGGCGTTGGTGGTGATGGTGCCCTGCGCGTCGCGGGTGATGGCGGCGCCGACGACGTTACAGATGGCGAGGGTGGGTGTGCCCTTGCTGATCATCTCGGGCTGTGCGGCGATGGTGTCGGCGGTTTCGCCGGACTGGGTGATGAGGAGGCCGAGCGAGCGCGGGGATGGGGTCGCGGTAGCGGTACTCGCTGGCGTAGTCGACGTCGACGGGGAGGCGTGCGAGGCGCTCGATCATGAACTTGCCGGCGAGCCCCGCGTGCCATGACGTGCCGCAGGCGGCGATGGTCATGCTGGTGGCGTTCTGGAATTCTTCGGCGGTGATCTGCATGTCGGGCAGGAAGACCTGGCCGGTGTCGAGCGAGACGCGGCCGAGGGTGGTGTCGCGGACGGCGCGTGGCTGCTCGTTGATCTCCTTGAGCATGAAGTGCTTGTAGCCGGCTTTTTCGGCCTGGATGGGGTCCCAGGTGATGCGCTGGACTTTTAGGGGGAGCGGCGTCGCCTTCGAAGTCGGTGAGGGGACGCCGCTCTGGTGAGGATGGCACCTCGCCGTCGTGCAGGAAGAGGATGTTGCGCGTGTGGTGGAGGATGCCGGGGACGTCGGAGGCGAGGAAGTATTCGCCGTCGCCGATGCCGATGACGGCGGGCGGTCCCATGCGGGCGGCGACGAGCGTGTCGGGTGCGTGGGCGGAGAGGACGCCGATGGCGAAGGCTCCGGTGAGGCGCTTGACGGCGCGGCGGACGGCTTCTTCGAGGGGGATGGCGGGTCTGCGGCGGAGGCGGTGACGATGGCCTCGGAGGCGTTGGCGTCGGCGGTGCCGGCTTCGCC
The DNA here is from genome assembly GCA_963744015.1 of uncultured Gammaproteobacteria bacterium. Taxonomy (GTDB): domain Bacteria; phylum Acidobacteriota; class Terriglobia; order Terriglobales; family Acidobacteriaceae; genus Edaphobacter. The sequence continues at coordinate 20,515 of CAVUSA010000003.1, forward strand.
GGTGGGGCCCGGATCGGCGGCTGCATGTTCGAGTTCGTCCTGGATGAGGTGCGCGATGATCTCGGTGTCGGTTTCGGACTGGAACTTGTGGCCCTTGGCGATGAGGGCGCTTCTTGAGCGCGAGGTAGTTTTCGACGATGCCGTTGTGCACGACGACGAGGGTGCCGGTGCCGTCGCGGTGGGGGTGCGCGTTCTCTTCGGTGGGGCGGCCGTGGGTGGCCCAGCGGGTGTGGCCGATGCCGTAGGTGCCGTCGATGGGCGAGGCGGCGAGGACGGCTTCGAGGTTGCCGAGCTTGCCGGGGGCGCGGCGGAGGTCGAGGGTGCGGGCGTGCGGGCGCGCCGCCGACGGCGATGCCGGCCGAGTCGTAGCCGCGGTACTCCAGGCGGCGCAGGCCTTCAATGATGACGGGGACGACTGACTTCGGACCGATGTAACCGACGATTCCGCACATAAGGTTTAGTGTATCGGCAGGGGCTTGAATCCGCATGCTGCTTTTAGGGGAGGAGGTGCGGGGCACGTGGCTAGGCGAAGAGGCTCATGGGATTATCAGTGCTGAGGGTTTCGAGTGGGAGCTCATTATGACGGTCGACAAGCCTGGCGCCGCACGAGAGAAGAAACGCGGCAGTCTCATCGAACTCAAGCGGAACGCGCGTAGGATCAAGTGCAGAGCCGCTAGGGATGTAGAGTACGATTCCCTGCCGCGCGCGTGTGAGCAAGACCCGGTAGGCATTACGACGATATTTCCGTTGCTCTTCGGCTTGATCTCCGACCACTTGCTGTTCGTGGGCCGGAAGGCTCGTAGCAACCATTCCTTCCTCTTCGCGGACCAAACGAAGTCTCCACCCCAGCACAAACCGATCCAGTCCAGTTCAAGTCCTTGAATTTCGAATTCGGTCGCGAAGACTTCGTGCTGAAAGCTGGAACGAACGTCTGCATCGGGAGCGAGATACCAGTGCTCCCATGGGTAGGCAGCGTGAAAGTTGGAGTCGGGCTCAAGACCTTCGGCGCGCAGTGTCTGGCGGCTCGTGAGGAACCGACCAGCCCGGAACGACTGTGTCCGCGGGTGTTTTCTCTCAGCAAAGTGCGGAGATGACAGAGGTCGCGCGTGATGAGGATAGGGAATTCTCTGTGTGTCTCAAGAGCCGCAGCCTGGCTAGCTTCACCTTGAACGACGTGATTGACCCAACGGGCATAGGAATCCGTGTTGAGGCTTCGCACAGGGACATCGAGGTGTAGTTGGGACTGCGCGTGAAGGTCTATGGCAACGGCTTCGCCCTGGACTAGCTTGCCTCCCGCGACTGAGGTGCCTCCTTCGATCGTTTCGGGTGAGGCGTAGATGGTCCAGGGCTTCCGCGCAGCGGCGAGGGGAGCGGCCCCACTCCTCAAGTCCAGCTTCCCCGTTGTTGATCTCCTGTCCACCGCCTACGAGCGCGATGACTACGGCCCGATCGGTGTGACGCTCCATGATGCTAAGGAGCATCTCGGGTTCGGAGTAGTTGCGTTTGAATTTAGCCAGATTTTGCGCCTTGTCCCATGCACGTTGAGCTTCGTCAAAGATGACGACGTGATTGGAAGGTGCTGGAAGCTGCGGGTCGTCGGTGTAGGTCCGCGCAAAGACATGGACGTTCTCGATAAGAGTTTTTGCATGAATCTTCGCATCGAGTGAGCGCACACCCTGGCCCATTTGATGGCGCGCCAGCACGGTCTGTAGGACCTTGACCAGCGGTCCATTCCCGGACATGAAGTGGATGGGTTGCGTAACGGACTTCCTGCTGAAGGCGAGGTTTAGTCCGACGAGAGTTTTGCCGGATCCTGGCACGCCGGTAACGAAGCAGATGACGAACCGACCATTCTCCTTGGCGTCTTCCACCGTCTCCTGGATCATTAACGTCAACGCATCCACGTCGTGGCGCGCCGCGCGCGAGTGTGCGATCTCGCGGATGTCCAGACCGCTCTGCAGCGAGAGCGCTGCTTCAATGATGGTTGGCACGGGGCGGTACTCACCGGCTTCCCACACCTCAGGGTTGATGGAATCGGAGGCGCGGCCAGTCGCGAGATGTTCAAGGTGCCATGCAAGCTGTGACCACGGAAGCACCCGCACGGGCGCAATCCAGTACCTTGCCGTCTCCAGAAAAGCGAGCTCCTGCTGCGTCTCCGGCTCCGAGGACCCGGCCAGCGAGGAGACAACGAGCGGCACGATCTTTCTTCTGTGGGAAGGCTGGTGAAAGTAGTGGAGCAACAGGGCGTACTCTTCGGCTTGCCGGCAATCATCAACCGTTGGGAGATGAGACTTCTGCTCGAGAATGACAATGGAGTCGCCCGCAAGAAGAACGACATCGATGCGCTTCAGCTTACGCGGAATGTTGAACTCCAGCAGCACGGTCCACTGCGCGCAGTCTGGTCGCTTATGCTGCAGCGCCGTCAATGCCTCGCGAAGCCGAAACAGGTCCTGTGCCCAGGCCAGAGTCTGTTGGGCATGCTGGCTTGTGAAGCCATCGCGGGCATAAGCGAGCGAGAGGAGACCGGTGAGTTCGGAATCGCTGGAAGCAATGAAGGACAGCAAAGAGCAGTGATGGAACGCGGGCATGGAAGCGCCAGGATACCAGGCGGCTAGTTCCCGACTTCGAGGTCGACGCAGGCGGAGTGCTCGGCTAGCCAAGCGCGAGCTGTGGCTGCGCGGCGAGGGTGTCGGGGGCGAAGTGGTCGGCGAGGAAGCGGGGCCAGGCGGCGGCGGCGATCATGGCCGCGTTGTCGGTGGAGAGCGCGATGGCGGGGAAGTCGACGGGCAGGCCGCGGCGCAGGGCTTCGGCGGTGAAGCGCTGGCGCAGCTCGCGGTTGGCGGCGACTCCGCCGGAGACCAGCAGGCCACGCGCGCCGAAGTGCTCGGCGGCAGCGAAGGCCTGGCGCATCAGGTTGCCGACGACGGCGGATTGGAAGGAAGCGATGAGGTCAAGCGTTTGCCGGTCGCAGAGGTGCGCGGCTTCGGCCGGCTTGAGGTCCGGCGCGGCGGCGAGCGCATGGCGGCGGGCTTCGATAGCGGCGGCCATGGCGTGCGTCTGCGTGTAGCGCAGCACGGCGGTCTTGATGCCGGAGAAGGAGAAGTCGAAGCGTACTTCCTCTGACTTGCTCTTGATCTGGTTGAACTGGAAGGGCACGGCGGCGGGATTGCCGTGGGCGGCGAGGGCGTCCATCCAGGGGCCGCCGGGGTAGCCGAGGCCGAGCAGCTTGGCGACCTTGTCGAAGGCTTCGCCGGCAGCGTCGTCGACCGTGCGGCCGACGTTGCGGTAGCGCCACAAGCCTTCGGCGCCGGTCTCCGCGAGATAGAGATGCGTGTGTCCGCCGGAGACGACCAGCGCCAGCAGCGGCTGCTGATGTGCGCCGCCGGCACGCCGATAGGAATCCATGAGGACGGCGTGGATATGACCTTCAAGATGGTTGACGGCCAGGAGCGGCTTACCGAGACCGTAGGCCAGGGCCTTCGCGTAGACGATACCGACGAGCAGCGCTCCGGCGAGGCCGGGGCCTTCGGTGACGGCGATGGCATCGAGGTCGGCGAAGGCGACGCCGGCCTGGGCCATGGCGGCGCGCACGACCGGCACGAGGTTGCGGAGATGTTCGCGCGAGGCGAGTTCCGGGACAACGCCGCCATAGGCCGCATGCAGCGCGACCTGGCTGGCGACCACGTTAGAAAGCACGTCGGAGCCCGCGCGGACGACCGCCGCGGCGGTCTCGTCGCAGCTGCTTTCAATGCCGAGGATCAGACCGCCGCGGGGTACGTCCATGGTGCGATGCTCCGTCACCCCATTCTACGGAGATGCATGGCGCAACGTACTGCGGCCGTGATGCGTTCGTGCTATTTCGTACGCCATGCGGGGGCTCGTAGTCTCAATTTCGGAATGGCAGGGAGTGCGCGCTGATGCAGGACAACACAGCTCGGGATGACGAGAGGGGCGGGGACTTCGGCGGCATTCACCTGGTCTATTCGCACGGACGGAGATTGGACGTAGAGCCGGAGACGCGCTCCGGGGGCGTGCCGCGGCGGGCGTTGGTGGCAGCCGCAGTGGTGGCGCTGACAGGGACGTTGTGGTGGGTCGGCCATGCCGCGTTGCTGGCACTGCGCGTGCGTTAGCGCAGATGCTCTAAGCTGAAAGCTGTATGGTTCTTGAGCTTGCCGATGCCGCTGCACTGCGCGCTGCGAGACTGGTTGCAGAGCGTCTGCGTGCACACGGACATCAGGCTTTTTTCGCCGGCGGATGTGTGCGCGATCTGCTGCTGGGCATCGCTGCGAAGGACTTCGACGTGGCGACCAGCGCGACGCCGGAGGAAATCATCGCGCTGTTCCCGCATACGCTTGCGGTCGGTGCGCACTTCGGCGTAGTGCTGGTGCTTGAAGGCGGCGTGGCGACCGAGGTGGCGACGTTTCGGCATGACGGCGTGTACCTCGACGGACGGCGACCGGACGCCGTGCGGTTTACAGAAGATGCGCGCGAGGACGTGCTGCGGCGCGACTTTACGATCAACGGCATGCTGCTCGACCCGGCGGCGATTGCTGACGGGCCGCCGCGCGTGAGTGCCAGCGCGGTGCTGGATTATGTGGGCGGGCGCGACGATCTGGCCGCCCGGGTGGTGCGCACAATCGGCGCGCCCGAGCAGCGCTTTACCGAAGACAAACTGCGCATGCTGCGGGGCGTGCGTTTCGCGGCCCGGCTGCGGTTCGATGTGGAGCCGGAGACCCTTGCGGCGATGCGGCGGCGCGCGCCCGGGATCGCGCAGGTCTCGTGCGAGCGGGTGCGCGATGAGCTGACGCGCATGCTGACCGAAGGCCACGCGCGGCGAGCGATGGAGCTGCTGGATACCGCCGGGCTGTTGCGCGAGGTGCTGCCCGAGATTGCGAAGATGCACGGGGTCGAGCAGCCGCCCGAGTACCATCCCGAGGGCGACGTGTTTGTGCACACAATGATGCTGCTCGATGACCTGCCGGCGGGCTGCTCGGCGACGCTGGCGTGGGGCATGCTGCTGCACGATGTGGGCAAGCCGGCCACGTTTCAGCCGCCGAACCCGGCGAAGCCCGGCGATCGCATCCGCTTCAACGGGCATGTGGAGGCGGGCGTGCGGATCGCCGAGGAGATTCTGCGGCGGCTGCGGTTTTCGGGCGATGACTGCGCGCAGATTGTCGCGCTGGTGAAGCACCACATGCAGTTCGGCGATGTGAAGGGGATGAAGCAGTCGACGCTGAAGCGGTTTCTGCGCCTGCCGCAGTTCGAGGAGCACCTGGCGCTGCATCGCGCGGATTGCCTGAGCTCGCATGGCGATCTGCGGCTTTACGAGTTCGCGAAGGAAGCCTTCGAGACGACCGAGCCCGAGGAAGTGCGGCCGGCGCTGCTGGTGACCGGGCGCGATCTGATCGCGGCGGGCTACAAGCCGGGGCCGCGCTTCAAGCAGATGCTGACGGCGGCTGAAGATGCGCAACTGGAGGGGCGGATTGCCTCGCGGGAGGAAGGGATGGAGCTGGTCCGGCGGGAGTTTGGGGCCGCGTGAAGAATGTTCCACGTGGAACATTTCACTTTGCTGAAAACTGTGCAAACTATTTGCTGCTGGTGATGGTTTTCTACTGGGAGCACTCTGGAGTGGGTGCCCTGGATGGGAGAACTTCAACGCAGAGAGCGCAGAGAAAAGCGCAGAGAGATACCACAGCTCACTCTGCGCTTTTCTTCGCGCTCTCTGCGTTAAGGCTTTTCGTCAGTGGACGGAATGAACTCCGCGGGTCGACGAAATGGATGGTTGCGCGAATGTTCCACGTGGAACATTTCACTTTGCTGAAAACTGTGCAAACTATTTGCTGCTGGTGATGGTTTTCTACTGGGAGCACTCTGGTGTGGGTGCCCTGGATAGGAGAACTTCAACGCAGAGAGCGCAGAGAAAAGCGCAGAGAGATACCACAGCTCACTCTGCGCTTTTCTTCGCGCTCTCTGCGTTAAGGCTTTCGTCTGCGGAAGGAATGAGCTCCGTGGGGGGTGGATGGTTGCGCGGATGTTCCACGTGGAACATTCCGCCGCTCTGAGAAATGTGCAAACAATCTGCGGCTCCGGCGATTATTTTTTCCAGGCGGCGTAGGCGTCGAGCGCGGATTGCGCGCCGGGGCTGTACCAGGCGTAGCCATTGCGGCGTTCGAGCGTGAGTTCGTCCACGTTGTCGTGGATGGTCTTGTCGCGGTCGCCGAAGATGGGCTTGCCGGTGGTGAGCGAGTAATAGCGGGCCCAGATCGGGCCGGCGCCGGAAGTGGCTTCGAGATGGCGCGCGGTTGGCGCGGCGGGCGCGGCTCCCGCGACAGGCGGGCTTCGACGGCCTCCGACCCAGGCCTGCCCGTAGATGGCGTTGGCCTTCAGCCACGCGATGCCGGCGTCGACGGCGGCGCGGACCTCGGGCGAGGGGTGCGGAAGCTTCATCAGGAAGACGAGAAGGTCGGCGCTTTCGCCTGCGGAGAGCGCGGCGGGCTCGAAGTTGCGGCCGGCGACCGGCGCGAGCGTGAGGGCGTCGTGCTGCTGTGCCCAGACCGTCTTTTTCCCGTTGATGACGATCTGGCATTTGAGGATGACGGCGAGCGCGCGGTCGGCCGCGGCGCCGGCCTGCTGGCGAAGGTCGGGCGCGATGAAGGCGTAGTCACCCTTGCCGTCCGCAACCTCGCGCAGCAGGTCCGCTGACTCGGTGACGGCGTTGTCGTTGAAGGTGATGGCGTCGTGGTAGCCGCCTTCGAGCGGCCATACCTGGGGCCAGCCGCCGTTGGGAAACTGGGCGTCGAGCAGGTAGAAGATGCCGCGCACGAAGCTCTTGCGGAAGCGGTCGCCGTCGGCGCCGGGGTGTGCGGTGGAGATGCGCGCGAGGAAGTGCAGCTCCGTGTTGGTGGCGTCGTTGTCGAGCGTGCCGACGTAGTTCCAGTTGGGATTGGCGGGCTTGTCGAAGTCGTCTGGCGAGAGGAAGTGCGAGATGTTGTTCGAGGTGTAACTCTGGCCGGGCAACCGCGGCGGGCCGGACATGTCGAGGTTCTTCGACCAGCCGCCGTTGGGCACCTGGAAGCTGAGGATGGTCTCGGCGGTGTGGAGGGCTTCGGGCGACTTGTAGTACGTGTCGTCGCGGTCGAGCGGCATGGAGCGGCCGCCGGCGCGTTCTGTGGGCATCGGCGGTACGGGGCCGGCGAGGTGCGAGCGCTCGATGAACTGCTCATCCTGGTCGAAGGAAAGCTGCTGGGCGGAGCGGCGCAGGTAGGCCAGCCAGGGCGCGCGCTGGTTTTCGGGCAGCGTCGCGTTGACTCGGGCGACGGTGAGCGATTCCGCCGGCTTGCTGGTGCCGAGGACCGAGGCGTGCAGCGGAAGAACAACGGAGAGGAGCGCGGCGGCAAGCGAAGTTCGCATGAGGGGTAAGTTATAGCAGGTGGAGGTATCCAGTTTGAAGACGAGCGAAGAGGCAGAAAAGTCGACGGAAGGGTATGACGTGGTGGTGATCGGCGCGGGCATGGCGGGGCTGGCGGCCGCCCGGGCGCTGGCGGAGGCCGGACAGAGAGTGGTGCTGCTTGAAGCGCAGGAGCGCGTGGGCGGCAGAATCCGCACCGTGCGCGAGGGCGACCTGGTGATCGAAACCGGCGCGGAGTTCGTGCATGGACGAGCGGCGGAGCTCTTCGACCTGATTGCGGAAGCCGGGCTCACAACCTATGAGCGGACCGGCAGCATGATGCGGCGTGGCGCTGATGGGCTGGAAGCCATGGAAGACGAGGAGGACGAAGACGATCCGCTGGAGAGGCTGAAGAGTTTCGCCGGGCCGGACTGCTCCTTCGCGGAATACGTCGCTGGGATGGAGGAGGGCGAGCGGCAGGAGCAGATCGGGTATGTCGAGGGCTTCAACGCGGCGGACGCGCAGGAGATTTCGGTGCTGGCGCTGGGGCGGCAGCAGCGGGCGGAGGACGCGATCGAGGGCGATCGCTCGTGGCGGATCAGCGAGGGCTACGACCGGCTGCCGGAGTTCCTGCTGGAACGGTTTCGCGCGGCGGGCGGAGAGATGGTCTTCGGCGAACGGGTGCGGGCTGTGACCTGGAGCACGGGGATGGCCGAGACCCATGGCGGCGGGGGCAACAGCTACAGCGCGAAGAAGATGGTTATCGCGGTGCCGCTGCCATTGTTGCAGCAGAGGCGTCTCCGCTTTGTGCCGGAAGTTCCGCAGATGCTGGAGGCTGCAGGGCAGATGCGCATGGGGCATGTGTGCCGGTTCACGCTTGTGTTCGGCAGACCGCTCTGGCCCGAAAAGCTAAGCTTCTTGTTTACGCCGGAGCTGGTGCCGCGGGTGTGGTGGACGGCGCATCCGCACGAGGCGCATACGCTGACGGGATGGGTGGGTGGGCCGGATGCGCTGGAGCTGCTGGCGCTTGATGAAGACGAGTTGAAGCGGCGCGCGGTGACGGCGGTGGCGTTGGCGCTCGAGGTGGCGGAGGACGAGGTGCGCGATGCGTTGACGGGATTCCACACGCACGACTGGGATGCGGATGGCGATGCGTTGGGGGCTTACTCGTACGTGACGGTGGGTGGGGCGGAGGCGTCGGCGGCGATGGCGCGTCCGGTCGGGGCGACGCTCTTCTTCGCCGGTGAGCATACGGACGTGACGGGCCACTGGGGCACCGTGCATGCGGCGTTGGGTTCCGGGCTGCGGGCGGCGCGGCAGGTGCTGGAATCGTCGTAAGCTGTCCTGTAGATGCAGAATGCGATCCGGCTTCTTCGATTCGCGATTGCGGCCAGCCTGCTGGTCTCGACCGCGCTGTACGTGGTCTGGAGCCGGCACTGGCCGCTGGTGGGCGACGCGTCGCTGATCCACTACATTGTGTTTCTGATGCAGCATGGACGCGCGCCGTATCGCGACCTGGGCGATATGAATCTGCCATGGTCGTTCCTGCTGGAGCGGCTGGCGATGGCGATCTTCGGGGGCGGGGCCGCGGGCTGGCGTGTCTTTGACGCTTCGTTGCTGGTGGTTGCGGCCGCGAGCTTCGCGGTGGTGACACGGCGCGCGGGATGGTTCGCGGCGGTATTTGCGGGGACACTGTTTGCGCTGATCCACGGACGCGACGGCATGGCGCAGGCCGGGCAGCGCGATCTGACGATGGCGGTGTTGCTCGTGGCTTCGACGGCGGCGCTCTTCGTGGCGATACGGCGCCGGGCGTGGCGGGGCGTGCTGGGCTTCGGCGTGCTGGCGGGTGCGGCGTGCAGCATCAAGCCGACGGTCTTTCCGCTGAGCGTGGCGCAGTTGGTGATCGCCGCGTGGGTGATGCGGGTGCCGCTCAGGCCCATGTCTCAGAAGCGAGACATGGGGCACCCGGATCGGGTGGTATTGCATCCGGTGTGGACGGTGGGCTGGGCGCTGGCGGGGATGCTGGTGGCGCCGCTGATTTCGCTGTTATTCCTGCTGCGCGAGCATGCGTTGGGGGCGTTCTCCCATTCGCTGCGCACGGTGGTGCCGTATTACCAAAGCCTGGGGCACCGTCCGCTGAGCTTTCTGCTGGCGCACAGCGTGTCGCCGGTGATGGCGCTGGTGTTGATATGGGTGGCAGTGCTGGCACTGGCTCGGCCGTCGCTGGACTGGCAGCGCGGCCTGCTGCTGTGCGGCGTCTTTTTCGGGCTGGCGGCGTTTGTGATTCAAGCGCGGGGCTGGCCGTATCACCGCTATCCTCTGCTGGTGTTTCTGCTGCCGGTGATGGCGCTGGATTTTTCCGAAGCCATGGAGCGGATGTCCGGCCGCTTCCCTGCTGAGCGGGTTGCGGCGGGGCTGGCTGTGGTTGCGGTGTGCGTGGGCGGATTCTTTCTGGGGCCGCAATCGGCCGTGCAGGTGCGGCGCATTCGCTGGTGGCAGACGGATTTCATCTCGACGCTGCAGCAGCATCTCGACGCACTGGGAGGGCCGGAGCTTTCGGGGCGAGTGCAGTGTATCGACTGGTTCTCCGGCTGCGGCACGACGCTCTACACGATGCGGTTGATGCCGGCGACGGGCGTCTTGTCAGACTTTCTGATCTTCGGACCGAGCGATGTGGCGGCGGTGCGCGATGCGAGGGCGATGTTCGCGCCGGCCTTTGCGCACCCGCCGCGGGTGATTGCCGTGAGCAGTGTGCTCGAGCCGAGCGGGCCGAATGCCTACGGCAAGCTGGCGTTGTGGCCGGAGCTGGATAGCTTTCTTGCAGAGCGGTATCGGCTGGACTACGAATTCAAGCCGGTGCGGACGGAGCGCTGGTGGAGCCGCGAGGAGCTGCCGGCGGGATTTCGGATTTACGTGCTGCGGTAGTGGTTGTCCTTCGGGTTCAAAGGTGGTTCCGAGAAGCAGGTTCCTCGCGGAGCTCGGAATGACAACTATGCTGAGAGTTCGGCGATGCGTGACTGCAGGGCCTGGGCGTCGTGCGGGGCGCGGACGGCGGCGTCGTTGTCGAAGAAGACGAAGACCTCGCGGGGACGGCTGTCGGCGACTGGCGCTCCGGCGAAGCGGGCGGCACCGCCGAGCGGAGGAACTTCGCCGGCGGCCCAGGCGATCAGCCGCCGCGCCCATATGTCGATGGCATCGCTCTCGTAGCCGGACCAGTAGAGTTTCTCCGAGCCGTGCAGGCGCACGTAGACGAGGTCGCTGGTGACGTCGAGCAGCAGCGGCCACTCGACCGTGTCGGCGACGACAAGGCCGATGTCGTGCTGGCGCAGCAAGGCAAGGAAGGCGGGCGTGGCGAAGGACTCGTGGCGGATCTCGATGGCGTGGCGCAGCGGCACGTCGGCTGCGGCTTTGAGCAGCGACCGGCCGGGGGCGAGCATGCGCTCGTCGCAGCGGCGCGCGAGACGTGCGGCGGCTTTGGTCGAGCGCGGCAGCAGCTTGAAGAACGCGGCGAAGCGGGCGGGATCGTTGAAGGAGAGCTGCGGCGGAAGCTGCCAGAGGATGGGGCCGAGCTTTTCTCCCAAGGCAAAGAGGCCGGAGGCGAAGAAGTTGGCGAGGGCCGTCTCCACACCGATGAGCTTCTTCATGTGCGTGAGGAAGCGTCCGCCCTTGAGGGCGAAGAGGAAGTCGTCGGGGGTCTCGGCGGCCCAGCGCTCGAAGGACGAGGGCCGCTGCAGGGAGTAGAAGGTGCCGTTGATCTCGACCGTGGGGAAGGTCTGCGCGATGAATTCAAGCTCGCGGCGTTGTTGCAGACCGGCCGGGTAGAAGGGGCCGCGCCAGTGGCGATAACGCCAGCCGGAGGTTCCGATGCGGATGCGGCCAGGGGCAGACATGCAGGCTAAGATGCAGGGATGGACGCGGCACAGCAGAAGATCGAGGAAGGACGCGCGGCGCGGAATGCGGGCGACCGTGCGGGCGGCCTGCGCGGGTATCGGGACGCCGTGGCGTTGTTGCGTGCGAGCGGCGAACCGCTGCGGCTGGCGCATACCGTCCGTCACGTGGCCGACATGGAGCGCGAGGCCGAGGACTGGCCGGCGGCGCTGCGGGATTATGCGGAGGCGCTGCAGCTTTATCGCAGATCGCCCGAGACCGGGAAGCTGGACCTGGCGAATACACTGCGCGGGTATGCGCTTCTGCTGGAAGCGCTGGGCGCGCGGGGAGAGGCGGGCGCCATGTGGGTGGAGGCGCGCGAGCTTTATCGCGGCGTGGGGGTGCAGGCGGGCGTGGACGAGGCAGCGCGGCGGGTCGCTGCGATCGAGGATGCGAAAGGCGAGAATGCTGCGCCGTGAGTACGCCCGAAGTGACTATGCAAGACGCGGCCTTTCTCCCCGCCAGTGGGATGAAAGGAAGGTATGGTGTATGGGAACGGCGGGCTGGGCGGGCTGAGGAAGGATCCTGGGATGAGACGGTTGGCGTCGGTGCTGATGTTGGGAGTGAGCTGGGGCGTGGCGCAGCAGCCGGTTGCGACCGCGCCGGCCGCGGCGACGATGCCGGCCGCGGGGACGATGGTGAGTCCGCAGGCGGCGTTTGAGGAGTCGACCCGGCCGGTGGAGCTTGTGCGGAAGTCGATCGCGAACTGGTCGGATGCCGAGCTAACCGCGCTCGGCGTGGCGATGAAAAAGGCTGCGATCGCGTGCGAGGAACGCAAGCCGGAGGGGTACGCAGGCGACGACCTGGTTGTTCTGGCGAAGCTCTGCTCGTTTGGCCAACAGTGGCCCGAGTCGAAGGCGGCCGCGGCCAGGTACATTGCGGCAGAGGATGCGGGCAAGACGCAGCTCTCCCTGGCTTACGCGCTGCAGCTGGATGCGGCTCTGCACCTGCATGATCTGAAGGAGATCGTGGCAGATGCCAGGGCGATGCTGGAGGGAGTTCCGTACGACGCGACGGTGAATGAGGCGGCCGATGGAGCGATCTCGTACATGCAGCTTGCCTACACGGACGAGGCCATTGCCCTCGAAGCGATTCGCCAGCCACTGCTGCGCGCGGCGATTGCGCAGGCGAAGCCCGTGACGGCGCGCCATACGCTGTATGCAAGCGGGCTCGAGGAGGCGAAGCTGCTGCAGTACATGAACCGGCCGCCGGAGGCCACGGCTTCGGTGAGCGCGCTTGATGCGGCGTTCCATGACGGCCTGGTTGCGAGTGGTGTGGATGAGACGCAGATGTCGGCGGACGAGATGGTGCCGATCGGCGAGGCTCGGCGGCAGTATGGATTGCTGGGCAAGCCGCTGCCGGCGATTCCGTTGTCGCTGTCGCTCGCCAATGTCGCGGAGGCGCCGGCGTTGAATGCCAGGTTCGGGGCAGGCACCGCGCTGCTCGTGTTTCCGGACTGGTGCGCGCAGTGTGTGGCCGCTCGAAAGGACCTTTGGAAGGCGGAGAAGACGGATCAGGGGTTCGTCCAGCTGCTTGTGTTGCTCGCCGAGAACATGCCGGATAAGGCGTTGCTGGCGCAGGAGGCGGATATCCCGCGCTCACCGGCCAATGCTGTAGCGCAACCCACGCACGTTGACAAGACGGCAGCCAGTGCGGAACCTGGCGGCCCGCCGGAGAAGCAGAAGACGGCCGCCGAACTGCTGCTGGGTTCGCAGACGATCGTGGTCCCGCCGGAGACTACGGCGCTGTTCGCTGCCGACGACTTTCCATTTGTCGTGATGCTGGATCACGCGGGAATCGTGCGCTTTGCGGGGAGTGCGCCGGAGACGGTGCTGCGGCCCGGGGACTTCCTCGACCGGCTGGTGGAGCACGTGGCGGAGTTCTGGCCGCCGCAGCGAAGGACTGCTGCGACGCGCTAGAACTGCATGCAGCTACTGGTGGGCGAAGCTGCTTTCGGGGTACCACTCGGGTTTGGCGGGGGCGTTGGCGACGCGGGTCGCGAGCTGCGCCAGCATGTCGGTGAACTGGGCGGCGGCGGCCTTGTCGACGGGCTGTTCCAGGTCGTCCGAGGGCTGGTGGTAGCGCGTCTTCACCCAGTCGTTGAAGGTCTTCATCTCAGGCGAGTCGGGCGTCCAGCCGAATTTGAAGGCGACGGCGGGGATGCCGTTGGCGACGAAGTTGACCTGGTCGGAGCGGATGAAGCGGTTCTCCTCGGGCTGCTTTTCGAACTGGACTTCGACGTCGTTCAACTGGCCGATGGCGCGGGCGTCGTTGCCGAGCGTGGACTCGCCCAGGCCCTGCACCTCGATGTAGCTGAGGGGGAAGAGCGGGAGGTACATGTCCATGTTGAGGTCGGCGACGATCTGGGCTTTGGGCACCGTCGGCTTGGCGGCGAAGTAGGCGGAGCCAAGCTCGCCCATCTCCTCGCCGGTGAGCGCGATGAAGAGGATGGAGCGCTTCGGGCGCGGGCCGTGGGCGAGGATCTTCGCGCACTCGATGACGCTGGCGACGCCGGAGGCGTTGTCCATCGCGCCGTTGTAGATGCTGTCGCCATTGACCGGGCGGCCTACGCCCAGGTGATCGAGGTGCGCGCTGATGACGATGTATTCCTTCTTCAGCTTCGAGTCGGAGCCCTCGAGCAGGCCGACGACGTTCTGCGTCTGGACGGGGGTACCTTTGTCGACGGCGGTGGTGGCGTGGATGGTCTCCTTCAGGTCGAAGGCGGGCAGCGGTTTGCCGGCGTCGATCAGCGGCTTGAGCTCGGCGAAGGTGTGGCCTGAGGCGGCGAAGAGGGTTTCGGCCTTAACTGGCGGATATGGTCATGTTGAGGCGCATGCCGGCCAGGGTGTCGAGCGATGGGTCGGCGATCATCATGGTGGGGCGTCCGGCCGGGCGCGCGGCGGGAGCAGGCGTGAGCACGGCGCCGGGGGTGGCGGGATCGGCCGTTGCGGGCGCGGGGCGATTGCCGCGGCGCGGGACGGCGAGCGTGGCGGCTGGCTCGGGCGCGGGGCCGGCCTGCAGGCGGGGCGCGGCGACCGTGATCATGCCCACCGCGCCGGCGGCCTTGAGGTACTTCCAGCGCTGGCCGGGCATGTGCGAGTAGGAGCGCAGCGGGCCCTGCAGGCGGTCGGGTGAGCCGCCGTAGAAGACGGCGACCTTGCCGTGGAGGTCGAGGCCGGCATAGTCGTCCATGTGCTTTGATGGCAGGCGCAGGCCGTAGCCGATGAAGACAAGCGGCGCGTCGACGGGGGTGCCGGGCGCGGTGACGTGCGGGCTGAGGGTGATCTCGCCGGGCTTGAGCGGGGTGCGGGTGCCGTTGGCTTCCACTTCAACGGTGGACTTTTCCGGGTCGAGGCGGAGCGAATCGAGCAGGACCGGCTGGCGGAAGCTCGAACCCGCGCCGGGCTTCAGGCCGATGGCCTGGAACTGGCCTTCGACGTACTTGGTCGCCTCTTCGAAGCCGGGCGTGCCTGGCAGACGGCCCTGACGCTCGTCGCTGGCGAGGTACTGCACGTGCGCCCACCAGGCGGCGCCGGCGGCATCCCAGTCCGGATTGGCGGGGGCCTGCGCGAAGGCGAACGGGGCGAGGAGAGTGGCGGCGACGAGACGCGACAGCTTCATGGGCGGGCTCCGTGCTGAGAAGAGGATGAGATTCGATGATAGCCGAGGCGCGGGGTCTGGCGGATTTCTGTTTGAATGGAGGGGTGACGAACACGAACCATTCCTTTGATGTCGGCTCGGTTGCGGTGGGCCGGGGCGAGCTGTTTCTGATCGCCGGGCCGTGCGTGCTGGAAAGCGAAAGCCATGCGCGCAGGATGGCGGACGCGATCCAGCGCATCGCGTCGCGACCTGCAGCGTTCCGTACATCTTCAAGGCCAGCTACGACAAGGCGAACCGCACCAGCATCCACAGCTTTCGCGGGCCGGGGCTGGCGGAAGGCTGCCGCATTCTGCGGGCGATCGCGAAGGACACGGGCCTGCCGGTGCTGACCGACGTCCATACGCCGGAGGACTGCCCGCGGCTCTCCGACGCGCTGGGCGATGCGGAGCTGATGCTGCAGATTCCGGCGTTTCTCTGCCGCCAGACGGACCTGCTGATCGCGGCGGCGGAGACGGGCCGGGCGATCAACATGAAGAAGGGGCAGTTCGTCGCGCCGTGGGACATGAAGCATGCGGTGGAGAAGGTTCGCGACTCCGGCAACGCAGCGCGTCAGCCTGAGCGAGCGCGGGGCGAGCTTCGGCTACAACAACCTGGTGGTGGACATGCGCGCGCTGCCGATCATGCGCGAGTTCGCGCCGGTGGTCTTCGACGGCACGCACTCGGTGCAGACGCCCTCGGCGGGCGAACGGCGTGAGCGGAGGCCAGCCGGAGTTCATCCCGGTGCTGGCGCGGGCGGCGGTGGCGGCGGGCGTGGATGGCGTGTTCCTGGAAGTCCATGACAACCCGGCGGAGGCGAAGAGCGACGGGGCGAATGCGCTGCATCTGGACAAGCTGAAGGGCGTGCTGGAGGAGTTGCTGCGGGTGCAGGAGGCGGTGCGTCCGCGCTGAGCGGACGCATGCCGTGCTGGAGCGAGAAGCAGATCCTCCCGCTTTGCGGAAGGATGACAACTCGATTTGAAAGGCGATCATCCGGCGAGCTACTTCGGCTTCACCTCGACCAGCATGAAGGTTCCCGGTTTGGCCCTGGGCTTGGGCGGCGTGCCCGCGCTTTCAAATTCGGACGTCGGCAGGTAGATGGTGTGGGTGGCGGGGTCGAAGTCCATGGTGCGCGCTCCTTCGGGCGTCTTCACCGTCTGCAGGACCTGGAACTTGCCGTTGACGTCACCGGCGACGATCAGTTGTCCGTCGCGGCAGCTTGCGAAGGCCTGGCCGTCGATATACTTGGTGGCGTCAACGCCTGCGCCGATGGGTACGGAGCCCAGGATCTTGCCGTCGTCGGTGCTCATTTCGACAAGCTGCTGCGGCTTGCGGCAGCCGATGAAGAGGCGATGGCTTTTGCGGTCGATGGACATCCCGACGGGTGAGCCGCCGGGCGCGACGGGCCAGCGCGCGATGACCTTGTTGGCCTTCAGGTCGACGACCGCGACCACGTTCTTGTCCTGCAGATTGACGAAGACCCGGCCCGCGCCGTCGGAGGCGAGGAACTCGGGTGCGCCGTCGAGCGCGATGGGCGGATCGATCTTTCCGGACTTCGGGTCGATGCCGGGCTTGAAGCTGAAGAGCACACCCTTGTCGCCGGAGACTGCGAGCACGCGGTCGAGCGCGGAATCGTAGATAATGCCGTCGGCATCGGGCATGGCGGCAAGTTTGCCGAGCACGGCGTAGGTCTTCAGGTCGAAGATGATGATGGCGCCGTCGCCTCCGCCGTCGGTGATGAAGCCGCGGTTGAGCGCGGGGACGATGGCGACGCCGTGCGCGATCTTCTGCCCGGGGATGTCGCCGAGGACTTTGCCGGAGGCGCCGTCGATGATCTGGGTGTGGGTGGAGCGAGGCACGAAGAGGCGGTGCGTGGCGGGGTCGGCGGTGACGTAATCCCAGGAGCCTTCGCCGCCGATGGCGAGCTTGCCGGCGACGTCCCATTTCGTCTGGGCCGCTGCGGGCAGCATGCCGGTGAGCAGGAGCGTGGTGGCGACGCAAGCTTTGCAGATGAGGTTCATGATCTTTCCTCCGACCTTGCCATGAGTAGCAGCGGGAGGTTAAGGCGCGCTGAAGGAGTTGGTGGAGGAGGAAGGAGCGAGAAGCGGATCCTCCCGCTGCGCGGAAGGATGACAGCGGTCGGGTTGTGATGAGAGGCGAAAAGCGGATCCTCCCGCTGCGCGGAAGGATGACAGGCTTTTAGGTGGGCCGGGCGCTTGGGGTGGGCTGGTTCCCATATACCCACGCTGTCATCCTTCGCCGTGGGCGGAGGAGCTGCTTTCCGGCTTTGACTTACCGGGTGCTGACCTGGGTGACGTGGATCTCAGGGAGCTGCTGGTTCCAGTTGCTGCTGATGTTTTCGAAGATGAGGCGGAACTCGCGCTCGTCGCCGGGGGCGATGGGGGCGGCGGAGACGGGCTGCGTATCGACGTAAGGCTGGTGGGTGCGGATGAGGGCGAGCGGGAGGGTTTCGACCTGCGGCGGAAGCGCCATGTCGTTGGCGAAGAGCACCTGCACCGTGGCGCCGGTAACGGTCTTCGCGCCGGTGTTCTTGAGGAAGCCGTCAATGTAGGTGGACTTGCCGCCGGAGAGGGATTCCGACTCGCTCATGCGATCTTGGAGATGGTCAGCGAGGGGGCGTAGGGGTCGAGCGGGAGCATGGCGCCCGGGGGCGGGCCTGGCTTGTGGCGGCTCGCGACGACGAGCGCGACGATGCCCAGGAGGATGACTACGCCGGCGATGACCCAGGGCACCGGATTGAAGGGGGTGCGTTCGGGTGGGCGCTGGGTGAAAAGAGGG
Source organism: uncultured Gammaproteobacteria bacterium (assembly GCA_963744015.1). Taxonomy (GTDB): domain Bacteria; phylum Acidobacteriota; class Terriglobia; order Terriglobales; family Acidobacteriaceae; genus Edaphobacter. The sequence goes on from CAVUSA010000003.1 coordinate 38,264, forward strand.
CTGGGGGTGGAGCTCATGGATTGAATTTTAGCCTGCGCGGGGAGAAAAGCAGGTTCCTCCGCTTCGCTTCGGAATGACAAAACAAAGTGCTGCGGAATGACAAGCCAAGGGCTATGGAAGGCTAGCCGAAGCGGGCGAGGTTGACGGTCTGGCGGAAGTCGACGCCCTGCATCTCGACGACGACGCACATTTCCTGCAGGCGCGAGCGCATGCGTTCGCCGATGCGGTCGCCGAGGGTTTCCTCGCGGCTGGCGGCGCGGGCGCGGGCACCTTCGCCGCCGCCGAGTTCGAGCAGGCTGCCGAGCGGCGCGGCGTTCGCGTAGTTGGTGGTGATGATGGTGGTGCGGCGATCGTTGTAGCGGGTGTTCAGGATGTGGGCGACTGTGTCCCAGACCCAGTCGGTGGGCTTGGACGCGCCGAGTTCGTCGAGGACGAGGACCTCGGCCTCGAACACGGGTGCGAGGATTTCGAGTTCGGTGGCCTGCACCTGGCGGTTGTAGCTGTTCTGCACCTGCTTGAGGAGGTCGCGGTAGTCGAAGAAGAGGCCGGTGGCGCCGCGCTCGGCAACCAGCGCCTGCAGGATGCCGACGGCGAGGTGCGTTTTGCCGACACCGATGGAGCCGGTGAGCAGCAGGCCGGTGCCGCGCGTCTCGAGCGGGTAGGATTCGACGAACTTGCGCGCGGAGAGGTGGGCGGATTTGAGTGAGCGCGTGGCGGAGGGGAAGGCGGTTTCGAAGGAGTCGAGCGAGCAGTGCTCGTAGCGTTTGGGGATGCGGGTCTGCGCGATGGTGCGGGCGGTGCGGCGCTCGACGCGGCAGGCGCACTCGCGGGCGGCGCGCGAGCCGTCGGGGCGCTCGACGATGCGCATGCCGGAGCCTTCGCAGAGGGGGCAGACTTCTTCCATGGCTTCAGTATGGCAGGGTTGCGGGCGCGTTGAATCCGATTGCCCGCTGTGTGAATCAAAGGTAGAATGAGGAAAGGAAGTCCTGCGTCAGTAGGGGCTTTCCTCAACGAGCGAGCCGGTAGCGCGACAGGCCCTTCGATGTGACGGTGACCAAGCCCGTACGCAAGCGAACCGCAAGCCGACCGCCGCACAAAAGGATACGAGATGCCGAAGGAAGCGATTCACCCGAAGTATGAGGAAATCACCGTCAAATGCGCGTGCGGTTCGAACTTCAAGACGCGCTCGACCCACAAGGGCGATATTGTGCTCGAAATCTGCGCCGCCTGCCACCCGTTCTTCACCGGCAAGCAGAAGCTGATCGACACGGCCGGCCGCGTGGACCGGTTCCGCCGCAAGTTCGCGCAGTCGGATGCCGCCAAGGCCGACGCCGCCAAGAAGTAAACCGCACCAAGAAGTGGAAGGGAAGGCCTCCGCTCCGGCGGGGGCCTTTCGCATTGTTAGCATCTTAGAAACTATGCAGAAGCATTGGGACAATCCGGCGGTGAATGCGATGCCCGCGGAGGGCCGCGTGCCGGCGACGCTGACCATCGGCAACGTGCGCATTGCGCCGGCGACCGTGCTGGCGCCGATGGCGGGCGTCACCGATACGGTCTTCCGCCGCTTCATCAAGAACGCCAGCAAGTTCACGCCGGACGCGACAGACGCGGACGTCGAGGCGACGACGTCGAACGAGCAGTCGGGCTGCGGGCTGATCATGACGGAGTTCACCTCGGCCGATGGCCTTTCGCGCATGCGCGAGGTCAAGCGCAAGCGCTACCTGACCTACTACGACGACGAGCATCCCATCTCGGCGCAGATCTTCGGCGTCGAATCCCGAAACGCTCGCCGATAGCGCGCGCATCTGCCAGGATGCGGGCTTCGACATCGTCGACCTGAACCTGGGCTGTCCGGCCAAGCGCGTGGTCGCGTGCAACGGAGGCTCCGGCCTGTTGCGCGATCTGCCGCTGATTGAGGTGATCTTCAAGCGGATTCGCGCGGCGATCTCGATTCCCTTCACGGTGAAGTTCCGCATGGGTTGGAACGACTCCAACATTGTGTGCGTACCGCTGGCGAAGCTGGCCGAGGACTGCGGTCTGCAGGCGGTCGCGCTACATGCCCGCACGCGCGAGCAGGGCTACACGGGGCAGGCGCGCTGGGAGCATATCGCCGCAATCAAGGATGCGGTCAGCATTCCGGTGATTGGGAATGGCGACATCCTGACGCCGGAAGATGCCGCCGCGATGGTCGCGCAGACGAAGTGCGATGGCGTGATGATCGGCCGCGCGGCGCCGGCGAATCCGTGGATCTTCCGCCAGATCGCGCAATATACGGCGACCGGGCGTTATGACCGTGCGACCGACCAGGATCGCCACCGCATGATCACGGCCTACTTTGCCATGCTGCTGCATGAGCTCGACGAGCACCCGATCATTCTTGGCACGCCGGGGGTTGAGCTGACCGAGCGCGAGATCAAGCTGCAGCGTACGCGCGAGTCGGCGCGGCGCGAGACCATTGGCAAGATGAAGCAGTTCGCAAGCTGGTTCACGCACGGCATCCCGGGCGGCGCCACGCTGCGGCGGCAGATCTTCGAGTCGAAGGACGGCGCGCGGTGCTGGACGCAGTGGAGCGCTTCTTCGACAATCGCCGCGCGCTGGCCGAACCCGAGCCGGAGCTGGTGGCGAGCTGTTATCCGTTCCGCGGCTAAGGTGTACCGGCGTAATCGATAGGTCGCGCCTTCAGCGCCTGGGAGTGCTGTCGTCCGCTACCTGGGGCTTCGGCCCAGGCTGTCATATGCCGGGCCTTCGGCCCTGATGGCGGGACCCACCACACCTGATGCTCAACGTTCAGCCTTTCTTTTCCACGCCGAGGCCATGTTCGTAGACGAGGTTGCCGCCCAGGTGCGCGGAGAGCGCGACCAGCACGAAACCCGCTGCGGCGATGGCGCGCCCCTGCGCACGCGTGGCAGAACGCCGGCGCGCGAACGCTGACCACCCGAACAACCCAGTCGCAGCGATGTTCAGCAGCGCATGCACGGCGCCGATGCGGCGGGGCGCGGCTTCCTCAACGTCGGCCCAGTCGTTCCACCCGGCGAGAGCGGCTCCGGCGGCGCCGGCCAGGCCGAGCAGCACGGTGGCATCGGCGGCTTTGTCCATGGTGTCGCTGCCGCTGACGGCGGCGATGCCGTCGAAGAGGACAGTGGCGGTCCATGCGCCTACGGGAATGTCCGTCAGGACGGCGTGCAGGGGCTCGTGCAACCAGTCGCCGTGCAGGGCGGAGCGTACCGCGTCCGCGTTCTCGCCGAAGATGTCAAAGCTCGAACGGATCGCCTTCTGCACAGCCTGCTCGGCCGCCGGCGCGATCCAGTTCTGTTTTTCCGCAATCTGCGCCAAGGGGTCGGCGCTTACCGTCACTGTTTGTGCCATGCTGTTTCTCCTGAGTTCGACTGGATAGATGCAGTCGAAGCCGCAGGCGACTAGCGCGCAACAGGAAGATCGATCCGCACAGCGGAGCGGTGACGCTGTGTGTGAGCGCGTGCAGACGCAGATCAGGAGTGATGAGCAAAGGCGGCAGACGGGCCCGCGGTGGCGTCGGCCTGCTCGCCGAGATCCATCGCGGCGATCAGGCCGTCCTTTAGCGTGAAGAGGTGAATGACTTCGCCGTCGAAGAGGAGCGCTCCCTCGAGGCTTCGGACGAGCTGATGGACGCGCACCAGAATCCTGTTCGGGTCGACGGCGTTCATGGCGAGCGGCTCAACGTGCGGGTTGAACTCGCTCCATTGCCGCGTCCAGTAGGCGCGGATCTCCTCTTTGCCGAGGACCTTGCCGCCCTCGGACGCCTTGGGCCAGCTCACGTTTTCCGTCATCAGCGCAAGTGCGCCGTCGATGTCACGCCGGTTGAACGCCCGGTACGCCGTTTCGATCACGATGCTGTTCATGCATCCTCACGCAGCCGCCCGGGAAAACCACTCCGGGCGATCAGTTTTCGGTTGGCGTTGGCTCGATGTGGTCGAGAATCAGGGCGGGATAGGTGCCGATTTGCCGGACGAGCTTCAGGCCGAGCTGCGCGCGGAACGCCTCTTCGAGGCTCGCGCCGCCGGAGGGCGCGGCGAAGGCATCCGCAGGCAGCTTTGCGGCTGCGTCCGCGTCGCTCCGGAGCTTGCGTGCGGTTGTGTAGACGACGGCGAAGGTATACGCGCCGGCGAGGCCGGTCTTGTCCGCGACGCGGTTTTTGACCTCCGACTTGGCCATGGGCTGGATGAGGTCGGCGAATTGCGCCATGGTGACATTCTGGCAGTGGAACTCCCCGTTGAAGGCGGAGCCTGCCGTCCGAAGGTCTTTTTCCCCTTCCGGCGGGCCGTACTTGCAGAAGCTGCGCGACGCCGGGTCGGCCTTTTTCATCTTTGGCGTGCCGGCGAGCAGGACATATCCTTCCTGCGCCTGCTCGCCCCAATGCCACTTAACCCGGAAGCGCTCGACGAGCAGCCTCTGCAGCATGGCGGCGAGCTGGTCCTGATCTACGGAGAGTGCGCGCGCGTCAATTTCAGGCGGCAGCTTGACGAGGATGGTGTAGCGGTCACGGCCGAGCGACGGAGAGGCGTTCGCGAGCATCGCGCCGGTCGGCAGCTGCCAAGCGCGGGTGAGCAGTTCCAGCACGGAGAAGCTGCTGAAGGTGATCTGCGAACCGGCGGGGCGCACCGCCGATTGCGTTTCTGTATCTGCGGCGGGGCGAATACTCGCGACCTCGAACTCGAGCGGCGGGAGCGGCGGGATACGCTTTGCGACGCCGGGGGCATTGGGAGTGGGGACGCGGTCGACCTTGTCCACAACGAACGCCGGTTGCGGCACGTCGGCGGCAGTGATCACGATCCCGAGCTGCCGGTTTATGGCATTCATGTAGGCGTGGATAGAATCTTCGCGCGTACGCAGTTGCTCGGAGTCCAGACGCAGCGTGAAGTCGTACGGCCGAGTGAGGCCGGTCTGGTCAATAAGCGGATGGCGGAAGGTACCACCCAACCCGGTGAGGAACTCGGCGATGGTCTCAGAGGTGCAGGTGATGATTTGCTGGCCGGCGGCGCTCCTTTCCGTATCGACATGGCAGCTGGTTGGAGCGGAGGGATCTTTCGCCGGCTGAAGTCTGGGCCCGTCTTTGGCGAGGGTGACAGCGAAGCCGGGCAGAGGCCGGTCTTCGGTGTGCGAGACGAGGTGAAAGCGCTGCTCGAGGATCTGCTGCACCAGCGGACGGAGCCTCGCGTACGGCTGGTCTGCGCCAGGTCCTCGACCGTGGAGGTCGTCCCCGGGAGCCACAGCTTTGACAGGGGAAAGGATAGCGGCGATATCGAAACGGTCGAGGTCGATCCAGGCCGGGCCGCCGACGATGGCGCTGCTCTCGCGGCCGTCATCGTCTTCACGGCCCTGCGCGAAGTCAATCATGTTGACGATGGTGGCGTTGCGCATGTCGAAGCGCCGCGGGCTGACGTTGACCGTGACGTTGATGGACGCGCGGTAAGGGGCCGCCTGCACGTTGACCGCCGTGGAATCAACATTCGCCAGCTCCGCACTCTGCGCGACCGCAGCCGGTGCCATAGGCAGAAGGAACGCGAGAACGAGGGGAGCGAGCGTCAAGGGGTATCCCTTACATGATGCGGAAGCGTTCGCGCATGAGGCGCTGGAAGCGCGGCCGCCAGATGATTTCGTACGCGAGTTCCTTATCCGGGAACATGGATAGTGCGGCTTTCCTGGAGTCGGCGATCATCTGCGCGGCTTCGTCGATGGTGAGCGAGCCATCCTGGGCGATGGTCTGCATGACCAGGTTCATCATGAACTGCATGCGACGGATGAGCCGGCCTTCTTCGGCCACATCGTGGATGGTCTCAGGCTCGGCATCGGGTTTGCGCTGCGATGTCTCGGGATGATTCTCCATGGGGACAGGGACCTCCGCTTTCATCTCGTCATATGACGCAGGCAGGGCGGTGAAAGGCTCACAGGGGGGCCTCCTGCTACTCTAATAACAGTCATGGCATCACCGAAGTCGCCTGTTCTTCCGGCCGGAGCACGAACCCGATGAGCGGGCTGAAGGGCATCGCCAAGAACCTGACGGCCAGCTTCTCGTCGCATCTGGTCGCGGTGCTGCAGCAGGTGGCGCTGACTCCGCTTTTCCTGAAGAATTATGGCGCGGCTGGATTCGGCGAGTGGCTGACGTTGTCGGCCTCGGTCTCCTACCTGGGCACGCTGGACTTCGGCATCCAGACGTTTGTCAACCAGGACCTGACGGTACGCTACCACCGCGGCGACATGGACGAGTTCCATGTGCAGCAGTCGACGGCGCTGCGCATGCTGCTGGGGATTGTCGGAGTCGCCGGGCTGCTGGCGATGCTGGCGCTGGCGATGCCGCTTGAACACTGGCTGAAGATGGATGGCTCCGGCGAGGGCCCGCTACAGACGGCGCGCACCGTGCGAGGCGCGGTCTTTGTGCTGGCGGGCACGGTGCTGGCACAGATCCTGTTCGGGTTCTTCACCGGGCAGTTCATGGTTCTGAGCCGGGCTCACATCGGCCAGTACTGGTCGAACGCGAAGAACGCGGCGATGATTCTGTTTGCGGTACCGGTGTTGTGGGTGCACGGTACGTTTCTGTCGATCGCGCTGGCGCAGTTCGCGGCGCTGATGCTGTGCCTGGTCGGCGTGCTGATTACGCTGTTCCGCACCGGGAGGCAGATCTTTCCGACGCTGCGCTTCTGGGATGGAAGCACGGTGGGCAAGATCCTGCGGCCTTCGGGCTACTTCGCGCTCATCTTTTCGAGCAACTTCCTGGTGTACCAGGTTCCGGTGCTGATGCTGGAGCGCGGGGCTGGTCCGGTTGCCGTGTCCATCTTTTCGATTACACGGACCATTTTTTCGATGACACGCAATGTGATGAACGCCTTCACCCAGGCCATCGGGCCGGAGGTGACGACGTTGTATGCCAAGGAAGACTGGCCGCAGCTCAGCCGGCTGTATGACTACTCGGAGCGGCTGGTGTTTGCGCTGATTCCGATCGCCAACATCGGCACGCTGGTGCTTTGCCCTCTGCTGCTGCAGATCTGGCTGCACAAGCCGCAGATGTTTGTGGTGAATGTGTATGTGCTGTGCGCGGCGGTGTCGATCGTGATGTCGGCCAAGGAGCACAAATACCAGTTCCAGGTTTCGACCAACACGCATCGCGAGCTGGCGCGCTTCATGTTCGGCACCTATCTCGGGCTGGTGGCCGCGTGGTGGTTTCTGGTGCCGCGGTTCGGCATCAACGGCGTGCTGTGGGCGTGGTTTGCGGCTGAGCTGATGCAGGTTCTGTTCATCATGCGGCTGAACAGCAAATTCTTCGCGCACCACGAGGTGCTGGAGGCGAAGTACCCGATCCGGCTGACGCTGCTTTCGCTGGCGTTCCTGGCGGCGACGCTGGCGCTTCTGCCACGCACGGTGGCGCTGCCGCTGGTAGAGCAGGCGGGACTGGCGATTGCCGTGGGATTCGTGCTGCTGGCGCTGGATGTGCCGCTGTTCGGGCTGATACCGGTTTGGGGCAAGCTGCGGGGGCTGGTGCAGAAGCGGATGGCGCGGACGGCTTAGAAGAGTTGCCGCGTCCTGTGTCAGGAGAGTGCGTCGTGGTCACGGCGAGGCTCACCATGTCGCAATGCATAGGTTCCGTTTAAGGGCACGGCTTCAGACGTGCCGGAAAGCTTGCCCGATACAACGCGGCTTTAGCCGCTGAGGGAACGGGCACCGGGATTAGATCGCGCCTTCAGCGCTCGATTCTGGAGCTCTGCTGACCCGGGGTAGCGCGGGCCTTTGGCCCTTCAGCCTGTGGGCTAGCTCATTCAGGTGCCTTGAGTGTGCCTTTCGGACCGAGAATATAGCAGCTTTGGCCGCAGGCCCGGATACCGAGAGCAGAGCAGCGGAGCGCTGGAGGCGCGACACAAAGGTTCAATTTGGCTCGTCGATGCGGCGGGGGATCCCGGTCAGCTCGTGCAGGAAGTGATCCCAGCGGCGGCCGTACTCGTCCCAGCCGCCGATGGAGGCGACGCGGAGGCGTGCGGCAGCGGCGAGCGTGGCGCGCAGCCCGGGCTCATCGGCGATGCGCTGCATGCGGGCGGCGAGCGCGTCGACGTCGCGATCGGGCACGATGAAGCCTTCGATCCCGTCGGTGAACAGGTCCTCGGCGCCGGTCGCGAAGGTGGCGATGACTGGGCACTCGCAGGCCATGGCTTGCGCCTGCACCAGGGCCAGGCCTTCCTCGATGGAGGGCAGCACCATGACGTGGGAGCGGCTCATGCGGTCGATCAGCTCTGGTTGCGGCACGGCGCCGACGAAGGTGACGCGATCGCTGGGGAGTGAGCCGAGCAGAGGCCGCAGGTGATCCTGCATGGAACCGACCACGGTGAGGTGCTTGTTGGGATGACGCAGTTTTGCGAAGGCTTCCAGCAGGTAGGGAATCCCTTTGCGGAGACTGACCTGGCCGGCGAAGATGACCTCGAAGGAGTCGTCGGGCGGGCTGCCGGTGCGGTTGAACTTCTCCAGCCGCACGCCGTACGGGATGACCTCCACCTTGGCGGGCGGGACGCCCATGGTGACGAAGGAGCGGGCGGCGACCTGGGATGGCACCGTGATGCGGTCGGCTGCTTCGTACATCTTCTCCTCGCGAACGACGATGCGCGGAACCTCGGGCGTGAAGGGAATCTTCCAGCGGGCGAACTCGTCGCGGAGCGTGTCTTCCTGGAAGCGCTTGTGGGTGGAGCCGCGGTCGCAGATGAAGCGGCCGCCGCGCTTCTTGACCAGGTCGCCGGTCATGGGTCCGGCGCCGGCCAGGCCGATGAAGGCGTCGCAGTCGGGGACGGTGAGTTTCGTCCAGTAATCGAAAGCGGTGGGGTTGATGCGCTTCATCCAGAGGGACACGGGCGCCGGGTACCAGGGGTACCGGTCGAGCAGGTAGTCGGGCGTCTGGACCCACGGAAAGCTGCTGACGAACTTCCGCGGAACGCCTTCGCGCTTGACCCGCAGCCAGGGCCACGTGGAGTAGATTCTGCGCAGGTGCCCACGGCGCAGGAGCTGACTGGCAAGCTCGAACTGGTGGAAGACGCCAAACGTCGCTTGAACAATTTGCATGAGCAAATTCGATGGTAGCAGGCGGGGGGAAGGCGGAGAGCAACCACCGGATCGGCAGGAATCACCGATGAGCAGCCGCGGACGTCGACGCCTTTCCGCTCCACAGCAGGGTGCGTCCATGAGGTCTTTCGTCTCGTTTTGGTCCGTGTCGATCCACGGCCGCTTCTTCAACGCGACGGAAGCGAGACGCCATCTACTTGTTCCCGGATAGCGCCGTCCGGGGTGAGAAGGAAGCTGCTGAGGCCGAAGCGGTCGGTGCGGAAGACGTGAGCGCCTTCTGCGGCCAGCCGGGCAATCACCTCCGGGCGCGGATGCCCGAAGGTGTTGCGGAGGCCGACGCTGATGACGGCGTCGCGGGGAACGGCGGCGGCGACCAGCGCCTCCGTCGTGGAGGTGCGGCTGCCGTGGTGGGCTACCTTGAGCAGCGTGACCGGATGGACGCGGCCAGCGGCCAGCATGGCTTGCTCGCTGGGCGTTTCGGCGTCGCCTTCGAGCAGCGCCGAGGCTTTGCCGTAGCGGAGCTCGAGGACGAGCGAGTCGTCGTTGCGCGGGGCGCCGGGATTGCTGTAGGCAGAAGCCGGCGAAAGCGCCGAAACCTGGACCGAGCCCCAGCCGAGGCTGTCGCCCGCATGCAGATGGCGGACGGTGATGCCGAGACGGGCAGCCTCCGCGAGGAGCGCGCTGTAGAGCTGGGAATGTGCGTCAAAGCCTACCCAAAGCTCGCGTGGGCGGAAATCTCGAAGGATGGCGGGCATGCCGCCCATGTGGTCGGTGTGCGCGTGCGACAGCACGACGATGTCGAGGCGGCGCAGGCGGCGTGACCAGAGGTAGGGCGCGACGACCTCTTCGCCGATATCGAAGCTGGAGACGACCTCCGACGCGGCGCCGCGCCCGACGGGGCCGCCAGCGTCGATGAGCATGGCCGCGCCTTCGGGATTGACGGCCAAGAGGCTGTCACCCTGGCCGACATCGAGCGCGGTGACCTCAAGCGTGCCGGGACTGACGAGCGCGGGGTGCGGCCAAAGCACACCCAGGGCGATGACCGGCAACACAAGGGCGGTGGCAGCCGCTCCGCGGGGCCCGCGCCGCACCGCCCAGCAGCAGCCCAGCCAGCCGAGCACGGCAAGCACCGCGATGAAAGCAGGCGGGCCGGGGACACGCACGTCGGCGACCGAGAGATGGCTGAGGCGGGCGATGGTCCAGGCCAGAAGGTGGAGCAGGCCCGCTGTCGCCGCGGCCGGCACCGCTGCCAGCCAGGGGCTGAGGAGTGAGGCGACAAAGGTAGCCAGACCAAGCGGAGCGAGGATGGCGATGACCGGAATGACGACCATGTTGGCCGGGAGGGCGAAGACAGCGGCGCGATGGAAGTAGAGAGCCATCGGCAGGACCATCACCAGTTCCGCAACCGTGCCGATGAGAGCCAGTTCGAGCGCCCAGAGAAAGGCCTGCACGAGGCGGGCGGGCAGACGCCGAGACCAGCTTCCAAGCAGCCCCGCGAAGGTTTCGCCCCAGAGTTCGAGCATGAGGCAAAGCTGCTGCTCGGCTGGCGAGGAGAGGCGGCGCGGCCGGCGGAAGACCTGGGCTGCGGCGTGAGCGAAACGCAGGACGGTGTATTGCCCCAGCGGGACAGCGATGCCGGCGATTGCCACAATGGCGAGTGCGGTCATCTGGAAGCTGGCCTCGAAGAGGCTAGCTGGCGACCACACGAGCAGGGCAAGGACCGCGGCGCCGAGGGCGTTGAGCGGATCGCGGTGGCGCGAGAGCAGCCGCGCGGCAAGGTAGGCCGAGACCATGAGCAGCGAGCGCTGCACCGGCTGCCCCCAGCCCGTGAGCGCCGCGTACACCGTGGCGACCGCGACGGTCAGCAGCGTGGCAATCCACGGCGGCAGACGCAGGCGGCGCAGGAGCCAGAAGACGCCTCCGGCCAGCAGGGCGATGTGCAATCCAGAGACGACGAAGAGATGGAAGGAGCCGGTGCGCTCGAAGCCGGTGCGCAGGCTGTGGCTGAGGCCGGAACGGTCGCCGAAGAGCATGGCGTTGAGCATGGACGCGCTTCCGGGATCGAGCCGGAGGGCGCGGGGCAGGCTGCGGTTGGCGGCGGACTGGGTGAAGGCGAGCAACCGGCCCGAGGCCCAGCTTTGCGCGGCGGCGAGGCGGCAGGAGAAGGGTGCGGCGCCGCCCGCACGCACGGTGATCGCGTTGCTTTGCGCGTTTGCTTCGATCGCGATTCCCTGCTCCTGGAGGAGGTCGGCGTACTGAAAGACGCCGGGGTCGCGGAAGCGCTGCGGTGGCCGAAGGCGGAGCGGAAGCTCGAGATGGTCGCCGCAGCGCAGGTTCAGGTGTTCGGCCTGGTACACGGTGACGCGGATGCCGCCGCTGGTGGGAACCAGGGTGCTGCGGTCGGGCGTGACGTCTTCGATGGCATCGACGGCGAGATCGACCGAAAGCGGGTGCCCGGCAGGCCCGGGAACCTCCTCGGTCGACTCCCAGGGCGGAGCCTGATCCTCGTCGGCGGCAGGCGCGGCGAGCGCAGGCCGGACCCGCACCACGCGGGCCTCGACGGTGCGGCTGAGGTTATCGGCAAAGCCGAGCAGGTGCGCGGGATACGGCGGCGACGGATGCCAGGCGGCGGCCGCAAGCCCAAGCACGATCCAAACGCCGGCGACGCCCAGCCATGCGGTACGCAGGTTGCGGGCGAGGCTGATGGCGGCGAGCGCGGCAAGCAGAAGGAACCCGCCGAGAAGCTCAACCGTGGCGGGCCGCACGGCCTGCGCCCGCTGCAGGTGCTGGAGCGCGATGCCCAGCGCAAACCACACGGCGGCCGCGGCTAGGGGGGCGCGGCGAAAGCGCAGACGGTCAGGGGCGGAAGAGGCGGGCATGGTCGCGAGGCTCGGAATGACCGGAACAGCTCTAGTTGTACACCGGGGCGCGTTCAGCGGCGGCTGAGATGGACGACGGTTTCGAGGTGGAAGGTCTGCGGAAAGAGGTCGATGAGATCGAGAGCGTGGATGCGGTAGGCGCGCTCGAGGATCGCGAGATCGCGCGCCAGCGTGACAGGGTCGCAGGAGACGTAGACCATGCGGGGCAGGCCCATGCGCGCCAGGACCTCGGCGGCGTCGGGTCCGAGACCGGCGCGCGGCGGGTCGAGTACGAGGAGATCGGGGCGTTCGCGCTGATGCTCGCGGGCACGCAGGAAGTCCAGGGTAGCCGCGTGCACGGCTTCGAAGTCCTTTCCGGCGCGACTGGCAGCGCGCAGTGCGGCCGCGGCTTCGGGTGCGCCTTCGACGGCGACCACGTGGGCGAAGCGCTCCGCCAGGCCGCGGGTGAAGAGTCCGACGCCGGCGAAGAGATCCCAGGCCAGGGCGCCGGATTGCTGGCCGCAGACGAGGTTGACGAGGGTGTCCACGAGGAACCGGTTGACCTGGAAGAAGGCTCCGCGGGCGACCCAGTAGCGGCGGCCGGCAGCCTCGTAGCTCAGGCCGGGAGCTCCCCAGGCGAGACCTTCCCAGCGTCGCCGCACGCGGCGTTCGGCGTCGGGCGAGAGTTCCGCGCCGGCGCCGGCAAGCTCGGGTATGCGAGCCTGCAGGGCCTCGCAGAGGGCGGTGAAGCGGGCCGCGGCGGTTTCCGGGCGCCGCAGGAAGAACCTTGCCTGGAGGCGGGATTCGTCGGCCGCGCAAAAGAACTCCACCTCGGCGAGGTTGGGGAGCCAGGCGCCTCCGCACGCGAGGAGGGCCTCCGCCGCGCGCCAAAGCACGGGGGCGGCGATGGGACACATGTGGATGGGCAGAAAATCGTTGGAGGCGCGACGGCTGTAGCCGACGGCGAAGCCGCTTGCGGTGGGTTCGACGCGCAGCCGGATGCGGTTGCGGTACTCCCAGGCGGGGCCGGATTGGAGTGCAATGGCGGGGAGGTCCGGAAGGCGGGCTTCTTGCAGCAAGTCGCTTAGGATCTGCTGTTTGAGGTGGAGTTGCGAGGCGGGGGCGGCGTGCTGGTAATGGCATCCGCCGCAGGTCCCGAAGTGAACACACCCGGGCTCGACGCGGACGGGGGACCGTTCCAGGATGTGGAGCGAATCTGGCGCGACGAGTTCGCCCGGAAGGACGAAGTCCAGCGGAGGCCCGATCTCGGCGCGGAACTTGCCACCGTAGAGCGGCTCGAGGATGCGTGTAGAAGCGGACACAGGGTTAACCATATCCGCTCAGTGGGGTTGCTGGAGCGGGTGGTCGGACCGCCGAAACATTTTGGCGCGATCCGGGTATATAGTGACAGAGACTTTCGCCAGAGCGGCCGCAACCGGCCGCCCAAGCACCGAAACTGGGGCGACGGCGAAAGTCCCCGGGGCTCCCGGACGGCATCCAACGAAAGAGCCGTCCGGTGTGATGTTCCGGCCGGGCTTTGGTCCGGTCTCGGTTTGAGGGAGGGTTTTATGAAATGGCTTCGGTATCTCGCACTTCTTGGCGTTCTGCTTGTTCCCATGAGTTTCCAGACCGCGCATGCGCAGGTGGCTGTGGGTGTCGGCGTCGGTCTTCCGTATGCCGGATATGATTACGGCCCGCCGGTCTGCTCGTATGGCTATTACGGCTACTACCCGTATGCCTGTGCGCCCTACGGCTACTATGGCCCGAGCTACTTCGTCGGCGGCTTGTTCATCGGCGCCGGCCCGTGGTTCCGCGGCGGCTGGGGATATCGTGGCTATGGCTATCGTCCGGGCTTCTATGGTGGATATCGTGGGGGCTACGCGGGTGGATTCCGCGGCGGGGAAGGCTTCCGTGGCGGCGTAGGGTTCCGCGGCGGTGTGGGCGGCGGCGGATTCCGCGGGGCTGCCGGTGGTGGCTTCCACGGTGGCGGCGGACGCCGGTAACCTGGTCGCATTCACATCCTGAAACAGGAACGGCCGGCGCAACTCTGCGCCGGCCGTTTTCTTTGCCGTCGGCTCAGGTGTGTGTCATGTAAAAGAGGCTGAGGCGGGGCAAGCCGCGCGCCTCAAGCAGGCGCTTCTGCAGAAACTGCTGCTGGACCTGCTTGATCTGGACGGCCTGCATGCGGCCACGAAACGGAGCCAGTTCGCGGGCGGCCTGCTCGCGCAGGGCGACCAGTTCTTCCTCAGGGGCCGCCGCGGTGAGCGCGGCGAACATCTTTTCTTCGAGTACGGTGAGAGTGCGGTCGAGATCCTCGAGCGGCATAGAGTCAGCCGCCGCTGCCAGTTCGCGCAGGCGGGCGGCGATTTCGGGCTGGAGGCCGGTGGCCTCGATCTGTGCGGCGTTTGCGGTGAGATAGGCCCGCACCCGCCCGGCTTCGAAGCCGCTTTCGCGCTCTTCGGCCACCGGACGCGCGGAGCCGGTCGCGGCCTCGGCGGCAGCTTCGGCCGCGGCCATCACGCTTTGCGAAGCCCACGCGAGGCCGTTGATCCTGCGCTGTTTGCCCTTGGCGCGGAGGCGCTGCGCGTCGTGCTTGTCAAAGGCATCGTCGATGCCGCGGAGCACGACCTCCACCGGCAGCCCGGCTTCGCGCCAGGTCTCAATCAGTGCCCAGTCGAGCGTGGAAAGCATCAGCAGCGATCCGCGACGCTGCTGGAAGCGCTCTTCAATCTCCGTGAAGTAATTGAAATAGTTGAGCATGGGGCGGCAAGAACGAAAAACAAAAGCAGATTCCTGCGGGAATGACAACATCGGGGAAGGCCTTGCACCAGGCCTACAGGGTGCGGCGGCGCAGGTGCTTTTCCTGGCGTTCGAGGTTGCGCTCGTAGACCAGCCGAAGCCCGGTGAGCGTCAGATTGTCGTCCACGTTCGACAGAAAGCGGGAGCCGCCGGCGATCAGCTTGGCCAGGCCCCCGGTGCCGATGGTTTCGACTTTGGTGGCGGGGCCGTGATCCAGGGTCATGCGCTCGATCATGCGTTCGAGGATGCCGTCGACCAGCCCGATGTAGCCGTAGTAGAGGCCGATCTGGATGTTATCCACGGTGCCTGTGCCGATGACCTTGGCCGGCTTGCGCACGTCGATGCGCGGAAGGCGGGCGGCGCGGGAGAAGAGCGCTTCGGCGGAGATGCCGAGGCCGGGCGCGATGGCGCCGCCGAGGAACTCGCCGCGGGGGGAGACGACGTCGAAGGTGGTGGCGGTGCCCATGTCGACGACGATGCAGGGGCCTTTGAAGCGGTCGAAGGCGGCGACGCAGTTGACGATGCGGTCGGCGCCCACCTCGGCGGGATTGTCGGTGAGAACGGGCAGGCCGGTCTTGACGCCGGGTTCGACGAACATGGGCTTGAGCTTGAAGAAGAGCTCGCAGACGTGGCGCAGGGTGGAATCGAGCGGAGGCACGACGGAAGAGATGGCGATGCCGGTGACATCGCCCATGCTGACGCCGCCGAGGTCAAACAGGCTGCGCAGCACCATGCCGAACTCGTCGGAGGTGCGGTAGTCCGGGGTGGTGATGCGCCAGTGCGCGGCAAGTTCCGGCGTGTAGCGGTGCGGAAGCGCTTCGCCGGTGGAGGGCAGAGGCGGGTAAAGCCCCAGGACCGCGTTGGAGTTGCCGACGTCGATGGCGAGCAGCATCGTGCTGGAAGTCCTCCGGGAGAGATGTGCTAGAAGCTGCGTACGCCGCCCGAAAGCACGGTGCGGAGTTGGCCGTCGTCGTCGCGCACCTGCAGAAAGCCCTGCCGGTCGAGACCGCACGTCCAGCCAGTATAGCCGCCGGCCTCCTCCACGCGGACGCGCTTGCCGCTGACCCAGGAGGATGCGGCGGAGAAGCGCCGGTACAGGTCCGGGCCGCTGTGCATGCCGCGGAAGTCCCGCTGCATCTGCTTCACTTCGTCGTCCAAGTGCCGCAGCAGGGCCACCAGAAGAGGTTCACGCTCGAATTCGCGGCCGCTTTCGAGAAAAAGCGAGGTCGCGACCGCGCGGAGCTCGGGCGGGAAGCCCTGGTGCCGGACGTTGAGGCCGATGCCGATGACCGCGTAGCGTAACGCGGGGCCGTGGCTCGCGTCGAAGTGGGGCGAGGTGGGCTCGGACGCCGATTCGACCAGGATGCCGCCGCATTTGCGGTCGCCGAACATCAGGTCGTTGGGCCAGCGGAGGTCAAGTTGGAGCGCGGTGCACTCAGCGACGGCGGCTTTCACGGCGAGTCCCGCTGCCATGGGAAGCATGCGCGCGTAGCTCATGGGAATCCACGGAGTCACCAGGGCGGAGACGTAGATGCCTTCGCCGGGCGCCGAGTGCCAGGTGTGGTCGCCGCGGCCGCGGCCGGCGGTCTGCTCGTCGGCGGTCCAGACGCCCCACTGCGCGCCTGCCTGGGCGGCGTGAAGCGCCAGCTGATTGGTCGAGTCGACCGAAGCGAAAGGATGCAGGCGATTTTCGAAGCGGGTACCCAGCAGGCCCTGCTCGACGGCGGTGCGGTCGAGTTCAGCCGGCATCGGTCGCGATTCTCAGGACGAGGTCGGCGGCCTCGGCCGACGCGGTGAGCGCGCGCACGGCGAGGAAGTCGACACCGGTCTTGGCGTACGCTTTGGCGTTTTCGAGCGTGATGTTGCCGGAGACTTCGACCGGTACGCCGGGCAGCGCGTCGCGCACCTGCTTGACCGCCTTGGAGACCGCGGCGACGCTCATGTTATCGAGCAGGATCGACTCGGCGCCGCCCGCGATGGCCTGCTCCAGCTCGGCCGCATTGCTGACGACGATCTCCACCTGCTGCTTGCCGCGCCGGAATTTGAGCGCAGTGCTGCAGCGTTTTGGCGATGCCGCCGCCCAGCGCGATATGGTTCTCTTCGATGAGGATTCCGGCCTGCAGGTCGTGCCGGCGATTCAGGCCGCCTCCGCAGCAGACAGCGTACTTATCCAGCGCACGGAGACCGGGAATGGTGCGGCGCGTATCCAGCACGCGCGTCTTGGTGCCGGCCACGGCTCGGACGAACTCGTTGGTCAGCGTGGCGATGCCGCTCATGCGCTGGAGGAGGTTCAGCATCACGCGTTCGGTCGACAGGAGGCCCACGGCGGTCGACTGGATGACGGCGATGGGTTGTCCCTTTTTTACCTTCACCCCGTCGAAGACCTCGGGGTGATGCACGACGGTGAAGCGTCCCTGGGGCGAGCCGAGCTTGGCAGCCTGCTCGCCGAAGATTTCGAGGATTACCGGGATGGCGCCGAGGCCGGCGATGACGCAGGCCTGGCGCGCGACGATGGTGCCGGTAGCGCGCAGCTTGCGATCGATCGTGAGTGCGGTCGTAACATCCTGCGCGGCCTTGTCTTCGATCAGCGCGCCTTCCAGAACGGCCCGAATGCGTTTGCTCTTCCAATCCATCTCGTCATCCTAAACCCCGGCCGTAACGATGGGCCGAAGATGTGCATCACAAGCAGATGTGATTCCCCAGCCGATGCCGATGCCGCTCTCGCACCAGTTTGCCTATCTGCTGCTGCTGGCGCTGCCGATTGCCTGCGCGGCGTGGACCGTAACCCATGAAGAGGTCTTCCGCGAGCCGCGCGAGTTCTGCAAAGAGAAGTCGCAGAATTGTAAACCGCTGGTAGCGCGCAAGTTTTTCTATCTCTTCACGTGCGAGTATTGCTTCTCCCATTATGTAGCGGCGTTCTTTCTCTTCCTGACGCGCTTCCAGATGCTCTACGAAGGCTGGCGCGGATACCTGATCGCCTGGTTTGCGCTGGTCTGGATTGCCAACGTCTATATGAGCGCGTTCAACCGGCTTCGGCTGGACATCAAGCACGAGAACGTCACCATTGCGACCGACGAAGCCGTGCAGAAAAAGGTGGTCGGCGGCTGACGCCTGCGCACTAGGACGCGTGCGAGAGTGGCTCCAGCTTCGAAGCCACTCGCGAATTCGTCGAGGGCCCTTGGACTCCGGCTCTTGCACCCTGCGCAAGAGCCTCCGCTCAGGATGACGAATCTGTTTGAAGAGAAGCGAAACCTGAGTACAACACCGCAAATTTACACTCGTACGAGCTCTGCGTTGCGTCTGCTTCAGTCGCCGCTGCCGATCCGGGCGTATCTGCGGCAGTGTTCGAGGTAGGCCGCCTCATGGCTTGCGACCAGTTCGACGACGGCGGTCCATAGCCATCCGGGTGCGTCGAGGCTTTGCGACCGCCCGCGCTTCAGCTCGGTCAGCCAGCCGCGGCGCGTGGCCGCATCCATCTGCCGGGCGTGCGCCTTGCCCACCACATGCGCCAGGTACTCGGCGGCTGCGACCGCTTCGTTCGACGTGAGCCGCTCCATTTCGAGCTTCAGATCCTGCGGCATCAGCTCGCGCAGCACCACTGGACGGCGCAGCAGCGTCGAGGCCAGCATCCGGCCGCCGAGATAGGGCGACAAGGCTTTCGCGCCAGTGACAACACGCATCGCGAAGTCTTCCTTCGCGGCCACCCGGCTGGCCGCCGGAGCCGCCGCGCGCACCGCCTCCTTGATGTCGACCAGGGCGTAGCGACGGTCTTCCCGTTTCCCGATGCCCAGCAGCACCGCGAAGCGCAGGCGCCCCAGCGAGCTGCAGCCTTTCATCCAGTAGGCCGCGTCGATGACCGAGACCCTGGGAGCTTTGTCGCTGTTGGCCACTCTGGCTGGTGTCAGGTTGGTGACCATGGCGATGGCTTCCGGCGTCGCGAAGAGCTCTTCGACGGCGGCGCGCTCCTTCTTGTCGAGCGCCCAGAAGCGGCGGCCGAGCGGGATCGTCGGCGTCACATCTTCGATACGCTCTTCGGCCAGGTGACGCCAGCGCCGCTTGAGCGCCTGACGGAGCACCTTGTCGACCGGGCGCACCTGGCTCGCAGCCACCTTCTTCCGTCGGCCGGGCGCGAGCGCGCTTTCATAGCCGACCAGCATCCGCTCCAGCATGTTGGCCGTGGTGACGCCGGGCAGATCGCTGCCGCGCGCGGCCGTGGCAAGCGAAAGCCCGAGCCGCACCAGATCGTGCGCGGGATTGCCGATCACTGTCTGGTCGAGGTCGCGGATTTCGATCTCGACGCGGCCTTTGGAGTCGGCCACCGGGCCAAGGTTGCCGACATGGCAGTCGCCGCAGATCCAGACCGGCGGCCCGGCCGGCAGCTTGTCGCCGGAGCCGGCCTCCAGCCATTCGTAGAACTTGAGTGTGTTGCCGCGAACATAGGCGTGGGCGGAGCGCGCCATCTTGTGGTGGCGGCTGGCTTCAAGGACGCGCTGACGATGCGCGGGAGCCACTCCCGCGCGCACTGCGGATTGCTTCTTCTTCATGCTCTAGTTGTATAGGAGCGCTATGCAGGGCGGCCATCACAGCGCTGACGTAAGATGGGCGCACGGAGACCTTTGCCATGATGACGCGCACATGCGCCTGCATTTTTTTGAGTGGACTGCTTTACGCGGCGAGTGCGCAGCAGCCGCAAACAAACCAGCAGCCGCAGCAAGCTCCGCAGCCCAACATCGCCGGGCAGGTGAACGGCCAGTTCACCGAGCCGAAGCCGCTGGACTTCAACGATCACACGGGCTTCACCTCCATGTTCGACGGCAAGACCCTGAACGGATGGGATGGCAGGCCCGGCGTGTGGAGCGTCCAGGACGGAAACATCGTGGGCGAATCGTCGAAGGAGAAGCCGGCGGGCAATACGTTTCTGGTCTACCAGCCGCTGCAGGCGCGCGACTTCGACCTGAAGCTCGAGATCAAGGTAGAGCGGGGCGGAGGTTCGGGCATCCAGTACCGCAGCTCGCTCGGCATCCCCGCCGGCCGCACCGCGGGCAAGGGCGAGCCGCCGCTCGACCCCCGCTGGGTGATGGTGGGCCCGCAGGCGGACTTCTGGTTTCCACTGGATGAAAAGCGCAAGGCCTACAACGGACAGCTCTACTCGCAGAACACCTCGCGCGGCATCATCGCGTGGCGCGGGCAGGTGGTGCAGTCGCTCGCGGGCAAGCCGCCGCAACTGGTCGGGAACATCGGCGAGCGCACGGCGCCTGGGCACAGGCGTAAAGGATGGCGACTGGAATGAGTACGAGATCATCGCGCGCGGCCCGGTCATCCTGCACATTCTGAATGGGCAGTTGATGGCGGTGCTGATCGACGACGACCCCGCAAGCTCCAACAACATCAGCGGTCTGTTCGGGCTGCAGATCGAGGCGCTTCCCTGCAAGGTGAGCTTTCGCAACCTGTGGGTGAAGAAGCTGGACTAGCTGGCGGGATAACTCCGCTGCGGCCTGCCCACGTCATACCAGAGACGACGAGGAGGAGAGGCGATGGATCAGCAGCAGGCCGCAAAAACCGAAGGCCTTCCACCGGAGCCGCGCGGCTTCGGCGAGCATGTCCGGGGCCTGGCCGGCGAGTACGCGCATGAGCAGGGCTGGGGCCTGAACGAAGCGGAGCGCACCGCCCTGCCGGAGACCCCGCAGGATACCGACGGCGGCAAGGACTATGAGTACGGCGCACGCGACTTCGGCGACGAGCCGATCAACACAGCACGCATTGCAGGCGACGCAGAACGTTCCGCGAAAGACCTGAACTCGCGCGAGACCGGCACCGCCGGGGGCGGGCACCCGCACGATGGACCGCAGAACTACGGCATCGAAACCAACAACCCCACCAGCAACGAAACCCACGGCGGCGGCGCACCGCGGCAATCGCCCGAGGCCGCCAACACCACACCGAAGGTGACACCCGAGACGGAGGTCTGACCCTTGCCCCAAACGAAAAACAAGACGCACAAACAGCAGCAGGAGCTTGCCGAAGAGGCATTCGACCACACCCAGGAGGCGGGAGCCATCCCGGCGCCGGAGACCGGAGGACATCCGCTCTCGCCCGCAGCACACCTGGGCGGAACCGTGCACGATCACACCAAGCCGGCCGGCAACCTGCGCCACGGCGCGGCTCCGGGCGAGCTGCGCGAACCGCCGATGGACATCCGCCGCATCGGCAAACAGCACCGCTAACATCCGTCCAACGCAGCAAAAGGCGTCTCCTTTCGGGGAGGCGCCTTTTGCTTGCTCGTCACGGTCAACGGACGGGATGCCCGGTGTGGGTGACGCCAGCCTGCGCGTCCGGCCGCTCGCGAACTACTTTTTCCTGGCGTTCGCTTTCGACGTTCACGGAATGGTTGGTGATGCCCTGGCCTTCGCCGTGCGGCGTGCGGGTGCTGATGTGGCCGGTAGCGGCGGTTGGGTCGAGACTGTTCGGCAGGTTGTCGCGGCCGGCGTTGGCGTTGAAGGCTCGGGTGCCGCCGGTCTGCGCGCCGTCGGAGTTGGCGTAAAGCTCCGCGTCGTCGCCCTGGCCTGCGTCCTGCAGCAACTGGTCGGGTTCGAGGTCCTCGGTGCCGGGGGTTGCGTTCTGCTGAGTCTGCGTGTGCGGGGTCTGATGTGCCATCGCGTCGTTCTCCTTTGGCACTCTGGGATGCGCGCACAGCGGCCGCTCGTTTCCTCAGCAACGCAGCGCCTCCAGCGCGGCTTTCGTCTTGTCGTAGAGCAGGCGGGACTCGGCTGCCTGTTTGCGCAGGCCGTCGACGATGTGCGCCGGGGCCTTGGCCATGAAGGCTTCGTTGTTCAACTGGCGTTCGCCGGCGAGCAGGCCCTTTTCGTACTTGGCAAGGTCGCGTCGCAGCCGCTCGCACTCCGCGGCGACGTCGATGACTCGCTCGTAGATGACCTGCACGTCGAAGGCCGCGGCACTCTTGACGCCATTGCCAGAGAGCGGAGCCGAGGCAATCGTGACGCCGCTGACGCGCGCCATCTTCGCCAGCATGTCGGCGTTGGCCGAGGCAAGTTCGCCGATATGCGCGTCGGCCGCGAAGACACATGATGGGCGCGGCTTCCTTCTCCGGCACGCCCATCTCCTTGCGCACCGCGCGCACGGCGACGATGAGGTCCTGGAGCAGCGTCATGTCGCTGGTTGCAGCCGAGATCCTGCGGGTAGTCGTGCGCCTGCGGGAAGCGCGTGAGGGCGATGGACTTCGCCGGGGACGGCACGCCGACAGCCGCGTAGAGCGCGTGCCAGATCTCTTCCGTGATGAAGGGCATGAAGGGCGAGAGCAGGCGCAGCGCGCCTTCGTAGACGGTGATGCAGCGCGGCAAGCGTGAGTTCGGTCGCGGGCGTTGTTGTCGCCGCTGAAGTCGAGACGCACCTTGGCGAGTTCGAGATACCAGTCGCAGAACTCGCCCCAGAAGAACTGATAGACGGCGTTGGCGGCTTCGTCGAAGCGATACTCGCGCGAGCGCGTGATCGACGTCGTTGCAGGTCGCGGCGAGGCGCGAGAGGATCCAGCGGGTTTCGATGGGCGCGCCGGCCCACATCTCAGAAGCGAGATGTGGAGCACCCACCGGGATGCCGGCTTCGCGCGCGCGGTCGAGGTTCATGAGGAGAAAGCGCGCTGCGTTCCAGATCTTGTTGGCGAAGGCGCGATAGCCTTCGGTGCGCGCCTCAGAGAAGGCGATGTCGGTGCCGGGCGAGGCCATGCTGGCCAGCGTGAAGCGCACCGCATCCGTGCCGAAGCGGCCGATGATGTCGATGGGGTCGATGACATTGCCCTTGGTCTTCGACATCTTCTCGCGGTTGGCGTCGCGCACCAGAGCGTGGATGTAGACCTCGCGGAAAGGCACCGCGTCCGCCAGCGTGCGCGGCGTACCGTCGGGCATGGGCACGTCGAGCATGAAGTGCGTGCCCAGCATGATCATGCGCGCGACCCAGAAGAAGAGGATGTCGAAGCCGGTGACGAGCAGGTCGGTGGGGTAGAACGCCGAAAGATCAGGGTGTAGGGTGTAGGGCGTAGGGTGTAGATTCGCCGCGTCTACACCCTCTACCCTATCCCCTACCCCCTGCACCTCCGGCCAGCCGAAGACCGTGAACGGCAGCAGCCCGGAGGAGAACCAGGTGTCGAGCACGTCGGTCTCCTGGACGAGATCTGCCGAGCCGCAGGTGCGCACACACGGCCGGCGCCTCGCGCGAGACGTTGATGGCCTTGCAGGCGCCGCAGTGCCATGCCGGGATGCGATGGCCCCACCAGAGCTGGCGCGAGATGCACCAGTCGTGGATGTTGCCCATCCACTCGAAGTAGGTCTTGGCGTACATCTCCGGCGTGAAGCGGATGTGGCCTTCGCGCACGGCGGCGATCGCCTTGTCCGCGAGCGGCTGGATCGTAGGAACCACTGGTCGGAAAGCCGCGGCTCGATGACGGAACCCGAGCGCTGCGAGACCGGCACGGTCATCGCGTGGTCTTTGACGGCGACCAGCAGCCCGGCGGCTTCGAGGTCCGCGACGACGGCTTCGCGCGCGGCGAAGCGGTCGAGCCCGTGATATTTCGAGCCTGGCAGATCGACTTTCGCGGAGACGTCCAGCATGGCGATCGGCTGGGCAGCGCAGTGGCGCTGGCCGATGGCGAAGTCGTTGGGATCGTGCGCGGGCGTGACCTTGACCGCGCCGGTGCCGAACTCGGGGTTCGCCCAGTCATCGGCGATCACCGGAATTTCGCGGCCTGTGAGCGGCAGCGCAAGCATCTTGCCGATGAACGCGGTGTAGCGCTCGTCGGTCGGGTTCACCGCGACGGCCGTGTCGCCCAGCATCGTCTCCGGCCGCGTGGTCGCGATGACGATCGAGCCCGAGCCGTCGGCCAGCGGGTAGCGCACATGGTAGAGCTTGCCGAGGCGCTCCTCGTTTTCCACTTCGAGGTCGGAGACGGCGGACTGCAGCACGGGATCCCAGTTGACGATGTAGGCGCCGCGATAGACGAGGCCCTGCTCATACAAACGCACGAACGCTTCGACGACGGCGGCCGAAAGATCGTCGTCCATGGTGAAGTACTCGCGGCTCCAGTCGACGCTCGCGCCGAGGCGCCGCATCTGGTCGGTGATAGCGCCGCCATACTGCTGCTTCCAGGCCCAGACGCGCTCGGTGAAGGCCTCGCGGCCAAGCTCCTTGCGGGTCGTCTTGCCTTCGGCGGCAAGCTGCTTTTCGACCATCATCTGGGTGGCGATGCCGGCGTGATCGGTGCCCGGAACCCACAGCGCGCGCTCGCCCGACATGCGATGCCAGCGCGTGAGGATGTCCATCTCGGTCTGGTTGAGCATGTGCCCCATGTGCAGGCGGCCGGTGACGTTGGGCGGCGGCAGCAGCATGGTGAAGGGCTTGGCGGTGTCGCCGGGCGCGGGCGCGGCGGTGTCGAACAGGCGCTCTTCGGCCCAGAAGCGGGCCCACTTTTCTTCAATCGCGGCGGGCTCGTAGGCCTTCGCCAGTTCGTTCGGTTTCGCTTCGTCGCTCATCTGGTTAAGGGTAGCATCGCGTGGAACGGAAAGGCCTGGGGCAGGCCTGTTCGGGTTGCGTACGAATTGGGCGCAGAGACGAAATACGGAGATTCCGGGTCAGATGCGACCCGGAATGACGCTTCTTGCTTTTGATCGGGAAGGACGCATCGCAAAGGGAAAAGGGCGCAGCCGAAGCCGCGCCCTGTTCCCTGTTCCCTGTTCCCTGTTCTCTAGAAAGGCTCGACGATCTTCTTGATGCCCTTCTTCTTCTTGGTCTTCGAGGATGACTCGTCGGCCTTATCCAGCGGAGGCTTGCCGGCTTTGCCGTTGGCCGGCGGCGTCTGGGCGGCAGTGGTGGTGACGCCGGCAGCGTCATTGGCGACGTCCGGTGCGGGCGCGGCCTTCTCGACGGCAGGCAGGGGATCGTTGTTATGGCTGGGGCCGACCGCCTTCAGTGGATTGCTGCCGGGGTCCGGCCCGGGGGCAGCACCGGGAGGCACCGGCGCGGCGTTCGGATCGGCCGGAGGATGCGTGATGATCTCGACATTCATGCCCGCGCCGGTGGAGGTGTTCCTGCCGGACGGCGTGGCGGTGAGCGAAGAGGCGCCAGTTGGCGTTCCGCTGCCGGAGCCGGAAGTCGGAACTTCCTCGAACGCCAGCGGGGCCGCGGGAGTGGAGGCAGGGGCCGTTGCGGGTGCGACAGCAGTCTCCGGGACTGCGGGCGCGGCGGTGCCAGCGGCCGAGGGCGCGGGAGCCGGCGTGAAGGCTGCGCGGAACTCGTCGTTGGCCTTCTTCACGATGGTCGGAGCGACCGTCATCTTGGGATCGGCGAGGGCCGGATCGCCGGTGTGCGGGGCGAGAACGGTATCCGGCTTGTGCAGGAAGAGCAGCGCGAGGTGGTCGGAGATGCGATAGCTGCTGCGGCTGTTTTCAAGCGCGGTGCTGGCGGCCACCTGCTCCGGCGTGGGCGTCGGAATCGGCAGATTCATGGCGGCCAGGCGGTCCTTTGCATCCTCGACGTGCGGCGCGGCCGAGTGCTCGAGCACCACCTTGCGATACAT
Source organism: uncultured Gammaproteobacteria bacterium (assembly GCA_963744015.1). Lineage (GTDB taxonomy): Bacteria > Acidobacteriota > Terriglobia > Terriglobales > Acidobacteriaceae > Edaphobacter. The sequence continues at coordinate 63,575 of CAVUSA010000003.1, forward strand.
GTCGGCGGCCTGGCGGTCGTACAGCTCTTCGAGCCGTGCCTTGCCGGCTTCGGGCAGCTTCAACGAACGCACATACCGGCCCTGGGCCTCGTACGCGTCGCCGAGCCCGATCAGTACGTCGTCGATGTGGCTGTAGAGCGGATACGTATCCACCACCGTCTGGTAGCGCGCAATCTCCGCGGCGTAGTTGTCGCGGGTCGCGTAGTAGCTGGCGATGTCGGCTTCGCGGCTGGCCAGGACCTCCTGGACGTCGCGCAGGCGCTGCTTGGCCTGCGGCACCAGCGTGGATTCGCTGTAGTCGGTGAGCATGCGGCGGTACTCTTCCTCCGCGTGGAGCGCCTTCGAGTAGTCGCGGTCGGGCCGGTCCATCTGCCGGAAGTAGATATCGCCGATGCGCATCTGGGCTTCTGCAGCTTCAGGCGCGTTCGGGAAGAAGACGGTGAAGTCGCGGTACTCGCTTTCGGCCTGCGTCAGCGCCGCGGTGCCGCCTTCCTTGTACCAGCTATCGGCGATTGCCAGCTTGGCGCGCATCTGGTACTCGGAGTCGGGATAGGTATTCAACATCGTCTGCAGGTCGAGCCGCGCCACGTCGTAGTGGCCCTTGTTCATCGCCACGACGGCCTTGTCGAACAGCGCCTTGTCGGGCAGCTTGGCGTCCACGCCGGCCAGCGATTCCACCTTGTGCTCGTTCTTGAGGGCCTTCTTCGTGTCCTTGGTCTGAGCCGTCTTTTCCGGCTTGGCGTCCTGGGCGGCGGGTTTCTTCTTCTTGCGTCCGAAGGTGACCGTAGACGTGACGCTCTGCACCGGCTTGCCGTTGGCATCGGTCGCGGTAGAGGAGGTCGTTGTGACCTTGCCGTCCTTGCTGGTCTGGGTGTCACTGGAGACGGGGGTCTGCTGCGGGGTCTCAGGCACCTGCGCGGAGGCGGCGGCGCACAAGACCGGCAACGGCGATGCCCGGCGAGCAACGCGGCGCGTACGGAGGGGAAAAACGAACGGGTCGAAATCACGTGGTGGAAACCTCATCCGCCCCACGCACCGGATGCGCGAAGCTGCGTTTATTTTAGTCCGCCGGCGCATTTCGCGCTTGCCGGGCGGCCTTGAGTTCAGGCCGGCACCGCTGCCCGGGCGAGTTCGAGGAACTCCCGCGCATTGGCCTCGGTCTGCGCTGGATCTCCGGGAGCAAAGATCGCGGAACCGGCCACGAGCATGTCCGCTCCTGCTTCGACCACGCGAGCGACCGTATCGTGAGCAATGCCGCCGTCGACTTCAATGCGAAAATTCAGACCGAGGTCGTGGCGGAGTTCAGCCAGATGGGCGATCTTGCTGAGCGCGAGCGGGAGGAACTTCTGCCCGCCGAAGCCCGGATTGACGCTCATCACCAGCACGTGGTGGACGATGGGCAGCACGTGGATCAGTGTTTCAACCGGCGTGGCCGGGTTGATGACGACCGCCGGCTTCACCCCGTGCGACTCAATCAGCTGCAGCGTGCGATGGAGGTGGCGGCAGACCTCCTGGTGGACGCAGATCATGTCGGCGCCGGCGCGGGCGAAGTCCTCGATAAAGGCGTCGGGGTTCTCGATCATGAGGTGGCAGTCGAGCGGAAGCTTCGTGATGGGGCGAATGGCCTTGACGACCGGCGGCCCGAAGGTGATGTTGGGGACGAAGTGACCGTCCATCACGTCGACGTGGACGATGGTGCCGCCGCCGCGCTCGGCCGTGCTGATCTCGTCGGCCAGGTGGGCGAAGTCCGCGGCAAGAATCGAAAACGCAAGCTCAATCAAGAAGAGATCCTCAACTGTGAGTCTACCTGCGGGAGAAAAATCAGCACAGAGGGCGCGGAGGTTACACAAAGGCCACTGTGCCCATCGTGCGCTCCTACTCCGTGACCTCTGTGCTGAGTTTTTTACTTTTCCGGGAGACGACCGGCACGACGCGCTCGACTCCCTCTCGCCCTTCGTGCAGGATCTTCACCTTGGCGGCGGGGGCGAGGTCACGCTGGGTGTCGGCCATGGGTTTCGGTTCGCCGAGCGCCATGCGGGCGGCGCCGCGGAGGATGCGACGTACCGGCCAGCTTCCGTCGGGGTTAGGCAGAAAGACCTCGCCGGCCCGCTGCTTTTCCGGGCGGTAATACCAGCGGCGGAGGAGCGAAAGATGATCTCCGAGGGTAGCCATGTCGGCGGCAGATTTCATCCGGCTCTCGAGCTTCGCGAGCACGGCCTCCGCGCGCACTTCGGGCGACTCCGTCGCGGCCATGGGCGCGTCGTCGAGCGGCACGGCCTGCAGCATCAGCGGCTGCGCGAACAGGCTTGAGCCGACGCTGGTCTGCTCCTTGACCGCGCGCACGCCCAGCGTCGACAGCCGCTCCGGCCCGGCGACGCAGCCGCCGCGCAGCAGGAACACCGCCGCGTTGAGCGCGCCCTCCTCATCCGTGCCCCATGCATCGCGTCCTTCGCCCTGTGTGGGCGATGGAGCCGCCGGCTTCGCCGCCTTCTGCACAATCACGGCGGCAAGCTCAGGCACCGGACGCACCAGCTCGTCAGCCAGCGACGCCGCTGCCTTCACCTTCTGGAACTGCTCATGCAGCGCGGCGGCCTTCTCGAACTCCATCTCGGCTGAGGCGGTTTCGCGGTCCGCGCCGATCTTCGCCAGCATCGACTCACCGTGCGTGCGGAAGAACGCCTCAACCGCGCGGGCTTCGGCGGCATATTCCTCCGCCGTGCACGAGGTATTGCAGGGCGCCATGCATTTTTTCATCTCGCCGTACGCGCAGCCGGGGTGCGTGGGCGAGACCTCGAGATCCTCGTAGCAGCGGCGCAGCTTGAAGAGGTCGAGCACGGCATCGCAGTAGCGCTCCGCGGCCGCTCGCGAAGGAAACGGCCCGTAGGTTTGCGCCAGCGCGCGCTTGCTCAGGCGATTGGTGGAGTACACCCGCGGATGCGCATGCTCGGTCGTCATGCGCAGGAAGTAGGGCGTGTGCAGCCGCAGTCTGCGCCGCGCTTCAGCCGCACCGAAGATGGCCGAGGCCGCGTCGTAGAGGACGAGGTGCGACTCGAACTCGGAGCCGGTGACGGTGTACTCGAGGGAGGCGACACGATCGCGCAGGTTCAGGCGCTTCGATTGCGACTCCGGCGGCGCGAGCAGGCGCGTCATGCGCCTCCGCAGGTCGCGCCGTGCGCGTCAGGTAAGGCTCGGCATTCGCCTCAGGCCCGCGCAGCGCAAACACACCCGCAAGGGCAGGCACGGAGCGCAAAATCTCTTCCGCCCGCTCCGCCTGAAACTCCATCCGCTGCCCGAACTGGAAGCCCGCCGCCACAGCACAGATTCTATCCCGCAGGAAATGGGACGATACAACATTGCCTCAGCGGGCGAAGGCTCTAGCGCAGAGAGCGCAGGGAAAAGCGCAGAGGATTACGTGGCCCTTCTCTGCGTTTTTCTCTGCGCCCTTTGCGCTAAGGTCCTCCTATCCAGCCGCCATCCGTAGACTACGTGCCGAGCCGTGCTCGCCTCTCCGCGTGAAGATTTCCCGCCACGGCGCGTTCGCCTAAGCTATCGTTAGCCTTGCAAAAGTTCCGGCCCCAGCAACACCATTTCCAGGGGATTCCATGACCGAACTCGGACCCGGCAGCATCCTGCGTGGCAAGTACGAGATCCTCGACAAGCTCGGCAGCGGCGGCATGGCCACCGTGTACAAGGTGCGGCACCTTGCTTTTCAGCAGATCGCCGCGCTCAAGGTCGTGCATCCGGAGTTGCTCGCCGACGCCGACTTCCTCAAGCGCTTTCGCAACGAAGCGGTCGTGGCCTGGCAGCTCAAACACCCCAACGCCGTGCGCATCGATGACCTGGACTACACCGAGGATGGCCGCCCCTTCATCGTGATGGAGTACATCGAAGGCGTCTCCATCTTCGAAGCGCGCCAGAAGCAGCCCGGGCCCTGGGAGGTCGAGCAGTGCCTGCAGATTACCGCGCAGGTGGCCGGCGCGCTGGCCGCCGCGCACACCCTCGGGATCGTGCATCGCGACATCAAGCCGTCGAACATCCTGCTCACGACCGGGCCCGACGGCCACGGGCTGGTGAAGGTTCTCGACTTCGGCATCGCGAAGACCAGCGACCGAGCCTTCGCGGGCATGACCAGCGTCAAGACGGTCACCAACATGATTATCGGCACACCGGAGTACATGTCCCCCGAGCAGGCGAGCGGAGGGCCGGAGGGTTCGGTCGACGGCCGCGCCGATCTGTATTCGCTTGGACTGGTGCTGTACGAGATGATGACCGGCGCGCACCCCTTCCGCGCCGATACGCCGATGGGCATGCTCATCCAGCAGCTGCATACCGAGCCGGCCGCGCCGCGGATGATGCGCGGCAACATCCCGGAGGCGGTCTCGGCGCTGATCATGAAGGCGCTGCGCAAAAATCCGGAGGACCGCTTCCACAGCGCGGCCGATATGATGCAGGCCGCGATCGACCCGGAAGGCTGGTACCGCGGGCGGCGCGACATTCCCGACGGCGTCAAGCCCACCACCGGCTCAGTTCCTGTGGTCTCCGAGCCCCAAACACATCCACAGGCTCCGCCGGCACCTCCACCAGCCGACCAGGCACGTATCCAGAGGCTCGAAGATCCCATGGTGTTGCCGCAAGCTCCTGCAACGCCTCCGCCTGCAACGCCTCCGCCTGCGCCTCCAGCGCCGCCGCCCATGGAAGCCATGCCAATCGCTCCGCTGGCCGATCCCTTTGTTCCGGTGGCGACGCCGGCGTTTACCCCGGTTGCTTCACAGCCTGCTCTGCCGATTGCAGCGAAGAAGCGCTCTGGCGTTGGGGGGTTGCTGCTGGCAGTGGGTGTGCTTCTCCTGCTGGTTGTATGCGCCGCGGCGTGGTTCGTATGGAAGCAGTACCCGCGTTATCAGGCCGGGCAGAAGCTCTCGCAGGCGCACGCCGCGACGCAGGTCGGAAACATGGCTGCCGCGGTGCCACTGTTCGATGCGGCATGCAGTGGAGGCTCGGGCGAAGCCTGCTCCGAAGTGGCGCAAATGTATGCGCGGGGCCAGGGGATTGCGCGCAACGACACCCTCGCCGCGCACTCCTACCAGCTTGGCTGTAACGCCGGCGATGGCGAAAGCTGCTTCCGGCTGGCGCGCTTCTTCGATGAAGGCCGCGCGGTGCACATGGACAACGGGGCTCATGCCGCGGCGCTTTACGCCCAGGCCTGCACGGCCGGCCAGCCGCTCGCCTGTGCCATCCAGCGCTATGGCAAGCCGGATGACCCCGCCAGCGACACGCGCGCCGCCGTTGCATTTGAGCACGCCTGCAATACCGGGACGCCCGTCGGTTGCCTTCTGCTCGGGCAGATGGCCCGCACCGGCAAGGGCCAGCCGCAGGACCTGAACGCCGCCGCGGCGCTCTTCGACAAAGCCTGCCGCGCCCGCGAGTCGCAGGGCTGCAACGAGGAAGGCGTGCTCTACCTGAACGGTCTGGGCGGGCCGCCCGACTTCCGCCGCGCGCTGCCGCTCTTTGAACAGGCCTGCAGCGGAGGCAACACGGTTGGCTGCGCAAACCTGGGTATCGTGTACGAAGCAGGAGGACAGTCCGGCGTCGGCCGCGACGTGAATCGCGCCCGCACGCTCTTTACGCAGGCCTGCAACAACGGCTGGCAGCCGGCCTGCGAACGCCTGCGGCAGCTGAGATGACCTGTAGGCGCTTATTGTCGTAGCCATGACACTGACGCTCACGCCCGAGGTGGAAGCCCTGCTGCAGCGCGAGCTGAGCACCGGCCGGTTCGAGACTCCAAGCGATTTGATCGAAACCGCGTTGCATGTTCTGGCTGACAGCCGCCGGCATGATCTGGCCGGCTTCGATGTCATGATCCCACGAGTCCCGAGACCTGAAGAAGTTCCTCAAGGGCATGCGGCCACCCTACGCCCCGGCGATCGTCATGCCTTCCACGCGAATCGTCGGGGCCGCGCTCGGCGCTGCGGAAGTTGAGGTCGTTGGCGATCGCGGAGATATTGCGGTACATGTCCTTCAGGTTGCCGGCGATCGTGATCTCCTCCACCGGGTACGCCAGTTCGCCGTTCTCGATCCAGAGCCCGCTCGCGCCCTGCGAGTAGTCGCCCGTCACCAGGTTCACGCCGAAGCCCATCGTCTCGGTCACATACAGCCCCTGCTTCACGTCGCCGATCAGTTGCTCGGGTGTGCAGTCGCCCGGCTCCAGGAAGAAGTTGCCCGCGCCAATCCCGGGGTTCCCGGCCAGCCCGCGCGAGGCGTTGCCGGTCGAGCGCAGTCCCAGCTTGCGCGCCGTGTAGGTGTTGGTGACGTAGTTCTTCAGGATGCCGCGTTCGACAAGCACCGTCCGCCGCGTGGGCAGGCCTTCGCCATCGAACGGCGTGGTGCCGAAGCCGCCAGTGCGTACGCCGTCGTGTCGAAGACCATCGTGCCGTCGTCGATCACGGTGATGTTTTCGCCCGCCACGCGCTCGCCCAGCATGCCTTCGAAGAACGTGGCATGGCGATAGATCGCGTCGCCGTTGGCCGCCTCGAAGATGTTGCCGATGATGCCGCGGGCGATCTCGGGCGAGAACACCACCGGCGCGCGCTGCGTCTTCACCGGTACCGCGCCCAGCCGCCGCAGGGCCCGTTGCGCGGCGATGCGGCCAATCTCCTCCGGCGACTGCCAGCCCGCGCACCGTGCGCGCTCGACGAGTACCAGTAGTTCCGCTGCATGCGGCCCTTCTCGTCGTGCGCGATGGGCGCCGCCGAGAACCCGCAGTATGAGCGGCGATACTCGCCGGCAAACCCGCGCGAGTTCACCATCACCTTGTGCGAGGTCGCGGTGTCGAAGTCGCCGCCGCCGGAGTTCTGGATGCGCGTGTCGTAGGCCATCGCCGCAGCTTCGCAGCGGCGCGCCATCTCGATGCGCTCGGCCGGCGGCTGCTCGTTCGACATCGTCGAAGTAGAGTGCCGAGGTCGCCCTCCAGCTGGCCGAACTCACCTGCATCGGGCAGTCCGACAAACGGGTCTTCGCTGGTGATCTTCGCCAGCGCAACCGCGCCGTCCACCAGCTTTTCCAGGCCCTCGCGCGACAGGTCCGACGACGAGGTACTTGCCGCGCGCAGCCCGTGAAACACCCGCAGCCCGATCGCCCGCGACCCCGACTCCTTCAGCGTCTCCACCTGGCCCAGCCGCACCAGCGTCGAGAACTCGTCGCCCTCGTACGCGACCGCTTCGGCGTCGGTCGCACCCGCCTTCATCGCGCGGTCCAGCACTTCCTGTGCCACCCGGCGCAGGTCTGCTCCGCGCACTACCTCAGTTTGCATACGATCCTTCAGGCGTAAGTCTCCGCCGGCTTGGTTTCCATCACTAGCAAGAATCTTAAACGCAGAGAGCGCGGAGAAAGGCGCAGAGGCCCCCGCCTTACTCTGCGTTTTTCTTTGCGCTCTCTGCGTTAGATCATTCCCCAAGGAGCGGCAACTCACTGCAATCAGCCCCGCAAGCCCGTGACTACCGCACCGGCGCGGCCGACATTCTGGAGACCCGCCCGTCGGTCGCTTTCAGAAACTGCAGCCCCGACAGGCAATATTCCTGGTCGGCCTTCAGCTTGTGCTCCATATAGGTGGCGAGCTCGCTGCCGGCGCGGCGGCGGAAGAGCTTCAGCGGGCCACCGCAATCCTTGCAGCGGAACTCCGTGTCTTCGTCTACCAGGGCTTCGGCGATCTGCTTGACCTTCCAGAACGGCTCGTACCCGCCTGCAGCCCGCACCCGCCGACGCTTCACTTCACACACATAAAATCTTTCGCGCTCTGCATTTGCCATGGAGTCACCTCGAAAACGGGTTAGACGTGCGCAAGATTTCCTTCAGAGAAATGCCGGTGGAGCGGGGCCGCTTACGTGACCGGCTGCTCGGACATGCGATGCTCGCGCCCGTCCGTGGCCTTGCGGAAGTGCATTCCGCTGATGCAGTACTCGGAGTCCTGCTTGCTCTTGTGCTCCACATGCGGTCCGGGCCCGCCGACCTTGTGACTCTTGAAGAGCTTCACGGCGCCGTGGCAATCCTTGCAGCGGAACTCGGTGTCCTCGTCCTGCACGGCGTCGGCCACCTTCTTCACTTTCCAGAACGGCTCGTAGCCGCCGCCCTCTTTCATGCGGCGCCGTTTCACTTCACACTCGTACAGTTTCGCTTCGCGCTCTGCGGTTGCCATTACTGTCCCGTTCCTCCGACCGTCATGCGGTCGAGCTTTATGGTCGGCATCCCGACACCTACCGGCACACTCTGCCCGGCCTTGCCGCAGGTTCCGATCCCCTCATCCAGCGCCAGGTCGTTGCCCACCATGCTTACGTACTTCAGCGCCTCCGGCCCGTTGCCGATCAGCGTCGCGCCCTTCACCGGCCGCGTCACCTTGCCGTCCTCGATCAGGTACGCTTCGCTGGCCGAAAAGACAAATTTGCCGTTCGTAATATCCACCTGCCCGCCGCCGAAGTTCACCGCATACAGCCCGCGCTTCACGCTCTTGATGATGTCTTCCGGCAGATCCTCGCCGTTCAGCATGTAGGTGTTGGTCATGCGCGGCATGGGGATGTGATGATAGCTTTCGCGTCGTCCGCTGCCGGTGATGGACACGCCCATCAGGCGCGCGTTCATCTTGTCTGAAAGAAACGTCTTCAGGATGCCGTTTTCAATCAGCACCGTCTCCTGCGTCGGCACGCCTTCGTCATCCATGTTGAGCGAGCCGCGACGGTTGGGCATGGTGCCGTTATCGACGACCGTCACCTTGTCGCTCGCAACCTTCTGCCCGATCAGCCCGGCGAACGCGCGAGGTCTTCTTGCGATTGAAGTCGGCCTCCAGCCCGTGACCCACGGCCTCATGCAGCAGCACGCCCGGCCATCCCGGACCCAGCACCACTTCCATCTCGCCGGCCGGCGCCTCGGCCGCGCCCAGTTGCAGCAGCGCCGTGCGCGCCGCCTCGCGAGCAAAGTGCTCCGGCGACTTTTCCGCCTCGAAGAAGTCCAGCGTCACACGTCCGCCGCCGCCGCTGGTGCCGCGCGCCGTGTTCTGGGCGTCCTTCGCGATCACGAACACATTCAGCCGGGCCAGCGGCTGCGTGTCGCTGGCAAAGGTGCCGTCGGAGGCGGCAATCAGGATGCGGCGCAGCTCATCGTTGATGCCGGCGCGCACCTGCGTGATGCGCGGATCGAAGTCGCGCGCGGCTTTGTCGGCGCGCCGGATCAGCGCCAGCTTGGCTTCGATCTCGCCGTCAGCCGAAAGCCCCGCGACGGGATACAGCGACGGCGTCTCGATATGGCGGAAGCCGCTGCAATGCTCCTTTGCCGGGCCGCTGGCGATCAGGGCCGCCGTCCGCGCCGCCGTCAGCAGGCGTTCGCTCGAAAGATCGTCGGTAAACGCAAAGCCGGTGCGCTCGCCCGAGACCACGCGGATGCCGCAGCCTACGCTGATGCCCTGGCTGGCGGTCTTGATCAGGCCTTCGTCGATGCCTAGCGAGGTGCTCGTAACTGATTCAAAATAAAGGTCCGCGTACTCGCCGCCGGCCGAAAGCGCCTCGCCCAGACACCGCTCCATCAGCCGCTCGGAAAGCCCAAGCTTCTCAATAAAATAGCGTTTGTGGTCGGGGCGGTCGGCGTGAAGGTCGGGCTGGGCGTGCGTGGTGGAAAACGTCATCTAGGTCTGATGATAGGCTTCGCAAGCCCCCGCGGCAAATGAATCGCTAAACTGGAAGCTATGCAGCTCTTTCCTGTCACCGCGGCGGACGTCGCTGAGGTCGTCGCGCTGGCCAACCTTGCTTACCGTGAAGATCGTTCCGGCTGGTCGAGCGAGGCCGGGTTGATCGCCGGAACGCGCCTTACCGAACCGCAACTGCGGGCAGACCTCGCCGCCAAGCCGCACGCCCACCTGCTCCTCGGCCGCGACAATCCCGGAGAGCCGCTCCTCGGCACCGTGTGGCTCGAGCCGAAGTCGGCAGAGGTCTGGTATCTCGGGCTGCTGATTATCCGGCCCGACCTGCAGGACCGCAAGCTGGGCCGCGAACTCCTCGCCCAGGCCGAAGACTTCGCCCAGACCCACGGTGCGCGGCGCATCCGGATGACGGTGCTGAATGTCCGTGCCGCACTCCTGGCCTGGTACCAGCGCCGCGGCTACACCCGTACCGGCGAAACGGAACCCTTCCCTTACGGCGACGACCGCTTCGGCACCCCGCTGCGGGACGACCTCAGCTTTCTGGTGCTTGAAAAGCAGCTATAAGCCCGCTCAGGGCGTCGGCGTTTCCTGCTTCGGCCCCGGGACGGCACGAAGGCTGAAGCTCGCGATCGCCGGGGGGTTCGACCCCGGTACGACCTGCAGCGTGCCCAGCACCTCCCCTGCGGCGGGCGTCTGATCGCGCAGCCGGAAGACCAGCACGCCGGGTTCGGCCTCTTTCGCAGACAAGAGGCTGAAGCCGCCCGTCTGCTTGCGGATCTCCATCTGCGCCCTGACTGCAGCTTCGGGCGCGTCGCTCGGCAAAGCCTTGCGCAGCAGCGCGGGACTGGCCTGGTTGAACGCAGCCAGCCAGTCGTACAGCAGGTGACCGGCTGGAAGGTCGGGAATCAGCCCCACCTGACTTCCGAAGCGCGGCAGCCGCACCAGGATGGTCGGATGCACCGGGCTGACGTGGTCTCCTTTCTTGCCCGGCGTCGGAGCGTCGCTGGGGTCGCCCAGCACGATCGTGTCGATCTGGTTGGGATCGTCATCGTCGTTGCCCGGAGATCTCGTGCGGCTGGTCGAACTCGCCGACCCGGCGCCGCCCGCATCCAGACGCCCGGCCCTGCCCTGCCCCATCGCATAGATGAGGCCGCAGATAGCGCCGACCGCCGCAACCATCGCGAGCAGGATGGTGCCGGGGCGAAGCGGCTGGCGGCCGATCAGCGAGAAGCTTGGCGCGCTTAGCGTGGACTCGGGCCGCATGCGGTTACCGTCCGTGCGAGGGGTCGGCGGAGTTCGCCACGTTGAGGTCCAGGAACAGATCCGATGTCACCCCGGCGTAGCAAAGCCCGTCCTTCGCATACGTCTGCGCGCAGCTTCGCGTCAGCTCCGGCCGGCGGGGCGATTGCGCATACTGCCACACGATCGCGTCCATGGTCCCGCTGCCGTGCAGGTGCGGCGGCTGGATCGTGCATCCGGGCGCGGGCGGGCAGGTATCCTGCGCCACCCAGAACGCCACGGGATGGAGGTGTCTGGCGGCGATCTGCTCGCGCACGTCCTGCGCGGTGGTGATGGTTACCGGTTTGCCGTCGGGTCCGTTGCCGTCGGGCGAGGCTTGGCCACTGAGATATGCGCCGGGCCGGAAGCCGGAGGCAGCCACCGCCTCCGTCCAGCCGAAGAAGTAAGCGGCCTGTTCCGGCAGCAGCCGGCCGCCTTCTTCCTGATCAAGAAAGAGGATCGTCTTCTCCGGGAATCCCTCGCGTTTCGCCGCAGCGATGGCATCCGCGGCGTCTTTCTGGCCGAGCGCCTCAGGCGTCAGCTTCGACTTCTTGATCTCGGCATCGAGGCGTCCGTTGAACAGCACAAGAAAGCCGAAGCCGGCATCGACCAGCTTCTGCCGCTTGCCTTGCCAGCCGTTCGCCTTCGCTCCTGGCGGATTGTTCAGCCAGAAGCCTGCAAACGCGAACTTCTGTCGCAACTCCGCCAGCCGGTCGTCACCGGGATAGTCGTTGCGGTCGAAGCCGACGAAGTCGGTCTGCTGGGCCGGCGGATCGACCATCGCGCCGGGGCGCATCTCCGTCGCATCCTTTGCCTTGCATCCTGACGCTGCGAGCATTGCCACCACCCATCCCAACAGCAAGGAAATCCTCAACGCATCCTCCGGCCACTGCATCACGCCACGCTATCAATTGTGCTACGTTTTAGGCCATGAGTCTCGATCCCGCCGAAACCCCTGGCACGCCGCTGCGCGATCCCCGCTATCCCGTGGGCAAGCCTCCGCAGCGAGTGGAGGGCCTGGTGCCCGAAGGCGAGTTGGCCAACGCCATCTCCGAGATTGCCGAACTGCCTTCGCTGCTGCGCAACGCGGTGCATGGATTGAACGCGGAGCAACTCGCCACGCCATACCGCGAAGGTGGTTGGACGGTCCGCCAGGTGGTCAGCCATCTGGGCGACAGCCACATGATGGCCTTTCTGCGCATCCGCGTGGCGCTGACCGAGGACGCACCCACAGTGATGCTTTACAACGAGAAGGCCTTCGCCGAGCTGCACGACTCGCTGGCCGCGCCGCTGGAGTGGTCGCTGGAACTGATTGAAAGCCTGCACGCGCGCTGGGTGATGCTGCTGCAATCGCTTACGCCGGAGCAGTGGCAGCGCGAGTACAGGCACCCGGAGCGAGGCGGCTCTACCATTGCCTACACCGCGCTGCTCTACGCCTGGCACTGCCGCAACCACCTCGCCCAGATTACGCACCTGCGCGCCGCCGAAGGCTGGTAATGCCGCGGGCTGCCCAGGCCGACCGTCCGCAACAGGCGCCGGAGCAGATCGCCGCCGTCCTTGAAGCCTACCTGGCCGAGTATCCGGCGGCCGTGGTGCTCGAAGACGGCAAGGTGCTGTTCGACATGCGCGAGGCGAAGTACGCGCTTTCGACCGAGCACGGTCGCTGCACGCTGCATCTGTGGGGTTCGGACCGCAACATGGTGCGCCGCGTGGTTGCGGCCGAGGTGCGGCACAAGGTTTTGCAGCTGCAAACCCTGCGTTTTGGCCAGACAAAGCCGCAGACGCTCGAACTCGCCGGGGACAAGGATCGCCGGACACCCACAGCGCGCGAGGCTACCCGCGTCCGCTTCCTGAAGGTGCTCGAGCGCACCCTGCTGCGGCAGTTCCCACTGTGGAAGCCGGAAGCTTTTCGCACGGCGATGGATCTGGAGAAGAGCTTCGGCCCGGCGTATGCGCGCGGGCTGCTCACGCAGGGGACGAAGGCCTGGGCCGTCATTGCGGTCAATGACGAGGAGTCCGCAGCCACCGTCGACGGGATCCTGACCTTCGGCATTCTTTGGCTGGAGGCCTGCCGCGAGAGTGGCGGGGGAAGGCGCCTGCTGCAGGGTCTCAAGGTGGTGGTTCCGCGCGGAGCCGCGGCCGTCACGCTGGCGCGCATGGCCTGGCTGACCGGCGACCAAAGCCAGTGGGAGCTGTGGGAGCTCGACCAGGGGAGCGAGGAGATGCAGCCGCGCGATGCAGCCGACCATGGCAACCTGGCCACACGGCTGCTCCATGCGCCTAACCTGGCGGCCGCCCGGGAGCGCTTCGCCGGAAGCGCGGCGCGGGTCATGGCGCTCGTTCCCGCCGACGCGCAACAGGTAGTCGAACAGCGCCTGCGCAGCGCCACAGAGCTTGCCTTCCTGCTGCATGGCCTTGAATTCGCGCGTATCCGTGCGGCCGCGGCACGAAACTCCTTCAACCGCGTGGAGGAGATCAGCTTCGGTGCGGGTGCGCAGGAGACGCCTCTGGATGAGCAATCGGAACCGCTGCTGCGCGAGCTCGTGGCTCGGCTCTTTGCGCGGCGCTCGCCGGCCGGCGATAAACGCGATCCGCTCTATCGCCTGCAGCCGGAACGCTGGCTGGAGGGCGAACTTCGACGTAATCTGCAGGTTCTCGACCCCGCGCTCGACTCGGAGCACGTGTATTCGCAGGTCCCGGCCTTCGCGGCGGGCGATCGTGGCATGCTGGACCTGCTTTCAGCCTCGGCCGACGGCCGCCTTGCCGTGGTTGAGGTGAAGGCGTCCGAAGACCCCCAGCTCGCGCTCCAGGGACTCGACTACTGGGTGCGCGTGCGCTGGCACCAGATGGAGAACCGCGATCCGTCCACCGGCCTGGGCGAGTTCCAGCGCCACGGCTACTTCGGCGGCGTGCGCCTTTCCGAGCTTCCACCGCGCCTGCTGCTGGCCGCGCCCGCCCTCCATGTGCATCCGGCGACGGAGGTGGTGTTGCGGCACCTGTCGTCCCGCGTGGAGTGGACGCTGGTCGGCCTGAACGAACGCTGGCGCGACGGGGTGAAGGTGATCTGGCGCAAGCGCAGCGCGGACCCGCGTTTGTGACCAAAAAGCGAACTGCCGCCCCGAAGTGCGAGGCGGCAGCTTGTTGCGGGTTGCGGTGCAGGTTAGAACTCGATGCGGGCCGAGAACTGCGCTGCGCGCCGGTTGTAGGAGCTGTTGGTCGTCACCGTACCGAAGCTGGCGTTGCCGAGCTGCGTGCTCGCCACCGCGAAGAACGTCTTGTTGGTGACGTTGTACATCTCCGCACGGAAGTTCAGGTGAGCGGTATCGGTGAAGTGCAGGGGGAAGCTGCGAACCAGCGAGAAATCAAGCTGGTAGTTGCCCGGTCCGAAGAGGTCGTACTGACCTGTACGCGCCGCGCTCGAGAAGGTGTAAGCCGGAGCGAGTGCAGTGCCAGCCGAGGTGATAAGCGAAGGCGCAATGAACGGTCCTGTAGGAGCCGCCGTCGTCCCGCCGCTCGCCGCGATGTAGGAGATCGCGGTTCCCGCGGCAGGCTGGGCGACCGCACCCGCACCCCACTTGCCATTCACGTGCGCCTGGCCTGTGAAGAAGGGGTTCAGGTACGGCATGCAAGTGGTCTGCGCCTGGTTGGTGGGGCAGGTGGTGGAGGTAATGGCCAAGCGGAGACCCGGAGAACGCCTGGAAGATCTCGGAGAACTTGAATCCGCCGAGGATCGCGCGTTCCACGAAGTTTCCGTTCAGGATGCTCTTGCCGAAGGGCAGGTCGAAGACACCGGTGACGACCAGATGCTGCGGCTGATCGGTGGTCGAAAGCGAACGGTCGATACGGTCCTGCTGGATAGCCTTGCCGGTGGGCGAGTACTGCGCCGGGATGGCGTAGCCGGTGCGGAAGGTGCCGCCATCGTCGATCGCCTTGGACCAGGTGTAGTTGGCCATGAAGGTCATCCCATGCGACGGCCGCATGTTGAGCGACGCCTGCAGGGAGTGATAGTTGGAGTTGGCCACGTAGCCGAAGCTGTCAGAGACGGACTCCTGTGGGAAGGGGTGGAGCGCCGTGGCTAGCGAAGTGGAAGCGAAGTTGAAGTTGGCCGGGCAGGGCAGGCTGTACGTGGCGCAGTCCGCGAGCGCGGCCGCGTTCTGGTCGGCCAGGTGCGTGCCGAGGTAGAGGTACTTGGGATCGAGCTGGTCGGCCCAGTAGCCGCGGGCGTTTGAACCGTCAGCCGGCAGGAAGTGTCCCTGCGAGCCCACATAGGTCATGGTCGAGGTGAAGGCGTTGGTCCACTGATGCTGGATGCCGAAGGTGTAGTTGATGTACTCCGGCGCGCGCGACCCGAGGTAGGGATCAGGATAGCCGAGCGTTGCCGCGGGAGCGCCTGAGAACGAGGTTGCGGTCAGGGTCTGGCCGCAGGTGGTCAGGATGGGCGCGGTGGTGACATAGCCCGTGCCGTACTGCGCGCCGGTGCCGACGCCGCAGGCTGGCTGGTAGGCCGGCAGAGCTTCGTTCGAACCAGTAAACAGAGGATTCTTGTCGTTGGTCGAGCTGTACTTGGCCGACGCCGAGAAGCCCATGCGTGCCGAGGCTGGTGGAGGAGCCGCCGACCGCGTTGCCGTGGGTGAACATGACGCCATAGCTGGCGCGCAGGACCGTCTTTGGGATCGAGCTGTGTAGGCCAGGCCGATGCGCGGTCCGATGTTCTTGAAATAGTTGTTGACCGGCGTGGAGCAGTTGCAGGTTCCGGGGCCGTTGCCAGTGAACTGCAGCGCGCCGGGCTGTCCGGTGACGGGGTTGGTGGTCGTCGGGCTGAAGAAGCTGCCGGCGTTGTGGACTTCGGTCAGGGTCGGGAAGAAGTCATAG
This sequence comes from uncultured Gammaproteobacteria bacterium, assembly GCA_963744015.1. Classification (GTDB taxonomy): domain Bacteria; phylum Acidobacteriota; class Terriglobia; order Terriglobales; family Acidobacteriaceae; genus Edaphobacter. The sequence goes on from CAVUSA010000003.1 coordinate 79,404, forward strand.
CGGACGCCGAGATCAAGCGTCAGCTTCGAGTTCACCTTCCAGTTGTCCTGAACGTAGGGCGAGATGGCACGGAAGCGGGCGCCGAACTCCTGCTGCAGGTACTGCGTGAAGCTGACGGTAGTCGACCTGGCCGATCAGGAAGCTGGCATACGCCGCACCGGTGTTGGCCGATGGCTGGTGTAGCTGCCGTTGAAGCCCGCGGTCTCGGCGGACGGAGTTGGCCAGCGTCAGCGGCGTGGTGCCGCCGGTGGCATTCACGACGTTATAGAGCAGCCAGGCAATCTGGCCGCCGGCCGTGATGGTGTGCTGGCCCTTCACCCACTGCAGGTTATCCAGCAGGGTATAGTTCTCGGCCAGGGTGACACCGGGGCCGGTGCCGGCCCACTGCGTCGGCGGGTTGGTCCCGTTGAAGCTGGTGATCGGGAAGGCGCTCAGCGCAGCCCCGGCAGGAGAGCCCGGGATGGAGATGCCGAGCGTGGCGGCGGAGTAAGCCGGAAGCTGGTCCGCGTCGAAGGTGGGTCCGTTGTAACGGGCGTAGCCGTACTTGAACTGGTTCACCAGGTTGGGGGTGAAGGTGTGGGTCTCTTCGATGACGCCGACGGCGGTCTTGGGCGCGTAGGTCTGGCCGTAGTTGTAGGGGATCGGCCCAACGTTGCGGCCGGACGTGGTCTGGCCGACCGGATTGGAACTGGCCTGGCGCCCGACGGCGGCCATGAAGTCCAGCGTATCGTTCTTGCCGACGGCGTAGTCGATGCGCTCGGTCGTGGACCAGTTGGTCAGGCCGGTGCGGTTGGGCGAGATGTAGTTGTTCTGCAGCTGGTTGCCGATGCCGGGGGGCAGGAAGCTCTGCATCTTCAGCGCCACGCGCGGAGAACTGGCTGGACGGGATCACGTCCACGCCGGCCGCACCGGTTGCCGGGTTGATGATCTGACCGCCATTCACGCCGGGCGTTCCGCCGTAGATGTAGCCGTAGCGATAGCGGCACGGACCGCCGGCGGCGCCGGTGCTGGTGCGGTTGTTGGCCGTGCAGGCGGTCTGCGGTCGAGGGGTCGAAGATGCCGCCACTGACCACGCCCTGGAAGTTGCCGGCCTGCTGCGCCGCGGTGGGGAAGGTAATCTGCGTGGGGGTTTCGCTGGCATAACGGAAGCCGTTGTAGTTGCCGAAGAGGAACAGCTTCTCACGCCAGGATCCGAAGGGAATCAGCGGGCCGCTCAGATTGATGCCGTACTCGTTCGAGTGCTCGATCGGCTTGGTCACCTTGCCGGTCGCGGGGTTGGGGATGGAGCCGAGGAAGCCGTAGGTATCGAGTGCGGTGTTGCGGAAGAACTCGTAGATGGAGCCGTGGTAGCTGCTTGCCGCCAGCCTTGACGGTGTAGTTCTGGATGCCCTGGCCTTCGTAGATGGCGGAGTAGCCGCTGGTCTGCACCTGGAACTGGTCGACCGCATCGACCGAGATGGCGGTCCAGACGAAGCGCGGGTCGCCGTTGCCGCCGGCGCGCACGAAGGGCAGACCGTCGATGTAGACCGCCGAGACCGCACCGCGGCTGCCCGATCCGTTCACGATGCCGGTGTTGGTGGTGGCGTTGCCGTTGGTGTTGTTGCCCTGGACGCCGGGCATCAGGAACGCGAAGTCGGTGGCGCGGCGCTGGTCAGGCTGGCCGTATGCGCCCATTTCGATCGGCAGCGCGGAGTACATCTCGTTCTCCATGGTCGCGCCCAGGGTGGCGTTGGAGGTTTCAAGCTGCGGAGGCGCCGCATCGACGTTGATGGTCTCGCCGCTGCCGCCCACGGTCAGCTTGGGATTGTAGGAGAACTGCTCGAGGGCGTTGACGTGGACGTCCTGCTGATTGAGCTTGTCGAAGCCGGGAGCGGTCACCAGCACGGTGTACACGCCGGGATCGAGTGGCGACAACGTGAACTCGCCGGCGCTGGCCGAGGTCTGCGTGACGCTGAGGCCGGTGGCCGTGTTGGTGGCGGTGACCGTGGCTCCGGGCACCACGGCGCCGGTGGGATCGGTGACGGTTCCGGTGATCGAACCTTTGCCGGCAAGCTGGGCCTGCACCGCAACCGGTGCAAGGACGGGGAGCGCGGGGGTAAGCAGGGCAGCGGCCAGGCCGAGGCTTCGCATCGCGGCGCGCATCGTCCTCCGTGCAGAATTCTGATGTTTTACAGGGATTTGCATCTTTCTGAAACCTCACTCTTCAAATTGGGATTGCGACTGGCGCGTTAAAAAAAGGCGCTCTCTTGTTTGGCGCAACATAGGTCGGACCATTTCGCTCGGCAGACACTCTCGCCCAATGGAGATACCGCTGTCAAGGGTTGTCTCGGCATCGCCGGGAAAATGTCGTGAAACAGTAACAGGCGCAAGCGCGACTTCGCCTTTGCCGTCGGAGCGCAGGTGGGACGTTTGACACAGGGTGAGTGCGGGGATTGACCCGCCTCCATCAGGGCTGTTTAGGCAGCCCGGAAAGTGGCGTCTTTACCGGCGTGGCCAGACCAATGAACTTGGTGAGGGTATTGCTTCCCTGGTTGGTGACCCAGATGTCGCCGCTCGCGTCGATGGCGATGGCATAGGCTTCGAGCAGTGCGGCGTCCCCGCCGATGCCGGTCGCGGGCGAGAGGGCCGCGCCGGGCACAGCCGCCGAGGAGCCCGCCAGTTCGGTGAGCCAGGCAGCGCGGTAGTTGGCGATCCACACGGTGCCGTTACCGTCAATCGCGACTCCTTGCGGGTGGTAGACCGATCCGGAACCGGTGAGGTTCCGCGCCAGGACCGTGCCGGAGTTGGCGACCAGGGATACGTTGTCTCCGAAATAATTCGCCACCCATATATTGTTGCCCTGATCGATGGCCAGCCCTGAGGCGAGGTTGCAGCAGTCGTAGTTGGTGAAGCTGGAGCCGTCGGGAGCGACCTTGGTCAGGAAGTTGGAGGCCTGGTTTACGACCCAGCCGAAGTGATTGGAGTCGATGGCCACGGCCACCGGGAAGGCGAAGAGCGACGTGGTATAGCCAGCACTGCCGGAGAGCGGGGTGCCGCTGGTATTCAGCAGCGTGAGGTGGGAGTTGCCGTAGTCCACGACCCAGACGGTGCCGTTGGGGTCAATGGCGATGGAAAGCGGATAGTTCAGACCGCCGTTGATGTATCCCGTGGAGCCCGAAAGTGCGGCGCCGGCGGAGGAAAGCTCCGTGACGCTGCCGATGCCGCCGGCCGAATTGTTGGGCTGTTCGTTCGGAACCCAGACATTATCGTTCAGGTCGATGGCGAGGCCGTAGGAGTTGTTCAGCCCGGCGCCGGTGACGCCGTTGGGGAAGACGGCCGCGCCGGCTGGCGTGAACTCGGAGGCGGTGTTGAAGTAGCTGGAGACCCAGACGTTGCCTTTGGAATCCACGCCCAGCCCGGAGGGGCTGTTCATGCCGGCGCCGGAGACCGTGAGGAACATCGTCCAGTCTGCCGGAACCGCCTGCAGAACCGGCGTGTAGGCTGTGCTGGCGAGCGACTGCGCATACAGCGCCGAGACGTTCGCAGTGGGATGCGTGGCCAGAAGATACGCCGCGTCCAATGTGTTGGTCGGAACTACGGTCCCTGCAGTGGTGGAGCTGTAGAGAGTCGTGCAGGCTGAGGCCGAAGTGACGCAGGCGTTGAGCAGATTGGCAAGCGAGTTGACGCGGGCCGCGGGAGAGGCTGCGTTCGCCGGCAGGCTGGCGCCGGGTGAGGTTCCTGTGGCGACGCTGGCGAGCGTGGCTGCGGTGGCAAAGGCGTTTGTCAAACCGGTGAGGTTGGTGGCGGAGGCCCCGATAGCGCCGCCCGCAGGCGAAGAAACGCTATAAAACGGCGCAAGGGCGGCGACCGCCGCGACCGTGGTGGCTTCGCTGATCACATACTTCGACCCGCTGGTAATGGAGCTGCAGGGTCCGATGCCGGCCAGCTGGACGGCGTTGCTGTTGGCGCTGGAGGAGCCGGCGACCGTGCCGCCGTTGCTGACCAGGTACACCAGCGAGGTCGCGGAGGGACAGTTGTAGGAGGCCGGGATGGTGGCGACGCCCTGCGCCGAAGCGGTGACGGCCGAAGCCAGCAGCGCCGTACCCTTCGATCCGCTGCCGGTGGTTCCGGCGGCCCAAAGCTGCACGCTTGCCCCGGCGATGGTCTTGCTGCCGGCCTGAACCGTGGCCTGAAAGGGCAGGCCGGTGTATACGATGGGCGTGACGCCGGTTCCGCTAAGCGCGACGGTGCTGGGGCTCGACGAGGCGTTGCTGGTGTAGGTCAGGGTTCCGGAGCGCGCGCCCGGAGCGGTGGGGGTAAAGGTGACGGAGGTCTGGCAGGTGGCGTTTGCCGCCAGCGACGCCGAGCATCCGTTGCTGGTCTGCGCGAAGTCGCCTGTGATGGCGATATTGGAGATGGTGAGTGCGGCGTTGCCGGTGTTGGTGATGGTGACGGTCTGTGCGGCGCTGGCCACACCGGTGTTGACACTGCCGAAGGTGAGCGAGTTGGGGGAGATGCTGATCTGCGGCGCGGAAGGCTGAATCACCGTCGCGGTGTTACTTGACCCTCCGCAGCCAATGGCGAGCAGCAGGAACGGCAGCGACGCACAAGCGAGAGCGGCGGGAATACCAGGGAAGAAACGGGGGAGACGCGACGACCGGAGCACGGGCAAGGGAAACACCTCAAACAAAAGACGACAGGGTGGGACGGGCGGCTAAGGTCGCCGGTAGGGGCGGGTCAGTCCATCCAGACTGACGCCGGAGAGAAAGGCGGTCAAATCGGCCGAGAGCTGGCGCCGGGCGGTTTCGGGCGGAAGCGTCGTGTCGATGGTCTCGGCTTTGAGCAGAATGGGGATGGGACGCTCGGGGTTCTGGCTGAACAACGTTTCGGGATGCGGTCTGCTGTATACGATGCCGAAATGGCCGCGCGGGCTGGAGTACTCGCCACAGGTTGCGCCATTGCAGAGCGTGGTGGCCTCAAGGTACTGGGTGGCGCCGTCGTTGTAGAACGAAGAGCTGAAGCTGATGGGGCCGTCCCCGGCGGTGTTGAAGGTCTGCTCGTTGTGCCAGATGGGGTCTTCGCCGCGGGCCGAATGGCAGATCAGGGTGTCGTGCGAGCCGAGCACGGGCGAGACGCCGACCGCGATGTGGGTTCCGCCGCCTTCGGGCGCGTACTCGGCCCAGTGGAAGAGCAGCGCGCCAGTGAGCAGCGTCTCATTCCAGGTGCGGGCCAGGGTGTAGTGGCCGACGGTCTGCGGGAACTGGCCCTGGGCAGACTCGTCGCGTTTGAGGTCAGCGCTGGGGCCGGGCGCGGTGAGCGTCCGAACGACGCCGTAGGCGCAGACCGCCACCAGCAGCGCGAGGGCGACGATCCGGGTATAAAAGCTCGCCGGAACCGGGCCCTCCGGTGCGATCTGCGGAAGGGTGAGCACGCCGGAGTCGGCGGTGCGCTGAGCTCCGAGGCGCTGGATGGTCATGTAAAGGAGATAGACAGCGATAAAGAAGAGCGCCGCGCCGATCAGGTAGTCGGCGTTTTCGGCTCGATCCTGCAGCCAGGGAAAGTGCAGAGCCACGAGGTAAAACAGCACCAGGACGCACAGCCGCACGAAGTTGAAGAGGTACCCGAGGAGGATGGCTCCGAGGACGACGAGCGCATGGGCTCGCCAGCGGAAGCGGTAAAGATACCCGGCGACCAGCGCGATCAGACCCATGGTGATGGCCCCGCGAATGCCGTTGCATCCGGGCGCGATGAACATGCCGAATTCAGGAGTAAACATCAGGCGCAGTTTGTCGGGGCTGAGCGGCTGGCCGAGCGCCTGGGCGAACGCCCGCGCCACATGCGCGGAGGCGCGCTGCAGCGGCAGGTCGACATAGACATTGAACAGGTGGGGTACGGGGTTGACGAAGGCCAGCAGCAGCAGCGGAAAGCGTGCGGCGCGGAGCAGCCGGCGTCCGCCGAAGAGCAGCACCAGGCTGACTCCATACAGGAGCACGACCAGGGATGCCGGCGGAAGATACAGATTCCACTCCGGCGAAAGAACGAGGATCATGACGGACTGCTCGCGCAGCTTGACGAGCACAGCCAGGGAAAAGAGCAGGACGAAGCCCCACCAGGTGCCGTCGAGCTCCCAGCCCAACGAGCGCCAGGCGCGGAGAATCAGCAGAAAGCTGACCACGGGGATGATCATGCCGATGGACTTCAGTGCGTCGGTCACCCAGAGAAACCAGAGCATCTGGCCGGACGACCAGATGGTGGTAACTCCCAGGATGGAGAACAGGGCGACGCAGGCCGCAGCGCCCGCAGCAGACAGCGATACCCCCCTCGCGAGGGAGGGGGGTAGGATTCGAGCAGAGGGGGATGTCGACATACGGTCCATCTCAACCGGCTCAGGTCCGGGTTCACCCAACGCCCCGATGCGGATTGTGCCGATCCTCTCGACAGTTCGCCCCGAGGCAGAGGAGGAACGGACTGAAGCTACCCCGGCAAACGTGCTAACCGAAGAATGTGTCTGCTCTGCGCGCGGAGATTATAAAGTTCAGGGCCGAGTTACTTAGCCGAGGAGTTGCGGCGAGCTTTGAAGCGTGCGCGTGCGGAAGCGAAGAACGCACCTGCGGAGCCAACCAGCGCCAGAACTACCGTGGGGTTCTCGGGGGAATTCACACAGCCACCCTGCGCGAAAGCGGGAACGGAGACGACGAGCATCAAGGCAAGGCCGGTAAGCAGGAGAGAAGATTTCTTCATGGTTGGTCCTCAAAGTGGAAAGTATCGTACCGAATTACGCGTTGTCAACTTCCGAATGCGTGGCGGATGTGGCGAACAAAGCCCCGAAGGTAAGGTTCCCGGCGGGGTGCACATCACTCACGACTATGACACTACCAGACCGGCCAGAGTTTACCGAGGGAAAAATTCAGCGGACCAGTCCTCCTAGTATAACGTCTCTCCCACCTTATCGGCAGTTTCATTCCGGGAATGATTGGCCGGACCAATTTTGCTCCCGATCACTGAGGCTGTGCGGCCAGCCAGGCGTGCAGCTTCTCCTGCTGCGCAGACCGTAGCTGAATGCAGGCATCGATATTGTCCAAAGCCTTGGCCAGGGTGCGGTCTGCGGCCTCCACCTTATGAGTCGAGAAGAACGACGCCACTTCCTGACGGCGCTCCACGCTGCAGAAAGAGCCGACCGAGGACACCACGTTCGCGCCCGATGCGGTCGTGAACTGGGCTTTCACCTGGTCCCAGTGCTGCTGGACCCAGGGCCAGGCGATGTCGCGGGTCTCGCGCTGGCTGAGTTCGAGCGCGATCAGAATCCAGGAGTCCTGGTTGCGGACCTGGCCCGAGACGGCGTACTCCAGGGTGCGCCGCACCTGCGAGGGCGAATGGAACTGGGTGAGAATGCGCAGGGATTCTTCCTGCAGTTCGGGATCGTCGGCCTTCTGGCTGACGGTCTGGACGCGGTTGTAGAAGCTGTCGTCCCCCTGCTGAGCCGCGAGCGCGACGGACTCCATGATGTTGGAGTCCTCGACCTTGCGGCCGTTGAAGAGATCGTCCGCGACCTGCCGCGAGTGCGCGATGACGGAGGGGTCGTCGGCCTCTCCGAGGGCGCCGTAGAGTTCAGTGCGGATCTGCTGGCGGTCAAAACTTTCGTCTTCCTGTTCCTTGCCGAGCGCGGCGTAGATGGGTCCGAACTGTGCGCGGATGATGGCGTTCAGGCGGTCGCGGTCCGCGTCGGAGGCAATGCGGCTGCGAATCTGCCCGATGGTGGAGAGCGCGGTATCGAGCACCTGGGCGTTGCTGTCGTGTTTGAGGGCGAGCGCCAGGTCCAGATAGTCGCCGACCGAACCCTGCCCGGCGCGGGTGAGCGCCCAGCGGTCGCCGAGGAAGCCCATCCGCTCGGGAACGGAGAGCGCAGTCTCGGCGGCGGCGGTGATCGCCTTCAGCTGCTCGGGCGTGTAGGCCACGCGGTAGTAGCCCTTCTGGTCCGCGTTGGCGTAGAAGAATGGAAGCGCGGAGCCGGATGGAAGCTTCAGCGACCCGGATTCTCCAGAGACGAGGCTGCACTCGGGGGACGCGCCCTTGACGCAGACCGGCACCGTCCAGCCGCCGGAGTCTTTGGATTTCGCGGTGGAGGCGTCCAGAAAGAACCGTTGCTCGCTGACGGGGACTGCATTGCCTTTAGGATTCGCAAACGACAGCAGCGGCACGCCGGGTTTGTCGACGAAGCTGGACATGACCTTATCCACCGGCAGATGCGAGGCGGCGGTCTGCGCATTCCAGAAGTCTTCAGCCGTGGCGTTGCCGTAGAGGTGCGCGGCGAGGTAATTGTGCACGCCCTGCTCGAAGACCTGGGGGCCGACCCAGTGCTCGATCATGTCGATGACCGCGCCGGCTTTGCCGTAGGCGATGCCATCGAACATCTCTGCGATCTGCGCGGGGGTGTCGGCGGAGGCGCGGATGGGCCGGGTGGTGCGCACGGCGTCGTAGTTGAGGGTTTCGTTCAGCGAGTCGGCGACATCCTGGTCAAAGTGCCATTCCGGGTGCCAGTCGATGGCGGCCTTGTTTTCCATCCAGGTGGCGAAGCCCTCGTTCAGCCAAAGATTATCCCACCACTGCATGGTGACCATATCGCCGAACCACTGGTGCGCCATTTCGTGCGCAACGACGGTAGCGACGCGCTTCTTTTCGCCGATGGAGCCGTCTTTTTCGTCCACCAGCATCTCGGTTTCGCGATAGGTGATGGCGCCGAAGTTCTCCATGGCGCCGGCCTCGAAGTCGGGGATGCCGATGAGGTCGAGCTTGGGCATGGGGTACTTGATGCCGAAGTATTTGTCGTAGAAGGTGAGGAAGTGCTCGGCGGCCTTGACGGAGAAGGTAGTCAGCTCGACCTTGTCGGGCGTGCTGCAGGCGCGGATGGGAACGCCATCGGCCTCGCCCTTGGTGCAGGCGAAATCGCCGACAAGGAACGCGACCAGGTAGGTGGACATCTTTGGCGTGCGGGCGAAGGTTTGGGTGTGCTTTCCGTCTCCGGCGGGCGTGTCGGAGACCATGTTGGTGTTGGAGATGACGGTATCGCGGGAGTCTACCGTGAGCGAGACGTCGAAGGTGGCCTTGAGGGCGGGCTCGTCGAAGCATGGAAAGGCGCGACGGGCGTCGGTGGATTCAAACTGCGTCACGGCGTAGTTGCGGGTCTTGGACTTCGAAAGATAGAAGCCGCGCAGCTTGTCGTTCAGGATGCCGGTGTAGGCGATCTCCAACTTTGCCGGGCCGGCGGGGATCGCCTTCGGAAAGGTGAATGTCGCCTGCTCCTTCGTCTTGTCGAAAGAGACGGTCGCGGGCTGACCTGCGGCCGTGACCGACTGGATCTCGAGCTCAAGTGCATTCAGCGTGATCTCTTTGGCGGGTGCGGCGAGCACCACATCGATCGTTTCCGTGCCGCGGAAGGTCGCAGCGGCGATATCGGGCGCGATGGCCAGGGTGTAGTGCTCGGGATGCACGTTCGACGGCAGGCGCTGGGCCGAGGCGGCGATCGGAAGGAGAGCGAGAACGAGGAGCGCGCAGCGCTGGGCCGAATTGAAGAAGTTCATCATTTTCCTTGCTTCCACCTTAGAACAAATCTGCAGTCTTTCGCGCTGCGGGAACCTTGATGCGCGCGACACAAAGCCGCGCCGGACGAGATTCGACAATTTCCACCGCGCCCTGAGGGATGAGGGCGGCGCGGCAGAGCTCGACCCAGTCCTCGTGGCGAAAGCTGCGCAGGATGGACACCGGGCCGTCGTGTTGGACGAATGGATGCCAGGTTGTGAAGCGGGCCGCCAGGCGAAAGAAGTGATAGTGCACCGGCTGGCGGTGCAGATCGTTGATGAACCAGCCGATGCGAGCGGTGCGCTCCATCCATCCGAGGAACGCGACGATTTCAGCGTCTTCGAGATGATGTGTCAGGAGCGAGCTGACGACGAGGTCGGCTGGCGCAGAAAGTTCGAGCTCGAACGCATTGCCGGCGAGGAAGGTGATCCCAGGTTCCGGGGCGGCCTCACGGGCGGCGCGGATCGCATCCGGATTCAGGTCGATTCCTGTGAGCAGGACTGGCACGCGGTGCTCGCGCGCCCAGACCTCCATGCGACGCAGCATGTCTCCGTAGCCGCAGCCGACGTCGAGAATGTGGAGGGGTTCGGTGCGCGGAGGAAGTTCGGCGCAGACCCGGCCCAGCCAGGAGAGTGTAGGCGCGTAGGCGCGTGTGATGCGGTTCACCTGTGCGATGGAACGAAGACAGCCGCGCAGCTCCTGAAAGCTGCACGGCTGGTCCATTCGTTCTGGGAAGCGGCTAAGGTTGGCGCGTCTGCTGAAATCCGGGATGATTACTTCCCTTCGTGCGCCCGGCCCATCTTGAAGAGCTCGTTGACGGTCTTGACGAAGTGTTCGGCAGCCGGCGGCGTGGGGACGTTGCCGTTGAGAACCTCCTGGAAGGAGACTTCCTTGCCGTAAAACTCGGCCGTATCCTTCTTGTTCTGGTTGACTTCGTCGCCCTGCAGGTCGATGCCGGCGAAGAGGCCCTTGTTTCGCGAGTAGGTGAGGAACTCGGCGTTGGCAAGCTCAGTCGTGGAGGCCTGCGCACTGCGTCCGACAGGTCCGGCCGCGACGGAGGCGTCTCCGCCCAGCTTGACCTTGTCTTTCAGCAGATGCTCGACGCTCTTGTGAGTACGGCCGATGAGAACGAGGTCGGTGGACTGGCCGCCGATCTGGAAGCCGAAGCTGGCACCGGCCATCTGCACGAAGACGGGAGCGCTCCAGCCATGTCCGGTGCGGCAGGTGGCGACGCCCTGGCCGTACTCGCCGCCAAAGACGAACGCGCCTTTCTTGAAGCTGGGAACGACGACCACGCACTGGGCGGATGCGGCGATATCGAGCGGAATGCCCTTGTCGGGCGTAGCCATCAGCTCATGCAGAATGGCGTGCGCGGCTTCAATGCGATGTGTAAGCTTTTCCGGACCCTGCGCCTGCACGGCGGACGTGGCGAGAAGGCTGACGGCGACGGCGGATGTTGCTAAAAATTTGCGCATAGTTTTTCCCTCAATGTGGCTCAGTCGGTGAGAACCAGATCGGGGCATGGATGTTGTACGGCGCAAAAAATATTTTGCGCAGACGTGCCGATCGATGGACGGATTGAGCCGCCGCAAACGGACTGCAGAGATTCCGGCTGCGCCAGATTGACGTGGGGGTACGTCGCGGCGTCCATGAGTGTGGCCTGGCCGCTAGGAACCGGAAACTTCAGTACGACGCGGCGCGTTCGGAGTGGCCGGAGAGTTCTGAGGCTCGGGCTTCGGCGTAGGCGGCGGCGCCCAGCAGCGCGCAGGTGTCGTCCAGGATGACGCGGACGGGAATGGACTGCAACAGCGGCGACAGGCGTCCCTTGTCGAGGAAGGCATCGGTAAAGGCGCCGTTTTCGAGCGTCTTGAGGATCTTGGGCGCGATGCCTCCGCCGAGGTAGATGCCGCCCATGGCGAGCACCTTCAGCGCGACGTTGCCGGCCTCCGCGCCATAGGCCGAGACGAACATCTGCATGCGTCTCGAAGCAGAGCGGGCTGGAGCTGATCCTCCGCGCAGGTGCCGATCACTGCGTTGGGGTCTTCGTTGGCGAGGCGGTCGCGCAGCCATTGCGGCTCTTCCATCTTCTGGTCGTCGCGAAGGAACGCATACAGGTTCTTGATTCCGATGACCGGAGACCACGCGCTCGAAGGAGACGCGTCCGTTGAGGGTCTTGCGCAGATATTGCAGCAGCGCGACTTCGCGGTCGTTGCGTGCGGCGAAGTCGCGAGTGGCCGCCCTCGACTGGGGATGGGCAGGTGATGGTGCTTGCCGTCCCAGATGAGCAGGGCCTCGCCCAGGCCGGTGCCGGCGGAGACCAGGCCGCGATGGCCAACCGCGGCGGGATCGCCCTTGTGCAGGGTATAAACGGCGTCGGTCGAGAGCTCCGGGATGCCATAGCCCGTTGGCTTCGAGGTCGTTGATGAGGAAGATGTGCTCGATTCCGAGCGAGGCGCTGCAGATCACGAGCATCCAGCGTCCAGGGCAGGTTGGTCAGCTTGAGGCGACCATTGCGCACCGGTCCGGGACAGCCGAAGCAGGCGGCCGCAATGTCCTTCACGTCAGCCGCGGGATGCCCGTCACCTGCCGCCAGAAAACGCTTGACGACGTCGTCGAGCATGGCGAAATCCCTGGCCGGAAACTTCTCGTCACGCACCGGCTTCAGGCGGCCGGCTTCGAAGTTGTAGAGTGCAAGGTGAACCTTGGTGCCGCCTACATCGCCTGCAAGAATCATGAAAGCTCCAGCGTGGTCTCGCCTACCGGGGGAGGTCCGGGCAGCTCAGCTGCCGCGGCCGTATCGAGCAGCAGGGTCAGGCGTCCGCTGGCGGGACGGATGAGCTGCGCAGGATACGTCTCAGGATCATACGCGCCGGTCCACACGGTGCGAACCATACCGGCTTTTTCCGCGCCTTCAACCAGGAAGGCGACTTCGCGGCCCTGGGTGATGACCGGCCAGGTGAGCGTGATGCGCCAGGTGTCCTTCTGCGGGACGTGGTTGGCGATGACGATGCGCGCCATCTCGTTGAGGCCCTGCGGTGTGCGGGAAGAGCGAAGCGGTGTGGCCGTCGGGGCCTATGCCGAGCAGAATGAGATCGAAGGTGGGAGTTTCCGCGCCTTCGAGCTTGAAAGTATTGCGGATCTCGGACTCGTAGCGCGATGCGGCTTCTTCGGGATCGAGCTCGCCTTCCATGCGATGGATGTTCTCGGCCGGCAGCGGCAGTTTGTCGAGCATGACCGCTTTGGCGACGCCGTAGTTGGATTCCGGGTCGCCGGGCGGAACGCAGCGCTCGTCCACCCAGAAGAGCTGCAGCTTCGCCCAGGGGATGTGGTTCAGGTAGGGCTGCGCGGGGTCGGCGAGCAGGGCGAACATGGCTGTGGGGGTAGATCCGCCGGAGATGGCGATGCGGGCCGTGCCGCGGGCAGTGGCGGCGGCGATGGCCGTCTGCGTGAAAAGAGCCGCGGCTGCTGCGGCGAGTTCGGCTGGCGTGCTGGAGACGTGGAGGTTGAGTTGGACCTTGCGTGGCATGATGCTCCTGCTGGGCGTTCAGGATTGTCTGATGAGCGAAGGCCGCAGGAAGTTGGAGAACTTCGCGCGGCCCTTGCGGAAACGGTACCTCAGCGGCTGAAGCCGCATGTGTTGCGAGTGCTTGATGGCACGGCTGAAGCCGTGCCCTTAAGCGGAGCGGTCATCGCAGGTCATGGAGCCTCGTTGCTGATCCCCGAACGCGATTCCCTATTCCCAAATCCCTGCCTTTACAGCTTTCGCCATTTGCGGCCGTCGGCTTTGAGCATGGCATCGGAGGTCGGCGGGCCCCAGGTTCCGGCGGCGTAGTTGGGCAGATCCTTGATGCGGGTTTGCGGCCCAGTATTCGAGGATCGGCGTCATCAGCGCCCAGGTGGCTTCGACGCCGTCGCGATGGGCGAAGAGCGTGGCGTCGCCGAGCATGGCGTCGAGCAGCAGGCGCTCGTAGCCGTTGGCAGACGAGGCGCCGAAGGCCTCGGCGTAGCGAGAAGTTCATGTTGACCGGGCTGATGGTCATGATGCGGCCCGGGCAGCTTGGCGCCGAAGCGCAGCGTGATGCCCTCATCCGGCTGGATGCGCATGGAGATGATGTTGTTGCTGGATGCCCTCGGCGCCGCTGCCCTCCGCGTCCTTGAAGAGGCGACAGCGGCGGCTGCTTGAACATGATGGTGATCTCGGTGACGCGCTTGGCGAGGCGCTTGCCCGCGCGGATGTAGAACGGAACGCCGGCCCAGCGCCAGTTTTCGATCTCCAGCCGCAGCGCGGCGTAGGTCTCGGTCTGCGAGCGCGGATGCACGCGGTCTTCCTGGCGGTAGCCGGGGACCTGCTTGCCATCGACCGTGCCGGGGCCGTACTGGCCGCGGACGGTGTCTGCCGGATGGATGGGCTGGATCGCACTTCCAGACCTTCACCTTTTCCGCGCGGACGGCTGCTGCCTCGAAGGAAACCGGCGGCTCCATGGCGACGAAGCTGAGCAGCTCCATGACGTGGTTCTGCACGACGTCGCGCAGCGCGCCGGCGGTCTCGTAGAACGGCCCGCGGCCTTCGATGCCGATGGATTCGGCCGCCGTGATCTCCACGTGGTCGATGTAGTTGCGATTCCAGACGTTCTCGAAGATGCCGTTCGCGAAGCGGAAGACGAGGATGTTCTGCACCGTCTCCTTGCCCAGGTAGTGATCGATGCGGAAGATCTGGTCTTCGTCGAAGACCTTGTTGACGTCATCGTTCAGCGCGCGGGCGCTGGCCAGGTCGTGGCCGAAGGGCTTCTCGATGATGGTGCGGACCCAGCTGTCCTTCGGTCGCGGGCTTGTTCATGCTCGTGCTTGCCGAGCGAGTTGATGATGTCGGCGAAGTACTCCGGCGCGGTGGCGAGGTAGAAGAGGCGATTGCCCTTGGTGCCGGACTTTCTGGTCGATGCTCGGCGAGCATCTCCTTCAGGCCCGCGTAGCCTGCGTCGTCGTCGAAGTTCATGGCGTAGTAGCTGATCTTCGCGATGAACGGATCGAGGCTTCGGATCGTGCTCCTCAACGCCGCCGCCGGAGACGATGCCGTCCTTCATGTCGGGGGCGAAGGTGCTTTCAAGCGGACGGCGGGCGACGCCGACGACCGAAATGTCCTTCGGCAGCAGGCCGGACTGCTCCAGGTGGTAGAGCGCGGGCAGCAGCTTGCGCTTGGTCAGGTCGCCGGAGGCGCCGAAGATGACCACGATGCAGGGGTCGGGCTTGCGCTCGGGAATCTGCGGGGGCGAGGGCGGGGCGGCGGGCTGTGCTTTGACTTCAGGGATTGCCATGATGGATCCTCTCAACCTAAACTCTGTCGTCATTCTGGCGTAGCCAGAATCTCCGTATTTGGTTCTGTGAGGCCGACCGTAGCCGTGCGGGCCAACGACAACTACTGAGATTCTGGCTTTGCCAGATGACGAACTTGATCATTGTCACGACTTCTTGACCGCGTGACCGCCGAACTCATTGCGCATGATGGAGATCATGCGGTCGGTAAAGTTGTTCTGCTCGCGCGAACGCAGGCGGCGGATAAGGCTCTCGGTAATCACCGGCGCGGAGACGTTCAGGTCGATGGCCTCGAAGACGGTCCAGCGGCCTTCGCCGGAGTCGGCGACGTAGGCTTCCATGCCTTCGAGCGTGGGGTTCTTGCGCAGCGCGTCGGCAGTCAGGTCAAGCAGCCAGGAGCGGACGACGGAGCCCTTCTGCCAGATGGTCGCGCATCTGTTCCAGGTCGAGGTCGAGCTCGGTTCTTGGCCTTCAGGATGGCGAAGCCTTCGGCGTACGCCTCCATCATGCCGTACTCGATGCCGTTGTGGATCATCTTGACGAAGTGGCCGGCGCCGGAAGGGCCAACGTGGCCCCAGCCCTCGGTCGGCCGAGGGCGCGAGCGCCTCGAAGATGGGGCTGAGCCGCAGCGACGGGCTCCTCGTCGCCGCCGATCATCAGCGAGTAGCCTTCCTTCAGGCCCCAGACGCCGCCGGAGGTGCCGGCGTCGACGAAGTGGAAGCCCTTCGCCTTGGCAGCGGCGTGACGCTTCTGCGTGTCCTTGTAGTTGGAGTTGCCGCCGTCGATGAAGGTGTCGCCCTTGGCCATCAAGCGGCTCCAGCTTGGCAATGGTCTGGTCGACGGGGTCGCCGGCGGGCACCATGATCCAGATGGCGCGCGGCGCGCTGCAGGTTCTTGACCAGATCTTCGAGCGAGAGACGCCGACGGAGCCGGCAGCGGTGAGCTTGGCGACGGCCTCCGCGTTGAAGTCGAAGCCGACGACCTTGTGTCCGGCGAGGCGCAGACGCTCCGCCATGTTTGCGCCCATCTTGCCGAGACCGATAATTCCGAGTTCCATGAATTTCCTTTCGGGGTTGGAGGAGAGTGCCTCAGCGAATTGCGGGTTCCTGCAATGCGATGCCGAACTCCGCGAGTGCTTCCGAGAGCTGCTCCGGAGATTTGAACCGAGATGGTGTGCATTCCCTGCGCTTCCGCGGCCTCGCAGTTTTCTTGCTTGTCGTCGATGAAGAGCGCGGTGGCGGCGGGAAAGCCGGAGATGTCGATGGCCGAGCGGTAGATACCGGGCGTCGGGCTTCATCTCGTGCACGTAGCCGGAGCAGATGAAGTAATCGAAGAGGCGGCGCAGCTTGAAGGCGTCGAGACGATGCGCGTTCAGTTCGCGGCGACTCGTTGTTCAGCGTGGCCAGGCGGAACTTGCCGGATTGGCGCATGTCGGCGAGGATATCCAGGCACTCCGGATGGAGCACCTTGCGACTGCGGCGCAGACCTGCGGCCAGAGGATGTCGAAGGTGAGGCCGAGCTTCGCGTTGGGGCGCAGAGACGGTCTGCAGGAAAAACTCTTCGGCGGAGATGAGGCCGCGCTCCCAGTAGTAGTTCGACGCGCTCGTGCATCTCTTCGTAGGCTTCGAGTCGACGCCGAGTCGCTCGAAGCACGCGGCGTGCGCTGGCTGCGGCCCCAGCCGTTGGTCAGGATGACGCCGCCGATATCCCAGAACACGGTGCGTATGGGACTGTTCACTTGCCCTCCGGCTGCGTAAAGTCCGCGCCCAGCGATGTCTCTTGCCAGGCTGCGAGGTCCTTCTTCCACTGCTCGAGCCCGGGCGCGTCATGCGGTCGAACGCCATCTTGCCTAGAACAAGGTGCTTGCGGTGGCTCGGGAGCCTCGACCGCGGCGATGATCGCCTGGACGGCCTTGACCGGATCGCCGGCCTGCTTGCCCGCCTGATCGGCCAAGTAGGCGCGGGTCTTGCCGGCGGTCTGGTCGTAGTCGGCGATGCGATTGCTGGCTTCCTGCGCCGGAGCGGCCCAGGAAGTCGGTGCGGAACGGGCCAGGCTCGACGATGGTGACGTGCACGCCGAGCGGCGCCATCTCGGCGGCCAGGGCCTCGGAGAAGCCGTTCACAGCGAATTTGCTGGCGTTGTAGTAGCCCCAGCCGGGCGAGCCGATAAGGCCGGCGATCGAGGAAAGATTCACGATGTTGCCGGCGCGCTGCTTGCGGAACTGCGGCAGAAAGGCGCGCGTGACGCGGATCAGGCCGAAGACATTGGTCTCGAAGACGGGCATGAACTCGTCTTCGGTGGCTTCTTCGATGGCTCCGGCGAGGCCGTAGCCGGCGTTGTTGACAAGGACGTCGACACGGCCGAACTTCGCCAGCGCGGCGGAAACGGCAGCCGTGACCGACTCGGGTTTGGTCACATCGAGCGGCAGAATCAGCGCGGTCTCGGGGTGGTTCCCTCGAAATCGGCGATCTGCTCGGGCTTGCGCGCGGTGGCGACGACCTTGTCGCCGCGGCGGAGAAGCTGCTCGGCGAGCTCGCGGCCGAAGCCGGTCGAGGCGCCGGTGATGAACCAAATCTTCTGCTTGGGATCTGTCATGATCTCTTGGGATTCCCCTTTGCCCGGGTAAGATGCAGGCAAAATGCTCGCGGAACGGCATTTAGGCTTCCCTTTCGGAGACGCCGTCTTCGCCCGCGACCAGCGCCAGACTGGCCATGTCCGAGAAACAGTCCGTGCTCGACCACGCCGACGATGCTGCGGATTTCGGCTGCGGTTTCTTCAGGATCGGCGATTTCGCCGCAGGCGCAGTCGAGGATGTAGTTGCCCTCGTCGGTCAGATAGGGGCCTTCGCCGCCGCCCTTGGCGGGCCGCTGTTTGGGCAGAGGCCCAGCGCTTCGAGCTTCGGCTGGACCAGTGGCAGCGCCATCTTGACCACCTCGACCGGCAGCGGAAACTTGCCCAGGTGCTCGACGATCTTGGACGAATCGACCACAACGATAAAGCGCTGCGCCGCGCTGGCGACGATCTTTTCGCGCAGCAGCGCGCCGCCGCCGCCCTTGATGAGGGCCAGGCCCGGGCCGACCTCGTCGGCGCCGTCGATGTAGACGTCGAGCTCCGGCAGATCGATCCAGCGTGGTCACGTCCATGCCGAGCGACTGGGCCAGCTTATGGCTGGCGTCCGATGAGGCGACGCAGCGAATCTTCAGCCCCGCCTGCACGCGCGCCCCAAGTTCGCGGATGAACAGCGTCGCCGTGGTGCCGGTGCCGAGACCGACACGCATGCCGTCTTCGACGAACTCGACGGCCCGCTTTGCGACTGCCAGCTTGGCTTCGTCCTGCGTCATGCCTGGCTCACGATCCGTACTCCTGCTCCAACTCCCAATCATCGGAGTCCGGAGCTACCGTGTCTTCATACGTTGGTTGGAGCGAGGTGAATTTTTCTTCCGGCTTCGGCTGTTCGAGCTTGCGCACCATCTCGCGTTCACTCTCGACCATAACCGTCACTCCTCCAGATAAGCAGAATCAGGGGCGAAGCCTGCCGGCCTCGCCCCTCGCAGCTACTTCTTCACCAGCTTCTTCGCTGCTTCCACCACGTGCGCGGCCGAGATGCCCAGCTTCTCCTGCACCAGGGGCGCCGGAGCCGACGCGCCGAAGCGGTCGAGGCCGATCGCGATGCCGTCGCGCCCGATGTACTTGTACCAGCCCATCGTCGCGCCGGCTTCGACCGAGATCTTCGGCACGCCGTGCGGGAAGATGCGACATCTTGTACTCCTCGTCCTGCTCCTCGAAGATCTTGAAGCTCGGCATGGAGACGACCGTCGCGTTGATGCCTGCGGCCTTCAGCTCTTCGCGCGGCCTTCATGATCATGCGCAACTTCGGAGCCGGTCGCGACCAGGATGACGTCCTTGCCGAACGCCTCGAGCACATACGCGCCCTTGCGCGCGCCCTCGAGCACCTTGTACTTGTCGGCGTCGAGCACCGGCAGGTCCTGCCGCGAAAGCGCCATGAAGCTGGCCGACTTGCGCTCGAGCGCCAGCTGCCAGCAGGCGGCGGTCTCGTTCGCGTCCGCCGGACGGAAGTCGGTGAGCTGCGGAATCGCGCGCAGGCTCATCAGGTGCTCGATCGGCTGGTGCGTCGGGCCGTCTTCGCCCAGGCCGATCGAGTCGTGCGTGAAGATGTAGAGCGAGTGCGAGCTCATGCAGCGCGCCCATGCGCAGCGCCGAGCGGCAGTAGTCGGAGAAGGTGAAGAACGTGGAGCCGAACGGGATCAGCCCGCCGTGCGCCGCCATGCCGTTGACCGCCGCCATCATGCCGAACTCGCGCACGCCAAAGAAGACGTTGCGGCCCTTGGGGTCGACGTGGAAGCTGGGCGAATCCTTGAAGATGGTCTTGGTGGAGCTGGTCAGGTCGGCCGCGCCGCCAAACAGCTCCGGCACAACCTTCGCGATCGCGTTCATCACCACCTGGCCGGCGTTGCGCGTGGCGACCGGCTTGTCGGTCGGGAAGACCGGGATCGTCTTCTCCCAGCCTTCGGCCAGCTTCATCGCGAGTGGTGCGGTCGTACTGCGCGCCAAGCTCGGGATAGGCCTTCTTGTACTCCGCGAACTTCGCGTTCCACTCGTCCTGTGCCTTCTTGCCCTTCGTCCTTGCCTTGCGCCCAGTTGCTTCGCCGGCTTCTTCGGGGACGTAGAAGCTCTTGTCCTCGGGCAAGCCGAGGTTCTTCTTGGTCGCCTTCAGCGGCTTCCGCGCCGAGCGCTTCGCCGTGCACCTTCTTCGTGCCGGCCTTGGGGCTGCCGTAGCCGATGACCGTGCGCACGCGGATCAGCGAGGGCTTGCGTCGTCTCGGCCTTGGCCGCGAGGATGGCCTTCTTCAGATCGCCACGAGATCGTTGCCGTCGTCCACCATCTGCACGTGCCAGTGGTAGGCCTCGAAGCGCTTCGGTCACATCTTCGGTGTAGCTCAGGTCGGTGGGGCCGTCGAGCGAGATCAGGTTGTCGTCGTACAGCACGATCAGCTTGCCCAGGCCGAGCGTTCCGGCCAGCGAGCAGCTCTCGTGCGAGATGCCTTCCATCAGGTCGCCATCGCCGCAGAGGACGTAGGTGTAGTGGTCGACCGGACGTGTGTGATGTCGTCGCTGGTTGTAGATCGCGGCCAGGTGCTTCTCCGCGATCGCGAGGCCGACGGCCATCGCAAAACCCTGGCCGAGCGGGCCGGTGGTGACTTCAACGCCCGGCGTCTCGCCGTACTCCGGGTGGCCCGGGCGTGTGCGAGCCCCACTGGCGGAACTGCTTCAAGCTGCGCCATCGGCAGGTCGTAGCCGGCCAGGTGCAGCACGCCGTACAGCAGCGCGGAGGCGTGGCCGTTCGAGAGCACGAAGCGGTCGCGGTCGGTCCACTTCGGGTCCGTCGGGTCGTACTTCATGAGCTTGGTGTACAGCAGGTAGGCGATGGGCGCGCAGCCGAGCGGCGCGCCGGGGTGGCCGGTCTTGGCCTTCTCCACCGCGTCGACGGCGAGAAAACGGAGGGTGTTGATGGAAAGCTGGTCGAGTTCCTGCTGCTGCTGATCGCTCATTCTGTTCCTGGTCCTTATCGCTCAAGAATAGATCGGAGCGCGCTCGACATGGCTGCCGACTTCGACTGCGTGCGTTTGATTCGCATCACGTGTGCTTTCACCAGTGTACCAGCGCACGGCCTCGATGGCAAGCTCGCCGGTTTCGACCTGACATCGGGGCCGGCGTGCGCTGCGGCGGCGTCTGCTCCGCCAGCATCGACCTCGATAGTTGCGCCCCAGCCAGTGATCCGTCTGCTCCGGCCGAGCCGGCCAGTGCATCGTGAAGATCAGCTTGCCGGTGCCGCTCGGGTCCATTTCGGCGTGGGGATGTCGACATAAGAGCCCGGGTAGCCGACGACCGTGCGAGCTCGGCCTGCTGCGTGGTCTTCCAGTTGTCGAGCGTGTAGGTCGACGCTGAAGCGTTCGCGTCGACGATGCGCAGCGTCTGCCCGCGCTTGCATCTGCGCGATGGGCCGCGCCATCTGGAAGATCTCCATGCGTGCTCCTGAAGGTGCGCGTCCCCGGCGGCACCGCGTAGCGCTCCTCCACGACGGAGATGCGGTCGAAGACCTTGCCGTCGGCCACCGAGCGCAGCAGCTTGATGTACTCCGCATGCGCCCACACCAGCGGCTGCGCCGAGCCGGCGGAGCGGCCGAAGTACATGCCCTCCGACGGCATGTCGGCGTGGTCCCAGACCTGCTCCGGCAGCATGCCGCCGACGGAGCTGAAGCGCTCGTAGCGCCGTGATGTAGCGGCTTCACGTCGTCGCCCGCGGCCAGCTCATAGTGCGCGCGCTCGCCGGCCAGGAGCGGCCATGCGCGGCCCTGCCCGCAGCCGATGTACGGGCCGCCATCCTTCTGCTGGCCGTAGCCGTCGTGGTTGTAGCGGCGCCAGCAGGGGCCGTAGGGCGTGTCGATCTTCAGCACGTGGTCGACGACCTTCAGCGAGTCGACGATCAGCGGATCGTCGGCGCGGCGGATGCCGTAGCGCACCAGCTCCAGGAAGCCGCCGTCGATGACCTCGCGCGCCTCGAAGTCGTACTGCTCGCCGGGCTCGCGGTTGGCGATGTGGATGCATGCCCGGCGGGATGTTCGGGTTGTGGAACGGCTCGCCCGGCGCCGGCGGACGGATGCGCATGTAGTGGTGCTTGACGTCCGGGCAGCAGCACGCCGTCGTCGGTCGTGGTCCACTCGTCGAGGTGCGCCTCGATCCAGTCGGCGTAGTCTTCGAGAAAGCTGCCGAGCTCCGTCGGCCTTGTGGCGCGCGGCAGATGTCCGCCGCGCAGACCAGCGCCGGAGATCACCGCGGCCAGCGTCGAGGGCGAGTAGCCGGCGTTCTCTTCCCAGCGCTCCTGCTGCGTGACCGGCGCATAGCGCACCAGGAAGGCGGCGGCGCGCTCGACAAACGGGAAGACGTCGAAGTTGCCCAGGCCGTCCAGCTTCCACAGCCGCCACGCCAGGATGATCGGGAACGCCACTTCGTCGAGCTGAATGCCCGTCCAGTACGGCGTTCCGTCGATCCAGAAGTTCTGCGCGAAGCCGCCGTCGGGCTGCTGCGTGCAGGCCAGGTAGACCAGCGCGCGGCGGGCCGTGTCGATGCGTCCGCAGGCCAGCAGCGCCGTGGCCGACTGCACCATGTCGCGCGTCCACACCAGGTGATAGCCGCCCAGGTCGTCGTCGCCCTTGGACGTTGCCCCAGGGGATCGACGCCGACGCGATGAACGCGCCCGAGTAGGTCTTGTCCTCGTGCGCCAGGATCGATGTTGTGGCTGATGCGCATCAGCCGTGCCGCCGTCGGTGGAGGCCGCGGCCAGCCGCTCCGGCGAAGCCGCGCGGTGCCACTGCTCGATGAAGCGCTTGCGGTGCAGCTCGATACGGCGTCGAAAGCGTCTGCATCATGCCCGACAAGCGCCGCGTGGTGGCCGTCGCCAAGCGCGATCGCGATCGGTAAACTCGCGGTTGCGCGCGACATCGATCTCGCCCATCACGGCGAGGTTGCCGTTCAGCGCCTGGCCGAACTCCCACGTCCATCTTCATGTTGCGCGGTCAGGTCCTGGAAGCCGTCGCTGGTGCCCGACATAGCCGCAGCGACGAGCGCGTAAAGCCGCAGTCCACGCCGAACGCCAGCGAGATATTGTTCTTCCACGCCAGCATGCAGCGCTGGCCCGCCACATCGATCGAGCGCGCCGAGTTGCCCGCGCCGCCGCCGTCCAGATGCGGCGCCAGCAGCGCATAGCACTTCAGCTGCGACAGCACGCTCTTCGTCGCCGTCGATCTTCACGTTCATCAGCACCACCGGGATGGTGCGGGTCGGTGATGAACTCCTTGGTCACCGTGTAGCGCCCGCCCAGGTCGCTCGCCGACCACGCGCACCGCCGGCGCGTCGGCGTCGATGTAGTGGAAGTCGTACTCGAAGTCGCGCTTCTCTTCGTGGACGAAGGTCTCGCCGTCGGTGAAGAGCAGCTCCATGTCGCGCGTCTGCGGGCGGTCGATCGTCGGGTAGTAGATCTCGTTCAGCGTGCCGTGCGAGACCGTGAACCAGACCCGGCTGGACGCCGCATAGGCGGTGGACACCGCGTCTTTCTTGCTCGAAGTCCAGCGCGGCTCAAGCCCGGGCGCTCCAAAGCCGGGCCATCATCGTCCAGCCAGCGGTATTCCGATTCCTGACTCGCGTCGCTCATCTGCATCGATTAGAAACCAAAACCCGGCGCCGTGCGGAGACGCACGATTCGCAGATGAATCTTCACGCTGCGATCTCGGCTGCAGCTTGCTCGCTGGCGACTGTGCACACCGCGTTGCATCGCACGGCTCCAACGATGGCATCGAACCGTATACCGCTGACCGGCAGCGAATCGTACCGGCTTCACGAACCTACAAGGAGAACTCACCGTGGCTTTCGAACTTCCCGCCTCTTCCCTACGACTACGCCGCCCTCGAGCCGCACATCGACGAAGCGACCATGAAGCTGCACCACGACAAGCACCACCAGACCTACGTCACCAACCTGAACGGCGCGGTCGAGAAGCACCCCGAACTCGGCACCAAGACGCCCGAAGAGCTGATCAAGGACCTCGCCGCCATCCCCGAAGATGTGCGCACGGTCGTCCGCAACAACGGCGGCGGCCACGTCAACCACACCATGTTCTGGGAGATCATGAAGCCGGGCGGCGGCGGCGAGCCCACCGGCGACATCGCCGAGCAGATCAAGGCCGACTTCGGCGACTTCGAGACCTTCAAGAAGACCTTCAACGAGACCACCGCCAAGCAGTTCGGCTCCGGCTGGGGCTGGCTGGTCTTCAAGGGCGGCAAGCTGGAGATCGTCACCACGCCAACCAGGACAACCCGCTCTCGACCGGCCTCTACCCGATCCTGGGCAACGACGTCTGGGAGCACGCCTACTACCTGAAGTACCAGAACAAGCGCCCCGACTACCTCGCCGCCTGGTGGAACGTCGTGAACTGGGACGAGGTCAACAAGCGCTTCGCGACGGCGAAGAAGTAACCGCCATCGCTGATTTCCGAGGAAGCGTCATTCTGGCGCAGCCAGAATCTCTGTAGTCTGCATCGCGTGGCTTGCGTCGTGCCGCGAGAAAAGGCAACGACGGAGATTCTGGGCTCCGCCCAGAATGACGGGCGCGGAGAGTTGGGCTCACTCTACAGCCGTGTAGCGCTGGCGATAAACGTCATTCTGGCGCAGCCAGAATCTCCGTATTTGCATTTGCCTATAGCCTTGCGCGGATGGAGACGCACGTTTAGCATCTCCCGATGGAAACGGGCGGTTGCGTGTACATCATGGCGAGCAAAGGGCGACGACTGTACACAGGGGTCACCGCGCAGCTGCGCATTCGCGTGAAGCAACACAAGAATAAGAAGGACGCAAACTGCTTCACTGCCCGCTACAACATCGATCAGCTCGTCTACTATGAGGCGTTCGAGACGATCAACGAAGCGATTGCCCGGGAGTCGTCGATCAAGAACATGCATCGGCTGCAGAAGATCCAGCTCATCGTTACACTCAATCCGACCTGGCAAGATCTGAGTCGGCACTGGGATCGGCCAGGCCCTGCATTTGAAGAGTCGAAGATGCGCCCGCCCGAGACGTTCTGACGCCTGTGGCTGCCGCCCGCCCTCTCCAGTTTAGTCGTCATTCTGGCGAAGCGAGACCCTCTGTGGTTCGGGTTGCGGGTATGGCGTGTTGCCGCGAGAAAAGCGACTACGGAGATTCTGGGCTCCGCCCAGAATGACGGGGGTGCGTGGAGTAGTGGTGGACCCGGTAACCGTCCGGCTCCCAGGTTGTCATTCTGGCGCAGCCAGAATCTCTGTAGTTTGCATCGCGTGGCTTGCGTCGTGCCGCGAGGAAAGGCAACGACGGAGATTCTGGGCTCCGCCCAGAATGACGGTTTCATGGGGTACGCCCAGGAAAGAATTTCGTGCCATCCGTGCAAGCTTCCTGTTGGCAGACGTTCTTGGAGCAGGAGAACGCCCATGACGAACCTGCACTCCACTCTGCTCGCCTTTGCCCTGACCGCAACCGCTGCCGCTGCCCAGCAGGGCGGTGCCGCCCCTGTCGCCCTCACCATCTACAACCAGGACTTCGCCGTCGCCCGCACGACGGTCGACCTGAACCTTGCGGCCGGCGCGAACCAGGTGACGACCACTAACGTCACCAGCCAGTTGGAACCCGACTCCGTGGTGCTGCGCGATCCCGGCGGGCAAGGTCGCCTTCAAGATCAACGAGCAGAATTACGACGCCGGCGTCGTGGACCAGCAGTCGCTGCTTGAAAAATACGAAGGCCAGACCATCCAGTTCAACCGCGGGGAGACGGCCGACGGCAAGCCCATCACCGTGCCTGGGCGTATCATCCGTGCCGGCAATCAGCCGCTGATCGAGTTCGGCGGCGTGATGATGTTCCAGATGCCGGGCACGCCGATGTTTCCGGCCTCGACCGACGGCCTGCTCTTGAAGCCGACCCTGCGCTGGGAGATCGACGCACCCAGGCCCGCGCACCTGGCCGCCGAGCTGGCTTACATCACGCGCGGCATGGGCTGGCAGGCGACCTACAACATCGTTGCGCCCGAGAGCTCGAACGTGACCGGGACAGAACGCGTCGGCGCTGACCGGGTGGGTGACCATCCAGAACAACAGCGGCACCGAGTTTCCGCAGGCGCGCATCAAGCTGATGGCCGGAGACGTGGCGAAGCTGCGCGATATGAATCCGCGCCCCCGGGCCGTGATGTACGCCATGGCGGCGAACCAGTCGGTCGAAGTCGCCGGCGCGGTGACGCAGCAGGCGTTCGACGACTTTCACCTTTATGACCTGAACCGCACCGTGAGCCTGCGCGCGGGTGAGACCAAGCAGGTGCAATTCCTCGAAGCCGCCGATGTGGCCATGAGCCGCGTGTACGAATACGACGGAGCGCAGCCCACGCAGATCAACTTCTACCCTGGATATCACAACGATCAGCCGGGCTTCAGCATTGGCTCAAACACACGGGTGACGGTTCGGGCGGAGATCAGGAACGCCGTCGCCAACCACCTCGGCATGCCGCTGCCTGCCGGCCGCATCCGGCTCTACCGGCGCGATGCGGGCGGGCAGATGGAGTTCGTGGGCGAAGGCACCATCCCGCACACGCCCACGGACGAGACCGTCAAGGTGCCGGTCGGCAGTGCGTTCGACGTGACCGGCGAGCGCAGGCAGACGGACTTCCACAGCGACCAGCGCGCCCACACGATCGATGAAACGTTCGAGATCACGCTGAAGAATCAGAAGTCTACGGCGGTTCCGGTGGCCATCGTCGAGCACATGAACCGGGGGCATGAACTGGCAGCTTACGGCGCAGTCCACCGACTACCACAAGCGCGACAGCCAGAGCATCGAGCTGCCTATCGTAGTGCCCGCCGCCGGGCAGGTGAAGGTTACCTACAGCGTGCGCTACACCTGGTAGCCGTCGTTCCAGCGCTTTCACACGGTCAAATTCGCCTTTCAGGGCGCGGCGGGAGAATCTTCTGCGAGGTTTCGTGCGTCTCAAGCTCAGTCACGCAATTGAGTCTGTTTCGGGCGCACGAATGACAGGAGGCTGGCTCGGGCTCCGCAGGGGATTGGCATGTGGATTGTTAAACTCGCGCTTCGGCGGCCCTATACCTTTGTGGTGCTGTCGCTGCTGATCTTCCTGTTGGGCATCGGCTCGGCGGTGGAAGCGCCGAAAGACATCTTTCCGTACATCGATATCCCGGTCATCACGATCGTGTGGACGTACGCCGGGCTTGACGCCGACCGAGATGGAAGGCCGCGTGGTCACCATCTGTGAGCGCGCGCTCACCACCACGGTCAACGATATCGAGCACTCGGAAAGCGAGATCTTCCAGGGCGTTTCCGTCATCAAGGTGTACTTCCAGCCCAGCGTGAAGGTGGAGCTCGCCTATGCGCAGGTGACCTCCATCGTGCAGACGATTCTGCGTGGTCTGCCGCCGGGCACGTTCCCGCCGGCCATTCTGAAGTATGACGCCAGCTCCGTGCCCATCGTGCAGCTTGGTCTTTCAGGCCAAGGACTGGGCGAAGCGGACCTCTACGACCTGGGCATCAGCTTTATCCGGCCGCGTCTGGCCAACGTGAAGGGTGCGGCCATTCCCCTGCCCTACGGCGGCAAAGTGCGCCAGGTGATGGTCGATACCGACCCCAACCTTCTGTACTCAAAGCATCTTTCGGCGTTCGACGTTTCTACCGCCATCTCGCAGCAGAACCTGATTCTGCCGGCTGGTATGGCGCGCATGGGCGACCGCGAATACGTCGTCAAGATGAACAGTTCGCCGGGAGAGGTTTCGGCGCTGAACGACCTGCCGGTGCGCGCTGCCAATGGCTCCGTGGTCTTCATCAAGGACGTGGCGCAGGTGCGCGAGGGTTACGCCGTCCAGACCAACATGGTGCGCCAGAACGGCAAGCGCGCCGTGCTGCTGGCGGTGCTGAAGAACGGCAAGACCAGCACGCTGGATATCGTGGACGGTGTCAAGCAGGCGATTCCCCGCGTGACCGCCGGCCTGCCTCCGTCGCTCAAAGTAGTGCCGCTGTTCGACCAGTCGATCTTTGTACGCAGCTCGATTGAGGAGGTGGCGCGCGAAGCCGCGATTGCCGCCGCGCTGACCGGTCTGATGATCCTGCTCTTTCTTGGATCCTGGCGGTCGACGCTCATCGTCTGCACCTCCATTCCGCTTTCCATCGCCACCTCGCTCGTCATCCTGACGGCGCTTGGCGAAACCATCAATGTGATGACGCTTGGCGGGCTGGCGCTGGCCGTCGGCATCCTGGTCGACGACGCCACCGTTGAGATTGAAAACACGCACCGCAACATGAGCGAGAAGAAGCCGCTGGTGCGCGCCATTCTCGATTCCGCGCAACAGGTGGCCGCGCCCGCGTTCGTTTCGACGCTCTCCATCTGCATCGTCTTCATCCCGGTGGTGCTGCTGACCGGCGCTGCCAAGTACCTGTTTACGCCGCTCGCGATGGCCGTCGCCTTCGCCATGATGGCCAGCTACTTCCTTTCGCGCACGCTCGTGCCGACGATGATGCATTTCCTGCTGGAATCCGAGATCGGCCTCTACCAGGACGAGGGCGAATCGAAGCGCATGGAGCGCGAGAACTGGGTCTGGCGGTGGCACATGAAGTTCGACCGCCAGTTCGAAAAGATGCAGCACCACTACAAGAACGCTCTGGAGTGGTGCCTGTACAACCGCGCCATCACGCTGCTGCTGTTCGGCCTCTTCGTCGGGCTTTCGCTGCCGCTGCTGTTCTTCATCGGCGAGGACTTCTTCCCCTACGTGGATTCCGGCCAGATGCGTCTGCACATCAATCCTCCGCAGGGCATGCGCATTGAGGATTCGGAGCTGTACTTCGCCGACATCGAGCGCGAGATTCGCCAGGTGATCCCGGCAGACGAGACGCAACTGCTGCTCGACAACATCGGCCTGCCGAACGGCGGCATCAACCTGGCGTTCGGCAACAATGCCACCATCTCGAACTCTGACGGCGAGATCCTGATTGCGTTGAAACCCGGCAAGCGCGATACAACCAAGTACATGCGCGAGCTGCGCGAAGACCTGCCCAGGAAGTTTCCCGGCGCCACGTTCTTCTTCACGCCCGCGAACATTACCAACCAGATCCTGAACTTCGGCCTCCCGGCGCCGATCGACGTGCAGGTGGTGGGCCGGGGCAAGAACAATTACGAGCTTGCCGCGAAGATCGCCAAGCGCATCGCCGACGTACCGGGCGCGGTGGACGTCCACCTGCACCAGCAGGTGTCGTACCCGACCATGCAGATCAATGTGGACCGCACCAAGGCGAGGCAGATCGGCCTGACGCAGCAGGACGTGGCGCAGTCGACCCTTGTTTCGCTTTCGGGCACCGGCCAGACCTCTCCCAACGAGTGGCTGAACCCGCTGAACGGCGTGAATTACCAGATCGTCACGCAGACACCGACCTATCGCATCGACAGCATTCCGGCGCTGGCCCGTACGCCGATCACATCGCCGAACGGAAACACCTCGCAGCTTCTCGGCAACCTGGCGACCTTCCGTCGCGACCAGTCGCCCATCATCATCGACCACTACAACATCCAACCGACGTTCGACATTTACGCGGATGTCGACCGCCGCGATCTGGGCGGAGTCGCCAGCGAGATTCGCAAGATCATCGCGGACGAGACCAAGCGCCTGCCTGTAGGCACCACGCTGGAACTGCGCGGCGAGGTGAAGACCATGTCGGACTCGTTCCTGCGCCTTGGCATCGGCATCGTCTTCGCCATCGGCCTGGTGTATCTGCTGATGGCGGTCAACTTCCAGTCTTGGCTCGATCCGCTGATTATTCTGATGGCGCTGCCGGGAGCCTTCTGCGGCATCCTGTGGATGCTGTTTGTGACGCAGACGACCTTCAGCGTGCCTTCGTTGATGGGTACGATCATGACCATCGGCGTGGCCACCGCGAATTCCATTCTGATGGTCGTGTTCGCCAACGACGAGCGTGTTGCCGGCAAAGACCAGCTTGAGGCAGCATTGAACGCCGGATACACCCGCCTGCGGCCCGTCATCATGACCGCGCTCGCCATGATCATCGGCATGCTGCCGATGGCGCTCGCGCTGGGCGAGGGCGGCGAGCAGAATGCCCCGCTCGGGCGCGCTGTCATCGGCGGCCTGATGCTCGCGACCGTCGGCACGCTGTTTATCGTGCCAGTCATCTATTCGCTCTTGAAGAAAAACGCGCCGGTCGACTTCGACAAGCAGATCGACGAAGAGTATGGCCCCAACCCGGAAGGAAGCGCGCAGGAGCAACCCGCCTAATGCCCAACGATTTCGATGAGAACGATCCGCATCCCGGACAGCGCCGTCTTGAAGCTCACGAGATTCCGGAGACGCAGCGACTGAGCGACGGCCGCAGCGATGTCGGCGACGCCTTCGCGGACCCCAACGCGCAGGACGACACCAAGATCGGCCGCAGCTTCGAGGAGACCACCTCCAGCCGCAAGAAGCACCATCGCCCGGTGAAGGAGGTCGTCTCCGAGGCGTTCCAGAAGCCGCAGTCCCGCAAGGTGCTCTTCTGGGTGATCGCCGCGATGGTGGTCGTCATGATCATCGCGTTGCTGGTGGGGTTGATCCCCAGGTTGAAGACGAAGAAAGAGACCGACAACCTGGCCGAGCAGCACAAGGACAACAAGCCCGAGGTGGAAGTCATCAAGGTTGCGCGCGCCAAGGATGGCGGTGGCCTGGTGGTCCCCGGCACCACAACGCCGCTCGAAGAAGCGGCCGTGTATGCGCGTGCAAACGGCTACCTGAAGCGGCGCTTTGTCGATATCGGCGATCATGTGCGCAAGGGCCAGTTGCTTGCCACGATCGATGCACCCGACCTGGATCAGCAGGTGGAGCAGGCGCGGCAACAGCTCAACCAGGCGCAGTCGCAGCTCGAGCAGCAGAGGACGCAGCTCGCGCTGAACAAGGTCACCAACGATCGCTACCAGGCGCTGGTCGCGCGCGGCGTGCTTTCAAGACAGGAAGGCGATCAGCGCCAGACCGACTACCAGGCGCAGATTGCGAACGTCGCTGCGGCTGAACGCAACGTGCAGGCCTTCAAGGCGAACCTCGACCGTGTCATCGCGCTGCAGAGTTACGAGCGCGTAACCGCTCCCTTTGATGGCATCGTGACGCAGCGCAACGTGGATGCGGGCGACCTGATCTCGGCCTCGGGGTCGAGCGGGGGCAACGCGCCCCAGAATGCAGCCTCCAGCCAGAGCTCTTCAGGTTCAGCCGGCGGAAGCTCAAACACCGCGGGCGCGAGCGGCACCAGCGCGAATCTTGCCACGCCTTCTACCGGCTCCGGCAACGGCGGTGCGCTGTTTACCATCGCGCAGTCCGGCCGGCTGCGCATTTATGTCTCCGTGCCCGAAGGCTACGCGGGGCTGGTGCATACCGGCCAACGCGCCACGCTCTACTTCCAGGAGTTTCCGGATCGCAAGTTCTTCGGCAATGTCACGCGCACGGCTGGCTCCGTGGATCAGAACACCCGCACCATGTTGACCGAGGTACAGATCGACAATCCCAGGGGCGAGTTGATGCCGGGCATGTATGCGGTCGTCACCTTTCCCGCGCCTCCGGGGAACGGCCCGCTGCTGGTCTCCGGCGATGCGATTGCCATTCGCAAGGATCAGCCCACCGTAGCCGTGATCTCCGACGGCAAGGTGCGTCTGCAGCCGGTGGTAATCGGCCGCGACCTTGGGCCGCAGGTGGAGATTCTGAGCGGGCTTCGTGAGGGCGACCTGATCGCCAGCACCTTCAGCGATGAAGTGCGCGACGGCGTGCCTGTGAACACCGTGATGAACAAACAGGCGGAGGAGAAGACCAATCAGCCGTACGGCGAACAAGCCTCTTCCGCCCGGCGGTGCTACGCAGTACGGCGATCCCGGCATTACCGACCAGGACATGCAGGGCCAGAACGCCAAGCCGCAACAGAAGCAGGGCCAGGGCAAGAAGGCAACCAGCAAGCAGGGGACGCAGCAATGAAGCGCGCGGCATGGAATTCGTTGGCGTTTTCGATGCTGGTCTGCGCGGGTGCGGTGGCGCAGCAACAGCCGCTGCCGGCCATCGGCAACAACGCCCCGCAGGCGGTGCCGCCGCCGGCGCCCGAGCCACAGACGCCGCTGGTGCCGGATGTGCCGGCCATCACCAGCTACGTACCCGGCGCCGAAACCACGGCGACCGGCACGCCGCCGGTCGTCCCGCTGCGCTCTTCGCCGACAGGCTTTGAACCGCGCCACTTCTTCGGCCCTTATCGCGCGCCCAAGGTGCCGCAACTCTTCCCGGGCAACGGCGATCGTCTGCGTGCTCTGGTGCGCGACGGGAAGCTGTACCTCAGCGTGCGCGATGCCATCGCGCTGGCCATTGAGAATAACCTCGATGTTGAGATTGAACGCTACAACCTTGTGCTCTCCGACACTGATCGCCGCCGCGCCGCCGGTGGAGGCAATCTGCGCGGCATCGACTTTACCATCCAGGAGCCGCCCAACGGAGTCGGCGGACCGGGCTCGCCGCTGCTGAACACACAGGCCACCAACCCCAATCCCACTACGCCCACCGTCACCGATCTGACTTCGCTCAACGCGACCACGCAGGTCACCACCAACCTGTCCGCCTCCTCGGCCGCCACCACGCAGTACGCGCCCGGCCCCGCGGTGCCGCTGTTCGATCCGAACCTGTTCTTCTCCGGCGGCTATTTGCGCCGGTCCAATACGGTCACGCTGACCTCCACCACCGGCACGACGACCGGCACCGGCGGCACCTCAAGCGCGTCCACCGGTACGACGCAGACGCAGCCGCTCGACTTCATCGCCGCGAATCTCGCGTATGTGCAAGGCTTCCGCACCGGTGCCCAGGTGGAGGCCATCGCTAACGATGCCTCGCAGGTGCTTTACGGCACCGCCTCGCAGCGCGATCCGTTTTCGCAGCCCAGCACCTCGGTCACGGTCACGCAGCCGCTGCTGCGCGGCTTCGGATCGGGCGTCAATCTGCGTTACATCCACATCGCCAGCGAAAACCGCAAGATCTCTCGTCTCCTTTTCGAGCAGCAGGTGCTGGAGACGGTCTATGGCGCGTCGCGCATCTATTTCGACCTGGTCTCCCTCGGCGAAAACGTCGCGGTCAAGCAGGAAGCGCTCCGGGCCGCGCAGAAGCTCGAGGAAGACGACCAGGCGCAGGTGGACCACGGCACGCTCGCTCCGATCGAACTGGTGCGCGCCAAAGCACTTGTCAGCTCAAGCGAATTCGACCTGACGCAGGCGCAAGGGCTATATCGCACGCAGGAAGTGATCCTGCGCAATCTCATCATCCGCGCCGGCTCGCCGGTCTTCGCGGCCGGATTCACTGAGATCGTCCCGACCGATCGCATCACGGTTCCCGATGCGCTGGACGGCGCCTCCGTTGACGAGCTGATCCAGCAGGGACTGGCGCGCCGGCCCGATCTGGCGCAATCCGAGCTGCAGATCAAGACCGGCCAGATCAACGCCGCGGCCTCGCGCAACCAGGCGATGCCGCAGCTGAACGTCTACGCCAACATCGAAACGCGCGGCGCGTTCCGAGCAGGCGTACGAGCAGCTCGGCACGCAGGCACCGGCGATCCCCACGCTGCCGCAGAACTTCGCGCTCGGCGGCTTGACGCGTTTCGACGATCTACCAGGCTGGCATCCAGCTCAATCTGCCGCTGCGCAACCGCATTGCAGAGTCTGATGCCGCGCGCGACGCCGTGCAGGTCCGCCAGGTGCAGGCCCGGACCGAGAAGCTTGCCGACCAGATTCGCCAGGACATCGAGAATGCGCAGATCGCGGTGGAGACCAGCTTCGCCGCGTACAAGGCCGCGCAGGCCAGCCGCGGTATCAGGAAGCAACTGCTGCAGGCCGAGCGCGATCTAGTCGAATTTGGCCAGTCCACGAACCTCGCCGTCATTCAGAACGAGGCGTATCTCGCCCAGGCGCGCTCAACCGAGATTGCCGCTCGCTCCAACTAGAAGAAGGCCCAGATCGAGCTCGACCGCGCTCTCGGCAATCTGCTCGAAAAGAACGGCATCTCGCTGGACGACGCGGTGCAGGGCCAGGTGAAGCCGTAGGGCAACATATGCTAGCCTACCGGCATGTTGCTGTTCGACTGGGACGCAGAAAGCATCGCCCACATCGCACGGCATCAGGTAAGAACCGTTGAAGAGGAACAGGTGCTGGTAGGTGAGTTGCTGCAGATCGACTCCTACAGTGTTCGAGGAGAAGCTCGAGTCGAAGAAGTTGGCATCACGGAGTTGGGGCGTGTACTCCGTGTCGTTACATCCATCCGCAACGGCCGCATTCGCGTCGTAACGGCTTACGACGCAACAAGGTCTCTGAAACTCGCATTTCTGGAATACCAAAGAAGCTACTATGAGTGAAGTCCCGAAGCTGCCACACTTCCATTCGGAAGCGTAAGAAGCAGAGTGGTGGTATTCCAACCGCGAAGCTAACGGCGATCGTTTCGCGAAGGCGATCCGCGAAGGACGCGCCACCCGAAACACACTCGAGCAAAGAGTCGCCGATTCGCAAAGCGTGCAACTCGATCCAGCCCGACGCCGAAGCAGCAAGAAACATCGCCGCCAGCCGTGGCATGGAGTACGCGACCTTCGTCAAAGCGCTCGTCCATGATGCGCTGACGGATTTGCAGACTGCTGGTTAAACGGCAGCGGCGCCCGAAGTTCGAGCGCCGCTATTCCTGAATTGAATCCATCAGAACTACTCCAGCGTGGAGCCGCCGCGCGTGCCCTTCGGCCGCCGGTTCGCCTGCAGCACCTTCTTGCGCATGCGCAGCGACTTCGGCGTCACCTCGACCAGCTCATCATCCGCGATGAACTCGATCGACTGCTCCAGCGTCAGCTACTTGAACGGCACCAGGCGCACCGCGTCATCCGAGCCCGAAGCGCGCATGTTGGTCAGCTTCTTTTCGCGCACGCAGTTCACGTCGAGATCGTTGTCGCGCGAGTGCTCGCCGATGATCATGCCCTCGTACACCTCAACGCCATCGCCGAGGAACAGAACGCCGCGCTCCTGGATGCCGTCCAGCGCATACGTGCGTCGTCGTGCCCTGGCGATCGGAGATCAGCGCGCCCGAAGGACGCTGCGGAATCTCGCCCTGTGTACGGAATGTACTCGCCCGCAATCGAGTTCATCACGATCGTGCCGCGCGTCTCGGTCAGCATCTCGTTGCGCAGACCGATCAGTCCGCGCGACGGCACCTTGAACTCCATGCGCACGCGTCCCGAGCCGTGATTCGCCATCTTCACCATCTCGCCTTTTCGCGGTCCAAGGCGCTCGATCACCGTTCCGACAAAGTTCTCCGGAATGTCGATCGTCAGGATCTCCGACGGCTCCATCAGCTCGCCGTCGACGCGCTTGGTCACGATCATCGGACGCGACACCATCAGCTCGAAGCCTTCGCGGCGCATCATCTCGATCAGCACGGAAAGCTGCAGCTCGCCGCGGCCCAGCACCTTGAAGTTGTCCGGCGTGCCCGTGTCTTCCACGCGAATCGAGACGTTGGTCAGCAGCTCGCGCTCCAGCCGCTCCTTGATGTTGCGCGACGTGACCAGCTTGCCTTCGCGGCCGGCGAACGGCCAGTTGTTCACCGAGAAGACGATCGCAATCGTCGGCTCGTCGATCTTGATGATCGGCAGCGGCTTCGGGTTTTCGAGCGCGCAGAAGCTCTCGCCGATCGTGATGCCCGGAATGCCGGCGATGGCGACGATATCGCCCACCGTGGTCTCGTCGGTGTCCATCGCGCTTCAGGCCGTCGAAGGTGAACAGCTTCGTGACCTTCACCGTCTGCAGCGAGCCGTCGACGCTTCGAAAGGTTGACTTCCTGCCCGGTCTTGCAGCGTGCCGTTGAACACGCGCGCAATCGCCAGGCGGCCAAGGTAGTCCGAGTAATCGAGGTTCGTGACCAGCACCTGCAGGTCGCCGTCCGCGGTTCCCGGGCGCCGCCGGAATCGTCTTGAAGATCAGCTCAAACAGCGGCTGCAGATCGGTGCCCGGGCGTCGCCAGGTCCATGGTCGCCGTGCCGGCCTTGCCGTTGGTGTAGATCACCGGGAACTCCAGCACGCTCTCATCGGCATCGAGGTCGATGAACAGGTCATAGACCTCGTTCAGCACCTCCTGCGGCCGCGCGTCCGGGCGGTCGATCTTGTTGACCACCACGATCGGCGTCAGCTTCGCCTCAAGCGCCTTCGACAGCACATAGCGCGTCTGCGGCAGCGGGCCTTCGCTGGCGTCCACCAGCAGCACCACGCCGTCGACCATCTTCAGCGCGCGCTCCACCTCGCCGCCGAAGTCGGCGTGGCCCGGCGTGTCCACGATGTTGATCTTCGAGTCCTTGTAGTGGATCGCCGTGTTCTTGGCGAGAATCGTGATGCCGCGCTCTTTTTCAAGGTCGTTCGAGTCCATCACGCGCTCGGCCACGGCTTCGTTCGAGCGGAAGGTGCCGGACTGGCGCAGCATGGCGTCGACCAGCGTGGTCTTGCCGTGGTCAACGTGGGCGATGATGGCGATATTGCGGATGGCTTCGGCGGTTGCGGGTACTCACGGCGGGGGTACTTCCTATTCTTGTGCGCTGGTTGAATGTGGGCCAGATGTGGCCAGAAGGGCAAAATGCGCGCTGTCCCTAGTCTAACAGGGTGCTTCCAGGCAAAAGCCGCGCAGGCCCGAAATGACCACGCGTTCGCATTGCGAGGTGTATCCTTCCGCCACGATGACGATACGGCTCAACCTGGTCCGGCCGTTCCTGGCTGCCGTGCTGCTTTGCGCGTGGGCGCAGGTTCATGCGCAGACGCCAAAGGCGCAGTTTGCCGGATCACAAAGCTGTCGCTCGTGCCATGCGAAGGAGTTCAGCGGATGGCAGAAGACGCGCATGGCGAATGTGGTCCGCGATCCCAGGACTGCTCCCGAAGCCGTCCTGGCCGATTTCAAGCACGCCGATCCGCTGGTCGACTTCAAGCTGGAGGACGTAGCCTTCGTCTATGGCAGCCGCTGGAAGCAGCGCTTTTTCACGAAACGCGGCGACGATTACTACCCGGAACCCGCGCAATGGGACATCGCCAAGAAACGCTGGCTGCCTTACCACGTCGAGGCGGGTACAGACTGGTGGGTGCCGTTCTACGGCCCGACGAACTTCGACCGTCCGACGGGCCCCACCTGCGATGGATGTCATTCGGTGAACTACAACATCGAGACCAAGCAGGTGACGGAATGGAATGTGGGCTGCGAAAAGTGCCATGGGCCGGGCAGCCTGCACGTCGCCAGGCCGTCGCTCACCAACATCGTCAACCCGGAAAAGCTGG
This sequence comes from uncultured Gammaproteobacteria bacterium, assembly GCA_963744015.1. Classification (GTDB taxonomy): domain Bacteria; phylum Acidobacteriota; class Terriglobia; order Terriglobales; family Acidobacteriaceae; genus Edaphobacter. The sequence goes on from CAVUSA010000003.1 coordinate 116,196, forward strand.
ACTTTGTGCGCGGCAACGATACCTGCATCCAGTGCCACAGCCAGGGACGTCCCTTGACCGAACCTGCTGCAGGCAAGGCATACGACTGGCCGGTTGGGTTTCTGCCCGGGCTGCGTCTCGCCGACTTCTGGAAGCTCGAAGAGTTGAAGCCGGGCACGACCAGCTTCTTCCAGTACGCGGATGAGACCGCACACAAGAACCGCATGCAGGGCAACGACTTCGTGCAAAGCAACATGTACCACCGCGAGATACGCTGCTTCGACTGCCACCAGGTGCACAGCAACGATCAGACTTGCGCAGGTGCGAATGCCGGGCAATGCACTCTGCCTGAACTGTCACAATGCGGATAATCCGGCCGGGCTGAAGGGCACTGTGAGCGAGCACACGCACCACGCCGCAAACAGCGCCGGAAGCCAGTGCGCCGCGTGCCACATGCCGAAGATCGAGCAGACCATGAAGGACGGCTTCGTCAGCGCGCACACCTTCCGGTTCATCACGCCGCAGGCCACCCTGCAGAGCGGCATTCCGAACCCCTGTACGACATGCCATGCGGAGAAGAAGCCGGAGTGGGCGGCGGCGCAGTTGCGCGCGTGGAATTCCACCTCGCCCTGGCGCGTGGGGGGTCTGTCGCAGTAGCTTACTTCGCCTTCTTCCAAGCCACGCCGGGCCGCGCCACCGCGTACATCTCGGCGCCGATCTGGTCGAAGAGCGCGCTGCGCTTGTCGCCGACGTTGTAAAGGTCGAAGTGCGTCTTCTCCGGCAGATAGCTGAAGTGCGGCTCGGCGCCGAGAGCCTTCAGCCGCGCCTCAAACCGGTGAGCCGCGCCGTCGAGGTAGAACGTATCTGCCGTCCCGACGATCAGGTGGATGCGGCCCTTGAGTATCGGCCCGCGCTCGGCCCACGTTTGCTCGACGAGGTGAGCGAGGTCGTAATGATCGTGCCAGTACGCCACCACCTGCGGATTCACAGCGCCGGTCGCGCGGTCGAACATCGGCACCGGCGCGCCCGAGTCGGACTTCGGTGAAAACACCCAGTCGAAGGAGCTCATCTGCCCGCCGTACGGCCCGAGCACCTCTTCCATCTTCGCGAACTGCTCCAGCGTCGCGATGACCTTGGCGTGGTCGCGCATGATGGGGTATGGGGAGCCGTCGGGCCGGTGATACACATTGGCGTTGGCCGCGTAGAGATCCGGCCCGGTGAAGTCGTGGAAGTCCGAAGAATCCGGCGAGGTGGACCACGTGCCGCCGAAGATCTGCGGGTAGTTCACCTGCAACTGCAGCGTCGCCCAGCCACCCGACGAATGCCCGTTCAGCAGCCGGCCTTCCGGCTTCCCGTCCATGCGGTAATGCTTTTCAAGATACGGGATGAACTCGGTCGTCAGCGCCGTGCCCCATGGGCCGTTGTTCACGGAGTCGGCGAACTCGTGCGTTCCCTGCGGGCAGGATTCGTCCAGCATCACCCAGATCATCGGCGGCATCGTGCCCGCCTCCATGCGCTTGCGCAACGCGAGCCCCTGCGCCAGCGACTCGTCATGATCGCCGCCGAACCCGTGCGTCCAGTAGACGGTGGGGTAGCGCTCGCTGGGGTGCTCCGCGTATCCGGGCGGCAGGATGATCCAGGCTTTGATCTGCGTATCGCGTCCCCAGAAGCTGGTCAGCGCGGGGCTCGTGAAGAGCTGCTCCTCGGCCACTCCCGCTTTCACCTGGGCCGTGGCGCCGGACATCGCAACGGTTCTCCTGGCATCGTCAGCCGGATGATGGTCGAGCGTCAGGGTCTCCGGCGCTGTGCCGGAGCCCGCCAGCGCCACGACCGGCGAGATCCAGTCCCGCGGTCCGCGGCCGCTGTAGTTGTAGCTGTGGTCGGGGTCGAGCACCGCCTGCGCCTCGTACTGGCCCGCCGGCATGCTGGCGAAGAACGCCGGAAACGCCGCGTCGTTCGCTCCGTCGACCAGGACCGCATCGCCCGGAGCCAGGTCGTGGACCTCGCGCGCCGTTACCCATGTCGCAGCGGGAGCAAACTCTTCCGTGTTTACCTCGGCGTCGCCCCGGCCCTGCTTCACAAAGATCAGGACGCGTCCGCTGTAAGGCTTGTCCGCGCTTCGCGAAAGCACAACACGGAAGCGGGTATGGGAAGCGGGCGCCGTCTGCGCCACTGCGTTAGAAAGCGGCAAAAGGAGAAGAACAAGGGCGGAAAGGCGACTGCGCATGGGGCTCCGAAGGACGGCGCTCGGCCGACACGCGGATTTTACCAGCCGCTGCTACTTCGCTTTGCTTTGCGGTCCGGTTGGCGCCGCTGCCGAATCCTCGAGAGACTTCAACGTCTGCAGGTTGGCTTTGACCTGCGCAGCCAGCGCCGCCTCGCGTTCGGCTTCCTTGGGCGCCGGCGGAGTTCCCGTGCGCGGGACCGGGTGCTCGAAGAAGTGCTCGATATCGGCAGCCAGCGCGGGATCGATCCTGGGCCCAGCCGGCGCAGCGCCCGCCGGAGCAGGAGCAGGAGCCGAAGGAGGCGCCGCGGTAGCCTGCGTCGGAGCCGCAATCGTCCTGGCCACCGCCGGAGGAGCCGTCCCATCCGAGGAACTGCGCGCCGCGCTGGGGGCCACACTGGCTGTGACGTTATTGGCAGCGCCCGCCAGCTTCAGCAGATCCGCAAGCAGATGCGCGTAGGTCTGGTCGGCCAGGTTGTACTCACCAAAGGCCGACGCGCGGCCAGTATCGAGATTCAGGTGCGGCAATGTGGGCACCGTCGGCGGCGTCACCGGACGCGTCAGGGGCACGGCGCCCTTCTGCGTCGGCTGCGGCGTCCCCGCCTCGGTAGCGGCCTGGGTGGCATCCACCTTGGCCTGGGTGCGCTCCGCTGTCGCGTCCGCCTTTTCGGCGGCGATCTCCACGTGCTCTGCGACCTTTTCCTTCTTTGCCTTGTCGGCCGGATCTTCCGCCTTGTCCGCCAGCTTTGCGTACTTATTGGCGTCCTTGTTCAGCTTGTCGGCCGCCTTGCGAGCGTCTTCGGCATCCTTCGGGTCGGGCGGGGGAATCGGCGCCGGCAGTGCATGTACTTCGCCGAGATAGAGCTTGAACTTGTCCACCGTGTCGTTCACGCTCTTCAGGTAGATGTCCTGCTCCTGCCCATTGGGAATGGTCACCTTGAGCGCCTTGAAGGGTCCAATCTTGGGGACAAAACGCAGGACGAATGCCAGGATCTGCCCGCGGATGCCGACGTGCGTGTAGTCGGTGCCGAAGTCCTTTTTGTACTCGGTCTGGTTGAGCCGATACAGGAACTTGTTCTTCTGCGTTCCCGGGTTCGCCTGCTCAATCTGGTCCTTGTAGCTGGCAAACGCAATCTTGGTCATGTTTGGGATGAGCGACGAAACCGACCGGCGGTAGGTGCCGATGGCGAGGTCCTCGTGCTTCATTACGTCGGTCAGGGGATTCCGTAGGTTTCGAGGAACGCCTTTTCCATTAGGCCTTTCGAAACCTGGAAGCCGATGAAGTCGCGGTAGTTCTGCTGCGAGTAGTGCCCGTGCGCCACCTCCACCACATCGAATCCAAATTCGGTGCGGATGTGGGCCGTGGGGTCTTCGGCGTAGGTGACCAGGCGGCCGAAGCGGGTTTGCAGCGGCGGATTCTCGTCGGCCGTCGCTTTGTTGATGGCCGGATGCCCGATCGTGTCGCCGCAGTAATGCGCGAGCGCTCCCAGCGCGAAGGCGTAGTCATTCGGCGTCTCCGAGTCGCGAATCAGGTTCTGGACATACACCTCCGGCCGCACGTAGTGCAGCAAGTCGGAAAAGTAATGCGAACCGAAGGGATAGTAGCCAATGTCCTGGATGACCGAGCCGCCGTAAGCGTAGGCATGGGCCTGCCGGATCTGGTCGTCCGTAATTCCCGGGAAGCGCGCCTTCAGCATGGGGACGATATTCGTCTTCCAGGCCATGTCGACCACTTCCTCGTGCGAAAGCACCGAGTAAGCGTCGGCCGGCCGGCTCCAGAGCAGCGCCAGCAGCAGGGGAAAAAGCAACGTGAGACGGGGACACAACGTGCGGAGGTTTACTTGCATAGGGCCACACCGGAGCATACAGGGGAAAGAACAGAGGCGGCGATGGTTGGCAGCTTATGCACGGCGGCCGGCCCATCCGAACAGGCTGCTCGCAAATGCCGGCTTCCTAAAAGCGGCCCGCCGCTTATACTCAAAGCTCCAATGACTCCATCCCATGCGCAAACCTTCGAGCGGGCGGCAATGAAGCAGTATCTGCTGGACCACGCCTACGACGAGATGTTCTCCGGGCCGGAGACAGCTGCACGCCGCACTACGAGCCTCTGCTGGACCACTTCGGCAGCCTGCCCGAAGGCGAAATGCAGCGCCGCAAACAGGCCGCCGACCTCAGCTTCCTGAACCAGGGCATCACCTTCACCGTCTACGGCCGCGAAGAAGGCACCGAGCAGATCTTTCCCTACGACCTGCTGCCGCGCATCATCACCAGCGCCGAGTGGGCGAAGGTCGAAGCGCGGCCTGACCCAGCGCATCACCGCGCTCAACCTCTTCCTGCAAGGACATCTACAACGAAGGCCGCATCCTCGACGACGGCATCGTGCCGCGCGAGCTGGTCTACTCGCTGCAAGCACTTCCGCCGCCAGATGATCGGCCTGCAGGTCCCGCGCAACGTCTACGTCGCCGTCTGCGGCACCGACCTGATCCGCCTGGAGAACGGCGACTTCGTCGTCCTCGAAGACAATCTGCGCGTGCCCTCCGGCGTCAGCTACATGCTCACCAACCGCCGCGTGATGAAGCGCATCTTCCCGCAGCTCTTCCGCAACTACAACGTCCGCCCGATCGAGCAGTACACCCAGCTGCTGCTCGGCACGCTGCGCTCGCTCGCGCCCGAAGGCCGCCCCGAGCCGAACATCGTCCTGCTCTCGCCCGGCGTCTTCAACTCCGCCTACTTCGAGCACGCCTACCTCGCCCGCCAGATGGGCATCGAGCTGGTCGAAGGCCGCGACCTCGTCGTCCACGACAACGTCGTGCTACATGCGCACCACCAGCGGCCTGCGCCGCGTCGACGTCATCTACCGCCGCGTCGACGACGACTTCATCGACCCGCTCGCCTTCCGCGCGCGACTCCATCCTCGGCGTCGCCGGCCTCTTCAACGCCTACCGCGCCGGCAACGTCACCCTCGCCAACGCCTTCGGCACCGGCGTCGCCGACGACAAGGCGCTCTACGCCTACGTCCCCGACATCATCAAGTACTACCTCGGCGAAGAGCCGATCCTCCACAACGTCGAGACCTTCCTCTGCACCGACGAGAAGGAGCGCCAGCACGTCCTCGCCAATCTCGACAAGCTGGTCGTCAAGGCCGTCGGCGAATCCGGCGGCTACGGCATGCTGATCGGCCCGCAGTCCACGCCGAAGGAGCGCGAGCGAGTTCGCCGAGAAGATCAAGGCCGACCCCCGCAACTACATCGCCCAGCCCACCATCAGCTTCTCGCGCGCGCCCTGCCTCATCGGCGACGAGCTCGAGCCGCGCCACGTCGACCTGCGCCCCTACGTCCTCTACGGCGACAAGGTCACCATCGTCCCCGGCGGCCTGACCCGCGTCGCGCTCAAGCGCGGCTCGCTGGTCGTCAACTCCAGCCAGGGCGGCGGCAGCAAGGATACCTGGGTGCTGAGCCAGTAATCCTGAGATTCCGCAGGTTTGCGTGCGATTCTGACGCTCCGCATCCGGAAATCGGAGCGAAGTCAGACATTGGCATCCGGAGCGATCGCGATGGTGGTTGCGGCTTTCGTTAGCGGCGGCCGATGGCTCGGCGCTCGGCCTGGGCTGGCTTGATGGAGCGGATGTGGCGCGGCTCGCCGGCGATCGCGAGTCGTCGCGCGTGGTGTTCTTGACGTCGTACATCATGGTGTCGGCGGAGCGCAGGATGGCGTGGACGGTGTCGCCGTCCTCGGGGAAGGTGGCGAGGCCGAAGCTGCCGGAGATGTGCAGGGCGAGCCCTTCGCTGGTGAGGAAGGTCGCGTCGCGCAGCTCTTCGCAGGAACTGGTGCGTCAGATCCGTGGCTTCAGCTTTGCCGGCGCGGGCAGCAGCACGACGAACTCGTCGCCGCCGTAGCGGAAGGCCGCGTTGTCGGGCCCGGCAACGCGCTTGATCAGGCCGCCAACCTCGGCCAGCAGGCGGCTGCCGACCAGGTGGCCGTGCGTATCGTTGACGGTCTTGAAGCGGTCGAGATCGATGAAGAGCAGGCTGAACGGCACGCGGCGTGCCGTGATGCGTGAGCGCCGTCTGCTCATCCAGCATGGTGTACAGGTGGCGCGCGTTGAACAGGCCGGTGCAGTCGTCGGTGATGGTGAGCTCCTGGATCAGCGTGACCGAACGCGCGTTCTGGATCGCGATCGCGGCGTAGTCGCACAGGATGCGCAGGAACGAGATGCTGTACTCGCTGAGCAGGTCGAGCTTGGAGTTGAGCAGCTGGATGACGCCCAGCGTCTTCTCGCCGGAGCGGATGGGCACGCAGGCGATGGAGTGGATGTTGAGGTCCGGATGATTGCGCGCGAAGGTGCGACCAGTGCGGGTCGAGCGAGACGTTGGGCACGACCAGCGGATTGCCGGTGGCGGCGACCCAGCCGGCGACGCCCTGGCCGAGCGGCACCCGCAGGCCGCGCAGCGAGGCGGAGTCTTCGCCCACGGCGATGGCGTAGTAGAGGTCCTTGGCAGCCGGGTCGATCATCAGCAGCGACCAGCGCTCCGGGCCGAAGAAGTTCGCCATCTTGTCCATGATGGCGAGCAGGATCTCTTCCAGCTCGAGCGACGTGGTGAGCGTGCGCGCAACGTCGTGGAAGACGCGCAGATGGTCCATCTGCCGGCTTTCGATGACTTCGAACTGCCGGCGCTGCTTCACGGGAGAAGACACTCCGGCTGAATCTGTTTTGGGCTGCACCCATACGATACCGCACATTACAGGTGTAAGAACGCGATCTAACGCGGAAGTTGCAGGGGAAAACCAGAATGGGTCAGCCGCCGATATGGACCATCGAGCGCGACGGTTTCTGGAAGCCGGGCTCGCCGATATGGTGGCGCGCTTCCTTGCGCAGAACCACACGCCGGATGTACGCCGCAAGCTCCTCGTCGGATGCGCCGCGCTGCAGCGGCCCGCAAGGTCGTGGTCGGTCTGCGAGAAAAGGCAGGTGCGAATCTTGCCGTCGGAGGTAAGGCGGATCCGGCTGCAATGTCCGCAGAACGGCCGTGAGACCGGGGCGATGATGCCGATCTCGCCCATGCCGTCGGCGAAGGTGTAGCGCCGGGCGGTCTCGCTGGCGGCGTTCGGCGGCAGTTCGACGAGCGGGCGATAAAAGCGTTGAGGCGGTCGACGATCTCGTCCAGCGTGACGACCGCTTCGGGGCTCCAGGTGCGCGCGCCGGGTTCGCCGGAGGCTTCTTCGAGCGGCATCCACTCGATGAAGCGGACGATGACGCCCTTCGCGGCGGGAGAACTCGGCGAAAGCCTCGATCTGGGCGTCGTTGAAGCCGCGCAGCAGCACGCAGTTGACCTTCACCGGGCCCAGGCCGGCGGCCGCGGCGGCGCGAATGCCGGCCAGCACGCGGTCGAAGCTGCGCGGCACGCGGGTGATGGCGGCGAAGGTCTCCGGGTCGACCGCGTCCATGGAGACGGTGATGCGGGAAAGGCCGGCATCCTTCAGCGGCTGCGCGAGACCCGCGAGCAGATGGCCGTTGGTGGTGAGCGCGATGTCCAGGCGGTCGCTCGCCGAGTCGGCGAAGGCCGGCCGAAGCTCTGACAGCTCGCGGACCATGTCCACCAGGCCCGCGCGCAGCAGCGGTTCGCCTCCGGTGAGGCGGACTTTTTCGATCCCGAGCGAGACAAAGAGGCGAATCATGCGCAGGTAATCGGCGTGCGGCAGTTCGCTGTACTGGGCGCCGTCGTTGCCGGTGCGGCAGTAGACGCAGCGGAAGTTGCAGCGGTCCGTCACGGAGACGCGCAGGTCGGTAATTGCGCGGCCGAAGCTGTCCCGGAGACGCTCCGATGGGAGCGCACGCAGCGCCGAGTCTCCGTCCGGAGAGGCGGGTTCGAGGAGTTCGGCCGGGTTGGGGAGCAGGCTGGAAGTCATCGGACGGTCAGCCATTCGATGCGAACGGTTTGCGGAAGGTGCTGCCGGAGCGAAAAACGTACGGCACGATCGTGGCATCCAACCGGAAACGGGCTCGTTTCGACTGACCTACCATAGTAGTACTATCAGACGACTCTTTCCCAAGACGATCTGCGTGCACGGACACGCGGACGTGAAAGCGGCAAGGCAATGCAAACTCCCAGTACTCTCCAGATCTGGGTCAGCGAGCAGGCTGTTCCGCTGGCTCTCCTGGTTGCTTTAGTAGTTGTTTTCTTCGCGGTGCTTTACGGCTCGGCTCGCATGCGGCAGTCGCGCATGAAGGCGGCGCGCGCCGGTATGAACGAAGACACTTTCATACGCTCGTTGCTGGAGCGCGGCCTGGATGCGGAGATCGGACGTGTGACCTTTCGCTACCTTCGCGACCGCCGCGAAATCGCGTTTCCCATCCGCCCCTTCGACAAGCTGGATGAGGATCTCGGGCTGGACCTATCCGAAATCGACGAATCGCTGATGGAGATTCTGCACCTGACCGGGCGGCTGCACCGTCCCGGGCTGCAGCACCAGCCCCTGATTACAGTGGAGGATCTGGTGCGGCTGGTGCAGGCCTCACCCCGGCGTGGAGTGCGGGCGGCTTAGGCCGGACTCGCCCGAAAATCAGCTCTTATGGTATCGGCGCCCGGACCGCAGACGGGTCAGTTCTTGTGAGGGGCGGGGAGCGGAAGAGCCGGTGTGGCGGCGGGATTCTGATCGAAGCTGAAATTCACGGTAATGAGTGTCTTCACAGCGACCGGCGTGCTGCCGACGAGGTAAGGCTCGTACGTCCATTGCCGGACCGCTTCGGTGGCGGCGAACTGCAGCATCTCCGGGCCTTTGACGTCGCTGATGTCCGTCACCAGGCCCTTTTCAGAGACGGTCGCCGTCATGGTGACCGCCCCGGTGACGTGCGCGGCCCGCGCCACTGGCGGGTAAACCGGCTCAGGACCGGACAGCCGATGTGCCTGCATGGTGGCCTGGGGAACGAGCAGGTGATCCCCAGGGGCGGTGGGGGTTGACGCCTTCCCGTGCATCCCTGCGTTGCGCGTGTCGTAGGCCATCAGCGCGGTGGCGTACGCGGACTCCACGCTGCAACTTTGCCCCAGTGGTTTGCCCATGTAATCCACGGGCGGCGAGCCGGCAGGAATCGGGGTGATCTTCAACGGCTCCGAGCCTGGAGGCCGGGCAAGCCGGGCCTGTTCGATCGCCTTGGCGACGCCTGTCCAGTCCGGAACCAGTGTCGCGTAATCCAATGTTTTCGAGGTGCACATCATGGCCCCGAGAGCCTGGATTGCCTCAAAACGCAGCGGGCAGGTCGCCGAGCAGGAGGGTACATCGCCGCATGCGGCCGAGGGCGAAGCCGACTTGCAGGCCTGGTATGCGGCATAGGACTGGATGCAGGCGTGAGACGTCTCCGGGCAGAGCGGGAGAAGCTTGCGATTAAGCTCTGCATACAGGCCCATCGCAGGAGCGGGATCGGACACGGTGGGCTCGGCGGCCGGGGTGATGCCGACGCGAATCAGGTGAACAATATCCTCCACCTTCTTGTACACGGGGTCGAAGTTCCGGATGGCATCCTGGATGAGCGTGATTTCATCCGCGATGTGGGCTCCGACATCATCGGTCCCGGCAGGCATGTCGCCGGGCTTGCAGGTCAGGCATGCCGTTCTCAGGAACAGGCGGAAGAACGAATCCTTCTGGTTGCTCACGAGGAAATACGGGTGCTCCGGCAGGCCCGAACGAAAGAGCATCTGGCCGGGCAACACATCGAAGTAGAGGGCCTTATCCTGCACCGAACCCGGGATGAAACGCACGTTGTGCGCGGAGACAATAAACGTTCCGGCGACCGATGCGCCCCCTTGGAGCTTGCCCTCGCCAATCACGCGAAACAAGCCCGCGACGGCGGGCCAGCAGAGCGCATGCTCGGTCGGTGCGCCGGGCGCAGCGGGAGTCATCTCCGCGCTGAAGGCGGAGGGCACCTCACAGGGAAAAAGGTAATGGAAGCGGTCCGGCCCCTCGTCGAAACGTGCGGCCGCATTTCCGTTGTAGTAGGCGGGCTCCTGGGCGCGCCCAGCGAGGGCGAGGAACAGCAGCACGGAGGCGACGAACCCGGTATAGAAGAAGCGCATCGACTCGACTCCCCTCGCCTGCTCTACTGCTGCTGTGCCATCTGCTGCTGGCGAGTCAGGGGCGGCGGGCTGTCGGGCAGCGCCTGCGCCTTTTCGACCAGAATCGACCAGTCCTCGGGCACGGGCATCTCCTGGTCCATCGACGGGGTGCCTTCGCTTGGCGTGACGCGGACCGCGACTGTGAGCTCGCTTTTGGCGCGGCCGCGGAACATGCCGTGGGTGGGCGGGACGTCCGCGTAGTCGCGTCCGATGGCGGTGCGGATGTGGCGCTCGCCAGCCACCAGCCAGTTCGTCGGATCGAAGCCGACCCAGCCGAAGTGCGGCATCAGCACCTCGATCCACGCGTGGGTGGCGGAGGAGGCGGAGCGGTCCGTGTCGTCGTGGCTGCGATGCGCGAGGTAGCCGCTGACGTAACGACAGGGCATCTTCAGCTTGGAGCGGACCAGCGTGATCATGATGTGGGCGAAGTCCTGGCAGACGCCCTGCCGGGTTTCGAGCGCATCGTCGATGGGCGAATCGACCTTGGTGGAGCGCGGCACGTAGTCGAAATATTTATATAGAGCGCCGTTCAGCTCGTGCAGCAGCATCAGCGGGTCGTCGCGGCGCACCACGCCCAGGTCGGCCGCGAGCTTATCCAGCAGGGGTGTGGGCTCGGTGAACTCGCTGGGGAATAGGAACTCCCAGTAATCGCCCTGCTCCACCATGGCGTCCAGGTCAGCCCAGGCGTCCGGAGCCAGAAAGGACGGAATGTCGATGGCGGGCTGCACTTCCACCAGCGATTCGGCGACGATGACAAGTTGCCGGTGCTGGCCGGGTATGTCGAAGTGATGGACGTTGTTGGCGAGGTGGTCGCGGTAGCTGAAGACACGACAGCGCGGGCTGACCGAGAGATGAAACGTGAGGCAGCGCTGATTCTGGTCCGAGCGCGGATGCATCCGCGTCTCCATCATGCTCTCCGAGACGGCGTGGTCGTAGAGGAACTTGGTGAGGTGGCGGATGGAGTAGAAGATGGCGTTCTCCGTGGTACGTTGACCGTTGTACGTTCGAGAGAGTTTTTGCCCTCCGCGTTCAAACGTACAACGGAGAACGTAGCACGGACAACGCCTCAACCGGCCAGCGCTGCCTGGATCGAGTAATCGATATACAGCTCGTAGATCGTATTGTGAATCTCGCGGCATTGCACCTGGATGGTGCGCAGGTAGGCGACCACATCGCCTTCAAGAATCTCCTCGACCCCCGAATAGCTGAGCGAGCCCTGCAGTCGGCCGGCAAGCCGGCGCACCGGTTCGGCGCGGCTCTTGCCGGATTCACGCTGGATCGCGCCGAGCGCATGTTGCAGCGAATCGATGGAGAAACGCAGGGAGTGCGGAAAATCTTCATCCAGCAAAAGGAACTCGAGAATACGTTCGGGCGTGAGGTCGGCGGTGTAGACCTTGCAGTATGCCTCAAACGCGGTGGCGCTGCGCAGCAGGCCCATCCAGTCGAGATACTCGTTGCCTTCAGGCTTTTCCGGCGTGCCGTCGCCGCGATCCATGGCGTCCTCGCCCCAAAGGTCTTTGTGGTAGGCCTCGAGCAAGGAAGCGGTGGCGGACGCACGCTCGATGTAGCGGCCGACCTGGATAAACTGCCAGCCTTCGCCGTGGCTCATGGTCGAGTCCGACACACCCTGGAACTGGTGCACGCCTTCCATCACCTGCGTAAGGAATTCCGTGGGCTGTTCGGGTTCGAGCGCCATGGTGCCGGCCTCAGGCATCTTGTAGGCGGCGGGCAGGGTGACGGCAAGGTAGAGCGAGTTGAGGCGGTGCCACTGCTCGGTGGAGATCTGCTCGCGAACGTGGCGCGAATTTTCGCGCGCCATGATCAGCAGCGAAAGAATGGACGACTTGCTGGAAGTATCGAAGCTCAGCGTGCGGACGAGCTGGTATGGGTCGCCCTTCCAGGTGATTTCCTTGGGGTTGCCGAGCGCCTGCAGCACGCGCTGCCAGCGACGCTCAGCGGAGGCAGGACTCTCGTCGAGCATCAGGTTCAGGTTCACGTCGAGCAGGCGCGTCGTGTGCTCGGCGCGCTCCAGGTAGCGGCTCATCCAGTAGAGAGAATCGGCTACGCGGGAAAGCAGAGGCAGTCTCCTTGGGTGGTGGCTCGGTGTCTTTGAACTTATCACCCGGAGGCGGTTTCGCCTACTGGAGCGGACTCAGCCGGAGCGGGCGAGCAGCTCGCGGGCGATGGCTTCCCACTCCTCCTCCAGAGATCCGCTGGCGGCGGCGCGACCGGCGCGGCGATACCAGTAGCCGGAGTTGAAACGGTCACCCTCCTTCCGGTGCAGGTAGGCGTGCACCCACGCGCCGTCGGAGGTTTCGACCTCCTGCGCAACGGCATGAGCCTGCTGCCATTCGCCGCGCGCGTCGTGCCACAGGGCGAGCAGCAGGCCCTGAAGGTTCGTGCCGTCGCTGCGGCGCAACTCCGGAAGCGTCATCGTGTGTCTCCGCCGCATCTGATGCGGTGTAGCGTGTGTGAGGTGTGCCGTGCCTGTGATTCGTACCTGCAGCCAATGTCAGCAGAAAAACCGCGTCTCCGCAAAGCATCTGAGCGATACCGGCCGCTGCGGCGCCTGCAAGCAGCCGCTGCCGCCGATCGCCGAGCCGCTCCCGGTCGATGCCGCCCTATTCGATGAGATCGCCCGCGAGGCAAAGGTGCCGGTGCTGGTCGACTTCTGGGCAGGCTGGTGCGGTCCTTGCCGGCAGGCCGCTCCGGAGGTCGCACGCACCGCCGCGGATATGGCCGGCAAAGCGCTGGTGCTGAAGGTGGATACCGAAGCCAACCCGCAGCTTTCGGCGCGCTTCCAGGTGCGCGGCATTCCGAACTTCGTGGTGCTCTCCGGCGGCAAGACCGTGTTTCAGCAGGCCGGCCTGGTCGGCCACGAGCAGATGGAGCAGTGGCTGCAGAATGCGATATAAGGCATTCGCAAGAGACGACATTTAGTCCCTGCTGCGCCGCTCCAGCGTCGCCGGGCGCTTCTTCTCCGGCCGGATGACATCCCGATTCTCCGGCGCCGTCGGATGCACGCCGAAGTCCCACACCCCGAGGTTGACAGACTTCTCGTCGAGCACCTCCATCAGGGCGTATTCGCCCACCAGCAGCGGCTCCTTCGGTTCGATCTTCAGCCAGTGGCCGCCCGGCAGCGCGGTGGTCTTCACCTCGATCACATCTTCCTGTTTCTTCGTCGTTCCCAGCGCCGAGGTGCTGAAGCTGGCGACCACACGCGCGTCCTGCCGCACATCCACCCGCACAATCACGTAGTCGCTGCCGGGATCCTGTTTCTTTCCCGTGCCGCGGCTGGAGGCGCCGCCCGTATCCACGGTCAGCGGCGCGCCCGAAGGTCCCATCGCGTCGTCCAGCTTCAGAAAGAACGCGGGGTCGTTCACGTGCATCTGCACCGCAGCCTTTTCACCCTTGATCACCAGTAGCTGATGCGTCGCCGCCATGGGATTCACCATTCCCCGCAGGATACTGTGCCCGGTCTGCTTGTTCAGCTCGCCATCGGTCTGGGTCAGCGGCACCAGCTCCGGCGTGGCGCGAAAGGTATCGAGCCCCAGCAGCGCGTCTTCCGGGGCCAGGTGCAGGTCCGGCGCGACCTCGGGAGCCGTCTCCGCACGCTCTTTCTCTTCCTTCACCAGCTCCGGGTCGAGCGCCGGCGCCGGGCGCGCTTCGGGTGGCGCATTCGGGTCCACCGCCGCATGCTGCGCCTCCCAGCGTTTGGTTGCGTCCATATCGACCAGTGTCAGCGGAATCTCCTCCGTCTCGCCGCCGCGCTCCGCGCTCACGTAACGCACATTCTTGCCGACGATCGTGTAGCTCATCACCACCTGGTAGCTACCGTCCTTCAGGATCAGCCGGGTGCGGTGCGGCGCCGTCTTCTGTTGCACTGGACCCGAGTCGCCGCGCGTCGCTAGCTGCGCCCCGGCACCGGTGCACAATCCGCCCAGAACGACCAACCACCAGCAACAGCTCACCCGCATACGCTTCACCTCGCCCGTCTATCGTATGACGCAGGCCAAAACATTTCCGAGCGCAAACCCCACTCCCACGTCTGTACAGGTAGATGCTTCCACTGACTGCTACCGGGGAACAGGGTTTGGCGATGGCTTCCGACAAGTGCGTGCCAGCGGAAGCGGACCTCCCTTCACTGGTCCGGAACTTCTCGCCTCTGCTCTACCGTGTCGCCTACTCCATGCTGCGCAGCGCCCCGGAAGCCGAGGATGTCGTGCAGGATGTGTTTCTCAAGGTGGTGGAACGCCGCGGCAAGATAGGCGAAATCCGCGACCTGCGCGTCTGGCTGGTGCGCATCGCCTGGAACGCTTCGCTCGACCGCCGCCGGCGCATCCGGCCGCAGCAGATGGACCCGCGCTTTGCCGAGTCGCTGCTTGGGGCCTGCGTCCCGGCAGACCGCGCCCTGGCCGATGCCTCGTCGATTGCAAAGGTGCTGGCCGAGATCGACCGGCTGCCCGTGAAGGAACGGGAAGTGATCCTGCTTTCGGCGATGGAGGAACTGGGCACCGCCGAAATGGCGTCTGTGCTCGGGAAGACAGAATCGGCGACGCGTGCGCTGCTGTTCCGCGCCCGCACCCGGTTGAAGGAACGGCTGGAGAAAGGCGGAGGGCTATGAACGATTCACACGACGAAGCTATCGACCAGGCACTCGCCGCGTTGCACGCCGCCGAGGCACCCGAAGGCATGGAGGCCCGCATCCTGCGTCGGCTGGACGCCGCAGCGGCACCACGTCCGCGCGCCCTGGGCTGGTGGTACGCCGGCGGACTCACAGCACTGGCGGCAATCCTGCTAACGATGGCCGTGCGCGAGTTCCACCCGATCTCCGCACCGGCTACGGTTTCGTCGGTGCAGCCGAAACCGGCGGCGCACACCTCCGGAAGCGCTTCGGTGCCAGCCTCAGAGGCTGCCTCCCCTAGGCGCACGGCTCCAGCCGTGGCGCAAACTTCCCCTGGGCGACCGGCGCTCCAGCCCCTGAGATCCGCTTTCCCACGCCGCACGCCTAACGCCTCAGACCAGACAAGGCAAGCCCGCGCAACCCTGCTCAGCTTCCCCGCCCCCGCCGAGCCGCTCACCGAGCAGGAAAAACTCCTGCAGCGGGTCGCCCGCCGCGGCGACCAGGAAGACTTCGACCTGCTCAACCCTGAATCGGTCGAGCTCGCCATGGCGCTCGACAAGGCCGACTTCGACGAATTTCTCCTCACCGTCCACAGGAAATAATCCTTCTTCCCGAAAGGCTCTCCCATGAAACTCGCCTCCGCGCTTCTCGCCCTCACCCTCGCTCCGCTGGCCGCCCCGGCCCAGACCGCACTCAAACCGGCTGAACCCACCTGCCGCCTGACCTACACTCTCACTGACACCGACAACGGCAAGAAGATTGGTGTGCAGCACTTTTCGCTCACCATCAGCCCCACCAGCCCGCGCGGCACCATGAAGCTGGGCAGCAAGGTCCCGGTCGTGACGGGAAGCTACAACCCCGGCGGTGGCAACGCTCCGGCCGGGACCCAGACGCAGTTCACCTACCTTGACGTAGGCCTGAACCTCGACGCTACCCTGACCGAACAATCCAACGGCTACCTGATCGTCTCCAAGGTCGAGCAGTCGAGCGTTGCCGAGCCAACGGTCACCCCGCAGCCCCAGGGTCCGCTGCGCGACGAACCCGTCGTGCGCCAGGCTGTGCTGACCAACACCGCCGTCCTGACGCCGGGCAAGCCGGTCGTTCTGGGCTCGCTCGACACGCCGGGCAGCACGCGTCATATCGAGATCGAGGTTCTGCTCGAACTGGTCAAGTAAACCCTGCCGCGGGTGGACGCGATACCATGAAGAGAGACCCGTGCCCTCCTCTGCAAAGCTCTCCACCCGCGTTCTCTTCGCCTTCGGCTGCGTGTACCTCTTCTGGGGATCGACCTATGTGGCGATCCGCTTCGGCGTGGAGGTGCTGCCGCCGTTCGTGCTGGCCAGCGTGCGCTTTCTCATCGCCGGTCCCCTGATGCTTGCGCTTTGCGCTGCGCGCGGCCTGCGCCTGTGGCAGACGCGGCGGGACTTCGGCCTGATTGCCCTCATCGGCATCCTGGTGCTCGGCATCGGCAACATGGGCGTTATGTGGGCAGAGCAGTATCTTCCCAGCGGCCTGGCCGCACTCCTGATCGCCGTGATCCCGCTCTACGTGGCGCTGCTCGAAGCTGTGCTTCCCCACGGCGAAGGCCTCCGCCGCCGGGGCTGGCTGGGCATCGCCATCGGACTCGCCGGATTGGTGGTGCTGCTTGCGCCGGGTCTGCGCGCGGGTCTCCATGCCGGCAATCGCGAACTCATCGGTTCGCTGGTGGCCGTGCTCTCAGCCTTTTCCTGGACGTGCGGCTCCATCCTGTCGCGCCGCGCAAAGCTCAGCACCGGGGCGTTTGTGGCCGCCGGCTGGCAGATGCTGTTTGCCGGTATGTTCAACACCCTGCTCGTTTTAGCTTCGGGCGGAAACTATCGCCAGCATTGGGGTCCGCAAGCCTTCTGGTCGGTCGCCTGGCTCATCACCTTCGGTTCGCTGGTCGGCTACACCGCCTACATCTACCTTCTCGACCATGTTCCGGTGGCGAAGGTCTCCACCTACGCCTATATCAACCCCATCGTCGCCGTTATCCTGGGGGCGCTGCTGCTCCACGAGCGCCTGGCGCCCATCGAGTATATCGGCATGGCAGCGATCCTGGTCGCGGTGTACCTGGTGACGAGCTCGAAGCTGAAGGCAGAGCCTCACGCCGCTGAGCCGGAACTCGAAACTGCGTAACGCATCGCGCCGAGCGCAACCGTGGGCGGGGCAACTATCCAGCGCGGGTAGGGTTTAATTGCGCGGAATCAAAGTCCTTTTGCCGCTGCGTTCCCCTTTTGACACACGCGCGGGTCTCATCTTCGGCGGCACTCCTGTCGCGCCGCGCCAAATGGTAACCTGAACGCCCGGACGGTCCGTCCAAGATAGGAAAGACGAGCGTGATCGTTTCCTCGCACAACTCCCCGAAAGCCGGTACATCCCTGATGACATCGTTTTCTGCGTTTTGTCGGCCCCGCACGGCCAGCCTCGCAGCTCTTTCCCTCCTGATTCTCTCCGCTGCCGGTCTGCAGGCGCAAAAACCCGAACCGCGCATCACGGGGCCGGTCAGCAGCAGCGTGAGGTCGGCACTGGCCGGATCTCACCCTGCCCGTGCCCGCGCCGAAAACGAGGCGGGAAGGGTCGACGGCACCTACCGGATTCAATCCGCCAGCATCACGCTCGGGCGTAGCGACGCCCAGCAGGCCGCTCTCGACGCCTTGATAGCCGCTCAGCAGGACCCCAGCTCCCCGCAATATCACCAGTGGCTCTCGCCCGACGACTTCGCGGCTCGCTTCGGCGCCGCTGACGCTGACCTGGCGGCCGTCCAGAACTGGCTCGAGCAGCAGGGGCTGAAAGTGGAAGGTATCTCGCGCAACCGCAGCACCATCACGTTCTCAGGCTCGGCCGCACAGGTCGAACAAGCCTTCGCGACCGAGATGCACTACTACAACCTCAATGGAGTGAAGCACTTCGCCCCCTCCACCGACCTCAGCGTGCCGGCCGCCATGGCGCCTGCGGTGCTCGCCGTAGGCAACCTCTCGGATTTCCGTCCCCATTCGCACAAGCGCCCCGTCCCCGCCTTTACCTCCAGCCAGACCGGAAGCCACTTCCTGCAGCCGGGTGACGTCTCAACCATCTACGACATCAACGCCGCGTACAACGCCGGCTACAACGGATCAGGCCAGACCATCGCAGTCATTGGCCAGTCGGCTGTCATCTCCAGCGACATCACCACGTTCCAGACCGCCGCCGGCGTCCCGGTGCGCGTTCCCAGCATGACCCTGATGCCCGGCACGGGAAGCTCCGCGCTCTACACCGGCGACGAGTCGGAGTCGGACCTCGACCTCGAATATGCAAGCGCGATCGCCAAGGGCGCAAACATCGTCTTCGTGTACACCGGCAGCAGCCCCAACTACGGTGCGTTTGACGCCCTGGGATATGCCATCACCAACAAGCTCGCCCCCATCATCAGCGTCAGCTACGGTGACTGCGAGGTTGACCTCGGTACCTTCTACGCTTCCGAAAACGCGTTGATCCAGCAGGCAGCAGCCCAGGGCCAGACCGTCGTCTCCGCCTCCGGTGACGAAGGCTCAACGGACTGCTACCAGGATACGAGCCTCAGCGTCGCGCAGCGCGAGGCCGTCAGCGTCGACTGGCCCGCCAGCAGCCAGTACGTCACCGGCATGGGCGGCACCGAGTTCCCCACCGCCAGCGTGGCCATCGGCAATACCACCTAC
This sequence comes from uncultured Gammaproteobacteria bacterium, assembly GCA_963744015.1. Lineage (GTDB taxonomy): Bacteria > Acidobacteriota > Terriglobia > Terriglobales > Acidobacteriaceae > Edaphobacter. The sequence continues at coordinate 134,826 of CAVUSA010000003.1, forward strand.
TGGGCGGCGCAAGGCACGACGGACGTGATCGCCAGCGCCAAGTCCTACATCCCAGAGCAGGTCTGGAATGATGACTCCGCCTCCATCGGCCTTTCGGCTGGCGGCGGCGGCATCAGCACCGAGACCCCACGGCCTACCTGGCAGACCGGCGTGCCCGGCATTCCGTCCGGCAGCTTCCGCCTGGTGCCGGATGTCTCGCTTTCCTCGTCACCGAACAACGCGGGCTACCTTTACTGCTCCAGCGACACCACCGACACCGGCATCAACGGAAGTTGCGCGAACGGCTTCCGCGACGCGACCAACACTAACCTGACAGTCGCCGGCGGCACCAGCTTCGCGGCACCCATCTTCGCCGGGATGATCGCCATCATCAACCAGAAGATCGGCAGCACGGCCGGCCAGGGCGTCATCAATCCGACGCTCTATACATTGGCGGCGAACGCCACGACCTACGCCAGCGCCTTCCACGACATCACCTCGGGCTCGAACGAATGCCTGGCGGGAACCACCTACTGCGCCACCGCCGCCACCACCCTTTATTCCGCGACCACCGGTTATGACCTGGCCTCCGGCCTCGGCTCCGTGGACCTCTACAACCTGATGATGGCCTGGCCGAACGCCAGCCTCTCGCTCACCTCGAAGACCACCGTCACTGCCGCAACCCTGACCCCGCTGGCCGGCGCCAGCGACCTGCTCACCTTCACCGTCAGCTCGGGAACCAGCTCCAGCACCGCCATCCCGAGCGGCTCCATCGCTATCTCGGTGGACGGCAACTACGTGCAGACCGTCCCGCTGGTGAACGGCGTAGCAACCTACACGTTCTCGAGCACGGTCGTCAGCGCCCATACGATCTCAGCCAACTATAGCGGCGATGCCACCTTCGCCGCTTCGACCGGCTCGGTAACCGTAACGACGCAGACAAGCACCTTGAAGTCGACCACCCTGACCCTCGCCGCGGCCAGCTCGCCTGCGCAGAGCGGCACTGCCGACAACATCACCATCACGGTAACCGGAACCGCGGGCTCCGCACCCACCGGCACGGTAAACGTGCGGGTCGACAGCGGAGTTGCCACAGCGGTTACCCTGACTGCGGGCAGCGGCGCTTCCTCTACCGCCGTGTACGTCTTCAATTCGGCGATTCTCGGCACCCACACCATTACGGCCACCTACCTGGGCGACAGCACCAATGCGGTCTCAGTAGGTACGCTTTCCCTGCCCACCGCTCCTCCGGGTGGCTTCACCCTCTCGGCTCCGTCCCTGAGCGTTGCCGACGGCAACTCGGCCACCGAGGCCATCACGGTAACCCCCACGGGCGGCTACAGCGGCCTGGTCAGCCTGACCCTGACGACCAGCTCGATCATCACCAACGCCTGCTACACGGTCACCAACCCGACGGTGTCCGGCACCGCGACCGTCGCGGGAACGGCCACCATCTACACCAACCAGAGCAGCTGCCCGAACGGCGCGCTGGCGCTGAAGCAGACCCCCGCGACCAAGTCGGCCGCTACTGCGATCCCGGACCGTCCGTCACCCTCGCGCGAGCTTCCCGTCGGCATCTCGCTCGCCGGGCTCGCCGCAATCGGCTTCCTCGGGCGGCGCTCGCGGCGGCTGCGCGGGCTGATCGTGGTGGCTCTGCTCGCCGTCGCCGGCTTTGGTATCTCAGGCTGCGGAAGCACGAGTTCCGTGTCTGCCAGCGACGGGGTCCAGACCACGGCCGCCAAGGGCACCTACACCGTCACCGTCAGGGGGTCGGACGCGGCTACCGGCTTCACCACCGCGACCACCACCTTTACCCTCACGATCCAGTAAATTGCCGGAAGCACAAGAAAGGGTCACCCTCTCGATGCGAGAGGGTGACCCTTTCTTTCCAGAGCCGGATTACCTGACTTCCAGCGGCTTGCGAGCGAAGTAGTAGAGGCTGAAGGCCAGCAGTCCGAACATGACGACGCTGATGGTGTCGTGCAGCGGGGTGCTCGCGCTCAAGCCCAGCGGGAAGCGCCAGAACTGCCAATGGCCGCCGCGCTGTTCGGAGAGTCCCTCGCCCAGGCGAATACAGACACCGAGCAGCCCGACGATGCCGCCGGCGGCGATGAGCCCCGAAGCGTAGAGCGAGCCGGGCGAGACCTCGGATTCGGTGTCGAGCGAGGGCGTCACAGCCGTCGGTACGGGAAGGCCGTTGGCCGGGTCGAGGTGGTCGGGATTGGTCTTGTCGAAGTCCGGATGGCGCAGATGAAAGGCCTCGCGGTCCGTGTTCCAGAGGGCTAGCGAGGACGTCATAGGCTGCGGCGGACTCCCGGGCGTGGTGGTGGAGCAGCGCGCGGTCGACCATCCAGCGCATCAGGCCGCCGACGAAGATGGCGAGCGTAGTCGCGATCGACAGGTAGGCCCCGACGGCGAAGGTCAGCGAGCGAATGCCGAGCAGCTCCACCACGACGACCAGGGCGACGCCAAGCAGGACGAGTCCCCAGGGCAGCTTGCGGTTGAGGATGCCGTTGATGACGGTGGCCATCAGGCGGCCCTGCGGCGCGGCGACTTTTTCGCTGCCGATGCCCTGCGTCCACTGGATTTCGATCTGCTGGGTGGCGGGGTTGAGCAGGTACTTGCCGTCGGGCAGGGTGGAGGACCCAATAGCGTTGAGCAGAGTGTAACTGTGGCCGTTGTCCACAATCTGCTTGTTGCCGTCCTTGGCCGTCAGGGTGAAGCGGTCGCGGGCGAAGCTGCCTTTATCCTGCACGCCATCCGTCAGCATGGATTGCGAGAACGGGAGCGGCTTGGGCAGGCGCGCGAAGGACTCGAGGCCATTGTTCATGGCGTTGAGCGTGGCTCCGATCGAAAAGGTGCAGATGACCACGCCGACCATCAGCGCAAGCTGCTGCTTCCAGGGCGTCGCGCCGATCAGGTAGCCGGTCTTCAGGTCCTGCGAGGTATCGCCTGCGTTGGACGCGGCGATGCAGACGATGCCGCCAATCGTAATCGCCAGCGCGCCGAAGGCCGGGGCGGTCCAGCCCTTGACCAGGAAGATGGCGCAGGTGGCCATCAGCGTCGCGATGGTCATGCCGGAGACGGGCGAGGCGCTCGAACCGACGATGCCGACGATGCGCGCCGAGACGGTGACGAACAGGAATCCGAAGACCACCACCAGCAGCGCGGCGGCGATGTTCGCCAGCAGACCAACCTGCGCGCCGGGCACCGGGTGCAGCGCAAGGAAGGCGATCAGCAGCACAATCAGCAGGACGGAGCCGCCCAGCACCGCGGACATTGGCAGGTCATGCAGCGTGCGCAGCGGCTGGCTTGCGGCGACCGCCCCGGACTCCGACTTCGCCGCCCGGCTGGCGCGGATAGAGCGAACGCCTTCGGCCAGCGCGGAGATGATCGTGGGGGCAGTGCGCAGCAGCGTGATGAGTCCGGCGGCGGCCACGGCTCCGGCGCCCATAGGCCGGACGTAGGTCTTCCAGAGCGTGGAGGGGTCCATCGACGAGATGGGTGCGGTGCCGGGGTAGATGGTGAGCGACTGGCCGAAGAAGTGGATCGCCGGCATCATGACCAGCCAGGAGAAGACGCCGCCGGCGAGCATCACCGCCGCAACGCGGATGCCGATGATGTAGCCGACGCCCAGGTATTCCGGCGTGCAGTCGGCCCGAATAGCGGAGCCCTTGAGCAGGTGCTGGGGTCCGAAATCCGGCTCGTAGTTGGGGCCGGAAGGCCACAGGCGGAAGAGGTTGTCGTTCTGAAACAGGGTGTAGAGCGCGCCCAGTCCGAGGCCGAGGAAGACGCGCGAGGCGAAGCTGCCGCCGCGTTCCCCCGCGATGAGGACGTCGGCGCAGGCGGTGCCCTCGGGATAGACCAGCGTCCCGTGCTCTTCGACGATCAATTGCCGGCGCAGCGGGATCATGAACAGCACGCCCAGCCAGCCGCCGAACAGCGCGAGGGCGAAGATCCGGACCGCCTCCAGGTCGAACCCCAGAAAGATCAGCGCCGGCAGAGTGAAGATGACGCCCGAGGCGATCGACTGGCCGGCGTTGCCGATCGTCTGGACGATGTTGTTTTCAAGGATCGACGCCTTACCGAACGCACGCAGGATCGAGATTGAGAGCACCGAAATCGGGATGGAGGCGGCGACGGTAAGCCCGGCCTTGAGCCCGACATACACCGTGACAGCGCCGAACAGCACCGCGAAGAACGCGCCGAGGAGCGCCGCTCGCCACGTGAACTCAGGCGGATTGTCAGAAGCGGGAACGAAGGGCTGGAAGTTCGAAGCGGCCATCTAGGGCGGGTCTCCATCGAAGCAGGACTAGGAGAGGAGTGTATCAGCGCGTGCCGTCGGTGTGGACCACACTCTGCCCTGTGCTGGCGCAGGAATTTCTTGACGAGACCTCGCGCCGAAGGCTTATACTGCGGGCATGGCGCGGTCTGACCGACCTGGAGCGCCGTCGAGTAGGTGAGTCTTCAGCGAATGCTTGAATTCCCAGCTCGGAGTGTACCCGGGAGGACCACCCGGGAAGGTCGCGCCGCCTGGCGGACCGGAGCGCGTGAGCGGCTGGCGCGCCGTCGCAAGGGTGCTGCGAAGTCCCGCCAGCCTGGCGCGCATCGTGGCCGACGACCTGGTCACCACAGTTTTTCCTGATGACTGCAGAAGCTGCGGGGCTCCGCTGGAGCGAGCCGCGGCAGTTCCGGTGTGTGAAGCGTGTCTTTCCCGCGTCCGCCGGACCGAGACGCCCGGATGCAGCCGGTGCGGCGAGGCCATCGACCTCGAGTTTGGACTCGATCTCCACTTTGAAGACAATCGCTTTGCCCGGGCACATGCCGAAAGTATGGTCTGCCGCGAGTGCCGCATGGCGCCGCCGGATTATGCCCGCGCCGTCTCCTTCGCCACCTACCGCGGCGAGCTGCGGGAACTGATCCACCTGCTGAAATTCGAGCACGTCCCCGCAGTGGCGAAGCTGCTGGGCAGCGCCATGACAGACGCCGTGCTGCAGCTTGAAGCCTGCGCAGCCGCGGAGCTGCTGGTCGTAGCTGTGCCGCTGTTTCCGCAGCAGCAGCGCCACCGCGGCTACAACCAGTCCGTGCTGCTTGCGACCGAGGCCCTGCGCCGACTGCGCTTGTTGCGGCCGCAATGGAAGCTTATCCCGGCTCATGGTGTGCTCATGCGGCAGCGCAGCACCGAAAGCTCGTTCGCGCTTTCCCGCCGCGAGCGCCGGCGCAACCTCCGCGGCGCGTTTCGCGTTGCCGGCGACGTACGCGGCCGCGAGGTGCTCCTCATCGACGACATCCTGACCAGCGGGGCCACCGCCCGCGAGTGCGCGCGTGTGCTGATGGCCGCCGGAGCCGCGAAGGTCTGGGTGGCCACCCTGGCGCGCACACAGAAGGAGCGCCTCGTGCCTGCGCTTCGGGAGCCAGGCGAGCAGGTCGCCTTTTGGGATCTCGCCCCGCACACCGCGGCAGGCGGCCAGCAAAGTTCGCAACCACACGCGGTTCAGGTTCAGCACCGGGAGGACGATTGACGATGCAGACGGGCAAGATGCGCAAGGACAGGGTAAGCGGCGGACGCCACACGAATCGGCACGGAAACCCGAACGGCACAGGGCGCAGGCAGACGACGGAACTGGATGTCCGCATGGGCGTCCTTCCGCCAGCCGGCCATGCAGACGCCCGTGCTGGTGTTGAACGCCAGCTATGAGCCCATCAATATATGTGGAGCGCGCCGCGCGCTGGTGCTGGTGCTGAAAGGCGTCGCCCGCACCGAGGAGGAGCAGGGCACGATGCTGCATGCCGCCCGCATGAAGGTGGGCATGCCATCGGTCATCCGGCTGCTGGAATACCGCCGCATTCCGCACCAGACCCGCGCCCTTTCACGCAAGAACATCCTGCTGCGCGACCGCAACATGTGCCAGTACTGCCAGGTGGTGCTTGACCGCCAGCCGAGCTGACGCTGGACCACGTCATTCCACGCTGCCGCGGCGGCCTTTCCACCTGGGAAAATCTGGTCGCCTGCTGCCACGACTGCAATCGCCGCAAGGGCAACCAGATGCTCCATGAGCTGACCGACATGAAGCTGCTGCGCGAGCCGCGGCCGTTCTCGCTGCACACCAGCCGCCACATCATGCGGATGATCGGCTCGGCCGACCCGAGCTGGCGCCGCTACCTGTATTTCGAGTCCGGCGAACAAGCTGCCTAACTCACGCAAGAGCAGGTTACTAAAGTGAACATCGCGCCTCCGGAAGATTGATCAGGTCAATCTTTCAGAGGCGCTTTTCCGGTCCGTCACCGCCGCGGCGTCCGTTCGCTATTCCTTCTCTCCGAAGATTCTGCAGATAAGATTCCATTCCCGTCTTTGTTATCGTCGTAACTGTCTGATTCTTCTAATGAAACATTCCAGTGAGTCAGCTTCCTCTGCCACGGAGTTACTGTTTGTAAGAGCTTTGTCACCTCCCCCAAAAGTGGGACGGATTTGCTGCAGATTCACTGGACAACCGTACAACCAAACCCATACCTTAGTTGAGTAACGAAACAGGTTACCTTTTTCGTTCCATACGGTCTTCCGGCACAAACCTGCCGGTCGTGTATCCGGTTGTAGCCACGCGTCTCCCCCGCGTGAATCCCAAAATTCAAGGAACCTCCCCAAGATGAAGCTTCGCTTCGCTTTGCCTCTTCTCGCGTTTTTTTCGGCCTATTCGATCCACAGCCAGGCTCAGGCCGGCACCTGCAAGGGTATGACGCTCGGTCAGAACACCAGTCTGAATGGCTTCGTCCCATTTCCCGCCAATGATCCGTGGCGCCAGAACGTCACCCATGCGATTGTGGACGGAAACTCGGACGCGATCATCGCCACGATTGGCGCCAACTACGGCCTGCACCCCGACTTCGGTTCGGGCCTCCTGGGCTCGTCCTACATGGGAATTCCGTACCAGGTCGTGAACTCGAGCACACCGAACGTTCCCGTGACCTACAACGCCATGGGTAACGAGAGCGATCCCGGGCCTATGCCGATCCCGGCGAACGTGCTCATTGAGGGCTACCCGAACCCCAGCGGCGACCAGCATGCGCTTGTGCTCGACCGCGACAACTGCTTCCTTTACGAGCTTTACGGCACGTCCATCTCCTCCACCGGCGCCGTCACCGCGGCTTCCGGAGCCATCTGGGACATGACGAACGACAACGCGCGCCCCTATACCTGGACCAGCGCCGATGCCGCCGGCCTGCCCATCTTCCCCGGTCTGGCGCGCTTCGATGAGGTAGCCGGAGGCATCCAACACGCGCTGCGGTTCACCCTGCCCAACACCAAGGCTGCTTTCGTTTCGCCAGCCAGCCACTGGGCGGCCACCAGCACCAACAACTATGCCGCTCCCATGGGCATGCGTCTGCGCCTGAAGGCCAGCGTGGACATCTCCAAGTACACCCCCCAGGCGCAGGTGATTCTGCAGGCGCTGAAGACCTACGGCATGATTCTCGCCGATAACGGCAGCCCCATGTTCATCAGCGGGACGCCGAACGACGGCTGGAACAACGACGATCTGCACAACATCGGCGGCGTCAAGGCGTCCGACTTCGAGGTGCTGCAGGAGACTCCGCTCTACACCGCTGCCAACATTCCGTCTGGCGCGCCTCCAGTCATCTCCACCCTCCAGGCGATCAGCCTGCGCGGGCTCAGCACGGAGCTGTTCTGGCGCGCGACCGGCGCTTCCTTCTTCATCGTCTCGGGTGTCGGTCCGGTGCGTGGCAATACGCTCGCCGTCAGCCCCACCAAGACCACCACCTACACGGTGTACGCGACCAACCAGTTCGGTCAAACCTCGAAGTCGATCACCGTCACCGTTCCCTAACCGGCCGCATCCACCGCCGAACCGGATCTCCCCCCGTGGAGGTCCGGTTTCTTCTTGCGCTCCACAGCCGGCAGAGACGCATGCCGTGGGATTCCGGTAGTCTGAGCGCACATGCGCGCTATCTTCTTTCGCTTCTTCCCGCTGCTCTGCGTCCTGCTGGCAGGGCCAGCGCACGCGCATGTAGGAACGGAGACGATCTTTCTGCAGGGAAACGCCGGACCGTATGTCGTTTACGTGACAGTGGCCCCACCCGCAGTCGTACCGGGTGAGGCGCAGGTTTCGGTGATTTGCGAAAACCCCGGGCTCCGCCCGGGACCGGGTGGGCTGACGGTAAGCGTCCAGGCAAACGTGCTGGGTGGCAGCCAAAGCATGCCCGAACCCCAGCCGCTCACACCCTCACCGGGAACATCGGAGTTCCACGGAACTGTGTGGCTGATGACGCAGGGTTCCTGGCAGGTGCGCGTGACGGTCCGGGGCGATCGGGGTGAGGGCTTCGTCGCCGTACCCGTGCCGGCCGAGCCGACCCGTCTTCGCTCGATGAGCCGCCCGCTGGGGGCGTTGCTGCTCCTGCTGGGAGCGCTTCTGATCGCCGGCCTGGGAGCCATTGCCGCGGCGTTTGTGCGCGAAGCCCAGCAGGAGCCCGGCGCCGAATCGTCCGCTTCGCTCCCCCGCCGGGCCTCTGGCAGACGCGCCGCGCTGTGGACCGTAGCCGGCTGCCTGCTGCTGCTCGGCCTGGGCGACCGATTGTGGCGGCAGGAGGTTGCGCGGTACCGGGAAAATATCTACCTTCCGCTGGAGATGCGTGCCGCCGCTAGAGACGGTGTACTGGATCTGCACCTGAAGGCGCCCGCCGCCGTCGAGGAGGTCTTCAGCACGCGCCGCCTGAACGACCTGGTGCTCGACCACAACCACCTGATGCACCTGTACGCCGTCCGCTGGCCGGAGATGGACGAGGTGCTGCATCTCCATCCGCAGCAGATTTCGGCGGGAGAGTTCCGCGTCGCGCTGCCCGAGCTGCTGGGCGGCGAGTACCGGCTGTTTGCGGATGTGGTTCACGCCGATGGAGTTCCGGAGACGGCGGTCGCCACGCTGCGGCTGCCGGACGGCCCCGGGCAGCCCCTGACCGGCGACGATACGGAAGCGGAGGTTCCCGGGTTTGGAGCAGCTGCGCCGGAGTTCCGGACCGCAGACGGCTTCCGTTACCGGCTGGAGGTCGTTTCCGCCGACCGCGAGATGCCGGCCGACATCGCTGTGAATCGTCCCGTGCTGTTGCGCTTCACCTTGTTGACGCCTGAGGGGAAAGCTCCCGGAGACATGCGCGACTACATGGGCATGGCCGGTCACCTGGGGGTGGTCAAGCAGGATGGCTCGGTGTTCGCACACATTCATCCCAACGGCTCAGCGCCAATGGCCGCGTACATGCTCGCCAACCAGACGGTGGGCGCGATGCCTATGCCAGCCCGCGGAACCAATGTTGCGTCGTTCCCGTTCGGCTTTCCGTCCGCGGGACGCTATCGGCTGATCATCCAGATGCGCCACGGCGACACCATTGAAACCGGCGTCGAGGATATCGTCGTCCGCTAGCGGCGAATGAGACGGAGGCGATCTCCGGCGGCCGAACCGGCGTAGAAGCCAGCCGCTGCGACGATTGCGGCAATCGCCAGGCCGGCCACGAGGTGCAGCCCGGACTGCGGCAGCGCGAACTGCCAGAGCGAGGCGTCAGGCGGTGCTGTCAGGTCGTCGAAGCCGAGGTATCGCGTGCCGAAAAAGCGGTTCCCTGAGGCTGGCGAGAGCAAGAACGTGGCGAACGGCCACTCCACCGCGACCAGCAGCGCGATGAAGAGTGCGCCGCTGACGAGCGCGGTTGGGGATCGGGCGGAGCAAAAGGCGGCGCTGGGAGAGGAAGTCGAGCGCGACGCAGGGCACCAGAATCAGCAGCGGAAAACGGGGCGGGATAAAGTGCGTCACCGGCACATAGATGGGCCCGAGTCTCGGAGTGGCCGCGAACAGCGGCAGAATCAGGATGAGTCCGATCAGGATGGCCGAGTAGATCGCGGCCAGGATGCTGCAGGTCCAGCGATGGCGGGTGACACGCGCCATCAACGCCAGAGACACCGGCAGAAAGATCGCGACGGCGAGGTAGGCCTTGCTGTTATGAAGCCGCGTATCCCAGGTATACGAAAAGCAGGCAAATAACTGAGCCGTCGCGATCAGGGCACCCATGTAGAGCACGACTCCCTGTAGCCTGCCGCGGTTCAGAGGCGAGCCTGGCTGCGACTGCGCGCGGTTCAGGTATGAAAACGCGAGCAGAAGCCCGCCCAGCATTTCGCACCAAAGGGAAAAGGAGAAGAGCAGGTGCGGCGGCGAGGTGAAGCGGACGTCGAGGCCGTAGGCGTTGTGCCACCAGTTGTCGAAGATGGCGTCGTAGAGCACGCCCAGCCCGCCCCAGCCGGCGAGAAAGACCCCCAGCGGCGCGCGCAGGCCGGCGTTTCCGATACCGATGCGCACGCTGTGCTCGCGCAGGTCGCGATTGTGGCCGAAGGTTGTCGCCACGACGAGGTAGCCGCAGAAGATCGCCGACAGCACGCCCGACATATAGAGCACGATGTGCGCGGGATTCCAGAAGCTGTCGCGGCCGATCGAGCGGTGCCAGGCGATATCGAAGTGCAACCCGAAGACCGCGCAGGTAATCGAAGCAGCCGAGGCCCAGACGAACCAGGGCACGCCAAACCAGAGCGCGTCACGCTCGCCGGGTACGGCAAGGCTGCGATTTAGCGGAAGCGTTGCCACCGCTCGAGTGTACCGCGGCGAACACAGCTAAGGTTGCGGCTTGTTCGGCCGCTTCAAGGGCGGTGCGTCGGGGTCCGGCGGCGGCAGTGCGTTGGGATCCTGCTTCGGCGCGGCGGCGGGCTGGTCGGGCTGCGTGCCACCTGCAGGCGGCGCGGTCTTGTTCTCCGCCGGAAGATCCTGGCCGTTGTAGATGATGCGGCTCTTGGCGTGGAAGCGCTTGTAGTCGGTGTACTTGACGACATAGCGCAGGTGAACATCCTGCGCGAGGTACCCGGTGCCTCCGGGGAAGTGCAGCACGCCGTCCGCCTTGGTATAGACCGGGAACCAGTAGTTGCCGTCGACCTCCTGGTAGTAGGTCGTATACGGCGGCGAGAGGTCCTCATGGCCTTTGCGCAGGTTGTCCGGCACGGCCTTGCCGTTGATCAGGACGATCTCGAACTCCTTTTGATCGACCCAGACCTTGCCCTGGAAGTAGCGTTTGCCTTTGACGAGCTCCTTGGGCTTGCAGTCGAAGACGTAGGTGTCGATGTCGTCGACCTTCTGCCGGCCGAGGTAGGTAAGGTCGTACTGCGGAAGCTCGGGCGTGGTGAGCACGAACGGCAGACGGTGCACGATGTCGTCGAAGTCGTTCTCGGTCATGATGACTTTTTCGATCGTGTTCGCCGGCGCGAAGACAACGTGCTCGGTGCGGGCGCCGTTGTCCGAGAAGACGATGTCGTTGACCTGCTGGTACTCGCCGTCGGGCTTGCCCGTGTCGTCGTTGATGGTGTCGATCTTCACGGTCTGGCGGTAGGTGTACTCGTTGCGCGCCTTGGCAAAGGCCGTCTCGCGCTCGCCGAACTTCTGGATGATCTGCTCGGGCGTCATACCGGTGGGCGGCGTGGGGTCCAGCTTGCCGAAGCCGGCCTGGCCGGTGCCGGAGTCCGCGACTCCAGCGGCGTGCGGATTTCGTACAGGCGCAAGCGCGTGTGCGCCGGCCGCCGATAGCACAAACAGGAAAACGGCCGGGAAAAACACAGCCCGGCATGTCGGCAGATTGCAGGTCATGGCAACAGATTAGACGCACATCCGGCGCATTCGGCTGCGCCCTGGGAGAGCTTTCAATGGCAATCGGGATAGGGATACATGGCGCCTGGGCAAGCACGGCAGCGCTGCTTGGCGGGGTGGCCTGGCAGATGCGCCGGCAGACGCAGCAGCAGGCAGCCGAGCGCTGGCGCGAACGACGGCTGCGCGAAGAGTTGGAATCGTATGCACGGCTCGACCCCTCGCTGACACACAGCATGCACTCCGGCAACGACAGCATGGAAGCCGCCCGGCAACTGGCGCGGCGGGTCTGCCGCACCGTCGCTGAAAAAAGCCGCTACACCCGGGTGGCCATGCTGCTGCGCAATCCCGAAGGCCGCTTCGCCTGTGTGGGCTCGGTGGGCACCGACGACCTGACGGTCGCGGCGCTGCACGCCTGGGGCGAAAAGCTGGTGACCGATGAACGTGCCGGGCGCATGCCTGCCGGCAGCCTGCCCGCAACCATCCCAAGCGACGCCCGCAGCTTTGCCATCCACCTGGGCGAGTGGAATCACTTCGACCGCGAAGTGGGCACCTGGGCGCTGGCCGGACGCAAGGAGCGCAGACGCTGGCGAAGAGCTCTGGTGGCCCCCATCCGCACCCGCACCGGGCACGGCCTCAGCCGGCTCGCCGGGGCCATTGTCGTCTGCTGCGACGGCGACCGAGGCGACCTGCGCGGGCCCGACTCCATGGGCGCGATTGAGACGCTCGCCGAACGGCTGGCCACCGCCATGGAAAACGAAGCGCTCAGCGAACGGCTGCTGCGCTCCGAAAAGCTGGCCGGGCTGGGACAACTGGCTGGTGGCGTAGCCCACGCGCTCAACAATCCGCTGACCGCGGTGCTGGGTTTCGCCGAGCTGATCGCCGAAACCTCCTCCGAGCCGCGCGTGCGGCAGGACGCCGCCACGATCCTGGCCGAGGCCGTAAAGATGCGCCACACCGTGCAGCGCCTGGTGGAGTTCTGGCGTCCACCCGCCGCACCGGACGAACCGGTCGAAGTGACGGCGCTGCTCGAAAAGCTGGCAGGAGACTGCAGCGAGAGGCTCCGCGAACGCGAAGTCCGCCTGGAGTTTACTGCCAGCCCCGGCGCGCCCTCCGTCCGCGGCTGCCGCGAGCGCCTGCGCGAGGTCTTCGAGCATCTCCTGAACAATGCCGCGCAGGCCATCGCCAAGGCCCGCCCGCGCGAGCCCGGCGAGGAACACGCCATCCGCATCACCGTTTCGCATGACGAACGCACCCTGCACATCATCGTCAGCGACACTGGCCCGGGATTCAGCGAGCCCGGCCGCATCTTCGACCCGTTCTACACTACTAAGGGACCGGAGCAGGGCGCCGGCCTGGGCCTGTCTATCTGCTACGGCATCGTGCGCGAACACGGCGGCGAGATCTCCGCCTTCAACCTGCACCCGCATGGCGCCGCAGTGGTGGTGGAACTCCCCGCAGGCCGCGTCGTCGACGAGGCGCCCCTGCTCCTGCGCGACCGCACGGAGAGCAAAGCCTGAGACCGTGGTCAGGAGTACCTGCCGCTCCTCACCGCATCAACGGAGATATTCCCGCAGCCGCTCATTCCACGGCCGCAGCCGCTCCGCATCCTCTTCGTGCAGGTACTTCGATTCCGGACTGTTCGAGCGCCCGGCGATGTCGCGCGTCCAGGGCTGGCCTTTCTTCAGCGCATGCTCACGCAATACGCTGTTCAGCTTTTCCGAAGACCTGAAGCAGGAAACATGCTCCAGGCCCCACGCGCGCGGCTGCAGGTTGGCCGCCAGCAAGGTCTCGATCGCCTCTTCCAGTTTCGATTCCTCCGCCAGCAGGCCCGTCTCCGGCACCACATTCTTGCGGATGCCGCCCACATGACTCTGCAGCACCACCACCGGCAGATTGCAGAAGATCCCCTCTGAAATCGCCCGGTTGCTTCCTTCCTTCAGGCTCAGCAGAATCGAGACCCGCGAGCGGCACGTCCGGTCCATCACCTGCTCATACGGGATGTTGTCGATGAACGTGAGCTGATCCAGCACGCCGTAGTACCGCGCCAGGCGCTCCACATCCTGCTTCGTCTTGCCGTCCTGGGGCACGCCGAGAAGCTGCACCTTGTAGCGGCGCTTCGCCTTGCGCAGCATGCGAAACAGCACGTGGTGCCGTTTCCACGCGCCCCAGTTGGAGTTCATGAAGACGTCGAACTCCTTGGGGTTGTTCAGATACGGCTCCGCGACTCGCGGGTCCACCCAGTCGCAGGGTCCAAGGTCCACCGGGATCAGGTTCGACCGCAGGCGCTTGAGGAAGCCATTGTCATACTGCTCCGCCGCAAGGATGAAGATGTCTTCGTCCCAGCGCGTGTATTCAAGCATGTTCGGATGGCAGTAGCCCGACCAGCTCGGCTCGAAGACCAGTGTGTAGTCCCGCATCAGGCGCGGCAGGTCCATGCCCGCGTGCAGGTGGCGGAACATGTCGCTGACCATCACGAACAGCACGCCCTTTTCGCCGTTCTCGCCCGGGCCGGTGGCGGGGGCCTTCAACACCGCCAGGCGATTGCCGAAGAAGCGCGCCACATCCGGCTTCTCGAGCGTCTCCGGCGGCGTGCGGATGTCCGCGAGGTGTTTGCGAATGTAAGGCTCCACCAGCCGACGCATCGCGGGCCAGCGCGCCGTGCGATGTACCTGCGCCAGGGTAAGGGTCGCACGCCGTTTGTTGCCCACCATGGCGCGTCCGAAGCCGAGCGCTGTCATCGCCGCCAGCCCGCCATGGACGACCAGTTGATTCTCGCGCAGCCGCTGCTGCGTTACCTCGCGCCACGTCCTTACATCCACGCCAGATTCTCCTCTTCCGACGCGGGCTGCACACGCGATCGCCAATTCCCGGGTTGAGTCGACACGATCATACCAGCGCGGATTCCCGCTTCCCCGGCTGACGAGCCGCGATTGCCTGTTCGAAGACGCCGCGCAGCTCCGCGGCCACATCGCCCCAGCTTCGGCTTCCGCGGGCCGAAATGGCCGCCGCGTCCCAGCTTCGGTCCAGCACCTCATCGAGCGCCTGCTCCAGGGCCTTCGCGTCGCGCGGCTCCACCAGGCGGCCAACCTCGTCCGTCACCAGTTCGGGAATACCGCCCACCCGCGTCGAGACCACTGGCCGCCCGCAGGCCAGCGCCTCGATCACCACATTCGGGCATCCCTCCATATAGCTCGGCAGCGTGACCACGTCGGCCGCGGTCATCCACACGGCAACCTCATCGAACTTGCACGCTGGAAGCGCATGAATATAGGCCCCCGCATCGCAACCCGCGATCGCCGCCTCGATCACCGGCCGGTCCGGCCCTTCGCCCACCATGTACACATGCAGTCTGGGTCGCGAACGGCGCAGCGCGGCAGCCGCTTCCACCAGCTCGCGCAGGCCCTTCTTCACATCCTGCCGGCCGATGTACACCACCGCCTCGGTATCTTCCTCGATATAGAGCCGCTCGCGCGCCTTGCTTCGATCGCCGGGATGAAACACGGAAAGGTCGCTTCCATTGAGCAACGCGCGCGTCTTCTGCGGCGCGGCGCCCATCGCCACTGCCTTGCGCCGCAGATCATCGCTGACGGCTACCAGGAAATCCATCTCGCGCAGCAGCGTGCGGGTGTGCTTTTCGGAGAATCGATCCCCTATGCGATTGATATCCGAGCCGATCGTCATCGCCACCACGGGCACGCCCAGCGCCTTGCCGATCTTCAACGCGGTATATGCATCCGGATACAGGAACACGCCCAGCAGCACATCGGGCGCAAACCGCCGCACATCCGGCAGCAGCATGCGCGCCACCTGCGCCCCGCTGAACGGACGCGACAGCAGCGGCAGCGCCGGATAGTTGTAATACTTCACCGGCACGCCGTCGACCTTGTACGCCGGGTCCACGCGATTGAAGATGCGGCTGCGCGGCTTCAACAGCGGGGGGTACGCCGCATTGGGAAAAAACACCTGGACATCGTCGCTCTGCGCCAGCAGCCGCACCGTCTGGAACGCAGAGCGTCCCTGCCAGGGCTCGGCCGAGCTGGGAAAGTACCGCGAGATGACGGCGATTTTCATTGCTGTTCCAGCATAGCCGCAGAAGGCGACCGCCGCAGCCCTCCGGAGGTTGTAGACACGGCCCACCGGAAGGTGTGCGCATCGAACAGAGCGGAAGGGAATGCGCCACCCGTTTCCCACCGCCGCAACTATGCGTAGAATGACCACACACCGCCTGCTGATGAACACATTCCCACGCCCGTCTTCGCGCGTCGCCACCCGTGTATGCGCCCTTGCGCTCTCGCTGCTCTGCCTGGCCGCCGCTCCAAAGGCCCGGGCGCAGCACACTCCCGCCATTCCCACCGCCGACCCCGATCCGGTCATCGTTACCGCGCCCACCGGCACCACCGAGGTCGGCACGATCTCCGGCACGCCCTACCGCATCGACGTGCCCGCCAACTGGAACCACGCGCTGGTCGTGTATTTCCATGGCTACAGCGAAGGCGCGTACATCTTCCGCGCCGACGGCCCGTTGAACGAGCAGACCGGACCCATCTTCGAGCGCGGCTACGCCGTTATCCAGTCGGCCTACTCTGCACCCGGCTGGGCACTGGCTGAAGCTTATCCCGAAACCGAACAGCTCCGGCTCTACTTCCTGCGCAAGTACGGCCCGGCCGCCGTGGGCAAGAAAGCCGCGAAGCAGATGGAAACGATAGTCGCCGGCGGTTCCATGGGTGGCGCGCTCGTCGTGGCAGATCTCGAGCTCAACCCGAAGGCCTTCGTCGGCGGCCTCGATATCTGCGGCTCCGTCGGCCCCACCGATCTTGCCTTCCAGCGTCGCTTCGCCTGGCGCGCCGCCTTCGACTTCTATTTCCCAGGCCTGATGCCGCCGCTCGTGCCCTCGCCTCCCGACTTCCAGGAGTCACATGCGCTGCGCGTCCGCGTGATGGACGCCCTGCGCGCCAAACCCGACGCCGCCGCCAGCCTGCGGGGCCTTATGGGCCTCCACTCCGACCGCGACGTCGCCGACGACATCGTCTACTTCACCTTTGTCATCTCAGATCTCCAGCGCCGCGCCGGTGGCAATCCGTTCGACAACCGCAACTTCCTCTACACCGACACCAACCCAACCTCCACCGCAACCGACAACGCCCTGAACGACGGTGTCCGCCGCTATGCTGCCGAGCCGTCAGCGCGCGAGTATCTGCTGCACCACTACACGCCGTCGGGCCGCCTCACCCACCCCATGCTGGCGCTGCACACAACCTACGATCCGCGCATTCCCGGCGCCACCCTGCCCATCTACGCTGAACAGGTTGCCATCGCGGGCTTCTCGCAGAATCTCGTGCAGCAGTACGTCCACCGTGACGGCCATTGCTCCTTCACCTCGGAAGAAGTCGGCCGCACCTTTGACGAGCTCATCCAGTGGATTCACACCGGCAAGCGGCCCGCGCCGGGCCTGCTGCCCATGCCCGCCCGCCCTGCTCCCAATGCCTCCGCGTCGCGCTAACGGAGATTCGCGGGAACATCCTCAGTCTTTTCTCTTTGCGGCCGAGCGGAGAAGTGCAGCCCAGGCGCCGAACGGAAGAAATTGTCGCGAGCAGTACAGGGGGAGCCGGATAACCGGCTCCCCCTTCTGCTTTCCTCGCCCGCCTTACGATCAGTGGCTGACCGTATTCCAGTTCGTCACCAGGTTGTAGGCGTTTACGGTTCCGATGCCGGTCGAGAAGTCCCATCCGGTGCCGGTGCCGTAAGCCTTGCTGTACGCGCTGTCCGAGGTGGATAGCACCCCGTAGGTTCCGGACGGCTTGTAGCAGTTGTTGGTGCCCGTGCAGACCACGTCCATGTCGCCCTTGGTCACGTCGTAGAACGTGCAGTTGGACGCCGCGGCGTTGCCGTTGCTGGAGTTGCAGCTTGCGTTGCCGGCCGTGCCGTACTCCGCGCGAGCCAGGTTGTAGTAGGTCGGGTTGGGATTGCCCCAGGATGACGCCGTCTTCTGGTTCACGAGCGACTGGATGGCCGCCATGATGGGTGACGCGAAGCTGGTGCCGCCGGCGCCGGACCATGCGCTCGGCGCGCCCGTGCAGGCTACGCCGCCGTTGGCCTTATCCGTGTAGCAATACACGTAGTAGTGTCCCCAGACTCCGTTGGCGGCGAACAGCGAAACATCCGGAAGGTCACGCACACCGTCGTTCGGCACGCCAACCAGGCTCTGCCACGTGGGCTTGGCGTAACCCTTGCAGGTTCCGCTCACCACGCCCGAAGTCCGGGCCGAACCGGTTGCGCAGCCCGAAGGTCCGCCCGAACCGGAAGCGGTCGTCAGGTAGTACTGCTTGCCCGTTGCCGAGTTGCAGAAGCCGCTGGTTCCGTAGGTGGTGCTGTAGCCGGACGCTGTCGCGAGCAGTTGGCTGGCGCAGGAGTCGTTCCACGGAATCTCCGGGATGTAGCTCTTCGCCGAGGCATAGGTGCTGGTGTTGCTGGAGTTCCAGTAGCTTGCGTTCGAACCCGCCGACGTATCGCCGAAGTCCGTTCCGCCCACAGCCACGTTGTACGGCGTGCTGGCGAAGCCGCTCACCGTAATGCCGTGCGTCGCGTAGCTTGCGTTCGCGTCCGAGCTCGCCGCGCCTTCATCGCCCGACGAGACAAACACCGAGATGCCTTCGGCCGCGGCAGACTTGTACGCCGAGCTGTACGCTGCGTTCGCCGTTGCGCCGTTCTCACTTTCGCTCTCGCCGTAACTGATGCTGACAATCTTCGGCGGATTGCTGCCGTTGATGATGTTCTGCAGCGCAATCAGCCCGCCGAACGTGGTCCGGGTATCAGCGCAGGAAGCCAGCACGATCGCGGCCGAAGGCGCCGCCGCACTCGCCCACTCCGCGTCGAGAATGGCTTCACCGTCATCCGCGTTTACTCCGGGGTTGGTGCAATTCGAGCCGGGATGTTCCTGCGTGAAGGTGCCCGCCGTATAGCTGGAAAGCCCGAAGGTGTTGCGGAAGGTGGTCCAGTCTGCCGTCGAGTAGACGTTGGTATCTTCAATCACCACGATCGTCTGCCCCTGACCTGAGTACCCGGCCGAGAAGAGAGCGTTCAGGTTATAGATGGTCGCCAGATCGCCCGGCACCACGGCCTGGTAGGTGCTGGAGCCGGAGGTGAAGGTGTAATCCCCCGTCGCCTTGCCTGGAGCCTGCGTGCTCAGCGCGCCGGTATGCACGTCCACGTGCGCCGTGTGCACATCCTTGTGCATCGGCTTGGGGCGGAAGTCATTGAGGCTGACGACGCCGGTGATCACGCTTGCCAGGGCCGCGGGAATCTGTGGGTTCTGGGTGTTCGCAATGTGGTTTTCGCCATTCACCGCGAGATTGTGCATTCCCGGGTGAAACGCGTGCTCCACCTGCGCCGCGGTTCCGGAAAAGTCGATCACGGTGCCCGTTGGATAGACCTGGTTTACCGTCAGGCCGTGGGACTTGAGCCATGTGGTGACGGCTGCGACGTCGCTCGCTGCGGGCCCGTACTGCTCGCCAAGCTGCTCTGCGGTCAGCCACTTGTGAAAGTTGGGCGAGTTCACATCGTTCAGCGTCTCGATATAAGCCGAAAGCGCCGCTTCACTCTCCGGGGAGCGGGCCAGCTGCAGCAGAACGTGGTCCAGCGTAAGGGCCGAATCGACTGCACCGCGATCATTGGCCGGATCGGCCGCTGCGGAGCGCACATTGCCTTCCAGCGCCACGCGCTGGTTATCGTTGACCGCACCGGGAACCATGCTGTGACGGAGGTTCTGTGCGAAAAGTGACGGAGCCGCTGCCAGGAGGGTAGCGGCAAAAAGTGCAGGGGAGCTATTGATGCGAAACGCCATAGGGAAAAATCTCCGGGGGTCTGCTGCGGGCGAAGATCGAGCGTGGACGGGGCACGCAGGCGGGGCAAAGACTGCGTGGGAGGGCTGTGCAAACGCTGCCCTTGGGGAGGGACTTCGCAGGAGTCTACCGCAGTGAGAGCAACTCAGGCAACCAGGAAGGGAGCAGCGGAATCAGGCCGTCAGCCCACTTCGGGAAGCTGGTGACGGACGGACCGCCCGCCAGCCGATATCGCGGCGGAACTGCATGCCTTCAAACGAGATAGCTGCCAGTGCCCCATAGACCAGCGAAAGCGCTTCGGGCAGGTCCTCGCCCTTGGCTGTGACCGCCAGGACCCTTCCGCCAGAGGTCACCAGGCGATCTTCGCGCAGGGCTGTGCCGGCGTGGAAGACCTGCACCGTCGCCGGCACCCGCTCCAGGCCGAAGATGGGTTTACCTGTCGCATAGGGGCCGGGATAGCCGGTGCTGGCGGCAATCACGCAGACACTCGGCTCCGGACTCAACTGCACGCGCGCAGTGCCAAGACGTCCTTCGACGGAGGCCTCCAACAGATCCAGGAGATCGCTTTCGAGCCGAACCAGAATGGCCTCGGTTTCGGGGTCGCCGAAACGGGTGTTGAACTCCAGGACGCGCGGCCCGTCGGACGTCAGCATGAGCCCGATAAACAGGACGCCGGAGAACGGCGTGCCCTCGGCGCGCATGCCGTCAACCACGCGCTGGGCCACGCGCGCTTCAATCCAGCGCGTCATGGCAGGCGAGATCAGGTCGTCGGCGGAGTAGGCACCCATACCGCCGGTGTTGGGTCCGGTATCGCCTTCGCCGATGCGCTTGTGGTCCTGCGCCGTCGCGAGTGTCAGTGCCTTGCTGCCGTCGCAAAGGGCGAAAAAGGAGACCTCCGGGCCGCGCAGCGTCTCTTCCAGCACAACGCTGGCTACGCCCGTGCCCAGCAGCGCGCCCGAGAACATCTCGTTAGCCGCGGCGAGCGCCTCTTCGTGCGTTTCACAAAGAACAACGCCTTTCCCGGCGGCGAGCCCATCGGCCTTGACGACCACACGCTCCGGGAACTTCTCGAGTGCGCCGCGCACAACATCGGCTGAGTGACATACGGCGTAGGCCGCGGTGGGAATCTCCCAGCGCCGCATGAACTCCTTGGCGAAGGCCTTGCTGCTTTCCAGGTGCGCGGCGGCGCGCGTAGGGCCGAAGACGCGCAAGCCCCTCGCCTGCAAGGCGTCCACGAGACCGGCGGCGAGCGGGACCTCGGGACCGACGACCACCAGCGCGGGCCGTTCGAGATCCGCGAGTGCGAGCGTCGCGGGCACATCCCCCACGTCGAGCCGCACGCAGCGCGCCTGGGCGGCGATGCCTCCGTTGCCCGGAGCGCAGACCACTTCCGTCACCTTGGGGTTGCGGCGGAGCGCCCACACCAGCGCATGCTCGCGCCCGCCTCCGCCGATCACCAGAATTTTCATGTCTACAAGCTAGCACCGGACGGCTGACGCCGGATGCGCCTTTTTCGAGGTGTGATTCGATAATCGGAATCTGGGGTCACGACCCTCTCTGGAATTCGTAAATTCCCGGCAGGGAAGGAGTTAAGTTGCCACGACAGCGCGGGAACAGAGAATGCGCTTTTCCTTGTGTCTGCCGCACACTAAAGTTTTCTCCCCGAATTTCCGAAGAGTCCTGCAAAGGGCGCCGGACGCTTCCGGACGCTCCGAAAGGACCCTGTGACTCTCCGTCTCGCTCTTCGCCTTCTCGCCATGCTTCCAGCGTCCTTGCTGGCCGGATGCGCGCTCACCAGCACCAGCCCAAGCGCTACGACCCATGGCATGTCTATCCACGGCAATGTTCACGGCGGCCAGCAGCCCATTGCCGGCGCCCACGTCTACCTGCTCGCAGCGGCCGCAACCGGCTACGGCAGCCCCTCTGTCTCCTTGCTCGACGGCAACGCCACGGGCTTCGCCGACGCGCTGGGCGGCTACGTCCCCACCGACTCGAATGGCGGCTGGGACATCACCGGCGTCTACGCCTGCACGCCGAACTCCCAGGTTTACGTCTTCGCCCAGGGCGGCGATCCCGGCGCCGGCGTCAACTCCGCCTCCGCCCTGATGGCCGTGCTGGGCAACTGCCCCAGCTCCGGCAACTTCGCCACCGCGACGCCGTTCGTCTGGGTGAACGAGGTCTCGACCGTCGCCGCCGCGTATGCCATGAGCGGATACGCCGTGGACGCCACCCACGTCGCCAGCTCGGGCTCTCCCCTGGCACTGACCGGCATTGCCAACGCTTTCGCCAACGCCGCCAACCTGGCCGATCTCGCCAGCGGCACCGCGCTTGCCACGACGCCCGCCGGCAACGGTACGGTGCCCTCGGCGCAGATCAACCTCCTCGCCAACGTGGCTGCGGCCTGCATCAACTCGACCGGTCCGGGCTCCCTGCCCTGCGCCACGCTGCTCGGCGAAGCGACCTCCGACGGCACGCCCTCCGGCAGCGCGCCTGCGGAGACAGCCTCCGCGCTGATCAACATCGCGCACCATCCCGGGGCCAACGTCGCGGACTTCTTCAACCTGACGCCTCCGGTCGCGCCCTTCAACCCCTCGCCCGCGACCCAGCCGGCGGACCTCACCTTGTCGCTTTCCTACACGGGCGGTGGGCTCAACGGCCCAACCAGCGTGGCCATCGACGCCCTCGGCAACGCCTGGGTGTCGAACCAGGGCAGCAGCACGCTCACCGCGCTCTCGGGCACCGGCGCTCCGCTTTCCGGCTCGCCGTTTTCCGGCAACGGCATCAGCTCCCCCGGGCAGGTCGCCATTGACATACATGGAAATGCCTGGGTCGCGGACACCGGCAGCAGCATGGTATCCGCGTTCGACACGACCGGAACTCCGCTGCTGGGTTCGCCCTTCACCTCTCCCGGGATCGGTGGTGCGAACGCGGTGGCCTTCGATCAGGCCGGCGACACGTGGATCGCGAGCCCGGGCATGAACTCCGTCACGGAACTGGCCGCTTCCAGCTCCGCATGGAGCTTCACGCAAAGCCTGAACCTGCCGACGGCAGTCGCCGTGGACCGCGCCGGCAACGTGTGGGTGACCAATGAAGGCAACAACAGCGTCTCCCTGCTGGACACGAACGGAGCCCCGCAGTGGGCGCAGCCGGTGACGGGCGACGGGCTGGACTTGCCGTACAGCGTGGCGATCGACGGCACCGGCAACGCCTGGGTCGCCAACGTGAATGGCCAGTCTCTGACCGTGCTGGACGTGACCGGAACCCCGCTGCCGGGCTCGCCCTTTACCGCTGGAGGCCTCAACTCACCTGTCGCCACCGCCTTCGATGGCGCGGGCAATGTCTGGGTCGCGAACGCGGGGAGCCAGGGCGTCACGGAGCTGGACGCCATGGGAAACCCGGCTGTGGGTTCCCCCTTCCAGGCGCCCAGCCTTGCGAGCGCCTTGTCGGTGGCGGTGGATGGCGCGGGCAGCGTGTGGCTGGCCAACTCCGGCGCCAACACGGTGACCGAGCTGATTGGCGCGGCGGTGCCAGCCGTCACGCCCATATCGGCAGCGATCGCATCGGGCCTGGTAGGAGCCCGTCCCTGATTCCTCCAGCAATCTTCTGACCAAAAATCGACGATTCACAAGGAGAAGCCCGTAGCCAGCCATGGTTACGGGCTTCCCTTTGGTAACCCGGCGTACAAAGCGCCTCTCGCGTAGCAACTTATTTCCCATCAACAACTTTCACGAAAATCTCCGGTGTCAATACCACTTTTGAGGAGGATAATCAGCATCAATCAGTCTATATAGCACGGAGTCCCTTCCGTCGCCCATCGAGGACAAACCATGCGCACCAACACTGCACCACTTTCCCTCTCGCTGCTCGCCGCCACTCTCCTCTCCGGATGCGCCATGAATGTATCGAGCGTCTCTCCGGGCGCCCCCACCAGCTTCGCCGTTCAAGGCAACGTGCACGGCGGCCAGCAACCCGTCTCCGGCGCCCATGTTTACCTGATGGCCGCAAGCACCACCGGTTACGGCACCGCTGCCACCTCACTGCTGGTGCCCTCCAGCACGGGAAATTCCGATAGCAACGGTGGATACGTCCTGACAGCCAAGGACGGCAGCTTCACCCTGACAGGGGAATACACCTGCACCGCTTCGACGCAGATTTACGTGTATGTGGTAGGCGGCAACCCGGGCGCCGGACCGAACTCGGCCGCGGGCTTCCTTTCGGCACTTGGCCAGTGCCCTGATTCCGGCAGTCTCGCTTCGTCGAATCCGTTTGTTTACATCAACGAGGTCACTACGGTCGCCGCCGCGTATGCGATGGCGGGTTACGCCGCGGACGCGACACACGTGGGAAGCTCGGGCACGCCGCTGGCGCAGACGGGCATCTCGAACGCGTTTGCAAACGCCGCCAACTTGGTGAATTCGACCACCGGCGCCGCGCTGCTGAACACGCCGGCGACTAACGGAACCGCACCGCAGCGGACCGTGAACACGCTCGCGAACATCCTGGCCGCCTGCGTGAACTCGACCGGCCCCACGTCACTTTCCTGCACGACCTTGTTTGCAAACGCGCGCTCGAACGGTTCCACCGGCACCCTGCCGACGGACACGGCGACGGCGGCGATCAACATTGCACACAATCCCGGCGCGAACGTGCAGACCTTGTATTTCCTGAGCGCGCCGGCGGCAGCCTTCAGCCCCTCGCTGACAACGCCGCCGAATGACTACACCCTCGGCATCAACTACTCCGGCGCGGGCGTGGCGGGTTCAGGATTCAACGGCGCGTATTCCGTAGCGCTGGATCAGTTCGGCTCGGCCTGGTTCGTCAACATCAATAACAACTCGGTCTCCAAACTTTCGGCGCAGGGCGAACCGCAGTCGCCGGCAAGCGGCTTCACCTCGGGCAGCCAGGTGATCCCTTCGGGAATCGCAATCGACCTGAATCAGAACGCGTGGGTCTCTGACGCTGCTTCCAACAACCTGACTGAATTCAGCCCCAATGGCACCCTGCTTTCGCCGGCCGGTGGATTCAGCGGGGGTGGTCTGGCCGCACCGCAGGCTGTCATGATCGACGGTGTCGGCAATGTCTGGGCGGTGAATTACGCGAACAACAGCCTGAGCAAGTTCTCAAGCGCAGGCGTCGCGCTTTCGCCCTCGACGGGATTCACGGGCGGCGGCATCAACAGCCCCACCTCGCTCATCATTGATGGCAATGGAAGCGTGTGGGTTCCCAACCAGCAGCCGGGTCCGGGCAGCCTTTCCAAGTTCTCGAGCGCAGGCGTTGCACAGTCGCCGGCGACGGGCTTCCTGGGCGGCGGTCTTAATAATCCCTTCAGCGCAGCCGTCGATTCGAACGGCAACGTCTGGGTGGCGAACTACGGCGGCAACAGCATCAGCGAATTCACCAGCGCAGGTGTTCCCGTCTCGCCTTCGACAGGGTTCATGGGCGGCGGTCTCAGCCTTCCGTACTCGATCGCGGTGGATGGCGGCAATAACGTGTGGGTGGTCAACAGCGGCAACAACAGCGTCTCGGAGTTCACCTCCGCGGGCCTGCCGATGTCTCCGGCGACCGGCTATACCGGCGGAACGATCAACGGCCCGGATGCCCTGGCCGTCGATGAATCCGGCGATGTATGGATCGCCAACACCGATGCCAACAACGGAGCTGCAGTAACCGAACTCATCGGCGCGTCGGTTCCCTCGGCCCGTCCGCTGGCGGTCAACATCAAAGATGGAACCCTGGGCGCGCGTCCGTAAGCTTCAACTCACGGAATGCGCACCACAAACCTTCGGGCCTTCTTCGGAAGGCCCGAAGTGTTTCGCAAAAAGCGGACTCTGTGAAGATCGCATCCATCTTTTTATCCACAGCGCACATCTCAAGCAAATCTTGCTTCGGTTGTGATAAATTCCACGATTGGCGCACAACCCAAGTTTTTTGGTCCGTTACGCTCACCTTTTGAAAAATCCACGCATCTGACCTCAACAAAACCACGAAATCATCTCGTGGACCCTGAGTGAGGTCACCCCCAATGCGTATCCGGCTTGCTTCGATTCCCTGTCTTGCTTCTCTCCCCTTAGTGACTCTTCTAGGGGGCTGCGCCATGTCGACCACTTCCTCTCCTATCGCCGAGGCCGGCGTTAAGATCACGGGCAACGTACACGGCGGGCAACAGCCTGTCGTCGGAGCTCACGTTTACCTGATGGCCGCGTCCACCACAGGCTACGGCGGTCCGGGTTTGGCAGCTTCCAGTTCCAACGCCTCCGTCTCGCTGTTGGTCCCTTCATCGACTGGGCAGTCCGATTCCATCGGCGGCTACGTCCTGACGGGCGCTGATGGCAGCTTCAACATTTACGGTGATTACACCTGCACGGCCGGCACCCAGGTCTACATTTACGTGCAGGGTGGCAACCCCGGCGCAGGCGTCAACTCCGCCGCGAGCTTTATGGCCGCGCTCGGACAGTGCCCCTCCTCAGGCAGCCTCGCAGCTTCCGATCCCTTTGTTTTCGTAAACGAGATTTCGACGGTGACGACGGCCTACGCGATCGCAGGCTTCGCCACCGATGCACTGCATGTCGGCAGCTCGGGCACCGCGCTCGCGCAGACGGGCATTGCGAACGCCTTCGCGAACGTGGTGAACATGGAGAACATCGCTACCGGCACCGTCCAGAGCACGACGCCTGTCGGCAACGGAACAGTTCCGGCGGCTACGATTGATACACTGGCGAACATCCTGGCGTCCTGCGTGAACTCGACCGGACCGACCTCGACCTCGTGCACGCAGCTGTTCAGCAACGCCAAGTCTGGCGGCTCGACGGGTACCACTCCTACTGAGACCGCAACCGCAGCCATCAACATCGCTCACAATCCCGGTGCGAATGTGGCTGCGCTATATGCTTTGCCTGCTCCTGCCGCGGCCTTCTCGCCTTCGCTCACCACGCAGCCGAATGACTTCACCATCGGCATAAACTACACGGGTGGCGGACTTGCGGGCGCCGGCGTCAACGGCGCGTATTCTGTCGCCATCGACGCACACGGCGACGCCTGGTTCACCAATATCGACAACAGCTCGGTCTCGAAGCTGTCGGCCAACGGAGAACCGCAGTCGCCCTCGACCGGCTTTATCGGCGGTGTACAGGGCGTGCCGACGGGTATCGCCATCGACGGAAGCGAGAACGCTTGGGTCTCTGATGCGGGCAGCAACAACCTCACCGAGTACAACACAGTGGGCGCGCCTTTAAGCCCGGCTGGCGGATATACCGGTGGCGGCCTCTACGCCTCGCAGGCGATCTCCATCTACGATTCCAGCGCGATCTGGGTCGCCAACTTCAACGACGCCAGCGGCGGCAACGGCAGCCTGAGCAAGTTCAACTTCTCCGGTGTGGCACAGTCGCCCGCGACCGGCTTCCAGACAGGCGGCATCAACCGTCCTGTTTCGGTGAAGGTCGACCCCAACGGAAACGTCTGGGTCGCGAACCAGGGCCCGCTCGGATCCACCGGCAGCGTATCGAAGATCAATGCTGACGGCACCGCCGCGGTGGTGGCGGGCATTACGGCCGGTGGCATCAACGATCCGTTCTCGGTCGTACTCGACTCCGGTCAGAATGCCTGGATCGCCAACTTCAACGGCAACAGCCTGACGAAGCTCACCAATGCCGGCGCGGCGCTTTCGCCCTCCACCGGCTTCACGGGAGGCGGTCTGAACCGGCCCTATGACCTCGCGGTCGACGGCGCCAGCCGCATCTGGGCGGTGAACTACGGGACGTCGCCCCAGGGTCCCAGCGTTTCGCTCTTCGACAACAGCGGCAATCCGCTGTCGCCTTCAACCGGACTCGCCGGCACGTTCCTCAACGGGCCGCAGGCGATCGCGGTGGACGGCTCCGGCAACGTGTGGATTGGAGATACGAACAGCTCGTATGTGACGCAGTTGATCGGCGTCGCCGTGCCGGTGATTACGCCGCTCGCCACCGCCATCTCGCAGAACAAGATGGGAACGCGCCCATAATTGCAGAAGGTCGTACCTTCCTCAACCTGCCGTCCCGACGCGCGAAGCTGCGAGCCGGGACGGCAGTTTCCTTTAAGCTGCTGGAAGCCTTGCATTCCCACACCCATCGCCGCCTCTACGCGCTCGCGCTTGCCGCGGCCACTATCCCGCTGGGTCTGGCATGCCGCTTTGCTCCCTTGGACCTGCCCTGGATGCTTTACAAGTACGGCGGCTCCGCAATGTGGGCCATCCTGCTGTACTGGATCGTCGCCGCCCTGCTTCCCGCAACCGGCGCGATGAGACTGGCATGGATCTCCTGCACGTTGGCCGCGCTGGTTGAATTCTCGCGTCTTCATCACTCCGCGGTCGAGGATCACTTTCGCGCGACATTGGCGGGACGTCTCCTGCTGGGACGCTACTTTGGCTTCGCCAACATCGCCGCTTATTTCCTGGCGATCCTCTGCTGCGCCACCTGCGACCATTTCCTCCAGCGCCGCCGACTCGAACGGAATTGGGAGTGAGCAGTCGCGCCTACTCACCCCGCTGCTAGCGCGGCGATCACGCTCACAACCCATGGCGTCCAGGCCTCTTCGGCAAGCTCGCTGGCAGCAGCCTTCACTATCATGGCTGCCTCTTCCTCCTGCGAGCAAGTCAGCTGATACCCATCGACGTGCAGGAAGACGATGATGCAGATCACGCCTATCCGCTTGTTTCCATCGATGAACGCGTGATTCCTGATGAGGCCCCAGGCAAGCGTCGCCGCAAGCTCACCAATCGAAGCTTCGGGCCGACAGAATTGGACCATCTCCGTACGCGCGGCAGCAGACTCCAGCAGGGTTGCGGTCTCTCAGTCCGCGACCCCCTGAATGTCTGACGCTGTAGCTCTTCGATCAACTCAAGCGTCAGAAAACGCGCCATCTACTTCGCCAAGTCGGAGTAAGTCTTACTGTGAGGGGCAGCGTATCGAAGTAGGCTTTCATGCCCTCTTCAATGCCGACGTACTTGGCCTCAGCGGCCCGCACCACAACCTCCGACCCCTCCTCAAGCTTCAGGGTCTCCACCGCCTCCGGCGTCAGCACCACGTGCAGCTCACTGCCGAACCTCTGGACGCGCATCACCATCTGCACACTTTATCGCGCTTGTGCGCCACATTTACTGCAGACATTTCGCTCCCGCCTCAGCAGCGCCGCCAATTGCGATTAGCATCGAACGTAAGAACATGGCGAAAGCGCAGCTCTCTCGAATCCGCAAGGCGTACGTACCGCAGGCCGCCGCCGCTCCACCCGACCGCTTCGTCTGCGTGCATGGGCACTTCTACCAGCCGCCGCGCGAGAACCCCTGGCTGGAAACCGTGGAGGTGCAGGAGTCCGCGGCGCCTTATCATGACTGGAACGACCGCATTACGGCCGAGTGCTACGCACCGAATGGAGCCTCGCGCATTACCAACGAGCAGAATGAGATTGTCCGCATCCTGAACAACTATGCGCGGATGAGCTTCAACTTCGGCCCGACGCTGCTGAGCTGGCTGGCCGAAAAAGCGCCTCGCACCTATCGCATGATTCTTGATGCCGACGCCGCGAGTGCAGCTCGTTTCGGCGGCCACGGCTCAGCGCTGGCGCAGGTCTACAACCACATGATCATGCCGCTTGCGAGCACACGCGACGCGCGAACGCAAATTCGCTGGGGCATCGCAGACTTTGAACATCGCTTTGGCCGCAAGCCCGAAGGCATGTGGCTGGCCGAAACCGCCGTCAATCGCCATGTGCTCGACATGATGGCGCAGGAAGGCATCAAGTTCACCATCCTGGCGCCCAACCAGTGCGCCCGAGTTCGTTCCCTTTCCACGCCCACCGCGCCCTTTACCGAGACACCGAACGCCAACGTCGATCCCACCCAGCCTTACGTCGTGATGCTCGACGAAGGCCGCACCATCAACGTGTTCTTCTATGATGGGCCGGCTTCGCGCGCCATCGCTTTCGAGGGCCTGCTCGATTCCGGCGAGAAGTTCGCCAATCGCCTGCTTGCGAACCTGCGTCCGCCCTCGGCGCCGACTGCCAATCTCGCCCATCCGGCCCAGCTCTCGCATGTCGCCACGGACGGCGAATCCTACGGGCATCATCACAAACATGGTGAGATGGCGCTTTCGTTTGCGATGCACACGATCGAAGACAAGGGCCTGGCCACCCTCACAAATTACGCGGAATTCCTGGAGCGCTTTCCTCCCACCTGTGAAGCCGAGGTCGCGGAAAATACATCGTGGTCGTGCGCGCATGGCGTGGAACGCTGGCGCTCCGATTGCGGCTGCAACGGCGGCAAGCCGGGCTGGAACCAGCAGTGGCGCAAACCGCTGCGCGAGGCTCTGGACTTCCTGCGCGACGCCTCCGCACCACTCGCCGAGCAGCTTGCCCAGCCGCTGCTGAAGGACCTGTGGGCGGCGCGCGATGCCTACATCCAGGTGGTGCTGGATCGCTCCCCGGCCTGCATGGAGAAGTTTCTCGCCGCGCACGCCCTGCGTGAGCTCACCGAGGCCGAACGCACCTCCGTGCTGGAATTGATGGAGCTCGAGCGGCATGCGCAGTTGATGTACACCTCCTGCGGCTGGTTCTTCGACGAGATCTCCGGCATCGAGACGGTGCAGATTATCGCTTACGCCGGGCGCGTGCTGCAGCTTGCCGCGCAGCTCTTCGGCCCGGCGGGACGCGCGCTGGAGCCCGAATTCCTGCGTATCCTCGCGCAGGCGAAGCCCAACGTGCCGGACCTCAAAGACGGTTCCGAGGTCTACACCCGCTACGTCACGGGCCTGCGGATCGGGCTCGAACAGGTGGGGGCCCACTACGCGATATCGTCCATCTTTCGCAGCTACCCTGAGGAGGGTGAGCTGTTCTGTTTCGACGTGCATCGCGACGGCCACGAGGTGTTCACCTCCGGCCGCGGCAAGGTGGCGCTCGGACGCGCGCGCATCCGGTCGCGCATCACGGAAGAGACCGAGGAGATCTGCTACGCCGTGCTGCACCTTGGCGACCAGAACCTTTCCGCGGCCGTGCGGCGCTACACGGACGCCGACGAGCAGGCCTTCGCTCATTTCTCAGCGGATATCCGCGCGGCGATCCGCATCGCCAACCTGCCGGAAGTCATCCGCCTGATCGATCGGTTCTTCGCCGCCCCGGCCGAGACCGCGCCAGCGCACATCGCGCTCGACCCTACGCATCCTGAACCGGCGCAGCCAGCGGACGCCCCAGGAGCGAACCCACCGGCATTGCCCACACGCTTGCGCTTCCGACGCCGCAGCGGGTGCTCCAGCCGCAGGCGCCGCTTCAGTCTCCGTCAAGGCGCCGGTGCAGCCGGCGAAGCCCGTCCCCATCAGCTACTCGCTGACCTCGCTCTTTGCCGACGAGCAGCACCGCATCCTGCGCACGATCCTGAACCAGACCGTGGGCGAGATGGAAGATTCGCTGCGCAAAATCTACGAGGACCACGCCTCGCTGCTGCACTTCCTGACGGAATCCGGTATGAATCCGCCGCCCGCGCTCGCGCTGGCCGCCAGCTTCGCCATCAACGCGAGCCTGCGCCGCGCCATCGAAGCCGAGCCCTTCGATTCCGAAGCCGTCGCTGACCTGCTCGTCCGCGCAGCCAACGACCACGTCACGCTGGATGCGCCTATCCTCGCTTTTGCCGCGGGCCAGCGCATGAAGCGCGCGATGGTGAAGCTGGAAGCGGCCGCCGCCGAAGCCAGTTCCGCCACCGCGCTCCATACCCTGCACGAAGCCCTCGCGGTCGCCGAAATCCTGCGCTTCATGCCCTTCGAGGTGGTGATCTGGCAGGCGCAGAACATCTGGAACGACCTTCTGCGCCGCATCGACAACGGCTACCTCTCGCGCGAGTGGAAGGACGATTTCAAAAAGCTGGGCCAGGCCATGAACATCGCCGTCGACGAACTCGTGATCGACGAAGGCGTCTCGACCTTCTGATTGCTATGAAACTGACCCGCATCTCCGAGCATTCGTGGCAACTCACCCGGCTCGGCTTCGTCAACTGCTACCTCGTGCGCGAGCTCGCTCCTGACGGCACCGACTTCACTCTGATCGACACGGGCCTGCCCGGCAGCGCCTCAGCCATCCTCCGTGCGGCGCAGACCCTCGGCTCGCCCGTACGCCGCATCCTGCTTACCCACGCCCACATGGATCACGTGGGCTCTGTGGACGCCCTCACCGCGCGATTGCCCGGCGTGACCCTTGCTGCCAGCGAGCGGAGCCTTCCGCTGCTGCGCACTCCGCCAGACAAATCCCTCCGCCGCGGGTGAGCCCTCCGGTCCTATCAAAGGCGGAGTTCCCGGCATCAAGTCACGGCCCACGCATCTGGTTGCCGACGGCGAGCTCTTCGGCTCGCTGCGCGCCATCAGCACGCCCGGCCATATTCCCGGTCACATGTCGTTCATCGACGAACGCGACGGGACGCTCTTCGCCGGAGACGAGCTGATCTGCTTCAGCCGTCTCTCCGTCTGCGGCTGGACGCCCTGGTACTTTCCATCGCGCTTCTTCTCCTGGGATAAGCCCACGATGCTTGCGAGTGCTCGCCGCCTGCTCGAATACCCGATTCAGCGCTTCGCCTCCGGCCACGGACCGTTGCGCGACGGCGGTCTCCCCGCCCTTGAGCAAGCCGTGGCTTACGCAGAAAGGCGCTGAAACAGATCTCCGGCCGGCAGCAGCCCTACCGGCTCGCCTTCGCGAGCACTGTCGCGCTCTTGCCCGAAGCCTCTTCGAAGTACTTCACCATGCGTTGCGGCTCCTTCGCGTTATACGGAGCCAGATTGTGCGCCCAACGATAGCCGATCGGCTGGTACAGCAGCTCGGCTTCCACATGCAGCGGTCCGCTAGCACCGGAGGTCGGCATCACATAGCGGATCGTCGCTCCGCCTGCGGTAAATCCCGGATCGTGTGCAGCATCGCCCACCACGTGGATATCGTCGCCAGCGGTGGCCTTGTCGAAGCCCCGGGGAAGCAGGCGGTTGTCTTTCAGATAACGCGCCGCATGCAGCAGCCCGGTGGTCACCTTGCCGTCCGCATCGCCCAGGATCGGCTCGAAGATCTCCACCTGGCTTGTATCGTGGATCTCGCGCCAGTGCGGCTCGAATTTGTCCGGATCCTCATCGTTATCATTACCCGCAATCGATCCATCCGCGATGCAGTGCGCCCGACTCAAACAGCACCTTGCCGTTGTTGTCGCGCAGTGTCACATGCAGCCACGCGCGGCGCGAAGGATATGCCGTCGGCAGCTTGTGGCCGCCCAGGTTCTCGACGTGTATATCGACGCCAACCTTGTCGCCCTGCGTCTGCAGATCGCCCACCGTCACGATGGCCGCCTGGGTCTTCAGGAACTCGCTGGTCCGCTTCATTGCCGCTTCCATCTCTTCCGGCGTCGCCGCCGTGGCCAGGTCGGCGCGATGATCGTTCAGCATGCCCTCCATGATGAAGTTCGAGCCGACGAAAACATGCCGGCGCGCTCCTTCGCGCTGCTCGCCGAACAGCGCGGTCACCGGTGTTGTACCGGCCACCGCCGGCATATGGCATTGCTGGCAGGTCTGGTACGTTGGCGATGCTGTGGAGCTGCCGAAGTCACTATGCTGCCACTCCTGGTACGGCACCTGCTCGGGGAACCTGGTCGCCAGCTTCACGCCACCAGGCCCAAGCGCCTGCGTGATCAGCGTGTGGCAGCTTCCGCACAGCGCCGCATCGCGAATATGGTCGCCGTGCATAGGCAGGTAGCCCCCGGTCGAGCTGTGCATCATCGTCTGGTGCGCGTGATCCGGATCGAAGGGCCCATACTCCGGCCGCTGGTCGTCGCGTGTCGCCCGGCTGATCGCCACGTTGCCGTTGAACGTGGCCTCCGTGCCCAGACCGGTCTTGTCGATCTGGTGACATACGCTGCAGGTCACGCCGTCGGCGGCCGCCGTGTCGCCCTTGGGGAACTCGCTCAGCGGCAGCCGCTTGAATACTTCGGTCTCGCGCCCCGCGTCGCGATCCGCCAGACGCACCGCCGGCATATGGCAGAAGCTGCACTCCGTCTGGATCGCCTTCGCTGACTCCGGATGATCCATCGTCTCGCGCCGCACGCTGCCCTGCCAGTATGGGTCGCGCGAGCTGTTCGCCATGATGCTCGCCCGCCAGTCGAGGCCGATGTCATAGTCCTCGCCGTTCGCCGTCTTCATGCCGTTGTGGCACGCCACGCAGCGGTCGGAGGTATGGAAGGCAGTCGGCACACCCTTCTGGTACGGCACCACCGGCTTCTCGGAGGTTGGCTGCACGCTCGGCACCTCCACGGGCTGCGTCGGCGGAGCCTTCAGCGGCGCGGACTGCGCGGGCTTGGCAAGCTGCGCGTGCACATGCGCCAGCCCCGGCAGACCTGCCGAGATCGCCCCCAACAACACCGCACTCACCGCCAGAATCTTCATCGCCAGCCTTCCCACAACTTGCCATCCGCCCGATCCCAAAGCAGGTAAAACACAACTTGCGGCGAGCGACCCGCAGTATCCGTAAATGGCTCGCGAAACCCGACGCTGCCCTTCACATGCTGCCGCCGGCTAATCGTCATCTGCATCTGCGGCACGACGTCCCAGTCCGTCTTCGCGCCGTCCGTCATATCGCGGTTGGCGACAAGCTCTACCATCGGCGTAAACAGCTTGCCCAGGCCATAATCGCGCGCGATCGAGCTGCCAAACGCGGAACGGAAGAAGATCGTATCCGGCGAGATCGACGTGTGAATCGGCAGGTCGCCGCCCAGCTGCAACTGCACGAAGCTGCGGTTGCCCAGCAGCTGGTCGAACGCCGCGAACGGCTCAAACGCCGTTACGCCGGTGCCGAAGCCGCGATTGCTGTCGCCGGTCGGCAGCAGGATGCTTCCCTGCAGCGCGAAAATGGTGCCCGTGCGGGAGCTGTTCGCCAGTACCCGCTTCATGCCCACTGTGATGTCGCCCACGCCGCTGGTCCAGTTGTTGTCGAGCTTCGCGTAGTTCACCGGCACATCGACCTCGAGCTGATTGTTGCCGCCGAAGGTCTCTTCATGAATCACGTCTGTGGTCCAGCTCGCCGGCCCATGCGTGTTGACGGCGGTGGACTGCACGAGTTCGTTTTCGGGGAAGGCCTTCTCCGTAATCAGCGCGCGCGGCAGGTTCATCGCACCCAGCGGGAAGTGATGCTTGTTATCGCAGAACGTCCGCATGTACGCGATCACGTCGGCAATCTGCTGATCTTTCAGGTAATCGCCGAAGCTCGGCATGATCTGCGAAAACGCGCGATCCTTGCCGCCATGGCGAATGACCGCCTCCCAGTTGGAGTCGGGCTCGGGCGTCGTCTGGTCGCACTGCGTGAAGTCGGGCCAGGTATCCGGCCACGTGAACACGGTCACGCGATGATCCGTGCCCTTGCCGTCCGCCCCATGGCACGCAATGCAGCCGGCCTCGTACACCGCCTTGCCCGCCTTCGCGTCACCATGCATCGACTTGCCCAGCCGCTGCGCAGGCGCAGCCAGGCAGAGCAGCAGCAGGACGAACAGGCCCGAGAGCATGGAGGTAGATTTCATTCGCAGGCTTAGGGACGAGCGGATCGATCAACACTACATCCGATGCACAGACAGTTGCTGCGACTGTCTGCCGGAGCGAGCATCCAGCAAGGAGAGTTTGATCTCGTGAAGAGGCGAATGCGTCCTTTGACAGACCTGTTGCTTTCGCAGCCAGTCCAGCCCAGCTTCGGAGCCGGCGCAAGACAAAGCTCTGACGCAAAGGGCGCACAGAAAGAACGCAAAGACGGACCACGGCACGCCGCTGCGCCGTTTATCCGCGCTCCCTGCGCTAGCAATTTTCTGGAACCCTCACCTAGCCTTAGCTGCGCCAGTGCAGCGTCACCGGGCCGCTCGAGCGGGTGCCCGCCCGAGCCGGTCAGCCGCGCCTGCTTCAGCGCGAAGTACCACTTGGCCGGCTTGTCGGCGTCGTCGATCAGCATCAGCGCGGGGTGGAAGCGCAGGCCCTGCGCCTGCTCGATCATGGTCTGCTGATCCTGCCGGACGAAGCGCGCGCCGAAGAACTTCGCGATCGGTCGTCACCAGCGGCACGTGGTAGAAGACGTTCCAGGCCGCAGCCACGTCGATGCGGCAGGTGGTCGGGGTGACCGGCGTGACGGTGGTGAGGCTGGCGAACCACTTGTCGCCGCAGCGGATCGTCTCGTAGCGGCGGTTCGGCAGGACGAAGTCGATGGTCGTCGTGATCGGCTCGCCGTAGACGCCGAGCAGCTTGTAGGGCGCGGAGTTGCCGCTGGGCGCATGCGCCGACATGCGAAAGCCCTGCGGAATCGGCTCGAAGTGCTTCGTCTTCTCGTGGATCGACGCCTTCGACCGCCACCACCAGGCCTGGTGCACGAACGGCCCGTGCGCCGGGTCCATCAGGCCGATGATGCCGTGATCGACATTGCAGGGCAGGTCGGCGGCCAGATGCGCGGTGCGGAACTTCGTCGAGAACTTTGGCACCTCGGGAACTGGCGGCAGTTCCTTCGGCGGTGCGGCCCGCGCCTGCTTCGGGCAGATAGACCCAGCAGTAGCCGTCGCGCTCCTCGCAGGGGTAGCTGGTGGCGATAGATCTTGGTCGGCTGCAGAATGTCGAAGCCGGTGAGCGACGGAATCTCCGTGCACTGGCCGCAGCACGGCTCGAACTTCCAGCCGTGGTACTTGCACTGGACCGTCTCGCCATCGAACCAGCCGGCCGAGAGCGGGATGCCGCGATGCGGGCAAAGGTCGCGCATGGCGAACACTCTGCCGTCGTTGCGCCGGCCGAGCACCAGCGGCACGCCGAGCAGCAGCGCGGTCGACATCTTGCCGACGCGCAGCGCGTCGGCGCGCAGTGCCGGGTACCACTCGCCAAAGATCAGCTCCGCCGGCGGCGCGTTGTTGGGGACATCCACATCCCAAATCATACCGGCAGCCCGTTCTCCTTCACGCATCCCACAGCTTAAGGGTACGGCTTCAGCCGTGCCGCCCCCGCCGTTCAGAGAAAGAGGGGCTTCAGCCCCTGAGGTACCCGGCCCCGCCGTGGACCTCAAAGACGTACCTCAGCGGCTGAAGACGCCAGCACGCCGCAAGTCGGGTGGCACGACTGAAGTCGTGCCCTTAAGCTGATCACTTTGAGGTGTATTGCCGGTCAACGCTCAAACACGTACCTCAGCGGCTGAAGCGGCCAGCACGCCGCAAGTCCGGTGGCACGGCTGAAGTCGTGCCCTTAATCGATTTCGGAGAGAGTGAAGAGCACCGCGTCGCTAAGCCGTCACGTCACTTCCGTCGCTTTCCGGCGCCGCCCCCACCACCGGCGTCGGTGACCAGATCTTCCACAGCGGGCCACGCGTGGTGAGGAACTTATAAAGCCCCACCACCGCCGCCGCATTCAGGACCAGAAGCGCGCTCGCGGGAGCCGCAATCCGTTGCACCACGGGTACCGGGCGCCTGATGGCAATGGCCGCCATCGCCCAGAATGCCGCCTGGAGCAGACCAAACACGGCGAAGCCGGCACGGTGCATCCCCAAGGCAAACGAACTCAGCAGCAGCGCCGCAAACGCATAGGGCACCACCAGCCGCAGCAGCTTGTGCGAGACCAGTTGAAAGACCACGCGGTTCGCCGGCGACAACACCCACGGAGCTTCCGCCATGAGCTGGAAGTTGCCGGCCAGCGTGCGCACCTTGCGCGAGAACTCGCCCGTTGCCTTGGCCGGCCAGCGGTCGATAACGATCGCCTCGCGATCGAGCACACTGCGGATAGCCCTGGCGCACGATGGCCAGCGGCTGAAACATGTCGTCCAGGATCAGACCATCGGGTGCCGGCGTCCACAGCGAGCGGCGGATGGCGTAGAAGCCGCCGTACACGCCCACCGGCGAGTCGAACGCGGCCTCGCAGTTGCGAATCCACTGCTCGTACTTCCAGTACAGGCCGCTGACGGCGGTGGCTGTGGCGTCCTGGCCTTCCTGTCGCAGCAGAAGTTCGCCGGCCACGCAGCCGACGGTCGGGTCGGCGAAGTTGGACAACAGGGAGGTCAACGCGGCCGGCTCAATGCGCGGGCGTATGTCGACGAAGAGCAGAATTTCGTTCTGTCGCCTGCGCGATGCCGTGATTCAGCGCCGTCACCTTGCCGCCCTGCTCGGCGAGCGCCAGCGTCTTCAGGCGGGGGTCGGATGCTGCACGCAGTATCGCATGCGTCGTATCGGTCGAGCCATCCGACACGACGATGACCTCGCCGACCAGCGCCGGTTCCAGCGAAAGCAGATGCTCGATCTGCGCCTGCTAGCATCGCCGCGCCGTTATGCACCGCCATCACAATCGAGATTGGCGCGGGCTTCGCACCGACCGGCCACGGCGCACGCTGCCAGGGCCGCGCACGCAGCCGCGCCAGCCACCGCAATCAGCAGCGGATAGCCTGCATACGTGTAGGCAATCAGCGCCAGCGACAGCCAGAACACGAAGCTCACTGCGCGCCCCGGCGCCGCAGGATCGTCTTGATGGTCTCGAACATGATCAGCAGGTCGAGGCCGAGCGACATGTGCTTGATGTAGTAGAGGTCGTACTCGAGCTTCTCGCGCGCTTCGGCGAGCGTCGCGCCGTAGCCGTAGCGCACCTGCGCCCAGCCGGTCAGGCCCGGGCGGATGAGGTGGCGCAGGTAGTAGAACGGCAGGTGCTCGCTGAGCATCGGAACAAACTCCGGCCGCTCCGGGCGCGGGCCCACAAAGCCCATGTCGCCACGCAGGACGTTCCAGAGCTGCGGCACCTCGTCGATGCGCGTCTTGCGCATGAACATGCCGACCTTGGTCACGCGCGGATCGTTCTTGGTCGCCCACTTGGCGCCGCCGGCTTCGGCGTCGGTGAACATGGTGCGGAATTTGACGACCTTGAACTCGCTTGCCGCCCGCGCCCACACGCGTCTGCTTGAAGAAGATCGGCCCTTCAGACGAGAGCCGCACCGCCAGCACCACGAACGGGAAAGAACGGTGAGAACAGCAGCAGGCCAGTGGCCGCGGCAAGCGTCGAAACCACCTGCCGCGTAAACTGCTGCGACGGCTTCAGGCGAAAGCCTTCGGCGTAGAGGAAGCTGCTGAAGGCCGCAGCCCGTCCAACTGGATCTTGCCGGAGAGCCGTTCGCGCAGCGAGCCCACGTCTTCGACGTTGATGCCCTTGAAGCGCAGGTTGAGCAGCTCCTGGACGGGCAGCTCACCGCGCTGCTTTTCCATGGCGATGATGATGCGGTTGACGGGGCTCTTGGAGGCGCCGAGCCTTCGCCAGTTCCTGAATCCAGACCTTCTTGCGCTCTTCGGGTCGGCAGGTCGATGTCCCGCCAGTCGATCACTTCCATGCCGAGGTCCGTGCGGTGCCCGATGGTCTCGACGATGGAGCGTGCGAATTCCCCCGCGCCCAGCACGTACACACGCTCGCGGAAGGCCTTGCGGCTGACAATCCAGTCGTAAGCCCGCCGCCAAAGGATGAGCACCGGCGTAAGGATGGCCAGGCCGAGCGCGTACACGTGGCCGGTGCCGATCGCGGCATCGGGAAAGAAGTAGAGGATGCCCGAGACAACGAAGCAATCGAAGCCCAGCACCAGCAGGATGCGGAAGTAGATCGCCTCGCGCGCGGAGACCAGTTGCGGCTCGAAAAGGTCGAAGTAGTAGGAAAAAATCAGGCTGACGAACGTCAGAGCCGCAATCTTCAAAAAGCCAAACTCATATTCCAGGCAGAGCCAGCCGTCCGGACCCATGGAGAGCATGGTCGCAGCCAGAAAGCAGCTGCTGACAATGATGGCCTCGCACAGGAGCAGCATCACCGTCCGCGTGGGATAGTAGACGTTGAGAAGACGAATCATCAGGCGGTCGTTCCCGTGGTTTCCTTGGTTTCCGTAGTTTCCGGGATGGGTGAATCGTAGCTTTCGTATCCGCCGTATCCGTCGTAGCCGTAATACCCGGTGCCGTTGACGGAACGGTCGACTGCGTTAAGCACTACGCCCAGCATCTTGGATCCCTTGAGCTCGGACATGGCGCGTTGCGCGGTCTGGAAGCGGGTGACACCGCCGCGGGCGACCAGCAGCACGCCGTCGCAGGAGCTCGCCAGATTGACGCCGTCGGTGACCAGATTCACGGGTGAGGAATCGACGATAATCCAGTCGAAGTGCGGCGCAGCAAAGTCCAGCAGCTCGCGGAAACGCTTGCTGCCGGAGAGATCGGCGGCCTTGTCGCCTTCTTCTCCGCCGGGGATGAAGGTGAGCGAACCCAGCCCGGCGAACAGCGGAGACCCATCGTCGTTCGGCTGCGCGCGCTGCATCACCTCGGTGCCACTGGCATCGCCGGCGAGGTAGGTGCTCAGGCCGGGAGACTTTTCGCAGCCCAGGATGTTATGCAGCGAGCTGCGCCGCATGTCCCCGTCGATCAGCAGCACACGGCTGGACTTGTGGCGGGCGAAGGAAACCGCCAGGTTGGCCGCGATGAAGCTCTTGCCTTCGCGCGGCAGCCCGCTGGAGACCAGGATGGACTTGAGTTTGTTGAGGTCGCGGAAGCCAAACAGCCGTGTGCGCAGGGTACGGAACTGCTCCACCGCCGCGCCCCGCTCCTGCAGGGCCGGCAGCTTCTCGAGGTTGGGCGTCCAGCGATGGACCGGGATCGCATTGATGTTGTTGCGCTCTCCGGATGCCGGCACAGGCAAAGCGGACGCGACAGCCATGACGGGTGCGACTTCGAGAAGGGACGCGGCTGCTTGCGGTTGCAACGGCACTGGAGGCTGCGGTTGGACTTGCACCTGAGCTTCCGGCTGCGGCTGGTACTGCGCCGGAGCTGCGCCTGACGCAACGGGATAGACCGGAGGCTCCGGTTTCTGGGCAGGCTCGGGTGTGGTTGTCTCTGGCGGCACGATGCCGGCGAGACGTTCCTGTTCTGCGCGCTGCAGGGCTTCGTAGATCTTGCTCATCGTTCCCATCCTCCGGTTCCGGAGCCGAGCTCGGACCCCACCGCACGCCGTGCCGAAGCGCCGGGTTCAAGAATCTGGCCGGCGCGCCCTCCACCGAAGCCGGGCTGCGCGGAAGAGACGGCGAACGGCTGCGTTTCCAGATCCAGCTCCGCACTGACCGCGTGGATGATGCCGGGCGGGATTCTGGGCGCCTGGTCCACATAGCCCAGGATCAAAGCGTGCTCACAGATCAGGTTGATGACGCGCGGAATGCCGCGGCTGGCGCGGTGAATCGCCACGATCGCATCCGGCGTGAAGATCTCCTCCGACGTGCCTGCGATGCGCAGACGCTCGCTGATGTAGGCCGCGGTCTGGTCGGCGGAGATCGGCTGCGTGCGGCACCACAGGCTGATGCGCTGGCGAAGCTGGCGCAGGTCGGGTGAGCGCAGCTTGTCTTCCAGCTCCGGCTGTCCGGAAAGAATGATCTGCACCAGCTTTTCGGAGTTGGTTTCGAGATTGGTCAGCAGACGAATCTCTTCGAGCAGTTCGTTCGAAAGATTCTGCGCCTCGTCCACAACGATCACGCAGGTCTCCTGCTGGCGAAAGCGTTCGACAAGCCAGCGGTTGAGCTGAATCAGCATGCCCGACTTGGTGCGCGTGGTTGGCGTGATGCCGAAGTCGCTCAGCACGAACTCGAGGAAGTCCAGCACCTCCAGCCGCGGGTTGAAGAGGAACGAGGTGAAGACGCGTCCCTGGTTGAAGGAGCCGAGCGCGCGCCGCAGGAGCGTGGTCTTGCCGGTGCCAACCTCGCCCACGAGCACGATGAAGCCCTTGCGCGCGGAGATGCCGTACTCCAGCCCGGCCAGAGCCTCGCGCGTGTGCGGCATCATGTACAGGAAGCGCGGGTCCGGGCTGGTGTTGAACGGGTTGCTGTGAAGATGGAAGAAGCTTTTATACATGATTATCCGTTCGCACCTGCGAGGGCTTCCTTGTCTGTCTTGATCGCGTCAGCCTTGCCCGAGCGGCGCGGCAGAAAGCGCTTCATCCGGGTCCAGCGGCCGGCATGGTTCTCGTCGCCATGGGCGACCGAGATGATGGCCAGGGTAGGAAGATGGGTGAAGGCCCACACATCGCGCTCGGTGCGCAGGGCCGTATCCCTGTATTCCAGCAGCGCGGAGATGCCGCAGGACAACACCAGGCCCACCAAAAGGCCGCCCATGACGAAGACCGGCACCTTGGGGTAGCTGGGCGAATCCGGCAGGTTGGGCTCGTCCATCATGCGGAACTGCTCGCCCTGCTGGCGAATTTCAAGATCGGTCGCCATCTTGGAGTGGTTCATCTTGGTCAGCAGATCGTCATAAAAGTTCTTCGCGGTGTCGTAGTCGCGGGTGAGCTCCTTGTACTGCTCCTCCACGGCCGGGCTCGATTCAATGCGCGACTGGTAGGTACGCACGGCCGCGTTCAACTGGTCCTGCTCCTTGTGCTTGGCAGTAATGCCCACGTCGATGGCCCGGATCTGGGCGCGCAACTGTTGTACGCCGAGCGACTCTACCGGTCCGCGGGTGGGGAGCGGCGTGCCGTTCGCCGAAACCGCCGGTGTACTCGCCTTCTCGATCTGCTTGTTCAAG
Source organism: uncultured Gammaproteobacteria bacterium (assembly GCA_963744015.1). GTDB lineage: Bacteria > Acidobacteriota > Terriglobia > Terriglobales > Acidobacteriaceae > Edaphobacter. Next base: position 176,876 of record CAVUSA010000003.1, read on the forward strand.
TCGGCAATCTGCCGTCGCACTGCGATCACGTCCGGATAATCGGCCGTGTAGTGCGTCAGCAGTTGCGCCTCCTGGTTTTGAAGCGCGGTCAACTGGGTCTGCTTCTGCTGCAACTCGGCGGTCAACGGGACGGACACGGCCGGCTCCTTGCTGCCGGGAAGCGGAGCAGTCGTGTACATCTGCGTCTGCTGCGCCAGGATCGACTCCATGTAGGTCTTGTCCTGCTCCATGCGCGCCAGCTGCTGGGTAATCGCCTCCAGTTGCGTGTTCAGGCTGGTGAGCATGTTCACATTGGACCCCTGCTCGGAGGGGAGCTTGCCGAAATACTGGCGCTGGAAGGCGGCGAGCTTGGCGTCCTGCTCGTCCAGGTTGCGCTTGGCGTCGGCAAGCTGGCCTTTCAGGAATTCCGTGGTGCCTTCGGAGACCTCTTCGCGGGACTTCATGTTCTCGTTCAGGAACAGCGTCGTGATCTCGTGGCAGACCAGTTGCGCGGTGTGGGCATCGTTGGCCGTGAAGGTGATGAAGAAGCCCGGAAGTCCGGCAGTCGCCGAGATGGTCGAGTGAATGGGCTTGATGTCGATGCCCTTGCGCGTCATGTCGATGCGCTCGTCCATCGACATGTGGTTGTTCTCGTACAGGTGGTCGCGCTCCACGATGGGCTGGATGCGGGAGCGGCTTTGAATCTGCTCCTTCATCGACGCCAGGCGGCTGTCCAGGTTGGAGGCGATCACCGGCTTCACGTATTCATCGGGAACCTTCTGCTCCTCGATGATGATGAGCGTCTGCGACATGAAGCGCGGCGTAATGAACTTGGTGATGCCGTAGCCGATGCCTGCGCAGACGGCGCTGCACAGCACGATCAGCCAAAGGCGCCGCCGCGCAATGGCTGCGTAGTCCGCGATCTCGAGTTTGCGATGTCCAAGCATAGCTCTCCTTAAGGGTGCCCCAGGTGCAAGGTAGCGGGGGAATACGTGATACCGAAGCCCAGCGTCTGGGAGACGCCGTTCAGTGCCGCCAGCCCGGGAGCCGTTCCGGAGATCGTCTGGCGCAGCGCGGTGTAGCTTCCGTAGGCCGATAACGTACGCCGAAGGGCGACGTTGACCTGCACCGAAGCCGTCTCCGAATGCGTGTTGAAGGCATTCTGCGCGATCACCTGCAGGCTGGTGTTCGTCATGTAAGCCACCTGGGCCGCGCCCGAGATGGTCTGCGTCAGCGTGCGCGAAGCGACGAAGTTGTAGCTGTCCGTGCGCGCGCCAAACGATACTCCTGAGCCGGCATTGCTGGAACGCGTGTATCCGCCGGAATATTGCGTGCCGTGGACGGGGTTCCCGGCGTAGGTAAGGTGAACATCGGCCGTGTAGCTGAGCGAAGGCCCGATCCCATACTGCGAAGAGGAGCTGGTGCGCTCGGGTCCGGCGACCAGATTGAGCGAAAACTTGCGCGTGAGCTGGCGGCGATAGCCAAGAGTGGCGCTCTGCGAGCTGAAGCTCAGCGGATAGCCCACGTACGTGGACGTCGCGTAGCTCACATTGACCGACGCCGAGGTACGCGCGTCAATGCGATGATTCAGCCCCCCGCTTCCAGCCGCAGTGTCACTTTCGAGGCCGCCCGAACCGCTGAGAAATCTCTCGATGCCGTAATTGCCTGAAGCCGAAAGGCCGGTGCTCCCCGTAAGCTGCCGCGTCACGCTTCCGGAAAGGCCGTTGTTCACCCTGGTCGAGTAAGGGGTCAGCACGCCCTCGTTGACGGAGTCGATCGGCAGCACACCCACGTCGCCGACACCGGGGATGCCGGAGAGTCCCGTCGAAGCAGCCTGCGGAAGATAGCTCACGGTGTCGTTTACAGAAACAAACCAGCGGCGAAGCTGCAGCGTCTGGCCCAGGCTCAGGTTCTGAAACACGGTCGATGGCTGACTGGAGTTGTTCTTCAAGTAGCCGCCCGAGTAGGTGAGCGTGAACTGGTGCGCCGGGTTGAGCGAGAGATACGCGACGTTTCCGCTGATGCCGGTGCCGGAAACCGTATCGGCGTTTCCGTTGTAGCCAAAGGTCGCCGTCTCGCTTGCGCTCAGCGAATAGCGCAGCGTGCCGCCCAGCCGGGGAAGCTGCAATCCGTGGTAAAGCGACGGACCTGATGGCACAGGTACGGCTGGCGTAGCAGGCGCGGCCTGGCCGAAGGCCGGCAGGGATGCCGCCAGAAGCGTACACAGGGCAAAGCAGGTTGGGCAGGAAAGCTTTTTCATGGGACCACGATAGTGTCTCCGGCCATCAGGGTTACCCCTTGCTGATTGCCGGTCTTCAGCGCCTTCTTGTAGTCGAAGGCAATCTTCTGCTGCTTGCCCGCGGGACCGCGCAGAATGTAGATGTGCGACGCCTTGGCGTAGGGGGTCAGACCGCCGGCCGCCGAGATGGCCTGCAGCACCGTCATGTCAGTGTCGAGCGCCTGCGGGCCCGTTTTGTTGACTTCTCCGATAAAAAAGATGTGCTTACTGTTGACGCCCGTCACGGTGACGGAGACGGCGGGATCGACGATGAACTTCTTCAGCCGTTCCTTAAGGTCGTCGGCCAGCGCCATGGGTGTCAGGCCAGCGGCCTGCACATCGTCGAGCAGCGGCAGCGTGATCTTGCCGTCGGGACGCACGACCAGGGCTCCGGAGAGCGTGGGGTCCTTATAGACCGTGACCAGGATGGCGTCGTCGGCTCCCAGCACGTAGTTCGCCGACACGCCCACGGCGGGCTTCGCTGCTGGAGCTCCGGGCTGGGTCGGGGTCTGGGCCGCCGGAGCGGTCGCGTCTGGAGCGGCTGCCTGGCCGGCTGCCTGGCCGGGTGTCTGGCCGGGTGTCTGGGCTGGAAGCTGGCCCGGAACCTGTGCGGCGCCCGGAGCGTCCGGCTGCGCGGGCGAGGCTGCGGGCGGCTGTGCCGGAGCCGGTACGGGCGGCTGCGCCGGTTTCTGCGCCGTTTTCTGCGCCGGGACCTGGGCCGGCACTTGGACCGTCGTTTGGCCGGGAGCCTGCATCGCGGCCGACGGCATGTTGTTCTGGGCGCGCGCCCCGGCACATCCATTCAGAAGCGCAAGCGCCAGCATCATGGGAAATCGCATAAGGATACCTGTCATTTCCGTGAGACAAAAGGGGATTGCCTTTAGTCTAGGATAACTCTTGCACGCCCGGTTGGGGCTGGCCATGATGCTTTCCGGGGATAGCGGTGCGAGAATGTGTGTCGTACGCTCTGTTCATCGGCCCACCATTGGTTTGCAACTGTCTTCCCGGGCTGCTCTTCTCTTAGGGTCGACCCATGGAAAGGCCGGCATGCCAAGCCTGTCGGTTCTATGATATAAAAAGCGGTTTCCGCTTGTAGTATCAAGATTCCTGCCCAGCAGTCTGGCACGTTCGGCAGAATCAGTTTCGGGATCCGCTGCTTCTTATGCTCACATTATCTTTCCTCCCCCCGCTCACCTACCCGCGCCGTCACCGGCGGGAGAACCTCCGTGGCTACTAACGTCCTCCCCCTGCGTACTCACACCTCCGTCGCCCGGTCGACGTGGGCCGCGGCGGCGTTGATCGCCGTTCTGCTGGTGACTCTCTATTTCCGGGTCTCCATCAAGCTGGTCCACGACTGGATTACCTACCCGGATTACTCCCACGGGCTGCTCATCCCCTTCTTCGTCGCGTTCCTGCTCTGGGACAAGCGGCTCATCCTTGCCGCCACCCCGCGCCGTCCCTCCTGGGCGGGCGTGCCGCTGGTTGCCCTCGGACTGTTCATCCTGCTGGTAGGCATCTTCGGCGCAGACCTCTTTCTTTCGCGGTTCTCGTTCGTCCTGCTCACGGCCGGCATGGTGTGGACTCTGGCGGGCACCGCCATGCTGAAGGAGTTCCGGTTCATCCTGCTTGCGATGTTCCTGGCGGTTCCATTTCCGGCGCTGATTCTAAACCACATCACCTTCCCGCTGCAGATCATGGCCTCTGAAGTCTCGAGCAATCTGCTGCCCTTGTTCCGTGTTCCGGTGTTGCGCGAGGGTAATGTGATCCACTTGCCCGCGATGCCGCTTGAAGTGGCCGAGGCCTGCAGCGGCATCCGCTCGCTGATGAGCCTCTTCACTGTCGCCGTGATCTATGGCTACTTCATTGAGCGCGGCTGGCTTCGCCGCACCCTGCTCGCGGTTGCCAGCCTGCCGATTGCGGTGGCTGCGAATGTCGCGCGCATTGTGGGCACCGGCCTTTGCGTGCAGTACTGGGACCCCGACAAGGCGATGGGCTTTTTCCATGAGTTTTCCGGCTGGCTGATGTTCCTGGTTTCGCTTTCCTGCCTGTACATGGTCCACCTGATCATCGACCGCATCGTTCCCCCGGTAGGAGATAACAGAGCGCATGCTCCCGCAGGAGCGGTTGCCCGATGAACACATCGCTGAGCACCGCCACTTCCCACGCCCGCTACTGGACGGTCGTGCTTCTGCTGCTGATTGCGCTGGGCGCGCTGCTGCGCCGGGGAGATCACGACAATGTTCCGCCAAGTACGCCGCTGGCGCAGTTTCCGGAGACGCTCGGCCGCTGGAACGGCACCGACCTGCCACTCGACCCCGAGGTGCTTGAGGTGCTGGGCAAAGGTGATTTTCTGAATCGCAACTACGTCGCCGCCGCAGGTCCGGGGTCGCAGGCGGATGTTTCCGCAGACCTTTCCGGGCCGGTTTCGCTGTTCATCGGCTACTTCCCTACGCAGCGCAGCGGCCAGTCCATCCATTCGCCGCAAAACTGCTTGCCCGGCGCCGGCTGGACCTTCGAGGAATCGGGCACGACCCGGCTGACAGGCCCCGACGGAAGTCCGCGCGACGTCAACGACTTCATCATCTCCGACGGCACCAACCGGGCGGAGGTCATCTACTGGTATCAATCGCATGGCCGGGCCATCGCCAACGACTACAAGGCCAAGCTTTACATGTTGACCGATTCCATTCGCTATAACCGCTCGGACGCGGCGCTGGTGCGCGTCGTAACTCCGCTGCGCAAGGGCGAGGACCAAAACCAGGTGCATCTGCGCGCGGTCCACTTCGCCCAGAACGTGATTCCGCTCTTGCCAGCCTACATCCCCGACTAGGACAATACGGAGACGGTCGTCCGGATTCTGATACTCCCCCCGCATCTGCTTCCAAAGCAATGCCATGCTTTCCGTTTCGAGGTTCACTTCCATGTTCAGGCAACTTGCACGGTATTCCACCTACAGCCTTTCTCTCGCCCTGGTCTTCACCGCGGGCTGCAATCGCGATCCCAACGTGCGCAAGCAGAAGTACCTGGAGAGCGGCCAGCGCTACGAGAAGGACGGCAAGTATAAGGAAGCGGCCATTCAGTTCTCGAATGCGCTAAAGGTTGACCACAACTTCGCGCCGGCTCATTACGAGCTGGGCATGACCTACCTGAAGCTGGGCACGATCGGCGCCGGGTACGGTGAGCTGTTGCAGGCGGTGGAGCTGAACCCGAACAACGTTGCGGCGCGCATTACGCTCGGCAATCTCCAGCTCGCCGGCGGTCTGCCGGACAAGGCGCTGGACCAGGCCAAGGCGGCGCTTGCCATCAATCCGAACAATGCGGATGCTTATGCACTGATGGCCGGCATCAGCGCGCGCAAGGGCGATAAGGCGGAAGCGCTGAAGGATATTGAGCACGCGCTCGAAATCGATCCCAAACGCAGCGAATTCCACACCTCTCTGGCGCTGCTCTATGCCAATGACCGAACTGACAACGGCAAGCAGCAGCAGGCGGAGCAGGAACTGCAGCAGTCCATCTCGCTGCAGAAGGACAATGTCAACGCGCACCTGATTCTGGCGGCGCTGAAGGAACGGCGTGGGGACACCCCTGGAGCCATCCAGGAGACGCGCGAGGCGATCAAGGCCGCGCCCAAGGACCTGCAGGCGCGACGCAATCTCGCCTCGCTCTATCTGCAGACCGGCGACAAGGCGCAGGCCGAGCAGACCCTGCGCGAAGCCTCCGCCGACCTTTCCGATTCCCCCGAAGGCGCACAGGCGCTGAGCGACTTCTATATGGCGACCGGGCAGGGCGCCGCCGCGGAAAGCGCCTACGCCGACCTGGTCGGCAAGAACCCCAAGAGCTTCGAGCTGCGCTACGCCTACGCACGCCTGCTGATGCTGAATCATCACGACGACCAGGCCGAAAAGATCGCGGCCGATCTTTCCAAGGAAAGGCCCAAGAGCGTCGAGGCGCAGGTGCTGAAGGCCGGCCTGCTGATGAATCAGAAGAAGCCCAGGGAGTCGCTTGAGCTGCTGAAGGCGGCGGCAAAGGATTCCCCCGACAGCCTGCAGCTTCTGCTCGCCGAAGGCCGCGTGGCGCTTCTGCTGGGCGACAATGCGACCGCCGAAACCAGCTTCCGCTCCGCCGCCCGGCTTGCCCCGAACAATCTCGAAGTGCAAGGCGGCCTGGCGCAGGTGGCCAACAACAAGCACGACAACGGCATGCTGGCGCAGATCTCCGAAGCCATTCTCGAGAAGAGTCCCAACCAGCCGCAGGCGCTGCTGTGGCGCGGTACGGCCGAGGCCAACCAGCAACAGTACGACAAGGCGGACAAGGACTTCCACGCCGTACTCAGCGCGCAGCCCAATAACGTCTCCGCGCTTATCGAGCTCGGGCAGTTGAACCTGCTGCAGAAACATACAGCGGAAGGCCTGGGCCTGCTGGAAAAGGCGCTCACGGTTGATCCGAACAATATCTCCGCGCTGGACCACATCCTGAGCTTTTACTTCTCCAACAAGCAGGATGACAAGGCGCTCGCGCGGGTGAAGCAGGCGGTTGCGCAGGAACCGAAGAATCCCGGATTCCTGGAGGCACTCTCCGTCGCTTTGATTCGCACCAGGGACTTCGCCGGAGCGCGTGATGCCGCCCAGCAGGCCCTGCAGGTGATGCCGAATGACAAGGGTGCCGTGCGTCTGTACGGCGAAGCTGCCTCCGGGGCCGGCGACAACGAAGCCGGTCTGCAGGCCTGGTTGAAGTGGTTCAACGACCATCCCACCGACCCGGACGGCGCCAGCATGGTCGCCCGCTACGAAGACACCAAGGGCGACAAGGCCAAGGCGATGGAGTACTACGAAAAGGCATTGAAACTGGATCCCAGCCAGACGATGGCCGAAAACAACCTTGCGTATCTGCTGGTTCAGAGCAATGGCGATCTTGACCGCGCCTTGTCGCTGGCGCAGGACGCCCGTCGCGCCCATCCCGATTCGGCCAGCACCGCCGACACGCTCGCCTGGATCTACTTCAAGAAGGGCCGGTATCTTTCAGCACGCGACCTTCTGGAAGAAGCAGTGAAGGCCCAGCCGGAAAACCCTGAGATGAATTACCACCTGGGCGTCACCTACCAGAAGCTCGGGGACAATCCCAAAGCCATTCCGCACCTGAAGAAGGCTGCGGCCGCTCCCGGGGACATCGGCAAGGAAGCCGCGGCCGCACTGGGCCAGGCTGGCTAATCACGGCCCGGAAACAGAAACTGCGTTCGCCTGCTGCGGCGAACGCAGTTTTGCTTTAACCGAACGCCTGATACTGTCGCCAGAACTCCGCCCACCCCAGCCGCGGAGCTCCGCAGACAAACATCTTGTACTCGCTTTCCTCGTTGCGCACCACCGGTAGCGCGGGCTCAACCTGAGGCGCCGGACGGCAGTCCAGGAAGGCCTTCTCTGCCGTGCGCTCGGAGAAACCCAGCACAATCAGCGTCGACGGCGGCGGCGTGGGATACCCGCGCAGCCAGGCGGAGTTCGTCAGACTGATCGGCGGCGGCAGATGCCACGCAGGGCCAAGCATCTCTATCGCTCCCTGCTCGCCATAGTTGCCGGTCAGGATGCCGGTATTCTGCGGATCGGGCAGGGTCGCGCGCACGGCAGCGACGCGCGCCACCAGCTCTGGCCACCCCATCTCCTCGCGCATATCGCCGTTGATCTTCAGCGCGAAATCGTACAGGCGCCCGTGCGTTGCCAGCGGGACCACGATCGCCATTGAGATCGCGCCGGAGACCGCCACTACCACGAAAAAGACCGTCACCAGCACCGGCCGCAAGCCTGCCCGGACACGCGCCAAACCGCGTTCCGCCGCCACCGCGCCCATCGCGAACAGCATCGGGTAGGCGGCCGCCACATAGTAGGAGCGTCCATCGTTCGCGAAGAACAGCAGGAACGGGATCAAGAACATCCAGCCCAGCATCCGGAACCGCGACGAGCGAAAGAACACCACCAGCCCTGCGACCCAGAGCGGCGTGGCGAAGCTGTTGGCGCAGATGTACAGCTGTTGCAGCAGGAACCCGTGCGCCCTCCCGATTCGCACATCGCGCGCATGGATGTGGCGCAGGAAGGCAAGCGAAATGAACTGATGTCGCACCTGCCACACAAAGTTGGGCAGAAACAGCAGAAGCGCTACAGCGACGCCCCCGTAAAACCACGAACTGGCGAAATACCGCCGCGCGCTCGTCAACAGCATTCCGCCAAGAATCCCGGCGATGTAGAAGACAATGCTGTACTTGGTTTCGAGCCCCAGGCCAAGCGCCGCGCCTACGGCCAGCCACCACCGTGCGTCGCCCAAGCGCAGCAGCCGAACGACAAAGTACGTCGCCAGCACCCACCATAGGAAATCGAACGAGCTGTATTGAAACTCCGTGCCTTCAAACAGCGGCAGCGCGGAGAGCGCCACGCACGTCGCCGCGGTAGCCTGCGCCAGCCGCGCGCCGCCCAGTTCGCGCGCCATCAGCCCCGTCATCACGATGGCGGTTGCCTGGGCAATGACCGAGCCGAGCCGCAGCCCTTCCATGGACAAGCCGAACAGCGCCAGGCTCAAGCGCTCGATCGCTGGCGTCAGCGGAGGATACGCGACGAAGCCCCAGTCCAGGTGCCGCGCATCCGAAAGAAACTGCAGCTCATCGCGATGAAACCCGTAGCGCCCGTTGGTCGCCAGATGCAGCGCGACGATGGCCGCCGCAATCGCGAGCAGCAAACCCCACTGCACCGGCGACCTCGTCTCCGCATCAGCCATCTGGCTCGCACCCGGCAGACGAACATCCTTCTTCCCCGCAGGCGGCGGGTCCGCGTCTCTCATCCGCCCAATTTACCTCAATGGCTCGCCATCGGCGCGGGCGTGTCGAGCCGCGGCAGCATCTCCTTGCGCGTGGCCGTGTTGTAGACGAACCACGCCTCGATGGCCGCGCCCTGCATCACGTCGCCCGACCTGCACCCGGTCGTACAAGTCCATGTTGGAGTGGTGCGTGCGCGTGCCGTACTCCAGCGGATCCTGCCGGAAGCCGAAGCCATCGAGCCCGATCCAACTGAAGCTCGTCGAATCCGTGCCGCCGGGCGCCAGGGTCGGCGCAGCCGTCGCACCGGATACCGCCCAGAAGCCCAGGTCGTGAATCGGCACCGCCCACTGCTTGAAGATCTCCGCGATCTCATCGTTGCCATCGGCCGCGATGCCGCGGAACTTGCCGGAGCCGCCGTCGTCGTTATAGTACGCATCGAGCTTCGCGTACTCGGGCGTCTGCTTCATCGTGTCGCGCGGTGCAAAGTGTTGCTGCACATAAAACTTCGAGCCGAGCAGCCCTTCCTCCTCGCCGCCCCACAGCGCAATCCGTACCGTGCGCGCCATCGGCTTGTGCAGGCTGGTGAGGATCCGCACCGCCTCGATCGCCACCGACGAGCCCGTGCCGTTATCGGTCGCGCCCGTGCCGCCCTGCCAGCTATCGAGATGCCCGCCCAGCATCACGATCTCGTCCTTCTTCGTCGTCCCGACGATGTCGCCGACCACGTTCCACCCCATCTGGTCGTTCTTGTACGTCTCGGTCTCGATATCGAAGGTAAGCTTCGGGTGCATGCCGTGCTGCAGCAGACGCGCGATGCGGTTGTAGTGCTCGGGCGTGATCGCCGCCATCGGCGGAGGCACCGGCGCCGCTCGGATCCTGCGAGCCGCCGAAGCTCGCAAACACCGTGCCGCCATCGCCGTTTGTGCCGTAGTTCAACACGACCAGCGCGCCCTCGTCCGAGAGAAACTTGTTGGTCGCATTGCGCAGCTCGGTCGGGCTCAGATTGCTGACTGGTCGAACCGGTGCCGCCGCGGCCCGCGCACCGAACGGACGTCCCAGCTGCGACGGATCGGCGACTGAGGTAGCGGCCTCCACGTCCGACTCCTGCAGTCTCCGCGCTTCGGGCTCGGTGTGCATCTCGACCACCTTGGGCTCGGCCACCAGCACAATCTTGCCCTTCAGCTTGCCGCGATACTTGTCGAAATCCGCCGGTGACGTAATCGGCGCCAGAATCGCTTCGCCGGTCACTGGCCCGTTTGTGCCCGGCGTCCACGCCAGCGGAAACCCGATCAGCGGCGCGTACGCCGGCTCGACCAGTGCGCCGTAAAACTTCTTGTACTGCCAGCCGTTGCCGAACGGCCCCCACGGCTCCAGGTGCACGTTCTTCAGCCCGTAGGATTCCAGTCGCTTTACGATCCACTCCGCTGCTGCCTTGTGATTGGGCGAGCTCGTGATGCGCGGACCGTACACGTCCGAGATGTAGAACAGGTGGTCCATCACCTGCGAGTGCTGGAACGCCTCCGCCTTGATCTGGTGGAGCACCTGTAGGTCCACATGCTCCGGCTCCTGCGCGAAGACCGAAGCGGCGGCCATCACCACTCCCAACGAAATCCCTGCCACTGTGCGCATCATCTTTTTCCTCCCACTTCTTGTCATCCTTCGCCGCAGGCGGAGGATCTGCTTCTCTCCCCGCCCCAAACCAAAACGGCCGCCCCAAGAGAAGGAGCGGCCGCATTTTCCGTCGCCTGCGCGCTAGAAGGAGAACTTCAGCGCGAACTGGATGTTGAACGGCTCGCCGTATCCGATACCGGGTGCGGCGGAGCCGTTACGTGTGTTGGAGATGATGCCGAAGCTGCCGCTGGTGGCGGTCGTCGTCGGATTGGCGAAGTTGTTGAAGTTGAAGATGTTGAAGATATCCACGCGGAACTCCGAAAGCACCTTTTCCGTGACCGGCGTGTGCTTGATCAGCGAAAAGTCGATCGTCCGGAAGTTAGGTCCGTAGAAGCTGTCGCGCTGCTCGTTGCCGTAGACGCCAGTGGTGGTTGTCGGGCAGGCCGCCGGGTTGGTGGTGGAGGTGCTGACCGCGCCCGGGCAGGTGAACGACGGATTGCTCACCAGGTTCTGCATGTAGCGGTAGGTGCGTCCTGATGTGGGGCTGCTGGTGGCAAGCTGGACCCCGCCGACATACGGGCTGACCCCGGTGTAGTTCGGGCGGTCCTTCAGCTCGCCGGTTCCGTCCACGTTGGTCGAGTAGGCGGGGCTGATGGGCGTGCCGCTCGAGTAGGTATAGAGGGCGTTGAACTGGAAGCCCTTGGTCAGCTTGGGTGCGAAGTGGCCGATCTGCGGCATGTTGTAGATCGACATAGCCGTTCAGGACGTTGCGGTTGTCGAAAGTGCTCGGACCGTAGTCCTGGTGCAGGTTGTAGCTGTTCATCGGCGTCGTGTTGGACGAGGCATCATCCATCGCCTTCGAGAACGTGTAGTTGACCACACCGGTCAGGCCCTTCCAGGCAGCCTGCCGCAGGGTCGTCTGCAGCGAGTGGAAGTTCGACGCGGCTTCGAAGTTCAGCTGGTTGATGGCGGCCAGCGGCTGGCCCGCGAACTTCGCATTCTCGTTGGGATACGCGGTGTAGGCGTTATACGGACGCACCGTATTCGCCACCTTGGTGCCGTTCGCCACGGGCTGGTTGATGTCGTACAGCACCTGCAGGTGCGAGCCGAAGCTGCCGACGTAGCCTACGGAGAACAGCGTGCTCTTCGAAAGCTGCTGCTCGACGTTGAAGCTGACCACCGTCGCCCGCGGCATCTTGAAGTTCTGGTTCACGCCGAACGCCCCCACCGACGGAGCCGTGGCGCCGACGAAGGGGTTCACGCCAACCTGCCACAGCACGTTGGATTGGAGGAAGATGGCGGCTGCGTCCGGACCCGCAGGGTTGTTCTGCGCATAGTTCGCGCCGCCGTTGGTGCCGGTGCCCGTGATCCAGCTCACATCGCCGGGAAGTCGTAGAAGATGCCGTACGATCCGCGAACCACGGTGCGCTGATCGGCAAACGGAGCATACGAGAAGCCGATGCGCGGAGCGACGCCGCCGTAGTACTCCGGATAGTAGCCCTTGCTGGAAGCCGGGGTTGGTGCCGGGAATGAACTGATAGATGTCGTTTGCGGCCGCCTGGATCACACCCGGAACGGTGTAGCGCACGCCGTAGTTCAGCGAGAGCTTGTGCGTCACCTGGAAGTCATCCTGCGCCCACGCGTCGTAGGTGCTCAGCGTCCATACGCGCTGCGCATTGCCCTGCAGCAGCTTGGCGCCGGACCGTTGCTGGCGTTTGTCGGCTCACCGATCAGGAAGTCCGCCAGAGTCCGAAAGCTGCGAACCGGCGTTGCCCCACGGTCCGCGCGAACCGTCGAAGGTGAACGTGCCGCGGGCGCTGGAGAAGTAAAGCTGGTTTACGTTGGAGTGACGATACTCACCGCCGAACTTCATCTCGTGACGGCCGAGCGTCCAGTGCAGGTTGTCGGTCACGTGGCCGGTCACGTCGGTGCGGCCCGAAGGCTGCGTCGCGCCCGTAATGTCAAAGCCCGTGATGGTGATGGTCGGCGCGCCGGCGGCGACGATGCCGGGCGCGATACCCAGGTTCAGTCCAGCGTTCGCCTGCGGATTGAAGTTCTGGCTGGCGTCGTTGAACGTCTGCAGGAAGTAGTTGGTCGCGAACGTGACCGTGTTCAGCAGCTTGGGGCTGAAGATGTAGCTGTGGATGATGCCGAAGTTGTGAATGTGCATCGGCGCGGTCTGGAAGTATTCCGCGTAGTCGGAGCCAGTGGGCGCGGTCTGCTTTCCTGTGGTTCCCAGGTAGCGCACGGACAGCGTCTGCTTGTCGCTGAAAAGTGATGATCCAGCTTGATAATGCCGTTGTAGCTGTTGTAGTTCGAGGTGCCGTTGGCGAAGTAGTTGTTCGTCGTTGCGGCGCCGCCTTTGGAGTCGTTCGGGAAGAGCAGGTTGTACAGATTGAGGCTCAGCGGCGACACGGCATACGGCTGGCCGGTCAGCGGGTTGTTGGCCTTTTGCGAATTGATCAGAGCGGTCGCGCTCGAGATCCACGCATCGTTCAGCACGGTGTCGCTCGAGCGCAACGTTCGCCTTCGCAATCTGAATTTCGCCCGCGACGAACAGGAAGGTGTGGTCCTTCCAGATCGGGCCGCCCAGCGTGAAGCCGCCCTGGTGATTGCGGATCAGCGTCTTGCGTGAGCCGACCGGCGCGACCGGCGAGAGCGCCGCGAAGAACTCGTTGCGGTCGAAGTAGAAGACGTCGCCGTGGATATGGTTAGTGCCGGACTTGATGACCATGTTGGAGTTCGCGCCGGCGTTGCGGCCCTGGTCCGCCTCGCCGCCCGACTGCATGGAGAACTGGTCGATCGCCTCGATCGGGATCAAGCCACCCGGCAACCGAAGCGATACCGCCCTGGTTGGAAGCCACGATACCCAGCCATGGGTCGACGTTATCTGCGCCATCGAGCTGGAAGTTGATGCTGGCCGTACGCGAGCCGTTCACGGAGTTGGTCAAGCGCCGAACACCCGGCGCGAAGTGGGTCATCTGGGTGAAGTTGCGGCCGTTCATCGGCATCTCTTCGCACCGACTTGGAATCGATGACGGCGACCAGCGCGGAGGAGGTGGTGTCGGTCTGGATGGCATTGGCCTGCACATCCACCACGGTGTTTTCCGAGCCGATGGCAAGCACTGCCTTCACCGGCACAATCTTCGTTACTTCGACGTTGATGTTGTCGATCTGCGCGGTCTGGAACCCCGGCACCGCGACCGTCACCTTGTAGAGTCCGGGCGTCAGTTCCGGGAAATTGAACTCACCGGCGCCGTTCGACTTGCCATCCACCACGCTGCCTGTGGCGGGATTGGTCAGCTTTACGGACGCGTTGGCGATCGAGGCGCCCTGTGGATCAACGACCGTACCCGTGATGCCGCCGCGGAAGGTCTGCGCAAGCAGCGATGGGACCGAAAGGAGCATGGCGAAGACGAAAGCCACGAAAGCAGGTAGGGTCTTGTTCCGGCGCAAAAGCATAGGACTCCTAAGGGCTCACAAAAACGTGAACCGCGGGGTGAGATGGAGAGCACGAACAAGCGAAAAGCGCAGACGGTGGGGCCGCTGGCTGCAATGCTTCGCAACCATCAAAAATTGCTTTTGAGTAATGTCCCAATCCTAACGGCACACGCACACGTGGTCAATAAAATAATCAATTTCTGATTACAATTCGGTGCACTTCCGCCGAACGCCCACGCCCGTCTTCCCTTCAGGCCACCCATCCAAAGCGCCCAGACGCGCGAAAGCCCCGGAGTTCTCCGGGGCTTTGCTTACAGCGCTTTGCGTCCTCGAACTACGCTGGCATGCCTGTGCTTACTTCGTAAAAGAACTCACGGCCGACGCTTCATCGTCCTTCACGTCGAAGACGGTATAAAGTTTCGTAATCTGCAGCAGGTCGTGCACCTTGTGCGTCAGCTGCAACAGCTTCAACTCGCCGCCGGCGTTCTTCACGGTGGTGAACGCGCTCACCAACTCACCCAGACCGGAGCTGTCGATATAGTCGACATCCTTCAGGTTCAACAGGATGCTTTTCGAGCCCTTGGCCAGTGCGTCCCGCACCGCGTCGCGCACAGTCACACTGCCCTCGCCCAGCGTGATGCGTCCGCTCAGGTCCAGAATGGTGACGCCGTCCACCTGGCGTGTCTTGAATTTCATGCTCATGTGCTTTCTCTCCTCGTTTGTTTCGCGGTCTCTGGCGCACTTGCTGTGTGGTCAGGAAATTTGTGGCCTTCTCTTGACCAGAGTGATCTCGGTGCCTGGTTGCAGATGCCGGAAGTGTACCTCATCCATGAAGGCTTTCATCAGGAATACGCCCCGGCCGGAGCCACGCAGCAGATTCTCCGGTGCCAGCGGATCGGGAATCGTCTCCGGATTCACGCCGTCGCCCTGGTCCGAAACCCGGATCGTCAACGCCTCGGGCGTCATTTCGAACTCTGCGCCCACTGTCTTCTCCGTACTGTAGCGATTTCCGTGCAGCACGGCATTCACGGCCGCTTCCCGCGTCACCATGGAAAGATTGCTCGCCATATCTTCGTCGAAGCCAGCGCTCCGGGCAAAGTCGAGCGCGGTCTGTTCGATGGTCCGCACGCTGTCCAGGGTGGAGGCGAGCGTCAGGCTTACGTGGCTGGTCGTACCGTCCGCCATGGGGTGTGCCCTTTCGTAGGGCTGCACCGCGCACGGCGCAGCAGAAGGATTGGCTGCAGTGTCGTTCCGCAGCGCGCGAAAGTCAAGCGCGCGCCGCCTCCGCACAGTACTTGCTGCATCTACAATCGGCTGTATGATCGCTCACCTGCGCGGGCTGCTGCTTGAAAAATCCCCCAACCGCGCCGTCGTTGAGTGCGGCGGTGTGGGCTACGATGTCGCCATCTCCGTCGCCACCTTCTCCGCGCTGCCCGCCGAAGGCGCCGAAGCCCGCCTGCACATCTTTACCCGGGTCGCTGAAGATGCGCTCGCCCTGTTCGGCTTTGCGGAGATCACCGAGAAGCGCCTGTTTGAAAAGCTGCTCACCATCTCCGGCATCGGGCCCAGGCTCGCCATCACGGTGCTCTCCGGCATCGATTCCGCGCGGCTGGTTGCGGCAATCCGCGGCGGAGATCACGGCGCACTCGTGCGCATCCCCGGCATCGGCAAAAAAACCGCCGAACGCGTTGTGCTTGAGCTTAGAGACAAGCTGGACGACCTGGTCATCGCTCCCGCCCCGGCGGCGCCGAGCTTCGGTGAAGCCGGCGAAGACGCGCTTTCCGCCCTGATCAATCTCGGCTACGCGCGCCCCATCGCCCAGAAAGCGATCGAATCTGCGCTGCGGCAGGATCCCTCCGCCCGTGGCAGCTTCGAGGCTCTGTTCCGTGCGGCCATGGCAGCGATCCGCTAAAGCTCCCCCTGTTCGACGGTTATCCTCTGTGGCAGCGAGCGGGAGTGGTCCACTTCCACCAAGCAGCCAATCGACACTCCAACCGCCGATCCTGCCGCGCCGAAAGCGATTCCCATTTCCACCGCGAGTCACAGCCCAAGCCCAATCATTCTGCGTCCCCTGGCATCCCCGGCGCGTCCAAGGGGACATGGCGACCTCCGCGAACACCGCAGCCCGCTGGCCCGAACGTCACCTCCCCGCCAACGCAGCCGTCTTTCTGCGCAACGAGCTGGTCATCCCGGCTCCTGCCGAGGTCGTCTGGCGCCACCTTTTGCGCGCAGCCGACTGGCACTCCTGGTACCGTGACGCCTCCAGCGTCCACTTCCTGTCGCACGCCGGCCCCAACCTGCGCGATCGCTCGCGTTTCCGGTGGAAGTCCTTCGGCGCCCGCATCACCTCGAAGGTGCACGAGTTTGAGCCCTCCACCCGCATCGCCTGGGAATCCACGGGCATCGGAATCCAGTCCTACCGGACCTGGGAGCTGGCCGAGCAGCCGGATGGATCCACCCTGGTGCGCACGGAAGAGGCGCAGAACGGCTGGCTCGCACGTCTGATCAGGGTTCTGATGCCCAGCCGCATGTCGCGGCGAAACCAGAGCTGGCTGGAGGCGCTCGCCTCCCGGGTCAGAACCACTCCGTCTGAGCCGGCATCCCAGACTCTTGCCACATCCGAGCACGTGCCGGATTGAGTGCGGCCCTCCAACAGGGCCTTACACGAAACCCAGGTTGGTGGTGGGAAACGCGCCGATGTTGGGAAAGACGCTCGGCAATTGGGCGGCGCTGACGCCGAACCACTGCGCAAGGGTCGCGGCGTACTGGACGGAGGCGGTGGACGGAACCCAGCGGCCGTTTGAGCCCGAGTCGTCAGGCCCGCCCAGCGCGAGCGTGGGGAAGGTCCCATACAGTTGTCCGCCTTTGACGGCGCCGCCCAGAACCATGTGGTGCGATCCCCAGGCATGATCGGAGCCGGTGTTCGAGTTGGGCTGAAACGTGCGGCTGAAGTCCGACATGGTGAAGGTGGTGACATTGTTCTGCACGCCCAGCTCCTGCGTGGCCTGGTAGAACGCTGCCAGCGCGGGCTGAAAGCTGGCCAGCAGTGCATTCTGCAGGGCGAATCTGCCCGGCGTGGGTGTCGAAATTGCCGAGAGCCGCAAAGAAGATCTGACGATTCACACCCAGCGCAGACCGGACCTGGATGATCTGCGCGATTTGCTTGAGCTGCGAGGCCAGCGAGTTGCCGGCGGGAAAGACTGTCTGCAGCGGCGAAACCGACTGCGTGGCCGCCGTGAGGGTTTTCGCATACGCATAGGCGTTCGCCGTAATGTTGTTATCCGCCGTGATCAGCGAGAGCCCGGAAGAGAAGCCGATCAGGGCCTGCGCGGTCGCCTGCTGCGCCGCGCATTCCGTGGTGCCCTCGTTGCACGAGGCCCCGCCTAGATTGCCAGGCGAGACCGACACCGGCGTGCTGGCCGCGCCGTTACAGAAGAGCGTGTCGCCCGCCACGGAGGTGATCATGGGGATCTGGCCGTTCGGGTTGTAGCTGCCCACCGATGACGTCGGCGATACGGCCGGCCCAGCCGCTGCTGGTGGCCGAAGACTGGGACGCGTTCTGCCACTCGTTCTGCTGGTCCGGATGCGAAAAGAGATTCGTCGGGACCGTCGCGCCCGCAAGATACTGGGCCCGCGTCGTCGGCTGCATCAATGTGCCGACGTTGGCAACCAGCGCGGCGCTCTTGTTGTTGAAGAGCGTCTGGATATCCGGGAGGTTCGGGTTGAGAGCAAAGTTGGACGCCGACCCGCCCAGTTGCAGGAGCGTGTTCTGGGCCAGCGCCAGGGGACCGCGAACGGTCGAGTAGTTGCTGTAACCCGCCGTGTCGAACTGGATCAGCGTGTTATTCGCGTCGTTGCCGCCGAAGAGAAACACGCAAACCAGCGCCTTGTAATCGGTGGGGCTCTGCGCAAGAGAGTTCATGAGCCCGAAAGGGCGGAGCCCGGCGGCATGACCGGCAGCGGCGAGCGAGGCGTATTTGATGAAGCTGCGGCGTGTCGGCATGATGCGCTCCGTTGTACGTTCTACGTGGTCGAGTCCACGTTGCGTTAGTGATTGACCTTGTATTGCGAGCTGTGATAACGAGGTACGTGGCGACCCGGGCGCGTTCCGCCATGTCAGTCATCGGGGTGATGTGATTGACGATGGTGGTCTGCATATTCGAGGGCATCTGGCCGTGCATGAAGATTTGCCCGAGATAATTCACAAGGTTGGTCGGGTTGGAGGCCATGACGCCGAGCGGGCCCGTGGCGGTGAAGATCGACCGAAAAGCCGGTGAGCTGGTTGTAGACCACCTGGTTGGCCTGCGTGAGCCGCAGGATGGCGGAGGCCGTGTTCTCCAAACCGAACTCAGGCGCGTTGGTGCTGGTGCCCGGGATGGTGTAGCTGGGCGGGAAGAAGTTGAAGACCGACCCTGACCCGTAAGGCTTCTCGGAGAGCGCGCCGGAGTAGTTGCTCAGCGATCCGTAGTAGCCGGTCGGATCGGTCGCGGTGAAGTCGAGTCCACGCAGGACATTGGCGAGGTAGAGCAGCGGCTCACGCAGGTGTCCGCCGTTGAAGGTCGGGTCGGTGTCGCCGGCGCGGGCCTCCGTGTCTTCAAGGATGGCGCGGATGACCGCCTGCATGTCGCCGCGGATGCCGCTGCCGTTGTCCGCAAAGACGGCCGCTACACGAGCGACGTAGGCTGGCGAAGGATTGGAAGCGACGAGGTGCTGGATCAACTGCTTCGAGATAAACGGGCCGACGTTCTGGTGCTGGAAGATGTTGGTCAGGGCGCCTGTGAGGTCCTGCACCGAGGTCTGATTGGCCGGAAGGGTCGTGCCATTCAGCAGTGTCTTGGGCGCCACATCGTGGGCGCTCTCCACCGCGACCATGGGTGAGTCGAAATTGGCCGTCGTGTTGGGGAACTTGGTGGGGATGCCACCGGTGGCGGTGGCGTAGGTCCAGCCCGTGTAGGCACGGGCGAAGGCTTCCACCTGCGCTTCGGTATACGTTGGAATCTGCTTGCCGGAGCTGTCAAGCTGCGGTGTACCGTCAGAATTGAGCAGATCGAGCCCTATGGAGAAGAGCTGCATCTCCTCGCGTGCGAAATTCTCGTTGGCGATCTGCCCGTTCCCGGGCTTGGCGCTCTGCAGCATATTCAGGTACGCGCCCATGCCGGTGGAGGTCGCGACATCCTTCATGATGGTGGAGAAATTGCCGAACGCATCCTTGGCCAGCGTGTTGTGGAAGGTGATGACAGAGCGGGGATCGACCGAATTGGTGGAGATGACAAAGATTTCCGACAAGGCGAAGGCGACGCGCTGACGCAGCTGGTCAGGCGCCGTAAGGACGGTTTGCCACCACTCGGACTGCTCGCACGGAAGATAGGTGGTCGTGCACTGCGTGGGCGGCGGCGTGCTGATGTCGGGCAGAACCGTCTGTGCCGTCTGGAACTGCTCGGAAACGTACCCGTCCAGTCCAACGGCTTGCACGTGCTGAATGTCGCTGAGCGTAGGCCCGAAGGTGGCCTGATCCAGAAGACGCGCCGCCGCGGGAAGGGCAGCCTTGTTGACGGTGAACTGGACATTGGCCGCCGGCGAAACCGTGGAGCCGGGATTTGGATTGACGACAGTGACCGCCAGCGCGCCGGAGTTGGAAGCGCTGTAGGTCCCCTGCAGCTCCGTGGCCGAGACGAAGGTCGTGGAAACGGATGCGCCCGCGACCTGGATGGCGGAGGAAGGAACGAAGCCGGAGCCGCGAACATCCACCAGAAAGCTGGCGGAGGTGCCAGTCTGGGTGGGGCTGGCCGAAGTGATCGCCGGGACCGGGTTCCAGATCGCTTCTGAAAGCGTGCCCGAGGCGGCGGTGGAGGCCGCGCTGATCGCGGAGAGGGTGACGGGATTCTGGGAGGGCATGGCTGCGGGCGCCGTGTAGAGTCCCGTCGCGGAGATGGTGCCGAGCGCGGCCGACCCCCCGGAAGTTCCGTTCACCTGCCATGTGACAGCCTGGTTGCTGCTGTTGTTGACCAGCGCGGAGAATTGCGTGGTGCTGCCGAGGCGCGTGTCCGCTGCACCGCTGACCGTCACCGAAATTGTGGCAGGAGCGGGGTTGCCGGCGAGATTCGTCGAAGAGCACCCGGCAGCAAACGTGAGCGCGAAAGCGACAAGCGTTGCGGATCTTGCGGATATTGCCATCTGGAACCTCCAACGGCAAGCCAAACGTCAGCTCGCGAAGGGCCGGCGCAAAGATGACCGAAGAACGGCGAATCTGGCTTTCCTCTCGTTCAACCAGATCAGCTGGAAAAAGTTGCCCGATGAGTGAAACTTTTTCTGCGGTTGGTCGTCAAGAGCTATTTTCATCCGGTAATTCCCTCGGGGTCGAACTCCCCCGCACGCGAAAACGGGCGGACCGCATCCGCTGCGGGCCGCCCGTCTGTCGTTGCACGACATTTGTCTTAGCGCGCGGAGAGGTATCTCCGCCGGACCAGCTGCGACACTCCCACCAGGCCCGTGCCCACCAGCGCCAGGCTCGAGGGTTCAGGCGTCGCTGCAGGCGGCGGAGCGCTGAAGTCCACTTCGCCGCCGCCCAGGGCTACGCTGCCACCGGCGATCGCGAAGCTGGCGACATTTGCCGTGGCCAGCACTGACGTCCCCAGGTCGGCCGAGATCACCGTACCGATTGGCAGGGCAAGATCCGTAAACGAGAAGGCAAACTGCTGGCACGGTGCCAACGGCGTGTCCACCGTCACCTTGGCGCAAACGTCGGTGACATTCAGCGCACCAATTCCGTTGCTGACGACATACGTCGCAAGGAAGGTCGAGTCGCTGGCCGAAACAACCGGGGGAATCCCGATAGAGGCGCCGAGGCTCACATTCTCGTACGTGAACTGGTATCCGCCGGCGATCGGTGTTTCCACCAGCAAGTCTGTTGCGCCTCCCGTCTTCAACGAGACGGCAAACGTATCGGCATGAAGGTTCGTTGTCGCGAGGGAGAGGAGCAAAGCGGTGCAAGCGTAGAGGGTCTTCATGGTAGGCAATCTCCTGAATCTCTAAAATCTGGTTTAGAGGAAGTAATTGATTTCCGTCTTACCTGCGTTGGGTCATCGATGCGTGTCTTGACTCACTTCCAAAGTAAGAAGGGGTGGACATGTCTTTGCTTCTTGTTGTCATTGCGACATAACCACCTCCGAACAGGGTTGCTGCTTCTCATGTCCGGATAGTAGCGCGCCACACGCCCGAAAAGTTGTAGTGAAAGAACGAAAGATGCAAAAGTGATATCACTTTCAGCAGCTTTCGTGGACCGTCTTCATTTCTGAGTAAGAAGCAGGAAGCTACACCTGCCTAACCCCAAGGTAGCTTCGCGTTCGACTTCCTGGGCATGCGCTACGAGCTCCGCTGCGCGTAGTCTGGTTTACACAAGAGCAAGTTACCGGGCCGTACGCAGCGAGGAAGAATGGCACATACCGAGCACTGTCACTCTTTCGTCTTACGTCTTCCGCAATCGATATGGAACAGGGTCGCGGATTGTTCGCTGCAGGACGGTAGCTCCATCAACCACTTCATCGGCATCGCCATCGTTGAACGGCTCATCCGACTGGAAATGAATGAAGCAGAGGCTCGCCGCGTCACAACGCCTGCGGCGACGGGCCAGCGTTCTCCGACCCCCGACCTGCGCACCGACTCTTACAAACGAAACTGAGAAGAGGCTTTCCGCACTCGGCGCAAGCTCGCGTCTCTACTTCATTCCGCCTGCGCGGGATCTTCAGTTTTGAGTGCGCTCAGCTTCTCATGGATCGCCGTCACGATGAAGTAGTTGAGCGAGATCCCATTATCTTCCGCGATCCGCGCAGCATGCTGACGAATGGAAGTGCAGAGCCGCACTGGAAAAACCTGATGACGTTCCAACTCACTCATCGTCGCAAACCTCCCGGCCCGGTCGTGCTCAGCTGCGCCAAGAGTAAGGTTCGCGTTCTCATGTTGTCGATAGCAAGCGCGGGTCAGTCCCGTACCACTTACATGGTAGTTAGGAAA
Source organism: uncultured Gammaproteobacteria bacterium (assembly GCA_963744015.1). GTDB lineage: Bacteria > Acidobacteriota > Terriglobia > Terriglobales > Acidobacteriaceae > Edaphobacter. The sequence continues at coordinate 198,991 of CAVUSA010000003.1, forward strand.
GTTTTTCCACCGGTATGACCTCGTTTTGCAGAAGCTATCGGGTGGTTGAGATGAAGTCGGCGATTTTATTCAAAAGTAATATCATCCGCGATATCGGACCTTTGCAACACAGAAGCTTCTAAGGTAAAACCTCTTCATCACGCTTCCTTGCCCGAAATTGCATCAAGGAATAACGGATCATGGATCCAACCGTATGGCTGCTCGCGTACGTCTTACCAGTGGTGTAAGTGGATTAACTCCCAAAAAGACAAGAGGTAGCAACCCACATGCTTCCTTCCAAGCGGCATCAGAGCTTCCCGCTGCGTTTGTCCCCGGTCACTCGTTCGCAGGCGCTGGCGCTGGCGAAAGATTACGGAGTGTCGTTCAACCATTTCATCAACCTGGCCGTCGCTGAGAAGATCAGCCGGCTGGAACATGACCTCTTCCTCACCCACAAAAAGGTGCGATCGCAAACGCGTTCGCACTTCCAGGCGGGAGCTGAAGCGTCCGCGACGCGCGCGTTTCCATAATCCATGCAGGACGCACGGACGACTTCGCTTTTGTAGGGGCAGGAAGTGATTGATACGAGTGCCAGGCTGCGCGAGCCAAACCGTTCCAAAGGGGGCGCATGCCCGAACGGCACGCCGAAGAAGTGGTCGGGGCGGAGGGATTCGAACCCCCGACCCTCTGGTCCCAAACCAGATGCGCTACCAGACTGCGCTACGCCCCGACTCTCTTTAGACTACCGCAGCGGGCCCGTGGCGCGCGATGACTTTCGTCGCTGTCGCCCGACAGCAACATCGAACGCGGTGGTCACCCCCGTCCGCACCGGGTCCAGCTTCGGCACGGCGCACTAACGCGCGTTTACCGAAACGAGCATGGCGTCTGCCCTGCCGAGACGTTCCAGTCCGCGGCGATAGCAAGGCAGACTCCCGAAATCTATTTGCCGCTGATCGCGTGCTCCAGATGCACCGCGACCCATGCCGCCAGCACCAGCGGCACCAGCATCAACCCGACGAGCACCAGCGCTAGCATGGCGAAGAACACCCAGCTTGCCGCGGAATGCCGTTTCGGCTCTGCGATGGCACCAGTAAGCAGTTTGTAATTGCGCCGGTTCGCCCGCCAGCCGATATCGAACAGGTTGCCTAGCACCGGCACAGAGCCCACCGCGGTCTCGATGGCTACATTCGCCACCATGCGCGCGATCGTCACCGGAGGAATTCCGCGAAACCAGGCGGCGATGATGATGATGGTTGAGGCAAGGCCACCTGCAATGTCGCCGACGCCGGGAATGAAGCCGACGATTCCATCGAGCCCGAAGCGGATCGGCGTTCCCGGGATGCGGATGAAATCGTCCAGCAGGTGCGAAAGCCGGTCCAGGTGCTCGTCATCGAACAGCGAGCCTGCCGCGCGCTGCCTCCACCCGGACTTGTCGGGGATCGTGGAGCCAGGCGGCAGAACTTCAGGACGTGCGGTAATGGCCATGGGGCGAACCCTCTTCTATAAGAGATGCGCAAAGTGAGAGCAGAAACTTTCTGCTTGACACGAAACAGCAATTCACTACCATATGGTTGTGGATACGTTGGGTTCAACCTTCGCGGCGTTATCGGATCCGACTCGTCGCGCCATGATTGAACGCCTCACCCACGGGCCCGCCTCTGTGCATGCATTGACGGAGCCGTTCGCGCTTTCGCAGCAGATGATCTCGAAACACATCGCCTGCCTGGTGCGGGCGAGGATTGTAGAGAAGAAGAAGCGCGGACGCGAGAGCGTCTGCACGCTCAGGCCGCAGGCGATCAAACCGGTCAGCGACTGGGCGTTGCACTACCGGCAATTCTGGGAAGAAAGCTTCGACAAGCTGGAAGTTGTAGTGAAGCAGATGAAGGAAGAGGAGGCGGCACATGGCAGGCAGCACGGCGAATGAGACGGAACGGATGGTGATTACCCGCGTTTTCGATGCCCCACGCGAACTGGTCTGGAAGGCGTGGACAGACCCGAAGTATGCGATGCAGTGGTGGGGTCCGAAGGGGTTCTCCACACCTGTCTGCAAGATGGACTTTCGCGTGGGCGGGAAATTCCTGATTTGCATGCGTTCGCCTGAGGGCCAGGAGTTCTGGAACGCCGGGGAATACCACGAGATCGTTCCCCAGGAGAAGATCGTCTCCTCCATGTACTTCTCCGACCCGGACGGAAACAAGGTGGAGCCGGAGCACTATGGCCTGGAACACCAGGCGATTCCCGACGCGTACGATGTGGCGTTGTTTGAAGATCTGGGGAACGGGAAGACCAGGCTGACCTTCATCGGCAACGAAACCATGGAAGAGGCGACCAGGAGCGGACAGGTCGAGGGCTGGAACCAGATCCTCGAAAAGCTCGATGCTGTCGTCGCGGAGATGGTGCAGGCGGGGTAATGCAGCGGGAGCCAGGGGGTTTGCGCAACGGTCTCCCTGGCTCCGCGCTGAAGGCGGCGCAGCATGCGATTCGCGCTTAGGGCCGCTTGGCCCATGCGAGACCGTCCGGCGCGCCGCCGACATCGAGGTGGCTGGTGACCTGCAGCGTCTTCAGGTCGACCACGGCGATGTAGTTCGCCGCGGTGCAGCCGACAAAGGCGCGGGAGCCGTCCGGATCCATCAGGATGCCGGCGCAGCCTTTGCCCAGGCCCAGCCGGTGGATCTCTTTGCGCGAAGCCGCGTCGTAGACAAATAAAGCGCCCGTGGAAAGGATCGAAATCAGCACGCGTTTGCCGTCGGGCGTGAACTTCAGGCGATTGGCGCCGTTCAGCTTTGCGTCGAGGGATGCTGCCACCTTGCGCTCAGCCGTGTCGACGATCCAGAGCCTGCCGTCGCTTGCCGCGGCCGTCCAAAGCTCCTTCCAGTCGGGCGAAACATCAAAGCCCTCCGTGCCGAGCGAGGTTGGGATCGTGGTGACAAACCAGTCGCGCTGCGCGGGGCCGGGCGGAGCAGGATGCATCGGATCGGGCGGCACCTGCCGATCTTCAATGATGCTGACGCTGGCCGAGTGCGCGTTCGAGACGAAGATGGACTGGCCGCCGGGCTTTACCCGGATCAGGTGGGTGAAGTCCTGCCCGGTGCCCATGATCCAGTCCGTCGTGCCCGTGGCGGGATCAAGCCGGCCGATGGCCTTCGCGCCCTGTGCAGTGAACCATACCTTGCCGCCTTCAAAGTCGAGACCATGCAGACCGAGCAGCGGCGAGGTATCAATGCTGGCGAGCGCCTTGTGGTTTACCAGGTCCAGCGCGTCCAGTTCGTGTCCCTGGCTGTTCTGCATGTTGGTGACCCAGGCGCGCGTGCCGTCATCCGAGGCGATGACCTCGTGCGGATCCGGGCCGACGGGCATCTTCGCAATGACCTTCAGGGTGACCGGGTCGACGATCGCGAGCGTGTGATCGGTCTTTGAGAGCGCAAGCAGGAGAGGGTGCTCGGCAGCCTGACCCCGGCTGTCGGATCCAGCGAACAACGCAGCTCCGAGAGCAACGTGAATCAGAAAGAGACGGAATGTCCGTAAACGCATGACTTGGTCCTCCTTCCCTAATAAACGCCTCACGCGTGATCTGCGAAAGAGAAGAAAAGATAATCGCCTCAAGAACTACCGGTCGACTCACAGGCTGCAAACTATGTTCTGTGCAAAAAGCGGTTCGGATGCGTTATACTCGAAGACGATACGGCGGCTATAGTTCAGTGGCAGAACGCCGCTCTGTGGCAGCGGATGTCGTGGGTTCGAAACCCACTAGCCGCCCCAATCACCCTCTCCCTTCGCACCTGTGCCGTATCGGGCCGCCTGCACGCGAGCTTTCAGCCAACGCCCTGCACGACGCTAACCCTCGCACGTGAGAGCCCCTTGCCCCGGAAACAAACCCCTCCCCAGGCTCCCCTCACGCTCCCGCCCGCGCCGCCGCGTCTGTTTGCGGGGACATCTGGCTGGGCGTACCCCACCTGGAAGCCCGGCTTCTACCCGGCCAAGGTGTCGCCCAGGAACTTCCTGCGCTTCTACGCCTCGCAACTCAACTCGGTCGAGGTGAACTATACCTTCCGAAAGCTGCCGCCGCCAGAGACGCTGGCGCGCTGGCTGGCCGAGGTCCCCGCCGGCTTCCGCTTCTCCTTCAAAGCCCCGCAACGCATCACGCATTTCAATCGGCTGCGCGACTCGCACGCCGCCGTCGCCGAGTTCTTCGACGCGCTCAAGCCCTTTGCCCGCGCCGGCTCGCTCGGCCTCGCGCTTTTTCAGCTTCCGCCGAATTTCAAGCTCGACCTCGAGCGCCTGCGGAGCTTTCTTGCGGCGCCGGCCTTCCGCCGCGCCAGCGCCCCGCGCATCGCGTTCGAGTTCCGCCATCCTTCCTGGTTCATCCCCGAGACCGAAGCGCTGCTGCGCCGGCGCGACGCCGCCTTCTGCATCGCCGAGACAGACGAGCTCAGCACGCCCGAAGTCCACACCGCCCGCACCCACACCAGCTTTCGCCTGCGCCGCGCGGGAGGCTACAAGCCCGAGGAGATCGCCGCCTTCGCCGAACGCTTTCGTTCGCTCGCGCTCGAGCGCGATGTCTTCGTCTACTTCAAGCACGAAGACGAACCCACCGGCGCCTTGAACGCCACATCCTTTTTGCAGCAGGCTGCCGCATGAGCGCAGGCTTCCACGCTAAGCCGTTCCGCCCGCGCCGCTGGCTTTCGAACGGCCACCTGCAGACCATTGTCGGCAATTTTCTACCCCGGCAGGATCACCTGCCGACCGCCACCGCCGAGCTGGTCGAGGTGTGGCCCGCGACCTCCAACCAGATCTCCAGCCAGGTGCTCTGCCACTGCCACTGGCAGCCGGAGGCCGTCCGCGCCGAGCGCCTCACGGTCATCCTGCTGCATGGCCTGGAAGGCAGTCTCGCAGTCGCAGTACATCATCGGCAACGCCAACAAGTTGTGGGCCGCGGGCTGCAATGTGGTGCGCATGAACATGCGCAACTGCGGCGGCACGGAGTCGCTTTCGCCGACGCTTTACCACTCGGGGCTTTCGGGCGATGTGAACGCTGTCATGCAGACGATGGCGCGGCGCTTCGGCCTGCGAGCGTGTCGCGCTGGTGGGCTATTCGATGGGCGGAAACCTCGTGCTCAAATTAGCCGGCGAAGTGGGCGCGTCAAATCCGCTGCTGCGGGCCGTCGCCGCCGTCAGCCCGGCGCTCGATCTTGGCCCCTCCTCTGCCGCCCTGCACGAGCCCGCCAACCGCCTGTACGAACGCAAGTTCCGCGCCGCGCTGCTCAAGCGCTTTCGCCGCAAAGCCATGCTCTTTCCCCGCGTCTACGACCCCGCCCGCGCCGATGGCATTCGTTCGCTGCGCGAGTTCGACGACCGCATCACGGCGCTTTACTCCGGCTTCTCCGGCGCGGACGACTACTACCATCGCGCCGCCGCCGCCCGCGTCGTCGCGCAGATTGCCGTGCCTACTTTGATCCTGCACGCGCTCGATGATCCATTTATCCGCATGACGCCGGAGAGCTGCACGCTGCTCTCAGGCGAATCCCGCGATCACGTTCATCGAGACGCCGCATGGAGGACATTGCGCCTTCCTCGAAGCTCCGGACGCGAAGTCAGGCTACGACGGCTACTGGGCGGAGTCGACTCTGCTCAGCTTCCTCCTCGCGCATTGACGCGGCCGCTCCGTTAGAGCTTCAGTTCGTACCCGCCAACACGTCCGTCGCTCGTGACAAAGATCGTCACATGCAGCTGCGCCTGCGCGAACTCCGCCAGATAAACCCAGCTGGTGCCTCCCGGCGCCTTCACCATGCTTTCAAGCGTCAGTTTGGTTGGCTCGCCGAGCTGATCGAGCACCGGCTTCTGCTGCGCCAGCGCCGCGGGCGTCAGCGTCTGCCGCATCTCCGGCGTCAGCAGCGCATCATCTACTTTGCCGGCACGCATCTGCGCGTAGACCTTGCGCGCGAGCGCCGTCACCAGCGGATCTTCGGTGGGCGCGGGCGCCTGGGCTACCGGAGCGGCCTGCATCGCCAGCAGCACCATAGCCGCGCTGCCGAGGCTATAGCTCATTGCGATCGTCCTGCGACGGCGGCTGGCTGGTCACCAGGAAGCGCACATCCTCCGGTGCATGGTTGAAGACCTGGTGCGCCGCGCCGGGAGGTATTTCAAGTCCCTGGTACGGCCCCAGGTGGTGCGTCTCGCCCTCCACTTCCAGCGTCAACCGGCCGGCGAGCACGTAAAAGAACTGTCGCGCCTCCGCATGGCTGTGCCGTGTCTCCGCTGTGCCTTTGGGCATACGCTCTTCGATGACGGAGAGCCCGTCGGTCGATACCAGGCGCCAGCCCTCGCAGCCATCGCCCCACTTATAGTGCTCGGCCGAGATGTACGAAACCGGTTTCAGCTCCATGGCGTTCCCTCCCGCTGCTTCAGGCTACTCGACGCGTGTATGGCGGAATCCGGCGGCCGTGAGCGCCGTCAGCAGTTCGAGACCTGTTCCCGGCCGCGCGTCTCCATCGTAATGTCGATGGCCGTATCTCCTAGATTCACGCCGTAGTACGCGCGGTTGTACAACGTGTTCACGATGTTCACGCGATGCGCCGCGATCAGCCGCGTCAGCTCCGAAAGCGCACCGGGTTTGTCGAGCAGATGGATGCGCAGGAGGATCATGCGTCCGTCCTGCACCAGGCCGCGCTCGATAATGCGCGCCAGCAGCGTGACGTCAATATTGCCTCCGCAGACCAGCACGCCCGTGCGCACGCCGCGGCGATTAGCCAGCGAGGTCTTGCCCTGCAGCAGCGCCGCCAGCGCCGCCGCGCCCGCACCTTCGGCTAAAGTTTTCTCGCGCTCCAGCAGGACGAGAATGGCGGAAGCGATCTCGTCCTCAGCCACGGTCACGATTTCATCCACATACTTCGCAACAACCGGGTAGGTGAGCTTGCCCGCCGTGCGCACCGCGATGCCGTCGGCGATGGTGGTGCCCGCGGAGATGGTCACCGGATGCTGCGCGGTCATGGCCTCGAGCATCGAGGGCAGGCGCTCGGTCTGCACGCCGATCACGCGGATGCCTGGGTTCGTCTCCTTGATCGCGCAGGCCATGCCGCCGATCAGCCCGCCGCCGCCGATCGGCACAATCACCGCTTCGAGGTTGGCGATCTGCTCCATCATCTCGAGCGCGATGGTGCCCTGCCCCGCCATGACAGCGGCGTCATCGAAGGGATGCACAAAGACCATGCCTTCGCTCTCGCACAGCCGCACGGCTTCGGCGTAGGCTTCGTCGTAGTTGGCGCCGTGCAGCACGACTTCCGCGCCGAACTCCCGCGTGGCGGTCACTTTCACGAGCGGCGTCGCCAGCGGCATCACGATGATGGAGCGCACTCCGCGCCGCGTGGCGTGGTAGGCCACGCCCTGCGCATGGTTGCCGGCGCTCGCCGCCACCACACCGCGCGCGGCCTCCTCCGGCGTCAGCAGCGACAACCGGTTCAAGCGCCCCGCGCTCCTTGAAGGAGCCCGTCATCTGCAGGTTTTCGAGCTTCAGATACACCTGCTGCCCGGTCAGCTTCGAAAGCATCTCCGACCGTGCACAGGGCGTGCAGTACACCGATGCGCGCAGCCGCTCGCGCGCCGCCAGCACATCTTCCAGACCAATCGCCACCGAACTCATCCGTCCAGACTAAATGTCTGGCCCGGAATTTGGGATTCTTCTCCCTCGCGTGCGATCAAGAGCGGAGCTTCATCGTCCTTCGCACGCCAGTGCCAACAGCGATGCTGAAGGCCGAGCGCTGGCGCGAGAGAAGATTTACCAGGTCGGCATGAACGTGTCGATCCAGACCACGAAGGCCACGCCGAACGCGATCACCAGCCAGGACCAGTTGCGCTCCACCCAGGGCTCGCTGTGCGCGTGGTGTTCGTCGTCTACATGTTCCGCGTGTTCGGTATGCATGGTGTTCTCCTCGCTTTCCCATCGTAAATCAAACGTCCGGACAAGGGTGTCCGCGCTTCAGACCATCCCACACCCGGTCGACGCGCTCGCGCAGCTCGTCCAGCGTGCCGTCGTTGCGGATCACGCAATCGACCAGCGCCACCTTGTCGCCGTCCGGAATCATCTGCGCCAGCCGTCGCCGTGCGTCGGCTTCCAGTGCCCCGCCGTCTCCGCTGCCGGCCCGAGCGATGAACCGCGCAATCTTTACGGAGTCGGGCGCGGTGACCAGGATCATGCGGTGGAAGCGCCGACGCCAGTTCCCGCCATACGGCGTTTCAAAGATCAGCGCCGATTCGACGACAATATCCGCCCCCGGATGCTGGCGGCAGATCTCGTCCGCAATCTCGCCCTGCAGTTGGATCGTCGCCGGATGCACGATCGCGTTCAACTCGTCGATGCGGCCTCCTTCAAAGGCCATCCGGGCCAGCGCCGCGCGGTCGAGCGTGCCGTCCGCACGCACCACGCCAGGGCCGAAGCGCTCCACAATCTGCGCGAAGACTTTCTGCCCGGGCTCCATCAGCTTGCGCGCGATCTCGTCGGCCGAGAGCACGAAGGCGCCTTTGTCCTTCAGCATCTCCGCGACGGTCGTCTTTCCGCTCCCGAGCCCTCCGGTCAGCCCCACGCGCATGCGTTATGCTCCGCGCCGCAGCTTCGCAGCCTTTACCGTGTTGCTCATCAGCATGGCGATGGTGAGCGCGCCCACGCCGCCCGGTACCGGCGTGTAGGCCGACGATGCGCGAAATGCCTCGGGATGGATGTCGCCCACCACCACCGAGCCGCGTTTTATGAAGGTCTCGGCGCGCTTTGCGTCGTCGCCGAAGAACTCCTTCACCTTCAGCGGGTCGGTCACGCGATTGATCCCGACGTCGATCAGCACCGCGCCCTGCTTCACCATCTCCTCGGTGACGAAGCCCGGCCGGCCGATCGCCGCCACCAGGATATCCGCGGCCTGGGTGAAGCCTGCCAGGTTTGCGGTCCTCGAGTGGCAGATGGTCACCGTCGCCGAAGCGTTTACCAGGAGCATGGCCATCGGTTTGCCGACGATGTCGCTGCGGCCGACGACCACCGCGTTCTTTCCCTCAACCGAAATTCCGGCGCGGCGCAGCATCTCCATGACGCCGGCCGGGGTGCAGGGCTGCAGGCCGGGCTGCCCGCTCTGCAGGCGGCCGACGTTTACCGGGTGAAAGCCATCCACATCTTTGGCCGGATCGACCGCCTCCAGCAGCCGCTTCGTATCTACATGTGCAGGCAGCGGAAGCTGAATGAGAATGCCGTCGATATCGTCGCGCGCGTTCAGGGCGGCCACCATCGCGAGCAGTTCTTCGGTGGTGACGCTCTCCGGAGGCGTCATCATCTCCGAGAACAAGCCCAGTTCGCCGCAGGTCCTTACCTTGCTGCGCACGTAGATTTCGCTGGCCGCGACCGAGCCCACCAGGATCACGGCGAGCCCCGGACGAATGCCGCGCGCGCCAAGCGCTTCGACCTCCGCCGCGACTTCTGCCTTGATCTGTGCTGCGATCGACACGCCGTCCAGCACCTGCGGAGTTTCCATGGAGTGATTCTATCGTGGCTGCGAAGGCTGGCTGAAGCCCATGCTCAGACTTCCCACGGATTCAGAATCGTCAAGCCAAGTTCCGCGAAGTCCTTTACGTTCCGCGTCACAAGTGTCAAACCGTAGTGGAGCGCGGTGCAAGCAATAAGCCCGTCGGCCATCCCGAGCGGCATCCCTCGAAGCTGGCGCGCTGCGGACATGAGACCCCAACGTGTGGCAATTTCACCGTCGATCGGGAGCACATTGCGCGCGAGCAGGGGAAGGGAGCGGACAAACCAGCCCTCCAGACCTTCCCTGCGCCTGCCGGGCGGAAGCAATGAAACTCCCTTGCGAAGTTCGCCAGGTGTGATGACACTAAGGTAGAGATCATCATGGGCCGCGACCCAGTCCTTCAGCCGAAGGTCAGGCTTCGGTCTTGTCAGTTCCGAAGGAACATTGGTGTCAAGCAGGAAGCCGTTCACCCCAGGTCAACCACGCGTCCGGGGGATGAATCCCTTTGCAGATCGAGTTCCCAGCCTTCCAGAAGTTCTCCGGCCTCGCCGAAGGTCGAGACGAGTTTTCGTCCGAACCCAATCTCCTGCGGATCGGGCTCCGGCCGCGCAAAAGATTGCAGCGCACACAGTAACAGCTCTTCCACGCTACGGAAGGCGCCGGTTGCCATCTGGCGATCAATGATCGATTGGATCTTGGGCTGATGTATTTCAACACTCATCGCAGTGGCCTCTCCAGTGTAAGTATCAGAATTCAGCCCGAAGTCTGTCAATGAGATGCGCCGCCCCTAAAATACTCGCATGCCTGCCACGCCGCGACTTGCCGATCACCTCCATCTTCTGGTGTGCCCAGTCTGCCACGGGCCGCTCGCGCTCGGGGACGCGACGGTCGATTGCACCGTCTGCGGACGCCGCTTCCCCATCGTCGACAGCCTTCCGGTCCTGATTGCCTCCCGCGCCCTTGAACAATCCGGGGAATCTTGCTGATGACGCGGGCCACTCGCGGTCAATCGCGCATCCAACGGCAGATGACTGCGTTCGAGAAATTTCCCGACGATCAACTTCACCTCCTGCGGGTCGAGCTCCTCCGATCCGGTCTGGATTCATTTCAGGTGGGTGAGTTGCTTGCCGCCTTCCTCACCCAGCATGGCTACGGCGTCTCCGCCGATGCCGCCCGAACCGCCGCCGTACGGATTGAGGCCGCCGGCTGCGCGATCGGCTCACTGGAGGCGGAGCTCGAAAAACTTGCGTACGTCATGTAACCGCGTCGTCTCCCGCGGGGCGGCGCATCGAGTTCATCTTCGGTACTCTGGAGCTATGTTGTCGGGAGTCAAAGCGTGTGTAGCCCTCCGCATTGCGCCTGCAATCGTCTGCCTCGGCCTGTCCTGCATGTTCGCCACAGCGCAGAATCCCATCAAGACCCAGGAACCCAAGCCCTCCCAGACCAAGCAGCCTCCCGCCTCTACCACCCCTGCCGGCGGTAAGGCAGGCGACCAGGGCGGCGACAGCAAGAGCGCGTCCGCTGGCGAACAGCGGCAGGCGGCGTCCGGCAAGGAGACCCGGCTGCAACCGCTCGACCCGTCGGTCCCACCACCGAAAGCCTTCGCGCGCCCGCGTATTGGCCTCGCGCTGGGCGGCGGAGGCGCCGTCGGGCTCACGGAGGTGGGCGTCCTGGACTGGTTTGAAGAGCACCACATCCCGGTGGATGTCGTCGCGGGCACCTCCATGGGCTGCCTGGTGGCTTCGCTCTACTCCACCGGCCGCACACCCGCACAACTCAAAAACGTGATGAACAACCGCGTCTTCACGTCGGTATTCTCGCTTTCCAACGCGTATTCCTCGCGCTCATTCCGACGCCGCGAAGATTCGCGCGAGTTGCCGAACGGCGTCACCATCGGCCTCAAGCATCGTATTTCGCTGCGAAACGCCGTCCTGCTCGATCAGGGTTTGAATGCCTTCCTCGATCGCGAGTTCCTGCGCTACGACGACCAGACCGACTTCAACACGCTCCCAATTCCGTTGCGCTGTCTCGCGACCGATCTGAACGAGGCCCGCCCCGTCACCTTCGCTCGCGGCTCCGTACCGGACGCGGTGCGCGCCTCGGTCTCGCTGCCCGGCGTCTTTCCTCCGTTCGAGATGAACGGCCATGAATATGTCGATGGCGGGGTGCTCGAAAATCTGCCTACAGCCACCGTGCACGAGATGAAGGCCGACGTGGTCCTGGCCGTCTCGCTGCCGCTGGCGCCGGTTGCCAAAGGCGACCTGGGATCGCTGCTCGGCGTGCTGGGCCGCTCGTTCGCCGTCGCCATCGAGGCGAACGAGCGCGAAGAGCGCAAGCTCGCCGACGTTGTCATGATCCCCGATACCACCGGCTTCGGGCCCACCGACTACCTGAAGGTGGATGGCCTCGCTGAGCGCGGCTATGCGGTGGCCGAGCAGCATAAGGACGAGCTGCTGAAGTATGCCGTCTCCGACGCCGACTGGAGCGCCTACCTCGCCCACCGCGCCAGCCTGATCCGCGGGCCTGCCGCGCCGGTGCTGCGCGTGCGCATCACGGCCCCCGATGCTTCCACCACTGTGGCTGTGCAGAAGATCTTCGCGCCGCTCGTCAACCAGCCCGTCGATACCGCGAAGATCGAAGCGCTGCTCGACCAGGTGCGCTCCGACGGCGCCTTCGATGCTGACTACACCGTCGGTTACGAGACCGCGCAGCAGTTCGCCGCCCAGGCTTCCGGTGCGGCGCCTCTGCCCAAGGGCACCGTCGATGTGGCCGTGGCGACATCGGCTCCGCCAGCCACATCCGGCAATGGCGCCCCGCCGAACACCATCAAAGAGCCGGGCGCGCCGAACCAGAAGCCGAGCACCGCGCCCACCAGCAATCAGCCCGGCGTTCCGAACGCGAACGCCACCAATCCTGAGGCGCGCAAGGAAAGCCGCGAAGAGGCCGCCCGCTCCGCCATAGCCGATCGTCCCGGAGCCCAGGGTCTTGCTGCCACCCAGGAGGTCACGCCTGAATCGCTTGCCGATATTGGCAGACGACCCATCATTCTCGTCACTGTGACCCGCAAAAAGACCGGGCCGCCCTTCCTGCTGCTGGGAGCCAACATCCAGGCCGAAACCACAGCCACAACGCGCGCCACCATGGAAGGCATCGTGCTCGACCAGGACTTCGGCGGCTATGGCTCCGAGCTGCGGTCGAACTTCAAGCTCGGCTACCAGACCGAGCTCGGCACCGAGTACTACCGCCCGCTCAATCCACTCTCCCTGCCCGAACACACCGTCTTCGTCGCCCCGCGCTTTGACTTCCTGCGCCAGCCCTTCCCCATCTTCAACGACAAACAGACGCAAATCGCCAACCGCCAGTTCCAAAGCGTTCGCCTGGGCGGCGATATCGGCTGGACCAACCAGCGCACGCAGCAGGTGCGGCTCGGCTACGACTTCGCGCAGATCCACTGGATCACCTCCATCGGTACAGACTTCCAGCCCGACTTCAGTGGGCAGATGAATCGCGCCCGCCTCCACTACGACTACGACACGCAGGACCGCGCCCTGGTGCCGCAGTTCGGCGTGCATGTCTCCTCCGACGCCGCGTTCCTGTTCTCGAGCGTTCGCTCCCGCAATGCCCCGGAACTGCAGACGAACGTCTCCTACGCGCACCGGTTCAGCCTGCGCAAGGCGCCGGAGCCGGGCACGCCGGTCGATCCCAATCGGGGCCACGAAGTTTTCTTCATCGCCGCCGAGGCTGGCACTGCCTTCGACCGCGACATCGCGCAGCCGTTCCGCTTCACCCTGGGCGGTCCGCTGCGGCTCTCCGCCTCGGCCATCGACCAGTATCGCGGCACCGATTACTTCCTGATTGAGCCCGCCCTCCTGCGCCGGATCGCCACCCTGCCCGCCCCGCTCGGCCAAAGCATCTACCTGGGCTTCGGCGTGGAAGCCGCGCAGATGCACGCTCCCGGCGTGCCCGTCCTTAACCGTCAGGACGCCTACTTCGGCGTCGTCGCGGAGACGCCGCTGGGCGTCATCACCTTCGCTCCGGCCATTGGCTCGAACGGCGAACGCAAGTTCGTCTTCACGCTGGGCAAGCTCTTCTGAGCGTGCTTGAACGCCACAACCGTCATTCTGGCGTAGCCAGATACGCCTCTGCTCCGGCATGGCTCCGTTAGATAGGCTTGACACGCTGATTGCGACGTAGCAATATTAGTTCGCAATGAGCAACATTCCTCCGACTCTTCATAATCGAATATCGCTGCTTCGCGCGGAGCGTCGTGTATCTCGGCAGCAATTGGCCGACGCCCTGAAGGTGAATGCGCAGACGATCGGCTTTCTGGAGCGCGGCGACTACAACCCATCCCTCGCGCTGGCGCTCGACCTGGCGGCCTTCTTCGGGCTTCCGGTGGAGGCGATCTTCTCGCGCACGCCGTTCCGTCCACTCAGCGAACTGCTCAGTCTGGACGTCAGAAAGGCAGCCAACCAGTGATCGAACAGAGCAAATTCCTGGGCATCTCCCTTGAGACGCGCCGCAACCGCCGGCTCATCGTGCTGGCGTACTACGCGCTGTTGCTGCTTCTGGTTGCCGTCGGCATCTACCATAAACGCCTGTTCCTTATGTCGATGCTTGCGCAGACGGTCACGCTGGGCGGGCTGTTCGGCGGCATCAAACGCGGCGGCATGGTGAAGCCGTACACCGAGCGCGCGAACCTGCAGGCGGATCCCGGAGAACTCCAGCAGCTTGGGCTTTCCGGCCGCAGGACCTTCGCCGCGCTCGATCCGCTTGATGAGCGCGAAACAGCGGAGCGCGACCACGCTCACTTCGTCGCCTACCGCATCTTCTGCCTCACGCTGGCATTGTGCTTCCTCGGCTATGCGTTGGCTGGCATCGCGAGCGATTTCACCGCGAAGCTCCTGGCGTCAAATGCGCTTTGCCTGCTCTGGTTCCTCACTGTGTACGCCTACTCGCTGCCGCAGTCCGTCATTCTCTGGACGGAGCCCGATCCGCTGCCGGACGGCTCCCTTAGCCTGGTCCGTCAGCATTAGTCGCCTGCACTCCGGCAGCCGGGACCGGATGCCATAATCGTGTATGTCGTCCCTTTGGGTTCCTTCTTCGTGGCCGCAGCGTCTGGCGGAGCTGACCGCGCCTTCCGGCGACCTGGCCTCCGCACCTTTGCGCCGCGACGTGCGCTCCCTCGGCATGCTGCTTGGTTCCGTGCTGCGCGAACAGGCCGCGCCCGGCGTCTACGAAGCGGTGGAGGCGCTGCGCCAGGCCTCCATCGCCCGCCGCGAAGATGCCGACCAGGCGCAGGCGGACTTCGGCGACGCGCTCGCCAGCGTGCATCAATTGGCAGATGACCCCCTCCGCGCCTACCAACTTGCGCGCGCCTTCTCCTTCTATTTCGAGCTCATCAACCTCGCCGAGACCAACCACCGCAAGCGCCGCCGCCTCGCCCATCAGCTCGAAGAATCGAACGCCGAGGCCAGGGAGCAGCCGGTGCAGCGCGGGTCACTACGCGGAACACTGCGTGCGCTGCGTGGCGCCGGATTCGACTTCTGCCAGGCACTGGCGCTGCTGGGCCGTATCTGCGTGACGCCGGTGTTTACGGCGCACCCCACCGAAGTTGCGCGGCGCTCCGTCATGTTCAAGCGTCGCCGCATCTCCGACCTGCTGGAGCAGCTCGACCGCGTCCCGCTGCCGGCCTCCGACTTCGACTCGCTTGAAGCCTCCCTGCTGGCCGAGATCACCGCCCTGTGGCAAACCGACGACGTCCGCGCGGCGCGGCCTACCGTGCGCGACGAGATCCGCATGGCGCTCGACTACTTCGAGACTTCGCTCTTCGACACCCTGCCCGTCCTCTACGCCGAAGTCCGGCAGGCGTTCGCAGCCGAGTACCCGGAATCCGCCGACAACGTCCCTTCGCTGGCCGAGCTTCCCCTCCTGATCACCTTCGGTTCCTGGATCGGCGGCGACCGCGACGGCAATCCATTTGTCACCCCGGCGACCACCGCCGAAGCGCTCGCGATGTCGCGCGACCTGCTTTACACCCACTACCTGCGGCGGCTGCAGAACGTCTTCGACCAGCTCGGCAGCTCTACCCAGCAGGTACCCGTCTCGCCCGAACTGACGAAGCTGCTGCATGACTACCTGAGCCAGTTGCGCACCGCCGGCCCCAACTCTCCGGAGCTGCGCCTGGTCGAGCGCTTCCCGCACGAATCTGTCCGTTTGCTTGTGGCTTGCATCATGATTCGCCTCGGCGGCAGCGCGCAGTCGAGCGCCAGACCCATCGGACATGTGGCACAACCCACGGTGCCTGCGCTCCCGCCCTACGCGCGCGCTGCCGAGCTGCTCCACGACCTCTCCACGCTGCGCGAAAGCCTCGAACAGAACCACGGGAGCCGCCTCGCCGCGCTGCTGGTGGACCCGCTCCTGCTCGAGGCCCGCACCTACGGGCTGCACCTGCAGGCGCTCGACATTCGCCAGCACGCGCGCGTCCATGCCGCAGCGCTCGCCGAACTCGCGGCTGCATTGGGTGCGCCACGTCTCGCTTCTGACGCGCGGGATGCGAAGCTCGCGCTTCCGCCCGCGCTCACGGCGCAATCAGCCGAAGTCCTCGACACCTTCCGCGCCATCGCCGAGCTCAAGCGCACGTCGCCGCCCGAAGCCCTGCCGCGCTACGTCATCTCCGGCGCGACGTCCGCCGAGGACATCCTCAACGTCGTCCGCCTCGCGCGCATCGGCGGCGTCGACGTGGAAGGCGTGTCCGGCGACGACCCCGGACTGCAGCCTGTGCCGCTGTTTGAATCCATCGAAGACCTGCGCAATGCGCCCGCCATCTGCCGCGAGCTCTGGTCCTCGCCCGCCATACAAGCCGAGCCGCTCGCAAGCCTGGGCGCACACGCAGGAGGTCATGCTCGGCTACTCCGACTCCAACAAGGATGGCGGCATGATCACGAGCACGTGGGAGATCTTCAAAGCGCATCGCGCGCTGCACGCCGTCGCCCGCGAAATGCGGCGTGACCCTGCGCCTCTTCCACGGCCGCGGAGGCACCGTCGGCCGCGGCGGCGGGCCGACCCATCGCGCCATCTTCGCGCAGCCGGTCGACAGCTTCAACGGCGAGCTGCGCCTGACCGAGCAGGGCGAAGTCCTGAACTGGAAGTACTCCGACGTGGTCCTGGCCGAGCGCAATCTGGAGCTGATGATTGCGGCCTCGCTCGACGCGCTCGCCCGCCCAGCGCTGGCGCTGCGACCCCGCCAGCACGCACCTCACCGGCGTGCTTCCCGCCGCGTGGGAGGCCACGCTCGATACGCTCTCCGAAACCTCCTACGCCTTCTACCGCAAGCACATCGTGGATTCACCCGACACGTTCACCTACTTCGAACAGGCCACGCCCGTCGCCGAGCTGGAACACGCGCGCATCGGCTCGCGCCCGGCCAAGCGCACCGATGCCAGCTCTGCGAAAAAGCGCAGCATGGAAGACCTCCGCGCCATCCCGTGGGTCTTTGGCTGGATGCAGTCGCGGCACCTCGTGCCTGCCTGGTTCGGCGTGGGCCACGCGCTCGAAGACTTTGTCAGCGCAGAGTCCGGACGGACTCGCGCACCTGCAGGCCATCTTCCGCTCCTTCCCGCTGTTCATCGACATCATGCGCAACGTCGAGATGGCGCTGGCCAAGGCCGACTTCGGCATCGCGCGGCTGTATGCGTCGCTGGTCGAGGACGAAGGCCTGCGCGAGCGCGTCTTCACGATGCTGGAGGACGAGTTCGAGCGCACGCGGCGCATGGTGCTCGCCGTCACCGGGCAGACGACGCTGCTCGAACGCAACCCGGTGCTCGAGCAATCGATCCGACTGCGCAACCCCTACGTCGACCCCATGAGCCTGCTGCAGGTCGAGCTGCATCCGCCAGCAAGCGCGCGCGCCGGGCCAGCGGCGAAACCGAATCGCCCGAGCTCGACCGCGCCATCACCGCCACCATCAACGGCATCAGCGCCGGCCTGCGCAACACCGGCTGATCGTCGCGTTTCTCCCGCGATGCGACGACGCAAGGCTCTACCCACGGACAGTCAGCATGGCCAGGGTGGGCAGCAGCATTCACTGTCTGGACGCGGGCAGCTCAGGACAGGACGCGGGCATCTTCACGTCGTTGACCGAAACCCAGCCATCCTCCGACTTGTGCTTCGTCGTAGCGCACCAGGGTGAATGAATGTAAATCTTCATCAGCCCTACCCCGCTGGTGAACACTCCATGGACAAAAATCATGTCACCGGGCTTGGCCAAAGGGACCCCGGTCAAGCCGTCACTGGTAAAGATAACGCCGAGTAAGAGTCCCGGCCGATCGGGGAGCTGGAACATGACGTGCGTGTTGTGAAACGGTTCTCCGATGTCGGTAAGAGTCGTCTTTGGACCGGGCTGCGGTTCGCGCACCACGGTGCCGCATGCGGTGACATACGGCAAAGCCTCATGGGGCGCTCCGTTGTAAAGCTCGGCCATGTGCCGGTTGACCTCCGGGGTGCAGACCTTGGGAACGGCCGCAGGCGCTTGCGCCCAAAGCATGGGTCCAACCAGGATTAAGGCCAGTATGGCGAGGCGGCGGAGATCGATGTGCATGAGTCTTCCTTGTTGGAGCGGATATGGGGGGCAGGCACTCGCGAGCCTGCTCCCTGTGTCGCACATAGGGTCATTTATTTTCCCGTGCCGAACGAGACCGCCGGCGCTTCGGCAACCTCTACGGCAAGACGTAGTGCGGCCCGAACACATTCGACGTAGCGATAAAGGAAGTGGAAGCTCCAAGCGATGGCTTCATTCTGGCGCGGCAGGCAAGGGACCGGATGCACGGTCCAGAAGTATCCAGCGAGCATTGTGTTGTCAAACGAATTCGGAATCCCGTACGAACTCTGTGCCGAAATGGAATTTGCGGCTCGGCGTTTCTTCTTCCGGCAGCTGTCGAAGCGGGCGATGCTCGGCAGGGGATTTGGCCGGAGTGGTTCAGGTTTCAGGTCTGAGGCCGAATGCATCTAGTTCTTCAACGGCGGTCGAGGTGCGGCCCCGGATCACATGCGTTGCCAGTCGACGTCACCCACCTCCGCATTGTCATCCTGACCGAAGGCTTTTGCAGCCCCAACGCAAGGGCCGCGATGGAAGGATCTGGCGCTTTGCGCCCCGCCCATACCGCATCCCGCGCGCGAAGCAGATCCTATAAAGTCCTGCTACGAGCGTCCCCGCGATGACAGTGGCCTGATCACGGCTTGTCTTCGACGACCTTGGTCGCCTTGCCATTCTCAAACGTCACCGTCTTGGGCTTGCCCTGGTCGTCGAAGTCCACCGTTCGGTCTCCGGCATTGTCGCCATGCGGCACGCTCACCTGGCCCAGCGCCATCTGTACCTGGAACTCATTCATCCCGACGATGGCGCGATGCTCGTCGATCGCCTTCCAGATCTGCGGACCCCAGTAGTCGAAGATCTGCCGCGGATCCTTGTAGAAGAAGATCTGGTCGGTCTGCAGGGTGAAGTCACCGCCCTGCACAAACCCGACCGGCACTGCGAAGGTCTTGCCCGTCGCCCCGGGATCATTCGGTTTGGTAAACACCAGCAGCACCTGCTTGTCGCCCTGCGGGATGCGGAAGGCGGCCGACTTCGGCGCCACCTGCTCGACCGCGTCCTTCACCACGATGGCCTCTGCCCCCAGCAGCGTGCCCTGCGAGTGCGCGTAGTCCACCTTGCCGTTGAACGGGTAGAAATCCATCTGGCCACCCGCGCTCACCCACAATGTGCGCCCCTTCAGGTCCATCTCATCCTTCAGCGACATCGGGTGTTCGTGCTTCAGCCCATAAAGCGCCATCACGTCCGGATCGATCTTCGATTCCGTCTTCGCGACTGGCTTCGCGTCTTCCGCGTTGCGGCGGTGCAGGTAAAGCAGTTCGCCGCCGACCGCGACCACCATAATCAACGTGGCGGCTGCGGCTACCTTCTGTCCTGTCTTCATCCCGTTCTCCTGTGTCTTCGCACTCTGGTTGTCATTCCCGAAGGGAATCTGCTTCTGTTTGTTCCTTGCTTAATCGATGGGCTCCGCTTCCGCCAGCTCGGTTTCGGCCTCGCGCAGACTTTCGGCGGTCAACTGGTCGGCCCGGCGCAGCGCGGGAAAGAACACTGCCGCAGCCAGTGTCACGCAGACCGAAGCCACGCCGCCGATCACCACGGCCGGCACCGCGCCCCACCATTTCGCGGTGACGCCACTTTCAAACTCGCCGAACTCATTCGACGCGCCGATGAACAACCAGTTCACCGCGCTGACGCGGCCGCGCATCTCCGGCGGCGTCGCCAGTTGCAGAATGCTGGAGCGGATCACCACGCTGACCATATCGCTCGCGCCCACCACCAGCAGTGCGCCCATGCTGAGCCAGATATTGCGGCTCAACCCGAAGACCACCGTCGCAAACCCGAACAGCCCCACACACAGCATCATGCTCTTGCCGGCGCGCCGCTTGATGGGCTTAAAGACCAGCGTCAGACTGACCGCCAACGCTCCCAGGCTGGGCATCGCGCGCAGAATCGCCAGACCCTGCGGCCCCGCATGCAGCACCTTGTCCGCAAAGATGGGCAGCAGCGCCACCGCACCGCCCAGCAGCACGGCAAACAGGTCCAGGGAGATCGAACCGAGCAGCAGCCTCGTCCGCGCGACGTAATGGAGGCCGGCCAGCACCGTGGTCGCGTTGAAGGCCTTCTTCTCTCCGGCAACCGCCTGCACCCGGATGGACCCGACCAGCAGCATGAAACCGCACAGCATCGCCAGAGTGAACAGGTAAACCACCGGTGCGCCACGGTATCTTCCAATCGCAGCCCACGTCGCGGCGAACAGGAAGCCCCCCACCATCGGCCCGGTCGCGTTCGCCACCTGGTAAATGGTCGCGCCCCACGTCACCGCATTGACGAAGCTTTCCTTCGGCACCAGCAGCGGCAGCATCGCGCTCGCCGCCGGGCCAGAAAAGCATCTGCCCATCCCGATCAGAAACAGCACCGCGTAAATCGGCAGGATGCTCCGCACGGGGTGCAGCGAAATCCAGAGCAGCCCGGCCGTGCAGATCGCCTGCAGCGCATAGCACGCCAGAATGACATGCCGCTTGTCGTACCGATCCGCCACATGTCCCGCCGGAAGCATAAAGAAAAGCCCCGGCAGAAACAGCGCCAGCCCGGTATAGCCCAGGCGCAGCGCGGAATCACGCGCCGAGTGGCCCGACGCCATCGAGATCTGGTACACCTGCCAGGCCACCGCAATCGACTGCGCTTCAGCCCCCAGAATCACCAGCAACCGAGCCGTCTGGTACAGGCGGAAGTCGCGTGAATGAAACGCCGCGCCCCGGCTTGCGAGCGGTACGGCCGGTACTGTATTCGCACTCGCCATTCCCAGCTATGCTTTCACATTTCCGGCGCTGCCGTGGAGTAGGTTTTCCCTGCCTAAGCCTTCAGCCGCGTCGGAGCACCCTCCCCCCAGCCCTTCAGGCCGCCACAGAACCGCTCTGCTTATGGACACGGCTCCAGCCACGCCGTTGCCGTCACAGTCGAAGAGCAGCCTCAGCCGCTCAGGCCAGCGCGCAACCCGGCAACCGGCGACTACCGTCCCAGATAGTCGCGATACTGCGTCTCCACCACGCCCGTGTTCCGCGCCAGTTGCAGCTTGGCGAAGTTGTAGTTGAACTCCGCCTGCACCACGCGCGCCTCCGCGCCGACCAGCGCCGCCTGTGCGCGCACCACCGGCAGGTTGTCGTCCACACCGGAGGTAAAGCGCATCGTCGCATCGCTCAGCGCCTGCTGCGCCAGGTCCACGTTGCTGCGCGCGACCTTCACCAGCTCCGCCGCGGACTGCACATCCAGCAGGCTCCCCCGGATATCGGCCTCAATCTGAGCCTTGCGCGCCTCGATCTGCTGCCGCAAGCCCCGCTCCTGCGCCGCCGCCACTTCCTTCTGGCCGCGCAGCTCCGCCTCCTGGAAGATCGGGAAGCTCACCTGGCCCTCGGCTGTAAACACGCCGTGGTAAAGCCCGCCCACCTGTCCCAGCACACCGTAGTAGCCACCGAACCCGACAGTGGGCAGACGCTCATACTTCAGGGCAGTCGAGGATACCTGCGCCACCTCGAGCTGCGCCTCCAGCTCGCGAAGATCCTTGCGCCGCACATACGCCACCGCCAGCGCATCCTGAATCGCCTTGTCGCTTGAATCGGCGTTGTAGTCCGAATACGGGACCGCGTCCACCAGCGTCACTTCCTGACCCGCCGGCTGCCCCATCACGCGGTTCAACTGGATCTTGTCCTTGGCCGCCGCGTTGCGCGCCCGCTCCAGCGCCTGCTCTTCGCTCTGGAGCGTCACCTGCGCCCGCAGCACATCCAGCTGGATCCCCACTCCTGCATCGCGCGAAGCCCGGGCATGCTCATAGACGAGCTGATCCTGCTGCACCAGCGCCTCCGCGTTGCGCACCGTCGCCTCGTCGGCCAGCGCCTGCAGATACAGGCCGCCCACCTGCAGCACGACCCCGCCCCGCTCGCTCAGCGTCGCCCAGTTGGTCGCTTCACGAGCCTTTACCGTGGCGCGGTAAAGGAAAAGGGATGGCGCATTGAAAAGCTGCTGCGAAACCGTCAGCTGCGCGGAAGCCGTATTGACCTTCACAATCTCGGGAATATTGGAATTGAAGCCCGGAATCTTGATCGATCCGGGCTTGAACCCCATCGCGACCAGGTCGATCTCCTGCGCGCGGATGTAGGCGTTCGCCGTCACGCTCGGCAACAGCGTCTGCAGCGCCGTCAATTGCTCGCCATGCACAAAGCGCTCCTGCTCGGTGCGCACCTTCAATCCGGCATTGCTCTTCAAACCCAGGGCGATCGCCTCGTCCAGCGTCAGCGACAACCCTCCAGGCTGCGCCTCTGCCACCGGGGTTCCACCGGTCAGCAGCAAGCGGCGCGACATCGCGCTCGGCGCCTGCGGCAAGTCGCTCTGCCCCCATGCCCACGGCCCAACAACCGCCCCGCAAAGCAGCGCCACGGCCGCCCTGCGCTTTCCCCTGGCCGACGCGCGGCTCTTCTGTCCTGCTTTGGTCACTCCCATTAGAGTGCCACGGTCCGGTACCGGTTGCGAAAATCTGGCACGAAAACCATCACCGCAAAAACCACTGCAGTACAAAGCGCTCGCCTCTCGTCTAAAATGGAGGAACCGCCCATGCGCCTGAAACCTTCGCTCCGTCTCCTCACCGCCGCCGCCTCTCTGCTCTTCGCGCTTCCGTTCGCCCAAGCCCAGACAGCCGCCGGCGGCCCGCTCGACCCCTTCAAGGACACCTCGCCGCTGAAGCTGCAGCCCGGCCAGCATGTCGCGCTCTACGAGTTCGAAGATCTCGAATGTCCGGCCTGCGCCCACGCCTTCCCCATCGTTCACGCGGCGGTCGATCGCTACAAGATTCCGTTCCACCGCTATGACTTCCCCCTGCAGATGCACCAGTGGAGCCGCGTCGCCGCCATCACCGCGCGCTACCTGCAGGACAAGGTCTCGCCTGAGCTCGCCGACCAGTACCGCCGCGACGTGTTTGCCAACCAGTCCAGCATCATCACCAGGGACGACCTGCAGAACTTCACCCGCGGCTGGTTCCAGAAGCACGGCCAGCAGATGCCCTTCGTCGTCGACCCCTCCGGCCGTTTCGCCGCCGAGGTGCAGTCCGACCAGACGCTTGGCGACCGTATCGGACTTTCGCACACGCCCAGCATCTTCGTAGTCGGCCCGCGCGGCTGGGTGCAGGTGGTCGACGTCTCGCAGCTATATTCCGTCATCGACCAGGCGCTGGCCCAGACACCCGCCGCCCCGGTCGCAAAGGCCGGCCCCAAGAAACCCGCCACCAGCACGGTACAGCGCTAGGCAAGCAGCCAGGCATTTCCAGCAGGTCCGCGGCTCTCACGCCGCGGACTTCTTCTTTGGCACCTCCGCATTCGGGCGCACCGGCATCCGCCCGTCCCACGCCATTGCAGCCAGAACGGCTTCTGCTCAACAGATGCGGAGTCTCGCCCGCGGAAGTTCTCTCCATGTGCGCGATCCAGACTGGCCGCTCGGAACGCCTTCGCGTAGCATCGTGTCTGCAGGAGACGCCGCCACGATGCATCCCGATCTTCAGAAACTGCACGCCCTCCAGCAGCTAGATCTTGAAGCCAAACGCCTGCGCGACGAGATGGCCGCCCTTCCCAAGCTCGTCGCGCAGCTCGAAGCCAAAGCCAAGGCTGTCGCCGGCCAGCGCGCCGTCGTCCTCAACCTGATCGCGGTTGAAGAGCAGCTCCGCCGCCGTCAGGAGTCCGACGTCAAGGATCATCAGGCCAAGATCGCCAAAATCCGCAAGCAGCTCGACAACGCCACCGACACCAAGCAGGTCACGGCCTTCGAGCACGAGATCGCCTTTGCGCAGGGGGCCATCGCCAAACTCGAGGACGCCGAGTTGGAATCGATGGAGCGCTCCGAAGAGCTCGACAAGCAGAAGCTCGTGGCCGACAAGGCCGTCGCCGAAGCCGAAGCCAAACACCTGCAGGAACGCGAGCGCGCCGCCACCACCGTTGCCGCCGACAAGGTTCTTCTGGCCGAGGTGGACGCGAAGCGCAGCGCCCAGCGTGCGACCATCCCGGAAGACCTGCTCTCCACCTACGACCGGCTGGCCAAAGCGAAGGGCACGGCAGTCGCCGAAGTCGTCGCGCAGAAGTGCTCCGCCTGCCAGATGATGCAGCGCCCGCAGCGCTGGAACGACCTGCGCGACCGCGACAACACCGAGCTCTTCACCTGCGAGAGCTGCGGCCGCCTGCTCTGGTACGACCCCGCCCGCGACGCTCCGCAGCGCAAACCCGCAGAGCCCGAGATGTCGATCGCCGCCCGCATCGTGAGGGGCCTGTGACGGCACCGCGCAAGCGCATTGCCATCGACATGGATGAGGTGATGGCCGACGCGGTCACTGAACACCTCCGCCGCTACAATCGCGACTTCGCCGAGGAGATCACCGTCGCCGACCTCGAAGGCAAGTGGCTCTGGGACGTTGTAAACCAGGACCGCCACGCTGCGCTCGAAGCCTACCTGCGCTCTGAAGATTTCTTCGCCGTACTCGGCGTCATGCCCGACGCACAGCGCGTGGTGCGGGCGCTGCAGCAGCGCTACGAGGTCTTCATCGCCACCGCCGCCATGGAGGTCCCCACCAGCTTCACCGCCAAATACAAGTGGCTGGGCGAACATTTTCCGTTCATTTCGCCCTCCCACATCGTCTTCTGCGGCGACAAGAGCATCATCCGCGCCGACTTCCTCATCGACGACAACCCCCGTCAGCTGGGACGATTCCAGGGCGAAGGCATTCTCTACGACTCGCACCACAATGTGCACGTGCAGGGCTTCCGCCGCGTCCGCAACTGGCGTGAGGTGGAAGCGTATTTCCTTAGCGGCCAGCTCTAACGGACACTCAAACCGTCATTCTGGGGAAGCCAGATTCTCCGTATTTTTCTCAAGATTGGCCCCGTAGGCCTGCTACGCCCCGGTCGACCCGAATCCGCCCGCGGCCCGCACTGTCTCATCCAGTTCCGCAACTTCCTCGAACGAAGCCTCGATCCGTTGCACAATCCTGAGCTGCGCGATGCGATCCCCAGCAAACACGGTGTGCGGCATCTCTGCCAGGTTCGTCAGCACCACCTTGATTTCGCCGCGATACCCTGGGTCGATTACGCCCGCCAGCGTCGTCAGCCCGCGCAGCGCCATGCCGGAGCGGTCTTCTACAAGCCCTCCGTAACCGGCCGGAAAGCCGAGCGCCAGCCCCGTCGGGATGGCCACCGTCTCGCCCGGCGCGAGCGTCCAGGTCGACACCGCGTGCAGGTCCGCCGCCAGGTCCCCGAACGGGCCCGTATGCGCGTAGCGCGGCAGCTTCGCCTCGGGGTGCATCTTCTGCGTCCTGATCGTCAATGCCATGCCCCCAAGTGTAGCTGCCCACGTAGCATGGAGCCATGCGTCTGCACCAGCTTGTCGAAGCCGCCACGCCTCGGCAGAGGGCCGTCTCCACCGCGCTCGCCGTGGTGGTGGCCGCGCTCGCGCTGCTGCCGCTGCTCGGCCACAAGCCGCTGGCCGAGTGGGATGAAGCCATCTACGCAGAGGCCGCGCGAGAGATGCTCGGCGGGAGCTGGCTGACGCCGCATTGGAATGGTGCGCTCTGGCTCGAAAAGCCGCCGCTGATGCTCTGGGTCACCGCGTTCTTCTACAAGATTTTCGGCGTCAACGAGCTCGCCGCGCGCCTCGGCTCCGCGCTCTCAGGAGTCGCCATCGCCGGTGTGCTGCACGGCTGGCTGGCCGGCCGTCGCGACCGGCTCACCGCGTGGCTCAGCACCCTCATCCTGCTCGCGACGTTCGGCTTCCTGCACGTCTGCCACGTCGGCGAGATGGACGTGCTGCTCTCGCTCGGCACCGTGCTCGCCCTGATCGGCCTGGTGGAGATCGATGAACTCCGCCCGCGCGGCTGGTTCTGGTTCTGGTTCGGCTTTGCCATCGCACTGATGACCAAGGGCGCCGCCGCCATCGTCATCCCCGTCGCGGCAGTCGGCTACGCCCTGGCCCAGCGCTGGCGTCTTCGCCACTTCGGCGGAACATTCCTTTTCGGCCTCGCCCTCTTCACCGCTGCCGTCCTGCCCTGGCATCTCGCCATGTTCCACCGCTACGGGCACGAGTTCTTTGCGCAGTATCTCGGTCTGCAGGTGCTCCATCGCGCGGCCGTGCAGATGGAAGGCCACTACACCCACTGGTGGTTCTATCTGATGGTGCTCGCCGTCTCCGCGCCGCCGTTCTGTCTGCTCTTTCCCGCAGCCTTGGACGGCGGTCTGCGCTCTGCCGAGCTGCGCGCCTGGGCACTCTTCGCGCTCACTGTCATCATCCTCTTCTCGACGGCGCAGACGCGCCTGCCGCACTACATCGCCCCCGCCTACCCCGCGCTCGCGCTGCTGACCGCCGTCTGGCTCGGCGAGTTTCTCAAAGCCCGCATCGTGCTCCCGGCCGAAGCGCGCCCCGCCGGACCAGCGTGGGGCTTCCGCGCGGGATCTCCGTCCCCGCCAATCCAGGCGAACCCGCGCACCTCCGGATTAGCGTGGGGCTTCAGCGCGGAGTCCCGAACTTCACCAGAGGGGGCAGGAACGCGCCGTTCCGGATCAGCGTGGGGCTTTAGCCCCACGAACCACCGCACGCGGAAAGGAGGGGCTTTAGCCCCGGCGCTCCTTGCCGCAGCCCTCATCTGGCCTGTCAGCATCCTGCTGACGCATTCCACGCTGAAAAGCCTCCACTCTGCCACCCTCGCCGGGCCGGGCCTGCTGGATAACCGCGAAGCTGATACGCTGCTCCGCCGTGCCGATGTGGCGGAAGCACCGGCCCCCGGCCCGCTGCTGGTCTGGCGCGCGGGACGCGTGCAATCGATTGCAACGCTCGTCTTCTACGCCCGCCGTCCCGTGCAGCAGGTTGCGCTCAGCCTCACGCCGCAGAACGTCGCACGCGACCGTTACATGTTCGACCCCATGCCGCTCAGCGACGCCGTCACCGCCGAACCCCGCCTCATCCTGCTCGACCGCAGCCTACTTCCGGGACTTCCGCCAAACCTCCGCTTCACCCCCATCGCCGAGCAGGGAAGCGTCGCGCTCGGAACCGTCACGCTCGGAAACGAGAACTGAGAACTTACAATCATCCTCGTGCTTCCGCGTCTCAGATCGTTCTTCGCCGCCGGGGGCACGCGCCGCATGGTTTGGACCGCCCTCGCCGTGCGCCTGCTCTACATCACGCTCGCGCACACCTTCCGCATCCGCCCCACCAACGACCACTTCGAGTTCGGCTGGGAGATGGGACGCATTGCCCGCTCGCTCGCCACCGGCCACGGTTTCGCCGACCCTTTCAACGGCCATACCGGCCCCACCGCCTGGACGCCGCCGCTCTACCCCCTGCTGCTTGCCTTGGTTTTCAAGGTCTTCGGCGTCTACACGCGCTCCTCGGCCTGGGTCATCCTGGCCATCAATAGCGTCTTCGGCGCGCTCACCGTCCCGGCGGTCTACGAGCTCGCCCGCAGAATCTTCGCGCGCGATCCCGACACAGAAAAGATCGCGCTCTGGTCCGGCTGGCTCTGGGCACTCTACCCCGCCGCGCTCCAGTTCGACGTCCGCTGGGTTTGGGACATGGCCCTCACCGCCTGCCTCTTCGCCTGGGTGCTCGTCCTCGCCTTGCGCCTGCGCGACGCCGCCACCACCCAGCGCTGGCTCGCCTTCGGCCTGCTCTGGGGCGCGATTGCCCTGTCGAACAGCTCGCTCCTCCTCTTCCTTCCGTTCGCGATCGGCTGGATCGCCTGGCCCTCCCCGCGCACCTACCTCCGCGGAGCCACCCTCGCCCTCGTCTGCACCTTTGTCCTCATGGCGCCCTGGATCGCGCGCAACTGGCTCGCCTTCCGTGCCTTCGTCCCCATGCGCTCGAACTTCGGCGCCGAGCTCTACCAGTCCGCCGACCCCCTCAACGAGGGTTATCCCATCGTCGCCTCGCTCGCCGTCGCCCAAAACGACCCTCAACTCCTCCTTTACGGCCAGCTTGGCGAGCTCGCCTACAGCCGCGAGCAGGGCGCTCGCGCCGTCGCCCTCATCCGCGAGCACCGCGGCACCTTCGCCGCCAACATCCTCAAGCGCGTGTGGTTCTTCTGGGTCAGCGTCCCGCATCCCACCGGAGGCACCGCGGCCGGTCTGGTCAACGAAACTGCCCGCGAGATGAGCTACGCCTTCATCAGCCTCAGCGGCCTCGGCGGACTGGCACTTGCCCTGCGCCGCCGCATCCCCGGAGCCTCCCTCGCCCTCTTCGCAGTCGCCACGCTTCCGCTGCTCTACTACGTCGTCACCGTGCAGGCCCGCTTCCGCCACCCCCTCGAGCCCCTCCTCTGCGTCTTCGCCGTCTACCTCTTCCGTAACGCCGAGCGGAACCATGCGTGAAATCCGGGTTGCCCTCCCGCCCGACTCGCGCTACACTTGTAAGGTTCGGCTGTGAGCTGTTTTTCCACGCAGGCTGGTCCCCGAACGCCAAAATCAGAAACAGAAGAACGCGCTGGGAAACGGCTTGGCCGCCAAGGCATCCGTCACCGCGTATGAGGGAAACACAATGTACGCAGTCATCCGCACAGGCGGAAAGCAGTATCGCGTTGCCCCGGGCGACGTGTTGAAGGTTGAGAAGCTCGCGCCATGAGAATGGTGTCGGTCGAGTTCTCCGATGTGCTCGCCGTCTCCGGCGAAGCCGGCAGCTTTGAAAACGGCGCTCGAAGGCGCCAAGGTCACCGGAACCGTCCTCGGCCAGGGCCGCGGCGACAAGATCCTGGTCTTCAAGTTCAAGCGCAAGAAGCAGTACAAGCGCATGCAGGGACATCGCCAGGCCTTCACCGAGATCAAGATCGGCGAGATCTCCGTCAACGGCAAGAGCTTCACCGCCTAAGCTTCATTCAACACACGCGTGCGCGGCTGCGAGCCCGGCGCGACGAGGATTTAGAAATGGCACATAAAAAAGGACTTGGATCGTCCAAAAATGGACGCGACTCCAATGCACAACGACTCGGCGTCAAGCGCTTCGGCGGCGAGACCGTCACTGGCGGCTCCATCCTGGTTCGCCAGCGCGGCACCCCGCTCAAGCCCGGCCTGAACGTCGGCCGCGGCAAGGACGACACCCTCTTCGCCAAGATCTCCGGCGTGGTCAAGTTCCAGGATCGCGGCCAGCAGGGGCGCTTCGTCTCGATCATCGCCTCGGAGACTGCTTCAGTTTAGATTTCCATTTCCCATCTACCGAAAAGCCCTCGCAGAGCGCGAGGGCTTTTCTATTTAGCCCCAAACCCTGAAGATCGTCATTCTGGCGCAGCCAGAATCTCCGTATTTGCACAGCCTCTGCTCTCGCGCGTGCACAACGAAAAAGACGCTCCCCGCAGGGAGCGTCTTTTCATCAAGCACCAACCGCGCAAACTACTGCGTGACGCCGCCCTTCAGCTTCTCTTCCTTGCGCTGCTCGTTGATCTTGCGCGCGCCCATCGACTTCTGCGCCCAGTCATCGGCACTCGCCAGGTCCGCCTTGATCGCGTCCGCATTGCCGCATTCGAGGTCGGCCTTGCGCCGGGCCATCAGGCTCATGTAGGTCATGGCCTCTTCGTAGGTCTGGTTGATCTCGATTGCCTTCTGCAGGTATTGCGTCCCCTCGGTCACCAAGGGTGTATTCTCCGCGGTCAACTTGGCGCAGCCCGCCTTCGAGAGCTTGGTGTTGCCGTCGCTCTTGTCATTCAGATTCTCGGCATGCAGCACGTCGTTGGCGTTCTTGTACGCCTGCAGCCAATCCACCACACCCACCGTGTAGTAGGCCTCGGAATCGTTGGGCACCTGGGCAATGACCTTCTTCTCAAACTCCTTCGCCTCTTCCGGATTACCGGTGTTGCGGTCGATGGAGGCGATCTGCTTGAGCGCGGGCACGCTGTTCGGGTCCTTCTTCAGGACGTCGCGGAAGCACTGCAGCGCCGTCGCAGCAAGCTTCTTGTTCTCCGGAGTATCCAGGTTCGGCACAATCTGCGAACTGTACGAGGTGCACAGAAAGATCACCGCATTGGGATTGTCAGGGTCGATATTGACGGCCTGCTGAAAGTGGTTGGTCGCCTCTTCATACTTCGCGTTTTTGAAGGCCGCCACGCCCTTGTTCAACTGATCGTTTGACTTCAGGCGCTTGCACCCAGTAGCGGACATCAGCAGCAGGGCCGTCAAGCCGGCCGTCACCGGTACTCGTGCGGACAATCTCATGGGGCGTATTTCTCCTTCGATGGGAAAGGGCGTCAAGGCTTCTGATGATATCAAGACTTTTTACTTTTCGCGCTTGCGTGTGATTGTACCGGTTTGAACATGCATATGCCTAGCCCAACCGTGCTGCTTTGCCGAACTTGCACGGAAACTCTACTGCCAACACGAGCCCTTGGCAAACCGCGGCTGAAAGCATCCCTCGAAGACGCTCCACAAGCCCCACAAAGTTTCGCGCCCCGTGCGATGTTCGCACTATGCACTCTATGGATTGTGGACAGAAAACTCCCAGGCCACGCGGAGTGCCACATTGTGCTGAGGCTGCGCGGTGAAGAGGAGATAATCGCGGATTTCCAGCCGAATTGCCCGCTGACCCGCATAATAGCGGTCTACGCCGACGCCGAAGTTGAAACCGCTCGCCTGCCCGAAAACGTAACTGTACCCCGCAGCCGCAAAAGGGACGGTGCGCGTCCTATCCGAGAGCAGAACGGTAGTGCCCAGGTCATAACTCACAAACGCTGCGGGCGCATTGCGAGCCGGAAACGGTCCCATCGCGCCCACCTCGACAAGCTGCAGGAACCCGAATCCTCCGGGCCGCTTTGCGAGTGTCGAGCTTCCCACCGCTCCGCCGATGTGCGCACTGCCGGAACGAGTTGAGTCTTCCGAGTCGACACCGGCCCCAGCGAACAGGCTCGCGAAGTAGAAGTCATGATCAAGCACGAGATCGCCGGCTGGGATCGTGCGTGAAACTGGCAAGAGCTTGCGCCCCGGGCTCTCCTGAGAAGTGCTTGGGCTTACCGAACTGCGCGACACCGGCGAGAACGGTTGCTGGGCGCAAAGGGCAGAACCGCTCAGCAGGCCAGCGGCAAAGATGACGAATGCAAGGCGTTGTATGTGGAAGGAGTATGTCATGCCGCTCAGAGTCGCTGGACGGCGTGCAGAAGAGCAATGCGCAGCACATCACCGCGCGAAGATATAAGTGTCACGCTGTAAGCTGCTCATTCTTCGTGGATTCGCGGAGGGTATGCAACAGCCGGAGCGCGTCCTTTCCGAACTCGCCCACCCCGTCCGTGGTCTTCAACGCTCGACTCGATCGAGACTCCATCTCCTTTGAAGGCAATTGAACGCACAGACGGCATCGGCAAAGCCCAGAGCGCCCCCACAGCCCCTCTGCGCTTCTCTCCGCGCTCTCTGCGTTCAATCTTTTCTTCTTGGAGCATCACAGTCATTCTGGCGGGCAGGAAAAAGGCCGCCATTTCTGGCGGCCTTCTTGTAATCGAGTGTCGTTCCGGCTTAGTCGCCCGAGACAGTCTCTTCGATCGCGTTGACCACTTCGACGTTGACGCAGCTTCGGAGCCGGCGTGATGCCGCCCAGCCCGCCGATCGCGCCGAGCGGAACGAACCCGCCCTCGGGAGCCTTCTCGCCCAGCACTTCCTTGCGATAGAGCGCCGCCATCTTCGCGTTCTCGGCGTCCTGCTTCATCTTCGCGTCGCGCGCGCGGATCTTCTCCTCGCGCGCGTTCTTGGCGATGCCGCTCTTGTCGAACGTATCGTTCGCCGCCGCGTTGACGTGCGCATCGTTCAGCACCAGGTCGTAGCTTGACTTCCTTCTCCAGCCCGACCTTCTTGCCGCCGGCGAAGATCTCATGCCGCCCATGCTCCTCGTACCACTTGGTCAGGGTGCGAGGTCATGTGCATCTTCTCGATGATGTTGCGCCAGCCCACGCCCG
Source organism: uncultured Gammaproteobacteria bacterium (assembly GCA_963744015.1). Lineage (GTDB taxonomy): Bacteria > Acidobacteriota > Terriglobia > Terriglobales > Acidobacteriaceae > Edaphobacter. The sequence goes on from CAVUSA010000003.1 coordinate 230,996, forward strand.
TGTTGTACGCGCAGAAGCTGATCTCGCCCTCCTGCGTCGCGTACGGGATGATGCACTGTTCCGTGCGGCGGAAGTCGTAGTTGAACAGGTCCTGGAACCACATGCCCGCGATGAAGAGGAAGTTCCAGCGATCGCCGCGGCGCTTCTTGATGTCTTCCATCGTGCGGTCCGCCGTCACCTTGCCGTAGTTGCGGCCGGTCGCGCCGAAGCTCTTGTCGAACTTCTGCAGCAGGTCCTTGATCTTGAAGTGCGTCGGAGCGCTTCGCGGCTTGTAGTTGCGCAGCAGCGCCAGCGTCGCGCCGATGATGGTCAGCACACTTGCCGCGCGCCGCGTCGTTCACCCGGGCGATGTCCTTGGCCAGCCGGTCGGCGTTGATGAACGCCGTCACCGGAACCGCTTCCTTGGTCTCCTTGTCGATCATCAGCGCCATGCCGATGCCGCAGTTCGGGTGGCAGCCGCAGGAGAGCTGGCCCCAGTCGCGGTCCGGTCCGTGAACCAGGTCGGCCCAGTCGGAGAAGGTGGACATGAACGAGATCGGGAACCAGTCGCGCGTCGGCTCGCCCAGGCCGGTCTGGTTCTTCACATCGTGCGCCAGGTGCGACAGCGTGTAACGCTGCGCCATGCGACGCTCGTCGGAAACCTCCTCGTCGCGGCCCGTGAAGCTCACCGGCTGGAACGAAAGGAAGTTGATCTTCTTCGGGTTGTCGAGCGCGAACTCGATGATGCGGCCAACCTGCTCGTTGTTGATGCCGTTGATGATCGTCAGGTCACCGGAACGATGTCCACGCCGGCCTCGTGCAGGTTGTGGATCGCCTGCAGCTTCACGTCGAACGCGTTGCCGACCTTGCGGTGCGAGTTGGCCGCGTTGCCGATGCCGTCGAACTGCAGGTACGCATAGCGCAGACCAGCCTCAGCCGCAGCCTTCGAGAATTCCTTGCGACTTCGCAAACTCGATGCCGTTCGTCGCAGCCTGCACCGAGGTGTAACCAACCTTGCGGGCATAGGCGACAGCATCCAGGAAGTACGGGCTCAGCGTCGGCTCGCCGCCGGAGAACTGCACCGACATCTGGCGCCGCGGCTTGATGGTCACCGCGTTGTCGAGCATGGTCTTGATCTCGTCCCACGTCAGCTCATGCACGAAGCCGACCTGGTTCGCGTCCATGAAGCAGGGATCGCACATCATGTTGCAGCGGTTGGTCAGGTCGATCGTCAGCACCGACCCGCGGCCGTGCGTCACGGTCGAGGTGCCGTGGTTGTGCAGCTTCTCGTCGTTGTGGGCGCGGATATCGCGGCCCGGGAAGACCTCTTCCAGGTGCTTGAAGAAGGCGGTGTCGATCGACATCACGTCTTCAAAGTGGCCGTGGATCGGGCAGTCCTTCACCATCAGGATCTGGCCGTCGCGCTCGATGATCTGCGCCTTGATCTCGCCGACCTTCTCGTTCAGCAGGATCTCGTGCGGCAGCTTGCCGTCGATGATCTGCTGGCGGATCGCGGGCACGCACTTGGGGCAAAGCGAATCGGTCGTACGCGGCCAGCCGAGGGGCGGCTTCTCCTTCTGGTAGCTCTTCAGCAGCGGCTTGTCGCTCCACTTGGGCGTAAAGCTGTCGTTCGGGCTGATCTTGTTCAGACGGCTGAACACGCTCCAGCCGGCCTCCGCGAGGTGGACGAACGATTTTTCGAAGAACTTCGTGGGAGCGGCTTTCGGCATGGATTCGTTTCTCCTGGGCTATAGATGCTGGCTGGGTGACCGGAGTACCGCGCGTTCTGAACCCTGCGCCGGTGGCACACACACTGCCGCTTCTGTTACGCCACGGTTAAGGCTATGCCGCTCCCCCGCTCACCGGAAAGTGGGATACAGCGAACGGCGACTTCGTGCAGCGAATGGGGATTTTCAGCCGGTGTTCGGGACGACCCGCTAAGGCTGTTCAAACAGCGGGACGCCGCCCGTGCCACCCTGCTGCGGCGGAGTCGCCGTGATCTTGTTGATAAAGTTCTGCACCAGCACGATCCGCACATGGATATGACTCGCCACATCCGGCAGAAACTCCGCGATCAGTGTGCCGATCGGCTCGGTGAGGAATCCGCTGAAAATGCGGTCGACCGTCGAGGCCATATCCGTGGCCAGCCCAGGCACGTACTGGTTGCTGATGAACGCGGACGCGGGTGAGGTCAGCAGGTTGGCGTAGTTCGGCATCACCCGGCCGTCATCGCCCTGCGCCAGCACCACTCGCGAAACCGCGTGTACAAAGCGACGAGGAATGCTCGCATGGGGCATGCGGAAATAGCGCGGGTCCTGGTGGAACAGCGATGACACCACAAACGTCCCGATGAACTCGCCCGTGGCATCCTGCGCCAGGGTGTCGCCCACGTTCTTGCCGAAGCCCGCCATGCCCGGGCCGTATGGATTGTGGGGTGTCGTCCCAATAAAATACGCCGAGTTGCCGGCAACCGTGAGCAGGTTGAACGGATCGGTGACATCGCGATACGCCAGGTGCCCCTTCTGAAGCGGCGTCAAGGGACGAACCGGCGCAACCACAAACGGCTTGTACGGGTCAGCGGGAGGCGGGCAGGGCTTGACCACAGTGCCGCGCACCACGGTCGTCTCCGACACCGGCTGCACACCGCCCAGCGCGACGCCCGAGAGCACGCCGCAGGGCTGCACGACTGCCACGGAACCCGAGGCGTTCGGCCCGAGGACAAGATCCGGCACCACCGGGGGGATGTCTTCGCGCCGCATCAGCGTGGCGTGCGGCGCGCCGGGAGAATCGGGAAACAGTGCCGGCGAAATCTCCAGGGCTTCATCCAGACGAAGCGCCGCAAAAGGCATAGCGCTCTGGGCCGCCGCACCGACGGCAAAGCAGAGAGCGAATAGGCCAACCCAGCGCGGACACTCCATACTCCGTTTGAACCTTTATTCCCGGGAAAGGTTACTGCGCATGCTTCAGATGAACGAATTGGAGCAGGTCGTCGGCGAACTCCACGAACAGAAAGCCCAGCGAGGTGCTTCCCACCGACTCGCCGAAGGTCTTGGCCGTCTCGTCGAAACCCTGGTTGATCGTGGGATAGTAAGCATTGGTGAGCCAGACGCCGAAGACGGTACCCGTCAGCAGGGAGACGTTCGGCGCCTGGTGGCCGCCGTCGGTACGCGTCACGAGCGGCCGGCTCGCGGCGTACACTGCGCGGTAAAGGACGTTGTGGCCCGGGCCCACCTTGTAGAAGCGCGGGTCCTCGTGGAAGATTGGGCTGAAGATCGAGTCCCCGAAGATGGTGGTGCTGGTGTCGAGAGCGGCGACCGCTCCGGCGCGACGGAAGTATCCGGCCTTGTTCCGCGGCCAGTTGGGGCTCGACCCGAACGCCTGGTCGTACCCGGCTGCGAGCGGCCACACCGCGATGTTGGCCGGGGAAAACGCATCACGCACGCCGATCAGGATCTTGTCCGCCACCGTCAGAGGCGGCGCAATCTCCCCGGCTTCGATGTACTTCTGCGTGCGCAGCGCCTGCGCCGGAAATAACCGGCTCGGAGCCCGCACAGCCTGCGTGTCCTGCGCAGCGCTCGTCGATTCTGTCGCGACAGTTTGCGCGGCGATCGCCGAGACTGGCGCGGGCGCGTCCGGCAGGCTCGCCGGGGGCTCCGCCGCGCACGCAAGTGTCAGGCTGCTCTGCGGAGCAACTACGAAGGAACGCGTGCTCTGTCCGCCGGCTACACCCGCCATGGCGATCTCCGCAGAGCACAGCAACAAGCACCACGCAACGCGCGGGAGGCGAGCCTTACGCCGGGCGGAATGCGAAGGAAACGCTGGCCGAAGCTGTGGCAACCGTCATCTCCCTTCATCCCGGCCCGGGTCAAATCTCGCGCTGCAGGAACGTCTCCCCTTGCAGGCGCGGAAACGTCCCTTGAAGCTGAGCCAGTCAGCGCGCGCAGAGATTGGCGGAAAGACCCTTCTTTCTTCGGACGCACCCGCGCTCGCATCCGTTGTACCCGCGCCGCCACGGCGGTGCGGAACTCTGGTTTGGTTACCACCTCGGCACGAGGCTGCGCAATTCGAGACAACGGCTCCTGCGCTGCGCGATACTCAACCTGGAGAGCACCGCGCCCGGAGCCTCCGGCCGGCGCAGCCCCTCTGCCATGAGGTGAGATCATCATGCCCGACCAGAACCCGAACCAGCCCGCCCGGCCCGCGTGGGAAACTCGCCTTCGCGACGCTGCGGCCCACGTGGAAGATGACCTGAAGCGCGTCGTGACCTACATCAACGACGAAGTCGTACCCGACGTGCGCCGCAACGGCTCTGCCGCGCTGCGCAGCGCCGCCGCCGAACTCGAGCGCCTGGCGCGAAGCATGGACGACTCCCAGCGCAAGCCTCCGACGCCATGACGACTTCCCTGCGCCGTGTGGTTGCCGCCGCGTCGCTGGGGCTGGCCGCGGCAACCGGATGCCACAAAAACCCGCCCGTGGCGTACACACCTCCGCCGCCACTCGCGTCCGCTCCTGCCCGAAGTCCCGGTCGCGCAACCTCACCCAATGCGGCCGACCGCATTCCAGCTCCCGTGGTCCGACCGCCCGCGCCCGCGATCGCAAGCGAAGCCCGCGGAAAACCCGTGCTGACCGAAGTCGGGCTGGCCAGCTGGTACGGGCCACCCTACGCCGGACGCAAGGGCGCAGACGGCGCTGTCTTCGACGGAAACGCCATGACCGCCGCCCACCGCACACTCCCGCTGGGGACCACGGTACGCGTCACCAATCTGGAAACCGAGCAATCCGTGGTGGTCAAGATCACCGACCGCGGCCCCTTCGTGCAAGGCCGCATGCTCGACCTTTCGCTCGCCGCGGCCAAGGCCATCGGCGTCTACCGGACGGGTACCGCAAAGGTCCGGGTGGAGGCCTTCGCGCATCCCGCCGCAGACCCCGAAGGCCGCTGGTGCGTCCAGATCGGCGCCTTTCTCGATCCCGACGAAGCCGTTCAACTGAAGAATGACCTTATGCAGCGCTACCACACCGCCAAGGTGATCGAGTTCGCCGGGCCCACCGGCTACTGGGTGCGCATCAACCCCGCCCAACCCGACAAAACCACCGCCAGCCGCATCGCCGACTCCATCCACATCCCCGACGCCGACCCCTACCTCGTCCGCACGAACTAGTGGATGCGGAGAAGTCCGCGCACCGAAAGGGCCGATGCGTAGAACGCCAGGCATGGCTCTTAGTGTGCCACGCCTAATCTTCCGTCGATTCCCCCGGGGTGTCCGGGTCCTGCTCCCGCTTTTCAATTGCGTTAGCCTCGTCGATCTCCGCCGGCGCGAAGCCGTGCGGCGCGCTCGGCGTAGCCCCCAGGTTCTGCCCCATCGCGTCTCCCGCCTGCGCCGGCGTCTGGCCTTTCATCGCGCCGGTCACCGCCGAATCCATCAGGATCTCCGCAAACCGCCGCGTCGCCCGGTCAAGCGCATCGATCGCCGCGCGAACCGCCTTATAATCCGTGCCACTGACAGCCGCCTGTAGCTCCGTGCTGCGCATCGCAATCGCGTCCAGCTCGGCGTCGGTCAGCTGCTGCCACACCGGGCTCGCCTTGCCCTTCTCGACCGCATCCAGAATCACCGCCGCCTCGTTCCGCGCCTCGATCAACTGCCGCTCTGTCAGGTCGTCCTCGGCGTGGTCGAAGCTGTCGAGAATCATCGACTCCACCTGCTCGTCGGTCAGCCCGTAGGTCGGCTTCACGTCGATCTGCGCCTCCTGGCCCGAAGCGCTGCTCGCGCGCCGACACCTTCAGAATGCCGTTGGCGTCGATCAGGAACTTCACCTCGATGCGCGGCAGCCCGGCGACCATCGGCGGAATGTTCTTCAGATCGAAGCGCGCCAGCGAGCGGCAATCCTTCGCCAGTTCGCGCTCGCCCTGCAGCACGTGGATGGCGACATTCGTCTGACCGTCGACGCCCGTCGTGAAGTGCTCGGTCGCGCTGGCCGGAATCGTCGAGTTCCGTTGAATGATCTTGGCGACCACGCCGCCCAGCGCTTCGATGCCCAGCGAAAGCGGCGTCACGTCGAGCAGCAGCAGGTCTTCGAGCGCGGAGTTCGCCGTCTCGCCGGAAAGAATCTGCGCCTGCACGGCCGCGCCCAGCGCCACCACCTCATCCGGATTCAGCTCCGTATGCAGCTTGCGCCCGCGCGCCTCCAGATCGAACAGCCCAGTCACCAGCGCGCGCACCGCCGGAATCCGCGTCGAGCCGCCCAACCATCACCACTTCATCAATCTGCTCGGGCGTAAGCTGCGCATCTTTGAGCGCCTGCTTCACCGGCGCGGCCGTCCGCGCGATCACCGGCGCGACAAGCTGCTCGAACTGCGCCCGCGTGATCTCGCGCGCATACGTCTTGCCGTCCGGCAACGCCACGTTCAGCTTGGCGGTCTCGCTTTCCGACAACGTAATCTTCGCCTCGATCACCGCCTTGCGAATCGCCTGGATCGCCTCCGGGTTCGCGCTCACATCGACACCCAGGTCGCCGCGAATGTCGTCGAGCGCAATCGCAATCAGCAGATTGTCGATATCGTCGCCGCCCAGGTGCGTATCGCCGCCGGTCGCGATCACCTCAAAGATGCCCTCGTGCAGCTTCAGGATCGAGATATCGAACGTGCCGCCGCCAAAGTCGTACACCGCGATCATGCCGTCCTTCTGCTTGTCGAGCCCATACGCCAGCGCTGCCGCCGTCGGCTCATTCACCAGCCGCAGCACGTCCAGCCCCGCAATACGCCCGGCATCCTTGGTCGCCTGCCGCTGCGCATCGTTGAAGTACGCGGGCACGGTGATGACTGCGCTTCGTCACCGGCTGCCCGAGGAAGCGCTCGGCGTTGCGCTTCAACTGCTGCAGCACGTAGGCCGAGATCTCGGGCGGCGTCAGCGTCAGCCCGCCGACGTTCAGCCGCAGCGTCTCGCCCGGCTGCACGCCCTCCGCCAGCCGGAACGGAAACAGCTTCAGCTCTTCTGCCACGTCGGCAAGGTCGCGACCCATCAGCCGTTTGGCCGAGTACACCGCCGAGCCAGAGTCCGCCAGCAGCGCCTTGCGCGCCCGGTTGCCCACGACGAAGCCGTTATCCGGCGGCTCGGGGTTGAACGCCACCACCGAGGGCACCAGCCGCTCGCCGTCCTCGCCCGGAATCACAACCGGTGTATCGCCCTGCATGAACGCCACAAGCGAGTTGGTAGTTCCCAGATCGATGCCGACGACGATACCGCGTGCTTCTGCCATGAAGAGTCAATTCCTTTGCTTGTTCGATGCTGCGAGGCAGTGCCAGGGCGCAGAGAGAAGCGCCGGGGCTAAAGCCCTATTGGTTTGCGCCCGGTTCGTGGGGCTGAAGCCCCACGCTAATCCGGAGAGCAACCCTTGGTCCAAAATTCAAGGCCGATCCAAGTCCAGCGCTGATGCGGCGACCGCGCTCTCTCTCTATTGTCCTACAATGCTCGCGGAGGAGACGTTCATGGGGCAGAGCTACGCAAAGCAGTGTCGTTCGACGGTGATTCCGGGCATGCGCTACCGCGACGCGCACAAGGCCATCGACTGGCTGGTCGCGGCGTTCGGTTTCGAAAAGCAGGCCGTCTACGACGGTCCCAACAACACCGTCCTGCATGCGCAGCTTACCTTCGGCAACGGCATGATCATGCTGGGCTCGGCCGCAAACGAGAGCGACTGGAACACCCGCATGGTGCAGCCGGATGAGATTGGCGGGCGCGAAACGCAGGCCGTCAGCCTCATCGTCTCGGATGCCGGGGCCGTCTACGCAACAGCGAAGGCCGCCGGCGCCGAGATCGTCCAGGAACTCGCCGAGATGCCCTATGGCGGCAAGGCCTTCGGCTGCAAGGACCCCGAAGGGCATCTCTGGTCCATCGGCGAATACGATCCCTGGGCGCAGCCCGCGTAAATAGGTTGCAAATAGACTCCTCCACGCGGCGCGAACCTGATAGTGTTTCGCCACGGAGGATTTCGACATGGCCCCGAAAGCAAGATTTGCACTGCAGCAGCGGATTACGCTGCCCGGCAGTGAGAAGCAGGCTGTCTCGACCGGTACACGGGTTTCGGAAAAACCCGCCGGCGGCAGCGTCACCGTCTCAGTCGTCGTGCGGCGCAAGCAACCCATCGCAGTCAGTGACCTGGGGCAGCCCGGCGCCCGCATGACGCGAGCGCAGTTCGCCGCCAAGCACGGACCCGACCCCGTCTCGGTGCGAATCGTCAAAGCCTTTGCGGCTGAGTATGGACTCACCGTCACCATGCCGAAAGAAGCCGGCCGCCGCGCCATCCAGCTGACCGGAACGGCCGCCGCGATGCAGAAGGCGTTCGACGTCGCCCTGCGCCAGCACGAGATCAACGGCGTGAACTACCGCGTGCGCGAGGGCTCCATCTGTCTGCCGCAGGAGCTGAACGGCCATGTCGAGGCGGTGCTCGGCCTCGACAACCGCCCCCAGGCGAAGCCTCACTTTCGCGTCCGCTCCGGCGACGGATCCGGCAACGTCACCGCCAAAGCTGCCGGCGTCTCCTACACGCCGGTCCAGGTAGGTCAGCTCTACGGCTTTCCGCAGGGCGTGCAGGCCACCAGCCAGACCATCGGCATCATCGAGCTCGGCGGCGGATACAAGCCGGCCGACCTGACCGCCTACTTCAAGACGCTGGGCATGCCCGCGCCCAAGGTCTCCGCTGTCTCGGTCGACAAGGGCAAGAATGCACCTTCGAAGGCCAACAGTGCCGACGGCGAGGTGATGCTCGATATCGAGGTCTGCGCGGCCGTCGCTCCCGGCGCGAAGATCGTCGTCTACTTCGCACCCAACACCGACCAGGGCTTCATCGACGCCATCGCGACGGCCGTGCATGACTCCACCAACAAGCCGGGCGTGATTTCGATCAGCTGGGGCGGACCGGAGTCGAGCTGGACGCCGCAGTCGATGTCCGCGCTGGACGCCGCCTGCCAGGCCGCCGCGGCGGTCGGCGTCACCATCACCGTCGCGGCCGGCGACGACGGCTCCACCGACGGCGTAAGCGGCAGCGCCAACCATGTCGACTTCCCCGCCTCCAGCCCTCACGTGCTGGCCTGCGGCGGAACCAAGCTCGTCGGGTCCGGCGCCACCATCACCAGCGAAGTGGTGTGGAACGAGACCGCCGCCAACGAAGGCGCGACCGGAGGCGGCGTCAGCAACGTCTTCCCGCTGCCCACCTGGCAGAGCAACGCCAAGGTGCCCAAGCCCACTGTCTCCGCGGGCGGACGCGGCGTGCCGGATGTGGCCGGTGACGCGGATCCAGCGACCGGATACACCATCCGCGTGGATGGGCAGAGCATGGTGATTGGCGGCACCAGCGCGGTGGCGCCGCTGTGGGCCGGCCTGATCGCGCTCGCCAACCAGCAGAACGGAGCCGACGCCGGCTTCATCAACCCGGCGATCTACGCCAGCGGCGCGGCCAAGGCCTTCCGCGATATCACCCAGGGCAATAACGGAGCGTTCTCCGCAGGGCCCGGCTGGGACGCCTGCACGGGACTCGGCAGCCCGGTCGGAACCGCGATCGTTGCGGTCGTCAAACCGCAGGGCCCGTCGAAGAAGGGCGGGAAATCGGCCAGCAAGAACGCCGCCAAGGGCGCTTCCAAGAAGGGTGCGGCCAAGAAGTCTGCGGGCAAGAAGACCTCCCGCAAGGCCGCAACTCGATGAACCCATACGCGACGTTCCTGGACGGGCGTGACGCGCGCACTGTGCTGGCGGCGACGCCCGGGTTGCTGGCGCAGGCGGTGGGCGCGCTGACGCCGGAGCAGGTGGAGGCGCCGATCGCCGCCGGCAAGTGGAGCCCGCGCGAGATCGTCGCGCACCTCGCCGACTGCGAGCTGGTCTTCGGCTTCCGCCTGCGCCAGACGCTGGCCAAAGACAACCCGACGATTCAGCCCTTCGAGCAGGGCGACTGGGCGAAGCAGTACGCCAGCTACGACCTGCCCACTGCGATGGAGATGTTCCGCGCGGCGCGGGCCTGGAACCTGAAGCTGGTCGACGGACTCAAGGGGGCCGACTTCGGGCGCGAGATGACGCACCCGGAACGCGGCACCATGACCTTCCAGACTGTGCTCGAAACCATGGCGGGCCACGACCTGAACCATCTGGCGCAGTTGCAGCGGGTCGCCGCCGGCTGAAGCTTACTCGAGCGCGGCGGTGACGTCGCGGACGAGGTTGCGCAGGTAGCTGCGTTTGTTCAGCAGCGCGACCATGCCGTCGCGGGCCTGCGCGCGTTCGGCCTCGGTCGTGGCGGAATCCCAGCGGTTCCAAAGGGATTCGAGTTCGCGCTGGGTGTCGGCGAGCTTGCTGTGGAAGCTGGCTGAGGCGGTTTCCAGGTCGCGCTTGAGGTCGGGATCGGCCTCGTCGCCGAACTCCCTGGCGGCCTTCATCTCCATGAGCTGCATGTTCAACTCGAAGACTTCCTCAAGCAGTTCGGGCGGAATGAGCTGCTTTTTCTCGGTCCCGGACGTTCGCGCGGCCTCGGTCGCGGATTTCGACTGCTCTTCGAGCTCGACGCCTTCGAGCGCGAGCAGGTGCTGGGTGCGCAGGATGGGGTCGCGCAGGGTGCGGTAGGCGTCATTCAGGAGCGACGATTGCGCGAGCGCGGCCTCCTGCTCGGCGGCGGGTTTCGAGGCGAAGCGGTCGGGGTGGAGCTTGCGCGACTGGGCGTAAAAAGATTTCTCCAGCGCGGCGGTGTCGAGGTGCAGGTGCCGCGGAAGGGCGAAGACGGCGAAGTAATCGGCTGGCATGTGCGGGTCTCTCCCCCTCCCGGTACTTTGATGTAAATTCCGGACAGCAAAGGCTTTAGGTTCGGACCTCGATACGCGCGGCCCGGACAGAAATCAGCCCCGGAAGAGGCTCCGGGGCTGGTTTCTTCTCCTTTCAGTTTAGCAGGGGTGTCAAGGGATTCGGCTGAGTTGGGCGGGGTGCGGGACTTGGAGAGGGCAAAATACAGAGATTCTGGCTTCGCCAGAATGACGAGCGGGTGCAGATTCTGGCTTCGCCAGAATGACGAGCGGGTGCAGATTCTGGCTTCGCCGGAATGACGAGCGGGTGGAGGTGGTGGCGGTGCGCAAAGAGCGTACCTCAGCGGCTAAAGCCGCGCTCGATGCGGGGCACTGACGGCACGGTTGAAGCTGTGCCCTTATGCGAGACGGGACTTGCCGGCGCGATCTGCGCCAGCGCGCCCGGGTCGGCGAGTTCAACGAAGCGAGTGGCGTGTTTTTTTGAGCCGGCGCAAACCCGTGAGCGCGCATACCATTCCGAGTGCATCTACCAGTTCGAACGAAGTTTCAGGAGAAGACATGGCGGACCAAAGGCGGGAGAGCGCTGCAACCGGGGATGGGGAAGGCCTGTATGGCCGCAGGACATTTCTGGCGGGAGGCGGTGCCGCGGTGGTGTCGGCGCTGACGCTGGGCGCGGCTGAGGGCCAAACGATCGCGGGCGCGCAGCAGGGCAAGCAGGATGCCAGCGCCACCAATCCCGGACCGGAGAATCAGCTGCTCAGGCAGGCGAATCCGAATACATTTTCGCCGCCCTCGACCGATCACGGCGAGGTGCGGACGTTCTGGGCTTCGTTTTCGACGGCGCACCGCCGTATCCAGGAAGGCGGCTGGTCGCGGCAGGTGAACGTCGAGAGCTTCCCGCTTTCGACCGAGATCGCGGGCGTGAACATGCGCCTGACGGCCGGCGGCATCCGCGAACTGCACTGGCACGATGCGGCCGAGTGGGCCATGATGCTGAGCGGCACGGCGCGGCTGACCGCGATCGACAATGCGGGAAAAAGCTACGTGAAGGACGTGGCCAAGGACGATCTCTGGTATTTCCCCAGCGGGACGCCGCACTCGATCCAGGGGCTGGGGCCGGATGGCTGCGAGTTCCTGCTGGTCTTCGATAACGGGAAGTTTTCCGAGGGCAACACGACGCTGCTTTCGGACTGGGCGCGGCACACGCCGCCCGAGGTGCTGGCCAAAAACTGGGGCGTGCCGGAGAGTGCGCTCGAAGCCGTCTACAAGCAGCCTGCGGACGGGCACTACATCTTCCAGGCGCCGGTGCCGCCGCCGCTCGAGCAGGATGTGCGCGCGGCAAGCGGCGGCGGAGGCTCGACCGCCGTAGCCTTTGACTTTGCCATGCACAAGATGCCGCCGACGGCGAAGACTGAAGTTCGGCGAGGTACGCGTGGTGGACTCGACGCGTGTTCCCGGTCTCGACCACGATTGCGGCGGTGCAGGTGATCCTGAAGCCGGGCGGCCTGCGCGAGCTGCACTGGCACCAGAACTCGGACGAGTGGCAGTACTACATGCAGGGCCAGGGGCGCATGACGGTGTTCTTCAACGGGTCGAAGGCGCGCACGGCGGACTTCAACGCGGGCGATGTGGGCTATATCCCGCGCACGCTCGGGCACTACATCGAGAACACAGGCACGACGGACCTGATCTTCCTGGAGATGTTCAAGACGTCGCGGTTTATGGATCTTTCGCTTTCGGAATGGGTGCGGAACACGCCGCCGGAGCTCGTGAAGCAGCACCTGGGGATCAGCGATGAGACGCTCAAGTCCATTCCGAAGGTGAAGCCGCTGATCGTTCCGGTCTGAATCAGGACCAGAAGTTACGAGTTCGGAGTTGTGAGTTGAAGACCGGCGCTCGGCGGGGACAAGCTACGATAGATCGTAGCCAACTATGCGAGTTCTGCGAATTCTTTTGATCGGCAACTACCCGCCCGACCGCCAGGAGAGCATGCTGCGCTACACGGCGCTGCTCGAGACGGAGCTGAAGGCGCGCGGGCATATGGTGGAGGTTCTGCAGCCGGAGGATGTGCTGGCGAAGGCCGTTGGCAAGGGCGGCCTGCGCAAGTGGATGGCGTGGGCGGACAAGTTTTTCGTCTTTCCGCCGAGGCTGAAGCGGGTGCTCCGCGGTTTCGACATCGTGCACATCTGCGACCACTCCAACTCCATTTACGCGAAGCACGTGCAGGCGAAGCCGAACGTGGTGACGTGCCATGACGTGATGGCGATCCGCAGCGCGCTGGGCGAGCTGCCGGAGTGGCGTGTGTCCTCGACCGGGCGGAGGCTGCAGCAACTGATCCTTGCGGGCCTCAAGCGCGCGCAGTATGTGGTGTGCGTGTCGGCGGAGTCGGAGAAGGATCTGCTGCGGGTGACGGGGCGGCCGGCGTCGGGGTCGGAGGTGATCGACAACGCGATGGTGTACCCGTACACGCCGATGCCGCGCGAGCAAGCGCTGGCGCGGCTGGCGGCGCTGGGCTTCGACGCGCACGAGCCGTTCTTCCTGCACGTGGGCGCTGACTCCTGGTACAAGAACCGGCTGGGGCTGCTGCAGATTTTCGACGGTCTGCGCGAGCGGCTGGGCGCGGGCGCGCCGCGGCTGCTGGTGGTGGGGCCTCCGCTGGGCGACGAGCTGGACGCGTACGTCCGCGACCATGGGCTGGAGGGCCGGGTGGCGCGGCTGAGTGGGCTGGCCAATGAGGATCTGCGCGCGGTGTACTCGCTGGCGGAGGCGCTGCTCTTTCCGTCGTTCTACGAGGGCTTCGGCTGGCCAATCCTGGAGGCGCAGGCGTGCGGCTGCCCGGTGTTCACCAGCAACCGCGCTCCCATGACGGATCTGGGCGCGGATGCAGCGGTTTACTTCGATCCGGCCGATGCCGCAGGCGCGGCAGAGATCGTCGCGCAGAACCTGCCGCGGGCGGACGAAATGCGCTCCGCGGGGCTCGCGAACGTGGGCCGGTTCGGGCTTCAAAAGATGATTGACCGCTATCTGGTGATGTATGATCGGGTTATCTCACAGCATGCGGCGAGAGACGTGGAAACACGCTGATCCACCGGAGGCGTTTCGTTTGAAAAAGGCGTTGATTACAGGTGTGGGCGGCCAGGATGGTGCTTACCTGGCTGAGTTGCTTCTGAACAAAGGCTATGAAGTCCACGGCATCAAGCGTCATGCCTCCCTGTTCAACACGTCGCGCATCGATCGCATCTACGAGCATCAGCCGGCGGAGAACGCGCCCTTCAAACTGCACTACGGCGACCTGACGGACAGCTCGTCGCTGTTTCATGTGCTGCAGCAGGTACAGCCGGATGAGGTGTACAACCTGGGCGCGCAGTCGCACGTGCGGGTCTCGTTCGAGACGCCGGAGTACACCGCGAACACCGACGCCCTCGGCGTTCTGCGCATGCTGGAAGCCATTCGAATTCTTGGTTTGGACAAGACCCGCTTCTACCAGGCCAGCACTTCGGAGCTTTACGGGCTGGTACAGGAAGTTCCGCAGCGCGAGACGACGCCATTTTATCCGCGTTCTCCGTATGCGTGCGCGAAGTTGTATGGGCACTGGATCACGGTGAACTACCGCGAATCCTACGGGATGTACGCCTGCTGCGGAATCCTGTTCAACCATGAGTCTCCGCTGCGCGGCGCCACGTTCGTCACGCGCAAGGTGACGCGCGGCCTGGCGCGCATCAAGGTGGGCCTGCAGCAGCAGTTGCTGATGGGCAACCTGGACGCCAAGCGCGACTGGGGCCACGCCCGCGACTACGTCGAGATGCAGTGGCTGATGCTGCAGCAGGAGAAGCCGCAGGATTTCGTCATCGCCACCGGCGAGCAGTACAGCGTGCGCGAGTTTATTAACCGCTGCGCCGCGCTGCTGGACATGAAGCTGACGTGGAAGGGCTCGGGCCTGGATGAAAAGGCGTACGACGAGAAGGGCAACGCGGTGATTGCGATCGACGCGCGGCACTTCCGTCCGGCCGAAGTAGAAAGCCTGCTGGGCGACGCTTCGAAGGCCAAGCGCGAGCTGGGATGGCAGCCGAAGACCACGTTCGACGAGCTGGTGAAGGAGATGGTTGAGGCTGACCTGCACGTCGCCGAGCGCGACGCGCTGGTAAAGGAACACGGTTACGACGCCTTCAACGTGCGCGAGACTTAGAACCATCCTCATTGGAAACGGAGCCCCGGGGCGCGCGTCCCGGGGCTTTTTGCTGCGCGGGTATGAATCAGCCCAGCGCGAGCTGGCCGAGGAGGATAGCGTTGAGCGCCAGGATGACGCTGACCACCACCCAGCCGGCGACGCGGGTGCGGGCGGCGCTGGCGAAGGTCTCCATCACCGCCGTGCGGCTGGTCAGGATGAGCAGCGGAATCAGCGCGAACGGGCAGCGCGAAGCTGAGGACCACCTGCGAGAGGACGAGGATCTGCAGGGGGTCGAGGCCGATGGCGATGACCGCGATCGCCGGGACGATCGTGATCAGCCGGCGCAGGAAGATGGGGAACTTGATATCGAGGAAGCCCTCGATGATGACCTGGCCGGCCATGACGCCGACGGTGGAGCTGGACAGGCCGGAGCAGAGCAGAGCGCGACAGCGAAGACGACGGCGGCGGCCGGCCGAAGAGCGGGCCGAGCGTCTGGTAGGCGTCCTGGATGGTGGGCTGCAGGTTGTTCGAGTGCACGAAGGCGACGGCGGCCATCAGGATCATGGCGGAGTTGATGAGCCACGCGCCGTTCATGGCGACGAAGACGTCGATCAGCTCGAAGCGCAGGAAGTGGCTCAGGATGCTGCGGCGGGTGGCTTCGGTGGTGCGGTGGTGGTCCTCGCTCGCTGTGCAGGGCTTCGTTGGCGGGCAGCAGGGCGCCGGTGAGTTCCTTCAGCCGCGGCTGCACCAGCGCGGAGTGCAGGTAGACGACGTGCGGCATCACGGTCGCGCCCAGCATGCCGACGGCGGCGTAGATGGAGTCGTGGAAGTTCTGCGGCGGAGCTGCGGTCGAGCGAGGGGATCAGCGTCGCCAGCATGGCGCGGTGCCAGTCCGGATGGACGAGGAAGACCTCGAAGCCGTAGCAGAGGCCGATGATGCCGACCAGCCCGATGATGCCGCGCTCAAGCCAGAGATGGCCGGCGAGATCGAGCGCGAGAATGGCGAAGACGAGCACGGTGGAGACCAGCGCGGCCAGCAGCAGGGTCTCGCGCGGGCTGAAGCCATGCGCATAGAGCGCGGGGCCGAAGAGCAGGTCCAGGCCGAGGGCGGCGCCCAGGAACTCGGCCAGATCGGTGGCGATGGCGGCGACTTCCGCGGCGGCCCACAGAGCGAGAGTGACGGGGCGCGAGAAGTGTTTGCGGCAGTTCTGCGGCAGGGTGAGGCCGGTGACGATGCCCAGCTTGGCCGAGAGGTACTGGATGAGGATGGCCATGGCGTTCGACCACAGCAGCACCCACAGCAGGCGGTAGCCGAACTGCGTTCCGCCCAGGATGTTGGTGGCGAAGTTGCCGGGATCGATGTAGGCGACGGAGGCCACAAAGGCGGGACCGAAGTAGGTCCACATCTGGTTGCGGCGGAAATCCGGCACCCGGATGCCGCCGGCAGGTTTTGATTGAACCTCATCCATCTTCTACGACGGTAGCACGGTGCGGACCGGCGGCCCGATTCAGGCGGAGGCAGCACCGGGCTGGGGAAGATTCTCCACGGCAAGCCCCACCCGCAGGAGCGTGGACTCGCTGAAGTGGGGGGCCATGATCTGGACGCCGATGGGGAGGCCCTCGGCGGTGGCGCCGCAGGGAACGCTGATGCCGCAGATGCCGGCGAGGCTGGCGGCGACCGAGTAGATGTCGGCGAGGTACATCGCGAGCGGGTCGTCGGTCTTTTCGCCCAGCTTGAAGGGCGGCGTGGGGGTCATGGGGCGGACGAGACGTCGCACTGGGCGAACGCCTGCGAGGAAGTCGCGGGTGAGCAGCGTGCGGACCTGCTGCGCCTTGCGGTAGTAGGCGTCGTAGTAGCCGGCGCTGAGGGCGTAGGTGCCGAGCAGGATGCGGCGCTTGACCTCGGCGCCGAAGCCCTCATCGCGGGTCTTCTTGAACATGGCGGAGAGCGTGGTGCTTGTCCTTCGAGCGCAGGCCGAAGCGGACGCCGTCGAAGCGCGAGAGGTTGGAGGAGGCCTCGGCCGTGGCGATGACGTAGTAGGTGGGGATGGCGTAGCGGGTGTGCGGCAGGCTGACCTGGCACGAGTTCGCAGCCCTGTGCGCGGAGGCCGTCGAGGGTGCGCTCGATGGCGGCGCGGATCTCGGGGTCGAGGCCTTCGCCGAAGTACTCCTCGGGAACGCCGATGCGCAGGCCGGCGACGGGCTGGGCGAGGGCGGCGACGTAGTCGGCGACGGGGCGATCGGCGCTGGTGGCGTCGAGGGGGTCCTGGCCGGCGAGGACTGCGAGCATCGTGGCGGCGTCGCGTGACGTTGCGCGGTGAAGGGGCCGACGCGGTCGAGCGAGGAGGCGAAGGCGATGAGGCCGTAGCGGGAGACGCGGCCGTAGGTGGGCAGGACGCCGACGACGCCGCAGAAGGCCGCGGGCTGGCGGATGGAGCCGCCGGTGTCGGTGCCGAGGGTGGCCGCGGCGAAGCCCGCGGCGACTGCTGCGGCGGAGCCTCCGCTGGAGCCGCCGGGGACGCGGTCGAGCGCGCGCGGATTGCGGACGGGGCCGTAGGCGGAGTTTTCGTTCGAGCGAGCCCATGGCGAACTCGTCGCAGTTGAGCTTGCCGAGCAGGACGGCGCCGGCGGCTTCGAGCTTGCGTGACGGCGGTGGCGTCGTAGGGCGGGTGGTAGCCTTCGAGGATGCGCGAGCCGGCGGTGGCGGGGGCGCCGTGCATGGCGAGCACGTCCTTGATGCCGATGGGAACGCCGGCGAGCGGGCCAGGGCTCGCCGTTGGCGGCCGGCGTCGACGCGCGCGGCCTGGGCGAGGGCGCGGTCGCGGCTGAGCGCGAGGAAGCTGTTGATGGCCTTGCCGCTGCGGGCCGTCGTTGGCGGCGATGCGGTCGTAGTGGCGCTCGGCCACAGGCGTGGCGGATTCAGCCTGGACGGCGGCCTTCGCGGATGCAATCGATACCATTTCCACTTCGCTGCTTTCTCCGGCGGTTCTCAGTTCTCGGTCTCAGTCCAGTTCCCAGTGCCCAGTGCCCGGTGCCTCGACGACTGACAACTGAGAACTGACAACTATCGTTCGATCACCTTGGGGACTTTGAAGAAGCGGCCGTCGGACTCGGGGGCTGCGGCCATGACGGCGCTGCGGTCGAGCGAGGGACGGACCGCGTCGGGGCGAAGCGCTGCGCCGGCTCGTCGGTGGAGGCCCGAGGATCTCGCCGACCTGGGCCATCGGCTCGACGCCGGTGGTGTCGAGCTCGTTCAACTGGGCGATGTGGCCGAGGATGGCGTTCAGGTCGCGCTGCATGCGGGGCTCTTCCTCGGCGGTCAGCTCGAGATTGGCCAGTTCCGCGACCGGCGGACCTCTTCGACCGAAACGCCGTCGCTCATGGTCTCGTCACCTCGTTCTCTCTTCAAAGTGTATCCCGGCGATGCGGCACGGCCGCGATGCGGGCCAGTTCGCTTTCGAGGATGGCGCGCATGCAGCGCATCTGGTCGAGCCAGACGAGATCCTGGACCTCGACGTTGACGATGCCGTCCGTAAAGGCGATGATCTCGCCGCGGCCGGCCATGGCTTTGCCGCAGGCGACGGGCCAGGCGGCGCGCAGGCGGTCGAGCGCGGGCAGCGTTTCGAGGCTGCGGCCAAGGTTCTTGCGGAGCATGTCGCGCATGCTGTCCATCAGAAGGGCTCCATGGCGGCAGCCGCCTCCGGCACGTGCGCCAGGATGAAGGCCCGCAGGCGGCCGAGGAAGACCGGAGTATCGAAGGTGCGGGCCCACGCCTGCGTCGCCTCGGGGTCGAAGGTGGATTCGGCGGCCTCGAAGCGGAGGATGCCGTCGATCACCGAGTCGACGGTCTGCCGCGGCGAAGTAGACGCCGGTGGGATGAGGGCCGCTTCCGCGCACCGTTTCGAGCGAGCCGCCGGCGCCGTAGGCAGATGACCGGGCGGCCGGAGGCCTGGGCTTCGAGCGGCACCATGCCGAAGTCTTCATCGGCCGCGAAGAGCAGGGCGCGGCAGCGGCGTACTCGCGCCAAAGATCGTCGGTGGGGAGTTCTCCGAGAAAGTCGAACGTCGCGGCGGGCGGCCAGCTGCGGAGCGCGCCAGCTCCGGACCGTCGCCGGCGATGCGGAGCTTGCGCCCGAGGCGCTGGCAGGCCTCGAGCAGGAGGTCCGTTCGCTTGTAGCCGACCAGACGTCCGGCGCAGAGGTAGTGGTCGCCGGGAGCGGGGTCGATATGGCCGCGCGCCAGGTCGATGGGTGGGTGGATGACCTCGGCTTCGCGTCCGTAGATGCGGCGGATGCGGTCGGCGACGTAGTGGGAGTTGGCGATGAAGTGGGTGACGCGGGAGGCGGCCGCAAGATCCCAGCGGCGCACGCGTCCGGCGGTGGCGGAGAACAGGGCGCGCACGACGGGGCTCATCTGCGAACGATACTGCTCGTAGCCATCGTAGAGGTAGCGCATCGGCGAGTGGCAGTAGCAGATGTGGATGGCGCCGGGGTCGATGCGCACGCCTTTGACGGGGCCGCTGTCGGAAGAGATGACGAGGTCGAATCCCCGCAGGTCGAGGCTTTCCGTGGCGGCCGGATACAGCGGCAACATGTGGCGGTGATGGCCGGCGGCGCCGGGCACCTTCTGCAGGAAGGAAGTGTGCAGGGTGCGGGAGCGGAGGCTTTCGGGCAGTCCGGGCGGCGCGGCGACCAGGGTAAAGAGCTCAGCCTGGGGGAAGAGCGAGGCGATGCACTCGGCGACGCGCTCGCCGCCGCCGCGAGTGACAAACCAGTGATGGACAATGGCAACGCCGCACCGGCGTTAGTAGGCTCCGTCCTGGTTGACCACGGAGCGGAAGGTGCGCAGCAGGATGCGGACGTCGCGCACGAGCGACCAGTGCGAGACGTAGTCGCAGTCGAGCTTGACGCGTTCGTCGTAGCTGAGCTCGCTGCGGCCGGAGACCTGCCAAAGGCCGGTGACGCCGGGTTTGACGCGGCAGTAGAACTCGAAGCGGTCGCCGTATTTTTCGACCTCCGCGGCGACGATGGGGCGGGGGCCGACGAGGCTCATCTGGCCGGTGCAGCACATTCCACACCTGTGGAAGCTCGTCCAGGCTGAAGCGCCGCAGCAGAAGGCCGACGGGAGTGACGCGGGGGTCGTGGCGGAGCTTGTGGCTGTTGCTCCACTCGGCGCGCGCCTCGGGGTGGCGCGGCCAGGTATTGCTCCAGCACCTCGGAGGAATTGACGCACATGGTGCGGAACTTCCACATGGAAAAGAATGCGCCGTCGCGGCAGATGCGGCGGTGGGAGAAGAAGACCGGTCCGGGCGAGGTAAAGCGGACAAGCGCACCGACGACCAGCAAGGCGGGAAGCAATACGGGAAGAGCCAGGATGACCAGCAGCAGGTCCACGCCACGCTTGACATAGCGATAGCGCAGAAGGCTGAAGGGAAGCGAAGCGACTTGGCGGCGATGTCCCTCCGGCTCTGCATGAGCCGCGCCCAACAGACGTTCGGGCATGGAGGAAAACTCATGCACGACGGACTTTCCCGCGCTCACTCCAGCCAGCCGCGCCTCGGTCGATTCCGAGTCAACCTGCATGCGGGCTCCTCCGTGGAAGCGCCGGGGCGAAGCTGCGATCGGGCCGGGCTACTCTGTTCTGCCGTGCCTTCCCTGCCTGTGCTTGCACACCTGGAGCCATAAGACTTCACCATTCCTCTGTGGCTTCACCGGGTTCCAGCATGTAGATGCGGCTGGTGCAAGCGGTGTCTTCCAAGGGCTCGGACAAGGGAACAGACTGCACGTGCATCGGAATCCGTGTCCACAATATCGCAAAAGGTTTTCGTTTGAATAGCTTACTAGGTTGGCACCAGGATGGGAAACAGAATCCGCTGCCAGGCGCAGCCCATGCGCCTTCGTCCTTGTCTCCAGGGATGGTTCCGTTAGGATAGAACGATGCAGGTAAACGACACAATGTTGCGCGACGTGAAGCTGCTTTCGCCGCGTCGCTTCGGGGACGAACGCGGCTGGTTCGCCGAGGTTTTCAACGCCAGTACCTTTGCGGGCGCAGGGCTGCCTTCGCACTTCGTGCAGGATAACCAGTCGTTCTCCGCCCGGGGCGTGCTGCGTGGGCTGCATTATCAGCTCGGCAAACCGCAGGGCAAGCTGGTGCGCGTGCTTTCGGGGCACATCTGGGATGTGGCGGTGGATCTGCGGCGGGATTCCCCGGACTTCGGGAAGTGGGCGGGCTTCGATCTGAAGCCGCGTAACGCTGCCGGCGAGCTGGAGCTGCTGTGGATTCCGGAAGGCTTCGCGCACGGCTTCCTGGTGCTTTCGGAGACAGCCGAGGTGCTCTACAAGACCACCGACGGCTACTTTCCGGCGGGCGAGCGGAGCATCCGCTGGGACGACCCAACGCTGAACATCGCCTGGCCGGTGGAAGGCCTGAAGCCTTCGGTAAGCACCAAGGATGCGGCCGGAAAGCTGTTCGCCGAGGCGGACCTCTACTAGGGATTCGCCGGATAACGCACGGACTTGACCAGCGCCTTGGGACGAAAGCGCACGGCGGACCAGGTGCTGTCGATGGAGACGATGGCAACGACGATCCATCCGGCGTCGAACATCGGATGCCAGCCCGCGTCGCGGGTGAGGTCGGTGGGGATGGCGCCCGACTTCTTGGGGTAGGCCAGCCACAGGCGCGTGCTCTCGGTCACAGCCGGCAGGAGGACGCTGGCAGCGGAGGCCAGGGCGGCCTGATCGCGGGTGAAGGCGAGCGCGACGTCCAGCGGCTGCTTGCCGGGTTTGGCGGACTTCGCCGTGGCGGCCACGTGAGCGACCCCGGCGAAGGGATCGTCCATGCCCTCGGGCAGGTCGAGCAGCAGGGCGGTGTTGCCGGGCTTCCAGCCAATCTTTTCGCGCAGCAGTTTTTCGGGCATGGAATGCTCCAGTCCTGGTTCTCAGTCTTCTGGTTCCCAGTTATTGCCTTCCAGTGGACCACTCCCGGCTTCTGCTGACAACTGGATCCGTGGCAACCCGGACCGGGGGAAAGGTTGCGCGAACCTTTCCTGCGGCGCGGGGTTTACCTGAATGTAGCAAGCAGGGGCCCAGGAGGCTGATATGCAGATGGCAAACGTAAAGGCGATGGTGGCAAAGATGTTCACGGTGGGCCTGCTCGCGGGAGCGGTGGCGATCGCGGCTCCCCAGAAGGCACAGGCGCAGGTTGCGTTCGGGCTTCGCGTCGGGCCGGTGGTGGTGCACGGCGGACCGGTGTATCCGGCGCCTGTCTACGGTTACGGCTACGCTGCGCCGGCCTACGGGTATTACGGCCACGAGGGGTACGCACGCCCCTACGGATGGGATCGGCGCGAAGCGTTTGACCGCCGCGAAGATCGCCGGGAAGAGTTTCGCCGGGACGAGCGCCGGGACTTCCGCCGGTAAATCCATAGTCGCGAGGGCTTAAGACCGATTGGCACCGATGCATGGATCAGAGCGGATTTCGCCTGGATTCCTGAATCGGTGCCATTGGTGTTTTCAGAACGGGAACATATTCGTCCTCCTGAATGGAGGTCCTTGCGCCGTCTTCCGACGCCTCATTCGTCTGGCGAGTCGCCTTCTTCGATCAGCGAACTCGAGCCGAGCACGTCGAAGGTGAGGGCTTCGCCGCCGGTGGGCTTCAGGGTGACGCGCATCGGCAGGCGCTGCCATTGCGCGGGCTGGCAGACGGGGATGAAGTGGTTGGCCTGCGGCCAGGGGCCGATCTGCTTCTGAACGACGGCGCGGCGCGCCCCAAGCTGCGCCACGACCGCGAACAGGCCGCCTTTCGCAGTTTGCGCGATGCCGCAATAGGCGGCGTAGTCGCGATACCAGACGACGTTGGAGACGGCGGCGTCGAAGTCGGGCAGGTGCAGGGCGGCGATGTGGCCGGTCTGGCGGTCGACCAGGAGCCAGGGACCGGGCTCCCAGACCCAGCGCGGCTCGCGGTCGGCGGCTAGGGCATCGTTCAGCCGCAGCGCGCGCCGCACGGCGAAGCTGCGGTCGGTGACTTCGTGGATCTCGCCCATGGTCCACTCGCGCTGGCGGTCATCGACGAGCAGCGGACGAACTTTGAGAGTGGTCGAGTCTTCGCTCTTGTCTTCGGGCGCGATATCGGGCGGAGTGTACGGGACGCGGCGCACCGGGCCGAAGGTGACAGCGTGCAGTCTGGGCGGCTTCGCCATCTTCGGCGCGGGCGCCTGCGCCGAAAGCGATCCAGCGAGCAGCAGAGGCACGAGAGCGGAGCGGAGGGTCTGCATGGAGCCATGCTAGAGCAAGGGTGGGTTCTGCCGCGAGCGCCTGGGGCGGGCGCTCGCGCGGCAGCGATGCAGCGGAGGGGAGCGGCGGGGGTCGATCGCGGTTCGGGGGAGAAAGTCCGGAGCGGGGACTACCTTCCTGGTACCTGTTACAGG
Source organism: uncultured Gammaproteobacteria bacterium (assembly GCA_963744015.1). Taxonomy (GTDB): domain Bacteria; phylum Acidobacteriota; class Terriglobia; order Terriglobales; family Acidobacteriaceae; genus Edaphobacter. Next base: position 254,341 of record CAVUSA010000003.1, read on the forward strand.
AGTTACTTTCCGCGCATTGCGATGCCTCGTCCATGGCCCATTCGGGGGCTGGAGTACCACTTTTGCGCCATAGGCAAGGGGGCTGGTGCCGTGGCAAGCTCTTTCTCGCAAAAAAGCGATGGCGAGTCTGATTCCCCCGCGGATTCGGGGGCGAAGGAATGGCGATGGGCGCAGTTTTCAAGAGGCTTGCGCCGCCCGGCAGGTAGTATGGTTTCTACAGGATTCGCCGCGGTGGGCGCGCTGCCCGGGCGTCGTTGCACCACCCCACCTCTGATTTACCGGAGTCCTTGCACGACTCGAACCCAAAGGAAGGAAGTACCCAAGATATGTGGAAGCCCAACCAGCCCGGAAGCACCACTCCCCCGACCCCCGAGCCGCAGCGTCCCACCCCCACGCCGCCCCGCGAGCTTTGAGACGAGCTCCGCCAGCCCGGCGCGTCCGGCCGGACGCCGGCGGCCGCGGCGCAGCCGCCTACCGGCGAGCAGGCCACGATCGGCAAGAGCCTGATCGTCAAGGGCGAGGTCTCCGGCTCCGAGTCGCTCTACATCGACGGCAAGGTGGAAGGCGCGATCAACCTGCCCGGCAACCGCGTCACCGTGGGCCGCAATGGCCAGGTCGCGGCGAACATCATGGCGCGCGAGATCGTCGTGCTGGGCAAGGTGCGCGGCAACTGCCAGGCCAGCGACCGCGTGGACATCCGCAGCGAAGGCTCGCTGACCGGCGACGTGATCGCGGCGCGCATCTCGATTGAGGACGGCGCGTTCTTCAAGGGCGGCATCGACATCCGCAAGCCGGGCGCGGAAGCCAAGGGCGGCGCGCCGGCGGAGAAAGAGCCGATCGCCATCAACAGCTGATGCATCTGCCAGGAGCAGGTGGAGCCGGCAGCCGCTGGCTTCACCTTGCCGGCAGCCGGTTGTGTTTGAACAGAATCGCCACGCCAAGACAGATCGGCACCCATCCCGCGACAATCAGCAGCCAGTTGACGACGGCGAAGCCGCCGAAGGCAAAGCCACGCGCCAAGGCATGCGCCCACCAGGCCAGGGACTCGGCAACAACGCCGAGCAGAAGAAGAAACCAGCCGATTCGTACGACGCTTAAGGTCGCCATGGCCCAAGGATAACGTCGTGCTACGATGAGCCCAACTATGAGAATGACCCTTTGTTTCGGCTCTCGCGCGACCGCCCGTCTGGCCGCCGCGCTCCTGTTGGTCGTGTCGCGGCCGACTGGGTCGAAGCGCAGCTGAAGAGCTACGGCTGTACCAATACCGAGCGCATCAAGTATGACTTCCAGCCCACGCCGCGGCCGGGCGGAGGCGCGCGGCGGCCTCCGCAGGATCACGCCGTTTCCTTCCTTTTTCATCCGGTCTTGCGCGTCTGAGAGGTTACACCGGCCAGCGGAAGTGGGCTTTGGCATGCTGACTGCGCATCTGAACGAGGCTGATCTCCTGTACGCCGCCGCCGATGTTGTGCACGAGGCGCGGGCCGAAAAGACCGGTGCCAACGACGATGCCGACATGGGGCAAACGCCCGTCGAGCAGCCAGGTAAGGATGTCGCCCGTCTGCATATCGCTTCCGAAGTCGTTTCCCGGGGTCTTCGCACGCGCGGTCCAGAGCTGGGCCCCGGCGCGGCGCCAGAAGACCTCGAGGTTGAGCACGCGGCGGTGATCGATGTTGGGGTCCGGGTGCGTGAGTCCCCAGGTATGCGGGTAGGATGCGAAATCGCGCTGCATGTCTTCGTGGACGAGGCGTTGAAGGTCGAGCGAGAAGGCGTCGCGTGCGGCACGGATCACGACGTCGGCGCAGACACCCGTGGAGCGCGGCACGTCGCCATTCGGATAGGGGATGCGGGTGTACGCGGGGTCATAGCCAGTGGTGATCCCCAACTGAAGCCGCGCAGCCTCCGCAAACTCCTGCCCGCGTGGTCGCGTGGTCTCGCCCAGAGCGAGGACGAAAGCAGCCGATTTCAGGAACGTGCGGCGCAGCATCATGGACAGGATGCAAAGACGTTCGACTAGCCTTCCAACCACCTTTGCAACCATAACGTGCTTTCTGCATTTGCGGGGCCGCGATTTGGGCGTGGTAGCATCTTTTTCACGATGCCGCTCAATCTACGTTTTCCCTCCTCCCTTGTTGTCTTGGGTGCCTGCGCTGTGTTTGCAGCGCCTGCGATGGCGGTTGGCCAAGCTGCCGCGGCCGCGCCTGCTGCCATGCCCGATCCGGTGGCGACGATGGTCGGCCGGTTGAGCCTCGACCGTTACAAGGCGACCATCAAAGGCCTGACGCAATTCGGCGACCGCCGCCAGGGCACGGAGCGCAACCGCAAGGCGGTCGACTGGATCGAAGCGCAGCTGAAGAGCTATGGCTGCACCAATACCGAGCGCATCAAGTATGACTTCCAGCCGCCAGCGCCGCGAGCCGGACGCGGAGGCGCCGGCGGCCGCCGGCAGGATCCCAGCGTCGGGCCCGGGAGGCTCGCGCAAGCGCGGCAACATCTTTCCCGACACCGTGAACAGCGACCCGATGAAGCAGCCGGACGTGAAGCTGCGCGAGCTGGATACGCCGCCTTCGGTGCCGGGCGAGCGCGAAGAGGTGTACTGCACCAAGATCGGCTCCAAGCATCCCGGAGCAGATGTACATCCTGGGCGCGCACATGGACGGCATCGGCTGGGGCGAGGCGGCCAACGACGACGGCTCCGGCACGGCGCTGGTGATGGAGCTGGCGCGCATCTTCAGCAGCCCGGACGTGAGACGGACGTGTCGATCCGCTTTGCGCTTTGGAACAACGAGGAGACGGGGCTGAACGGCGCGCGCGCCTACGTCGACGCAGCGCAAGGACCTGCAGGGCATGGAGTCGCCCGCGGGTTCGGGCAAGTATCCGGAGCCGAAGTGGCTGGGCATGATCCAGCACGACATGATGATGTTCGACCACGGCATGCCGCACAAGGACGGCACCATGAGCAAGGAGCAGCGGCCCGAGGCCGACGTCAACATCGAGTACCAGGTGACCTCGAAGTTTGCCGACGCGGCCATGAGGCTGGCGCACAAGTTTCAGCTTGCGGACGACAAGTACGCGACCGACTACCCGGCCAACGTCGGCCCGCACATGACCAACACCGACTCCACGCCCTTCATGGACCTGACGCCCTCGCTGAGCCTGCGCGAGGTGGAGCGCGGCGCGCAGATGGGCGCGGGCTGGGATCCGCAGCATCATCAGCCGACGGATGTCTATTCGTTCTACAGCGACGACGATTTTCGGCTGGGGCTGAACGCGGCCCAGATGACGCTGGGGGCCATCGGCCAGCTGGCCGGGGCAACGCTGAAGTAACTCCGCGCCATCCGTCTCCCAGAGCATCCGGAGACTCCCCATGCCCACCCTTTCGCCGTCAGCTCAGGAGACGGGCCGTCGTCACTTTGAGCAGCCGGCCGAATCGAGCGCCACCGCCTTCCTGTCTACGCGGATCGAGCGTCATCCCATCGCAGCCTTTGCTGCGCTGACCGTGTTCTACGCCGCGGCTGTGGCGGCCCTCTCGTGGACCAAGCTGCTGTGGCTGGACGAGCTGATTACCCTGCACATCGCCCGGCTGGGCAGTGTGCGGGCGATATGGGGCGCGCTCAGCACAGGAGCCGACCCGAATCCGCCGCTGATGCACACGCTGGTGATGCTTTCGACCCGCGCCTTCGGCGAGCATGCGCTGGCCATGCGGCTGCCCGCGGCGCTCGGCTTCTGGGCGGGGCTGCTGGCGCTGTACCTGTTCCTGAAGCCGCGCATCGGCGTCGTGTGGTCGCTGGCCGGGGTGATGCTGCTGATGGGCATGGACGCGTTTCACTGGAGCTTTGAAAGCCGCTCCTATGCGCTGTACTTCGGCACCACAATGGTAGCGGTCTACTGCTGGACGCGATTCGATGATGCCTCGCCAAGCGGCGCCGGACGCATGCGCGCGCTGTGCGGCATGGGGCTCGCGCTTGCGCTTGGACTGTGCGCCAACTTCTTCTCCGTACTTGCGTTTGTGCCCATCGCGGCGGCAGAGGGCGTGCGCACCTTGCTTACCGATGAAGGCAGCCTATCGCTTGAAGGCAGTCGGCGCGGGTTTGTGCACGCGGTGCGCTGGCCAGTCTGGATTGCCCTGGCGATCGCCGGTACGCCCCTGCTGATCTTCCGTTCCGTCGCGAGCCATGCTATCGCGCTCTACGCGCCCTACGCATGGAACAAGGTGGCGTTCGCGGCCGTGCCGCTGAGCTACGAGGACATGGTCGGTCGCGTTGGCTACTTCGTCTGGGGACTGTTCGCGCTGGCCTTTCTGCTGGGGCTCATCCGCGCCCTCGCGCCGCAGCTGGACCGCAGTTTCTCTCCGCAGTGGATGGTAGCCCTGGTCGATGCTCCGGCGGATGCGGTGCGTCCTCTGCTCACTCTGCCCGAAGCGGCGGCCGTCTCCATGTTGCTGGCGTATCCTCTGCTGGGTTTTTTGATGGCCTCGCTGCACGGAGGCATGCTCTCGCCGCGCTTCGTCATCCCGGTCTGCTTCGGCGTGGCGATCGCGGGAATTCTGTGCGGCTTTCGCAGTTTCGGCCACCTGCGCTCGGCGGGACTTGCCACGCTGCTCTGCGCCACCTGCTGGTTCGCCTTTCGCTGGGCGCTCGGAGCCGATGACTACGAGGTGCGGAAAGAATCCTTCGAGCGCATGATTGCCGCCATCCCGGCGCCCGAGTACCCCGGCCAGCCGCTCGTGATCGGCGACGACCTGATCGTGCTGCCGCTGGAGTTCTACGCGCCGCGCGATGTGGCCGCGCGTATCGTGTACCCCATCGACTTCCCAGCGATCATGCGCGACCGCGGCGAAGCCTCCGCCGAAGTCAACTTCTGGACCGGCCGCAACACGGTGTATCACTTCCCCATCGAAACCATCGCCGACCTGCAGCGAAGCACCAGCACCTACATCATCCTGACCAGCGGCATCGAATGGACCATTGAGGATCTCGGGCGCCACTTTTACGACTTCGAACAAATCCCCATCGACACCCACAGCGCCGACGCAGAGGGAGCGATCGCCCCGCTGACGCATTCACGGCCCGTCTTCTTCCGCGTGGCCGGCGACCGCTTCCCGCAGCCGTTCTCCGAACCGATTCCCTTCGACCCCGACGACAACCTGCCGCACCCGGAAAAGCAAAAGGCGCGCACCCCGGATCGTCGTCCGTAGGTGCGCGCCTTCGTCTCCTCTGTGAGACGCGGAGAGCGGTTCAGCTCCGTCCCGTCACGACAAAGTCGAGACCATCCTTTGCGGCGTCGACCTTGACGTGATCGCCGTGCAGCACCGTGCCGTCGAGGATCTTCACGGCCAGCTTGTCCTGCACCATGCGCTGGATCGCGCGCTTCAGCGGCCGCGCTCCATACGCACGGTCGTAGCCGGCCTTGAAGATGGCCTGCGCGCGCGCCGTCGGTCAGCTCGAGCGTGATCTTGCGATCCGCCAGCAGCTTCTGCAGGTCGTGCAGGCGCAGGTCGACGATGTGCGTCAGCTGCTCCTCGCCCAGCGGATGGAAGACCACGATGTCGTCCACGCGGTTCAGGAACTCCGGCCGGAACTGCTGCCGCAGCGACGTCCATCACGCGCGTCTTCGCGTCTTCAAAGCCCTCCTCGCCCTCGCGCCCACGCGGTCGTCAGCGTGCGTCGCGCCGACGTTCGAGGTCATGATGAGCACCGTGTTCTTGAAGTCCACCGTGCGGCCCTTGGAGTCGGTCAGGCGGCCGTCGTCGAGCACCTGCAGCAGCACGTTGAAGACATCCGGATGCGCCTTCTCGATCTCGTCGAAGAGCACGACGGCGTACGGCCGGCGGCGCACGGCCTCGGTCAACTGCCCGCCCTCGTCGTAGCCGACATAGCCCGGAGGCGCGCCGATCAGCCGCGCCACGGCGTGCTTCTCCATGTACTCGCTCATGTCGATGCGGACCATCGCCTGCTCGTCGTCGAAGAGGAACTCCGCCAGCGCACGCGCCGTCTCGGTCTTGCCGACGCCGGTCGGGCCCAGGAAGATGAAGCTGCCGATCGGCCGCTTGGGATCGCTCAGGCCCGCGCGCGAGCGGCGGATCGCGTTCGCCACCGCCGCCAGCGCCTCATCCTGGCCGACCACGCGCTCGCGCAGACGGTCCTCCATCTGCACCAGCTTCTGCACCTCGCCTTCGAGCATCTTGGAGACCGGAATGCCGGTCCAGCGCGAGACGATCTTCGCGATGTCCTCCTCGTCGACCTCTTCCTTCAGCATGCGCGATGCGTGCCGTCGCGGCGCCCATCGGCGTCCTGCGGCCTGCGTCAGCTTGCTTCAGCTCGCGCTTCGAGCCGCGGGATCTCGCCGTACTGCAGCTCCGCCGCGCGCTGCAGGTTGCCCTTGCGCGTCTCTTCGCCCATCTGGAAGCGCAGGCCTTCGAGCTGCTCCTTCAGCTCGGCGATCTTGCCGATGGCGCCGCGCTCCGTCTGCCAGCGCGCGCGCAGGCCGGCGGCCTGCTCCTGCACCTCGGCCAGCTCGCGCTCGACCGCTTCCAGCCGCTCCTGCGAGTCCGGCATCTGTCTCGCGCTTCAGGGCCGCGCTTCTCGATCTCGAGCGACGTGGCGCGGCGCTCCAGGTCGTCGATCTCGACCGGCACGCTGCCAATCTGGATCGCGAGCGCAGCCGCCGCTTCGTCGACCAGGTCGATGGCCTTGTCGGGCAGAAAGCGGTCGGAGATGTAGCGATGCGACAGCGTCGCCGCCGCCACAATCGCCGAATCCTTGATGCGGACCTTGTGGTGCGCCTCGTAGCGCTCCTTCAGCCCGCGCAGGATCGCGATCGTGTCCTCGACGTTCGGCTCGCCGACGTAGACGATCTGGAAGCGCCGCTCGAGCGCCGCATCCTTCTCGATGTACTTGCGATACTCGTTCAGCGTGGTCGCGCCGATGGCCCGCAGCCCGCCGCGCGCCAGCGCCGGCTTCAGCATGTTGCTGGCGTCCATCGCGCCTTCGCACGCGCCCGCGCCGACCAGCGTATGCAGCTCGTCGATGAACAGGATGATCTCGCCGTTCGACTCTTCAATCTCCTTCAGCACCGCCTTCAGCCGCTCTTCGAACTCGCCGCGGAACTTCGCACCGGCGATCATGCTGGCCAGGTCGAGCGAGACGACGCGCTTGTCTTTGCAGGATCTCCGGCACGTCGCCCGAGACGATGCGGCGCGCCAGGCCTTCGACGATGGCCGTCTTGCCCACGCCCGGCTCGCCGATCAGCACCGGGTTGTTCTTCGTCCGGCGGCTGAGCACCTGGATCACGCGGCGAATCTCCTCGTCGCGGCCGATCACCGGGTCGAGCTTGCCGCGGCGCGCGAGCTCGGTCAGGTCCTTGGCGTACTTTTCCAGCGCCTGGAACTTGCCTTCGGGGTTCTGGTCGGTCACGCGCGAGCTCCGCGCACCGCGCTCAGCGCCTTCAGGATGGCGTCGTGCGTCGGCGCCAAACGCCTTGAGCGCGCCCTGGACCGGCCGCCACGCTTCGTCGCGCCAGCGCCAGCAGCAGGTGCTCGGTGGAGACGTACTCGTCCTTGAAGTTCTCGGCTTCCTTGAAGGCCTGCTCGAGCACGCTGGTTCAGCGCGGCCGACATGCCGGGCTGCGCGCCGCCCTGCACCTTGGGCAGCTTGCTGATGGCGGCGTTCACGCCCGCGACAGCAGCTGCTCCACCGGCACGCCGATCTTCTCGAGCACCGGCAGCACGACGCCTTCGCGGTCTTCCAGCAGCGCCGCCATCAGGTGCAGCGGCAGCACCTCCGGATTGCCGTTCTCCGTCGCGTGCGCCGCGGCGGCCTGCACGGCTTCCTGCGACTTCACCGTCAAGCGTTCCCAACGAATGGCCATGGTTCCTCTTTCCTTTGATCGCAACCTGTTTCCGCAGGGAGGATCTCTTTGATCTGGCTGATTTGTCCGTGGGACAAAAAAGTGGGCGAAGAATCACTCCCCGTGACCCTCCGCCCCTAGATCACTGCGCATGCGCTTTACTTCGCGGCTTCCACCTGCTTCGGGGCCGCCTGCGATCCGGCAATTTCCACCTTTACCTGCTTCGGCTTGGCGGCTTCTTTTTTGCTGAGCTGGATCGCCAGAACCCCATATTCGTACTTCGCGGCGACCGATGCAGTGTCGACCGTCACAGGCAGCGTGAAGCTGCGGGTGAAGGTGCCGAAGCGCCGCTCGATACGATGGAAGTTCTCTTCCTTCTCCTCGGACTCGAACTTGCGCTCGCCCTTGACCGTCAGGGTCTGGTTTTCGAGCCGCACATCGAGGTCTTCCTGGCGGATGCCGGGGACTTCAAGCTTGAGGACCAGCTTCTGCTCATCCTCGTAGATGTCGACGGCAGGGACGAAGTTTCCGGCCGCAAGAGTCTCCTGCGCCGCTTCCGGGCGGGCGAAGTCATTGAAAATGCTGTTCAAACGGTTCTGCAGGACAGCCACATCGCTCAGGGCGGAACGGAGGGGAACAAAACGGGTCATGGTGGTCATGGTTTTACTCCTCTTCGCAATCAAAGTTTGTGCGGGTTTGGGACTCTTCACCAACCCTCACACTGGATAAGACGCATAGTAGCAGAAATGGTTGCAGATAATGTGATAAAAACTCACTCATATTTTGTGATGACTGGGACTCGACTTTGCTTCGAAACGGAGAAATGGCCCGGCGGTGTTCCCCGAGTCCCCATCTCTTGTCAACTCTTTTGTTCGTCCGAACTTGTAGGCGAGGCCGGCGCTTGGCTCCTCGCTCTAACGCGAGCTTTGTGAGCTGACCGTGGAGTTGCCGAAGTGTTCATGTAGCCTCTTACGTTACCTGCACGTCGGCTTCATAGCGTGTGCTCGCAAATTTTGTGCCCGTGACGTGCAACTCACCTTCAGACGGTCCATTCAGATAGCCGATCAGGGCGGTGGTGACCACCAGCCGGCGGATGGCGGTTTGTGCGGTCCACTCCAGGGTGGTCGGGTCCGCTTCAGCGACCGTTCCTGAGGCAAGCAGCAGATCGATGCCCCGATCCGCGCCCATCCGCTCCGCAAGGGTGACAAGCTCGTGTCGGGCGGCGGCATTCGGCTCGTCGATGACGCCGCGATGCACGGCTTCGGCGACGCAGCGCGTCACCATGGCGTTGGCCATCGTCTGCGCGGGACGCAGGTCGTATGCGGCGAGGCAGCGTCCGGTCGCCACGCGCTGCGGCTCCGTGGTGACCTCGAGCGCCGGGGCCATGTCCCGCGTCAGGAACTCGAACGGTGTCAGGACCTGGTCCAGGCCGAGCACCCAGCGCAGCACGCGGACGTCCTCCACCTGGAGCAGTCGCGGCCACACCTCTTCCCAGGGCCAGCTTCCCTCCTGCGAGCGCAGCAGCTCCTGCTCGGCCGGGGTGAAGCCCGTCCACAGGCCGGGGCGGTTGGCTACGTCGAGCGTGCGCCGGCGGAAGATGCCCGCGTGCGCTTCAGGGATCTTGTGTTCGCGAAACAGCACCTCGCCCAGGGCGCGATCGACCATGACCGCCGTGCGCAGGAGCAGGTCCCCAATCTTCGCGGCGTGCGCGCGGAGATCTTCTTCTGGAGGGTCGGGCCGAGCGGAAAGCCGCAAGAGACTCTCCGCACTGCGGCGGTTGCTGATCGCAATCCAGCGCGCAACCAGGATCGCCAGCGCGTAAACGATCACGCCGAAGATGACTAGGCCAACGCCGAGCCGATACCACGCGATCGCAACATAAGCGGCCCAGCCAATGACGAACAGGAATGCACCTAACAGACGCAGCCAACGGCCGGTCGCCGCGCGGCGCCATGCGCAAAGCCAGCCATGCATTCTTGCGGAAGAGCTCAAATCTTGTCATCGGGCGACCCTGAAGCTGGCGCGGCTAATTTGTCTTGGCGGGCTGTAGCGAGTCCCACATCCGCGCCATCGCGAGCAGCGGGTTGTGGCCCATGTAGTCCGGAAAGGGCAGGTTGCGCTTGGTGGAGGGCTTGCGCTTCAGGTCCTCCGGCTTGTTGCCGAAGGGATCGTAGAACTCCCACACCACGCCCGAGCGCGTGAACTGCTTCGCCGAGTCGTCGAGCGCAGCTTCCAGCAACTGGCGCGCGGCATCCGTCCGGCCGTAGCGCACCGCCCCGCGCGCCGCCCAGTACGTCATCGAGTTCCACACCGGCCCGCGCCACATCCGCAGCTCGAACTTGGGGTCGGACGCCGCGACCGTCGCGATCGGGTGCGGCGTGAAGAAGCGGTCCTTGCGCATCAGCCACTCGTCGATGACGCGCTGGCCCTGCCGCTGGCTGGCCGCGCCGACCACCATCGGCCAGAAGCCTTCGAACGAGTGCGTGCGCGCGGACTTCGGCACGCTGCCATCCAGAATCCAGCTAGTCGTAGAAGAAGCCGTCGCTCTTCGCTCCACAGCTTCGTGCGGATGAAGTTGCGCAGGTGCGCCGCGCGGGCGTCGAACGGCGCCGGCGTCCTGGTTGAGCTCGCGCGCCCACTTCGCCGCGTAGACATACATCTGGTAGACGTGCGCGGTCGCGTCCACGCAGGCGGTCGAATGCGGATGCGCGGAGGCCAGCCCCGTCTCGTCGAAGCGGATGCCCTCGTCCACGCCGCTCTCCCACTTGTGGTTCACGATGTCGAGGTAGAGGAAGCCGTCGGGCTGCGCGCGCCGCTCGCGCTCGAACCAGCCGATCTGCAGCTTGAGGTGCGTCAGGAACTCCTGCATCAGCTTCGGGTCGCGGCCCGTCTCTTCGAGGAAGTCGTCCGCCGCCACCACCCACACCGGCGGATTGCCCTGCGTGGGGCTGAACTTCGCCTGCGCCGAGTCGTAGATCTTGGGGTCGTCGGCCGCGGTCTGCGTGCGCATCCAGTAGAGCCCGGGCAGAAAACCCGACGGAAGCTGCAGCCGGACGTCGTTCAGCAACTGTTCCTGCGCATGCTCGCGGCGCGGCCGGCAGCACGTCCAGGATCTCGTGCACCAGGTCCCAGTGGCCGGTGCCGGGCCCATAGCCGTAGCCGCGCCCGGTATCCTCCCACGGAAATTCGAAGGGCGGCGCGGCCGGGTGCGTGTCGACGCGATGCAGCAGGATGTCGTACTCGAGCATCGGCCGCCAGGCGGGTTTGCCCAGGGTCTTGACCTCGCGCTCGAGGCCGGCGGTCCAGTCCTTCGGCTCGTTCTGTATGCCGGCGGGGTTTTCTGCGCAGCCAGAAGCGGCGCCAGCAGTACGGCCAGCATCAGGGAGGCAAATTTCATCCCCTCCACTATACTTCGACGGCTCCGGCGGAGCGGCACCTCAGCGGCTGAAGCCGCGGAGCCTCCTTTTGCGCGTGGCGGCACGGCATAGAGCTGTGCGCCTGCAGAGGCACGTCCCACGCTACCGGATGGCGGCGATGCTTCCACGGCGGTTCAGCTAGAATCGCAACCTATGCCCGAGAACAAGTCCACCACGAATCCGGCCTCGCCGAACTGGCCGAGCGCAACGCCGAAGCCGAGGCCGGCGGCGGCCCCGAACGCCGCGCCCGCGAAAAGAAAGCCGGCAAGCTGCTCGCGCGCGAGCGCATCGACTTCCTGCTCGATGAGGGCAGCTTCGAGGAGACCGGCAAGTTCGTCGCCTCGCGCGCGACGGACTTCGGCATGGCCGACGCAGCACGTTCCGGGCGACGGCTTCATCACCGGCCACGGACGCATCCACGGGCGCGTCGTCTTCGTCTTCGCGCAGGACTTCACCGTGCTCGGCGGCAGCGCTGTCCGAGGCCAATGCCGCCAAGATCGTCGCCATCATGGACACCGCCATGCGCGTCGGCGCGCCGGTCATCGGGCTGAACGATTCGGGCGGCGCGCGCATCCAGGAGGGCGTCGTCTCGCTCGCCGGCTACACCGATATCTTTCTGCGCAACACGCTCGCGTCCGGGCGTGATCCCGCAGATCTCGGCGATCCTGGGGCCTTGCGCGGGCGGCGCCGTGTACTCGCCCGCCATCACCGACTTCACCCTGATGACCGAGCAGACCAGCTACATGTTCGTCACCGGCCCGGACGTCATCAAGACCGTCACCCACGAAGACGTGACGATGGCGCGGCTGGGCGGCGCGGCGACCCACAACGAGATCTCCGGCGTCGCGCACTTCATGGCCGCGAACGACGAGCAGGTGCTCGCAACCATCCGCGAGCTGCTGACGTTCCTGCCGTCGAACAACCTCGACGCGCCACCCCGCGCCCGCACCACCGACGACCCGGCCCGCGCCGATGCTGCGCTCGACACGCTCATCCCCGAAGCCTCGAACCAGCCCTACGACATGATCGACGTCATCACGAAGATCGTCGACGACGGCTACCTCTTCCAGGTCCACGAGCACTTCGCCAAGAACATCGTCGTCGGCTTCGCGCGCATGGCGGGGCGGCCGGTGGGCATCGTCGCCAACCAGCCTGCGTTTCTCGCCGGCGTGCTCGATATCGACGCCAGCGTGAAAGCCGCGCGCTTCGTGCGCTTCTGCGATTGCTTCAACATCCCGCTGATCACATTCGAGGACGTCCCCGGCTTCATGCCCGGCGTCGCAGCAGGAGCACGGCGGCATCATCCGCCACGGCGCCAAGCTGCTCTACGCCTTCGCCGAGGCGACCGTGCCCAAGCTGACCGTCATCACGCGCAAGGCCTACGGCGGCGCGTACTGCGTGATGAGTTCGCAAGCACCTGCGCACCGACCTCAACCTCGCCTGGCCGACCGCCGAGATCGCCGTCATGGGACCCGAGGGCGCGGTCAACATCGTCTACAAGCGCGAGTTCGAGCAGGCGCTCAAGACCGCCGCAGGCCGTCTGGCCGCAGGGCAAGGCCTTCACCGAAGAGGAGAAGACAAGCGATCCTCGCCGACCTCCGCGAGGAGAAGGTCGAGGAGTTCCGCGAGCGCTTCGCCAACCCCTACGTCGCGGCCGAGCGCGGCTACATCGACGCGGTCATCCGCCCCAGCGAAACCCGCCGCCGGCTGAACCAGGCGCTCGACATGCTGGCCACCAAGCGCGAGAAGAACCCACCGAAGAAGCACGGCAACATCCCGCTGTGAAGAGAGAATATAAGATAGTTCCGAGGATCAACTATGGCCACCCATTCCGTAACGGTTCAATTGCCGGAAGACGCATATAGAGTGATTCAACGGAGCATCGACTCGGGTGAGTACGCCTCGGAAAGCGATGTCATCGCTGCGGCTTTGGCGGCACAGGACGAAGATCTCCACGCCAAAGAGGACGCCATTGAAGCCTGGCTCCGGGAGACGGTGATCCCCATAGCCCTGCGCATGGAAGCGAACCCGAACGAAGGCTTTACCGGCGATGAAGTTCTGGCACACCTTCAGGATGACCTTCGCCTTTTGGAAAAGCAGGCGAATGGGTTATAGGGTCAGGTTCTCCGAGGATGCGGACCGGCAACTGCGCGAACTCGGCCTCTACATCGCGGAGAGAAAGTCGGCTGGTGTCGCAGCCCGTTACATTGAAGCGATCGTCAAGGAATGTTACGCGCTCGCCACATTTCCTCAGCGCGGCACCGCCCGCGGACGCCTGCTCACTGGGCTGCGAACGATTGGCTTTCGCCGGCGGGTTGTCATTGCTTTTCGCGTGCAGGAAGATTCCGTAGAGATTCTCGCCGTGCTCTATGGCGGTCAAAGTCTCGCAAAGTATTTTCGCCAGCGGAACGACCGTACCTGACCCACTCGCTACGCATACAGCGCGGCTTCAAACCGCTGCAGCGCCGCATCCGACCAGGCGTGGCTTTCCTTCTGCCACGCGTCCTCCAGGCTGAGCTCGCTGAGAATCGAATCGAGTTACCGGCGTCCTCGCCACCAAACGTCAGCGGATCACCGAGCCATCACGCGCAGGTTGAGGTGATAAGCAGTCGGCACGCCAGCTTGTTTGTAGATGGCGAAGTGGCAATCCCGAAAGTGTTGGTAGAGCACCGGCACTGCGATCTTCCTGTCGGAACCTCCCAGCGTCATGATCCGACCGTCCTCAGCAATTTGGATCTGGATTACGATTCGCTGGCCAGCGGACGCAGGATCACTTATCTCCCGTGGCACCGAGCAGCCTGAAATGAGCTTGCGCGAAGCAGCATCATCGAGTTCAGGAATCGCATTTGCAAGCTTGGTCGAGAAATGGATGACCAGCGGCATCGCCATCTGCTGCGGAACGCCATCGATGACAAGCGGCTTGAATTTGTAGCGCAATGCGAGTTCGGCACCGAAGTCTTCCACGCCGCGGTTATCGGAATTATGTTTCCACGCCTCACGCACCTGTCCCGAGCGATCGGTTACCGCGTGGATGATCATGTAACCATCGGTTTTGCCTTCGCGAACCGTCGGCCACGTTACATCTTTCGGTGCCGTCTCCAGCATGGATTCCTCGTCGCCGTCGAGACGAGAGTCGTATGAATTCGGCTTGTCGCAGGCGTCGGCTGGGTCACAGTTAGAACGTTTGGGTCGGGGTTCCAGCTTTCCAGCGTCACAAGCGTTCCACGCAAAGGGACGCTGGCATTGAATCCGGAGTAGTAGGTTCGAGCGATTCGCTTCGCGCCAAACTCTTTGTAGTCTTTGAATTGAATGTTGTAGGTCAAGCCCAGCGCCCCTTCAAGGTGCGGCTCCGGCCCGTCAAAACAGACTCGTGCATAAGAAAACCCGTCGTTCACGCCGCTGGGCTTCTTGTCGTGCGTGATACAGGTATATTCCGGCTTGGCCGTCGCGACAAACTCATTCTGACCACGCAGATCATCCAACCGAGGCATTGGATCTAGAAGCGCTGTCACGAAACTCTGTAACCAATTCGGGTAAAAGTCGCCGCGATCAGTTTCGGATACGCGGTCGCGGTCGACAACGAGCGTCTGATCGAAGTCCCGTGACCTGGCCACCAATCGGTAGCTGACGGGATTCGCCCAGAAGACCTCGACGCTGCCCGTGTAGGCCGGATCGTTGCCTTTGTCGGGCGCAATCCTGAGTTCGGCGTGGAAGGGTTCGCTCTCGAAGGTCAGGACATTGTTCCGCCGGACGCGGTCGAGCGCCTCATCCGAGGAGATGTAGCCCGGAGGCGTTGTTTTTGGCCCCACGTGCAACAGGATAGGAGAAGGTAGAAGGCGACACTGAAGCGTACCATGGCGGGATGCTATCACCGCCTCCAGCCTGAATTGAAGTCAGGCATACAGCCCCGCCTCAAACCGTTGCAGCGCCGCGTCCGACCAGGCGTGGCTTTCCTTCTGCCACTGGTCGCCCTGCTGCTGCTGGAAGTTGGGGAAGTTCATGCGGCAGTAGCCCTGGCGCGCGGCGAAGTCGAACAGAGCCTGCGCGGAGCCATCCAGATACAGCACCGCCTGCATGCCGTCCTTCGACCACTCCACCGCGGCGAGCCGCTCGTGTCTCGGGGTTCTGCAGCGAGCCGACGTTGTAGATCAGCATCGCGTCCAGGATGCTTTCTTCCTGCGTCTGCTGCGAGCGGTCGCAGGCGTAGAAGTAGCCGGCGATGCCCTCATCCTCGAAGACCACGGTCCACGGAACGGCGGGTGAGTTGGACGACAGAAAAGCGCGGCCGGGGCGAAACGAAAGCGACTCCATACCCTTCACGATACACTTGGCTAGATTCAATGCCGTTCCACTCAACTCGCTACTCCCAAGGTGCCAGGCGTACCTTCCGCATCGGCCGCCCGCAGCGAGCTTGCGGCGCTGCTTCTGCTGCTGTTCTGGGCGAATGCCTTTGGGTCATCGCGCACCAGCGGCTGACGAGCGACGACTATCGCTACGCCCGCTGCGGACGCGAGATGTGGGAGCGGCCGCGCCCGCTGGCCGGCTACTTCACCACCTGCGGCAACCTGAACGGCGACGGCACCTTCGCCTATCGCGTGGCGGGCTTTCCGCTGACGGTGCAGCGGCTGCTGCTGCTGAGGCCGGAGATCACTTCCGCAAGCCGGAGAACCGCCTCTACGGCGGCGGCTGCTCAACGGCTCAACCTGGGAGGCGCGCCACCAGATCTCGACATGTGAAGTACCTGATGCATCTGCCGTTCGTGCTGTTTGCGATGTGGCTGGGCGCGGGGCTTGTGGTGGGTGGCGCGGCGGCTGTTCGGCAATGAGGGCGGCTTCCTGGCGCTCGCGCTCTATTGCTTCTGCCCGGCGGTGGTGCGCTACGCGGTCGTACCCAACAACGAGGTGCTCGCGATGTGGGGGCTGTACGGTCTGGTCTACACGGCCATCGGCGTGGCCCATGCCATGCAAGGCCCGCCGCGCAAGTGGAAGCCCCGCATTGTGCTGCTGACAGCCGCGCTGGGGCTGACTGCGGCGGCGCACCTTTTGGCCGCGATGCTGGGATTTGTCGCGTCCGTGGTGCTGATGTTCTATCTGGCGGAGCGCCGGCGCGTCGGCCGTGCTGCTGATTGTTACCTATGCCGCCCTGGGCGCGTTTCTGATCGAGCGGCGTTCTTCAGCTTTCGCCTGGGCGCCATCGTCTACATTTTCACCGGAGGCGCAGGACGCTTCTGGTTCGCGCTCGATGGCGTCCGCCTGTTTGCGGCCGACCAGGCCAACTGGCCGATCGTGCTGGGGGCTGCGATCGCCCTGGCGCTGTTCGCAGGGGTGCGCCGCAGCCGCTATTTCGGCAACGCCGCACCGCTCGCGATGACGCTCCTGACGGCGTTTCTGGCGACCACCCAGGTATTCTCGTACCCCATGCTGTGGGCGCTGCCGTTCCTGCTGACGTTTATCGGCGGGGTGTTTGCGGACGCGCTCGAGACCAGGCACCGCAAGCTGTTTCTGGCCACCACGGGCCTTCTGGCCGGCACGCAGGCGCTGGTCTGCCTGGCCGCGCTGCCGGCCATTGCGTCCAGCTAGTTAGCTGTTCTTGAGTTCGTGCTCGGCCTGGGCCCAGTCGTTGTGGTGGTTGCCGTGGCCATGACCGCGCTGCTTCCAGATTTCGTGGGCGCGACGCGAGATTTGTTCGTGCGTCGGCGCCGGCTTTGCGGAGGCAGCCGCGGAGACGCTTGCCGGGGTCGACTTGCTCGCGGACTTCTTCGCGGGCGCCTTCTTGGCGGCCACCTTCTTGGCGGCTGCCGGGGCGGGGGCGGCAGACTTCGTGGCGGCGGTCTTCTTGGCAGCGGATTTGGTCGGGGTTTCCTTCAACGGAGTGCTCCTTGGGATCGTGCAAAACGCAGTTTTTTGGAATCACTTGATTTTACCAACTTCGATGCGGAGACGGAAGACTGTCTGCAGGCTGCGGGACGGCTGGGGACCGCGGCGGGCACGGCTTAGACAACGGGCGTTCGCCCGGTGGCGTTCAGCGGTATAATCCGAGTTTGTGCCCCCGCCGATGCCGGCACATCCGTGCAGCCGAAGCCGCCGGGGTCCGACCCACACTATCCAAGCGAGACGCCACGGCACGATCCGGCTCTAGAAGGTTTCCCCCATGCCGAACACATCAAAGCCAAGCTCGCCGAAGAGATCAAGGCGCTGGAGTACGAGCTCACCACCGAGCTGCCGGCGGAGATCAAGAAGGCCGTCGCGCTGGGCGACCTGAGCGAAAACGCCGAGTACCACATGGCCAAGCAGCGCCAGGTGTTCGTGAACGCGCGCCTGGGCCAGCTGAAGAAGCGCATGGGCGAGCTCGCCATGGTCGAACCTGGCCAACATCCCGCACGATCAAGGTCGGCTTCGGCTCGACGCATCACGTCTTCGACCAGACCAAGGAAGAAGAGATCGTCTACAAGCTGGTCACCAGCGAAGAATCGGATGTCTCCAAGGGGCTGATCTCGCACCACCTCGCCGATCGGGCGCGCGCTGCTGGGCAAGCAGGTTGGCGACACCGTCACGGTGGTTACGCCAAACGGCAAGCGCGAGCTGGAGATCCTGAAGCTGGCGACGATCCACGACGTGGCGCTTGCAGAGGCGGAGAAGGTGAAAGTCTAGCTGCTTTGCCCTGCGGGAAGGCTCCTGTTCGCAGCCAGCCGCGCAACCCCGTCCGCGAGACGGCAGACGGTAGACTGATTCGAGACAGTACATGACCTGGACAAGCGCGTTCGGCAAGGGCAGCGGCTGGCTGCTGCAAAAGATCGTCAACGGCCTTGCGCATCAGCAGGATTTCGCCGAACGCGCTGACTTTCATCGGCCTGCTGCATCAACATCGTCGCGGCGCTTCTTCTTCGGATTCGCGCGCGGCGATCACGCGGTCCGCTATTTCCTGTACGCCGGCCTGATGATCATCGGCGCAGGCATCTTCGACATGGTGGACGGCCGCGTGGCCCGCCAGACCAACCAGGTGTCGGTCTTCGGCGCGTTCTTCGATTCGGTGATGGACCGCTACTCCGACGTGGCGATCTTCTTCGGCCTGCTGGTCTACTACGCTCGCGGCAACCGCCTCTTTTACGTGGGCCTGGTGGCGTTCGTGATGACCGCGTCGCTGATGGTCAGCTACACGCGCGCCCGCGCCGAGGCGCTGATCGGGTAGTGCAAGGTCGGCTTTATGGAGCGGCCGGAGCGCATCGTGCTGCGTCATCCTGGGCGCGCTGTGCAATCGCTGGGGAGTCATGGCGCCGGCGCTTTGGGTGCTGGCGCTTTTTTCCACCATCACGGTGATCCACCGCATCCGTTACACCTACCTGGAGACGGAGCGGCGCAAGCTACTTGCGACCCGCTGAGGATACAGGCAGAGCAGGCCCGGCGCTCCACTTTCGTGCCCATGGAGGGTGTTGCGAATATTACCTGTGGGTCACAAGTAACAAAAAGCATCCCCGCAGCGCAACTTTTCCTGTCTAATGGGGTACGCGAGACCGTTTGGACGCAGCTTTTCGCGTTCTATGCACGAGCCGACCTTCACGACAAGGCGGCCACCCGGTCTCCGGAAAGCGTCAAATCCTTTATCCGAGGGCCAGCCTTGCTGAATCCGATCTCGAATCGTCTTCTCGCTTCGCCTTCTGCCGGACAGGCCGTGCCGGTAAACGGGGCCACACGTACCGTCGCCCATGCGCCGCAACGAGCCGAGGCGTCCGCCCCGGACGCATGGCCGCGCCCGAAGCCCGCTCGTGCCCGGGGGGCCGTGCCTCTGCTGACCGCGCCGCGGGTGCAATTTCTGCGCGGCCGCTCCGCGATTCTGGCCATGCAGCCTCGCCTGGCCGATCTGGCCCAGCGCTGCGGGCAGACGGGCGAGGCCGACAGCCTGGCGTACTTCCTTTCCACCCCGGACGCGGTGCGCAAGACTCCCCACATGCTGCTGATCCATCGTGATGACCAGCTCGCGGCCGCCGTGCTGCTGTTTGAATACCGCTTCGGCCCTTTCGGAACGCGGGTGTTTGCTACGGCGGACGGCACGGGCCGGCGCGATGTGCTCGCTCCCCCGGCGATGCGCGCCCGCACCGCGGCCTTTGCAGCGCGGACCATGATCGGACGCGGGGCGCAGATTGTGCACCTGGCCTTCAGCGAAACGCACCGTGACGTGCAGGAAGGCTGGGACGGCAGCAGCACGAGCGCGCTGACGCCGCCGCGAGGCTATGGGCGATCCACCGTGGCGCGCGAACTGGCCGCGGCACGCGAAGGCGGCGTGCGGGCGCACTGGGGATTCCTGGAGCGCACGATCCCGGCATTTCTCCCGCTGGCTCCCACCTTTGACCAGACGCTGGCGCACATTGGGCAGCGTACGCGTTCAAATCTGCGCTACTATCGCCGCCGCGCTGAGGCCGACCTGGGCGCTGTCTTCGTGCCCGAGCCGAAGCTGACCCTGGAGCAGTTCCTGGCCTTCAACCGCGAGTGCACCTACGCGGTGCCGGAAGCGCTGGCGACCTTCCGCTATCAGACGTTCTCGAAGTACCCCCACTTCGCGTTGCGCGGCCTGCGGGATCGTGAAGGCCGCTGGCTCTCGCTGGTGGGAACGCGACGCCAGAATCACTTCGCGGACCTCGACTGGCAGATGAACCGGGATGATCACAGGCAGCACTCGCTGGCGACGGTGATGCGGTCGTACCTTATCGAGCACGAGATCGCCCTGGGTTCAACACGCCTGTACATCGAAGGCGGCACGCCGCAGCCTATCCAGCACTCGTTTCTGCCGGAGCAGGTGAGCGAGCTGACCATCAAGCGTGACTCCGCGTTCGTGAAGCTGCTGGAATACCTGGATACGCGGATCTTCCCGCCGAAGAACTATATCGGCTCAACCCTGCGCAACCCCGAGATCGCGTGGTCGAGCTGGTAAGTGGCCGGGGATGCTCCGGCTGCTCCGTCGCGCGGCTGGTCGCTCCCGGGCGTATGCTGCCCTAAAACTGAAGAGCGAGGCTGAACTGCACCTGGCGCTCCCGCGCGAGGCCTGTTCCGGCTCCGGTGGAAACGCCAAATGCAGGTGTCGAAAGTCCCTCTGCAGCCAGCGTGGCGGCGCTCTGGAAGATCAGGGGAGTGACGCCGCCGGTCGCGGTGCCGACGACAAAGGCACGCTGATTGACTGATGAGATGACGGGGTGATTGGGCAGGTTGAACGCCTCCGCCGAAGCCAGCAGATGAGTGCGCCGGTTGGGGTGGAACTCGCGCGCGAGCCGCAGGTCCAGCGTCACGACCGCGGGAAGCCGCAGGGTATTGCGGCCGACCGTGGGCAGGTAGAGCGCGCCGCCTGAGCCATTGATGCTTTCGTGGCCGCCCGGCAGGTAGGTGCCTCCGCTGAGATCGAGCGAGTACGGCCGGCCGGCATGCGCCGCGAGGATAGGGGCGAGCTGCCAGCCGCTCACCGAAGTCCGCATCCAGCGCAGACTTTGACGAGCCGGGAAGCCGGACGTCCAGACAGCGGACGCGTGCACCGCCCAGGGATAGTTGAAGGCGGAGAGGCCCTTATCCACGTTGTGGTTGAAGGGGTCGAACTGGCTGTTGGTGCGCGGGGTGGCGGAGAGCGCCTGGCCGAAGTCGATGGCCTTGGACCAGGTGTAGTTGGCGGAGACGCGAAGGCTCGCGGCCGGTTGGGATTCGGCGGCGAGCGTGAGCGCGTGGTAGCTCGCGTTGACGTTGGAGACGATGTCGGTGACGGGGCCGAAGGCGGGAGTGAGGCGCGCAGAGTACACCGGCACGGAAAAAATCTCGCCCGGCAGCACACCGGGGGCTCCGGTGCCACCCTGAAGCTGGAAGGTGCGGCGCGCGGTGGAAGGTGCGATGTTGAGGTCTGTGGAGCCCGGAAGCTGGCGGTCGAGATTGAACAGGTAGGTGGCGCTCAGGCTGCCATGGCGCGCGATGCCGTGCTGCAGCATGAGGCTTCCCTGCTCGACCACCGGGAGGCGGAAGCGGCGATCGAAGACCATCGCCGAAGTGGTGGTGGCGGCGACGCCGGCGGGTTGCGCGAGGAACGCGCACGGATAGCCGAACCCCTGCTGCGGCGCCTGCGGGCAGGGCACGGAGTCGGCGGGGCGAATGCGGATGCTGGAAGTGGAGTTGCTGAGCGCGGTGTCGGACAGCGCCGCACGCAAGGTGGCGCCCGGGATGCGGCCAAAGAAGAGCCCGAAGCCAGCGCGCAGGAGGCCGCGACCGGAGCCGAAGGGCTCCCATGCGAGCGAGGCGCGGGGCCCGAAGTTGTTGCGATCTTCTGGGAAGACGCTTGAGGCTCCGCGGGCACCGAAGACGGCGTCGAGTGCGGCATTTGGGTTGCGCGGCAGCGGAAGCAGCGTGTATTCGTAGCGCGCTCCGGCATGCAGGCTCAGCGAGGGGCGGGGACGCCAGGTATCCTCCAGAAAGGCGGCCCAATCCTGCGTGGAGAAGGCAACTGAATCCGGGCCGAAGCCTTGTGAGAAGCTGCGGAAGCAGAAGAGATGGACGGTGGCAGTGATGGCGGGACAGCCGCCATTAGGGATAGCGCCGGCGTGGAAGGTGAAATCAGTAAGGAAATCGGCGAGGCCTCCGGTGTAGCCCGGTGGGTTGCTGGAAGAGACGGTTCCATCGTAGCGAAAGGTGCCGCTCGGGTTCTCCAATGTGGAAACGCTTTCGTCGACGAGTGCGAAGCTCAGCCCGGCGGCGAGAAGGTGGCGACCGAGCGGCAGGGTGAGGTTGTCGGCCAACTCGAAGCGGAGTTCGTCGGGAAAAGCTCGCTGCGAAAGACCTGCAGGCGTACCGAAGAGCAGGCCGTTGGGACCGATGTTGACCTCGGGCGCGAGGCCGCCGGGTGCGATGGCAGGTTCACCGGGAAGCGGCGTCTGCGGCGTTTCGTACTGCAGGTCCCGGACCAGGGCGAAGTGCGCCTCGTTGACGCCCTTGCGAAAGACTGGCGTGGAAGCGCGGAGGACGACCTCGTCCAGGCTGCCCGAGGCGTTGCCCAGGCTGGCGCGGGCGCGGGCAACAACAGGAGCATCGAGGAGGCCGGCAGGCGATGTCCAGCGGATGCGCTGGTACTCGAGCGCAAGGCCTTGTTTCCAGTCCAGGCGGCCGAAGTGCAGCGTCTCGCGGGAGCTGCGCGGGACGCTGCCAGTGAGCGACGAAGGTAGTTAAGCCCGGTGTTGATGGCAGCAGAGGTGACGCCTCGGTTGGCGAGCACGGCTCGTTCGGAGGCGGAAAGCGCGTAGAAGTTGGGGTCTGCCGGGGATGAGATGGCCGGGAACCCGCGCTGCTGGCCTTCAAAGCTATAGAAGAAGCGCAACGCGGGCAAGCGCGGAACGGGGCCGCCGAGCGAGGCTCCGAAGGTTTGGCGGAGATCGTGCGGCTTGCCAGAGTCCGGGTGATGACGCCGTCTTCGTACGTGCTGGCGATGGCCAGCGGATTCGCGGCGGCGAAGAGTTGCGAGCGCACCGCATAGAGCGCCGAGCCGTGAAACTCCGCCGTACCCGACCGGGAGATGATGGTGCTGACCGCTCCGGCATGGGCGGTCTGGGCCGAGTAGCCGAGACCAGCGACGCGGAACTCGCGCACCGAGGACTGCGCAAACAGATAGGCGATGCCGGCGTGACGGCCGCGGCCTAGTCCGTGGGCCGGACCGGTGCTGCGTTCCGCATCGTCCGCGTTGCCGTCCGGGTCGGGGGCGGGATCGCTGCCCGCTCCGGCAGGGACGGAGTGGTATTGCTGCGTGGTTTCTGCGCCGTCGAGTGACTCGGTCTGCTGCAAGGCCGAGACGCCGTGGAGGCTGGCGAGGCCGTCTTCATCCTGGTCAGGCTCGGGTGGAGCAGCGACCGCATCTTCCGCCGGCAGGCTTTGCAGCCGCGCCGCAACGGAGCCGGACAGGTGATCGGGCAGCATCTGGATGCGCAGTTCGGTCACGTCTCCGGCGCTTACCACGAGGGTTTGCGCGGGGTCTCCGGAGCTGGTGCCGAAGACATACTCGCCCGGGAGGAGATGCAGCATAAGAAAACTGCCGTCGGGCCCGGTGGAAGCGCGGAGGTGGGAGCCGTCCGGGGCGGAAAGATCGAGTGCGACCCCCGCGACCGGGCGGCGGTTGCCGTCGAGTACAACCCCGTGGACGCCACCCTCCGTTGATTGCTGGGCGAAGGCCGGCGCCGCCAATGTGCAGAGGAGGAGCGTGGTGCCGGCGGCGGTTCGGAGGGGGGATCGATTGAGGGCCGCATACAGCTCTGGGCGGCGGAGGCTTGGCACCGGGCGTGCTCCTGACAGGGGTCTTCGCAGCTTACCCGAGTTTGGCGCACCGTGGAAGGGCGTCGCGGGCACAAAAAACGGGCGGCAGCCGAAGCCGCCGCCCGGGGGGGTTACCGCAGGCTAGAACTGCACGCGAGCGGAGATCTGAATCTGGCGCGGACCCACGGCGTAGTTCGAGTTCGCCGAGGTGATCGAGCCGTAGGAGGGCTGGTACACCAGGTTGGAGGACGTTGCGCCGGGCGTGGTGCCGATGGTGTTCGAGAGCGTATACGCGGTGGTGTTGACGCCGGTCACGTTCTGGTGGTTCCACAGGTTGAACGCCTCGCCGAGCAACTCGAGATTGTAGCGATCCCCGAATTTGAAGTCCTTCTCGATACGAAGGTCGACGTTTGCAAAGCTCGGGTAGCGCTGGGAGTTGCGGCCCAGCGACGGGATGTAGCTGACGCCGGTGCCGGAAAGGCCGGAACCCGCGGTCTCCAGGCAGCCTGCGACACTGCACTGGTTGGGCGTGGTGCCGTTGATGTTGACCGAGTAAGGCAGGCCGGACTGCGAAGAGAGCAGCGGCTTGATGGACCAGCCGTTCGCGAGGTAGCGGTACGCGCTGCCTTCGCTGACGCCGGGTGCGTTGAAGATGGCCCAGGCGACCACGCGCTGCGGCACGTTCTGCAGCGAGTTGCCGTAGTTGGCGCGGGCATTGCCGTAGGGATCGAACCAGTTGCTCGAACCGGCGGTGAAGCTGGTGGCGACGCTCTGGTTGAAGTCCAGCGCGTGCGACCAGGTATAGTTCGCGTCGAACGTCAGCAGGCTGCCGGCGCGGCGCTGCACCTCGAACGTGAGGCCGTGATAGCTGGAGTTAAGGTTGCTGATGACGTCCGTAATGCCGTTGTAGGTGGAGTTCAGGAGCGGCGAGTAGTTATAGGTGCTCGCACTCGTGCCGGTCTGCAGCTTGCTGGCGTAGACCTTCACCGGGATGACGGTGCCGCAGGCAGCCGGTCCGCAGTTTGTGGTGCCGGCCGCGGGTGCCACGGTGTAGTTGACGGTGTAGGTTGAGGACGGGTTCAGGTCCAGGTTGAGGTAGTTGGGAAGCTCACGGCCGAGCGCGCCGATGTAGCTGACCGAGAGCACGGTCTTGAGCCCGATTTCCTGCTGGATGGCGAGATCGAACTGGTGCGTGTAGGGGTTCTGGAGGTGCGGATCCAGGTACTCGATGCTGGGCCCGATGGCGCCCGCGGGCGGCAGGACGGCGGCGGTACCCGGCAGCAGCGGAGCGCCGGCGGTGGTGGAGCTGAAGCTGTAGAGCGCCTGGCTGGTGCTGCCTGCGGCCGCGCCGGTGGAGGAGACGCCGACGCCGGTGTTCTCCAGCGCATTCAGCAGCAGCGCGTTGAAGATACGGCCGTAGTACAGTCCGAATCCGCCGTGGACGGTGGTCTTGCCGAGTGCCGAACGGATCCCACGCCAAGCCCAGACGCGGAGCGAAGTTGTTCTTGTCGCTCGGGCGTGGTGGTGGTCTGTGACGACGGCCGGGTTGGGGGCGAAGGGCGCGGGCAGCTTCTCGTAGTCGTAGCGCACGCCGAGGTTAAGGGTGAGGCGCGGGCTGATCTTCCAGTCGTCCTGCACGAACACGCCGTAGTCCAGCGGTGGTGATGTTCGAAGCTGCGGCTGGACCGAAGCTCTGCGCGTACGAGCTGTAGCAGGGGTAAGACGCCGGTGCCGCTTCGACGCCCGAGTCGCAGGTGCCGGTCTTGCTGAGAAGGTCGCGAGAAGTAGTTCACGGTGCTGAGCTGTAGGTGTAATAGCCGTTGCCTTCGAACAGGTTGTTCTGCAGGTCGTAGTTGTGGACGATGTCCTCGCCGAAGCGGATGTTGTGCTTGCCGAGCGAGTAGGCTGGCGGTGTCGCCGATCTGCCACTTGCGCTCGTCCGGGTAGGCCGGGCGGAAGCTGTAGTAGGGCGTGCCGAGGTAGAAGCCGCTGCGAGGTGTTCAGCGCTGACCTCAGGAGGAACGCCGCTGGCGTCCGTGAGGAACTGGTTGGTGTAGGCGCTCGGCTTCTGCCGGCCTTCGTCGTTCAGACTCGCGTCCATACTGGTAGCGAAGCTCGTTTGAGACGTGGGTCTGAAGAGGCTGTCGAGCTTGGCGAGTCCGTAGTCGAGCTTGACGAAGTCGGTGCCGAAGGTATCGACCGCGTAGTTGTTCGTGCCCTGCGTCTGCACGCCGCCGGGAGAATCCCAGCGCAGACGGTGGTAGAGCACGCTGACATGCTGCTTGGGGTTGAGCTGCCAGTCCAGCTTGGGGGTGTTGATCTCCTGGTCGCCGAAGCGCGGCACGGTGCCGAGATCGCCCAGCAAGGCCTGCAACTGGTTGTTGTAGAGCGTGGCGGCGTGTGGCGCGCTGGTGCGCTGTTCAGGCGCGTGTGCCAGCAGGGTACAGCGTAGCGGCCGAGGGCGCCGGCGAAGAACGTGCCGGGGACGTTGGCCTTGGCGGTCCCGGGGAAGTTGCGGCGGTACTCATCGAAGGCATAGAACCAGAAGAGCTTGTCCTTGACGAGCGGGCCGCCGAGCTCGAAGCCGTACTGGTTGCGGTTATCCTGGGCTTGTAAGGAGTCGTGACGTAAGCTCCGGTGGTCGCGTTGTAGACCGTGTTGGTGGAGAAAGGCACGAAGGAGGCGCGGCTGGACTTGCGGTTGTAGAAGTACAGCCTCGCCGTGAATCTGGTTGCCTCCGCTCTTGGTGACGGAGTTGACGACGCCGCCGACGGCGCGTCCGAATTCAGCCGAGTAGACGCCGGTGTTGACCTGGAACTCCTGCACCATGGCCTGCGAGGTGGAGTAGCCGGCGCGGGTGCGTCCGCGCTCTTCGGAGAAGAAGGCCTGGTTATCGTCGGCACCGTCGATCTCGACGTTGTTGAGAAGCGGGCTGATGGCGCGGAAGCTGATGAGGCCGAAGCCGTTGGTGTCGACGGTGGCGCCCGGCGTCAGCAGCGCCAGCGTGGACCAGCGGCGGTTGTTGACGGGAATATTTTCGATCTCGGTGTTGTCGAGGTGAGCCGCCGTACTCGGCCGACTCGAAGTTGAGCACGGGAGTGGCCGCCGTGACCTCGACGATTTCGGAGTCGCCACCGGCGGTGAGGTGCTCATTGAACTCGGTGGTCTCGTTGACCTGAACCGTGACGGCCGAGGAGCGGACCTGCTTGAAGCCCGGCGCAGTGATGGTGACGGTGTAGATGCCCGGGGTGAGCTCGGGCGCCTTGAAGAAGCCGCTGTCGCCGGAGGTCAAGGTAACCTCGGCGTTGGTGTTGTTGTTGTGAATCAGAATTTTGGCGCCCGGGACCACCGCATCGGTCGCATCGAACACGGTGCCGGCGATGGCGCCCTGGGTCGTGGACTGGGCGTTCGCCGAAAGGGCGAAGATGCCGAGAGCCAGTGCGGCTGTTCCGGGGGCAAAGTACTTGAAGGTCATTGGATCTCCTGAAGGTTTGCAGCGGTTGCAGTGAACTTTCGAGCGCGAACTGCGTGGAGGGTGTCTTCTCCCGAGTGCTCTCCGTATGCCGGTAGAGTCTCACAGCTTGTGTGAATCGCGGATGAACACCAGTTTAAGTCGTTTTAGTGCCACTGTCGAGCTATTTCGCGATTGCGCCGCGGTGTGCGGGGAGGAACCTTCCGCGTTCATTTACACTGGAATGAGGCACATGTTTATTGATGAAGCACGAATTCGCGTGAAGGCCGGAGACGGCGGCAACGGCTGCATGGCCTTTCGGCGCGAAAAGTTCGTGCCGCGAGGCGGACCCTCCGGCGGCGACGGCGGCCACGGCGGCGACGTGCTGATGGAGTCGTCGCTGAGCCACAACACGCTGGTCCACTTCCGCTTCAATCCGGAGCACAAGTCGCAGCGCGGAGGTCACGGCCTCGGCTCCAACTGCTCCGGCATCTCGGGCGAGCACACCATTCTGAAGGTTCCAGTCGGCACCGTGTTATACGACGACGTGACCGGCGAGATGATCCACGATTTCAGCCGCGCCAACGATCAGATCGTGATCGCCCGCGGCGGGCGCGGGGGACGCGGCAATCAGCACTTCGCCACCAGCACCCACCAGGCCCCGCGGGAGCACGAGCTGGGCCGCGCGGGCGAAGAACGCAACTACCGGCTGGAGCTTCGGCTGCTGGCCGACGCCGGGCTCGTCGGCTTTCCCAATGTCGGCAAGTCGACGCTGATCTCGCGGCTTTCGGCGGCCAAACCCAAGGTTGCTGATTACGCCTTCACCACGCTCGAACCGAACCTCGGCGTGGTTTCGGTCGGCGACTTTCCGCATGAGCATTCGTTCACCATCGCCGATCTGCCCGGGCTGATCGAAGGTGCGCACCTGGGCCACGGGCTCGGCATTCAGTTCCTGAAGCACATCGAGCGCACCAGCGTGATCGTTCACCTGGTAGATGTTTCGGATGGCAGTGGACGCCCGGATCCGGTGGAGGACTACAAGGTGATCACCGCCGAGCTCGAAGCGTTCGACCCCGCGCTGGCGGCCAAGCCGACGCTGCTGGTCGCAGCCAAGATCGATGTCGCCAACCCCGACAAGCTGAAGAAGCTGCGCACCTTCGCGAAGCGCAAGAAGCTTCCGTTCTACGAGATCTCCGCCGTGACCGGCGAAGGTCTCGGCCGCCTGACGTTTGCCATCGCAGAGCTGGTCGAGGAACACCGCCCCGCGCCGGTGGAAGACGCAGGCATCCCGAAGAAGCGAAAGCCGGCCTATCCGCCGCTGGCAAGCTCGGCCAAGGGACGCGCTACCTGATGCGCCTCCTGGAAGTCTCACTCACACTCTTTTGAAGCGTCATTCTGGCCCGGCCAGAATTTCCGTATTTCCCTCCGTACCAGCCACACCCGCTCCTCCAGTTCAAGGATTGTGCTCATGACATTGCGGTCTCTTATCGTTTTCGCCGTGCTGGCCGTTGCGCCGGCTGCGGCGAGTGCCCAGACGGGGCTTTACCTGAACCCGATCGCCATCCGCGTGAGCAACTCGGTCGCGGACAAGGGCACGTTCGCCTTTCTCGGCCAGAATCAGACCGCGCAGACCTTCTGGGGCGTGAACTTTGGCGGCTACTTCGACTTCAAGAATCCGCGCCCGATCAAGTTTGGTCTGGATATGCGCGACTCCATCCTGCATGGCTCGGGCGCGTCGCTGAACAATTTTCTGGTGGGCATCCGCATCTCCGGCCGGCCCTTCAACAATGCGCTGAAGCCCTACATCGAGCCGGTGGTCGGCGAAGGCCACTCGCGCGCCCCGTTTACCGCGATCACCGTCGGCAAGGTGGAGTACGGCGCCTTTGCCGGCGTGGATTACGCGACCAGCCACCACATCGACTTCCGTCTGGTCGAGGTGGGCTACCAATCCCTGATTACCGCCAGCAGCGAGACCATCGGCGGCACGGCCACCATCCCCTCCTCCACCATGCTTTCGGTCTCCACCGGCCTTGTCTTCCGCTTCCCGTAACGCGCATGCCTTCCAAGCGCATCGCACTCTTCGGCGGCTCGTTTGACCCACCGCACCGCGGGCATGCCGCCATCGCGCGCGCCGCGGCGGACCGCTTCGGACTGGATCGTGTGCTGTTCGCGCCGGCAGGCCGCCAGCCGCTGAAGAGTCAGGCCGCAGGAGCTTCGTTTGCCGATCGCCTGCGCATGGTGGAGCTCGCCACGATCGCAATGGATGACGGGCGGTTTCTGGCCTCCGCGGTGGACGCACCGCAAGCGGACGGCTCCCCGAATTACACCGTAAATACGCTCGAGCGGTTGAGAGCGGCTGAGGGCGCGGCGCGGCTGTTTGCGCTTGCCGGCGCTGACAGCTTCCACACGCTGGGGCAGTGGCGGGAGCCGGAGCGATTGCTCGAGCTGGCGGAATGGATCGTCGTCAGCCGCCCCGGCCACACCCTCAGCGATCCGGCAGGAATGACGCTGACGCCCGAGCAGCGCCGGCACGTCCACCTGCTCGATAACGTCCACGAAGAGGTCGCCGCGACCGGCCTGCGCGAGCGCCTGCACCGAGGCGAAGATTGCACCGACCTGCTCGAGCCCGCAGTCGCCAGCTATATCCGGGAGAACCATCTATACTCGACAGGTCGCGGATAGGGGTTCAGGATGACGCATGGTAGTGCCTGTTCCCTGATTCCTAACCCTGATCCCTGCTTCTAGGAGCTCCATGCCCTCACCCGAAAGCTATCAACTGCTGCTGGCCGCCGCGGCCGCCTGCGAAGACAAGAAGGCGGAAGATATCCGCATCCTCGCACTCGACCCGACCGAAAGCGGCCTGACCGACTATTTCCTCATCTGCAACGGCACCAACGACCGCCAGAACGTTGCCATCACCGACGAGGTGGAGCTGCGCCTGAAGCGCGACTTCGGCACCCTGCCGAACTCGGTTGAAGGCCGCCGCCAGGGCGAGTGGATTCTGATGGATTATGTGGACTTCATCGTCCACGTGTTTTCGGCCGAAAAGCGGGCCTACTACGGCCTTGAACGGATGCGAAAGTCGGCCACCACCATCAGCGTTGCGGAGCTTTCCGCAGAGTTGAAGAACCTGATTGCCAGCACACGGACGCGTACTGCCAAACCGGCCGCGGCAAAGAAAGTTGCGGCAAAGAAGGTGGTCGCGAAGAAAGTAACCGCCAGGAAAGCCGCAAAAAAGACCCCCGCGAAAGCCGCGAAGAAGTCCGCCAAGCGTTAGCTTCTGCGGTCTTCCTCGACGTTGCGCGAATGCATTGATAGACAGAAAGGCCTGGCCATCTTCCGATGACCAGGCCTTTTGCTTGTGAATGTCGGGCGAACCCTAGAACTTGAACAAAGCCCAGAGTACGACCGACCGGCCGGCGCCCGTACGGGAGATGACCGGGTTGAGCTGCGAGGACGCACCGAACAGGCTGACGTTCACGCCCAGCGGGTTGACGTTGTTGTGGTTGCCGACGTTGTTGGCTTCCGCGCGCAGGGTCAACTGACCACGTTCGAAGTAGGGCACTTCAAATCCCTTTTCGACCGCAAGGTCATGCTGCTGATAACCCGGCTGCAGGAAGGTATCGCGCCCGACTTCCTGCTGCAGGAAGTTCTGTCCACGCTGCACCAGGAAGTGCACGGTGCTCGGATCGATGAGAACCTTCTGCTTGGGGCTGGTCGTGTTGTAGGTGTTCAGGCTGTAGTAGGTTCCCTGCGCACCGCCGAGGTACGATGCATCGATCGCGGCAGTGTTGAAGGGGGCCGAGGGGTTGCTGACGATGGGCCGATCGTTCGCGGTGCTGCCATCGCCATTGGTGTCATAACCGCTGACGTTGATGGTGCTGTATGGGCCGGACTGGAAGCGCTCTACGCCGGAGATCGTCCAGTGCCGGGTGAAGACGCTGAGCATCGAATCGGCGAGCTTGTTGCTTGCGGTGAATCCCTTCGGAGCCCAGACATACGAGAACACGAAATAGTTGCGGTGATCCCAGGCAGAGTTGCCCCACTCGCGGCCAAGGCCGCTTGCGGATAGGTCCGCCTGGTACGACGTAGGCGAGTTGAATGTGTTGAAGACCTCCGACGCGTTATCCAGATCCTTGCTCAAGGTGTAAGCCGCGCGGAAGGTAATTCCACGGACGAACGCACGGGAGAGCTCGGCCTGCAGCGAGTTGTACTCCGAGGTGCCGAAGTTGCCGCGCAGGTTGATCGCTCCACGTGCCGGATTCAGTCGCGCCGTCGCGGTCGTGCCGTTGGTCGGGTTGAAGTAGTTGTACTGACGGTTGACGAAGAGCTTCACGCCGCGGCTGCCAACATAATTGGTGGTCAGCTTCAGGTTGAAGGGCAGCTCGCGCTCGATGCCGAAGTTGTATTGGTACGTGTAAGGGTAGGAGAGATTGCTTGTGACCGACTGCACCGAAGACAGCGGGCTGAGCACCGGGGTGATCGTCCCAAGCAGCGTGTTCGAGTTCGCCAGGCCGTCCTTGGCCGTGGACTGCAGGGTAGCTGCGACAGCGTTGGGTGAGCTCTGCGCGTCGTTCACGACCAGGTTCGAGAAGCCCGAGTCATAGTAGATGCCGAAGCCCGCATGGAAGACGGTCTTACCATCGTGGAAGAAGCCCTGATGCGGGTTGTAGGCGAAGCCGAAACGGGGCGAGAAGTCCAGCGACGGCGTGTTGACCTTATAGTAGGCGTTGATCGGATCGGTCAGCGCCGTAGCGGGATTGACGGCGGGATAAGGAACGCCATTCGCCGAGTTGGTCAGGTAGTCGTAGCGGATACCCGTGTTCAAGGTAAGCTCCGAGGTCAGCTTGACGTCGTCTTCCAGGAACGCACCCGAGCGCCAGTCGTGTGGATCGACCCGGGTCGGTCCGAACGTCTTGGTAACGGAGCCGGACGTTCCGGTGTAGTTGTTGATGAACTCGCCGATGGAGGATCCGTAGGAGCCGGCCGAGGCGTAGGAGATGGTGCCGAGGGCGTTCTGCGAGACGAACTCCTGCTCGATCTGGCGGCCGATGTCGAATCCGGCGCGGATGGATTGCGGGCCAACGTGAATGCCGACCGTGTCCTGCAGCTGATAGAGGTCCTCACCGCGTCCCTGCGGAAGGTTCTGGTTCGGTCCGAGAGCGGGCAGCGACGTTCCGGCGAAGGAGAGCGTCGGCGAAGCCGAGTTGAGCGGATTCGCGATCGTGGCGGCGGTAAACGCGAAAAGGAAGTTCAGCCGCGTTTCCGAGACACGGAACTCGTTCAGGAAGCGGGGTCCGAAGACGTGCGTCTCGGCCACCTGCGCCAGTTCGGAGTAGCCGCCCTGCTGGGAGTCGAAGCCGGGCAGTGAAGCGTTATTGCCAAAGTCCGGGGTCAGAAAGCCGCGGTCGTGGATGTAGCGGACGGAAACCGTATCGCGCTCACGCGGCGTGTAGTCCACGCGCACATTGAACTGCGTGTCGGTGTTCTGCTCGGCCACCGCCGGACGCTGGAAGAGCGCCGTCGAGATGGTGCAGGTTCCGCCAGCGCAGCCGGGCGCAACCACCGAGTAGGTGTTGTAACCCGGGGAAGCAAGCGTAAAGGAGCTCAGATAGGAGTAGTTGGAAAGATAGCTTCCGAACAGGGCAGCCTGCGAACCCTGGATGGTGCCGGCCTGTGCCGCAATGGACTTCAGCTGGGCTACACCCGCCGCGTCCGGGAGTTCCTGGCGGCCGACCAGCGTGGACCCGTAGAACCGCTGCCACTGGCTTGCACCAAAGACGAAGAGCTTATCTTTGATGATCGGGGCGCCCAGGGTGAAACCAAACGTGTGGCGATCGAAGCGGGTTTTCTGGGGCTGAGGCAGGTTGTTGGCGAAGTCAACCGACTTCTGCTGTCGCTGCGTCGCCGACAAGGCGTTCAGGCCGGAGCCGGTATACCGCTCAAAGGCCGATCCGTGGATCGTGTTGGAGCCACGCGCCGTGACCAGGTTGGTGACCGCACCGCCGGCGCGGCCGAACTCGGCCGAAGCGGAGTTGGCAAGCACGGCGACCGAGCTATAGGCGCCCGGAATGTCGGGCTGGAAACCCTGCCCGGCAATGGCAACGTCGTTGATCTCCTGCCCGTCGAGCAGGAAGTTGTTGGCACGGGGACGAGCGCCGTTGGCGGAGAAGACCTGACCCTGCGCGCCGACGCCGGAGCTGGGCTGCGTGATGACCTGGATGCCCGGGATGGTGGTGGCAAGCTCAATCGGGTTCAGCGAGAAGATGGGCAGCTCGCGAATGTCGTTGGCGCTGATGATACCGGTGAGCTGGCCATTCTCAAGGTTGATGGCGTTCGAAACAGCCTTCACCTCGACGACGTCGTTCACCTTGCCGACCGTCAGAGACGCATCGTACGAAGTCATGACGGAAGGATTGACAATAATCCCGGTCGCTTTCCTGGTGTCGAAGCCGGCTTCCTCAACCACAACGGTGTAACGGCCGGGCGGGATGGCGTCCACGCGGTAGGCGCCGTCGCTCTTGGTCGTCGTGGTGCGGACCTCCTGCGTCTCCTCGTTGGTGATGGTCACTTTCGCGTTGGGCAGGGTGGCGCCCGTGGTATCGCGCGCTACGCCGGAAAGGATTCCCTGGCTGGTCTGCGCGGAGGCGCTGAAGACGGCGCAGGAGAAGGCAAGAACCACGCCGGCTGAGATTCGACGCGTCAATCGGTGGTACCGTGTGTTACCCATCTTTTGTTGGCTCCAATGAGTTATTTGAAACATCCCGCGAGCCTTCGGCTTCAGGGGGTTAGGTTTCTGACTAGGACAGTGACTATGTGCGCTGCACGTGAAGGGCCAAACCAGGAATGCCCATTTTGGGGCATATCGCCCGGCTTCCGCAAAGCGGAACTGCCGCATATGTGAAAAGAAAGAGAATGTTTCAACAGAATTCTGAATTTGGGGAGACAAGTGACGGTTCAACTGGCGTCGATCAGCCCGCGGCGGCGGGGTAAAAGCGCGGCGGCGGACGCGCTCGTCACCGAGTACCTCGCTCGCTGCACGCGGCTGCAGCCGGTGGAGCCCTTGCTGCTGGCCTCGGAGGCTGACCTGCTGGCAACGCTGGGGCGCGAAGCGGGGCGTCCGGCGGCGACGCTGCTGGCATTTGATTCGCGCGGCGAGACGCTGACCTCGGAGGAGTTCGCCCGGATGCTCGGGCGGTTGCGCGACGAAGGCGCCCAGCGCATCGTCTTGGCAATCGGCCCCGCCGATGGCTGGTCGGCGACGGCCCTCGGACGGGCGCAGCGCAAGCTTTCCCTGGGACGGCTGACCCTGCCGCATGAACTGGCGCGGGTGGTGGTGGCCGAGCAGATCTACCGCGCACTGACGATCCTGGCCGGGCACCCGTACCACTGCGGACATTAGGCCCGGCGCGCCCGTTCCCGCCTGGGATTTCTGCTCGCGTGCGCGCGCGCTTCCTCTATATAGTGGATACGCTGAACTTCCTTCTGAAATCATTCCTTCCCTGAAATAGCAGGAGCCCCGATGTCTTCGACCCGCCGCCGCTTTCTCCGCAACACCGCTGCTGCTTCCGCGCTCTCCTTCGCACCCGGCCTGCTGCGCCCGCAGAGCACGGAGGCAGATGCCCGCATCGGCATCTTCCCGACGGAGCCCATCGCCACCATCGCGCCGGAGATCTACTCCCACTTCATCGAGCATCTCGGCGGGGTGATCTACGACGGCGTCTGGGTCGGGCGAGAGTCGAAGATCGCAAACACCGGCGGCATCCGCACGGCGTTCATCGACGCGATGCGGGCCGTCAAGGCGCCCGTCCTGCGCTGGCCCGGCGGCTGCTTCGCCGACTCCTACGACTGGCGCGACGGCATCGGCCCGACGCGCCAGCGTCCCCAGCGCGCCGCCTTCTGGGGCCAGCAGGACTCCAACCAGTACGGCCTGCACGAGTTCATGCCCACCTGCCGCGCC
Organism: uncultured Gammaproteobacteria bacterium; assembly: GCA_963744015.1. Taxonomy (GTDB): domain Bacteria; phylum Acidobacteriota; class Terriglobia; order Terriglobales; family Acidobacteriaceae; genus Edaphobacter. Next base: position 289,273 of record CAVUSA010000003.1, read on the forward strand.
ATCGGCTGCAAGCCCTACCTCGCCGCCGACATCCGCACGCTGCCTGCCCGCGACTTCTACCAGGGGATCGAGTACTGCAACGCGCCCGGCAACGTCCGGACTGCCGATACCGGCGGCATCAACGCGCTGGCCGCCCTGCGCGCGAAGAACGGTCGCCGGAGCCATTCAACGTCCGCTACTGGGGCGTCGGTAACGAGACCTGGGGCTGCGGCGGCTAACAGACGCCGGAAGAGTACGGCGAGCTTTACCGCCGGTTCACCGCGTGGATCCCCACGCTTACTCGCGATGGCCGCCGGGCTGCGCTTGGTCGCCGTCGGCGCCAACGGCGACGATGCGCGACTGGACGCGCCGGCGTCTTGAAGTCCATCGACGACGAGCCGAGCGCCGCCCTTCGGGCTTCTCCGTCCACTACTACACCTCCGGCAGCGCCAACAAGTTCGCCGCCGGCGATGCGCTCGCAGTTCGACGAACGACGATTACTACGACCTGCTGACCCGCGCCAGCATCATGGAGCGCATCGTCACCGACACTGGTCGCGCGCTGGGCGAGACCGACCCCGGCCACCGCGTGAAGCTCGTGATGGACGAGTGGGGCGCGTGGTACGGCAAGGGGACGGAGCTCGCGCCGCAGTACAACCTGTCGCAGCAGACCACCATGCGCGACGCGCTGCTGACCGGCATCACGCTCGACATCTTCCAGCGCCACGCCGACAAGGTGGCCGTGGCCAACGTCGCGCAGTCCATCAACTGCATCCACTCGCTCATGCTCGCGCAGGGCGACAAGTTCACGCGTCACGCCGACCTTCCACGTCTTCAAGATGTACATGCCGCACATGGGCGCGCAATCGCTGCGCGTGAAGTTCGCCGCGCCCTCGATCGCCAACAAGCTGGCGCAGGTGACCGCAGTGGGCGGCAACAGCAGCTACGGCTCCATCGACCCGGCCACGCAGCTTGCCGGGCTGCAGGGTTCGGCGTCCGTGCTGCCTGGCTCGAACGGCAAGACGATCACCCTCACGGTCGTGAACCCGCACCTGCACAATGCGTTGACGACGGAGATCGCCATCGGGGGCGCGTCCATCGCAAGCGTGCGCGGGACGGTGCTGACCGACCTCGACCCGCACGCGCACAACGACTTCGATCATCCCAACGCGGTGAAGCCGGCTGCCGCCGCAACCGGATCGCCCGCGGCGGGACGCCTGATGCACAGGTTTCCGCCGGCCAGCGTGTCGGCGCTTACGCTGACCCTGGCCTAAGAGAAGCCACCACAGACCTGTCATCCGGAGCGAAGGCCAACGCGCATCTTGCGTTGGCCGCAGTCGAAAAGCGGACAAACTCCGCTCACGATGACCGGTGTGCGGGTCTTTGTGGCAATGCAGAGCTACGGCACAGTCTCCACCATCGCTTCGATCTCCAGCCGCCGCGTAGTGTTGGGAATGTCGATCGCGCCGATCGCCACGGATTTTCCCAGGGGCAGGAACATCGCGCTGTCAAGCACCGTCTGGTGAACGACCGGGTCGGGCATGAGGCCGGGAGTGGGCTTTTCATCCCCCACCGCGGAGCGCTCCACCTTGGACTTCACCTCCGCACCGCCGGCGACGTCGGTCATGGTGGCGTCGAAGTTCAGGCCCACGTCGAGGTAGGTCATCTGCGTCTCGGTGCGCTCGGCGCCGTCGTCGTACTTGCCCGTCGCCACCGGCACCTTGTTGCCTTCCTTCAGCGTCGCGCGCTGCCCGGAGGTGGCCATCAGCGTGTAATGCTGCGCGCTGAGTCGCTTCGTGCCATCCATCTCGACCAGCGTGTAAGTCAGCCGGAAGGTCTTGCGCGGCCGGTCGCTCTCCTCGATCAGCTTCCGCGCGATGGCCACATCATCCGGCAGCGCGCGGAGAACGATGTCGTTGTCCTTGGGCAGAAGGTAAAGCTTCACGCTGGGGTCGAGGATCAGCCGCAGCAAGGTGAGGATCTCGTTGGAATCGTTGGGCTGCGCGCTGTACTTGAGATGAAAGGTAGTCGTCGGCGCAGACAGCATCAGGTCGCTGCGCTCACTGCGGCTCATCGGCTTTGGGGCTGGCGCGGCAGGCGCAATCTGCGCGCAGGCCGCTGACGCGCTGGCACAGAGCACAAGCGCAAGCAGGCTTCCTGCAAGGCGCACGGGGGCGTGAACTGCATGTATCAAGGTCACTGGCTTTCTCCAAAAATGATGCGTGCAGGCTCCTCGGCCGTCGCGTCTCCTGCTGCGGCGTGCCGGCGAAGCCGGGTGGCGCTTCAGCTGCCACATTTCGAGAGACGAAGCCTGCAACGTTTCGCTCAACAAAATTTTCTGCGCAGAGATCTTCGCCACCGCAACTCCGCGCCGCCGACGGAACGCAAAGCTGATAGCTTCAGCACATGACACTCCATCCGACGCTGCTCGTTGCCGCTGTGTCGTCGCTGGTCGCGGGCGTTGCTCTGGCGCAGGCTCCGGCTGCGCCGCCTGCGTCCCAGCCCGCCGCTCCGGCACGCCACGAGTTCATCCTCCACAACTTCAAGACCGAGTCCGGCGTCGTGCTGCCGGAGGCGCACATCGTCTACGGCACCTACGGCACGCTCAACGCCGCGCGCGACAACGCCATCCTGCTGCCCTCGCATTACATGGCGAACCTGAACGGCTACGGCTTGGCTGATCGAAGTCCGCCGCTCTGCCCGACGGCGCACTCGACACCCGCAAAGCTCTTCCTCGTCACCACCGAGCTCTTCGGCAACGGCCGCAGCTCCTCGCCCCAGCAACACGCCCGAGCCCTTCCACGGCCCGCGCTTCCCGGTCATGACCATCCGCGACAACGTGAACGCCGTCCACCAGCTGCTCACCGAAGAGCTGCACATCAAGCATCTGCGCGCCGTCATCGGCTTCTCCATGGGCGCGCAGCAGGCCTTCCAGTGGGCGGTCAGCTATCCCGACTTCATGGACCGCATCGTCGCCACCTCCGGCACCGCCAAGACCTACGGCCACGGCATCGTGCGCCTCGAAGGCCAGATCGCCGCGCTCACCGCCGACCCGGCCTTCCTCGAACGGCGACTACAAGACCGAACCCGAGAAGGGCCTCGAGGCCTTCGGCATGGTGTGGGCCGGCTGGCTCTACTCGCAGGAGTGGTGGCGCAAGGAGCTGTGGCGCACCGCGTCGCCCGCCCGGCACCACCTTCGAGCAGTACATGTTCAGCTTCCGCAAACGCTTCTCCGCCGACGCCAACGACTACATCCTGCAGGCGCGCACCTGGGAATCGAACAACGTCGGCAACACCCCGGGCGCGACGGCAAACCCCTCTTCAACGGCGATGTCGAAAAGGCCCTCGCCTCCATCAAGGTGCCGGTGCTCTACATGCCTTCGGCCACCGACCTCTACTTCCCGCTCGACGACGCGCAGTACGAAGCGGCGTTCATCCCGCACGTGCGAACTCGCGCCCATCCCGTCGCTCTGGGGCCACCCCGCCGGCGCCGGCGCCAGCCCCGCCGACAAGAACTTCCTGAACGAAAAGATCGCCGCCTTCCTCAGCGGCAGGACCGCTGTCGCCGAGCTGAAGCTCGACGCCCCTAAAGACGACGAGTAGCGCGACCATCCCGTTCCAATTCGAGGCCTCACATGCGACTCCTGATTGCGCTTACTCTGCGCCGCCGCCGTGACCCACACGAAGCCCAGACCACCCTCAAAGCTCACACCCCCGAGGTCGACCTCGCGGTCTACACCTTCGGCGGCCGCACCGCCGCGCTGCCGATCATCGCGGTCAACGGCGGCCCCGGCCTCTCGCACATCTACATGGTGCAGAACGACCTGTGGCAGCAGGTCGCAAAGCATCGCTTCGTCGTGCTTTACGATCAGCGCGGCACCGGCGGCTCGAAGCCTCTTGCGCCGTCCGCCTCGCAATCCATGGACACGCAGGTCGCCGACCTCGAAGCCGTCCGCGCGACGCTGAAGCTGGACAAGTTCGCGCTGCTCGGCGATTCCTACGGCGGCTTCCTGGCGATGGCCTATGCCTCGGCCCATCCCGAACACATCGCTAAACTCATCCTCTCCGACTCGCCCTCCGCCGCCATGAAAGACATGGTGCACGTCCTGCCGCAGGTCTTTCCGGACATCGAAGAACAAGCCGCCGCGGAATCCAAGGCCCTCGCCTCCGGACCGAAAGCTGACCCCGACGCCGCGGCGCGCGCCGGCATGCGCAACCACTTCCGCATGATCTTCTACTCACCCGAGCTGCGCGACCAGTACATGGCAAAGATGGGCGACCTCGGCTACGAGCCCGCTGTCGCCCGCGCCGTCTCGGCCGAAACCCGCAAGGTGGACTACACGCCCTCGCTCGCCGCCTTCACCGGCTTTCCCACGCTCGTCCTCACCGGCCGCTACGACATGAACGTCGCCCCGCTTACGGCCTGGCACCTCTCCCACCAGATTCCCCACGCGCGGCTGGTCTTCTTCGAAAAGAGCGGCCATCTGCCCGCCTACGAGGAGCCCGAACTCTACCGCACCGTGCTCGAACGCTTTCTCGATCAGCCTTGATCTCCCCCGTCCTTATACAATGGTTCGAGCACCGAGGGGCACCGCACCATGAGCTGGTTCAAGCGCGAAGACAGCGGCATCGTCAACGACGCCTCCAAGACCGTCCGCACCGAAGGCCTCTGGACCAAGTGCGGAAGCTGCGGCACCGCCATCTTCAAGCCCGACCTGGAAGCCAACCTGCAGGTCTGCCCGAAGTGCGGCCACCACTTCCGCTTCGACGCCCGCGCCCGCATCGACAACCTGCTCGAACCCGGCTACGAGCTCGTCGACCTCGAGCTCCACTCCACCGATCCGCTCAAGTTCACCGACCTGAAGCCCTACAAGCAGCGCCTCGCCGAGGCCCAGAAGAAGACCGGCCTGAACGACGCCATCGTCAACGCCATCGGCCACATCGGCCCGCACCCCGTCGTCCTCTCCGTCATGGAGTACGCCTTCATCGGCGGCTCCATGGGCGCCGTCGTCGGCGAAACCATCGCCCGCGCCGTCGACCGCGCGCTCGACACCCGCACCCCGCTCATCATCGTCTCGGCCTCCGGCGGCGCGCGCATGATGGAAGGCATCGCCAGCCTGATGCAGCTCGCCAAGATCTCCGCCGCGCTCGCCCGCCTGGACGACGCGGCGATCCCCTACATCTCCCTGATGACCGACCCCACCACCGGCGGCGTCACCGCCAGCTTCGCCATGCTGGGCGACCTCAACATCGCCGAACCCGGCGCGCTCATCGGCTTCGCCGGCCCCCGCGTCATCGAGCAGACCATCCGCCAGAAGCTCCCCGAAGGCTTCCAGCGCTCCGAGTTCCTCCTCGAGCACGGCTTCCTCGACGCCATCGTCGCCCGCAAGGACCTGAAAGCCTACCTCACCCAAGCCCTCGCCTGGATGACCAACCGCCAATAACCAACCCGTTGTCATTCCGAGGCTCCGCCGAGGAACCTGCTTCTCGCTTCCCCGAGACCACCCGTGCCCCATTCATCGCGCCCTCGTCTCTCGCGATGAGTGGGTATGCCGCCGAACACTGCCCACGGCACGGCCGGATGAAGTACCCTGCACTTACCCAAGCCCATGAGCCTCTTCCCGCTAAAGCCCACGCACGCCCCGGTCAAGAACTACTACGCCGCCCTCGCCAGTTCCCACAAACACGGCCACAACACCGAAGGCAACACCCGCTCCGCCTTCGCCGAACTCCTCAAGAAGTGCTGCTCGCCCCTACGGCTGGCACCTCGTCGAAGAGTACCAGTTCAAAGGCACCGACAAGCAGCCCCTCCGCGCCGACGGAGCCCTCGTCGACGACCTCACCCTCGTCCACGGCATCTGGGAAGCCAAGGACTCCGACGACGACCTCGCAGTAGAGATCGGCCAGAAGTTCGAAAAGGGCTACCCCCTCACCAACATCCTCTTCCAGTCCCCCGGCCACGCCGTCCTCTATCAGGACAACCGCATCGCCTTCGACGACACCCATCACCGATCCCGGAAAAGCTCGTCGAAGTCCTCCAGCTCTTCTTCGACCACCAGCAGCCTGACGATCCCGACTGGAAAGACGCCGTCACCAAGTTCGCTGACAAAATCCCCGAACTCGCCAACGGCGTGACCAAGCATCCTCGAGCGAAGAATACAAGACGAACGCCAATTTCCGCGAGAACTTCCAGTCCTTCGCCGACCTCTGCCGCCAGTCCATCAACCCCGACCTCGGCGATCCGCGCCATCCGCAAGATGCTCGTCCAGCATCTCCTCACCGAGCGCATCTTCCGCAAGGTCTTCAATAACCAGGAATTCCTCTCGCCGCAACGTCATCGCCGCCGAGATCGAAAAGGTCATCCCCTCCATCACCGCCCGCTACTTCTCCCGCGACGAGTTCCTCAAGCCCCTCGACCGCTTCTACAATGCCATCGAGAAGGCCGCCGAGTCCCAGACCGAGCTACACCGAAAAGCAGCACTTCCTCAACGCCGTCTACGAGAAGTTCTTCCAGCACTTCGACACCAAGCAGGCCGACACCATGGGCATCGTCTACACCCCGCAGCCCATCGTCGACTTCATGGTCCGCTCCGTCGACGAAATCCTCCAGCAGGAGTTCGGCAAGACTCTTTCCGACAAAGGCGTCCACATCCTCGACCCCTTCACCGGCACCGGCAACTTCATCACCCGCATCATGCAGCAGATCAAACGCTCCGCACTGCCGCAGAAGTACGCCGAAGAACTCCACTGCAACGAAATCATGCTGCTGCCGTACTACATCGCCAGCATGAATATTGAGCATGCTTATATGGAGCGGGCAGGGCAATATGAGTCATTTGAAGGTATTTGCCTTGTAGACACCTTTGAGATGACAGAAGGCCAGCAGGCGACGCTATTCAACGCCGATAACACCAAACGTGTTCGGCGTCAGAAGGAAGCTGAAATTCGCGTAGTGATTGGTAACCCCCCCTACAACGCAGGACAGAAGAAAGAGAATGATGCAAACAAGAACCGCAAATATCCGATTCTGGACAAATTGGTCCAGGCCACCTTTGGAAAGCGTTCAAGGGCGACCCTCCAGACCAAATTGCGCGATCCGTATGTGCGCGCAATCAGGTGGGGCCTAAACAGGTTAGAAGGTCGAGATGGCGTAGTAGCGTTTGTGACGAACGGAAGCTTCGTAGACGACAACACATTCGACGGCTTGAGAGCCTGCCTAAAAGACGAGACCTCGAAGGTCTATTGCATCGATCTTGGAGGCAACATCATAAAGCATCCTAGCTTATCTGGCACAACTCACAACGTCTTCGGTATTCAGGTGAACGTGGCCATTACATTCTTCGTCAGGCGAGGGGCCGCGGCAGGAAGCATCTCCTATGCATCGCTTCCTTGGGACTGGCGCACGGCCGCTAAAGAGAACTGGCTAAGAGACCAAAAGAGCCTAGCGCAGATCACCTGGCGCGACGTCACAGACAAAGCGCGCCAAGGTTGGGCTGTAGAACAGGCAGAGACTGATTTCGAACAACTCGTGCCTTTCGTCTCCGCAAAGGCGGACAAACAAAACATCTTCAGCGTTCACGGGCTTGGCGTTTCCACCAACCGCGATCCAGTGGCTTACAATTTTGGCTTGTCAGAACTCTTCAAGTCGGCACAAAAATTCACATCTGATTACAACAGGCAAGTGGAACGAATAGCGCTCTTACCCAGAGATACAAAGATCGATGAGTTTACCCAAGGTGTCGATTCGGTAGTCTGGAGCGAGAGACTGAAGCAGCGCCTGAAAGCACGGAGAGTTGCAACTTTCGACGCTCAAGCGATTGCCAACAACCTGTACCGCCCCTTCACCAAGAAGCTTCTCTACTATGGTGAAGGAGCAGTAGATCGCCCTTCAATTCTCGCTGCGTTCAGCGATGATCGAACCAATCCTAGTTTGTTAGTTCCAGCTCTGGGCGGAAGATCGCAGCCGTGGTGCCTGGCATCCAACATCATGCCGAATCTCAACCTAGTTTCGGTTGACGCCGTACAGGTGTTCCCGTTCTTTTATGATGAGGAGCGTGGCTCTCGCAGGCGTGAGAACATCACCGATTCGGCGCTCAGCAAGTTCCGTAGCCATTTCGAGGACGAGACCATCAGTAAGTGGGATATTTTCCACGCCACCTACGCCGTACTCCACCACCCCGAGTACCGCACCCGCTACGCCGCCAACCTCAAGCGCGAACTCCCCCGCATCCCCTTCCCACCCGACTTCCACGCCTTCGCCGCCGCCGGCAAGCGCCTGATGGAACTCCACATCGACTACGAGAAGCAGCCCGAATACCACAACTCGAACAGATCGAAGACCCCAAAGCCGAAGTCACCTTCCGCGTCGAGCGCATGAAGCTCTCCAAAGACAAGACCGAACTCCGCTACAACGACTTCCTCACCCTCCGCGGCATCCCCCCCGCCGCCTTCGACTACCGCCTCGGCAACCGCTCCGCCCTCGAATGGGTCATCGACCAGTACCGCGTCTCCACCGACGCCCGCTCCGGCATCGTCAACGACCCCAACCGCGAAGACGACCCCCAATACATCCTCCGCCTCATCGGCCAGGTCATCACCGTCTCCCTCGAAACCCAGCAAATCATCGCCGCCCTGCCGTCCCTGAACCTCGGAGCCTGAATCAGAGTGCGTCCCGTGGTGGGCATAAGTCCTTATGTATCCGGAATTTACAGACACCCACCCCACAAAACAAAGGACTTAGGCCCGGTTCTCATAGGAGAACCGAACCTAAGTCCTTATCTGTCCGGAATTTACGTCATACCCCGGGGGAGTGGGGTACCCTACTTCGCCGCCCGGGATAGATGCCCTTCAGCGGAGCGGTGCGCTTGCTGGTCCGTGCTCCGGGTGCGGGAACGGCTTGCGCGGCATCATCTCGTCGCGCTGCTGGTGTTCCAGAGGAAGATCGCCTCGACGACCGCGGCCTGCTCCAGGTCGACCGGGTGCAGGCGGTCGAAGGTGTCCATGTCCGAGTGGTGCGTGCGCGTCTCGTAGTCCATCGGGTCCTGGATGAACTGGAAGCCCGGCAGGCCGACCGCGTCGAAGCCGAGGTGGTCCGTGCCGCCGGTGTTGCGGTAGCTGATCGTCGTCACGCCCAGGTCGGCCAGCGGCGCGATCCACTGCTTGAAGATGGGCGCGATGGCGCAGTTCTCCTGCGTGTAGACGCCGCGCACCTTGCCCGTGCCGTTGTCGAGGTTGTAGTAGGCGTCCAGCGTCTCCCACTCCTTGGTCGTCGGTCAGCGGGCCGTGCTGGCGCGCATGAAGGCCGGGCATCGCCGGCTCGGCCGGCATCGTCGAACTTGCCGAAGTGCTGCTTCACATAGCCCAGCGAGCCGTAGAGCCCCTGCTCCTCGCCCACCACAGCGCGATGCGGATGGTGCGCCGCGGCTGGACGCCCAGCGCCTTCAGGATGCGCACCGCCTCCATCGCCATGATCGAGCCCGCGCCGTTGTCGGTCGCGCCGGTGCCGGAGATCCAGCGAATCCAGATGGCCGCCCACCATCACGACCTCGTCCTTCAGCTTCGGGTCGGTGCCGGGGATCTCGGCGACGGTGTCGAAGCCATGCTCGTGGTCGCCGGTGAACTTGGTCTCGATGTTGACTTCGACCGTGACGGGCACATGCGCCGTCGCCAGCCGCGCCAGCCGGTTGTAGTGCTCGATCATCATGACCGCGTTGGGGATGGTGATCTTGTTCTCTGGCTTCTGCGCCGACTGCGCCGAGGTTGGCGCCGTTGTCGTCGAAGATGATGCCCGATGCCGCCGCCATCGCCGCCATCGCGCGTGGGCGTGATGATGGCTGCACGGCTTCCTCGGCGAAGAGCATCTTCAGCAGCGCGTTGCGCTGCTGCTGCAGCCTGCCGCCGCTGCGCCAGCAGCTGCTGGACGTTCACCTGCGGCTCGTCCAGCCCGCGGGCCTTCGGACCTTCTCCATGTCCTTCAGCTCAGCGTCGGTGTAGCGATGGAAGAGCGGCTCGGTGATGTCCGGCGTGGGCCGCATGGCGCCCAGCAGGACGATCTTGCCGGCGAGCGTGCCCTTCAGCTTGTCGAGGTCGCGCGTCGGCGAGGTCGACGTACACGACCTCGCCGGTCACCGGGCCGTTGGTCGCAGGCGACCACGGCGCGGCCTGCAGCCAGAGCGGTTCCGGGTCGGGCGAGACCATGCGCGCCCAGGTGTTGATCTGCTGCCAGCCCATGCCGAACTCGCCCCAGTCTTCGAGGTGCGCGTTGGACAGGCCGATGGCGGTCAGCGTGTCGCGCGTCCAGGCATTGGCCTTCGCCATGTTGGGCGAGCCGGTGAGCCGCGGGCCGATGCCGTCGGTGAGGGCGTCGGCGAACTCCATCACGTGCGCGTGGCGCAGGCCTTCCGCGCGGATGCGCGCGTACATGCGTGAGGTCGAGGTTCTCCTGCGCGGGCTGCGGGCCGTAGTAGTTCGGCACCTTCTTCGCCGACTTCTGCGCCTGCGCGGCGAAGGGCAGGGAGAGTCCTGCGATAACGGACAACACGACAGTATGGCGAATCACGAACATGGGGGTCGCTCCAGAGAAAAGATGCGGAGCAGGCAGGATAGCAGAGCCATTTGCCCAATGAGCGCAAGAGCTGCACGCCAGGCAATGCGCAGGTTTGTGCGCAAGAGGCCGCTGGCGGCAACTCCAGGCCGAGCTTCGTCGGGCTCTTTCGACTGCGTTCGTCATGAAGCGGACGAACTTCGCTCAGGATGACCGAGGTGTAACGTTCGCTTAGGCTTTGCGGGTGATGCGCTTGACCCAGAAGGTGCCGAGGTAGCCAAGCGCGAGGACGGCCATCAGGATGCCCGAGGGAAGACCCATCAGGCGATAGCTGACGGTGTAGTCCGCGTGGTGGCCGTTTGCGTTGTAGAAGAGGATGAAGAGAATCCCCACAAACGTGGCGAGGAAGAACGCCATCATGCCGGTGGCGAGGCCCATGATGAGGCTGGCCAGCCAGCCGAGATCCTTGACCGGCGCGCCGAAGACGTAGCCTGTGCTGAAGCTCTTTTGTTCCATGCGCTGTGTCATCTCGCGAGCCATATGGATAGAATAAACCTTCATGGCCGACGGCGTACAAAACCGCACCAGCAGTCTTCTTCCCGCCGCCGAGCTGGCGCGCACGCTGGAGCTGCACACCGCACCCAACGGCCTGCGCTTCGCGAGCTTCGGCGACACGAAGCTTTCCGACGCGGAGCTCGACCGCCTGGTGCAGGCCGTGCCGAATGTGGTCGCAGCAGCGCTCTCCGGACGCGTGTTCTACTTCGTCCCGCTGGCCCTGCCGGAGGGTCTGGCCGCGATCAGCGGCGACACTCACCGCACCGCCAGCGATCGCACCCTGATTTCGCCGGTGTATACCAGCGAGCTTTCGGACGAGGCGATCTGCCACCGCAATGTTTCTGTACCCGCAAGCGCGAGTGGCCCGGCGCACGAGGGCGTGTTCCTCTCGGCAAGGCTTCTGCGCGATGCGTTTGCGCTGTCCTTTGAGCTGTTCATCAACGTCGGCCACGCCTTCACGATGGAGGTCGGCATCCCCGAGGCCTTCAGCACCCTGGCGTGGAACCAGGCGGTCGCGGACATCCGCGGCGAGACCAGCCAGGACGCGTTCGAAAGCCGCGCGCAGGCGATCGCCTCGCTGAAGACGACGATGGACGAGAAGGCGAAGTCGGAGTTCCTGGAGAGTGCGTTTGCGGACGCGCTGGCGATCTACCTGCTGTCGCTGGCGGTGGACTTCGATTACTCGGAGTTGCGCGAGCGCGAGTATCCGCTGCTGGCGCCTTCGGCGCTGGCCGAGCGCCTGCGCCTGGTCGCGCACCTGTTTCCGCCGAATCCGGGGTACGAGTTCTCGATCCGCTATCGCCGCCGCGCCTAACCGGCCTCATCCGTGTACGGGTTGGACTCCGCTCAGGGTGAGGAGGGTTGCGGTTGAGAATCCTCTCTGGCCGCCCCTGCTACTCCTTGCTGCCGACCAGCGCGAACATGGCTCCCAGCGGATCCATTCCCTGGATGATCCAGCCGCCGCCGGGAATGGGTTGCGGGCCGTTGAGGACCTTGCCGCCGGCGGTCTCCACGCGCTGCTTCGCCGCGCCGATGGAGTCCACGCAAAAGTAGAAGGCCCAGCAGGAGACGGGCACCATCGGAGGCTTTGCCATCATGCCGCCCGCGCCCATCGGCTTGTTGTCGCCCTCATCGAAGAGGCGGTAGACGCCCATCGGGCCCATGTCCATGTCGTTGAGCTTGGTCCAGCCGAACATCTCCTGGTAGAAGCTGAATCCGGCTTCAAGATCGGTGGTGTAGAGCTCATTCCAGCCGACGGTGCCGGGCGTGGGCGGCTGCGGGCGCACGGGCGAAGGCATATTCGGATTTGGGGTGAAGACGACGAAGGCCGCGCCCTGCGGGTCCGACACGACGGCGAAGCGCAGCATGCCCGGCACGTCGGCTGCAGGACGCAGGAGCTTGCCGCCGGCTTCGACGATCTTTTCCGCGTGAGCGTCGACGTCGTCCACCGCGATGTAGCCAATCCAGGCAGTGTGCCCGGGGATGGTCAGCATGCCGGCGATGCCGACGCCATCGAGGTTGAAGACGGTGTAGGCAGGGCCGTCGCCGGGCATCTCCTGGGTCGTCCAGCCGACGACCTCGGAGTAGAACTTGCCGGCAGCCTTTGTGTCGCTGGTCATCAGCTCGTACCAGCCAAATCTTCCTTTGGGCGTAAACATGGCGCACACTCCTCGTCGTCGGCACGCAAGTTACGGCGCCACCGGAATACCAGCGTTGATACCAACTCGCACGGCCGGTGTCAACGCCTTTCGCAGTGGGTGCCCGTCGCAAGGCCGTGGTGGAGCATTCCCATGCATTGTGCTCCATTCACGCCAGCGATATGGAGCGGGCAGAACCAGGCGTCTCCTGCGAGATGCATATACGATTCCATCCGTATAAAATCGACAGATGAACCGAACTCCTTCCCATTCTCCGGCAATCGTAAGGCAGTTGCTTGCGTTCGTCGCTGTCTCTGTAGCGGTTGCGTTCCCCGGTAAGTCGCTACCAGCGCAAACATGGCTCGCAAGCGATGCGAGCGAACCAACCGCAAGTGCGTCCCCTTTGACCGAACTCGCGCACACGGACTCTGCGCAGGGACAGCAGCCCGCATCCTCCACGCAACCGCAAGCGTTCCTCGCGCGCTGGCAGGCGCGAGCGAGCGAAACACAGAGCCGGCAACCGCATTGGGTGACGCCGCTGGTGACGGTAACTCCGCGGCTCGAGCAGGAGTTCCGCACCGACTTTGTCCACTACTACAACAACAGCCGGTACCCGATCTGGAACTACGGCAATGGCAAAGGGCTGGAGCTGATTCCGGAGAAGCATACGGAGCTTCTGATCAATCTGCCGCCGTTCTTTGATCGCCACAATGGCGCCTCGGACGGCTTTGGGGATGTGTCGTTTCTTCTGAAGGAGCGCGTCTTCTCGCGCAACGAGGAAAGCGGCAACGCGATCGTCACGCTGTTTCTGGGGGCGTCCGTCCCCACCGGCAAGAACGGCAACGGAAGCTGCTGCGCGCAGGTGACACCGACGCTGGCGGTGGGCAAAGGCTTCGGCAACCTGGCGCTGACTTCGACTGCGGGCGGCTCGCTGCCCATCACCAATGTCACGGGACTAGGCCACAGCATCACCTGGAACACCGTCGCGCAGTACCATGTGCGGAAGACAGGCTTCGCCCATCTGCTCTGGCCGGAGATCGAATCGAACGCCACGTTCAACAAGGGTGGGCCGAACGACGGCAAGAACCAGGAACTGATTACGCCGGGCATCGTCTTCGGGCGCATTGCCCTGCGGCACGATGCGCAGGGGCGACCGGCGCGGCTCGGCTTCACGCTGGGCGCAGGCGAGCAGATCGCGTTGACGCATTATCACGCTGCCAACCACTACACCGTGCTCACCTTTCGTGTTCCCTTCTAGCATGCGCGAAAGGCCCGCCGCAGGAGGACCCGGAGACTGCACGGGTTCTCGCGGCGGCCCGGATCGCATAGGGGTGTTTAGCAGGCGGCCCGTAAGCCGAATTTTGTTTTAGGCGATCATTCCTCTAGGCGACGCATTACTGCGGCGCTTCAGCAACCTACCCGCAAGTTTCGGCACAACACTCTTCCCCTGGGCGCATCGGGCCGATACGCGCCGGCTGCTCGGAAGAGGGCAACCGGACTCCCTGCCTATTTGGTCTTGCTCCGTGTGGGGTTTACCATGCGGCCTCGATTACTCGCGGCCCGGTGCGCTCTTACCCCACCTTTTCACCCTTACCTTGCGCCGCTTGCACGAACGCCGGGCGGTATGTTTTCTGTTGCACTGGCCGTCTCACGCCTTGACGCTGAGTCCCGGACGTTATCCGGCACACTGCCCTGCGGAGTTCGGACTTTCCTCCCCCCTTCGACACCTTGCGATGCGAAGGGCAGCGATCGCCCGGCCGCCTGCTCTCTCCAGTGTAGCGGAAGGCAGGTGTCAGGGCTTAGCGATTCGATTGTGCACGGCCACTTCGTGATCCTGAGCCGACCACCGAACTCCGCTCTGGATGACTGGGTTGTTGAGGGTTGCGGGTGGAAACCTCTTGAGAGGGCGGGGCCGGGCATACGAGCGCAACCGCATGCGCTCCGACCGCGTAAGATGATGTACGAACCCTTATGGAATGGAAAGAAGCACTTGCGCTGGCGTTGCAGTCGCTGTGGGCGAACAAGCTCCGCAGCGTGCTGACGTTGCTGGGCGTGGTGATCGGTGTGGCGTCGGTGATCGCGGTCGTAACGCTGGTCAACGGCGCCAACATGTTTGTGCAGTCGAAGTTTTCGAGCTACGGCTCGGATGTCTTCACCGTGACGAAGGCGCCCGCATTTTCGACGAATCCGGCCGACTATACGAAATTTTCCAAACGCAAGAACCTCTTGTTTTCGGACTTCCGCTACGTCGAGGAGAACTGCAAGCGCTGCGTCGGCATGGGGGCGCAGCAGGCCACGGTCGGCAAGCTGGTGCGCGGCACCAACGCCATTACGGACGCGCAGATTCGCGGTTATACCTGGCAGATGCCGTCGCTGCAGAACCTGACGATTACCTCGGGCCGCGATCTGACAGCCGCCGATGAGGAGCATGGCTCCCATGTCTGCATTATCGGCACGGACGTGCAGGAGAACCTGTTTCCGGGGGTCGACCCGATCGGGCAGGAGCTGCGTGCGGACGGAACCCCTTACACGGTCATCGGGATCGTGGAAAAGCAGGGGAGCACCTTTGGGCAGAGCCAGGACAACTGGATCGGCGTGCCGCTGACGGCCTACCAGAAGGACTACGGCACGGCCAAATCGGTGACGATTTATGTGAAAGCCGGAAGCTCCGGGGCGCCGCTCGAGGCCGCGGCCGACGAGGTGCGCGTCCTGTTTCGCGCCGCGCGGCACGATGCTCCCGGGGCGGAAGACTCGTTTTCGCTCGACACCAACAACACGCTGGTAGGGTTCGCGACGGCGCTGACCAACTCCTTCGGGCTGGTGCTGGGCGCGATTGCGCTGATCGCGCTGGTGGTGGGCGGCATCGTGATCATGAACATCATGCTGGTGAGCGTGACGGAACGTACGCGCGAGATTGGGATTCGCAAGGCGCTTGGCGCGCGGAGGCAGGATATTCTGCTGCAGTTCCTGATCGAGTCGGCGGTGATGGCGGCGATCGGAGGCTTCTTCGGCATCGCGCTGGGCGTGGGCGTCGCAGAGGCGGTGACCATCCTCGCCGGCTTCCCCTCGGCAGTGGCGGTGTGGAGCGTGTTCGCCGGTCTCTTTATGGCGACCGCAACCGGCATCTTCTTCGGCGTATACCCCGCACGGCAGGCGGCAATGCTGGACCCGATTGTGGCGCTGCGAGCGGATTGAGAGACACATTGTTGTTCTGGATCGTGGCTGAATCAACCGGTCATATGCAGGGCAAGGCTTCAACCGTGCGACAACGCGTGACATCAAGACCTCTGCCACGGAGTATGTTAAGTCAGCACGAACCATGTACCTCAGCGGCTAGAGCCGCCAAATAGGATAAGCAACATACGGCACGGCTGAAGCCGTGCCCTAAACCAAAGCGCATCGCACCAAACTTCTGAAGAGTAAAGAATCAAAAGAGGCACTTCATGGAATTCCGCAGCACCGGCGAAACGATCACGATGGCACTGGATACCCTGCGCGCGAACAAGCTGCGCAGCGGGTTGACGATCCTGGGCATTGTTATCGGCGTAATGACAGTGATCGTGATCTCGTCCGTGGTGAATGGCCTGAACAGCAACGTGTCGAACCTGGTGCAGAGCCTGGGGTCGAACATTCTCTTTGTGTTCCGGTTCCCGGTGTTTTCCGGCAAGCCCACGACCGAGATGCTGACGCGCAAGCAGCTTACCTATGAAGATGCGCTCGCCATGCGCGAGCTTCCGCATGTGGTGGCGGTTTCGCCGGCCGTGCGTTATGCGTCGCAGACCAACTTCGGCCCGATCGGCGCGACCGCGATCAAGGGCAACGGACATTCCATGACCGGCACCTCGCTCGAAGGCGATACGCCGGACATCAAGGACGTGGTGGATCTCGATATCGACGAAGGGCGGTTCTTCAACGAGAACGACCTGGAACGCGCTGCGAATGTCACCGTGCTGGGACGCGACGTCGCCGATGAACTCTTCGGGCGCGACCAGTCGGTTGGCAAGGAAGTCGTCGCCGGCGGCATGACCTTTACCGTCGTCGGCGTAGCGGCGGCGAAGAAGAACGCGTTCGGCGGAGGCAAGAATCCGGCGGACAACTTTGCCTACTTCCCGCTTACGACCTTCCATAAGCTGCACCCGGAGATTCTCGACTACTGGATCATGCTGAAGTACGACGACCCGAAGAATCTCGGCCTGGTGCAGGATGAGCTGACCGACCTGCTGCGGCGGCGGCGCAAGGTAGCGAACGACGCGCCGGACAACTTCGCGGTCTTCGGCACGGATTCGCTGACTCGCTTGTGGAACCAGGTGACGGCCGGGCTGTTTGGGCTGCTGTTTGCGCTTTCGAGCGTGGCGCTGATGGTGGGCGGCGTGGGCGTAATGAACATCATGCTGGTTTCGGTGACGGAGCGGACGCGCGAGATCGGCATTCGCAAGGCGCTGGGAGCGCGGCGCGGCACCATCATGGGGCAGTTCACGCTTGAAGCCGTGACCCTGTGCGCGGTGGGCGGCGTCATCGGCGTGCTCGCCGGCAGCGGCATCGCCTACCTGATGAGCTTTACGCCCTTTCCTTCGCAGCTTTCGGTGTTCTGGATCTCACTGGCGTTCTCAAGCGCCTGCGCGATCGGTCTGGTGTTCGGGATCTACCCGGCGTACAAGGCGGCCAGCCTGAACCCGATCGAAGCTTTGCGCTACGAGTAGGGAACTTCGCCGCGGCGTCTGCCGTAACGATTTGCCATGGGATCTTTCCGCCGCCTGCTCTGCGCGTTCGCGCTGTTTCAGAGCGCCGCTCTTGCTGCGCAAGACGTGTACCTGTACAAGACCGAGACACACCTGATCGACCTGACCATGAGCGTGCACGACACGCAGGGCGGGCTGGTGCAGGGGCTCGGCAAGGACGCCTTCAAGGTGGTCGAAGACGGCGTGCCGCAGGAAATTCGCTTCTTTGCGCACGACACGGAACTGCCGCTCAGCATCGGCATCATCGTCGACGTGAGCGGCAGCCAGGAGGCGTTCGTAAAGGCGCATGAAAAGGACGTCGAGGCATTCGCCAAGGAGGTGCTCGCGCCCGGCGACGAGGCTTTCGCGGTCTGCTTCGGTAACCACCTTCGCCTGGTGAGCGACTTTACGGGCTCCGCGCCACAACTCGTGGATGGCATCCGCCGCTTCGATAAGGGCGCGCGCGACTTTCCCGAGATCGGCCCGAAGGAGGATCGCGAACTGGGCACGGCGCTCTACGACGCCGTCTACTTCAGCGCGGTGGAGAAGCTCAGCAATCGCCCGCATCGGCGTAAGGTGCTGCTTGTGCTCAGCGATGGCGAAGAGAATTCCAGCGAGCATGATCTGGTGGACGCGATCGAAGCCGCACAGAACAGTGACGTGCTCGTCTACGCGGTGCGCTACACCGAGTCGAAAGAGGGCAAGTTCTCCGCACGGGACCGTTATGGGGAGCGCGCGCTCGAACACCTGACCGCGCAGACCGGCGGCCGAACCTACGATGTGCGGCATGTCAAACTGGAGCAGGCATTCGCCGAGATCGCGGGCGAACTGCGTTCCCTGTACGAACTCGCCTACCAATCCACACACCGCGAGCGCGACGGAAGCTTCCGCAAGGTCGAGATCCAGCCCTTGCGGCCGGGAATCGTGGTGCGCAGCCGATCCGGCTACTACGCTCGTTAGGGGACCCGGCCGAGCGCCGCCACAGACTCCGCCTGCACGATTTGGCGGTTGAAGATGCGGCCGAAGTTGCGCGCGGCGACGTTCAGTGCGTCATTGAGCGTGGGCGAGGGTTCAAGCGGCGATTCCTGCTCGAGCGAGGTGACCGCGCGATCGGTGATGCCGCAGGGCACGATCCACTCGAAGTCCCGAAGGTCGGTGGTGACATTCAGCGCGAAGCCGTGCGAAGTGACTGCCTGCGAAACGTGGATGCCGAGCGCGGCGATCTTCTTTTCGGCGAGTGAGCCGGACGCGAGCGTCCACACGCCGGTGCGTCCGCAGATGCGCTGCGCGGGCACGCGAAACTCGCCGCAGGTCTGGATGAGCACCTCTTCAAGCAGCCGCACGAAATCGACCGGGCCAAGGTGGGGGCCCTTGCGTCCGGGCAGATCGCCGCGGAGATCGACGATGGGATAGCCGACCAGTTGGCCGGGGCCGTGATATGTCACGTCGCCGCCGCGATTGATCTCATGGACGTCCACGCCGCGGGCGCGCAGGGCTTCGTCGGAGGCGAGGATGTTACGGCGGGTGGCATTGCGGCCGAGGGTCAGCACGGGTGGATGCTCAACGAAGAGCAGAGTGTCGGCGATGGTGCCGGCCTTGCGCGCGGCTACTACGCGCTGCTGCACGGCAAGCGCCTCGGCGTAGGGGACGCGGCCCAGCCACAGCATGTTGAAGAGGTTCTGCATACTCTCTGTCGGCCTGTTGTCGCGCCCAAGCGTGCGGCGGATGTAACTTATGATCGTCCGGAAGGTCCGGGCGATGCAAAAGGATGGCCGGAAGACTGGCTGGTTGCGGGCTCTCTCGCCCAACTGTTCAGCTCGGGCCTTACCGCCTAAAATTCCCATTCTGGGAATTGTGCGTTCTATCTAAAGAATTGTTTTTTTGCGTACAACCTTTGTGTCATAGACTGGCGGCACCCAAAAATGCAACTGGGAATCCCTGATTCAGAGGACACTCTTCATGCGCGCCGTCAGCCTTTCTCTTGCAGCACTCTCCTTGCTGGTCATTCCAACCCTTGCTCACGCTACGCCCGCGACCGGCGACACCATCGACGTTTCCTACGCGGTCAACATCGGCGGAACCATGTATCCGGATTCACTGGGAAGCTTTACGTCGGGATCGACGGGATCGACGTCGGCTGACGGCTTGCACTTCACCTACACCCTGACGGGAACGCAGCTCACCATCACTGAGGTGGCCGGCGACGGCAACAGCTTTGCCAACCTTGCCTTCAACGGTCTCGTCTTCACGGACGCGAACGTCTCGGATCTGGGCCTTACCGGCATCACGCTGGACCCCAGCTCAACGGTTCCCGGTATCAGCGCTGCCGATGCCAGCTTCTCGGGCAATACCATCTCGGTGAACCTGGCGGGACTGAACGTGGGCAGCACGTATCCTGGCGCCGGCCACGGCGATTACACGCCGGTAGGCGAGACCGCAGTGTTCGACCTGCAGTCGCCTTCGCCCGCGCCGACGCCTGAGCCCTCCAGCCTGGTGCTGCTTGGGACAGGAGCACTGGCAGCGGCCGGAAC
Source organism: uncultured Gammaproteobacteria bacterium (assembly GCA_963744015.1). Taxonomy (GTDB): domain Bacteria; phylum Acidobacteriota; class Terriglobia; order Terriglobales; family Acidobacteriaceae; genus Edaphobacter. The sequence goes on from CAVUSA010000003.1 coordinate 309,235, forward strand.
GCTCCGCCGCCGCATCTTTCGGGCATAGACAAGCGCCGAAAATGAAAGAAGAGGCCGCCTGCGGGTGGCCTCTTCTTTCATTGTGCCAACACTGCTGCGACTCATGCGGTCAGGGATTAGGAGACCAAGCCTTTTGTCCTTCTGTTTCGGAGCGACGGTACTCGAAGGCAATGCGCGGTGATGTAAAGGACGGGAGCAGTCCGAGGCATGACCGGTTTGCTAGTGCAGCGTCAGTTTTCGCACCCGCCTTGCAGCCGGCTTCCGAGCGCGCATCGCAGGCTTCGGCGGATCTGGCGGGAGCGGCGGCAGGCCGTCGAGGGCAAGCAGGAGGTTGTTGGCTTCTTTGAACAGATGAATGTGGCTCTCGCCTACGCCGTCGGTGACGGCGAGGAAGATGCCGGTGTGGTGCGCCTGGTTCAATGCGATGTAGGTGCTGAAACCCGCGCCACCGCCGGTCTTTTCCGTGATCGCGGAGGGGTCCGTGTCGGGCAGCAGATGCATCCAGCCGAGGCCGATGCCCGAGGGCGCGCCGGCGTGGTCGAGACCCTGCTGGCCGACGAGGTTTGCGGGATCGATGTAGACGGCCTGCGCCGCGGGGTTCTGCGGCGGGATGCCAGGCGCGCCTGTGCCGAGCAGGTACTTCAGCCAGATGGCCATATCAGACGCGGTGGAATACAGCCCGGAGCTTCCGGCGGAGTTCTGCGTGTCGGTGCAGGGGCCTTCGTCGTGCGCTCCCTGCAGCAGGCGCGCGCACTGCTCTGCGGTGGGGGTAAAGCCGGTTTCGTGCATGCCCAGCGGCCTGGTGGTTCGCTCGGCCAGCAAGGCCGCGTACGGCTTGTGGGCGGCGCGTTCCAGCGCATCGCCCAGCAGGTCGAAGCCGACGTTCGAGTAAAGCGCTGCCGTGCCGGGGATTGTCTTCAGATGTTGCGCGGGCAGCCAGCGCCAGCGCTGGTCCCAATCCGGGAAGGTGAAGTGCGGCGTATCGCGGGGTGCGCGTCCGACCTCGCGCGGGAGCCCGGAGGTATGGGTGGCGAGGTCGGCCAGCGTGATCGCATGCCCGGGCTTCGCAGGGACGAGGTGCTTCGGGGGAGCAAACTTCTGCAGCGGATCGTCGAGCCTGACGACGTGATCGCCGGCCAGCTTGATCAACAGATCGCCGGCAAAGATCTTCGTCAGCGAGCAGAGCCGGAGGATGGAGGTCTGCGTGGGGGCCTGGCCGCTGCCGGGCGCGGTCTCGCCGAAGCCGTGGAAGAAGACCTCGCGCCCGCGCACCACCACCAGCACCATGCCGGTCGAGGCGGACTGGGCGAAGAGCTCCGCGCCGAGTGGCTCGGCCTGGCGGAGGTCGGGCAGTCCCTGTGCCTGGGACTGCGAATCGGCGAGACACAGGAACAGCAGCACGAAGAGCAGAGCCCGCATTAGACGGCGGACCAGAGGCGTGTGCAGGGGAAGCTAAATCCGGCCACGGGAGCATCGCCGTGGACGATGTCCGGCCGCGCCAGTGTCTGCACGGGCCGCTCCGGAGCATAGATCGTGACGCTCTCCTCGATTGGGTCGATCAGCCAGGCGAGCTGGACGTCGTTTTCGATCCAAGTCTCCATTTTGTGTTCGAGATCGCGGCGACGATCGCTCTGGGATCGGATCTCCATCAGGAACTCGGGGCAGAATGGCACAAAGCTCTTCTTCTGCGCCGGCGTCAAAGCGTTCCAGCGAGCGAGTGGAAGCCACGCGACGTCCGGCGAAAGGGTCGATCCATCCTTCAGCTTAAAACCTGTGTTCGGCGAAAAGTCGATGCCGGTTCCGTCCTGTTCGACCCAATTGCCGAAGATCCGTGCAGCGTATGCCTCGTGCGTTCCGCCAAGCCCCGTTACAGGAGTCATGATTGTGATATCGCCTTCACTGTTCGTCTCGATGCGCCAAGGGGAGTTGCGGGCGGAAAAGCTCAGGAGCTCCTGATCGGTCATGGGGGCTCCAGGCCGCACCGTCAGAGGGAAGGTCAACTGGCTGAGATCAAGTTCACCTGTTCGCATCCGATCTCCTCCTGCATGGATTCTACCGCCCCCGGCATCGAGCTTCTTCGTGGCGCAATCGGCCGGGCACGAATATCTCAGGTGAAGAAGTGGGGAACGAAGCTGGAGAGGTTGTCGGTAATGGGGCCGGCAGACTCACGGATGCCCAACCCCGAGCAGTCCTGGTCGATCATCCAAAGCCCCAGCACCGGATAGCGGAGCCTGCCGTCGGCGTTAGGGAAGACGGAGTCGGGGGCGATCGCCTGGCGGATGAACGGCCCTTCGCCGTATGGTCCCGTGTTCTCGACCGTCGTGGCGTTCGGGCGCACGATCTGGATGTTGGCGCCCTCGCGCGAGTGCAGCGGCTTGCGCACGTAGGCCGAGAGACTGGACGTGGCAGGAGAGCCCCACGTGTCAGAGGCGAGACGTGGGGCACCCGGCGATTGGGTTTCAAAGAAAGCGGGCAGCAGCAACTCGTGATTCGGGTACAGCTCCCACAGAATCGGCAGGATGCCCTTGTTCGACAGCAGCATCTTCCAGATCGGCTCGATCCAGGTCATGTTGCGGTAGGTTGCGAGCGCGTTCGGCCCGAACTCCTCGGCCAGCATGGCCTCCCACGGATACAGCTTGAAGATGGAGTGAATCTGGTTCTCGTCGAAGTCGGTATCGACGAAGCAGTGGCGATCGGCGTTCCAGCCGATGTCCTGGATGGGGATATGGCGCGTTGCCAGACCGGCCTGTGCGGCGGTGTCGCGCAGGTAGGTTACGGTCAGCAGATCCTCGGCGGCCTCCTTCGCGATCTGCGGATCGGGCTCGTCCCATTCGAGCGCGGCGAAGTAGACCGGCTGCGTCAGGTAATCCTTCACATCCTTCCACTTTGCGATCAGGCGGTCGTGGATGGAGTTGAACTGGTCCGGTTTGCGCAGGAAGGACGTTCCGGGCAGGCTGGTGCCCATGTCCTCCATCCAGCTCCACTGCACGACCGCGGCCTCGAGCAGCGAGGTCGGGGTATCGGCGTTGTATTCGAGCAGCTTGGGCGCGTGGCCGGAGGAAGCGCCGGCCCAGCTGATGTCGAAGCGCCCGTAGATGGCGGGCGGTTCCTTGTTCCACGCCCATTCGATCAGCGGGACGGCATCGGCGGGGATGGCAAGCTCGGCATAGCGTTGCTTGTCGATCACATGCTGCGCGGCGGCCAGGCACATGGTCTGCAACTCGTTCCCGGCAGCTTCGAGCGTGTCGATCTCCGCCGCGGTGAAGTGGTAGGCGGCCGACTCATCCCAGTAGGGATGCGGCGCCATGGCCGTGGGGGAGTGGAAGGTCAGGCCCTGCTGCTCGACCCGGGATTGCCAGTTGGGACGTGTGGGTAGCGTAAGCCTCTGCATTTATTCTCCGCCGCTTCCTGAGCCGCCGCCTTCGCCGCCGCCGCTGCTGTGTCCGCCCCCGCCGAAGCTCGAGCCGAAGCCTCCGCGCGAGGTGCTGGTGGAATACGAGTGACCGGCAATGGCGCTGTAGCTGCCCCCGGTGACGGGGGTACCGGGAGTGAATCCTCCGGTGCCGCCGTAATAGTAGCGGTACATGGGGACGTAGCCTCCTGAGCCGGAGCCGGAGTGCACGGTCTGCGGCTGGTTCCGGCACAGGTTGTCGGCTACCACGCGATTCTGTTCGTCCACGCAGCGCTGCATCTCCGGCTTGCGGCAGCCGGACATTAGCGCCACGGCAGTGGCGGCAAGCAGCGGTGCGGAGACCTGGACTGAACGTTTCATCGCGAACCCATCCTTCAGGCCCTAAGAGTAGCAAACACGAGGGCGTCCCCGACAGTACGGAGCCAGATACGGTCGGGGCCGGCCTCTTCGTTTCCGGCTTCGACAATGCCCGGCGCGCAGTGGTATTGTTCCGCCCTCAGGTTTATCGGCGGGATGCGGGCGGCGAAGGTTGGCCTGCGGCGCTTCCCGCACTTCACGCAAACGAGGAACGCACCATGGCTACTTTCGCAACTCCCCCTGCTACGCAGCAGAACCCCGGGCTGGACTCCCGCCTGGGCCCCGACGCCGCGGCCTTCGCCGGCGGCAAACACCAGATGTTCATCGACGGAAAGTTCGTTTCGGCCAGCGCCGGCAAGACCTTCCCGGTCTACAACCCGGCCAACGGCGAGGTGATCTGCGAGGTGCCGGAAGGCGACCACGTCGATGTCGACAAGGCCGTACACGCGGCGCGCCGGGCGTTCGATTCCGGACCCTGGCACACGATGAGCCCGAGCATGCGCGGGCAGCTTCTGTGGAAGCTGGCCGACCTGCTGGAACAGCATACCGAGGAGTTCGCGCAGCTCGAATCGCTGGACAACGGCAAGCCGGTGAGCGTGGCGCGCGTGGCCGATGTGCCGCTCGCCGTGGACCTCTTCCGCTACATGGCGGGCTGGGCGACGAAGACGCTGGGCTCGACGATTCCGCTGTCGGCAGGGCCGGACTTCCTGAGCTACACGGTGCGCGAGCCGGTCGGCGTCGTCGCACAGATCATTCCGTGGAACTTTCCGCTGCTGATGGCCGCGTGGAAACTTGGCCCGGCGCTGGCGACCGGATGCACGGTGGTGATGAAGCTCGCCGAGCAGACGCCGCTGAGCGGTCTGCGGCTGGCGCAGTTGTTTGCGGAGGCCGGATTCCCGCCGGGCGTGGTCAACATCCTGACCGGCTTCGGCGAGCCCTGCGGCGCGCCGCTCGCGGCACACGACCTGGTCGACAAGGTGGCGTTCACTGGCTCCACCGAAGTAGGCAAGTTGATCGCCAAGGCGGCCACCGGCAACCTGAAGAAGGTGACGCTGGAGCTGGGCGGCAAGAGCCCGGCGATTATCTTTCCGGATGCGGATATGGATGCGGCGATCGCGGGCGCGGCTTCGGCGATCTTCTTCAACCAGGGTCAGTGCTGCTGCGCGGGCTCGCGGCTGTTCGCGCACGAAAGCGTCTTCGACCAGGTGATCGAGGGGATGAACACGGCCGCGAACAAGATCAAGATCGGCGAAGGTCTCGACCCGACGACTGAACTTGGACCGCTGGTGAGCGAGGAGCAGTTCGAGCGCGTGACCGGCTTCCTGAAGTCAGGCAAGGAGCAGGGGGCGAAGTTCGGTGCGGGCGGCAATCGCCATTCGGACCGCGGCTATTTCGTGCAGCCGACGGTGCTGCACGATGTGAAGCCTGGGATGAAGGTTGTCGACGAGGAGATCTTCGGACCGGTGGTCGTGGCGCAGAAGTTCTCGTCGGACGCGGATCTCGACCGGCTGGCAGCGCAGGCGAACGACACGATCTATGGGCTGGCGGCGAGCGTGTGGACGCGGGATATCTCCGCCGCTCACAAGATGGCGCGGAGGATCAAGGCGGGCACGGTGTGGATCAACTGCCACAATGTCTTCGACGCGGCGCTCCCCTTCGGCGGATACAAGCAGTCCGGCTGGGGCCGCGAGATGGGCGCGGAGGTGCTGAACAACTACACCGAGGTGAAGGCCGTCACGGTCAAGCTGTAGCAACAAGACGAAGGGAGCCCGGACATCATGTCCGGGCTCTTTCCGTTTCTTACGCTTCAGTTCTTGACGTTCATGGCGTCCGAATCGACGGCCTTCTTTCCGGTGATACCCTCGATGGCTGCCAGGATTCCGCGATATTCGTTCTTGTCGCACTGCATCGCGAAGCCGCCCTTCGCGTCGCCGGCAGCCCAGGTCAAGCCGACGAAGTGCTTCTTGGACTTCGTAAAAGCCATCAAGGCGCCGATGCCAAGCGATATGACCGCCAGCCCGATCGCCGTGCCGATGCGCCGGTGCACATCCTGACCATAGGAGACTTCCGTGACCGAGGAAGCTGGAATGGTGACGAGCACTTCCTTTTTGCCGTTCAGAATCTTGATGTCTGTCGGCTCAATGGAGAGGTGCACATCGGTACCGGCCTTTACGCCGGCGACCGACCCGCCATCGTAGACGACCTTGTAGGTGTTGTCCTTGTCTGCTGCGAACACAGTAACCGGAACAAAGAAACAGAGAAGTAAAGCAAGAAAACGGCGCATGGATCCCCTTGTTGCGTCAGTGAGAATGTTGGTGAAGTCGCCACCATCTCACATGGCCTGGAGCCCCGCAATACACAAAAAGATCTTCCTTTGTTCCTGGTTCCATTTTGGAACGTGGCCCTGAACTTGATCGCCGCGTGGCGACGGCCAGGGTCGTGAGAGTCGAAGGGGGAGGCGAGCGATCGAAGTTGCAGTTCGCGAAAAATTGTTCCCATTCCTGTGCGTCTGCTCTACCGTAAGGTCACATGGATAACGCGGAGCACTTTGTCGCGCGCTGGCGGGGCGCGGGGCTGATCGATGAGGCGACGGCGGCTGCGATTCGCGCCTTTGAGGCGGCGCGCGAGCGGCCTGCGGGGCGGCAGTGGCAGGTATCTGCTGGCGCTGATCCTCGGCGGCATCCTGCTCGGGTGCAGGCGTGCTCTTGTTTGTGGCGGCGCACTGGGAGACGGTGTCGCCCACCAGCCGCATGCTGCTGGTGCTGGCGATGCTGGTCTTCTTCCATGGCCTCGCGCTGGCTACCGGGGAGCGCTTCGCCGGCTTCGCCACGGCCATGCATGCGCTGGGGACGGTCTCGGCCGGCGCCGCGATCGCGCTCGTCGGGCAGATCTTCAACATGCAGGAGCACTGGCCGGCGGCGATCCTGCTGTGGGCCTTGTGCGCGGCCGCGGGCTGGGCGATTTGCTGAACGACCAGTTCCAGCAGACGCTTACGCTGCTGCTGTTTCCGGCATGGCTGGTGTCCGAGTTTTCCTGGCGCGTGAACCCCTACACCGGCAGCGAGGTGTACGTGGCAAGGCTGCTGATTGTGCTGGGGGCCTTTGCCCTGGCGGCCTTTCTGCATCGGCGTGAGCGCGTCGTCTTCGGAGTCCTCTTCGCGGTTGGCGCGCTGCTGCTGCCGATTGCCGTGGGGATCCTGACGGAGGGCTGGCGCGCGCCGTACGGCCCGAACCACTGGGGCTTTGTGCCGCTGGCGCATCGCGCCGCGACCATTGCGTTGATCGTCATCGTCGCGGCGGTGAGCCTCTTGCTCGAGCGCCGCAGCGCGGTGCCTGTGGCGATGGCCGCCGTGCTCGGCTATGCACTTCCCTGGGCGCAGAGCCGTCTGACCGAAGACGGATTCAACGGTGTGCCCTACACCATTACCGGACCGAACCTTCTGGCGCATGCGCTGGTCGCGGCGGCTGCCATGGGACTGGTGGGCTGGGGCGTGTTCATCGCGTCCAAGGCGCTGGTGAACTACGGCGTCGCGGCCTTCGCCGTCAGTGTGATGTGGTTTTACTTTTCGAGCGTGATGGGCAAGCTGGATCGCTCGCTCGGCTTGATCGGACTGGGCGTTCTGTTCCTGGCCGGCGGCTGGGCGCTGGAACGCACGCGGCGTCGCCTGGTTGCAGGCATGCCCGGCTACGCGGCGGAAGGGGGTGCGGCATGACGCGCCGGATGCAGGCAGGCATGGCGCTCCTGCTGGTGCAGCTTGCGCTGGTGTTGTCGGTTGGCGCGAAGTATCTCTATGAGCGCAGCACGCGGCCGCGGGTTTGGGTGCGGACGGGCAGCGTAGATCCGAACCAGCCGCTGCGGGGGCGATATCTTGCCTTGCAGATGCTGGTGGATGGCTGTGGGCTGCCGCGGGATGAGAAGCATCTGCAGCCGATTTACCCCATCGTGCAGAACGGGAAGACGATCTATTCCCCGCCAAAGCGGTGGGACTGGCCGGTGAGGCTGGAGGCGAGCGACGGAAAGCTGGTGCCGAAGCCGGAGGACGACGCCCGCTCCCCGGCCGAGGCGCAGCGTCTCTCGCTGCTGGAGGGCCGCGCCTGCGAGCGCATGCCGGTACAGCCCGCGGTCGAATACTTCCTCCCCGACACGGCGCGCGGGCCATTCCCGCTGAAGAAAGACCAGGAACTTTGGGTGGAGGTGACGGTGCCTGCCGACGGTCCGCCGCGGCCTGTTCAACTGGCACTCTCGGATGCCGCTGGGTTTCACGTGCTTGCCTTGCGGTAGCCGCGACTCGGGCTTAGTGCACGCCCTTGATGCGGATGAAGACATAGATGAAGACCAGCGCGCCGCACAGAATGATACTGGTCCGCTTGACGAGCGCCTTGACGTCGACACGGTACTCCGGATGGCGCTTGCGATAGATGACCCGCAGCGCCGCGGCCATGCCCAGCAGGATGTAGAGCACCATGATGAAGGTGCGGGAAAGAAAGAACGCAGTCACCAGGAAGCCGATCATGGCGGTCCGGATGACGCGGGCATAGTGGCGCAGGTCGGCATCGGAGGCAGCGTCGTCGTCCGGAGGTACACCGAATTCGCCGGAGAACCGTGTGTCGGGCGCGAACGGCGTGCCGAACGCCGGCTGGGTGGCTGCGGCGGCCGTCATGCCGACGGGCAGATAGCCATGCGCGGCGGCGGAGACACCGGAAGGCACCCCCGAGCGCAAAGCCATCCACGCCGGCATGCCGGAGGGCGCCGGGTGTGCGGCTTCGAACGGGGCCGGCGCAGCGGACGCCAACCCTGCCATTTCACCGGCAGCCGGTACGCCATCCTTTTCCGCTGCGGGCGCACCCGCGCTGCCAGCGATGATGTCTGTCAGCGAACTCCACGCGAAGGTGAGCGCCGCCAGCCAGAACATGGTTCCCAGCAGGCCGATCTCCGCAAAGCTGAGCACGTAGGAGTTGTGGGCGGTGAGCCCGGTGCTCGACAACGCGGAGAAGTTGCCGATGCCGACGCCGAACAGGGGATGGGTTTGGAACAGGTGCAGGCCTTCGCCCCAAAGCTCCACGCGGCCGCCATCGTCCTCGTTGATACCGCGTCCTCCGCTCATGTTGAGCGCCACCATACCTGCGCTGGCCACCGCGGCGAGCACGCTCGAAAGCACCAGGCCGATCTTGTCCTTGAAGGTGAACAGGAGGATAGCGAGGAGCGCGAGCGTCGCGCCGCGCGAGTGCGTGTTGTAGATGAGCAGCACAACGCAGGATGCGGGCAACAGCGTGAACAGCAGATTGCCTGCGAAGGCGCCTTTCTTCCAGCGCAGAAACAGCAGGGGAAAGAGCATGGCGCAGAACTGCGCCAGGTCGTTGGGATCGTTCAGGAAGCCCAGGCCGCGGAAGCGCCGCAGCGCTCCTTCCATGAAGATCCAGGGGCTCAACTCGTTATTTGCGGCATCGGCCAGCAGTCCCTGCACGAGGATGTACAGGCAGACGAGGGTCATGATGAAGACGAGGATGCGCAGACGCTTCAGCGAGCGGCAGGTAAGCACGACAAAGTAGAAGCCGAAGACCTGCGGCAGAATCATCTCGAGCGTGATGGGCACGCCGCCAATCCAGCCGGTGGCAATGGTGGAGACGCAACAGGAAAGGATGAGACCCAGGATGATGTAGGTGTCGGAGAGAGAGCCCAGTTCCGACTCGCCGAAATCGCCGATGCCGGTAAGCAGCACCAGCACGGCGAGGATATCCATCAGGTGCAGTTCCGCGGCCCCGTCGGGAAGGACGGCAGGGGAGAGGAGCGCGACCGCCACAAAGATCAAGGTCAGAACAAACGACATCGGGCCCTGCTTCCTTTCAGTCTAAACCGTCACCCAATCCGGGGATGCGGTGAGCGCCAGGGGCAGGGCTATAATCGGTCTGTTCCGTCACGGGTTCCGAACATCCATTCCCTCCCTAGAAGGTGATTCCCATGCCCAAGAAGCGCATTCCTGTTTCGCTCGTGCTTGCCATCGCGCTGGCGCTCATGGTCGTCGGCTGGCGTGTGTGGAAACGGCTGCCGCCCTACGAGCGCGGCCTGCACATGGAGACGGTCGAGGCGGGCGGTGAGCGGGCGGAAGGCAGCGGACCACGCATCGGCAATTGCCCGGTCTTCCCCGCGGACAACGTTTGGAATACGCCAGTCGACAAACTGCCGAAGGACCCCAAGGCGGACGCGTATGTGGACTCCATTGGCGCGCTGCACACCATGCATCCGGACTTTGGCAGCAACCTGAACTCGGGATTCCCTTACACCGAGGTGCCGGCCGGAACACGCGGAACCCACATCACCTTCGACTACCAGGATGAGAGCGATCTCGGCAACTATCCGATGCCGGCCGATCCGCCGATTGAAGGCGGCAAGACCGCCAAGGGTGACCGCCACGTGATCCTGATCGATCCGCGGCGCTGCCTGCTGTACGAGTTGTTTGCCGTGGAGGGTAGCGCGGAGACGGGCTGGAAAGCCGGGTCCGGCATCAAGATGGACCTGACCAGCAATGCCCTGCGTGGCGACACCAAGACCTCCGCCGATGCCGCCGGTCTGGCAATCCTGCCCGGGCTGGTGCGTTACGAAGAGGTGCAGGCGGGCGAGATTACCCACGCGATCCGCTTTACGCTACCGAAGACGCAGGCCGCCTACATCTGGCCGGCGCGGCACATGTCGTCGCGCGACAAGGATCCCTCGAACCCGCCCATGGGAGCGCGCTTCCGGCTGCGGGCCGATTTCGACATCTCCAAGTACTCGCGCACGAACCAGATTCTTTTGAAGGCCATGCAGCGCTACGGGCTTATCCTGGCCGACAACGGATCCCCGTTGTTCATCAGCGGCGTTTCCGACAAGCGGTGGGATGACAGCGACCTCCATAAGCTGAACGGGGTAAAAGCCGAGGACCTTGAAGCCGTCGACGAATCGAGCCTGCAGATGCTGCCCGACTCCGCCCGGGTCGATCCAACGGTAAAGCACTAGCCGGCGAGCTCCAATCAGGCCGGATCAGGTGGAAGCAGCAGAGACAAGGCGTCGGGCACGAGGCTGAGGGTGAGCGGAAGCGCGCCCAGCGGCTCGGCGTCAGCCTGGGCGTAGACCGGCCTGCGCCGCCCGGGCGTGCAGCGCAACTCGGTCGCTTCGACCGTACGCAGCCACGGGTTCGCCACGCGGAACCGCTGCCCGAGCATCCACGCCGGCAGCGAAAGCTCGCCCGGCGGCCGTACCAGTTGCACGAGCAGGCGGTCGTGCAGCAGACTCGCCTCGGGCGCGGCACCGGTGAAGAGTCCTCCAAGGTCGGGTACGCGAGAGCAAAGAACGGCGATGGCCTCGAGACTCTGCCACGGGGCAGAGGGCGACTCGCGAAACTCGACCCGGAAGCTTGGCCAGCGGCGCGTCATGAAGAGACGGGCGGCGTGCGCGTAGTACGCGCTGCGGCCGAAGCGTGCCTTCAGGCGGGCGACGCCGGGTTGCGACAGCAGATGCACCAGCGCGCCATCCGGACCGCACCCCGCCATCAGGAGGAAGAAGCGGCTGCCTGCCGCGCTGACAGCCCGGCCCAGCGGTACGCGTCTCGCGCGGAAGCCCAGCAGGCGAGTGGTGGCGGCCAACGGGTCCAGCGGGAGGCCGAGATTGCGGGCAAGAGCGTTGGCGGTGCCCAGCGGAATTACGCCCAGGGGAACCGCCGTTCCGGCAAGCCCCTGCAGCACACCGTGTACGGTGCCGTCGCCGCCGGCGGCGAGGACCAGGTCCGAGTCGCACGCCGCAGCCGTGGCCAGAGCCTGGGCTGAATCCGGATCTGCCGAGGTGTACACCACGCGGGCCGACAGATCGTGTTGCAGGAGCTCCGCTTCGATGGCTTCGAGTTGATACCGGAGCAGGCGCGCCCGCCCGGCGGCTCCATTGACGATCAGCGTGGCAACCCGCACGGGATCGGTCAGCCCTGGCCCAGTTGCTCCGCCAGGCTGCGGGTCACTGCGGTGATCTCGTCGCCGGTGTGTTGGGTGGAGACGGGCTCAACCAGCGCAATCAGAGTCTCCTGCGCGGCGGAGGTATTGTGTCGCACGCCGCGGGGCACGATGAAGGCCTCGCCAGGACCGAGCGTCAGCGGACCGCCATCGGCCGGGCTGCGGCCGATCGTCAACTCGCCCCGAAGCACCAGGAACAGCTCGTCTTCGTCGTGGTGCGTGTGCCAGGGGAACTCGCCCTGGACACGCGCTACCTTGAGGAACTGATCGTTGACGCGGCCCAGGATGCGAGGGCTCCAAAGCTCCGGCAGAGCCTGGGCGGCGGTGAGAAGCGAGACCGGAGTTGAGGGCACCATACGCCTCACTCTACCGCAGGTGCAGGGAAACGACGAAAGGCCCACCGGATTCGGTGGGCTGTCGAGTCACAGGAAAACTGGAAGGAAATACTGCCGGGAAACGGGCTCCGGGGGACGAGCTGCCTTTCTAGCCCTGATCCCTGTTCCCTGCTAGTCGCGATATCCGGCGGACACGGCGATCTTGTGCCGTCCCTTGGCGCGACGGCGGCTGAGCACGGCGGCTCCGGCCTTGCTCTTCATGCGCGAAAGGAATCCGTGGGTCTTGGCGCGGTGGCGGCGATTGGGCTGAAAGGTGCGCTTCGGCATGGAAAAACTCCTGAAACTTCAAAATTCGTTTTGGCTCAGAAGCCCGGGTGCGAGGCTCGGAACAAGCGCGAGCAAGCGGTGCGGGCTGCTGAAAATGTTGTCGGTGCGGGGTCTCTGGCGGACATTCCGGAAGCAGGTTCACGGTGGGCCGGCGAGGGTAGGCGCGACAATTCCTGAGTATACCGCAAACCGGCGGGAAACAGGAAATCAGCAAGAAAGAACGCGGACCGTCACATCCCGATGCGCACATTGGACGTCCAAGCCTCTATGGTTCTGATCATTCCGGGCGGGGCGACCAGCACAGATCCTGAGATGGTACGTTAGGGGATCCGGCGTGCAATTCCGGGAACAGGGTGCCTCGTTTTGGAACATGACAGGACTGTTTCACCACGAACGGTGCAAAGCGAATAAATGCGTTGCAGGGCTTGAAAATGGGCACGTTTGACGTGCTACTATCAAACCCGCTCACTAACTAGGGTCTGGGGTCCGCACGAAAACGCAAACGGTTTTCTGCCGGCCCGGTAAAGGATTTCACATCTCGCATCGGCCCTGCATCTGCAGGGCGTACGGGATTTTTCCGAGCATGTTCCAGGATGTAAAACCACACTCCACATGGATGGGGTGCGGGGAACGTATGTCTCGTTTGGCCTCGCTTTTTTTTGAGGCCCGGCAGCTCCTTTTTCCAGGCGGGGTCGCACTGTACCACAGGGCCAGTCGTGCAAAATAGTTTAGACAAGGAACGGTAAGAGAATGTCATTCGTCCCAACGGCCAGCGCCGTGTTGAACCAGTGGGTACGCATCCTGGGTGCGCTCGAAAAAAAGATCAACCGGCAGTCGTTTGAGACCTGGTTGAAGCCCACGCGGTTCTCCCGCGTCGTAGGCAAAACCCTGTACGTGCGCATTCCTTCGGCCCAGTTCGAACACATTGGCGACAAGTACGGGGACTTGATCGAAGAGGCCATCGAGAAGCTCGCACTCGACATCGACGCGGTGGAGTTTGAAACGCCGCAGCAGGATCCGGCCACCCGCACCCGCGAAGATGGGGGCTTTCCGCCGGTTCCCAGCCATTCCGCCAACGCACCGCGCGGAGGCTCGCAAGCTGCCGGGAACGGTTCCACCATGGGCCGCTCCGGGGCGCCGGTTGCAGGCGCCGAGCAGGCCCGCTTCGACTGGAATACGGCCTCGCAGCTAAACCCGCGCTACCAGTTCGACGGCTTCGTCGCTGGCCCCGGCAACCAGTTCGCCCTGGCCGCTGCCACAGCGGTGGCGGAGCGGCCCTCGAAGGCCTACAACCCGCTGTTTCTGTATGGCGGCGTAGGCATGGGCAAGACCCACCTGATGCACGCCATCGGGCACGATGTGAAGCGGCGCATGCCGCATGCGGCCATCAGCTATGTGAGCGGCGAAAAGTTCGTCAACGAGCTGATCGACTCCCTCCGCTACAACAAGATGACCAGCTTCCGCGACAAGTTCCGCTCGGTCGACGTGCTGCTGGTGGACGACGTGCAGTTTCTCGCCGGCAAGGAGCGCATGCAGGAGGAGTTCTTCCACACCTTCAACGCGCTGCACGAGGAAGCCAAGCAGATCGTCATTGCCAGCGACCGGCCGCCCAAGGAGCTTGGCGACATCGAAGACCGGCTGCGCTCGCGCTTCGAGTGGGGCCTGATCGCCGACATCCAGCCACCCGATCTCGAGACCAAGGTCGCCATCCTGCAGCGCAAGGCCGAGTCCGAGCATACGCGTGCTGCCGACCGACGTGGCGCTCTTCATCGCGACCAACGTGCGCACCAACGTGCGTGAGCTCGAAGGCGCGTTGATCCGCGTGATCGCCTGGTGCTCGCATCATGGCGTCGAGTGCTCGCTCGCGGTCGCACAGCAGTGCCTGAAGCAGTTCATCGATACCCAGGTGCGCAAGATCACCATCGAGGCGATTCAGCGCGCCGTGGCCGAGCAGTTCGGCATGCGCGTGCCGGAGCTGAAGCAGAAGAACAACTCGCGCCAGATCGTCGTGCCGCGGCAGATTGCGATGTACCTGGCCAAGCAGATGACCGAGGCCAGCCTGCCCGAGATCGGGCGGCAGTTCGGCGGCAAGCACCACACCACGGTCATGCACTCGATCGCCAAGATCGACGAGCAGCGGCGCAACGACAAGGACCTGAACCGCACCATCAACAAGCTGATGGAGACGCTGAGCTGAACCTGGTGGCGCTCAGCGCACGACGCTGGCGTGGATGAGGCCGTGCGGCTCATCGGTCGGCACGAAGATGCTGTTGTCCGGCGTGTAGTTGAACGGCGGAGCATTCCGCGAGAAGTCCACCGGGATGTTATGCCGGTTGGGCATGGTGAGCGTCAGTTCCGCGACGCACGTTTGCGCTGCGAGGACGGCTTCGGCCATCGCGTAGAGCGTCTGCTGCACGCTCAGCGAGTCGTGGTTGGCGAAGGTCGTCAGCAACGTGTCCATGATGGCCGTGCGCGTGGCGGCGAAGTCCGCGGGCGGCTGCCCGTAGACCCAGACAATAGTGGCTTCGGTGCCGAGCAGGCGGTCCCAGGTCTCGGGCAGCGTGGTCAGCTCATCGCGCTTGAAGCCGGCGAAGGCAGAATGCGACGTTTTCAGGATGACGAGGCCCTTGACGCCGGAGGTAACCCGCGTCGCGCCGCCCTGCGGCTGCACGATCTCGGCGATCTGAACATCAGGACCGCGCTGCAGAAAGGCCGAGCCATGCTTCACGCCATCCGCCTTGATGCGAATCCACGTCTTCTCTTCGATCGTGATACGGACGCTTGACGCTTGCGGATTGCGGCCCGCGAGGAAGCTCGCCAGTTCGAGCGCAAAGTCCTCCATGGTCCTCGCGGAGGAGGTACGCGCGACCGCGTAGACCGTGTTCTTCATCGTATCCGTCGCGAGCAGCCCGGCGTTATCGCCGGCAGTGAAGCAGGATTCAAAGTCCCCGGTCAGGTAGACGCCCACGGACCACTCGTGCAGGTGATGCGTCGCACCTTCGCGCACGACCTTCACCAGCCGCACGCGGGACTTTCCATAGTGATTCTCGGCCAGCAAAGCCATGTGGACAGGTTATCGGGTATGTCGAATTTTGAATATAGAGCTTCCGAAAAGATGACCGATGAGAGAATTAAGCGAAACTGACGATAGGACTTGTGGTGTCGAATGGCAGATCTGAATCTCACTCAAGACGAAGCAGACAGACTGATGAAGGTTGAGAAGCATCCGGCTGAGCAAAGAGAGTGGACCTTTCCGACCGCTGGCGATCGCATTGTGGTTCCGCTGGTCTCTCTCGACAGACGGGAGAACTTCCTACTAGACGTAACCCGGTACCAGATCAAGCTCACGAAGGCCACATTTCAAAACCGGGCGCACGTTGCAATCATTCTTTATCGATTGGATGTGGACGGCCCACCACATCGGAATCCCGACGGCGAAGAAATCCCTTGCCCGCATCTTCATATATACCGACAGGGCTACGGAGACAAGTGGGCAGTCGCGGCGCCTCCCGAGAGCTTTCCCAACACAGCTGATCTGTTGGCGACTCTCGACGATTTTATGAAGGTCTGCAATGTTGTACAGCGGCCATCAATCATGAAGGGCTTGTTCTCGTGACTACTACCCAGGAAATAGAGAAGCTCTTAGGAAATTATCGGCTATGGCTCAAGGAGAAGACGATTCTCCGGGCCGTCAATGATGCTTGGGTCGAAATAACTACCCCATATCTTGATCGTCATAACGACGCATTACAAATTTACGCGCGCCCACAGAATGGAGGATACATTCTGACCGACGACAGCTATGTGTTGCGAGACCTTGAAGCATCCGGGTGCAACCTTAGCAGCGAAAAGCGCAAATCCCTCTTGGCGATGACGCTGAATGGCTTTGGTGTCCAGATGAACGATAGCGCGTTACAAGTTCACGCGTCAGCAGAGAACTTTCCAGCCCGTAAGCACAATCTCATCCAGGCAATGCTTGCGGTGAATGATCTTTTCTACTTGGCCAGCCCCTTTGTACAGAGCCTCTTCTTTGAAGACGTTATTGCTTGGCTGGATGAAAGCGAGGTGCGGTACACCCCGCGTGTCAAATTCACCGGCACAAGCGGATTCGATCACATGTTTGACTTTGTTGTGCCCAAGTCCCCGCGGAAGCAGCCGGAAAGGATTGTGCAAGCGATAAGTCGACCTACGCGTGACAGCGCAGAGGCATTCATCTATGCATGGAGCGACACCCGTGACGTGCGTCCACCGGATTCGCGAGCCTACGCAGTATTGAACGACGCGGAACAGCCTGTATCCATTGGAGTTCTCGACGCGCTTCGCAATTACAAGATTGAGCCAGTAGTCTTCAGCAAGCGTGTCGAAGTGGTAAACGAACTCGCGGCTTAAGCCTCGCTGCGTCAACTGCTCTTATGAGCCCCGATAGGTGGTGTAGCCAAAGGGATTGAGCAGTAGCGGAATGTGGTAGCTGCTGTTCGCTTCGGCGACGTTGAAGGTGATGGCGACCTCCGGGTAAAGCGTGGTCTCGCGGCGCGCGCTGAAGTACGCCGCCGTGGCAAACGTCAGCCGGAAGCGCCCCGCCGTAACGCGGTCAGCGGTGAGCAACTGCGGGCAGCGGCCGTCCACGTCGGTGACGGCGGAAGCGCAGGTGAGCCAGTGCTGGCCGTCGGCACGTTCAAGAATGACGGGGACGCCGGCGGCGGGGCGGCCGACCGTGGTGTCGAGGATGTGGGTGGAGATTCCGCTCATGCTTGCAGCCACTTTCTGAGTCGCAGGTTGGTGATACGGAGTTGTTGCCGCGCGGCTTCGTTCAGCTCCTCCGCGCGGGTGTGGCCTAGACGTTCTTCTAACACGGCGAGCAGCTCCGGTGCGGTGCGCCCGCTGGCGAAGACGATGTAGCGAAAGCCGAACTTCTCTTCGTAGGTGCGATTTCCGCGGAGCAGCGCTTCGGCCACGCCGGCCAGAGTTCGCTGCGCGGCCTGCTGCTCGAGCGACGAAGAGCGCTCGAAGGAGGTTGCCGTTTCGATTTTCTTTTCGCCAATGCGCGGATGGCACGCGAAGGCTTCGAGCCAATCCGCCTCCTCGAGCGAGAGCCACAGCGTCTCGCCCTCCGCGATCAGCGCTTCCGCCGACGCGAACGGCCGCGCCGCGACCAGCCGCGCTGCCCAGCGCGCGGAGCCGCAGCAGGCGAGCAGGTGCGCTTTGGCGTCCGCGGGTGTGTCGGCGTGGAAGGCTTCGAGAGGCGTCATGCGGGGCTGCCCTCGCTCGAAGATAAGCCGGAGAGGAATTCTTCGAGCAGGTTGGCGGCCACGTGCGCGCGATACTTCGCCGTGGAGCGGACATCGTCGAGCGGCGCAATCTCCGCGAGGAGCGTCGCGCGCGCCCTGGCGATCGTCTGCGCGTCCGGCAGCGCGCCTTCCAGCATGGCTTCCGTGCGGACGCAGCGCATCGGCGCATGCGCCACGCTGGCGAGGCCGATCCGCGCGCGGCGAATCGTGCTACCGTCCAGGTGCGCCACTCCGGCCAGCGCCACCTTCGAGATCGCCATGGCGTTGCGCGGGCCTACCTTGCGCAGGTACTGCCGCAGACCGGGCTTGGGGCGAGGAACGACGACTGCCAGCACGAGTTCATCCGGCGCGAGCAGGCTGCGCTTGTAGCCGGTGTGGAAGTCGGCATAAGGGACGGTCCGCGTGCCCCGTGTGCTGATCAGCTCCACGGACGCCTCATAGGCCAGCAGCGCGGGCGGCGAATCGGCCGCAGGGGAGCCGTTCACCAGGTTGCCGCCCAGCGTCCCGCGGTTCTGGTTGGCGACGGAGCCAGTCCATCCGGCAGCGCGTGCCAGCAGCGGCAACGCGCTCGCTATCTCGGTGTGATTGCGGATGGCCGTGTAGGTCGCGCCCGCGCCGATGCGCAGGCTGTGCTCGTCGCAGGTGATTGCGGTGAGCTCGGGCAGGCCGAAGATGTTCACCAGGTTGTGCGGCTTCAGCAGCCCGGCCGAGAACTGCACCATCAGCTCGGTGCCTCCGGCGATCGGCGTCCATGCGCCGGGCTCCTGCGCCAGCAGCGCGAGCACGGCCGCGAGCGAGCCGGGCGAGACCAGGTCGTAGTCGGCGGGATTGGCTCTCAACGAGGGGCATCCTCCGCGTAGGTCAGGCGCACCGCGTCGAAGATCTTCTGGTAGCCGGTGCAGCGGCACAGATTGCCGGAGAGCCCTTCCTTCACCTCGTCCAGCGAGGGGTGCGGGTTGCGCTCCAGCACCTTCAGCGCGGCCAAGGTCATGCCCGGCGTGCAGATGCCGCACTGCGCGCCGCCGTGCTTCAGAAACGACTGCTGCACCGGATGCAGCGCGCCGCCCTGCGCGACGCCTTCGATGGTGCAGATTGTCGCGCCGTTGGCCTGCAGCACGGGGAACAGGCAGCTATTCACCAGTTCGCCGTTCAGCAGCACGGAGCAGGCGCCGCACTCGCCTTCGCCGCAGCCTTCCTTGGTGCCGGTCAGGCCGAGGTCGTGCCGCAGCACGTCGAGCAGGCGCGCCATGGGCGGAGCCTCGACCGTATGCGCCTGCCCGTTGACGGTAAGTTGAATCTGCGCCATGCCAAAGAGTATCGCAGAGCCGCCATGCATGCAGGTGTTCCGACATTCTCCTTCGACACCACTGACCTGTCTCGTTAAGCCCAGGGGCTTCAGCCTTGCCCTCTATGCGCGAGCATAAAGCAGCTTCAGCCGCCGGTCTGTCTCGTTAAGCCCACGGCTTCAGCCGTGGGAATCATGGCTTTGCGACAGATTCGGCTTCAGCCGCTGAGGTACGTCATCTTTCGGGCGCGCGATGGCAGCCTCCAACGTGAGAAGATTCCACGCATGGAGATGGAACAGCGGAAGTTCGCGACCGCGCGCACGCGCGAGTTGCTGGCCGGCACCCTGGACGAGCAGGAACTGAAGGCGGTCAAAGATGTAGAGACCTGGGGATGTCACATCGTCCAAGTCAATGGCGGCCCTCGCAAGCCCGACTGGACCTTTTCTCTCGGCGTATACGACACCTGCGGCAAGCCAGAGGTGATCGTAGTCGGCCTAAAGCCGGACACGGCGGCACGAGCGGTGAATTACGCGGTTGACGCTCTTCGCAGCGGCACCGACCTGACAGTGGGGCGGCATCGCGAGATCGTCGGCGAAGTGGAAGTAATCTTCCGCAAGGTCGACCCTATGTGGGTGCAACACCTGATGGGCTGGGCAAGCTGGTACCAGGGCGACTGGAACTTCCCCGTGCTCCAACTCATCTATCCTGACCTCGAGAATCGCTTTCCATGGGAGGAAGGCTTCACGGAATACTTCCGTCAACCGTTATTACAAGCGGATGCTCTCCAGACAAAAGTTGAGAAAGATTTGAAGGATTCTGCCGACCCCGACAGCAGTCTCTTCGATTGGAAGTTTGCGGACGACCCGCACACGAGCGCGTGTCTTTCGAAGACGGTCCACACCGGAGAAGAACCTGTTCTGTATGTCTCGCATGACGCCGACGGTGACTGGCAGTTTCTCGGCGAATCGATGGCGAACGGCGGCGGACCAGTCATTGTGTGCCTGCATCACCCGATCGACGCCGATGCCAGCTTGAAGGAGTTGTGGGACCTTCCGCTGGGGTGGGTCGCGGAACGGGATGCCGTTGGCGCGCCGTGGGTGCGGAGCGAGCATGTATCGGAGGAGTAAAAGCAGGTTCCTCCGCTTCGCTTCGGAATGACAAAGGGAGGCACGTTGGCAGAAGTGGTTCCCACCCATCGCAAAGAGCGCGATGGATGGGGCACGCCAAGGCTTGGGTCAGACTGCTTTCAGACGCATCCCGTCCGGTGCGGCCAGCGTCGCGTAGCTGAGCGCGCCCAGCAGCGTGACCGTGCTGCAAACGCCCAGCGCCAGCGTGAATGAATGCGTGCGATCGAGCAGGAAGCCCGTGACCACCGGCGCGGCTGAGGCGATCATGAAACTGGCGAAGTTCTGCAGCGCGCCCAGCGACGCAACAAACCGCAGCGGGCTGACCGTCTGCACGTAGCCCCAGCCCGAGGTGCCGGCGAAGTGAATGCAGAACAGCGCCACGCTGATGCCGGCCACCGCCTGCACGGTCGTCTGGCTGCGCGCAACCAGAAACGTGCTCAAGGATGACACCACCATTCCGGCGACCAGGTTGCGCCGATGCACGGTCGTCAGCCGCGTCCCGGCAGCCGCCCAGCGATCGGACAACGTACCGCTGGCCAGCATGCCACAAGCGCCAGCGAGGAACGGAATCGCCGCCACCCATCCGCTGCGCGCGAGCGAGAGATGCCGCTGCACTTCGAGATACCCCGGCAACCAGGTGACGTAGAGCCACACCGTGTAGTTGATGCCTCCCCACCCGAGCATCATGCCCCACACGGTGCGTTGCCGCAGCAGTGCGCTCCATACGTTAGCGGGTGGCGCGGGCGCTTCGGGCTCGCGGAGAGCAGTGTCGCTGCGCTGGCGATGCAGCGTGATCCATAATGCGGCCACGCCAAGCCCGAGCGCACCCAGCACGATGAACATCGCGCGCCAGCCGAGGCGCAGCATCAGAGCCGTAAGCACGGGCGGTGCAATCGCGAGGCCGATCGTTTGCGACGAACTCATCACGGCCGTGGCGCGGCCACGTGTGGAGGCGGTGAACCATTCCCGCATGCTGCGCACGCCGGCAGGGTAGAAGGGCGCTTCACCCACGCCCAGCAGAACGCGCAGGGCAAGGAAGCCGGGCAGTCCACGCACGAGGCCGGTGAGCATCTGCGCGGCCGACCACAGGATGAGCCCGCCGCCAAGAATGGCGCGGGTGCCGGCGCGGTCCAGAAGCCCGATCAGCGGAAGCTGCGCGACGCCGTAGGCGAGCGAGAAGGCCGAGAGCAGCCAGCCCATCTGCGTGGCGGAAAGATGCATCTCCGCGCGCACGCTCGAGTTGGCGATAGAGAGCGAAGAGCGATCGAGGAAGTTCACCAGCCCGGCGAGAAACAGCAGCGCGAGTGTCGTGGCCTGGTGCCGGCGGAGCGTACCCGTCGCGGTCACACGAGAGCCCCGGCAAACTCCGTCGGCCGCGCGGGGTCAAGGTCTTCGCTGCCGCCGCCTTGCTCGCTGGTGGCGCGCTCGAAGACATCCTCCGGCATCAGCGGGATATGCGTGAAGCACATCCCTGTGGCGTTTTCGATCGCGTTCAGGATCGCCGGCGCGGGGCCATCCATGGGCAGCTCGCCGATGCCCTTGGCGCCGAACGCTCCATGCGCAAACGGAATCTCCTCGAAGTAGACGTGGATGGGTGGAAGGTCGGCCGCGGTTGGCATGATGTAGTTGGTCATCTGGTTGTTGCGCATGCGGCCCTGCGCCCACACGCACTTCTCATAGAGCGCATAGCCGATGCCCTGCGCCACGCCGCCCTCAATCTGCCCGGCCGCGAGCACCGGATGCAGCACGGTGCCGACCTCCTGTAGCGCATGGAAGTCCGTCACGACGGGCGTGTAGGTGCGCATGTCGACGGCGACTTCGGCGACATACACGGCCCACGCGTAGGCGGGATACGCATCGCCCATGTACTTTTTGTCGTCCCAGAAGATGTTGTCCGGCGCTTCGTAACGCTGCGACGCGGCCAGGGGTCCTGCCTGCGCGACGTACGCGCGGACAGCCGGCGGCAGCTCGTCGGGTGTGTAGTGTTCGCCCAGGAAGCCCGCGTGCCGCAGCGTTTCGATCAGCGTATGTGCTGCGCGCTCGACCAGCTTGCCCACGACCATCACTGTACGCGAAGCCACCGTTGGCCCGGAGTTCGGCACGACGCTGGTATCCGGCTGCGCCAGTTCGATGTCCGCGTAGTGGGCGTTCAACGCCTCCGCCGCGACCTGCGCCAGGATGGTGTTGGTGCCCTGCCCGAACTCGGTGGATGAGACCAGCACGCGTATCTTGCCCGCGCTCGTGCCCTCGATGCCGACCAGCGAGTTGAGGTAGCGCTCGCCCGACCCGGTGAACCCCGCGCCATGCATGAAGCTCGCAAAGCCGATGCCGCGCTTGATGGGACTCGATGCATTTTCACGCGCGAACAATTCTGTTTTTTCCCTGTATCCGGAGAGCGTGAACGCACGTTCCAGCAGCGCGTTGAGATCGAGCGGCTGCGTGATGACCTGGCCTGTTGCAGTGGTGCCTCCCTGCTGGATGAAGTTGCGGCGGCGCAGCTCGTCCGGCGCGAGGCCAACCGCGCGCGCGACCTTGTCCATGTGGCGCTCGAGCGCGAACAGCGACTGCGGCGCGCCGAAGCCGCGAAACGCGCCCGAGGGCGGCGTGTTGGTCGCCACGGCCTTCGAACGCACGCGCACCGCCGGCCACTGGTACGGCCCGGCCGCGTGGATCGTGGCGCGCGAGCACACCGTCGCCGACAACGTCGCATACGCGCCGCCATCGATGATCACCTCGATATCGCACGCCAGCAACTTGCCTTCGCGCGTAACCGCCGTGCGATGCCGCGTGCGCGAGGGATGCCGCTTCGTCGTCGCGGCCATATCTTCGCCGCGATCGTAGATCATCTTCACCGCATGCCCGCACTTGAGGGAGAGCAGCGCCGCATGCCCTGCCAGCACGCTGGGGAAGTCCTCCTTGCCGCCAAAGGCTCCGCCGGTTTCGGTCTGGACGACGCGCACGTGTTCGTCATCGAGCGCGAAGATTGTCTTGAGCGCACGGTGTACGTAGAACGGGCACTGCAGTGAACCCCACACTGTTACATATTCCGGCCTGCCGCCGGCATCGAAGCGCGCCTCGGCGATCATGCCGTTGGTCTCGATGTAGAGCTGCTCCTGCGCGCCCGTTTCATACTCGCCTTCAACGATGAGGTCTGCTTCTGCGAAGGTCTTGTCCACCTCGCCGCGTTCCAGGTGAAAGCTCTTGAAGGTATTGTCTTCGCCTCCGTTCGCCGCGGGCCAGACGATGGTCTCGCACGCCAGCGACTCGGCAATGGTGAACACCGCAGGCTCCGGCGCATAGGAGACTTCCACCGCGGCCACAGCGGCCGCCAGGCGCTCTCGATCGGGATGCGCCAGCAGCAGGATGGGCTCGGCATCATGGTTGACGCGGGCCTGATCGCCAGTCGAAACCAGCAGCGGCTGATCCTCGAGAAACATCGGCACCAGGTTGCGGCCGGGGATATCGTCGGCGGTGACAACGCAGAATTCATCCCACGGAATCGTTGGCGAAAAGGCAATCTTCGTGATGCGTCCGCGCGGAATGGTGGAGCGGACGGTCGCCCCGAACCACATGCCCGGGCGTGTGATGTCGTCGACATACCGCGCCGCGCCGGTGAGCTTCGCCGGCCCTTCCTTGCGCGGAACATTCGTGCCTACGATACGGTTCATGGTCGTGCCTCCATGGATGAAAGGCTTAACACCGATTTACACCGATGACACGGATTGAAGAACAAACACCAAACGAGAAACAACAGCTTACTTACAACGGACTCTAGCCTCCGGCCAGCTCCGCCAGCGCCTTTGCCAGCACGCGTGTGCCGAGCGCAATCGAATCCGGTGCAGCGTACTCATCCGGCCGGTGCGAGACGCCCGCGCGGCAGGGGATAAACAGCATCGCGACGGGGCAGACATGCGCCATGAAGCTGGTGTCATGATAAGCGCGGCTCACCATCGTCCTGAACTTCGCCCCTTCGCCGCGGCAGACGCCTTCGAGCGTGGCGACGATGGCCGGAGCGCACGTCGTGGGGCGATCCGCGTTGATGATCTCTTCGGTCACCCGCACGCCGCGGCGTTGCTCGACCGCGGCAATCTCCGCGTGCAGCTCGCGCATCACGCCGTCGCGCCGCACGTCGTCGGTATCGCGGATATCGAGCGTAAACTGCACGCGCGAAGGCACCGCGTTGATGTTGCCGGGATGTACCTGCAGCGAGCCGACCGTGGCCACGGTATCCACTCCGCCGGCCTTCGCGTTCGCGGCCAGCGCCAGCTTTTCGACGGCCAGGATCAGATCGGACGCGGCGCACAGCGCGTCGCGGCGGTCGGGCATCAGCAGCGCACCGGCATGTCCGCCGAAGCCTTCGACTGTATAGCGGTAGCTCGCCGGCGCCGCGATGTGCGTCACAATGCCAAGGTCGATCCCTTCGCGCTCCAGCAGCGGACCCTGCTCGATATGCAGCTCGACCCAAGCATCGTAATAGCCGCGCGGAAGTTTCACCTCATCCAGCGAGCCGCGAAAGCCGGCAGCGGTGCGGACATCGTGCAGCGTAAGCCCGCTGGCTGCGTTTGGCTCCGACTCCGGCAAACGGTCCTGCAGCTGGTCCGCAGCCGCTGCGGACATTGCCCCGCCGAGCAGCCGCGACCCCAGGCATCCGATGCCGAAGCGCGTCGGCTCTTCGCTGGTGAAGACGAGCGTCTCCAGCGAACGCCGCGGCACGAATCCCGACTCCTTGAGCGAGCGCATCGCCTCCAGGCCGCCGAGCACGCCCACCGTGCCGTCATACATGCCTGCGTGCGGAATCGCATCCGTATGCGATCCGGTGCCCACGGCGGCAAGTTCAGGCACCGACCCTTCCCATCGGAGGAACGTATTGCCCACCGCATCGGTGCGCACGCTGAAGCCCGCATCGTGCGCAAGCGAGGTCACCCACGCGCGCGCCTCCAGGTCACGCGGGGTAAACACGATCCGCGTCACAGCCGCCGACGGCGCGGGCAGCGAAGGCTCCGCCGGCGCGCAGTCCGTCAACGTCGCAAGATGCTGCAGTTCCCTCAGCAGCCGCTCGGTATTGATGGCAAGGTCCATGGTCAGCTCTTCTTCAACTGCGCGCTCAGATTCTGCACGAATGCCCAGAAATCCTTGGTTGCCTTCAGCTTCTGTATGGAATCATCCACTGCCGGATCCGGAAAGTTCTCTCCCGCAAGGGTATTTGCGCGACGTTCGAAGGCTTGTTGCAGGTGCATCCGTGCATTGGCTGCGTTGCCTTCTTCTGCATCCGCACATGCGAGATTGTAGTAGTAGAGAGGATAGGTGGGATCTTTCAGGATGGCGGCTTCGTTCACCGCGCGCGACTTCTTGAGATCACCCGACATGCCAAGCGCCATGGAGAGCTGATCGGTGGTCACACGGCGCCACTTCTGCGGATCGTCACTGGTATCCACCAGGTCCAGCGCGGCGTGATACGCGGAGACCGCGCCCTTGATCTGATGGTTGTCCCACTCCAGCGTCGCGTAGGCAAAGGCGTCGCGAAACTTGGGTTGAGCCTTTGCATCGAAGTGCAACGACGTGAGCGCCATCTTGATCCGCTCGAGGGGCAGCGCCTGTTGCGTAACGGGCTTGTCTACGCTGAAGAGCATGTCGCCGCAGAGCTCATCTTTGGCTACGAAGGCGCGGACTGCGGACCATTTTCCGTCTTTTGGGATCAGCAGCACGAGCGCAATGTCAGTGCCTTCCGCAGACTTCATCTCAGACCGATCCATCGTGGAAAAGCTTGACGCGGCATTTTCGCTTTTGAGCATCTCATCACGGCAGCTTTGGGCATCGAGGTGCGGCTTCTCGGGCCAGAGAAAGAGGAACCCGAGAAAATGAAGATCACCATCTTCAGCGCGGATGCCGAATTCGCTGTTGTTCGGCTTAGCGGAGAGTTCCTTAATCTGGAAGTTTCCCCTGTCCAGCGCGAGGGTCCCGGCATGCACAGGAAGGGCGAAGGAAAGCTTAGCCGGAGCGATCTGCGCTCTGCAGGTTGACGTAACAAACGCCAGGATCGCGACAGTGAAGAAGCTCTTCATAGCAGGGGCACCCGGTTGAAATCTTTGTAGATAAGGTATTTTGCGGGCTGCTTGCCGATCGCGCCAAACCACTGCGGGCAGTACGGCGCCATCCAGATGAAGTCGCCCGCGGTGACCGGATACCAGTCGTCGCCGAGCCGGTAGATGCCTCCGCCTTCGAGCATCAGCAGCGCGTGCTCCATCACGTGGACCTCCACCTGCGCCAGCGCCGCCCCGGGCGCGTACGTCATCGTGTTGACTGCGAAGTCGAAGGTTAAGTCGGCGGGCAGCAATGCGCGCACCTGCAGGCCTTCATCTCCGCCCAGTGGCTGCGCGGCTACCGCGTCTTCGCTGCCGATGAAAGACGAAGGCGCGGGCTTCTCCGGCAGGGACTCGTAGCGCTTTTCGATCACGAAGCACGCGCACGCGGGTAATGGCGGTGCAGACCGTAGGCTCCGTCGCCGGCATGTAGACGAAGTGGCCCGCGCCGACGCTCTGGTCGTGGCTGCGGCCGGAGATGTGCGCGCTGCCTTCCAGGACATAAACGAAGCGTTGATTCGCGCCCGCCAGCAGTTTGCCTCCGGCCGCAAGCTCGGCTGTGTAGGCGAGGAACCCGGCACCCAGCGCGGGTGCGGCATGCACAATCGCCTCGCCCGCAACCAGGCCCGGCAGCGGAATACGAATAAACGTGTCCGGCGTCTGCAGCAGATGTGTCGGCTGGCGTGTGCTGCGGGTGTCTCCAAGGTTCGCAAGCATGGTGAAGATGAGCATACCGCAGCGCGCTGAAAATACCGGCGTGCCGTGCCGAACTTCAGGGGCGCAGCGTCTCGACGAAACCCAGGCAGGCGGCCAGCGCAGCTTCGACATCGGCGGTCGCAACGCTCTCTTCGGGATGGTGGCTCAGGCCGCGCGGTGTGCGCACGAACAGCATCGCTGAAGGCACATGCGGCGCAAGGATCATGGCATCGTGGCCGGCTCCCGAGTGCATGCGATACGCCTCCGGACCCACGGCTTCGGCGAGCGCCTCGACCAGCGCGGCATCCATTGCGATCGAAGCCTGGCTGGAGCGCTCCGTGAAGCTCACGCTGCATCGTGAGTCTCTGGCGCAGGTATGGGCAAGCTGTCGCAGCGCGTTGACGGCTTCTGCCCGCGCGGCGTCGGAGGGGTGGCGCACGTCGAGCGAAAGCTGCACCTTGCCCGGAACTACGTTCGATGCGCCGGGCAGCGCCTCGACCGAGCCGACCGTCGCCAGCAGTTCAGGATCGCGCAGCGGCAGAGCGGCAACCTCCCCGATCCAGCGCGCGGCCGCGACCAGCGCATCGCGCCGGAAGCGCATCGGCGTGGTGCCGGCATGGTTGGCCTCGCCCGTGAACATTACGCCCAGCCGCGTCTGTCCGATGATCCCGGTCACCACGCCCAGCGGCAGGTCGAGCGACTCGAGCACCGGTCCCTGCTCGATGTGGACCTCCAGGTAGGCGAAGGTGTTCGGCGTCATGCGCGCGTTGTCGAGCCCTGCGGGGTCGAGGCCAAAATCGCGAATCGCCTGCGCGACGGAGACGCCGTCGGAGTCCGTGCGCGCCAGCGCTTCCGCATCCAGCGCGCCCACCAGCGCGCGGCTGCCCACGAACGGCAGCTTGAAGCGCACGCCTTCTTCTTCAGAAAACGCAATCACCTCCATCGCGAAGGGAAGCCGGTGGCCGCGGAGCGAACGCACCAGTGCCAGCGCGGCCGCAACGCCCAGCGGCCCATCGTAGGCGCCGGCATTCGGCACCGTATCGATGTGCGAGCCCAAGAGAAGGACCGGAGCAGCGGAAGCAAAAGCAGATCCTCCGCCTGCGGCGAAGGATGACAACGGTTGTGTGGCGGACGATGCCGGCGATGGTGAAGGCGCGTAGAGCCCGCGCACATTGCCCGCGTTGTCGGTGCGGACTGTCATTCCCAGCGCTTCCATCTCGGCGCGGAGCATGGCATGCACGGCCCGCGTGGCAGCCGAGAGAAAGGTGCGCGTAATCGTTCCCGGCACATCGGTCTGCGCGGCCATGCGCGCGCACAGGTCCAGCGCGTACTCGGCTGCGGTCAACGCACGACCTCGCAGCCCAGCGGCGTCGCGGAGAAATGCCCGCGCTCAAACACATTCTCTCCGCGCAGGATCGTGCGCTCCACCCGCCCCGCCAGGCGCTCGCCCACATACGGTGAAACGAGGTGGCGAAAGTGCAGGTCCTGCTCCGCGAGCACGAACGTTGCCTCGGGATTGAAGACGACGAGGTCCGCGTCGAAGCCCTCCACGAGCGCGCCTTTGCGTCCCGAGAGGCCCGCAAGCTGCGCCGGCCCGCGAGACATCAGCCGCGCCAGCGTCAGCAGGCCGCCGTCATGCTCGCGTGTCTCAGAGCTCAGGGCGGTATGCACGACCGAGGCTCCGAGCGACAGCGATGCAATCCCGCCCCACGCTCGATCGAACCGGCCATGATCTTCCGCGGATGGGTCGAGGCCCTTCATCTCCGGCGGGCAGGGGGAGTGGTCCGTCGCCACCAGATTCAGCGTGCCGTCCATTGCCGCTGCGCGCAAAAGCTCGCGGTTGGCGCGGCCGCGGATGGGCGGGGCGCACTTCAACAGCGTGGCTCCGTCGGCGATGTCCTCAGCCGCGAAGTAAAGATAGTGCGGGCACGTCTCCACCGTCAGCGGCAGGCCCTCAGCCTTTGCCGCCCGGATCATCGGCAGCGCCTGCGCCGTGGCCAGATGCACGATGTGAACCGGCGCGCGATAGTCGCGGCACAGCTCGATCAACAGCCGGATGGCGGCAAGCTCGGCCTCATCCGGACGCGACGCCAGATACCGCCCGTAGCCGCGCGGGTCGGTGTCGGGCAGTACGACGGATTCGAGCGGCCCGGGCAGCTCCGCATGCACCAGCAGCGGCAGGCCAAGCTCGGCGAGGATCGGCATCGCCGCGCGCAGGTTGGCTTCATCGAGCAGGCCGAGGCCGTCGCATCCCGGATAGACCAGGAAACACTTGAACCCCGGTACGCCGGCAGCGGCGAGCGCGGTCAGATTGCGCTGGCTGCCGTTCTCAAGCCCGCCCCACGGCATCCAGTCCACCCAGCACTGTCCCTGCGCCGCAGCGCGCTTGGCCTGCAGTCCCGCGACCGTGGTGGTTGGTGGAAGACAGTTCAGCGGCATATCCACAAGCGTGGTCACGCCGCCGGCCGCAGCCGCGCGCGTCGCCGTCGCGAAGCCTTCCCACGCGGTGCGTCCCGGCTCGTTGATGTGCACATGCGGGTCGATGAAGCCGGGCAGCAGGGCGGCGTTGCCCAGCTCGTACACCTCGTCGGTCAGGCCGGGCGCGTCCGCCTCCGCGATCCGCAGAATCGTGCCCGCGTCCGTATCGACGATCACCGCCGCAGCCCGCACCGCATCCGCAAACACAACGCGACGCGAGATGTAGGCGGCGGTGGACATCGGCTTTCTTCTACGCTACATCAGCTCACGATTCGAGCTCAGCCGAGATCATATAGGCCGCCGCCTCGCGGTCCCACGTGATATGCAGCACGTTAGGCTTGCAGCAGACCTGGCAATCCTCGACATACGTCTGCCGTGAGCCGCCGGACTCGTCTACCGTCGTCTCCACCCACTCGTAGCAGCCGGCGCATTGGAAGTGTGCTTCGTGCATAGGTCTGCTTAGGAGTTCGCGGGCTACTCCTTGATGTTCCCGTAATCCCGCGCCGGCGCGCCGGCTACCGGCTTGCCTTCCTGCACGTAGTTGCGATTCCACTTGGGAATCTCGACCACGTAGGTGCCGGGCTTCTCAATGATCGCCTGGCAGCCGAGCCGCGAGTTCAACTGGATATCGGCGGCGGTCTCCATGCGGTCGAGTTCCTTGTCTTCCGGCTCCGAGATGCCCTTCGTCGCCTTCGCGAATCCACAGATGGCAGGTCGTGCAGGCGCAGACGCCGCCGCACGCGTGGTCGAGGAAGATATCGTAGTTTTCCGCCACGTCGAGAAAGCTCATCGGCTCGCCGTGGCCTTCGTACGGCAGGCTGTCGAACGGGAACTCGACCGTTTTGTTTTCCGGCAGAAACGTCACGCGGACGAGGCCTTCGGCGGGTGGCTGCGACAGGTCGACGGCGGGGAGTGGCTTTGCTTCATGCGCTGACATTATGCTTTGATTCTACTGCGAAGAGGGAGGGTTCATTCCAGATGCCAAACCACGAGCTCGACAGGCGAGCGTTCTTGCGGGGAGCAGGCGGCGCAGGATTGCTGACTGCAGCACACGGCATGCCGTTCAGCGGCGGTGAGGTCACGCACGAGATCATCGCGCCGCAGCCCGAAACAAAGCCCGAACACAGCGTCCGCTTCGCCGTCTGCGGCATGAGCCACGACCACATCCACGGCATGATCGGCGCCGTCCAGCGTGGCGGAGGCGTCTTCGCCGGCTACTTTGGCAAAGAGCCCGACAAGCTCGCCACCTTCAAACAGCGCTACCCGGACGTAAAGATCTACGCCAGCGAAGCCGAGGTCCTCAACGACAAAAGCATCCAGCTCGTGCTCACCTCCGCGATCCCCATCGAGCGTGCGCCGCTGGGCGTGCGCGCCATGAAGTCCGGCAAGGACTTCCTCAGCGACAAGCCCGGCATCGTCACGCTCGAACAACTGGCCGAGGTGCGCAAGACCATCGCCGCGACCAAACGCATCTACGCCATCATGTACAGCGAGTTGCTGGAGGTGAAGGCAGCCGTCAAGGCCGTCGAACTGGTCCGGCAAGGCGCCATCGGGCGCGTCATCCAGACCATCAACATCGCGCCCCACCAGATGTTTCAGCCGGGCTCCGGCGACAACGGCGGCGCGGGCAGCCGCCCCGACTGGTTCTGGGACCCGGCCACCTACGGCGGCATCCTGACCGATATCGGCTCGCACCAGGTTTACCAGTTCGTCGTGCTCACCGGCTCGACGAAGGCCGAGGTCGTGGAGTCGCAGGTCGCCAACGTCAACCACGCCCAGCACGCCAAATTCCAGGACTTCGGCGACATGGTGCTGCGTGGCGACAAGGGCTTCGGCTACGTGCGCCTGGACTGGTTCACGCCCAACGGCCTCGGCACCTGGGGCGACGGACGCCTCTTCATCCTCGGCACGGAGGGCTACATCGAAGTCCGCAAATACACCAACGTCGCGGTGAGCAAGCAGGGCAATAATCTGTTCGTCGTCGATGCCAAGCAGTCGCGCTACATCGATTGCAATAACGTCACCCTGCCCTTCGGCCCGCAGTTCGTCGCCGATATCGTCAACCGCACCCACACCGCGCAGGACCAGGACCAATGCCTGCTCGCGGCCGAACTCGTCATTCGCGCCCAGGTGCAGGCAAAACACGTCACCCTGGCCTGATTGCGCCAACACCTTCGCAGCCGTCATTCTGGCGCAATCAGAATGCCGACTACTACGCAGCCGTCATTCTGGCGAAGCCAGAATCTCCGTAGTTGTTCTTGCGCCTCGCCCTGTAGGCTGGTGTCCTGCCGCAACTCCAGGAGGAAGTTCGCATGCGCCTCGCCCGTCTACTCTGCGTTTTGCTGTTCTGCGCCCTTCCGCTCGCCGCGCCCGCCCAGACGCCCGAAAAAGACATCATCGCTTTGCTCAATCGCCAGGCCGCGGACTGGAACCGTGGCGATCTCGACGCCTTCGCCACCGGCTACAGAAACTCGCCGGACATCCTCTTCATGGGCAAGTCCATCCAGCACGGCTACGCGGCCATGCTCGAGCGCTACAAGACCACTTACTCCAACCGCGCAAAGATGGGCATACTCAGCTTCTCGAAGCTCGAAGTGCAGCCGCTCGACGAGCGCTTCGCCACCGTGACCGGCAACTTCCATCTCGAGCGCAAGCCCGAAGGCGGAGGCAACGCCGACGGCTACTACCTGCTCGTCTGCGAGAAAACCAAAGACGGCTGGAAGATCATCCGCGACGCCTCCACCAGCCTGCCAAAGCCTTAGCCGCGCCCCAACCCTTGTCATCCCGAGCGAAGCGAGGAAGCTGCTTTTCGGACCGCCGCGAATGCATCGGACCGAATCTCCCCTACTTCCCCGGCTCCGGCGGCTGGTAATACGGCAGCTTCTGCTGCTCTTCCGTCGCGCGCTTTACGCCGATATCCCCGAACAAGAGGCTCGGCGCGATCGTCGTCTCGGGCACATTTCCCAGCGTGTTGTTGACGTACGGATCATCTCCCGCCGCGATGATATCCGAGCGCAGGCTGCGATTATCCAGCTCATCGAACGTCGCCCCGCGCACCAGTTGCCGCGTGCCGTCCTTGTGCACGCGATACAGCACACGCGGCGTCAGTTCGCCGCCCAGCGTTTCTACCTCATACACATCGCGATCCTGCTCTTTCGCCATCGCGACCAGCTTCTGATGCAGTTCCGCCGCCGGCGTCGCGCGTCACCGGCTTGAACAGCACCACGCCTGCGGCCGCGCGTGCGCCCTGGCCCGGCGCGGCCCGCCCGTGCCCGTTCGAGCTGGGAAAGTCGCGCACCGGCGTCCGCCCTACCAGGTAGTTCGTCAGCTTGCCGTGCTCCACCACCGCGACCGCCTGCGCGGGCACGCCCTCGTCGTCCACCTTGTACGCGCCCACCAGCGAACGGCCGTTGAAGACCGCCATGCGCGGGTCGTCGATCACATCCAGGATCTCCGGCAGCACCTTCGCCTTGTAGCTGGACTGGTACGCGCCGACCGTACGCGCCGTCGTCCCCATCTCCGGCCGGTCGGCCTCGACGTTGGGCACGAACAGCCGGTTCAGCACATCGCTCGCCGCATCGCCGGAGAACAGCACGGGCCCATGAAAATCCTCGGCATCGGCCACCGGCGCATTGCGCAGATCCTCAAAGCTTTTCACGTCGCGGAGCGCGCGCGCATGAAACGCCGCGCCATCCTCAAGCTCCGCCGCCGAAGCCGCAGTTGAGCCGTTATTCCGGTCCAGCCGCATCCCATCGTCCGCCTGGCCGGAGACGGTGTACATCGCGGTATAGTCCCCATACCCATGGCGCACGATCGTGCCTTCACTGTTCACCAGGAACCGGTTCACCACGACCGCGCGAATGTCGGCCGTGCTGTACTGCACGTACGGCGCAACCGCATGCAGCGAGGGCTCGGTCAAAAACGCGCCGCTCGCATCCACAATGCGCTTCTTCCACTCCGCCTCGTTCAGCTCCAGTTTCACCAGCGGCTCAATCGAAACCACCGGCTGCGCGGCCGCGAAGTCTTTCTCTGTCGGCTGCTTTTCAAAGCGCTTCAGCTGCGCCTGCTTTGCCGCATAGGCGCGTAGCGCGGCCTTGTAGGCCTCGTCGGTCGTGGTCCACAGCGCGTACCGCAGCGCGGAGGGGTCGTTATCCTCGGGCGCCAGCGCAACCGACGCCATCGCCGCGGCTGGAGCTCGAATCCGAGGTGTAATCGCCCACCGCACCGTGACCCGCACGATGCGCTGGTGGTTGCGATCCTCGGTCGTCAGCGCGCCGTAGTTGGCTACGCGCGTCATACGTCTGAAAATCGTCCAGCCGGTACTCGATGAAGTACGGCTTCTGCATGCCGGGCAGCAGCAACAGCTCGCGCTCGCGATCCAGCTCCTGCTTCATCGCATTCAGCAGCGGGTCGGAAAGTGCTTCGGCGATGGCTTTGTCGGGCTCCGGGACCGCCGCGAACGCATTTGTAACAGTAGCAGCAGCAAATATACCGGCGAGGCAAGCGATGTGTAACAGTTTTGGATACAGATAGTGTTTCATGCCGGTCTCCAGCGGGGATTTCTCATGTGACGAAACAGAAATTACTTCGCGGACGCGGTCTCAGCCGGCGGAGGCACGATCGGCGGACGGCTGGTGCCCTGCTGCTGCCGCTGCGTCTCGATCTCGCTCACCAGCATCGCCGGCGCTACCGCCGACACCGGAATGCTTCCGCTCTCCGCCCCGCAGATGCCGTTGAAGATGTCCTGCCGGTCGCCCGTCGCGACGATGCGGTTCAGCGCCGCCTGCGGCGTGCCCACGATCGAAACCCCGCGCACCAGTTCATCCGGCCGGCCATCCACATACACGCGATACACCACCAGCGGCATCACCGAGAACGCCTGCGGACTGCGCCGGCTCGTCACCGCAAAGCCCGAGCGAGATGTCCTCGAAGTAGAGCCCGTACGCCTTGCCCTGCTTCTTCGCCTCGGCCTTCAGCATCTCGCGCAGCTCGCTTCCGGCACCGATCTTCGAAGACGTCACGATCAGGTTGCCCTGCCGTCCCGTCGGCATGTGCCCGGACTCCGCGCGGCCGTGCCCGTTGCTGGAGCTGAAGCTCGCAATCGGCAGCCGCGACATCAGGAACGTCTCCAGCACGCCATCCTTGATCAGATCGACCTTGCGCGCCGGCTGGCCTTCGTCGTCGTACACATAGTGCCCGCTCAGCGAGTTGCCGTCGAACGTCGTCAGCGTCGGATCGTCGGCCACCGACATGAAGCTCGGCATGATCGGCTTGCTCGATCAGCTTGGTGAACGTCTGGCCTTCGTCATCGCCCTTCTGCCGCTGCCCTTCCAGCCTGTGCCCCAGCACCTCGTGGAAGAACACCGCGCGATGCGCGCCCGCTCAGGATCGCCGGGCCGTCGAACGGCTCCGTCACCGGCGCCACGCGCAGCGCCTCCAGATTCTTCGCCATCGCCAGCGTCTTTTCGACGAGCGACCTTCTGCTCCGGCAGCCGTCCCAGCTCATCGCTCTCGAACGTCTCCACGCGATACAGTTCCATGCCGTCGCGCCGCGCGCGCCCGGCACACGATCACCAGCCGCGCCACATGGCTCGGCGTCGACACCCGTGCGCCCTCGCTCGAAACGAAGTAGTCCACCTCGTCCGAAGCCTGCAGCGCCACGTTGTTGGCGAAGATATCCGGAAACTGCTTGAACAGCCCCGAAAGCTCGCGCACGCCGCCGCTCCCACTCCGCCTTGTCCTTCATCAGCGGGGCGCCGGGCGCAAACTTCGCATCCACCGGCACCAGCGCATTCGCGGGCGTTCTCCCTGGAAAAGTCGGCGGACGCAGTCTTCTTCTTTCGCCCGAACCTGCTGCTCTGTCTTCACCTGCAGAAAGCTGTCGAGCGCACGCCCATAGCCGCGATTGGTGGCGAACCACAGCGACCGCGCCAGCGCCTCGCGATCGTCGGTCAAGCGGCAGCGGCATGGTCGTCAGCGCGGAGTTGCGATGCGCGCCGTGCGTATTGTCCTCGGCCTCTGAACCCAGCCGCACCTGCACGTCGGCGGTGCGATGGTGTGTCTCCGTATCGCTGGTCAGCGCGCCAAACTGCGCCAGGAGCGACACGTTGGCCGAATCCGACACGGCATAGCTCATGAAATACGGCTTAGGCTGCGGCTGCGCGGCTCCCTTTGCGGGCGCCTCGGCCGCCGCGGAGCTTCCCAGCGAACTCATGGCGCGTTTCAGTTCGGATTCCATCACCTGCAACAGCACGGAATCCGGCTTCGCCTTCGCCGCAGGAACGGGCTCCGGAGGCCCGCTCGCCGCGTGCATCCTCGACGTTCCGCCGACCAACAGAGAGCCCAGAGACACTACCGCCAACGTACGCTTGTTCAACGCCGATACCGCCCGTCCAAAGAGATTTCGTCCCACGAGTCTACCCGAAGCGCAGGCCCTCTCGTTAGACGAACCAACCCGCTCGCCGGAAGTGTTTGCGCCCGGAGCCCCGATGCGGCACACTGAATTCCTCTTTCCTTCGCCACCTAAAGGAGTTTCATGCGCCTGCGCACCCTCTTGCTTTCCCTTGCCACGCTGCTGGCATTCCTGCCCGGCTTTGCGCATGCGGCCTATGCCGCGCCCACGCCGACTGAGGCCGCCGCCATCGCCGCCGCCGAAAGCGACCACACCGCCTACACCCTCACCCCCGCGCAGATGACGCGCGCCACCGCGCTCTATCACCACCGCGTCACCATGTACTTCGCCAACGCCGCCTGGGGCATCCTGTCGCTGCTCCTGCTGCTGCAGCTCGGCATCGTCGCCCGGATCCGCGACACGGCCGTGCACCTGAGCCGCAATCGCTGGGCCCAGGGCTTCGTCTTTCTCTTCCTCTTTGCAATCGCGTCCGCCCTGCTCTCGCTTCC
Organism: uncultured Gammaproteobacteria bacterium; assembly: GCA_963744015.1. GTDB lineage: Bacteria > Acidobacteriota > Terriglobia > Terriglobales > Acidobacteriaceae > Edaphobacter. Next base: position 345,497 of record CAVUSA010000003.1, read on the forward strand.
GCTGGATCTTTACGGCCAGCACGTGCAGCGCGCCTACGGGCTGAGCGTTCAGGGCTGGGGAAGCTGGTTCGGCGACCAGGGCAAGGGGCTCGGCCTTGCGCTTCTCATTGGCGATCTTCGGCGTCATGCTGCTCTTCTGGCTCGTCCGCAAATCCCCGCGTCTGTGGTGGATGTGGCTCGCCTTCGTCGCCATGGCGTTCGAGGTGCTCGGCGTCTTCCTGGTGCCCTACGTCATCGACCCGCTCTTCAACAAGTTCGAGCCGCTCTCGCAGTCGAACCCCGCGCTGGTCGAGCAACTGGAGCGCGTCGTCGCGCGCGGCAAAGGCATTCACATCCCGCCCGAACGCATGTTCCTGATGAAGGCCTCCGACAAGGTCACCACCCTGAACGCCTACGTGACCGGCTTCGGAGCGTCCAAGCGCGTGGTCGTCTGGGATACGTCCATCGCCAAAGGAACGCCCGACGAGATCCTCTTCATCTTCGGCCACGAGATGGGCCACTACGTCCTGGGCCACATCGTCTCCGGCATCCTGTTCTCGTTCGTCGTCATCTTCGTCTCGTTCTTGATCGGATTCCACCTGCTGCAGGCTCTGCTGCGCCGGTTCGGTGCGCGCTGGCGCATTCCCGGGCAGGAGGACTGGGCCATGCTCGCCGTCTTCCTGCTGGTGCTCAGCGTCGTCGGCTTCCTCACCTCGCCGATCGACAACGCCTTCAGCCGCGCGCACGAGCACGCCGCCGATGTCTACGGGCAGGAGGTCGTGCACGGCATCGTCGCCGACCCGCAAGAAAGCGCGCAGGCAGCCTTTCAGCTCCTTGGCGAAAACAGCTATTCCTACCCCAACCCGTCACCGCTTCTACGAGTTCTGGACCGGGTCCCACCCGCCGATCTGGTTCCGCGCGGCGTTCGCCAAGCACTATGACCCCTGGGCTCCGGGCGAAGCTCCCAAATACTTCAAGCAGTAGGATGGAGCCATGAGCGACACCAGAAACCCGAGCGACTGTATCTTCTGCAAGATCGCCACCCACACCATCCCCGTGAAGGCCGTGTACGAGGATGACCTCTGCCTCGTCTTCCCGGATATCAATCCGCAGGCCCCCACCCATCTGCTGGTCATTCCCAAACAGCACTTCAGCAACGTGATGGAGGCGCCCGGCACCTTGCTCGGTGCGATCGTGAAGGCCGCTGCCGATGTCGGTCAACGCGACCTGCCCGAAGGCTTCCGCATCGTCATCAACACCGGCGACGACGGTGGCCAGACGGTCGACCATCTGCACCTTCACCTGTTCGGCGGCCGCGCCATGCACTGGCCCCCAGGCTAGCCAACCCTCCTCGTATTCCAACCGCCACCCTTTGTCATTCCGAGCGCAGCGAGGAACCTGCTTCTCTTCCATGCCAGCTCAAACGCAAAAGGGCGCCAGCAATAAGCCAGCGCCCCTCTTTTCCCTACACCCTGTCCCTACTGGTTGTAGTTCGTCTCTTCCACTTCTTCGATCCCGTAGCGCCGCAGCAGATTGGGCAGGTTCTGCGAGAACGCCGCGCGCGGCATCACCGTATCGCAGCCAGCCTCGACCGCCTTGGCCTTCAGGTCGCCTTGCAGGTGCGACAGGAACCCGATGATGCTGGTCGTCTTCTTCAGCTTGGTCTTCAGCTTCGGAATCAGCGTCATCGGCTTGGCGTTGGCGTTGTTCAGGTCGAACACGATCAGCCCCGGCCGATCCTCTTCCGCGGCATCCACCAGCGCAGCAATCTGTTCCTTGTCGTTTTTGATGAAGCCCACCTTGACGCCCAGCTTGCGGGCTGTCTCGGAGATCTTCGCGATAAAGAACAGATCCTCGATGAAGAAGTAGATCTTCGTCGGGGCGTCCGCCGGAATCGGCACCGCGCGTCCTTGCGAATAGTCGATCGGCTGCGAATCGCCCTGGTGCATGGAGCGCGGACGGCCGCCGCCAAAGCTCTCCACGGTCGAGCCCGAATCGAAGACGTTGCCGTTCACCGCGCGATAGCTGTGGTCCATGGGACCGACAAAGCTGCGTGGCCCGCGCTGCTGCTTGCCGCCCTGCCCGCCGCCGAAGCCACCCTTACGCTTGAAGCTGCCGCCATTGCCCGGCTGGTGCGTATCCGGCCCACGAAACTGCTGGCCCCCGCCGCCGCCGTTCGAAGAGGCTTGCTGGTTGCCGGGATTTTCCGGTCCGCGCTGCCGGTCGCGGTCGCGGAACTTCTTCTTCCAGCGCTTGGTGCCGCCGGGAGCTCCGTTCTGCTGTCCATTCTGCTGCGCCTGTCCTCCGCCGCCCGCCTGGAAGCTGCGGCCCTGCCCGTTGCCGTTCTGGCCGGAGCCGTTCGGACGTGCAGTCTGGCCTGCGGATTCGCCGGCCATCGGCACTTGCGGCGCGGCCCCGGATTCGCCGTCACTCGGCGCGCCCGTCGACGCAGCCTGCGATCCGCTCGCGTCCGCGCCCTTGTTCTTGCGCTTGCGCCGGCGCCGGCGGCTGCTCTTCGATTGACCCATGCCGTGCGGGATGCGCTGGCCGTCTTCATCCAGCTCAAATCCCCCGGAACCGCCAAACTGCTCTTCGCCGGACATCTGCGGAGCCTGCTGCTCCGGTGCCTCTGTCACGCTCTGCTCACTCATGCTTCCGTTTCCTCTTGCCTGGCGCACCGTTGGCACGGCGCCCTCTTCTAGTGTGGGAATTGCGCGACAATCCGGGCGCCGCATCCCTGCTTCAGGGGCGTCGCGTGCCGGTTCTCGAGCTTCGATTGAGACGGGTTCAAATGCTGCTCATCTTCGGATCTGCGGGCCTCGCTCGCCGTGCCAGACCAACTTCGAGTTCAACGTGGCGGCCAAGCCGTCCCGTTTCTGCTGGCAGAGCGGACACCTGCAAAATGCCTCTCAGTTCCCCCTGCCAACTACGTGCGCCGTTCGCCTCCACCTTCTCCCAGACACCCGCCGGCGCCTGGGAAACCGAACAGCAAACTCAAACGAGACAGCGTGTTTGAGAAGAGACTCGTGCGTGCAACCTGCCGGACACACTCACGGCTGCGGCGAACATTCTGACTCAACTGCAACTTTGACGCAATATTGCGCGGAAACTCGCGACCCCATCCGCCCTGCGCCTTTGGAACCGGCTCGAGCACCAGCATCGTTGCGCTCTGCCAGCGTCCTCGACCTGTCGGCCTTCTTGCTCTCGCTCGATCGCATGTTTTGCTTCAAATCGCTCGGAAGGCGTTCGTCTGCCGTTCACACCTTCAAGACTTCGCAGACTGCGGCAGAAAGGTCGCCGGAACCCGACCGGCACTGCGCTTCACGGGCATACACCGCTCACAAGCTGTTCTCGTGCAAGCCGTCTCCGGACGCAGCTTTTAGCTTACCCTGAGACGACCCGATATGCAAGAAGATTTTCGAAGTGCCGACGGCTCCGGGTCACCCGCTCCCGAAGCCGCCTCCGTTCCAACGCTCGCCCCTATCCACGGTGTGAGCCCTGCTTTCGTGCATTGTTACTGGCCAGTCGCTGGCCTCCTGAAAACCGCTGCCGCCTGTTGCCGGCATCGGACCCTTGCCCGTCGGCTGCGCTTCTTTTGAACGCATGCCTGTCTCTGGCCGAAGGGAACTTCGCGCGACCATCCCCGATCGCTTGCATACGGAAGAAGCAAGTCTTGGGCCAAACCCAGGATGTGCCTCCCTCCCGGTCGGAACGTCCTCATTCCCGACATCTTGCGCGAATCTTCCTTTCTTTCAAGCCGCTCCGTAGCCTGGCACCGCGCAGCAGAAATATGGAGCGGTATACGCCGGCTCTCCGTAATTCAATACATCCGCGCTGAAACAACGGCCTGCGGAGGGGCGCTGCGACGTTGACCCTATTTCACGCCGAGCTTATAATAAAGGCTGGCTTTTGCAGATTTCCCATCCCGCATTCAGGCTGTAGAGACGCATTCCGGGTGCCGATTTCAGGAAGCTGGAGCAGAGCCGGACCTGCTCCGAAGGGCGCCATCCGGAGTTTGCTGCTGAGCCAGCGGCCGGACCACTTTCTGCCCGGCAATCCGACGATGCCAGTCAGGAAGCGGAAAGCATAGATTCAGACGCGCAGGTTGCGAAGGAGTGTGAGTGAGGCTGGCCGGATGTCCGGTATGGAACGTGGATCGGATCGCCAGAAGTCCGTCCGCGACGTGCACCCGAATGACCCGCGCAACGTCCAACCTTAGATAGAGCAAACATCGCGCCGAATAGCTGGTCCCGACGCTTTCAAGCCGGAAGCCGCCAGCCGAAAGGCCGCGAGAACCAAAGCCTCCCGAAAGCCCCGCAGATTTCCGAATTTCCCGATCCGAACCGCCGCACTTTCCATAGCCGCATCTCTCAAGGAGCAAGACAATCCGCATGAACCGCAATCTCACTCTCCTGACCGCGCTCGGCGCGGGTCTCGTCCTCGCCCCCAACGTCCGCGCGCAGGCCACTACGCCGGCCGCTCCGGCTCCCGCAGCGCCTGCCGCCCCCGTGGCCATGGATGCCAAGATCGCTCTCGTCAACTTCGAGCAGGTCGTCCTCGCCTCGAACGAAGGCCAGAGCATCACCGCCGCCACCCAGAAGAAGTTTGAGCCCAAGAAGACCGAGCTCGACAAACTCAACACCCAGATCGAAGGCATGAAGAAGGGTCTGACCCCCACCATGACCGACGACGCCCGCGCCAAGCTGCTGCGCGAGATCGACACCCAGGAAAAGAAGCTCAACCGCGACGCTGAAGACGCGCAGACCGCCTACAACGCCGAGCTGCAGGAAGGCCTGGCGGGCGTCGCCCAGAAGATCGCCGGCGTGATGAAGAAATACACCTCGGATTCCGGCTTCACCATCCTGCTCGATGTCTCCAGCCAGCAGTCGAACGTCCTTTGGGCGCTGCCGTCGACCGACATCTCCCAGGCCGTCGTCGATCTCTACAACAAGACCTCTGGCGTAGCCGCCCCGCCGCCGCCGTCGCCGTCCTCGGCGCGTCCGGCCCCCACCGCACCCAGGCCGGCAGCCAAGCCGCCCGTCAAGTAAGCCCGGCGGCCCGTCCTACCGCACAGGCGGAGAGTGCTCACACCCGTGAGCCCTCTCCGCCTTTTGCATTTGCGCGATAATCCCCGCACCGCCGCGCTCACCCCCGCAGCTTCCGTCTTACAATTCCCCCATGAGCACAAAGATCGCCGTCTCGACCACCAAAGCGCCCGCCGCCATCGGCCCCTATTCCCAGGCCATCCGCCTGGGCGACTTTCTCTTCACCTCCGGGCAGATCCCCATCGACCCCGCTACCGGCAACTTCGTCCCCGGCGGCATCACCGAGCAGACCACCCAGGTCTGCGAAAACATCAAGGCCATCCTCGCCCATGACGGCGTCAAGATGTCCTGCGTGCTCAAAACCACCGTCTTCCTCAAAGACATGGGCGACTTCGCCGCCATGAACGCCGTTTACGCGAAATACTTCGCCTGCCCCGGCACCATCCCGCCCGCGCGCTCCACCATCCAGGTCGCCGCCCTGCCCAAAGACGCCCTCGTGGAAATCGAAGTCATCGCCAAAACTTAACACCGATCCCCACCGATGACACCGATCATCCTTTTCATTGCAAGATCGGCGCCAATGGGCGAAATCGGTGTTAAGTCTTCGGCCCTGTCCCGGCATCCAATCTCCCGAGGACCCCATGCCACCAAAGATCCAGAAGACCAAAGAAGAGTGGAAGCGCGAGCTCACCCCCGAGCAGTTCCACGTGATGTTCGAGAAAGGTACCGAGCGCGCCTTTACCGGAGCCCTCGTCAACAATCACGCGGACGGCATCTACCGCTGCGGCGCCTGCAACGCCCCCTTGTTCTCCTCTGACACCAAGTTCGAATCCGGCTCCGGCTGGCCCAGCTTCTGGACGCCCGTCTCCGTCGACGCGGTCGAAGCTCACGAAGACCGCACCCACGGCATGAAGCGCGTGGAGGTTACCTGCGCCAACTGCGGCGCGCACCTGGGCCACGTCTTCCCCGACGGCCCCCGCCCGACAGGCGAGCGCTATTGCATCAACAGCGCCTCGCTGCAGTTCGAAAAGAGATAACCAATAGACCGGGGTGCCCCATGTCTCGCCTCTGAGACATGGGCTCCGTCGGCGATAATCTCCGCATGCCCCTCATCCCACGGCTGCGTGCCAGGCTCTTCCCCAGGCCCAAACCTATCCCGCCGGACAGCCCGCTGCACGTCCACCCCTACGATCGCGAGCACGGCACCGACACCAGCGGCCTCATCCTCACCGGAGATCCCGCGCTGACTGCCAACTCGGGCGCCTACACCTCGGTTTATCTCGGGATCTCGCCCTCGACCCTGCGCCAGGCTCTCCGCGAGCTAGACCTCGACCCCGCCCGCTTCACCTTTATCGATATCGGCTGTGGCAAAGGCCGAGCCCTGCTCGTCGCCTCCGAGCTTCCCTTCCCGCTCCTGACCGGCGTCGAGTTTTCTCCCGAGCTCTGCGCGATCGCCCGCGCCAACCTCGCGCGCCTGCCCGCGGCCGGCGCCCGCACCGAAATCGTCCACGGGGACGCCACCACCTTCACCCTGCCCGAAGGCCCGCTCCTGCTCTTTCTCTACGATTCTTTTCACGCCGACGTCCTGCCCCGCTTCCTCAGCAGCCTCGAAGCGCAACTCCGCTCCGCGCCGCGCGAGGTGTGGGTGCTCTACGCCGCCAACGGCCTCACCGAAATCTTCGCCCGCTTCCCGTTCCTCGAGCTCATCTCCGACCGCCAGATCCCGCTCTCGCCAGAGGACGCCGAGATCGATCAGCGCGCCTTCAATCTGCAGTTCCCGCCCGGTGCCGACGGCCGCCCGCGCCACCGCATCACGCACGAGCGCTACACCGTCTACCGCTCCCGGCTATAACGCCTGCGGCCCCACCAGCCGCCGGTATTCCAGAAACATGCTCACCCGCCAGCGCACGATCATCCCGAACGCCAGCACAAAAAACAGCGCCGCACTCTGCTGAATCGAAATAATCGTATCCAGATAGCTGTGCGCCACGATGCGAAGGATCGCCAGCCCCGCGATCACACCGAAGAACACCGGCGATCGATGCATCATCACCTGGTCCCCCACCATCTTCAGCCGGGAAGTCAGCACCAGCGGCCACGCCAGCACCACCGCGCCCAGCACAAACGCGCCCAGCGCCCACAGCCACGGCACGCGGAACATCGGCGCCAGGAACATGCAGAAACCTGTGGCCATCCCCAGCGGCGGAATCAGGATCTTGCGCTCGGTCACCGCGGTGCGGCCCTCGCGGATACGCCACGCCAGCACCACAAAAAAACCAACAATCGCCGCCACCGCGGACATTCCAGGAAGAGAAGGCATCAAGAAGATGTTAATGCAGGGAATAGGGATTAGGGATCAGGGGTTAGGGATTCAGCCCCCAGGGTCGTCATTCTGGCGAAGCCAGAATCTCCGTATTTCCCCCAAAGGCGGTATCCAAAGCGGACCACGCACGAAAACACCAATCCACGCGGCAGTCTCCGCGAGAATCGGTGTCATCCGTGCAAATCGGTGTGAAGCCGTCGTCCGTGCGAACTAAGCCTTGACGATGCGGCCGGTCTTGATGCAGCTGGTGCAGACCGACATCCGCTTCGAGTTCTGGCTGCCTTCGACCTTCGCCTTCACCGGCTGCAGATTCACATTCCAGCGGCGGCGGGTCTTGTTGTTCGCGTGCGAGACGTTGTTACCGAACTGCGGGCCTTTGCCGCAGAGATCACATTTGGCTGCCATGGTTCCGGTGCTCCAATTCAAAAATTTTCCGCAGAGAGAACTTCCACATCCATCCACGATTCCGGATCTGGGAAGCGATGGTAGGCACGAGCGGATTCGAACCGCTGACCTCTACCGTGTCAAGGTAGCGCTCTAACCAACTGAGCTACGCGCCTGCAGTGCGTCATTTCAGTCTACCGTCAACCGTCGCAGACCGCAACCCCCGCCAGCATGCGTTAGCATCGGAAAACAACATCCGATCCCCGCCCGCCTCCATGTCCTTTCTCGTCCAGTTCCGCGCCGCGCCCAACCTGCTTACGCTGATGCGGCTGTTTGCGCTGCCTTTTCTGGTCATCGCCTCGCTCGATCACCGCTGGAACACCGCCTTCGGCCTGATGATGTTCGCCGGCCTGTCCGACGCGTTCGACGGGCTGCTCGCGCGCAAACTCAATCAGCACACCACGCTCGGCCTCTATCTCGACCCCATCGCCGACAAATTCCTGCTCTCCACCCTCTTCATCACCCTCACCCTGGTCGGCGACATCCCGCGCTACGTCACCATCCTCGTGTTCAGCCGCGACCTCGGCATCCTGCTGATCTCCATCCTGCTGTTCGCCACCGGCACCCTGCGCGACTTCCGCCCCTCGTTTCTGGGCAAGGTCAACACTTTCCTGCAGATTATTGCCGTCGGCTGCCTGATGGGCTCCCATGTTTTCGATATTCCGCACTTCCGCGAAGCACTCGCCTGGCTGCTGAAGGGCATTGCGATCCTCGCACCCATCTCCGCCGCCCAATACGCGTGGATCGTGGTGCGCCGCATCGCCAACCCGATTCCACCCCCGATCACTCCCTAGGCAGGCCACCTTTCGCGTGCCAAATGCATCGGAGGGCGCCAGATTCTACAAGAGGGGCCTGCGAGAATCCGAGGAAAACTTGAGGACTCTTTGGTAACCTGCTGCATTTTTAACTGGATTCTTGTATCTCCGTTGATACAACTTCAGTGCTACGGTCCTTCCATAAGGAGTGACCGAATCGGGGTCCCCAAAATGCGTAATTCGCTCCTAGCTTGTTCGGCTCTTGCCATCTCCCTCGCTGCTCTGCCTGCAGCGTTCGCCTCCACCGACACTTACGCGACGATCACCGGCGGAAACGCCACCTCCGCCACCGGAACGATCGGCACCGACGCCTTCACCTACACCGGTCCGGATAATCTGGTTCACACCTCCGGCAGCGGTGGACTGAACTACTTCCTTCCCGCCAGCACGTACACGAACGGCACCACCGTCACCAGCGCGCCCACCGACGGAGCTGCCATCGGCATCAGCGATGCCAGCAGCACCCACACCTTCACCTTCAACACCCCCATCTCCAACCTCCTGCTGGACGTTGACAGCCTCGGCAACCCCACCCAGTTGACGAGCTTTGTGTTCAACCAGGCTTTCATCGTGCTCGCTTGCGGCGCCTCCCAGTACTCCAACGGCGGCTGCTTCAGCTCGGGCGGCGTGGGAACTGGTGGCACCACGCTCAGCGGTCAGGAAGCATCCGGCGTGATCGAGTTCCTGGGGCCCGTCTCCAGCCTCAGCTTCACCTCGGTCAACGGTGAGACCGGAACGGACTACGCGGCCATCGACCTCGGCGTCGTGAATCCTGCCGTCGTCCCGACCCCCGAACCCGGCAGCCTGTTCCTGCTCGGCACCGGCCTGCTCGGCGTCGCCGGTGCGGCCCGCCGCCGTTTTGTTCGCTAACCATTCCTCAAGGCTCTACCTGCAGGACCCGCCGGGCATTCCCCGGCGGGTCCTTCTCCATTGCAGCGGCCCCTACGCATCCCGCCTCCGCGAAAACAATGGGTCGGTTCAGTGCAACACGATGCGCGGGGCGCATTGCGTCTAGGTGCCGTGCGCCGTACACTATGTAGGACTGGCTTGGTCCCAATTCGCTGAACGCCAGCCCGGCGCCTATGCTGCGGCTCACCAAAAAAGCGGACTACGGCCTGATGGCCCTCAAGTACCTCGCCGAGCAGCGCTGCCGGCACGCCGGCGCCGGCACCGCCGCGCAGTCCGCCAAGGACATCGCCGAGGCCTACCACATCCCGCCGCAGCTGCTCGCCAAGATTCTCCAGACGCTCGCCCGGGCCGGCCTGCTCGTCTCCCACGCCGGCACCAACGGCGGCTACGCCCTCGCCCGCCCCGCCGCCGAGATCTCCGCCTTCGAAGTCATCCGCGCCATCGACGGCCCGCTTTTCATCACCAGCTGCATCACGATTCACGGAACCTGCGACCTCGCACGGCCACTGCACCATCAAAGAACCACTGCGCAAGGTCAACGACAGCATCAAGGACCTGCTCAGCGGCATCCGCATCGCCGACCTCATCGAAGCCCGTCGACCATCCGCCCCGGCAGCCCATGGCCGGCGGCCTCGTCAGCATCGCACGCTAGCAGCTATCGTTGTACATTCACTGAGCACACTGACGAACTCAGCAACTCGACAACAGACGTCCAGACCGCCAGACACTTTAGGAGCAACAACAGCAACATGGCTGACAACACTCGGAATGAACGTCACCCAGTCCAACGAGCCCCTGCCCGAGGGCGTCAAGCTGCCCATCTACATGGACAACCACGCCACCACGCCGCTCGACCCGCGCGTGCTCGAGGCCATGATGCCCTACTTCACCGGCATCTTCGGCAACGCCGCCAGCCGCAACCACCAGCTTCGGCTGGGAAGCCGAGCAGGCCGTCGAGAAGGCCCGCGAGCAGATCGCCAAGCTCATCGGCTGCCACCGCCAAGGAGATCATCTTCACCTCCGGCGCCACCGAGTCCAACAACCTCGCCATCAAGGGCATCGCCGAGATGTACCGCGAGCGCGGCAACCACATCATCACCCAGGTCACCGAGCACAAGGCCGTCCTCGACACCTGCAAGAAGCTCGAGAAGTCAGGGCTTCCGCGTCACCTACCTGCCCGTCCAGGCCGACGGCCTCATCGACATCGAAGACCTCGAAGCGCGCCATGGCACGACCAAGACCATCCTCGTCACCATCATGTACGCCAACAACGAGATCGGCGTCATCCAGCCCATCGCAGGAGATCGGCAAGCTCTGCCACGAGAAGGGCGTCCTCTTCCACACCGACGCCGTCCAGGCCGTCGGCAAGATCCCCGTCAACGTCATCACCGACAACATCGACGTCCTCTCGCTCACCGGCCACAAGATCTACGGCCCCAAGGGCGTCGGCGCGCTCTACGTCCGCCGCCGCAACCCCCGCGTCCAGATCACCGAGCAGATCAACGGCGGCGGCCACGAGCGCGGCATGCGCTCCGGCACCCTCAACGTCCCCGGCATCGTCGGCCTCGGCGCAGCCTGCGAGATCTGCCATGAACGAGATGGCCGCCGAAGCCGAGCGCGAGCTCGAGCTCCGCGACTACCTCAAGCAACAAGCTCGAGAACGCCCTCGACTACACCCAGGTCAACGGCAACATGGAGCACCACCTGCCCGGCAACCTCAACATGAGCTTCGTCTACGTCGAAGGCGAGATCGCTGCTGATGGGCATCAACGACATCGCCGTCAGCTCCGGCTCGGCCTGCACCTCGGCCACGCTCGAGCCCAGCTACGTCCTCAAGGCCCTCGGCCTCGGCGACGACGTCGCCCACAGCTCCATCCGCTTCGGCCTCGGCCGCTTCAACACCAAGGCCGAAGTCGACTACGTCTCCGACAAGCTCATCGACGTCGTCCAGCAACCTCCGCGAGCTCTCGCCCGCTCTACGAGATGGTCAAGGAAGGCATCGACCTCACCAAGATCGAGTGGGCCGCCCACTAAACCGCTCCGAAACCTGGCCCGTCCTGCTTAAGGGCATGGCTTTAGCCGTGCCACAAGCCGCCCCGAGCAAGACGGGCTTTAGCCCCTGAGGTACACTCGCACCTCGGCCCCATCGACGCCGACCTCCGCCAGTTCTACCACCTCACCGGCAAGCTCGAAGCACGCATGGACGGCCTGGAAAAGCGCGGCTGACACGGGCTGCGCACGCCAACAACAAACCCGGCGACTTGGCCCGGAAACCGGCAGAGACCAGAACAAGTCTCTGCCGGTTTTGATTTTGCCGGTTCAGTAATTCGTTGTATTCGCCGTCGCCAGCCCCGTGATCTTCAGCACCTTGTTCGTCAGGCTGTCGTAGGCCCAGATGTTGCCGCTGTTGTCCACGCCCAGCAACGACGCGGTCAGCGATCCGTTCGACACCGAGATGTTAGTTCCGCTCGCGGTGCTGTTCGTCCCCAGCCCCGACGGCTGCAGGCCGTAGTTTCCGGTCCCTGCGTTGTACGTTGTCAACAGCGTGCCTGTCGGCGAAATCTCATTCAGGTAAGTGGAATACGTGACGCTGCCGGTGAAGCGTCCGCCCCCGGTCGCCGTTCCCGACGCGGCGACGCCGCCGGTAAGGAACCACAGGTTGCCGCCGCCATCCAGCACGGCGTTTCCCAGCAGCAGGCTTCCCGCGCTGTAAGGGGTGCCCGCCGCCACCGTGGAACTCGTCTGGTACGGGGCGATAACCGGCAGCACCGAAGAGCCGTAATCGCAGAACAACGCTGCGGCTCCGTTGGTGATGGCGCCCGCCCCCAGCTCCGAATAGCCCCAGACGTAGTTATGCACGTGGTCGTAGAGCAGGTTCTGCGTATAGGACTGGCCGCTGCCGGCAGAGAAGCAGCCCTGGCTGGTGGGCGCAAAGGCATCCAGATTTCCGTTGGCTGCGTTTTCCTTGCCAATGGACACGCCACTGCCTCCCCAGATATCGCCCGCACCATCTACCGTCAGGTAGGCGAGCTCGTACGAATTCATATCGGTGCAATAGTTACCTGCTGCCGCTGTCGTGATCGTGCCGCTCGAGTTCATGTCGAAGTAGCAATGGTTCGTTCCGCTCGACGGGGAGGCTCCATGCAGGCCGCTGAGCCGGTCGGTGACAATCGGGCCCACGCCGTCGGAGGGTTGCTGGTAGCCATTCCCCGGCCCGGTCGACGAAAACGTGCTTGCATACCCCGTCGGCCAGCCTCCGCTCGGCGAGATCGCCGCACCGCTGGCGTTGAACTTCGAAATCGTGTTGTTCGAGTTCACCGTCCACACGTTGCCGACGATATCCGCCGCCATGAACGTCGGGTAATACAGGCCACCAGTCCCCTGCGAGATGGTGAAAAGCTGGTTGAAGTTGTTGTCGTACACCGTCAGGACGCCGGGGATGTTGGTGCTGGTATCGGCGACCGTGTTGTAGGTGTATCCGGCCGTATACAGCCAGATGGTGCCGTTCGAGGCCAGCACTCCAGTCTGTATCGTTCCCGGATAAGGCAGCGTGTAGCCGGTCGTCGCCGTGAAGTCCGACGGCGCGCTGGTAAACGCCGGCTGGAACGGTGGCGCGGGTTGAATCAGCGCGTACAGCTGCGCGGCGTTGGTGCCCGGCGAACGCGCGATGTTCACCGAAGCGGCGATGGTGTCGGTCGGCGCGACACTGTTCGCCGTCGCATACAAAAACAGCTGCCCGCAGGCCGATCCGCCGCCGGTATTTCCTGCCGAGTTCACACACGGCGCCAGGATATCGGCCAGCGAGTTGAAGGTGACCTCCGGAAGGTCAGCAAGCCCGCTGTTCTGAAACGTCCCCGTGTTGAAGTTGATGTACTGCTCCGTATCCGCGAACGCCTGCCCGATGCCGATCGAGTTCGTGGGCGACCACAAAAATACTTCTTTGCGTTACTGCGCCGGCGTTTTTCTTGAGAGAACCACCTCCTGGTTTGAGCATCGAACGGTCCGTGCCAGGGCGGCCGCCTGCAGAGGGCGTACGCCGCGCGTCCCGCTCCACTAAAATCGATCTGTGAGCCCTGCCGAACAATACGATGTTGTCGTCGTCGGCGCGGGCCACGCCGGCTGCGAGGCTGCCGTGGCCGCCGCGCGCATGGGCCTGCGCACCGCGCTCTTCACCCTCAACCTCGACCTGATCGCCCAGATGTCCTGCAACCCCGCCGTCGGCGGCATCGCCAAGGGCCACCTGGTGCGCGAGATCGACGCGCTCGGCGGCATCATGGGCGCAGGTCGCGGACTCCGTCGGCATCCAGTTCCGCCTGCTCAACACCTCGCCGCGGCCCCGCCGTCTGGAGCCCCCGCGCCCAGTGCGACAAGGCCCTCTACCGCGTCCGCATGAAGGAACTCCTCGAAGCCCAGCCCAACCTCTTCCTCAAGCAGGCCGAAGTCGTCGACTTCATCCTGGAGGACACCACTCCGGCCTTGTCATTCCGAAGCGAAGCGGAGGAACCTGCTTCTTCTTTGTCATCCTTCGCCGAAGGCGGAGGACCTGCTTCTCGCTGCATCCGCGGCCTCATCCTCCGCGACGGGCGCCACATCCGCGCCGCCGCCACCATCGTCACCACCGGCACCTTCCTTAACGGCCTCATCCACTGCGGCGAGCAGCAGTACGCGGCCGGCCGGTCCGGCGAGCCTGCCTCGCGTCCTCCTCGGCGAAGCCCTGAAGCGCCTCGGCCTCCGCGAGTTCCGCCACAAGACCGGCACACCCCCGCGCCTCGACGGACGCACCATCGACTGGGCCCAGTTCACCCCGCAGCCCGGCGACGCCGAGCCCACGCCCTTCTCCCTCCGCACCCGCGAAATTCCCCTGCGCCAGATTGAATGCCACATCGCCCGCACCACGCCCGAGACCATGCGCCTCATCCGCGAAAACGCGCATCGCTCGCCCATGTACACCGGCCAGATCCACGCCATCGGCCCGCGCTACTGCCCCTCCATCGAAGACAAGATCGTGCGCTTCCCGGACAAGGCCGGCCACCAGTTCTTCCTCGAGCCCGAAGGCCTCTCCACGCACGAGGTCTACGTCAACGGCATGAGCACCTCGCTGCCCATCGAGGTCCAGCGCGAGATGGTCGCCACCATCCCCGGCCTCGACCGCGCCGAGATGCTGCGCCCCGGCTACGCCATCGAGTACGACGCCATCGACCCCACGGAGCTCGACCGCTCGCTCCGCGTCAAGAAGTTCCAGGGCCTCTACCTCGCCGGCCAGATCAACGGCACCTCCGGCTACGAGGAAGCCGCGGCCCAGGGCATCATGGCCGGTATCAACGCCGCCCTCGCGGTACGTGGTGAAGAGCCATTTCATCTCGACCGCACCGAAGCCTACATCGGCATCCTCATCGACGACCTCATCAGCAAAGGCTCCGACGAGCCCTACCGCATGTTCACCTCGCGCGCCGAGTTCCGCCTCCACCTCCGCATCGACAACGCCGACCGCCGCCTCACCCCGCACGGCCGCCGCCTCGGCCTCGTCGACGACAGCACCTGGGCCGACTTCGAAGCCCGCCAGGCTCGCGCCGCCACGCTGCGCCACTACCTGGAATCCACCCGCCTGCCCACCGGCCAGCTCCTCTCGGACTTCCTCAAGCGCCCCGAATCCAGCATCCTCGACCTGCTATCCCCCGAAGCTCCGTGCCCCATTCATCGCGTCTTTGGCGATGAGTGGGTCCAGCCCCGAACTCCCCTGGCCCGAGCCGCCCTCCGTAACGAGCTCCGCGCCGTCGAGACCGAGCTCAAGTATTCCGGCTACCTCGCCCAGCAGCTCCGCTCCATCGACAAGATGAAGCGCGCCGAAGGCATGCGCATCCCGGCCTGGTTCGACTTCCGCGCCGTCTCCGGCCTCTCCCGCGAGATGCGCAGACCTTCGAACGCGTCCGCCCGCACACGCTCGGCCAGGCCAGCCGCCTGCCCGGAGTCACTCCCGCGGCCATCTCGCTCCTCCACGTCTACATCGAAATCCAAAGCCGCAAGCGCACCGAAGCCGAACGCCTCAGCGCGTGAATCTCGACCAGGAGAAGGCTTGACTCACACCTCCTGACTCACAACTCCCGGCTCACAACTCACGACTTGAAGACCTCGCTTTTATCCGCCTGCCAGCTCCACAACCACAGCCTCGTTCCCGCGTAAATCGAGGCTCCCGCCCACAACTTCCTCGCGATCCAGAAAGCTGCTGAGCACCATCTGCCCTGCGCCGCACTCGACCGTCCGCGGCTCCGCAGTCATGTTCAGCAAGACGCTGTACCTGCCGCTCCGCAGATTGCCGCACAAAGCTGAGCACTCCGTCGGTGGCGGCCACTTCGCTCACCGTGCCTGAATGCAGCTCCGGCCGCGCACGCCGCTCGCGCCAGCAGGCGCTGGTAGAGCTTCAGCATCGTTCCCGCGTCCGCCGTCTCGGTCTCTACTGTGAAGCCGGGCCAGTCCCACACCAGCGGCAGCCACGTCTTGACGCCGGCCGCGGTAAAGCCCGCATTCTCGCGGTTCTCCCACAACATCGGTGACCGCTCCGGGTCGCGCCCCTGCCCGATGCCGGGCTGATTCTTCTCCGCCGGATCCTGCACCTCGTTCGGCGCAATGCGCGCATCCGGCATTCCGAGTTCGTCGCCGTAGTAGAGCGTTGGCGTGCCGCGCAGCGTCAGCAGCAGCACCGCCGCCACCCGCGCCTGCGCCGCGCCGATCCGCGTCGCCAGCCGCGACTGGTCATGGTTGCCGAGCACCCAGTTCGGCCATGCCCCCGGAGGCAGCGCAGCTTCATACTGCCGGATAAGCTCGGCCACCAGCGGCGCCTGCCAGCCGGTCAGGATCAGGTGGAAGTTGAAGGGCATCTGCGCGCCCAGCAGATGCGGCGCCGGCCCTTCTGCCGCCGGCCGTAATATTTCACCAGCGCCGGGATCGGCAGGTAGATCTCGCCGATCAGCACCCGCTCGGTCATACTCGTCGAGCAGCGCGCGCATCTGCTGCACGATCGCGTGCGTCTCCGGCTGGTCCGCCGTATACATCGGCAGCACCGACCACAGCGACGAGCCGCCTTTGTAGTCCGGGTTTGGAGGATTATCGCGGAACTGGTCATCCTTGATCAGCAGCCACAACACATCCATGCGAAAGCCGTCGACGCCGCGTTCGAGCCAGAAGCGCATGGCCGCGTACATCGCCGCGCGCACCTCCGGATTGCGCCAGTTCAGGTCCGGCTGTTCACGCAGAAACGAGTGATAGTAGTACTGCCCGGTGCACTCGTCATACGTCCAGCCCGCGCCGCCGAAGTGCGACATCCAGTTGTTGGGCGGACCTCCACCCGGCGCGGGATCGCGCCACAGGTACCAGTCGCGCTTCGGGTTCGTGCGCGAGGAGCGCGACTCGAGAAACCACGGATGCTGGTTCGAGGTATGGTTCGGCACAAAATCCAGAATCAGCCGCAGACCACGCTCGTGCATCGCCGCCACCAGCGCATCGAAGTCCGCCAGCGTGCCGAAGAGCGGGTCCACATCGGTGTAATTCGCCACGTCGTAGCCGAAGTCAGCCATGGGCGACGGGTAGAAGGGCGAGATCCACACCGCGTCCACACCCAGCGAGACGAAGTGGTCAAGCCGCGCAAGAATGCCGCGCAGATCGCCGACGCCATCGGCATTCAGATCCTGAAACGACCGCGGGTACACCTGGTAGATGACGCCGTTGCGCCACCAGAGCGTGGAAGGATCGATCACGTTCAGGTTGGATGTAAGAATCCGCTTGCGCGCCGGGGTGCCCGACGTGAAAACCACGAGCGCGTGCGAAAACGTTAGACTGGGAGAGTGATGAAACCCTTCGAGAGCGGCGTGCGCGCCGCGGTCCTGACCATAAGCGACCGCTGCTCGGCCGGCACGCAGGTCGACCGCTCCGGGCCCGCCGTGGCCGGCATGCTGGCAGACGCCGGCATCGCCCACATCGCCGCCGCCACCCTACCCGACGAGATCGGCGAGATCGCCCACGCGCTGCGCCACTTCGCCGCCGAAGCGGACCTCGTCGTCACCACCGGAGGCACCGGCCTCGCGCCCCGCGACGTTACCCCGGAGGCCACACGCATGGTCTGCGACCGCATGGCCGAGGGCCTGAGCGAACGCATGCGCGCCGAAGGCCTGAAGCAGACGCCGCTCGCCGCACTCAGCCGCGGAGTCTGCGGATGCATCGGGGATACCCTGGTCATCAACCTGCCCGGCAGCCCCGCTGGCGCCCTCCACTCGCTCGCCGCCATCCTGCCGCTGCTTCCGCACGCTGTCGGAGCTTCTCGCCGGCGCCGGACGCATCCCACCCACGGAATGGCGAGATCCTCGTTGAGCGCTCTGGGCCTGCTTCTGGCCGGCATCCCCTGGAAGAAGTCGGTCGACCGGCGCAACCTTGTGGATCATGGCGATCCTGAAGCCGCTCGGCATCTGGGGCATCCTCGGCCTGTCGCTGGTCGATTCCGCCGCCATCCCGCTGCCGTTTCTCGATCCCCTGATCGTCAGCTATGGCGTCAGCCACCACGCCCGGACCGTCCTCTACTGCCTGATGGGCGCGGTCGGCTCCGCCATCGGCTCCATGGTGCCCTACTATCGTCGGCCGCGCCGGCGGCGAGCTCTTCCTGCTGAAACGCATCAACCGCGAGCGCTACGAGAAGCTGCGCGACCGCTTCGAAAATCAGGAGTTCCTCGCCATCATGCTGCCGGCCATGTGCCCTCCGCCCATGCCGGTCAAGCTCTTCGAGCTCGCCGCTGGCGTCTTCGAGATGCGGCCCGTTTCGGTACTTCCTGGCCATCGCCGCAGGCAAGTTCATCCGCTTCCTCATCGAGTCCATCCTGGTCATCCTCTACGGCCCGGCCATCCTT
Source organism: uncultured Gammaproteobacteria bacterium (assembly GCA_963744015.1). Lineage (GTDB taxonomy): Bacteria > Acidobacteriota > Terriglobia > Terriglobales > Acidobacteriaceae > Edaphobacter. The sequence goes on from CAVUSA010000003.1 coordinate 363,903, forward strand.
TCAAGCACGCTGCACTTCATGCGGCATCACCTCAGCCTCACGCTGGGCGTGATCGGCCTGGTCGTCATCCTGCTGGCGATGTATGTGCTGCGCAAGATCTTCGACCGGCGCCGCGGCCTCACCCTGCCGCTCGAAGACCAGATCGAAATCAGCCCCGAAGACGCGCTCTAACCATACCCTCGCCGCCCGCGGAGGATCTGCTCCTGCTGTCATCCGTCGCCGAAGGCGGAGGATCTGCTTCTCAACCCTCCGCCTGTCATCCTGCGCGAAGCGCAGCCTAGTCGAAGAACCCGGACACGCTCCGGCCCGCCCATGCCGCCAGCCTTACCGCGCGGGGAAGTTCCGCACGAACGTATCCCGCGGGAGCCCGTCGCGGCGTGCCCGGCGCAGAACCGTCTCCGCCTGTTCGCGCGACATGGCCCCGCCCAGCGCCACGAACCACGGTCCATGCCCGCCGGCAGCGAAGACCTGCGGATCAAGCCCCGGATGGCGAGCCTTCAGTTGCGCCGCCTTGCCAAACGCCTGCGCCTCGCGATTGTAGGTGTACGCGACCACGTGCCATCCCGCCGCGGTGCCGGCCAGGGCGCGCGGCGCGGGGGTTGCGGCCGCGATCGGAGGATCGTACGCCGTCGGCTTCACCGGCGGCGGCGCAACCGCGGTCACCACAGGAGCTTTGGCAGCGCTCTTCGACGGTCCCGAAAATGCCCACACAAGCACCACCACAAGCAGCAGCGCCGCGGCGGCCATCATCCACAGCCGCGGATTCCGCGCCCAGGCGGGAATCTGACGCCCGGTCGCGTGTTCGTCGGCGTCATAATCGAAGTCCAGTTGACGCCGGCCCAGCGTCAACGGCGCCCGGTCGTAAGCGGTCGGGATCGTCTCGGGTTCCTCGTATGCGTCGACCACGGGCTGTGCAGCGGCGGACCTGCCGGCGATGGCAGGCTGTCCCGGTGCCTGGGCCGGTGCCTGAACCTGCGGCCGTAGCGGCGGCTGTACCGGCGCCTGCGCCGGCGGAGTCAGGGCCTCGGCAATCTGCTCCAGCGTCCATGTTCCCTGGATGGCGCACGGCACAATCAGGTTGAACGGCGCGGGCAGACGCATCGCCGGGTTCAGCGTCTTTTCGAGCGTCAGGCACTCCAGCAGCAGCACCCCCAGGTCGTGGATATCCTGCTGCCGCCTCGCCTGGCACTCGGACTCGGGGCAGAAGTCGGGATGCGGCACGCATTCGCGTACGCAGTCCGAGCGCAGCTTGATCGTCTCGGCGCAGGCGAAGATGCTCGCCGGCACGATGTGTCCGTGGGTAAGCTGCAGCGAATGCAGCGTGCTCAGCGCAGAGGTCACCGCAATCGCGACCTCGGAGGTTTCGGTCGGCGTCAGCGGGCGTTCCGCAAGAATTTCGGTCAGCGAGGCGTCGGTCGACTCCATCAGCGCGTAGGTCAGCGGCACGCCGTCAAACGTGGTGCGGCCGAAGCGCTTGATCGTGATCAGGTTCGGCTGGTCGGCCTCCACCACCTGCTGCCAGGGGGCGAGCAGTTCGTCCTGGTCGTCGGCCGATTCCGTCAGGCGCAGGATATCGAAGTGGCCATCCGGCCGCGGGGTGGTGAAGAAGGCCGTACGGCCTTCCGGACGCAGCAATTTATCCAGCGGGAAACCTTCCGCGACGGTCTTGCCTTCGTAGTCGTTCCAGAGAAGCATGGGGAGTCCGATCCGGTCTGCGTGCAAACCTTGGGAGGATGGTCCAGCGCCGCCTGGGGAGAGACGACGCGCCGGCACGGAGCGACGACGCAACACGCGCTCCGCTCTAAGTATGGACGCCTGGCCGGTGGATTTCAGGGGTGTGGAGAACTTGCGGGGCAGGGAGGGGGTATCAGAGGAGTTATCGGTCAGACCGCGGCGACCATGCGGGTCGCTTCTGAAAATCTACCGTTCACGTTCGTCCCAGGTAAGCTGAATACACTTCAGGCGGAGAAGCTGGAGCCGCAGCCGCAGCTCTTGGTGCGAGTTGGGGTTGATGAAGTTGAAGCCCTGGCGCATGAGGGTTTCTTCGAAGTCGAGGACCATGCCGGCGAGGTAGAGGAAGCTCTTGGGGTCGACGAAGATGCGGACGGGCTTGCGCGCCGGAGGGGTCGTTGGGGGTTTCGATGCCGGCGCCGAAGATGAAGGTGCGGTCGCGCTCGCGGGGCTGGGTGTCGAAGCGGATGTTGTAGCTGAGGCCGGAGCAGCCGCCGCCCTGGATGCCGACGCGCAGGCCGCCGGCGTCGGGCGAGATGCCTTCCTTGGCCATGGCGACGCGGATGCGCTTGAGGGCGTTCTTGGTGATCTCGATGGCCTGCTTGGCGCGGGGCTGCTGGCCCTCGGCGGTGAGCAGGGTCATGCCCGCGAGCGGGTCTTTGGCGGCGTCCGGCGGGGCGGAGGTGCCGGGTTGGAGTAGGCGTGGCATGCTGGGTTCGAGACGTGAGACGCGTGGACATAGCAGTTCTCTACGGCACCGCAAACGTACTGAAAGCCCAGCGATGACGTTGGAGCTGTCATGCCTGGCGCACCTGCGGACGTCTGCTGGAAGCTTAGTGCGCGGCGACGGCTGACGCCGGCTTCTTCGGCGACGCCGTTCTTCTTCTTCCAGTCGCCGATGGCGGCGCGGATGGCGTCTTCGGCGAGCACCGAGCAGTGGATCTTGACCGGCGGAAGCGCGAGCTCCTTGACGATGTCGGTGTTGGAGATCGTGAGGGCTTCGGCGACGGTCTTGCCCTTGACCCACTCGGTGGCGAGCGAGCTGGAGGCGATGGCCGAGCCGCAGCCGAAGGTCTTGAACTTGGCGTCTTCGATGACCTGGGTCTCGGGGTTGACGCGGATCTGGAGGCGCATGACGTCGCCGCACTCGGGCGCGCCGACCAGGCCGGTGCCTACTTCGGACGAGCTCTTGTCGAGCGTGCCGACGTTGCGGGGATTCTCGTAGTGGTCGACTACTTTGTCGCTATATGCCATGTGATTCTCCTGATCCTCGTCTGCTATAGATGATACTCGCCTGCGATAGGGTTCGCCAGTCTCCTCGGCCTCCGTCCGCCCAGGGAGCGGCCTCTTCCGCTCCGTAACACCTTCGTTCCATTTCCAGGCTCCGATGGCGTCGCTACCTTGAACCTATCGCTCGCACCCCGGGGAGTCTCCTATGCGCCGTTTCGCTTTCGCTGCTCTTGGCCTCTCTCCTTAGCCTGCCCCACGCTCGCGCACGCCGAGCCGGAAGATGAGCTTCACGTCTACATCCGCGCCGAAAATCCCACCCCCGGCGAGCCCCCCGCCGCCATCCTGGTGCTGACCGGCGTCGCCGGCATGGGCTTCCTGCTCAAGCGCAGAAAAACCGTCGCCGAATAGATTCGGCCTGCCCCACCCCGCTGCGTAACATCCCGCACCCGCCAGGGAGGGAATCAAACGTGGTGCGGGATGTCTATTTATCCACCTCTTTTTACGCCACGTCCCGCAAACCCTCTTGATTGGCTCACATCCGCAACGCATACTCCGAACAGAGAGCTTGACGTTCCAGCGAACGAGTGTAGCCCGAGACCTGCGAGATACTCCCGTGACCCGATACAGCCGTCAAGACGTGCTTCGCATCCTGCACCTGCAGCAGCGTCAGCTCGTCGCCTGGGAGCGCGAAGGGCTCATCCCGGCCATCGCCGAAGGCGAGCACTACACCTTCGACCACCTTTCCCGCCTGCGCACGCTACGTGAAATGCGCTCCCGCCGCATCTCCGCCCGCTCCATCCGCGCCCAGGTGGATGCCATGCAGCGCGTCGCCGGCATGCGCAACCCCTTGGCGGAGACCTGCGCCATGCGCCTCGGCTCGCGGCTCGTCTTCCGCCACGCCGGCGCCCTGGTCGACCCCGTCACCCAGCAGCTCAGCTTCGACTTCGCCTCCAACGAGGGCCGCCACCTCCAGCTTGTCCGCAGCGGCGCCGCCGGCCACGGGCCCGCAGCCGCAGCCGAGCTGCAGGAGATGTTCGTCCGCGCCGTGCAGCTTGAAGAAAACCACGCCACCCTGGCCGAGGCCGTAGAGCGCTACCACGCGATCCTCGCGCTCAAGCCCGACCACGCGCCCGCCTGCATCAATCTCGGCACCATCCCCTACAACCAGCGCGACTTCGAAGGCGCCGAACGCATGTACCGGCGCGCCACCGAGGCCGACCCCGGCTACGCCCTCGCCTTCTTCGATCTCGGCAACGTGCTCGACGAACTGCAGCGGCTGGACGACGCCATCGCCGCCTACCAGCAGCGCCATCCAGCTCGTCCCGCAGTACGCCGACGCGCACTACAACCTCGCCCTCGCCTTCGAGCGCCAGGGCGAACGCCGCCGCGCCCTGCGCCACTGGATGGCCTACATCCGCCTCGACCCCATCGGCCCCTGGGCCGCCCACGCCAAAGGCCAGGCCCGCAAGATCCTCGCCATGGAACGGCTCTCCATCGTCAGCCGCGGCGGCCTGCTGGTCTCGGCGGCCAGCTAAGCCGGGCACTCTCCGGGAGCAGAACCGCCCTGTCATTCTGAGCGAGGCGCAGCGAAGCCGAAGAACCCCGGGAATCCCAGCGCCACCACCGCCGTTCAGACCTCTTCTGCGGAAAACTCCAACGCAGAAAGTCTGAAACGAGACCGGTCCACTCACAACGCAGTTACCAGGCCCCGGATGCGTGCTGTAAGTTAACGGCATGAGAACAGCCTCCTCCTTCGCTCGTCTGTGGATGTCGTGTCTTTTGGGCTGCCTAGCCTCCGCCGCGCTCGCGCAGAAGCCCGCCACGCCGCACAGCCGAACGATGAGGAGTACACGAAGAAGATCAAGGAGTACCTGAACGATCCGCGCTTCACCACCGAGCTGGTCGACCACCTGCCGGCTTCGGCGACCGTGCCGACGCCGCTGAAGTTCCTCGGCACGATGCCCGGGCAGCCCGGCGAGCTCTACTACGCCGAGGACATCAACCGCTACTACGAGGAGCTGGCCAAGGTCTCGCCGCGCGCGAAGTTCTGGAAGATGCCGCTCAAGACCGAAGAAGGCCGCGACATGGTCGTGCTCGCCATCGCCGACGAAGAGACCATCAAGAACCTCGACAAGTACAAGGCCGACCTCGCCGCGCTCGGCGACCCGCGCAAGACCACCGAGGCGCAGGCCCAGCAGATCATCCACACCGCCAAGCCGATCTACTGGATCACCAGCGGCATCCACTCGCCCGAAACCGGCGGCCCGGAGATGCTGATCGAGCTCGCCTACCGCCTGATCGTCGAAGAGACGCCGCTTCATCCAGAACATCCGCAACAACGCCATCGTCTTCATCACGCCGGTGGTCGAAGCCGACGGCCGCGACAAGCAGGTCGACACCTACTACTACGGCAAGAAGACCGGCAAGCCGAGGCCGCCGCTGATGTACTGGGGCAAGTACGTCGCGCACGACAACAACCGCGACGGCATGGGCCAGTTCCTGAAGCTGACCCAGAACATCACCGCCGGCGTGCTCGAGTGGCACCCCACCGTCCTGCACGATCTGCACGAGGCGCAGTCGCTACCTCTACGTCTCCACCGGCACCGGCCCCTACAACCCCTCGCTCGATCCCGATCGCAGTCGACGAGTGGTGGCTGCTGGCCGAGACCGAAGTCATGGAGATGGCCAAGCGCGGCGTCCCCGGCGTCTGGACCTACGGCTTCTACGACGGCTGGGTGCCCAACTACCTGTTCTGGATCGCCGAGACGCCACAACTCCTTCGGCCGCTTCTACGAGGTGCAGAGCTACGGCCCCGACGTCCAGAAGAACCTGACAGCTGCCGCCCACCACCACCAGCCGCGAGTGGTATCGCCCCAACCCGCCGCTGCCCTCCGTCAAGTGGGGCCCGCGCAACAACACCAACATCCAGGAATCGGCCCTCCTGTTCGCGCTCAACAAGGTCGCGAAGGACCACGAGCTCTACCTCGAGAACTACTGGATGAAGAACAAGCGCGCCGTCGACAAGGGCAAGGACGGCCCGGTCGTACGCCTGGGTGATCCCCGCCGGCGCAGGCCCACCGCGTGAACGCCGCCGACATGGTCAACGATCTCCGCCGCCAGGGCGTGGAGGTCCAGACCGCCGACGCAGCGCCGTCACCGTCGGCGACGTCAAGGTCGCCGCGGGCGACTACATCATCCGCGCCGACCAGCCCTACCGCACGCTGGTCGACCTCTACTTCAGCCTGCAGAACTACCCGGTCGCCAACCCGCTGCCCTACGACGACACCGGCTGGACCATGCCGCTGCATGCGCAACGTCATCGTCAAGCCGGTCACCGACAAGGCCCTGCTTCGACCACGCCCATGACGCTGCTCACCGCGGACGTCGCCGTCCCCGGCATCATCAGCGGCACCGGCGACATCGCTGGTGGTCGAAACAACACCGACAACGTGCTCGTCACCTTCCGCTTCAAGAATCCCGACGTGAAGATGGAGGCCGCCGAGGAGGACTTCGACGCTCGGCGGCACAGCATCTGCGCGCCGGCGCGTTCATCATCCGCGACGGCGCCAACGCCGCCGGTGCGCAAGCTCCATCGCCGAGCTCGGCCTGATCGCCTACGCCGACCGCTGCGCCCACCGTGAAGACCCATCCGCTCACCGTGCCGCGCATCGGCTACGTGCATAGCTGGGCAGCGCACGCAGGACGAAGGCTGGGTGCGCGCCGCGCTCGACCACTACGGCGTGCCCTACACCTACTTCGCCGACCAGAAGCTGCGCGAAGGCAATCTGCGCGCGAAGTACGACGTGATCGTCTTCCCGCAGCATCGGCGGCACCTCCGTCTCGCAGGTCAACGGCATGCCCATGACCGGCGACGACCCGATCCCCTACAAGAAGACCGAGCTCACCCCGAACCTCGGCGTCGCAGGACTCCAGCGACGACATCCGCGGCGGCATGGGCATCGAAGGCCTCGCCGAACTCGTCAAGTTCGTCGAAGCCGGCGGCACGCTCATCACCGAAGGCTCGACCACGACCATCCTGCCCGACTACGGCATCGCCACGCGGCGTCACCGTCGAGCATCCCGCCACGCTGTACGCCAAGGGCGCCCTGATGCGCGGCATGATCGCCGACAACAAGAGCCCCATCGTCTACGGCTACACCGGCGACCAGATGCCGATCTACTTCAGCCAGGACCCGGTCTCTCGAGCGCAGCGCGCGGCGCGGCTTCGGCGGCGCGGCGGCGCCAGCCGTGCCCGGCGTCGGCGCAGGACATCACCCCCAACGCCACGCCCGTCCAGCTCTCGCCTTACGACGCGCGACGACAGCGCCGCGAGCCGCAAAGGCCTGCCCACGCAGGAGCGCGACGGCGCGCGCCGCCCGCGCAGCCGTCGGTGCGCGGCAGTGGCGGCGCCGGAGGCGAGGCAGCAGCCGCTCCTCCGCGCGTCGTCATGGCCTTCCCCGCCCAGCCCGACGACATGCTGCTCTCCGGCGAACTGGCCGGCGGCCAGGCGCTCAGCGGCACGCGCCCTGGCGCTCGACCAGCCGCTGGGCAAGGGCCACGTCGTCATGTTCGCGCTGCGCCCCTTCTGGCGCTGGCAGACGCAGGGCACCTACGCCCTGGGCTTCAACACCATCATCAACTGGGACCACCTCGACGCCGGCAAGGCCGCATCGGCTGCGGGGGGCGCGCGCCGTGGCGCGGCGTCAGAGGCTGCGCCGGGGTTAGAATCGCAACAGTGAGGTGCGGAATGCCGGCGGAACTGCATGTGTCGATCAGTGACGAGTTGGCGGCCAGGCTGAACGAGCTGGCGCACGAGACAAACTGCTCGAAGGACGAACTCGTTGCAGACGCGCTCCACGACTACGTCGAGGGCGAAGGCGCCTGGCTGAAAGAGATGGCCGATCGCATGAACAACCCGGATCGCCTGTTGGTTCCACACGAAGAGGTGGTCGCATGGATCGAGTCCCTCGGAACGGCAAACCCGCTGCCAAGGCCGGCTGGGCGGAGGCTCGCCTTCTAGTGCGTGTGGAATGGACCCCCGAAGCACAGGGCGACCTGGCCCGGATCTTCAAACGATTGCTCGATTACAGCGGAGAGGATTCAGCATTCCGCCGCGTTCGACGTATCCTCAGCCAGGGAGCGCTGCTCGGTACCGCTCCCATGATGGGCCGTGCGACGCGCATCTCCGGCCTGCGCGATGCTCGTGGTCGCGAGCTCGCCCAACGTCCTCGGATATCGTATTCACGATGACTTCATAGAGATAGTAGGCGTTCGCGATGGCGCGGAGGAGTTTCCCGCGGGCGGCTCCTGGAATCCGTAAGGCGCAGCAGGAAGGGATCGCAATGAGCAACAATCTGCCGAAAGCACTCACCCAACTCAGCGAAGACGAGCGCATGTTTCAGCAGTCGGTGCAGCAGTTCGCCGCCGACCGCATCGCCCCGCTCGTCCGCGCCATGGACGAAGCCGCAGCAGATCGACCCCGCGCTCCTCCGCGAGCTCTTCGCCCTCGGCCTCATGGGCATCGAGGTCCCCGAGGAGTACGGCGGCGCCGGCGGCACCTTCTTCGAGGCCATGCCTCGCCGTCGAAGAGATCTCCGCCGTCGACCCCGCCGTCGGCGTCCTCGTCGACGTCCAGAACACCCTCTGCATCAACGCCCTCATGCGCTGGGCCAACGACGCGCAGAAGCAGACAGTACCTCCCGCGCCTCGCCACAAGACACCGTCGGCGCCTACGCCCTCACCGAAGCCGCCTCCGGCTCCGACGCCTTCGCCCTGCAGATGCCGCGCCACCGCACAACGCGACGGCGACTACATCCTCAACGGCCAGAAGCTCTGGATCACCAACGCCCTCGAAGCCGGCCTCTTCCTCGTCTTCGCCACGCTCGACCCCGCCGCTCGGCTACAAGGGCATCACCTGCCTTCCTCGTCGAAAAAGGCACGCCCGGCTTCTCCGTCGGCCAGAAGGAAGACAAGCTCGGCATCCGCGCCTCCAGCACCTGCGAGCTGATCTTCAACGACTGCCGCGTGCCCGCCGCCAACGTCCTCGGCGAACCCGGCAAAGGCTACAAGATCGCCATCGAAACCCTCAACGAAGGCCGCATCGGCATCGGCGCGCAGATGCTCGGCCTCGCCCAGGGCGCCTGGCAGCCACGCCGCCCGCTACGCCCGCGAGCGCAAGCAGTTCGGCAAGCCGCTCGCCGAGTTCCAGGCCATGCAGTTCCAGCTCGCCGCGCATGGCCATGGACATCGAAGCCGCGCGGCTGCTGGTCTACAACGCCGCCCGCCTCAAGGACGCCGGCAGCCGACTTCCTGAAGGAAGCCGCCATGGCCAAGCTACTTCGCCTCCGAGGTCGCCGAGCGCGTCGCCTCGCTCGCCGTCGAAATCTTCGGCGGCGCCGGCTTCGTCAAGGACTACCCCGTCGAAAAGCTCTACCGCGACGCCAAGATCGGCAAAATCTACGAAGGCACCAGCTTCATGCAGCTCGCCACCATCGCCAAGCTCACCCTCGGCATCAAGTAGACCTTCCAAGGCATTTTTGTTGTCATTCCGCAGCGCAGCGGAGGAATCTGCGGTTGCAAGTGTCCTCACACCCCAAGGATTTGCTCTAACCATCGCCAGAACCACAGATTTGCGCGGCTCATCCGTTTACACTGTGGTCTGGCCACTTTGATGAGCTCGCAAACCAGTTCGGCGGATCCTGCCCAGCTACAGCAGCCGCCACGCCGCGCCCCTTGCCCTTCCTGGGCCTCGCCTGCGCCGTCGGCGTCTCCTCCATCTACTACAACCAGCCGCTGCTCAGCGAGATGGGCAAGAGCTTCCACTCCCGCCCCGAGCACATCGGCTTCGTCGCCGTCGCCACCCAGGTCGGCTACGCCGCCGGCCTGCTCACCTTCGTCCCCATGGGCGACGTCATGGAACGCCGCGCCCTCATGATGCGGATGTACGCCGCCGTCGCCGTCGCGCTGCTGCTGGTCGCGCTTTCGCCCCGCCTTCTCTGGCTCATCGCCGCCAGCGTCCTCGTCGGGCTCTTCGCCTCCGTCACCCACATCGTCCTCCCGCTCGCGCCCGACCTCGTGGACGACGGACAGCGCGGACGCGCCATCGGCATCGTCATGACCGGCCTGCTGCTCGGCGTCCTGCTCGCCCGCACCTTCTCCGGATGGGTCAGCCGCATCCACGGCTGGCAGCTGGTCTTCGTGCTCGCCGCCGTCATCAACGCCGCCTTTGTGCCTCTGCTCTGGCGCAAGATGCCCCGCCTCCCGCCCAGGGCCACGCTGAAGTACTCGGACGCCATGCGTTCGCTCTGGACGCTCTTCCGCACCGAGCCCCTGCTGCGCGAAGCCTCCGTTCGTGGGCGCGCTCATGTTCGCCTCCTTCAGCTGCTTCTGGACCACCCTCGCCTTCCTGCTCGATACCCACTACAAGCTTGGCCCCGGAATCGCCGGCAGCTTCGGCATCGTCGGCGCCGCCGGAGCCATGATCGCCTCCGTCGCCGGCCGCCTGGCCGACCGTCACGGCACCCGCTGGGTCACCACCCTGGGCCTCGCCACGCTCACCTCCAGCTACTTCCTGCTCTGGCTCGCCGTGCGCATCCCCATGCCCACCGCCGCCCACGTGGCCGCGCTGGTCTTCGGCGTCATCATCCTCGACATCGGCGCGCAGATGACGCAGATCGCCAACCAGACCCGCATCTTCGGCCTCGTGCCTTCCGCCCGCAGCCGCCTCAACACGGTCTACATGGTGCTCTACTTCGCCGGAGCCGCGCTCGGCTCCTGGCTCTCCACCCTCGCCTGGTCGCACTTCGGCTGGAACGGCGTCTGCGTCCTGGCTTTGGCTTTCATGGCGCTCGCCGGCCTGCGCCACGTCACCGGCGCCAAGGATTCCGCCTCCACCTCGCCCCACCCCTCCCGCGACGCCAACTCCTTCATCGAAGCCTGACGGCCCCCTTTGTTTGTCATTCCGAAGCGAAGCGGAGGAACCTGCTTTTGCACTTGTCATCCTTCGCCGCAGGCGGAGGACCTGCTTCTCCAGCCACAACCCCTCAGGGCACCGGATCCAGCCCGCCTTTACCCCAGGGATGACACCGCGCCACGCGCGCCGCGGCCATCCTGCCGCCGCGCCACCACCCATACCGCGACATCGCCACCAGCGCATACTCCGAGCACGTCGGCAAAAAGATGCACTGCGACACTCCCACCGCATGCAGCGCCGGCGACACCACCCGCTTGTACGCGCCAAAGAGCAGCCGCAGCGCCCCCTCGCGCGCGCTCACGCGCCAGCCGACTTCCGCAGCAGCTTTTCAATGGTGCGGAACACCTGTGCCACCTCCGCATCCAGCTTCGCCGCTTCCATCTCCAGCACCGTGCGCCGCGGATGCAGAATCACATCCACCGGAAACGTCAGCGTCCCCGCATGCCGCCGCACGCACTCGCGCAGCCTCCGCTTGATGCGGTTGCGTTCGACCGCCTTGCCCAGCACCTTGCCGACGGTCAGACCAACCCGCGGCCCCGGCGTGTCACTCCTCCGCTCCGCAGGCCGCAACGAGTAGAAAAACGCCATCTGCTTCGAAAACTGTTTCCGCGACGACCCATACACGCGCTGGTAGTCCGCATGTTTCCGAAGCCGAAGCCGCGCATTGGCCGTAGGTTGAGACATCACTCCTCCATGGTAAGCGCAAGCCGTCTTGCCCCGCCAAACCGCAAGCCGCTACAGCCCGGCTCCAGCCCAAGCCGAGTTGCCCTGCTTAAGGGCACGGCTTCAGCCGTGCAATATTTCCAGCATGGGCGCTGCGGCTTCAGCCGCTGAGGTCCGCTTCCCGCTCAACTCCACAGTCCACCCCGCCCCAACTCTGTCATCCTGAGCGAAGCGCAGCGCAGTCGAAGGCCCCCGAAGCACATAGCCAGCCACAACCGCCGATACCACTCCCACCACAAACCCCTGCCCGAGAGCCCCATAAAGCGTCACCGCCCGCCCGGCCCCGTCCCTCAAGCCCCACCCACCAGCCCATCCACCGCCGCAAACATCCGGTACGCACTCGCCCAGTGCAGTTCGAGGTTTCGCCGCTTCGCCGCCGCCGCAATCCACCCGAACATCTGCGCCAGCGGAGCCTCCAGCGGCGACGTTCCCGCCTTCCCCAGCAGCGCGGCCGCGTTATCCTCGCGCGCACTATGCCCAAACAGCTTCAGAAAAATGTCGTCCCCCACCCGCGGCGCCAGGTCCAGCCAGCGCTCCACCCGGTACGGCGTCGGCAGATCGTAATTTGCCAGCTCGCCGGTCTCGATGCGCGGCATCAGCCGCCCCCGAAAGCGCAGCCCCGTCGGCCCGGTAATCATCAGCAGATCGCCCCGGCGACCTCCGCCCACCGTCGCCTCCACGCCCCGGTCGAACCCCCGCGGCCGCTCCGGATCGCCCGTCGTCCAGTACACCTGGTTCACCACCCGCGACTGCGTCGGCGACGGAATCGACGGCATCGTGAAATCCGCATAGCAGCCCAGGTCGCGCAGCACCTGCAGCTCGCCCTTCACCCCGCAGGCCTTGCCGTCCGGCCGCGAGTTATCGAGCGCCCAGTTCCCGTGGATAAACCCGAACACCTCGCGCCCCCGGTGCGTATGCAGCAGCCCATGCTCCTGCCGCAGCACGCGCATGAACGCCTGCATCTTCTCCCGAAACCCCTCCGCCGTATCGTCGAAGTGGTGAATGTGAATCTCCACGTCGCAGATGCCCTGCCGCGTCAGCTTCGCCAGCGAGTCCAGAATCCCGCGCTCGTACTCCTCCTGCGGGTAAAACGCCGTAAAGCACGGCGGGCGCCCTTCAGCATCCACCGGAGCCGCCGCCGCGATCGCCGGCCAGCGCTCCTCCCACGCCCGCATCCGCTCGCGCGCAAACTCCAGCGGCACACTTCCGCCGCAGGGCTCGAAGTGGTCCGTCAGCGCCACCCACAGCCGCTTCGCCGGCGGCCGGCCCAGCCGCTCCACCCGGCCGCGGAGGTACGCCGGAAACCATAAGTTCGCGTTCTTGGGAAAGTTCACACACCATCCTGCCCACCCCAAAGGGGTCGCCGTCGCTAGTATCGCATCCGCCTCGTGTGCGGTCGCTGCACCATTTTTGTAGCGAACAAAAAGCGAAGTGACGCAGCCTGTGCGCCGTCCCTGAAAAACTCGTCTAGTTACCTCCATTTTATTTCATAACACACTCATTCCACGGTGCTTACCAGCTTGGAACACCTCTTGAAAAATAGTGGTTGACACAGGCAACCCGGCAGCCATATAACCTAAAAACTCTCTGCAGGTGGCGGCTCACCAGCTTGGCGATGGGACGGGTGGAAGGACAAGTCCCCTAAAGGCCCGGCAACAGGAATTCGCGACCCCGCAGAGCGGCTGTGACTGTTCCCAGGTCCAGTCCGTTCTTGACGACAAAGCAGTGCGCGCGCCCCGTAACCTGGTCCACCCAAGACGACCGGGACCCGTGCGCGAAGCACTTCATAGCAACCTGTGCGAGCCCTTCCGACCGCCGAATACTACCCGAGGCTCGCCAGGGGAGAACTATGCCTTTGGAGAAGAAGATGAACCACCTGCGTATCGATCTGAAAGTCTGTGAAGGGTGCGGAGCGCTTTGGCTCCGCGCTGCAACCGGGGCCGCGATCTACTGCAAGTCCTGCCGCGTCAAACTCGCCGAGTATCCCGCTCCCAGGGGCCTCCGCCAGCCGCGCCGCCAGAGCCTTCGCGCCCACAACCGGAAGGCCGGACTCCACCCCCAGCCATCCATCCAGCCATCCATCCAGCCCTCCATCCAGCCTGCCTCCCGGCAGCTCACCGTCGTCGCCGGAGGTGCCCGTTGAGCGCCGCCATCGTCGTCTTCCCGCAAACGCTCCGCCGTCCGCAACTCGTCGCCTCCGGCGCGCTCAGCAACGCAGCCGTTGAACTGCGCAAAGGCCCGCACTGCCTTAGGCTCGTCCAGGCCTGTGAAGCCCAGCCCGCGCCGCAGCCCGTACGCCGCGAGCTCCCGCGTTCAACCCGCGTCCTCGACCCCACGCTCGCCTTCTACCGCAAATACACCGAAGGCATGCTGCCGGCGCTACAGCACCATGAGCATGGAAAGCGGACGCGTGCCCAGCCTGCTCGGCCGCGAGCTCTTCCGCGGACGCGTCACCCACTACGACGTCCAGGGCTTCGACGATGTCGTCATCTTTGTCCACGACATGGGCAAGTGCCTCGCCCAACTCGATCCCGCCCTGCGCCATCTGCTCCGGCGCATCGCCATCGAGGGCTACACCCAGGCCGAGACCGCCGCGCTCGTCGGCCTCTCGCTCCGCACCGTCGTGGTCAAGTACGCCGACGCCCTCGACCGCCTCACCCGCATCCTGCTCGACCGCGGCCTGCTCGAACCGACCATGGCCAGCGACGAAGCCTGACCCACAACCCACCCCACCGCAAAAGGCACGGCTCGCCAGAGCCGTGCCTTTGCGCCTTCTAACCCCCGAAAGCTGTCATCCTTCCGCGCAGCGGGAGGATCCGCTTTTCCCACCTTCCCCGCCCGCCCAAACCCGTTGTCATCCTTCCGCGCAGCGGGAGGATCTGCTTTCCTCCGCCCTTCCCCGCCCCGCCCAAACCCGTTGTCATCCTTCCGCGCAGCGGGAGGATCCGCTTTTCCCGACGCCGCACCGCAAAGCGCCAGTACCCGCCACGTCCCGTCTCGCTTAAGGGCACGGCTTCAGCCGTGCCGTAACAGTCCCTGAGGCAAAAAGGGGCTTCAGCCCCTGAGGTACGCTTTAAACTCTCCGCATGGCCATCCCCGAGGCGCTCCGCCAAAGCCGGAACTTTCTTCATCACCAGCGCCACATACAACCGTCGTCGCCTCTTCCAGGTGCCAGCCAGCTGCCGAGCTCTTCATCGCCACGCTTCAGCATTACCGCAGCGAAGGCCGCTATAAGACTCCACGCCTTCGTCGTCATGCCCGACCACTTCCACATCCTGCTCACGCCCGGCGCCATCACACTCGAGCGCGCCCTCGGGCTCATCAAGGGCGGCTTCTCTCATCGCATGCAGTCGAAGTTCCCCGTATGGCAGCGCAGCTTCACCGATCACCGCATCCGAGACCGCGAAGAGTTCATGATCCGCCGTGAATACATTCATCAGAACCCGGTGCGTGCGCGCCTCGCCGAATTCGCGGAAGACTATCCATACTCCTCCGCGTTCCGGGCAGGTACCTCAGCGGCTGAAGCCGCTTTAGCCGGGGAGCAGCAAAGGCACGGCTGAAGCCGTGCCCTTAAGCAAAACCTCCCATCCACACTTGAATCTCCCGCCCGCCACGTCCAGCCTCGCTGAAGGGCACGGCTTCAGCCCCGCCACGTCCAGCCTCGCTTAAGGGCACGGCTAAGCCCGCCACGTCCTGTCTCGCTTAAGGGCACGGCTTCAGCCGTGCCGTAACAGCCCCTGAGGCAAAAAGGGGCTTCAGCCCCTGAGGTACGCCTTCACCGCCACGACTCCGTTCAGATCGAGACCCATCCCGCGGCTGTCAAGCAAAAAATCCCGCCCCATTCCCCCAAACCATTCAAACAAAAAGACTTCCCCAACAAGATACATTGCACATTCACCCCGCGCCCCCTGCTATTCTAGGAATGCAAGTGAGACATGAGCGGGAGCAACCCACACCGGGCTGCTCCCGTTCTGCGTTTAACCTCACTCGCCACCCGGAGAACCCATGCCCCAACGACGGCCCCGCCTGGTTCCGCCAGCCGACCCGCCCCCACCCGAAGAATCGCCGCCACCCCAACCCGACATCCCCGAGCCCCCACTCACAGAACCCGAGCTGATCGACCGCGCCCGCCGCACCCTGATGCAGGCCGTGCCCGCCGTCACCCGCGCGCTCGCCGAAAACGCGGAGAAAGGCAGCCTGCCGCACATCAAGCTGCTGCTCGAACTCCTCGGCCTCGACGGTGGCGAGCTCAGCTCCGAAGAAGTCCATCCGCCCGAGAAAACCCTCGAGCAGATCCTGATGGAAAACTGGGCCAAAGAACCCTGAAACCCCAACCCACACAACAGGAGGTGTCCTTGGCTCTTGAGAAACTCAACCGGCCCTGCCCCCCAACCGCATCCACCCCCGCGCCCCTGCGCCGCGGAACCCACGCCCCCAACCGCGGCCTCGCCCTGCGCGCCATGGCAGTCGAGTTCCCGGAGGTCCACGGGCATCCGAACCGGCTGCCCTTCGAGGGCTGCCTGACGCTGGTCGACGTGGCCAGCGACAAGGCGCCCAGCGGAGCGCGCGGCCATCGCGTCGTGCTGACCCGCGCCGCCGCCGAGGCAGCGCTGCCCAGCCTGCTCGGCATGGCGGTCGACTACAAGGCCGGCTGGGACGGCCACGACGCGCGCCAGAAGTGCGGCATCATCACCTCCGCCGCGCTCGACGACAACCGGCTGATGGTCGCAGGCTTCCTCTTCGCGCGCGACTTCCCGGAGATCGAACGGAAGTTCCCGGCTCGACGCCGGCCAGCGACCATGGGCATGAGCTACGAGCTGGCCGACGCCCACGTCGCCGACATGCGCGCCGCCGTCTGGACGCTGACCCGCGCCACCTTCACCGGAGCCGCCATCCTGCTGCGCGACAAGGCCGCCTACCGCGACACCAGCTTCCGCCTCCGCCGCTCCCCCCGCCACAGCACCGAACCCACGGCGCCGCCTGAACCAGCCGTCATTGGCGTTAGTGCCGGCTCCTTGTCATTCCGAGCGCAGCGAGGAACCTGCTTCTCGCCCGGCGTGCCCATGCCTCCAACCCTACCCAAACCGCCTCGCTTAAGGGCACGGCTTCAGCCGTGCCGCTGCCAGCCCCGCCACGAACGGGGCTTCAGCCCCTGAGGTCCACTTTCCACCTGCAACAAAAGGAGCCAAATGTCCTTCACAGGAATTCTCGAGACCATCGGCAAAGACTTCGCCAAGGGCCTCAAATGGGCCGTCCAGTATGCCGTCCCCGTCGAGAGCCTGGTCGCGCTGCTTTTTCCCGCCGCGGCACCCACCGCCACCGTTCTGGCTGACGCCACCACGCTCATCCAGAACGCCGTCCTGCTGGTGGAGCAGAAATACGCCGCTTCCGGTGTCCAGAGCGGCACCGGCCCGCAGAAGCTCGCCGAAGTCCTCACCCTCGCCGGCGACGCCGTCACCTCGCTGCTCGCGAAGGCCGGCATCTCCGCCTCCAGCGACTACCTCGCGAGCCTCGTCTCCGCCGTCGTCGCCATCCTCAACGTGCAGCCCGCGCCCGCCGCAGCCGCAGTCACCACCAAGTAAGGAGCCGCAGTGGAACTTGAAATGGAAGCATCCGAAACCACCACCCCCGAAGATCGCCTGAACGCGATCATCGAGCGTCTGGAACAAGCAGCCGATCGCCTCGCCGCGCATACCGTCGCAGCCTCGTCGTCGACCCGCGAATCCGAGCTCGAGCGCCTGCTCGCCGAAGCCGAATCCACCATCACCACCCTGCGCAGCGCGCGCAAAACCGCCGCAGCCATCCCCACGCTCATCGCCAAGGAAGGCGCCTCCGCCGAACCCGCCGCCCTCGACGCCGCGCTCTCAAGCCTCAGCCTCGAGCAGCGCATCACCGTCAAGTCGCAACTCCTGCGCACCGGCCTCCTCGGCTAAGCAATTCTCTTTGTCATCCCGAAGCGACGCGGAGGAACCCGCTTCCCGCTCTTCGCACGACATCTCCGCGCGACATCTCCGTGCCCCATGCATCGCAGCCTCACCGCGATGCGTGGGACCCGACACGATGCGTGGGACCCACCACGACCCCCCAACCAACACCCAAAGGGAGAACACATTGAACGCAAAATTTACCAGCATCCACGCCGCCGCAGACTACATCGGACCCGGCGCCATCGAAGTGCCCCTGTACCAGACCGAGATCCTCGACCTGGTCCGCCGCCGCGGCGTCTTCGGCCAGCGCATCAAGCAGGTCCCGGCCACCGGCCATCCGTCGCGCTACTTTGAGGAGACCGCCATCCCCGCGCCCGCCGCGTCCAGCGCGGCTTCGTCGACCCGCGCAACATCGTCGCGCCGCTCGTCTCGCCCACCCGCGTCGAGCGCAGCGTTCCGCTGAAGGCGCTGGTCGCGCAGATCAACTACAACCTCTTCGACATGGAGCTCGGCAAGCAGCAGAGCCAGTTCGCCTATCTGCAGGCGAAGGACCTCACCGACACCGTCGACGGCGTCCTGCGCACGCACGACATCGCGCTGTGGAACGGCACCGACACCAGCCTCAGCTCGCCCACCACCGCGCAGTACTTCGGCGCGGCCGGCGCAGATCGCCGCCGGCGGCAACACCATCACCATCGGCACCATCGCAGAGCATCGTCGACGGCCTCAAGTCGCACCGTCGCGCAGATGCTCTCGAACACCAGCTTCGGCGTGCGCCCCACGGCGATCTACGCCAATCCGGTGCTGCTCGACCTCATCGATCGCGAGATGAAGTCCGAGTTCAACGTCGTGCTCGAACACGAAGGAGATCACCGGCGGCTTCACCGTCAAGATGCTCTCCACGCAGGCCGGCGACATCCCGCTCATCCCCGAGTGGACGCTGCCCTACACCGGCACGCCCGGCTCCGGCTCCGCCGTGCTGCCGGCCTACATCGTCACCGAGGACCTGATCGAGTACCACTGGCTCTGCGACCCGAACCCGCGCGTCTTCCAGCTCGGCATGCCCGGCTCGCTGGCCTCGCAGTACGTCGTCGTCAAGTTCGGCGGCGTCGTCGTCAAGGGCGCCAACTACGCCCACTACCAGGTCCTCGTAGACCGCTAAAACCGAGGGCGTAGGGAGTAGGGAATACGGTTTAGCGTACTGCCATCTCACCGCGGTTTGCTCCCGCTCCGGGCCCGGCACATAACGCCTTGGTCTTGCTTAAGGGCACGGCTTCAGCCGTGCCGTCACAGCATGCCCCGGCAAGCGGCTTCAGCCGCTGAGGTACGCTCGTGCCCCATCCATCGCAGCCTCACCGCGATGGGTGGGCCACCCAACTCCTACCTCGCCACACCCATCCTTAGGAGCCCCCATGCCCTATCTCCAACCCGCCGACTACGAAGCCTTCGGCCTCGCCGCCGATACCTCCGACGACCTCGTCACCACGGCCTCGGCGCTGATGGAAGCCCACTGCCGCCGGCCCACGCTGATGGCCACGCAATACACCGAGCGCATCCGCCTCACCGCCGGCGCGCAGACCGGCCGTCTGAGCTTCGGCCCGCTGCTTTCCCGGCGCCCTCGTCAGCGCGCGCGTGCGCTACGCCCGCGGACGCCGCGGCGAATACGCCGACCTCGACGCACATCGCGAGTTCGGCCTCCAGATCGCCTCTGCCTTCGGTCTGCCCGGCTCCTGGTCGTCTCTCGATGTGTCGACCATCGATCGTATATGTAACCGCCCGTGAACTTACCTTCCCGTCGAACTTCCTCGGCCTCGGCTACAACGAAGCCGAAGTCACCTACACCGCCGGATGTGTAACAGTGCCAGTCCAACTGAAAGCCGCATGCGCGCAGATCGTGAAGAACGCGCAGGCGACACCCGCGCTGAACGTCAAATCCAGCAAGCTAGACACCATGCAGATGCAGTACTTCGCCGGGACGCTGCTCGATGACGGCGTGCGCGCGCTCCTCAAGCCCTACGTGGCGGAGCGCCTGTCATGACGCGCCCCCAGGCACGCATGGCCGACGCGCTCCTGCGGTCGCTGGGTGGAAGAACAGTACGGTTACATATTCCTGCGCAGGCGATCCCCAACGATCCCGCCGAACAGGTGGGCCTCGCCGCGCCGCTATTCCAGGACATCGATCTGCACCCCGCGGCGCTGCGCAAGATCCGCCCCAAGCTCGCCACCGCCAACAATGAGCGCGCCGCCGAGTACGAGCTTCTCGTCTCCGCCTCCGCGGTCGAGCGCATTACCGGCACGCTCGCCTATCCCTCCGCGCTGACGCTCTTCGCCCAGGCCGCCGGCGTCTTCCTCGACGGCGAACTGTGCGAGATCACCTCCGCCACCGCGGTCGAAGGCTTCGGCTCCGTCTACCTCTACCGCCTCGGCCTGCGCGCCCCCGCTGCCGACCTCGTCTAGCCCATCCGCCGGAGGAGAACCGTCATTCCGCCGCCGTCCACTTGTGCGACGTCTTGTGCGTCGTCATTCCGGCGCAGCCGGAATCTCCGTATTTGGCCGGACTCGCCGATGCCACGCCCAAGGGTGTGCCTTGCTTAAGCGCACGGCTTCAGCCGTGCCGCACAAGCCTTGCCCAGCGTCGCGGCTTTAGCCGCTGAGGTACGCACCCTTCCGCGCGACCAACGTACCCCAGGGGCTGAAGCCCGCACGCATCATTGCCCATTGAGGGCACGGCTGAAGCCGTGCCCTTAAGCAGAACGAACGACGCACTCTCGACTTACAAGAAGGAGGACCTCAAATGCTCAACCCGCAACTCGCGCCGCAGTTGGCGAAGGACACGTTCTACGTGTGCCTGCGCGATCGCGTCGCGGCCAACAACCCCGCGCGGACCGTCGTGGTGCGCGGAGTCACGCGACCCGGCGTGGTTACTGCCGAAAGCGAGCTGCCCGGCGCGGCCGTAGACGGCATCGCACCCGCCGACGCGTTCTGCCTGCGCTGGACTGGCTTCCGCATCGACCCCAACGCGTCGCTGCCGCTGCTCGCGCTCACCTGCGAAATCCGCTACGCCACCGACGGCACCGCCGGACAGGCCGGCATGGATCGCGGACGCGCTCTCGCCGCCCTCGACGCAGAGCTTGCCGCCGCTCTCACGGCCACGCAGCAATCCGCGCCTACACAGTCGTTTTCCATTCCCGCAGGCGGCGGCGCCACAACTGTAACCGCTACCGGCACAAATATCTTCTGGGGCGATGTCACCTTCGCGCCCGCCGTCACGCGCGGCGAGCGCATGGAGCGTACCGCCCAGGTGGAGGTGTTCAGTTATGGCCAATAATCTTCTGCCCGCCGTCGCTCCCGTGACTCGCCGCGTTCGTGCCTTCTTTGCGCCGGTAGCGCGCGCCAGCGCCGCGCCGACCTTGTTCGATCCGGCAAACGCGGCCACCTTCAACGCTGACGCGCCGCCCGCGCCCTGGCTCGATCTCGGCTGGTGTACCAACTTCACGCGCAAGTCCGCGACGAAGATTGCACCGCTGCTCACCGGCGCGCCCGCCATGCCGTCGTCGCAGGTCCGCACCGAGGTCGACGCCTCCGTCGCCTTCGACTTCGAAAGCTGGGGCAAGCTGCAGATGGCGCTCGCCGCCGGCGTGCAGCAGATGAACGTGCTCGCCACGCAACCGAACGCCAGCTGCGAATGGAAGCGGAGGCACAGCTATCGCCGCGCGTGCCCGCTGCAGCCCGGCTCGACAGCGCTTTCGCTCAATGTTGGCGCGGCTGCGAGCGGCTTCGACGTTGGCGACATCATCGCGGTCGATATCGACTACACCGGCCAGACCGGCTTCGTCGGCGCAGGCGTGAGCGGAGGCTTCGTGAAATCAGCAGCCTCGATCGCCGCCGGGCCCGATTACATCCGGCGCATCACGCTGAACGTCGCGCGCATCGCAGGCATCGCAACGGCGTGCTCACGCTGGCTGCGCCTCTCATCGCGGGCGCGCCTGCCGCAGGCATGCAGGTCAGCCGCGTTGCCGGCTTCTGCGATCGCGAAGGCGGAAGCTTCTTCCAGGAGTGGAGCGCGCTCTTCGTGCTCGATGGCGAACAGGGCGACCGCATCCTCTTCCACTACCCACGACTGCAGGCGATGACGGCCGCGGCTGAAGTCCGCGAAGGACTCGTGGGTGTACAAGCCGGAACGCTTGCACGCCTGCGCCTCGCCGGCAACTTCCGCGCGCTGCCCGTGCGCGACGCGGCCGACGGTGAGCAGATCGTCTGCTTCCGCACCTACCTGCCCGCGCCCAACCGCTCGCTGTAGCTTCACAACCCCACCCGGTTGTCATCCTTGGCCGAAGGCGGACGACCTGCTCTTTGCCGCACCCCAAACACCCTCGTCATCGCCGGCAAAAACTACGGAGATTCTGGCTTCGGCAGAATGACGAGCGTAAATGACCCTCGGGGTCCTTCGACTCCGCTGCGCTCCGCCCAGGATGACGAAGCGTGGGAGATCCAAACACAAATCCTCAAGGAGGAAACGAATGCATTCCAAACGAAGCAGAAGCATGCTGGCCGAGTTCTGGCTGGCGTGGATGTTGCTGCTTGGCGCGCTCGCCGCAGGCGCTTTCGCGCTGCCCGCACGCGCGCAGGCCGCGGCCGCCATCTCGACCACGCAGATCACCGACACGGTCTACCGCGCCGACGGCACACCGGCCACAGGCACGGTGCTGATCTCCTGGCCCGCGTTCGCCACATGGGCCGGCGACTCCGTGCCCGCGGGCTCGACGTCCATCACCATCGGAACCAACGGCGCGCTCAGCGTTCAGCTTGCGGCCAACGCTGGCTCGACACCGATGGGCAGCTACTACACCGTCGTCTATCACCTGGATGATGGCAGCGTCACGCGCGAGTATTGGGTCGTCCCGGTCAGCAGCGCGCCTGTCGCTGTGTCGAGCATCCGCAGCTCCGTGTTGCCTGCCAGCGTCGCCATGCAGACCGTCTCAAAGAGCTATGTGGACACCGCCATTGCGGCCGCGGTCACAGGCCATCCGCTGGATTCGAGCACGCAGCCGTATGTGCTCAAATCGGGCGACAGCATGAGCGGGCCGCTGGCTCTCGCCGGCGATCCGACCGCGCCACTGCAGGCCGCCGACAAGAACTACGTGGACACGCAGGCTGCTGCGCTGCAAAGTGGTTTGAATCAGAAAGTGAGCCTGCTGCCGCAGGGCACGCAGACGGTCACGCAACCTGCGGGGACCAGCCTGGAAGTGAACACGCTGGACGGCGTGCAAAATGCCGCGCAGTTCACCTCCGGCGCCGGCAACAACGGCATCAGCAACGCGGCCGCGAGCCCGAACTGCAGCGCCGCGTGCGAGATCAACGTCGAGCCCACCTACGCCGGCACCGACCTCGCAAGCGCCTCCACCCTGAACGACCAGACCATCGTCACGGATGCGCGCGGAGGCGCCGTGCATGAGACGTTTGTCAATCCGCTGCCGCCCGGCGGTTATGGCCTGAACGCTGCACGCACCATCGACGTGACGAGCACGCGCCCGGCCCCGCAGGCTGCCGCGCTCGGCCAGTCGGAGGAGCTGTTCTCGAGCGGGCTTGTCATCAACAGCAACGCGCTCAGCGGCGGCAACAATGTTTACCCGAAGGAGCTGCAGGGAACGGTGCCTTATTTCAAGACCACCTACAGCGGTCTGCAGATCACCGGCACCAACAACACCACGGGCCAGCATGTGCTCTTCGGCGAGCAGCAGAACTGCTACGGCGTAGGCGACTGCCTGATGGGCGGCATGTTCATGCAGGCTTCGGGCGGCTTCCGCGACGACGCCGATGAAGGCTCGCACCCGTTCGACCGCAGCTTCAGCGAAGACACGCGCGTCTTCACCGGAAGCTGCGCCGGCGGATGCAGCACGGGCTCCACCAGCCTGAAGGTCACGCCGCAGAATGCCGGAGGCACGCAGGGCGACGGTCGCTACCTGATCGACACCAACCCCGCGCTCGCCATCACGGCGGGCGCCATCCTGGGCCAGGGTCCGTTGCTCGGACGTCAGCCCAGCGCGGTGTTTACCGGGACCAGTTTTCCCGTGAGTACGTTTCTGGAAAGCGCGCAGTCCATCCCCACGCAATCGAACAACATCGCGCCGGGAACAGTGACCGTCGCCATCGCGACCTCGTCGCTGCCGACGGGCTTCGCCGGCAATACCGCCGCGCTGCCGTCGTCTTCGGGCGTGGCCTGCATCTCCGACGTGCAGCTTGCGGATCAGCGTCCGCTCAACTTTGAGACTGCGGCATACACCATCGTCGACGGCTCGCACCTGCAACTCACGCTGAATCGTCCGCACGCCAGCGGAGCCACCATCGCGGTGGGCGGCCTGTGCGGCTACGGGCTGGAGCAGAAGGTCGACACGGTGGGCGCGATTCGCCAGGTGTTCCCGGTCATCGGTTCGGATTCGCCGACCAGCCTGTTGTATGCGGGCGGCTACACGCCCATCATCGGGCAGCAGGGACAGACCAGCGCGTTCGTCAACGCCAACCTCGTGATCGCAAGCATCGCACGCGCCGGGGGCGTCACGACGGTGACGACTACAAGCAACTTCCAGCAGGATCTGAACGGCCTGACGCTGAACATCGCCAACGTGACCGATCCCAGCTACAACGGCAGCTTCGTGGTGACGACGACCGGGCCGAACACGCTGACCTACGCGAATGCCGGGCCCGATTCGGCAAGCGCGGGCGGAAGTGTTTCGCTGCTGACCGGGGCTTACGGCCTGTATCCGATGGCCGAGGTGCTGAGCGTCTACAACCCCGTGACCAAGGCCGTCGACGGACAGATGACGCTGGCTGCGAACACCGTGCCCTGGTCCGCGGGCGACCCAGTCGAACAGCCGCACTACTTCCAGGAGTGGGTTTCGGCCGATACCGACTTCATCACCCAGTACACGCCGCGTGCGCTGCACCTGCAGAGCGCGGGCATCATCTACGACGGCAATAACAGCGCGGGGCTCATCGGCTGGCGCATCCAGAACAGCGTCGCCGCCACCAGCTACTTCGGCAACGGAGGCACGCACACCGCACCCAACATCGGCATGGAGGTGCTGGGGACCTGGAATCATTCATTCGAAACGCAGGCCGGCGAGACCACGGTCTTCGATGTGCACTGCAACTCGCACGGATGCAATCGCTGGAACTCGACCTACGACCTGTTCGACCTGGACTCGAGCGCAGGCGTCGACAACCTGCGCTATGCGCCCTCCACCAGCACGTTGACCATGGGAATGCGCGGCAACAGCTTTGTGTTTTCGCCGCAAAGCTTTACGACGCCGAGCATCACCACGGGCAGCCTGAACGCGAACAGCATCAACGGCCACTTCATCGGCACCATTGGCGCGCAGAGCCTGCCGGTCTTCGGCGGCTCCGGCACAGCGCACCAGGTGGGCGCGGTGCCTGATCCCGGCGCCACGCCCGGCACCACGCGCTTTCTGCGCGAAGACGGAAACTGGGTTACAGTCGCGGCCGGAACAGGAGGCGGAACAGGAAGCGGCTCTGGAGGCGGTTCATTCACGCTGCCCGCAGCCTCGTCGCTGCTGGCGGAGTACCTGATGACCGAAGGCACAGGCACCACGGTGCATGATGCCAGCGGCCTGGGCAACGACGCCACGCTGGGCGCGGGCTCGCAGTCGCCTACGTGGACGCCCACGGGCCTGAGCTTCAGCTACGCGCAGAACGTGAACCTGCCCGTCGCGCTGAATGCCGTGCAGACGATTGTGGCCGCAGTGCAGATTCGTCCGCTCACCACCAACGCGAATCACCAGGGCGGCAACTCGCTGCTGATCAGCAACACCGTCGGCAACACCGACCTGCAGGTGCTGATGGAAGCTCCGTACCCGGGAACGCCGAATGCGCTGGTGGATTCCGCCTACGGGCTGGACCTGTTCGCGGCGGGCTCGGTGACGGCGTCATCCTATGCCACCTCCGGCTTCCACACGCTGGCTATCACGCTGGGCACCTGCGGACAAACGAACGACCGCCTGTTCCTCGATGGGCAGGAGCTTGCCTACACGGTGCAGGGATGCAGCGCGGGCAAGCAGACGGCGGGCAACCTGCTGCTTGGGCCCAACCCCGCAGTATGGGGCGGCAGCGGGATTTTCCCCGGGCAGGTGTATGCGGCCGCGTTCTATTCAACCGCGCTGACGCCCGACCAGGTGACGGCGGCCTCCGGCATTCTGCGCAACGCGGTGGCTGCGCGCGGCGTGGCGGTGGAGACGCTGCCCACGCCCCTGAGCACGCCGGCGCTGAACGTGGCCGGCGACTCGATCACCATGGGCTATCCGAACCTGACGCCCTACTCGCAGCTTCTGTCGCTGGAGAACCCGCCGACAACAGGCGTGAACAACTGGGGCATCTCCGGCATTACGCTGCAGGCGCTGCTGGGCTCGGAAGACAATCGCGTGGGCCCGCTGTGCCGCTCGGCGGCCGGCCCCGCGGTGTACACGCTGTTCGGCGGAACCAACGATTTCAACTCGCTGGGTTCGACGCCGCCGGCGGTCTTCGCCGCGCTGACCGGACTGATCGGCAAGATGAAGAACGCCGGCTGCCGCGTGGGTGTGGTCACCATGCTGTCGCGCGCAGGCAACAGCGCCGGCAACAACGGCGGCCTGTACGACAGCGCCAAGAACGCCTACAACACGCTCATCCGCAACGGCGCCAGGGCCGCAGGCGCGGACTTCCTGGTGGACGCCGCGGCCAGCCCCAGCCTGGGCGCCGATGGCGCGTATAGCAACCAGACCTGGTTCCAGGCCGACGGCACGCACCCCACGCAGGCCGGCCAGCAGCTCATCGCGAACA
Organism: uncultured Gammaproteobacteria bacterium; assembly: GCA_963744015.1. Lineage (GTDB taxonomy): Bacteria > Acidobacteriota > Terriglobia > Terriglobales > Acidobacteriaceae > Edaphobacter. The sequence goes on from CAVUSA010000003.1 coordinate 390,318, forward strand.
TCTATTCGAACGCGTACAACTACGCCTTCGGGCATAACAAGGCGAATCCCAACCAGGTCGCCGATAGCACGTACCAGATGCTTTCGAGCGATGGCGCTGTCAGCCTGACCGGCACGGGCGCGCAGGCGCTGACGCTGCCCGACTGCACCGGACCCAGCGGCGCGAGCTATGTGCTGAACAACTCCACCGGCGTCGCCAAGACGGTGGTGGGGCAGAGCGGACAACCGATCAACGGGCTTGCGTCGGCGATTACGATTGCGCCCAACAGCTCGCTGACGCTGTTCGATGTACCTAACCCGGGAGCGGTCAGTGGCTGCCACTGGGAGTACTAGGCACAAACGTCTGCGACCCAGACTGGTGCGTCCGACGACGCTCGAAGAGCTGCTTGCGCTTGGGCTGCGCTGGGATGAGGAAGAGCCGTTTTCCACGCAACTCGCCGCGCAGTTGCTCTTCGTGCGCGATCGCAACGGCAGGACACGCAGGCTGATCGCCAACCCCGCGCAGCGCGAGTTCGAACAGCTGCGCGGGCGGGCCAACATCGTGCTGAAGGCGCGGCAGATGGGCCTGACGACATGGATCGCGGGACGCTTCTTTCTGAAGACGATCACGCGCGCCGGCACGTTGAGCGTGCAGGTGGCGCATACGCGCGAGGCTGCCGAGAGCATCTTCACCGTCGCACAGCGGATGTGGGAGAACCTGCCCCGTCCGCTGCGCGAAGGGCCGCTGGTGCGCTCGCGCGCCAACGTGGGCCAGATGGTGTTTCCGGCGCTGGACTAGCGAGTTTCGCGTGCTGAGCGCGGCCGAGCCAAGCGCCGGCCGCGGCCTCAGCATTCAGAATCTGCACCTGAGCGAGGTCAGCCGCTGGCCCGGCGACGCGGCCGCGACGCTGGCAGGCCTGCGCGCGGCGCTTGCACCCGATGGAGAACTCGCCATCGAAAGCACGCCCGCCGGGGCCTACGGCGCGTTCTACGACGAGTGGCAGCGCGCGGAGGAGACCGGCCTGACGCGGCACTTTCTGCCCTGGTGGCTGGAGCCGGCGTACGTCGGCGAAGCGGTTTCTGACTTCACTTCGACCGAATGGGCGCTGATGCAGCGGCGAGGGCTTGACCGCAAAACAGATCGGCTTCCGCCGCGGGCTCGACAAGAGCTTTCGCGGGCTGCGCGCGCAGGAGTTCGCGGAGGATCCGTTGACCTGCTTCCGCGCCGCGGGTGCGTGCGTCTTCGAGATCGCGTGCGTGGAGGCGCGGCTGGCGCAGGTGTCTGCTGCACCGCAGCAAAGACGCGGCGGCGCGCTCGAGGTGTGGCTGCCGGCGATTGCGGGCAAGCACTACATTGTCGCGGTCGATACGGCGGGCGGAGGCTCGGCGGGCGACTACGCCGCGGTGCAGGTGATCGAGCTTGACACCGGCCTGCAGTGCGCGGAGCTGCGCGAGCACCTGGGCACGCTCGAGCTGGCGCGGGTTTCCGCTGCGCTGGCACGCGAATACAACGGGGCGTTGATCGCCGTCGAACGCAACAACCATGGCGCCGGGGTGCTCGCGTATCTCGACAGCCTGGAGCGCTACGCCAACCTCTACGAGCAGGCGGGCGTGGCGGGCTGGCTGACGTCGGCGGGCTCGAAGCCGGGCATGATCAGCCGGCTGGGCGCGATCGTGGCGGAGCAGCCGGAGCTTCTGCTCTCACGCCGCCTGCTCGAAGAGTGCAGAACCTACATCACCCACGCCAACGGCAGCCTGGGCGCGGCCAACGGCGCGCACGACGACTGCCTGATGGCGATGGCCATCGCACAAGCCGTCCGCGCGGAACGGCTGGGGCTGCGCTAGCGAAAGACTTGACACCGATTCTCACCGATGACACCGATTGTCTCGCGGCACGGTCGAATCGGTGCCATCGGTGGAGATCGGTGTTAGGTTTCTTGTGAGGGGCGACACGGGCTTGGCGGTCTTGGCGGTGCAGGCGATCAAGCGGATGCGGGGCGGGGCGCAGAGTCAGCTGATGCTGGGCGCCGACGGCCAGCTCTGGGTGGTGAAGTTCACCAACAATCCGCAGGGCACGCGCGTGCTCGCCAATGAACTGATCGCCACGCGCCTGGCGGAGGCGGCCGGGCTGACCGTGCCTCCCTGCGACGTGGTCGAAGTGACCGAGTGGCTGATCCGCAACAGCAACGGCATGCGCGTGGAGCTGGGCCGGCAGGGGCGTGTAGCGTGTGCGGCCGGGCTGCAGTTCGGCAGCCGTTTCGTCGGCGGACTGATGCCCGGGCAGGTGGTGGATTATCTGGCCGAGCCGCAACTGGCCGAGGTGCGCAACCTGCATGAGTTCGCCGGCATGCTCGCGCTCGATAAGTGGACCGGCAACTGCAACGGGCGGCAGGCGGTCTTCGAACGACGCCCGCGCGAGCGCAAGTATCGCGCCAACTTTATCGACCAGGGATATTGCTTCAACGCCTGCGAATGGACGTTTCCCGACAGCCCCTTGCGCGGCGTCTACGCGCGCAACAGCGTGTACGCCGGGGTGAGCGGATGGAAGAGCTTTGAGCCCTGGCTGACCCGACTCGAAGAGATGCGGCCGGAGACGCTGTGGGCGGTCGCCGAGGCCGTGCCGCCGGAGTGGTATGGCGGCGATGTGAGTGCGCTCGAGCATCTGATGGAACAGCTTTTGAAACGGCGCAGCCGCATCCGCGACCTGATCGTTTCGTTTCGGGATTCCGACCGCGAGCCGTTCCCCAATTGGGGCCGCAGTCTCGATCTGGCCGCGGCACGGCAGTTCGCCGCGATAGCCGGCGCGGATGGAATGGTGATGTAGGTAGAGTAGGAGTTGCCCAGTGGTCAGTTCCCAGTTCTCAGCGTGAGCACCGGGAAGTGAGAACCGGCAACTAAGAACTGGTAACTGGTAACTAAGAACTAACCGGAGGTCTCCTTGCCAGCCCGCGTTCCCTGCGAGTTCTTCCTCATCCGCTACGTGCCTGACGTGGTGAAGGGAGAGTTCGTCAACATCGGCGTGCTGCTGCGTCCTGCGGACGGGGGCGGGTCCGCGCCGGTGCAAGTCAGGTTTACCCGCGACTGGACGCGCGTGCGCTGCATGGACGCGGACGCGGATACGGGGCTGCTGGAGTCGGTCGAACAGGAGATTGCCGAGCGGTTGCGGCTTGGAACCAATGCGCGCGATCCCAAGGCGGTGCTCGACGTGCTCGAGGATTCGCTTTCGAATTCGCTGCAGATGACCGAACCGCGCGCGACGCTGGCCGAGAACGTTGCCACGGAGATGGAACTCCTGCTGAAGCTTTATGTCGAGCCGATCAGAGTTCCGCGGGTGCGGACGAAGTCGGGGCGCGCGGCGATTGCGGCGTCGATGCGCTCGGAGTTTGAGCGCGCCGGGGTGTGGGGTCTGATGCGCAAACGCATCGCGGCTGCCAGCTACACGCGGCCGGGCGATCCGCTGAAGCTCGACTGTGGCTATCGCACGGGCGCGCCAGGAACCTCGGGCCAATACGTCCGGATGTTTCAGGCCGTGTCGCTCGAGGGCGATCTCGAGGCCGCCAAGGTGCTCGCGTTTGCCGCGCCGCAGTTGGCCGAAGGCGTGGCGCGGGTTGAAGGCGCTGCGCTCGATCTGAGCGCGGTGGTGGAGCCTCTGCGCGACGTGGCCGAAGACGATGGCGAAAACGCCGAACGCTATCGCTTTGGAGTGGAGACGCTGGAGCGCCAGGCGATCCGCGTCGTCACGTGGAACGACCTCGCGCGCGCTGCCGCGACGGCTCGGCGCGAACTTGGGCTGTAGCGCCGGGAGGCTTAACACGGATTTTCACGGAGGGCACGGATCAAGGCGGACTTTGTCTGGATTGGACTGTGCTGCTCCGTACCCTCGTTCTGCTCAAGGGCACGGCTTCAGCCGTGCCGTGGATGCTCGTGTTCGCAGTGGCGGCTTTAGCCAGTGGTACGCCTTGCTTAAGGGCACGGCTTTAGCCGTGCCGTCAGAGTCCGCCCGCACCGTGGCGGCTTTAGCCGCTGAGGGCAGTTTCAAGCTCTGAGCGAACGTACCTCAGGGGCTGTAGAGCCCCTTCTCCTCCCCGGCCGCAGTGGCACGGCTGAAGCCGTGCCCTTAAGCGAGACACCCTGCCTTCCAAAGCCTCGACGCACCGCGCCGGGCTTTCTTTTTAACCGCAATCCAAAGGAGATTTCATGAGCCTTCGCAGCAAAGCAAGAGAGCTGTGGCTGTCGGCCACCGGCTCACAACCCGTACATCCCATTGCGGCCGAGGAGGCGGCGCGTTTCAAGACCGCGCCGCTGCCGTCGATTTTGTCGCCGTATGCGCGGCCTGGGCAGGCGGCCGTGCCCAAGCCCACCGCGGCCAACCTGCGCCGCTTCGCCGAGACGCCGGTCGCGCGCCGCGCCCTGAACCTGGTCAAGGACCGCATCGCCAGCATGGACTGGCAGATCCGCGTGCGCCGCGGCTTCGATGCTGCCGCGATCCCCGACGCCGAGTTCCGCATCCGCGCGTTGCGGCGCGCGCTCGAGGAGCCCAACGCGACCGACAGCTTCCGCACCTTGTTCGAGCAGGTGCTCGAAGACACGCTGGTCGGCGGCTTCGGTGCGGTGGAGATGCGCGCCACAGGCGACGACGCGCGGCCGTTCGAGTTGTTCGCCGTGGATGGCGCGCGCATCCAGCTTGACCCGCACTGGAACGGCGATCCCGAGGCCGCGCGGTTCGGCTTTCAGACCGGACGCAGCGGTGGCGATGCCGTGACGCCGCTGAACGACAACGAGCTGATGTACCTGCGGCTGAATCCGCGCACGCATACGCCGTTTGGCCTGGGCCGCGTGGAGGTGGCGTTCGAAGCGATCGGGCAGTTTCTCAGCGCGAATCGCTATGCCGGGCGCCTGGCGTCGAACAGCGTGGTGCAGTATGCGCTGTGGCTCGATGAGGCCACGCCCGACCAGCACGATCGCCTGATCCGCTGGTGGCAGGACGAGATCGAAGGCACGGGCCGCGTGCCGGTGCTGAGCTCGGAGAAGAAGCCTGAGGTGCTGCGCTTCGCGGGCGGCACCGATGCCGATCTGCGCCTGGAGTGGCAGGCGTTCTGCATTCGCATGATCGCGAACGCGTTTGATCTGCCGCCCATGCTGCTGGGGCTGGAGAACGACGTGAATCAATCGACCGCGGGCGAGATGGCGGACAACGCGTTCCAGTCGGCGATTGTGCCGGTGGCGCGCCTGCTGGCCGAGCACATCTCGCGCGACATCTTTGCGCGGCTGCTGGGCTGGCGCGAGTTCGAATTTTCCTTCAACGCGCTGGAGACGCGCGATGAGCAGACCGAGGTGACGATGCAGCTCGACCTCTTGAAGGCTGGCGTGCTGACGCTCAGCGAAGTGCGTGCGTTGCGCGGGCTTCCGCCGCTGGCCGAGGCCGCCGCGGAGATCTCTGCGAGCAAGGAGGCCGCGTGAACCTTACCCTCGACAATCTCGATGGGCTGGGCGCGGTCGACTACACGGCGGCGCTCGACCGCTCGCGTCCGCTGACGATCACGCGCACGCTGAACGCGCCTTCGATGGCGGCGGGGATGCTGTGCCTGGAAGGCACGACGCTCGCGACGCCGGTGCGCCGGGCGCGCGTGGTGCTGACGTCCGACGCGGGTACGGTCCTGTTTACGGGCTATCTCGCGACCGAGCCGGTACAGGAATACGCCGGAGTCGCGAGCGAAGGCCCGGTGTATCGGCTGGCGTTCTCTGCGGTGTCGGATGAGTGGCTGCTGGACAAGCAGGCCTTCGGCGCAGAGGCCGGCACCGCGCTGGGCGCGCCTGCCGCGGGCGTCATCGCGACGCTGGCGCAGCGGCTCGATGCGACGCGGCTGAATACCGCGGCGCTTGCCGGCGGGCGCGCGGTCGGCGTCTTCGAGCCCGAAGCGGCGGCAACCTGGAGCACGCATGCGGGCACGGTGGCGAGCACAACGTATGCGGCGTACCGCGCGTTGAACGGCGCGCTCAGCCTGATGCCCGCGGGCAACACCGTGCATGCGCTGAGCGATGGCGACGGCTCGCTTTCGGTCGCGGCGCTGAAGACAACGAGCGTGCGCGAGCTTGCCAATGACGTGACGGTGAGCGGCGCGATGGAGGCTTCGACCTACTGGACGGAGCTGTTTATGGGCGACGGTGTGACGACGGCGTTCGCGCTGACGGGCGAGCCCTCCGCGCCCAACGCAGGACATGCGGTGCTGATCAACGAACTGTTTCAAGGCAGCGCACTGAACCTGCAGACGTGGCAGGTTGCGGACCCCGGCTCGCACCTGGCTTTGAGTGGAGGCGCGAGCGGTACGGGGCTTACGCTGAACGGAGGCAACGGCATCGACGGGCAGACGACGTTGACGGCGTGGGACGCGCTGGAGCTTGGCGGCACGACCGTGATCGAGCTTGCGGGCGTGGCGTTGCAGGCAGGAAGCGCGGGCGTACTGGCGGGCTTGTACCAGGGCACGCCGCAGCTTGCGAATTGCTTTGCGGGCTTCGGCCTTTTGCAGTCGGGCGGCAACACTGTCTTGCAACCGGTGGTGAACGGGATGACTACAGGCACCAGCTTCGTGATCGCGCCCGGGCACCTGTATACGCTGCGCCTGCACCTGCATTGCCCGGAGATGCAGCGCGTGAAGCAGGCCTTCTACGCGATGGTGAATGGCGCGGTCGAGCAATTTGGCGGAGGCGTGGTGAATGCGCCGCTGGCGTTGGTCTTCGAGGTGCGCGACCTGGGGCAGAGCTCGAATACGCCGGTGAGTGTGCTGTATGACGGCGCGGTGGCAAGCTCGCCCGTGCAGGCGAGTTTCGTCGCGGTGAATGCGCTGGAGATGTTCGGGGCTATCGGCTCCATCAGTATGACGCGCACCGGATCGGCGTGGGTGAAGACGACCGATCCCACGACCGGCGCGGTCACGACGCAGCTAGCCGGCAAGGCGGGCGAGGGCGTGGCCTGCACGGTGACCTCGAGCGCGGAGGGCAAGGTGACGTTCTTCGCGGGGCTGCAGCCGGTGGCGAACACGGGCATCGCGGTGAGCTATCGCGGCCGGCGTCGTGCGGTCGCGCGGGTAGCCGATGCGGCCAGCGTGGCCGCCGAAGCCGCGGGGGGCGCGGTGGGAAGCGCACGCTGGCTGGGCAAGGTCGTGCGGCCGGTGGCGCGTTCGAGCGAAGACTGCGAGAACGCGGCGCAGGCCATCCTGAGCTTTGCCACGCAAAGGGCGGCGGCGGTGGCGGGTTCGTATACGGCGATCAACCCGCAGGATGTGTGGCCGGGCGATGTGCTGGCACTGACCTCCGCGAGCGACACGGTGAACGTGGTCGTGCGGAAAGTAGAGGTGCTGGAGCAGGGCGCGGCGCCCGAGGTGCTCACGTATCGCATGGCCTTCGCGAACGACTGGGCCGAAGGCCTGGGGATCGCGTTGTCGGAGGCGATTGCCCCGGATGCGCTGTTGCCTGCGACGCCGCTCGCGAGTGCGCCGGCGCCGGTGCTTGCGAATCTGCAGCAGATGACGGTGACGGCGATCACGAACAGTGCGCTGACGATCGACGCGGGCATGGATCCGCCTGCGGGTGGAGGGTTTGAAGTACGGCGGCATGATGGCGGCTTCGGTGCGGGCGCGGGTGCGACCGGCAGCGGCGACCTGGTGCTGCGCAGCCCGGTGCGCGGGTTCCAGATTCCGCGTGCGGCGTTTGAAGAGACGTTCTTCGTGCGCATGTATGACGCGTCTTCGCCGCCGCTGTATTCGCGGGAGTCGAGCGCGGTGGTGACGCATTGGCCGGTGGGGTGAGGGAGTGGTGGTGCCTCGCTTAAGGGCACGGCTTCAGCCGTGCCGCATGGGTCTGGCGCAGCCACGCGGCTTCAGCCGCTGAGGTGCGGGGTATGTGGCCCGTGAAGCGACGGGTTCCTCAGCGGCTAAACCCGGTTTCGTGGCAAGGTCGGTGATCCCACGGCTGAAGCCGTGGGCTTAAGCAGAACGAATGCGGCGGCGTGGACCGATCACTGGTGCGGGGGAGAAGCAGATCCTCCGCCTTCGGCGAAGGATGACAACGCTCCTGAGAACTAAGGACTGGGAACTGGGAACTGAGAACTAAAGAAAGGAGGGGAAGCTTATGACGGAATTTGAAGCACAGGTGCTGGCTGACTTGCACGTGTTGAAGAGCCAGATGGAGCAGGTGATGGGGATCGGGCAGCCGGGACGATTGCACAGCCTGGAGCGGCGCATCAGCCGCAATGAAAAAGGGATGCAGCGCATGAAGGGCTTTGTGACTGCGTTCGGTACGGCGCTGACGCTGCTGCATGTGGCGCTGGGATTTCTCGCGGCGAAGCATAGCTAGCGGCCGCAAGACAAATACGGAGATTCTGGCTGCGCCAGAATGACGACCTATGGACTTAGGAGGAGTGATGGAGTTTTTGAAGTTATTCTTGCGCGGGGTGGCTTTGCTGCCCAGCGTGATCCAGGGCATTGAGCAGCTTTACGGGGCGAAGTCGGGCGAGCAGAAGCGTGCGGCGGCGATTGCGATTGTAGGCGCGGCCATCAACGTGGTGGATGCGGCGGAGTCGAAGACAATCGTGGATGCGGCGGCTTTTACGGCGGCGCTGGGCGTGATTGTGGATGGCGTGGTGGCGTGCCTGAACGCGAGCGTGTGGGCTCACTGAGGCGGGCCGCGTAAACCGTATAATCGGGCGATGGAATCTGAACACAAGCCGCTGGTGGGCGTGGTGATGGGGAGCCGCAGCGACTATAGCGTGATGCAGGCGGCGGTGGCGATCCTGCGGGAGTTCGGCGTGCCGTATGAGGCCGAGGTGGTGAGCGCGCATCGCACGCCGGAGCGCATGGTCGAGTACGCGCAGGCGGCCGCGGGGCGCGGGCTGCGCGTGCATTATCGCGGGCGCGGGCGGCGCGGCGCATCTGCCGGGCATGATCGCGGCGCTGACGGTGGTGCCGGTGCTGGGCGTGCCGGTGGCGGCGACCGCGCTGCAGGGCTTCGATGCGCTGCTGAGCATCGTGCAGATGCCGAAGGGCGTGCCGGTGGGAACGCTGGCGATCGGCGCGGCGGGTGCGGCGAATGCCGGCTTGCTGGCGGTGGCGATGCTCGCTACGACGGACGCAGCGCTGCAGGCGAAGTTGATCGCGCGGCGGGAGAAGATTCGCGACGAAGTGCTGGCGGAGACGCTGGGAGATGACCGGCATGAGCGCGGCCTCTGCTCCGTTGCTGCCGGGGCGACGATCGGCATCTTCGGCGGCGGGCAGCTTGGCCGCATGATGGCGATGGCGGCGCGCGGCATGGGCTATCGCATCCTGGTGCTCGACCCCGATCCGGGCTGCCCGGCGCGGTTCGTGGTCGACGGCTGCATCGAGGCGGCGTGGGACGACAGCCGCGGCGCGGCGCATGCTGGCGCGCGGATGCGATGTCGTGACGCTGGAGATCGAGCAGATCGGCGCGGAGAGCATGGCGGCGGCGGCGGCGTATCTGCCCGGTGCGTCCGGGTGGGGCGATGCTGGCCGTGATCCAGGACCGGATCGAGCAGAAGGACTGGCTGGCGAAGCATGGCTTTCCGGTGGGGGCGTATCGCGCGGTGCGTTCGCTGGACGAGGTGCGCGCGGCGATCCACGAGCTTGGCGGGAAGTGCTTCTGCAAGAGCGCCACGGGCGGCTACGACGGCCGCGGGCAGGGCAAGGTCGGCTTTGGCGCCGAGCCGGTGACGGAGGCCGAGGTGCGCAGGGCGCGTGGGAGGCTCTGGGCGAAGGGCCGGGCGTGGTCGAGAAGGCGGTGGAGCTGGAGCGCGAGATCAGCGTGATGGTGGCGCGCAGCCCGTCGGGCGAGGTGAAGGTGTATCCGGCGGCGTGGAATCACCACGAGAACCAGATCCTGGACTGGAGCGTGATTCCGGCGCCGATCCCGGTCGAGATGGAGACGATGGCGCGCGAGATCGCGGCGAGATTGCGGACGACGTTTGAGCTGGAAGGCCTGCTGGCGGTGGAGATGTTCGTGACGACCGACGGCGAGTTGCTGGTGAACGAGCTGGCGCCGCGGCCGCACAACAGCTATCACGAGAGCGAACGCGCCTGCGTGACGAGCCAGTTCGAGCAGGCGATTCGCGCGGTGTGCGATCTGCCGCTGGGCGATGTGGATGTGGTGCAGCCGGCGGCGATCGCGAACCTGCTGGGCGACCTGTGGCTGAATGCGGACGGTTCGGCGCGGCAGCCAGCGTTCGACAAGGCGCTCGCGGTGCCGGGCGTGCGGCTGCATCTGTATGAGAAGCTGAAGCCGCGCAAGGGGCGCAAGATGGGGCACCTGAGCGCGGTCGGGTGCGACGGCAGAAGAGGCTGTGGAGCGCGTGCTGGAAGCCAAGGCTGCGCTAGGATAGAGCTGTTCTCCGCATGCTGTGGTTCGGCAGCAGGAAGGGACTACGGAGATTCTGGTTCGCCAGAATGACGGGGTAGCGAGAGGGACTTGCAACCTGGCGCGGGTTGGAGCATTCTTAAGGACAGGTTCGCGGTTGTGGACCGGGAGGTACAGGACGATGCGGAAAAACGACGCAATCATCTAAATCTTCGGAGCCGGCGGAGACGCCGGTGGGGCTGCGGCCGGGGGCGCGGGTGGCGCTGCCGGTACATTCGCGGCGGGATTTGCCGCTGTGGTAGCGGCCTGGCTGGTGGGAAGCTTCAGCAATAACAAGGAATCTTTACGCGCGTCCGAGAGATCGGCGAGGTCGCCTGTGGGCGCGAGTTCGCGGTCGATGGCTTCGGCCATGGAGGCGAGGCCGGCGGCGTTGCGCTGCTCGCACAGCAGCGTATGGCCCTGCTGCATGGTGGCGACGGCCTCGTCCAGCAGTGCTTCTTTGGCGGGCAGGTCTTTGGTTTCGCGGGCGTGCGCGTTCAGGTCGCAGGCCTGGTTGAGCACGACGGAGTCGATGTATTTGCGCTTTTGCGCCTCGGGAAAGTCGGGCAGGCGGGCGAGCACGCCGCGGATGAGGTCGATGCCTTGCTGCAGTTCGCCGGCGCGTGTGAGGGCGAGCGCGAGGTTGTAGTGCGCGCCGAGGTCGTTAGGATTCTTGGCGATGGCGCGGCGCAGGGTCTTTTCCGCTTCGACCAGGAGCGGGTCGGGCCGGGTCGGGCTGGGGTTGAGGCGCTGCTGCGCGAGAAAGACGACGCCGGACATGCGGTAGACGGCGGCGTGTTCGGGCTCGATCTTCTGGGCGCGGCTGAGGTAGGCGAGGGCGCGGCCGGCGTCGGCCTCGGAGTGTTCCTTTTTGTAGCGTCCGACGTAGAAGCGGGCGAGGGTGCGGTAAAGCCGGGCGAGCGACTGGAGGTTGCCGGCGGCGTCGCGCGAGATGAGCGTGGGCAGTGCCGCGATGGTGGCTTCGGAGATGAGCACCTCCTGCTTCTGCTGCGGATTGAGGGCGTTGTAGCTTTTTTCATCGTTCCAGTTTTCTTCGATGGGGATGATGTGTTCGAGATCGAAGAGCAGGGAGCGGAGGCCGTCCTGCATGGCGCGCATGTCGGGCAGCTCGCTCCAGATGCGGGTTTTGAACTCGGTCCAATCTTCCTTGTTGCGGCCTAGCTGCCTTTCGGCGCTTTCTTTCACCAGCTTGAGCTGCTCGGTGGTGGCGGCGAGGTGGTTGCTGAGCTGGGTGCCGCTGAGGCCGATCTGGCTGAGGGCCTCTTCGCGCGCGCCCTTCAGGCTGAAGTAGGCGGTGAGGCCGATGAGCAGCGAATAGCCGCCGACGAGGGTGACCAGGCGGTCGAGCACGGCGCGCTGCTGGTCTTCACGGGTCTTGATCTCGTCGCGCAGGGGGACGGCGGAGCGGTCGACGGCGGCGTCGATCTCCTTCTGGCCGGGAGGGGCGTCGCTGGGCTTCGGGTTCTGCGCGGTGTCGGCGGGCGGGTTGGCGGCGGCCGGAGCTTTCTGCGGAAGCCGAGGGCGTGCGCCACTACGGGGGCTCCGCTGGCTACGGTGAGACAAAGGATGCCGGCGAGGCAGAGCCAGGCGGCGCGCTCGCACCAGCGGCGGGCGGCGGTCCAGCGCGAAGGCGGCGAGATGAGGGGCCCCGGGGATGCAGCGGGGGAAGCCATGGCTCCAGAGTGTACGCCCGGCGCGGAGGGCGCTGAAGAAAATTTTCTTGTGAGAGTGGGATGGGGTTGCGGCCGGACGGAGTTGTGGTGTGCGTGGGAGAAGCAGATCCTCCGACTTCGTCGAAGGATGACAAAGGTGGGGGTGGAGATGACGAAGACTATAAGGAGACTGATATGTGCAAGCGTTTGAGTTTACTGATGACGTTGTGTGCGCTGGCCGCGCCGTGTGTGGCGGCGGCGCCGGAGAACCGCTGGCTGCGCGTGCGGCATAGCTCGTATGCGATCGAGATGCGGTTTGTGGGGTATTACGGCAATTTGTATGGAAGCTACTTCCGGCCGTTTCCGCGGAGTCATCCCGGGGTGGCCGAGGCTCCGCCGATGTTTACGGCGGAATGTTATGACGGGCCGCCGCAGGAGTTCACGACCGAGGCGGAGGCGCGGGCGTTTGTGCTGGCGTGCGCGCGGTATTGAGGTTTGACGAGAGCAAAGACAGAAGCAGATTCCCTTCGGGAATGACGACAAAAGGGGAATGACAACTAAAGGGAATGACGACCAAACGGTGGGCCGTCAGGCTTGCGCGGGTGGTGCGGCGGGGTCGTTCTGGGGGCGGAAGAAGAAGCGGAAGACGGTGCCGCCGGGGCTTTCCGGCGTGCGGAGGCGCGAGCGGACGCGCAGGGAGCCCTGGTGTTTGCCGGCGATCTCGGAGGAGATCCAAAGGCCGAGGCCGGTGCCGGTGATGCCCTTGGTGGAGAAGAAGGGTTCGAAGAGGTGGCTGCGCGTGGTGAGGTCCATGCCGGTGCCGTCGTCGGCAATGGTGATGACCACGCCGGGTTTGCCGGTGCGCCAATCGCGCGAGTAGGCAGCGCGCGCGATGATGCGGCCGCCTTCGGGCAGCGCGTCGATAGCGTTGCCGATGAGGTTGGCGACGACCTGGCGGATTTCGCCTTCGTGCGCGTAGATGGAGGGGTGGGTGCGGAAGTCGCGCCGCACCTGGATGCGCTGGTGGCGGATGCGCGAATCGAGCAGCGTGAGCACAGTCTCGATCAGGTCTTCGACATGAATGAGCGCGGAGCGGGTGGAGGCGCGGTGGAACTTGAGCGTCTGCACCGTGATCTGGCTGACGCGATTCAACTCCGTCTGCGCGAGTTCGAGATAGCCGCGCGTCTCGTCGGTCAATGCGCCGCTGGCGACCAGGTAAAGGCAGTTGGTAATGGCCTCGAGCGGGTTATTGATCTCGTGCGAGATGGCCGCGGCGAAGCGTCCGGCGACGGCAAGCTTTTCCGTGCGGCGGAGAAGTTCTTCGCTCTTCTTCTGCAGCGTCAGGTCGGCGAGGAAGGCGGCGAGCTGGGGCTCTTCGCCGGCGGCCTCGGGGTTGAGGAAGGCGACGCCGATGAGTACCTCGATCTGCGTTCCGTCGCGGGTGGTGCATTGCGATTCGAAGGGCTCGGCGGAGCTGGAGGTGTGGCTGAGGGCGTTGTAGGCGTCGGCGAGGGCGGGGCAGATTTCGCCGACGGTGGCGGCTCCTGCCAGGTTGGGGTAGTGGAGCAGGCGCTCGGCGGCGCGGTTCGCGTAGGTGATGCGGCCGGAGCCGTCGGAGATGATGAGGCCGAGCGGCATGGCTTCGACGAGCGAGTGGAAGCGGGCCTCGCTGGCTTCGAGCGCGCGCTCGGCAGCGAGGCGGTTGCGGCGGATGCCGGCTTCCTTCAGTTCGCGGTCGATGGCCGGGACGAGCCGGGTGAGGTTGCCCTTGGAGACGTAGTCGTGGGCGCCGGCGCGCATGGCGGCGACGGCGGTTTCCTCCGAGACGGCACCGGACATCATGATGAAGGGGACGTCCATGCCGGCGGACTTGAGCAGTTGCAGGGCTTCGGGTCCGCTGAAGCGGGGCAGATTGTAGTCGGCGAGAACGACGTCCGGGCAGGTGGGCTGTGCGAGGACGGCCTGCATCTCGGCGGCGGTCTGCACGCGGTCGACGCGGAAGCTCATGCCGCTGCGGCGGAGATGCCGCTCCAGCAGGGCGGCGTCGTCGTCGTTGTCTTCGACGAGAACGATCTTCAGCGGGGGTCTGGAGGCGGACGATCCGGGTTGCGGGTCGTCGGTCAGTCTGTCGGGGGACATTCGTTCAGTACCAGCCAGTACATTCCGAGTTGTCGCGTGGCTTCGGCAAAGTCGGTGAAGTTGACCGGCTTGCGGATGTAGCTGTTGACGCCGAGCTGGTAGCTGCGGACCACGTCGCGTTCTTCGTCGGACGAGGTAAGCACCACGACCGGCAGAGTGCGGGTGAGCGGGCTTTCGCGGATGCGCCGCAGGACTTCGAGGCCGTCGAGCTTGGGCAGCTTGAGGTCGAGCAGGATGACCTGGGGATGCAGCGGCTTCTCGCCGAAGAGCAGATCGATGGCCTCGGCGCCGTCGCGGGCGACGTGAACCTCGTTCGCGATGTTGGATTTCTTGAGCGCGCGGATCGTCAGCAGTTCGTGATCGGGATCGTCTTCAACGAGCAGAATGAGCTTGGGCATCGGCTCGTTATCCTAACGTAAACCAGAAGGTGGCGCCATGATCGATGACGCTTTCGGCCCAGATGCGGCCGTGGTGGCGATGGACGACGCGGGCGACGGTGGCGAGGCCGATGCCGGAGCCTTTGAAGTCCTTATCGCCGTGCAGGCGGTTGAAGGCGTTGAAGAGCTTGCTCGGCGTAGAACATGTCGAAGCCGGCGCCCTGGTCGCGGACAAACCAGGCCTGCTTCTCCTTGTCGAAGCCGAAGTCGATGAGGGCAGAGGGTTTCTTGCCGCTGAACTTGACGGCGTTGCCCATCAGGTTTTCAAGCGCGACCTGCAGCAGCTTGGGGTCGCCATCGACCACCAGGCCGGGCTCGACGTTGAAGGTGAGGTCGCGGCCGGGGTTTTCTTCGCGCAGCACCTCCGCGACGGACTCGGCCATCTCGCTGAAGCTAAATTGCGTGCGGGTAATTTCGGCGCGGGTAATGCGCGAGAGCTGCAGCAGCGCATCGATGAGCTGGCCCATGCGCTGGACACCGGTGCGGACGCGATGGATGTAGTCGCGGCCTACGGCATCGACCGCCTCGGCGTAGTCTTCTTCGAGCGCGAGCGAAAAGCCGTCGATGGTGCGCAGCGGCGCGCGCAGGTCGTGCGAGACGGAGTAGCTGAAGGCTTCGAGCTCGCGGTTGGTGGCTTCGAGCTCGGCGGTGCGATGCTGGACGCGCTGCTCGAGCGTGGCGTTGAGCGCGCTGATCTCGGCGGCTGAGCGTTCGAGCTCCACGCGGCTGCGGGCGAGGTTGGCGGCCGTCTGCTCGCTGACCAGGCGAAGCGTGCGCTCGCGCGCAAAGTAACGCGAGACAAAGACGATGAGCAGGAAATCGAGCGCGCTGGCGAGGCCGATGGTCCAGCGCGCATGGCGGCCGGCGTCGCGTGCCTGGGCTGTGCGCTGCGCCAGCAGGCCGCGCTCCTCATTTTCCATGTTATCGGCGAGCCGGCGCAGATGGTCCATCTGGGCCTTGCCGGTGCCGGTGAGGATGAAGGCATGCATGCTGTCGGTTTCGTCGTCGTGGCGCAGGGCAATGGATTGCGCAAGCAGGGACAGGCGCTCATCGAGCACGGCGCGGACTTCGTGGATGTTCTGCTGCTGCGCGGGGTTATCGGCAGTGAGCTGGCCAAATTGGTTGAGCTGGCCGGGAAGAGTTGCGACCGCCTGGTTGTAGGGCTGCAGGTAGGCGTCTTCGCCAGTGAGCAGATAGCCGCGGGTGCCGGTTTCGGCGTCCTTGGCCAAGCCCATGATGCCTTCGACCTGGTTGATGACCTGCCAGGTGTGTTCGACCCAGTGCTCGCTGAGGAGCAGAGCATCGACGGCGCGGAAGGCAAGTGCGGCATTGATGGCGACGACCAGCGACGCCAGAATCAGCAACGCGGGAACCAGAAAGTGTTTGGGCCGGGACTCCATCCCATGAGCCTACCGCATGCGAGGGCTCATGCGACCGATGGCGCGGCGGGTTTGGGTTCCATGAAGAGCTTGCCGGCGGCGATCAGCAGGACCAGCAGGATGGCGCAGAGGCCGAAGACGTGGCGAACGCCGATGCGGTTGGCGAGCAGGCCGGAGAGCAGGAGGCCGACGATCTGCGCGGTGAAGATGAGGCTCATGTTGGTGGAGCCGACGCGGCCCATCAGCTCGGGCGGCGTCTCCTGCTGCATCATGGTGGTGGCAGGGACGACGATGCCGCCGACGGCGAGGCCGATGATGAGGTCGGCGAGGATGGCCGCCCACACGTGCGGCACGCCGCCAAGCAGCACAGGCCGAGCGCGATGCCGCCCAGGCCGAGGTAGACGAGCGTCGTGTTCTTCATGTTCTTGCCCACTGTGTTCAGCAGGTTCACGCCGACGAACATGCCGACGCCGATCATCGCCGAAACGACGCTGTAGATGCCGGTCGAGGCGTGCAGCGAGTCGCGCACGTAGACGGCGATGAGCGGGCCGAAGCAGCCGAGCACAAACATGCCCGCCGCCAGCGCGAGGATGACGAAGAGCAGCGCCGCATGGTGCACGATGAAGGAGAGGCCGACGCGCATATCCGTGAGATGGTGGCGAGGCCCTGCTTCGGCGGCGCGGACGTGGGCTGCGCGTTCGTTGGTTGCGTGTTGTCGTCGAGCTTGCGCTCCATGGCGGCGAGAGCCGGCGGGGCGATGGCGAGCGAGGCGATGAGCAGGCCGGAAGCAGACGAAGCTGGTGGCGTCGCCGCAGTAGCAGGCGCGCGCGCCGAGCTTGTACATAGAGCAGGCCGGCGAGCGGCGGTCCGACGATGCGCATGCCGAACATGACCTGCTGCATGAGCGAGTTGGCCGAGCGCAGGCCATGCAGCGGCACGGCGGAGCGGATGGCCACGCCCTGCGCGGGGCTGAAGAAGCTCGAGACGACGCTGATGGCGGCGAGGATCGCGTAGAAGTGCAGCGTGGAGCTGGCGAAGAGCAGCAGCAGGCAGAGCCCGGCGCGGGTCAGGTCGGAGGCGACGAGCGTGGGCTTGAGCGGCCAGCGATCGACGAAGACTCCGGCGAGCACGCCCAGGATGGCGATCGGCAGCAGGTAGGCGATCTGCAGGCCGGTGACCTGCGCGCGGCGTGGCGTGGAGCTGGAAGGTGAGGAAGTTGATGACCGCGAAGAGCGCCAGGAAATCGCCGAAGGTGGAGACCAGCTGCGCGTACCAGAGCCGGCGCATGACAGGCACGGCGAGGACCTCGGCCATGGTAAGCGGCGCGGGGGCACCGCCGGCGGGGATGGTGGAGCTGAGCTCATGGCGTGTGTGGCTATGCTACCGGAGGATTTCTCCCCGCACTCACTTTTTCAGCGGAAGGGGACGTATGCGATGCGATTCCGATCTGTAGCTGATGGCACATCCCGCTCGAAGCTCCATTTCATAGCGGAGGCACATCGCGTGGATGGCTTGCGTCGCGGCGAACTCGTTAGGATTGTGGATGCGCAGACGGATGGTGGAAGGAAGCACCATGTTGTGCTCAGCCAGGAGGCCGTGAAAATGCGCGTCCATGGTCACAACAATGCTGCCGTCCGCCGCACCGCGTTCAAGGTAGGCGAGATCAGGCGCAGTCTGCATGCCGACTTCGCTGGCGTGAACGGCGTCGTATCCGAGATCTCTCAGCAACTGCGAAGTGCGAGCCGGAACACTTTGATCGAGCAGGACTTCACTGAGGCGACGCGGGCCTGATCGTAGTGGAAATATTCGGCGGCAAACGCGAGCGCCTGGGCGAGATCTTCTTCTTCGAGGTAGGGATAGTTCGCAAACAGGCGTCGTGGTCGGGGTAGGTGGCGAGGATGCTGAGCAGCGCTGCACGGTGAACCGATAGCCGCGGATACAGGGCTGGCCGCCCATCTTGCCGTCTTCTACGGTGATGCGGTCGAAGGGCTTGTCGAAGGTCATCGCGTGCACTCCTTCTTCGAGTTTACTTCGACCGCATGCGCGTGAAAACTACTTGCCGACGGTCACGATCATGAAGCTGTCGGGGATCATGGCGGGGCGGGCGGGGCGCGGCCGGGCTTCGGCCGGCGGCGCGGGCGGCGTACTCGGCGGTGATCAGGAAGATCTTGCCGGTCTTCTGGTCGAGCGTGAGGGTCTTGGCGCGGACCGGGGTCTTGACCGTCTGCTCGACGACAAAGCTGGTGGGCGAGTTCTCCTTGACGATGGTCAGCGTGCCGTCGCCCTGCGAGCTGAAGGCTTCCATCGTCTTCGGGTTGAAGGTTGCGCCGTCGGAGCCCTTGCCGGTCGGCAGGTCGGTGATGATGTGGCCGTCCTTGGCGCTGAGGATGATCATGTTGTTCTTGTCGCGGCAGGTGGCGAAGAGGATCTCGTTCTTTACGTCCATGGCCAGGCCGGCGCAGCCTCCGCCCTTGCTGGAGACGTCGTACTTGCCGGTCATCTTCATGGTCTTGGCGTCGACGACGGCGATGGCGTCCTTGTCTTCGATGTCGATGTAGAGGTGGCCCTTGCCGTCGGAGACGGCCTGCTCGGGCGCGCCGCCGAGGTCGATGGTGCCGAGGATGGTGCCGTCCTTCGCGTCGATGACCGTGACGTTGGGCGCGGCGTGCGACAGGATGTACATGTGGTTGTCGGAGGGATCGGCGAGGTAGCCGTCGGGATTGCCCTGCACGTCGAGCGTCTTGATGACGGCGAGCGATTTGGCGTCGAAGAATACGACGGGCTTCGCGGCGGCGATGCCGTGGCCGTACTTGGGATCGACCGTGGCGCCGTGCGCGCTGACGTTGGGGATATCGCCCACCTGCTTCAGGGAGTCGAGATCGAAGACGGCGACGTGGCCCTTGGGTCCGGAGCGCGCGACGTAGAGGCGGCGGCCTTCGGAGTCGGCGGTGACGTAGTCCATGCCGCCTTCGCCGCCAACCTTTGTGGTCGCGAGAACCTTGTAGGGACCGTCCTGCGCGTGCGCGGCCGGAGCGAGGAACGTGGCGAAGACGAGGGTTGCGGCGGCGAAGGCGGGGGCGAGGCGGATCATGCGGAAGCTCCTGGGTGCAGGTGGAAAGCGGATTCGGTTGGGTGGCCGGGGCAGTTCCATTGTGCCACCAAATGTTTTCTGCGCGATGACAAAGCGGTCCCGGCTGCGCACTGATGATCGCGCCCCAAGCTTAAGCCACGCTGAGGGTGATGGTTGGGGTGGCTGGTCTGGAGCCAGGCGGCGTGCTAAGTTATGTGCATGGCTCTGACCTTCCGCATGACGCTCCGGTGTTGTTGTTGCGAAGCAGGTCTGCGCCCCTGTTGTTGTGCTCTCTAGTTCTCTTCTGAGTCGCACCTCCATCTTTCCAGTCGCTGTCCATCGCCTCCAGGAACTCTCCATGCCCTGCATGCGCTGTTGTTGTTGTCTCCGCTAGCCTCCGCTCGCCCCTTCGTTCCCGAATTCCTTCTGCAGTCGCCCCGCCGCATGCGCGGGCTGCGCCGTTGCCGCTCCGGAGGAGCTTCTTCTATGGTTCGACGTCTGTTGTTGCCGGTGATGTTGTTGAGTGCGCCCGTGGTGTGGGCGCAGGTGGTAGGTGGAACGATCAGCGGGACTATTACGGACACGTCTGGCGCGGTGATTCCGAACGCCGTGGTGGAGGTGCGCAACCAGGACACGGGCACGCAGCGCACGCTGACCACGAATGCAGCGGGCACGTACGCGGCGCCGTCGATCCCGGTGGGGGAGTATCGCGTCTCGGTAAAGGCGCCGGGGTTTGCGGCGTTTACGCGCGAGCACATCGGGCTGGCGGTGGGGCAGTCGCTGGTGTTTCCGGTGACGCTGGTGGCCGGCGATGCCAGCACGATCGATGTGTCAGACAAAGTACTTGGCGGCGTAAACCTTTCGACCGAGCAGACCAGCGGCCTGGTGAGCGAGCGGCAGGTGAAGGAGCTTCCGCTGAACGGGCGCAGCTACGACCAGCTGATCACGCTGAACCCGGGGACGGTGAACTACACGGCGCAGCGCGCGGGTCGGTGTGGGCACGTCGAACTCTTCGGTGGGCAGCATGTTTGCGGTGTCGGGCCGGCGGCCGCAGGACAATCTCTTCCTGCTGAATGGCGTGGAGTACACGGGCGCTTCGCTGATCAACGTGACGCCGGGCGGGACGAGCGGGCAGTTGCTGGGCGTGGATGCGGTGCGCGAGTTCAACGTGGTGTCGCGATACGCTACTCGGCCGCGTACGGCAAGCGCGATGGCGCGCAGATTTCGATTGTGACTGCTTCCGGCACAAACACGCTGCATGGCGTCGGCGTATGAGTTTCTGCGCAACAGCTTCTTCGACGCGCGCAACTACTTCGACCAGGCGCGGATTCCGGAGTTCCAGCGCAACAACTTCGGCGCGTCGCTGGGCGGGCCGGTGCGGCAGGACAAGCTGTTTCTGTTCGCGCAACTACGAAGGCTACCGGCAGAACCTGGGCTTTCGCGATGTGACGCTGGTGCCGGATAACGGCGTCGCGCGCGGCGCGCCGTGGCGTCAGCGTGCAGCCGCTGCTGAACCTGTGGCCGGTGGCGAATGGGCCGGAGCATCGGGCGGCGGGCATTGCGGAGGCGTTCTGCACGCCGACGCAGCATATTCGCGAGGACTTCGGCACGACGCGCGTTCGATGCGAATCTGACCGCGAACGATCTGCTGTTTGCGGTGTACACGGTGGATGATTCGACCGCGCATACGCCCTCGGCAGAATCCGCTGTCGCTGATCGACGAGAGGCTGCGCGAGCAGGTGCTGAGCGTGCAGGAGCAGCACGTGTTTTCGCCGCGGCTGCTGAATACGGCGCGGGTGGGCTTTTCGCGCGCGAGCTTCTACTTCTCGGCTCGGTGCCGGCGGCGATGCAGGCGCTGACGCCGACGTTTGTCGCCGGGCAAGCCGACGGGTGCGGTCGTGATTGCGGGGTCGACGGCTTCGAATGGCGCCTCGCCGATTACGGGCGCGGGCGC
This sequence comes from uncultured Gammaproteobacteria bacterium, assembly GCA_963744015.1. Taxonomy (GTDB): domain Bacteria; phylum Acidobacteriota; class Terriglobia; order Terriglobales; family Acidobacteriaceae; genus Edaphobacter. The sequence goes on from CAVUSA010000003.1 coordinate 411,349, forward strand.
GAATGTGGGCTCGAACAACGCGATCACGCGCAACCTGTTCACCTTCGACGACCACATGTTCTACACGCTGGGCAAGCACCAGATCGAGGCCGGCGTGTGGCTGCAGCGGCTGCAGTCGAACGACAACCTGGCGCAGGATCAGTATGGGCAGGCGTCGTTCGCATCGCTGCAGACGTTTCTTGCGGGCACGATCAAGACCTTCACGGTGGTGCCGCAGCCGACGGAGCTTGGCTGGCGCACGCTGTTCGCGGACTGCTATCTGGAAGACACGTTCCATCTGACGCCGCGAGCTGGAGGTGCGCGCCGGCTTCCGCACGGAGTCGTCGACGGGATGGAGCGAGTCGCAGGGACGCGCGGGCGTGTATACGCTTGACGCAACGGCGTGATCAACACGACGCCGACGCGTGCAGTCGAATGCGCTTGACCAACAACCGCGCGCTGTTCCTGCCGGAGCCGCGCGCTGGGCGTGGCGTGGGATGTGTTCGGCAACGGCAAGACCAGCGTGCGGCGCGGCGTCGGGCTGCACCACTCGCTGCTGGACGCGCTGGACTACCGGCTCGATCAGGCGGCGCCGTACAACACCGTGCTGCAGCTACTCGAACACGACGGTGGCGAACCCGGTGAGCGGCACGGCGGCTGATCTCGCCTTCGACGGTGCAGACGGATATCGCGACGCCGGCGCTGCTCGCGTACACGCTGCAGGTGGAGCAGCAGATTGCGCCGGCGACGTCGCTGACGGTGGGCTACGACGGATCGCACAGCTACCACCAGATTCTTTCGGGCGACCTGAACGAGCCCGCGTATCACGGTGCTGCGCCGGATGGCGACGATCTACTATCCGACGACGACGAAGGCGAATCCGGCGCTGGCGAACACGACCTCGTGGTGGTCGGGTGGCACGGGCAACTACAACGCGCTGATGGTCGACCTGCGGCACGACCTGGCGCACGGGCTGCAGTTCCGCGCGAACTATACGTGGTCGAAGAACCTGGACGACGGTTCGGCGTGGAACACGTCCGTCTCGGCGAACACGCCGGCGTTTGTGGAGGTGCCGCAGCTGCCGCATCTGGACTACGGTCCGGCGGCTACGGACATGCGGCACGCTGGCGGCGATCAACGGCGACGTATGATCTGCCGTTCGGGCGCGGGCAAGGCTGTTCTGCGGCAATGCGGGCGTGCGGTGGATCGGCTGGTCTCGCGGGTGGACGCTGGCGACGATTGCGAACGCTGCAGACGGGCTTTCCGTTCTCGCCGCAGCTTGGGTATAACCCGACGGGCTCGGGCGATTCGCGCAACCCGGTGCGGCCGAACGTGAACCCGGCCTTCACGGGCATCGCTGTATACGCAGGGGCGCGACGGCGCAGCGGGTGGCGCAGTACTTCAATCCGAGCGCGTTCTCGGCGCCGGCGTACGGGACGGTGGGCAATGTGGGGCGCGACACGCTGACCGGGCCGGGATATGCGGACTGGGATGTGTCACTGCTGAAGACGACGCAGATTGCGCGAGCGGCTGCGCGCTGCAGTTTCGCGCGGAGTTCTTCAACGTGCTGAACCACACCAACCTGCAGACTGCCGAACGAGGTGGTCTACACCGCCGGACCGACGCAGGGGACGGCGGCCAACCAGACCACGGCGGCGGTGCTGGGCCCGACAGCGGGCGTGATCACGGCGGCGGCGACCTCGCCGGCAGATTCAGCTTGGGCTGAAGCTGCTGTTCTAAGTTGCGGGGCGGCGGGCCGCAGCGCTTCGCGGTATGGGCCGGTTGAGCGAGGCTCGGGCGATTTGGGAGCTAAGTCCAGAGCGCCGGCGGCGGTGGGGCGGACGAAGGTGGTGTCGCCGGCGGCGGCGAGGCGCGTGAGCAGCGCATCGACGGCGGCGACGGTCTTGAGGCGCGGCTGGTTGAGGCCGCCCTGTCCGCCATCGTGCAGCGCGACGTTGACTCCGCGGCCGCGGCGGCGAAGGGCAGCGATGCCGGATTCGAGTCTGCCGAGAAGTTCTTCGGCGGAGTCCACCTTCCAGTCGCCGGCGATGAGATTGAACTGCACGGTGCTGAGGCCGAGCTCGCGGGCGGCGCGGAGGACTGCGGGGCGCAGGGCTCCGTGAGGCGGACGGAAGAGCTCGACCTTTGTGCCGAGGGTTTGTTCGAGCGCGTCGTTGCAGCCGGCGAGCTCGGCGCGGATGCGGGCGGCGGAGCGGCGCGGCAGGAAGCGGGTGCGTCATGGTGTGGTTGCCGAGGGTGTGGCCGGCGGCGGCGATCTCGCGCGTGCAGGTGCGGGCTGCTGGCGGACGTAGTCGCCGATGACGAAGAAGGTGGCGCGGACGTTGTGGCGGGCGAGCACTTCGAGCAACTGCGGGGTGGCGGCGGGGTTGGGGCCGTCGTCGAAGGTGAGGGCGATCTGCGTGGAGCAGGGGCGGGGCGAGCAGGGTGCGGCCGAAGATCTGCGACTCCGCCGCGAGGGTGGCGTAGGCGAGGGTGCCGGCAACGGCTGCCGCTAACAGACCGGCCGAACCAGTCCATTCAAGGCCGAGAGGAAGAACCATAGGAAGCTATTGTAGACAGCGCCAAGTCAATGAAAGCGAAGTACAGTCAGATCAAGCTCCGCGCCGCAATACACATAAATGTGTCATACTTACACATCGCAGGAGAAGCGGCTTATGCGGACAAATATTGAATTGGACGAGAAGCTGGTAAAGAAAGCCATGCAGAGCACCGGCGCGAAGACGAAGCGAGCGGTGGTCGAAGCGGGCTTGCGGCTGCTCGTGAAGACTCATGCGCAGACGGGAATTCGGGAGTTGCGCGGGAAGGTGCATTGGGAAGGCGATCTTGAGGAGTCGCGTCTTTAGCTATGGACCTGGTGATTGTCGACACCACCGTTTGGATTGATTACCTTCGAAACACGTCTACGCCGCAGACGGAATGGCTTGACAGGGAACTACCTTACCGCCCTTTCGGGCTGATCGATCTGACGCTTTGCGAGGTGTTGCAGGGAATCTCGAATCCGAGCGTCTTCGAGCAAGTGAAGCGCAAGCTTCTTGCCTTTCATATCATCGAGTCAGGCGGCGAAGACATCGCGATTGCAAGCAGCTCGCAGATACCAGGCGCTGCGCTCAAAGGGCATCACGGTCCGCAAGACGATCGATTGCATCATAGCCACGTGCTGCATCGACCGAGGCTTCGCACTCCTGCATAACGATCGGGATTTCGACCCGTTCGAAACGCATCACGGACTACGCGTCGTACCGGTTTCCCGCTCGCCAGCCCGTATTCACTAAGCCTGGTGAAGTGCAGCCGCCTTTACGAAGGCGAGGACTTCTTCGGCGTGGCCTTCGGGCTTTACCTTGGACCAGACGTGTTCCAGGCGCTGCTTGCCGTCTTTATCGGCTGGGGCGATGAGGTAGGTGGTGCGCTCGACGCCTTTGACCAGCTTGCCGTACATGTTCTTCGGCTTGATGACGTCGAAGTAGTTGCAGATCTTTTCGTCGGGGTCGGCGAGCAGCGGGTAGTTGAGGTGGAACTTCTCGGCGAACTTCTTCTGCGCCTTGACGGTGTCGCGCGAGATGCCGAGGACGATGACGCCGGCGGCCTTGAGGTCGGAGATGGAGTCGCGGAAGCTGCAGGCTTCGATCGTGCAGCCGGGGGTGTCGGCGCGCGGGTAGAAGAAGAGCGACGACGCGGGTCTTGGCGAAGTCGGAGAGGGAGACGGTGTTGCCGTCCTGATCCTGCGTGGTGAAGTTCTCTACGATGTCGCCGGGCTGGGTGGGTGCGGGCATGGTGTTTCCTTTCTTTGCATGAACGATGCTGTCTTCGCAGGGCAGCGGACATAGCTGGCGTGCTGCGTCGGGGTTCCTTCGACTACGCTCAGGATGACAGACTCCTGGCTGGCATGTATCGGCCTAGTTCAGGCGTACAAATAATTCCGAGCGGATCTTCCAGCCCTTGCTGGTTTTGCGCCACATGGCGAGGTAGGTGCCGCCGAAGGCGCGGCTGCCATCGGGGCGCGTGCCGACCCAGTGGCCATGCTCGGCCGCCAGCGGAGCTTCCTTCGAGATCTCGACCGAATCGATGATGCGTTCGTACACCACGGCTTTGGGATCGGCGAAGTCCTCGGCGAAGCGCTGGATGTAGGCTTCGCGCGTGGGGATGAAGCCCCCGTTGCCGGCGACCACGACGAGGTCGTCGGTGAGGCTGGCGGCGAAGGCCTGCAGGTCGTGCCTGCGGATGGCTTCGTTCGAAGTCCGGCGCACGGCGCGGATGTCGGCTTCGGCGGTTGCGGACTGCGCAAACACGGCGGCCGGGGCGAGTGCGAACAGGAGCATCACCAGGGCGGAGATCATGCGGCGGGCCTCACGAGGCGAAGGCCGCCAGCGTCTTTTCGAGCGAGCGCTTGTCTTCGACGTTGAGGCTGACCGGGACCTTCGACGCCGCGGGGGATGATCTGGCGGGTGAGGCCGGTGAGCACGCGGCCGGGGCCGATCTCGATGAGTTGGGTGACGCCCTGCGCGATGAGCAGCTCGATGCACTCGACCCAGCGGACCGGGCCGGTGACCTGGCGGATGAGGCAGTCGCGGATATCGGCGGGGCGCGTGAGCAGGCGCGCGTCCACGTTGCAGGCGACGGGGAAGGCCGGGTCGGCCAGCGTGATGCCTTCGAGCGTGTTGGCGAGTTTATCCTGCGCCGGCTGCATGAGCGCGCAATGGAAGGGTGCGGAGACGTTCAGGATGACGGTGCGCTTGGCGCCGGCCCCGTTGCACAGCTCGACGGCGCGGGCGACGGCTTCCCTGGCGCCGGAGATGACGATCTGCTCGGGCGAGTTGAGGTTGGCGGGCGAGACGATGGATCTGGCGACGTCGGCGCGCGGCTGGTCGGATTCGGAGGGCGTGGTATCGATGGGGGCGGGTCCGGCGAGTTCGTCGGCAGCCTCCGCGCAGAGATCGTTGACGCGGGCGGCGGCGAGGCCGAGGATGGCGGCCATGGAGCCTTGCCCCTCGGGCACGGCCTGCTGCATGAACTGGCCGCGCGAGCGCACGGTGCGGACCGCGTCGGCGAAGCTGAGGGTGCCGGCGGCCACGTGGGCGCTGTATTCGCCCAGCGAATGCCCGGCGGCGAAGGCGGGCGCGATGCCGAGCGGCGCAAGCGCCTCGTTGAGCACGCGCAGCGCGGCGACGGAGACCGTGAGGATGGCGGGCTGGGTGTGCTCGGTGAGCTGGAGGGTTTCAGCAGGGCCTTCGAAGATGATCTTCGAGAGCGCGAAGCCCAGGGCGTCGTCGGCTTCCTCGAAGACGGCGCGTGCGGCGGGGAAGTTGTCGTGGAGTTCGCGGCCCATGCCGACGGTCTGCGAGCCCTGGCCGGGAAAGAGGAATGCGGGTTTGGCGTTCGTTGGCATCGGCTCTGATGGTAAACCAGCGGTCGCCTGGTTCGCGCGGCGGACAACCAGATCGCCGGAGGAGAACCATTACGGATGCACCGGCGGCGGGGGCGGGGCGGTGGAGGAAGGTCGCGGCTTTCCGTCGATGGTATGCGCTTCCATCAGCTCGACGCGCGTTCCATCCGGATCGTAGAGGTTCAGTTGCTGCTTGCCGTTCTTGCCTGTCTTGACCTCGAGCGGCTTGCCGTAGAGCTGGTAGGCGGGGCGCGTCTTCAGCAGCGCCGTCGCCTTCACCACGTCGGGCACCAGCAGCGAGACGTGGTTGCTGGTGCCGTGGCTTGCGGGCGCACCGTGATAGAGCATGAGTTCGATATAGTCGTCGCCATCGGGGACGCGCAGGTTGATCCAGCTGAGTTCGTCGCCCCTGCTGCTGCCTCGCCAGGTCTCCTGAAAGCCCAGCAGGTCGCGATAGAAGGCGAGGGACTTCTCGCTGTTTCCGACCAGGAAGCCGACGTGATAGATACTGGCCGCGATGCGCGTGGGCGGCATGAATTTTCCGGCTGCTTTCGATTCCATGCCGTCGGGCTGGGCCTGCCAGAACTCGACCAGCGTACCGTCGGGATCCTTGATCTCGAAGGCGAGGTCGCCGGTGCGTGTGGTGGCGACGTTGGCCTTGACGTCGAAGCCGCGGGCCAGGAGGAAGGCGCGCATCTGCTTCACATCGCGACGTGAAAGCAGAGGTGGCTCATGTGGCTGGGCGGCGCGGGCGCGGGCTCGTTGAAGAGCTCGATGTGCTGCTGGTCGTTGATCTTGATGAAGGCGATGCGGACCTCGGAGGCGCTGCCCGGTTTCTTCAGGTCGTAGGGTTCGTCGAAGCCGAGGAAGTCGTGCCAGAAGGCGAGCGCCTTGGGCAGGTCGGAGACGAAGTAGCCGACGTGCGAGATGCCGGTGATCTTCGGCCGCTGGGGAGCATCGTGTGCCGGGTGCGGGGGCATTTCCTGTGCCACGAGCGAAGCCGCGGCGAGCAGCAGAAGTCCCAGGATGGTAGCGGTGGTCAGCCGCACTTCGCGGCTCAACTGGATGTGCATGACAAGCCCGTTTCCTGGAAGGAAGTAGTACAGCCGCGAACGAAATACTTCGCGCAGCCACCATATACCGGGAAGGCCCCTTGCGCGTACGCAAGAGGCCTGCGGAAAACATGGTTTTTTCCAGAATGGGACTTACGCCTTGAGGAAGCGACGGCGGGCGGCTCCGGCGAAGCCCAGGATGCCGGTGCCGAGCAGCACCAGCGAGGAGGGCTCGGGCGTGGCCGAGATACCGGGCACGGAGGCAAACTGCTGGGTACCTGTCATGGATTGCAAGACGCTGGTCCCTCCGTAGGAGCCGGACAGACCGATCGCTTCGTGGGCTCCATTTGAAGGGTTGTCGCATCCGCTTCCTACTCCCTGGAAACAGAGGTAGCTTCCATCGTAGCTCCCGGCCGTGTATCCGTAGAAAATGAGATAGTCGAAGGAGACATCAGTGTAGTTATAAAAGAGACCTGTCGACGTTGCCGTGAAATCCGAACCATAGGTCCCCACGTGGTTAGCTCCGTAATTCAGAACCTTGCTGCCCGCTGTGTCCGTAACGGTGAGGCTATAACCGGTCACATCGGTACCGTTGAGGACGCCGAGGTTTCCATCCGTTACGATGGTGCCGACAACGCTGAAGTTGGAAAAGGTCTGGTTTACGGTGTAGGTGATGGGCGCGGCGGACGCGGGAATGGCGAGGCCAGCAATACCGGCAACCAACAAGAGAGAGTAACGCATGAGAAGATCCATTCGCCGTTTGGGCGAAACGGTGCAACAGAAATCCCGCTGCGGCAACGTCCGGGTCGGAGGTACACATCACCTGCGCCTACTGCGATCTGCCGGGCTGAATTGCTGGTAAGTGACGCGTGAAGGCCGGGCACCGGCCATGGGAGCATCGTCCCTCGACGCTCGCGGCAAGCGGCTGTGGGGAATGCAGAGACATCTTTCTTGGGGCCGATGGAGGTGATTCCACTACAACTTAGGTGGTATGTCCAGCACAAAAGCGACTTGCGCAGCCAAATGTGGCAGCTTACAAAGCGGCTCTCTGGTGGTTTCGCGAACCCCCTGTGCGGCTCTGCTAGACTTTTCGCATCCATGCGACTTCCCTCCGCTTTGTCTTCCGCTGCTTTGCTGCTCTGCTGCGCGTTTGCGCGGGCGCAGCGTATTGAGGTGACGATTCCTTCCGCCGCGCCGCTGCATGGGCATCTGATCCTGGTGCTTGCGAAGAAGGACAAGCCCGAGCCGCGCATGCAGATGTCGGAGAACTACGAGTCGGCGCAGGCGTTTGGCGTGGATGTGGACGCCACGGCGCCGGGCAAGCCGATCGTCGTGGATGCGGCGACGTTCGGGTATCCGCGGCGGTCGCTGAGCGAACTCGAGGCGGGCGATTACTTTGTGCAGGGCGTCTTCAACGTCTACGAGAAGTTCCATCTGGCGACCGGCAAGAGCGTGTGGCTGCCGCCGGACAAGGGCGAGGGCCAGCACTGGAATCGCAAGCCCGGCAACCCGTATAACGCGCCGGTGAAGCTGCACTTCGATCCGGAAGTCGAAGACGACGATGAAGGTGACGCTGGACAAGGTGATTCGCGCCGATTGAAGGCACGGACCAGGACCCGGCCGTGATTGCGGCGAAGGACCCGGGCGCGAAGTGGCTGAAGTACATGCGCTTCAAGAGCGAGAAGCTGAGCGCGTTCTGGGGACGCGATATGTATCTGGGCGCGTGGATTCTGCTGCCGGATGGGTTCGACGAGCATCCGGACGCGCAGTATCCGCTGGTCGTGTACCAGGACCACTATCATGCGACGTCGGGGCCGTGCGTTTGTGGCGACCAAGCCGGATCCGGCGGCACGCGGGCGGCGCGGCGCGGTGGCGATAGCGGCATATCGCTTCTTCCAGGACTGGACGGCGGGCCGGATGCCGCGCGTCATCATGCTGTATGTGCAGAATGCGAATCCTTACTATGACGACTCGTACGTGGTGGATTCGGCCAACGTGGGACCGTATGGCTCGGCGATCAACGATGAGTTGATTCCGGCGATCGAGAAGCAGTATCGCGGGATCGGGCAGGGCTGGGCGCGGGCTACTTATGGCGGATCGACCGGCGGCTGGGAGGCGCTGGCGACGCAGGTCTTTTATCCGGATAGCTACAACGGCGCGTACGAGCGCGTGCCCTGACCCGGTGGATTTTCATGCGTACCAGAACATCAATCTGTACGACTACGACAATGCGTTCTATCTGAAGGGCGACTTCGGCGAGGTGGCGATCGCGGCGGATCGCAAGCCGGATGGCACCGTCATCGCCGACTACGCAGGGCGAGTTTGCGTTCGAGTATGTGCTGGGCACGCATGGGCGGTCGACCGAGCAGTGGGATATCTGGCAGGCGGTGTTTTCGCCGGCGGGTGCGGATGGGTATCCGGCGGAGGTGCTGGATCCGATGACGGGCAAGATCGACAAGAAAGTGGTCGCTTACTGGAAAGATCACTACGATCTGGCGGCGATCCTGAAGCGCGACTGGCCGACGCTGGGGCCGAAGCTCGAAGGCAAGCTGCACATCGCGGTGGGCGACGGCGATACGTACTTCCTGAACAACGCCGTGCATCTGCTGCAGACGCAGTTGGAGGCGACGACGAATCCGCACTCGGACGCGACGTTCCAGTACGGGCCGGGCATGCCGCACTGCTACACGGGCGGGCCGGCGGAGTACACGATGCAGCAGAACAACGCGAACTGGGCGCAGCGCGTGCTGCCGCAGATGGCGGAGCACATGTTGAAGACCGCGCCGGCGGGTGCGGACGTGAAGTCGTGGAGGTATTAGGCAGACCGGCGAGGGTGTAGTTCCGCGGCGAGAGCGACTACGGAGATTCTGGCTTCGCCAGAATGACGGCGCTCTGTAATGGGGCGCTCTTTAATAGATAGCTATGCCATGGAGAGAACTTTCTTTGGTGTGGCGCGGGTGGGAACGGAGCCAGGCTCGTTGACAGGCGCCGGCGGGCTTCCGTAAGGTTCCGGGATGCTTTCTCGCCGACGATTCTTCGCACTCTCCGCCCAGGCTGTGGCCGCGCAGAGCCTTCTCCGGGCAACGCTTGATGCCAGGGCCGATCCGGCAGGACTGACCTACGGGGTGCAGATGTTCATGGTGCGGAAGCAGGCGCAGACCGATCTGGCGGGCGCGTTCCGCAGCATCCGGTCGGCGGGATTCGGCCAGGTGGAGCTGTATCCGATTGCGTACGACCGGCCTGCCGCGGAGCTGCGCCGGCTGCTGGGCGACACCGGCCTCACCTCGGTCTCCGGCCACTTCGATTACACGGGGCGTCTTTCCGGGATGGCCGCGGTGGAGTACGCGCATGCGCTGGGGCTGAGGTACGTCGTCTGCCCGATGCTGCCGAAGGAACAGTGGACCTCGCTAGATGGCTTCCGCAAGGCAGCCACATTCTTCAATCAATGGGGCGAGGCCGCTCGCTCGGCGGGCATGGAGTTTGCCTTCCATAACCATGACTATGAATTCAAACCGATGGAGGGTTCGACTGGCTTTGCCGAGCTGATGCAGAAGACCGACCCGAAGCTGGTGAAGCTGGAGCTTGACCTTTACTGGCTGACGCAGGGCGGGCAGGATCCGGCGGCGATGCTGGCGCGCCATGCCGACCGCGCCGTGCTGGTGCATCTGAAAGACCGCGTGGCGGGCGCGGCGACGAGCTACAACATGGATCCGCCGCAGCACTTTACGGAATTGGGCAAGGGATCGATTGCATGGCCGGCGCTGCTGCGGCAGGCGATGCGGCAGGGCATCCGCTATGCGTTTCTGGACCAGGATGAGACGCAGGGGCCGGTCGAGGCGAGCATGCAGGAGTCGCATGATTACCTGATGTCGTTGAAGGTTTGAGGAGAACGGTTCCCCCCTACGGGTGGCCTGGTAAACAAGAGACAATTACCGAGATTCTGGCTTCGCCAGAATGACGATTGTTTGTGGGATGGGTTCTACAGCGAGGTGGAATCGGCCTCAGGGCCGCGAAGCTGCGCTCAGGCGTAGACCTTGGCGGGCAGGATCTCGTTCACGTCGATCGTCTGCGTGGGGTAGTCGCCGGTGTAGCAGGCGGTGCAGAAGCTGCCGGGCGAGAGGCCGTCGGCGGGCTCGCCGGTGGTGCAGGAGTGGGTGAGGCCGATGAGCGAGAGGTAGGCGAGCGAGTCGGCTTCGATGAACTGCGCGGATCTCTTCGAGCGATCTTGTTGGCGGCGATGAGGTGCTCCTTGCGAGGGCGTGTCGACGCCGTAGAAGCAGGGCGAGATGGTCGGCGGGCAGGAGATGCGCAGGTGGACCTCGGTCGCGCCGGCGGCGCGGACCATGCGGACGATCTTGCGGCGAGGTGGTGCCGCGGATGATGGAGTCGTCGATCAGGATGACGCGCTTGCCTTCGAGCAGCGCGCGGCTGGGGTTCAGCTTCATGCGGACGCCGAAGTCGCGCACGCGCTGCGTCGGGCTCGATGAAGGTGCGGCCGACGTAGTGGTTGCGGATGAGGCCGAAGTTGAACGGGATGCCGGACTCGGCGGCATAGCCGATGGCGGCGGTGACGCCGGAGTCGGGCACGGGGACGACGAGGTCGGCGGGGACGCCGGACTCGCGCGCGAGCTGGCGGCCCATCTCTTCGCGCGACTGTCTGCACCCAGCGGCCGAAGATCTTGGAGTCGGGCCGGGCGAAGTAGACGTGCTCGAAGATGCAGGAGGCCTGCGGGGTGCCGCTTGGCGAAGAAGCGGCTGGTGACGCCGTCTTCGGAGACCATGACGAGCTCGCCGGGCTCGACGTCGCGCTCGTACTTGGCGTGCAGCAGGTCGAAGGCGCAGGTCTCGGAGGCGAAGACAGAAGGTGTCGGGCGCGCCGTCGTTGCCGGCGATGCGGCCCATGCAGAGCGGGCGGAAGCCGTGCGGGTCGCGCGCGGCGAAGATGCGGTTGCGCGTCATCATGACGATGGAGAACGCGCCTTCGACCTGCGCGAGCGCGTCGGCCATGCAGTCGATGAGGGTGTTGCTGCTTGGAGTGGGCGATGAGCTGGACGATGATCTCGGAGTCGGAGGTGGTCTGGAAGATGGCGCCGTCGCGCTCCAGGCGCGCCTTGCGCGCGTGCCGAGGTTGATCAGGTTGCCGTTGTGCGCGATGGCGATGAGGCCCTTGGTCGATTCGACCGAGATGGGCTGCGCGTTCAGCAGCGCGGAGTCGCCGGTGGTGGAGTAGCGCGTGTGGCCGATGGCGAGGTGGCCGGGCAGCTTGGCGAGGACGTCGTCGGTGAAGATCTCGGAGACGAGGCCCATGCCCTTGATGTCGTGGACGTCGCTCGCCGTCGGCGGAGGCGATGCCGCCGGACTCCTGCCCGCGATGCTGCAGCGCGTAGAGGCCCCAGTAGGTGAGGCGGGCGGCGTCGGGGTGGTTGTAGACGGCCATGACGCCGCACTCTTCGCGGAGCTTGTCGAAGGGAGTCGTCGCTTCGTGCTTGAGTCTTCAGACGCGAGCTCGGTGCTGGATTACGCGAGAGCGGTAGCAAAGTCAGGCTCGATCGAGCGTTGGAATTCGGGCGTCACGTCGTGCAGGTCAACCAGGTCGACAAGATAAGGCAGGTCGGATTGGTCGAAAGTCTTCTTTCAAATTGATGTAGCAGATCGACAGGACATGCGGCTCAGAACCGGCGATGGCGAGATCAAGATCGGAACGCCGCTGCGCCCGGTTCTTCGCGCCGCGAACCGAAGATCCAGACTGGACGGTCTGGAATGCGAGTCGCGCAGAATATCCAGCACAATCTGGGCTTCGTCCGGGGCGATTGAGATTGTCGGTGCGTCAATCACTGGGCTACATTTCTCCTTCAGTCTGCAAGCGAGAAGGTGACTCGCTTCGCGTTCAAAATCGACAGTGATTTCTGCCACAGCTTCCGCTTTGGCGCGGTTGTAGGTATGACGTTGTCAGATTTCGCGCTTCACGGAATGCCTTCCATTTTGCAATCGGAGCACAGAAGAGTTGTTGCTCGTCCGCGACGCGAATCAATTCCTCGAAAGACCAGAGTCGTCGACGTGTCAGATATAGCCGCACTGCTCTTAAGATAACGAGCCATCAGGATGAATCGCAAGGCCGTAGTTGAACTCGAAAGCCTGAATCAGACCCCTCTGCGATAGCAAGCGCATCGGTTCGGAGCCTGACCTTCGGCCTCCTCGATGAGGCGAAGCGACTCAGTGAGAGTGCGAGATCGCATCCTGCAAAGGAGTAAGGTCGATCATGCGAGCACCTCTTCGGCGAGCTGGGCTTCGAGGGCGGCGGAATAGACGTGCTGCAGCTCCGCGAGCGGCGCGTCGATGAGGGCGTCGTCTTCGGCGAAGATCTCGATGCGGTCGGCGATGGTGTCGCCGATATCGAGTGCGAGAAGCTGCCGTCCTCGTCGAGCAGGTAGCAGACCTCGCCGTAGACTTCGAGGCGCGCAGGTGATGAGGACCTCGGTGGCGTTTTCGCTGAAGAGCGCGGCGGACATGTGCGCGTCGCCCGAGCGTACCGAGATTGACGTGGACGCCGATGCCGTTGGCGAAGCAGCTCTGTGCGAGCGCGACGGCCAGGCCGCCGTCGGAGATGTCCTTGGCGGAGTGGATGAGGCCGCGCGTCGGCGAGCTTCGCGAGCAGCCTTGTGCAGCGCCGCTTCGCTGTGGAGATTCAGCCACGGCGGCGCGCCCCAGAACGCGCCCAGGACGGACTTGGCGAAGTCGGACGAGCCGAGTTCTCTCGGCACGGATCGCCTTCGGTCTCGACGGTCGACTGCAGCAGCAGAACCTTGTCGCCGACGCCTTGGAAGCTGCTCGGCACGGCCTTGCGTGACGTCGTCGAGGATGCCGACGATGCCGATGACCGGCGTGGGGTAGATGCCTTCGCCGCGGGTCTCGTTGTAGAGCGAGACGTTGCCGCCGGTGATGGGGGTGCCGAGCGCGGTGCAGGCTTCGGCGATGCCGTCGATGGCGTGCGAGAGCTGCGCCATGATCTCGGGCTTTTCGGGGTTGCCGAAGTTCAGGCAGTTGGTCGCGGCGACCGGGGTCGCGCCGGTGCAGGCGACCTTGCGGGCGGCTTCGGCGACGGCGTGCATCGCGCCGAGCTTGGGGTCGAGATAGCACCAGCGGCCGTTGCCGGCGAGCGCCATGGCGAGGCCGCGCTCGGGCTTGGTCGGCGGTTGCGGATCAGCAGGTCATCCGCTGCGCGGAAGGATGCCAGCGGTGCGATCGGTCGGAAGCTGATCCCTGTTCACCTGATCCGTGTCACTGCTTGCCTGTTCCCATGCATCGCCTGTGCCCTGCTTGCCTGTGCCCTTGATGCGCATCACGCCGGCCTCGCCGCCCGGGCCCTGGACGGTGTTGGTCTGCACCATGGAGTCGTACTGCTCGAAGATCCAGCGCTTGTCGCAGATGTTGGCGCTGGCGAGCAGCTTCTTGAGGTCGGCGGTGTAGTCGCGCGGCTTCTTCAGCTCTTCGAGCACCCAGGCGGGCGGATCCTTGCGGAACCGGCGGCTTCCAGGTGCCGACGGGCCGGTGGTAGACCGGGGCGTCGTCGGTGAGGGCTTTGTTGGGGATCTCGGCGACGCAGTTCGCCGCGGTGGTAGACGCGCATGACGTCGTCGGCGGTGACGATGCCGACTTCCGCGCAGTCGAGGCCCCACTTGGCGAAGACGGCGAGGACCTCCTGCTCGCGGCCCTTGTGCGGCGACCAGCAGCATGCGCTCCTGCGATTCGCGACAGCATGATCTCGTAGCTGGTCATGCCGGTCTCGCGCTGCGGGACCAGGTCGAGCTCGATGGTGACGCCGAGTTCGCCGCGCGCGCCCATCTCGCAGGTGGAGCAGGTCAGGCCGGCCGCGCCCATGTCCTGAATGCCGAGGACGGCGCCGGTCTTCATCGCTTCGAGGCAGGCTTCCAGCAGCAGCTTTTCGAGGAACGGATCGCCCATCTGGACGTTGGGGCGCTTCTGCTCGGAGCCTTCGGTGAACTCTTCGGAGGCCATCGTCGCGCCGTGGATGCCGTCGCGGCCCGTCTTGGCGCCGACGTAGAAGACCGGGTTGCCGACGCCGGTCGGCCTTGGCGTAGAAGATCTCGTCCGTGCGCACCAGGCCGAGCGCGAAGGCGTTCAGCAGCGGGTTGCCGGAGTAGCAGGCCTCGAAGCGCGTCTCGCCGCCGAGATTCGGCACGCCGAAGCAGTTGCCGTAGCCGCCCACGCCGTGGACGACGCCGGCCATGGTGTGGCGGTTGCGGGCGTAGTCGATGGGTGTCGGGAGTAGGGCGTCGGTAATCGGCAGGATCGCTGCTACACCTTCGCCCTGGCCCTGCCCTCTGGCTGCGAGCGGGCCGAAGCGCAGCGAATCCATGACCGCCAGCGGCCGCGCGCCCATGGTGAAGATGTCGCGCAGGATGCCGCCGACGCCGGTGGCCGCGCCCTGGTAGGGCTCGATGTAGCTGGGGTGGTTGTGGGATTCGATCTTGAAGGCGCAGGCCCAGCCGTCGCCCACGTCGATGATGCCGGCGTTCTCGCCCGGGCCCTGCACGACGGCGCCCGGGCCGCTCAGGCGTGTGCCTTTGGTGGGCAGGCGCTTGAGGTGGACGCGGCAGGACTTATAGCAGCAGTGCTCCGACCACATGACGGAGAAGATGCCGAGTTCGGTCAGCGACGGCGTGCGGCCCAGCGCTTGTTCGATGCGGCGCGTACTCGTCGTCCGTGATGCTGTGCGTCTTGAGCAGCGCCGGCGTGATGGTGGCGGGGGAGGGGATCGCCGAGAGGGCTGAACGTGCTGATTGGGCATGGCTCGCTGGTTCGATTGTCGCATGTTGCGTGCCTGTGATGGCTCGCAGGCGACGCTTTACGCCATGGGCCGGTCCAGCGCGGCACGATCCCACTTCGCGGCGTCGGCAGCAGCGGCGTAGGTCGTGCGCAGAAACTCGAGCACCGTCGCGGCGGGGTCCGGAGCGTTCCGGGCTTCCTCGTAGTCCAGCAGAAACTCGCCTAGCGCGGCGTTCCAGGCGCCGGGACGGATGGGCTTCGCCGCCAGGCCCGCGGGCACCGGCGCGGCGTAGCAGTAGAACGCGGCGGAGCCGAAGCCGCCGTTACCGGGCCAGAAGCCGCAGCTGATGACCTCGTGCGAGTACGCCTCGGCCTGCACCCGGTCCGGCTTGGGCGGTCCGCCGGCCAGCCGCCCGCTGAAGCGCGTGACGCAGAGATCGAAGCTGCCCCAGAAGAAGTGCACCGGGCTGATCTTGCCCTGGAAGCCCGTGGAGAAGCGCTTGAACAGCGTGTCGGCGGCGCATGAGCGCCCGGTGGAAGCGCTCCACGGCTTCGCGGTCGTAGCTGGCGTGGGTGTGGTCGAGATCGAAGCGGATGGGCGCGGCCACCTCCACCGGCATGGGATAGAGCTTCACCTCGACGCCCAGTTCCCACAGCGCAGCCTTGTATTCGGCAAAGAAATCGGCGACCGATTGCGCTCGCAGCGGAAGCTCCAGGCGCTCGCCGCCGGAGCGCCGCATCTCGAGCACATGCGCGAGGAAGTCGAACTCGATCTCCAGCACCGAGCCGTCGGGCAGCGGCATGGGCGAGGTGGTGAGGCCGCGCGCCGAGACATAGAGCGGCACATTCCACCAGTGGTTCTGCAGCGGCGTCAGTGCGAGACGCGTTTTGCCGACGATCTGCGTCCACATGTGCAGGGTGTCGGCGGTTTGCTGCCAGTCGGACCACTTCAGTTCGGGCCAGCGCTCCGCCATGAGACTTCCTCCGTGCATCGCTGCACGGATTCTAGCGGGGATCAGGCGAAATTTCGATGAGGTACCCGGCCTGGCGTGCGGGCGACAGGCCTACGCTATAATGAGAGACGATCCATCCCGCACGATCGCCGGAGAGTTGGCCGAGTGGCTGAAGGCGACGGTTTGCTAAACCGTTATACGGGCAAAACCTGTATCGGGGGTTCGAATCCCCCACTCTCCGCCATCACCTTGTTTCAGGGCATCCAAGAACATCCAGAGAGTCCGCTCAAACCCCGGCAAAAGCTGGGGTTTTGTGTTTTTAGCGTCCAGCGACGTACTACGGAAGCCACAGTCCGGTGGGGGTATTTTGGGGGGTATCTCTTTTCCGGACTGGGGGTAAATTCGGAATCCGTTTCACGGAGCGATCACATGTCACTCACCGACGCAGAGATCAAGCGAGCCCCGGTAAGGGAAAAGGCATACCGGTTGGCTGACGCGGCGGCCTGTCTCTCGAGGTATCCCCTGCCGGCCGCGAAGCTGTTCCGCTGGAAGTACCGCTTCGAGCGCAAGGAAAAGCTTATGGCGCTGGTCGAGAAATCCTTCACGACGATCTCCCACAAATGGCTGGAGCACTGGAAACACCATAAGAGCGCCCGGCACGTGGACTCGACCCGCCGGAGGCTCGCAAGCAACATACTGCCCAGCCTCGGCTCGCTCCATGGAAGTATCCTCCATCCTTCATCTTGCCAGCGGCGAAGTTTCGACCTGGCTGCGTTCTGAATGGGCTCCTGCTAGAGAACAATGTTTGCAGCCAACGTTTTCTTCCATCCGTTATAGGTAGAGCGATGGCAGCCCTTACATGTTTCTGAACCTGCGAAACGCGCGGGCGACGCTGAGGATGAACGTTGTTCAGCACTGGAAGCGAGAGACGTTAACCTGCTTGCTGGCCAGCTTCCTGCGCGCCTCCAAAGGCTGCAAGTACGCGCGATGCGCTGCATGCCCCGACCAGGAACACGAGACAGATGCTGAGGCGTGCTCGACGATCAGTCCGCCGGCTTTGGCGTTCGTCATGCATGGTGCGTCTCCCGAATAGCGCAATGCTAAACCCAAATGAGGAAATCGAAAGCTGTCGGTTGAAGCGCCTTTCGGGAGTTACAAACCGAAGACAAAAGCATGACAGGGTCCTGACACATGTGGCATAGGCGACGGCTAATGTGATGGCTGTACGGAGCTCAGCCCGCCATGTTCACCACTCTCAATACGCTCAGGACGCGAAGCCAATCGCGTTGCAAAGTACGCCGAGGTGGCATCTCTAGCTTTGCTCTGCTCCTGCCGTTCTTGTGTCTGGGCGCAGGAGCCGGAGCTCAAAATGTGCCCATGGTTTCGGGCACCTTGGGGATGCTCAGCGAAACCAACGAGGGCGTGAACTTCTTTCAGCCTGTGCTTGCACCGGTCTTCGCCGCGCCGCTCGGCGACCGCTTCATGGTGGAAGGCCGTTTCAACCTGGATGGGTATTTCGTGCAGCAGAACAGGACCGGTCCGTATAACGGTCAGCTGTTCAAATCCACGCAGATCCTTCAACTCGACTACGTGGCAAATTCCCGGATGACCTTCG
Source organism: uncultured Gammaproteobacteria bacterium (assembly GCA_963744015.1). Lineage (GTDB taxonomy): Bacteria > Acidobacteriota > Terriglobia > Terriglobales > Acidobacteriaceae > Edaphobacter. Next base: position 429,136 of record CAVUSA010000003.1, read on the forward strand.
TTCTTGGGCAGTCACTGATCCCCTTCAACACCTATAACGAGCGCCTCTCAGAGCTTTGGCAGCAGAACTTCCAAGATGCTCCGATGATTGCCGCTGTTGGCACTCGAGACTCAGGGACCGCAGTTGGCATGCAGATCCGCGGCAACGCTTACGCGAGCTCGCATGTGCAGCTGAACTATGTGGGCTGGTTTTCGAAACGTCAGAATCGCTTCTCTTTGAACGGCACCCGGGCGATCGGGGATCGACTGGAAGTGTTCTTCCCTGACAAAAGGATAGAGCTCGGCACCTCGTTCACGCGGCGGCTTCAAGATACCCGCTACAACTCGCTGGGAGCCCACTTCTACTGGTTGCCGTGGCGCTCGCCGCTCCAGGTGCGGGCAGAGTACGCGCATGATCCGCATTCCCAGGGGTATTGGATCGAAAACTCGTATCGGCTATCGCAATGGGGCGGCACAGACAGCGTGGTTGGACGAATGGAGCCGCTGTTTCGTTTCCAACAGGCATTTCGCAACAGCCCTGGCACGGGCGATGGCTTGCCGAAGGTCGACACCAAGATCGCTGACTTCGGGCTGGACTATCACTTTCCCCACGACATCCGCTTGAACTCAAGCTATTCGCGCAAGTTCGCCCAGGGAGCCGATGGCAACATCTGGGGACTCGCCTTGACGTATCGTTTTCTGTTCCCAGCCTGGCCGGGGAGGTCGTGATGAAGATGACTCGCCGGTGTGTCCTCATCCTTGGTCTTCTGCTTGCACCTCTGTCTGGGGCGGGACTTGCTCCCTGGGGGCAGTCGAGCAAGCCAGTAAAGCGCGGGAGCGCGGCTGCTCCCCTGCAAAGTGAAGCGGAGCACGGCGAACGTGCCTTCCATGCGAACTGTAGCCGATGCCATTACGCGCCTGACACTCTCAATCCGCGCATCAGCGGCACGGTCATTCGGCACATGAGGGTGCGCGCAAACCTGAGTGCGGCCGACGAGCGTGCCATCCTGCACTACCTCAACCCATAGTTCAGCAGAACTGCAACGGAGCGGATATGAATTCGAAGTGGTTTACCGGCCTTTCAGCCGTCGTTGTCAGCCTCGCCGCGTTTTTTGCTCACGTCTCTCCGAAAGAAGGTGCACCGCAACGCATTGAGGTGGAGGCGAAGCGGTTTGATTTCACGCCTGCGGAGATCACCGTGAAGAAAGGCTCGCCGGTGACCATCCTTCTGATTAGCAAAGACGTTGACCACGGACTGAAGTTTAAAGACTTCAACGTCGTGTTGAAGGCGAAGAAGGGCGAGACGAACGAAGTCACATTTACACCTGACAAGACCGGAGACTACATCGGGCAGTGCTCTGTCTTCTGCGGTTCGGGTCATGGATCGATGAAATTGACCCTGCGTGTTACGGAGTGAGAATGCGCCACCTGTTTGCACTCGCGACAGTCGCTGCAGGGTTGGCGTTGTCGGCGCTGGCTATCACCCTGAGTGGCTGCAAGGTCACACGGCCCGGCACCGCGGAGACCCATACGATGACCTACTTGAAGCATCACGTGACGGTGCATGGGAAATCGGTGAAGAACCCGATCACGGCGACGGCGGCAAACGTCGCAGCTGGTAAGGAAGCATTCGGACATTACTGCGTCGCTTGCCATGGAATGGATGGACAGAATACAGGCGTGCCCTTCGCGGAGAACATGTCGCCACCGCCACCGTTGCTGCTTTCAAAGGACGTGCAGAGCTACAGCGACGGACAGCTGAAGTGGGTGGTCGAGAACGGGCTTGCTCCTTCGGGAATGCCAGCTTCAAAAGGAACGCTCACGGACGAAGAGATGTGGTCCATCGTTCTATTTCTCAGGCATCTGCCGCCCGCCGGCAGCGTTGGAGAGCCGGAGATGTACAGCCACTGAGCGAGCAGCGGTGCGGAAAGGAGAGACAAATGAAATGGAGCCAGAAGGCTGATCCGCGAGTGGTCGACGCTGTGCTGAGTGTTTTCAGTCAGCCAGACGATGATCTGTATGCCTGTCTGCTGCCGCTCTCTTCCCGTCAATGGGAGCAAAGTCTCTACTGGCTGGACGCAAGTGGGACGGCCTTATACCTGTTGGAGAGGTTGGAAAATCTTGATCTGCTTGGCACACTTCCGCATCAGGTTCGCAGAAGGCTAGGCCAGAATCTCAAGGACAATCGCATGCGGTCGGCCTGCATGCTGGATGAGTTCCTGGAGATCAATCAAGCGTTCCAGGCTGCGGGTGTCGTTTACTGCGCATTGAAAGGATTTACCCTGGCGCCGATCTCCTGCCCCGATCCTGCCTTGCGTATCCAGCTGGACCTCGATTTTCATGTCGAAAGCAAAGACCTGCCCGCATGTCAGCAGATACTTGCGGGTCGCGGATATGTGCTCCGCACACAAACGGGAAGAACCTGGGAGTTCAAGACGGAAAGCTTGACGCTGGCTGAGATCTCCGAGCTCTATAAGCCACGCGAACAGCGCTCCATTGAACTGCACTTCGGCGACCCTTCGGAAAGCGCTGAGCGAAACGGAAGCTACGAGCATTTGCATGGGTTGGAGTGGATCGAGATACAGGGGCAGAAGATCCCGGTGCTCTGCAGCGTGGACCAGTTCATTGCACAAGCGACTCACATCTGCTCGCATCTCTGTGGATCTTCGACCAGACTGGCCTGGCTGCTTGAACTTGGCAATCACCTTCGCTTCCGGTTTCACGACGTTGCGTTCTGGGACCGTGTTGTGAGTCGGGCCCGCCTCGCGGGAGATACCTGGATACGGGTTGGTGTGGCCTGCCTTGCAGTAGAAGAGGTCCTTGACTGTTCCATTCCCAGGACCCTGGAGACAGGTCTGGTCGGACGTATGCCGGCAGGCGTGCGACTTTGGGTGGAGCGCTATGCCGCCCGTGCCGTCCTGGCAGATTCGCCAGGAACGAAGCTCCACCTCTTTCTCCAAGAAGAGGTTCACCACCATGGTGCAGGTCGGGACACTGCCCGTCCGCGAGTACCGTTCCCGTGTCGGAGGCCGCCCAAGATCTTCACTCTCCCTGCGGGCGCCAGCCTGGGTGAACGAGTGCAAGGCGAGCTGTACCAGGTGCGCTATGAGCTCTTTCGAGCCCGTTTTCACGTTGTGCAGGGATTGGCCTATCTGATGGAAGTGCCGCGATGGAGGAAAGCGCTCCGGACAACGCAATCGGCTCCTCCACCTGACACACTGCTGCGGGCACAGGCGGTACAACCTCAATGACGATCAGGCCTTCAACCCGGCTGGATATGCGGATGCTGCTCTTGGCCTCGTCGTTCGCGTGCTCGCTTGTGGCCGTTGGCCAACAGGTCTCGAACGCTGACCAGGTCGATGAACGCGCGATCTCCAAGCCTGCAGACGCGGCAAAAACGCCAGGCGTCCTTCGTTCTGATGCACTCACAGCCGCGCAGATTGACAATCTCCTGCAGCAACGACCCGAACTGATTGTGGAACTCAAATCGTTGCTTGCAGAGATGCTCGAGCAGCAAAACATCCACGTGCTGGCAGATGCCATCACGGAGGAACAACTGACGCAACAAATCGCGCTGAGCTCGAGCTTACGGCTGAACATCACCGACTTCCTGAGAGCCCGAGGCTATGTGTCTCAGGCGGATTTGCAACGTTCCCCGCTGGATGTCCGAGACGGTGAGGAGCCGATCATGCAACGGCCCGATCCTGACCTGGATCAACTGACGCCGCAGCTCGCAGCCGGTATGCCGGCACCGAATGCGGATCCAGCCACAATGAGCGACCTGTCCCGCTCTCGCGTGCGAGCTGAGCAGCTCCCGCACAAAGATCGGTTGGCGAGACCCGAAAATCAACCCGACTCTCGTGAGCCAAGCTCGAGAAAGCGGGAGGAGAATATCACGGACAGGCCTGATGGCTTCCATCGCCCGGCTCCATACAACCTGCTTTCCTTGCGCGATCTGTACACGCAAATCCCTCAGGATGAAGGAACGTTGAGGCGCTTTGGCTCCGATGTCTTTGTGCGCCGCGACTCGCGATCGAAAGCCTCCCCCGAGGCCCAACATGAATCAGGGATGGACGCCGGCGGCGGGGCAACACTTGATGTGCCGATCGGGCCGGACTACATTCTGGGACCGGGCGACAGCATCGTCATCAACATATGGGGAGGGGTATCGCAGACTCTGAACAGGACGGTCGGCCGGGAAGGCAAGGTGGCTCTGCCCGAGTCCGGCTCTATCGTTGTGGCGGGGGTGTCGCTCGACAGTGCGCAGCGGCTTATCGAAGCCGCGCTCCGGCAGCAGTTCAGAAACGCGCATGCGGATGTGACGATTGCGCGCCTGCGAAGCGTCCGCATCTATGTGGTCGGAGATGTGCAACGGCCCGGTGCATACGATCTCACTTCGCTCTCCACCGCGCTCAACGCACTGTATGCAGCAGGTGGCCCTACGGGTATCGGCTCGTTACGAATTGTGCGTCATTATCGCGGAGATCGCCTGGTGGCTGAGGTGGATTTGTATGACTTTCTGTTGCACGGCCTCCGCAACAAGGACGAGCGGCTTGCTTCGGGAGACACACTTCTGGTGCCACCAGCAGGTGCGGAAGTAGCTGTGTTCGGCTCCGTGAAGCGTCCGGCGATCTATGAACTGAAGGGTGACGAAACCCTTGGCAGCCTGCTGGCAGACGCCGGGGGAGCTACAGCGGCCGCCGCACTGAACCACATCACAATCGATCGGATTCAACCAAACAAACAAAGAGAGACCGTGACTCTGGATGCGAACGCCGGAAGCGCCGGCGACACGCCTGCAACACGCATTGCCGCTTTCAAGGTGAAAGACGGCGACCGGATCCATGTGGCGCCTATTCTCCCCTACAGTGAACGAGCAGTGTACGTTGAAGGCCACTTTACACGCCCCGGCAAGTACCCCTATCGCGACGGAATGCGCTTGAGCGATGTGCTGACAAGCTACCAGGATCTATTGCCTGAGCCGTCCACACAGGGGGAGATCGTTCGGCTGGTTGCGCCTGACCTGCACGTGGACACCATTCAGTTTGTGGTCGCCGATGTCTTGATCGGCAACGGCAATCTGGCGCTATCGCCGTTCGACACCATCCGTGTGTATGGACGATACGAGGTTGATTCGCCGCAGGTGACGATTCGTGGGGAGGTGCTGAAGCCGGGCGTCTACTCGCTATCGCAGGGCATGACGGCGGCCTCGCTGGTGCGCATGGCAGGCGGTTTCAAACGGGATGCGCTACTCGATAACGCGGACCTTACCAGCTATTCGGTCATCGACGGAAGCAAGGTCGTCAGCGAGCGGTCGTCCATCCCGATTGGTGCTGCGACGCGAGGACGGGATGCAACATCCGATGTGGCGCTGAAGCCCGGCGACATACTGACCATTCACCAGATATCCGGCTGGAACGACATCGGTGCTTCTGTCAAGGTGACCGGCGAGGTCACATACCCTGGAAGTTACGGGCTGCAGGAGGGCGAACGGCTAAGCTCTGTGCTGCGCCGTGCCGGCGGGCTTCGTTCGACCGCGTACCCGGATGGAGCAGCGCTGATTCGTACGCAGGTGAAGCAGCTGGAAGAGAAAAGCCGTGAAGAATTGATTCGGCAGATTGAGACGACATCCGTGTCAGCCCGTCTTTCGCCGAGCTTGTCGGGACAGGACCAGACGTCGCTCATCCAGGCGGCATCGCAGCAACAGACTGAGGTACTTCAGCGGTTGCGGAACCAGCCTGTCAGCGGAAGGCTGGTGATTCACATCTCTGCTGACATCAGCCGATGGGCGGATACGCCGGCCGATATCGAGTTGCGCAGCGGGGATGTGCTGGTCATACCAAAACGACCCGGCTTTGTGCTGGTGAGCGGCCAGGTATACAGCTCTTCCGCGATCACCTTTGCACCCGGCAAGACAGCCGGCTGGTACCTGCAACAGGCAGGCGGAACAAACGAGGTCGCCAACCACAAGGAGATCTTCATTGTCCGGGCGGACGGCTCCGTTGTCGGCAAACACTCGGGCGGGATGTTTGCAGGTGGAGTCCTCTCGACTCACCTCGGGCCAGGAGACACGATCGTTGTGCCACAGAAGATCGTCGGCGGCTCTCTCGTCTGGCGCAATCTCCTCACCGTCGCGCAAATCACCTCTTCGCTGGCGATCACGGCCGCCGTGGCCGGTGTGCTATGACTCTTGAACCGACTCAGACGCACGAGGTTGAGAACCCTCCCATCCTGCCGCCCAACTGGGTTGTAAATCTGGGCGTGCTGTTGGACCATCGCAGGCTGTTCCTTCGCACTGCAGCGCTCGCATTGCTCATGAGTGCACTTCTTGCGTTTCTGCTGCCCAAACGATACGAATCGACCGCGCGGATCATGCCTCCTGAGAACGCTGGCTCGGGCCCTGCCATGTTGGCGGCTCTCGCGGGGCGCGCCGGCGGAGGACTGAGCGGCCTGAGTGGTCTTGCAGGAAGTGTTCTAGGCGGCCGCAGTTCCAGCGTGCTCTTTGTGGAGCTGCTGCAAAGCCGGTCCGTTGCAGACGACATCATCGAGCGCTTTGACCTGCAGCAGGTATATGGAAAACGCTATCGGATCGACACGGTCAAGTTCCTGGCGAAACGCACATCTGTATCGGAAGACAAGAAGAGCGGTGTCGTGACCCTCACTGTGACGGATGGGGATCCCGAACGGGCACGCGCTATCGCACAGGCGTACCTTGAGGAGCTCAACTCTCTCGTCACTCGTGCGAACACCTCCTCCGCGCGACAGGAGCGCCGGTTTATCGAGGCGCGACTGACAAGTGCGCAAACGGAGCTGCAGGATGCCCAGCTTGCCCTGAGCGCTTTCTCAAGTACCAACACGACACTTGACATCAAGGAGCAAACCCGTGCCATGGTCGACGCGGCGTCGAGGCTTCAGGCACAGAAGATCGTGGGAGAGTCGGAGCTTGCGTCCCTGTCGCAGATCTATGGCGACGAGAATGTGCGGGTGAAGGCGGCGCGTGCGCGCGTTGCGGAGTTGCAGCACGCACTCGGACAGATGAGCGGAAGCTCCAATGCTGGCGCCGAGGAGGCGACGGCGGAAGAGTACCCATCCCTGAGACAACTACCGCGGCTTGCGGTGCCTTACGCGAACTTGTATCGGCGCGTTCGTATTGAGGAGTCGGTCTACGAATTGTTGTCGCAGCAATACGAGATGGCGCGCATCGCCGAGGTCAAGGACACGCCCGTTGTCAGCGTCATCGACGCTCCGCTCGTAGCCGAGAAAAAGTCCTTTCCGCCGCGCCTGCTGTTGATGCTCTCACTGACGAGTGCAGCTATGGTGTCTGTGGCAGGGTATCTGCTGGTAAAGAGCTGGTGGCTGCAGGTCGACTCCAGTGATCCTCGGAAAGAACTCCTGCGCAAGGTAAGCAACAGGCCGGTTGCCGCTCCTGTATGGAGGCGAACCGATGATTAGACACGCCTCGAACGCGATGTACGGGCTTCTGGATTATGTCGCTTACCCGGTTCTGATGCTGGCGGCATCACCTGTCTTGCTTCGTCACCTGGGTGTAGCCGCGTTTGGACTTTGGATCATCGCCAACTCCGCCGTCTCGGCGGGCAGTATCGTCTCGTCGGGGTTTGGAGATGCGGTCATTCAGCGAGTTGCCGTCCTGCGGTCCGGTGGAAGGCATCATGCGGTCGAGAAGGTCATCGCGAACATGCTTGCGATCAACCTGTCGCTGAGCGGACTGCTTTGCCTCTTGATCTTTGTCGTCTCGGCCTACTGCACGGCTCGCATCACACACAACGATGCAACACTCGAAGCCTCCTGCCTCTGGTCATTGCGGACCGGAGCCGTGCTGATTGTATTGAAGTCAATCGAGAGCGTCTTCATCAGTACCGAGAAGGCTTTTGAGTGCTACGCGGCTGCGATCAGAGTGAGCCTTCTGGCCCGTATGTCAGCGGTTGCGCTCTCGATCGTCCTTACCTTGTGTCGGTTCGGGTTGCCAGCGATCATGGCGGCAACAGCCGTCGTCACGTGTGCAGGCGTGGTACTGCAGGGCCTGGCTCTAAGAAGACACGGCATTCGCCGTCCTGTACCGGGATTTGATCGGACGGTCCTTGGTGACCTCATGTCTTTCGGTCTCTTCTCCTGGATACAAGCCATTTCCGGGATGCTCTTCAGCCAGGCAGACAAGCTGATCCTTGCGATGGCACTTGGTGCATCGGCTGTTTCCTACTACGCCGTGGCTATCCAGGTGACCCAGCCCGTTCACGGTTTGACAGCTGCCGGGCTGCACTTCATCTTTCCGTATCTCTCCGGGCGCTACGCAGCGGGAGACGCCGCCAGCTTACGAGCGCCAATCCTGCGGATCTTCGGCTGCAATCTTGCGTGCTCCGCATTGTTCACTCTAGCGGCGATCTTCTTCGGCGCAACAGTCCTGGAGCGCTGGATGGGAACTGTGTTCGCCGCTGAGGCTTCTCGGTGGCTTCCACTCCTCGCGCTCGGCTTCGGTCTCCTGTCGCTCAATGTGACAGCACACTACGCGATGCTCGCGATGGGAAGGGCAAGCCTGGTGACCGCGGTCAATGTCCTTGGCGGCCTCGCTATGTTGTGTTTGTTGATCGTTCTGATACCCAATCGCGGTGTCGGCGGCGCAGCGTTGGCGCGTCTTGCGTATGGGCCTCTTAGCTGCCTTCTCTACGTCCCGCTGTTTCGTTTGACCGCGTTCCACGCGCCGCAACCGCTTGAGCATTCCAATGGTTTGACGGAGGGTGCATGATCCGGTCGACCACAGTAGATGTTTGTTCTTCGCGCACCTACGCGATGCGCGGCTTCTCTATGGCCGGGTTCATCGGATGCTATTTCGGCCTGCGGGTGTGTGTGACGTTTCTGTTCTTTCAGAGCGCGCCACAAGGCGGAGCGATCGCCAACGTCTTCCTCAACCTCGTGTTGCTTGGATGCGTTTCGGTGTACGCGTCAGGGCCAGGCGCCGCTTCCATTGCTGACATGCTCCGCATCGGAACAATCCGATGGGTCTGCTGCTATCTTGCGCTGGCACTGGTGAGCATTGCCTGGAGCGAAACGCCATCGAAAGTCGTCGCGCTTGGATACTGGAGTGCGCTGGCAGCCGACGTCGCCATGGTCGTGCTGCTCTCACGCACGGATGGGTTCACGATCACGTCCGAAGCACTGCTGAAGGGCTACATCTGCGGAACTGTTCTGCTGGGTGTGATCGCATGGTGCGCGCCAACGATGCCGGACTTGCGTCTGGGTGACGACGAATTCCTCAACCCGAATGCAATCGGGTTTGCCTGCGCCGTGGGCGCCTTGCTGTGCCAGTACTTCGCCTCGACGAAAACCCTATGGAGATGGTGTGGAGTCTTCTGGCGCTGACCCTGCTGCGCAGTCTAAGCAAGACCTCCATCGTCGCCTTTCTCATTGCGGAAGCGTTCTACCTGTACAAGAACCAAAACGTCAATAAGGCGACCAAACTCAAGTTGATCGCCGGTGCCACGCTTTCGATCGTCGTGATGTCCGGGCTCCTCTCCCGCTATTACGAGGTTTACACGAACGCCGGGAACCAGGCGGAGACACTTACGGGCCGAACCGCAATCTGGCTGGCGACGATTGATCTTGCTCTGGAGAAACCCTGGCTTGGCCACGGCTTTCATGCTTACCGAAGCGTCATCCCTGCATTTGGAAGCTTTGAACCTTGGCATGCACATAACGAACTTCTACAGCAATTCTTTACCTACGGAATAGTCGGCGTAGGGCTCGTGATCCTGCTATATGTGAGCTTTTTCGAGCTGTGCCGGCGCGGTCGGAGTCAGGCTTTCTCGCTGACAGGTCTTTCGCTGCTGTTGCTCGTCATTGTCCGGGGCTTGGCGGATACCGAGCGCTTTGATGTGTCGTTTCCGCTATGGGCGCTCACCGCCGCCAGTCTTCTTCTGTGGAAGAGAGGAGCAGCCATATGAGCGCGCTGCCCGCAATGCGCCTCATCTCGGTCGTGACCCCCTCCTTGAATCAGGCATCATTCCTGGGCGAGGCGGTTCGCAGTGTTCTTGAGCAGACCTATCCAGATATCGAGCAACTGGTCCTGGATGGCGGCTCGAACGATGGCTCCCGCGAGTTGCTGGAGCGACTGGCAAGAGGGTGTGGAGAGCGTCGCTTCTGGTGGCGTTCGTCGCAAGACGGCGGCCAGAGCGCGGCTCTGAACGATGGCTTCGCAAGAGCTGCGGGCGACATCGTTGGATGGTTGAATGCCGATGATCGGTATCGCCCCGACTGTCTGATGCATGTGGCAAAGTTTTTTGCGCAACATCCGGATATCGACGTCGCCTACGGGGACTACACCCTGGTCGATGTCGCTGGGAAGCATCTTTCGCTGCGCCGCGAAACTGAGTTCAATCGCTTCGTACTGCGATATCACCGCGTACTTCACATTCAAACAACAGCGACATTCTTCCGCAAACGCGTCTTTGACGAAGGGAACTTCCTTTCGACGTCGCTGCACTATGCCATGGACCTCGAGTTCTTCCTGCGGCTCGCCGAGGCCGGCTATCGGTTTCAACACATCCCGTATGTCTTGGCGGATTTCCGCATCCATGCCGCCAGCAAGAGCGTTGCGTTCCGCGAACGCCAGCGCGCTGAACATCGTTCGGTCGTGCTCGAACGCACGCCGCTGGCGCGGCATTTCCGATCAACACGGATGCGCAATATCGCAGCCGGCTTGTTGAGCGTGCCCGCAGCGGCACTGCGGTACGCCGAGAAGATGACTCGCGGCTATTACTTCCCCTTCGATGCCCTTGGGGACGAGGCGCCCAGCACTGCGCCACAGGAGCGGAAATGAGAGTCCTGCTTTCAGCAGTGTCGTCATCTTCCATTCCTGACGGCGTCAGCAGACACGCAGCGAACGTTGCCCGGTGCCTTCTGCTCTGCCCCGAGCTTGAGCAGATAGAACTTGTGGTGGGCGCATGGCAATCCGAGTCGCTGCGCGCCCTGCTCGGTGTCGTGGATGAGCGGATTCAAGTCTCGATTGCAGAATGCAAGCGCTCGGCCTGGCTGCGAAATCAGTGGACCTGGTCTCGCCTTCCTGAGGTGGCTCGAAGATTCGGAAGTGATATCGTCCACGTCACCTATCCTGTGCCCCTGCAAAGAGCTCTTTTTGCGTGTCCTGTTGTGGCGACCCTTCATGACCTTTATCCCTACGACATCCCAGAGAACTTCGGGTATCCGAAAGTCTTTGTGAATCGCCTGATTTTGCAGAATTGTCTGCGCTCCGCCGACAGGATCGCCTGCGTCTCCCACGCAACCCTGCAACGCCTGGAAGTGCATTTCCCTACTGCGTTACGGAAAGCGGTCGTGATTCCGAACTCCGTCACTGTTCCTTCGCCCTGCACGCTACCTCAGCCTGTCGTCCAAGTGGAATCCGCACCGCTGCTGCTATGCGTTGCGCAGCATCGACGCAATAAGAACATCCCGCTCGCTCTTACCTCCTTTCACGCTCTTCTGACTGCCGGCCACATCCCGACGCAAAGCCGCCTGCTGATCGTCGGAGCGGAGGGTCCCGAGTCCCGCGCGATCAAGGCTTTGATCCATCGGTACGGGCTGGAGAATCTAGCAGTGCTCCTGCGCAATCTCAGCGAAGCTGAGATGCATTGGTGTTATGCCCATTGCGATGTACTGTTGGCGCCTTCAACCATCGAAGGGTTTGGACTGCCGGTTGTGGAAGCAATGGCGCACCGCTGCAGGGTGGTCTGCTCAGATATCCCGGCCTTTCGCGAGGCAGGCGGCTCGTATTGCGAGTATGTGCCTGTTTCCGAGGACCCGGTGCAAGCCTTTGCGCAGGCTGTACACAAGGTTCTCCTGGACCGCAGATTCCGTCCGCCACGCGTAGAGCGGTTCTCGAGCGACCGCGCCAGTGCCGCTTATCTACGACTGTATCGGGACATGCTTCAGCAGGAGCGGCTACCGCACGATGTCATGAACGCAATACCAGCACTGGAAAGAGGCAATTCATGATCGAGGGTGCACAGAAACCTAAAGCCAAGGTACTGAAGGTTCAGATTGACGCGCTCGAGATGAAGGGGATTCTGCAACGCATCTCCGAGCAGCTTGACTCGGGCAGCAAAGGGTACGTATGCCTGGCTGGCGTCCATGGCGTGATGGAGGTGCAACGCAGTCTCGAGCTGGAGAGGATTTTCGCGGAAGCGGCGATCGTCGTACCGGATGGCATGCCGACGGTGTGGGTCGGCCGGCATCAAGGTCACAAGCGCATGGAGCGCGTTGCGGGTCCCGATCTGATGCTCGAGGTCATGCAAAGCCCGCAGTTTCGTCATGTGAGTCACTTCCTCTGTGGAGGCAAGGTTGGCGTCGCAGACGAGCTGCAACAGGAACTCGTGCGACGCATGCCGTGGATCAGAATCGCGGGTACGTACACACCGCCATTCAGTCCGATGAGTTCGCTGGATGAAGAAGAGATGACTGCGAAGATCAATGCCGCACGGCCAGATATCGTGTGGGTAGGCATCAGCACTCCCAAGCAGGAAAGATTCATGGCGCGCTATCTTCCTCGCCTCGAGACCAGCCTGATGTTTGGGGTGGGCGCGGCGTTTGACTTTCATACGGGACGAATCGCGGATTGTCCCGACTGGGTGAAGCATTGTGGCTTGCAATGGTTTGATCGGCTGTTGCAGGATCCGAAACATCTGTGGAAGCGCTACCTGCGGAATAACCCGGCTTTTCTGTTCCATATCGCCCTTCAACTCGCCGGGTTGAAGTCTTATGAGCGACGGCCCAGTACGACGGTCGCCGACGGCCAAGCGCTGTCGGCGCCCAAGCTGGCCAAGCCACAACCTGGAAGGTGATCCTGGTGCCGACGGTTCGCCGCTCTGCGGAGGCATTCGTTGCTGTGTGCCTGAGCGTGTTGTTTGTGTTGAGTGCGCTTCCTTCCGCCTGGAAAAAACTGAATACCGACTTTCCGAACTACTACCTGACGGCGCGCCTGGGATGGCTACCGGGCACAGACCCTCTTTCCTCTCACTGCAAGCGACGTGGAGCGGCCAGTCGATCCGCTCACCGATCAACTATCTCTTGCAGTGCGCGGGACAACGCTGTGGACCGAGGATGTTACGGCCACTTCGATTTCGCGGTCTGCAGAACCACTGCTTTCGACCATCGCCAATGCCGAGTCCCCCGCCTTCTCGCCAGATGGCAGGTGTGTCGCATTCCTGCGCGCCGTGAGTGGGTCGCAGGAGGTGTTTGTCCAGTGCGCGAACGCGGGCGCAGCTGAACTGCAGCTGACTCCGGCACCCTTCGACGTCTACGAGATCGCATTCCTCTCTCCCCGCGAACTTGTGATGTCTGCTTCACGTGATGGCTCCGCGCCGGAGATATATCGAGTTCCGTTCACGGGTAACATCACGCCTCTGATCGCGGCGGAAGCGCGCTATCCCGCCGTGTCACCGGATGGACGGCGGCTCGCCTTCAGCAGGTTTGTGGCGGGAAATTGGAATCTTCAGCTATATGACTTCGCCACCGGCAACGAGACCGGGATCTCTCGCGTGCCTTGCAACCAACTCGAAGCTGCGTGGGAGCTGGACTCGAAAACCCTGCTTTACGCCTCTGATTGCGGTCGTGCGCTTTGGTTTACGGCACTTGCGCGTCGCCAGGTCATCCCGTGAGAAAGGTCGTGAAAGTGTGACGAAGCAAGGACATTTCCCTGACAATCCCGAGGCCCGATCCGCTTAGAGTTCGGACATCACTGACTCGATAGGTCATCGGAAGGTCATCCATGGATCGAATTCCATTACGCTTCTACGGTATTGCCGCCGCCCTCGCACTGTTCGTCAGCACAGCGACATACATCCGCGCGCAAACACCGGGAACGGGCGCGGTCTCTGGCGTCGTTCTCGATTCGGTGCATCATCCTCTTACTGGTGCCGCAATTGTGGTCACGGGGAACGGAACTCTTCGCAATGTGGTCACTTCCGGTACAGGGACCTTCGACGTCTCACTCTTGCGCCCGGGGACGTACGAGGTCCGGGCGTCTCAGGCAGGTTTCTCCACGAACATGACAAGCGTCCAGATCTCGGTGAGCGAAACGGCTTCACTCACCATTGTGCTTCCGGTCGCCGGCTTGGCGCAGACCGTCGACGTGGACGGCTCCTCGTTGGCTTTAGAGTCTGGCGGGTCCACGCTCGGCAGACTGGTAGAGAACGAAACGATCCGGTCTCTTCCGTTATCCAGTCGCAACTATACGCAGGTGCTGGGGCTTGCGCCCGGGGTGATCGTCGACCTGCCGGCGGCCACCGCGTTGGGGAATGGCACACAGAACGTGGCGTCGAATGGTGCGACACCTACCTCGAACAACATTCAGTTCAATGGCATCGATGCCAACAACCTGGTAGAGAACTCCGCGGCTCACGCGCAATCGTACGAGGTCGGCACCGCGATTCCGGCGCCCGATGCCATCCAGGAGTTCCGCATACAGACTGCCAACTTCGACGCAGCATATGGAAGAGGTTCGGGTGCGAACGTGGACCTTGTTGGACGCAGCGGAGACAACGCATTGCATGGAAGCGCCTGGGAGTTCGTTCGCAACAATCTGTTCAATGCCAACGATTTCTTCTCGAAGCTTTCGAAGCAGCCGCGGCCGAGTATGAAGCAGAACGAGTTCGGCGGAGCCCTGGGCGGGGCGATCCTGCAGGACCGTAGCTTCTTCTTTGTGTCTTACCAAGGGGTAAGACAGGTGAACGGTCTGGGTGACTCACGGACGACGTTGCTGCCACTGCTCACCAGCGACCGATCCGCCAGGGCGCTTGGCGCGTCATTCTGCCCCGCGGGTCATTTGAACAGCCGAGGAAAGCCCGCGACGGGTTACCTGACCCAGGCCGGAGGAGTGCAGGTGGCCTGCGATGGATCCAACATCGATCCCATCGCGCTGGCAGTCTTGAATGCGAAGCTGCCAACGGGTGAGTTGGCCATCCCTAACCCGCAGATTGCGCTCCCGAACAGTGGAAGCGACCCAAGTAATCAGTTTCCGCTGGGTCAGTCCACCTTCTCCGTGCCTGCGCATTATCAGGAAGATCAGTTCACAGTCAACCTGGATCAATCGTTCAGCGCGCGTCACAGCCTGGCAGAGAGGTTCTTCTATTCGCGGGCGCCCACGGATGAGCCCTTCTCTCCGAATGCCGCCAATCTGCCAGGCTGGGGCACGAGCCAACTGGATCGGAACACCATGTTTGTCGTAACCGATACGGCAGTACTGGGCTCACGCATGGTGAATATGGCGCGCTTCGGCTACATGCGGTTCGACGGCCTGTCCTCAGTGGCGAATCCACTCAGTGCACAGGCGATCGGAATAGGGACACCGACCGGCGTAGCTGGCTCCGGGTGCCAGTGCTCCGGGCATCACCATTGGCACGTTCACGATTGGTGACGCGGGCACTCCAAACGAGTGGCAGGTTACTAACACTTTCGTATGGCAGGATACCGTTGCGGTCACGCACGGGCGCAGCGCGATGCGATTCGGCGTCGAAGCGAAACGTCACCAGGTAGACGAGAATCAGCCGCAGCAGACCGATGGCCTGCTGCAGATAAGCACCTTCAACGACTTTCTTCTGGGGATGAGCGCTGCGCAGAACGGCAGTCCCACCGGAACCAGCAACGTGACCAACAGCATCGCCGGCGGCGGCAACTTCCGGCGCGACGAACGGTACACCGACCTGGCGGCGTTCTTCCAGAACGACATCAGGCTGATGCCGCGGCTCACATTGAACGTGGGTGTGCGGTACGAGATCTTCGGAGCGCCTACGGAGACGAACGGCCGGCTGCCGAACTTCGACGCAAAGATTGCGGTCGGCTCAGTTCCGGCGACGGGAACTTACAGCGGATTCACTCTCCCCTCGAACTATCAGGGACAGGTTCCAGCCGGAGTGCTGAAGACCCCCTATGCGGGTTTCTATAGAACTCCGCATGGAGACGTCTCCCCGCGGACCGGCTTCGTCTGGCAAGTGACGCAGCGCCCCTCATTGCTGCTGCGTGGCGGCTTCGGTGTCTACTTCGATCAGCATTCTGGGAACCTTGCTGAACAGACGTTGTCTCAGCTCCCCTTTGCCACCTCGCAGTTCGCCTTCGGCTCCCAGAATAGCCAGGCGACTCTGAAGAACCCATTCGTGCCGCTTGTGTTGCCACCCGCAAGCTATCCGGTATTCCAGCCGCGAACGCCTGATTCGTTTCCGTTTATCGAAGGCACCAATCCGAATATCAAAGATGGGAAGACGTATGAGTACAACCTCAACCTCGAATATCTGTTGGGTAGAACGGCTTTTTCCCTAGGGTTCGTGGGCGCCAACTCCGTTCACCGTCCGGGCCAGGTCGAGTTCGACCAGGCGTTGCTCGCGAGTCCGCAACATCCTGTCAATGGACAGATCACGAACTCAATCAACAACGCAGGCGCACGGCTGCCGATTCAAGGCATCAGCCAGGGGTCCTTGTTTACCGATTCGGTCTTCGTTGCAAACTACGACGCGCTCCAGCTCGGTATGACACGCCGAATGTCTCGCGGTCTTGGCTTTCAGGCAAGCTATACGTGGTCGAAGAATCTGGATGAGGTTAACGGCGAGGGTGGTACTGACCTCTACGAGCTTCAACTTCCAACTAACAATCAGCTTGATCTTCGCCGTTCATCGTATGGTCTGGCGAATGACGATCGTGATCAGCGGCTGGTAGTGAACTTTACCTGGTCGGTTCCTGCGCTTGCACTCTCCAGCCGTCTGCTACGCAATTCACTTGCGGACTGGCAGTTTTCCGGCATTGGCGTCCTTCAATCAGGAGCCGCTCTCAGCATCTTCGATGGGAACGCGGGGTCTGTCTACGCGCTGCTGGGCGGCGAGGTTCGCGCCCAGCGGGGAGCAGGCAATCCATCTACATCCGGCTCTCTATTTTCCAGGGTGGTTGGAAGTGGCCGGTACTTGAACGCAAGCGCCTTTACGCGTGCGCCGGAGGCTCCCAATGGCACGAGCCTGGCCGACCAGGACTTTGGCAACAGCGGCGTCGGCATCGTACGAGGACCCGGTCAGCACAATCTGGACCTTGCGGTAGAGAGAAGCTTCGCCGTGAAATCTGAACACACGCTCCACCTCCGTGCGGAGGTATTCAATCTGACCAACACACCCCAGTTTGGAAATCCCAACACAAATCTTGACTACGGCGATCCCTCGGTGCCGAATCCTACGGCGAGCGCGTCCTTCGGCCGCATTACAGGGGAGCAGGGGGGACCGCATCCACGTATTCTTCAACTCGCCGCGCGATACAGCTTCTGAGGTGAGAGCGTTCATGATCAATCTCGCCGCAATTCTGCCCATGCTGTTGATCACACCGCTGCTGCATGCCGGCGTGCTGCAGCGTGGCAAGGTCCAGCTGATCTGCCATCGTACGGCGAATCGCGACATTCCGGAAAACACGTTGGAGTCGCTTGCTTATGCGGCACGCATGGGATGCAACATCGTCGAAGTGGACGTGCGCCGGACGATGGATGGTGAACTCGTTCTTCATCATGACGGATACCTGGAACGCGTGAGCGACGGGATGGGAGATGTGTCGTCGACCTCGTTTGAGGAGCTGGAGATGCTCGATGCGGGTGGGTGGATGGCGGGCCGGTTCGCGCCGATGCGAATCCCTCGATTCGCCGATGCTTTGCGCGTGGCGCGGGACCAGGGGATCGACCTGGCACTCGACATCAAACAAAAGGGAATGGCGGCGCAGATTGTGGAGAGTCTGCAGCGTGAAGGCATGCTGGAGCGAGTTACCTTTGGCGGAGACGACGGAAATGCTGACGAGTTGAAAGCCCTTTACCCCGCCGCAAATCGCACCCCTATAGGCTGGATCGGCCCCGAATGTACGGCAGAGCAAGTGGCACGTCTGCACGCGTCCGGGAAGTTGGTCGTTGCCAACTTCTCCGCCAACGAACATGAGATGGATCTCCCGGCCATGCGAGCCGCCGTAGCGGCCGGCGTGGACGCGATCAACGTGGACTATCCACGACTGGGAGCCGAGGCGGTCGGCAGGCCCGTCGAAGCGAAGATCGCCGTACTCGTGCAGTCGACGCAGGGCGGCCCGATCGAGCTCCGCCTTCGCGCGCTCTGTGAGCTATCGAAGTACACGGGCTTTCCAACGCAGGATGTTTTCGTCTCCGCGTTGCAGGATCCGGAGCCGCGAATTTCACATGCGGCCGCACTGGCTCTCCTTGTCGCGCGACCCGCAACCCCGGCTGCCGTACTGCTCCATGCGTTGCAGTCGCCTTCCATCCCGGCGCGTGCGAATGCAGCGTGGGCCTTGGGGATGATGCATGCGCCAGTATCAGGCGACCTGCTCGCGCATCTGCGCGACGAGGATCCCGCGGAGTTGCAGGAGATTTTGTTGGCGCTGAGCCGAGCACCGGGCGAGGTGTCCGCAGAGGTTCTCCTGCCATTTCTTCAACACCCCGCGCCCACGGTTCGCGGCGCCGCAGCTCTGGCTCTTGCAGCGCACCAGCCGAACATGGCAGCGGGGCCCATTCTCGACCTGCTGCATCGGGATGAGGAACGCAGCGCGGCCAACTACGCCACCTACGTGAGCGCAGGCAAGCCGAAACTGTCGCAGCCTGAGATCGACCCGCTCATCGAAGCGTATCGCGAGCACATGAAGCTGATTCACGCGCTGGAATCGCTGCCGGACGATGCGGCCGTATCTGCGCTTACAGCGGAGGCGTTTCGTTCCGCGGAAGACTCGTCGCACGTCACCTCGCTGCTGGCCGGGTACGGTCTGTGGGACCGTATCGCCCGCGCTCCAGAGCCTGCAATCCACGCGCTGGCATCGCCGGTAGTCGAGATCGCGGATCGTGCGGAGTGGATGTTAGTCAAAGCCGGACCAGCCGTACTCCCGGCTGTTTGCAGAGCGTTGGCGACTGCAACGGGGCGAGTGCGTACGCGCCTAATACAGGTGCTCGCATGGCAGGGCCAGGCCTCATCTCTTCCCTCTCTCCAGCATGTGCAGCCGGGCACTTCTGAGGAACGTGCCTTGATTGCGTGGGCTGTGCAGAAGATAGAGACGATCCAGTTCACCGGTCAGAAGGTCCCGCGTGAAGAATGACACTGCTACGCCACCGGTCGCAGTAGAAGGATCGTCGCCCAGTATCAGGATAGGGCTGGCTGAAAGTGACTTGCCGTACAGGCAGATGTTTCATCCGCTTGGATTTGGCGTGGAGATCTCCACAAATGAACCGGACGTGCTGCACATGGCGGCGGAGCTATGGAGTCATATGCAGCTACGTCACATCGCCTCGACTGTTCAGCTCCGGATACTGGTTGGCCAGCCACGAGCAGGAGAATGTCCTCCTGCTCCACGGTTTCGCGGTGAGGGCTACCTGATGTCGCTGATAGCCGATAACGAGAACTACGCAGTCTGCGATCTTCGCACTGGCTTCGGTTTCGCGTGCATCTCGCGCACCAGTGCTGGAGCACGGCCTGTACTTCAGGTATCACTTTCTGGAGGCGATGGCGCTGGCCGCTATTTCTGCCATCCACGCGCCTGCCCTCCATGCAGCGTGCGTGAGCTTCCGCGGGCAGGGCTATCTGTTGTGTGGACCTTCCGGAGCAGGTAAGTCGACGTTAGCTTACGCCTGCGCTCGCGCAGGCTATTCGTACATTGCGGATGACGCGAGTTACCTGATACGGGATACGACGCCACCTCGTGTGGCCGGGCAGTCGCATAAGATCAGGTTCCGTCCTCACTGTGGGGAGCTGTTTCCCGAGCTGGCCGGAAGAGCGCTGACGCCGCGTCTGGAAGGCAAGCCGTCGGTCGAAGTTGCCCTGCGCGAATTCCCCAGCCTTAACACCGCTGCCGAGGCAACAATTGATTACCTTATCTCGCTTGATCGTAGCGCTGCATCAACAGCCCGATTGATTGCGGTTCCCACGCACACTGTGCTCGAGAGTTTCCAAGCTAACCTGTACCCGGCGCTAGAACTGCGCATGGACCAGATTGCCGCGCTCGCGCCCTTGAGCCGTCTAGCTGCTTACGAGCTTCAATACTCCCGCCTGGAAGACGCTGTTACTCTTCTAAGCTCTTTAGCAGCGGATAAGGCGGGCTGGTGAAGCGGCTGGGTTGGCTTCGGGTGCATGCGCAAGCGGGCCTCGCTGTAGCCCCCCGAGGTCAGTTCTGGCGATACCTCTTCGCTGCGACCTTCTTCAACTTCGGCTTTTCGCTTTTCTTCTTCCTGTTCAATCTTTATCTAATGAGCTGCGGATACAACGAACGGATGCTTGGTTTCCTAGGTAGCGCTATGGCGGCAGGGACGCTCTGCGGTACCTTGCCGGTCGGCATCGCACTGCAAACCTTCGGACTGCGGTGTACTCTGCTGTGCACCATCTCGCTCGCCTGCATGGCGTCAATGCTGAGAGTTCTCTGCATCTGGCAGCCAGCGCAGATCGTGCTTGCGGTTGTTTGCGGCCTGGGACTATCGGCCTGGGGTGTCTGTCTCTCACCGGCGGTGGCAGGGCTTACGACGGAGGATCAGCGACAGAACGGCTTCAGCATTACCTTTGCGTGCGGTATCGGGGTCGCCGGCTTGGGCGCCTTGGCTTCAGGGTTCTTGCCCGCCTTTGTGCAACGACTTCATCTCGCCGCCGATCTGCCACACGCCGAACGATACCTTTTGCTTCTGGCTGTTGCGGTGGCGAGCCTGTCGCTCCTTCCGTTGAGCAGTCTCTCCCTGCCCCCGCCACCACCAAGGGTGAGGCTGGTGCGGCCTTCCAGTCAGTTCCTGCGAATGTTCCTTCCCGCCATGGCGATCTGGTCGCTGGTAACCGGGGCACTACCACCCTTTGCAAGCGTGTTCTTCGTGCATCACCTCAAGTTGTCGCTCCAGCGGACGGGAAGTATTCTTTCTGTCTCCCAGGCGGTTCAGTTCGCCGCCATCCTGTGCGCACCTCTGCTCCTCAAGCGAATCGGCACGGGGAGAGGAATGATGCTGACGCAGCTCACCGTGGCGGCTGCGCTGTGTCTGCTTGCGACCGCGCAATATGCAAAATGCGCTGAATGGCTGTACTGGGTGTACACGGCGGCGCAGTGCATGAGTGAACCCGGCATCTACTGTCTGCTGATGGACAAGGTTCCCATCGACGATCGAGGTAGCGCCTCGTCCTACGCATTCTTCGTGACTGCAGCAGCACACATTGCGGCTTCCGCACTGGCAGGGATTCTCATCTTGCGCTCGGGTTACTCGCTGGTCTTGTCTCTCGCAGCTATTCTGGCATGCGTTGCGGCGGTGCTGTTTCGACGTCTCCTTGGCCCAGCACACCTTGCAGCCGCCGCGGAGGCTGAGCCCGCATCCGCCCAAATTTGAGGGAGATGTCACTTTTTTGTCACGCGTCTGGCATTTCCACACGTTTGGCTCCACAATGGGGAACACAAAGAGAAGAACTTGTCACGAACAACGAGCCGGAGGAGCGGCAGAGAGATGAGTCTGATTCTGATTATTGAAGACGATCCACGCATCCAGAGGGCGCTCGAGCGCCAGTTCCTGGCCGAAGGATACAGTGTCCACGTTGAGGGCGAGGGTCCGCCGGGGTTGGCTGCGGCTAGGAGCCTTAAGCCCTCCGCGATCGTCCTCGACCTGATGCTGCCGGGACTGTCCGGAAGAAACATCTGCAAGCAGGTTAAGGAGTTTTCCGCTGACACGCCGGTCATCGTTCTCAGCGCAATCAGCGAGGTCGCTGACAAGGTCCTGCTCCTTGAGACGGGGGCCGATGACTATGTCACCAAGCCCTTCAGCCCAAGGGAGTTGCTTGCGCGGGTACAGGCGGCGATCCGTAGAAGCAGTCGCAGGGCCGAAACGGTCGCTTCGCGATTCGGCGACGTCTGCGTTGACTTCGTAACCATGGAAGCGCATCGCCATGGCGAACTGGTTCCTCTTACCGCGCACGAGTTCAGACTGTTGCGTTTCTTCCTGGAGAACGCGGGGCGCGCGGTTGCCCGTGAAGAGTTGCTCTCGTCGGTCTGGGGGCTGAGTTTCCATCTGACCACTCGCACCGTAGACAACCAGATGTTGAAACTCCGGCAGAAGCTGGAGCCGGACCCCGGCAATCCAATCCATTTCCGCACCGTCCATGGCATCGGCTACAAGTTCGTTCCGGACGTGGCCGTGTGAGAAAGGTCTACCTCAGGGTTCTGGCGCGATGAAACGTTGGCGCATGCGCACCACCTTGATGGTGTCCCTCCTGGCCCTGTCGCTTGGGCTCACGATCACGTGTCTGCTGATCATTCGCTACAGCATCGGACGTCAGATACAACGCGGCCTGGACGCGGATATCACACACTCGCTCAACACCTTTCAAAACGAAACAGATCAACGCAACCGGATGCTTTCGCGCGAGGCAGCGCTGCTGGCCGATCTCCCCAGTCTGAAAGCACTGATGTCCACGCAGGACAGAAAGACCATTCAGGATGCTGCCGGAGACTTCTGGGTGACAAGCGGAAGCGATTTCTTCGCGCTCTCAGCTGCCGATGGCAGGATCCTGGCTGCCATGAACCGTGGCCCGTCGCTCGATCAAGCCGCGGTTGAGCGAAGGCTGGAGGAGTGCATGCGGTCCAATCAGGACATATGCCTGGTCGGTTTCGGAGACAGGCTATATGAGCTGGCCAATCAGTCCGTTTACTTCGGACCTGCCGAACGCGGATCGCGCCTCGGCGAGGTCACGATCGGCTACGCGGTGGATGAAGATGTCGCCAGACAGATCAGCGATGTCGCGACTGCGGAGGCTGTCTTCCTCGTCGACAACAAGATCTCAGCGAGCACGTTGACGGATGGACGTCAGGTTGACCTCAGGAAGAAGAGCAGCGCACTGGCTGCGATGACCGGCCGGCCAGTGTCGCTTACCTTGGATGGCGAGAGATATACAGCTGCGGGCATCTCACTCAATGCTTCCGCCGGGCACCCGGCACAGCTTGTGGTGCTCAAGTCCTACGATCGCGCCAGTCTCTATCTCCGCCAGGTGAATGAATCTATCGTGATCCTGGGAATGTGTGCACTCTGCATTGGACTCCTGCTGGCGGTCGCGATCTCAAGGACGGTCACCCGCCCGGTGGAGGATCTGGTAGCAGGGACGCGGGCGCTCGGGCGCGGGGATTTCAATTTTCCGTTTACAAGCGAAGGTGCGGTGGAAGTACGAGAGCTCAGCCTCTCGTTCGAGAGGATGCGGGGGGAACTGCAGCGCACGCAAAGTGAGCTGCTTGAGGCCGACCGGCTTGCGACGATCGGTCGTATGGCAAGTTCGATCTCACATGATCTTCGGCATCACCTCTCCGCGATCTACGCCAATGCGGAGTTCATGAGCCTGGCTCGTACGTCGGAGCCTGAACGTGTCGAGCTGCTCCTCGAAGTGAAAGAGGCGGTCCGGGATATGACGGATCTCATCGAGTCGTTGCTCCTCTTCAGCCAGACGGGTCAGGTCCTGCAGCGTCAAAACGAGCCGCTTGCCCATATCATCGAGCGCACCGTGCATTCAGTGCGTCAACATCCGGAGTGCAGGCAGGTGAGTGTGAACGCCTCTGGATTAACTTACCTTGAGGCGTGGGTCGACGGGGCCAAGCTCAGCCGCGCCATCTACAACCTCATTCTGAATGCTTGTCAGGCCAGCAGGAAAGGACCCACCCTGCCGGCAGTGACGATCACTCTTTCAGAAGACGAAGAGCGCATACGCATCTCCGTCGCCGACACAGGCATAGGCGTACCCGGTGCCATCGCCGATACGCTGTTCAAGCCATTCGTAAGCTTCGGAAAGGTCAACGGTACGGGTCTCGGTCTGACCGTAGCACAGCACATTGCACAGGAGCACGGGGGCGAGGTGAAGCTGGAGGAGACTTCAGCGAAAGGAACGACCTTCAGTATCCTGCTGTACAAGAGTGCGCTTGCTCGCCCGGAAGCACGTTCTCGGAGCAGGAGCGAAGGCGATGCGTCCGGTCCGGAAGGCGCTCTGGACCGAAAGCTTGAACCGACCCAGGAGAACTTATGATCGCAACTCACATGCTTCACCTCGGGCACGGATCATCAGGCGGGAGGGACGCCGGGGCCTTGCTGGCGTGTTGCTCTCTAGTACTTGTGTGCGCGACGGCCCCTGCTCTCATCGCCCAGGAAGGCCCGCGAACGACGCCGCCCCCGAGCGATCCGCGCCGTGCTCAAGCCGAACGCCTTGAGAATGTGGAACGCAAAATGGCCGAGCTTACTGAGATTCTCGCGCAGACACAGTCTGCTCTGCGGCGCTCCCAGGACGAACTATCCGCCCTGAGAGCGGAGCTCGGTGCTCTGCGCGGGAACAAGGCAGCCGCAAACGCAAGCAGCGACCCAGCAAGCGATCCACCAATTCAACCCACAACCGATGCTGCGCGCGACGACGAGCTGCGCAGGATCAAGGAGCAGCAAGAGATTCTCCAAGCGGAGGTAAAGCAGCATGAGCAGACCAAGATCGAAACAGAGTTGAAGTATGGCCTGACCGTCAACGGAATCGCTCTCTTCAACGCGTATTCCAACGCCGGCATCGTGGACGACGCCGAATTGCCTGCGCTGGCCTACCCACGCGGAACCGGCTCCTCTCATGGAAGTCTTGGAGGCAGCCTGCGTCAGACTGTCCTTGGCATCGTCGCATCGGGACCGGTCATTGCCGGAGCGCGAACCTCCGCCTCGGTGAATGTGGACTTTTTCGGGGGCACAGCAACCACAAATTTCGGCTACACCGCAGCGGAAGGATACGTCCGGATGCGGGACGGCGATGTAGGTCTAAGCTGGAATCGTAGTGCTCTGCGGGTAGGGTACTTCGGTCCGTTGATTTCGCCGCTTTCGCCGAGTTCTTTCGCGACCGTAGCCCAGCCAGCCCTTGCAGCGTCAGGTAATCTGTGGATCTGGTCGCCGCAAGTCTCCTATCGACAGAATCTGCCGATCATCCAGGACCGAGGGCTCTCGCTGGAGGGCGGCTTGATCTCTCCTCCTTCGCCCGCCTACAGTTCCACGCAGCTCGATAGTCCCACCGAAGCCTCACGCCGGCCTGGCGTGGAGGGTAGAGTGGCTTTCCACTCGGATCTAAGTCCTGCAGCTTCTCCACGGTCACTTGCCTTCGCTGTCGGGGCCTACAGTGCCAATCAGTTCTACGGTAGTTCTTCCCGGGTCCATTCCTGGGCGGCGACCGGGGACTGGCAGATTCCTCTATCGCGGAGAGCCGATTTCAGCGGAGAGATATACCGGGGCCGTGCTCTTGGAGGGCTCGGGGGCGGACTCTACAAGGACATCTTAAGCGGCACCGATCCGGTGAGTGGCGTGTCACGCGTGGTAGGGGTGGAAACGGCGGGCGGCTGGGCGCAGCTCAAGTTGTCACTTACCTCACGCTGGGAGGCCAATGCGATGTTCGGACTCGACGACGCGTTCTCGAGCAGCTTTCATAATGTCCTTCTGCCCGCCGGGTCGAGCGCGCTCACGCTGGCTGCGCGCAACAGCACCGTCACAGGAAACCTTGTCTTCCGTCCCTCAGCTTCGATCATCATCTCGCCAGAGTACAGGCGCCTCACGACCTGGCGAATCAACGGCGGGCCTTATATAGCCAACATCTTCACCCTATCGGCGGGGTATCAATTTTGAGGGTTCCCCATCCACAGCGGCTCGCACGTGGTCTCGCCGTCATTGCCTTTCTACTGACAGGCAGCGGACGGATTCTTGGTCAGGGTGTGGACCTGACCGGCCATGTGGACGTCATACGCCACTCGGCAGAGAGGTCACATCTTGGCTCTGCGGAGGTCGTAGTCTGGCTGACTCCATTGGACACCGGCAGCATCTCTCAGCCTGTTCCAGATCGCGGCGCCCATGTCCTGGCGCAGAAGGACAAACAATTCAGTCCACATCTCCTGGTCGTGCCCGTAGGCAGCAGCGTAGACTTCCCGAATCTGGATCCCTTCTTCCACAACGTGTTCTCGTTATTCAACGGGAAACGTTTTGACCTGGGTCTCTATGAAGGGCATTCTCATCGCAGCGTCCAGTTCGATCGCGAAGGAGTGTCGTTCATCTTCTGCAACATTCACCCTGACATGGCGGCCGTGGTGATTGCGTTGAAAACTCCCTACTTCGGCATCTCCAGTTTCGATGGCACGGTCCGTCTTGTGGGAGTTCCTCCAGGCCGGTATCGGTTGAACGTCTGGGCTGAGGATGCCCCGGTCTATGAACTGAACGGATTGACGCGGCTGGTGGAGGTCGGTCCGCAACATACGTCGCTCGGCTCGATCCGGGTGGAGACCAATGGGGACACAAAAAAGCATCACGCCAACAAGTTTGGCGAACCTTATAAACCGTTGCCGCACGCACCGTACTAGAGCGGCGATCTGCGTTCGGCTTACGCCAAAAAGCAGGGGCTGCGCGGATCAGGTTCCCGCGCAGCCCCGGGCAAAGCGCCTGCCGCGACATGCGGCCGCCGCAGACGAATTCAGTTGACGGACAGGTTGATCTTCATCGTCTGGGTGACCGCCCCGGACGAGGCGGTTAGGGTGAGGACGCTGCTGCCCGCCGGAGACCCCACGGGCGCCGTGGTATCGCCACAGCCAGCGAGAGATACGGCAAGAAAAAGAGCGATAAACCCGACCCCGGCCAGCGATGTGCCGCGACCGATACGACGTCGCAAACCATAGAGGCCAAACGCCGCGAACGGAAGCATGAAGGCATATTCAAGTTTGTTCGTGGCTGATTGATTACGAAGGGAAGCAGATCGAGCGATCGTTTGAACCGTAAGGGTGCAGGTCGAAACGGTACCGCTGCTTACGATTATGGACGCTGGTGAAAAACTGCAGCTCACCCCAGGAACGGATGTGGTGCACGCAAGCGATACCGTTCCGGAAAAGTTGTTCGTCGGCGCGATCGCGATGCCGGTGGAAACCGACGAGCCCGCAGTCACAGTGAGGCTGGAGGTCGCAGCCGCCGCTGCGAAGGCTGGTGTTCCTCCGCTGCTGCTGAAGGACAGGGCACCCAGCAACCCATGCGCCTGGTTGGTTAGTCCCGCTGTGAAATAGACCGTACCGGCGGTTCCCCCGGAGACGCTTGGCGAGTTTGTGATTGCGGTTCCAGCCGGCAGCAGCTCCCAAAGCGATGGATAGACAAAAGGTTTGCCGGTCCCGTCCGTTAGCTGACCCAGGAATTTGTAACTGACCGGGTCGTAAACATTGATGATGCCGTCTCCGAAGTTTCCGACGAGCAGGTCATTGGCATAAAGACCGAAGGTGGCCGGCGCGATCGCAACTCCCCATGGTTCGTTCAGGTTTCCGCCGGTGACGGCTCGCGCGACGAAGTTGCCATTCAAGTCGAAGACGTCGACGACACCGTTGCCGGCGCCGATCGTCTCCGCATACCCGGGCGCAGGTCCGCGGGGCGAAAAGGTGACGTAGATCTGGTTGTTGATGATATGGATCCCGTAAGGAGCGTATCCGGAGGGAAGTCCCGGGTCCGTGAAGCTGCCGGCCAGGGTAGTCGGTTTGAAGGTTTGGTCGTATACCTCAACTTTCGCTGCAGCACCAAAGTTGGGCGCCAGCAAATAGCTCGTCGAAGCTGTATTCACGATGGCCAGACCGTTGTAAACCGCGCCAGCGGCAGAGTTGTTGATGACGATCTGCGACAGCGCATTGCTGGTTCCCAGCTTGGAGTTCCATCCTGAAATCGTTCCATCGTCGGTTGAGAATAAGAAGGATGCCTTGGTGCCGTTGGGCAGGATAAAAGCAGTCGCGGCTGAGCCCGTTGTGGTGACAGAACCGGTCGGCGCGCCGTTAGACGTACCGTTTGGCGCCGGTACGATCACCTTGAAAGAGATGGCACCGGTTGTCGAGGATACGACATAGTTGTAGCCGCTTCCATTGGCACTGATCCACCATGTTCCGCTGGTAGAGATTGCCCACGGGTTGATGAAACTGCTGTCGGTAACCGCCGCGGGAACAGAGCCGTCGGAGATAAGATTGGTGACCGCATAAGACTGGGCTGGGGATGCCTGGCTCAGACTGCCGAGGCCCAGGGCTGCGGCTATCCATCCCGTGTAAAACCGTTTCATCGCGAAGATTTGCATATCGCCTCTCTGGTGTCTCGCGCCCGGTTCCTGCTTGCGGTGCCGGGCTGATTCGAAGCATAGAGAGGTGCTCCCGGGATGTTGTCAGGGTTCTGTCTTATTTGTGTCCAGGTTTGGCTCCCCCCTGCTAAGCGATAGCAGACGTGCCTTCGACTCAGTCGCTCAGCCAGTGGGAGAGGTCTCTGCCGAGAAGTTTCGCAAGCGAAATCACGTCAGCGTGGTAGTACCGGATAAGCTGTCGGCGCGCCCCGGCAGACATGGTCACCTGTGCGCCTGGACGATAAAGAACCCCGTTCAGCAGCGAACGGACTGGTGTCGGCACCAGACGCTTCATCGTCGATGCGACCGCATGATCACCCAGAAGCTGCTGGATTGCCGGAAACCTGGGGAGATTCTGCTGCAGGTAGCGAATCGAGGTGTCCGGCACAAAGCGGTTGTCCACTCCCAGAAACGCAAACAACTGAGGCAGGAAGGTTGGCTTCGCCGTGTCCTCATAAAGCCAGACACCCAATCGATCCTTTCCGAACAAAGAGCGGTAGCGGCGCACCTGCTCGTGATAGAGGCCGTATTCGAGAAACGGATAGATCATGCTGACTTGGTTCGTGTTTCGCGCGGCCAGACAAGCCTGGATATGTTCGTCGAAGCTCAGGCCGTACTGGCCCGTACTGAACATCTGCCGATATTGCGAGAACGCTCGTTCCACGGGATCGCGCAGGATGACGATGATGCGGGCTTCGGGGACGGCCTGGGCGATCCCGTACGCGGCACTCACCGACCATAGATAACTTGGACTGGCTTCGCCGATCGCCAGCGCCTTACCGGCTTGAAGGAAAAGCGAAGAGTAATCCTCCGCATTCGTGACCCAACCTCCGAAGCGATCGACCAAAGGTGGAGAGGCGAAGTACTTCGTTAGTTCTGCATCATTCCGCGTCCCTTT
This sequence comes from uncultured Gammaproteobacteria bacterium, assembly GCA_963744015.1. Classification (GTDB taxonomy): domain Bacteria; phylum Acidobacteriota; class Terriglobia; order Terriglobales; family Acidobacteriaceae; genus Edaphobacter. Next base: position 458,154 of record CAVUSA010000003.1, read on the forward strand.
GGCCTGCAACTCAGGAGCCAGATTCTGCACTCGGAACTCAGTCGAAAAATAGGATGTTTCCTTCAATGGACTCAAATAGATCTGCGGATGCTGGCGCAGATGGTGGTACAGCGAAGTTGTGCCCGCCTTGGGCGCCCCTGCGATGAAGAAGTTCGGCAGACGCGGCTCGCTCATCGTTCAGCCACCTGCATCAACGCGACGCTGCAAGCTCATCAGGTGCCGCCAGATCCTCTCGACACACGCCTCGACTGTCTCACGGTCCGTGCGGCATTCCACATCCGGCGACATCGGAACCTCGTACTCGTCATCGATGCCCGTAAATCCCTGGATACGGCCATGGAGTGCGTCACGATAGAGACCCTTCGGGTCGCGCGCCATGCAGACCTCCAGGGGCGCATTCACATACACCTCGATGAACCGGCACAGCGACTGACGCAGAGTGTTCCGGCAATCTCGATAGGGCGCAATGGCGGCAATCAGCACAACGTCCGACTCACGTGCCAGCTCACCTGCCAGCCTGCCGATTCTTCGAAGATGTTCCTGTCGATCGTTCCGGCTGAAGCCCAGGTCGGCGCAAACCGTCTGCCTCAGAACATCCCCGTCCAACACCGCCACGAGCCAGCCCTGAGAATGTAGTTGGTATGCCAGTGCATCGCAGAGCGTAGTCTTCCCGGAACCGCTCAGACCAGTCAGCAGGATGACCGCGGCCGGCATCCTCGCATGCGGCTCGCCCCCGAGTTGCTGACGTGGTTCGACGTGAGTGCGTCGCATGCTGCTACTCCAACGATATTCACGAATACCCAAGCCGATTCGATTGCTCTACCTTATGTGACTCGACCTCGAACGGAGGTCTGTATTCTGTCATTACTTTGTTGTGCCTGTGTTAGCGGCGCATCGGACGCTCGAAAGACACAAACGCTTTGAACATGCAGGGTAGGGCGACGAACGAGAGGACCCGGCAGAGTCACGGTGCGGGACAAACCGACGGGTCTCCCGGGTACGCGTCAGCGAGCCGAGGGATAGGTTCGATAAGCCACGATTGTGGCGTTCAACGGCGTGGCGCTCAGGTGGGTGGTTTTCAGCAGGACCTCGAAGTATGGAAGCTTATCAACGTGAAGGAGCCTGCGGAAGGTCGCGAGTTGCTCCTCCGACGTGATGAACTCACCCGCACCTTCGGTCGCTTCTGAACCGGTGCCAGCGATAATCAGCACTTTACCGGCCTGCCCGGGATTTGGCAGGTAGCAGACAACGCTGAATCCGCTCGACGAATCGGCTGTCGCGGGTGCGACGTAGGTCTGTTGTTCGCCGGCCTGCGGCGCATGATTTCGAACCAGCGAGACCTGCCGGTCAGGGTCGTATTCGATGGTGAAGTTCAGGTTCGACGAGAAGATGTCCACCCAGGGGTTGGACTTGCGGCTTCCAATCAGGATGACGTTGTCCTGCTTGAGCTGCGCTGCCGTGTACTCCAGCGCATAGTTCACATGGATATTCCGGCCGAGCGGATCGAGGGCCGCCAGTCGCTGGGCGACGCGGAAGTCGCCGACGCTGCCATAGTTCCGCGCGAGGATCAGGTTGAGATCCTCGCGGCGGTCCGGGCTCATCTGCTGACTTTGGGCCTGCGACTGGATCTCGCTCACGTAACGCCGGTCGAGGTAATCCTTGAGCGGAATGGGTTTCTTGAGAATGTCTTCGACCAGAGCGAACGAGGTGTCGGCCAGGACCACATCCGTATCGGGCCGGGCGTCGAGCAGTTGAGACCAGAAGGAGGCGAGCGTTGGATTGGCCTTCCAGGCGTACAGCGACCGGTGAAGTTGGCGATTCTGAAACCACAGCGCGCCGCACGCGCACGACAGAGCGAGGATCACGAGTGTCGCGGCAATGCCGGATCGCAGCTGTCTGGCTGGAATGGCTTCGGCGGGGACCTGCGGTGCCTCCGGTTTAGCAATAGTTGCAACCGGATCGGGGAGCGGTTCGGGCTGCGGTTCGGGCTGCGGTTCGGGCTTGGTCAAACCGACTGCGGGTTCTGGCGCAGCAAACCGTCTGCGGAAGACAGGCTTGTAGCTGCCGCGGGGAATTTCCAGGATGACCTGCTCCTGCGCACCCTCGGCCTCGAAGTAGGCTTCGACCCGCTTTCGCACCTCGGTAGCGTTTACGCGAACGATGTTGTCGATATTGGTGTCGTAGTTCGGCGGCCTGCCGAAGACCTCCGTGCCAATCTCCTGTTCGGCAATCTGGTCGGAGTGCTCGCGAATGGATCGTCGTCCGACGAAGAGGAGGAACTCGCGCAGGCGGGCAGCCCGTTGGAATCTCGGGCTGTTGACGACTCGCTCCAGCAGCGCCCACGCGGCGTCGGGGTCTTTGAGAGCCAGGTCGTCGGCCTTGCCTTCTGTCGCCTGCAACACAACTTCTCCCGTAGTGTTCGACTACGGCTTCCAAGTCTAACACCGCACCAAACGGGTTCTTACGTCCACTCCTTACAGTGAGAACTCGCGAAATTACAGCGAAATCACTTGCTTGTGGTCATCGGGGGTGGCGACACTTGGCGCCTCTATGAATCTCCGCCTTGCTATCGCCCTCCTCGGCATCTCCCTCGCCTCGTACGCCGGCGCACAGAGCAATCCGGCCGATGCGGTGAACGAACGGGTCGGTACCGCGGCGGAGGGCCAGACGTTCCCGGCAACGGGGCCGCCGTTTGCGATGACGCAGTGGACCCCGCAGACCCGCGACGGCAACGCCAAGTGCGTCGCTCCGTACTACTCCGCCGATACGCGCATCCAGGGATTTCGCGGGAGCCACTTCCTCAGCGGATCCTGCACCCAGGACTACGGCAGCCTGACGTTGATGCCGGTCGGCGGTGAGTTAAGGCTGGGCGCGGCGGAGCGGTCTTCAACTGTCAGCAACGAGACCATGCGTCCATACCGTTACGCCGCCACGCTGGACGAGTACGGCATCGACGCGCAGGTGACCGGGACCACACGCGCCGGAATCCTGAGCTTCCGCTACACCCGCCCCGGCCCCGCGTGGGTGCTGGTCCAGTGCAACTCGCTGGCGGGTGACGGAGAGGTCCGCGTCGACGTGGACCGGCAGGAGGTCACCGTGGTGAATCCCGTGCGCCGCCTCTATGCCGGAAACGGCAAGCTGGCTGGCTTTGCCGGGAACTTCGTGGTGCGCTTCGACCGGCCGTTTCGCCTTGGCGGCACCTGGTCGGGCTTGGAGCGCCACCCCGGGGCAGCGCAGCAGGATTCGAGCCAGGGCTCTCCCGGCGCGTACCTGGCCTTCGATGTGAAACCCGGCGAGACGGTGCAGGCCAGGGTCGGAAGTTCCTTCACGAGCATCGACGGCGCGCGCAACAACCTGCAGACGGAGATTCCTGACTGGAGCTTCGCCGAGGTCGCGCAGAAGGCGGAACGGGAGTGGAATGCCGCGCTGGGCAAGGTTGAGATCTCGGAGACGGGCCCGAAGCGGCGCATCTTCTACACGGCGCTCTACCACTCGATGCTGCTGCCGCGTGTCTTCAGCGACTCGGACGGGGCGTACCCCGGATTTGCCGCCGAAGGCCGCACCGAGGTGGCCAAAGGCTTTGTGTACTACACGGACTTCTCGCTGTGGGATACCTTCCGCGCGCTGCATCCGCTGCTGACCATTCTTGAGCCTCGCCGTGAGCTCGATATGGTCAAGTCCCTTGTGGCCCAGGGAGAGCAGGGTGGCTTCCTGCCCATCTATCCGGCGTGGAACAGTTATACGTCGGAGATGATCGGCGACCACGCCGCCGCCGTCATCGTCGACGCGTACCAGAAGGGCATTCGCGACTTCGATACGGCGGCGGCGTATCGGCTGATGCGGAAGAATGCCACCGAATCGCCCGCGACACGAGACCTCTATATAGATGGGCGCGGCCGGCGTGCGCTGGACTCGTATCTCAAGTACGGATACATCCCGCTCGAGGACCCGGTTGCGGGCGCCTTCCATGGCAACGAGCAGGTATCGCGCACGCTCGAATATGCGTACGACGACTTCCTGGTCGGCAAACTGGCGGCGGCACTCGGGCATACCGAGGATGCGGCGCTGTTTGCGCGGCGCGCCCAGAACTTCCGCAGCGTCATCGATCCGCAGACAGGGTTTGCCCGCGGACGTCATGCTGACGGCACGTGGGATTCGCCTTTCGATCCGGCGGTTGCATACAAGTACATCACCGAGGGCCTGCCCTTCCAATACACCTTCTTCGTCCCGCAGGATCTGCCCGGCCTGATCGATCTGGTGGGTGGGCGGAAGGCCTTCGTCGCAAAGCTGGATGCCTTATTCGCCGGCAACTACTACAACCACGGCAATGAGCCCAGCCACCACATCGCTTACCTGTACGACAACGCCGGCGAAGCCTGGAAGACGCAGCAGCACGTACGCGCGGTGTTGGAGCACGAGTACGCCGACACACCAGCAGGACTCTCCGGCAATGACGACTGCGGCCAGATGTCGGCGTGGTACGTGATGAGCGCGCTCGGCTTCTATCCCGTGACCCCGGGAACCCCGGTCTACCAGATCGGCACGCCGCTCTTCGACGACTCCGTCATCCGCCTCGACTCCGGCAAGCAGTTCCACATTCGCGCGACGGGCGCCTCGGCAGGCGAGCAATACATCCAGTCCGTGACTCTGAACGGCAAGGCTCTGAACCGCTTCTCCATCACCCACGACGAAATTGTCCAGGGGGGTGAACTCGTCTTCGTCATGTCCTCCAAGCCGAATCCGAATTGGCCCGGTAGTAACGGCCTTCCGCCGGGCTCCTAACCGTTGCCCTCACTGTAAATTCACTTGTCCAGCGTGTCTCGCAACAGGCACTTTGCTCACGATTCAATTTTCCATTTCTGTTCGTTCTGAACCACGCTTCTCCAGGAGGTCGTACTTTGCGTTCTTTCAAAAAAATCATTCAGCCGGTGCTCTTCTCATTGCTCTTCGTACCTTCCGCTCTCCACGCGCAGGTCACCAGCGCCACCATTCTCGGTGCCGTTCACGATACGACCGGCGCCGTGATTCCGCACGCGAAGGTCGTTGCCGTGGAGTCCACGACCGGCGCACAGGTGACGGCTGAAAGCAACGACGCCGGCGAGTACACCCTGCCGTTCCTCAAGCCCGGAGACTACACGATCACCGTGCAACAGGCCGGTTTCTCGCGCTATGAACGCAAGAACGTCACGCTGCTGAGCGGCGACCACCCCGCCATCGATATCTCACTTGCGGTCGGAGACACCGGTATGGTCGGTTGAAGTCACGACGGACACGCCGCTGCTGCAGAACGACGACGCGTCCATCGGGCAGGTCTTCACCGAGAAGCAGGTCCAGGACCTTCCGCTGAATGGCCGCACACCGATGAGCTTCGTGCAGTTCACCGCGGGCGTGGTCGCAACGACGAGCCCGGTCTCCGTGCATGCGTACGACAACTCGGCGACTGCGGGCTTCTCGGTCGGGGGCCTGGCCAACAAGAACTCCGAGATTCTGCTCGATGGCTCGCCCGATACTGCATCCGACAATTCGCCAGCCTATTCTCCTCCGGTCGATGCGACCTCTGAAGTCAAGCTCAACATCTTCGAATCCGACGCCACCTACGGGCACGCCGCCGGCGGTGTGGCCAACATCGTCACGAAATCTGGCAGCAACAACTATCACGGCAGCGCTTTCGAGTACAACCAGATCTCCGCACTCAACGCCAACAACTACTTCAACCAGCGCGCCGGCGTGCGCAAGACGGTTTATCGCTACAACCAGTTCGGCGGAACCATCGGCGGTGCGATCCGCATTCCGCATGTCTACAACGGGACAGACAAGCTCTTCGGCTTCTTCGGCTACGAAGGCATCCGCACCACGACCCCTGCTGCGAATCACCACGTTTACGGTGCCCACGGACGCAGAGCGCAAGGGCGACTTCTCCGCCTTGCTCGCGCTCGGCCCGCAGTACCAGATCTACAATCCCTACACGGCGACCCTCGTCAACGGCGTCGTGACGCGGCAGCCATATGCCGGCAACATCATCCCGGTCAACCCCGTGGCCGCAAAGTTGCTCAGCTTCTTCCCGGAGCCGAACACCGTCACCCCCACCGGCGTGAACAATTACGTGAACCCGACCAACGGCACCGACCGCTACGACAATGGATTCGCACGCGTGGACTGGAACCTGAACAAGTCCAACAAGCTTTACTTCACCTATCGCCACAACGAGCGCGATCAGCACGTCTCGTATTACTTCGGCACCGCGAATCCTGCCCTGGGTGACACGTTGCAGCGCATCAACTATGGCGGATCGGTGGGCGATGTCATCACCTTTTCTCCAACCGTCGTAGCCGAAGTCCGGCTCAACTACACCCGCTACGTGCAGAACTCGTATGAGAACGGCGATGGCTTCAACCCCGCGTCGCTGGGCTTCCCGTCAACCCTGACGAGCCAGTTCGATCGCCCGCAGTTTCCCAAGATCACACTGAGCAACTTCACCTCGCTTGGCACCACGACCATGACACCCGGCGTCGCTCCCTACGATAACTACGGCATCTTCGCTGATGTCCTCAAGATCGCGGGCAAGCACAACCTCAAGGTGGGCGTGGATGCCCGCAAGTTTCAGAAGGGCCAGCTTGTCTTCGGCAACAGCGCCGGCGCCTACACGTTCGACAACACCTTCACCAAGGCGAACGGTTCGGTCAGCGCCAACCCCATTGGCCTTGATCTGGCAGCGCTGGAGCTCGGACTTCCCACCACCGCGAGCGCAGACCTGAACGCGCATTACGTCGGCAACCAGTCCTACCTGGCGGTGTTCGCGCAGGACGACTGGCGCGTTACGCCGGAACTTGTCCTCAACATGGGTCTGCGCTATGACCATGACTTCTCTCCCAACGTCCGCGGCGGAAACGCCGTCAACGGGTTCGCCTTCGGCACAGCCAGCCCCATCGCCGCGGCAGCCAAGACGGCCTATGCTGCAGCACCCGCGCCGCAGTTGCCTGCTGCCAGCTTCAACGTCAACGGCGGACTCACCTTCGCCAGCGCCGCCGATCCCCGCTTCTCGAACTTCACCTCGCAGATGTTCAGCCCGCGCATCGGCTTCGCCTACAGCCCGCACCAGTTGAAGAGCACGGTCGTCCGCGGCGGCTTCGGCATCTATGTCGCGCCGGTCTTTCCGTTCAATAACTCGGTCAACCAGCAGGGCTTCAGCCAGACGACCAACGCCACCATCACGGGCGACAACTACCTGACGCCGATCGATTCGCTCTCCAATCCATTCCCCAGCGGACTGATCCAGCCCACCGGGTCGTCAGCCGGTCTCGGCACCTTCCTCGGTCAGGCAATCACGTTCTTTGCTCCTGTCGTGAAGAACGGCTATTCCGAGCGCTACACGCTGGGTGTGCAGCAGCAGTTTGCGCACCTGTGGAGTGCGGAGGTCGATTACGTCGGCGACAGCAACCACCGTCTGCCGGTCAACCAGCAGCTCAACTACGTGCAGCCGCAATTCCTCACGACGGCATCGAACCCCGCGCTCGACGCGACCAAGGTGACCAATCCATTCAAGGGTCTGCTGCCCAACAGCAGCTCGTTGAACGGAGCCACGGTCGCGAACTCGCAGTTACTCGCGGTGTACCCGGAGTTCCCGATCAATGGGGTCACCGAGCAGAATGTTCCCGCGGGCAGTTCCAATTACAACGCCGTCGATGTGCTGCTGCAGCGCCGCGCCAGCCATGGACTTACCTTGCTCGGTAACTACCAGTTCTCGAAGCTGATGGAAGCTGTCACCTACCTCAACAACTTCCAGGCGCCGGAGTATCGCATCGGCCAGTACGATCGTCCGCATCACCTATCCCTCGCTGTGACCTACGACCTTCCCTTCGGCCGTGGACGCCGTTTCGGCTCGCATGTGAATCGCCTCGTCGACCTGGCACTCGGAGGCTACACGCTCAACTCCATCTACTTCTACCAGAGCGGTGCGCCACTGACGTTCGGCAATATCCTTCGTTCCGCAAACGCCAACGGCACGGGCGTCGCGGGCATCAACTACAACCCGCGCCAGGTGACCGCCGTGACCGCGACCACCAGCCTGCCTTCCTTCGATACCACGCAGTTCGCGCTCACCAATCCGGTGGAGAACATCCGCGTCTTTCAGAGCCAGTTCAGCACCATCCGCGCGGATGCCTTCAACGACTGGGATGCCTCGCTGCTGAAAAACTTCAACTTCACCGAGAAGACCTTCTTCGAATTCCGCTTCGAGGCCTTCAACGTCAACAATCGTCCCGTCTTCTCGGCGCCGAATCTGTCGCAGACCTCCGCCACCTTCGGCCAGATCAACACCACCGCGAATAACCCCAGAACCGTTCAGCTCGCAGGTCGGATTGTCTTCTAACGGCTAAGCTGAAGTCTCCATGGGAAGTCACACCGATCCGCGATTCTTCGGTGTGACTTCCAATCTTTCTACCCGGAGATATGCCGTGAAGCTAAATCGCTTTCTTTTCCTGTTGGGGTTCATCGCCGGATTCGCGCACGCCCAGGCTCCTTTGGCTGCGACGCCTCCCATGGGGTGGAACTCGTGGGACGCCTACGGCCTCACCATCACCGAGCAGCAATTCCGCGACAACGTCGATGTGCTGGCGAAGACGCTCAAGCCGTTCGGCTGGAACTACGCCGTCATCGACGAAGGCTGGTTCCTGAAGAATCCGCTGGAGCGTCCCACTCCGGACAAGCTTGCGTACGAGATCGACGCGAACGGCCGCTACATCCCCGTGCCGGACCGCTTTCCCTCGGCCATGAAAGCTGGCGTGAATGAAGGGTTCGCCGCACTCGGAGCTTCCGTGCACGCGCAGGGTCTCAAGTTCGGCATCCACATTGTCCGCGGCATCCCGCGCCAATCGGTGGCACAGGGGTTGCCCATCGCCGGCAGCAGATTTCACGCCGCCGATGCTGCCGACACCAGCGACCCGTGCCCATGGGACCCCACCAACTGGGGTGTGCGCGACAACGCCGCCGGCCAGGCCTGGTACGACTCGCTGCTTGCACAGTATGCCGCGTGGGGTGTGGACTACCTGAAGGTCGACTGCATCTCCGACCATCCTTACAAGCCGGCTGAGATTCGCATGCTGCATCGCGCCATCGTGAAGTCCGGGCGCGCCATCGTCCTCAGCCTCTCTCCCGGACCCACCTCTCCCGGCATCGCCGCCGAGATTCAACCGCTCGCGCAGATGTGGCGCATCTCGGATGACGTGTGGGATTACTGGAAGAATCCCGAACACTTTCCGCGCAGTCTGCACGATCAGTTCGAACTCATCGCAGGCTGGGCGCCCATGGCTCACGCCGGAAGCTGGCCTGACGCCGATATGCTTCCCATCGGCTACCTGGGCCCCATCCCCGGCGACGGCGTTGCGCGCCGGTCGCGGCTCACCCACGACGAGCAAAAGACCATGCTGACGCTCTGGTCCATCGCGCGCTCTCCGCTGATCCTCGGAGCCAATCTGACCAGGCTCGATGACTGGACGCTTGCGCTGATCACCAATCGCGACGTTCTCGCGGTAAACCAGAACAGTCACGACGGACGGCAGGTTGCGCGTGAAGGCGACGCCGTGGCGTGGACCGCGTCGGGCTCCGGGGATACGCGCTACCTGGCGCTCTTCAACCTCAACGATCACGACAAGACCATCAACCGCACTTACGACTTCTACAATCTGCCCGCGAAGACATACCGCAGCCGCGATCTCTGGTCGCACAGCGAGCAGGGCGTAGCATCCGGCATCAAGGTGACTCTTCCCGCGCATGGGTGCGTTCTGCTGGAACTTACGCGCCCGTAAAACACTCGCTGCAAAGGAGTCGTATGTCTCGCATTCTCTGTATGGTCGTGGCTCTTCTTGCTTTGGCCGGCCGCCTGCCAGCCCAGGTTCCGCAAGCCGACCGCCTCGCCGCCACTCCGCCCATGGGATGGAACTCCTGGAATTGGTTCGCGGAAAAAGTCACCGACAAGGACATCCGTCAGGCTGCAGATCTGCTTGTATCGAGCGGCATGCGCGATGCCGGATACCTCTACGTAAACATCGACGACTCGTGGGAAGGGGAGCGCGATGCCAAGGGAGCGCTTCATGCCAACGCCAGGTTTCCGGACATGAAGGCATTGGCCGACTACGTTCATGCGAAAGGCCTGAAGCTGGGCATCTACAGCTCTCCCGGCACCAAGACCTGCGGACGATACGAGGGAAGCTACGGACACGAACAGGAAGACGCGGACCTCTTCGCATCCTGGGAGATCGACTTCCTGAAGTACGACCTCTGCAGCCTGCACCGGCAGATGGGCGAGATGGCGCCCGGCGACAAGCTGCGGCAGAACGCAATCATGCGCGAAGCGTACCTGAAGATGCACACTGCCATCCTGAACACCGGACGTCCGATGATCTACAGCCTCTGCCAGTATGGACATGACTCTTCGTGGCAGTGGGCCTCCGAGGTGGGCGCGAACCTGTGGCGAACCACCGCCGACATTACGCCGACCTTCGACCGCATCGCGTTGATCGGACGAGAGCAGGCCGGGCTCTCGCGATTCTCAGGACCCGGCCGCTGGAACGATCCCGACATGCTCGAAGTCGGCAATGGCAAGCTCACGATCGATGAGAACCGCACCCATATGGCCTTCTGGGCGATGCTTGCGGCGCCCCTGCTGGCCGGAAATAATCTCAGCCAGCTGACACCCGAGATCACCGCCATCCTCACCAACCGCGAAGTCATCGCGATCGATCAGGATGCGCTGGGCCATCAGGCGGAGCGTGTCTTCGCCGAAGGCCCCATCGAGATATAGTCTCGCCCGCTGCGCGATGGCGGTGTCGCCCTCGCAGTCTTCAACTTCGGCGAGGATGAGTCTTTTCTGCGCGGGATCACGCTTCATCTGAGTCAGGCCGGTGCGGCTGACGGTTGGAAAGCGCGCGACGTGTGGGCGGCCAAAGATCTCGGCCCGATTCACGATGACTTCCGCTTTACCCTCAACCGTCACGCTTCCTTGTTGCTGAAGTTGTCTCGCTAGCCGGCCACACGAAGCAATCAGGAGGGCCTATGGCCACGCGTAGATCGTTCCTCTTCAGCTCGCTCTCGATCGCTGGTCTGCAGTGGATGCCATCGTTTGCGCAATCCATGCCAGGCAAGGAGATCAACGTCACCTCGCTCGGAGCGGTCGGAGACGGCATCGCGCTCGACACTCTGCCTATCCAGCAGGCAATCGAGCAAGTCTCCGCTGCCGGTGGAGGACGTGTCGTCGTGCCGGGTGGGAAGCGCTTCCTCATCGGTGCGCTCATGCTGAAGAGCAACGTTGACCTCCATCTCGCCGACGATGCGGTCCTCCTGGCAAGCCCGCAGAAAGAGAACTATCCGTCACAGAAAAGCATCGCCGTCATCAACGCCGATGGTGCCAGAAATGTTCGGATCAGCGGAACCGGACACATCGACGGACAGGGGATGAAGTTCATGGGCGCCTACTCGCCCGTGGACGAACGATGGGAGCCTCTGGCCTTCAGGCCGAGGATGTTCCATCTTCTCGCCTGCACCGGGCTCGAAATCTCAGGCATATCGTTCGGCCACTCGCCGGAGTGGGGCCTGCACACGCTCGGATGCGAGCATGTGCTCGTAGACGGCATTCGCATCCGCAACTACCTCGACGTTCCCAACTGTGACGGCATCGATCCCGACCGTTGCCGCGACATGGAGATCAAGAACTGTGATGTGGTCTGTGCCGACGATGGCATCGTCATCAAGACCAGCGAGCAGACGGATCGGGACTTCGGCATCGCTCATAACATCACGGTTCGCGATTGCTCCATCGTCTGCCGCGACAGCGGGATCAAGATCGGCACCGAGACTTTCGGTGATGTCTCGAAGATTCTCTTCGAACGTTGCCGCGTGGTCTCCGGCGGCCGCGGACCCACCATCACCCACCGGCAGCCAGGCAACATCGACGACGTCGAGTTTCGTGATATCGACTTTCTCGCACAACATCACGCCGCCCGCTGGTGGGGTTGGGGAGAGGCCGCATCGGTAACAGTGTGGCCGCGGACGAAAGATGGCAAGACCGGATCGCTGAGCAATATCCGCTTCAGGAACGTTCGCGGTGTGGCGGAAAACACCTTCAGAATCGATGCTCACCCCGAGATGCCCATCAAGAACGTCCTGCTCGAAGACTGCTCGGTCAAAATCGACCGCTGGACACAATATCCCGGCGGAATGTTCGACAACCGGCCCGCGCGATCCGACGATCCGCTCAATCAGCCCAATGGATTGGAAAAGCACGCGACTCCGGCGTATTTCCTGCGAAATGTTCAGGGCGCCACACTCCGGAACTGCGGCGCAAGCTGGGGATTACATCGTAACGACTCTTACACCTACGCGCTCGAAGCCCAGCACGTAACTGGACTGAAGGTGGAAAATTTCACGGGTCAGTCGGCGCGGCCCGGTCTTCCCGCCACAATCGTTAGCTAGCATTCAAGCAAACCTTCATCGCTTTCTGACACCGAACATGGTTCTTCGTCAGATGCAGTAATTTCGCGTTGGTCCATCAGTAGCCTTAAGAGCAATCGCGGCACACTGCGCGGGCGGAGCGGGCGGCGCGAGCCAGAACTTTTCTGGCCCACGGCGTGCGCTTGTTGTGTCTTTCGTTCAGGCCGAAGCGATCACCGCGGGTCAGAGCGGGCGATAGTGGACCCAATCGAAGTCCACCCATCCCCTGCTTTCGGCGACGGTGTTGAAGGCGAACAGCGCTGGACGCGCACCCTTCCACCAGCTGAAGACGAGCTCCACCGGCGGGCCGAGGCGATGGAAGGTCTTGCCATCGTCGAGGCTGTAGGCGTAAGTGGCGGTGTTTCCGCGGATGGTCACCCGTAGCTGCAACGGTGTCTTGTCGGGAACCAAGGGGCCCGCAATTTCCCCGCCGGCTGCGCTCAGGAACACGGAGCGGCTGCGGCTGCTCTGCACGACTCCGATGCCGCTGAGTCCGCGATCGAACGCGCTCAGTCCGGCCCGGTCGCCCTGGCTGAGGTGATCGATCTCCAGTCGTGTGGTGACTTCCAGTGACTCATCCTGCATGCATTCGGTAAGAGTGTTTCGGGCGTGAAGCAGGTCGTCGGCGAAGCCTGGGTGGAGACGTAGAGATCCCTTGCGTTCGGTCAGCGACCAGAGCCTGTCATCCGGGTTGTGGTTCCATTCCCAATTGAAAGAAAGGGCCGTGTCGGAGAACTCATCCGAGGTTTTTGGATGGCGGTCGTCCTCTTTCGACCCGGGCACTGGAAGAGGAGCAGCGGCGACCGGCTCGCCGACTGCGACGTGGTCTCCGGTTGCGGCGCTTCCCATCAGCGGCCAATCGTCCTTCCAGGCGACCGGTTCGAGCCAATCGATGCGGCCGTGGGCATCGCGCTGCTGAAAGTGCAGGAACCAGCCATGGCCGTCGGAAGTCTCGACCCAGCCGCCCTGGTGTGGGCCGTTGATGGGCGTGGTGCCCTGCGCCAACACGACACGCCAGTCATACGGGCCGAAGATGTCCCGCGAGCGCAGCACCACCTGGTCGCCTGTGGCGACGCCGCCCTTGGGCGCGAAGATGTAGTACCAGCCGTTGCGCTTGTATAGCTTCGGCCCTTCGAGCGTTGGCAGATGGGAGGGATCCTGCACGATGACTTTGCCGGCGTCGAGCAGATGCCTGCCGTCGGGCGACATGCGATGAAGGATGAGGGGCCCTGCGCCCAGCTTTGAATGCACAAGGTAGGCGCGGCCATCCTCATCCCAGAACGGGCACGGATCCTCAAAGCCAGGACCGGCAAGCACCGGCTCAGCGCTGGTCCACGGCCCGGTCATCTTCGGTGCGGTGGAGACGAAGATGCCTTCATCAGGCGTGGGAAAGTAGACGTAGAACAGTCCATCGTGAAAGCGAACGGCCGGCGCCCAGATACCACGCCCGTATCGCATGCCGCCCTTCAGGTCGTAGGCCTCGTTCATGTTCAGACGAGGCACAACGTGCCCGACAATCTCCCAGTGCACGAGGTCGCGCGAGTGCAGGATCGGGATGCCGGGAACGAAGTGGAAGCTTGAGGCGATGAGATAGTAGTCGTCGCCGTCGCGGATGATGTCCGGGTCGGAGTAGTCTGCGAACAGAATCGGATTGCGGTATTCGCGTTGCTGCGCCGCGAGGCCACGCGCAAAGGCAAGACCAAGGACGCAGCACAAAAGAAACACCTGCGGGCCGGTACGATGCACGGAGGTTTTCGTCATAGCGCTCGCCGGTCGAAGCTGTCGCGCAGCGCGAAGAAGGCGGGCGTGGGCCGGTATGCAGGATCAAACGGAAGCGAGCGCTGCGGCCGATTGGGTTGCTTGCGATGGTGGGTTGGGCCATCGTTCAGCCAGGTGCGGCGGTCGCTGATGCCCCAGGTCAACAGCAGCTTCACTGCCGGGTCGGCGAGCGCCACGGCGAGGAAGTCACGATACGTTTGCGCGACCGCGGCATCGCGCGCTGCGACTTCGTTTGAGACGACGTCATCTTCGTTGACGTCCATCTCGGTCAGGTAAACCTCGAGCTTCATCGCGCGGATGGCGGCGAGGTACTCGCGCAGTCCGCGGCCCACGGTAAACGGCGAGGCGGCCTTGATGTGGGCCTGGATGCCCACTGCGTCGAGCGGGACCTTGCGCACCTGCATTCCCCGCAGCAATTGCAGAATGGCTTTGCGCCGCTCTTCGTTGTCGTCTGAGTCCATCTCGACGCCGTAATCGTTATAGGTGAGCTTCGCGTGCGGATCTGCGGCACGGGCGGTGTGAAAGGCAAGGTCGATGTAGTCCGCGCCGACGGCCTCATACCAGAACGATCTGCGAAGATTGCCCGGTTGTTTGTCGGCGGGCAAAATCGCTTCGTTGACGACATCCCAGGAGTGGACACGGCCTTTGTAGCGGCCCATGACCGTCGTGATGTGCTGCACGAAAAGTTCGCGGACCCCAGGAGTGTCGGGGTGGAGCCAGTCGGGAACGGAGTTGTGCCAGGCGAGGGTGTGGCCGCGCACCAGCAAGCCGTGACTTCGGGCGAAATCGAAGAGCGCATCGCTTTGCGTGAAGTCAAATGTATCCCGCGATGGGCGAAGAGCACGCCACTTCAACTCGCCTTCCGGCACCAGGATGGCGCACTGCTCCGCGAGGAGCTGGCCGAGGGCGCGATCCGTGCCAAGCAGTCGCACGATGACGGCGGCTCCCGCGATGACGCCGTGCCGGTGAGCATGGGACCGGAGGGAGTTGTCGCGCGCAAGAGCCTTGGTCTCCGGTGGCAGCTCGACGGGAGGCGGTCCGAAATCCGGCGGAGCGAAGTGCTCCTGCTGTTGCGAGGTGTTCAACGTCATTTCGTCCGGCGTGCTTTTTCCCTGCGGTGCCTGTTGTTGCGACGCCAGTTGTTGCGACGCCGGTTGGTGCGGCGTTTGCAGGGCCGCCAGCGCGTGGAGGGCGGCCGGTGCCGACACTGCCGACAGAGCTGCGGCCCGGAGGCCCTGGTGGAGGAAGTCTCGGCGGGTCGACATGCAGCCTCTCAAAGGGAGATGGAGAACGCCCAGGCGACGCCGGAGTCCCTGGAACTCCGGCGTGAGGGTTTAGAACGCGAGCTTCAGCGAAAGCTGCCCGATGCGCGGGTCCCCGTTGGTACTGGTGACGCGCCCGAAGGAGCTGCTGGTTTCTGCATTCTGCGGATCGCCGAAATTGGTGTGGTTCAGCACATTGAAGAACTCGGCTCGGAACTGGAGGTCCAGCCGCTCATGGATGGGGAATGTGCGGATCACGCTGACGTCCCAGGAGGCGAACTGCGGACCGACAAAGCTGCCCTTGACGACGTTGCCGTACGAGAGCGGCACGTTGACGGTGTAGCTGGGGTTGGTGCTGAAGCTGGCGGGGTTGAGCCACGAGCGGCAGGCGGAGGTCACGCCCGCGCAGGCCGTGGTGCCGTACGGGTTCTGACCATTCCAGATGGCGCGATCGCGGTTCTGGCCGGTGCCGTCGACGTTGGCGCCGGTAACTGTGATCGGGTCACCGCTGCGAAAGGCGAAGATGCCGTTTGTCTGCCAGCCATTGGTGACGTAGCGAATGGCTGCGTCGCCGCCATGGAATTTCGGGAGCGACCACACGTACGAAATGGTGGCGACGTTCCTGTGGTCGTAGTCCGCCGGACCCGTGTCGAGCCGCTTGTAGTTGGGTTCGTAGATGGGAAGAACATAGCTGGAGCCCGGCACGACAGCAGTGACACCCTGCGCGCCAAAGGGATTGTTATCGAGCGCCTTGGACCAGGTGTAGTTGAAGAAGGCGGTCAGCGAAGACCCGATGCGATCGGTAAGCGAAAACTGCATGGAGTTGTAGTTCGCATTGCCGCCGGTATCGGTGGTGGCGATGGCGCTGGTGTAGTTCTGCTGCTGCGTGGTCGAGTAATACACGCGGTGGCCGATGTTCGGGCCCTGGTTGAAGACAGGATTGATGTCCGTCGGGTTGATCTGGTGCCGCGCCTGCGATCCCACGTAAGCCAGGCGTCCGGAGATCGTCTTGGTCACTTGCTGCTCCACGGCGAGGTTGAACGAGTAAGTGACGGGAACCCGGAAGGTGGCGGCGTTGAAGGTGGTGTAGCTGGCGTTCTGGTAATTGGTGGTCGTGAAGTAGTTGGCCGGCGGCGGCTGGGGTGCGGGGAAGGGATTGCCTCCAGGCACGCTGGCGTAGGGGTTGGTGAAGATGGCCGGCCTGGAGGTGGCTGTGGTGGCAAAGCTGGCATTGACCGAGGCGACGAACGGCACGGTATTGGCGAAGATGTTATCAAAGACCCCCGGCAGGCGCGTGTCGTAGAACTGGCCGATGCCGCCGCGAATGCTGGTTCGACCATTGCCCACCGCGTCATAGGCGAAGCCGAACCGCGGCATCAGGTGCGTGTAAACGGGGTGAACCATGTCGGGCACGAAACCCTGGTCTCCTGGAAAGAGCAGCCCGGCGAGTGCGGTGGCGTGGGTCGTGGAGATGGTGCCGGCGGACCAGGCAGCGGGGCTGAACTCCCCTTCGCGGCCCAACGCTTCGTGCTCGGGCGAGAAAGGCTCGTAGCGGATGCCGTAATTGAGCGTCAGCTTGCGGCTGACCTTCCAGCTGTCCTGCGCGTAGTAGCCCTGCTCGTGATAGCGGTTGGTGAAGTACTGTCCTGAGGCCTGCGCGAGCGAGGTCAGGCCGCCGAGAAGGAAGTCGGCGATGGGGCTCAGATCGGTCGGGTTGCTGTTGAAGGTGAACTGGCCTGGTTGCTGGAAGTCATTGGCCACGTCGACCTTGGCCAGCTCGAGATGGATGCCGAAGGCGAAGGAGTGATTGCCGCGAACCCAGTGGAAGTCGTCCGTCAGGGTGTAGTTGTTGCGGCGGAACGTCGCGGCCGGGTTATCGCCGATAGAAAAGAAGCTCGGCACCTGGATCTGATTGATCTGGCTGAAGGCAGGCTGCCAGACATTGACGCCCAGGCTGGCGACGCTGGGAGCGCCCGGCAGCGGACCACGCGAAGAGTCGTCGATCTGATAACTGAGGATGAAGTTGTTCAGCAGGTTCGGGCTGAGAGTGTGCGTCTCGCTGATGAGCGCGTTGTGGTAGCGGATCGTTGCCTGGTCCGTGTAGGAAAGCAGGTCGCTGAGGTCGAGCACGCCTTTCTGGTCGTACCGGTCGTAGAAGTAGCGCAGGGTGAGCCGGTCGCGGGCGCTCAGTTTCTGGTCACCGCGGGCGGTGTACTCGATGTAGTTCTGGCTGCTGGGTTTGAAGTAGTTGTAGTTCGCGTTCGAGTTGGAAACAGTGGGCAGATACTTGAGAAGCGCGAGCGACGCCGAGTTATAGTCCGCGGGGTTCACCTGGCAGGTATAGACCGGGGCGCCGCTGCTGTTGGAGCCCGATTGCGTGCAGGGATACGGGGCGAGCGTCGTCGGGTTGAGGATGGCGGTTGCCGAGCTGAGGCCGGTGAAGGTGCCACCAAGCTGGGCAGGCGTGGGCAGCACCGCGGTGCCCCCGGAAGCATTGTTGCGGTAGCGCGTGGCCTGTACGCCAAACGAAAAGAAGGTCTTGTCTTCGCCGTTGTAGAGGTGCGGGATGCGGACCGGTCCGTTCAAGGTTCCACCAAACTGGTTGCGCTTCAGGAAGTCGCGCGTCTTGACCCCATTGAGGTAGGTGAAATAGTTGGCGGCATTGAAGACGCGATTGCGGACGTACTCAAAGGCGTCGCCATGGAACTTGTTGGCGCCGCCACGGGTGATGATATTCACGACCCCGCCGGCGTTCTGCCCGTATTCCGCGTTGTAGTTGCTGGTCTCTACGGAAAATTCCTGAAGAACATCCGGAAACGGAAACGGAGCGTTGACATTGGTGTATTCGTCCACGTTGTTTCCTCCGTCCAGCATGTAGTTGACCTGGTTCGCGCGGGTTCCGTTGATCGTGACCGACGCCACCACCGGAAAGGTCTTGGTCGACCCCTGGTCAATGTTGGTGCTGGGCGAGATGACGACCCCGGGTACAAGCGTAGTGAGGGTGGCGGCGTTGCGGCCGTTCAGCGGGAGATCGTTGACCCGCTTTTCGTCGATCACCTGAGACAACGTGCCGGTGGTGACATCGATCTGCGGCGGAACGTCCGTCACCTCCACCGTCTCCCCGACACTTCCGACTTTCAGACTCAGGTTGACGGTGAGCGCCTGATCTGCCTGGAGGACCGCGTTCGAATCAGCGGTGCGCGAAAATCCCGTCGCCGTCGCGCTGACGGTATACGGAGCAGGTGGCAGCGACGCGAAGACGTAAACCCCGGCGTCGTCGCTGACGGCGGACGAGACCTGGCCGGTGTCGTTTCGGGTTGCCATCACCGTGGCTCTCGGGACGGCAGCGCCGGACGCGTCGCTGATGGTGCCGCTGATGCGCCCCAGGCCCTGCGCCCAGGCGGACGCTCCGGAAGCGATCAGGAGCAGGACGGCGAATGCTGACAACATCATGCGATGGGCAATCTGGCGGAACGTCATGGCATCTCCAATGGGTGAGCAGGTTGGTACGAAGTCAATCAAACTTTCTTTGGACCGGGAGGATGCTAGGGTCGCGTTTTGGCGGTGTCAAGGGTGTCCCAGCGGGTGCAGGGGGCGCCCGTGACGGTGCGTTTACGCCCCAATATGTTTATTTGCAATGATTTACAAATGCCGCTGGAAGCCGGGTCGAGACCGCCCTGCGCACGTCTCTGACGGTCGCTGACGCCACCCGGAGGTGCTAGAATTCGGACACTGTCATGCACCCCGTTGCCGACGAGCAGGCGCTTACCGCCCCCGAAGCCGCCGCGATCCGCCGGCAACTGGACGTGCTGGTTCGCGACGAACTGCTGCGATCCAGCCGCCGGTCGATCGCCTTTCTGCGCTACATCGTCGAAGAAACTCTGGTGGGACACGGCGAGCACCTGAAGGAACGCACCATCGGCGTTAACGTCTTTGGCAAGGCGTTGACCTACGACACCAATCTGGACCACGTCGTGCGCACCGCTGCCTCCGAGTTGCGCAAGCGTCTTGCGCTGTACTACGGACGGGAAGAACATCGCGACGAACTGCGCATCTCGCTTCTGCCCGGATCCTACGTCCCGCAATTTCTTCCGGCAGTGCAGCCGGTGCAGCCTGCGGAGCCGCACATTCTCGTCCCTGACGAACGGGTCCCGCCGGTCCCGCCGGTTCAGGCCGCGGCCGTTCGCCGGACCCCGAAGCTGTTTCTCTACCTCGTGCCTCTTCTGGCCGTGGCTGCGCTGTCCCTTGGCTGGCGCTGGCTCAGGCCGCAGCCCACGATGCAGCAGATCTTCTGGAAGCCGTTGCTCAGCAGCAGCGGCCCGGTCCTGATTGCGGTAGGTGACGTGCCCAACGGACCTCCGGTGAACTCCCCGGACTCCGCCGCGACGCCCGCACCGACGCGCGTCACCTCCGGGCCGCCTACTATCCCCTTTGCGGACGCGGTGACCATCGCACGCCTGAGCGCCATTCTCTCGGCGCAGGGCAAGGACTATGTGATCCGCCGCGAGACCGCCAGCTCCTTCGCCGACTTCCGCGAGCGGCCGGTCGTGCTGGTAGGAGCCTTCAACAATGAGTGGAGCCTGCGTCTGACCCGCGGCATGCGCTTCAGCCTGGCGATGGATTCCGCCCGGCGCGTCATCTTCATCCGCGACCGCGAGCACCCCGACTCGCGTGACTGGCAGTGGGGCATTGACCCCCACCCGGAGGAGAATGCCCGGGGCGGAGCGAAGACGCTGCACGACTATGCGTTGATCTCGCGCACCCTGGATGCGGAGACCGGCCACGACGTCATCGTGCTCGGCGGCCTCTATATCTATGGGACCCAGGCTGCCGGAGAGTTCCTCGCCGATCCCCAGATGGCGCCGCTCGTTCGGAACACACTCCAGCAGAAGCCGAAACGACTTCAGATCGTACTTGAGACCTCCGTCACGGACGGAACCGCCGGCCAGCCCCGCATCGTAGCGGTCTGGGCAGAGTAAGCCCTGGGTTAGCCCCTACGGGGACGAGTAAGGCTGAGGGATGTCGGATAGTTGAGACGCAGTTTCAAACGCCCGTAATCGTCTCCACCAACCTCGAGTTCCTGCTCGAGCCGGAAGTGGCCAGAGCTGAAGACTGAGAACGCACGCCAGGGTCGTAGGCGGCTACTTTGGTTGGGGTGTCCATTGATCGCGGGCCGCTTCCGCCGCTTCCATGTCTTCCCGGAGCGCCTTACGCATGGACTTTATCTGGGCGTCCGTAACCGCTTGTTCTTGTATGTTCAACGTTGCCGCAACCCACGCCGCTGGCATCGGGCCAGAACCGTCCCAGATGTGGACTGGACTGCCCACTTTGCGCCATGTTCCAGTGAGTCCCAGGTCACACTCCAAGCCATGTTGAAATCGCCAACCAAATACGCCCACACGATCCATCAATACGGCTAACGACTTTGTCGTGCTTACGATGTCATCACTATAGAGCTGAATATGGCTGAGATCGCCGGCCAGGTTGGTCCTGAATAGTCCTAGCTCCTGGTAGGCTATTTTGTTCCGCACCTCCCACAATTCGGCTGCCCAGTTGGGATGCGACTGGGGACTCGCCAATTTCTGAAGATAATAGTCGTCCGTGACTGGAGAACCGTCCCCCTTCATCCACTTCAGTCCGTTATAGCCAATATCCACGGCCATACCAAAGTTATGGTAGCTCGTCCCTGGCCCTGCCTGTGTGTTGGCCGAGGAGATATCGCGTTCGTTTTGAAACGTGCGGTAGCCACATCCCTTTGGAACATTCAGTACAAGCTCGTAGCGGTCGAACATTGTTCTCACCAACTTGCCGATCCTGGTGCGGAACTCTGTATTCAGTTGGGCATCCTTCTCAATGCTTTCGGCCGATTTCAATCCACTTTCGCTTGAACCTGCCCAGTAAACCAGGGTTGCGCCTTTCGCCGTTCGAATGGTCTTGTGCGTCGCAGGCAACCGCCACCTGAGCTCTGCCAACGTCGGGCCGAAGGGTCTTACCACCCCGCATAGATCGGCATTGACTTTGCGTGGATCTGGCAACTGCGGCCGCAGGCCAAGGAGTCCGTGCTGATTCTCAAAGCCCGGCAGGGATGGTCTCAAGCCACCAAACCCATGGAGCGAATCGAAGACAGCGGTATGGAAGTCCTTCTGGAAGGCTCGAATCGCTGTAATGGTTCGCGAATCACACTTTCCGTCATAAGCAGATGTCAGATATGGATGACCTTCCCGGTCGCGGATGACCCTCAACATGGCTTGGACCAACGCCACATCGTGCTTTTGGTTCGCTGCACCGTCGCCGACCGTGCTCCCGAGGCTCACCATTACTGTTTGTCCGTATTGCTTTCGCTTAGAACTGAAAGGCTTCTCGTACGATTCGCTTCCTGTCGATCACAGCGTGTGTCGCGCATCTTTTCAACGACGCATTCGCCGCCTCCGCATGGACTGCCGTTGTCGCGAAAGTGGCCAGCACGAACTTCCCCTTTGAGGCTGCATCTAGCCCATGGGACGGTAGCACCCAGAGCTCTACGCCGCAGGCGCGGTACTTGCGTCTTGCCCTTTGGGCTTCTTGCGGGGCGGCATAACTGCCCAGTGTCATGATCTCCAAGGCTACAGTCCGCGATGTCATCTTGCCTTTGGATAAGTCCCATCCTACCCCTTGAACGGCGAGAGTATCGGATTGGTCCTGGGGGTAAAACAGCCCGCTGTAGAACACGAGCATTTGCGTCCTTTGCTGTGTCTCCACCAGAGCAGTGCTGGTAAACGTCGGGCCCGCGGCGCCATCGGCCGCCTTCCACACTTCCATCAGCTTGTCATCTTTGACTGCCAGCAATGCGTGAAACCGCTTTAGGTGTTCAAATCCGGCTCGTTGATCGATCAAAATACCGATCTGCCCTGCCGACAGCTTCACAGGTCTCACCGCCAACCCCATCTCTTCTTCAGGATCACCGCTTACCCAAAAGGCTACATTTTTTTCCGGCCAGGCAGGGTCCCCGACCCCGTCCTGAAACCCTGCCTCCGCAGGCTCGAAACTCGACGAAGTCCCTGCTACCTCGAGCTCGCGGCTATCGAGCTCCTTGCCGTCTCGGACCAGTTCCACCAGCACGGGACATTTACCATTGATACAGCCACTTGAAACGACCCGGTACTCTAAAGCATCCGGCCCCGCAGAAAAGTGCGTGAGCACAGCAGGCTGTGCAGAGGCTGTAGCAAAAACCACTGTTCCGAATAAAACGAGATATGCAGCAAGCACTCGCATTTTCCGAGGATGCTATCGCCGTGACACCGAAATAGCAATCGTACGGCACTCGGACCGAACTGCAGTTCGGCTGGCTTGAGACCTCCGTCACCGACGGAACAGCCGGCCAGCCCCGCATCGTAGCGGTCTGGGCAGAGTAAGCCTCGCACTCGAAGCGACCCCGAGGGTCCCTGCCCGGCCACAAAGGCTCGAACCATTCCCACCGGCAAAGAAATAAGAAGAAAGACGAAGGGTCCGCGCGCCGCTCCCCAGCTGTATCGCCCGGACCCTGTCTCAACCGGCCTCTGTTCCCCAACAGAGACCGTCCCAACGCAACCCCGGGGTACAGGGCTGCGTGACTCTCTTAACATCGCCCCTCCGCGCCCGCTGCGCCATCCAACCACAGCGTTACACTGCACCCGCCAAGGTGCAGTCCCACCCCCCGCGCGGGGAGTTGCCCCCTGCCGCCGCTGTATTCGTTCCATCAAACCCCTCCCCGGAAAGTTCCTGCCGAGGCGTTACCATGGAAGCTATGCCGATCGACCTCAACGCCACCCTCGCCGCCGCCGATCCCGAGATCGCCGCGCAGATCGAAAACGAAGTCCTCCGCCAGCACGAGGGCCTGGAGATGATCGCCAGCGAGAACTTCGTCAGCCGCGCCGTGCTCGAAGCCGCCGGCACCGTCTTCACCAACAAGTACGCCGAAGGCTACCCCGGCAAGCGCTACTACGGCGGCTGCGAGTTCGCCGACGTCGTCGAGAACCTCGCCCGCGACCGCGCCAAGCAGCTCTTCGGCGCCGAGCACGCCAACGTGCAGCCGCACTCCGGCTCCCAGGCCAACGCCGCCGCCTACATGACGCTGCTCAAGCCCGGCGACACCATCCTCGGCCTCGACCTCGCCCACGGCGGCCACCTCACCCACGGCCACAAGCTCAACTTCTCCGGCAAGCTCTACAACATCGCCGGCTACCAGGTCCGCAAGGACACCGAGGCCATCGACTACGACCAGCTCGAAGCGCAGGCCGTCGCGCGAGCAAGCCCAAGATGATCATCGGCGGCGGCAGCGCCTACCCGCGCCAGTTCGACTTCGCCCGCATGCGCCAGATCGCCGACAAGGTCGGCGCCTACTTCATGGTCGACATGGCCCACTTCGCCGGGCTGGTCGCCGGCGGCGCGCATCCCTCGCCCGTGCCGCACGCCCACGTCGTCACCACCACCACCCACAAGACCCTGCGCGGCCCGCGCGCCGGCATGATCCTCTGCCAGCAGGAGTTCGCCGCCGGCATCGACCGCAGCGTCTTCCCCGGCCAGCAGGGCGGCCCGCTGATGCACGTCATCGCCGCCAAGGCCGTCGCCTTCCGCGAGGCGCTGCGAGCCCGAGTTCGCGCGCCTACGCCGCGCAGATCGTCGCCAACGCCAAGGTCCTCGCCGAAGAGCATCGCCGCACGCGGCTTCCGCATCATCTCCGGCGGCACCGACACCCACCTCATGCTCGATCGACGTCTTCGCAGAAGGGCATGCTCGGCTCCGAAGCCGAAGCACGCGCTCGGCGCAGCCGGCATCACCGTCAACAAGAACGCCATCCCCTACGACACCAACCCGCCCATGAAGCCCTCCGGCATCCGCATCGGCACGCCCGCCCTCACCACCCGCGGCATGAAGGAAGCCGAGATGCGCACCGATCGCCGCCTGGATCGTCCGAAGCCCTCGAGCACCGCACCGACGCCGCCGCGCCTCGCGAAGATCCGCGCCGCAGGTCCTCGAACTCGCCGAGCAGTTCCCCCTCTACGCCTGTCTCCGCACGTAGACCGCCTCACGGTGTCATGCTTCACCACGCGTTGTCATCCCTCGCCGAAGGCGGAGGACCTGCTTCTCACCCTTGTCATAAGACGGGCCCTTACCGTTTCGCTTAAGGGCACGGCTTCAGCCGTGCCATCCTCGCCCCGCGACCCTCCGGGCTTCAGCCCCTGAGGTACATCCCGCTCCACAAGGACCCGACCATGGCCCTCACAATGATGTCCTGGCTCATCGCCATCCCCGTCCTCGGCGCCATGACCGGCCTGCGCACCATGACGCCCATGGCCCTCCTCTGCTGGTTCGCCTTCCGCGGCCACCTCGACGTCGCCGGCACCTGGGGCTTCTGGTCCGCCAACCTCATCACCTGCATCGTCTTCACCGCTCTCGCGCTCGGTGAGCTCATCGGCGACAAGCTCCCCCAGACGCCCAGCCGCATCGCCGCCTTCCCGCTCGCGGCCCGCCTCGCCTTCGGAGGCCTGGTCGGCGCCCTCGCCGCCACCGGCCTGCGCCGTTCCGCGCTCGAAGGCATCCTCCTTGGCTCCGCCTGCGCCCTCGCCGGAGCCTTCATCGGCTTCCACATCCGCCGCCATCTCGTCCGCGACCGCGGCCTCCCCGACCTCGGCGTAGCCCTCTTCGAAGACGCGCTCGCCATCGGCCTCTCCATCCTCGCCCTCGGCATCATCACCGGCTAGCAGTTCTTCAGCGCGCCCATACACCTGCCGCATGCGCCGGATAGCGTGGAGCTTTAGCCCACGAAACACCTGCCGCGCGCGCGGATTAGCGTGGGCTTCAGCCCCACGAATTCGCCCGCCATGCAATAGGGGCTTCAGCCCCGGGCAATTCAGGCCGCCGCACACCAGGGCCGAAGGCCACCGCCATCCCAGCCCAGGGCAACGCCCTGGGTTTACCCCGCAGTCCGCAAACCCAACGGCCCGACCCACGTTCTAATACCGCCCATCCCGCGCCAGTTTTCCACCGCAAGTCTTATAATCCAGTGGCGCGACACGCACACTTAGCTCGAACGAAGGATCCCCGAATGCCGACCGAAGTAGTCATGCCCCAGATGGGCGAATCCATCACCGAAGGCACCCTCACCAAGTGGCTCAAGAAGCCCGGCGACACCGTCGCGCGCGACGAGCCGCTCTTCGAAATCTCCACCGACAAGGTCGACGCCGAAATCCCCTCGCCCGCCGCCGGCACACTCGGCGAGATCAAGATCCAGGAAGGCGCCACCGTCCAGATCAACACCGTCGTCTGCACCATCAATGAAGCAGGCTCCGCCGCCGCCGCGCCCGCAGCCGGCCGCAGCCCCCGCCGACCGAAGGAAGACTCCGTCACCCCCGCCGCCGAGGCCACCGCCGCGCAGCGAAGCCGCCATCCCGCCGCCGCAGCCCGAATCCGCGCCGACAGCCGCAACGAGCCCCGGCACCGAAGTCCTCATGCCGCAGATGGGCGAGTCCATCACCGAAGGCACCATCACCAAGTGGCTCAAGAAGGTCGGCGACACCGTCGCAGCGCGACGAGCCCATCTTCGAAATCTCCACCGACAAGGTCGACGCCGAAATCCCCTCGCCCGTCGCCGGCACCCTCACCGAGATCAAGGTCCAGGAAGGCGCCACCGTCACCGTCAACACCGTCGTCGCCGTCATCGGCGGAGGCAGCTGCGCGCCGCCGAAGCCCGCTGCCGCCAGCCGCCGCCAGCAGCCGCCGCAGCCCGCACCGGCCCGCCGCACCCGCGCAGCCTCCGCCTCCGCAGGCGAAGCGCCCGCGCTCCTCGCCGCTGGTCCGCAAGATCGCCTCCGACAACAACGTCGATCTCCACCAGGTCCCCGGCACCGGCGCCTCCGGCCGCATCACCAAGCAGGACATCCTCGGCCACCTCGAAGCCCGGCAAGTCCGCGCAGCCCACCACGCCGGCATCGCCGCCGCGGCTCAGCCCGCAGCAGAGCCCGCCAGCAGCCGCTCAGGCCGCCGGCGCACCGCAGCGATCGCTGCTCCGCCGTGCAATCCGCCCCCGCCACCACCGCTCCCGCCAAGGCCGCCGGCGGCGCGCAGCAGCCCGGCGAGCTCGTCCCCATGTCCAAGATGCGCTCCATCATCGCCAAGCGCATGGTCGAATCCAAGCAGACCAGCGCCCACGTCCACACCGTCTTCAAGGTGGACATGACCCGCATCGTCAAGCTGCGCGAAAAGGAAAAGAACAAGTACGAGCAGCGCAACGGCGTCAAGCTCACCTACATGCCGTTCATCACGCGCGCCGCCGTGCAGGCGCTGCGCAAGCACCCCATCGTCAACGCCGCCATCCAGGGCGACGCCATCCTCTACAACAAGAACATCAACATCGGCATCGCCGTCGCGCTGGACTGGGGCCTCATCGTCCCCGTCATCAAGCAGACGCGAAGAGAAGAACTTCCTCGGCATCGCGCGCGCCATCGTCGACCTCGCCGACCGCGCCCGCAACAAGAAGCTCGCTCCCGACGAAGTCGCCGGCGGCACCTTCACCCTCACCAACGCCGGCATCTTCGGCGAGCAGTTCGGCACGCCCATCATCAACCAGCCGCAGTCCGCCATCCTCGGCATCGGCGGCCTCAACAAGGAAGCCGATGGTCCTCACCGACAAGGACGGCAAGGACTCCATCGCCATCCGCTCCATCCAGCGCTTCACCCTCGGCTTCGATCACCGCATCATCGACGGCGCCGACGCCGGCAAGTTCATGTCCGACTTCAAGACCTACCTCGAGAACTGGTCCGAAGACATCGGCTAAGGCAAGGAGCAGCCCGCCAGGGGGCCAGCCGCACCGCCCCTTGGTTGTCATTCCCGAAGGGAATCTGCTTCTGCTGTTGTCCTTCTAGAACCACAACATAAAGCGGCGGACTCAACCGAGTCCGCCGCTTTTTTCTTTTGCAGCACGGACCCTTACGCTGCCCGCATCCTGCGTTTGGTCGCCGCCGCCAGCCCCAACACGCCGGTTCCCAGCAGAAGCAGCGACGAAGGTTCCGGCGTAGCTGCCGGCGAAATGCTCCCCAGCAGCTCCTCGTTCAGCAAAGGCGCGCCCGCAGCCGCTGAAGCCGGAATCTCCGCATCCGTATCGCAATCCGTGCCGCAGTTCAGCGTGTAGCTGCCGCCCGAGAGCGACGCCAGCGAGATGCTGAACGCATACGTAATCGTGGGATGCCCCGGATCGGTAATCGTCGCACTGTCGAACATGGATGTCACCGACGACGCGCTGACGATGCTGAACGGGAACGAAAGCCCCGACGTCGAATCAGCAAAGGTCAGATTGGCCGCGTCCAGCAGGCCGCTGCTGTCGAACGTGAGAATCCCCGTGATCGTGCCCTGATCGACGCTCTGGTGAACCCCTGTCGTCACGGTATGGCCGGAGATGCTGTAAGTTCCAACCGGGACAGTGGTGGCCAGGGCTGGCAAGGTGGCGAGCAAGGGCAGGGTAAGCGAAAGATTCCGGAGCAGAGAATGCATCGTACGTCCTCCATAAGCTGCGTTGCAAAGCATGGGATAGCAAAGGCTCTCAGCGACGCGGAGTATCGCCAGAGCAAGAGGCAAAAATTCAAATGTCGGAAAGGGACCCGGATTCACCAGGGATAAGTGGCCTGCCGCAGCCTCGGGCTTCGCGTGTGGAGAGCGAAACGCAAACTCCACCTCGGGGACGGAGCGACCACTATAGCATGCAAAAGTTTCCGCAGAGTAGACCAAGGATAAGATAAGAAAAGCTTCCCCAGGGACGCGCATACACGTCCACAGGGAAAGCGAACTCCGGAAGGAAGACCCATGATCGAGACTCCGACCATCGTCCACACCGAGCCGCAACACTACGCCGCGCTGCGCCTCAAGATCCCCATCCCCGAGATGCAGCAGCGCATGGGCCCCGGTATCGCCGAGGTGCTCGCCGCCCTCGAAGCCCAGGGCAAGACCCCCGCCGGGCCCTGGTTCACGCATCACTTCCAGCGTCCCAGGGAATTCTTCGACTTCGAGATCTGCTTCCCGGTCGCCGAGCCCATCGAGCCCCACGGCAACGTCCAGCCCAGGATCTGGTCCGGCATGACCGTCGCCCGCACCCTCTTCCACGGCAGCTACTCCGGCCTGCCCGCCGCCTGGGGCGAGCTCGAAGCCTGGATGAAGGAAAACCGTCACTCCGGCCGCGGCGAGTTCTGGGAGCGCTACCTCGTCAACCCCCACACCGAAAACGACCCCGCCAAGTGGCAGACCGAGCTCAACTGGCCCCTGGCCGCCGAGGTCTGATTCCGTCAAGAAACCCTGTCATCCTTCGCCAAAGGCGGAGGACCCGCTTCTAGCCCTTCTGAGTCCCCGGCAAGCTCCCATCCGTCTCTCCCTGCAATCGATAGTTCTCGGAGCTCCTGTTGCCCCACCTCAACCGCCGGCGCCTCCTCCTTCTGCTCGCCGCCGGCGCCGCCGCATCCGCCCAGCAGCCCGCCACAACCCCCGAAGCTCCGCAGGACGCGCTCCCCACCCTCAAGCTCCAGACCCGCGTCGTCGCCGTCTCCGCGATCGTCCGCGATAAGCACGGGCTGCCCATCCCCAACCTCACCGCCGCCGACTTCACCCTCAAGGAAGACGGCCAGCCGCAGCCCATCCGTTACCTTTCTTCCGGCTCCGAGCTGCCCCTCACCCTCGCGCTCATGGTCGATACCAGCGGTAGCCAGCGCCGCTTCATCGCCGACGAGACCGCCGCCAGCCAGGTCTTCTTTCGCGCCATGCTCACCCGCCCCGAGGACCGCGCCGTGCTCGTCCAGTTCGACACCGACGTCCTGCGCCTGCAGGGCATGACCAACTCCGTCGACAAGCTCACTGCCGCCCTCGGCCACCTCTCCGAGCCCCACGACGCCGCCTCCGGGAGTCACGGCGGCACGCTCCTCTACGACGCCATCTACGCCACCTCGCGCTCGCTGCTGCAGAACGAGAAAGGCCGCCGCGCCATGGTCCTGCTCACCGACGGAGGCGACAACGGCAGCCGCATCACCCTCGACCAGGCTGTCTCCGCAGCGCTCCGCCAGGACGTCGCCATCTACTCCGTCTTCTACAGCGACGTTGACTCCGGGGACTCGCACTTCGGCAAGCGCGTCCTCGAAGCGCTCTCCTCCAGCACCGGCGGCCGCGTCTTCGTCGTCAGCAAAAAGCTCTCACTCGAGGCCATCTACGCCCGCATCGCCGAAGACATGCGCCTGCAGTACCAGATCGGCTACACCCCGCCGCCGTCCTCGCCCGGCACCTTCCACCGCATCGAGCTGACCACCCGCGACAAACACGCCACCGTCGCGGCCCGCAAAGGCTACTTCACCCTCCGGGATGCCACGCCGTAGCTGCCCCTCTAAGTTTGTCATTCCGAGCGCAGCGAGGAACCTGCTTTTCCTCCCCGCGCGCCACAGAAGACAAGGCTCGCTTCCTCCCTAGAACACAAACTTGCCGCTGATCTGCAACTGCCGCGACGAGCCTCCGTCGCTGGTCGCGAAGCGGGTGGCCGAGATCTGGCCGAACGTCGAAGCCTGCACATTCGCCGACGGCTGCCCGAAGTTCGGGTGGTTCAGAATGTCGAACGCATCCGCGCGCAGCGTAAACGACAGCCCTTCGAAGATCTTCGTCTCCTTCTCGCCCGAAAGATCCACGTCCGCAAATCCCGGCCCGATGCCCGCGTTGCGCTGCGATCGTGCCCAGCCCCGTATACGCCGTCGGCGCGGTCGCTGCCGTCGCGCTCGGCCTGCGTTCCTACAATCTGGAACGCGCATGCCGGCGTGTAGTTCGTCAGGTCGCAAACCCGCCGCCGTAGGCCAGCCCGCCGGATTGGCGAAGATATAGTGACGTTGGCGACACCCGGAAGCTGCTGCTTGTGCCGCGGGTATACGGCCCAGCAGGTTCGGACGGATCAGCCCGCTGATGCCGTTGAAGCCGTCGCTGCTGGCAACGAAGTTCACCGGATTGCCCGTCTGGTATTGGACGATCGTCGTCAGCCGATACCCCGACACCAGCCGGTTGCCCTTGAACGGCAGCGCATAGATCGCCGTTCCCGCCGCATGGTTGCGCGTATCGAAGTCCGACAAGCCCATAGTTCCCCGCAGGATTGTTGCTGTCCTGCAGATCAACCCGCCCTGCGACCCCAGCGAGTTATCATCCATCGACTTCGCCCACTGGTAGTTCACGCTCGAACTGCAGCCCGTGCGGAAGTCTCTTGTTCAGCGACAGCCCACAGCGCGTTGTAGTTCGAGTCGCCGATGCTGTTCGCCTCGGCAATGTTGGAGGTGATCGAGGCACCCAGGATCAATCGGGCTGGTGGCCGAAAGCGCCAGGTATGGACGCACCGCGTCAGGTTCGGCGCATTCGCCGGACCCGCTCGCCTGGTTCTGGTTGGTCGCGATCCGCAGATGATGGCCCGTCGAACCCCGTAGTAGCCAGCGAACCCACCAAGCCCCACGGCAGCGCCTGCTGCACGTTCAGGTTGAAGTCTCCGTGTACGCGTTGCGGAAGTTCGGGTTCACCCAGCCCAGAGCAACCGGAAGCCCCGCAGCCAGCGCCGAACCGTAAAGATTGTTCGCCACCGGAATCGGCGCTCGTCGCTGTACCCGTAAACGAAACCGTCTTGCTCAGCGGCGGATTTCGCGGTCAGACCGCCCACCACCGTCCTGCCACCGGCTGATCGACCATCAGCCCATAGCCGCCGCGCACCACTGTCTTGCCGTTGCTGAACACATCGTCGGCAAAGCCCACGCGCGGCTCCACGTTGTAGTTCTGCTTGTACGCGCCGTCGACGGGACGCCCGTTCGTGCTGGCCTGCTCAGCGTAATGGCCTGCCGGGTTGAAGATGGAGAACCGGTTTTCCCCTTCCACCGGCGTTCCGTTCCACTCGAAGCGCAGGCCGGCCTCCAGCGTCAGCCGCGTCGTCGCCTTGTAGTTGTCCTGCACAAAGCCGCCCACCGCGTCGATGTACACGCGGTAGTCGATGATGTTCGGCTGAATGCTGAAGGCGCTCGCCTGCCCGTTGGCGAAGATATTGCTCCCGCCGCGCCGGTCGTTCCCGCGCTCGTCGCAAACGTCACCGACCCCGTATCGCCCGCGAAGCTCGCCTCCAGGAAGCGCCGGAACTCGCCCCCGAACTTGATCGTGTGCTTGCCCTTCAGCAGGGTCACCGTATCCGACAACACGCCCAGGGTGTCGTCGCGTCCCTGCGGAAAGCCCGACGGTCCGCCAATCGTCAGGCCGATATCCGTGATGGTCGTCTGCGGGATCGCCGCGTTCGCCTGCTCGCCGTCGGCAATGCTGAAGGTCCTCGGGTCCGCCGTGAAGTTCGGATTGAACGCAATCGCAATCCGGTTGAAGCCCAGGCGCGCCTCGTTCACCAGCTTCGGGTTGAAGATATGCGTCTCGTTGAGCGTCAGGATCTGCCGGTGCGCATTGCGATGATCGCCGAAGCCCGGGATGCGTGTCGCCCTGCAGCGCCGGCTCCGTCCGCACGTCCTTCTGGAACGCATAGAAGCCGTGCAGCTGATCCTTGCCGCCCAGTACTGCTGCAGCACATCCATCGTGCACTGGTCGATCTGCACCGGCCCCGGCGTGAACCCCACAAAGTTGTTGCCGCTGTTCGGCAGCGGAATGATCCCCAGCAGCGCAACGGCCGACGCATTGCCGACGCCGCGTAATGTACGCCCGCTGCGCCGGCTGAAAACACCGTGCTGTTCTGCAGAATGCCCTGGTGCTGCCGCAGCGCCTTCATAGCTCGCAAAGAAGAACGTCTGGTCCTGCCAGATCGGCCCGCCGACGGACGCGCCAAAGTTGTTGCGCTTCAGCGGAGCCTTCTTGCCCGTGTTCGCCCAGCGAAACGCCGGTCGCCGGATTGTAGTCGCGGTTGAAGTAGTTGCGCGCATCCAGCGCCTCGTTGCGGAAGTAGTCGAACACTTCGCCATGAAACTTGTTCGTGCCCGAGCGCGTGCTCACATTCACGATCGAACCGTCGAGCTGCGGCCATACTCCGCGCTGAAAACGTCTGAGTTGTTGATCTTGAACTCGGACGTCGTGTTGATCGACGGCTGGAACGTGATCTGGTTCTGGCTCATGTCGTTCAGGTTGATGCCGTTGATCTGGAAGTTCACCGAGTCTTCGCGATTGCCCGCCGTAATAAAGGAGTTGGCGCCCAGACCGCGGCTGGTGGCCGTCAGGCTGCCGGCCGCGTCCGCCACCACGCCGCCCGGCGTCAGCACCGTCAGGTCGAGGAAGTGGCGGCCATTCAGCGGAAACTCCTGCACCGTCTTCCGGTCGATCACCTGGCCCACCGTCATGGTCTGCGATTCGATCTGCGTCAGCCGTGCTCTCCACCTGCACCGTCTCCCCGGCCGAGGCCAGCGCCAGGTGCATGTTCACCGTCACATGCTGATCCACCTCCAGCGTCACCTTCTCCACCTTGTACGCGCTGAAGCCCGCCGCCGTCGCCTCCAACTCTGTAATCTCCCGGCTGCAGCGAAGGCGCAACATAGATGCCGGCGCTGTCCGTCACCAGGTTCCGGTCTCCGCCCGTAGCCAGCGAGTGAATCTTCACCTGCGCATTCGGAACGACGGCCCCGGTCGGATCGGTCACCACGCCCGTCAGCGTCGCAGTCGACTGGCCCCACGCGCCCAGCGCGGCAAACACAAACAACACAAGCGAAACGGCAACAGAACGAATCTTCATCGTGGTCTCCAGGTGGTAGCGTGTCCGCCGGCGCGTGTGAAGTTCTCGTTGGGCACGCACCGGTTGATCGGCGTTAGAAGTGGAAGTGTGTCGATTCTAACCGGCGCTGCACCACCCCGTGAGAGGAAAAGAGGCCGCTTCCTTCAGCGCGCAAAAAAATCCCTGTTCCAATCTCGCACGGCCAAAAATCCAAGAGCCCGCGCACCATCGCAACCACTACCATTCCCTCATGCCCGTACACTTCTCTCCGGCCGCTCTCAAGTTCCTCACGGCGCTTGGCCGCCACAACGACCGCGCCTGGTTCGAGCCGCGCAAGAGCCTCTACGAGCAGGAGTTGAAGCTGCCCATGCTCGCCCTCATCGACGAGGTGAACGCCGAACTCGCGAGCTTCGCCCCCGCTCACGTGCGCCCGGCCTCGAAGATCATGATGCGGCTCTATCGCGACACGCGCTTCTCCGCCGACAAGCGCCCCTACAAGACCCGCGTCGCCGCCTGGTGGGCGCGGCAGGGGCTGGAAAAAACCTCCGGCGCCGGCTTCTACTTCAGCTTCGGCCCCGAAGGCGTCCACATTGCGGCCGGCTGCTACATGCCGCAGAAAGACCAGTTGCTCAGCATCCGCCGCATGCTGCTCGAGCGCCACGCCGAATACCGCGCCATCATGCGAGGCCGCAGCCTGCGCGCGCTCCTCCAGCCCATTGACGGCAAGCCTCTCACCCGTATACCGAAAGGATTCCCCGCGAACCATTTGGCCCACGATCTGGTTTTACAGAGGCAATGGGGTGTATCTTCGGATTTGTCCACCGACAGAGCACTGGACCCGGGCCTCCTGTACGATTTGACGCGGCGTTTTCGCACCGCCGCACCCCTGGTGTCCTTGTTGAACTCTTCTCTCGGTATGCCCGCAGCACACGCGAGAAAACCTTTGTTTTAGCGAAAAATGCGCGGTTTTCCTGCGCTTACGTGCCTAAAGAGGCACAAAAGCCCGGAAAACCCAAAGAAAACCTGTGGAAACCCGGCCAAAGCCGTTGACAAAGGGTAGCGAAAAGTCGAAGGTGGATTGCGGTACGTTTCTCAAAACCCGCGTGAATATTGGCGATTTCTTTCGCCTGGCAAGCGGGAACTCAGGGAATGCAGACCGGACCCGCACAAACTTCCCCAGGGAAGAAAACTTCGACTACACAAGGAGCATCACATGGCAAAGGGTATGACCAAAACCGCGCTCGTCAAGGCAATGGCCGAGAAGATGGAGCTCACGAACAAGCAGACGTCTTCCTTCCTCGAACTGCTTGCCGAGACCGCCGTCAAGGAAACCAAGAAGAACGGGGAATTCACGATCCCGGGCATCGGAAAGCTGGTCAAAGCAGAGCGCAAGGCACGCCTCGGTCGCAACCCACAGACCGGTGAGACGATCAAGATTAAGGCGAAGACGGTCGTCAAGTTTCGCGTGGCCAAGACCGCGAAGGACACCATCGCTCCAGTGAAGAAGTAACTTCAACCCGTTGTACGCAGCAGAGCAAGAGGCTTAGGCCGAAGCTGCACCAAGCAGCTTCGGCCCCTTTTTGCATCCTCCGCTATCCCCGCCGAGGCACCAGCGCCCGCACCAGAAGCGACAGTCCAAACGACACCACCACCCCCTGCACCAGCAGCCACGCGTTGTAGCGCCAACCCAGAAACGCGAAGCTGGCGGCCACTGCCCAGAAATAGCTCTCTGCCGCGAACGCCTCCCCCCAGCGCGGCCGCAGCCCCGCCGGCCGAACCCGCGGACGCAGCGTTGGGATCAGGCGCGGCACCAGCGCACAGTACGCCCCATAGGCCGCTCCCAGCTTCGCCGTCAAAAACGGTTCCTCCGCCAGGATGAGGCGCACCTGCAGCAGCGTGATCGCCACGACCACGAACAGCGCCCCCGAACGCGGCATCAGCAGCGCCAGCGCCAGCGTATGCAGGATCGTTCCCAGGTACAGCGGATTGCGCACATACCGGAACGGACCATCCTGCAAGATGCCGGTCGCAGGCGCCGCCTCCGCGGTATGCATGCTGCGCGATTGCACCACCTGGGCGCCGAGATAGGCTGTTCCCCACGTCCGCAACGCCGCGCCCGACAGCGCGCAGGCGATGCCGACGGCCAAAAGCATATCGAAGGCCACCGCGATGTTTCCCGCACCCACGCGCGCGAGGTTCGCAGCCAGCAGTCCCCACACGTGCGCGTTCGGCCCCGGGGGATCGAGGTGCAGGCCGTAGTTCCAGGGCGCGACGAAGCCCAGCAGATAAATGATCGTATGCAGCGCGTAGCGAAACCGGAACTCGAACTGGGTGGCTTTGAACATGAATACTTCCAGTGTAGGCCACGTCTCGGTACCCGGTTGGTTAACAGCGATTTGCGCTTAGTCCGCCTTCAAAGCCCGCATCAGCAGATCGAAGTCGTCGATGCCTGAATACTCAATAATGACTCGTCCACGCCCGCGCTTATCCTGAATGCGCACCCGCATGCCAAGCGCGCGTTCCAGGCGGTCGCGCGCATCGCGCACATTGGGGTCGAGCGGCTCCTTCACCTTGTCCACCTTCTCGGGCCGCCCGTCAGGAGTCATCAGTCCATGCACGTAGGTCTCGGCCTGACGCACGGAAAGCGATAGCGCCAGAATCTTCTTGGCGACACTCGCCATCTGTTCCTGGCTGGAAAGTCCGAGCAGCGTCTTGGCATGGCCGAAGCTGAGTTCCCCCGTCTCCACCTTGTGCTGGACATCCTCCGGCAGCCGGAGCAGGCGCAGGAAGTTCGTGACCGACGCCCTTTCCTTGCCGGTGCGGATTGCCATCTGCTCCTGCGTCATGCGGAAGTCGTTCGAGAGCCGCTGGTAGGCGCGCGCCTGCTCGATGGGATTCAGGTCGGCTCGCTGCAGATTCTCGACAATGGTCATCTCCATCGCCTGCTCGTCCGAGACCTCGCGCAGGATCGCCGGAATCGTCGCCTGCCCGGCTTCCTTCGAGGCAAGGAGCCGGCGCTCACCATTGATGAGCTGAAATCGCCCATTGGGCAGCGGACGCACAGTGATCGGCTGCACAACCCCGGTCGCGCGAATGCTCTGCGCCAGCTCCGAGAGCTTGTCGGCGTCGAAGGTGGCGCGCGTCTGGAAGGGATTGCGGTCGATCAGATCGACTGGAATATCGCGCGGTGTGCCGGTCTGGTCCACTGGATCGGGCGCGGCCGCCGCCGATAGACCGGAAGACGGCGCTGCGGGACGGGTCGGCAGAAGTGCTTCCAGTCCGCGACCCAGCGCGCGACGCTTTTGTTCCACTTTCTCTTCAAGAGATGCCATCGGAGGCCTGCTTTCTCGCTTTTTGTGCTTCGGAGCTCGCCGCTGCAGTCGCGCCTGCTACTGCTGCTGGGTTGGCATTGTCTTTTCTGCTGGTCGGCTTTGGCTGGAGTTGATTCCGTTCCAGGATCTCGCGCGCAAGTTCCGCATAGGCTTCGGCGCCGCGCGAACGGGGATCGTAAAGTGCTACCGGAAGGCCATGGCTGGGGGCTTCGGCGAGACGGATATTGCGCGGAATCGTGGTGCGAAGCAGCTTTTCACCGAAAAACTCGCGCAGATTTTCCGTCACCTGCTGCGCCAGATTGGTGCGATCGTCATACATCGTGAGCAGCACGCCTTCGAGCCCAAGCTCAGGATTGAAGGCCTGCGCCACCTTGTCGAGCGTCCCAATCAGCTCCGAAATGCCTTCCAGCGCGAAGTATTCGGCTTGAAGCGGAACGAGCAGACCCTCCGCGGCGACCAGGGCGTTCAACGTGAGGAGGTCCAGTGCGGGCGGGCAATCCATGATGATGAAGGTGTACTGGTCACGCACGCTAGCAATCGCCTCGCGCAGCCGGAACTCGCGCCGCTCCATCGAGACCAGCTCCAGGTTCGCTCCGGTAAGGTTCTTGCTTCCGGGCACAACCGAGAGGCCAGGCACGTCCGTGGCAAGAGTAGCTTCGGCGATGGAGGTCTCGCCGAGCAGAATGTCATAAATCGACAGCCGTTGCGTCTCGTCTGCCTTTTGCCGCCGAAATCCAAGTCCACCGGTGGTGTTGGCCTGCGGATCGCAGTCGAGCAACAGCACGGGATGGCCCATCATCGCCAGTGCGGCCGACAGGTTGATCGCTGTGGTCGTTTTGCCGACCCCGCCCTTCTGGTTGACGATGGCGAGAACCTTGGCGGGGCGATGCTGAGGCGGGAGAGACTTGGACATGGGCTGTTTGCAAGGGTACTTGGCTACGGGGAAAGTAGCAAACCGGAAAATGTTCCACGTGGAACATTCGTCCACGCCCACCATCCGTAGCAGGGTGGCCTCCGCTCCTGAACTGAAACCGAGAAGAATGTTCCACGTGGAACATTCCGAATTTCCCGCAAAACAGATCTGCGTGTCCGGGGCATCGCTTGGAGCTTCGGACTCGCGACGGCAAGAAGAGAGCGATGTTCCACGTGGAACATATTTTCCACAGGCTTGGCATCGCCCGGCTTGTCCACAATCTGACGAAGGCGGCAAACGTAGACAGATGTTCCACGTGGAACATTCTGACTCAAGGGTTCCTTCGTCTAGCGCAACTAAAGCTTGCCCGTGACTCCTGCCGATGAGTCGGTGGCTCTCTATCCAGTCAGGCGGGTATGTTCCACGTGGAACATTGTGAGGGACAAGTTCAAGGCAAAGTTTTCAAACTTCTGAATGCGCCTAAGCCTGAAAGAGCTTTGCCCTGCTCGAGGAATGTTCCACGTGGAACATTTGCGTCAGGCGGACTTTTCAACACCAGACTCGACTTCCGGGAGCTCAGAATGTGCTTCGGTGATGTCGCCATCTACGAACGCGCGATGTTCCACGTGGAACATCGCGCCAGGCTGAGCTTCATGGGGCATTTTCGCTTCTGGGATCCGGCTGGTGGCTGGCGGCGGGCTTGCCGCTTCGAACAATGTTCCACGTGGAACATTCTGCGCCTAAAAGCTCGAGGACAGGGTCGTGAACGCTTGATTCGAGGCTGGAACAGGTCGATCCAGGTAGAGGTAGAGCTGCTCAAGCGACGTGACGGAGGAAGGGAGCGGGATGCGCGCCGCGCGCTGCCCTGCGTCTTCGAGAGCAGGAGCGCCACCCTGTATCTGTTGATAGCAAAGCACTTCGCGGATAGGGCGGCCTTGACACTGACCGGCGGCGCACTCATTGCTTTCGGAGCACTCGCGCTCCCGGACATCCGCAAGATCAATGGACGAGTCCCGCCTTGTGAAGAGCAGGCTGCGCGCCACAGTCAGCGGGCGACGCACTGCGGCAGCGCAGAGCACCGGGAAGGTCGCGGCGGCCGCGCGGGCGTACGTCAACATGATCCAGGGGGCCATCGCTCCGCCCATATGTCTCCTCGTTTCTTTAAGTCCTGACTCAAAGCTACGTGGGGGAACCACGTTTGTCATAACCCGGCGGACGCAAAACGCCCTGCCACTTTCGCGGCAGGGCGTCTCAAAGAGCGGAAGGCGGTGCGGGAATTAGTAGAGGCTGCGTTCGGCCTCTTCGGCTTCGATGGCGGCGAGCCGTTCCCGTTCCTTGCCACGGTGGTAGAACCAGTAGGCCAGCGCACCCATAATCA
Source organism: uncultured Gammaproteobacteria bacterium (assembly GCA_963744015.1). GTDB lineage: Bacteria > Acidobacteriota > Terriglobia > Terriglobales > Acidobacteriaceae > Edaphobacter. The sequence goes on from CAVUSA010000003.1 coordinate 496,997, forward strand.
GGATGAAGATGCTGGTGTAGATGATCAACTGACGCATGGAACGCTTGAGGGAAACTTCCACGCGCTGCACCGGCGTAAAGATGACCAGCGGCGCAGGATTGGCGGAATCTTCGAGCGCGTCCTTGAGACAGGGCATGTACTTTTCCATCTGCTCGGCCGTCAGATGGTCCTGCTTTTTGCGACTTCCGTAGGCGAACGTCCAGCCGATGTTCGCTACCTTTTCAAAGGTGAGGGTGCCGCGTTCATATTCCAGCAGACGACGTCCTCCCGAGACGGTGCTCTCGAGGATGATCTCGTCTCCTTTCAATGGTTTACCGCAGCGGTTCAAGACAGCCTGGGCGTCGCGCGGAGCTGCCAGGGCAGGGACGGAAAGCAGAAAGCCGATGGCGAACAGGCACAGAAGAACACGACGGGTCATGGGGAGTTGATCCTATGCGGGGGATGTAGCTCTAGAGGGAATAGCTAGAGCCATTCTGCAAGTGGGATGCGAAAAACAGGGCATACCGATGTTCCGTTTTTACATGACTGCTTCGGGGGAAACAATGACTATTCGGTGTCATGCGGGGAATCTGCCCTGACAACAGCTAAGAAGGAGTGTTGCCGGCCCGGCAGGGGAATGGCGGAACCCGCGGCGGATGCACCTGCGCCCAGGTGCGCGATCGCTCCGCCGGGAGCGACGCGTGCGCGCGCCAGGCGCATGGCTTCCGCAGGGTTGTCGACAGCGCGCAGGGCCACCACGTCGAAGCGGCGGCCAGCCGGCATCTCTTCCACGCGCGCACCCCAGACTTCGGTGGGTAGCGCCAGAGTGCGCACGACTTCGCGCAGAAACGACGCTTTTTTGTGCTGGGACTCGGCGACCGTCACCTGCAGCCCTGGGTGCGCGAGTTGCACGGGAATGCCCGGAAAGCCGGCGCCGGAGCCAAGATCAAGCAGGGTGGACGCCGCGGATGGCAGGTGCCGGGCGAGAAAGAGCGACTCGCCGAAGTGGCGTTCGACGATCTGCTCGGGGTCGCGAATGGCGGTGAGATTGGTGCGGGCGTTCCACTTCAGCAGCAGGTCCAGGTAGGTGGAAAGCTGCGCGAGCACGTTGATCGGGGAGATCGGGTGAAAAAGGTTCGAGGAGAGCGCGGAGGCGGGCCTCGGGCAGCGCAGGCATCAACCGGCGACCTGCGCCGCGGGAGTGTGCTCCTGCCAGAGGTGGGCTTCGGCGATCAGCCGCGCGAACAGGTTGCGGGAGGTTGCACTCGCGTCGAAGCTGCGCTCGGGGTGCCACTGCACGCCGAGAAGGAAGGGTGCCGGGTCGGGTACGCCGGCGTGGGACGGGCGCTCCACCGCTTCGATGACGGCGTCCTGCGGGCAGCGTGCGGAGATGTGCAGATCGACGCCCGGCACGCCGATGGCCTGGTGATGCGAGGAGTTGATGGGCAGACGTAGAAAGCCGTCCACTTCGAGGGCTTCCGCGCGATCGACGAGGCTGCCGAGCAGCGAGAACGGCGCGACCGACACGGTATGGGCGACGGCGACGGATCTGCCAGCGGCGTGGTTCACGGGCATCACGGTGAGGTCCTGGATGAGGGTGCCTCCGGTGAAGACATTCAACATTTGCACGCCGAAGCAGATGCAGAGCGCCGGCTTGCCGGATTGAAAGGCGGCGGCGAGCAGAAGGGAGTCGATGCGCTCGCGATCGGGATCGGCTGCGGCGCTGGCATCGTCACGATCGTGGCCGTAGCGGGCGGGGTCGACGTCGGCGGGGCTGCCGGGAAGCAGGATCCCCTGGCAGCTTTCGGCCAGGCGGCTAACCTCGGCGTCGGGAAGGTCTAGTGCAATGGCGACCGGCTCGCCTCCGCTGCGGCGCACGGCTTCTTCGTAGGCGGAGGTGTTCAGCCGGTTGTATTCGACGTCGTGGCTGGTGGGCAGCGGGATGGCGATGCGCGGGGTCATCTGCTTCTTATGATACGTCCGTTGCGCTGACGGGATGTGGTGGGAGAAGCGGATCCTCCGCCTTCGGCGAAGGATGACAATGTACACGCTTCAGGCGGTGTGCTGGTGGTAGAGGGTGGTGATCGCTTCGAAGAGCTGTTGTGTGAGGGCATCGGCGTCGCGCGTGGTGAGGCCAGTGGTGGGGATGGGTTCGCCGACGACGATCTTCAGCGGCCGCGGGGTCAGGTGATAGGTGTGGATGGGCAGCATCTCGTAGGTGCCGATGAGGGCGAGGGGGACGATAGGGACCTGGGCCTTGATGGCCATGAAGGCTGCGCCCGATTGGAAAGGGGTTAACTGTGCCATGTTCGGCGCGGCCGCCTTCGGGAAAGAGGACCAGCGGCAAGCCGTGCTGGAGCGTTTTGACACCGCGAAGCAGGCCGGCGACGGCAGAGCGGCCGGATTTGGCGTCGATGGGGACCTGGCCGGAGCGGTGGAGGTACCAGCCGACGAAGGGGACCTTCCAGAGCGACTGCTTGGCGAGGATGCGGAACTGGAAGGGCAGCTTGGCGAAGAGGACGGGCGTGTCGTAGTAGCTGAGATGGTTGGAGGCGTAGACGGCGGCGTTGCCGGGGTGCAGGTGCTCGCGGCCGATGAGTTCGACGGGCGAGAGGCTGATCAGCAGGAGGGCGTTGGCCCAGGCGCGCGCGATGGCGTGCTGCTGGCGGCCGGATTTGTCCCAAAGGCCGCACAGGAGCGAGATGCAGCCGAAGAAGGTGGTGGCGAGGCCGATCAGCGGGTAGACGAAGAGATAGGTGAACCAGCGGATGGCGTGGCTGACCTGCTTGGGTTCGGCGCGGGTGGCGACGGTCATGCGGGGCGGGCCTCCGCGCTGAGGGTATCGCCAAGGATCAGTTGCCGGATCTCGCCGACGAGGTAGACGGAGCCGGTGGCGACGATGAGGCCGCCGGGGGGCGTGATGGCGCGGGCCTGGGCGAGGGCTCCGGCGAGGTGCGGCGCGGCGTGCGCTGGGATGCCGAGCGCGTGGGCGGCGGCGAGGAGGTCGTCGACGGAGGCGGCGCGCGGGTTGGCGATGGGCGCGAGGACGATGTGGTCGCGGCGGCGGGCGGGGTCGCCGTCGAGCGAAGAGTCGAAGAGCGGAAACAGGATGCGCGACATCTCCGTGAGGTCCTTGTCCTTGAGGCAGGAGAAGAGGAGGGTGCGCGGGCGGTCGGGCGGCAGGGCGGAGAGCGCGGCGCGGAGGGTCCAGGCGCCGGCGGGGTTGTGGGCGACGTCGAGCAGGAGGTTGGGGGCAAGGAATTCGAGGCGTCCGGGCCAGCGGGTGTTGCGGATTCCCTCTGCGATGGCGGCGTTTGGGATGCGTGTAGACCGTGGTGGTTCGCGGAGTTCGATGGCGGCGGCGATGGCGAGCGCGAGGTTGCGGCTGCTGGTGTTGCCGGGAAGTGGGGAGTCGACTTCGAGGAGTCCGGGTTCGGTGGGGTCTTCGAGACGAGGGTGTATCGGTTGCGCGGGAGAGAAGCAGGTTCCTCGGCTTCGCCTCGGAATGACAACGAAGAAGCAGGTCCTCCGCCTTTGGCGAAGGATGACAATGTCGAGGAGGAGTTGCGTTGGGCCGGGGCAGGAAGTCGGCGGCGTTGATGCCGCGGACTTCGAGCGCGGTGGCGGCTTCGCCGATGGCCTGGTTGGCTTCCGGGTGCTGGGCAGCGTGACCAGCGTGCCGTGGGGGCGGAGGATGCCGCATTTTTCGCGGGCGATCTGCGCGATGGTGTCGCCGAGGTACTCCTGGTGGTCGAGCGCGATGTCGGTGATGACGGAGACGAGCGGCTCGACGATGTTGGTGGCGTCGAGGCGGCCGCCGAGCCCGACTTCGAGGACGAGATGTCGGCGCTGCCGGCGAAGTAGAGGAAGGCGAGGGCGGTGAGGCGCTCGAAGAAGCTGGGGGCGAAGGGGAGATCGCGGCGCTGGACGAGGGCTTCGCGCGGTGTCGTCGACCAGGGTGTAGAGGCTGGGCGAAGTCGTCATCTGGAGATCGGCGCCAAGGTGGCGCCCTGCGAAAGCTGGATGCGCTCGTGACGTGGACGAGGTGCGGGCTGGTGTAGAGGCCGGTGCGCAGGCCGGCGGCAGGCGAGGATCGAGGCGAGCGTGGCGGCGGTCGAGCCTTTGCCGTTGGTGCCGGCGATCAGGACGGACGGGAAGCTTTGTCTGCGGGTCGCCGAGGGCTGCGGCAAGCGTGCGCATGTGGGCGAGGTCGAACTTGCGGCGCGGCGGGAGCGTGCCGTCGGGGAGGGGCCTGGGTGCGGCCAGCTCGGGCGTGAGGGCGTACAGATGTGCGAGCGCCGCGGCAAAGTCCATGTCGCTATTCTAAGGGGCGCGGGGGCACGGTACCGAAGTGCGCCTGGAGGGGTGAAGCCGAGGGATCGCGTGCCGATAGAGCTCTCAGCGGAAGTGTCTGCGAGGGGAGCTGAGGATGAGCGATGTCTTGATGGTGCTGATGTTCTGGGGGATTGTGCTGGCACCGTGCATGGTGGCGATGCACCTGCGCGGCGGGGATGGTGCCTTGGATGATGACTGCTAAGACGGGTCTCCGGCGGGCGGGGGGCGGGGCGAGCGAGAAGCAGGTTCCTCCGCTTCGCTTCGGAATGACAAAGAGGAGTGGGTTTTCCGGCGGGCGGGGCGGCGGGGGCGAGCGAAAGCAGGTTCCTCCGCTTCGCTTCGGAATGACAAAAGATAGGCGGGTCGCCCGCCTGCGGCGAAGGATGACTGCGTTTTGGCGGGCTCCGCTCAGGTGAACTGGGCGGAGCCCTGCTGTGTTAGCGTTTGGCGGCGGCCTCTACTTCGGGGGTGAACCGGGCGACGAGGGCTTCGCGGGTGGTCTTGCCCTGATCAACGTCGGCGGTGCCGCCGGCGAGGACGAAGCTGGGGGTAAGGCCGATGAAGCCGAGGATGTGCGTCAGGTACGGGACTTCGAAGTTCGCCTTTTCCATGTAGGCGCCGGGGGTGTAGGTGCCGGCGGAGGCGATGATGACGTTGGTGGTCTTGCCTTTGAGCAGGCCCTCGTAGCTGGGCGAGAAGGTGACGCCGACGCGAATGACGTGGTCGAGGTAGGCCTTGAGGATGGCGGGCGTCGAGAAGTTGTACATCGGGGTGGAGATGAGGATGTGATCGGCCTGCTGGAGTTCGGCGATGAGCTCGTTGCCGATGGCGAGGGCGGTCTTCATCTCGGGCGAGTGCTGCTCGGCAGGCGTATAGGCGCCGAGAATCCAGGGCAGATCGACGAAGGGGAGCTTCGTCTCGCAGAGATCGCGGGTGATGACGTTGCCGTCGGGGTGCTCGGCCTTCCAGGCGTCGACAAACTTGGCGGCGAGCGCGCGGGAGATGGAGTAGTCGCCGCGGGGGCTGAGGACGACGGAGAGAAGCGTGGGCATGGCGGGAACCTCTGGGGCAGATTGATGTTGCAACATCCACTCTTAGGATGGCGGCTGCGCCCGGGGGATTCAGACATTTTGCGGGAAAAGAAAACCCCGGAGCCGAAGCTCCGGGGCACCGTCGTGGCGGAATGAACTCCTTAGACCGTCCAGTGCGACACTTCGCGCAGCAGAGCGGAAGCGAAGTGGCTGGGCAGGCCGGGCCATTCCGGGACGTTGAAGCCGGTTCTCGGATGCACCTGGCGGGAGGGTGAGGCGTGATGCTGTTGTGCGAGCGCCTCCTCTACCTGCCGGCGAATGGCTTCCCGCTCTGGCCGCGAGTTTCGCGTCCAGTAAATCAGGATGCCTTGTCCGCAGACCGTGCAACGAACGTCACAGACGGTTTCCGAAGTCCTGCAGAGAACGTGCATATACTTTCCTCGCCTTTTGCCAAAGGTCTGAAGCTCAGGAACATCTGCAGAGTACGGTGCGCGGGGAGCAGATGAAATACCGCTTGCGGAGCAGCGCCGGCGACAGAAGTGTGAGGAAGGGGAAGCAACCCGCGGACGAGTGTAGGAAGAGTTGTAGCGGAAAGGACGTTGGTACTCGGGCGCAAAGCCTCTATGCTGTTACCTGAAGGTTGGTACGGCATGAGCGAAGTACAGATGAAAGAGATGATTCGCGTGCAGCTTCCGGATGGAAGCGTGCGCGAGGTGGAATCGGGGACGACGCCGCTGGAGATCGCGACGGCGATCTCGCCGCGGCTGGCATCGGCGGTGGTGGTGGCGAAGGTGCGGCCGATGGCGGGCCTCGACATCAACCTGAGCGAGGGCGGTACGGATGACGCGCCGCCCGCAAGCGATAACTCCGAAGAGAGCATGTACAGCGCGGGCGATCCGACGGACCCGCAGGCGGAGAAGATTGTCGACCTGGCGACGCCGCTGACGGAGGATGTGGAGCTTTGGCTGTTGAAGGAGCAGGATGAGGTTTCGCTGAAGGTGGTGCGGCACTCGGCCGCGCACGTGATGGCGACGGCGATCCTGGAGCTGTTTCCGGAGACGAAGCTGGGGCATGGGCCGGCGACGGAGAATGGCTTCTTCTACGACGTGTATCGCGAGACGCCGTTTACGGAAGACGACCTGGCGGCGATCGAGAAGCGCATGGCCGAGGTGGTGGCGCGGGATGAGCCGTTCGTGCGCGAAGTAGAGCCGCGTGAGCAAGGGATTGCGCAGTACGAACAGCAGGGCGAGTTCATGAAAGTTCACTTTATTGAACGTTTTACCCAGCCTGGCGATGAGATTTCGCTGTATCGCAATGGAAAGTTTGTGGATTTCTGCCGTGGGCCGCATGTGCCTTCGACCGGGCGCGTGAAATCGTTCAAGATTACGAACGTATCCGGCGCGTATTGGCTGGGGGACGAGAAAAACCAGCAACTACAGCGGATTTATGGCACTGCATTTTTCAACGACAAGGATTTGAAGGCGCATTTCGCGCGGCTGGAAGAGATCAAGGCGCGCGACCATCGCGTGCTGGGCAAGCAGCTTGATCTGTTTTCGATCCAGGAAGTGGCGGGCGCGGGGCTGATCTTCTGGCATCCGAAGGGCGGACTGATTCGCAAGACGATGGAAGACTGGATGCGGGAAGAATGTATCCGTCGCGGTTACGAAATGGTGTATACCCCGCATATCATGCGGCGGGAGCTGTGGCGGATCAGCGGGCACGAGCTGAATTACGCGGAGAATATGTATCCGGCGATGGAGCTGGACGATGCCGAGTACCGGCTGAAGCCGATGAACTGCCCGGGCCATATTCTGATCTACAAAAATACGCCGAAGAGCTATCGCGACTTGCCGGTGCGGTATGCGGAGCTTGGGAACGTGTACCGGTATGAGCGTTCGGGCACGATGCATGGGCTGCTTCGGGTTCGCGGGTTTACGCAGGATGACGCACATATCTTCTGCACGCCTGCGCAGATTGAGGATGAGATTGACGCGTGCATCGACTTTGCGCAGAGCGTGTTGAACACGTTCGGATTTGCGGAGTTCAAGGTGGAGCTTTCGACCTGGGATCCGAACGATGCGAAGTTTATCGGCGGCGCAGCGCAGTGGGAGAACGCGGTGGGTGCGCTGATGCGCGTGCTTGAGCGCAAGGGCATTCCGTTCCGGACGATTCCGGGCGAGGCGGCGTTTTACGGGCCGAAGATCGATATCAAGCTGGTGGATGTGCTGGGGCGGATGTGGCAGTTGTCCACGGTGCAGTTCGACTGGAATCTGCCGGAGCGGTTTGAGCTGACGTACAAGGGCGAGGATGGCGAGCTGCATCGGCCGGTGATGGTGCATCGTGCGCTGTTCGGGTCGGTGGAACGATTCTTCGGGGTGCTGATTGAGCACTACGCGGGGGCGTTTCCGTTCTGGCTGGCGCCGGTGCAGGTGGGCGTGGTGCCGATCTCGTCGGACAAGCACATCGAGTATGCGCGCAAGGTGCAGGCGCGGCTCGCGGCGGCTGGCGTGCGCGTGGAGCTGGACGAGCGCAACGAAAAGATGAATGCGAAGATTCGCGAGTTCGGGCTGGCGAAGGTGCCGTTCATTTTGATCGTCGGCGACAAGGAAGAGGCGACGGACGCGGTGAGCGTGCGGGTGCGCGGCAAGGGCGATGAGGGGAGCGTGGGGCTGGAGGAGTTTGTGGCTCGGTGCAAGGGGCTGATGGAGACTCGGGGTGTGGGTCTGTAGGGCATGCCAGATCGCTCCCATGCCATGGACGTTGCGCTTCCATGCAGCAACCCTGATGATGTTTCCGATGAAGTGCGGCTCGGCGGGGAGGAGCGAGAAGCAGGTTCCTCCGCTTCGCTTCGGAATGACAAACAAGGGGCGGGGAGGTTTCGTCGCGCAATGATGAGAGAGAAGCGGATCCTCCGCCTTTGGCGAAGGCTGACAGCACTGTCCGGGGGTGCGACTCATTGAAGCGGTGAAAGAAATCTGTGGCCTGGGGCTGGTGGGCGTTGACGGATTGGCCTGGCGGGGATGAGACTTGCCGGGGAGCGTGCGCCATGTTTCGTTTGAAGGAAAGCATGCATGTGAATGCGCCGGTGGAGCGGTGTTTTCTGCTGTCGACGAACATCGACCTGGTGCGGATGACGCTGGGGATGCGGCCGGTGGCGGGCAAGCTCACAGGGCTGATCGTGGATGGCGACCGGTTGCTTTGGCGAGGGTGGAAGTTCGGGGTGCCGGCGTGGCATGAAACGCTGATCACGCGCTATGAGCGGCCGGTTTTCTTTCAGGACACGATGGGCCGCGGCATGTTCCGGCGGTTCCAGCATGACCATAGCTTTACCGACATCGATGGGCGCACGCTGATGGTGGATATTGTGCGGTTCTCGATGCGGGGCGGAGCGCTGGGACGGATGGTGGGAAAACACGTGGTGGTGCCGCATGTGCTGGCGACGATGCTGCGGCGGTTCGAACTGTTGAAGCGAATTGCGGAAGGCGAGGACTGGGAACGGTATACGGCGCCGCGGGGGTATGTGTCAGAGGAGCTGCTGGAGGAAGTGCGGGCGATCGAGGCGGGGTGAGCGTCTGCCGGGGGTGAGGTGGAGAAGCAGGTCCTCCGCCTTCGGCGAAGGATGACAGGGTGGTGGGGGCGAAGGATGAAGGGGGGGGGGGCGAAGGATGAGAATGTGAGAGCATAGGCTCGGCGGGGCAACAGCGAGAAGCAGGTTTCTCCGCTTCGCTTCGGAAGGACAATGGTCTCCGTGCGGATGGCACCGGGTGGGGAAAGCGCATCCAACGCGCTGAGGTGACGCGCGATGAAAGCTGTGGTGCTGCACGAGTATGGCGGTCCGGAGAAGCTGAAGCTGGAGGATTGGGACGACCCGCAGCCGGGAGCGGGCGAGGTGCTGGTGCGGGTGGCGGCGGCGAGCATCAATCCGGTGGATTGGAAGATGCGGTCGGGCGCGGCGCGGGAGCGGTTTCCGGTGGAGTTTCCCGGGATCCTGGGGCGGGACATGTCGGGCGTCGTGCGCGCGGTGGGTGAGGGTGTGACCGGTTTTGAGCCGGGGGATCATGTGTTTGCGCTGGCGTGGCATACGTATGCGGAGTTGTGCGTGGTGAAAGCCGCGGAGCTCGGCAAGGTGCCGGAGGGGATGGACCTGGTGGAGGCGGCGGCGCTTCCGCTGGTGATGCTGACGGGCGAGCAACTGGTGCGTCTGGGCGCGGAGATCAAGGCCGGCGAGACGGTGCTGATCACCGGGGCGGTGGGCGCGGTGGGGCGGTCGGCCGTGTTTGCGGCCAAGAGCATGGGAGCGAAGGTGATCGCCGGTGTGCGCAAGAGCCAGGTGGAGCAGGCGAAACCGTTGGGCGCGGATCAGGTGCTGGCGCTTGATGATGACGAGGCGATGGCGGGGCTTGGGTTTGTGGACGCGGTGGCGGATACGGTGGGCGGCGAGACGGGGCAGAAGCTGTTGGGCAAGGTGAAGCAGGGCGGGGTGTATGCGTCGGTGGTGGGGCCGCCGGCGAACGCGAAGCTGCACCCGACGGTGCGGGTGAACGCGATCATGGCGAAACCGGATGTGCCGCGGATGGAGGAGATGGCGCGCAGTGTGCTGGCGAAGAAGCTGGTGATTCCGATCGACCGCATGCTGCCGTTGGCCGATGCCGGCAAGGGACATGCGGCGGCGGAGAAGGGCGGGATCGGGAAGGTGTTGCTGCTGGCTTGAAGGGGTTGGGTGGGCCTTCACCCCAGGCTGTTTTAGGGCGGGCCTTTGGCTCTGAACGCAAGGGCAAGAGCTAATACTGAGATTCTGGCTGCGCCAGAATGACGTGCGTTTGGTTGAGGCGGGGTGGGCGTTGGGTTGGGGCGGGGGGTTGGGGCGGGGGGTTGGGCGGCTAGGCTTTGCGGGGGTGGAGGACGAGGTGGCGGTGGGGGCCTTCGCCGGTGGATTCGGTGTGGAGGCCGGCGGGGGCGAGCGCGAGATGGAGCAGGCGGCGCTCGTGCGAGCTCATGGGCGGGAAGGCAAAGGGCTTTCCGGTGGCGCGCACCTGGCGGACGGCTTCTTCGGCCGCGCGGTGAAGGTTGCGCTCGCGGCGGGCTTTGAAGCCTCCGGATTCGAAGCGGACGAGGTCGTGCTGGTCGGATTCGAGGCGGAGGGTCTTGGCGGCGATGTGCTCGAGCGCGAGCAGGAGTTCGGCGTTGCGGGCGATGAGCATGGGCGAATCGGCGCCGGAGAACTCGAGGGAGACGAGGGAGTCGGGGGGCGCTGGGATGGGCTTCCAGGTGAGGTCGAGGCCGGAGGTGCGGAGGAGGTCGGTGAGGAGGCGGTCGATCTTTGCTGCGGGGGCCGGATCGTTTGTCACATGAAGATTGTAGTGGTTTGGGTTGGTGGCATCAATATGGGGTGGGTTCGGGAGCGCGAAATACGGAGATTCCGGCTTCGCCAGAATGACGGTTCTGGGTCGGGCGGATTGCGGGATGGGTTTGGGTGGGTCTGGGACTTATTGGGTCCTTCGACTCCGCTGCGCTTGTGTGTGCGTGCTTAAAGACAGATCCTCCCGCTTGCGCGGAAGGATGACAGCTTTTTGGGTGCGGGATGACGGCTTTGCCGCGCTTGCGTGTTAGCGGCGGGTGGGTTTGGCCTGGATGGTTTTGGGGTTGCCGGAGCGGCCGGGGCTCACGCCGACGCCGGCCTTGCGGCGGGCGCGCTTGGCGGCGATCTCGCGCATCTCCCGGCCGAGCGAGGTGCGGTTCATGACGGCCTGCGGTGGCGATGGAGATGAGGTTGCCGACCGACCAGTAGAGCGCGAGGCCGGAGGCGTAGTTCCAGGTCATGTAGCCGGAGAAGAGCGGGCATCATGAAGGCCATCATCTTCTGCTGCTGGGGGTCGACGCCGGGCGAGGGCGTGTAGAACTGGACGAGGAACTGGCTGACGACCATGAGGATGGGGAGGATGTGGTACGGGTCGGCGGCGGAGAGGTCGGGCAGCCAGAACCAGTGCGCCTGGCGGAGCTCGACGACCTTGGGCAGCATGCCGAAGAAGGCGAAGAGCAGCGGCATCTGGATGAGGGTGGGGATGCAGCCGCCGAACATGTTGACGCCGTTGTCCTTCTGGAGCTGCATGATCTCGGCGTTCATGTCGTTGCGCTTGGGGTCGGTGACCTTAGACTTTTGTACTTGGCCTTGATGGCGTCCATCTGCGGCTGGATGCGCTGCATCTTGAGGCCGGACTGCATGGTCTTGATGCGCAGGGGCAGGATGACGAGGTTGATCAGGACCGTGAGCAAGACGATGTCCCAGCCCCAGTTGCTGCGAGACGTGCTGGTGGATGAAGCGCAGGCAGTAGAAGAGGGACTTGCCGACGATGGCCGAAGAAGCCGAAGTCGAGCAGCGGCTCCAGCGTGATGCGGGGGTTGGCGGCGTGGACGTTCTTGAGGACGTCGACGGCCTTGGGGCCGGCGAAGATGCGGGTGCGGGTGTGGCCGGAGAGGTCGCCGAGCGCGGCGCCGAGGATGGGGACCTTGATCTCGTCCTTGCCGGGGTCTGTCTTGCTGGGGGCGACGGCGGCTCCGGTGCCGAGGCCGTTGTGGCGGTTGGCCTTGGGGACGATGAGGTCGGAGTGCAGGGTGGCGACAGTGGCGGTGTCCGGGGTGTCGGGCAGGAAGATGGCGGCGAAGTAGAGGTCGGAGACGCCGGCCCAGTCGAAGGCGCCGGAGAGGGTGGCGCCGCCGGAGACGTCCTTGGGACGCCTTGTGCTTTTCGCTGGCGGCCTGGCTGAAGTCGACCTGCGCGCTGCCGTAGACTGGCGGCGTTTTCCTGGTCGCCGAAGCCGCCGGGCCAGGCGATGAGGGCGCGGATGGGGGCGCCGTTGCGGAGGACCTGCGACGTCGGCGTGGAGGACGTAGGAGTCGTCGAAGGAGAAGGTCTTGGTGACGTCGTACTCGCCGGAGGAGAACTTGAAGGTGAGGGTGGCGGGTGCGGTCAGGGTGCCGGTGGCCGAGGGCACGAAGAGCGCCTTGTTCGAGGTTGGCGGTCAGGCTCGGGGTCGTAGGTGTAGAGCGAGAGCGGGTAGCCGACAGGCTGGCGGCCTGCGATGGACGAGGTCGAGCGGCTTGCCGTAGGAGTCCTTCTGGTTCTTGAGGATCCAGCTGGTGACCTGCGCGCCGCGGTTGGTGAAGGTGATCTTGTAGAGTTCGTTTTCGACCGTGGTGGTGGACTCGGCGGCGGCCTGGACGGCGGGGGTGACGGGGAGCTGGACGGTCTGGCCGGCGACTGTGGCGGCGACGGTGGGCTCGGGCGCGGGCGTGGGCGCGGTGTTGGCCGTCTGGTTTGCCGTTTGGGCGGGCGCGTTGGGCGAGGCGGTCTGGGGATTGTGGGTGGAGCGGTAATAGTTCAGGTCAGGAAGACCAGGACCATGACGGCCATGATGACGAGCAGCGGACGGTTGTCCTGGGGGGCTGCTCCTGGTTGATTCGGGTTGGTAAACTCTGCCACGATTCCTGTCTTTCTATGTTGGGAGACGCTTCGGGCGTGGATTTAGCCTCGTTTGATGATAAATGGTGCGGAGCGCAAGGGGTGGCAGGGATTCGTGGAAGTGAAAAGCGGGTCCTCCGCCGTCGTCGAAGGATGACAAGGCTTGTTTGGCAGTAACGCAGGGAGGATACTGGGGTATGGCGACTCCTGTGCTCGTTCCGATCTCGGAGTATCTGCATACGACCTACCGGCCGGATTGCGACTACGTGGACGGCGAGCTGAAGGAGCGGAACGTGGGCGAACGGCCGCACGGCAGTCTGCAGGGGCTGCTGGCAAGTCTTTTTCTGGTGAACCGGCGTGTGTGGGGGTTGCTGCCCAGCACGGAACAACGGGTGCAGACGAGCGCATCGCACTACCGGATTCCGGATGTGTGTGTGATCCGGCCGGTGGCGGGTGAGTACATTGTGCGGACTCCGCCGGTGATCTGTATCGAGGTGCTGTCGAAGGACGACACGCTGGCGGGGATTCGGGAGCGGGTGGACGATTTCCTGGCGATGGGCGTGGAGCATGTGTGGGTCTTCGACCCGCTGGGGCATGTGGCTTGGCGGGCGACGGCTTCAGGGTACGAGGTGGCCGAGGGAGAGCTGGGGATTCCCGGGACAGCCGGTGCGGATTGTGCTGGCGGAGCTGTTTGGCGAGCTGGAGGATTTGCTGGCGGGGCGGTTGTAGGGCTTCGCTTGTGGCGAAGGATGACAAGGCTTGTTTGGCAGTAACGCAGGGAGGATACTGGGGTATGGCGACTCCTGTGCTCGTTCCGATATCGGAGTATCTGCATACGACCTATCGGCCGGACTGCGACTACGTGGACGGCGAGCTGAAGGAGCGGAACGTGGGCGAGAAGCCGCACGGTGGATTACAGGGGCTGCTCTACGGGCTCTTCATGGGCCAACGCAAAGCCTGGGGACTTACACCGTACCTGGAGCAGCGGGTGCAGACCAGTGCAGCCCATTACCGGATTCCGGATGTGTGTGTGATCCGGCCGGTGGCGGGTGAGTACATTGTGCGGACTCCGCCGGTGATCTGTATCGAGGTGCTGTCGAAGGACGACACGCTGGCGGGGATTCGGGAGCGGGTGGACGATTTCCTGGCGATGGGCGTGGAGCATGTGTGGGTGTTCGACCCGTTGGGGCATGTGGCTTGGCGGGCGACGAGCTTCAGGGTACGAGGTGGCCGAGGGAGAGCTGGGGATTCCCGGGACAGCGGTGCGGATTGTGCTGGCGGAGCTGTTTGGCGAGCTGGAGGATTTGCTGGCGGGGCGCTTGTAGGGCTTCGCTTGTGCGGGGTGCGACAGCAAAGGCGAAAAGCAGGTTCCTCCGCTTCGCTTCGGAATGACAACAAAGGGAGAAGCGAAAAGCAGATTCTCCCGCTTTGCGGAAGAATGACAGACAGGAGCAAAGGCGAGAAGCAGGTTCCTCCGCTTCGCTTCGGAATGACAATTGCTTCGCTTCGGAATGACAAATGCTGCGCTTCGGGATGACGATTGGTGGCGAGTGACTTGGGTTAGCCGATTTCGAACTTGGTGAGTTTGCAGTTGGCGCACTCTTTGTCGAAGAGGCCGCGGGTGATGTTGGTGTCGCCGCGGCGATGTCCGAGTGCGCCGTAGCGGCGGCGGCAGCGGGGGCAGCGGAACTCGCCCGCCCACCAGACGGCGGCGAGAGCGGCGACCAGCCAGAGGCAGATGATGGACATCGACGCGATGGGCTGGTGGATGTAGTGGCGCGAAAGATAGAAGAGGCCGTAGGCGAGCGGCAGCCAGGTATAGAGCAGGAAAAGGGCGAGGTTTCGCCGGCGGGCGAAGGCCCTCCATTGTGCGTGGTAGTCGACCTCTGGCCCGGCGTGGGGGTTACTGTCGGTCGCCCACGCGTTCTGCACGTCCTGTTGCGCCATGCGATGTCATCCGAGTAAGCGTGCCGCTTCCTTTGCGAAGTAGGTTACGACGAAGTCTGCGCCGGCGCGGCGGATCGAGACGAGCGATTCCAGCATGGCGCGAGCGTGGGTCGAGCCAGCCGCGTTCGAAAGCGGCCTGAAGCATGACGTATTCGCCCGAGACCTGGTAGGCGCCCAAAGGGACGTCGATGCGCTCGCGGGCGGCGCGGATGACGTCGAGATAGGGCATGGCGGGTTTCATCAGGATCATGTCCGCGCCTTCGGCGAGGTCCTGGTCGATCTCGCGCATGGCTTCGCGGAGGTTGGCGCCGTCCATCTGGTAGGTGCGGCGGTCGCCGAACTGGGGGGCGGAGTCGGCGGCCTCGCGGAAGGGGCCGTAGAAGGCGGAGGCGAACTTGGAGGCGTAGCTGAGGATCGGCGTGTCTGCTGGAGCGCGGCGGCGTCGAGCGCGGCGCGGATGGCGGCGACGCGGCCGTCCATCATGTCGCTGGGGGCGACGATGTCGGCACCTGCCATGGCGAGCGAGACGGCGGTTTTGGCGAGGAGTTCGAGGCTGGGGTCGTTCTCGATCTCGTACTGGTCACCCTGGCGGGCGACGATGCCGCAGTGGCCGTGGGAGGTGTACTCGCAGAGGCAGACGTCGGCGATGAGGACGAGGTCGCTCGAGGCGGGCGGTCGGCCTTGAGGGCGCGCAGGCCGGCCTGGACGATGCCGTGCGTCGTCCTAGGCGCCGGAGGCCTGCTCGTCTTTTTCGTCGGGCAGGCCGAAGAGGAGGAGGCCGCCGATGCCGAGGGCGGCGCATTCGTGCGGCTTCCTTGACGGCTTCATCGACCGAGAGGTTGAAGACGCCGGGCATGGAGGAGATCGGGCTGCGGATGCCTTCGCCGGGGACAGAGGAAGAGCGGGTAGATCAGGGCGCCGGGGTGGAGATGGGTCTCGCGCACGAGGGAGCGGAGGGGCGCCGTGCGGCGGAGACGGCGCAGGCGGGTGACGGGGAATTCCATGGGACCAGTTTACGTGGGAGGAGGGAGAAGCGGGTCCTCCGCCTGGGGCGAAGGATGACAGCGGGGATGGGGGTGGAATCCCACTCATCGCGATGGAGCCGCGATGAATGGGGCACGGGACTGGGTACGGGACTGGGTACGGGACGTGAATGGGATTGCCGTTACACGGTGGGGGAGGGGTGGGAGGTGAGGGCGTTCCACTCGTCGTTGGAGGCGGCGGGGCCGAGCACCCAGAGGGTGTAGATGCCGAGCGCGGTGCCGAAGGGGAGCTTGAAGAGCGAGACGATGCCGACGATGATGGCGACGGCGCGTCCCCAGGGGCGGCGCGTGAGCAGGCCGTAGCCGGCGAGGATGGAGGCGCAGGACATGAAGATGGCCATCATGAGGACGCCCGGGCCGAAATTGTGCACGAGGTGCAACACGAAGGGCGGCGCGGAGTCGAGCACACCGTTGGCGACTAACGTATTGAGGGCCGCGACGGCGACGAGGCCGGTGACGAGGCGGTAGGCTCCGAAGACGCACCAGAGGAGGCCGAGCGGCTGCAGGTTGCTGCTGACGCGAGCGGTGGGCGTGCGCCAGTCCGGGATGGCGGCGCAGGCGTACGGCGGGGGCGGCGCGGGGTACGGGGTGCGGGCTCCGCAGTGGGGGCAGAAACGGGCGTCGGAGAGTTGTTCGGAGTGGCAGGCTGGGCAGGTCATGGCGGGTTCTCCGCGAGCGCTTTGCCGCTCGCTGGTAGAGATACGCGGGGGCGTGCGGGAAGGTTCCGTGGTGGGGAGAAGCGGGTCCTCCGCCTGCGGCGAAGGATGAGAGCTTGTGTTTTGGGGTGGGCGGTAGGGGCGGGGAGGGAGAAAGACGAGAAGCAGGTTCCTCCGCTTCGCTTCGGAATGACAAAGAGGAGGGGCGAAGGATGACAGCTTCTGTTTCAGGGCGGCGGTATGGGCGGGAAGGGAGAAAGGCGAGAAGCAGGTTCCTCCGCTTCGCTTCGGAATGACAACGAGGACGGCGGTGGATGACAGCTTTTGTAGGGGCGGGATTAGCATGGAAGGGTGAGTGATTTGATTCCGAAGGTACCGGAGCCGCTGGCGGAGATGAGCGCGGCGGCGCTGGAGTGGCCGCGGCTGCGCGAGCATATCGCGGCGAAGGCTGTGAGCCCGCTGGGGCGCGCGTTTACGCTGGCGCTGGAGCCGTCGAGCGATGCGGCGTGGATTGCGTCGCAGCAGACGCGGACGGCGGAGTTGCGCGCGTGGCTGGGGGGCGGCGGCTCGTTTGATTTCCATGGGCTGTTCGATCCGGAGGCGCTGCTCGAGAAGGCGCGCATTCCGGGGGCGGCGCTCGAGGCGCTGGAGATTGTCGCCTTGCTGGAGGTGGTCGAGCGCGTGGCGGCGTGGCGAAACCTGCTTCGGCATGCACGAGGCTGCACGCAGGCTGGGGGCGGCGATCCGGGCGCTGACCGAGCCGCTGCTGCCGTATGACCTGGCGGGCCTGCTGCGGACGCTGCGCGGCAAGATCGAGCCGGATGGGTCGCTGAGTCGATGATGCGAGCCCGGAGCTGCGCCGGATTCGGCGGGCGATGGAGCGGCAGCATCGGGCGATCGAGGCGAGCCTGCGCAGGGCTGCGCGGGCGCTGCGCGACGATGGCGCGAGCCAGGAAGAGCTGATCACGGTGCGCGGCGAGCGCTTCGTGATTCCGGTGAAGGCGGAGTTCAAGCGGCGCGTGCCGGGCGTGATCCATGGGTCGTCGTCGAGCGGGCAGACGGTGTTTGTCGAGCCGATGGAGACGATCGAGCAGAACAACGAGCTGGTGCGGCTGCTGGATGAAGAGCAGGCGGAGATCCACCGCATCCTGGTGGCGATGACGCGCGCGCTGGCCGCGGAGGCGCCGGCGCTGCACGCTGGGCGCGGCGATTCTGGCGGAGGTGGAGTCGCACTTTGTGCGGGCGCGGTTTGCGCAGGAGCTTGACTGCGTGCGTGCCGAGCGTTTGGGGCACGGCTGGCGCTGAAGCATGCGCGGCATCCGCTGCTGGAGCTGCGCATGCGCGGCGAGGGCGTGCGGCCGGTGCCGCTTGTCGCTGGCGCTCGAAAGCCGGAGGCGCGGCAGCTGATCATCTAGCGGGCCGAATACGGGCGGCAAGACGGTGGCGCTGAAGACGACGGGGCTGCTGGCGCTGATGGCGCAGGCCGGGCTGCCGGTGCCGGCGGAGGAGGCGGCGCTGCCGCTGTTCACCGCGATCTACGCGGACATCGGCGATGCGCAGTCGATCGAGCGCAACCTGTCGAGCTTTTCGGCGCACGTGGTCAACGTGGATCGCATCGCGCGCGAGGCGGACGACGGATTCGCTGGTGCTGCTGGATGAGCTGGGCTCGGCGACCGATCCGGAAGAAGGCGCGGCGCTGGCGGTGGCGGTGGCGGAGCACTTTCTCGAGCTGCGGGCGTGGACCTGCATCACGACGCACCTGACGTCGCTGAAGGTGTATGCGGCGAATCGCATGCGGGCGTGCTGAATGCGGCGGTGGGCTTCGACCAGCAGACGCTGGCGCCGACGTATGAGCTGCGGCTGGGCGTGCCGGGGGCGTCGGCGGGGTTGAACATTGCGGCGCGGCTGGGGCATGCAGCCGGAGATTATCGCCGCGGCGCGCGCGCAGATGACGACGCAGCAGGCGGATATCGGGGCGTTTCTGGACCAGCTGCATGAGCAGATGCTCGGCTGCGACGGCGGAGCGGGTGATGCTGAAGCGCGAGACGCGAAGAGCTGGCGCGCGGAGCGGCTGCGGCTGGAGACGGAAGGGCGCGCGGAGCAGAAGGCGCGGACGCGGGAGCTGGAGGCGAAGCTGAACGGGCTGATCGAGGACTTTGAGGCGCAGCTGCAAGGAGTCGGTGAAGGCGATCGAGGACAAGACGGTGGCGCAGAAGATTGCGCGGGATTCGGCGCTGCGGATGTGCACGGGCGCGGCGGGAGTTTTCGGAGCAGTTCAACTCGACCGTGGTGGCGCATACGACGGGCGCGGACAAGGACGACGCGCCGCGGGCGCTGGAGCCGCATGGGCCGAAGCCGGCATCAAGGTGGGCGATCTGGTGAAGCTGAAGAGCGCTGGGCCGGCAGGCGCGGGTGGAGCGGCTGATCGATGACAAGACAGCTTCGAGGTGTCGGTGGGGCAGATGAAGATGCGCGTGCCGCGGTCGGACATCGCGGAGGTGGAGGTGGTGCGGGTGGTGACGCCGCTGGAAGCGGCGCGCCGACGAGGCGGCGTGACGGTGCGGACGAACGACAGATCCGGACTACATGCCGAGCGAGATCAACGTGATCGGGCGCACGCGCGGAGGAGGCTGAAGAAGAGGTGGAGCGGTACATCGATCGCGCGTTCCTGGCGGGGCTGCCGCGGGTGCGGATCGTGCATGGCACGGGCATGGGCGTGCTGCGGCGGACGCTGCGCGAGTTCCTGAAGTCGCATCCGCATGTGGCGACGTTTGCCGAGGCTGGGCAGAGCGAGGGCGGGCAGGGTGCGACGCTGGTCGAGCTGCGGCAGTGAATCGCGGCCGCCAGATCGCGGGCTGGTTGGCGGTTGCGGCGGCTACTTACGGCGCGGCGTTTGTGCTGCCGTTTCGGTTTCCGCTGCGGGAGCCGGTGTGGTCGAACACGTATATAGCGGGTTCGAATAACCAGGTGGCGGCGGTTGCGGTGGCGGTTGTCAGCGTACTTGTGCTCGTGGTCCTTTGGCTTCCAGGTGGAGTGGGGCGGAGCGACTTGGCGGGGCAGGAGGTTATTTGTAACAGTGTTGGTTCGGGTGTGCGGGCGAATGACGATATATGTAACAGTGATTGTCTTTCGCGGAAGTACCTGGTTGGGGGGGTGGCGGCGGCCGTGGTTTGGACGGCGGCGCTGGGGTCGGCCGTGGCGCGCGGGCATATGTACTGGGGAGATGAAGGGTACTTCCTGAACCAGTTGCGCACGGGGATCGTGTTTCATCAGCCGATCTATCGTGGGTTCGAGTTTGCGTATGGGCCGCTGCTGTACTGGTGGCCGGCGTTGTGGGTGAAGGCGCTCGGGCCGTTGGGCGTGTCGATGACGGCGGCGTACCTGGTCGCGCTGGCGCTGGCGCAGGCGGCGGGTGTGGGCTTGCTGTTCTATGTGGTGCAGGCGCTGCCGCTGCGGCGCGAGTTGAAGCTGGCAGCGTTTGTGCTGGTTGCGTTTGGGACGCTCAATTCCCTGCTCGGCTTGAATTACACCTTGTTTCGATTTCTGCCTCCATTGGCGCTGGTGGTGCTGTTGTCGCGGCAAAAGAGGCTGGGGTCTGCGGTGTTGGTGGCGGGTGTGGGCGAGGTCGCTGCGCTGCTGGTGTCGCCGGAACTTGGGCTGGCGTTCGGCGGTGCGGCGGCGACGATGGCGTGCTGGCAGGCGTGGCGCGGTGAGACGCGGCGGCTTCTTGTATTGCCTGCGGTGCTGGCGGGTGCGGGGATGTTTGCGCTGCTGGTGGGGCGGGATTACTTCAGCACGCTGGGGCACATGGCGAAGGGCGGGTTCAACCTGCTGCTGACGCCCGCGCCGCATATCCTGGCGCTGCTGCTTGCCGTGGTAGCGTTGGCGCCGCTCGCGGTGGCACGCGCGTTACGGCGGGATGCGGCGGAGAGCACGATGCTGCTGGGAATGTACGTCGCAGCGCTTGGCTTACTGCCGGCAGCTCTGGGGCGGTGCGATGCGATTCATTGTTTTTTCGATGGCATCGGGATGTACCTGCTGTCGTTCGTGGCGCTCGATGCGGCGGGCGTGCGCTGGCGGAAGGTTTGGGTGGGCGCGGTAGCGGCGGTGTTTGTGTTTACGCAGGCGAAGAACTTTCGCCTGTATGAAGCGCGGCTGGGGCTGGTGCTGCGGCGGCACGCAGTTGTTGAGGATGAGGGATTTGAGGAGGCGCGGCTGCTGACGGCGCTGGGGGGAGCGCGGGTATCGGCACCGGTGCTGTTGCCGCAGCGTGTGTTGGACGATCTCGCGCAGAGGAGACAGTATGTGCCGGGATACTACTGCGGATGGGTAGGGGTCTGGGATGCGGAGTCGGAGAAGCGGGTGATTGCGGATGTGCGGCGCACGCCGTTCGCACTGGTGGCGTTTGAAGATCCGCCGGAAGCCTGATCCGGCGGGGGATCGCGCCCTGCGACGCATCATGCGGATGGGCTTTGCGGGACAGACGCTGAGGGGCCGTTTGTGCGCGGGCGGCTGCTCGATGCCGAGCTGCAGGCGCACTGGCAGAGGGTGGGGATGTTCGGGGACTATGGATTGTACCGGCGAGTGGACTAGGTCTCGGGGCATATTCGTAACAGTGTATGTTTCTGATGGAACTTTTACTGTTACATATTCTGGATGGGGGGGTGCGCGCGGGAGGAAAGCGGGTCCTCCGCCTGCGGCGAAGGATGACAGCGTTTATGGGAGGAAGGTGAGGATTTAGAGAGTGGGTTGGTCGCGGCGGGTGAAGGTGTAGGCGTCGCGGAACTGGAAATCGGCGCCGGCGGTGCGGGATTCCTTGACCAGGGTGAAAAGGTTGCGGCGCAGGGTGAGGGTGATGCGGAAGTCGACGGGCTTTTCGTTTTCCTTGCCGGGGCCGGTGAGGATGAGCGTGCCGCGGTTGAGTTTGGCGAACTCTTCGAGGCCGGCGACGGTGTAGGTGTCGGGCTGCTTGGCGGGGCCGAGCGTGGCACTGTGGGTAGCCGGTGCGAGGGTGAGGGTGGACTCTTCGCGAACGACTTTGGTGGGGCCGTCATCGTACGTGTAGGCGAGGGTGACGGCGTTGCCGTCGGATGAGGGCGCCATGCTGAGCCAGGTGGGCAGGAAGGTGCGCTGGTTGGTCTGGAAGTCGCGGTACTCGAGCTGGCCGACCCACTCGCCGGTGAAGTTCTGATTCAGGCCGGAGGAATTGGAGCTGGAGGCGGGGAGGTACCTGGCGGGGATTTTTGCGTCGGGGCGTTCGGAGTCCCAGAAGATATTGACTATCCAGAAGCGGTTGCCGTCGCGCAGCAGCTGGATGGAGTTGATGCCGCGGGCGAAGGGCTGGGGGTCGGCCGCGGTGTGGCGCGATTCGTAGGTGGAGAAGACGTGGACGATGTCGTTGAACTGGGCGATCTCGTTGTGGGTGGCGCGCTCGAAGAAGCCGTCGGATTCCATGCGCGTGCTGGAGCGGGCGATGTAGTCGTCGATGGAGAGCTGGAGCACGTCGGCCGAGGTGGGGGTGGCGCGGACGGGGATGAGGCGGGCGTCGGGGACGAAGAGCGAGCGCATGCGCACCCAGTCGCGGGTCTGGTGGGCGGGGCCGGAGATGACGTCGTAGAGCGCGGCCAGGATGTGGTCGAGCGGAGTCGACGTCGGCGGGTTTGGCTTTGGGCCAGTCGGGGTGGGAGGCGATGGCGGAGGCGAGCGGCCTGGGGGCGGCCGGCGCCTGGGCGAGCAGCGGCGGCGCGAGGAGCAGGAGGGCGACGAGGGAATGCTTGAGCATCGCGGGATTTCCTTTGCGGGAGATGGTGTTCAGGGTATCGCGGATAGGGGCGGGGGGAGAAGCAGATCCTCCGCCTGCGGCGAAGGATGACAAGGGTTGCGGGAGGGGGATTTCAGGGGTGTGGATGGGACTGGTTTTCCTCGGGGGGCGGTGCGGGTTGTCGAAAAGTGGCGGGTTGCAAGGGCCATTTGATTGAGGGACATAGCGGGGGTTTACAGATTTCGGGCGAGGTTCCGGTAGGGGTTGCGGAGGGGTGCGGGTGGAGAAGTGGGAGAAGGCGGTGCGGGTTTGCGGATTGGCGGCCTGGTTTACGCGGGATGCGATTCGGCGGGAGGTGTTTTCTAAATCGGGGCGGGAGGCTAAGCGGTTGAGCGCGTGGAGGTTCGGGTGGGTTTCCACATATCCAGCGTGAACGAGTACTACGGCTCTTATGTATCTCTCTTTCATGGTTATTCTTAGAAGCCTTCGCGGGAGAGGATGAAAGGGGGGTCGCCCTGGGACAGTTGTGCCGGGCGAGCGAGAAGCGGATTCTCCCGCTTTTGCGGAAGAATGACAAAACAAAGGCGAGAAGCAGGTTCCTCCGCTTCGCTTCGGAATGGAAAACCTAAGGGCGGGATTTGCCTTGTGGCGGCTGGTTTCCCACAGCGATTTTCGATGGCACGGGGTGGGGGGAAGCCCCTAGAATCAGGAGGTCTGGGCGCACGGGAGTGGAACGTGAAGCCGGGGACAGGAGACGCCAACGTGAGCACAATGACTGAAGATCCCGAGACCAACACCACCGCCACGCCCGTCCCTTCCGGCAACCTCGAGATCACCGTCTCGCGCGCGGAGCTGCTGCGCGAGCTGACGGCGGCGCAGTCGGTGGTGGAGCGCAAGACGACGATTCCGATCCTGTCGAACTTCCTGTTTGAAGCGACCGCGGAGGCGACGCGAACGGCGGAACGCGGGTCGGCTGACGATCACCGCGACCGATCTGGACCAGAGCCTGAGGACCAGCTGCGCGGCCAAGGTGAAGAAGCCCGGCGCCTGCACCATTCCGGCGCGCAAGCTGTACGACTACATCAAGCTGCTGCCCGAAGGCGACATCTCGATCAAGCTGATGGACAACCACTGGGTGCAGATCCGCGCCGGCCGCTCGAACACCAAGATGGTCGGCATGGCGCGCGCGAACTTCCCGCAGGTGCCGGAGTTCCCGGCGACCGGCGCGTACAAGATCGTCGGTGCGCGAGCGCTGAAGAACATGATCGTCGAAGACGATCTTCGCCATCTCGAACGAGGAGTCGCGCTACACGCTGAACGGCGCGCTGCTGGTGCTGAAGGCGGAGTCGATGGCGATGGTGGCGACCGACGGCCACCGCCTGGCGCACATCGAGAAGCTGGGCGAGACGCTCGAAGGCATCTCCGGCGAGAAGAAGACGCTGATCCCGCGCAAGGCGCTGGGCGAGCTGCACGGCCTGCTGGGCGACGACCGACGCCGAGACGCTGGAGTTTGCCGACGACGACCAGACGCTGTTCTTCAGGGTCGGCGGACGCGTGCTGACCAGCCGCAAGCTGACCGGGCAGTTCCCGAACTACGAGGCCGTGCTGCCGCGCGACAACAACAAGTTCGTCATCGTGCGCTCGGAAGACCTGATGGGCTGCATCCAGCGCGTGGCGCAGTTTGCGGACGAGCGCTCGGGCGCGATCAAGATTCGGCTGGAGCAGAACGAGCTGAAGCTGTCGCTCGCAGTCGACCGACGCGGGCGAGTCGGAAGACACCATCGAGACGCCGTACAACTACGATCCGCTGGTGGTCGGCTTCAACTCGCAGTACCTGATCGACTTCCTGAAGGCGATCGGCACGCACGGGCGAGGTGCGGCTGGAGTTCAAGGACGCGCAGTCCGCCGGGCAGATGCGGCCGGAAGATGGCAACGAGGACGTGAAGTACCGCTACATCCTGATGCCGATGCGCATCTGAGTGCTTCGCACCGTATCGGACCGCTTCGCGGTAAAGGCAAAGGCTCGGGGCTTTGGTTCCGGGCCTTTTTACTTCTTTCCGCCCTTCGGCATTTCGGCCACGTTATCTCGTGTGCGCTGCGACGCCTGAATCACAGGCATGGAGGCGCGGACTTGTTCCCGGGGGATACCCTCCCCCTTTTCGACCAGAAACCAAAGCGCATCGATAAGAATGTCGTTCGTAGTAGTCCGTCTGTCACCTTTCGCCCGCCTAATCTCATACATCCAACGCACGGCTGCCCTGTCCTCGGCCGTGAGGCAGATGGAGGTTCTGTGTGCGTCATCGGGTATATATTTTTCTCTCGGACTCATTACGCGGCAGTTCTCCAAGTGCATCATGATTACATCGATGCATCGTTGCTTTATAGTGCAATAACGAATACGCTCTGGTTCAAGTTGAAATGATTCCAGGGTACTGCGACGCAGGAGGTTACTGGATGACCGATACACAATTCTCCAGAGAGTTAGAGGTGTTCCGCAGCCACCGAGATGAGTGGCTGACATCGAACCCCGGAAAGTTCGTTGTGATTCAGGACTCGGTTGTGGCAGACGGTTTCTTCTCTACCTATGCAGACGCCCTGCGTGCGGGCCTCGAAAAATTCGGTGTCGACCGTTATTTCCTTATCAAACAAGTCTGGACTACGGAACCGGTCTACTTCGTCTCATAGTTATGGCGCGCGTTGAGCTCACCTGGAATCCGTCAGAACCGACTGACCCTGGTCCGTGCATTGAGGTTGTGATCACTAATTCCCGGGATGTGATTGAAGCTGGTCTTGCAAACGGACTTGAATTTCCCGCTCCGGTCAGAATGAAAGCGCTGCTGGATACTGGAGCGGGGGTTACCGTTATCAGCAAAGTTTTTGCGAACCATTGCAAACTGTTTCAGACCAGCGATAGTGTTGAGATAACCGCTTTGGGCGCAAGCCACATGTGTGGCGAACACGCTGGCTCTATAAGTTTCCCTGGCACTGAACTTCGGGCAATCGAGACTACCCGCATCATATCTGCAGTGTTTGCTGAAGCAACGTCACTATGCGTGTCTAATTGGACGAGACATTCTGCGCAACTGGAATATCAGCTTTGACGGCCGTTTTAAACGTGTCGTCATCATCGAATAGCACTCGGCATGGCAGGAAGTTCCAAGGACGTGCGCTGCCGGTCTGTCGCAATGTATAGACTTCCACTTATGTCTCGCCATCCGGGGTTTGTGGGTGTGCTCCTGGTGTGCATAGGCGTGGCAGGGTGTGGGGGCGGCGCGGGTACGGGCGCGCCGGTGGCAGCGGCGTGCCGACGACGTTGACAGGGAACTGGGCGTTGTCTGGGTCGCGCGCCAGCTGAGTTTCCCGCAGTTTTCCACAAGCTTGTATGTGGAGGGAAGCAGCCTCACCGGGCATGGCTGGGTGCAGATGCAGTGCTCGCCCCAGGCGATGATCGGGGGGACAGTCGAACTGGTTGGGCAGGTGGCGCCGGACGGTTCGTTTTCGGCGAGCTACTCGGTGCCTGCGGGCGGGCCGGGCACCTATACCGTCAGCATTGCGGGAGATTCGCCTGCGCCTTCCGCGCCGTCTGCATGGACGGGAACGTACACGCTGAGTTCCGCCTTGACGTCACGCCGGGCGGCGCGAGCTGTAGCTATAGCCACTCCGGTACCTTTGCGGCGACGCCGATATCGCCGCTGAATGGGACGTATGTGGGCCCTGCGGCGAGCGGCTGACCGCAGCGGGGCAGCTGGGAGCGAACGCCAGCCTGGCGCTGACGGTGCCCAGGGCGCCAGCCCTGGTGACCCGGGGTCGGGGTCAACGTGGCGGATTCCGTTGACGGGTACGCTGACGGTGACGAATTCAAGCTGTTTCAAGTCCGGGACGACCGTGGGTGCAGCGGCGCCGAGCTCCTGTAGGGCGACGAGTACACACTGGCGATGGTGATGGATAACGGCGCGCAGGTGACCCTGGAAGGGAATCTGAACGATACCGGAGGGGCCACGCTGGCGCTGACGACGTATGTGAATGCGGGCGGGTGTGCGCACACGGCGGCGTTGACGACGTTGACGAAGCAATAAGCCCAAGGTGGCAAGGGCGGAGAAGCAGGTCCCCCGCCTGCGGCGAAGGATGACAGCGTTTTAGGGCGGACGGTTGCGGCGGGGCAAGGAGGAGCAGCAGGTCCTCCGCCTTCGGCGAAGGATGACAGCGCTTTAGGGCGGACGGTTGCGGCGGGGCAAGGAGGAGAAGCAGATCCTCCGCCTTTGGCGAAGGATGACAGCGTATTTTTGTGGATCGGAAGGATGACAGCGTTTTGCGGCGGCGTGGGCGGCGTCAGGTGGGGAGGGTGGCGAACCAGGCGGCGTAGGGCGTGTTCTTCGCCAGGTGGCGGTTGTAGTCCGGGGCGTTGTCGGTCCACCAGGCGGGGCCACGTTCGCCGAGTGCATGCTTGGCGGCGTCGACGGCCTGGCGGGCCTGCTCGCGGGCGGCGGGGTCGTGCGCGCGCATGGCGGTGTGTTTGGCGCGGCGGGCTGCATGAGGGTGTGGACGAGGGCTTCACGCTCGGCCGGCGGCAGGTGCGGGTTGGAGGTGCGCCAGAGGCGGCCGCGGACGACGAAGTAGCGGCCGTCGGGTGTGACCGGGTAGGCGATGGGCCGTCTGGTCGAAGGCGGGGATGGGAGCGGGTGGTCATCAGGGACATGGGACTGAGCTGCGGCTGGGCTGCGGTGGGGCTGCGGCTTTGGTAGTCTGCGGGTAGGATTCTGCGCGGAGGATGCGGGTTGCGGGCTGGGTTTCTAGGGAAAGGCTGGGGGCTGGGGCTGCTGCTGGGTTGGGCAGCAGTGGCGGCACACGGACAGGCGATGCCGTCGGCGATTGCGGGAACGTGGCGGATCGTGAAGATTCTGCCCACCACGACCAACGTGCAGTGCTGGGGCGGAGATCAGGCCAATGCGCTGGTGAATACGACCGTTACGTATCGTTCGGGGGCGATGGTGTGGAAGGGCGGACCGTACGCGGTGACGGATGTGCTGACGCGGACGCTGAGCCGGCGCCGGTTTGCGGACGAGTACAAGGTGGATCTCGCGCAGCTGGGCATCAACGCGGTGGCGGTGACGGAGTACGACCTGCAGCATGAGGATGCCGATATCACCGGCGCGACGACGGAGGTTCCGGGCGACACGGTGGTGGTGGCCGGGCCGGGCCGCATCGTGGTGAGCGCGTGCGGGGTGTTTTACGCCGCGGTGCGGGTGACGGGGAAATCAGGCGGCGGGCATTGAAGCTGAGGCGGCGATGGCTGGCCGCGGCGGCGCTGCTGGCGCTGTGCGGGTGCCGGGCCAAGCGGTTTCATGTGGAGGGCATGGTCAGCGGAGACGCGGTGGGCTCTCGACATGAAGATGGCGGCTGGAGTGCGCGGCCGGAGGGGTGTACGCGCGACCGCTTCGATGCGCCGCCGGCTCCGACGCGCAGCGTGGCGGCGTTTGTGTGGCAGCGCCCGGGCATTCACGACCCGCTGAAGGAGAGCATCGAGAAGAATCCGGATGCGCCGCTGCGGCTGGAGCTTTGGCGCGGGGATGAAGGGCTGGAGGCGACGCTGCATACGCAGAAGAAGTTCGGCGTGCGGCTGAATGCGAAGGTGTGCGCGCGGTTTGCGGCGTCGACCAGGGAGGAGGCGGCGCGGGAGGGGGAGCGTCCGACGCTGGACGGGGCGATTGCGTTCGACTGCCGGGTGCCGGAAGGGCATTTTCGGGCGGATGTGCGGTTTTCTGGGTGTTCGTACTAGGGCGGAGATGCGCTTCGGTTCGGGAGCGAAAAGCGGATTCTCCCGCTTCGCGGAAGAATGACAGCAAAAGCGAGAAGCAGGTTCCTCCGCTGCGCTTCGGAATGACAAGGAAGAAGCGGGTCCTCCGCCTGCGGCGAAGGATGACAGCCTTGGTGGGTACTCCTACCCCCTACCCTACCCCTACCCCCTACCCTACCCCTACCCCTACCCCTACCCCTACCCCCTACACCCTACCCCTACACCCTGTTCCCTGCTCCCTGTACCCTGTTCTTGTGCTGAATGGCGATACGATTGTTGCGGTGGCGACGGCTCCGGGGCGGGGGGGCATTGGGGTGGTGCGGCTTTCGGGGCTGCGGGCGCGGGCGGTGGCGGAGCCGCTGGTGCGCCTGCGACATGCTCTGGCGGCGGGGGCGGCGCGCTTCGGGCATCTGCTGGATGGGGATGGGGCGGTGCTGGACGAGGTGGTGGTGACGTGGTTTGCGGCTCCGCACTCGTATACCGCTGAGGATGTGGTGGAGATCGCGGCGCATGGGGCTCCGGTGCTGCTGGAGGCGGTGGTGCGGGCGTGCCTGGCTGGGGGCGCGCGGCTGGCGGAGCCGGGAGAGTTTACGCAGCGGGCTTTTTTGAATGGGCGGCTGGACCTGACGCAGGCCGAGGCAGTGAACGACCTGATCGCGGCGCAGACGTTGCACCAGGCGCGGGTGGCGGCGGCGCAGCTGGGCGGGTCGGTGGCGCGGGCGGTGGCGCCGGCCAAGGCGAAGCTGGTGGAGTTGATCGCGGAGCTGGAGGCGGGCATCGATTTCGCCGAGGATGATCTGGAGCTGATGCCGGCGGGAGCGATTGCGGCGGCGGTGGGGCGGATCCAGAGCGAGGTGGAGGCGCTGGCGGAGACCTACGGCGCGGGACGGGTGGTGCGCGAGGGGTTCACGCTGGCGATTGTGGGGCGGCCGAACGCGGGCAAGTCGTCGCTGTTCAACCGGCTGCTGCGGCAGGAACGCTCGATTGTGACGGCGGAGGCGGGGACGACGCGCGACACGGTGGCGGAGCGGATGTCGCTGGGCGGCATCCCGGTGCGGCTGGTGGATACGGCGGGGCTGCGGGCTCCGGCGGGGCTGGCGGAGGCGGAAGGGATTGCGCGGACGCGGCAGGCGGTGGCGGAGGCGGATTTCGTGGTGCAGGTGATTGACGCGACGGGGCTGGGTAAGGCGGTGATTCCGGCGATGCTCGATACGGAGGACCGTGGGTTGCTGGAGGCGATGGCTGGCCGCCCGCACCAGGTGGTGTTCAACAAGGCGGACCTGCTGGGGGAGGGGCTGGCGTGCGAAGGGTTCTCGCCGGCGGCGCTGGTGGTTTCGGCGAAGACGGGTTTGGGGATGGCGGAGCTGGAAGCGGCGATTCTGGCTCAGGTCGCGGGTGCGGCGCCGGGCGGCGATGGGGCGATGGTGACGAATCTGCGGCAAATGAGGCGCTGCGTGAGTCGGGCGGGGCACTGGCGCGGGCTGCGGAGGCGGTGCGGGTTGGGGTGCCGCAGGAGATGGTGTTGCTGGACCTCCATGCCGCGCTGGAGGGGCTGGACCGGCTGACGGGGGCGACGACGACGGAGGAGATTCTGGGGATGATCTTCGGGCGGTTTTGTATCGGGAAGTAGGGTGGGTGTGACCCGCTGGGGCATGTGGCGTGGCGTGCGAGGGCAAAGGCGAGAAGCAGGTTCCTCCGCTTCGCTTCGGAATGACAACAAAGGGAGAAGCGAAAAGCGGATTCTCCCGCTTTGCGGAAGAATGACAGACAAGAGCAAAGGCGAGAAGCAGGTTCCTCCGCTTCGCTTCGGAATGACAACAAAGGGAGAAGCGAAAAGCGGATTCTCCCGCCTTGCGGAAGAATGACAGACAAGAGCAAAGGCGAGAAGCAGGTTCCTCCGCTTCGCTGCGGAATGACAACAAAGGGAGAAGCGAAAAGCGGATTCTCCCGCTTTGCGGAAGAATGACAGACAGGAGCAAAGGCGAGAAGCAGGTTCCTCCGCTTCGCTTCGGAATGACAACAAAGGAGGGCGGAGGCGAGAAGCGGTTCCTTCGCCTTTGTGGCGGGCTTCAGGGTTGGAGGGCGGTGCGGGCGGCGGTGAGGAGGAGGTCGATTTCGGGCCCGGCGTGGGCGGTGGAGAGGAAGGCGGCCTCGTATTGGGAGGGGGGAAGCCAGACGCCGGCGTCCATCATGGCGCGGTGGAAGCGGGCGAAGGCGGCGGTGTCGGAGGTTGCGGCGGAGGCGAAAGTCGGTGACCGGTTCGGAGG
This sequence comes from uncultured Gammaproteobacteria bacterium, assembly GCA_963744015.1. GTDB lineage: Bacteria > Acidobacteriota > Terriglobia > Terriglobales > Acidobacteriaceae > Edaphobacter. Next base: position 527,269 of record CAVUSA010000003.1, read on the forward strand.
TGAAGAACCAGGTGAACATGCTGCCGACGCGGTTGGTGGTGAGCGCGATGCCGGCCTCGGCGGCGAGGGCGGCGACGCCGTCGGCGATGCGCTGGGTGGTGCGGGTCGAGGGTGCGTAGAGGGTGTCGCTGGTGGGCGATGAGGTGCGTCAGGGTGGCGATGCCGGCGGCCATGGCGAGCGGGTTGCCGCTGAGCGTGCCGGCCTGGTAGACGGGGCCGAGCGGGGCGAGGAACTCCATGATGTCGGCGCGGCCGCCGAAGGCGCCGCAGGGCAGGCCGCCGCCGATGATCTTGCCGAGGGTGGTGAGGTCGGGCGTGATGCCGTAGAGCTGCTGCGCGCCGCCGAGTGAGAGGCGGAAGCCGGTCATGACTTCGTCGAGGATGAGGAGCGCGCCGTGCTCGGTGCAGAGGCGGCGCAGGCCTGCGAGGTAGCCCGGCGCGGGGAGGATGGTGCCGGCGTTGCCGACGACGGGCTCGACGATGATGCAGGCGATCTGGCCGGGGTGGAGGGCGAAGGCGGCTTCGACGGCGGCCAGGTCGTTGTAGGGAAGCGCGAGGGTGTGCATCGCGGTCTCTTCGGGCACGCCGGCGGAGCCGGGGATGCCGAGGGTGGCGATGCCGGAGCCGGCTTTGACCAGCAGCGCGTCGGCGTGGCCGTGGTAGCAGCCTTCGAACTTGATGACGAACTTGCGGCCGGTGAAGCCGCGCGCGAGGCGGATGGCGGACATGCAGGCCTCGGTGCCGGAGGAGACGAAGCGCAGGCGTTCGACGGAGGGGAAGCACTGCTGTGACGAGTTCGGCGAGGTCGGCCTCGCCGGCGGTGCGAGGCGCCGAAGCTGGCGGAGCGTGCGGCGGCGGCCTGGATGGCTTCGACGACGGGCGGGAAGGCGTGGCCGAGGATCATGGGTCCCCAGGAGCCGAAGCAGTCGAGGTAGCGATTGCCGTCGGCGTCCCACAGGTAGGCGCCCTGGGCGCGCTCGACGAAGGGTGGGTCGCCACCGACGGCGCGGAAGGCGCGGACGGGGGAATCGACTCCGCCGGGGAGCAGGTTTGCCGCGCGAACCTGCAAGGCTCTTGATTTTTCCATCGATCGCATCTCTACAGTGTAGAGAACTCTGGCGGAGCGTGTGGCCTGCAGCGCGCATTCAGGTGGCGAACGGCCACTTTGTTGACGTAGGCTCCACGGGCTGGACCCACATCCCATTGATCAGCGGAACGACGCATTGCACCAGGCCGGGAAGCGGCATCATGCCCTCGCGAATGACATCGTGCACGGTTCGGATCGGAAGCCCGCCGCCGGGACGAAGCGTGTTCTCCGGCGTCTTCATCGCTTTCCAATCGCCGAGGCCGCGCGCGACCACCACCGGCGAACCGGAAGGTACGGTCATGCACACCACACGCGTCATGGCGTTCCAATCTGTCAGGACAAAATTTGCGGATCGGACGAACTCAAGGAATTGTTTACGACGCAACTCGGGGTTCTCCCGGAGCTTCTCCGTGGCCTTCCAGATCACTTCGAAGACTCCGCGCTCGTTCCAGGAAGCACCCAGCGTCTGCGCCGTCAGCCGGCCTCGCGAGACGAACCGCTCGCCTCCGTCGTGGATTCGGTAGAGCTCCCTGGGGCCAGAGAGTTCGACGATCTCGATGGGATCGAGAAGCGGCCGGCTCTCGCAGAGGTATGCGGCGATCCTGTCGGCGACGCTCTCGGGCGTGACGCGGTCAGCCCCCGGTTTGGCAAACTGGTTGTTCCGGTGGAGCAGGAGGGTGTAGGCGGGGCGCGAAAGAAGCTCCTGGAGCTTGCTCCGAAGTGAAAAAATGTCAGGCATGCGGCCTCCGGTCGGTTCCCACTCTTCAGGCGCAGACAAGGTGCGGTCGGGGACATCGTATCAAGAGCTTCCCCAGCAGGCGAATCGAGCGGAATCGGCTCCACTGCTTTCTTTTCACATCAGGTGGAAAAGCGCCCTGCTAGACTAGGGTTTCCGATCCGACCGAGCCCGCACGTCTTCACACGCAGACGGGTCCCGTTCCCAATACATCCGAGGAGCTTGCCCTTGTCCGACGTGAAGGACCCTGTTGCCGGTGAACCGGCTCGCGAAGACTCTCATGCCATGCGTCCGGCTGCTGACAAGGCCGCGAAGGCGTCGATTTCCTATGCCGACGCCGGGGTGGACATCACCTCGGGCGACCGCGCCAAGCAGCGCATCAAGATGCTGGCGCGCAAGACCTTCAACAAGCAGGTGCTGAGCGAAATCGGCGGCTTCGGCGGGCTGTTTGCGCTGGATCTGGCGAAATATCCGGAGCCGGTGCTGGTGTCGTCGGCTGACGGCGTGGGCACCAAGCTGAAGGTGGCGTTCGAGCTTGGGATCCACCACACCGTGGGCGCCGACCTGGTGAACCACTGTGTGAACGATATTGCGGTGCAGGGCGCGACGCCGCTCTTTTTCCTGGATTACCTGGCGACGGGACGGCTCGAAAGCGATGTGGTGGAGACGGTGGTGCGCGGGCTTTCGGAGGCGTGCAAGGCCAATGGCTGCGCGCTGATCGGCGGGGAGACGGCGCAGATGCCGGGCTTTTACGCGGATGGCGAATATGACCTGGCGGGCACGATCGTGGGATGCGTCAACCGGCCGGACATCATCACGGGCGAGAAGATTGAGCCGGGCGATGTGCTGCTGGGGCTGCCTTCGAACGGCCTGCACACCAATGGGTACTCGCTGGCGCGCAAGCTGTTCTTCGAGGTGGCGAAGTATGGGCCGGACCAGTATGTGAACGAGCTGAAGGACAAGACCGGCGGCGCGCTGATGCGGACGCACCGCAGCTATCTTTCGGTGGTGAAGAAGCTGACGTCGGGCGGGCTGGTCTCGGGGCTGGCGCACATTACCGGGGGCGGCATCACGGAGAATCTGCCGCGGATTCTGCCGCGCGGGCTGGATGCGGTGGTCGACCTGGCGGGATGGCAGGTGCCGCCGCTGTTTACGCATCTGCAGGAGCTGGGCAACGTGACGCAGGAGGAGATGTTCCGTACCTTCAACATGGGGATCGGGATGATTGCGGTGGTGCCGGCCGAGCAGGTGAAGAAGGCGAAGGCGATCCTGAACCGGGCCAATGAGCGGCACTGCATTATCGGCCGGATTGTGAGCCGGGGAACGCGCAAGGTGATCTACAACTAGAGCGGTGCGGGGATTGCTGGCCGGAGAGTGCGGGTCGGAGCCACAGGTGAGCGCAACGAAGCGACGCGACCGCGATATGCTTGCGCCATGGCGACGTTGGGCATGACGCTTGGGAAGGTGCGGCCCTCGCCGGTGCTGGCGCCGTGGGTTCGCTACTTCGGGCTGCGGCAGGCGGTGCTGGGAAGGGCGCATATCTACACGCCGCTGCCCGCGAGGGCTGATTGCTTCCTCGAGATTTACCTTGCCGACCGTTACCAGGTCGTCGATGTGGCGAGCGGGCAAGTGCATCGGTCGCCGCGGCTGGTGCTGGTGGGGCCGCATACGCGTCGGCGCGAAGACATCGTACTTTCGGGCACGCTCGAGGTCTTTCACATCCACTTCACGGCGACAGGATTCAGCCGGCTTTTCGGTATCCCGGCGCACCGGATTGCGGACGCGGCGGAGAGTGCGGAGACGGTGCTTGGACGCGAGGTGCTGGAGCTGGCGGAGCGGTTGGCCGGCGTGTCGGGGTTCGCGGAGCGGGTGCGGATTGCGGAGACGTTCCTGCTGGCGCACGTGGCCACGGGGGTGGGCGGAACCCTGGCAGTTGCGCGCGTGGCGCAGAAGCTGGAGCGCAGCTTCGGCGCGGAGGAGATCGGACGGCTGGCGGTGGAGCATGGGCTGACGGTGCGGCACCTGGAGCGGAGTTTTCAGGAGCAGGTGGGCATCTCGCCGAAGGTGTTTGCGCGGCTGGCGCGGCTGGGGCGGGCGCTCGCCCTGGGCGCGCGCGTGCCGGAACTGGGCTGGGCGAGCATCGCGCTGGACGCGGGATTCTACGACCAGTCGCACATGGTGCGGGAGTTTCGCGCACTGACGGGGGAGACGCCTGCAGGATTCGCGGCGCTGCGCCGGCGGGCGAGCGGCTTCGGCGGAGTCGAGGCACGGACGCAGGATGTCGCATTCGTCCTATCGCCGGGCGCGGGTGAGCCGGTACGCTCGCAGGCATGAGAGTTCTTGCCGCCGTTCTGGTCGCCGCCGCCACCTTCGCCGCACCGCTTACCCATGCCCAGGAGAAACCGATGCTGACCCCCAAAGACCACCAGGAGATCGGCGCTCTGCTCGATCGTTTTGTCGAAGGCTGGAAACAGCGCGACATGACCCAGCTTGGCTCGACCATGACGGAGGATTGCGACTGGGTGAACACGGTCGGGATGCACTGGCACGGCAGGCCGACGATTGTGAAAGCCCACCAGATTCTGCTCTCGACCCGCTTCAAGGGCGTGAATATCCATGGCGGCGGGCACCAGGAGACGGAGATCGCGCCGGGGGTCGTGCTGGTGATCTGGACTTCGAACATTGACGCCTTTACCGCGCCCGACGGCAAGGCGATTCCTGCAACTGACAACCGGGCGACGGGCCTGCTGGTGAAGCAGGACGGGCACTGGCTGATCCGGTCGTTCCAGAACACCCCGATCGACCCGGCGGCGGCGCAGCACGACCCGGGGAGATGATTTCGATTCTGGCGGGATGCAGACAGAAGCGCCCGGAAGGTTTCTCCGGGCGCTCCTGTCTGCGGGGTTGGTGGAGGTGTTATCTGCGGCGGCGGCGGACGGCCGGCAGCATGGAGAGCATGCCGGAAGCCAGCAGGACCAGGCTGGCCGGTTCGGGCGTCTGGCCGACGACGACCGCGCTCGGAGCGTTGATCTGATAGGCGCCAGGGGTTACGCCCGACGGCGAGAAGTAACTTGCTCCGCCGTCGTAGGACTGGGCCTGATCCGAGGTATCCCCGGTGGTGTTGAGCCCCCAGGAGATGGAGTCGTTGCTGTCCGAGAGGACGGCGACCCAGTACTGGGTGCCCGCGGTGAGGGTGGGGTTGAGGACCGAGCTGAGGAGGACGGGCGGGTTGACGGATCCCTGTGCGGCCAGCGACGTTCCCGAGACGGTGAAGCTTTCGATAACGGCGCCGGGTGCATCCGCGCTGTTGGCGGTGAGCTCGACGGTGAAGGAGTCCGGGCAGAGACCGGTCGCGACGCAGCTGAGGGCGATGTCGATCGACTTCAGCGTAGTCGTGGTGGTCGGTTTGAAGGTGTCGCCTTCGGCGTAGACGCTGCCATCGAAGGTGAAGGCGTTGCCGATGGGATTGCCTTCGACCCCGTCGTAGCTGAAGCCGGGGCCGAAGTTGGAGAAGACAACAGTGTCGGCGTGCGAGACGCCGGCGGTGGCAAGAGTAAAGGCAGCAGCGGCAAAGACTCTTGAGAGTGTGGAGCGATAAGTCATCAGAATTCCTTTCGGTCGTTTGCTATCGGTGCTGCTACTGGCCAGCAATTTCAGCTGCGGTGATGGTCACGAACTGCGGTGCGGACTGGATGCCTGCGCCACTGACGATCACGCTGTAGGTCCCGGGGGTGATGGCCGGGTTGAGGGTGAAGTTGACGGTCTGGGGTGATGTATCGCCCACGTTGACCGAGCTCCAGTTGGTCGACTTGGCATAGAAGACCTTGCCGGTGGAGCTGGTGAGGCGCACGATGGGATAGTTGCTGTCCATCTGGGCGTCGTCGCCGTAGGCCGCGCCTGCGGACTGGCCGTTGAGCTTGGTGCCGGCGAGGGTGAAGACGCCGCTGCCCGTGTAGGTGACGCCGGTGATGACTGGCTTGAGGGCCGGCGCCGCGGCTCCGTCGCCGGTGTAAGCCCAGACCTGGGCGCTGGAATCGGAGAACAGCACCTGCCCGTTGGGAAGCATCAGCATGCGCATCGGGTAGGCTCCCTCAGCCGCGAGGTTGGCGTCCGGAAGCGCCGGAGAGACCGGTCCGATGGTGTTGGTGGATGGGTTGTAGTCGAAGATCTGGGTCGGCTTGACGAAGGGCTTGCCGGCCGCGGGACCGCTGTCTGCGGCGAAGATGACGTGACCGTTCGGCAGCACCGCCGCGGGGGCGTCATCGGCTCCGAAGACCTGCGGACTTCCACTCACCGTACCGATGATGTCCGGACCGGGGGTCCAGGTGGGCACGGGCGAGGTAGAGGGATCGAACAGCGCGGTGTGCTGGGTAGCGCCGATGGCGAAGATGCGGCCATCCTGCAGGCGGAGGAGGGGTCCGAGCTCATAGCCGAGGGCAACACTGCTGAGCTGCGGGATGGAGCCGGCCGCCGTCCCATCGGACGGGCTGATGCTGGTCCAGCTTCCGGTGGTGGGGGTATAGCGCTCCGCGTAAGAGCCGCCGGGGGAGATGCTGTGGAAGAGATCGTAGGTGATGAAGCTTCCGTCCGACAGCTTGGCCCAGCCCTCTTCGTCGCTCTGGTCGTTGTAGACCTTGGACCCGGACAGTGTCCAGGTGTTGGCGGCGGGGTCGTAGATGTAGGTGGCGGCGCAGTCGATGCAGCCTACGATCACTTTGCCGCCAGCGAGCAGTACGGAGGGTTCGTCGCCGACGTAGGTGCGCGGGTAGGGCGCGATGGCGGTCCAGGTGTTGGATACCGGGTTGTAGATCTCGCCCGTGTTGGTGTCGTTTTCCGCCAACGACGCTCCGCTGTACTCGCCGCCTACGACGAGCAGACGTCCGTCGGGCAGCACCTGCGAGGCGAAGTAGAGGCGGGCGGTCAGTTCCGGCGCGATCAACGACCAAGTCCCGTTGATGTAGCTGCCGGAGGCGTCCGGGGTCAGCTTCATCCAGGTCTTGGCGTCACCGTAGCTTTGCGCCAGCACGGTGCCGTCGGTCATCAGGATCATGGTTCCGACATAGGTTTCGGCGAGGCTTGTGACTTTGGTCCAGGTGGCGGCATTGGCATCGACGCTGACTGCGGCGAGGCCGAGGAGTGCCAGGGGAGCGGCAACTTTGCGACCGAACAGGGCGCAGGCGGACAGACGGAAGAGGCCTGAGAAGGCCTTGGGGAACAATGACATCGCTCGCAACTCCGAAGAACAGGTTAGGGGAAGTTCGATGATCATACCCCGGTAACCTGCAAACGCAAGGGCGAAACGAGATTTATTTTGGTACCCGCGAATTTGACCGCAGGGGTTACCGCGCGGGATTGCGTTCCCAGGGTGGAGGCACCTTGACCGAAGCCATGCCGGCGGCGGTGGCGGCGACGATGCCGGGGTCGGCGTCTTCGAAGACGAGGCAGGCGGCGGGTGCGACGCCGAGGCGTTCGGCGGCGAGGAGGAAGGGCTCGGGGTGCGGCTTGCCGTGGGTGTAGTCGCCGGCGCAGACGAGGGTGTCGAAGCAGTCGAGCAGGTCGAGGGCTGTCGAGGGAGGCTTCGACGGATTCGCGGGTGGAGCCGGAGACGATGGCGATGGGGATGCGTGCCGTGGGCGTCGCGCACGTGCTCGAGGACCTCGGGGACGGGCTGGAGCTGGGGGAGGAGTGTCGTAGTAGAGGTCTTCCTTGCGCTCGGCGACGAGGGCGGCGGGCATGTGGAGGTTCTGCTCGCGGTTGAGGGTCTCGATGACGACGACGGCGGGCAGGCCGCCCCAGCCGTAGAACAGCTCTTCGGTGAAGGTGGTGCAGCCGCACTCGCCGAGGGCCTGGCGCCAGGCGAGGAAGTGGAGCGGCATGGAGTCGACGACGGTGCCGTCGCAATCGAAGAGGAAGGCGTGGAAGTCGCCGGGGGGGAGGATGAGGGGCATGCGTTCTATTTTAAAGCAGCGGCGGGGCGGTCCCACTCGGGGTCATTCGAGGGGTGCTCCGCTTGCGCCGTCGCTGGGGAAAGGCGAGAAGCAGGTTCCTCCGCTTCGCTTCGGAATGACAAACAGAAGCGGTTCCGCCTTCGGCGAAGGATGACAGCGAGGGCGAGAAGCAGGTCCTCCGCCTTCGGCGAAGGATGACAAGTGGTGGGGAGGAGCGCTGCGTTAGTTCGGGCGGCGGAAGAGGGGTGCGCCCCAGGTGCCGATGGCGAGCAGTGCGCCGAAGAGCGCGACCGCGTCCAGGCTGGCGCGGCCCTGGCGCGACCAGTAGGCGGCGGCATCGAGGTTCAGCCAGAGGGCGAACTCATCGAGGGTGAGGGCGGCTCCGGCGCCGTAGGCGAGCGCCAGCACGGTGCTTGCCATGCGCGAAAGCGGCGTGTCCTCGGTGCCGGCTTCGGCCAGCAGCGCGTAGCCCGAGAGAAGAAGCAGCAGGATTCCCCAGACGAGGTGGTGGATGTGCTTGCCGCCCATCTCCACGTAGCCGAAGGGGCCGATATGGTGGGTGATGCAGTACACGAGCAGGCGGACAAAGAGGAAGGTTGCGAAGAAGCTGATGGAGGCGAGGAAGAGGCGGCGGTGCGGGCGGTCCTGGATGCGCTCGTGGACGAGGTGGCCGAGGCGGGTGCCGTGGAGGACCAGCAGAACGAACACCGTGCCGAGCGCGAGGAAGAGCAGGAGAACGATGGTTCCGGAAAGATGCATGCTCTTGCATTATGCGGGACGGGGTCGGGGAGGGTTGGGCGAGAAGCGGGTCCTCCGCCTTTGGCGAAGGATGACAGCGGGGGCGTGGATGCTAAGGGTTAGCCCGCCTCGTGTTCGGTTTCGTCCGAGTTGCCGAACTCGTTCAGGACGGATTCGATTTCGGTGTCGAACCCTTCGAGGACTGCGGCGAGGAAGGCTTCGGCGTCAAGGTCTTCGTCATTTTCGACGTGGACGGTGACGATGTTGCGCGCGAGGTCGGCGAGCATGACGCCCCAGGCGGCGGGGTCCTGCCAGAGGCCGGGGCGGAGGGTGATGTGCTGGCTCTGCTGGGCGACCCAGACGCGCAGAAGCTCGAAGCCGGCGGGGTCGGCCTGTGCCTGGGCGGGGATGGCGAGTTGTTTGTCTTGTTTTTCCTTGTTGCTCGGGGCGGGCATGGTCGAATCGTAGCAAATGCAGGTTGGGTCGGGCTTCCAGCCCTCGGGTTTGCCTGATGGGAACCCAGGGCTGGCGCCCTGGGCTGGGATGGGACGGGCCTGCGGCCCTTTGGCTGAGGTGGGGAGAAGCGGGTCCTCCGCCTGCGGCGAAGGATGACAGTGGATGTGCGGGGCGAAGGACGACAGTGGATGTGCGGCGGTGAAGGCGGCGGGGGTGGCGGCTGCTCCTACTTTTGTTTGTCGATCCAGGCCTGGACGCGGGCGTCGAGGGTGTCCAGCGGCAGCGCGCCGCCGTCGAGGATCTCGTCGTGGAACTTGCGCACATCGTACCTGGCGCCGAGCTGCTTGCTGGGCGCGGGTGCGGAGCTCGGTGATCTTGAGCTGGCCGAGCTTGTAGGCGAGAGCCTGCCCGGGCCAGGCGATGTAGCGGTCGGTCTCGGCCTGTACGTCGGCTTCGTCTTCGCCGGAGTGAGCGTGGAAGAAGTCGATCATCTGCTGGCGCGTCCAGTGCTTGTAGTGGACGCCGGTATCGAGCACCAGCCGGCAGGCGCGGAGCAGCTCGTCGTTCAGGCGGCCGAAGTCAGAGTAGCGGGTCCTGGTAGAAGCCGACCTCCTTGCCCAGGCGCTCGCTATAGAGCGCCCAGCCTTCGACGTAGGCGGTGTAGCCGGCGTGCTGGCGGAAGGGCGGAAGCGAGGGGAGCTCCTGCGCGATGGAGAGCTGCATGTGGTGGCCCGGGATGCCCTCATGGTAGGCGGTGGACTCGGTCGTCAAGAGCGAGCGGTGCTGCCAGTCGTAGGTGTTGATGTTGACGCGGCCGGGGCGCTTGCCGTCGGGTGTGCCGGTGTTGTAGTCGGCGGCGGCGGCCTCCTTGGCGCGGAACTCTTCCATGGGTACCACTTCGACCGGCGCCTTGGGCAGCAGGCCGAAGAGCTCGGGCAGCTTCGGTTTCATCTGCGCGATGTAGCCGCGATAGTGGTTGAGCAGGTCTTCGGCCGAGGTGGGGAAGGCCTTGGGGTTGGTCTTGAGCGACTCGCGGAAGCTGGCGAGATCGGTGGCGCCGAGCTTCTTCGCGATCACCAGCTGCTCGGCTTCGATGCGCTTGACTTCGGCGAGGCCGAGATCGTGGATGGCCTGCGGGTCCATGTCGGTGGTGGTGTTGGAGCGGATGGCGAAGCGGTAGCGGGCGTCGCCGTCGGGCAGCGACCAGGTGCCTTCCTGCGTGCGGCCGGCGGGGGCGTAGGTCTTTTCGATGTAGTCGGCGAACTTGGCGTAGGCGGGGCGCACCTGGGTGTCGACGGCGGCGACGATGGCGTCATGCAGGCGCTTCTGGTCGGCGGCGGAGACCTCGGCGGGGAACTTTTTGACCGGCGAGGCGAACACGTTGGCCTCGCCCGCGGGGGTGCCGATGGAGCGCGCCTGGCCGGGAACTTTTTCGAGCAGGAATCGCGGCGGCATCAGGCCGTCCTTGCGACCGGCCTCGCAGAGCGCGATCATCTGGTCGAAGACGCGGGGAATCTGCCGGAGGCGCGCGAGGTAGTCGTCGTATTGCTTGGTCGTGTTGAAGGGGACGAGCTGGACGAACTGCGCGGCTTCAAGGTGGAGGCCGCTCATCTGGTTGACGGGCATCTCGTAGTTCTTCAGGGCGAAGCTTTCCAGGCCTTCCTTCAGGTTGCGGACCATGAGCGCCTTGTCGAGCTGCTCCTGCTCGGGGAAGCCGGTGGTGTCGATGGCTTCGAAGCGGGCGAGAAAGCGGCGGGAGTCTTCGGCGCCCTGGCGGATGTGCTCGAGGGAGGCGTCGCTGAGCTTGTCGTTGTAACGGTAGTCGCCGTAGATGGTGGCCATCTCGGGCGCTTCCTTCAGCTCGTACTCCCATTCTTCGGCGAGAAGCTTCTTGAGGGAGTCCCGGCGGGCGTCGAGGGAGGGGGCCTGCGCGAAGGCGAAGGGCATGGAAGCGAGCATGAGGGCGGCGGCGATCAGGAGATGGGACGGGTTCGGCATGGGGAGCTCCGGCGTGCGAAGGGTGAACCTAGCATATCGTTTGCGGGCGCGGGTTCGGGTGGAGTGGGGTACGTTGGGTGGGTTGGGGAAGTTCCGTGGCGGGGGGGACGGTTCCTCCGGCTGCGGCGGAGGATGACAGGGGTTGCGCGGTGTTTTCCGCGGGGAGTCCAGGGTGGCAGAGGCGAGAAGCAGGTTCCTCCGCTTCGCTTCGGAATGACAAGTGCAAAGGGGGGTCCTCCGCCTTTGGCGAAGGATGACAACCAAGTGCAAAAGCGGTCCTCCGCCTTGGCGAAGGATGACAACCAAGTGCAAAAGCGGGTCCTCCGCCTTGGCGAAGGATGACAGCCATTTGGGGAGCGGATCCTCCGCCCTGGGCGAAGGATGACAGCCGTTTGGGCGTGGGCGGTTAGTAGTCGTTGCCTTCGGAGTGGGCGGTGTCGAGGTTTTCGAAGCGGGTGTAGTCGGCGAGGTAGGCGAGCTTGACGGAGCCGGTGGGGCCGTTGCGCTGCTTGGCGATGATGATCTCGGCCTTGCCCTTGAGGTCTTCGTTCTCGCGGTCGTAGTACTCCTCGCGGTGGATGAAGCAGACGACGTCGGCGTCCTGCTCGATCGAGCCGGACTCGCGCAGGTCGGAGAGCAGGGGCTTCTTGTCGCCGGTGCGCTGTTCGCTGCCACGCGAGAGCTGCGACAGCGCGACGACGGGCACCTGCATCTCCTTGGCCAGCGCCTTGAGGCCGCGGCTGACGGCGGAGACTTCCTGCGTGCGGTTCTCGAACTTCTTCTTGCTGGCGCCGGCGCAGCCGGTCATCAGCTGCAGGTAGTCGATGACGATGAGGTCGAGCGGTGCCTTCCTGCTGCTTGAGGCGGCGGGCCTTGGCGCGCATCTCGGCGAGCGTGATGCCGGGGGTGTCGTCGACGAAGAGCTTGGATTCCATCAGGCGCTCGAGCGCGTCGATGCAGCTTGCCCTTGTCTTCGCGGGGCAGGAAGCCGGTCTGGATCTTGCGCGAGTTGACCAGGGCTTCGGAGGCGAGCATGCGGCGCAGCAGCGATTCCTTGCGACATTTCGAGCGAGAAGACGGCGACCACCTTGCCGTCGCGCACCGCGGCGTTCTGCGCGATGTTGATGGCCCAGGCGGTCTTGCCCATGGAGGGGCGGGCGGCGATGATGATGAGCTCGGAGTCCTGCAGGCCGGAGGTCATGCGGTCGAACTCGATGTAGTGGGTGGCGAGGCCGGTGATCTCGCGGCCCTGCTCGTAGAGCTTGTCGATGGAGCCGAAGGAGTCGCGGACGATGTCGGAGATGCCGGAGAAGCCGCCGGTGATGGCGTGCTCGGAGATCTCCATCAGGCGGCGCTTCGACCTGGTTGAGGACGTCGATGGCTTCGAGCGACTGGTCGGCGGCCTCCATCATGCCGGTGTCGCAGACGGCCATGAGCTGGCGCATGAGGGACTTGTCGCGGACGATGCGGACGTAGCTTTCGATCGAGAGCTTGCGCGGCAGGCCCTCGGAGAGCGAGAAGAGGTAGGGCAGGCCGCCGACGGAGTCGAGCTCCTTGCGCTTCTTCAGGTCTTCGGAGACGGTGACGATGTCGACCGCATAGCCGACCTCGGACAGGTGCAGCATGACCTCGTAGATCTTGCGGTGCGAGTCGAGCGAGAAGTCGTCGGCCTTGAGGAGCATGGTGGCGTCGACGATGGCGAGCGGCTCGACCATCATGGCGCCGAGGATGGTTTGCTCGGCGTGCAGCGACGCGGGGCGGTTGTCGTCGTTCGGGTTGAGGAGGCGGGGCAGGCTGGCCATGGGGTGCTTGCTTTCTGTGGTGCGGGGTAATGTCTTTGAATTGTGTGGCGGTCGAAGGCAGATACGGGAGATTCTGGCTTCGCCAGAATGACGCGTCACCGGTGGAGGGGGTCCCTCTACTCAGACTATTCTCCCGCGCACTGCGGAAAGCGGGGGTGGCGTTGTGGATTCCTCAGCCGGGGGTGTAGAAGCCCTGGCGCGCCTGCACGGTGAGGTGTTTGGGGCGGGGCTTGAGTTCGAGTTTATGGTAGGCGCCGGGTTTGGAGTCGGGCGGGGTGTAGCCGATCTGGTATTGCAGCCGCATGTCGTCGGCGATCTGGCTGTAGATCAGGTCGAGCGGCGTCTTGGGGGTGACGGTGAAGACATGGCCTCCAGTGGCTTTCGAGAGCGCTTCGAGCGCGCTGCGGCCGGTTGGAGCGAAAGGCGTCGTGGCCCGTGGACGGCCCGCGAAGCCGCTTTCGGCCACTGAGTACAGGACCGAGTAGACGACGATATCGGCGCGCTGGGCGGCGGCGATCGCCTGCTCCAGCGTGTACTTGCTGCCATTGTCCTCGCCATCGGTGAGGATGACCATGGCGCGGCGCCCGCGTTCGCCGGTGAGGACGCGCTGCGAGGCCGCGTAGATGGCGTCGTAAAGCAGGGTGCCGCCGCGGTTGACGGTCGCGGGATGCGGCATGGTGAGGAAGCGCAGGGCGTTTTCGAGCGCCTGTTCCTGCGCGGTCATGGCCTGCAGTTGCAGCACGGCGTAGTCGAACTGGACGAGCACGGCGCGGTCGGAGGGGCGGGTGAGCATGATGCGGAAGAACTTTTCGCTGGCCTCGATCTCGTCTTCGAGAAACATCTTCTGGCTGGAGGAGGTATCGACCATCAGGGCGAGAGTGAGGGGCAGGGTGGAATCCTGCGAGAAGTAGCGAATCTCCTGGGGGTGGCCGTCCTGTTTCAGCTCGAAGTCGTCGCGGGTGAGGCCGCGGACGGGCGAGCCGTGCTCGTCCAGCACGACGGCGGAGAGGCTGACGACCCTGGCGTTAAGTTTCAGGGTGGTCAGGGGGGCGGGCTCGGGCTCCTGCGCGCGGAGCGAGTTCGCAAGGAAGAGGACGGCGAGGAGGAGACGGAGAGTCACGCGGATTGCTCCCGGGGTGAGGGACGGACTCATGATAACGGAGGAGCGGGGTGGGGATTTGGCGGTTTCGTGCGGGGGCGTGCGAGAGCGAAGGCGAGAAGCGGGTTCCTCCGCTTCGCTTCGGAATGACAACTAAAGGCGGGGGCTAGAAGCGGATTCTCCCGCTTTGCGGAAGAATGACAGCGAAAGGCGAAGGCTAGAAGCAAAGGCCAAAGACAAAGGCGAGAAGCAGGTTCCTCCGCTTCGCTTCGGAATGACAACTAAAGGCGGGGGCTAGAAGCGGATTCTCCCGCTTTGCGGAAGAATGACAGCGAAAGGCGAAGGCTAGAAGCAAAGGCGAAAGACAAAGGCGAGAAGCAGGTTCCTCCGCTTCGCTTCGGAATGACAAACAAAGGCAGGGGCGAGAAGCGGATTCTCCCGCTTGCGGAAGAATGACAGTGTTTGTTAGCAGCGGATGATGTTGGGGGAGTGGAGGCCGCGGGTGGCGTTGCGGGTGTCGATGAAGAGGCTGGCTTGCGGCGACGATGGCGGGGATAGTCGTAGCTGCTGTGGTCGGTGAGCGAGGAGGACGCAGTCGTACTGGGCCAGGTTGTCGAGCGGCGTGGACTGACATGCGCAGGTCGTAGTGGCGGCCGGAGCCGACGGTCGGGGAAGAAGGGGTCGTTGTAGCGCGACGTCGGCTCCGGCGCGGCGCAGGAGGTCGATGATGGTGAGGGCGGGCGACTCGCGCAGGTCGTCGACGTCGCGCTTGTAGGCGACGCCGAGCACGAGGATGCTGGCGCCGGCGAGCGGCGGTGCCGGCGCGTTCGAGCGCGGCGCTCGGTCTGCTGCGACGACGAAGGCGGGCATGGCCTCGTTGACCTCGCCGGCGAGCTCGATGAAGCGCGTGGCTGAAGCCGAACTGCTGCGCCTTCCAGGTGAGGTAGAAGGGGTCGACCGGGATGCAGTGGCCGCCGACGCCGGGGCCGGGGTAGAAGGGCTGGAAGCCGAAGGGCTTGGTGGCGGCGGCGTCGATGACCTCCCAGATGTCGATGCCCATGGCAGGCAGAGCTGCTTGAGCTCGTTGACGAGCGCGATGTTGACGCGAGCGGTAGATGTTTTCGAGCAGCTTGGTCATCTCGGCCGCGGCGGTGGAGCTGACATCGGGACGGTGCGGTCGAAGATGGCGCCGTAGAGCGCGCAGGCGGCGGCGGTGGCGGCGGGGTCGACGCCGCCGACGACCTTGGGGATGTCGCGGCGCGGCGTGGTGAGTGTTGCCGGGGTCTTCGCGCTCGGGCGAGAAGGCGACGAGGACGCCCGTCGAGCTCCGGGTTGGGCGTCGGCCGGCGCTGTACGCAGCACGCGGTTGCCGTGCGCGCTCGAGGGTGGGGACGACGATCTCTTCGGTGGTGCCGGGGTAGGTGGTGCTTTCGAGCACGACGAGCTGGCCGGGCGCGAGGTGGGGCGCGAGGGCTCGATGGTGGCGACGACGAAGCTCATGTCCGGCGTGTGGTCGGGGTGCAGCGGCGTGGGGACGCAGATGAGGATGGCGTCCAGGCGCGCGACGTCGGCGAAGTCGGTGGTGGCGCGGAAGCCGGCGGCCTGCGCGGCGCGGATGTGCTCGGGCTCGATGCGGTGGATGTAGCTTTCGCCGCGGTTGAGGGTGTCGACCTTGGCGGCGTCGATGTCGAAGCCGGTGACGCGGAAGCCGTCCTCGCGCGAAGAGCAGCGTGAGCGGCAGGCCGACGTAGCCGAGGCCGACGATGCCGACGCGGGCGCTCGCGCGAGCGCGATGCGGGCGATGAAGTCGGCAGAGGGTGCGGGCATGCGGTGCTCAGCGCGTTCATGCGAGGCTGCGGTCCGCGGTACCAGGCGACGGTGCGGCGCAGGCCTTCTCGAAGCCGACCGACGGGGTGTAGCCGAAGGCCTCGCGCGCGGCGGAGATGTCGGCGAGGGAGTCGCGGACATCGCCGGCGCGGGCGCGGCCCGTAGGTGGGGCGGCTGCGGAAGCCGGTAAGCTCGGCGAGGAGCGCGAAGGTCTCGTTCAGGGTGTGGCGCTCGCCGCAGGCGATGTTGAAGACGCGGCCGGCGCAGCGCTCGGCGGGTGCGGCGGCGGCGAGCAGGTTGGCTGCGACGGCGTTGGCGATGTAGGTGAAGTCGCGGCCCTGTTCGCCGTCGCCGAAGATGGTGGGGGTGCGCTCTGCGAGCATCTGCAGGATGAACTTGGCGATGACGCCGGAGTAGGGCGAGTCGGGCGCCTGGCGCGGGCCGAAGATGTTGAAGTAGCGCAGGCAGACGGTTTCCATGCCGTAGACGCGCGCAGTAGGACTGCATGTAGAGCTCGCCGGCGAGCTTCTGCACGGGGTAGGGCGCGATGGGCTGCGGGCGGCATGGTCTCGACGCGCGGAAAGCCGGGCTGATTGCCGTAGGCGGAGGAGGACGCGGCGTAGACGACGCGCTTGACGCCGGCGGCGCGGGCGCCTTCGAGGAGGTTGAAGGTGCCGTCGAGGTTGGCCTCGTGGCTGGGGCGGGGGTCCTTGACCGAGCGCGGGACGCTGGGCAGCGCGCGCCTGGTGGAGGATGGCGTCGACGCCCTGGCAGGCGCGGCGACGGCGGCGGCGTCGCGCAGGTCGGCATGTCGGAAGTCGATCGGCGAGGCCGGCGAGGTTGCGCGGGTTGCCGGTGGAGAGGTTGTCGAGGCCGCGGACGCTGTGGCCCTGCGCCGACGAGCGCGTGGGCAAGGTGCGAGCCGATGAAGCCGGCAACGCCGGTGATGAGGTAGTTTGCCAAGGGTTTTTGCGGCCTGATCCCATTCTAAAGCGGGGATGTGCGCGGGCATGAGGATCGCGGTGGAAGTGGGGCTGGTTTCCGCAGCAGGCGGGAATCCTCGGGGTCCTTCGACTGCGCGCTGCGCTCAGGATGACAGTGTGGTGGTGGGGAAAAGCGGATCCTCCGCCCGTGGCGAAGGATGACAGAGCGGCGGTTGGTGCGGTGTGGGGTTGCTACACTGGAGGTATGCCCCCGGAGGAACAAACGCCGATGTCAACGCCCTTTATGAAGCTGGACGACCCGATCTATATTGCCGGGCACCGCGGCCTGGTGGGCTCGGCGCTGCATCGCGAGCTGGAGCGGCTGGGCTACACCAACATCCTGACGCGGACGCACCGTGAGCTGGACCTGATCGACGGCGAGGCCGTTTCGGCGTTCTTCGCCGAGCATCGCCCGCGCTTTGTCTTCCTGGCGGCGGCGAAGGTAGGCGGCATCCTGGCGAATCATACGTATCCGGCCGACTTCATCCGCGACAATCTGCTGATCCAGAACAACATCATCGACGCGGCCTACCGCAACGGGACGGCGCGGCTGCTGTTCCTGGGCTCGTCCTGCATCTATCCCGAAGATGGCGCCGCAGCCGATGCCCGAAAGCTGCCTGCTGACGGGTCCGCTCGAGCCGACAAACCGGCCGTATGCCTTGGCGAAGATCGCCGGCATCGAGATGTGCTGGAGCTACAACCGGCAGTACGGCACCCGCTACCTGGCGGCCATGCCGACGAACCTGTACGGGCCGGGCGACAACTTCGACCTGAAGACCTCGCATGTGCTGCCGGCGCTGATGCACAAGACGGTGACGGCGATGCGGTCGGGTGCGGAGTCGCTGGAGGTCTGGGGCTCGGGCACGCCGCGGCGCGAGTTCCTGTACTCGGACGATGTGGCGCAGGGCTGCGTGTTCCTGATGAATCTGGACGACGCGACCTACGGCACACTGCTGACCGAGACGGAGCCTCCGCTGATCAACGTCGGCAGCGGCGAGGATGTCACCATCCGCGAGCTGGCCGAGCTGGTGACCAGGACGCTTGGCTTCAAGGGCAAGCTGGTATTCGATCCGAGCAAGCCGGACGGCACGCCGCGCAAGCTGATGGATGTATCGAAGATCCATGCGCTGGGCTGGCGGCACAAGGTGGCGCTGGACGAAGGCATCGCGCGGACGTGGAATCTGGTGAAGGATACGGTGTTCGCGGAAGACGAAGAGCCAAGCCTGCAGGCGCGGTAGGCGCGGGAAGTGGTGGTGCTTCCGAGAAGCAGGTTCCTCGCGGAGCTCGGAATGACAATGTGGCGGGAATGACAAGTCGGGTGGGGAATGACAATTCCGGCGGGGAATGACGATTCTGGGCGGATGCGGGTTCAACGGTGGGCGGCGGCTACGGCTACGACCTGGGTGTAGATGAACTGGGCTCCGATGACGAGCAGCCAGACCCAGAGGGCGAAGCGCAGGGGGCGGCGCGGAATCCACTTGGCGGCGACCGTGCCGAGGACGACGCCGAAGAGGCCGCCGATGACGAGGTGTTCGAGCAGGGTGGAACGCGTGCCGTTGAAGAAGCCGTGCGCGCCGCTGCCGACCAGCGACAGCAGGAAGCCGAACAGGATGTCGGTGCCGACCACGGTGGCGGGGTTGAGCGGCGTCAGGCCAAGCAGCGCGGCCGACCCGAGCGCGCCCGCGCCTGCGGAAGAGAAGCCGACCTCCGCGCCGACCGGGAACATCAGCCACGGAAGCAGTTTGCGGCGGTCGTTCATGGGGCCTTCCGCACGGGCGGGTTTGAAGGAGAACGCGATCTGCCAGACGGCGGTGAAGACCAGCACAACGCCGAGCATTGCGTTGAGCAGCATCTGCGGGCCGTGCACGGCGAGGTGCTTCAGACAGCAGCGAGCCCAGCAGCACGCCGGGCAGGCCGCCGGCCAGCATGTAGCCGAGAACAGGCCAGGAGACCTGCTTGCGCATGATCTGGCTGGGGACAAGCACAAGCTTCACCGCGGCCGAAAACATCAGGCCGGTCGAGACCGCGACCGAGGCCGGCACGCCCAGGAACAGGATCAGCAGCGGCGTCGTGATGGTGCCGGCGCCGACGCCTGTAAGCGCGATGAAGACGGCGATGATGAAGCCGATGGCGTATTCCATAGGGGCAGGGATCAGGGCGTAGGGATCAGGGGTTAGGGATTAGGGATAGACGGAGTTGCTGTCCCCTTATGCTTTTGCGGGCTGGATGTGGATGCCGCACTCGACTTTCTTGCCTGCCCAGCGTCCCGAACGTGGATCGTTCGGGTCGGTGGGCAGGCTGGTACATGGCTCGCAGCCGATGCTGGAATAGCCGAGGTCGTAGAGCGGCAGCAGCGGAATGCCGAAGTGCTCGCAGAGCTGCCAGACGTCGCGCGTGGTCCAGTCGGCGAAGGGGCTGAGCTTGCGCACGACTGACGCCGCTGGGCAGGGCGAAGTCGTCGACTTCTTCGAGCGCGGCGCGGGTGCGGGCCTGCTCGCGGCGCAGGCCGGTGAGCCAGACCTTGTAGCGGGCGACCGCCTCGAAGAGCGGACTCGACCTTGCGTAAGCGGCAGCAGCGGTCGGGTTCGGTCTGGTGCAGCATGCCGAACTCGGCTTCCTGCTCGGCGACGGTGTTCGCGGGAAGCAGGTTGATGAGGTTCAGGTGCCAGTCGGCGGCGAGGCGGTCGCGGTAGGCGTAGGTCTCGGCGAAGTGGTAGCCGGTATCGAGGAAGAGGACCGGGATGCCGGGGCGAAGCTCGCGGCGCAAGGTGGAGCAGCAGGACGTCTTCGGCCTGGAAGCTGCAGGTGAGGCAGGCGTCGTCCGCACCGGGCGCGGCAGCTAGCTCGCGGGCCAGCAGATCGCGCACGTGGGCGAGCTTCGCTTCGAGGTCGTTGGTTTGCGGCGCGGGTTGCGGCACGTTTGTTTCGGTCAAGCCCAGTATCTGGCTATTCATCCTGTGTCTCCGTGAGGGCGCGTTCGAGCTGCCGGGCGAGGGCGCCGCCGGGCTCGGTGCGGGTGAAGAAGTCCGCGAGCAGCCTGAGCTGGCGCAGGGCTTCGGCGCGGTCGAGTTCGTGCGGCGAGCTTGCGGCGCGGAGACCTCGGTGGCTTCGCGGATCATGCCCGCGGCGGCGGTGGCGTTGGTGACCGGGTCGATGAGGACGAAGCTGCCGGTGATGCGCGAGGCGCCGTAGGAATCGACTGCGAGCGGCTGCGCGTTTCGATCGCGACCACGCCGATGCCGTTGAGCGCCAGCGTGGCGGCGGGCTGGTGCTCGAGCGTGGCGACGTCCAGCCGGTAGTCGCACCGCCGTCACCTGTCGCGGGGACGGTGCGGCTGGTGTGCTTCAGCAGGAAGCGCTTGCCGAGCGCGAGCGGATGCTCATCCATCCAGACGAGCGAGGCAGTGAAAGCGCGTGGTGGTCACGGCCGGCGCGCCGGGGGTGACGAGCAGGTCGCCGCGGCTGATGTCGAGTTCGTCTTCAAGCGTGAGGACGACGGATTGCGGGGCGTGGGCGTGCTGGAGGTCGCCGTCGAAGGTGACGATGGACTTGACGCGGCTGGTGCGGCGCGAAGGCAGCACCATGATCTCGTCGCCGGGACGGACGGTGCCGGCGGCGATCTGCCCGGCGAAGCCGCGGAAGTCGAGGTTCGGCCGAAGCACGCGCTGCACGGCAAAGCGGAAGGCAGCGTCGGACTTGGCATCGGCTGCCGGAACCGTTTCAAGCAGTTGCAAGCAGTGACGGTCCGTCGTACCAGGGCATGGCGGTGGTGGGGTGGACGACGTTGTCGCCGGTGAGTGCGCTGACCGGGACGAAGTAGAGGTTGGGCGGTGCGAAGGTCGCCGAGCTCGTCGAAGAAGGCCGTGAAGTCCGCGCGGATCTGCGTCGAAGACCTGCTTCGCTGTAGTCCGACCAGGTCCATCTTGTTGACCGCGACGAGGACGTGCGGCACGCCCAGCAGCGCGGTGATGCAGGCGTGGCGGCGCGACTGGATCAGCACGCCCTTGCGCGCGTCGACCAGCACGATGGCGAGCGACGGCGGTGGAGGCTCCGGTGGCCATGTTGCGCGTGTACTGCTCGTGGCCGGGCGTGTCGGCGATGATGAACTTGCGCTTCGCCGTGGCGAAGTAGCGGTAGGCGACGTCGATGGTGATGCCCTGCTCGCGTTCGGCGCGCAGGCCATCGGTCAGCAGCGCGAGATCGAGCACGCCGGGGGCCGTCGTGCCCTTGCCTTCGATGGAGCGCAGGTTGTCTTCGTAGACGGATTGCGTGTCGTAGAGCAGGCGGCCGATGAGCGTCGACTTGCCGTCATCGACCGAGCCCGCGGTAGAAAAGCGCAGGAGGTCGCGGGCGTGGTCGTCGGCCAGGAAGCCGGCCATATCGAAGCCGGGCTGGGTGCTGACAGGCGATGGCTCGGGCGTGTGGCCGAAGAGCGGATTGAAGGCGTCGATGCGCTCGTCCCAGACCTCAGGGTCGCGCGCGGGAGCGCCGTTGGCGGCGTTGTCTTCAATCCGGACGAGATGGGGGTTAGTCGACATAGTAGGGGTAAGGGGAAAGAGCAAAGGCAAGGACAGAAGCAGGTTCCTCCGCTGCGCTTCGGAATGACAAAGGAGAGGGCATCAGAAGTAGCCCTCGCGTTTCTTGAGCTCCATGGAGCCTTCCTGGTCGTGGTCGATGACGCGGTTGGCGCGCTCGGATTCGCGGAAGCTCATCAGCTCGGCGATGATTTTGGGCAGGGTGTCGGCGTCGGAGCGGATGGCGCCGGTGCAGGGCCAGCAGCCCAGCGAGCGCAGGCGGGACTTCACCATCTGCGGCTTCTCGCCAGGGCGCGCGACGAAGGCCTGTTCGATCGGCAGCAGCGAATCGCCGCGCACGTACATCGGGCGTTCCTTCGCGTAGTAGAGATCGACGATGGGGATGTTTTCCTGGTAGATGTACTGCCACACATCCATCTCCGTCCAGTTCGATAGCGGGAAGACACGAATCGATTCGCCTGGGTGAATGCGCGAGTTGTACAGATTCCAAAGTTCCGGGCGCTGGTTCTTCGGATCCCACTGCCCTGCCTTGTCGCGGAAGGAATAGATGCGTTCCTTGGCGCGGGACTTTTCTTCATCGCGGCGCGCGCCGCCGAAGGCCGCGGTGAAGCCGTAGTGGTTCAGGCCGTCGAGCAGCGCCTGCGTCTTCAGCAGGCCGCAGCAGCGCTTGGTGTCGAGCGCGATGGGGTTGGTGCCGTTGGCGATGGCGGGTTCGTTGCGCCAGACGAGCAGCTCCGCGCCGATGCTGGCGGCCATCTTGTCGCGGAACTCGATCATCTCGCGGAACTTGAAGCCGGTATCGATGTGCAGCAGCGGAAACGGGATGGGCGCGGGAAAGAAGGCCTTCTGCGCCAGGCGCAGCATGACGGAGGAGTCCTTGCCGATGGAGTACAGCATCACCGGCCGCTCGAACTCGCCGGCGACCTCGCGCAGGATGTGGATGCTCTCGGCCTCGAGCAGTTGGAGATGCGTCAATGCGGGTGCGGCAGTTGCCATCGGCAGGAAACTCCAGAATCGATGCGGGTGCGCGAACGCTATGGGGAGAGGAACGAAGGAAGGACTAACGCATGCAGAGAGGACACGCCGGCTCGACGTGGAGCGTACAACAACAACGGAGCTGGCGGTCCATGTGCATCTCTGAGGTTTAGAGTAGCAAAGCCGCATGGGCGTCGCAAATCTTGACGCGAAAGAAGGGACCTGCTCAGGCGCGGGTCAGGCGCCCGTTGCGCAGGTGGAAGCGCTCGCCGCGCCAGACGACGGTGTCGCCGGCGAAGCTCCAGAGCCAGAAGAGGAGGCCGAAGCAGTCGCGCAGGGGCAGCAGCCACAGGTCGCGCAGAACCTGATCGTCGCGCAGGATGCCGACGCCGACCGTCAGCGCAACGGCGACGCGGGCGAGCAGAGCGAGCGTGAGCAGCGTGAAACTCCAGAGCGCGCCGCCTGAGGCGAGCACGGTAAGCAACGCCCAGGGCACACAGTAGGTGATGCCGAGACCGACGTAGCCCAGGCGGCGGGAGTCGCGGGTCGAGCGCGCCCAGCGCATCTGGTGATGCCAGAAGCCGCCGAGGTCGTAGCCGGGAACGGTGGTTTCGACACGCTCGCCGGAGAGCTCCACGCGGAAGCCGGCGTCGGCGATTCGCTTGCCCATCTCGTAGTCGTCGGCGAGGAATTCGGTGAGCGGCTCGAGGCCTCCGGCGGCGGCGAGCGCCGTACGCGTCATGGCAAGCGTGCTGCCGAGCCCGAAGCGGATGCCTCCCTCGAGCTTGCGCGCGGTGAGGACGCCGGGCATGAAGTCGGTGGAGATGCCGAGCGCTTCCAGCTTCGCCCAGACGGTGATGTCGCGGCCGCCGGCGCCGGTGCGGCCGAGATACGGCGCGGTGACCATGCCGACAGGTTTGGACTTTTCGTCTGCGTGGAAGAGCTGCGAGGACGCCGGTGAGGTAGTGTTGCGAGACGAAGATGTCGCTGTCGTTGATGAGGATGTGCTCGAAGCGAGCGTGCGGCAGCATCTGCACGAGGTTGGAGACTTTGCCGCTGGTGCCGAGGCGCAGCGGGCAGACAATGAGGCGGATGGCGGCTTCGGGGAACTCGGCGCGCAGGCGCTCGACCTCGGCAACGGCGGGGTCGTCAAGCGTCTGCACGCCGAAGAGGAGTTCGAATTCCGCAGCGTACACCTGGCGGCAGTGGCTGGCGAGCCCGGCGTACATGCGCGGGTCGACACCTTTGAGCGGCTTGAGGATTGTGACGGGCGGCGCGAAGGGCGGGGCCTGGCGGACGCGTTCCATGGTGCGGACGAAATCGCGCGCACCCCACAGCGCAAGCAGCATGTACGCCATACCGGCGACCGTGAGGAGCGCCGTGAACGCCTGAAGTGCCATGGCCATGGAGTTAGCTTAACCCGCGGATTTACTGGGTGGCGGAGAAGCGGGTCCTCCGCCTGCGGCGAAGGATGACAACAAAAGCGGTGCTGGTTTCGAGGAGCAGGTTCCTCGCTTCGCTTCGGAATGACAAAGGCAGAAGCAGGTCCTCCGCCTGCGGCGAGGATGACAACTTGTGTGGGGCGCGGTGGGGGTCAGGGTTTGGATTTGCGGAGGAGTTCGTCGACGTCGTCCACCTTGTCGTGCAGGTCTTTCAGGCGGCGGGAGAGCGACTGGATCTCGCTCTCGGCGCGGACGTTGACGTCGAAGTCGAGCTCGGAGCGGAGGCGGTCTTTCTTGTCCTGGCGGTTCTGGCTCATCATGATGACGGGCGCCTGGATGGCGGCGAGCATGGACAGGAAGAGGTTGAGCAGGATGAATGGGTAGGGGTCCCACGCCTTGTTGTGCAGGTAGACGTTGGTCATGGTGTAGGCGGTGAGGACGACGCCGAAGGTGATGATGAAGGTCCAGGAGCCGCCGAAGCTGGCGACCTTGTCTGCGATGCGTTCGCCGAAGGTCTCTTCTTCTTCAAAGAGCTGGTTGGGGTTGCGGGCGGCGCGGACGCGGATGAGGTCCTGCGAGTCGTGGATCTGGCGCGCGAGCACGGTCATCATGTCGAGGCCGGCCATGGGCTTCTTCTCGATGAGCGCCATGATGTCGCCGCGATCGACTTCAAGGCAGACGGATTGCTCCATGGCGACCGCGGAGGTGTGGTGCGGGACCTCTTCGAGCATGGAGGCGAAGCCAAAGAACTCGCCGTGGCGGGGCTCGTCGACGAGGACTTCCTGCTGGTCTTCGTCGATGGTGGTGACGTGGACGGCGCCGGACATGAGGATGTAGGCGCGGCTGCCGGGCTCGCCGAGCTTGTAGATGCGCTGGCGCGGCGCGAAGGTGCGAAGCTCGACCTGGTTGGCAAGAACGGAGAGTTCGTCGTCGTCGAGGAGCGAGAAGAGAGGGACATGGCGGAGTTCGTGCGCTTCGCAGGGCATGGTGGGGGTAGTGTAGCGGGTTCGGGAATCTAGCGATTGGGTTGGTTGGAGAGGATTTGTTTGCCGCCGGCGTTGGCGAGGGTGTAGGTGGGGCCGGGGAGGGTGAGGGGTGGGCGGTCCGGGTCGTGGGGGTCCTGCCAGAGGAAGATGCGCTGCGGGCCTTGCCACTTCTGCGCGATGGACTCGCGGGTTTCGAAGATCGCGGGGCGCGTCGGGGAAGAAGCTGCCGTACCAGAGGTTGGAGCTGCGGCCTTCGACGAGGTGCAGGTCGTTGCGGCGGAGGTAGAAGCCGAGGGTGGAGCCGGCCTCGTACTCGCCGTGGATGACGATGAGGTCGCCGGGACGGAGTTGCGGGGCGATGGACAGGGCGAGCTGCCCGCTGGTGAGGGTGGGGGAGAACGTCCGCAGACCGAGCCAGGCGGCGAGCGAGGAAGAGGAAGGCTCCGGCGGCGAGGGCGAGCGTGGCGGCGTGGGGACGGGTTGCGCGGCGGAGGAGCCAGTGGGCGAGCGTCCCGCCGAAGAACGCGACGACAGTGAGCGCGAGCGGCAGGCGGAAGAAGCCCATGGCCGGGCCGGTGAGGTCGAGGAAGTGGCCGAAGGAGAGCGCGTAGTCGGCGGGGTTCTGGTTCAGGAGCGAGGCGAGGTCCGTGCCGGGGGCGGCGGCTTGCGCGTGGAGGAGGAAGAAGAGCGCGGCGGCCGAGGCGAGGGTTCCGGCGATGAGGAGGGCCGTGGCGGGGACCCACGCATCGCGGTGGGGCTGCGATGCATGGGGCACGGAGCGGGTGGGGGTGGGGGTCGCGAGCAGGTGGGCGATGAGCAGGATGAGCGGCGGGAGCGAGGGCAGGACGTAGTACTCCTGGCGGGTCGAGAGGGAGAAGAAGAGGAGCGGGATGGCGGCCCAGAGGAGGAGGAAGAGGTGGGTGCGGGCCTCGGGCGGGAGGGTGCGGAGGTTCGTGGCGAACTTGTGGAAAGCAAATACGGGGATTCTGGCTTCGCCAGAATGACGGGTGGTGGGGGAATGACGGGTGGGTGGGGTATGACGGGTGGGGGGGGTATGACGGGTGGTGGGGGAATGACGGGCCTTTTCTCTTGCCGGCATGAGGGAAGACCAGGCGCGGGCGAGAGCGGAGGGCAGGAAGGCCGACCACGGCATCAGCCAGACGAAGAGAAGGCCATAAAAGAGCCAGAGGGGGCTGGTGTCGTAGTCGTGCGGGACGCGGAGGTTGAGGTAGCGATACAGCTGCTCGTTGAGGAAGTAGAACCAGGCCCAGCCGTGGACGTTGCCGTCCGTGGGGTAAGGGATGTGCCAGGCGCCGCCGGTGTGGGTGAGGCCGCCGGGATGACCGTGGCCGGGGTTGGCGAGCGCGATGAGAATGTGCCAGGGTACGGCGATGGCGAGGAAGGCGGCGAAGCTGGCGAGGGGGTGGAGCTGGCGCAGACGGGCGAACGTGCCGCGCGCGCCTCGGGTGAGGAGCAGGTAGAGGCCGACGATGGCGACCGGGAAGACGATGCCGATGAGGCCCTTGGTGAGGATGTTGAGGGCGAGGCTGGCGGCGAAGAGGAGGCAGAGGGGGAGTGGGACGGGATTTGTGGCAGGGACCCACTCATCGCGGAGAGACTGCGATGAATGGGGCACGGAGGGGGTAGTCGGGGTTTCGGTGAGGAAGAAGCACAGGAGTGCGGCGGAGAGCCACAGGCAGACGAGCGCGTCGGGGATATTGATGCGCGTGAAGATGAAGATGCCGAAGCTCGAAAGCGTGATGAGGCCGGCGTAGAGGCCCGCGCGCGGTGAGGCGAAGGCGCGGCGGGCGAAGCTTTCCAGCAGCAGCGCGAGCGCGAGAACCGCGAAGGCGAGCGGCAGGCGCGAGGCTGCGGTGGACGGCGCCGAAGACGCGCATCGAGGCGGCCATCATCCAGTAATAGAGCGGGGCTTTTTCGAGGTAGCGGATGCCGTTGGCGTAAAGCGTGACGAAGTCGTGGCGTGTGAGCATCTCGCGCGCGACCTCGGCGTGGACGGAGTCGGCGTCGTCCAGCAGGGGCGGGGTGAAGAGGGTGAAGGAGGCGTAGAAGACCAGGGAGAGCGCGAGCAGGACTAAACGATTCGTCTGCCTGGAGGATGCGCCGTTCACGGTTCCAGAGTACATGGCGGGCGCAGGCTCTAGACTGGAGCGGTGAGCGAGGCGCGGATTCTGGGGTTCGATGTGGGCGAGCGGCGGATTGGGCTGGCGCTCTCGGACGAGCTGGGCTATACGGCGCAGCCGCTGTTTACATTGCATCGCGGCTCGGGCCGCAATGGGCTGCGCGATGATCTGAAGTCGATTGCGCGCGTGCTGCGCAAGCATGCGCCGATTGCCGAAGCGGTGGTGGGCAATCCGCTGTATATGTCGGGCGACCAGAGCCCGCAGGCGGCGCGCGCGCAGGCCTTCGCGGAGTCGCTGCGCACGGAGTTCGGGCTCACCGTCCACCTGTGGGATGAGCGGCTGACGACGACCGAGGCGCATCGTCATCTCGATGCGCTGGGGCACTCGCGCGCGCCGAACAGCGAGGGCGTGGGTCGCAAGAACATCATCGACCAGGTGGCGGCGGTGCTGATCCTGCAGGCGTTCCTGGAGGCTCGCGCCAACGCGGCGGCGCGTGGGGAAACGGTCTAGAATCGTGGCGGGGGGCCATCAGGGTATGAGCAAGGATCGGCAGGAAGCGAAGACGGGAGCCAGCACGCGGCGGAGTTTTCTGAAGCAGGGCGCGGGTGCGGCCATGGCGGCGGGTATCGCGCCGCTTGCGCCGGCGATGGCGCAAAATGCGGCGACGCAGACGGGCAAAGCACCGGCCGTGCGGGCGCGGAAGAAGCCGCTGAACGTGCTGTTCTTCATGTCCGACGATATGCGGCCGGAGCTGGCCTGCTACGGCTCGCGCTTTCAGTCGCACTCGCCCAACCTCGACCGCCTCGCGGCGCAGGGCGTGCGCTTCGATCGCAACTTTTGCCAGTTTCCGCTCTGCAATCCGTCGCGCTCGTCGATGTTCAGCGGGCGTCCGCCGCATACCACGCGCGTGCTCGGCAACAGCGACTCCGTGCGCAAGCTGCACCCGGAGTGGACCACGCTGCCGCAGCTCTTCCGCGAGAACGGATACACCACCCTGCGCGCGGGCAAACTCTTTCACGCCGGGCTCGACGACCCGAAGGCCTGGACCGACTTCGACGGCGACGTGGAGTCCATGCATCCGACCAACGAAGGCCGCAAGATGGAGATTCCGCGCGCGCAGATTCCCATGGCCAACGGCGTGCTGCCCACGCTGCCGCAGGATAACGCGCGCGCGGCGCACTCCGACGAGATCCTGGTGCTGGCCGGCAACGGCGAGGACTCGGGCGACGACCTGGTCGCTGAAGCGCACGTTCACGTATCTGAACTCGGCGAAGGATAAGCCGTTCTTCATCGGCTGCGGGTTCTCGAAGCCGCACTCGCCGCCGCAGGCGCCGCAGCGCTTCTTCGATATGTACGACCCCGCGAAGCTGACGCTGCCACCCGACTTCGCCGCCTGGCCGACGGTGCCGCCGGGATTTCCCAAGGCTGCGATCCGCATGCGCAACGCCGACCTGTTCATCGGCCGCGGCGCTTCGCCGGAGGAGGCGCAGCAGGTGATCCGCGCCTATCTCGCGTGCATCTCGTGGGCCGATTACAACCTGGGCCGCGTGCTGGCGGAGCTCGACCGGCTGAAGCTGCGCGACAACACGCTGGTCGTCTTCGTCGCCGACCACGGCTACCAGCTCGGCGAGAAGGGCAAGTGGTCGAAGGCCGGGTCGCTGTTCGAGAATGGGACCCGCGTTCCGCTGATCATCCACATGCCCGGGGCGCATGGCAACGGCCGTCCGTCGACGCGCATCGTGCAGTCGCTGAACGTGTATCGCACGGTGGCGGAGCTTGCCGGGCTCGAAGTGCCGCCGGAGATCGAAGGCCATTCCATGGTGCCGCTGCTGAACGATCCGCGCGCACCGTGGGATCATCCGGCGTACAGCATCTGGAGCGAGGACGGCAAAACCGTCCACGGCACCGCGGTGCGCACGGAGCAGTTCCGCTACGCCGAGTTCGGCGCCAAAGCCGCGAACGGCGCGATGCTCTTCGACCCGCACGCCGACCCCATGGAGCTGACGAACCTGGCGGATGACCCGAAGTACGCCGCCGAGCGCGAGCGGCTTTCGAAGCTGGTGAACGACTACAGCTACCCGGCGCAGCCAGCATGACGCCTGTCTATGCGCTCGAGCCCCGGCTTTCGGTGGCGGAGTTCCGGCAGGTGCTTGTAGAGTCGACGCTGGCGGCGCGCCGTCCGGTCGATGACTTGGACCGGCTGGAGCGCATGCTGCGCGGCGCGAACCTGATCGTGACGGCGAGGGTGGATGGCGCGCTGGTCGGCATCGCGCGCTCGGTGACAGACTTCGCATACTGCTGTTACCTTTCGGACCTCGCGGTGATCGAGCGGGTGCAGGGCCGGGGCATCGGGCGCGAGTTGATCGAGCAGACGCGGCGGCATGTGGGGCCGGAGGTCTCGGTGATTCTGGCCGCGGCGCCGGCGGCAGTGGCGTTCTACGAGCGCATCGGCATGCCGCGCATCCCCGACGCCTTCCGCTATCGCAGCGAGCGCTGAGCCGGGCGCCTGCGATAATCGAGGGATGTTTGCCGAGTGCAGTTCGGAGTGCGGCCATGACGATCCGGTACTGGTGGTGCCGTGGTCCGATGCCGCGAATCCGGAGTCGCACTTTGTCGATCTGCGCGAAGATCCGTATGACCTGGATCGCATCGCCGAGGCCGAGCAGCATCCCGTCCTGCTGCAGGCCCTGCGCGCCTTGAACGCGCCACGCTCGCCCGTCTTCACCGCCAAGTGCGACGCGTGGACGATGGACGCGGACGAGCGCGACGCCACGCGGCTGAATCTCGATCTTGAGGAGGCCGAAGCGCCGGATGGGTTCGCCAGCTACATCGATCTCGTGTGGCGCGAGCGCGCGGTCTTTCTGTCGCCGCACCAGATGGAGCAGCGCATGCAGCGGCTGGCGCGGGCGCTGGAGCCGATGGATCATCCATACGCCATGGCCGAACTGGTGCTGCGGCCGGCGCTGGTCGATCTGACCGGCCCGCAGGAGGGCTTTGCCGCGTCGCTTTACGTGAAGGCGTTGGGAACAGACGCGGCACATGCGTACGAGCGCTGGACCCGCGCGCTCGAGGCCGCGGTGACGGTGCTGCGGAGTAATGGCCTGGCTTGAGGTTGGGTGTGGTGGGCGAGGCAGGTCTCGAACCTGCAACCACCGGCTTAGAAGGCCGGTGCTCTATCCAGTTGAGCTACTCGCCCGTAGGGATATTGTAGCGGTTAGCGGCCGGCGGCCATGTCGTCGAGTTCGGCGTAGATGTCCGCGAGCGGGATGCGAATCGGCGTTCCGGGCACGGTAAAGACGTCGGCGGTCAGCGGTGCGATGCCGGAGGGGGACGCGGTCCAGGCTTTGCGCAGATTGGGGTCAATGATCCAGATGTTCTCGACGCCCATGGCGGCGTAATCGCGCACGCGGTCCTCGATATCGCGCAGCGACTGGCCGGACGAGAGCACCTCCACGCAGATGAGCGGAGGCGTACGGATGATGCCGCCGGGCGGGGTGCCGAGACGCACCGCGCATAGGTCGGCGACGCGGTAGTTCTTTGCGGAGACCTGCACCCGCTGTTCGGTGTAAGGGCGAACACCCCAGGCAGCGCGGTTGTTCAAGAAGATAGCCCCGAGGAAGCTTTGTACGGTAGCGTGCGGAGTTTCGCCGACGTTTCTCTCTTTCACTTCGCCGTCCACGTAGTCGCAGTCCGGACGATACGTGGTCCGCAGGTACTCCTCCACCGGGATGAGGACGGGCGTTGCCATGGCTCCAGTATGCGCCGGTGATCGCACAGCTTCAAGGCCTCGCTTGACGTCAAGCGTAAAATCATGGATGGCATGCTCGGCATAGCCCACTGATCGGAGAAGGCCTTGGCAGATACGATTTTCGACGTTGTCGATTGTTGGCGGCGGACCCGCCGGATACACCTGCGCCATCCGCGCCGCGCAGTACGGCCTGAAGGTCGCGCTGATCGAAAAGACCGACAAGCTGGGCGGCACGTGCCTGCACTGGGGCTGCATTCCGACCAAGGCGATGCTGTTCTCGGCCGAGGTGTGGGACCACCTGAAGCATGCCGCCAGCTACGGCATCGACGGCGTGGACGCGCCGAAGCTGAACTGGGACAACCTGCTCAAGCGCAAGAACGACATCACCATCAAGCACACCAAGGGGCTCGACTTCCTGATGAAGAAGAACAAGATCACGGTCTTCAACGGCCACGGCCGCCTGACCGGCCCGGCGCAAGGATGGCGTGCTCACCATCGCCGTCTCCGATGAGGACAAGGGCAAGCCGAAGGACGCGCAGGCCGAGGGCTTCACCAAGCAGAACGTCGACCGAGGTGAAGGCGAAGAAGGTCGTGCTGGCGACGGGCTCGGACGCGCGCATGCTGCCCGGCTACACGGCGGACGACACCATCCTGACCAACATGCAGATCCTGACGCTGCCGGCGATGCCGAAGTCGCTGGTCGTGATCGGGTCGGGCGCGGTGGGCGTGGAGTTTGCGTCGGTCTTCAAGAGCTTTGGCGCGGACGTGACCATCATCGAGGCGCTGCCGCGCATCGTGAACGTCGAGGACGAGGACGATCTCGAAGGAGCTGCTGCGGCTGTACAAGAAGCGCGGCATTCGAGGTCTTCACCGGCGCGAAGGTGGAGAAGATCGAGAAGAAGGACGGCGGCGCTGTCGTGTCGCTTCACCGACTCGGCCGGCAAAGCCGCAGACCAAGACGGCGGAGAAGGTGCTGGTCGCCGTCGGCCGCGCGCCGCGCACCTACGACTGCGGGCTGGACAAGGTCGAACATCACGCCGGAGCGCGGCTTCATCATGACCAACGAGTGGATGGAGACGACGGAGCCGGGCATCTATGCGATCGGCGATATCGTCGGCGGGCTGCCGCAGCTGGCGCACGTGGGCGCGATGTGCGGGCTGGTCGTCGCGGCCAAGCTGGCCGGCAAGTACGCGCGCGCCGGTCAATCGCCAGCGCATCCCGGGCTGCACGTACTGCGATCCGCAGATCGGCTCGGTCGGCATGACCGAGGCGCAGGCCAAGGAGAAGGGCTACCAGGTGAAGGTCGGCAAGTTCCCGTTCGT
Source organism: uncultured Gammaproteobacteria bacterium (assembly GCA_963744015.1). Lineage (GTDB taxonomy): Bacteria > Acidobacteriota > Terriglobia > Terriglobales > Acidobacteriaceae > Edaphobacter. The sequence continues at coordinate 559,091 of CAVUSA010000003.1, forward strand.
CGGCAACTCCAAGGCGACGATTGTGGACTCGCACGACGGCTTCGTGAAGATCGTCTCGGACGCGAAGTACGGCGAGATCCTGGGCGTGCACATCATCGGCCCGCAGGCGACGGAGCTGATCGCCGAGTGCGTGACGGCGATCGAGCTGGAAGCGACGGTCGAGGAGATGATGTTCACGATCCACGCGCATCCCACGCTGGCCGAGAGCCTGCTGGATGGCTTCTCGAGCGTGGAAGGGCTGGCCGTCAACGTCTAGCTCGAGAGGCGGGTTGGCGGGCTTCCTGGTGAGGCCCGCCAGCACATGCCACATGGCAGCCTCGCCATGGTGGGCGGAGCTCGCGCACTTTTGCCGCGACTGCAAGCCGATGGGGCTTTGCCGAATGGGATTGGGATGCGACACTGTTGGTCTCCACCCAACTTTTCGCATGCAAGGGGAACGCACGCCATGAAGCTTACCCGCAGGTCTTTCGTCGGCACCATCGCTTCGGCTGCGGCCGTGGCCGGTGTCGCGCTTCCCTCCTCTGACGCCGAGGCGCAGCTTGTCTACATGCCGGGCGACTGGCACGCGGCCGAGTTCCGCAAGCTGGTGGAGGTGAAGGCGAAGATCAAGCAGCTCTACGACGCGTCGACCGTGAACGAAGGCGGACCGTTCAACTCCATGAAGAACTCGTTGAACGGGCTGCATTTCGGGTTTGGCGTGCCGGTGGATCAGATCAAGATCGTCGGAGCGTTTCGCGGGCTGGCCAACCTGATGTGCTTCGACGACTCCATGTGGGAAAAGTACAAGCTGGGCGAGTTTGCGAACGTGAAAGACCCCAAGATCGCCAAGCCGGCGGAGCGGAATGTGTTTTATCCCAAGCTCGGCTACACGGCGACCGAGGTGAACGATCCCAAGTCGGTGTATCAGGATTACGGGATTGAAGCACTGCTGCCGCGCGGGCTGACGCTGCTGAGCTGCCATAACGCGACCACGTTTGCGGCGCGTGGGATCGTGAAGAAGCAGGCGCTGACGGCGACGGTCGACGACGTGGTGAAGGACCTGCAGGCGCACATGCTGCCGGGGACGATCTCGGTGCCGGCGATGGTGGCGGCGATTGCGGTGCTGCAGGGTGACGGCGGGTTCAGCTACATCGCCGGCTGAGGCTCACACTATGCGCTGGCGCAGACCGTCCGGAAAGGCAGCGGCAGTTGCGGTGATGGCGGCGATCGCGCTGGTTTACGCCGCGGCGATTGCCGTTGGCATGCACGTACGCGACCTGGGCTTTTTGTCGGAGGTGCCCACGTTTCCTGCGGCTGCCGCGCTCCTGCGCCGGCCGGACTGGACACCGTCCGCCATGGCGCCCATTCCGGCGGGCGCGAAGGGGGACAGCATCCGGCGCGGGCAGATGCTGTTCAACGAGACGCAGCTGTATGCGGGTGCGCATGCCAGGGCGAGGATCAGTTGCGCGGGATGTCATGCGGAGGGCGGCATTCAGCCATATGCGTCGGCGGTGGTCGGCGTGCATGCGACGTTTCCGCAGTTCAATCTGCGCGCCGGGCACATCATCACGCTGGAAGACCGCATCCAGGAGTGCTTTGTGCGCAGCGAAAACGGCGCGCCGCTCGACTACAAGGGCGCCGAGATGCGGGCCATCGTCGACTACATCGACTGGGTGTCGACCCCGGAGCCCGGGCATAAGCCGTTTGTGGGGCGAGGCCTCGTGAGTATCCCGGAACGCACGCCGGACCCGGTGCGCGGGCAGCAGATTTACGCGGCGCAATGCGCTGGCTGCCATGGGGACAATGGCGAGGGGAGGCTGCACAAGTTTCCTCCGCTGTGGGGGCCGGACAGCTTCAATGACGGCGCGGGAATGCACGGAGTCAAGAAGATGGCCGCGTTCGTGCAGCACAACATGCCGCAGAATCGCATGGGGATTCTGACGGCGCAGCAGGCGTGGGATGTGTCGGCCTTTATTCACGGGCAGCCGCGGCCGGCGTTCAACCCGGCTTACAAGAAGTATTGAGGTTGGGCCGACGAACTGCGGAGTATCGGCTGCGCCAGCATGACGCAGCGGAAGGTGCGGATGCCGTGCTGGCTGAAGGCCCCCTTGCACAAGGGTTGCGAGGCGGGCAGGCGGGCGTTGTATAGTCAGCACAACCCTCTGCAATGCGTCATTCCGGTGAAGCCGGAATCTCCGTAGTTTGTCTCTTGACCTCGACTGCCAGGAGTAAATCATGCGCTGCTCTCGCGTTGCCTTCTTGCTTCTTCTTGCGATTCCCGTTCTGGCCCTGGCGGCTCCGCCGGTGTACCACCCGCAGAAGGGGTCGGAGATCCTGTGGGACAAGTTTGGCGTGCCGCACGTGTTTGCCCGGACGACGCCGGACATGTTCTACCTCTTCGGCTACGCGGAGGTGGAGGCGCACGGCGACCTGCTGCTGCATACGCTGGCCGGCTCGCGCGGGCGCAGCGCGGAGTACTTCGGCGCGGGCGACGCGGATGCGAACCTGAAGACCGATCGCTGGGTGTGGACGAACGAGATTCCCGCGCGCGCGGCCGAGTGGCTGAAGCAGCAGACGCCGGAGTTTCGCGGGTACCTGGATGCCTTTGCGGCCGGCATCAACGCGTGCGCCGCGGCGCATCCTGAGGCGCTGGCGCCGGAGGTGCGCAAGGTGCTGCCGGTGACGGCGCTGGACCTGATCGAGCATGAGCAGCACTTCTATAACTTTGAATTCGTAGCGGGGAAGCAGCTTGCGGTTTCGCCGCGGCGTGGGGCGGACGTGGCTGTGGTCGGTGGACCCACTCATCGCGATGAGGCTGCGATGCATGGGGCACGGAACGTTCTACGTGGTGTTGCTCACGAGTTGCCGGATGATGGCTTCGTGAATACGCCTGAGGATTTGGCGGATGGCTCGAATGGCTGGGCGATCGGGCCGTCGCATACGACCGACGGCAAGGCGATGATGCTGTTGAATCCGCACCTGGCCTGGGGCGGCGAGCAGACCTACTTCGAAGTGCACCTGACGGCGCCGGGTATCAACCTGTATGGCGCGACGCAGATCGGCGTGCCGGCACTGCGGTTCGTGTTCACCGATTACGTTGCGATCACGAATACGGTGAACACGAACAACGGGCATCTGCTGTACCGGATCACCGAGGCCGATGGCGGATACAAGTTCGACGGCAAGGTGCTGCCCTATGAGAAAGCGAGCTATCCCATCAAGGTATTGCAGAAGGATGGCAGCTTGACGACCGAAACGGTCGAGGTGCTGAAGACCAGGCACGGGCCGATCATCCGCAGGGATGATGGTGTGGCGATTGCGCTGTATGCGGCGGGGTTGGACAAGCCGTTCCTGCTGGAGCAGGTGTGGAAGATGAGCATCGCGCACAACCATGCCGAGTGGGAGGCGCAGGCAAAGCGGCTGCAGATTCCGATGTACAACATCCTGTACGCGGACCGCGACGGGCACATCGAGTACCTGTTCAACGCGCCGGTGCCGCGCCGCACGGAGGGCGACTGGGAGTTCTGGAACAAGCCGGTGGCGGGCGATACTTCGCGCCTGCTGCCGACGGGCGCGCTGACGTATGAGGAGCTGCCCAAGGTGATCGATCCGGCGTCGGGCTACGTGCAGAACTCGAACGAGCCGCCGTGGGATGCGGCCTGGCCGACGATGATCGACCAGGCGAAGTATCCGCCGTACGTTGCGCCGTCGTGGCCGTACTTCCGGTCCGATCGCGGGCTGCGGATGCTGTCGGAGGACGACAAATTCAGCTTCGAGATGCTGCTGAAGAAGAAGCTTTCGACGCGGGCGGAGGCGGCGGATCGCCTGCTGCCGGATCTGCTGGCGGCGGTCGACCAGTACGGAACGCCGCGCGCGAAGGAAGCGGCAGCGGTGTTGAAGGCATGGGACCGCCAGACCGAGGCGGACTCGCACGGCGCGCTGCTGTTCTGGAACTGGGCGAACCGATTCGGCATGCCGGCGGCGGGCACGGCGGCGGTGCGCAACTACGCGGTGCCGTACGATCTCGCCAAGCCGCTGACGACGCCCTCGGGGATCAAGGATCCTGCGGCTGCGGCGGCGATGCTCGATGACGCTGCGGCGGCGACGCAGAAGGAGTTCGGCGCACTGGATAAGCCGTGGGGCGAGTATCTGCACCTGGAGATCAACCGCCAGAGCGCAGGCGCGGCGGCCGGGCCTCGCGGTACTCCGGTCGATGGCGTCGACCTTCCAGGCAACGGCGGGCCGGGCGCTATCGGCATCTTTCGCGTGGTGACGCCGGGGCCGATCAAGGACGGGTTTACGACGCCGGTGCATGGCGACGGGTTCACGATTGCGATGGAGTTTTCGCAGCCGATCCGGGCGAAGGCGCTGGTGAGCTATGGCGACTGCTCGCAGCCGGGCTGCAAGCACCACACCGACCAGCTTCCGCTGTTTGCGAAGAAGCAATGGCGCGATGTGTGGCGAACGCGCGCGGAGATCGAAGCCAACCTGGAACGTCGGGAGACGTTTTAGCGCATAACAAAGAAAGCGTTGGAGCAGGACGCGGAGTTTGCAGGACGCAAGTCGCGGGCTGCCGCAGTGCGGGTCGATGCGGGCGCGGTCTTCGGACGGCTATCTTTGCCCTCGAAAGCAGGGGATTTCTGCGCGATAATCGTTTACCGCAATCGTTTCGAGCAAATCCCTATGGATAGCGGGCAGGAATTCGTCGAGGACGTCTTCGAGGCAGCTCTCGCGGTTCCGCCCGAAGAACGCTCCGCGTTCCTGAGTGAGCGTTGCAAGGGCGCGCCGGAGCTGCGCCGCGCCGTCGAGCTTCTGCTGGCCGCCGATGCGCAGGCCGGCAGCTTTCTCGACCATCCGTTTTTCCCCCCTCCGCCTGACGAGGCCGGATCCTCTGCGGAGCCTGCATACAACGTGGATGGCGAAGAGGAAAGCAGCGCGTTTCGCGTCGGGATGACAGTCGCAGGCCGCTTCACGATCCATCGCTTCATCGCCCGCGGCGGTATGGGCGAGGTGTGGGAGGCGTGGGATGCGCAGGTGGAGGAGCGGGTCGCGCTCAAGACCGTCCGGCCCGACCTGGCGCGGCACCCGGAGATGGTCGAACGTTTTCGGCGCGAGGTGAAGCAGGCGCGCGCAATCTCCAATCCCAACGTCTGCCGCATTCACGAGATGTTCAGCATCGAGACGCAGCCTGGGACGAACGTCCTGTTCCTCTGCATGGAGTTCCTCGAAGGGCCCGTGCTGAGCGAATACCTGCGCCACCATGGACCCTTCGAACCGTCGGCAGCTTACGGGCTGGTGAAGCAGCTGATCCACGGTTTGAACAGCGCGCATGCGCAGGGCGTGGTGCATCGCGACCTCAAGTCCAGAAACATCATGCTGGTGAACTCGGGCCCGGGCAGAATCCGGGCGGTGATTACCGACTTCGGCCTGGCGCTGAACGTGCTTGCGCCGGAAGGCTGGCTGGAGGAGCGCAAGGGACAGGGCACGCCCGACTACATGGCTCCGGAGCAGAGGGTGACCGGCAAGGTGACCGCGCTGGCAGACCAATATGCCCTGGGCGTCGTGATGTGCGAGATGCTTACCGGCGCGCGCCCGGTGCGCAGCGAAGGCCGGCCTTCGGGCGTGATGGGGAATCTGCGTCTTCCGCCGCAGCCGGTTCCCCCGCGCTGGGCGCATGTGCTGCAGCGCTGCCTGGCCGCCCGGCCGGAGGACCGCTTCCCCAACCTTGACGAGATTCTTACCTGCCTCGACCCGCCGCGGCGCAGGCGGTGGGTGTGGGGAGTTGCGGCTGCGGCCTGCCTGGTAACGCTGGGCGGCGGAGGCTGGGTGCGGCTGCACCGGCCGGTCGAGCCGACCAGCCTGGCCGTGCTGCCGCTGCACAACGAAAGCGGCGATCACCGGCTGGACTACCTGGGCGTGGGCATGACCGAAGCGCTGACCAACGACCTGGCCGGCATGCCCGGGCTGCAGGTGAAGGCCGAAGGCATCGCCGCGCAGTACTCGGCGGAGAAGGGCGATGCCGGCGAACTGGGCAAGCGGCTGAAGGTGAGCTCGCTGGTCAGCGGGTCGTTCACCAGCCAGAACGGCCACCTGCAGATTCCGGTGGAGGTGATCGATGTGGCCAACGGGTCGCACATCTGGGGCAAGACCTACGAGGGCGACGTTGCGAACCTTGCCGAACTGCAGAACGAGATTTCGACGGATGTGGCATACCACCTGAAGATCCGGCTGAACCCCGACCTGAAGGCGCGGCTAAAACGCCAGTACACCACGGTTCCGGCGGCGTATGACGCGTACCTGCAGGGCCGCTACCGGCTCACGCTGCGCTCACCGGACGATCTGCGCGAGGCGATTGCGGCCTTTCAGAAGGCGCTCGATGCCGACCCGCACTACGCCCCCGCCTATGCCGGCCTGGCCGACGGGTACAACCTGATGGCGCACTACGGCACTGCCCGGCAGATCCCGATGATGCGAAACGCTTTGAAGGCGGCAGACCAGGCGCTGGAGCTGGATCCCACGCTGGGTGAGGCGTATGCTTCGCGGGCGCTTGCCCGCACGTGGCTGAACTATGAGTGGACGGAGGCGGAGAGTGACTATCTCCGCGCGCTGGAGTTGAATCCGAGCTACCTGAATGCGCACATCTGGTACGCGCTCGCGCTGCTTGCCCCGCTGGGGCGAGACCATGAGGCGGAGGGGCAGTTGAGTTATGCGGAAGCGGCTGATCCGGACTCGTTACTGACAACGATCAGTCTTGCCATGGTGGCGCAGTGTGGCGGACGTGAAGCGCAATCAGCCCGCATCCTGGAAGGTCGGTTCAAGACCATTGAGCACTTCGAACCGGCGGTCGATCTCCTGGCTTCGGACTACCTCGCACTCCGTCGTCCGAACGATGCGATTGCACTGCTCGAAAAGGCGGAGGTCGGGCCCGGCGAGGAAAAACAGCGCGCGATCAGCCTCAGCGTAGCTCACGCGCAAGCGGGAAACATAGCGGAAGCAGCGAAATGGTTCCAGTCTGCGACGAGCGACGATGCGGCCAAAGAATCTTTTCCGTACGAGACAGCCCTCTACTATAATTCGCTTGGAAATCATGCCAAGGCCATGGATGCGCTGGAGTCTGCCTATCTGAGGCGGGATCCAGACCTGCTCTTCGTGAACGTCGATCCGTTGCTCGCCAGTCTCCACTCGGTCCCTCGTTTCAAAGTGCTGCTTCATCACATGCAGTTGCAGTGAGCGTCCACAATCGGAGGGCTTCCATGACGCAAAGAGAGTTCCTGAAAGCGCTGAACCTTTCCAAAGAAGATTTCAATGATCTTCTGCAAAAGTACGCAGCCTTCGAACGAACCCTGAATCCTGCGCAATTGAACGCGGTCCAACGGACTCTGCCAACCATCTCGCGGGCGACCCGATCGCTGGGAGGAGATGTGACCAGTGATCAGCTCCTCAAGATCGTGAACAGGATTCACGGAGACGAAGATGGGGGCACCTTCGGAAGCAAGATTTTCACGTTCAGGCAGAGCCGAAAGTTGTCCACGCCGAAAGGTTGATGGACTCGACCGGGTGTCGTCGGCCGCAGATTCGTTCCTGCGGCTGTCGGAGACCGGCCGGCTGCCTGGGGGTGACGCGCATCGCGGATATCACCGGACTGGATCGAGTCGGCATCCCGGTGTATTCCTCGGTGGTTCCCCTTTCCGCGGACGGGATCTCCGTTTACAACGGAAAAGGACAGCGACCGATCGACGCCAAGGTGGGCGCGCTGATGGAGGCGATCGAACGACAGACCGCGATCCAGGCGAGATTGCCATACGTGGTGGCGAGCTATGGAGAGCTTTCCCTGCGGGCGCGCGCACTGAACCCCTGGCGTATCAACAAGGAGCTCTTCGCAGACTTCACACGGCAGAGCAAGTGCGCGTGGGTCCGCGGCACGGACCTCTTCTCCGACGAGCCGTGCTGGGTTCCGGCGAAGCTGGCGGGCTATCTGTGGGATGACGTTCCGTGCAGTTCTCCGTTTGTCGTGGATGACACCCACGGCCTTGCCTCGGGAAACAACCAGCTTGAAGCGATCTGCCATGCGCTGTGCGAACTTGTCGAACGCGATGCCTGGACCTTCGCCGAGCTGGGCGCGAAGTGCCTGCCTGCTGCCAGAAGCCGCATCGTGACCGGACGCATGAAGAGGAGCGACGACCTTGGTTATTGTCCGTGCATCGACCTGCCCGAAGACAACCAACTCGTAAGAGCCTTCGTCGCGGCGGGACTGCGTCCATACGTGCGCGACATCACCTCGGCGCTGGGGGTGCCGACGTTCCTTGCCTCGGTGGTCGACGAAAGCAACTTCGCCTTTCCGATGGCTCACCTCGGCTTTGGCGCTCATCCCAATGCGGAGGTTGCGCTGCGCCGCGCGCTGACCGAGGTGGCGCAATCGCGCTGCGTCGATATCCAGAGCGTGCGCGAAGATATCCTGCCCGCAAACGTCGCCGTGGACGAGTTTGCCGCTCACACCCGGCGCATCTCTGCAGTGAACCGCAAGAGCTGGACGCTGGGTGAATCGCAGGAGCGCCGCCCGTTCGCCTCCATTCCGTCGCACGCTTTCGATGATCTGCAGATGGACCTCGAGTTCCTGCTGGAGCGACTCCAGACCGCCGGGCTGGACGAAGCCGATCGTGGTGGATCTTCACTCCGGATTGCGCGTCGCACGCGGTGGTGCGGGTCATCGTTCCGGGCCTCGAGTTGTGGGCGACCGATCATGGGCGCCTCGGCCCGCGCGCGCTCGAATTCTGGAAGCAGCATGCATAGCGCCGTCATCTTCACCGGCCCCAGCCTGCCGCCGGTGGAAGCGCAGCGCCTGCTCGCGGCGGAGCGCTGGCGCGGCTTCTCCCCGCAGGTTCTGCCCCCGGTCTGCCGCGGCGATCTGGAGCGGCTGCCCGCCACCGTACGCTCTATCGGCATTATCGATGGCGCTTTTTTCCAACAGCTTGCGCTTTCACCAAAGGAGGTACTGCGCATGCTGAAGAAAGGTGTCCAGGTCTTTGGCTCGTCAAGCATGGGCGCACTGCGCGCCGCGGAGACGCACAGCTTCGGCATGGTTGGCGTCGGGCGCGTCTTTGCGCTGTTCCGCGACGGCGTGCTGGATGCCGACGACGAGGTCGCGCTCGCCTATGAGCCGGAGTCCTTTCGCCCGCTGTCGGACCCGCTGGTTAACCTGCGCGAAGGCCTGGCGGAGGCAGAGGCTGCCGGCTTTCTCAGCGCAGCGCGGCGCGAAGAACTGGTGGCGAGCATGAAGGCGCGCTATTTCCCGCAGCGCTCGTGGCGCGCGCTCGAGCAGCTTTGCCCGGAACTGACGCTCTTCGCCCAAACGCATGCGCTGCCGGACGTGAAGCGCGAGGACGCCCTCGCCCTCCTGGCAGCCATGCGCGACGCACAGGCGCTCACGCACCCTCAACCCGGCACCACGAAAGAAGAGGCCTGCGATGACGGAATCGAATGACATTACGGGATTGCTCCAGGCCATGCGTGCGGGCAACCAGGAGGCCGCCGACCGGCTCCTGCCGCTCGTCTACAAGGAACTGCATCGGCTGGCTAAAACGTACATGCGCCGCGAGCGCGCCGAGCATACGCTGCAGCCGACGGCGCTGGTGAACGAGGCCTACATGCGGCTCGCCGGTGAGGATGTGAACTGGCAGAATCGCGATCACTTCATCGGCGTGGCCGCCAACGTGATGCGGCATGTGCTGGTGGACTACGCGCGCAAGCGCAACGCCGCCTTCCGCGGTGGAGGCCAGAAGCGCGTAGAGATGAACGACGCGGTCGGCACGGTGGAGACGCGGCTGGACGAAGCCCTGATGCTCGACCAGGCGCTGAACCGCCTTGCCGCGGAAAAGCCTCGGCAGGCCCGCGTCGTGGAGCTCCGCTACTTCGGCGGGCTTTCGGTCGAGCAGATCGCCGCTGTCCTCGGTGTTGCGCCGCGTTCGGTCAAGCGCGACTGGGCGCTCGCGCGCATCTGGCTGCACGGACAGATGAACCCGACGGCTCCCTTGCCGGAGGCGGAGGAGTAAGGAGCTCTCGCGCCCATCCTGCAACCTCCCGCGGTCCATCCGCGATATGCTTGCTCCCATACCTTTTGCCGGGAGCGTGCATGCACATCGAAGCTGAAAACGAACTGCCGCCGGGTACGCCTGAAGCCGATACTCCCGGGTGGCAGTTCGCCGTCGCCGCCGGCGTGCTCGGCTGGGTGCTCGACGCGTTCGACTTCTTCGTCATCGTGTTCCTGTTCAACGAGCTGATGACGAAGTTCAACGTCGGCAAGCCGGCCATTGTCTGGTCGCTGACGCTGACGCTCGCGATGCGGCCCGTGGGCGCGCTCTTCTTCGGCATTCTGGCGGACAAGTTCGGCCGCAAGCGCCCGCTCATGGCCTGCGTGCTTTACTTCTCGACCGTCACGGTGCTCTCCGGTTTCGCGCCCAACTATGGCTTCTTCCTGGCGATGCGTGCGCTGTACGGCATCGGCATGGGCGGATACTGGGGCATTGGCGCCTCCTATGCGATGGAAAGCACGCCACGGCGGATTCGCGGCATGCTTTCGGGGGTCATGCAGGGCGGATACCCTTTCGGGTATCTCTGCGCCGCTATTGGCATGCTGACCATTGCGCCGCGCTTCGGCTGGCGCACGATGTTTCTGGTTGGCGCGCCGCTTGCCATCCTGATCGTGCTGATGACGCTGAAGGCGCCCGAATCCGAGGCTTGGAAGCTGCACCGCAATCCGTCGATCGGCAACATGTTCCGCACGCTGTGGGCGCACAACGGCATCTTCGGCTACATGCTGGTGCTGATGTGCGTCATCACCTGCCTGTCACATGGCACGCAGGATCTGTACCCCGACTTTCTGAAGACGCTGCCTGCTCTCAACTATGCCAGCGTGCTGGGCATGAAGGCCGGCTACGGGATTCCCGTGCTCTACAACATCGCCGCCATCGTCGGCACCATCAGCTTCGGGTCGCTGTCGGAAAAGATTGGCCGCCGCTATGCCGTTATCGCCGCGCTGATGCTGTGCGTGGTGGCGATGCCGGCGTGGGCCTTCGGCGCGACGCTCAGCGGCATCCTGATCGGGTCGTGCGTCATGCAGGCGGGAGTGCAGGGCGCCTTCGGCGTCATCCCGGCGCACCTGAACGAGCTGGTCCCGGGCGCGGTTCGCGGGCTTTTTCCGGGCTTCGTCTATCAGCTTGGCGTGTTGTTTTCGGCCTCGACGCCTTCGGTCGAGACGGCGCTGCAGCATCGCTTCGGCTACTCGTGGGCGCTAACGTCGTTTGAGTCGTGCGTGATCGCCGCGCTGCTGCTGCTGTTCTGGTTCGGCCCCGAGAACCGCGGACGCGACTTCCACGCCCGCGACGCCGACGATGTGCCGGCTCGGGAGATGGCCTGAAGCAGGAGGAAAGGAAGGAACACCGAATGAAGAAGCTGATGATCGCGTCCCTGGTTCTGCTCTGCGGAGGCTCTGCCCTGGCGCAGGGGCCCATGCTGGCCGCAACTCCGCCCATGGGCTGGAACAGCTGGAATCATTTTGCCGGAAAGGTGGACGACAAGGCGGTGCGCGCGGCCGCCGATGCCATGGTGGCAAGCGGCATGCGCGACGCCGGCTATACCTACGTCAACATCGATGACACCTGGGAAGCGGGGCGGGATGCTGAAGGCAACATTCAGACCAACAGCAAGTTCCCGGACATGAAGGCGCTCGCCGATTACGTGCACGGCAAGGGTTTGAAGATCGGCATCTACTCGTCGCCCGGAGCGAAGACCTGCGCGAAGTTCGAGGGCAGCCTGGGGCACGAGGTGCAGGATGCCAAGACCTACGCCGAGTGGGGCATCGATTACCTGAAGTACGACCTTTGCGGGCTGCGCGAGCAGATGAAGGCGGCAGGATCGCCCGAAGCCGCGCACAACATCATGATCGAGGCGTACACGAAGATGGGCAAGGCGCTGAAGGCGACCGGACGCCCGATCGTCTACAGCCTGTGCCAGTACGGCGACGACGCGGTGTGGGAGTGGGGACCGAGTGTGGGCGGCAACCTGTGGCGCACGACCGGGGACATCAACGACCACTACAACCGCATGGCGGAGATCGGCTTCGGGCAGGCGGGACTTGCGAAGTACGCCGGGCCGGGCCACTGGAACGATCCGGACATGCTGGAGGTGGGCAACGGCGGCATGAAGCCCGACGAGTACCGCACTCACATGGCCTGTGGGCGATGCTGGCCGCGCCGCTGCTGGCCGGCAACGATCTTTCCACCATGACGCCGGAGACCGTCGCGATCTTGACCAACCGGGACGTGATCGCGGTCGATCAGGACAAGCTGGGCACGCAGGGCGACCGCGTCTACGCGGAAGGCCCGATCGAGGTATGGATGAAGCCGCTGGCCGATGGGACGAAGGCCGTGGGCATCTTCAACCGGCAGTCCTACGCCGATGACGGCGCACGTGGACTTCCGCAAGCTTGGGTTTACCCGGGCAGTGAAGGCGCGCGATCTGTGGGCGGGCAAGGACCTCGGGACGCTCGAGGTGGGCCACGACCTGCTGGTGCCGGGGCATGGCGTGGTGTTTTTGAAGGTGTCGAAGTAGGGCGGATGGGATGGCGTACCATGCTTCACAGGGAAACGATTTCCCGGCTGGTTTGCGCGCAGGCAAGCCAGCTGCAGAAGGGGACGGTTGCGTGAAGGTTTCGCTGTTTATCACCTGCTATAACGACACGCTGTTTCCGCGGCACCGGCAAGGCCGTGGTCGAGGTGCTGGAGCGGCTCGGGCCACACGGTCGTCTTTCCCGCCGGCCAGACCTGCTGCGGCCAGATGCACTGGAACACCGGCTACCAGGAAGAGGCGCTGCCGCTGCTGAGCGCTTCGTGGCGCAGTTCAAGCGATGCCGAAGCGGTGGTCGATCCCGTCGTCCTCGCTGCGTGGCGATGATGCGCGAGCACTACGTCAAGATGGCCGAGCGGACCGCGCGACGCGCAGCTGCTGGCCGACGTGCACGCGCTGCTGCCGCGGGTGTGGGAGTTTTCGGAGTTCCTGACGAAGAAGCTTGGCCTGACAGATGTGGGCGCGTACTTCCCGCATCGCGTGACCTACCACGCGAGCTGCCACGGCCTGCGCACGCTGGAGCTGGGCGACGGGCCGGTGAGCCTGCTGCGCAACGTGCGCGGGCATGCGAACTGGTCGAGCTTGCGGGCCTGGACGCAGTGCTGCGGCTTCGGCGGCACGTTCGCCGTGAAGAACGCGGAAGTCTCAAGCGCCATGCTGGCGGAGAAGATCCAGGCCGTGCTCAACACCGGCGCGGAGATGTGCACCGCCTGCGACAACTCCTGCCTGATGCACATCGAGGGCGCGCTGCATCGCCAGCGCACCGGCGTCGCGCACGCTGCACCTGGCGGAGATTCTCGCCGGCGCGACGACGCGCTGCGTCGACCGGGCCAGGCTCATCGGCTGCGGCGAAGGAGCCGATACTATGAGCTCCTCGCAGACCATCACGCTTCGATCCGGCACGGGTGCCGAGTTTCCAGGTTGCGGCCAAGGGACTGCTGGCCGACACGCAACTGCGCAAGAACGTGCGCCACGCCACCACCGTCATCCAGAACAAGCGCGCGCATCGTGGTCGACGAGATGCCCGACTGGCAGGAGCTGCGCGAGTCCGGCGCGGCAGATCAAGGAGCACACGCTGCAGGCATCTCGACTTCTACCTGCGAGCAGTTCGAAGCGAACTGCACCAAGGCCGGCGGCACCGTCCACTGGGCGCGCGACGCGGCCGAGGCCCGCGTTCGATCGCGATCGACGCTGGTCGAAGCAGACGCGGGCTCGTCCGAAGTCATCAAGATCAAGTCGATGACGACGGAGGAGATCGGCCTGAACCACGGCGCTGGAAGCCGCCGGCATCCACGCCTACGAGACCGACCTGGCCGAGCTGATCATTCAGCTGGGCCACGATCTGCCTTCGCACATCGTCGTGCCGGCGCTGCACAAGAACCGCCAGCAGATCCGCGAGATCTTTCGGCGCGAGATGAACCTGCCGGACCTGGGCGAGCGCCCAGCCGACCTCGCCGAGGCCGCGCGCACGTTCCTGCGCGAGAAGTTCCTGCGCGTGAAGACCGGCGTCAGCGGCGCAAACTTCCTGATCGCCGAGACCGGCGGCGTCTGCGTCGTCGAATCCGAAGGCAACGGCCGCATGTGCCTGACGCTGCCCGAGACGCTGATCACCATCGCCGGCATCGAAAAGGTCATTCCGCGCTTTCAGGATCTCGAAGTCTTCCTGCAGCTGCTGCCGCGCTCCGCCACCGGCGAGCGCATGAACCCCTACAACAGCATCTGGACGGGGGTTCACCCGACGCGACGGGCCGCGCGCCTTCCACATCATCCTGATGGACAACGCGCGCACCGACATCCTGGCCGATGAGGAATCGCGCCAGACGCTTGCACTGCATTCGCTGCGGCGCCTGCCAGAACGCCTGCCCGGTCTACCGGCAGACCGGCGGCCACGCGTACGGCTCGGTGTACGCCGGGCCGATCGGCGCGATCCTGACGCCGCAGCTGCAGGAGATGCACTCCGGCAAGAGCCTGCCCTATGCCAGCTCGCTTTGCGGCGCGTGCTACGAGGTCTGCCCGGTCAAGATCAACATTCCCGAGGTGCTGATTCACCTTCGCCATAAAGTCGTGGAGCAAGATACGAAGGGCCTGGGCGCGCTCAACCCAGAGGCCCTCGCGATGAAGGCCATGGCGATGCTCTTCACCAGCGAGACGCGCTTCCGCGCGGCGCAGCGCATGGGGCGGATGGCCGAGCGCCCGCTGGTCAACAAGGCAGGCTGGATTACGTGGCTGCCCGGATTTGCCGGCGGCTGGACGCAGGTGCGCGACCTGCACGAGATGCCGAAGCAGACCTTCCGCGAGTGGTTCGAAAGCCGGGAGAAATCATGACCGACAACACGCAAGCTCGCACGGAAGTCCTGCGCCGCATCCGCGCGGCGATCGGCGTCACGGCGTCTGCCGACCGTGCGGCCATCGACGCCGAGTGGAACGCCATGCGCCGCGCTTATCGCCGCGCCTCGCGAGTTCGATCAGGAAGCCCTGCTGCATCAGCTTGAAGACCGCCTGCGCGACTACGACGCCGGCGTGTACCGCACTACGCCGGAGGGCCTGCGCGACCTGATCGCCACCATTCTCGCCGAACGCGGCAAGCACAAGATGGCCATCCCCGAAGGTCTCCCTGCCGACTGGCTGCCCGCAGGCATCACCTTCGTCGAAGACACGCGCGACGACCTCTTCGCCATCGACCACTGCGACGGTGTGCTCACCTCCGCGACGCTTGCCATCGCGGAGACCGGCACCATCGTCCTGCAGGACGCGCCCGGGCAGGGACGGCGCGCGGCGACGCTGCTGCCCGATTACCACCTCTGCGTCGTCGCGGCGTCGTCAGTCGTGCAGAGCGTGCCCGAAGCCATGGCGAAGCTGCAGGCAACCGCCGCCCTCGCCACGACGTTCTTCTCCGGCCCATCCGCCACCGCGGACATCGAGATGACGCGCATCAAGGGCGTCCACGGGCCGCGGTTCGTCGACGTCATCTTCCTCCTTTAGCCTTTGGCGCGAACCCGGCGAGTAAGCCGGGCGCGGCGCGCAAACGGGCATACTGGAAGTTGAGGCCCCGGACGTTGAACAACTGGATCGAGATTGCGGAAGAGCACCTGGCGGCAAACTTCCGCACGTTGCAGGAGGAAGCAGGTCCTCACACCGAGGTGATGGCCGTGGTGAAGGCCAACGGCTACGGCCACGGAGCGGAACGCTCCGCCGTGGCGCTGGTGCGGGCCGGGGCGCGCTGGCTGGGCGTCACCTGCGTCTCCGAGGGCGAACGCGTGCGCCAGGCACTGACGGCTGCGGAGCTCGATGCCCGCCTGCTGGTGATGTGCGGCTTCGAGCGCGCCGAAGTGCCGCTGCTGGTGCCGCTGGGCCTGACCCCCGTCGTCTGGACCGAAGAGCAGGCTGTGTGGCTGCGCGCGCATCCGGTCCCCATTCACCTTGAGATCGACACCGGCATGCATCGCCAGGGCGTGCGCCCGGGCGAACCGCTCGCGCGCGTGCTGGCGGCCGCCGAGGGGCTCCCGATCGAAGGCGTCCAGACGCATTTTGCCTGCTCGGAGGAAGCCAACAGCCCGCAGACAGCCTCCCAGCGGCAGGAGTTCGAGCGAGCCGTCGCGCAGATTCATGCCACCGGGCTCCAGCCCGCGTGGGTGCATGCCGGAGCGTCCTCTGCAATCGACAATCCCGCGCCACCTGCCGAGTGGCTCACGCGCCTCGCCGCCTCCGCCGGAGCCCGGCCCATGATGCGTGCCGGGATCGCGCTCTACGGCTACTGCATGGCGATCACCCACTGCGCCGACCCCATGCACCGCGCGCAGCCGCACCTCCGCCCGCGGCTTCTCCCGGTGATGACCTGGCGCGCCCGTGTGCTCTCCGTGCAGGCGCTGGCCGAAGGCGAAACGGTCGGCTACAACGCCACCTTCCGCGCCCGCGCTCCCATGCGCATTGCGCTGCTTCCCGTGGGCTTCGCCGACGGCCTGCGCCGCGAGCTTTCCTCCACCACGCAGCGCCCGGGCGGCTGGGTGATGCTCCACGGCCAGCGTGCCAACATCCTGGGCCGCATCTCCATGAACCTGACGGTGGTCGACGTGACCGGCATCCCCGAAGCTGCGCCCGGCGACGTGGCCACCGTGCTCGGCGAAGGCGTCACCGCGGACGACCACGCCCGCCTCGCCGACACCACCGCCTACGAGATTCTCTGCGGCGTCCACCCCTGCGGATAATCTGCCGCGCCGTAAGCCCACGTCATGGAGGCGCACCGCGCCAGCCACCGCAACCCGCATCGCTACAGACGAAAGGCGTTGCAATTCTCGCGCCGACTCCTGGCCCTTATTTCCAAGCCCCGCGCTTCTCTAGTTGAAGGCGGTCAGACGGCTGCCTTCCTAAGGAGCAACGTCATGAACAAGCCTACTGTTTCGAGGATCGTTTCCACTCTCTCCACCCTGTCTGTCGCCCTGCTTGGGCTCGCGCTGGCCGCACCGGCCCAGGCTCAGACCACCATGCAGGTCAACGTGCCGTTCGGATTCGAAAGCGGCACCAGCCACTTCGAGCCCGGTATCTACCGCATTCATCTCGGCAGCAGCAGCCCTGTGGTTCGCATCGAAGGGGATAAGTCGTCCGCCTTCCAGATGGCGGTCCCGGGTGAATCGGGCCGCGTCTCCGACACGGGCAAGGTGGTCTTCCACCGCTACGGCTCGCACTACATCCTCAAGGAGATCTGGGCCGCCGGCAGCAGCTCCTGCATGCGCACACCCACCTCCAAGGCAGAGAAGCAGTTGGAGCTGGCGCAGGCGAAGAGCAATCCCGGCAAACAGGAACCGGAATATCTCGCCCTGGTGGCCTCTCGTTGAATCGCTGCGCCGGCCGAACCGGCACCTCGGGCCCTCTTCTTACTGCTGCCGCGTCATGTCTTTCCGCAACCGCATCCGCCTGACCCACCCAGGCCGATGCGGTTGCTTGTTTTCCGTGCTGCACGCGGCCTCGCCGTGTTCAGCGTGCGGCCGTGCCGTGTACCATTTCCCCATGCTCGCTCGCCGTCACGCCTTGCCTTGCGCGGTTCTTTTTGCCCTGGTCGCGATGGGCGCATTCCGGGTCGCGGCGGCGCAGGGTGCTCCGCCGGCAGAAGCCCAGCCCAACGCTCCCCTGCGGATTTCGGCGCGGCTGGTCGTGCTCGATGTTGTGGTCGTGGATGCTGCCGGTCACGTGGTGCGGAACCTCGACCGATCGCAGTTCACGGTGACCGAAGACAAGGTCGTGCAGACGATCCGTAACTTCGAAGCTCCCGCCGACCATGCCATGCCGCCCGCGTCCTCCGGCGAGATGCTGGTGCGCACAAGCGCCGACCTGCCGAAGATCGGCAATGCGCCGGTCAATGTGCTGGTCATCGACGAGCTCAACACGCCCTACCTGCAGATCGCCACGGCGCAGGAGCAGCTGCGGCACTTCCTCGAGAAGCAGCCCGAGGTTCTGCCCGTGCCCACGCTGTTTGTCGCCTCCGGCGCTTCGCGCATCACGGTGCTGCACGATTTCACCCAAAGCCGTGCTGACCTCATCGCCAGCGTGAAGCAGCACGTGACGCAGGCTGACTTCGACGCGCTGGTGAACCAGTTGAACGGCGGCAAGATCGGCTCGCAGAATGGCTTCACGAAGACGCTGGGCGCGCTGTCGCAGATCAGCAGCAGCCTGCGCGGCATTCCCGGGCACAAGAACGTCATCTGGGTGGGCACGGGATACAACAATGCCTATGACCTCCTCTCCGCCAGCCAGAGCGACGCCGGCCGCATGGGCTCTACCGTCAAGCTGGTGACCGACCGCATGCTGGAGGCGCGCATCACCTTGTCGACCATCGATCCGGCGGGGGTCATGCGCCCGGTGGTCGAGGAGCAGAGCCAGGAGGCCGACGTGATGGACGCCTCCGCCGGTGCCGGCGGAGGCAACATGGCGGTGTCCTTCGATACCTTGGCGCGCTCCACCGGCGGCGCCGTGCTGGGCGGGCGCAACGATCTGGACAAGCTGGTCGACCAGGTGGCCAACGAGCAGACGCGATACTATACGTTGACCTACGCCCCGACGAATCACTCTGACGACCCGCGCCCTTACCGGCAGATCCGCGTCACCTTGAAAGATCCTTCGCTGCACGCGACCACTCGCACCGGCTACTTCGCGGCGGCGGACGAGGTGCCGGCAGTCGCCCCGAACACGGCCAGGGCGCAGCCGCAGCAGCTCAAGTTCGACCTCGCCAGCGCCGCCCGCACGACGCTGGTGTACACCGGACTTCACCTGCAGGCGACGCGTACCGGCAAGGGCTTCACGCTGTTCATCTCGGCCGCTGACCTGCAGTGGAGCGCTCCCGAGAATGGCGCGCGCAACGCGTCGGTGACCGTGCTGGCGGTGTGCTTCGACGCGAAGAATCATGAACTCGTCCAGCATGCCTCGCAGATGACCGAGCAGATCGGCGAAGCGGACGACATTCGCAACGGAGCGCGGGCGGCGTTCGCCCTGCCGTTTGCGCCGCCGGCCGGAACGGCGCGCATCCGGCTGGTCGCGCGCGACGCGGCGACCGGAGCCCTGGGCGCGATCAACGTGACCCCGTGACGTGAACCTCCAGCTGGGATGTATTCGCGCCCCGCAAGGCTCTCAGAGCCGTTTGTCACAGGCCGCAATGGCTGAAATTGCGCCGTTTGGCACCTCGGATTGCGGGAGCTTTCACAAAATCGCTATGATGCGGAGCGACATGCACACTGCAACTCCGCCGTCCCCAACCTGGCATCCGGAAACCAAAGAAGAGCGCGATGCCGTTCTGCGGGAGTTGGAGCGTGTGCTGCAGAGTCCACAGTTTTCCGCCAGCAAGCGCTACCCGGCGCTGCTGCGGTTCGTGGTTCTGCGCGCGCTCGCCGGCGATGCCGACCGGCTGAAGGAGCGCACGCTCGGGGTCGAGGTCTTCAACCGCCCACCCACCTACGACACCAACACGGACACCGTGGTCCGCTACACAGCCGGAGAAGTCCGCAAGCGGCTCTTCCTCTTTTACGCCGCCCATCCCGCCCCGCCGGAAGGTGAGTACGGGGTGCAGATCTCGCTTCCCGCAGGCTCTTACGTGCCGGAGTTCACGCGCGTCTCCGAGTCTTCCGCGAGCCTCCACCCTACACTCGGCCACCCGGAATCGCGGGGCGAAGCGCACGACTCTGCTGCGCGGACGGCGTTCCACGCCGCCCACCCGGGGGAGCATCACAACCCCTCTTCCCTGGACGGCGTCCACGACCTGGCCGCACACCCCGGGCCTGCTGTGCTCTCGGTTCACGAGAACGCTTTCCCAAGCCACGGTCTGGCCAACGGTCTGGCCAACGGTCGGGCCAACGGTCGGGGCATCAGCCTGGGCCGCAAACTCTGGCTCGCGCTGTTGCTGGTATTGGTTGTGGCTGCCTTGTCCATCGGCGGCTGGCGCAAGGCGCATCCGCCCGACGCGGTCGAGCAGTTCTGGAGCCCCGTCTTCCGCGCGCCGGCCCAGACGGTGGTTTGCTCCGGAGGCGTGGTCTTCAGTCAGAACGGATTTTCGGGCACCCTGACGGCCGGCAAGGACATCGATTACCCCTTTGTTTCCATGCAGATCGCCTCCGCCATCTCGCGCGTCAGCGAAGTGCTGGAGCGCGGCAAGGTGACCTTCCACCTGCAGCCCTGCACCTCCACGCCGTTGTCGGAGCTGCGCGATCATCCGGTCATTCTGCTCGGCGGCTACAACAATACCTGGACCATCCGGTTGCTCGATCCGTTGCGCTTCCACTTCGCGCCGGAGCCGGTGTACGCCATTCTCGATCGGGGGCATCCGGAGCGGATGTGGGCGCGCGACCGCTCGATCCCCTACTCCAACAGCGACGACTACGCCCTGATCGCGCGCTTTCACGACTCCACCACCGGCGATCTGGTCATCGTGCTCGCCGGGCTGGGCCGCAACGGAACCGAAGCGGCCGCGCAGTTTGCCACCAGTCCCGCCTACATGCAGCTCGTGCGACAGCGGGTCGGGGCGGACCTCGGTTCAAGGAACATCGAGGCCGTGATGAAGGTCCACGTGGTCGATGGCAAGACGGGCGCACCCACGCTCGAAGAGGTTTACGTCTGGTAAACCCGTTTCGATACCGTTTGACACATTCTGCGGAACGTCCGGAACCTCAATCATTGCAGCAGTTTAGCTTGCACCTCTGGGTGCAAACGGTGAGTCACTTGCCTGTTGCCTCGCGGAGGAAGAAGGTTGGCTCGGTTCAGTAACAAGCACGTTCCGCCGCGCGCTGGTGGATACGGAAACGCTGATCCTCGGGAACGTTCCGCAGCCAGAATGCCAGCTCAGCCGCTTCTGGAGTAAAGTTTCCCCCGTTCAGCCAAGCGCTCTTACAAAAGCCCAGCGGATCTATGCTGCGCTCGCACCTGTTTTCACTTCGGAGGCTTCATGCAGGTCCTGTTTCGTCGTTTCGCAATTCTCTGCCTTCTTCTTCTCAGCGCGGGCCTTTCTCACGCCCAGCTCTCCACGGCGAGCCTGTTCGGCACCGTGACCGATCCCAGCGGCGCCGTCATCCCCAAGGCGCACATCGTCATCACCCAGACCGAAACCGGTCTGACCCGCGCGCTCGACACCAAAAGCAACGGCGAGTACCGCGCAGACTTCCTGCCGGTCGGCCCTTATAAGGTGAGCGTCTCCGCAACGGGGTTCGATACGCTGAACCGCGAAGGCATCGCCCTGACCGTAACCGAAGATGCCAAGCTGGACCTCGCCCTGAAGCCCGGCTCCGAGTCGACGGTGGTGGAGGTGACGGCGGAGGTTCCGCTGCTCAAGACCGGCAACTCCACCCTCGGGCGCACCGTCACCAACGTCGAAATCGACAACCTTCCGCTGGTCGACCGCAACGTCTACACGCTGCTGGATCTGACGCCCGGCGTGCAGAACAACAACGCGGCCGGCACCGGCGGCAACGGCGGCGTCATCAACCCGCTCGGCTACCCTGAGCAGCACGTCAAGATCAACGGCTCGACCGACTCCGGCGTCGGCCAGGTGGCCTACTACCTGGACGGCGGAAGCAACATGACCGGCGTCCGCAACACCGGCAATCCGCTGCCCAACCCCGACGCCATCCGCGAGTTCTCGCGTGCAGACCAACAACTTCTCCGCGCAGTACGGCCGCAACTCCGCCGGCGTGGTCACGGTGTTCACCAAGTCCGGCACCAACCAGTTCCACGGCTCGGTCTTCGAGTTCTTCCGCGACCGCAACTTCAACGCAACCGAGCACCTGGTACCGCCCAGCACGGGCAAGACCCCCTACAACCAGCACCGCTTCGGCTTCACGGTCGGCGGTCCCGTCCTGCGCAACAAGCTGTTCTTCTTCGGCTCGTATGCGGGCTTCCGCTTCATCTCGGACAACATCCTGGTCACGACCGTTCCCAGCGCGGCCATGCAGGCAGGCAACTTCACCGAGAACATCCCCACCGGCGTGGCGCCCTCCGATGCCACCAAGTGCACCGTGGCGGCGCAGTCCGCGACCCAGTTCTGGGCCTGCAACCCTTACCTGCCCAAGGCGACCGCCTGGTGCCCGGGCAACATCTGCGGCACGGGTTCTCTTCGATCCCTCCATCGCGGCGATCATCAAGGCCGGTCTCATTCCCACGCCGAACCCCAGCGCCGCCGGCGACTCGCACCTACACCCGCCGCGACCTGAGCCCCTTCTCGCCAGAAGACCGACGAGCAGCTCTACAAGAGCGATTACCAGACCTGGCCCAGAAGCAGCGGCTTACGCTGAGCTACTTCCACCAGACGGGCGACTACGTCGTGAACCCGTCCGGCAACAACATCAAGGGCTGGGTGGTGCACGACTATAAATTCGCCCAGCATGATGCCAATATTCCGCACACCTGGACGCTCACCAACAACACCGTCAACCAGCTTGATCCTGAACTACACGCGCCTCATCGGCGGCCGCGTGCCCTCGCCGGCGGACAGCCTCGCGAACTACGGCTCGACCTTCACCGAGCAGCTTCCCAACGGCGACATCTGCGGCGTTCCCGCGGAGGCCGGATGCTCGCGTCCGCAGCTCCAGGTCAGCGGCTGGTTCACGGCCGGCAACGCCATCACCGGACCGATCACCGGCAGCAACGTGTACGCCATTCGCGATGTGGTCAGCAGCACCCACGGGCAGGCACACGCTTTACTTCGGTGGCGAAGCCAATCGCGAGAACGATGCGCAGCAGACCACGCTGAACGACTACGGCGTCTTCGCCTTCACCTCGCATACCAACGTGACCAACCGCTCTTCGGCCGCCATCACGGACTTCTTCTTCGGCAGCCCCAACACGATGGCGCAGGATGTTCCGGTCTATGCCAACGCCAACTACTTCAACTACGGCATCTTCCTCCAGGACGACTGGCGCATCCGCTCGAACCTGACCTTGAACCTCGGCATCCGCTACGACATCCAGACCACGCCCACCGACACGCAGCGCGATGACCATGCAGTTCGTGCCCGGCGCACAATCCACCGTCGCGCCCTCGCTGCCGAAGGGCGTCCTGCTGCCGGGTGACGCGGGCGTTCCCGCCGGCGGCGTGCCCACGCGCTACGATCACGTCTCTCCGCGCGTCGGCTTTGCCTGGACTCCGTATGCCAATGGGCGCACCGTCTTCCACGGCGCGGCCGGGCTCTTCTACGGTTCCATCGGCGGCAACCTCTTCACCTATCCCTCCAACGGCGAGCCCTTCTCCGGCCGTCCCACCTTCAGCAATGTCATCCACGTCTCAAGCCCCTACGCCACGGACCCCAAGGACTTCTGCAACGGCGTCGTCGGCATGCACGGTAGGCAGCTCGCCCTTCCCGTTCATCTACAACCCTGCGAACCCCAAGTTCGTGGTCACACCCGCCTCGCTCATCTCGCTTTCGACCCAACTTCCACTGGCCGTACTCCTACCAGATCAACTTCGGCGTGCAGCAGCAATTCACCAACAGCTTTGCCTTCGGCGCCAGTACGTCGGCGCGCTCAACCGCAAGCTGCCCATCGAGTGGGACATCGATTACCCCGTCTTCAACCTGACCGCTGCCGGCACCTCGGGAGCCTCCTGCGCCGACGCTCACCCTGAACTGCGCCTACGCCAACACGACCGCCAATCTGAATGCACGGCGGCCGTTCAACGACGCAGGCTACGGCGCCACCGCCACCACCACGGCAGCCAATCCGCAGTTTTCCACCATCTCGCAGATTCAGTCGTCGGAGAGCGCCAACTACCATGCCCTGCAGGTCACCGCAGAGCAGAGGATGACGCACAACTTCAGCATCCAGGGCTTCTACGTCTGGTCGAAGAACCTGCAGAGCGAAGACCTGGACACCGCCGGCAACACGGGCAACAGCACCGGAACGGAGCCGGAAGACAACCGCAACAAGTTCCTCGACCGCCAGCGTTCCGACTACGACCAGCGCCACCTTGCGGTGATCACGTTTGTGTACAAGCCGAACTACGGCGTCAGCAACTTCGCCGTGCGCCATCTGGTCAACGGATGGACAGTTACCTCCATCATCCGCATGCAGAGCGGACTTCCGTTCAACATCACCACCGGTTCGGATAACAATGCCGACGGCGTGTCGAACGATCGTCCCAACCCCGCGCCGGGCGTGATTCCGCACGTAAACAACAACGGCAACTCGCGCGTGGCGGCCATGCAGAACTGGACCGATGTCTCCCAGTTCTGTGTCTGGAATGCGACCCTGAACGGTGTGGCGGCCTGCCCGCAGAATGGCGCCGGCCCGGCCAACTCCGACGGAACGGTACGCCAGAATACGCTCAGCGCACCCGGCCGCCGCGGTATCGACGCCTCCATCTTCCGCGACTTCCTGCTCTACAAGGAGCGCGTAAAGTTCCAGATTCGCGGTGAAGCCACCAACGTCTTCAACCTCACCAACCTGCCCGCGCCAAACGCAACCCTGAGTGCCGGGTCCGAACACCTTCGGCCACATCACCGGCACCATCCAGGGCGGTCCGTTCTCCAACCGCATTATCCAGGTGGGCGGAAGAATTCTCTTCTAGCCGCCGCTTCCACTCACTGGGGACCGGCACGTAGCTTTCAAGCTCGTGCCGGTGCTCATCTCTCGCTGCACCACTCACACGCGACGGCGCGGACGACCCGCCTGCGGCAAAAACGGAGCGTAGGACTTTCTCATGCAGCTCACACGAAGGCACTTCCTGCGCCAGGCCTCCGCCTCCGTGGCGTTGCTTTCCCTCGAGAAGCCGGTCCTTGCGGAGGGCGGCGAAGCGGCGGCGCCGGCGAGCCACGCCCAGCGCCTGGCCACCGGATGGCAGTTTCGCCGCGGACCCTTGACGCCGGCCGAAGCCCGCGCCGACCGCCAGCCCTGGCAGCCCGTCAGCCTGCCGCACTGCACCAACGCCGAGGACAGTTGCGATCCTGACCGACCCTACTTCCAGGGGCAGAGCTGGTACCGCCTGCAGCTTCCTGTCAGCAATCCCTATCCCGGCGGGCACACGCTGCTCCACTTCCACGGGGCGGGCCAGACCACCACGGCCTGGAGCGGCGAGACGCCCTTGGGCACGCATGTCGGCGGCTACGACGAGTTCGTCTTCGACCTGACAGATGCCGCGGGCAAGAGCCGCAGCGTGGACCTGCTGCTCTGCTGCGACAGCACCCCCGACGCTTCTCGTTCGCCTTCGAACCTCAGCGATTTCTCGCTCTACGGCGGCCTTTATCGCCATGTGGAGCTCGTCTACTTGCCGCAACTCGCGCTCGAGCGACTTGACATCCGGCAGGCGTGCGAGGCGGAAGGCCCAGCCACGCTCAGCATCGCGGCGAAGCTCTACGGCACTCCCACGGCTGGCAACAGCACGAGGGTGCGCGTGCAGGTCTTCGATCCCGCCGGGCACTCGATTCACGAGAGCCACGTCACCCGCGGCGTCTGGCAGGAGTCCGAAGTGCTCGCCAAGGTGGAGATCGCGAATCCGGCGCGCTGGTCTCCGGATCGTCCGCAGCTTTATCGATGCCTGGTCACGGTGGGCTCAGGCAGCTCCGCCTGCACGCTCGAGGAGCGCATCGGCGTCCGCCACGTCTCGTTCCCGGAGCAGGGCTTGTTCTCGCTTAACGGCAAGCAGCTCTTTCTGCGCGGCACGCAACGGCACCAGGAGGACTTCCAGGGCGCCGGCGCTCAGTCCGATGCCTCCGTGCGGCAGGAGCTGGGCATGATCAAGAGCATGGGCGCAAATTTCATCCGGCTGGGCCACTACCAGCAGGATCGCCTGGTGCTCGATCTCTGCGATGAGCTTGGGCTGCTCGTATGGGAGGAGGTGCCGTGGTGCCGCGCCGGTATCGGCAGCGCGGAGTGGAAGAAAAACACGCTGGCGCAGATGCAAAACCTCATCCTGCAGCACAGCAATCATCCCTCCATCGTCTTCTGGGGCCTGGGCAATGAAGACGACTGGCCGGAAGAAAAGCCCTCCGTGGACAAGGCCGCCATCCGCGCGTTCATGACAGAGCTGCAGGAACTGACGCACCGGCTGGACCCCACGCGGCTGACCTCCTACCGCCGCTGCGACTTCGCGCGCGACATCCCGGATGTGTATTCGCCTTCCATCTGGGCCGGCTGGTACAGCGGCACGTACCGGGAATACGCCGGGACGCTCGAAGCACAACGCGGCAAGCAGAAGCGCCTGCTGCATATCGAATGGGGGGCAGACAGCCACGCCGGCCGCCACAGCGAAGATCCCTATGCGGTCCTCGGTCCTGTCCCCACCGGCACCGGAGGCGCAGAACGCGACGGCGACTTCCATCGTTCCGGCGGCCCGGTGCGCGTGTCGCGCGATGGCGACTGGTCCGAGACCTACGCCTGCGACCTCTTCGACTGGTACCTGAAGACGCAGGAGACGCTGCCCTGGCTGGCGGGCAGCGCCATGTGGGTCTTCAAGGATTTCGCCTCGCCGCTGCGCGCCGATTCGCCTTTGCCGCGCATGAATCAAAAAGGTGTGGTGCAGCGCGACCTCACCCCCAAGGAATCGTACGCAGTGTTTCAGTCCTACTGGAGCACCCAGCCGATGATCCACATCTACGGCCACACCTGGCCGCGCCGCTGGGGCGCTGAAGGCGAGGCGCGCACCGTCAAGGTGTACAGCAACTGCGCGCATGCCGAGCTGTTTTTGAATGGTGTCTCGCTCGGCGTGCGCCAGCGTGACGCGCAGAATTTTCCCGCGGCCAACCTGCGCTGGCAGGTGAACTTCCGCCCCGGCAGCAACACCCTCCGTGCGATCGGTCTGCACGGCGCCGGAAGCGTGGAGGATACGGTACAGCTCGAGTACGTGACCACTCCCTGGTCCGCCCCCGCGCGGCTGGCGCTGCGCCGCATCGCCGCGGAGGCAGGCCGCGTCACCGTGCAGGCC
Source organism: uncultured Gammaproteobacteria bacterium (assembly GCA_963744015.1). Lineage (GTDB taxonomy): Bacteria > Acidobacteriota > Terriglobia > Terriglobales > Acidobacteriaceae > Edaphobacter. The sequence goes on from CAVUSA010000003.1 coordinate 586,077, forward strand.
GAGGTGCTGGACCGCGACGGACGGCGCTGCCTGGATGCGCGCACAGTCGTTCGCTTCAGCGTCACCGGCTCCCTTACCATGCTGGCGAATCTCGGCACGGTTGGCGGCTCGCGCGTGCTCGAGGTCACCAACGGCCTGGCGCATCTGCATCTCGTGCGAACCGGCGCGGGAACCGTTAGCCTCTCGGCGGAAGGCCTGCCCGCCACAACACTCGATTTGTAGAGCAGAATATTGTTCTGGGAAAACGTACCTCTATCCCGTCGCCACGAACGCTGAAGACCCACGGCGACTCACCAGCAACCAACGCCACACAGGACATCTCCGCATGCGATCTACAGTTCTTGCGCTTTCCGCTCTTCTTCTCGTCTCGGCCGCCCTTCGCGCGCAGGCACCGGCAACTCCCCGCCTTACCGGCGAGCAGGAACGCGCCGCTGCGGGCGATTCGCCGCAGGATCCCGGCCCGCTGGCGCATCTCTCGCCCGCACTCAAGCGCGCCGACGTCAACGCCGCCATGGTGAAGGTGATGGACTGGCAGCTTGCCTACAGCGAGCCCAAGTTCAACCGCCTGTGGACGTACGCCGCGCTCTATGACGGGCTGCTCGCCGCCTCGGCCGCCACCGGCCGCCCCGAAGGCCACGACGCCGTGCTTCGCGCCGCTGAGCGCTGGCACTGGCAGCTGGAGGACACCCGCTTTCCCCACGCCGACGACGAAGCGCTCGGACAGGCGTACCTCACGCTGTACGCCGAGCATCCGGACCCCGTGCGGCTGGCCCACACCAAGGCCATCATGGATCGCCTCGCCACCGTGCAGGACACACCCGACAAGCCTGTCTGGTGGTGGTGCGATGCGCTGTTCATGGCACCGCCCGTGCTGGTGCGCATTGCCACCATCACGCACGACGCGAAGTACCTGAACACGCTTGACCGCGAGTGGGCCATCACCAGGAATCTGCTCTGGAATCCGCAGGAATCGCTCTACGTGCGCGATGCCCGCTTTCTCGACCTGAAGGCGCAGCATGAGGCGAACGGCAAACCCATCTTCTGGTCGCGCGGCGATGGGTGGGTAGTCGGCGGACTCGTCAACATCCTGGAGGCGCTGCCCGCGGGCGATAGCCGCCGCGCCGCCTATCAGCAGCAGTTTGTGCAGATGATGACCCGTATCGCCGCGCTGCAGCCGGCCGATGGCCTGTGGCGCGCCGGCCTGCTTGACGCCGACGCCTACAAGATGCCGGAGGTTTCGGGCTCTGCCTTCTTCGCCTATGGCATCGCCTACGGCCTGCGTACGGGGCTGCTCGACGAGGCGACCTTCCGTCCCGTGCTCGAGCGCTGCTGGAGCGCCATGATCGCCCACATCTACGAGAACGGCCGGCTGGGCAACATCCAACCCATCGGCTTCGCGCCGGATGCCTTCACGCCTTCGTCCAGCTATGTCTACGGCGTGGGCGCGTTCCTGCTTGCGGGCTCCGAGATCGACAAGCTCCTGGCGCAGAAACCCGCCGCACCTCGCAAGCCCGTCGTAGCAGCACCCTCGAGCAGCACACCGAAGCTATAACAGAGCCTAAGGAGCACGTCTTGATCAGCCTTCGCTTCGCCTCGGGTCTTTCCACTCTGCTCCTCCTCCTGCCGCTCGGTGCGGTCGCCCGCGGTCAACAGGCCGACGCGCGGCCTTGGATGGATGTGTCTCTTCCCGCTGAAAAGCGCGCCGAACTGGTGCTCGGGCAGATGACGCTCGCGGAGAAGATCGCGCTGCTGCACGGCAACGGCATGGCCCACGCCGCGCAGTGGCAGATGCCTCTGACCACGCAGTCGAACGGCGGCGCCGGCATGGTGGAGGGCGTGTCCACGCCTCGGCATTCCGCCGCTGTATCTTTCAGACGCGGCCTACGGCGTGCGCAGCAGCAGCGAGAACGGCCGCTACTCCACCGCGCTGCCATCTGACCTCGCCGCAGCCGCAAGCTGGAGCGCGGAGGGCGCCTGCGAGTACGGCGGGCTTATCGGCCGTGAACTGCGCGCGCAAGGCTACAACATGACCCTAGGCGGCGGCGTCAACCTGACCCGCGACCCGCGCAACGGACGCACCTTCGAGTATCTCGGCGAAGACCCGCTGCTCGCCGGAACGCTCGCCGGCAACCTGATGCGTTGCGAGCAGGCCGAGCACGTCGTCGGCGACATCAAGCACTACGCCATGAACGACCAGGAGACCGGACGCAATATCGTCGACGTGAAGGTGTCGCCGCGCGCCATGCAGGAAAGCGACCTGCTCGCGTTTCACATCGCGATCGACCTTGCGAAGCCCGGCGCCGTCATGTGCTCCTACAACCGTATCAACGGCGATTACGCCTGTGAAAACCAGTACCTGCTGCACGACGTGCTCAAGCGCGACTGGCATTTCCCGGGTTTCGTCCTCTCCGACTGGGGCGGCACTCACAGCACCGAAAAGGCCAGCGCCGCCGGTCTCGACCAGGAGCAGCCGATGGCGGAATACTTTGGCGCGCCGCTGGAGAAGGCCGTGGCCGAAGGCAAGGTGCCGCTGGCGGAGATCGACGATCACGCCCGCCGCGTGCTCTACGCGGAGTTCGTCTCCGGCGTGGTCGATCATCCCGTGCAGAAGAGCGTCGTCGATGTGGAGCGCGGGCTTGAGATCGCGCAGCGGCAGGAAGAAGCCAGCATCGTGCTCTTGCGCAACGAGCACCGGGTCCTTCCGCTGGACGCCGCGCGCGTCAAGCGCATCGCTTTGATCGGCGGGCATGCCGAGGTGGGCATGATCTCCGGCGGAGGCTCCGCGCAGGTCGACCCACCCGTGGGCAGCGCCATTCTTCCTCCCGGCGAGGGCCTTCCGCACTGGCAGGCGCATATCTGGTTTCCGACCTCACCGCTGAAGGCTCTGCGCGCACAGCTTCCCGGGGTCGACATCCAGTACGCCTCCGGCGAAGACCGCGCCGCGGCGGCTGCCCTCGCCCGCAGCGCCGATGTGGTGCTCGTCTTCGCCACGCAGTGGTCGTCGGAGGGCATGGACCTGCCCAGCCTCGCCCTGCCGGACGCGCAGGATGATCTCATCACCGCCATGGCCGCGGCGAATCCGCACACCGTCGTCGTGCTCGAAACCGGCACCGCGGTTACGATGCCCTGGCTGAATCACGTCGAAGGCGTGGTCGAAGCGTGGTACGCGGGCAGCAGCGGGCACCGCGCGCTCGCCCGCGTGCTCACCGGCCAGGTCAACCCCGCCGGCAAGCTTCCGATGACCTTCCCCCGCAGCGAAGCGGACCTGCCCCGCCCGGCGATCGCGCCGCTGGCAAAGGAAGATCGCGGGCAGGGCTCAGGCGCGGTGAACGATGCGGCACACTCGCGCTCGCGCTATTCCGTCACCCTGGATGAAGGGCTCAAGGTCGGCTACAAGTGGTACGAGGCCGAACACAAGCAGCCGCTGTTCGCCTTTGGCTTTGGCCTCAGCTACACGACATTTGCCTACTCCGGTCTCACGGTTTCGGGCGACGATGTGACCTTCACCCTCCGCAACACCGGAACCCGCCCCGGCGTCGAGATCGCGCAGGTCTACGCGACGCCGCCGCCGGCCGCTGCGGAACCCTTCCGCCATCTCGCGGGATGGCAGCGCGTTTCGCTCGCGCCGAACGAGTCGAAGCAGGTCACCGTCCATCTCGACCGCCGCGCCCTGTCGGTCTTCGATGAAGCCTCCAACTCCTGGAGCTTCCCGGCCGGGCCGTATACGGTGGAAGCCGGCCCCGCCTCCGATTCGCTGCCGCTTCACACCGTGGAGACGCTGCGCTGAAACCCCTGCGGCCCTGCGCCGGCCGCACCCAAAACATTGCCGCCGATTCCGCTTGCTTCCCTGCGCGGTTTTGTTAGGATTGGCTCCACTCCCCGCACGACCGGCCAAATCCCCTTGCGGAGCCAGCTATGGCTGCAGAGTTCTTCGTTCAGGAATCGGCCCGCCACCCGCGCCGTAAGAAGATTGTCCTCTGCTGCGACGGCACAGGAAACGCTTTCAGCGCGCCCAATCCCGACCCCGCCAATCCCGCCGCGGGCAGGAACTCCAACGTGGTGAAGCTCTACACGGCGCTCCAGGTCGACAACGACCAGGTGGCCTACTACCACCCCGGCGTTGGAACCATGGGCGCACCCTCCGCCCAGCATTGGTGGTCGCGCGAGTGGACCAAGATCAAGGGTCTCGCCTTCGGCGCCGGCTTCCGCGATAACGTGCTCGACGCCTACCGCTACCTGATGGAGGTGTACCACGACAACGGCGGCGACGGGAACCAGGACGAGGTCTACATCTTCGGCTTTTCGCGTGGCGCCTACACGGCCCGCGCCCTGGCCGGCCTGCTGCATGGCTACGGCCTGCTCTGCAAAGGCAACGAGGGCCACCTCGCGTACGCCTGGCGGATGTACGTGGCGCAGCACGACGAACGCGGCCGGTCGTCCGTCCAGCCGGACGAGGCCTTCAAGGAGACCTTCTCCCACCGTGGCTTCCGCATCCACTTCGTAGGCGTCTGGGATACCGTCTCGTCGGTCGGCTGGATCTCGACGCCGCTGCGCCTCTTCAACCTCGCGCAGAACGACACCATTCTTCGCATCCGCCATGCCGTCAGCATCGATGAACACCGCTGCTTCTTTCAGGACAATCTCTTCGGCAAACCTACCCCCGGCCAGGACCTCGTCCAGGTCTGGTTCGCGGGCGTCCACTCCGATGTCGGCGGCAGCTATCCGCAACCGGAGACGGGCCTCTCCGACATCACTCTGCGCTGGATGCTGGCCGAAGCCGGGATTCTGCCCGAAGCCGACGGAACCTACCCGGACCGTCCCGGGATTCGCCTCAATCCCGAGCGCCTCAACCTTGTGTTCGGCATCGCACCCACGCCGCCGGCGAAGAGCCTGCTGCTCTACGACCCGCCGACAAGTTCCAAACTGCACAAATCGCTAACCCCGGCATGGTGGCTGCCGGAAGCGATTCCGCACCTCTTCTACAGCCTCGAGAATTCCCGGGAACAAAGCCGTGTCCCGCTCGGCATGCGGCTGCGCCAGCTGCCCGCGGGTGCACTCGTGCACGCCAGCGTGGCAAAGCGAATGGACGACGCCTCATATCGCTACGCACCGCGTAACGTCTCGCGCCAGGAGCTGACCCCCTGCCACCACACCATGGCTGTTGCGGCCGACGGCACCCGCTACGACTGCTTCCATCCGCACAACCGCAAACCCGCGGGCGCGCTCTTCACCTTCTTCGATCGCTTCGTGCTCACCACGCTGTTCCTCATCTTCGACCTCGCCGTGCTGCTTCCGGTCATCGTCTTTCTTCTGCTGGCCGTGGTGGGCTCGGCGGTGGTGCTGCTCGCAAAACTGCTGCTCCTTCTGTGGTGGCTCGCGCTCCACTACGTCCCCTTGATCGTCCACGTGCTCGTGGCCTGGCTCAACTTCCTGCGCGGCTGCCTGCTCCACCTGCTCCATTGGCTCTGGCATCTCGGCCTGCGCTAAGGGTTCTCTGGATGGGACGCGGTTAACCTTCGAACGCCGCGTCCATTAGCAACGGGAATTCCCCGTCGCCGCTTCGGTTGCTGAAGAGACTGCGCCGCGCCATGCGCTCCACAGGCCTCTGACATAGGCCAGAGCTGCTCTAAAGATGGAGCACATACGCGTACAGCATGGCGAGGCAGCCGATCACGCTGACCAGCAGAATGCTATGCCGCAGCGAGAAGCGGAACAGCTGCGACTGATCCTGGGTGGACATGCGCGTGGCTGCGGCCGCAACAGAGATGGTCTGCAGACTGATCATCTTGCCCATCACGCCCCCTACAGAGTTGGTGGCGGCAATGAGCACCGGGTTGAGCCCGAGTCGGGTTGCGGTGACCACCTGAAGATTCCCGAACAGCGCGTTTGCGGATGTGTCGGATCCGGTGAGGAAGACGCCGAGCCAGCCGAGGATCGCGCTGAAGAACGGGAAGATGGTGCCGGTCGAGGCGAACGCCATGCCGTAGGTGGAGGTGGCGCCGCAGTAGTTGAGAAGAAACGCCATCGCGAGGACGGATGCCACCGTCACCGTGGGAAGAAAGAGCTGGCGGCAGGTTTCAAGGAGGACCTGCACAAACCGGCGAAAGCTGACGCGCAATGCCACGGCCGACAGAAGCGTGGCGACCATGCAGGACGTGCCCGATGCGGAAAGCCAGTTGAAGCTGTAGATGGCGTGGTAGGGCGAGGGCGTCGTGGTGATGGGCGGCATGCGCAGAACGAGGTCGTGCAGCATCGGCCACTGGAAGTTGAGGTTGAAGAGGTTCAGCCGGCTCTGGAATGGCTTGAATCCCCATAGCAGGACGCATAACACCAGCAAGCCATACGGAAGCCACGCATACAGTACCTGCGCGATGGCGGGAACGGCGGCGTGTTCCTCTTGCTCGATTGCGCTTCCGGTGGCTTCGTTGAGAAAGCGGTCGCCGTCGCCGGGCTTCCAGACGCGGGTTACGCCGATGAGGGCAAGCATGGTGACGATTGCGGCGAGGATGTCGGTCAGTTGCGGACCGACAAAGTTGGAGATCAGGAACTGTGTTCCGGCAAACGAGATACCCGCGACCAAAGCCGGCAGCCAGGCTCCGCGAAGCGCCGCGACCCCGCCGACTGCCAGCACAAGGTACGCGGGGACAAACAGCGAGACCGGGGCGCACAGGCGGCCCGCGGCGGCGCTCAGCTTGTCGAGCGGAAGCCCGGTGATCCCGGCCAGCGTGACGATGGGGATGCCGATGGACCCGAATGCTACCGGCGATGTGTTCGCAAGCAGGCAGATGGCGGCGGCCCGCAGCGGTGGAAAGCCCAGGCCGGTCAGCATCGCAGCGGCCACGGCCACGGGCGTTCCGAAACCCGCGGCTCCTTCAATGAAGGCTCCGAACGCGAAGGCGATGAGCAGCGCCTGCATGCGACGGTCGGAGGTAAGACGGCCAATTGACTCCCGGATGATTTCGAACTTGCCCGTCGCGACGGTCAAGCGGAAGAGCGCGATTGCCCAGAAGACGATCCAGGAGATGGGAAACAGGCCAAAGGCGGCTCCGTGGGCAGCCGCACTGAGCGCCAGCGGAAATGGCATGTGATATCCGGCGACAGCGAGGATCAGGCTGATGAAGAGCGCCGTGAGGCCCGCAATCCAGGCCGGTTTGCGCAGCACGCCAAGCAGCAGGAGCAGGGTGAAGATCGGCACGGCCGCAATCAACGCGGAGAGCGCGAGGTTGTTCCCGAAGAGAAAGTAGTTCTGACTCCACATGGCTTGGCTTCACTCTGGGCGCTGCGAATGCGACCGATTCTACACGGCTGGACGTCCCCCCGGACGGAGCGGCACATTGCGGATGGAGGCGTCCAGCAACTCGACCATGTGGAACGCGGGCATGGCATGGAGGTTGCGGCGGCGCAGCCCGCTCATCAACTGCAGCAGGCAGCCGGGATTGGCGGAGATCACCGCTTCGGCTTTCGTGGCGAGCAGGCTTTCGACCTTGCGATCGCCAAGCTCATTCGCCGTCTCGGGGTTGAGCAGGTTATAGACACCGGCCGAGCCGCAGCAGAGCGTGGCCTCTTCGAGCTCCACGACTTCGAGCCCGGGAATGCCGGCCAGGAGGCGTCGCGGCTGCTCGAAGACGGCTTGTGCGTGACGCAGGTGGCAGGCGTCGTGGTACGCCACCCGCATGGGCAGCGGATGGCGCGGACTTTGGGGCGCGAAGTCGCAGAGGATCTCGGAGATGTCCTTGCACTTCGCGCTGAAGGCCGCAGCGCGTGCGGCAAAGGCCGGGTCGTCGCGGAGCAGGTGGCCATACTCCTTCATGGTGGAGCCGCAGCCGGCGGCGTTGATGACGATGGTGTCGACGTTCGCGGCTTCGAAGGTGGCGATGATGCCACGGGCGAACGCGAGCGCCTGCTCTTCTAGTCCGGAGTGAACCATCAGCGCTCCGCAGCAGCCTTGCGTTGGCGGGATGATGACTTCGAAGCCTTCGGCCGCGAGCACGCGGACCGTGGCTTCGTTGACGTGCTGGAAGAAAACCTGCTGCACGCAGCCGGCGAGCATGCCGACGCGTCCCCTCGGCAGGGAGGTTGTAGCCGTTCGCTGCGGGAGCTTGCGGAAGGGGCGGTCGGGGACGCGCGGCAGCAGCGACTCCATTGCGGCGAGACGCGGCGGAAGATGGCGGAGGATGCCGCTGCTTGCGCAGGAGCGTCTGGAGGCCCGAGCGCTGATAGATGAGCGTGGGAATAGCCAGCAGCCGGAGGCGAGTGGCGTATGGGAAGGTCGCGAAGAGCAGCCTGCGGAAGAGGCTGTCGCCGGCGGTGCGCGGGACGTTGCGCTCCACCTGGGCGCGCGTGTCTTCGATCAGCTTGCCGTACTGCACGCCGGAGGGGCACGCCGTCATGCAGGCCATGCAGCCGAGGCAGTTGTCCATGTGCGAGCTGGAAGGTCTGGTCCAGCGGCGCGTTGCCTTCGAGCGTCTTCTTCATCATGTAGATGCGGCCGCGCGGGCGAGTCCATCTCGTCGCCCCACAGGACGTAGGTGGGGCAGGCCGGCAGGCAGAAGCCGCAGTGAACGCAGTCGGCGATAAGCTCTTTCGACGGCGGGTGATGCGCGTCGAAGTTCGAGGGCTTGGGAGGTTCCAATTGTGTCAGGTCGTCATGTCAGATGCCTCCGAGGAAGCGGCCGGGTTGAGGATGTGGTTGGGGTCGAACTGCTGCTTGACTGCGCGCATCAGGTCGATGCGAATCGGGCAGCTTGCCCCAGCGGTCGACGCCGCTCGGGCGCGTCGCTGCAGGATGATGAGTGAGCCTCCGGCGTGCTTCGCAGATGAGTTCGCAGCTCGAGGAGGCCTGTCGGCAGCTCGCACCGGGATATACGCGGTCATGATGCCCGCGGCCTGGGTGACAGCGATCGCCGCCGAGCGCGTGGATGGCTGCGATGATCTGCGCCGATCTCCGATGGAAGCATGGTGGCCTTGAAAGTGCAGAAGCCGCGCTGCGAAACATGCCGCTTCGCGCAGTCTTCCACACATCGTCTGCAGCGTCAGACGTATCGAGGTCGAAGTTGCTGCGCCATGGAGCGAGAGGTCTCGGCTTGATTGCAGTGGTGAGCCTCCGGAAGCGCCGCTAACTCCATATCGAGATGGAAGCCTTGCGCCGAGTTGCGAAGCTGCATGGCCTGCGGTGCTGAGGTGCGAATCGAGGATCGCCAGCAGGAGCTCGCCGAGCGGGTTGCGCGCGTTCGGCTCGTCGACAGTGAAGCTGCGCGGTGTGGCGCGGGATGGCGTGCAGCCGAAAGGTCACCTCGGTGATGACGCCGAGTGTGCCGAAGGCGCCGATCAGGAGCTTGTGCAGGTCGTAGCCGGCGACGTTCTTGACCACTTTGCCGCCGACTTGCGCGACCGTGCCGTCGGCGAGCACGACCGTCATGCCGATGACGAGATCGCGCAGGCTGCCGTAGCGCAGGCGCAGGCTGCCGGAGTCGTTGCTGGCGATGATGCCGCCGACCGTGGCCCGCTCGGGCCAAAGCGGATCGAGCGCGACGAACTGACCGTGCTGCGCGAGGGCGTCCTGCAGCGACTGCCAGGTGCAGCCGGCCTGGACGGTGCAGGTCAGGTCCTGCCATGTGTGTTCGAGCACGCGGTCAAAGCGCGCCTCCATGCGGGACGGATGAGAGCCCATGCGGATCCAAACGGGTGCCGCGTTGCGGCCCAGTTCACCCGCTTGGTGCAGCCGCCCGTGATGGCGACCTCAAGGCGTTCTCGTTGGCGAGGCGGAGGGCGTGGCGACATGTTCGGTCGCAGCCGGCAGCGATCGTGATGGCGCCGAGGTCGTCCGACACATACGCTGCGCCCATGGCATCGCGGAAGCGCTCGCTCGGCGATGGCGTGATCGAGATGGGTCGTGCGCAGTCCATGCGGCTAGAAGTACTCCGCCACGCCCGCGGTTTCCAGCGGATGCAGGCGTGTAAGGCCCGGTCTTTTCGCCGCAAAGGCGCGGGCGCGGAAAGAGCTTGTCGGGGTTGGCGAGGTTGTCGGGATCGAAGGCGTGGCGGACGAGCTGCATGGTGTCGAGGTCGGGCTCGGCGTACATGTAGCCCATGGACTGCTGCTTCTCGCGGCCCACGCCGTGTTCGCCGGTGATGGAGCCGCCGAGATCGACGCACAGCTGCAGGATGCGCATGGAGAGGTCGACGCGCGCTCTTCCTCGCCCGGGATGGAGGCGTCGTAGAGCACGATGGGATGGAGGTTGCCGTCGCCGGCGTGGAAGACGTTGGTGACGCGGAGGCCGGTCTGCCGCGGCCATCGCGCCGATCTCTTCGAGGATGATCGGCAGCTTGGTGCGTGGAATGACGCCATCCTGCACGATGTAGTTGGGCGCGAGGCGTCCGGCGGCGGCGAAGGCGGCCTTGCGGCCCTTCCAGACGAGCATGCGTTCACTGCGCGGACTGTGCCAGGCGGTCTTCCCAGGCGCCGTTCGCGCGGCAGAGCTCGCGGACCTGCTCGCATCTGCAGTTCGACCTCGGCGCGCGGGCCGTCGAGTTCGACCAGCAGCAGCGCTTCGCAGTGCGGGATAGTTGGGATGGACCGCGGCCTCCGCGGCCTCGATGGACGAGGCGGTCCATGATCTCCATGGCCGCTGGAAGAATGGACGCCGCGATGATGTCGGAGACGGTCTGCCCGGCGGCGGCGATGGTGTCGAACGCGGCCAGCAGCACCTGCACGTCTTCCGGCCGCTTCACGATGCGCAGGGTGACCGCGGTGGCGACGCCCAGCGTTCCTTCCGAGCCGACGAAGACGCCGGCGAGATCGTAGCCGGGCGCGTCCGAGCGTGGACGAGCCGAGGTGCACCAGCTCGCCGGTGGGCAGGACGACTTCGAGCGCGAGGACGTGCGTGGTGGTGAAGCCGTACTTCAGGCAGTGCGCGCCGCCGGCGTTTTCCGCGACGTTGCCGCCGATGGTGCAGACGCGTCTGCGATGAAGGGTCGGGAGCGTAGAAGTAGCCATGCGGCGGCGACGCGTTGCGTGACGTGGTCGTTGATGACGCCGGGCTGCACGGTGACGCGCTGGTTGGCGAGTGTCGACGTGCGAGGATGCGATTCATGCGCGCGAAGCTGATGACGATGCCGCCGGCTGCGGGAAGCGCTCCGCCCGAAAGGCCGGTGCCGGCGCCGCGAGCGACGAAGGGAATTCTGTGCCTCGCGCACAGACCGAACGATGGCCTGGACCTCTCGCGTCGTGCGCGGCAGCAGCACGGCGCCGGGCACGGTGCGCATCGGCGGTCAGGCCATCGCACTCGTAGGTCTGGAGCTGGCTGCGCTCGACAATGATGCCGCCCTCGCCCACGGTGCGGGAGAATTCACGCAGGAGTTCGGCGGAAAGGCCGGAGGGTTGGCGGTCTGGAGCGGTGGATGTCATCCTGTGAACTCCGAAGCGGGTGAGGCGTTCAGCGGCGTTCGGTGGCGATCAGGTCGGCATAGGCGCCGAGCGTCAGAAAATCTGCAAACTTTGGCGAGTCAATCAGCTCCCGCATCATCGTGGCGGCTTTCTCATACGACACGTAGCGGCTGGCGTCGTAAGTGGTCCTGGCGCGGGCAAGCTCTTCGTCGATCATCGTGTGGCAGAGTTGGGCGGTCACCGGTTCGCCGGTAGTGAGATGTGCGCCATGATGCACCCACTGCCAGAGCTGCGCGCGGCTGATCTCGGCCGTCGCGGCGTCCTCCATCAGGTTGAACAGCGGAACGCAGCCTATGCCGCGCAACCAGGCTTCGAGATACCCGATGCCAACGGCGATGTTCTGCCGCACGCCTGCCTCGGTGATGGTGCCTTCGGGCACGCGCAGCAGGTCTTCGGCGGTGGGGTTGAAGTCGGGCAACTGCTTGTCGATCTGGTTGGGCTGCGGCATGATGCGGTTGAAGACTTCCATCGCGATGGGCACAAGGCCCGGGTGCGCGACCCAGGTTCCGTCATGCCCGTCCATAGCTTCGCGTTCCTTGTCGGCGCGTACGCCGGACATCGCTCTTTCATTCGCCTCAGGATCGTTCTTGATGGGGATCAGCGCGCTCATGCCGCCCATGGCACTTACGTTGCGGCGATGACAGGTCTTGATCGCCAGCTTCGAATAGCTGCGCATGAAGTGTGTCGTCATGGTCATCTGCGCGCGATCGGGCAGCATGATGTTCTGGCTCGCTGCGAACTTCTTGATGTAACTGAAGATGTAATCCCACCGTCCGCAGTTCAGGCCCGCGGAGTGATCGCGGAGCTCGTACAGAATCTCGTCCATCTCAAACGTCGCAAGAATCGTCTCGATCAGCACGGTCGCCTTGATCGAATTTGGCGGCAGCTTCAGTTCGCTTTCCGCGGCGACGAAGATGTCCTTCCACAGCCGCGCTTCAAGGTGGCTCTCCATCTTGGGCAGGTAGAAGTACGGGCCGGAACCACGGCGGAGCAGTTCCTGCGCGTTGCCGAAGGCATGGAGGGCGAAGTCGAAGATGCCGCCGGACATGGGCAAACCGTCGACCCAGACGTGCGCCTCGTCCAGGTGCCAGCCCCGGACGCGCACAAACAGCACGGCGGGCTTTTCGACGAGCTTGTAGGACTTGCCTGACTTCTCGTCGACGAAGGAGATGGTGCGGCGAACGGCGTCGCGCAGATTGATCTGGCCTTCGATGAGGTTGGTCCAGGTTGGAGTCGTTGAATCTTCGAAATCAGCCATGTAGACGCGCGCGCCGGAGTTGAGCGCATTGATGACCATTTTGCGGTCGACCGGCCCGGTGATCTCGACGCGGCGGTCGAGCAGATCCGCGGGAAGCGGAGCGACGGTCCACTCGGCCTCGCGGATGGATTTCGTTTCCGGCAGAAAGTCGGGGCGTTCGCCGGCATCGAGACGCGCCTGGCGCGCTTTGCGGGCTTCGAGAAGATCGTTGCGCCGCGCACGGAAGCCGCGCTCCAGGCGCACGGCGAAGGCGATTGCCTCCGGCGTCAGGATCTCGGCCATAGCTTCAGTCACTTCGGCGCGGAACTCTACACCATGCATCATGCGACTCCTCACATCTTCGACTCGGTTCGGATCATTTCGCCATCCGTTGCCATAGTACGACCAACTTGTGGGTGAGGTGAAAAGGGAAGTTGCGCGATATTGCAATTTGCGATATATTGGATTTGTTGGATGGCTGCGTGAGTTTCCGGCCGGGGATGTGTGTCCGTAGCGACGAAATCATTTTTTTCCTGTGTTGTCGCCGTGCTGCTGTATGAGGGCATGGTGAACGCCTTCAAGCTGCTCAACCTGCCCAGCAATGTTGCGGTCGCGGAAGGTGTGGGGCTTCTGCTGCTGACCGCGGTGGGCGCCTGGCTCGCCTTTCGCGCGATCTGGACGCGGCGCTGGGGTTGACGGGGCATAGACCCCTTGCAGTGATCTAGAACGTTTTGGCCAACGGGACGCTGCGACAGGCGTACCCTCAGGGGCTAAAGCCCCACATTTAATGCGGAGCTCCATGGCACGGCTGAAGCCGTGCCATGGAGCAGGACTGGACCGCATCCACACCATGCTTCAAAGGAAAAGGACGGGTAAGACGATGTTTGAGAACTTCAATGGACCGACCATCAACGGCAAGAGTGGACGCGGCGTCGATTTCGACGCCCAGCTGCAGCGTTCCAAGGGGCTGCTGAAGCTGGCAGGAGTGGCGGCTGTGCTGGTGATCGGCACGATTATTTTCTTCAACTATATTGCCGCGGTGACGCGCATCGGTGCGGGCTACGTGGGCGTGGAGGTGGTGCTCAGCGGGTCGCAGCGCGGCGCGAGCGGAGATTCCGATCCGCACGGGATGGGTGTTCTACAGCCCGCTGCGCTCGCAGATCATCGAGTTCCCGACGTTCGTGCAGACGGTGAAGTGGACGCGCGAATCTGAACGAGGGCCGCGCGCAGAATGAGGAGATGAGCTTCAACTCGAAGGAAGGGATGGAGATTTATTCGGACGTGTCGTTGAGCTATGCGATCGAGCCGCGGCGGGTGCCGGATTTCTATGTGAAGTACCGGGTGAGCGACCTGGATACGTTTACGCATGGGATTCTGCGGGACATCGTGCGCAACTCGCTGAACGAGGTGGCGAGCGACGTACAACGTGGAGCAGATCTACGGCGAGCAGAAGGCGGAGTTCCTGGGCAAGGTGCAGGCGCTGATCCAGCAGAAGATGGATCCGGTGGGTGTGGGGATTCAGCAGTTCGGATTTATCGGCGCGCCGCGGGTGCCGGCGGTGATTGCGCACGGCGATTACGAGCAAGGCGCAGGCGATCCAGGACGGCGGAGCAGGCGCATAACGAGCTGGCGAAGACGCAGGCGGAGGCGGCGAAGACCGTTGCCGAAGCAGAGGGCGAGGCCAAGGCGGCCGTGACGCGGGCGCAGGGCGAGGCGGAGGCGAACAAGATCCGGCAGGCGAGTCTGACGCCGCAGTTGCTGGAGTTGAGGAAGATTGAGAACTCGAAGGCGCTGATCGATCGCTGGAATGGGCAGTTGCCGACGGTGCAGGGTGGCGGCCAGATGTTGATGGAGCTGCCGAAGATGCAGTAGGGCATGGCCCCACGTCTCAGGGATGGGACGTGGGGCGGCCGTTTTTCTGCTGTGAGAGAAGTGGTTCCTGGGTTGCGGCAAAGGATGACAAGGGCGAGAAGCAGGTCCTCCGCCTTCGGCGAAAGATGACAAGGGCGAGAAGCAGGTTCCTCCGCTTCGCTTCGGAATGACAAAGGCTGGGGCAGATCCTCCGCCTGCGGCGAAGGATGACAGGGAATGGGTTGAGGGTGACGGTGTTTATTGTTTGAGGTTAGCGAAGGCTAGCTTCTTGAAGGCGTCGTGGATGAATTTGCCGAGGTACCAGGCGTCGAGGTATTTGTACGGGGTTTCGCCGGTGGTGTAGTGGCCGCAGGGCAGGACGCGGGAGCGGAAGTCGACACCGTGCTCGCGGAAGTTCTTGAGGACGTCGAGCGAGAACTCTTCGAGGAAGGTCAGGTCGTACTTGGCGTGGACGACGAGCACCTGCTTGGGGTTGGCGGCGAAGCGCTGCATGTAGGCCATGGGGCTGATGCCGCGGAAGACCTCGCGCAGTGTCTCCTGAGTCAGTCCGGCGGCTTCGAAGGCCGCGCGGATGTGGCGTGTGCTCTGGCCCGTCCAGACGACATCGCCGAACCATGTGGACGCGTGGTTGAAGGCGCAGACCTGCAGGCGCGGGTCGTGCGCGGCGGCGATGAAGGCGTAGCAGGAGCCGAGCGAGGTGCCGAGGACGCCGAACTGGGCATATCCCTGGGGTTCAAGCCAGTCGAAGCAGGAGCGGATGTCGACGACGGCCTGCTGGCAGGCGGCCATGGTGCGGCCGATGTTGGCGGAGCACGGCGTAGTCGGAGCGCTCGAGCTCGGCCGGGCGGCGGATGTCGTGGTACGGCTTCGACAGGCGCAGGCAGCGAGATGCCGAAGCGGTTGAAGATCTCGCAGAGCGCGTTGTGGGAGAAGGCGTCGGCGTTCCACTGCGGCATGACGATCATGGCCTGGCGCGGTTTGCCGAGCTTGCGGAACTTCTCTTCCTGCTCGGGGCTGGCCGGGAACCAGCGCGCGTTGACCTGGTCGTTTTCGGGGTATGGGGTGCGGACGGGCGAGGTGAAGCGGAGGAACTCGGTGGTGGCGAGTTCGCCGGCTTCGGCCTGGCGCTTGAGCTCGGCGTCCTGCGCGAGGGTTTCGGGGCGGACGTTGGTGGGGAAGAGCTGGGGGTGTCGATGTTCGAGGCGGAAGTCGGTGGGCGTGGTGTAGCCGAAGAACTCGTCGGAGCGGGCGACGATCTGCGCGCTGAGGGCGGTCATGCGGGCTTCGTCGCTGGGGTACGGGTCAGGATATGGGTTAGGCGCGTCGAGCGGCGGCAGCCAGTCGAAGCCCCACTCGAGGGGGCGGACGATGCGGTTGGTGTCTCGGGTGGTGAGCGCGGTCTCCCAGGCAAACATCCATTTGGCGTAGAGCCGGCTGAGCATTGTCTTTCAGTTTAGTGCATGGGGTGGGGGCTTGGTCTGCGGCGGGGGACGGCAAGTGCGAGAAGCAGGTTCCTCCGCTGCGCTTCGGAATGACAAATAAAGGCGGAAGGCAAGGGCGAAACGAGAAGCAGGTTCCTCCGCTTTGCTTCGGAATGACAAAGCGGAAGGTCAGGGGACGCGGGTGCGGTAGAGCTGCATGTAGCCGTCGGCCATGCGTTCGAGGGTGAAGCGGGTCTGGTAGGCTTCGAGGGCTTTCTGCGAGAGGGTGGCGCGGAGATCGTCGTCGGTGGCGAGGCGGACGATGGCTTCGGCGAACGCGGCGGGATCGCCGACGGGGGTGAGCAGGCCGCCGCCAGTGAGGCGCAGGATCTCGCCCATGCCGTCGACGTCGGTGAGGATGGCGGGGGTGCCGAGGCTCATGGACTGCAGGAGCGACATGGGCAGGCCTTCCGAGATGGAGGACATGCAGAAGGCGTCTGCGGCGGAGAAGTAGGGGGCAGTGTTGGTCTGCTGGCCCCAGAAGCGGACGTTCTTCTGCAGGCCGAGCTCGTTCGTCAGGGCTTCGAGTTCGGGTCTTGCGTTGCCGCCGCCGACGATCCAGCAGGCGAGCGAGGGGATGCGCTCGCGGGCGATGGCAGTCGCGCGGATGAGGGTGTCGATGGCCTTTTCGCGGACCAGGCGGCCGACGAAGAGCAGGGTGAAGCCCTGTTTGCCCAGGCCGTCGAAGCTGGCGCGTTCGACCGGGGTGGTGCCGTTGTAGACGAGGACGATCTTCTTCTTGCGCGCGAGCGGGCCCTTGCGGATTTCGACGCAGGTGATCTCGCAGATGCCGGTGACCCAGTCGCAGAACCAGCCCATGAAGTTGAACTGGGCTTCGCCCTTGAAGTCGTAGGGGTGGAGTTCGAGGCGGTGACGGGTGGAGATGACGCAGCGAACGCCGGCGAGACGCGCGGGGATGGCGCCGTGGGTGGTGGGCGCAACGTTGTGGCAGTGGACGACGTCCGGCTTCATCTGGCGGAAGCGCTCGAAGTAGCGCTGCATGGTCTTGAGCGGATGGGCTTCACCGGGGACGTAGATGGGGAAGCCTTCGGACTGGAGCTGCTCGCCGATCACTCCGAGTTTGGAGTAGGCAAAGATGTGGACGTCATGACCCTGCGCGCGCTGGATGCGGCAGAGCTGCGCGACGAGAACTTCGGCGCCGCCCATCTCGAGACTGTAGACCAGGTGGATGATCTTCATGGAAACGTTGGACCTGTGGGTGTTCAGTACTGGCTGTCGGGGGTGTTGGAGGGGCTGAGCAACTCGCCGGATTCGGGCACCAGGGTGGCCAGCGGTTTTGCGGAACGATGTTCGAGGTGGCGGATCAGGCGGCGTCCGAGACGGATGAAGGGCTGCTCCAGGTACATCCAGGAGAGCGTCCCGATGACGGCGGAGATGGCGAGGCAGAGAGCAAACTGGAGGCCGAAGGCGGTGAAGGTTCCATAGAGATGGTGACGGTAGAAGTTGTGCGTGTGGGCATCGAGTTGATGGATGGCCAGGTTGATGGTGTGGTTGACGTAGAAGTGGAACATGTACACGCTATAGGAGATTTTGCCCATGTAGCGCGTAAATCCATTGACGAACAGACGCCAGGGATAGAGGCTGAGCGCGAAGACCAGGGTGGCGGCGCCGAATCCAAGCGTCTGCACGCTGCTGTGCGGGCGGGCCATAGCCGCGGTGGCGAGCAGGAGGACCGTGGAGAGGGTTCGGCGCGACGGAATCGGCGTGGCGTTGCCGATGCCGAACAGGCTCCAGACCTGGAAGACGAGGATGCCAAGGAGAAAGATGGGGAACTCGACCGGGAACCAGTACACGTCGAACATGTAATCGTGCGTGGGAAAGCGGCCGGCCATGTAGGCGGCCAGCGCGCCGAAGACGGTCGCGGAGGCGAGATAGGCAAAGGCGGTGGTGCGGATGTTGCGCAGACCCAGGTAGAGCCATGGGATGAGCATGTAGAAGATGGCTTCGTCGGCGATCGACCAGGAGCCGTTCGCGACCGAGTTGATGGCAGTCGGCTTTGAAGCCGTGGAGAAACAGGATTCCGAGGAGGTAGTCGACGGTGTGCGGGAACGGGGTGACCAGGTTGGGCCAGCGCCGCAGCATCAGCCAGGTGACGAGCATGGCGACGTAGAAGGCCGGAGCGATGCGAAAAAATCGGCGGAGAAAGAAGTTGCGGATGGGATGCGCTTCCCCGCCGCCGCGCTCGCTGAAGGAGAGAAAGAGCGTAAAGGCGCTGGCTACGTAGAAGAGCTGCACCCCGGAGGCGCCAAGGCCGAGCCACTCCGCGACCGGGCCGGAGACGGTGGAGTAGTTGTACGCATGCTGGACGAGCACGAGGAGAACGGCAAGACCGCGGACGCCGTCGATGTAGCCGAGATAGCGCACCGGCCGCGTCGACACCTCCGGCGCCACAGCTGGCGGGCTGATCGCTGCGGCGCTGGAGGCGATTTCAGCCATGTTGGGGTGCCGGGGCGGAGAGCTGCGCAGGCGCCGGCTCGGCGGGGCGGAGAGTGAGGCGGGTGAGGTCGAGCATGGGGAGCTTGCTGGCCTGGATGCGGGCGAGCGCGTCTTTGCTGGGTTTTTGCGCGATGACGATGGCGTCGGTGGAAGTGAGCAGGTCGTCGAGCGAGCGCACCAGCAGGCGGCCGATATGCGGCAGCGCGGAGACGACGAAGCTGAGGTTCGAGCCGTAGATCTCGTCGAGCTTGATATGCGGGTCGAAGATGCGGGTTTCGCGGCCCTTGCCGAGCAGGTGCTCGACGATGGTGATGACGGGGCTTTCGCGCAGGTCGTCTGTGTCTTCCTTGAACGCGAGGCCGAGGATGCCGATGCGCTTGCCGGGCAGCGCGAAGATGTCGCGGATGGAGCGGCGCAGGTGCTCGTCGTTGGAGTCCAGGACGGACTCGAGCATGGGCAGCTTGACGTCGAGGCGGGAGGCGCGGAACGTCAGCGCGCGCAGATCCTTCGGGAGGCAGGAGCCTCCGAAGGCGAAGCCGGGCTTCAGGTAGGCGGGCGAGATGTTGAGCTTGGTGTCCTCGCACATGGTGGCCATCACCTGTTCGGGGTCGACGCCGAGCGCGGAGGCGAGCGAGCCGATCTCATTGGCGAAGCCGATCTTCACGGCGTGGAAGCAGTTGCAGGCGTACTTGATCATCTCGGCGGTCTTGAGCGAGACGACGGAGGCCTTGACCGGCAGGTTGGCGTACAGCCCGGCGACCAGTTCGGCGGCGGCTTGCGAGGTGCCGCCGACGACCAGCAGCGAAGGCTCCATGAAGTCCTTGACGGCGGTGCCTTCGCGCAGGAACTCGGGGTTGGAGACGATCTGGACGTCGGGGGTCTGGTGGAAGACGGTCTCGAGCAGGCTGTCGCAGGTGCCGGGAAAGACGGTGCTGCGCACGGTGACGATGAGTGGCTTGGAGCGCGGGCCGATGAGCGAGGCAATCTCCACGCACACGCGGCGGAGCTGGTTGAGATCGATGTTGCCGTTGACCTGCGAGGGGGTGCCGACGCAGAGCAGGATGACATCGGCTTTCGCGATGGCTTCGGCGTCGAGCGGACCGGCGGTCAGGCGGCCGGCATCGACGTTCTTCCTGACGAGGTCGGTAAGGCCGGGCTCGTAGAAGGGCGATTCGCCTTTGCGGATCATGTCGATCTTGTGGGTGTCGCGGTCGACGCCGAGCACGGTGTGGCCGATCTCGGCCAGGCAGGCGGAGCTGACGCAGCCGACGTAACCCAGACCCATTACAATGATGTTCTTGCCATGATCCAACTGATGCCCGTTGCCAAGTTCCATGTTGAGCAGTTCCTCGTGTGTGCCGGGCCGTGTGTTGCGGCCGAGAGCGGCAGCCTTTGTGGTTATATATCGGGGGCCGCCCGGATCGAGCGGGACGTCCTATGAAAATCCTATGGGTTGCGCCATTTTATCTCCATCCCACAGACCGGGGAGGACAGATTCGTACGCTGGGCACGCTGAAGGAGCTGCACAAGCGGCACGAGATCCACTTTGCGGCGCTGAATAACCCGGCGAATGCTGAAGGTCCGGCGCGCGCGGGCGAGTACAGCACGCGGCATCTTGCGGTCGACCACGTGCCGCCGAAGCGCGGGTCGTTGGGCATGCTGCCGCAGCTTGCGGGGAGCGTGTTGTCGAGCGTGCCGCTGGCGGTGTCGCGCTACGATTCGGCCGCGCTGCGGACGGCGATTCGCGGGTTGATCGCGGCGGAAAAGTACGATTCGATTGTGTGCGACTTCCTGGCGTCGGCGCCGAATGTGCCGGAGCTTGAGAATGCGGTGCTGTTTCAGCACAACGTCGAGACGACGATCTGGCAGCGGCATGTGGAGCAGGCGCGCAGCTTCGCGCAGAAACAGTTCTTTCGCTTGCAGGCGGCGAAGATGCAGGGCTACGAGGGACGCGTGTGCCGGGCGTCGAAGTTTGTGATTGCGGTTTCGGCCAAGGATGCGCAGCGGTTTCGCGCGATGTTCGGCGTGGAGCGGGTGCAGGAGGTGTCGACCGGGGTGGACATCGACTATTTTCGGCCGCCGGCCGAGGCTGCGGCGGCGGGCGACCTGGTGTTTTCAGGGTCGATGGACTGGCTGCCGAATGTGGATGCGATGGAGTGGTTCCTGGCCGAGGTGCTGCCGCTGATCCACACGAAGCGGCCGGCGACGACCGTGACGATTGCGGGGCGGTCGCCGGATGCGCGGGTGGTGCGGGCGGCGGCGGGGCTTGCGGGCGTCACCGTGACGGGCAGCGTGCCGGACATGCGTCCGTACCTGTGGGGCGCGAAGGCCTCGATTGTGCCGATACGGATTGGCGGCGGGACGCGACTGAAGATCTACGAGTGCATGGCGGCCGGGCTGCCGATCGTCTCGACCGCCGTGGGCGCGGAGGGGCTGGCGTATACGGCGGGCGAGGACATCCTGATTGCCGATGAGCCGGCGGCGTTTGCGGCGGCTTGCCTGCGAGTGTTGGAGGATGACGCGACGCGGCGGTCGATTGCGGCGAACGCGCTGCGGTTGGTGGAGAGCCGGTTTTCGTGGGCGGCGGTGACGGTGGAGTTCGAGCAGATTCTGGAGGCGAACCGGCTGCGGTGAAGGCGGCGGATGGTCGATCGAATCTGCTGAGATGTTGTTGCGGGGGAAAGGGAAAAATACGGAGATTCTGGCTTCGCCAGAATGACGGCAGCGGACGGGATGCGCGGTGGAGGTGTGGGCGGCATGGCGAACGGAATCGGCCATAGAATGAATGGCAAGGGTTTGGGATGAAGTTTGCTGGGTTCGTGCTGGTTGTGCTGCTGCTGATCGCCGCGGTGGCGGGGTTCGTGCTGTACGTGCCGTATGGGCCGTCGGCGGAGACGTTTGTCGACATTCCCGCGGGCGTGGGGACGGACGGGATCGCGAAGCGGCTGAAGGCGGCGGGCGTGATTCGCAGCCGGTATGGGTTTCTGGCGTGGCGGGCCGCGCATGCGGGGACGCTGCGGGCGGGCGAGTACCGCTTCGACCATCCGGCGCGCGTGGGTGAGGTGTACGACCGCATCGTGCGCGGCGATGTGTATACCCGCACGCTGGTGATCCCGGAGGGATACAACATCTTCGACATCGCCGAGGCGGTGGAGCGCGCCGGGCTGGGCAAGGCGCCGGAATTCCTGGCAGCCGAGCGGAAGAATACGGCGCTGATTGCCGATCTGAGTCCGCATGCGCAGACGCTCGAAGGGTTCTTGTTTCCGGATACGTATCGTTTCAGCCGGCACGCCACGCCGGAGACCATGCTGGCAGCGATGGTGAAGCGGTTTCGCCAGGTGGCGCGGCGGGAAGGATTGCTGGCGCCCGAAGGTGCGGTGGGCGATGCGAGCCTGTATGACGTGGCGCAAACGGTGACGATGGCGTCGCTGGTCGAGAAGGAAGTGCGCGTGGATGGGGAGCGGCCTCTGGTGGCCGGGGTGTTTCGGAATCGCATGGCGCAGGGGATGACGCTGGCTACGGATCCTTCGGTGATCTATGCGGCGCTGCTCGAGAATCGCTGGCGGGGGACGATCTACCAATCGGATTTGCAGTCGGATTCGGCGTACAACACGTACCGGCATACGGGGCTGCCGCCGGGGCCGATTGCGAATCCGGGGGTGGCGGCGCTGAAGGCGGCGATGCAGCCGGCGCATACCGACTATTTGTATTTTGTGGCGGATGCGCTGGGGCATAGCCAGTTTTCGGTGGATCTGGCAACGCATAATGCGCAGGTGGCCGCGTATCGGGCGGCAAAGGGGCGGGACTAGAGGCGGTTTGATCCGGTCCCGTTGCGGCTGGGCGAAGGCGAAACGGCTTCAGCCGCTGCGGCACGTATCTTGCTGACCTCAGGGGCTAAAGCCCCTCTTGTCGGGAGGTCTTACGGCACGGCTGAAGCCGTGCCCTTAAGCGAGGCGAATCCTTGGGCTGCCGACGCGACTGCGCTGCGTCAGGATGCCGGATGGTGCGGCTGCTGAGGAACGCGGGTCCTCCACCTGCGGCGAAGGATGACAGCCAAAGGCGAGAAGCAGGTTCCTCCGCTTTGCTTCGGAATGACAAGGCAAGGCGAGAAGCAGGTCCTCCCGCTGCGTGGAAGGTCGACAGCGCTGGTGGGTGGTGGGGCGAGTGCGTTAGCGCGGGCGGGCGCGGATGCTGCCTGTGCCGAAGCGGTAGATGAGGCCGGCGGTGAAGACCTTGCTGTACAGCGAACCCGAGGCGGTGACAGGGGTGTCGTACTGCTGCAACTGGAAGTCCCCCTTGAAGCCGAGGTGGTCGCCGGTGTTGATGTCGACGCCGCCTCCGAAGGAGAGGACGTTAGAGGTGTTGGAGAGGACGAGGAAGTTGCCTGACACGTCGGGGTAGCCGTTGGCGTAGGTGATCTTGCCGCGGCCGAAGAGGATGTCGCCGTAGCCGGCGAAGCGCTGTTTGTGGCGCGCCATTTTCAGGCCGGCGAGGATGTTTTTCTGGCTGTCGAGCTGTCCGCGATCGATGGGGTAGGCGCCGCGGCCTTCGAGCGTGGGATAGAAGCCGGCGAAGGATTTGAAGATGATGTCGGCGCCGGCGACGAGGTCGAGATTGCGCCCGAGTCCGAGTCCGGTGTAGTTGGCGCCGACGCCTCCCCAGGCCTGGAAGTGGAGGCTGGCGGTGGCGGTGGGCGCGGTGCCGGCGTTGTACTGGGCGTGGGCCTGCGAGGCAGGAACGAGGATGGCGGGCAGCGCCAACAGGGCGGCCCGGGTGAGAAAACGTCTCAGTCGCAAATCCGCTCCTAAATCCGGTTCAAGGGGAAAGAATGTCCTACTGTACACCCTTGGACGCGCGGGATGGCGGGTGCGGCTACGTACCTTGGAATGGACACTGTGCAGAGGGCCGGACCCCGGTGCTGAGGCGGGGAGCCGGCCCCTGGCAGTGTCCGAATCAGAGTTTTTCGTTGTAGAGTTTGGCCTTTTCTTCCGCGAGCTTTTCCAGGTGCGCGATGCGCTTGCCGGAGTAACTCATGGTGTTTTTGGCTTTGTCTGTGGTGACCTCACGGCTGGAGGTGTGGACGCCTTTGACCGACTCCTGGCTGTCGATCCATTCGCGGAGGCTCTTGCTGCCGCTGGCGGGGCCGAGGTCGCGGATGGTCGGCGGCTGGTTGGGGTCGACCCAGAGCAGCTGCTGCCATTCATGTTTCGTCAGGTCGACCCATGAGATGTAACCTCCCGGCAGAATCTGGCGTGGGGCCTTGATGGCTCCGGTGAAGCTGTAGCGCGTGCCCGGGGTTGCGATGGGATCGTAGAAGTGCGGGGTGATGAAGTCGGAGACGGCGACACCGTTGATGGTGTAGGCGTACTCGTTGCTTTCGCAGGGGTCGCAGGCTTCGACGAGGTATCCGAACTGGCCGGTGCCGTCCTGGATCTTGCCGCCGACGATCTCGATGGCGACGGAGGACTGCATGCGGTTGCCGTATGGGTCGACGAGCATCTCGCAGATTTCGTGGCTGACGTCGATGGTCCAGGTGGGATCGTCGGGGGTGGCGATGACCTTGCTGAAGGGCTGCTTGTGTTTGTCGGAGTGGAAACCGCCTTCGCCGGGCGGCAGGCTGGCGACGAGCTGGACCGGCCAGACGCCGACGGGCACTTTTTTGGGATCAGGCAGGACCGCCACGGTCGCGGTGACTTGCCAGAACTGCGGCAGGTCGCGGGTGACCTGCAGGTTGCATGCGGCGGCTGCGGCGTGGAGGAGAGCGGAATCAATCTTCCCGGTGGTATCGACCAGACCAACTTGAATGACCATGACGGTGTCCTCTGCTTCGTGAAGGTGGGTGTGACGGGGCCCGGGCGAGGCTACAGGGCGGGAAGGCGTGGGAGCGGCGCTTCGGCGCCGGACGGATTCCCCTACTGAGTGAAGCGCGGAGCAGCGGCAAAGGGGGCCGCGAAAGGTGCAGGCAGGAAACGGCAGGGCCGTGCATCAGAAAACTGGCGTAGCGGAGCAGCCACTCGGTGAGGTGGAGCCGAGGGCTTTGCCGAAGCGCCTGCGCGAGTCGGTGGCGGGTGGTCCCGGGGTAAATGGGCCTGTGGAGACGGAGATTATTCTGCCACAGATTGGCGCGGGACGGCCCGGACTTCAAACAACGCGTCAGCGAACACGGGCGCGGCGCTCTGCATCCAATGTTGGAAGGAGGGTGCTATGAAGATTGGCCAGATATTTCCCGTGGCGCTGCTGGCGTTGTCGCTTGGCGCGTACGGACAGGCTCCGCAGCAGACCCAGACTCCGCAGCAGCCGCAACCGCAGGTTCAGAAGAGCTCGCCGAGTGCGGCTGGAGAATATGGGCGCGGCGTGGGCGATGCCGCCGGCGGCGTCGGCAAGGGCGCGGGAGCAGCCGCGAAGGATACCGGCAAGGCCGCGGGCGATGTGGTGACATTGCATCCGCTGGATGCGGCCGGCAACGTGGTGAAGGGCGGCGCGACGGCGGGTAAGGACGTAACGGTCGGTGCGGCCAAGGGGACAGGCAAGGTCGTCAAGGGTACGGGCAAGATTCTGACGAAGCCGTTCTAAAGTCTAGAGGCAGAAGCGGAACGCAGAGTTTGCAAAAGAATTGCGCAGAGTTTCGCAGCAGAAACTTATGCTCATCTCCTTTGCGAACTCTGCGTACGGTTCTCAGTTGCTGCTCGATTGAGGGATCTCCCTGAGGACTGCGGCGAGGGACGTCTGCCAGGGCGGGAGTCGGAAGCCGAAGGTCTGGTGGAGCTTGTCGCAGTTCAGGCGGCTGTTGTGCGGGCGGCGCGCGGGCGTGGGATAGGCCGAGGACGGAATCGGGAGGAGCGTGGCCGGGTTTGGGAGGGCGGCCATGCGGACAAACTCCGACGCGAAGCCGTGCCAGGTGGTTTCGCCGGCGTTGGCGGCGTGATAGACGCCCGATACGGCGGCGGGATCGGGTGTTGTCGCGACGATGTGCTGCGCCAGGAGCGCGAGATCGCGCGACCAGGTGGGTGCGCCGTGCTGGTCGGCGACGATCTTCAGCTCGGGCTTCTCGCCGGCGAGCTTGAGAATGGTGAGCAGGAAATTTTTCCCCGTGGCTCCGTAAACCCAGGAGGTGCGAAGGATGATGTGCGCCGCTCCGCTGGCGGCGAGGGCCTGCTCGCCGGCGAGCTTGGAGGCGCCGTAGACGCCGAGCGGGCCGGTGGGGTCAGTTTCGCGCCAGGGCTCTGTGCCGGAGCCGTTGAAGACATAGTCGGTGGAGAAGTGGAGGACGGCGGCGCCGAGGCGGGCCGCCTCTTCGCCGAGGATGCGCGGGGCGTCGGCGTTGATGGCGTGGGCAAGCTCAGGTTCGGCTTCGGCCTTGTCGACGGCGGTGTAGGCGGCGGGGTTCAGGATCCAGCGCGGGGTGTGTTCACGCACGTAAGCGCGGATGGAGGCTTCGCTGGCGAGGTCGAGTTCGGCGCGCGCGGGGGTGAGGGCTTGCGGAAACAGGCGGGCAAGTTCGCCGCCGACCTGGCCGGTGGATCCGGTGATGAGGATGGAGGAGGACATCGTGGGTCAAGGATACGGCAAGTGCACGCGCTAAAGGGCGAGGACGACCTTGCCGAAGTGGCTTCCGCTCTGGAGATGCTCGAAGGCGGCGCGAGCCTCGGCGAGGGGGAAGACCTTGTCGATGACGGGCTCGATGCGGTTGGCGTTGAGTGCGGCGTTGAGCGCGGCGAACATGCTGCGGCTGCCGACGTAGACGCCGTTCAGGTAGATGGATTTGCGCAGGACGGAGAGGACGTCGACGCCCTTGCCGGGGTCGGAGAGCACGCCGATGAGGTGGACGTGGCCGGCCTGGCGGACGGCGTTGAGCGAGCGCGGGAGC
Source organism: uncultured Gammaproteobacteria bacterium (assembly GCA_963744015.1). Classification (GTDB taxonomy): domain Bacteria; phylum Acidobacteriota; class Terriglobia; order Terriglobales; family Acidobacteriaceae; genus Edaphobacter. Next base: position 612,436 of record CAVUSA010000003.1, read on the forward strand.
GTGCCGGAGCCGCCGACCTCGACGACGTGGTCGACGCCGCGCCTGCCGGTGAGCGCGAGAACTTCGGCGTCCCACTCGGGCGTGGTGCGGTAGTTGATCGTGTGATCGGCGCCGAGGGCTCGGGCGCGGGCGAGCTTTTCGTCTGAGGAACTGGTGACGATAACGGTGGCGCCGTGGGCTTTTGCAAGCTGCAGCGCGAAGATGGAGACGCCGCCGGTGCCGAGAACCAGGACGGTCTGCCCGGCGCGCAGTCTGCCTTTTTCGACGAGCCCGTTCCAGGCGGTGACGGCGGCGCAGGGCAGCGTGGCGGCCTGCTCGAAGGAGAGGTACTCCGGAATTTTAATGAGGCCGGTTTCGGGCAGGATGCGCGCCGTGGCGAAGACGCCGTCGATGGAGCCGCCGAGGGCGGATTTGCCGACGGTGTGGTCGATCTCGCCCGACTGCCAGGTCTGGAAGAAGAGGCTGGCGACGCGGTCGCCGGGCTGGAGCGTGGAGACGCCGGGGCCTACCGCGACGACTTCGCCGGCGGCATCGGAGCCGAGGATGCGGGGGAGTTCCATCTTCGGGTTGTAGTGGCCGAGGGCGACCATGAGGTCGCGATAGTTCAGCGAGGCGGCGTGGAAGCGCACCAGGACTTCGTTTCCGGCGGGCGGGGGCAGTTCGGCTTGTTCGAGGTGGAGGTGGTCAAGGCCGAAGCCGTCACGCAGGCGAAGCACGGAAGCGGAAGTCATGGAGAGTGAGATGCGCGCCGTGGGCAGAGGTCTCCGGACTGCGGTCGCGGGACTACGAGCGACCGCCGGTTGCCCGGTGCTGCCGGGGAGTCGTATACTTCGGCTCCTCCGGGGACATTCACAGGGCCAGCACGGACGCGGCTGCTGAGAACGAAGACGGTCGCGTAACTCCTACGTCGAGGATGAGCGATGCGCCTACTACCTTTCCCAGGATTTCTTCCCCTCCCATGCAGCGCCTCCGCGAAGGCTGCACTTGCCTTGGTGATGGCCGCGTTCGCTGCGTCCGCGCCGGCGCAGCAGGACTACACCCTGCCGAATGTTCCGTATGTGTGCAACGGCGAGCGGCTGGTGATCGAGAACTGCAATATCCGGGATACGTCCGATACCGGCACCTGCATGGTGGGGCATCCGGACCACGTGTTGCCGAACGGGCTGATGCAGTACACCAACATGACGCGGGCGGCGATCCGGCAGCTTTTTCCCACGTGCAAGCAGCCAACGCCGGACCAGGTCGCGCGGGCAAAGGCCTTTCAAAAGCGGCAGCAGGATCTTTACGACAGCAATGTGAAGAAGGCGAATGACGAGAACGACGCCATTGAGGCGCGCGCCCGCGCGCTGCCGGGGCAGAAGCCGATGAAGCCGGAAGAACGCGCGATGAACCGCTGCATTACGGCGGGGCGGCTGCCGGCGTCGTGTACGGGCAATGCGCTGCTGGGGGCCTTCAGCCAGATGCTCACGTCGGTGCTGCCCGCGGCGGGCGGAACGGAGGCGCAGGCGGGGCCGACGATGGCGGGCGTCTTTGAGGGGGCGGGGCACTGGCGGCTGGACTTCATCGATGGCGGCGTGCTGGTGAACTGCGCAACTCTGTCGCCGAACCAGGAGGCCTATTCGGTGAATCTTGCAGGCGCGCGGCCGAGCCTGACCATCAACACGCGGCCGCGGCCACTGGTGTTTACGCTGCGCGCGGACGGGAGCCTTGCGGGGCCGGCCGGGCCGGTGACGATCGACGGGGTGGTACCGGGCGGATACACGCCGGGTAAATCGGCCGCCGGGCATAACGAGACCTCCACCTACACCACCACGGAGCGGATGAACGCCAACCAGGTGCAGCCGGCGGCGAGCAACACAACCAACACCTATGCGGGTGGGGGCACCTATGACGTCACCACCACGCACACCAGCAACACCTACGTGCCGGGCAGTTCAACCCCGGGATATACGAACTTCGTTGCACGACGTGCGACGTGCACGGCGCCGGTCCTCGCGAGCACCGGAGCGACCGGCATCCAGACGATGCAGACGGATCTGCTGAAGGGCATGTTCGGCGGCGACAAGGGGCCGGCGACGCCGCCGGGCATCCGGATGCAGGGCATCTATGCGGCGGCAACTGGCTTCAGCGTGCAGTTCTTCCCGGAGTCGGCGGTGCTGGGCTGCGGCCCGGATGCGGCGCGGGCGTATCCCTACATGGTGCTGGCAGAAGGATCGCATGCGGTGGTCAAGATTGCCGCGCCGGACCATCCGCTGAACCTCGCGTTCGGGCCGGGGAATACGCTCGACCCGGGAACGGGTGCCTACCAGGTACACGGACGGAGGATTGTGGGTCAGGACAACAACGACAACTTCACCTTCGCTCCGAACGAGCAGACGTGCAACCTGGCGGTGTTGACGCCGGCGAAGGCGATTCCCGCGTCGGGCGGGGTGGCGGCTCCGGCGGCTGCGGGGCGGGATGCTCCACTTCCGGCGGCGACCAGCGGCAATGCCTCGCTGGCGATCGTCTCGGGCTTTGCAACGCAGGCCGGGGCGCCGAATGCGCTGGCGGGACACCCGTATACGCTGCTGCGCGACAGCCTGGCGCATATCGTGGCAAAGGCCGGGGTGGCGGTTCCGGCGGGGACGTCACCGTTCAAGGCGCTGGGGTTGGCGTGCGGCAACCGGACGCCGGAGTGCCAGAAGATCATGGACGGCATCAAGGCAAACGCTGTCGCCGGGGTGCGCGCGGAGGCCAATGGAAACGCAACCTTCAGCGGCATTGCGCCGGGAACGTACTACCTGATGATCTCGACTCGCTACAACAACCAGAGCCTGGTGTGGTCGCAGGCGGTGCAGGTGGCGCCGGGCACGAACTCGGTGACGCTTGATGTGCGCAATGCAACGCCGGTGGAGTGAGACGAGAGTCTTCGATGAACTTGCCTGCGTTGACCGTGCCGGGTGTCAGCGCGCTCAGCTTTCCTTTTTCGCAACTTGCGATCCCAGCGGCACCTCGAACGGTTCCACGGAGATGCGCTCGTAGCGGACTTCCAGCACGGTGAGGGTTTCCGTGCCGCCGGGCGCATGAAGCACCACTTCGTCGCCTTCCGCGGCTCTCATCAGGGCTCGGCCGAGGGGTGAGGCCCAACTGACGTGGTTGCGCTCGAGGTTGACTTCGTCGGTGCCGACGATACTCACCACGCGCTCTTCGCCTGCGGCATTGGCATAGCGCACGGTCGCTCCAAAAAACGCATGGGTTGCCCGCAGGCCGGTCCGCGGAGCTTCCGGATCGATCACCTCCGCGGCCTCGATGCGTTTCGTCAGGAAGCGGACGCGTCCGTCGATCTGTCGCAGCCGCCGCTTGCTGTACTGGTAGTCGGCGTTTTCACTGCGGTCGCCATTGCTCGCAGCCCAGGCCACCACTTCGACGACCGCAGGGCGCTCTTTGGCAATCAGGAAGTGGCGCTCTTCCTTCAGGCGCTCGATTCCGCCGGGAGTGATGTAGTTTTTTCCCACGCTCGGCGGGGGCTCCTCCACCGCCTTCGGTCTTCTCGTAAACCCTTTTTGCATCGTGCGGCCCTCTGTCAGCCGATCTGGATCATCGGTCTATCTCATGTTAGTTGGGCGTGAGTATTCTTGCCGCTCTTGCACCCCGGAGTAGAGCCGCACAGCTTCAAGCTTCAAACCGCAAAGTTCCAAGCCATGCACTAGCTGATCATATGGATGTATCTCCGAGGAAAAGGTGAAGAAGGCGCCGAGTGATTCAACTTGCACTTAGTAGGAGCGTCTTAAATATGGGTGAGTTATACTGGCCGCCTGCCGCGACGTCCTGCAGTGACTTACTTCCCGGGAATGGAGGGGGAGGGGTCTACCACCGGCAGCAAAGCACATAGGTATGCCGATAGAAAGACGTCCTGTCGCTCTCATCGCAAGAGGAATTCGGCCTCACACCCGGCACACACACAAAGTGTGCGATAACGAGACGCTGGAGACCATAGCAAGCAAGTACAAGGTGCCTATTCGCGAACTGGTTCGGCACAACTTCGGCACCTCGGATCCGGCTGAGATCAACTGGTACTTACGCGAATACGTTGGGTGTACACTCCCGACCCATGACCGGAAGAACTGACGTCTTTCCAGCACGGGCCGCCCTGGCTTGATCTACATCCCGGCGCAGGTGCTGCGAATGGATCCAGCCGATATTCACGCGAACGCGCCCATGTCGATGTCCGGGGCACTCACGGCAGGCGCAGTAGTAACGTTTTTGACTACAGATGCTGCCATCTCCCGCTTGAATTTTTCCTTTATGAGCTACAAGGTCTACCCGACTGCTTACCAAAAGGATGTCGCGGATGCTTTCAAGTCCGGCGCGATCAAGATCAAGACAACGGGACCCAGTTCGGCGGCGGCCGGAGCCAGCTACGACGGCACTTACGATTCACTCGAAGTCGCTCCGACCTTTACTCTGAGTTCCCCAAGGGACCGGGCTTTCCTGATACACGAATGCACCCACGCTCACCTGGACATCCAGAACTTCGGGCCATCGTCCAGGTTCGAGCAGGAGGCCGTAGCGTATCTGGCAGAAGCGATGTTCCTGGAAGCGTCAGGAGACCCGCCCTTAGGGCCCGAAGCGATTCGAGTTCTCAGCCACCGCATTGCAAGAAGCCTGTTGTCGTCCGGTGCGTACGCAGTGTCTTCTGCCGACGCAACTGCGCTCGTCGCAGAGGTGGCGAAACACCCCCACTACAAATCAAAGACATACTTCATCAATTCCAACGGATTCCGCCGCGATTTGTTACACAATCTGCTTCGATGAAACCGTAGAGGTGGAGTGCCTGGAGCAGAGACAACTACGGGGATTCTGGCTTCGCCAGAATGACGACAGTCGTGGGCTATTGCCGCACCCCTGTCGCAGCTGACGGGCTTTTTGCAGTTGCCGCTTTCCGCAAGAGGTCATTCTCAACTCGGCTCTGGTTGAAACTGCTGCAGAGCCGAGTCGAGCCATCGGTACTGCCCTAGAAGACGGGTTCGTCGAGGATGCGGAGGAGGTACTGGCCGTAGGTGGATTTTGCGATCCTGGCGGCCAGGGCGCGGAGTTGTTTCGCGTCGATGTAGCCGAGGCGGAAGGCGATCTCCTCCGGGCAGGCGACCTTCAGGCCCTGGCGGTGCTCGATGGTGTGGATGAAGTTGGAGGCCTCGAGCAGGGAGTCGTGGGTGCCGGTGTCGAGCCAGGCCATGCCGCGGCCCAGAAGCTCGGTGCGGAGCTGGCCGCGCTCGAGGTACCAGCGGTTGACGTCGGTGATTTCGAGCTCGCCGCGGGGGCTGGGCTTCAGGTTTTCGGCGACCGACGACGACCTGCGGATCGTAGAAGTAGATGCCGGTGACGGCGTAGCGGGATTTGGGCTTGAGCGGCTTTTCTTCGAGCGAGATGGCCTTGCGGTCGGCGTCGAACTCGACCACGCCGTAGCGCTCGGGGTCGTGCACGGGATAGGCGAAGACGGTGGCGCCGTTCGGTGCGCTCGGCCGCGTCGCGCAGGATGCGGGCGAAGTCGTGGCCGTAGAAGATGTTGTCGCCGAGCACGAGGCAGCAGCCCTCGCCGGCGAGGAAGTCCTTGCCGATGAGGAACGCCTGCGCGAGGCCGTCGGGCGAGGGCTGGACGGCGTAGGTGAGGCTGAGTGCCCCACTGCTCGCCGTCGCCGAGCAGCTGCTCGAAGCGCGGGGTGTCCTCCGGCGTGGAGATGATGAGGATGTCGCGGATGCCGGCCAGCATCAGCGCCGAGAGCGGGTAGTAGATCATCGGCTTGTCGTACACCGGCAGCAGCTGCTTGGAGACGGCCTGCGTGACGGGATGGAGCCGCGTGCCGGAGCCTCCGGCGAGGATGATGCCCTTCATCGTGTAGCCTCCTCCGCCTGCGCTTGTGCCTGGGCGGGCGTATCGCGGGTGGCGTAGTTCTGGTTGATCCAGTTGCTGGTAGGCGCCGCTGGTGACGTGCTCGACCCAGGCGGCGTTGTCGAGGTACCACTCGACGGTCTTGCGCAGGCCGGTCTCGAAAGATTCCGGCGGCGTGCCAGTCGAGTTCGGCTTCGAGCTTGCGGGCGTCGATGGCGTAGCGGCGGTCGTGGCCGGGGCGGTCCTTCACGTAGGTGAGCAGCTTGAGGTGCGGGACGTAGGGCGAGTCGGGGCGGAGCTCGTCGAGCAAGCGCGCAGATGCGTGTGACGACGTCGAGGTTGGCGCGCTGGTTGCCGCCGCCGACGTTGTAGGTCTCGCCCGAGGCGGCCCTCGGCGAGCACGGCGCGAGATGGCGGCGCAGTGGTCGCCGACAAAGAGCCAGTCGCGGACCTGCTGGCCGTCGCCGTAGATGGGCAGCGGCTTGCCGTTGAGGGCGTTGGGATCATCAGCGGGATGAGCTTTTCCGGGAACTGGAAGGGGCCGTAGTTGTTGGAGCAGTTGGTGATCAGCGTGGGCAGGCCGTAGGTGTGGTGCCAGGCGCGGACCAGGTGGTCGGAGGCGGCCTTGGAGGCGGCATACGGGCTGTTCGGCGCGTAGGGGGTGTCTTCGTGGAAGGCGGGGTCGGTCGGGCGAGAGCGTGCCGTAGACCTCGTCGGTGGAGACATGGAGAAAGCGGAAGTTTCTCGCGTTCGCCTTCGCCGAGAGATTGCGTAGTAGGCGCGCGCGGCCTGCAGCAGGCGTGAAGGTGCCGTCGATGTTGGTGCGCAGAAAGGCTTCGGGGCCGGCGATGGAGCGGTCGACGTGGGTTTCCGCGGCGAAGTGGACGATGGCCGAGGGGCGGATGTCGGCGAAGAGCCGTGCGACCAGCGCGGCGTCGCAGATGTCGCCGTGGACGAAGGTGTAGAGCGGATTGCCGGCGAGCGAGGCGAGGTTCTCGGGGTTGCCGGCATAGGTCAGCTTATCGAGGTTGACGACGGGCACGCCGTTTGCGACCGCGTGCAGGACAAAGTTGGAGCCGATAAAGCCTGCGCCTCCGGTGACGAGGAGGGGGGCTGGGGATGACATGTTCATCAGACTCTTGCCAGGATCTGGGCCGGCTGGCGTTCGGCGTTGGAATAGCGGAGGTTGTAACCCACGATGACTACCATAGTGACATGAAACCAGAAGTAGACTCGCAGGATATTCTGATCGGCGAGGAAGCAAAGCCACTCAAAGACGAGGGCGCGGATGAGGGCCCGTAACCATTTGGCGCGCTCGTCCGGCCAGTGTTCGCGGATGAGGCGGCGCTCGCCGAAGGTGATGGAGCCGAAGAACCAGAGGAACGGGATGATGCCGAGGATGCCGCTGGCGGCGAGCACGTCGAGCGGGATGGGGAAACCCCAGTAGAGGCGCAGTTCCTCGACGGTGTTAACGGGGCTCCCGTGCAGCGCGCCGATGGCGGCCGGAACGCCGCCCAGGCTGAGGCCGATCCAGGGATGCTGCGAGACGACCTCCCTGGTGTCGTTGTAGGAGGCCTGGCGCATGAGCACGGAATGCGCGGGGGTTCCGTTGAGGCCGCTGCCGGCGAGCAGGAAGTTGAAGCCGAAGACCTGGTTGATGACGACCACCGACAGCACCGCTGCGAAGCAGACGACGGCGACCACGGCCAGGCGGCGCAGGCGCGGGAGCGGAAAGACCAGGCTCCCCGTGCGCAGCCGCGGCCACTGCCGGCGAAAGCTGCGCCGGAACCGAACGCTGAGGCGGAGCAGGCCTTCCAGAGCCACGAAGATGATGGCGGTCTTGCTGGTGGAAAGGATGAGCGCGGCGGTGACGAGGATGAGGATCGTGCGCCAGCGGCGTCCGCTGACGATGCGGGCTTCGGACAGGCGGAGATCGAGGATCGTGATCCAGCCGAGGATGAGGTAGGTGGCGAAGAACGACGGCTCGTTGTTGAAGCCGTTGATGCGCGGAAACAGGCCGTGGACGACCCATTGCTGGACGAGGTAGGTGCCCAGGTGCAGGGCGGGGGTGACCAGCTGGAAGAGCCCGAAACAGGCGACGAAGACGTAGGAGTAGAGGTAGAGCTTCATCAGCGGCTCGACGAAGAGGGAGCGGCCGTAGAGCTGCAGCGCGGCGAAGAGTCCGGCGATGCTGAACAGCAGCAGGCCGTACAGCTCCACGCTGATGAAGGGGGCGCCGCTGCGCGAGATGAGCAGGCCCTGGATGACGCACCAGAGGACGAGGGCGGTGGCGCCGCGCGGCCACAGGATGGTGCCGGTCTGCATGATGCCGGCAAGCCCGCAGAGGATCACGACGATCATGGTGATCTGGGCGAAGCGCAGGGTGCCGAAGATGTGGAAGACGAGCAGGATATCGAACGATGCGGTGAAGAAGGCGAGCGCCATGGCCCACTGGACGAGCTTCATCGGGCGCTCCCGGCAGGGAGCGCCCGGGGGAGCGGAGAAGCCGGCCGGTCCTGGGGCTGAGGTGATCATGGGGCTGCCGGGCGCGAAGGCCTAGACGCGGCTCCGCCGGACGAGCTCCTGGTAACGCTCGCGGTTGCGCGGGTTGCGGGCGATGGTGCGTACGATCCGCTCGATAATGGTGTAGGCGATGGCAAAGATGGCGCCGGCGAGGAAGGCTGCGAGGCAATAGATCGTGCGCGGCGGCCAGGATTTCCGCTCGGGCGGCGTCGCCTTGTCGAGCACCTCGATCATGGAGACGTTCTTGGCTTCCTGCTCCTTGGCGGTGGAGTACTGGCGCGCGAGCATTTCAAACAGCGCCTCGTGGAATTTGACCTCGCGTGCGCGGCGGACGTATTCGAGCACCTGCGACGGGGCCTTGGTGGCGGGGGTTCCGGCGGCGGGTCCGCCCTGCGACTGCAGGGCCTGGAGCTGGGCTTCGAGGCTGGCGACCTCGCCCCGGACACGCAGGACATCGGGATTCTGCGGCGTTTCGCTTTGCAGGAGGGCGCCGAGCTCGACCTGGCGGGCGCGGAGCTGGGCGCGGGTGTTCTCGGTGGCGCTGAGGCCGGCCTGGGCCTGCGCGCCGGGTTCGAGCACGCCGCTCTTCTCTTCGAGCTCCTTCAGGTTGACTTCGGCATCGGCGAGCGCGTTCTTCTCCTTCACCATCTCCTGCTCGAAGTAGCGGCGCTGCTGGCTGGCGGAGCCAATGGCGAGCTCCTGATTTTCGCGGTCGAGCTCGGCCAGGTAGCTGTTGGCGATATCTGCGGCGCGCTTGGGGTCGACATCCTGCACGCTGACCTGGAGCAGGCCCTCCCGGCTGGCGGAAAGGGTTGTGCTCGCGCTGAGCGCGGCCTCGGTGCGGGCCAGCTCTTTGGTTCCGTACGCCTGGCGCAGGTTGTATTGGTCGATGATGCGGTCGAGCACGGCGCGGCTCTTGAGAATGTCGATGAAGAGCTCGTTGCCTCCGCCGATCAGGTCCATGCCGGCGGCGGCCTGCAAGGCGAGGCCGGCGGCAGAGGTATTCTGCTGCGGGATGAGCATGGAGGCGGTGGCCGCAAAGCGCGGCTTCACCGTGAGGGTGTAGGCCACCATGAGCAACATGGCTCCGAAGGCGCAGAGCACGATGCGCATCCAGTGCGAGCGCAGCACGAGGAAGAACGCAAACAAGTCCAGCTCTCCGCCGGGAGAGGGCTCGGTGACCGCCTCCGCCGCGGGCTGGACGGGAAGCTCCGCGAGCGGGAGTGGATGTTCCTCGATCTGCAAAGTCGGAAGCCTTTCCGCGCCGTCCGGGAGGGAGATCCCGGACGTCCGCATTCTATTTCAAGACGTTGATGGCGGCGGCGCCGAGGCCGAACTGGCCGACGATGGAGGAGACGTCGAGCAGGTTGCGGAGGAACGCGCGGTGGTCAAGCTGCGGCGGCACGACGATCGTGTCGCCGGGAAAAATGGTGGCCTTTTCGACATCGCCGTACTGGCGGCTGAAGACCGAGCCATCGGCGCGCAGGATGAAGGTGCGCTTGCGGTCGGCCTGCGCGGTCGGGGCCGCCGGCTTTGCGCAGGTAGTCGCGCTCGCGGCGTCCGCGCTCGAAGACGAACGCGTTGGCGCTGTAGACCTGGCCTTCGACGGTGACGGTGGAAGGCACGCGCGGAACGACGAAGCGGTCGCCGTCTTCGAGCGGAAGGTCGGGCACGGCGTCGACGCCACGGCTGTCGGGCTTGAGCTCGAGAACGATGCGTCCGAGCGGAACGACGCGGCGCAGGCGTGCGACGGCCTCGCGCGCCTCGGCGGCGGAGGCGACGGCGGCCTGCGGCGTCGCGATCGTTGATGGCGCGCGCGTTCGAGGCTGAAGACTGCACGGAGATCTGCGCGTCCAGCGAGTCGGCGTACTCGTTCAGGCGCTGCTGCTGCACGCGCCGGGTGGAAAGGCGGGTGAACTCGGAGCCGTAGAGGTAGGCGTCGGGGGTGAAGCCGCCGGCGCGCGCCAGCAACTGCCGCAGGGTTTCGCCGGGCGCGACGCTGATAGACGCCGGAGGCGATGAACTCGCCTTCCAGGCGGACGTAGCGGGTCTGCTGCGAGGCGGGGACCTTGAGGTCGGCGGTGGAGAAGAAGGTGACGACGTCGCCGGCGAGCAGCTCGAGATTCTGGCTCTGGTCGCCGTGCAGGTAGAGCGCGCCGGGGTTGAAGGCGATCAGCGAGGTGGTAAGGGTCTGCTGGTTCAGGCGCTCGATGACGGCGTAGTTCCAGTCGAGGTCGGGCGCGGAAAGGATCAGGTCGGTGGTCGCCTGGAAGGCGCTGTTGGTAGCGGTCAGCGCATCGCCGACCGAGCTTCCGCCCTTGGTGGAGGAGGTGGTCTGGCCGGCGGCGACGGCGTTCTGGGTGGCGGCGACGTTGGGGTCTCCGCGCAGCGCGAGTGAGCCCTCGTTGGGCGGCTGGTAGTCGAGCGTGGTGTTGCCCAGGAGGTTGCGGCGGCGATAGTAGTCGCGCGTGATGAGCTGCTCGCGGCCGGGGACGAGGTCGGTGATGTGCATGCCGGAGTGCCAGACGTAGCGTCCGGGCGTGGTGACGTTGCCGCGCAGGGTGACGGCATCGGCGTAGCGGTTCAGGATGGCGCCGACGGAGAGGATGTCGCCGTTGGCGAGCGCGACGTCCTTATCGGCCGGGACGTCGATGATGCTGCGCATGGTGTGCTCGAAGATGCGTTCGAGACGCACCTGCTTGCCGAGCGCGACGCTGGTTTCGCCGCCGGCGAGCGCGATCAGCTGGCTGACGGTGGTGCCGGGCGTGATCTCGTAGATGGCGGGGTTGTTGACGCTGCCGGCGATGGCGACCTGCTCGCCGACCGGCGGGATGAAGATGACGTCGCCGGGCTGGAGCGGCACGTCCTTGGATTTGTCGCCCTTCAGCAGCAGGTCGTAGAGATCGAAGTGAACGACGGTGGAGCTGGCCCCGGACGCTCCGTTGCGCATGAGCTGGATATTGCGCAGGCTGCCCTGGGGAAGCGGTCCGCCGGAGGCGAAGACGGCGTTGAGCAGGGTGCTGAGCGAGCTGAGCGTGTAGGCGCCGGGGCGGCGGGCGTCGCCGGTGACGAAGACCTGGATGGAGCGCAGCTGGCCGAGGTTTACGTTGACGTCGAAGTTACGGTAGACGCGGGCGAGCTGGCTTTTGATGAAGTCGGCGATGCGGTCGTTGCGGATGCCGGCGACGTGCAGGGCACCGATGGCGGGAAACTGCGATGTCGCCGGTGCGATCGACGATGAAGTTGCCCTGCTGGTTGACCTGCGCCGAAGACCTGGATGCGCAGCTCGTCGCCCGGGCCGATGAGGTAGTCGGGGGTGACGGGGATGTTGTCGACCGGCGCGAAGGTGGAAGGGACGTCACTGAAGAGGGAGGCGCCGAAGATGGGGAGCGGCGTGCCGATGGATTCGGCGACCAGGCGCTGAAACTCGGTGGGGATCTCCTGGATGATGCCGGGTGTGGGTTCCCGGCGGTCTTTGCTGGCGTCGCGGCGGCCGTCTGTTGTGTCTGTGCGATTCTGGGTGTTCTGCTGCTGTGTCGTCTGGGTGCTGGCGGGCTGACCCTGTGCCTGCGCGGCGGAGCTCTGCGCAGGGATGGCCGGAGCGGCGGCGGGCGCGGCCGGCACCTGCGCGGGGGCATCCTGCGGCGCAAGCAGCAGCGCGGCGGCTGCCAGAAGAGTAAGGAAGAGTCCGCGCCAGGGGCGGGTGGAGAGAGGGCGACACGTCACAACTGCGTTCACGACCAAGGAGATCCTGTTCTGCGTCCTACGGTTTCCGGGGCTGGGACCGGATGATTGCGGAGCGCGACCGAAGACGGTGAGTCTTCGGCTAGTCTACAGAAATTTCCACGATTTCCACTACAAGGACGCATGGGAAGGAGCGCAGCGAACGAACGCGTTCTTTTCAGGTTGTTTAGGCGGACGGATTGTAACTTGTCTCGTTGCATTTGGTTGCCTGAACGGGGTCCGGCAGGCGCAAAATCTTGTCTAAATCTCGGAAATTCGCGTGGACGCTTGCACAAATTCGAGAATTCCGGGTTACATTGAAAGCAAGAGTGCAACAAGTTCAACCCTTCTCGCAGCCAAGTTCACATCTTTTTCTGCTTTCACCGTTGTCGTTGATGAGTTCAGCGTCAGAGGCGTTTTAGCAAAGTTCCGAAGTCTGGTTACCCCAGTCAGGAAGAGAGCCCGTCCCCGGGCTCATGTTGCCGCACCCGTACTCAGCCACACCGCAACCCAAGTTTTGGTTCCAGGAGAAGACTTATGACTTCCGAAATGCAGAAGTGTATTCAGAATGGTGTGTCGCGCCGGTCGTTCCTGCGGACACTTGGAGCAGCCGGCGCGGCTGCGGCAGCATTCCGGCAATGGCGTATGGCCAGAAGCGCCGGCCGCAGCACGGCCAGCAAGCCGGCCGTCGTGGCGGTGGCGCCGGGTCCGACATGGGCGAGCGCACGCCGCTGGCTCCGGATGTGGTCATCATCAGCTCCAACGAGAATCCGCTCGGACCGGCGCAGTCTGCGCTCTGACGGCGATCTGCGCGACCGCTGCGATGGGCGGCCGCTATCACCAGGAAGAGAGCATGAAGACCGATGCACGGCCTTCAACGAGGCTGTTCGGCCTGAAGCGCGGCTACTCGGCGCTGTTCCCCGGATCGGGCGGACCGCTGGACCTGGCGCTGATGTCGAACATCGGCCCCGACAAGCCGCTGGTCATGGGCGACCCGAGCTATGAGCAGGGCCCGCGCGCCGCGATGACGATGAAGGCTCCGCTGTTCCCGGTGAAGCTGACCCCGACCTACGCGCACGACGTGAAGGCGATGCTGGCGGCGCACCCCTCGCCCGGCGCCTACTACATCGTGAACCCGAACAACCCGACCGGCACCATGACGCCGAAGGCAGACATCGTGTGGCTGGTGGAGAACAAGCCCAAGGGTTCGGTCGTCATCGTCGACGAGGCCTACCACCACTTCTCGAACGACGAGTCCTGCATCGACCTGGTCGCGCAGGATAAGGACGTCATCGTGATGCGGACGTTCTCGAAGATCTACGGCATGGCCGGCATTCGCGCTGGTTTCGCGGTGGGTCGTCCGGACCTGCTGGCGAAGTTCCAGACGATTGCCCCGGCGGGCCGCAGCCTGGCCAGCATCTCCATCATCAGCGCTGCTGCCGCGCGCGCCAGCCTGCAGGACAAGGAACTGGTGCCGCTGCGCCGCAAGATCAACGGCGATGTCCGCGACGAGACCCTCGCGTTCCTGCACCAAGAAGGGCTACAAGGTTCTGTCCCGGTTCGCAGGCGAACTTCTTCATGGTCGACGTCAGGCCGCCCGGGTTCGGAGTTCCACCAGGCGATGCTGGCGGAGAAGGTTTCGATCGGCCGCACCTGGCCCTCGCTGCCGACCTACGTTCGCGTCACTGTCGGCACCAAGGACGAGATGGCGAAGTTCCAGACTGCGTTCGTCAAGTGCATGGACATGAAGCCGGGCACGGTGAATGGTGCGACGCTGCACGTGCCGGAGTACCACATTCCGACGGAGCTCTACCGCGGCGAGTACGCGTAAGCTGCTTCCTGTTGCAGGTTGGAGAAGCCCCGGCGTTGGCCGGGGCTTTTCTGCGTCTCGACGGAGTTTTCTTACGTATATACAATAGCTATATGGACGTGCACTCGACCCTGGACGGGCAGCACTTTGTCTGGGACAGCGAAAAGGCGGCAAGCAATGTTTCACGGCATGGCGTTCGGTTCGAGCAAGCGCGGGAGGTTTTCTTTGACCAGCTTGCCCGCTACGAGGACGCGAGTCCACGGGAGGAAACCCGGCAGGCCTGTATCGGCCTGACGGCCGACTACCGGCTTCTGTATGTCGTCCATGTACTGCGGGAAGGGGATGTGCTCCGTCTCATCTCAGCGCGGGTTGCCGAGGCAGCGGAAAGGAGACGCTATGAAAATGACTGAACGGATCAAGCGCAACATGCAGGCAGACAAACCGATGACCCTGATCTCGCTTCGTCTGCCAGACCATGTCATCGAGGATCTCAAGGAAGTGGCTCCTACGCTTGGCTTCGGCGGCTACCAGGCGCTCATTCGGGCCTACATCTCGAATGGTCTCCGCAAGCACCTGGCCGAGCGGGAAACGCAGCGGGCCAAGGACAGCACCGTGGAAGAATTCAGCCAGAGGCTGATTGCGCACGGTGTGCCGGAGCAAGCCATCCGGGAAGCAGTCGCGGAGATGAAGGCCGCACGGTAGCTGGCCTGATGCGGTCGCGGTCGTCAGCGGTGTCGGGGTCCTTTGACTGCGTGCGTCGCAAACGGCGCGACGCACTGCGCTCCGGATGACTTCCTTGCAGCGAGAGAGACAAGGGACCGCCGAATTGCCGACTCGCGGGTGTCACTGCGGTGGCCGGACGTCCCCCATCGCACAGAAGCTGTTGCGGAATGTAACAGTCCTGCGAATTTTCGTTGACATGGTGGACGCCCTTCAGTAGTCTCAGGTCATTACCAAAAAAGGCCTTTGTCACTGCCGTGAATCCAGGGAGTTTTCCATTCCTGGGTGTTCTCCGAAGTGTCTCTATCGTGTTTGCAAAGACCGCCCCTCCGTGTTGGTAACCAGAAGACTGCTTGACCCGTCCGGGACGCCCAAGTCCCCTCACTCGTTTCTCCGGATCTTCCGCCTAAACGCTGTCTGCTTCAGGGTTGTTGTCTCTGTTTCGTTGTAACCGAAAATTCAGATTCGCAAACGATGTTCCGTGCCGGAGGTTTCTCCTGATGGATCGTTTCGCCGCAGTGTCTCTGCGACCGACCAGTCGCCGCAATTTCCTGCAGGGTTCAGGCGCGCTTGCCAGTTTGAGCGCTCTCGGCCTGGGCGGATGCGCGAAGCGGCGTGCGACGAATCCGGCGATGGCGTCGGCTCCTGCCCTCCCCCTGTACGACCAGTACACGCCGCTGATTCCGATCCGCGCGCATACCGACCGCATCTTCCGCATCACGGTGTGCCTGCGCCCGTTTCGGGCGGCCGGGCCGCGGCTCGATGTCGAGAAAGTGGGCGACAAGGCGATCGTGCACAACTACGGCCATGGCGGCAGCGGGTGGTCGCTCTCGTGGGGTTCCGCGATGGTGGCGACGAAGAAGGCGATGGAGGCGGCGGATGGCGCAACCGACATCGCGGTGCTGGGCGCGGGTGCGATGGGGTTGACCTCGGCGACGATGCTGCAGCGGGCCGGCGCTCGCGTCACCATCTATGCAAAGGAGCGTGCGCCGTACACGCGCAGCTCGCGCGCTACAGGAAGCTGGACGCCGGACTCGCGCGTGGCGCTCGCTTCGGCCGTGAGCCCCACGTTCGCGGCGGAGTGGGAGTCGATGGCGCGGGCGTCGTTCTTCATGTACCAGAGCTTCTACGGCATGCCGGGCTCGCCGGTGGAGTGGACCGGATCGCTGGTCGTTGAGCGATGCACCGCGCGAACAGCCCCGGGGCAGCCGCGGCCGGACCGTCCGGAGCCGAAGCATGACTTTATTCACCTGAACGATCGCATTGCGGATCTGACGCCGAAGCCGATCGTAATGCCTCCGGGTACGCATCCCTTTCCGACGCCGTATGTGTCGCGGATCGAGTTCGATCACGTTCAACGTGGCGGACTATTCGCGGCAGTTGATGACGGACTTTCTCATCGCAGGCGGAAAGATCGAGACGCGCGAGTTTCATACGCCGCAGGAGGTTGCGGCGCTGCCGCAGAAGGTGGTCGTCAACTGCCCCGGCTACGGCGGGCGCGCGCTGTGGAGCGACGAGACGATCACGCCGGTACGTGGGCAGATCGCCTGGCTGATCCCGCAGGAAGGCGCGAACTACGGGATGAATTACAAGGGGCTGAATGTGCTCGCGCGGCGCGACGGCATCGTGATGCAGTACTCGAAGGGCGGCGAAGACGAAGGCTGGAACGAGACCAGCGAAGAACCTGATCGCGCCTACGCGGAAGAGGGCGTGAATGTTCTGGCGGAGATGTACAGCCGCATGGCAGCGATGCCGAAGCAGCGGGCTTAGAGGTTGGCAGAAGTCACGAGGCAGCGCAGGACAGCAACACGCGTTGTCTGCACACAGTTTGCAGCGGTCACTTCCGGAGGCATGTTGATGAAAGTTCTCTCGATTCGTTCGAAGCGGCTTTTCACACTGTTCGTTCTGCTGGTTGCGGGAGTATGTGGCGTGGCGGCGCAACAGAATTATGGCGGCCTGCGCGGCGAGGTGAAGGACTCGCAGGGTGCCAGCATCGGCAACGCGCAGGTGCTGCTGACCAATGAAGGCACCAAAGTGACGCGCACGGCGGTGACGAACGATAAGGGCATCTACCAGTTCGGCGGGGTCGATCCGGGCACGTACAAGGTGACGATCACGATGCCGGGCTTCAAGGCGTTCGATGTCGCCGGCAACATCGTGACCCTGGGCGTGACTTCGACGGTGGATGCGGCGCTGCAGATCGGCGCGGCGACGGAATCGGTGGAGGTGACGGCGGATACGCTGGAGCTGAATACGGCGAGCGCCTCCGGCGGGCAGTTATTCACGGCGCAGCAGGTGGAGGACATGCCGCTGCTGGGGCGCAATCCCTTCATGATGGAGGCGTTCGACGCCAACGTGGTGATGCTGGGCGATCCGCGGTACGTGCGCGCTGAAGACCAGACGGGCAGCTCGCAGGTTTCGCTTGCGGGTGCGCCGAGCAACTCGAACAGCTATGTGGTGGATGGCATTCCGATCTCGACTTCGTCGGGCGGCGTGACGTTTATTCCCACGGTGGAGGCGGTGGAGAATGCGAAGATTCAGACCAACACGTATGACGCGGAGATCGGGCGCTCGGGCGGCGGCGTGTTCAACAGCACGTTGAAGTCGGGCAGCTCTGTCTATCACGGTGTGCTGTATGGCGAGACGCGGCAGACGGGCTGGTCGAGCAACCTGTGGTTCGACAAGGCGTACACAGATCCGACGAAGAACACGCCGACGCCGAGCGATGAGACGTATGTGTATGAAGGCGCAATCGGCGGGCCGCTGCCGTTCATGAAGAAGTTCAAGTGGCTGGACAATACGTTCTTCTGGCTGGATGAAGCGGGTTATCGGCAGGGCCAGCCGTTGAGCGGTGTGACGACTTCGTTCTACACGCCCACGGCGGCGGAGCGTGCCGGCGACTTCTCGGCGGACTCCGCGTATCCGCTGTATGACCCGACCAAGCGCACGGGCTCCGGCGCCAACACCTGCCGCCTCAGCAAGTTTGGCGATTGCGGCATGGGCGGCACGGGCGACACGCTGAACGTCATTCCGCAGGCGTATATCAACCGGATCGGGCTCTACACGGCGCAGGCATTTCCGGGAGCGACCAACGGGGTGGCCTATGGCGGCGGCACCAACTTCACGAACAACGGCGTGGCATTCAAGTCACGCGACGATACGTACTCGGGCAAGGTGGAGCACACCTTTGCGCCCTGGTACACGGCGACGGCGTCGTATGTGCATTCGGCCATCCAGGAGCCGAGCGGCAATGTGCTGAATGTGTTCTTCGCCAACAGCACCAAGCTGCTGCGCTACACGGATGCGACCGCGATCAACAATACCTTCACGGTGAATCCGACGACGCTGCTGACGGTGGCGTATGGCTACAACCGTTATTACAGTGCAGCGTTCCAATACTCGACGGGCTTCAACGCTGCCACTGGCTTTGGCGGAACGGGCTTCGGACAGGGCTTCGCGAGCCTGCTGCAATCAGCCACCTTCCCTGCGATCACGCTGGGCGGCGTGGGCAATGCGGCGAGCATCGGCGCTTCGAACGGCGGCCCGACGGTGTATGCGTCGCATAACTGGGTGCTGACGGGGACGAAGACGATCAACCGCCACAACATCAAGGCGGGATACGCATATCGCGGCTTCAACGTGTACACGAATCCGACGTCGGGCGGAGCGGGCGCGTTCACGTTCAACGGGCAGTACTCGAATGCGACGGGTGGCGCGAACACGAACAGCCCGGGCGCGATTGCCGACCTGATCATGGGTCTGCCTTCGAGCGCGACGCTGACCTTGAACTCGGGTGTCGTTCATCAACACCGAGGGATACCACTCGCTTTTTGCGCAGGACGACTACCGCGTGAGCGACAAGCTGACGATCAACTACGGCCTGCGCTACGAGTATGAACTGGGGCAGTCGGAGCAGCGCAACCGCTACAACGTTGGCTTCAACCCGAATGCGATCTCGACCTATACCGGGGCCACCGGCAACACGGTGACGGTGAAGGGCGGCATCCAGTTTGCGGGGCAGAACGGCGCACCGACGCACTGCTGCGATAACAGCCACCTGAAGTTCTCGCCGCGCGTGGGCATCTCGTATGCGCCGGACAAGCGCACGGTGGTGCATGCCGGGTTCGGCGTCTTCTTTGCGCCGGTGGGCATTGCGGCGGCGACGACGGGCTACTCACAGACCAGCACCTACTCACCTGGCAACGCGACGTCGGCGGTGGCGGTCGGGCCTTCAGCGTACTTCACCAATCCGTTCAACACCGGCGTGCTGATGCCGACGGGCAACACGCTTGGGCCGCTGACGGGTATCGGAAGCTCGTTCACGGGCAGCTCGACCTATGCGTTTACGACCGGTCTGCAGGACTACCAGAAGCGCTATCCGCTGGTGGAGCAGTGGTCGCTTGACGTGCAGCGCGAGTTGCCGAAGGACATCCTGGTGAAGGTGGGCTACTACGGAGCGCACGCACGCAATTTCGCCAACTACACCAACATCAACCAGCTTCCGGACGCCGTGATGGCAAGCTATGCGCCAGGCGGAGCGAACTACGGCCAAAGCCTCGCGACCAAGGTGGCGAACCCGTACTACGCTACGACGATCGGCGGTTTGCCGGCGACGGGCGTGGTGGCAACCTCAACCGTGGCGCAGGGGCAGCTTCTGCTTCCGTTCCCGCAGTTCGGCTCGATCTATCAGCTCGAGTCGACGGGCTACTCGCACTACAACTCGCTCGTCATCAAGGGCGAGAAGCGCATGGCGCGTGGGCTGACGCTGCTGGGCACGTATACGTGGTCGGCGAACTGGGACAATATCTGGAGCACGGGCTCGCAGATCTACTCCACCTACGGGCCGCAGAACGCGCATAACCCGAAGGGCGAGTATGCGCGCTCGATCAACAGCATTCCCAACCGCGAGACGATCAGCCTGACCTATGATCTGCCGTTCGGCAAGGGGCGGCGGTTCATGGGCAGCGACAACCGGCTGGTCGATGGGCTGATCGGCGGCTGGCAGTTGAACGATGAGTGGATCATCCAGAACGGCATTCCGGTGTCGATCGTGCAGAACGACCTGAGCACCAGCCTGGGCGTTACGGGTGTGGGCGGTACGTATCAGCGTCCGAACCTGGTGGGCGATGTGCACGCGGCCTGCGTGGGCGGACGTCCGCAGGGCCATCTGGGTGTCACAGGAACGGGCATCGTCGAGCCGACGTACATCAACGGCGCGGCGTTCACTCCGGCTCCGGCGTATACGTACGGCAACGCACCGCGCAGCCTGCCCTGCCGGATGCCGGGAACCAACATCTCCAACATCTCCATCTTCAAGGATGTGACGGTGACGGAGCGGGTGAAGTTCCAGTTCCGCGCGGAGGCGTTGAATGCCTTCAACACGCCGCAGTTCGCTTCGCCCAGCACGACATACGGCGTCAGCCAGTCGAGCGCAACCTCGGCTGCAACCACGGGCGCAGCGACGCTCGGCAACATTACGACGACGGTGGGCTTCTCGCGCATTATCCAGTTGGGCGGGAGGTTGAGCTTCTAACGGTTGCAACGGGAGAGCGGTCGAGGGGCGCGGAAGGTCGCGCCCCTTTTGCTGCGTCTGGCGGCGGGTGGGCTTCGTCTTGACAATGGGCGGGCGGTGACTCTAACGTCGCAGCGCGCCCGCTTGTCATTTCGATCTGTTTCGGAGCAGCCATGCTGAAGTCTCTCGCCCTCGCTTGCGTGTTTACCTGCGGCGGTTTTGCCGCGCTGGCGCAGACGCCTACGGCCCCTGCCACGCCGAGTGCGCCCGCGACGCCGAAGGCTGCGCCCGACATGGTCGCGGGCATCCCGGTGAACTACGACGAGAGCGAAGGTGGGGACGTACACGCTTGCCTGATCCGCTGAAGCTGAACAACGGCAAGCCGGTGCAGCGACGCGAAGACGTGGTGGAGAAGCGGCGTCCGGAGATTGTGGAGATGTTCGAGACGCAGCAGTATGGACGTGCGCCCGGGCGGCCGGCGGATGAGAGCTTCGAGGTGGTCGAGCAAGGGCACGCCGGCGCTGGGCGGCAAGGCGATCCGCAAGCAGGTGACGATCTATCTGACCAAGGACCAAATCAGGGCCCGAGCATTCAGCTGCTGATGTATCTTCCGGCGGCGGCGAAGAAGCCGGTGCCGATGCTGCTGAGCATCAACTTCGGCGCGGTGCAGAATGCGGTGGACGATCCGGGCATCAAGCCGGAGACGGTGTGGGATCCGAAGACGAACACCCGCATCGCGCCGCCGGCTGGGACGAGGCTTTGGGCGCATCAACGTGGAGCCGTTTCTCGATGCGGGCATCGGCGTGGCGACGTTCTATTACGGCGATGTCGACCCGGATTATCTGACGGGCTTTCCGAACGGGATTCGCGCGAAGTATCTGAAGCCGGGGCAGACGGAGCGCGGCGCCGGATGAGTGGGGCTCGATCGCGGCATGGGCGTGGGGCATGAGCCGGGTGCAGGACTACTTCGAGACGGATAAGAACGTGGATGCGAAGCGCGTGGCGATCCATGGCGTCTCGCGTCTGGGCAAGACGGTGATGTGGGCGGGCGCGCACGACCAGCGCTTTGCGGCGGTGATCGCAAGTTGCTCGGGCGAGGGCGGCGCGGCGCTGAGCCATCGCGACTACGGCGAGACGATCGCGCACCTGACCGCGCCGACGCGGTATCCGTACCAGTTTGCGGCGAACTATGCGAAGTACGGCGGCTTTCCGGACAAGGCGCCGATGGATGCGAACATGCTGATCGCGCTGATTGCGCCGCGGCCGCTGCTGCTGCAGACGGGCAGCACGGATAACTGGTAGCGATCCGAAGGGCGAGTTCCTGGCGGCGGTGGCGGCCGGGCCGGTTTACAAGCTGCTGGGCAAACAGGATCTCGGGCACCGATGTGTGGCCCGCGGCGAAGACGCCGATCTTCGCACGATCTGAGCTACTACATGCACGAGGGCGGCCACGGCATGGTGCCGCGGACTGGGATATCTATGTGCAGTTCCTGAAGATGGCGCTCCATCCGGAGCACTAGCGCGAGAGGATGTGCTGGCGCTGGGCGAAAAGCAGGTTCCTCCGCTTCGCTTCGGAATGACAATTCAAAAAATAAGATGAGGCGTGCGATGCGGAATGCTTGGCTGATAGCGGCGCTGCTGGCGGCGGGGACGGCGTGTGCGCAGACGGCGCCGGGCGATGCGCTGGCGCAGGGATTTGTGACGCCGCCGGATTCCGCCAAGCCGCGCACGTGGTGGCACTGGACGAACGGCAATGTCACGGAAGAGGGCATCACCAAGGACCTGGAGTGGATGAAGCGCGTCGGCATCGGCGGCTTTCAGCTGGTGGATGTGGCTTCAGGCAACGGGCAGGAGGTGGAGCAGAAGATCAACTTCGCGACGCCGGAGTGGTATCACGCGGTGCGGCACTCGGCGGAAGATGCGAAGCGGCTGGGGCTGGAGATGTCGATCTTCAGTTGCGCGGGCTGGAGCGAGGCCGGCGGGCCGTGGGTGAAGCCCGAGCAGGCGATGAAGAAGCTGGTGTGGAGCGAGACGGAGGTCGCCGGCGGCGAAGAGTTCGCGGAGAAGCTGGCGCAGCCGCCTTCGAACGAAGGGCCGGTGCGCGACTCGGGCGCGGGCGCGCGGCCTGATGCGCCGCACTTCTATCGCGGACAGCGCCGTGGTTGCCTATCGCACACCCGGCGAGGAGGTGGCGATGGCGTCGCTGCATCCGAAGGTGACGACGAGCGACGGGCCGATCGGACGATGCGCGGCGTTGATGGACGACAGCCTGAACACGGCGGTGACGATTGCGCGCGCCGAAGGATGGGTCCCGGCGTGGCTGCAGTACGAGTTTGCGCAGCCGTTTACGGCGCGGGCGCTTGTCGCTGGGAGCCGGGGCGGCATTCCGGTGGGGCGCATTCTGGCGAGCGACGATGGCGTGAACTTCCGCGCGATTGTGGCGACGCCGGGGCCGCAGGGATATCACGGCGCGACGCATTCGGACGTTTGCGTTTCCGGCGGTGACTGCGAAGTTCTTCCGCATCGAGCTCGATCGGCGCGGGGCTGCTGCCCGGCGCGGTGATTCATGGGGCTGCGACCGAGCGCTCCGCCGCGCGGCGGAGGCTACTCGGGCATTTCACCGAGGCGATCTTCTACTCCGATGCGCGCGTGAACCGCTGGGAGGACAAAGGCGCGTTCGGCAGCCTGATGGATGTGTACGAGGTGGTGCCGACGCCGCCGGCGCCGAGCTGCGGAGATCTCGCGCGGCGATATCATCGACCTGACGCGGCAAGATGGATACCGACGGCACGCTGCACTGGGACGTGCCGGCGGGGCGCTGGACGATCCTGCGCATGGGCTATTCGCTGACCGGCGCGAAGAATCGGCCGTCGGTGCCGGCGGGCAGCGGGTACGAGGTCGACAAGCTGAGCGCGAAGTATGTGCAGCAGTATTCAGCGGGCTACATGGATCCGATCCAGCAGCACCTGGGCGAGCTGGTGGGGTCGACCGTCGCAGTACATGACGATGGATAGCTGGGAAGCCGGCATGCAGAACTGGACCGACGACATGATCGCCGAGTTCAAGCGGCTGCGCGGCTACGATCCGACGCCGTATCTGCCGGTGCTGGCCGGGCGCGTGGTGGAGAGCGCGGACGTGAGCGACCGCTTTCTGTGGGATTTCCGCCGCACGCTCGCGGATATGTATGCGAGCGAGTTCTACGGCACGATGGACGACGAGCTGCACAAGCTGGGGATGAAGGCGTACTCGGAGGCGTCGGGCGTGGCGCTGGAGATTCCCGAGGACACGCTGCTGAACAAGAGCCACATCGATATTCCGATGGCGGAGTTCTGGGTGCGCGCGCTGCATCCGGAGTCGATGTACTACGTGGATGTGCGGGGCGCGGCCTCGGCGGCGCATGTGTATGGCAAGCCGCTGGTGGCGACGGAGTCGTTCACGGGCGGCGGGTACGAGTCGCCGTACACGCTGAAGAAGATTGCGGACTACTGGTTTGCGCAGGGCGTGAACCGGCTGGTGTTCCACACGTCGGCGCGAGCAGCCGCTGGATACCAAGCCCGGCAACACGATGGTCGGGCACGCACATCAATCGCAACATCACGTGGGCGGAGCAGGCGAAGCCGTTCATGACGTACGTGGCGCGGGTGTCGTACATGCTGCAGCAGGGCTAGTCCGGTGGCGGACCTCGCCTATCTGCTGCCCGAGGGTGCGCCTTCGACCATGCCGTTCTGGGGCAAGGGCCTGCAGCCGGCGCCGCCGCCGGGCTATGACTACGACTACCTCAATACGGATGTTCTGCTGCATCAGACCAGCGTGCTGGCAGATGGGCGGCTGCATGTGACGGGATCGGAGGCGATGCCGGCCGGGATGAGCTATCGCGTGCTGGTGCTTCCTCCCACGACGCAGATGACGCCCGAGGTGCTGCACAAGCTGAAGGAGCTGGTGGCTGCAGGCGCGACGATTACGGGGCCGCGGCCGCTGAGCGTCGCCGAGCCTGCGCGATTATCCGAAGGCGGATGCATGCGGTGCATGCGCTCGCGTTCGACCTGTGGGGCGACATGGATGGCGTCACGTATAACCAGCACGGCTTCGGCAAGGGCATGACGTACTGGGGGCTGACGCTCGATGAGGTGCTGGCGCGCGCGAAGGCGGCGCCGGACTTCGCGGCGAGCGGGGCGCTCGACAGCGGCCCGGTGTGGGTACATCGGCGCACTGCGTGACGCGGAGATCTACTTCGTGGCGAACCAGTCGGACGCGGCGCAGCATATCGAGGCACGTCTGCGTGTGGCGGGAAAGAATGTTGAGGTGTGGCGGCCAATGACGGGTGCGATCGATCGCACGGCGGCGTTCTCGACCGGCGCGCGGATGGCGGATCGCAGCGGCAATCGCCAGCCGGGGATCGAACCGGCGGCCTACACGGAGCAGTTCGGCTACACGGTGGTGCCGCTCGATCTGGCGGAGCGCGAGTCGGTGTTTGTCGTGTCTGCGCGATGCGGCGGCTTCGCCCTCGCGCTCTGCGACGGTGGTCGAACGAGACGCGGCTGGCGACGCTCGAAGGCGCGTGGACCTTGACCTTTCCGGCGAAGATGGGCGCGCCCGCGAGCGTCACGCTGCCTGCGCTCACCTCCTGGACCGAGAACGCCGATGCAGGGGTGAAGTACTTCTCGGGCACCGCAACCTACACGAAGACCGTGACGGCGCCGGCGGCGTGGTTCCGGCCCGGGCGGCGCATCTGGCTCGACCTGGGCAAGGTCCGCGATATCGCGGAGGTGTCGGTGAACGGGAGTGCGGCGGGGATGGTGTGGGCTCCGCCTTACCGCGTGGATGTGACGAAGGCGCTGCATCCGGGGGTGAACAAGCTGTCGATCGCGGTGACGAACGAGTGGACGAACCGGCAGATCGGCGATCGCCTGCTGCCGCCGGAGCAGCGCGTGCTGGCACCGAGTGGCGCGGCTCCGCGGCCGGGCGGGGCGTTCGGCGGCGCGCAGGTTCCGGCGGAGTCGGGGCTGCTGGGGGTGGTGTCGCTTGTAGGGGAGAGCCGGTAGCGGATTCGCGCACGACGACGTCTATTCCCTAACCCCTGGTCCCTTGAAAGAGCGTGTAGCGTTCGAGCGTGGTGCCGTGGCGGTCGGCGGCAGCGTCCTCGGGCGAGAGCGGCAGGCTGTAGTTCCACACGGTGCGCAGGAACGGGAACTCTGCCATCACCTTCTCGTAGCGGCAGTTGGCATAAAGCAGGAAGGTCGGGTGCGGCGCATGGCGACGCTGGCGTTCCAGGTTGGCGAGGAACTTGCGCAGCGCCGGCTTCAGGAACGGGTGATACATGTAAAGCACCAGCGGCCCTTCGGGAAAGGTGACCGTAGTGGCATCATGTTGTTCGACGCGGATGCGCGGGTCTTTAGCGACGTTGGTGCGTGCGATGGCGCATAGCTCGGGCGATATCTCGACCCCGAGAATCTCCGCGAAGGGGAACTCCGCCGCTACCAACAGAGCGCGGCCTTTGCCGCAGCCCAGGTCCATGAAGGTGAAGGTGTCGCGCGCCTCCGGAAGAAGCTCGATGGCGTGCCGCAGGCTTGAAGGCGAGATGCCGTAGTAAGCGGTGTTGTAGAGGTCCGCGGGCGACTGCCCGGGAAGCTGCTCGCCGGGGATGTGGCCGCTGGTTTCGGTGGCATGGGCGCGGTCGAAGGGATGCGGCTCGTCGCTCTCGTGGAACTCCGGGCCTGCGTTTCTGCCGGGGCGAAAGCGCACGAGCACGCGATCGAGAAGGCCGCGCAGGCCGTGGTTATCGATTGCATGGAGCAGCTTGCGGTAGATGCCCATCCTAGAACTCTCCCCGGAACGAATGAATCTGGCGGCGGTCGCGCTTGGAAGGTTTGCCGCGGAAGGCTCGGGCTGCGGGTTCAGCTTGCGCTCGGCTTCGCGCTCGGCAGCGAGCTTCTGGCGCGTGGCGCGGCTCTCGTCGGTCTCGGCATAGAGCGTCTGCGCGATGGCCGCGGAGCCGCGGGTCTCGGAGAGCTCAAGCACATGCACCTCGAAGGTGCCGGCCTCGTTGCGGATGGACAGCAGGTCGTTGAGCTTCAGGTTGCGCGAGGGCTTGGCCGGCTGCGTGTTGCAGCAGATGCGTCCGGACTCGCAGGCCTCCGACGCCAGCGCGCGGGTCTTGAAGAAGCGCGCGGCCCAGAGCCATTTGTCGATGCGAACGCCGGTCATGAAGAGATTGTAAGTGGTAAGTGGGGAGTGGTAAGTGTTGCCGTCGGGAGGGTCGTGGAGGATACTGGCGCCATGCGGAGAGTTTGTCTGGAGTTGGGGCTGGGGCTGCTGATGGCGGTAAGCGCGGCAGCGCAGGTGCCGGCTGCGGCTGTGAATCCAGTAGGCGGCACGGTGACGGGCAGGCTTACCTTTGCCGAGACGCAGCTTCCGGCGCGCTTTGCCGAGGTGGTGCTGGTGCGCAAGCCGGAGCCGGGCGATCTTCCGCCGGACCATTACACGCCGCCGAAAAAGACCGATCCCGCGGCTCCGAAGCCGCCCGAAAAGGTGATGTTGATCAGCGGGCGCAGCGGGCTCGATGGTTCGTACAGCATCGCGGAGGTGCCGCCGGGGGACTACTACGCGATTCCCAAGATGCACGGCTACGTGGTGCCGATCGGGACTGCCGCGAACGAGAAGGAGGCGCGCGATATCGAGAAACTTGCCGCACAACTGGCGACAGTGCGTGTGGACGTGGGCAAGGTTGCGGTGGCCGACTTGGTGCTGCACCGCGGCGCGGTGATCTCCGGACGGGTGCTGTTCCAGGACGGAAGTCCGGTGGTAGGCGTCGCGGTGCGTGCGGAGTCGCAGGATGCAGCAGGCGAGTTTCGGCCGATGTATGCGCCGCTGGTGCAAGCAGTTCGAGATTCGGGCGATGGCATGGGAGCGATGGCCGGATACGGTTCGAGCGTCACGGATGATGAAGGGCGATACCGGCTCGCGGGTCTTGCGGCGGGAAGGTACCGCGTCGCTGCGGAACTGCACACCCGCGGCGGCATGCGCATGGTGCAGAATGGGCCGGGCGGCCTGAACGGGAGCCCGACCAACGGGCATGGGGACCTGACCGTTACGGTGTATCAACCGGGAGTTGTAGGCAGCGCGCGCGGGAAGGTATTCGAGGTGAAGGATGACGAGCGGGTGGCGGACGCCGACATATCGGTTGACCTCAGCGGGCTGCACACGGTTCGCGGAAGGGTGCTCGCGAAGGAAGACCGGCATGTGTTGACCTCGACTTATGTGCGCCTGACGGAAGACGGCGGGAAGGGTTTTGGCATGCATGCTCAGGTAGAGCGTGATGGGACGTTCGCGGTGGAGTA
Organism: uncultured Gammaproteobacteria bacterium; assembly: GCA_963744015.1. Taxonomy (GTDB): domain Bacteria; phylum Acidobacteriota; class Terriglobia; order Terriglobales; family Acidobacteriaceae; genus Edaphobacter. The sequence goes on from CAVUSA010000003.1 coordinate 639,930, forward strand.
TGTGCCGGCGGGGACATACCAACTGTTTGTCTCGGGCGAAGATTACGACCGGTCGGAGCGGCCGGCGAAGGACGGGGCATGGTTCCCGAAGTCGCTGCGGTCCTACGCAAGTTTGAAGGTGCCGGTGATCGTCGGCGAACACGACGTGACGGTGGACGAGGTGCTGCTGGTCGAGGCGAAGAAGGGCGAGGTACTTGTCGAGGACTGGTGAATCGCAAACGCCGGTAGGATGGTCGAAGGGGAGTTGCGTTTGCGGAAGATTCGGATCAGGAGCACGACGGCGACGACCACGCCGGGGTACACGAACGAGAACGGGCAGATGGTAGTGCGCGATACGGGGTTTGCGTCGGAGACGTTTCCCGGCCAGCGGGTGTACCACCTGCGCTGCGGCCACTGCGGGTTCGACTACGGGGCCAATGGGACGGATGTGGCGAAGCGGCTGTGTCCGCGGCACCAGGGCGGCGTGCGCGGCGAGAAGCTGCGCCAGAGCGGACCGACGCTCTTCGACGGGCTGGAAGATGCGTAGGAACGAAGCCGAGGCGAGTGGCATCCAATGGGCACGCCGACGCTTTCGGTTTGAGGAATTCCGACGATGCAATACAAGACGCTGGGCAATACCGGGCTGCTGGTCTCGCGGCTGTGCCTGGGGACGATGACGTTTCATGGCGGCTCCGGCTTCTGGTCGAAGATCGGCACGGTGGACCAGGCGGGCGCGGATGAGCTCGTGAAGGCGTCGCTCGATGCGGGCATCAACTTCATCGATACGGCGGATGTGTACAGCGAGGGCGAAAGCGAGAAGACGCTGGGGCAGTCGCTGAAGAACCTGGGCATCGCGCGCAAGGATGTGGTGATCGCGACCAAGGTGTACGGGCGCATGGGGCCGGGCCGCAACGATGTGGGCGCCTCGCGCGGGCATATCCTGGATGCAGTGGAGGCGAGCCTGAAGCGGCTGGGCACGGACCACATCGACCTGTATCAGATTCACGGGAACGACGCGGTGACGCCGGTGGAGGAGACGCTGCGCGCGCTCGATACGCTGGTGCAGCAGGGCAAGGTGCGCTACGTCGGCTGCTCGAACTGGCAGGCGTGGAAGATCGCGAAGGCGGTCGACGCTCGCGGAGGCCAAGGGCCTGGCCCGCTTCGAGACGCTGCAGGCGTACTACACGATCGCGGGGCGTGATCTCGAACGCGACCTGGTGCCGATGATGGAATCGGAAAAGCTGGGGCTGCTGGTGTGGAGTCCGCTGGCCGGCGGGCTGCTTTCGGGCAAGTTCAGCCGCGAGAATCAGAAGCCTGAAGGCACGCGCGCGCGGCGAGTTCGACTTTCCGCCGGTCGACAAGGATCGCGCGTGGAAGATTCTGGATGCGATGAAGCCGATCGCGGCCGCGCATGGCTGCTCGCGAGGCGCGCATTGCGCTGGCGTGGCTGCTGGCGAAGCCGGTGGTGACGTCGATCATCATCGGGGCGAAGCGGCGCGAGCAGCTGGACGACAACCTTGCCGCCGTTGATATCACGCTGTCGGCCGAGGAACTGAAGACACTGGACGAGGTAAGCGCGCTGCCGCCCGAGTATCCGGGCTGGATGCTGGCGATGCAGGGCGCGAATCGTCTCGAGGGCACGCCGGGCCCGGCGGGCTCGCGGCCGGCGGACGAGAAAAAGTAATCACACGCTGGGCGCGAAGGCTAGTGTTGCACCTTCGCGCCCATCTTCATCTCGACCACGCGCTGGCCTTCGGGCGCGGCCATATCCAGCAGCACGCTGGCGCCGAGCGGCGGCTTGCTGCGCTGGGTAAAGCCGCCGACGCTGTAGAGGAAGCGCGCATCGGCGAAGTCGACCTCGGTGAGCGGATGGCGGGGGTCGTCATTGATGGGCAGTTCGTTCAGGACCGGGTAAGACGACCAGTCGAGATAAATGCGGCCGAGATAGGTGCGCTTGGCCGCGAGAATCGCCAGCGAAGATGCGGGTTTGGGCAGCGTGTCTGAAGGGCTGCCCGCGAGCACCAGGCGCTGGCGGGTGTCGACGGTCGAAAGCACGTAAGCCTCGGGCGTATCGCTCACGATGCTCCAGGTGAAGGGCGTGAACGGATGCGGGCTGGCGAAGAGGCGCGTGGTGCCATCGGGCTGGTTTTGCGCGGCAATGTCGAGCGCGATGCCGTGCTCGGTGTAGCGGAAGGCGTAGAGCGCGGCGATACCGATCAAAGCGGCGATCGCCCAGCCCTGTCCGCGGAAGCGCTCGCGGCGCGAACCGACCTCCTGGTTGATGAGGCCGAAGAGCGCGGGAGCTACCAGCGCCATCAGCAGCAGCGCGAAGAGTACGGGCTCGAAGATGAACACGAAGGACCCGGCATACCAGCGCGGGTTGAAGGGGAAGAACGGACGCAGGCCGTAGTTGTTGGTCCAGTCCAGCAGCAGGTGGCTCAGCAGCGCGAGCCAGCAGCCGCCGAAGAGCCACCACCAGTTGGGTGCGGCCCTGGTCTGCGGGCGCTTGCGCAAGCGATGCCAGGCGTAGAAGGCGCCGGTGATCAGCGCGGCTTCTATGGGCGCGGCGAGAAACGTGTGCGTGATGCCGCGATGGTGTTCGAGCCCTGCGACCGGACCCCACAGCGAAGAGACCACATCGACGTCAGGAAATGCGGCCGCAATCGTCATGGCGGCGGTGGCGTAGGCGGCGCGGCGATTGATGCCGGCCCGCGCCAGCACCGCGCCGGTCAGCATGTGGGTAACGGGTTCCATGCTCTGAGCATACCGCCACGTCTCGAACATACCTTTAGACTGAAACGACCATGCCGGACAACCTGCCCACAACGGAGCGAGAGATCGACGCCTTCATCGCAGCCTTCGAAGCAGGCGCCCTGCCCAAGGAACGCTGGACGCACGCCGCCCACATCCTGACCGGCGCCTGCTACGTGCAAACACTGGGCGAGCAGGCGGCCATCGATCGCATGCGTGCGCGCGTCTCGGCATTCAACCTCGCGGTGGGCGGCCAGAACACGGCGACCAGCGGCTACCACGAGACGGTGACGGTGTTCTGGATCAAGCTGCTGGCACTGGTGTGCGAGAACCTGCGCGCCTTGCATCCGGAACATTCCCGGGGCGAGGTCGCGCATGCCGCCGTGCGGGAGTTGGAGAGCCAGCGCAACATCTATCGCGAGTATTACGACTTCGACGTGGTCGCCAGCGAAGAGGCGCGCCGCACGTGGATCGCGCCGAACATTCGTCCGCTTTAGTTACGGTTCCCCGTGATCTTTCATCCAACTACCCTGACCCCGGCCGACGGTTTGGCTCGCGTCGGCAGCAGCCGGATGACCTTACCTGACTTTGCCTCGGCCATGCGCAGGTCGTACAGGCTCTGCAGGTTCAACCAGAACTCCGGGCTGGTACCAAAGAAATGGCCCAGCCGCAGAGCGGTGTCTCCGCTGATGGAGCGGCGCCCGTTCAGAATTTCTGTCACCCGATTGGTAGGAACGCCGAGCTGCCGGGCAAGCTCCGCCGCGCTCATGCTCAACTCCTGCAACTCCTCCGCAAGATGTTCGCCGGGATGGATCGCTGTCATGATATCTCCCTGAGTGATAGTCGACGATCTGTACGTTCGACGGCCCATTCGCGCCAGCAGGCCACTCGAAGCAGATGCGCCATTGGTCGTTGATGCGTATGCTGCTCTGACCCTTGCGATCGCCTTTCAGATTTTCGAAACGATTGCCAGGCAGTGCGGCCAGGTCCGCGATTGCTGTTGCGGCCTGCAAGCGATCGATTTTCAGCCGCGCCGCGCATTCGAAGCCTTCAAAGGCCTTCACCCGTTCGCCGCGTGCAAAGTCGCTTGTCCGCTTGTCTCCATAGCTCAAGATCATGGCCGCTAAAGATAATTGTACGCGATACGTAAAGCGTACCGCAGCGAGCACATTCCTTATACTGGCAAGCATGCCGGCCGATGAGATTGACGAGCTTCGCGAGGAGCTGCGCCACCACGAACATCTGTACTACGTGCTCGACGCACCAGTCCTGACCGACGCGCAGTACGACGCGCTGATGAACCGGCTGAAGGCGCTCGAGGCCGAGCATCCGGAGCTGCGTGACGCCCGACTCGCCCACGCAGCGCGTCGGCGGCAAGCCGAAGGAGGGCTTCGCCAAGGTGCCGCACTCGCGGCCCATGCTGTCGCTCGACAACGCCTACAACGAGACGACGATCTGCGCGCCTGGGATCAGCGCATCCGCGCCGCGCTCGCCAGCACCGACCAGGTGCGCTACACCTGCGAGCTGAAGCTCGACGGCCTTTCGCTCGCGCTGCACTACGTCGCCGGCACGCACGGCGAGGCGCACGCTGCTGCGCGGCGTCACGCGCGGCGACGGCACGATCGGCGAGGATGTGACCTCGAACGTCCGCACCATCCGGTCTATTCCGCTCAGCATCTCGCGGCGGCGAAGCTGAAGGCCGCGGGCCTGCCGCAGGCGTTCGAGGTGCGCGGCGAATGCGTGATGCCGCAGGCCGCGTTCGTGAAGATGAACGCCGAGCGCGAGGCCGCGGGGCAGGCTCCGGCCGCGAATCCGCGCAACGCCGCCGCCGGCACCATCCGCACGCTCGAACCCAACATCGTGGCGCAGCGCCGGCTCGATTTCTACGCCTACTTCCTGCTTACAGCCGAGGGCGAGCCGCTGCTGCCCGCGCAGTCCGAGGCTCTGGCCGCGCTCGCACGCCACGGCTTGCGCGTCGAATCCGCGCGTGCGCAACGGTCGCGACCATCGACGAGGTGCTCGACTTCATCGCGCAGGCCGAGCCGCTGCGCGACACGCTTGGCTACGAGATCGACGGCATCGTCATCAAGGTGGATGCGACCGCGCAGCAGCGCCGCCTCGGCTTTACCGGCAAGGCCCCGCGCTGGGCCATCGCCTACAAGTTCGCCGCGCGCGCAGGCATCACGCGGCTCGAAGGGCGTGCTCTTCCAGGTGGGCCGCACCGGCAAGGTGACGCCGGTCGCCGACGCTCGAACCCGGTCTTCATCGGCGGCACGACCGTCAGTCGCGCGACGCTGCACAACGCCGACGAGATCGCGCGGCTCGGCGTCCGCATCGGCGACTTCGTCTCGGTCGAGCGCGGCGGCGACGTGATCCCCAAGATCACCGAGCGTCGTCGACGACAAGGAACACCCCGCGCGGCACGCAGGAGATCGTCTTTCCCGACAGAGTGTCCGCGCTGCCGCGACCGCGCTGGTGCGCGAGGAGGGCGAGGTCGACTTGCGCTGCGTCAACGCAAGCTGCCCGGCGCGGCTGGAGGAAGAGCTGCGCCACTTCGCCTCGCGCGGCGTGATGAACATCGAAGGCCTGGGCGAGTCGATGGTCGCGCAACTGCTCGGCCACACGCTCGCCGAGCATGAAGCCGAAGCGGGCGACGCGGACGAGAGTACGCAGGCGGAAGAGCCGACGCGCAAGGCTCTGGTGCATTCGATCGCCGACATCTACTCGCTCAGGCCGAAGACCAGTTCTGGAGCTGGAGCGCATCGGCGAAAAGACTGCGGACTCGCTGCTGGCGCAGATCGAGCGCTCGAAGGCGGCGCCGCTTGCGCGCGTGCTGCTGGGCCTCGGCATTCGCCACGTGGGCGAGCGCACCGCGCAGTCGCTGGCGGACGCCTTCGGCTCCATCGACGCGTTGATTGCCGCGACGCCGGAAGAGCTGACGCAGATCAACGACATCGGCCGCAAGGTGGCGCGAAGCTGTGCACGACTTCTTCCAGAATCCGCACGCAACCTGGCGTTGATCGAGCGTCTGCGCGCGGCCGGGCTTCACGTTCAAGGCCGAGAAGCGCGTCACCACCACGCAGCTTGCGGGCCTGACCTTCGTGCTGACCGGCACGCTGCCGACGCTGACGCGCGAGGCCGCCAAGGAGCTGATCGAAGCTGCGGGCGGCAAGGTCTCTGGCACGGTGTCGAAGAAGACGAGCTACCTGGTCGCGGGCGAAGAGGCCGGCATCGAAGCTCGAGAAGGCGCAATCGCTGGGCGTGAAGATCCTCGACGAGCCACGGCTGCTTGCGCTTCTGGAAGGGTGAGCGCGCGAAACAGCTTCTCAGGCTGGCTGGGTTGGACTAAAGTGGAGGGCATTACCTGGGAGCTCTCGTATGACGCCTCTGCTGAAATCGCTTCTGCTGGCTACCTGTTCGTTCGCCGTCGTCTGCTCCGCGCTCGCTCAGGAAGACAAGCCGGTCGCTGCCTACGCCAACGATCCGAAGTACATCAAGGCCTTCAACGAGGCGCGCGCCTACCGCCAGGATGGCAAGCCGGCCGAGGCCCGCGACGGCTTCGCCAAGGCCAACAAGATCGCCGGCGGAGCCTGCGTTCCGTGCCTGAACCGCGTCTACGATCTCGATATGGAGCTGAAGCATTTCAAGGAAGCCGCCGCCACGGCCGGGCAGTTGATCGAGCTGGCGCCCGGACCGCGCGAAAAATCCGTGGCCGAAGGCAGGCAGGGCGACGCGCTGCTGCGGCAGGCGGGCGACAAGCCGAAACCGGCGCAGCTTGAGGCCATCCACGCGGTGATGCAGGCCGCGATGACGGATCATCCCGGCAACCGCAAGGCGCTGTGGGATGATGCGCTGGTGCTGGCGCGGCTGGGGCGGACGGACGAGTCCAAACAGGAGTTCACGACCTATCTGCAGCATGCGCAGCCGACCGATCCCAAGCGGGTGCGGGCGGCGCACTTCATCGAAAATCCGGAGCTGGCGAAGCAGAAGATGGCGCCCGCCTTCGAGGTGAAGACGCTCGATGGAAGCAGCTTCAACCTCGACGACATGGCCGGCAAGGTGGTTCTGCTGGATTTCTGGGCGACGTGGTGCGGACCCTGCAATGAGTCGCTGCCTGTGCTGCAGCATCTGGCGAAACAGTTCGCCGGCCAGCCGTTTGTCATTCTCAGCATCAGCCAGGATGACGACGGGCCGAAGTGGAAGGACTTCATCGCGAAGCATCAGATGACCTGGCCGCAGTATCGCGACCGCGGCGGCATGTTGTCGTCGCTGTTCGATATCAACGGCATCCCGCACTACTTCACCATCGACTCGGATGGTGTGCTGACATCGGAGATGATGGGCTCCGACTCGGATGTGGAAGGCAAGATTCGCAAGCTGGTGAAGCGGGCGGCGGAATCGCGGGCCGCGGCGGCTGCTACAGCCCAGAACGCGGGCGCGCAGTGAAGGACCCGACACTCTGGCGGAAATCGAAGGTAAAGTGGGGATGAGATTCGGGGAGCGCGACGCACCTTCAGGGTCGGTCGACTGCGGTTCTTCCAAAGTGCGCAAGTGCCTCCGCTCACGATGACGATCATGTGGTGAATCTTTCGCCGGCCCAGCCTCGTTGCGCAAAATTTTCTTGAGTTTCCACGGAGTTCGGCAGAAGATAGGCAGCGTTCCCTTGGAGTGTCGCATGCCCTTCGCAGGTCGTTTCCTTGCCGTGCTGTCGCTTTGTTTCTGCTTCGCACCGGCGTTTGCACAATCGCCGGCCGCGCCCACCTCGCCTGCCGTCAAGGCGGCCCCGGCCTACGAGTCTGACCCGAAGTTCACGGCTGCGCTCTCCGACGCCCGCCAGCAGGCCCGGCAGCGTCACTTCGCCTTTGCACGTGACGGCTTCAGCAAGGCCAACAAGATCGCGGGTGGCGAGTGCGTCGTCTGCCTGGAACAGATGGCCTCGATCGACGCCGGCCTGCACGAATGGAAGAAGGCGATTGAAGAAGCGCAGCATCTGGAAGCGATGGCGGCGAACCCGCGCGACAAATCCATTGCGGAAGCACGGCTGGGCGAAATCCTGGTGCAACAGGCCGGCGACAAGCCCAAGCCGGCGCAGCTGGAGGCCGCTCACGCCGCCTTCCAGAACGCGATCCAGAACTTTCCCAAGAATCTCGCGGCACGCTGGAGCGACGGCTGCGTGCTGGCGAAGCTGGGCAAGGAGAGCGATGCAAAGGAGCAGTTCACGGCGTGCGCGCAGACTTCCTCGGCGAGGGATCCCATGCATGTGCGTGCGCTGCACTTCGCCGAGAATCCCAGCCTGGCGCTGCACAAGATGGCGCCTGCGTTCGAGGTGACAGCGCTCGACGGAACACACTTCAACCTCGACAACATGGGCGGCCGCGTCGTGCTGATCGACTTCTGGGCCACCTGGTGCGGTCCCTGCAACGAGGAGCTGCCCGGCCTGAAGCATCTTGCGAAGGAGTTCGCCAACGAGCCGCTCACGATCATCAGCATCAGCTGGGATGCCGATGAAGCGAAATGGAAGAGCTTCATCGCGAAGAATGAGATGACCTGGATGCAGTATCGCGATGCCGACCACAAGCTGAGCGAGGAGTTCGGCGTCAACGCCATCCCGCACTACTTCACCATCGACTCAGACGGCGTGCTCACGGCGGAGATGCTGGGCTCCGGCAACGATGTCGAAGGCAAGCTCAAGAAGCTGCTGAAGCGCGCCCGGGAATCGAAGCCCGTTGCCAACGAGGTCGCCGCGGCGGGAGCGCAGTGACGCCGCCCCCGCCGCGCAGGATCATTACACCAGTTGCGCATCCAGCGTGATCTCGGCAGCCTTCAGCAGGCGCGAGATGGGGCAGCCTTCCTTGGCCTTCTTCGCGAGTTCGTCGAACTTCGCCTTCTCGATGCCGGGGACGCTGGCCTTGGTGGTCAGGTGAATCTTGGTGACGGTCGGCCCGTCGTCGGTCTTCTCCATGGTGACGACGGCCGTCGTTTCAAGCGTGGAGGGAGGAAAGTCGACCGAGCTGAGCTGGCCCGAGAGCGCCATGGTAAAGCATCCGGCGTGCGCCGCCGCGATCAGTTCCTCGGGGTTGGTGCCGACGCCGTTCTCGAACCTGGTGCTGAAGCTGTACTGCGTCTCCTTGAGCACGCCGCTCTGGGTGGAGATGGTGCCTTTGCCGTCCTTCAATCCGCCGTGCCACACTGCGCTTGCGCTGCGATCCATGTTGATTCTCCTTCGCGTTGAGCCCGGAGCGAGGTGCTCCCGGCTGTCTTGTTCAGATGCGCCGCCTGCACGCCGCGGCACGGGTGCGCGCATTACATCTTTGTGACCGGCAGGTCGGGCGGGAAGGTCAGCTTGAACTGCTCGTCGTCCATGTCCTGGTTCAGGGTGAGCTTGGTGATGTCGATCTTGAGGGAATATTCGTAAATCGGCATGGTGATCAGGATGCTGGTGGGAAAGTCCACCTCGCCGAACTTCTGGTAGTTGTTGTAGGTCACCACCTCGACCAGTTGCCCGTCGGGATCGTAGATGTCCTGCTCATAGGGCTTCAGGCTGACGCGGCCAATGTGGATGACGCGCACGGTTTCAAGCACGTTGCCGCTCTTGATGCGGGAAACCGTCAGGTCATAATCCGGTTCTTCGGTCGAAACCTTTTTCCCGGCCTCGGGCGGCAGGATGCGCGCGTTCTGGGTCAGGTTCACGAACTCGTCCGGCGTCACGGCGGGCACCAGCAGCGCGTCGCGGATAACCTTGGGCCGAAGATTTTCAAAGCCATGTTCCGACTTGGTGTGGATCTCCTCGGAGCCTTCGCGCGCGATGTTCTTCTTCGGCACCATCAGCTTGAAGCTCTTGCCGTCGGAGACCATGTCCAGCGCCAGCGAGCCCACCACCGGAAGCTGCAGGATGACCCGCAGGTCGGCCGGTTTGCGCAGGAGCATGTAGCCGGAAAAGGTCGGGATCACCTCCTGCACGGCGCCTTCCCGCTTGCCGCCGGTGGCGACCTTGATGTTCACCTTGGCGTTCAGCGTGGTCACGGCTCCATATTGCGCGGCCAGCCGGCTGTTCAACTGCTCCAGCGTCGCATCCAGCACATTGGGGGCGAGCACGGTCTTGTTGACCGCCACGTTGCGCGTCAGCAGCGAACGGCAGCCCGTCAGGCCCAGGGCCAAAGCCGCCCCGGCCGCCAGCAACACGCGACCCGCGCCGGACCGCACCGGCCCCTTCCAACGCCTTTTCTTCGGGAAACTTTGCAGAACGACCCTTTCACGCACGCAAACGAAGGTAGCCTCCCGGCCCGCGACGCAACCGGGAGACTGCCGTGCGCCTTGAGAACTGCTTTGCTTCCATCGTACCTTGTTGGATGAGACGCAGCCGGAAAGGCTTCGGGCAGAATTATTTTCACCCGTCCGGGCAGACGGGGAGATGCCGGACGCGGTATCTCAGCCCAGGTCAAAGAGCAGGAACTCGCCGCCGCCCTGGCTCCCGATCTCGAGTGCCTTCTCCCCTTCAAGCTTCAGGCCGTCCCCAGCCTTCAGGGTAGCGCCAGCCACCTCGACGGAGCCGCGCGCCACCTGCAGCCACCCGTACGGGTTGCGGAAGGTGTGGGCGACCGTGTTGCCGGGCGTCAGCCGCGCCGCCAGAAGCTCCGCGTCCGAGTGGATCAGGAAGGACCCGTCCCGCCCGTCCCCCGAGGCCAGCAGGTGCAGCGTGTCCGGCTGCTCCTGCACGGTGAACCGCTTCTGCTCGTACTTGGGCGCGATGCCGCGCTGGTTCGGCATCAGCCAGATCTGCAGCATGTGGACGGCATCGGTCTGGGAAGGGTTCATTTCGGAATGCAGCACGCCGGAACCGGCCGACATGTGCTGCAGTTCGCCGGGCCGCAGCGTCTCGCGCGAGCCCATGGAGTCCTCGTGCTGGACTGCGCCCTCGAGCACATAGCTGAGGATCTCCATATCGCGGTGCGGATGCTTGCCGAAGCCGCGCTGCGCTTCAAAGACATCCTCGTTGATGACGCGGAGCGCGCGGAAGCCCATGTGCGCGGGATCGTAGTAATCGGCAAAGCTGAAGGAAAAGTAGGAGTCGAGCCAGCCGTGGTTGGCGTGGCCGCGTTCACTTGCAGGACGAAGGGTCATCATGGTCTGATACCTCGTCTGGAATAGATGTTGGAACAGGCAGTGTGGATTCAAGGCGGGCAGCCACGCGGTTCGCACTCCCGGTAGCCACCCGCCTCGTTCTCAGTTCTGCAGCGTAGAGACGCCCTCTTCCAGCTCCTCCAGGTTTCGCGTGCCGTGCGGCGTCCCCTCGGTGTGTACGAGTGCCAGCAGATTCTCGCTCAGTGCGCCGATGGTGGGCGCGGTCAGGAGCAGGGATCCCGGCAGCGCACGGCCCAGCAGCCGGGAAAGCTGGCTGGCGAGATCGAGCGCAAGGATGGAGTCCAGTCCCAGGTCCGCAAAGTACTCGTCGGGCGAGATGCTGGCAGCGTCCGGCAGGCGAAGCTCGCGCGCGATGAGCTCGGCCAGCTTGCCGGAAAGCCAGTCCTGCCGTTCCGCTTCGGGGCGAGCCTGCAGTTCGTGCATGAAGTCGGTTGCGGGCTCTTCCGGTTCGTCGCTGACGTCGGCGAGTCCGCCGAACTGCCGGCAGGCCGAAAGGCTGCGGTCCTGCTTCAGGAGCTTGCTCCAGTCCACGCGCGCGACCGCGGCGTGGGTGCTGCGCGAGCTGAGGAGCCACTCCAGCGAGTTAAGCGCCTCCTCGGGGGAAAGCTGCTTGACGCCGAGCGAGGCAAGCACCTGCGAGGCGGCCCGGCCGTAGTCGGTCGCGGCCATGCCGACTTCGCCCCAGGGTCCCCAGTTGATGCTGAGGGCAGGTTTGCGGCGCGCATGCCGATAGTGCGCAAGCGCGTCCAGCACGTTGTTGGCTGCGGCGTAGCTTCCCTGGCCGGGCCGGGTGACCAGCGCGGCCAGCGAGGAGAACAGTACGAAGTGGTGCAGCGAAGAATCCGACGTAGCCACGTGGAGGTTCCAGGCGCCTTCGGCCTTGGCGATGCCGTTCGTGTAGAAACGCTCCCCACCCTGATCGGCCAGCAGCCCGTCGCTGAGCATTGCGGCGAGGTGGAAGACGCCCCTGAGTGGCGGCATGGAGCGTTCGATCTCGCGAATGGCCTCAACCGTCTGCTCGAGACTGCCCAGATCGCAGCGGAAGAAGCGGCTGCCAGCGGGAAGACTGGCGGGCTCAGTACGGCCCAGTAGGGCGATGGCCCCGGCGCCACGTTCGCGAAGCCACTCGGCCAGTCGCAGTCCCAGGCCTCCGGCGCCGCCGGAGATGAGATAGGTGGCGTCCGCCCGAAAGCGAACCGGGTCTGCGCTGCTGAGCTCGTGCCGGACGATACGCGGAGCGTAGCGCTGGCCGCCGCGCAGGGCCAGCATCGACTCCCCCTCGGCCGAGGTGATGCTGGCCAGCAGGCTTGACGGGTTCTTGTCTCCCGGATCGAGATCGAGCAGCACGGTCTCCAGCTCCGGGTACTCCACGGCGATCGCCTGGCCGAGGCCCCAGGTCGCAGCCTGCGAAGGCGAAGGCGCCTCGGAGTCCAGCACCGGCATGGCACCCGCGGTCACCAGCCAGAGGACCGGCTTTTCTTTCCCTGAAGAGCGCGTCCGCAGATGCTCGAGAAGTTCGATCACACCGGTGCTGACCCGTTCGCGTCCGCGAATGTCGGCCGGCGGCAGATCCAGGCTCCCAAGATGCACGATGCCGCGCCAGGTCTTGTGAGCAAGCTCGCCGGCACTCGCGGGAGAGCTCGCCGTCACCAGGGTGCAACGGTTGCCGGCGGCTTCCATCTGCGCCGCGAGCTGCACGCCCAATCCGCCGCGGTCGGCGAAGATCAGCCAGTCGCCCAGCGGCGCGGCTTGGCCGGTTGCGGGCTCAAGCACATTCCAGACACGGCGATACAGGAGGTCCCCGGCTACGTCAACGGCGCTCGCCGGGGTTTCCGCATTCAATGCCGGCTGCACGAGCGGCGAACGCGCGCGCTTGCGGCGCTCATGCTGCACAGGCTGGTTCTGCGCCGTGGCCGGGATCCAGTGGCGCTTGCGTTCGAAGGGATACGTGGGCAGGCGCAGACGGGTGCGCTTCTGTCCGTGGTGCAGAGCTTCCCACTGGACGGTGCCGCCCCGGCGGAAGAACTCCGCGAGCTTGCCCAGGATCGCTCGCCAGCTGGCCGCATTGGGCCCGATCTCAACCACCAGGTCTCCGGCCTCGATCTCGGCGTCATGGCGATGCACCGCGTTGCCGCCCGAGGTGAAGGCGAAGCTTTCGGCCGCCAGTCGGCCCTCATCCTCGAAGAGAACGACATCCGGGCTGACGCCCAGCGCGGTCCACAGCCGGGCCAGCGCAGTGGGGAAGACTGGAACCGACAGCTCGGGCCCGAACGACGAGCTTTCGCCGGACGCCGTGAGGAATTCGCGGAAGAGCGGGCTGGCCTCGGACAAGGAACGAGCGGCGCTGTCGTAGCCGCTTACCTGGCCGCTGAAAATGAAGAAGATCCGCCCGATGTGCGAGGCTTCGGAGGTGTCCTTGGGCGTGGAAAGGCAGGCCAGCAGCTCCTTGCGGTCGGAGAAGACGCAGGCTGCGCGCTCCGCGAGTCCGGACCGGCTGACGTTGCTGGTAAAGGCAAAATCGGCCGGCGAAACCTCCGGATGCGCGAGCAGGAACTCGTTGAAGCCCTGCTGCACTGCTTCCAGGGCCACGCGCGTGCGGGCGGAAAAGGCGAGCAGCGTGGCAGGCGGCTCCGTTTCGGGCGCCGCCGGCGTCTGCATCGGAGGCTCTTCCAGCACGACGTGGGCGTTGGTTCCGCCGAAGCCGAACGAACTGACCCCGGCCAGCCTCCGGCCGGCGATCTGCTGCCAGGGCGTGACCTGCTGCGGCACCTGGAACGGCCGCTGGCTGGAATCGATATACGGATTGATGGAGCGCAGGTGCAGGTGCGGTGCGATCTGGCGATGCTGCAGCGCGAGCGTGGTCTTGATGATGCCGGCCATGCCGGCCGCGGCTTCGAGGTGCCCGATGTTGGTCTTGACGGAGCCGATCCAGCAGGTCTCGCCGGGGCTGCGGCCTTCCCCCAGCACCGCGGTGAGCGCATTCCATTCGATGGGATCGCCCAGAGGCGTTCCGGTGCCATGCGCTTCGATGACGCCGATCTCGCGCGGCTCCACGGAGGCGGCGAAGAGCGCCTCACGGATGACAGCCTGCTGCGCCAGCCCGTTGGGGGCGGTCAAACCGTTGCTGCGTCCGTCCTGGTTGACGGCTGTGCCGCGCAGCAGCGCGTACACGTTGTCGCCGTCGCGCACGGCGTCGGAAAGGCGTTTGATCAGCACGACCCCGATCCCCTCTCCGCGCACGTAGCCGTTGGCGTCCTTGTCGAAGGTGCGGCAGCGGCCGTCGGGCGAAAGCAGGCCCGCGCGGGCAAAGGCAGCGCTGACCTGCGAAACCAGGATCAGGTTGGCTCCGCCAACCAGCGCGGAGTCGCAGTCGCCACGCTCCAGCGAAAGGCAGGCCTGGTGCAGCGCGACCAGCGACGAGGAGCAGGCCGTATCGACGACCCAGCTGGGCCCGCGCAGGTCGAGCACGTAGGAGATGCGGTTGGCGGCGATGCTCAGCGCGGTGCCGGTGGCGGCGTAGGGGCCGTAGTCGCCCTGCTGTTCCTGCGCCAGGCGGGCGTAGTCGAAGGTGCTCAGGCCGATGGCAACCGCAGTCTTCGTGCCAGCCAGGCTGAGCGGGTCAATGCCCGCATCTTCAATCGCTTCCCACGCGACCTCCAGCAGCAGCCGCTGCTGCGGGTCCATGGCTTCCGCCTGCGGCGCGTTGATGCCGAAGAACTCCGCGTCAAATTTGTCCACCTGTGTCAGCATGCCCGTGGGAGGCAGGCCCTCGGTACGGGCCGGGGAGGCAGCCACGGCGTCCAGGCCGTCATGCAGGAGCTTCCAGAAGGCTTCCGGACCGCTGGCACCCGGGAAACGGCAGCCCATGCCGACGATGGCGATGGCTTCCCTGCCCACGCCGCGTGCGCGGTCGACCGCCGTCAGCGGGATCTCGGCAAGGTGCCGCGCCAGGAGAGCCGGCGTCGGGTAATCGTACAGAAGCGTGGGGGCGAGGTGACGTCCCAGCCGCTCTTCGAGTTCGCCCGAAAGAGCGACGGCGTCGCTTGACCCGAACCCGTAGGAGGAGAAAGGCTCCCGCGGATCGACTTCGCTCTCGGGCACCCCGGTCATCTCCGAGATGCGCTCAACCAGCCACGCCGCCAGACGGGTTTCGGTCGAGCGCGGCAGGGAGGATGCGGGCTCGACCGGCTTGCGCTGCCACTGGCCGATGATCTCCAGGCCCTTGCCTTCGAGGTAGGCCTGGCGCGTGCGGCTGCGCTGAATCTTGCCGCTGGAGGTGCGCGGGATACTCGCCGGACGGAGGAAGACGACCGCTTGCAGCGCGACCTCGTGCTCCTCGGAGATGGCTCGGCGGATCTTGGCGGCAACCACATCCGGATCGAGCGAACGCATCGCATCGCGGCGCACTTCGCAGGCCAGCACCACGCGCTCGCGCCCGTCGATCTCGACCGAGAAACCGGCCGAGGCGTTCATGGCGATGGCTTCGTCGCTCGCCTCCGCGGTCTCTTCGAGATCCTGCGGATACACGTTGCGCCCATCGACAATGATCAGGTCCTTGAGCCGGCCATTGATGAAGAGGTCAATGCCGTCGAAGAAGCCCAGATCGCCCGTGCGGAGGAAGGGTCCGGCTTCGCCCTCAATGGTGGCGCCGAAGGTGCGTTGGGTCTCTTCGGGGCGATTCCAGTAGCCTTGCGCGACGCTGGGTCCGGCAAACCAGATCTCGCCGCTGTATCCCGGCTCGCAGACCTTGTGGGTCTCCGGGTTGACCACGCGGATGCGGTGGTCTCCCCAGGAAAAGCCGCAGGAGACCAGGGTGCGCGAGTTGGCGCTGCCGCCTTCCATGGCGCGGCCGCGGCTCAGGATGTCGGCATCATAGCGGCGTGCCACGGGCGGTGTGCCCGCAGGCTGGCCGGAGATGAGCAGCGTGGCTTCCGCCATGCCGTACACCGGCCGCATGGACTCGGCGCGGAAGCCGCAGGAGGCGAAGTCATTGGTGAACTCCGCCAGCGTGGACGCACGTACAGGCTCAGCGCCGTTCAGCGCGACGCCCCAGCTGCTCAGGTCCAGGCGCTTCTTTTCTTCTTCGCTCACCTTGCGCGCGCACAGGGCGTAGGCCGAGTCGGGCGCGGCGCAGATGCGTGCCGCGATACCTGGAGATAGCCTGCAGCCAGCGAACCGGGCGCTGCATAAATGCCGCCGGATCCATCAGGATCGACTGGCCACCGACAAAGATGGGCACCAGCACGGTGCCGAGCAGGCCCATGTCGTGGAACAGCGGCAGCCAGTTGACGCCGATCGTGTTCTGGTCCGCGCCGATGCAGCGAGCCATCTCGGCCACGTTGGCCAGGATGTTGCCGTGGCTGACCATGACGCCCTTGGGCGAGCCGGTCGAGCCCGAGGTGTACTGCAGGAAGGCGAGCGAGTTGCTGTTCAGCTCCGGACGACGCCAGTGGCTGGCAAGCGCCTGCACCTCGTCTTCAGGTTCGTTCGTCGGATCGATCGCGAAGGCCGGAACATGGCCGAGCGAGCCTCCGGAACCCTTACGCTCGAGGACATGCAGCGATTCCAGGTCCATCAGCGCGACGCGCGGAGAGCAATCCTGCACCATCGACTTCAGGCGATCGGCCAGGCGGCCCCGCGTAAAGGGGTAGGCCGGCACGGCGACAACGCCCGCATACAGGCAGCCCAGGAAGCCGACGATGAAATCCAGGCCGGCGGGATACAGCAGCAGCGCCCGGTCTCCCGGACGCGCGATCACCTGCAGACGTGCGGCGACACTGCGGGCGCGAAGCTCCAGCTGCGCGTAGGTTAGCTGGGCAGCTTCAAGCTCTCCGGTTTCGAGAAAGACGAATGCGCGACTGTCCGGCTTCTTGCGCGGCCTGGGCCTGCAGAACGTCGACAAAGGTCTGATAAGGAGATGCGGATTTGTGCAATGCCAGTACCTTTCTACTGGTTCACGCTGAGTGGCGCGCAGACCTGACAGTCTAAGAACGTGCGAGTTCTGACAGGGGGTGCGTGAAAAGCTCGGCATGCGTACCGCGCGCCCAAGAGCGAGTCTTGGGAATGTCTGTTCTCGGCGCAATTGTAGCAGCCGGGTTTTTCAGCGTCCAATCCCACCAACGGGGAAATCGGAGGCGCTGCACTCCCGGTCTTCCAAGTCGATTTCGGCCGCCAGACGAAGCTGTTCCTGGTGCATCGCCTCGTCGAGCACGACACGTTCGGGGGCCCGATGTATCACCATGCTGATTCGGTCTCCAGCATAGCCGTATGGCAAGATTGTATCTTCCGAAGTACTCTGGAAAGGTGCCCCACACATCTATGCTTTCCCTTCGTTCCCTGGAGTTCGCCGGAACAGCACGCCTCTTTTGCATCCCTTACGCAGGTGGCAGCGCATCGGTATACCGGCCCTGGACACTCGCCGCTCCAGCCTGGCTGCAGGTCGTTCCCGTCGAACTTCCCGGACGCGGACGGCTGGTCAAGGAGCCCTTGCCGTCCTCGTTTTTAGACCTGGCGGGACGCATTGCCGAGGTCATCGAACAGGCATCCGACAAGCCGTTCGCGATCTTCGGACATAGCCTCGGCGCGCTGCTCGCCTACCAGGCGACCACCATTCTAGCCGGAAAGGCCGAAACTCGACAGCCGCGCAGGTTGTACCTTTCCGGAGTCACCCCTCCCTTTTTGGGAAAAGAACGTCGGCCCCTTGCAGATATGGACGAGGCAACGCTGCTGAAGTATCTGCGCGCGTTTGAAGGCACACCCGACGCCCTGCTGAATGATCCCAGCATCCGAGCCTTTCTGCTGCCGATTCTGCGTGCGGATTTCCGCCTGGTGGAGCAATACCGCCTCGCCGACCCGCTGCCCTTGCAGACGCCGCTGACCGTGCTCCAGGGCAAGGACGATCCTGCCACGCCCTACCCGGACATGCTGCAGTGGGAACGCGCCGCCGCGGGGGACTTTCTCTTCCGCACCTATCCCGGAGGGCACTTTTTCCTGAACGGTCCCGAGGTGATGGCCGACGTGGTGCGCGACCTGGAGCAGCTTGGCCTCGACGTCGCCAGCGACGTCCCGGCAACGCTATAGGCCAGCTCTACCCGGCACGGAAGCGCACGTCAGGATCAGCGAAGTGGACGCCTGAAACCTTCCCTCAATCACGCCCGGGCACACTGATGAGGCACGCAGAATGGTGGCTTGAAACGTGTGGGCGTGCAGATCGACATCCACCTCCGCTTCGAGGAAGTCAAGCCAGCAACGCTCGAGCGGGAACCAGGTCTTGAAGACGCTCTCCTTGATGGAGAACAGAAGGCGGTCGCGGCAGAGGGTGTCCGGACCTTCGCCGGCGATCCATTGCAGCTCGCGCTCGTTGGCAATGGTCTTCAGCACCCGCCGCGGCAGGTGGCGATTGGGTTCTACATCAATTCCCAGGGCTGCACACTCTTCGGTTCGGGCAACGGCCGCGGCGCAATAGCCACCGGTATGCGTGATGCTGCCGGAAATCCCAGCGGGCCAGAGTGGCTCTCGTTGCGGCCCGCGCAGAATGGCTTCAGCGGGAAAGCCCAGCGCAGCCAGCGCCGCCCGTGCGCAGGTGCGTCCGGCGACCAGTTCGAGTTGCCGGCTCGGCACCATCCGGCGGGTCAGCAGCGCAGCTTCTTCCGGTAAGAGCTCACCCCACAACGTGCCGAGTTGCTCAGAGCACGTCGCGCCGGGGGGAAGGATCGCTTGGAGCGACGGCTCGCGCCGGGCACGCAGCACAAGCCGACGCGCGGCCGCGTGCTCGGGGACATGTTCAGCGGTGGCGGGGCTTTCCCGAATGGCGCTTGCGTGCTTCAAGCCGGCGCTGTCCCGGGCTGTTCCTCTTCGCGTGCGTCGCCGGGCCGCTTGCTGCGCCGCATCCCATCGATCAGACGGAGAACGGCGGGGTGGGTCCGCAACCGCATGCAGGGGCGTTCAATGGTCACGTACAGAATAGCGGCGAGCACGGATGCGAGCACCAGGCCACTCACGGCATCGAGCGCCAGGGCTCCGTACGGACCTACGCGCGGAACAAAGACGGGAGCCAGCCGCGGAAACAGCCACTGGAACAACATCTCGTGCACCAGGTAGAACGAATACGAGAGCTGCGCCACCGGATAGAAGACCTTCCACGAGAGGATGCGGCGCAGCCATCCGCCAAACAGGCGCGGCGTGTGGATAGCGGCCAGAATCAGGAACATGACAGACGCGGACAGGACGTCACGATGGAACGCCCACCACAGCTCCCGCGCAAGATACGGGATGGCGTCGAAGAAGCTGGATTCCATGCCAGTGAAGGCGATATGCGCGCTCACCCCGATACACACGAGGCTGAGCAGGGTGACCAGGCCGGTGCGGGCGAAGAACCGCTTCAGTTGCGGCGCGCGATAGACCGTGAGATACGCGCCCGAGACGCCGGCCAGCAGACCGCCGAAGCGCATCCACGGCTTGTCATAAATGGTGTCGTACCAGGCGAAGTATTCCTTGCTTTCGGGAACGAAACGGAAGGGCGGCACGATGCCGGAAAAGTGCACGACCGCGAAACGGATGCCCACCGATAAAGCCATCAGTGCAGCCAGCAGGCGGAAGCGGCTCTTGCCTGCACCGACAAAGACGAGGATAAACACCGGAAGCAGCAGGTAGAACTGCTCTTCGATAGCGAGCGACCAGCACCATCCCATGTATTGGCGGGCACGAGGCAGGAAGTTGTTTACATAAAGCAGGTTCGCCCAGATGCTCTCGGCGTGATCCCACCGGGGGTGCCCCGGCAGGCCGTGAAGAAAGAAGAGGCCGAGGAGCATGGCCACGACGTACACGGGAATAAGCCGGAGAAAACGACGGACGTAGAAGCGCGAGAAAAGGAGCCGTCCGGAATCCCGAACCTCGTGGAACAGGATGGATCCCATCAGGAAGCCGCTGATGACGAAGAAGAGATCGACGCCCTGGGTCCCGTTCGCGATCAGTCCGGAACCAGGATTCTTCGCCATCGCGTCGGTCTGCTCGCGGAAGATGGGGATCTGGTAGAAGATCATGTGCAGCGACATGACCCACAGGATCGCGAGCGCGCGCACGCCGTCGACGACTGGCTCCTGGAAATGTGGGCGCGTCTTGAGATGTCTCCAGTTGGACCGGAGGTCGAAGGCGGACCTGAGGGTCGGGCTGGGGGTTGTCCTGGATTTCATGTGGCGGCTCGCCTCCATTCTCGACGTACCGGCCTCCTCCGCAGGGAACGACGATACGTGAAGTTTAGATTGTCGCGAGCCTTTCCGCTCTGAAATCGGCGTCAGAAGGAAAAACGTCTGTTCTATTTAGGGTTCGTCGGCGGTGGGGGGGGAAGGAACGATCGCAGCAACAAAAAGAAAGAGCCCCGTTTTCACGGAGCTCTTTCTGGAGCGGAATCAGCGAGTTGCAGTTAGACGATCGAGCGACGCTTGCGGATGACCATGCCAGCAGCGCTGACGAGGCCAGTGCCAAGCAGCATCAGGCTGTTCGGCTCGGGCGTCGGCGCGGTGGTGGCGCTGCCGCCGAAGCTGAACGTTCCGCCGGACTGGGTGCCGCTCAGGTGGAAGGTGCTGGCGGTCGCGGTGTAGGCACGGTGCCGGTCTCGGTAAATAGCCGGTTCCGTTGATAACAAGGGAGGTGTTGTCAGCGGGATCGTAAGCGGTGGTGTCAGAGGTTACGTAGAAGGCCAGCGTCTCGTTGGCGGTGGTGTTGGTGACCGAGAACACCTCAGCGCCGCCGCTGGTCGCCGTCGAGCCAGCAACGGTCAGAGTCGTTCCGGCTGTCGGGCTGTAGAAGAACGAGCCGCCGGGGCCAGGGCCCGCATAGAATGTCATGGTGTCCAGGTCATGGAAATAGCCGCCCAGGCCCACCGGAGTTCCCGAAACTGTGCCAGGGTTGCCGAAGGTGAGCAGGTCCACCGTCTGACCGCCGACGACGATCGAGGCAGTGTTGTTGTAGGTGGCATTATTGTCGTTGCCGGCGATGGAACCGCTGATGGCAGTGGCGTGTGCAGCGAGAGTGAACGAAGCGGCGAACACTCCGGAGGCCAGAAACTTAACAATGGATTTCATAACAGAGCTCCTGAGACTTGTTTACAGCGTTGCGGTTGAACTGCCTTGGGACGGTTGGGATGTGACCATCCTCTGTCCCGTTTTGCCGGTGCGAACCCCTGCCGAGACAGGAGTTGAAGCTTGTCAGGTTGAAGCGGAAGAATCGAACCTTTGTGCTTGGTACATCGTTTGAGTAAGAGGCTTACGCAAAAGTTGTATCAAGCTCAGTGAGAGTGATACTGCGCTATCACTACAACTTTCGCAACACTTTTCTTCGCTAAAGCCCATAATTTGTGCACTTTTCACACGTTCGCCCCATAGTTTCCCGGTCTTCTAAACCGAAGGCATACCGTAGGGTGCAATGGGTGGTTACTCTCGGCATCATCGCGGATGGTTACCCCCAAAAAATGTGCCGCAGTTGCCCGACCCTCATCTCAAAAGCGACGTTTACTTTCCTGGTTCGCGATTCGCTCCAGCATGAGATCAGGTCATCCACCCTGAGGAAATTTCCCCGGCAGATGAACTGTTCGCCAATGTATGCCACCTAAGTAATTGCGAAAGGGACCAAGTAACTACATGCGAGGTAACTTTTGTAGTTATCTTCGGAAAGAGTCGGTCGGTGAGTTCCAGACTAGTGATCTGGAGCTCTACTTAGTAGTGAAGAGAGCGCTGCGGAGGTCGGCTGCGACGGAATTCGCCAGAATGCGGGAGACGATCGTCTCCAACCCGGCAAGCCGCTGCGCGGTCGCCAGGTCGCAGAGCACGACGGTCGCTGCATCGAGGCCTTCTTGCCAGGCCGGCTCACGCGCGTCGCGGACGACCAGCGCTTCGGAGTCAATGCCGGCGGCCACGAGCATGGTGCGGGCAAAGCGTAGAAACTCCGGCCAGCGCGACGCAATGCCGATCAGCAGAGTGCCGCGGGCTTCGGCTGGCGGCAGATGCTCGGCCAGCGACGCCGGGACGGAACGCACCTTCAACATCAGGGTAGGGCAGCCGGGAACCAGGGTCTTTACCTGAGCGTGCTTGCTTGGCAGGGCGAGCACGAGCGCGCCAGAGCTCCTGGCGGCAGATTCGTCGAAGCCGCAGGCCTCTAGAGGAAGACCGGTGAACCCGGCCAGCTCCGCCAACTCCGCCGCGACGATGGTACGCAGTTCGGGGTCGGGTTCGATCAGCAGAAGGCGCTGCAGCATGCGCGGTTCAACGTGGGCACGGATGCGTTCGACTACCTGAGTCTCGGGGATGCCGAGCCGGCGAGCATGTTCAAAAAGATTGGCGATCAGCCGCGCGAAGATGGCGTCCGGTTCGGTCGCAGCCGGCCGCCGCGGACGCACGAAGACGCCGCTGCCTTTGCGCGATTCGACCCAGCCCTCGGCTTCGAGCTGCCGGTAGCCGGCGGAGACGGTGTTGGGATGGAGGTCGAAGCGGCGGGCGAGCTCGCGGATGGAAGGAAGCCGCTCCCCGGGTTCCAGTTCCGCGCAAAGGATGCCGAGCGTTACCTGAGCGACGATCTGCTCACGTAGCGAGACCTCGCTCGAATGCTCAAACCAGAACCGCATAGATGCAGTTATAAGGGATTCGCTCCCAGTTGCCAGGAGTAGGCGGTCAGAAGAAGCTTGTTGCTCACCTCTCACCTGCGGGAACTGGCAACTGGGAACGCACCACTATTCCTGGCTGGCGGCTTGCTTCAGGATTCCCTTGGCCAGCGTCATTACCAGCTTGCTGGCGTTCAGCTCTTCGTTCAGGGTCTGCGTCAGCAGTCCGGCCACCTCGGCTTCGCCGATGGTCTTGGCCATGGCGATGCAGGCGCTGTAACCGGCAATTTCATAGTGTTCCACGCGAGCCGCGGCGCCAATGATGCCGGCATCAAGCAGCGCGCCTTCCTCATCCTCTTCGAGCGCTTCCTTCACCTCGTCGATGGCGCCCTCCATACCCTTGCAGTGCTTGGCCACGGCCTTCTTGCCCAGCACCTGGAATGCCTGCTGCAACCTCACCACGTGGCCTTTGGTTTCTTCCAGGTGATTCAGGAAGGCTTGTTTCAGCTCCGGGCTGTTGGTTCCCTTGGCCGTCTTGGGCAGGGCCTTCACCAGCTGGTTTTCAGCGCTGTAAAGGTCCTTCATCTCTTCGATCAACACGTCACGCAGGCTCATGGAATTCTCTCTTTCAGGATGCATCTGCGGGTTGTGGCTCCGCCTTCCATCAGAGGGACCGGTACGGTAATTGGTTGGTTCCAAAGCGAAAGGAAGCTTGCGGATCGTTAGCCGGAGCGCAGCTTCCGCAGCCTATAATGTCCTATGGCAACCATTACGCCGGCTCCACAGGGGGCCGGCCGGAGTTCGAGCAATCCGCAAGGATTCCCGCCGGACGATGCCGGCGTGCTTTCCGCGCCGGAAAGCGCGGCCGGCATCGAGCTTGAGGCCGCGCTCCAGGTTCCGCCGCCGGAGCCCGCGGAGGTGGTCGCGCGGGACGCCGACAAGCCCACCGCCCCGCTGCCGGCAAACGACGCAGCCGAGGAACTCCCGCTGGCCGCGCGCTTCGACAGCTGCTCGACACCGTCCACCGCAACCGCCCCAACGACGACCTCGACCTCATCCGCCGCGCCTGGGAGTTCTGCATCCAGCAGCACGAAGGCCAGAAGCGCGCCTCCGGCGAGCCCTACATCATCCATCCGCTCGAAGTCTGCCAGGTCCTCGCCGAGATGAAGATGGACTCCACCGCCATCGCCGCCGGCCTGCTGCACGACGCCGTCGAAGACACCGACGTCACCACCGCCGGAGATCGCCAAGCGCTTCGGCGAGCAGGTCGCCCACATCGTCGAAGGCGTCACCAAGCTCGACAAGATCAAGTTCGCCAACCGCGAAGACCACCAGGCCGAAAACATCCGCAAGATGCTGCTGGCCATGGTCACCGACGTCCGCGTCGTCATCATCAAGCTCGCCGACCGCCTGCACAACATGCGCACGCTCGAGCACCTGAAGCCCGAAAAGCAGCAGCGCATCGCCCGCGAGACGCTCGACATCTACGCTCCGCTCGCCCACCGCCTGGGCATGGGCAAGCTGCGCGGCGAGCTCGAAGACCTCGCCTTCCGCTACACCGACCCCTTCGCCTACGAGCAGCTCGCGCAGCGAGGTCGACTCGCTCCGCGGCGAAGGCGAAGACTTCCTCGCAGCGCATCGTCGCCACGCTGCGAGGCCAAGCTGCGACGAGGCCGGCATCCAGGCCCGCGTGGAGTCGCGCATCAAGCGCCTCTACTCCATCCAGCAGAAGCTCGACCGCGCACAAGATCCCCGTCGACCAGGTCTACGACCTCTTCGCCATCCGCGTCATCATGCAACACCGTGCCGGAGTGCTACGCCGTGCTCGGCCTGCTGCACAGCCACGTGGCGCCCCGTGCCCGGCCGCATCAAGGACTTCATCGCCATGCCGCGGCCCAACCTCTACCAGTCGCTGCACACCACGCTGATCGCCGAAGGCGGCCACCAGTTCGAAGTGCAGATCCGCACCGAAGAGATGCACCGCATCGCCGAAGAAGGCATCGCCGCGCACTGGAAGTACAAGGCCAGCGACACCGTCTCCGCCAAGGACGAGCAGCGCCTCGCCTGGGTCCGCCAGCTGATGGAATGGCAGCGCGAGATGACCGACCCCAACGAGTTCATGTCGACGCTCAAGATCGACCTGTACCCCGAAGAGGTCTACACCTTCACGCCCAAGGGCAAGGTCGTCGTCCTGCCCAAGGACGCCAGCCCCATCGACTTCGCCTACGCCATCCACACCGAGGTCGGCCACACCACCATCGGCGCCAAGGTCAACGGCCGCATCGTCCCGCTGCGCACCAAGCTGCGCAACGGCGACATCGTCGAGATCACCACCCAGACCGGCCACGCGCCCTCGCGCGACTGGCTCAGCTTCACCAAGAGCTCGCCGCGCCCGCAACAAGATCAAGCACTGGCTCAACGAGCACCAGCGCGAGCGCGCCATCGAGATCGGCAACAAGCTGCTCGAGCGCGAAGCCCGCAAGTACAAGGTCTCGCTCTCGCAAGTTCAACGAACGCCGACTACGACCGCGTCGCCAACGAGTACGGCCTCGGCACCGAGCCGGACCTGCTCGCCGGCATCGGCTTCGGCAAATACTCCGCGCGCCAGGTGCTCAACAAGCTCGAGCCCGGCAGCACCATGGCCGCCGAGACCGCCGCAGCCGAGCCCGGCGTCGTCGGCAACACCCTCTCGCAGATGTCCGACGCCGTCAAGCGCGTCTTCTTCGGCAAGGGCTCGGACTCGCTGCAGGTCGAAGGCCAGGACGATCTGCTCGTCTACCGCGCGCGCTGTTGCAACCCCATCCGCGGCGAAGAGATCATCGGCTACGTCACCCGCGGCAAGGGCGTCGCCGTCCACGCCCGCAGCTGTCCCAACGTCCAGAACCTGCTCTACGAGGCCGACCGCCGCATCGAGGTCGAGTGGGCGCGACGCCGCAGCCGAGACCGCCGGCGCGCCCAAGCCCACCACCTACCCCGTCAAGCTCACCGTCCTCTGCGACGACCGCGCCGGCCTGCTGAAGGAGTTCACCGCCATCATCTCCGACGACGGCACCAACATCCGCTCCGTCGACTCCAAGCCCACCGCCGACGGCATCGTCAACGTCGACTTCGTCATCGAAACCGTCGACGTCCGCCACCTCACCAAGCTCACGCAGAACCTGCGCAAGGTGCCCGGCGTCCGCGACGTCCAGCGCGTGCAGAAGATCTGACAGTTCCAGGCAACGAAAGCAAGTACACTTTTCCAGATGCCCCGACCGCATTTAGCACGTGTTCTGATTACAGGAGCATCCGGCACGCTGGGCTATAACGTCGTGCGGCACCTGGGCGTGACGCATCCTGAGACGCACGTCCACGTGCTGCTGCGGACGCTTGACGAGACCCTCTTCGGCGACCTGCCGAATGTCGACACGGAACAGGTAGATATGGCCAATCTCGCCGCAGTGGCGCGGGCGGTGGAGGCGTTTCAGCCGAACGCCATCATTCACTCCGCGGCGTCCGGCGTGCGGCCTTCAGGCATCGGCTGGTTTGAGCAGATTCACCTCAACGTATCGGCTACGGTGGCGCTCTTTCAGGCCTCGTGCGCCATCGCGGATTGCCACTTCATCCACG
Organism: uncultured Gammaproteobacteria bacterium; assembly: GCA_963744015.1. GTDB lineage: Bacteria > Acidobacteriota > Terriglobia > Terriglobales > Acidobacteriaceae > Edaphobacter. The sequence continues at coordinate 666,004 of CAVUSA010000003.1, forward strand.
TCTCGACCGGGCTGGTCTACTCCGGGCAGGACCGGCCCTGCCGCGAGCACGATCCCATCGACACGCTGCATCCTTACGGCGCCTCCAAGGCCGCGGCCGACTGCCTTCTCCGCGCCGGCGCCGAGCGCCTGAAGCGCCACCTGACCGTTGTCCGTCCGTTCTCCTTCACCGGCCTGCACGATGGCGGCGACCGCCTGTTTCCTTCGCTGCTGCGCGCGGCCGCGGAGCGCAAGCCCTTCCCCATGTCGGCAGGCACGCAGATCCGCGACTTCTGCGCGGTGCAGGATGTCGCCGAAGCGATCGTGATGATGCTTGAAGAAGGCACGCTGCCGGGGCGCGATGTCTTCAACCTTGGCTCCGGCAAGTCGGTTTCGCTGCGCGGCATTGTCGGTTCGGTATGCCGGCAACTTGGGCTCGAGGTAGAGTTGCAACTCGGCGCGCTGCCCTTTCATCCGCAGGAGCCCATGCACCTGGTCGCCGATATCCACCTGGCGCAATCGCTGGGCTGGCAGCCGCGCACCAATCTCGCGTACGCCGTGTGGCAGCTCGCGCAATCGCAATTCCCGCGCCTCAACCTGCTGCAGCCGGAACAGATACCGATGAGCGAGCCGCAGCCGCGAAGCTCGAGCTGTCGATTCTGATTCCCGCCTATCTGGAGGCGGTCTCGCTGCGCACGCTGCTGCCGAAGGTGAGGCCGCGGCCGCTGCGCTGACCCCGCAGTTCGAGGTGCTGATCGTCGACACCGAGGAGCCGATGGACGACACCGCGGAGATCTGCGCGGCCAACGGCGTGCGTCACATGCACCGTCGCGGCGGCAACCAGTATGGCGACGCGATCCGCACCGGCATTGCCGAAGCGCAAGGGCGCTACCTGCTGTGCATGGATGCCGACGGCTCGCACAACCCAAGCTACTTCGCCAGCATGTGGGCCGAGCGCGCGCGCTTGGACATCGTCATCGGCTCGCGTTATGCCGAAGGCGGCCACACGGAAAATCCCGCCATCCTGATCTGGCATGTCGTACGTCGTCAACCTCACGTTTCGGGTGGTCTTTCACATCCACGCGAAGGACGTGACCAACAGCTTCCGCCTCTATACGACCGCGTGTCCTCAAGCCCATGCGTCTGGAGCTCGAACGACTTCGACATCCTCGAAGAGATCCTGATTCAGCGCCGTCACGCATGTTCCGCCTGCCACCGTGGGCGAGGTGCCCGTCACCTTCGAGCGCCGCAAGGCCGGCGAGAGCAAGCGCAAGCTGGTGCAGTTCGCCTTCGGCTATCTCACCACGCTGCGGAAGCTGCGCAAATTCCAGAAGGACGAACAGCGCGAAGCGCGGGAGAGACAACGATGAATGCACTGATCACCGGAGGCTGCGGCTTCGTCGGCTCCAACCTGGCGGCGTACCTGCTGGAGCAGGACGCCGAACACCACCACGTCACCGTCTTCGACAATCTGTCGCGCCACGGTGCGGCCGAGAATCTGGCATGGCTGCGCACGCTCTCGTCTGCCGAACGCAACCCAGTGGACTTCGTCCACGGCGACATCCGCAACGCCTTCGACGTCGAAGCGGTCATCCGGAAGCGTCAAGCCCGACGTCATCTTCCATCTCGCCGGCCAGGTCGCCATGACCACCACCATGCAGAGCCCGCGCCGCGACTTCGAGATCAACGTGCTCGGCTCCATCAACGTCCTCGAAGCCGTGCGCGCAGTACACGCCGCGACACCGCCATCGTCTACGCCTCCTCCAACAAGGTCTACGGCAATCTCGAACACCTCGACCTCGTCGAAGCCGAGACGCGCTACCAGCCGCGCACGCATCAAAGCGGCGTCGACGAATCCACCGCCATCGAGTTCCACACGCCCTACGGCTGCTCCAAGGGCGCCGCCGACCAGTACATGCTCGACTACGCGCGCGGCTTCGGCCTGAACACCGTCGTCTTTCGCCACTCCACCATCTACGGCGGCCGCCAGTTCGCCACCTACGACCAGGGCTGGGTCGGCTGGTTCTGCCGCCAGGCCCTCGAAGCGAAGGCCGATCCCGCGCGCGCCGCCCTTCACCGTCTCCGGCGACGGCAAGCAGGTCCGCGATCTGCTCCACGTCTCCGACGCCGTGCGCTGCTACGTCTGCGCGTACGAGCACATCGCCGCGGCGCGCGGCCATGCCTTCAACATCGGCGGCGGCATGGAGAACAGCATGTCGCCTGCTGGAGCTGCTGCGCTTCCTCGAAGCAGCGCCTCGGCGTCAAGCTCAACTACACCCATCTGCCCTGGCGGCAGTAGCGACCAGAAGTTCTTCGTCGCCGACAACGGCAAGGCCCTGCGCCTGCTGGGCTGGGCCCCGCGCACCACGCGCGAAGAGGGACTGGAAACGGTGCTGGCGTGGGAGAGCCGCGCCGCGGGCACAGCCGAGATAAAGCGATAGCCGCAATCACGAGCATGCGGACAGGAGAGCGCGCTTGACCGGAAATCAGGACGAGGGCGCCGCCCGCACAGAACTCCCGCGTACGCTGCGGCTCTACCTGCTGGTCGCCGGTGCGCTCACCTTGTTGTGCGGACTTACGGAAGCAATATGCACCTTGCTGCTGCATCGCCACTATCCCTATACCTGGCCGCTGATGCCGCCCGATGCTCCGTTCCTTGACTTCGCCTTATACCAGGAACGCTTTGCGCGTATGCACAGCGCGGAGTTCTTCACTTTCGCCGGACCGGGCTACTACTATCCCGCGCCTCTCGCGGTGGTGCATTGGCTCTTCTTGCAACTGCCGCAACCGGTGGAGGTCTTCCTGGCATGCCTGTGCGCGGCCTTTGCCGGCGGAGTCTTCGCGTTGGCTCGTGCGCTGCAGCGGAGGGGGCTGCCCACAGCCAAAGCGGCGGGATTCGTACTCGCCGGCGCGCTGTGCTGCTATCCGTTTTTCTTCGAGTTCGAACAGGCCAACCTGGAGTGGGTGCTCTGCGTACTGTGCGCTGGCGGAGTCTTCGCCTGGCTCTCCGGTCGCCCCTGGCTGGCCGCCGTGTGCTTCGGTCTCGCGGCCTCCATGAAGCTCTATCCGGCCATTTTTCTGGCCCTGCTGTTCACGCAGCGCAGATACAGGCAGTTCGCCGGCGGGTTGGTGGTTGCGGCTGCCGCGACCCTTGCGGGTCTGTGGCTTGTATGCCCCACGCTCAGCGTCTCGTGGAGCGGCACCCTGGGCGGCCTGGAGGGCTTCCGTCAGGCCTACATCCTCCGCTTCGAACAGGTGGGATTCGATCACTCATTGTTCGCGCTGGCCAAAGGTCTTTGGCGGCTGCACACCTCCACTTCTCTTCCTCCCGAGACCTTAGCTACGATGCTTCGTCTCTATCTGGCCGCCGCCGCACTGGCCGCCGCGCTCTACTTTCTCCGCATCCGCCATCTGCCCGCCGTGAATCAGGTCCTCTGCCTGACGATCGTTTCCATCCTGCTGCCGCCCGTCTCCTACGACTACACGCTGATCCATCTCTTTGTGCCGCTCGCACTGCTGCTCGTTGTGGCAGTCGAACAACGCGCGTATCCGATGCGCGGCCTCAGCGTCGCGCTCGTGCTTCTGGCCATCCTGATGGCTCCAGAAACCGAGTTCATCGTGCGCGGAAACAGCCTGGGCGGGCAGGTGAAAGCGCTCGCTCTGGTGGCGCTGCTCGGCGTCGCGTTGCATTTCCGCTTCCCCTCCCGTTACGACGAAAGGCTCTCCCCCGCGATCGCTTGAGGGCAGGGCACATCCACCTCGTCCCACGGGAAGGGGTATTGCATGACGATCATCAGCAGAGCCATCAGGCCCAGCGTGCGGAACTCGCATGAGAAGCGATAGCGCCAGGTGATGTAGGTTTGAAAACTGAAGATGGGTGCGAAGCAAAGAAAGCACGCCGCCAGCCCCGGTACGGCCTGCCCTTTGCGGCCTTTCTCCACCGCGTACAACGACAGCAGCGCGAAGGGAAACAGCAGGTGAATGAGCGTGTAATCGGCCGAAAGAGGAGGCAGCAGCAGCGCGCAAGCCGAAAGCCCCAACACCTGGTTCAGCATGGGGAGCCGGCGCATCCATCCGAAGTACAACGCCATGCCGAAGATCGCCGCCGAGATCACGTAACCCTGGAACGTCACATCCAGCAGCAAGCGCTCGTGCACGGCGCGAACGATGTAGAAGCCCCCAGTCGCCGCGGGGATTGGATGCATCCGCCGGTCGAGCGCGACGACGGCAAACTTCACCAGCGTAAACAGGGAGTGGTTGAACGTAACCCCTGCGGGGTTCGTCGAGAACACAAACCAGTACTTTACATACCGCAGCCCTTCGTCGATGTGCCGCTGCGCCGCGGCGATCGTCGGGCCCACGATCGCCAAGCTCGTGAGCGTCACCCCCGCCGCCACGCACAGGCTCCAGAAGAACTCGCGGTACTTGCGCTTCGAAAGCAGCAGCGCCAGCAGCACGAAGGGGAAGATCTTCATCGTGCCCGCGATGGCCAGCAGCGCGCCGCCCAGCCAGCAGCGATCGCGCAGCACGAGGCACAGGCCAAAGCCGGCAATCACCATCACCACGCCTTCGGTGTTGGCGGATTCCGCCAGCGTCCGCAGGGGATAGTTGCACAGCAGCATCGCCCCCACGAACGCAAGCGCAACACCTGGTGCAAGCCCTAGCCGCCGCAGAGCACCCACCCACACCACACCACCTGCGACCGTCAGCGCCGCATACAGTGCAAGGTAATACCGCAGGACATGCGGGATCTTGTAAAGAAGCGCATATACCAGTGCAAGCGGCGCCGGATACGTGAACGGATACTCGTACGCATTCCAGAAGCTGGCGGCGCGAAAGTGCTGGAAGCGATCGTGGTAGATGGTGAAATCAAACCATCGGTCGTCGGCGAAAAACTGCGGCGGCCCATAGGGATACTCAAGCTTTTAAGACGTAGGTTGTGACGAACGTGTACGCAATGGAGAGCAAGGTCATCGCGGCCATTGCCAGGAAGAACCACAGCATCGCTTCGGGCATGCGCAGCCGCAGCGCGAGGGTACGAACGCGGCTCATGCCGGCGCACCCGCATCGGCTCGTAGGGCTCCATCGAGCCTGGTCCACGCGAACGGAAAGCGCAGCGCGACCGCCAGCAGCCCGCACAATGCCAGCATCCGCACCTGCGAGCCGAAGCGATAACGTGCGGTGAAGAACGTTGCAATCGGAAACAAAAAGGTGAAGCAGGCGAACGCCGCAGCCTGTCCACGCACCTCCTCTTCAGAGGCGTACACGCAGAGCAGCGCACACGGAACGAAGAGGTGAATCAGCGTGTAATCCACCGAATACGGCGGCAGCAGCACGGCGCAGACTACCAGCGCAAGCATCTGGTTCAGCACGGGCAGATAGCGGATGCGCATCCAGTAAAGCGCCACCCCGAAGATCGCCGCGCCTGCGCAATAGCTGCGAAACGCCGTATTCAGCGTGGCCTCGCGCGACGGTTCCGCCACCCCGTGGAGCAGCAGCAGCGTTGCAAACTTCACCGGCGAAAAGAGCGAGTGGTTCACATCCAAGGACTGCGGCGTGCGGTTCAGCGCATATGTCTGCTTGACGAAAAGCAGACCGGCGCCGATCCGGTGTGCTGCCTCGCCAACAGTCGGCCCCACGAACGCGAGGCTCGCCACGGTCACCAGGACAAAAAGTACAATGCCTGCTACAAATTCGCGGTACCTCTTCGCGCTCCAAAGCAAAGCCAGCAGCACGAGCGGAAACAGCTTCAGCGAGCCGGCGCACGCGAAGGCTGCAGATGCGATCATCCAGCGGCGGCGCAGGAAGGCGAACATCCCGGCCGCCGTCAGCAACGCCACGAGTCCCTCTGTATTTGCGGAGCCGAGCAGCAGCCACACCGGCCATGCGAGCACGGGAATCGTCAGCGCGAAGCCGAGCGCTGCGACGAACGTGTACCCACGCGCGGCGATCGCCCGAGCCGTCGCGACAGCGCCGGCGCCCAACGCCGCCACACAGCCCAGCAGGTAAAAGCGCAGCGCGTGCGGAATGCGGTAGAGCGCCGCGAACAGCACCGCCATCGGGGCCGGATACGTGAACGGATAATCGTAGGGGGCCCAGAACTGCGGCGTGCGAAAGTGCTCGAAGCGGTCCTGAAATGCCAGAAAATCCCACCAGCGTTCGTTGTTCCACAACACCGCGGGCCCCAGCGTCGAACGCGAGTGCAGCAGGTGAATCATGGCTTCCGTGTAAACCAGCGACAGCGCGGTGATGGCGAGCGTCCACAACCAGAAGCGCAGCAGCGCCGTGGGCAGCAACGGCTTCTCTGCGGGCCTCACGCCAGCACCTCCCCGGACACGCCGTCCAGGGCGGGCCATGGGAAGCGATGCCGCACGACGACCACCAACAGCACACACAACGCAAGCGCGCGCGCCGGCCGATCGAACGAAGCATGCATCGTCAGAAACGTCTCCCAGCCGAAGATCCACGCGAAGCAGACAAGCGCGGCGCGCAGTCCCGGCGGCTCCACCCCATTGCGCCACGCCTCCGTTGCAAACAGGCACAGCAACCCGAACGGAAGCAGCAATTCCAGTAACGTGTAGTCGGCCGAAAGCGGCGGCAGCAACACCGCGCACACAGTCAGCGCAAGCGTCTGGTTCAGCAGCGGAAGCCGCCGTATGCGCGCGAAGTAAAGCCACAGGCCGAAGCCCGCGCTCGCCGCCATGTACAGCTTGAAAGCGACTTCAAGCAGCGCATCTTCGCGATGCGTTCGCGCCAGCAAGTCTTGCGGCGCTGCCGCGACGTGCCGCGATGCCCACACCACCGCGAACTTCCATGGTGAAAACAGCGAGTGGCTGAAGTTGAGCGCCTCCCGCTGCGTGGAGAAGATGAAGGCCAGCTTCACGAAGCGCATGCCACCATCGATATGCTGCTGCGCCTGCCGCATATCCGGTCCCAGCAGCGCCAGGCTGCCGAGCGTTGTTAGCGCCATCACGGCCAACCCCGCGGCAAACTCCCGACGTCTGCGCATGGAGAGCAACAGAGCCAGCAGGATGAACGGAAACAGCTTCATTGAAGCCGCGACGCCGATCAACGCAGCACCCGTCCACGCACGTCCGCGCAACACACACAGTACGCCCGCGGCCAGCAGGATTGCGAGCAAACCTTCGATGTTGGCGGTGTCCAACAGTGCGACGACCGGCCAGCACGCGAGCAGGACGATCGCAACGAAAGCGAACGCCGGCCCACCTGCCATTCCACGCGCCGCCAGGCCGCGCGCCAGCCACACCGCCCATGCCGTCAGCCCGGCCGCACACAGCGCCAGATAGACCGCGAGCGGATGCGAGAGCTTGTAGAACAACCCGAAGACCACGCCCAGCGGCGCAGGATACGTCAGCGGATAATTGAACTCATCCCAATACGCCGCACTGCGGAAGTGCCGCGAGCGCTCGGCGAACACGGTGAAGTCCGACCATCCGAAGCGATCCCAGAACAACGTCACGCCGTAGGGGTGCGCCGTGTGCAGCAGATGCGTCCACGCGAGCGTCCACACCAGGGAGAGCGCAGCCAGCCCCGCTAACCACCACGCAAAACGCAGCAGCACCCCAGGGAATCCGCCTCTTGCGATCGCATGGTTCATGCCGCCGCTTCCTCATCGAGTGCCGGCCACGGCCACGCATACCGCAGCACCACGCAAACGAGCGCCACCAGGAGGAGCGAGCGAGCCTGGCACACCAGGCGCCAGCGTACGGAGAAGAACGTCAGCGGCGTGAAGATCAGGGCGAAGCACAGCAGAGCCGCCGGCAGTCCGCGCGCGCTCTCGTGTCGCACTGCAAACAAGCACAGCAAGTTGAACGGCACCAGCAGATGCAGCAGCGTGTAATCCATGGAAACCGGCGGCATCAGAACCGCGCACAACGTCAGCGCCAGCATCTGGTTCAGCAGCGGCATGTGCCGGATGCGCAGAAAATATGCGGCGATACCGAAGACTGCCATCGCGCCCAGGTACACGCGATACGGCATCTCCAGCATCGCGCGATCGCGCAGCACCTGCTCCGGCGTGGGGATCGTCCGTGCGTCTTCAGAAAGATGCCGATGATGCGCCAACACCACCGCGGTCTTCACCACCACATACAGCGAGTGGTTCGCATCCAGCGCATCCGGCAACACCGAAAGGCCAAAGTTGTTCGTCAGGAAGCCGAAGCCGCGGTCGATCTGCCGCTGCGCCTCGCCCACAGTCGGCCCCAGGATCGCCAGACTCGCCACCGTACACGTAAGCGCCAGCACCACGCCCCAGGCGAACTCTTTATAGCGGCGCCGCGATAGCAGCAGCGCCAGCAGTAGCAGCGGGAACAGCTTCATCGCGCCGGCCAATCCGATCAAACTCGCGCCCAGCCACCAGCGTTGCTTTGCGATACAAAGCAATCCCAGCCCCAGCGTCGCCGCCACCAGTCCTTCGATGTTTCCGGTGTCGATCACCAGCCACGCAGGCCACAGCAGCAGCAGCACGGTGGCTGCAAATCCCCACGCCTGCCAGCGAGCAATGCTCTCCCGCCTCAGCCTGCGCGCCAGCCAGCCTGCCCACAACAGCAACATGGCCATGCAGAAGGCAAGGTAGTCGCGCAGTGGATGCGCCAGCTTGTACAACGCGGCGAAGGCGACGCCCAGCAGCGCAGGGTACGTCAGCGGATAATCCCACGTCGTCCAGAAGTTCGGCTGGCGAAACATCAGGAACCGATGTTGATACACCAGGAAGTCCCAGCCGAAGTCCTGCCCATACAGCAGCGCCAGCCCATACGGCACGCGTGTGTGCAGGTGGTACGTCATCACTGCGGTAAACAGCAGTGACAACGCGGTCAGCGCGACGATCCCCGCCCAGAAGCGCCGCAGCAGCACAGGCAATGCGGGCGTGTGCGTCTGCGCCAAGTTACTCCACTCCCAGCACCTTCACCAGGAAGGCATACATATCGGCCGTCACATCCAGTTGCTTCGAAAGCGGCATGCCTCCGCCATGACCGGCGCGCGTCTCCACGCGGATCAGCACCGGCGCCGCACCCGGAGTTTTAGTGGCCGCCGCCTGCATCGCTGCCGCGAATTTGAAGCTGTGCGCGGGAAACACCCGGTCGTCGTGGTCGGCCGTGGTAATCAGCGTCGGCGGATAGTGGGTTCCGGCATGCACATTGTGCACGGGGCTGAACTTGTAGATCGCCCGGAACTCAGCCTCGTTCTCGCTCGGCGAGCCGTAGTCCGACTTCCATGCGTAACCGATAGTGAACTTGTCGAAGCGCAGCATATCCATCACGCCCACCTGCGCCAGCACCGCGCCAAACAGTTCCGGACGCTGCAGCTCCACCGCGCCTACCAGCAGCCCGCCGTTCGATCCTCCATTGATGGCAAGCTTCTTCGGCGATGTGTAACTGTTCTTGATCAGATACTCGGCGCACGCGATGAAGTCGTCGAAGACGTTCTGCTTCTTCGTCTTGGTGCCGGCCTCATGCCAGGTCTCGCCGTACTCGCCGCCGCCGCGCAGAATCGCCTCCGCGTAGATGCCGCCCATCTCCACCCACGCCAGCCGCGACGACGCATAGGCCGGACCCAGCGAGATGTTGAACCCGCCATATCCATACAGGATGGTCGGCGCACTGCCGTCCAGCTTCGTCGTCTTCTTGTAGGTGATGAAGATGCGGTACGCGCGTCCCATCCTTGCTCGTGGCAAACACCTGCTTCGTCTCGTAGTCCGCCGGATTGAAGACCAGCTTCGGCTGCTTCCAGACGTTGCTGTTCAGCGTCTTCAGATCCAGGCGATACACCACCGGCGGCGTGGTGTAGTTGGTAAAGGTGAAGAAGCTCTCCTCATCCGTGCGCAGCGCGCCGCCCATGCCCACCACACCGATCCCCGGCAGCGCCAGCTTCTGCTTCAGCGCGCCGTCCAGCGTGTGCACCTCCACCTCGCTCTTCGCGTCCACCAGGTAGGTCACCAGCAGCAGCCGCCGAGCCATCGCCACGCTCTCCATGGAGTGCTTGCCCTCGGCCACGACAGTCTTCCAGTTGGCGCGCTCCGGGTGGTCGAGATCCACGCTCACGATGCGCCCGTTCGGCGACTCGCTCGTGGTCATCATCCACAGCGTGTGCCCCTCGGAGCCGATGGGCTCATAGCGCGCGTCGTCCTTGGTCGCAATCGGGATCACCGGCGCTCCTGGCTTCAGCGCATCCTTCACCGCCAGCGTATTGTTGTGGCCTTTGCTCGAGAACAGGAACAGCCATTGCCCGTCCTCGCTGACGCCGCCATTCACCAGCATTTCCTTGTCGTCGGCGCGCTCGTACACCACCTGGTCTTCGCTCTGCGGCGTGCCCAGCTTGTGGAAGTAGAGCTTGTGAAACACCGCCGCGCGCTTCAGAATCTCGGCGCGTTCGGCCTCGTTCTTCGGTACGCCAAAGCTTGAATAGAAGAAGCCGCTGCCATCCTTCTTCCAACTCACGCCGCTGAACTTCACGTAGTCCAGCACGTCGGGAAGATCGTGTCCGCTGGCGACCTCCTTGACATGCACCTTCTGCACGTCGCTGCCGGCCTCGGCCAGCGCGTAGGCCATCAGCGTGCCGTCGTCGGTGACCGAGATCGATTCGAGCGACACGGTGCCATCGGCGGCCAGCGTGTTGGGGTCGAGCAGCATCTTCGGCTCACCCTGCGCGCCCTGCTGCCAGTAGAGCACCGCCTGATTCTGCAGCCCGGTGTTCCGGCGGTAGAAGAGGCGTCCCGCATGCTGCATCGGCGCGGAAAACCGTTCGTAGTCGTTCAGCTCCATCAGCCGCGCGTGGATGCGCTCGCGCGCCGTCACACCCGCCAGGAAGTTCTGCGTCAGCGCATTTTCCGCATCCACCCAGGTTTTCACCTCGGGCGAATCGACGTCTTCCATCCAGCGGTAGGGGTCCTGCACCTTCACTCCGAAGTAGTCGTCCACCTGCGCGCTCACGCGGGCCTGCGGATACACGAGACCCTGCGCGAGGGCCGCTGCACTGCTCATTATCAACACTCCTGCCAGCCAGACCGGCTTTCCGAACATTCGCTTTCACCTCGGAGACACCATTATCCTCTGCCAACGCTAAAATCAGGTATGCGAATCCTGATTCTCGGGGCCGGCGCGCTCGGCGGCTACTTTGGCGGACGGCTGCTCGCGGCCGGACGCGACGTCACCTTCCTGGTTCGACCCCGAACCGCCGAGCAGCTTGCTGAACACGGTCTGCGCATTGAGCGCTCTTTCCGCGGCGACCTTTCGCTCGCCCACCCCCCCACCCTCCTCGACGGGCAAATCGATCGTCCCTTCGATCTCATCCTGCTCAGCTGCAAAGCCTACGACCTCGAAAGCTCGATGGAGTCCATCGCCCCGGCAGTGGGCGACGGCACGCTCATTCTTCCCATGCTGAACGGCATGGCGCACATGGACGCGCTCGATGCACGCTTTGGCCCGGAGCACGTCCTGGGCGGAACCTGCTTCATCTCCGCCGCGCGCACCGCAGACGGCACCATCCTGCACCTGAACCACCGCGACGAGCTGCTGTTCGGCCACCGCACCGATCCCGCAGACCCTCGCCTGCAGCAGATTGCCGCCACCCTGGCCGGCGCGCACTTCGGCGATCGCCTGCACCCGCACATCCTCCAGGCCATGTGGGAGAAGTGGAGCTTCCTCGCCACGCTCGCCTGCCTCACCTGCCTCATGCGCGCGGCCATCGGCGACATCGTCGCGGTCGACCCCACGCTGCCCGGCCGCATGTTCGACGAATCCATCGCCATCGCCACAGCGCAGGGCTTCGCGCCGGACCCGCAATTCGCCGAGACGCAGCGCAGCCTGATGACCGCGCCCGGCTCCCTCTTTACGGCATCCATGCTCCGCGATCTGGAAGAAGGCGGACGCATCGAGCGGCAGCAGATCGTCGGCGACCTGCTCGAACGCGGACGCCGCAAAGGCCTCTCCGCGCCCTTGCTGGAGCTGGCCCACACTCACCTGGCCGCCTACGAGAAACGCCGCGAGCGCGAATCCGCCCAGAAGTAGGCTTGCAGGAGTCGTCACTCTGGCGAAGCCAGAATCCCTGTATCGGTCTTTGTCTTCGCCTCCACCCCAGGAAAGACGCCCGCCACAAACCAGAGCAGGGTAGCCCCCTAACGTTCCCCCAGCGACGCCAGAACCTCCGCCGTCGAGCGCACGCGCCCCATCAGCGGAAAGATGGTCGACACGGCGAAGGCATGCGCCTCCGCGCTGATGCTGGACATCGCATCCTCTACCAGCACCAGCTCAAATCCCAGATCCATCGCGGCGCGCGCGGTCGATTCCACCCCCAGGTTGGTCGCAACGCCGCCAAGCACGATCGTCTCCACGCCGCGGCTGCGCAGTTCCTCGCCCAGCCCCGTCCCCAGGAACGCGCCCCACGATCGCTTGGTCACCTGGAGGTCGCCGGCGGTAAAGCCCGCGTCCGGCACCAGCTCCGAGGCGCTGGCCGGAGGAGGCGGCGCATTCGGATCGCGGCGCTGCACATCCACCTTGCGCGTCTTGACGTTGGCAAGATCGACATGCACGTACACCACCGTGCCACCGGCGGAGCGAAGCGCGGCAGCCAACCGGGCGGCGCGCGCCACCACGTCTTCGGCCCGATGCGGCGCAATCGGACGTCCCAGGATTCCATGCTGCAGGTCAATCAGCACCAGCGCGGTGGTGCGCGGATCGAGGTCAAGGGGGGTCATGCGGATGGTCTCCAGGGGCTCTTCAGCATCATCTCTCGGCTGCCCTTCCAGGGGCGCTGCAAGGGTCGAACTATTTACGACGCGTTTTCCGCAGAACCCGGAGGCTCGCGACGGAAAAAAGTTGTACGCTGTACTTTGCTTCCAAAATTCCTCTGGAACGCGTTTTTCTCCTGTATTCATGCGTCTTTGCGCTTCCTGCCCACGCTCGGGCAGCGATCTTCTGCGCCTTTCGGCGCTGGTCGGGCAATTGACAAACCCCACCCCGATGTGGTGGCCGGCCATGTCGATTTTGGGTTGATTTTCTCCCCTTATCCCTTTCCATTTCATATACTTAAGGAATGGAAAACGTAACCGGAAACGAGCTGGTTGCAAGGTTGCCGCGGAGGTCTCGCACGGTTTGCGCGGGAGCTCTGCTGGGCGCGCTTGCAGCCTTCGCTCTGGGCAGCGTGGCCAATCCCGCGACGCTGATCGTCCAGGCGGCTGCGCGCGCCACCATCGACAGAACCGACAGCGCACCGGCGCCGCTGGCTCCCGCGGTTCCCGCGCCCGTGCTGAAGCCCGCGCGGACCTCCGTGCTGAAGAAACTGACCGGCGGCATGGCGAGCTGGTACGGCGAGATGTGGCAGAACCAGCGCACCGCCAGCGGACGCCGCTTTGATATGGGTCAGTTGACGGCCGCCCACCGTACCCTGCCCTTCGGCAGCCGGGTCAAGGTCACTGACCTGCGCAACCGCAAATCCGTCGTGGTGACCATCACGGATCGCGGCATCATCCACCACGCCGACCGCGTGATCGATCTCTCCTACGCGGCGGCGGCTGAGCTGGATATGGTGCGCGCGGGCGTGGACCCCGTCTCGCTGGAGCTACTGAAACCGCTGAGTCTGGCCAGCGGGCTGGTCCCCGCACATCCCTAAACCAAAAAGAGTGGAGTGCCCCATGTCGCATCTAAGACAGGGGATTTAGGCGGCAGAAGCCCGCCGCCTGAACGAAGCTCTTAGATCCCGACCCCGAACTCCATGTCCTGCATCTCATCGCCCGAGTGTGCGTAAAAGTCGTACGGCGTGCGCCGGTTGAACTTGTACCGCTGCCGCAGCTCGCGGCCGACAAACAGGCCCAGCGCGAGCGCGCCAAGTCCGGCCGTCACCCAGCCAAGCGTGCGCAGCACCGTGGATTCTTCCACCTCGGGAAGTGCATCGGCCAGGGCCTCGGCCGCCGTGGTGACCAGTGCCTGTGGAAGTTCGTCGAGTTCACGGCCAGAGAACAGGGAGGTAAGTCGCGCCAGCATAGTGAGAGCATGATACCGCAGCCCGCGCCTGAATGAACAATACTGCTTTCGCGCCGCGCCCTATGGCTCCTCCGTAACGTCCAGCCGGGAGTCGGTTACGTTACCTGCACATGCTGGAATCCCAGCGTGTACAGCAGCGCCGTCACCGTCACCCGCGCGTTCTTGCTTGCCGCGTCCAGAATCCCGTCCGACAACGCCGCCGCCTGCAACTGCTGCTGCGCCTTGCTCCGGGTATCGGACTCCAGGTTCTGGTCCGCCGGCACCAGCAATCCGGTCGTCCGCGCATACACCCGCGTGTGCTGGTTATCGAGCGTCGTCACAAAGATCTGCGACGGCGGCAGCGCCACGTGGATCGAGTGCGGATCGTTCGCGTCGATCCGCACATCCTCCGGCTTCAGTTGCGACAGGTCGATGCCGGCAATCGACTGCCCATGCACGACCAGTAAGATCTTGTCGCCAGCCAGCATATCCGGCAGCACCGGGCTGGTCTTGTCGCCTTCCACCACCGAATCCAGCGAATAAACCACCGTCTCCAGCCGATTCAAACCCTGGATGCGCTCCACCACCACCGGCACCGAGGTGTCGAACGAGGTCGTCCGCCCCGCCAGCAGCGTGGCGATGCGCGCCGCGACGCCGGTCTTCGCATGCCGCAGGAAAAATGCCAGCCCCGCCACCCCCAGCAGCAGCGCCAAAAGAAAGACAGCAAAGGGATTCCACGAAGCGCGGTGCGAGACGTACTGGGTGGTCATGCTCTGATTGGATGCGTCCTCGCGCCGATACCCGACGAAAATTTCTCTGCTACTCCACCTGGATCACGGCATCGAGGTCCACATCCAGCACCTGGTCCTGCACCTGCATGGAGTGCAGCTTTAGCGTCTTCAGGTTCAGCGTGTAGCCGGTCGAGTCCGGCGCGTGCACCAGCAGCGTCCGCATCAGCTCGGCCGCGTTCACCTTCATCTCCTGCGGCAGCTTCTTGGAAAGAAACGGCTCCAGCAGGAAGTTCAGCTCCTTGCTTTCGGAGAGGTGGTCGATGCGCGCATCCCGAAAACCCACCACTTCGCCCTCCGCCTGCGGAATAAAGCTGACCTCCGTCTCCGTCGCCAGCGAAATGCCCAGGCACGTACCCTTGAGCGCGGTGCCCAGCTTGGAATGCGTCTTGATCCGCACCACCACGCGATCATCCTTGAAGCTAACCCGCGGCTCGTCCGCATAGGTGTAGCAGGCGCTGGTGGCCGAGCCCTTCAGGTAATAGCGGCTTGGTTTCCCGTCCGGCCCCGGCACTTTGAACAACTGCGCCTTCAGGGTGCGCTCCAGCGCCGGCGCCGAAACCCGCACCTCAATCGCGTGCGCCGCTGGTTGCCCTATGCTGCAAAGAAACGCGAACGTAATTGCCCATCGAAGCCGTGACATGCCGATAGAATATCGCCGTCGCACCTGCCATATTTATGGTAAAGTCTCGCCATGAGGACCACGGTCGACATCCCGGACGCGATGTACCGAGAGTTGAAAAGCCGCGCTGCATCGGAAGGGACTACCGTGAAGAACCTCATCCTGCAGGGCGTTTCTGTCCGGTTGCGGGCTCCAGGACCTGTCAAAGGCAGGCGGCTGAAACTGCCAATCGTTCCGGGTGGGGAACCAGGATCGCTGAAGCTCGACAATGAAAAAATCTACGACCTCATTGGTTTTCCCTGACATAAACGTTTGGGTCGCTCTCACCGTGCGCACTCACCAGCACTCCGCGGTGGCATGGAAGTGGTACCACTCGTTGCCCGAACAGGTGGACCTGGTCTTCTGCCGTCTGACGCAGCTTGGCCTCCTGCGCATTCTGTCGCAAAAAGGTGTCGCCGGTCTTGAGACAATGAATCAACTGGAAGCGTGGGCTGCCTATGATCGGTGGCTGGACGAGGGCGGAGCCGTGTTTCACGACGAGCCTTTCGGCATCGAGATTGAGTTCCGCTCGTTTGCGAATCTTGGCACGCCCGCGCCAAAGCACTGGGCCGATTCCTACCTCGCCGCGTTTGCAGCGTGCACTTCGATGCCCCTTGTTACGTTCGATAAGCTGCTTGGCGTGCGCTCTCCGCGCTCCATCCTGCTCCGCCCGGACCTCGTGGTAGGTTAGCCGAATGGACTTTGTCGCTTCAGCGCCCGGGCCGGCGAAGATGTCGGTGCTTGGCTTCGGCTGCGCCGCGCTTCTGGGCCGCGCCTCGCGGCAGGAATCGCTCAGCGCCCTCGGCTCCGCGTTCGACCAGGGCATCACCTTCTTCGACACGGCGCGATCCTACGGCTACGGCGGCTCGGAAGGTTTGCTCGGAGAGTTCCTCAAGGGCAAACGCGAGCAGGCGTTCCTCTGCACCAAGTTCGGTATCCTGCCCGCCGCCAACAATTGGAAGCAGAAGCTCAAACCGCTGGCGCGCGCCGCCATCAAAGCCTTTCCGGGCCTGCGCAAAGCCGCGCAGAAGCAGGCCGGTACCCAGTTCGTCGCCGGGCAGTTCGATCTCGCTACGCTCCAGTCCAGCTTCGAGACCAGCCTGCGCGAGCTCAAAACCGACTACGTCGACATGCTCCTCCTGCACGCAGCCCCGGCAAGCGTGCTCGCGCAGGACGACCTGCTCGCCGCGATGGAGCGCCTGGTCGAGCAGGGCAAAGTCCGCATAGCCGGCATCTCGGCCGAGCTGTCGGTTATCTCCGACTACTTCCGCCAGCGCCCCAGGCCGCTCGCCACCGCCCAGTTCGCCCTCAACCTTTCGCTCATGGACTTCGTCGCCGAGACTGAAAAGAACGCCGACCTGTTGCTGGTGGCCAACCACCCCTACGGCGGTCCGGGCGGAAGCGCTCTGGCGAAGATCGACGAGCTACGCCAATCGCCCGCGCTCTCTGCCGAACTCCGCGAAAAACTCGCGCCCGGCGACCCGCAGGTGCTGCCCGAGGTGGTGCTGAACGGCATCCTGCGGGGGACTGGCGTCTCCGCAGTCATCGCTGCCATGATGCAGCCGCGCCACATCAGCAGCAACCTCCGCGCGATCGAAAGCTGCCGCTTTACCGGCGAAGAGCTCAAGACGATCCGGCAGCTTCTGGCCCAGCAGAAACCCGACCATCGGCCATAACGGACACCAGCCCGGTCAGCTTACATTCCCCTTCTTGAGGTGCCTGCATGTCGGATCAAACATTGCAAGGTCGCCGAGAACTCACGGCGCCGCCCGGGAGAGAAGCGTTACGGAACCGTCACCTTTCCGGTCGAGGGTCACCCCTACAGAGCTGCCCCTATGGCTGATCAACGGAGCGGAGCCCGGTCCTACCCTGGTCGTCACCGGCGGGGTCCATGCCGCCGAATACGCCAGCATCGCGGCCGCGCTGGAACTTGGGCAGACGCTCCAGCCAGCCAGCCTGCGCGGGCGAGTCATCGTGGTGCCGGTCGTGAACATGCCCGGCTTCAAGGCTCGCTCCATCTACATCTTCCCGTTCGATGGCAAGAACCCCAACCGCGTCTTCCCCGGCGACCCAGGCGGAACCGCCTCCGAGCAGATGGCGGACTGGGTCTTCCGCAACATCATCGCGCAAGCCGATTACTTCGTCGATCTCCACGGCGGCGATCTCATTGAGGAGCTCGTCCCCTTCACCATCTTCTTCCGCTCGGGCGACGCGGAGGTTGACGCCAAATCGCAGGAAATGGCAGAGATCTTCGGGCTTCCCCTGCTGGTCGCCAGCGGAAGTCCTGGCTCGACCATCTCGGCGGCCTCCCGCGCCGGCATCCCGGCCATCCTGACCGAGTCAGGCGCGCAAGGCATCTGGACCCGGGAACAGGTTGCCGATCATACCCGCGGGCTGGAGCGCCTGATGCGACACCTCGAGATGATCCCCGGCGGTGCCCCGGAACCCAAGCCCACCACGCTGCTGGAAAATTTCTCCTGGCTGCGCAGCGAACACGAGGGCTTCTGGTATCCGCAGGTCTCCGCCGGCGCAACGGTCACTGCCGGACAGGTCCTCGGATGCCTTAAGGACTGGGAAGGCAACGTGCTCCAGACGGGCATCAGCGCACATGACGGAATGGTGCTGTTTATCGTCTCGTCCCTGGCAATTCAACCCAACGATCCGCTGGCCGCAGTGGGTTGTTGAGCGGAAGCCAACCCCGCACAGCCGTCATTCTGGCGAAGCCAGAATCTCCGTAGTTGTTTTTGTTCCCGCACGACACATTCACCGGATTTGCCCTAAGCCTTAGCCGCCGGGACCGCCTCATGCAGGGCGACACCCTGCTGCACCGCAACCACCGTGGTCTTCTGTTTGTAGGCTGCGCCAACAAAATCGCGGAACAGCGGATGCGGCTCGAGCGGCTTGGACTTGAACTCCGGGTGGAACTGGCAGCCGAGGAAGAACGGGTGCGTCGGAATCT
This sequence comes from uncultured Gammaproteobacteria bacterium, assembly GCA_963744015.1. GTDB lineage: Bacteria > Acidobacteriota > Terriglobia > Terriglobales > Acidobacteriaceae > Edaphobacter. Next base: position 684,366 of record CAVUSA010000003.1, read on the forward strand.
CGACGATCTCGACGTACGTCGCGTCCGGCGTCGTTCCGGTCAGGCGAAGGCCGGCGCCCGTCAGCACGGCCTCGTACTCGCGGTTGAACTCGTAGCGATGCCGGTGGCGCTCGCTGATTTCGGTCGTGCCATAGGCCTTGGCCGCGAGCGAGTCGGGCTCCATCACGCAGGTCCACGCGCCCAGACGCATCGTCCCGCCCATCTCTTCCACGCCGGTCAGCTCGCGCAGCTTGTAGATGATGCGGTGCGGCGTCGCCGGATCGAACTCGCCCGAGTTTGCGCCCGCCAGCCCGCACACATTGCGCGCATACTCAATGCACGCCGTCTGCATGCCCAGGCAGATGCCGAAGTACGGCACCTTGTTCTCGCGCGCATAGCGAATCGCGTTCAGCATGCCTTCAATGCCGCGCTTGCCGAATCCGCCCGGCACCAGGATGCCGTCGAAGCCCTCAAGCTGCTCGTCATAGTTGTGCGCTTCCAGGCCCTTCGGCCTCAATCCACGTCACCTGCAGCTTCAGGTTGTGCGCCAGCGCGCCGTGCACCAGCGCCTCCTTCAGCGACTTGTAGCTGTCCTCGTACTCCACATACTTGCCGACGATCGCGATCGAGACCTCGTCCTTCGGGTTGTAGGCGCGGTGCACGATGTCCTGCCACTTGCTCAGATCCGCGGCCGGCGCTTCGATGCGCAGATACTTCAGCGCCAGCGCATCCACACCCTGCTCGGCCAGGTTCAGCGGCACCTCGTAGATGCTCGGCACATCGCGCGCGATGATGACGGCCTTCTCTTCCACGTTGCAGAACGCCGCGATCTTCGACCGCATGTCGCGCGGCACGTCGCGGTCGGCGCGGCAAAGCAGGATGTCCGGCTGGATGCCGATCGACAGCATCTCCTTCACCGAGTGCTGCGTCGGCTTGGTCTTCAGCTCCTGCGCGGCCGCGATCCACGGAATCAGCGTCATGTGCACGAAGCAGGTATTCTCGCGGCCCAGCTCCTGCCGCATCTGCCGGATGGCTTCGAGGAACGGCAGCGACTCGATGTCGCCCACCGTGCCGCCGATCTCGACGATCGCGACATCGCACTCCGCTGCGACCTTGCGCATGGCGTTCTTGATCTCGTTGGTGACATGCGGAATCACCTGCACGGTCTTGCCCAGGTAGTCGCCGCGGCGCTCCTTGGTGATGATCTGCTCGTAGATGCGGCCGGTGGTCAGGTTGTTGTCGCGCGTCAGCTTGGCGTGGGTGAAGCGCTCGTAGTGGCCCAGGTCGAGGTCGGTCTCCGCGCCGTCGTCGGTCACGAAGACTTCGCCGTGCTGGAACGGGCTCATCGTCCCCGGATCGACGTTCAGATACGGGTCGAACTTCATCAGGTTGACCTTGATTCCGCGCGCTTCCAGCAGGCAGCCGATGGAGGCTGCCGCGAGACCCTTGCCGAGCGAAGACACAACGCCGCCCGTTACAAAGATGTACTTTGCAGACATTTCCGCCTCCAACGATTCAATTGTGCTGTTTGGCCGATCCGGATGTGCGCGTTCAGGTGGGGCACGCTTAAGTATCGCAGAGGAGCGCAGTGGAGGCAACGTCGCCGCGATCGGCTGCGATATAGTCTTGCCATGTCCGGAGCCGCGCTGCGTTCCCAACCTCACGCCTCGATGCATGGCGGCAGCGTGCGCCTGAACGCGCAGCGCTGGGCCCTGCTTCATCTGCAGGCGCTCGGCCGGCGCGTGAGCCGTCGCAAGCCGCTGCCGCCTCATCTGCAGGTCGGCCTTCGCGGTGAGTTCGAGGCCCTCTTCTTCCTCCGCCGCCTGGGCTTCACCGTCATCGAGCGCCGCTGGCACAGCCCCGAGCACAAGGGCGATCTCGACCTGATCGCCTGGGAGGCCGGCACGCTCTGCTTCATCGAAGTCAAGACCCGCACCGCGCGCGACATGACACCCGCCGCGCTCGCGGTCGATCTCCCCAAGCGCCGCATGCTGCAGAAGATGGCCTCCGCCTACCTGCGCACCATGCCCCGCGAACTCCGGCGCGAGACGCCTCTCCGCTTCGACATCGTCTCGGTCTACCTGCTCGCGGACGGTGTGGAATGCGAAATCCTCCGCGATGTCTTCCCGCGCCGGTACTGAAAAGCCTTCATCTGGTGTCTAACTCCAGGGCCGCCTGAAACCGCGCCGGAATATAGTGGAAGTGTCGCGCCACCGACTTGAGGAAACAGCCATGACCCTGCTCAATGCTCCCGTCTACAACGAACGCCAGGAAAAGCTGAAGAAGAACCTGCTCATCGCCGCCGGCGTCTCCTTCGCGCTGCTGGTGCTGCTCACGCTGGCCGGCTTCCTGCTCGGCCACGGCTGGCTCTTCACCAACCTCCCCGCCGAGCACACCGTGAAGAACTTCTTCCAGGCGCTCCAGGACAAGGACTACGACAAGGCCTTCGCCATCTACAACAACGATCCCGACTGGAAGCAGCACCCCGACCAGTACAAGGACTATCCCGAAGCCCGCTTCCAGGAAGACTGGTCCACCCAGGACCCCGTCGACGGCCCCGTCAACAGCTTCCACGTCGATATCTCGAAGACCGACGGCTCCAAGGAAGACGGCGGGACGATCGTCGCCGTGCGCGTCAACGGCACCAAGAAAGTTTTCATGTACAAGATCCGCAAGACCGGCAAGCTGGTCTGGCCGGCCTTCCACGAACTCCGCTACTAAAGCCCTCCCGCTTTGTCATTCCGAGCGAAGCGAGCAACCTGCTGTTCGCCTGGCAGTTGCACACTGCCAGGATTCGCCTTCACCCCAAAAACCGTCATTCTGGCGCAGCCAGAATCTCCGTATTTCCTTTAATCCAGATCCGTGGGTTAGCCAAGCTCCTCAGTGGCTCAGTTCCTTGAACAGCCACGCCCGCGCGATCCGCCAGTCGCGCTTCACCGTGCGCGTCGAAATCTCCAGCACATCGCCGATCTCCTCTTCCGTCATGCCCGCGAAGAAGCGCATCTCCACCACCTTCGCCTGGCGCTCATCCATTCGCGCAAGCTGGTCCAGCGCATCGTCCAGCGCGATCACCTCCTGCGCGCGTCCGGGTGCCGGAAACAGGTTCTCATCCAGGTACACGGTCGGCTCGTGCCCGCCGCGCTTTTCCGCCCGTTTGGCCCGCGCATGGTCGACCAGGATCTGCCGCATCAAGGTGCTGGCGATCGCGAAAAAGTGCGCCCGGCACTTCCAATCCATACGCTTCATATCCGCCAGCCGCAGGTACGCCTCATGCACCAGCGCGGTCGGCTGCAGCGAGTGGCCTGCCGCCTCGTGCCGCAACCTGCCCGCCGCAATCCGCCGCAGATCCGCATACACCAAGCCGATCAGGCGGTCCTGCGACGCGCGATTGCCTTCCCTGAACTCAAGCAGAATCTGCGTCACATCACCGGGGTCTGCACTCACGCAAGTGCCTCTAAAACTGTGGTTCGGATGCGCCTCATCATAACACCGCGTCCCGCGTCGGGCCGAAGCTCCGGGGCCTTGTCCCTTTCTGGAAACAGTCTGCGCTTACCTCCATAGACCACTCGTTACGGCACACTCATCCTTCTCCTCTGCGGAGCTGTTGTCAGGATGGGTTGGCTGCCTCGTCGGGGCGGTCAGAGCTTCAGGGCCGTGGGAACAGCCTTGAAGTGCACAACTCGTGTGGGGATTCCAACGGCCCGCAACCGGGTGGACCGAAGGGATCATCATCGCTGGTGCGAGAGCGTGGCGCCGCCGACGCACCAGCGTCTTTTTCCTTCCGCACGCATAGAATCGTCCGCAGCATGCGTCTTCCTTTCGGATTCGCCGCCCTGCTCGCCGCGGCGTCCGCCCTCACCCTTTCCGCCCAGCCGCCGGCCACCCGCTTCGACTTCGCCCGCACCCTTTGGCGCGTCTCCGATGGCCTGCCGGAAGAGACCGTCCAGGCCCTCGCCGAAGCCTCTGACGGACGCCTCTGGATCGGCACCTCCGGCGGCCTCGCCGAGTTCGACGGTTCGCACATCCGCCCCTTCGAGCGACACTCCGCACCTGCCGCCGCGCGCTCCGCACCGGAGCCCCCGGCCGTCAACAGCATCTTCAGCATGTCCTTCGCGCCTGATGGAACTCTTTGGGCCGGAACCGAAGGCGGAGGCCTGCTGCGCCTCCAGCACGGCGATGCGAAAGTCTTTGCCGCCGCCGAAGGCCTCAGTGACGGCTTCGTGCGCTCGGTCGCGGTGGATTCGCAGGGCCGAGTCTGGGCCGGCACCGACGACGGCCTGTTCCTGCTTGAGGGCAACGCGTTCCACCGCGTCGACGGCACCGCCGCCATCGCGCCCCTCGCCGTCCATTCCATCCTGCACGACCGCGAAGGCCGCACCTGGGCCGGCGGTTCGCGCCTGCTCGCCCTTTCCCCCACCGAAACGGCTCGTGAATTCCCGCTGCCCGGTGTCTACAGCGAAAACCGCGTCAAGAAGATTCTCGAAGCCTCCGACCGAGCCATCTGGGTCGGCACCGTTGGGGGTCTCGACCGCCTTCGCCCCGGCGCCGCCCGCTTCGAAAGCGTTCCCGGCATCCACGCCACGGTGCGCAGCCTCCTCGAGTCCTCCGACGGCACCCTCTGGATCGGCACCATCGGCGATGGCTTGTGGACGTTCTCGAGCGGCCACCTCGCCCGCGTCTCCAACCCCGGGGTACTTCCCAGCCAGACCGTTCTTTCCATCTTCGAAGACCGCAATCGCCAGCTCTGGATCGGCACCCAGGCCGGCCTCGTCCGCCTCGACCGCACCCCCGTCAACATCGTCGCCCTGCCCGAAGGCGGCGATCCCGATTTCGAAACCATCTCCGGCGACGGCGCCGACGTCTGGGTCTCAGCGCGCCACCTCTACCGCATCCAGAACGGAGTCGCCCGCCTTTCCACCCTGCCAGGACTCGCCGGCCTCAACATCCGCAATGTCTTCCGCAGCCGCAACGGCGATCTCTGGATCGGCACCGACGGCACCGGCGCCTACCGCCTCCGCAAAGGCGCGCTCACCCACTTCACCGCGCCCGGCGAGCTCACCAACAACTTCATCCGCGGCTTCCTCGAAAGCCGCAGCGGAGACCTTTGGATCGCCACCGACGAAGGCGTCAGCCGCCTCGGCTCCGGGCCTCCGGAGAAGTTCACCGAGAGCAACGGCCTCGCCTTCTTCAGCACGCGGAGTCTCTTCGAAGACCGCACCGGAAGCATCTGGATCGGCACCGACCACGGCCTCAGCCGCTGGCAGCAGGGAAGCTTCCGCCACGACGCGGCGACCGACGGCCTGGCCTCCGAGAAGATCTGGTCCATCCTCGAAGACCGCACCGGCACCCTCTGGTTCGGCACCCGCGACCACGGCCTCTTCCGCTTCCGCAACGGCCGGCTCACCCAATGGACGATGGCGCAGGGCCTTCCCTCCAACAGCATCTATCAACTCCTGCAGGATCCCACCGGCACCTTCTGGATCAGCGGCCCAAACACCATCGCCTCCATCCCGGAGGCGAGCATGCAGGCCGACAGGCCCACCCCGGACCAGCCGCTCAGCGTGCGTGTCTACGCCCTGCCCTTCGCCGCCGAGGGCGCGCAGATGTACGGCGGCCGCCAGCCCGCCGGCTTCGTCGCCGCCGACGGCAGCGTCTGGTTCGCCTCCACCCGCGGCGCCGCCCACATCGTCGCTGCACCCGCTGACACCGGCCCGCCCGCCCGGGCCACGCTCGACAGCATCGAGGAAGACGGCCGCAGTGTCCCGGTCTCGAACGGCCTGCGCGTGCCCGCCAACGTCACCCGCCTCAGCTTCGCCTTCACCGCGCTCTCGCTCGAATCCCAGGCCGGCGTCCGCTTCCGCTACAAGCTCGAAAACTTCGACCAGGCCTGGACCACACTGCCCCCTGCCGGCTCCGGCCGCCTGGCCACCTACACCAACCTGCCCGCCGGCCGCTTCCGCTTCCGCGTTCTCGCCTTCGACGCGGCCCGTCCCGCCGAGGTCTCCGAAGCCAGCCTCGACTTCACCAAGCAGCCCTTCTTCTATCAGACCTGGTGGTTCTTCGCCCTGTGCGCCCTCGCGCTCGCCGCGCTCGCCTTTGCCCTCTACCGCCTGCGCGTCGGACGCATCCGTACCCGCTTCGAAGCTGTCCTCTCCGAGCGCAACCGCATGGCCCGCGAGATGCACGACACCGTCATCCAGGGCTGCACCGGCATCTCCGCCCTGCTCGAAGCCATGGCCACCACGCCCGCCTCCACCCCGCACACCGGCGAGCTGCTCGACTTCGCCCGCACCCAGGCCCGCACCACCATCGCCGAAGCCCGTCAGGCCGTATGGAACATGCGCAACGAAGAAAGCGAGGTGGACCTCGTCGAATCGCTAAGCGCCATCGCGCTTCAGACGACACGCGAGTTCGCCGTGCAGGTGGACTTCCATCCTACGGTCGAGCGTCTCGTCGTCGGCTCCTCCGCCGCGCATGAGATTCTGATGACGGTGCGCGAGGCGGTCTACAACGCGGTGCAGCACAGCGGCGCCAAGCACGTCACACTCGAGCTGCGCCTCGAAGCTCCTCACATCGTCATCACCGTGGCCGACCGCGGCTGCGGCTTCGCCGTTTCCGCCGGCAACGCAGAACCCGAAGGCCACTTCGGCCTGCTCGGCATGCGCGAGCGCATCGAACGCCTGGGCGGACACTTCACCCTCGACTCCACCCCCGGCTCCGGCACCCGCATCCTGCTCAACGTCCCGCGCACGGCTCGCAGCCGCGGAGGCCACACTCCATGACCCGGCCGCCGACCGAAGCCCGCAAGGCGCGCATCCTTATCGTCGACGACCACCCCATCATGCGCGTCGGCATCGCCGCCATCATCAACGCGCAGCCCAACATGGAGGTCATCGGCCAGGCCGGCACCGCCGCCGAAGCCGTGCGCCTCTCACGCCGCTGCCACCCCCGACGTCACCCTGATGGACCTCCGCCTGCCCGACCGCAGCGGCGTCGAGGCCATCCGCGAGATCCGCGCCCACACCCCCAACGCCCGCATCATCGTCCTCACCACCTACGAGGGTGACGAGGACATCCACCAGGCGCTCGCCGCCGGCGCCGTGGGCTACCTCATCAAGGGCATGCCGCACGACGCTGCTCATCAAGGCGCTCACCCGCGTCCACAGCGGCCACCGTTTCCTGCCGCAGGTCGTCACCGAGGCCCTGCAGTCGCGCCTGCCCGGCCAGAACCTCAGCCAGCGCGAGCAGGAGGTCCTGCAACTCATGTTCGCCGGCAAAAGCAATCGCGAGATCGCCGATACCCTCGCCATCAAGGAAGCCACCGTCAAGTCGCACGTCAGCGTCATCCTCATGCGCCTCAACGTCAGCGACCGCACCCAGGCCGTGGTCGAAGGCCTCAAACGCGGCCTCGTCCACCTTTAGCCAAACAAGCGCCGTCATTCTGGCGAAGCCAGAATCTCCGTAGCGGGTCTTCACCCCGAACGCCCGCGCCGACGCCACCGCTCCACCCAGCGCACGCGATACAGCGCCCACAGCACCGTCGCCACCGCCACCCACGCCGCCACCGCTGTGGCAATCCCCGCAACCGGCTGCATTCTCGGCAGCCAACGCCAAACCACCAGCCCAAACCCGGCCAGGGCAACAGCCCCCAGCGCCGAGCCCTCCGCATCGATGCCCGCCGCGATCCGGCCCCGGCGCTCCCCGTCCGAACCCACTTCCCGCTTCTTCTCTTTCTCGTGTGTCTCAATCATGTTGGCGCCCGCCGGAAAAATCGCCGGAAACGCCAGGAACATGCCCCCCACCACCGGCCCGAACTTCTTCGCAATCAGCCCCGCCAGCACCGTGCACACGCCGCCGAACCCAAACCGCAGCGCATGCTCGTACCACTTCGTGCCCTTCAGCGCAGAAAGCCGGGCGCCGATCACCGCAGCCACCCTGCCCACAACCCGAACGCCACCGCAAACCACGCCGGCATCGCCGCCACCGTCACTCGGAGCGCCGAACCCTTGTTGCGCAGCAGCAGCCAGCTCACCAGCGTCGCATAACAGAAAAACGCCGCCGCTCCGGCAATCATGGACCGCCCCTCCAGCGCTGCGTAAGCCTTGCCCTGGTGCGCGATCGTCAATCCCAGCGTCGCCAGCGCAATCGAAGGCGCCGCCCCGAACAGCCCTGCAAAATTCTTCGGCCGCAGCACTTCGCCAAGCAGCGCGAATAGCTCACCACCGCGCCCCCAATCAAGAAGCGCAGCAGAATCTCCTTCATGCCGCCTTCTCCGCCTCTTTGATCAGCGTCATGGCCGCGTCAGAACCCTTGCACCCAAGCAGCCGATATTCCTTGCCTTCGAGCGCGTGATAATTCACAAAGAAGTCCTGCAGCTCCTTCATCCACCGCTTCGGCAGGTCTTTCAGCCTTTTGATGTTCAGGTACGAGTGGCTCCCATCCGCCACAGCCAGAAGTCGATCGTTGCGAATGCGCTTCTTGCCGTCCACCTGCTCGCCTTCGATCACGCCGATCAGCCGCGACGGAACCATGACGCCCGGAAACGCCGGTTCATCCATCAGCAGCAGCACATCGATCGGGTCGCCATCGGGCGCCAGGGTGCGCGGCAGAAAGCCAAAGTCGTACGGAAACACCATGCCGGCCGGCAGCACCTTCTTCAGGATGTACAACCGCTGCTCCGCGTCAAACGAGAACTTGTTGCGGCTGCCGCGCGGCGTCTCCACAATCACCTGCAGCAGGTCGTCGTCCCTGTCCACGGGCTTGAGCTTCGTCGGGTCCGACAATCCCCGATCCGTCTTTTGCTTTTTCGCCACCTTGGCTCCTTCCGCAATGTGAACGTTCTGTGAACGCACTTGCATCAGAGTCCAAATCCAGCCCGCCAGTTGCCATCTCACGAAAAAGGAGGGACTTCGCAGCAGACGCCGCGAAGCCCCTCCCCTCTAATCAGAATGCCGAAGCTACGAAAGTACCGGAATCGTCAGCGTGTCGCCTGGGTGCAGCTTGTTCGGATCGCTCATCCCGCTCGCTTCGGCGATCTTCATGTACTTGTTCGCATCGCCATAAAACAGCTTGCTGATCTTGCTCAGGTTATCGCCCGCCTGCGCGGTGTACTTCTGCTCCTGCCCGCCGGTGTTGGTGATCTCATGCTTCAGATCGGCGAACTGCGGGTCCACTTTCTTGATCGCATCCCACACGCGATTCAACACCACCTGCGACGGCACCTGCGCCACCAGGTGATACTGCTCTCCCACCAGTTCCGAGCCCACAAACTTCGCGCCATACGGCTCAAATTCCTTCACCGTGTCCACCACCGGCGCGTACTTCTGCTGCAATGCCTGAAAATCCGCCATGCTTTCTCCTCATCTTCCATCTGTCGTTGTTATGCGTTGGTCATTCTGGCGCAGCCAGAATCCCGGTCGTTGTCCTTGGGCTCGTCATTCTGGCGCAGCCAGAATCCCCGTAGTCGTTTTTTGCAGAGGGACCGCTAAACCAGCCGGCCGAGAATCTGTCCGGCCATACCACCGAACCCGCCCTGCTGCGGCGGAGCGGTCTGCCCGCCCTGGGTGAAGTGCGAGATCACCAGCGGAAGCAACGTCGCCATCGCTACCTTGGCCACCTCTGGCGAAACCCCGGCTTTGGCCGCCACATTCTCGATGAAGCCGGAGCCATTCAGACCTTGCTGCACCTGCTGCGGCGTGGCCGGCTGACCCTGCGCCCAGCCCTGCGCCTCTTCGCCCATGCCATTCTGCTGCAGGTGCGCCAGCACACCGGAAAGGCCGCCCGGATGCTCGTCCAGAGCCTGCATCATCCCGCCCACCACCGAGGTCTCGGTGCTCTGACTTCCCACGCCCTGACCTTCCGTACCCTGCTGCGCCATCTTTTCGATCGATTCCAGAAATCCCATGCGTCCATACCTCAAACCGGTGTGATGCGCTTCGCAGACTTCGCGTGCCCCGCATCGCGCCTTAGCGCGCTTCTTTTCCTGCCTTTCCCGCCGCCGTGCATCATAGAACCATGCCCAATCCCTATGACGCGATCATCATTGGCACCGGTGCCGGCGGCGGTCCGCTCGCCCTGCGCCTGGCCCAGGCCGGCAAACGCATCCTCATCCTCGAGCGCGGACCCTTTCTTCCGCAGGAAAAGCTCAACTGGAGCACCTCCGCGGTCTTCCTCGCCAATCGCTACCACACCCGCGAGACCTGGCACGATCAGCACGGCAAGGACCTCCACCCGCAGCAGGCCTACTTCGTCGGCGGCCAGACCAAGGTCTACGGCGCCGCCATGTTCCGCATGCGCGCGGAAGATTTCGGCGTCATCCGGCACAAGGGCGGCATCTCGCCCGCCTGGCCCATCTCCTACGCCGATCTCGAACCCTTCTACTGCGAAGCCGAAGAGCTCTTCCACGTCCACGGCAATTTAGGGCAGAACCGCCCCGCAGTCCCGGGCGGCCTCGGCTCCGAGTTCGACCCCACCGAGCCCTTCCACTCCAAACCCTACCCCTTCCCGCCCTTCGCGAACGAGCCCCGTATGCAGGCGATCGAGGATGGCGTTCGCAAACTTGGCGTCAACACCTTCCCCATCCCGCTCGGCCTCAAGCGCGACGAAAGCAATCCCGAAGCGTCCAAGTGCATTCGCTGCGACACCTGCGACGGCTACCCCTGCCTCGTCCACGCCAAATCCGACGCCGACATCAACTGCATCCGGCAGATTCTGCACCTGCCCAATGTCACCTTGATGACAAACACCCGCGTTCTCCGGCTGCTCACCAACTCTGCCGGCACCGCCGTCACCTCCGTCGAGGTCGAACACTCCGGCCGCCAGCTCCATGCTCCGTTTGCGTCGTCATCCTCCACCCAGTCGTCATCCTTCGCCACCCCCACCCGTTGTCATCCTTCGCCGAAGGCGGAGGATCTGCTTCTGTCCTCTCGCCCGAGCCCGGCATCGCCACCTACTCCGCTCACCTCTTCTGCCTGTGCGCCGGAGCCATCAACTCCGCGGTGGTGTTATTGGCGTCGGCAAATGACAAGCACCCGCGCGGGCTCGCCAACTCCTCCGACCAGGTGGGCCGCAACTTCATGTATCACCAGGCCGATGCCATCCTCGCCCTTTCCACGCAGTCGAACGCCGATGCCTACACCAAGACCTGGGGCACCAACGACTTCTATCTCAGCAGCGGAGACGATCTCCTATCCCTATCCACTCGGACAGGTACAGCCCATCGGCAGCTTCCACCACGAGATGATGCAGGGCGACGCGCCTCCGCTCACCCCCGGCTTCGTGCTCGAAAAGATGAAACAGCACGCCGTGCCCTGGTGGCTCACCACCGAAGACCTTCCGCATCCGGCCAACCGCGTCACCCTCGAAAACTCAACGCCGTCCGCCGATGAGCTCCATCGTGTCGCCAAGGGCGCGCAGGTGGACGACGCCGTCTTCGGTGGCTCCATCACGACCCCGAGCCCCAGCGTCGCCGGCCCGCACCCCGCCGACGACACCGACCCCTCCGGCGCCGGCAACCAGACCGGCCAGGTCTCGGTCGCGCCGCCCGGCCGCATCCGCCTCAGCTACACCCCCAACAACGTCGAATCGTTCAAGCGCCTGCAGGAGCGCTGGCTCGACGTGCTCAAGCGTGCCGGCCACGCCGACACCTCCATCCCGCTGCATGCCTACTTCAAAAAGCGCATTCCCCTCGAAGGCGTCGGCCACCAGAACGGCACCTGCCGCATGGGCCACGATCCCGCCACCTCGGTTCTCGACCCCCACTGCAAGGCCTACGACCTGGACAATCTATATATAGTGGACGCCAGTTGCTTCCCCTCCGCCTCGGCCGTCAACCCTTCGCTGACCATCGTCGCCAACTCCCTGCGCGTCTCCCGCCACATACTGGAGGTCCTAAGCTAGGTAGACAACACCCGCAGATTCAACCACTTGCCTGGATCCACCCGGCACTGGATCCCGTCTCAGCCGCACAGTTCTCCAGTTCGACTACTTGTACAAGCCCGTCTTGCTTAAGGGCACGGCTTCAGCCGTGCCGTATCAGCCCTTCTCACGTTGCCCACCCACCGGGCGCCCGCGGCGCAACAAAAAAGCCGCGGCAGCGAAGACCTCTCGCTGTCGCGGCTTGGCTCGCTCAGTAGATTGTTACCGATTCGGCTGCTGTGCCGGCACCGTCACGCTGTAGGACGAAGCAATCTCCGGCTTCGGACGCAGTGCCTTGGGCAATGGCGGCGCTGAAGCGTACGCGTTGCTGGTCGTGGTCTCCGTCTTCGATCCCGGCCACGCATACGGCCGCGAAAGCGAATCGCCATACCCCATCATCGGGAAGGCAATGCCCGCGCCATACAGCGGATCGATCGCCACCCACGCATCCGCCGACTTGCCCGCAACCAGCGGGTTGTCATTGCTCAACTCCACCGTGTGGCCATTGGCCTGGAAGGTCAGCGTATTCCCGTGAAATGCGCCCTTTTGCGGCAGTGAATTCATGAAGCGCGTCTGCGATACGATCGCCGTCCCCACACCCGGGATCGTGAAGTACATATATTGCTCATGGATGTGGTAGTTCAGTTGCGCCTTACCCACCAGGCCATCCACCGTCAGAATGCCCGAATGCACATCCGTCGCAAAGGCTCGCACATGCTCTTCTTCCGCCTTGCCCGCGTGGCCTTTGCTCACCACCGGGCCACGATCCGTTCCCGGCGTAGCGACAAGAACTTTGCTCTGCCCAGGTGCCGCTACTGAGAAAGAGGCCGCACCCACTGAAAGTACAGCAACGCCCCGCAAAAATTCCTTCATCCTGCTCTTCATGGCAAGTCTCCTGGTGTTGACGCCGCTCCCTGACAAAGGAGTTCGTCTGCCATGCGACGCACCATCGGTGGGATGGGTTGCTCAGGAAGTGCTATTGCCATGACCGGCCATCGGGAGTCCTATACCAAAAACCATATTCACCTCCAGTTCGAAATTCCTCAATCTAGATATCGGAAAGCCCTCCCAACGGGAGAACGCCCCCCAAGTCCATGAGGGTGCAGTGAATTGGACATTTGGCACTCAAATTGCACCGCGAAGTGAACGCAGAATCATTTGGGAGGAACAAACCTTGTATAAAAAGCTTCGCGCAATCGCTTCAACCCTTGCTTTTGCCTGCGCCGCAGCCGGCCTCGCCCTCGCGCAAGCCACCAGCGGAGACCTGGTAGGTACCGTCAAGGACGCTTCGGGCGCCCTGCTTCCGAACGCCACCATCACCATCAAGGCAGAATCGACCGGCGTTACGGTCACCACGCAGACCGGCAGCAGCGGTGAGTTCCGCGCCGGCAACCTCCTGCCCGACAAGTATGACCTCGTCGTCAACGCCACCGGTTTCCAGCCCTACACCCTCCGCGGCGTAAATGTGGAATTGAACAAGGCGTCCACCGCTGACGTGGTTCTCTCCGTCAACGGCGCCAGCCAAACCGTCGAAGTCTCAGCCGACGCCGGCGTTGTTCTGGATACCACGACCAGCAATCTTTCGCAGACCTTCACGCCCCGCGAGATCGCCGATCTGCCCACCGCGACCGTCGGCCTGGGCGTCCTGAACGTGTCGCTGCTTAGCCCCGGCGTCGCGTCTTCGGGCGGCATCGGCATCGGCACTGGCCCCTCGGTCGGTGGCCAGCGTCCCCGCAACAACAACTTCACGATCGAAGGCATCGACAATAACGATACAAGGCGTCACCGGCCCGCTGCGTCTACGTGCCCAACGACTCCGTCGGCAGCTTTACCCTCATCACCAACCAGTTCTCGCCGGAGTTCGGCCACTCCTCCGGCGGCCAGTTCAACACCACCGTCGTCTCCGGCACCAACCACTTCCACGGCAAGCTCTATGAGTACTTCCAGAACCGCAACCTGAACGCAGCAGTCCGGCATCGCAGGCGGCAAGATCATCCCAATCCCCGCTACGATAACAACCGCTACGGCGGCCAGCTGGGCGGCCCGATCATCAAGGACAAGCTGTTCTTCTTCGCGAACTTCGAGCGCCAGACCACCGGCCAGAGCAATACCTCGTATCAGTGCACTCCGACCGCCGCCGGCCTTGCGACGCTCAAGAGCCTCGAACTATGGCTTCAGCGCCACCAACCTGGCAATCTACGAGCAGTACGTCACACCCGCCAACTACCTCGGCGGCGCACAGGTAACCGACGCCAACGACCAGGCCTGCTTCAACAACGCCGGTCCGCAGGTGCTTACGGTCTACTCGGACGGGCTACAACGCAACCGCAGGCGAGTTTGCTTCCGGCAGCAGCACCAACATTCCGCTGGGCAATCTACCAGATGAACGCTCCTTCGTTCATCAATTTCGATGCCCTGGCCACCAGCGTCGACTACACGGTCAGCAGCAAGGACAGCATCCGCGGGCGTTACATCTACAACACGGAAGGCGCTCCCGACGTCGCCGGCTTCGCTGCCAATCTTCTTCCTGCAGCTGCCGTACAAGTACCACCTCATCTCGTTCTCGGAGTACCACACCTTCACGCCGAACCTCACCAACGAGTTCCGCATCGGCTTCAACCGCTACGCCAACGCAACGCCCGCCGGCAACTTCAGCTACCCTGGCTTGAACGCTTCCCCAACATCACCAGTTCTACGATCAGGGACTATCTGAACATCGGTCCCGACAGCAACGCGCCCCAGTTCACCATCCAGAACCTCTACCAGGTGACGGACAACATCAGCTACACCAAGGGCAAGCACACCCTCAAGTTCGGCTTTGACGGCCGCAAGTACATTTCGCCCCAGGGCTTCACGCAGCGTGCTCGCGGCGACTACGAGTATGACAACCTCGACCAGTACCTCCATGACCTGGCGCCGACCGAATGGCTTCGCCGAGCGCTCCACCGGCAACGACATCTACTACGGCGACCAGACCGCCCTCTATGGCTATGGCAACGACACCTGGCGCGTCACTCCGACCGTCACCATCAACGCCGGCTGCGCTACGAGTTCACCTCCGTCCCCGTGGGCGAGCGCGCGCAGTCAGCTGAACATTGCCGCCTCCGTCCCCGGCCTCATCAACTTCAGTGCGCCGCAGCCGCACGTACACCAACTTCGCTCCGCGCTTCGGCATCAACTGGGCGCCGGACGCGAAGACCTCCATCCGCGCCGGCTTCGGCATGGCCTACGACGTTCTGTTCGACAACCTCGGCACTCCTCTCCTTCCCGCCGCAGTACTCCTCCACCAACGACGTGAACGTCGCTGTCGGAACCACGGTTGCCGGGCAGATCAACGCAGGCACACCCAACTTCCTGGCCAACGGAGGCTTCCGGCAGGTCGGTACGGTGCGTCACTGTGTATCCCAACACGCCGGCCGGCCTTGCCCAGCAGCGCGCCGCAACCTCGGCGTTTCTGCCCAACCAGATCCTGCCGTACGCTGAGACCTACACGCTGACCATCCAGCGCAACGTCGGCTCCGCCTTCACCGCTGAGCTGGGATACGTTGGAACCCGCGGCATCCACCTTCCCACGCAGGATCAGATCAACAAGCAGCCGCGCGTCACGGCTGCCAACGAGCTCTACACCCAGGTCGGCACGACGGTTCTGGAAGCCGAAACGCGGGCAGCGGCAACACGTTGGCCGCGATCAACGCCAACTCGAACATCGTTGCTCGCTTACCTTGCGGCTGGCTTCACCAGCACGATCACCTCCTACCAGCCCTACTCCCAGTCCAACTACAACGGTCTGGTCGCCAACCTCCGCGGCGATTCCAGAACGGGCTGCAGATGAACTCTCCTACACCTGGTCGAAGACCATGGACGACGCAACCGCCGAGGTCTTCGCTACCGTCCTTACGCCCCGCCGTCCGCAGAACTCGCAGTGCATTTCCTGCGACTACAGCCGTTCGGCTCTGGACCGCACCCACCGCCTCACCCTCGAGACGCTGTATGATCTGCCTTTCTACAAGCACTCGTCCAACTACTTCATGAAGAATGTGGTTGGCAACTGGGAGGTCTCGCCCATCTACACCTACGAGTCGCCGGAGTACACGACGGTGCTCTCCGGTGTGAACTCCAACCTGAATGGCGACAGTGGCGCAGCCATCGATCGCCCCATCATCAACCCGCACGGCGTTCCCGGCACCTCGACCAAGGTGACGCCGATCTACAGCGCAGCCCTGGCCAGCAAGTGCACCGCGCCGGCTACCACCTGCAGCGCCAACCTCGTCGGCTACCAGGCGATCAACCCCACCGCCTACTACATCCAGGCCCAGACCGGCACCCTGCCGAACTCGTCGCGCAATACGCTTCCGATCCGTCCCATCGACAACCTCGACGTGGCGGCTCTCAAGCGCATCAACTTCACCGAGCGTTACTCGTTCGAGTTCGGCGCCCAGGCCTTCAACGTTCTCAACCACGCCCAGTACATCCCGGGCTCGGTCGATAACATCAACAGCAACGGCTTCACGGCCACCTATGCGTTCCAGACCGTCGTCTCTGACAGCCAGGCGGCGCCCGGGTCCTTCAATCAGCCGCAGAAGGTCTTCGGCAACAACGCCCGCACCATGCAGCTTTCCGCGAAGTTCGCGTTCTAAGCCTGCCTCTCGCAAAGCCAAAAGGCGCCCTCCGGGGCGCCTTTTGGCCTTCTGGACCCATCCTCCCGCTCCAGAATTCCATAGAACCATACAGATTCGTTCGGCACGCCAACAGAAGTTCTAGTAAGTCTGTAACGTGAACGTAAACAACCTGAACAACTTGCGCGATTGGCAGATAAATTGCTCCGGCAACACCGAAGCCCTACAGAGCACGGCTCTTCCGCCGACTCACGGTCCACTCCAGGAGATTTGATGATCCGGCCCCTTCGCGCAGTCATGTTTTGCCTTCTCGCCCTCGGTCTGCTCTTCCCCTCGCTTTCGCTTCTCGCCCAGGACTCCTCCGGTATGACGGGCGTCGCCTCCGACGCCAGCGGCGCCGTGCTCCCGGGCACCACCGTCACTCTGGTCGGCACCGAGCAGGGCCAGGTCTTCACCCAGACCACTGACTCCAAGGGCACCTATCGCTTTGCCAACGTGCCGCCCCACGCCGGGTACAAGGCCACCTTCTCGCATGCAGGCTTCGCCGACGTGGTGATCGACAACATCACGCTCGCCGTCGGCATCACGCGCACCCAGGACGCCAGGCTGCAGGCCGGCACCACACAGGCCGTTGAGGTCTCCGCTTCGAGCGCCGAAGTCACCCTCAATACCTCTGACGCCACCATTGGCAACAACTTCGACGTTACCTTGTTAACCGAACTGCCGGTACAGAATCGCGATACCCCCACCACGCTCTTCACCCTGCAGCCCGGCTACGCGAACGGCTCCTTTACCGGCGCGCGTACCGACCAGAACAACGTCACGGTCGACGGCATGGACGCCAACGACCTCGCCGCCGGCGGCTTCTCCATCCAGGGCGACGCCCCGGTCGACGCCATCCAGGAATTCCGCGGCAACGTCGCCGGCCTGACCCCCGGGCTAGGCACCGGAAGCGGCGGACAGTTCCAGCTCGTCACCAAGAGCGGCACCAACCATTTCCACGGCCTGCTCTACGAGTACCACCGCGACACGTCCACCGCCGCTAACACCTGGTTCCTCAACAACACCGGCCTGCCCCGCACCCCGCTCATCCGCAACCAGTTTGGCGGCAACTTCGGCGGCCCGCTCCTGCACGACAAGCTCTTCATCTTCTTCGATTTCAATAACTCGCGCATCATCCAGTCCAGCAGCACCAGCCGCACCGTGCCGCTCGACTCCTTCCGCAATGGCCAGTTGAACTACATCTATGCCAACGCCGGCGGCGTCTCCACCGGCGCTGCGTGCGCAGCCACCAGCCGCCTCAATACCACCCCGCAATGCATCGGCACACTCAGCTCGGCGCAGGTCGCCGCGCTCGATCCTCTGGGAATCGGCTTCAACCCCAACGTACTCGCGCTCATCAACGCCCGCTACCCCCGCGCCAATGACCTCACCCTCGGCGATGGCGTCAACACCGGCGGCTACCGCTTCACCCAGCCCACCCCCGACATCCTTTACAACTACGTCGGCCGCATCGATTACCGCCTCAACGCCAAGCATCAGCTCTTCGCCCGCACCATCGTCCAGCACGAAGATGAAGTCTACTCGCTGAACGATTTCCCGACCGACCCCCTCACCAACCCGGAGCAGATCCGCAGCTACAGCTACGTCGCCAGTGATATCTGGCAGATCAGCGCCAACAAAGTCAACCAGTTCTACTACGGCGACACCATCTCGAAGCTCGCCTTCCCCAACCTCTACGATCCGCAGGGCGCCATCAACTTCGGCTTCGGCGGCCTTTCCGCCCCGTTCACAAGCCCCAGCTCGCAGAAGCGCCGCGTGCCCGACCCCGAGTTCCGCGATGACTTCAACTGGACCAAGGGCGCGCACAACATCCAGGCCGGCGGCACCTTCAAGTTCATCAAGACCAACAGCAACCTGGTCAACGACTTCTCCAGCGTCACCGTCGGCATCGGTGGCCTCACGACCAGCCTGAACTCTTCTTTGCGCCCTACAAATATCCGTGGCGGCACCACCGCTCCGTCCCTCTTCGATAGCCTCTTCTCCACCGCACTCGGACGCATCGCCGCCATCGGCGCCAACTACAACTACACGCCCGCCGGCACCGCGTTGCCCCAGGGCAGTGGCGAAACCCGCAATTATCGCTACTACCAGACCGAAGCCTACCTCGGCGACGAGTGGAAGGTGACCCGCAACTTCACCCTCAACTACGGCGTCCGCTACCAGTTCTACACGGTGCCTTACGAAGTGCATGGCGATGAGTCGGTCCAGAACCTCACCTTCGACCAGCTCATGAGCTCCCGCATCAAGAATGGCCTCGCCGGCACCAACGGCGACACGGTCGTGCCACTGGTCACCTACACACTCGGCGGCAAGGCCAACAACGGCGCCCCGCTCTATAACCCCAGCTACAAGGACCTCGCGCCCCGCCTCGCCTTCACCTACAACCCCACCGGCACCAAGACGGTCATCAACGGCTCGGCTGCCCTGGTCTACGATCGCACCGTCATCAACGCGATCAACTTCATCCAGGACCAGTCGTCCTTCCTCTTCCAGAACAGCACCTCGGTCTCGTACGGCCAGACCAGCGCGAACCTGGCGCTCGCCGCCGATCCTCGCCTGGGCCCGAACTACTCGCTCGGCACGGCCAAGATTCCCACCGCCCCCGCCATCGGCAAGCCCTATACCCCCTACACCACCAACGGTATCCCCAACGGTGGCATCAGCGGCGCCGGCTTCGCGACCATCATCGATCCCAACCTGAAGGACCCGTACTCGCTGAACTTCAACGTCGGCATGCAGCAGGAACTGCCTGAGCACATGCTGCTCAAAATCAACTGGGTCGGCCGTTACGGCAAGCGCCTCCTCGGCCAGGCGGACGCCTCGCAGGTGGTCGACTTCAACGACACCAAGGGCAACCAGCTCTTCAGCAGCGCCTTCGCCAATGTCACGCAGGCGCTGCGCGCGGGCACCGCTGCCAAGAACATCCCCAACCAGCCCTGGTTCCAGGACAGTCAGCCCCTACTGCACCACGCAGTGCCTCATCGCCAACTTCTCCTCGCTCTTCCAGCTGGGCGATATCGCCGACTTCGCCAACGCTTTGCTCGAGGACGGCCTCATCCCCAATAACACCGTCGTCGGCGCGCAGTTCGCGCTCAATCCCTGGGTCACCAACAAGGGCTTCTCCAGCTACAACGGCCTGCTGGTCACGCTGCAGAAGAACCTTTCCCACGGCGTGAAGTTCGACGCCAACTACACCTGGTCGCATTCGATGGACAACGTCTCTGCCCCGGCGAACTACATCGCGGCCAACACGCTCATCAATTTCATCTGCGACGTCACCCGCCCCCGCGAGTGCCGCGGCAACTCCGACTTCGACGTGCAGAACGTCTTCAACTCCGACTTCATCGCCGATCTTCCCTTCGGCCGCGGACGCGAGTTCCTTTCGAACGCGCCCCGTTGGCTGGATGAGGCATTCGGCGGCTGGTCCGTGTCGGGCATCCCGGCCTGGCGCAGCGGCTATGCCGCCGGC
The DNA here is from genome assembly GCA_963744015.1 of uncultured Gammaproteobacteria bacterium. Lineage (GTDB taxonomy): Bacteria > Acidobacteriota > Terriglobia > Terriglobales > Acidobacteriaceae > Edaphobacter. The sequence goes on from CAVUSA010000003.1 coordinate 704,409, forward strand.
ACCCTGTCCGGAGCCTTCGTCGCCTCCTTCAACGAAGACGCACCCGCCATCTTCAACGGCAACCGCGGAGCCGTCACCGCCAAGGCTCACAAAGTCGGCAACACGGTTTACGCCTTCCCTGACCAGAACGCGGCGCTGGCCAGCTTCACCGGCCCGATCGGACTCCAGGTCGGTAGCCGCAACAACCTCCGCGGACCTTCCGGCTTCACTTTCGACGCCGGCCTTGCAAAGACCTTCCCGGTCCTGATTGACCGCCACGTGGACCTGAAGTTCCGCGCTGACTTCTTCAACGTGCTGAATCATCCGGTATTCGCGAACCCCAACACCGACATTACCTCGACCAGCTTCGGACAGATCACGAGCACGGCCAACAGCCCCCGCGTCGGCCAGTTCTCGCTCCGCCTGGAGTTCTAACCCACTTCATTACAACTGGCAAAAGGGCACCCTCAGGGGTGCCTTTTGCTATGCCTCAAACCCGCTCTTCTCCAGCCAAAACCCTTATAATAGAGGGATATCATGGCTGACGATCTGTTTCCCGAAGACCCCACCGGCGACACCCCCAACCCGCAGGACGCGAACTCCAACAACCCGCCGCCTGCCGGCTCTCCGCCCGACGGCCCCACCGCGGTCCAGGGTCGCGGCGCGCTCAATATGCTCTCCATCAACATCGAGGAGGAGATGCGCCGGTCGTACCTCGACTACTCCATGTCGGTCATCATCGGGCGCGCCCTGCCCGACGTCCGCGACGGCCTCAAGCCCGTGCACCGCCGCATCCTCTACGGCATGCAGGAGATGGGCCTCCAGTTCAACAAGAAGTACACCAAGTCCGCCAAGGTCGTCGGCCACGTCATGGGTAACTACCACCCCCACGGCGACTCCGCCATCTACGACACCATGGTCCGCCTCGCGCAGCCCTTCAGCCTGCGCTACATGATGGTCGACGGCCAGGGCAACTTCGGCTCCGTCGACGGCGACCCACCCGCCGCCATGCGTTACACCGAGTCGCGCCTCACCCGCATCGCCGGCGAAATGCTCGCCGACATCGACATGGACACCGTCGACTTCGTCCCCAACTACGACGAGTCCACGCTCGAGCCCGCCGTCCTGCCCGCCCGCATCCCCAACCTCATCGTCAACGGCAGCTCCGGCATCGCCGTCGGCATGGCGACCAACATCCCGCCGCACAACCTCACCGAGGTCCTCAACGCCGCGATCGCGCTCCTCACCAAGTCCCCGCAAGACCACCGCGACGACCTCAACCTCGTGCCTCGAGCACGTCCAGGGCCCCGACTTCCCCACCGGCGGCTTCATCTTCGGCAAGACCACCATCCCCAACGCCTACCGCACCGGCCGCGGCCGCTTCATGATGCGCGCGCGCACCCAGCCTCGAGAAGATCTCCGGCGGCCGCGAAGCCATCATCGTCACCGAGATCCCCTACCAGGTCAACAAGTCCAAGCTCATCGAGCGCATCGCCGAGCTCGTCAACGAGAGGCATCATCACCGACATCGCCCGCGACGAGTTCCGCGACGAATCCGACCGCGACGGCATGCGCATCGTCATCGGCCTCAAGCGCGGCGCCGAGTCCCAGATCGTCCTCAACCAGCTCCACAAGCACACCTCCATGCAGGAGGGCTTCTCCATGATCTTCCTGGCCGTCCACAACGGCCAGCCCAAGGAGCTCCCGCTCGACCAGCGCCATCCGCGCCTTCCTCGACCACCGCCAGGACGTCGTCCGCCGCCGCACCGCCTTCCTCCTGCAGAAGGCCCGCGACCGCGAGCACATCCTCCTCGGCCTCCAGATCGCGCTCGACCACCTCGACCACGTCATCCGCATCATCCGCCAGTCCAGCTCAGCCGCGCCGACGCCCGCGAAAACCTCTTCGCCTACTTCTCCAACCGCACCATCACGCTCCGCGGCACCGAGCTGCCGGCATCACGCTCGACCCCGCCAAGTACGGCATCGACCCCGACACGCTCCCCGTCTCCGCCACCACCGCCACCGGCGCCACGCTCATCCTCTCGCTCCGCCAGATCGACGCCATCCTCGAGCTGCAGCTCTACCGCCTCACCCAGCTCTCCATCGACGAGCTCCTCAAGGAACTCGCCCAGATCCGCGACAACATCGCCGAGTACGAGTCCATCCTCGGCTCCGCCGTCAAGCTCCGCGCCGTCATCGCCCAGGAACTCACCGACATCCGCGACAAGTACGGCGACCCCCGCCGCACCACCATCCTCGACGAAACCACCGAGCTCGGCCTCGAAGACCTCATCGCCGACGAGCAGGTCGCCGTCACCGTCTCCAACACCGGCTACCTCAAGCGCACGCCCATCTCCACCTACCGCCAGCAGCGTCGCGGCGGCACCGGCCGCATCGGCATGAAGACCCGCGACGAGGACTTCGTCTCCCAGCTCATCATCGAGTCCACCCACACCTACCTGCTCTGCTTCACCAACACCGGCCGCGTCTACTGGCTCAAAATCTACGAGGTCCCCGACGTCGGCATCACCGGCAAGGGCAAGGCCATGGCCTCGCTCGTCGACCTCCAGCCCGGCGAAAAGGTCGTCACCATCCTCCCCGTCAAAAACCTCTCCGAAGAAGGCAAGAACATCCTCTTCGCCACCCGCAACGGCACCGTCAAGAAGACCCCGCTCAAGGACTTCTCGAACGTCATGACCCGCGGCATCATCGCCATCAACATCGAGAAGGACGACGAGCTCATCACCGCCAACATCACCGACGGCCAGCAGGTCATCTTCCTCGCCACCCACGACGGCATGGCCATCCGCTTCAACGAGCAGGATCTCCGCCCCATGGGCCGCCCCGCCACCGGCAACCGCGGCATCAACCTCCGCAAGGGCGACTACGTCATCGGCGCCGCCGTCACCCCCTCGCCCGAAGCCCGCGAAGAGCCAGCGCCGCGAACGGCCGCCGACCTCGGCCTCACCACCCAGCTCGAAGCCGTCATCGGCGCCGAACCCACTCCGGATTGTCATCCCGAGGCGCAGCCGAGGAGACCTGCTTCTCCCTCTGCGCCGCCCATCTCGTCCGTAGCCGACGCCAGTCCGCCCCCGACGGCCAGGAAATCCTCGGCTCCGACATCGAAATCGACCCCGCCGCCCAGGCCAAGCTCGACAAGCTCGACGAAAAGCTCGGCCTCACCCCCTGCCTCATCCTCACCGTCAGCGAAAACGGCTTCGGCAAGCGCACCGACGTCGACCGCTACCGCCTCCAGTCCCGCGGCGGCACCGGCGTCATCAACATGAAGACCAGCGCCAAAACCGGCAAGGTCACCAGCATCAACCTCGTCGACGACACCACCGAGATGATGGTCATCTCCCAGTTCGGCAAAATCATCCGCATCGACACCAAGAGCGTCCGCGCCGCCGGCCGCAGCACCTCCGGCGTCAAGCTCCTCGACCTCGACCAGGACGACAAGGTAGCCGCCGCCATGACCATCCCCCCCGAAGACCCCAAACCCACCACCGAAGCCGGCACGCTGCTGCAATAGCGGACTGATTTACCATCTTTACAAAGGTGGCGGACGGAATGGCTCCAGCTTTGACATCGCAGAGGAAACCACTAGCTCAGAAACTCGCAACACAGATAGCTGACTATCGCCTCGGCGAGGTGGCGGTTGCCTCTGAAGACCATGTAGAGCGGTGGCTCGCGCAACTGGATGAAAGCGAGGCAGACAAGACGCGTTTCCTCGCGGAACTAACGCATGTATTCGATTCCACCTACATCACACGAAAAAATGCAGAGCAATTTCTCAGCACGCTCGCCGTGGAGCAGACCTTTGCCGGACAGGATCCCCGGGCATTTTGGACGAAGCAGCTGCGTTATGTCCGGCCAAGCGAGGGGATCGAGTCAGTCAGACCTCAACGAACTGTTTGAGCCGATTCTATTGAGAAGAGTGGGTGTTAGGCTTCAAGCCTGCAATTCCGCCACGGGCCCATTCATATATTTGGATGAAGCCACCTTTACGGGTCTTCATCTTATCGCTGATATCACCAACTGGCTACCATTGGCGCCTGCAAGGGCGAATGTGCACATCATAAATTTCGCGTCTTTCAGCGGGGGTCTTTTTTACGCAGAAAAAAAGGTTCGAGAAGCAGCGATGGCAGCGGGAAAGACCATGAACCTCAAGTTCTGGAGCGCTCTGGTTCTCAAGAACAAGAGCAACGAAGGCCTTTCCGCCGACGTCCTGCGCTTATCTTCGTATCCTTCGGACAACGATAGTGCAGCGTACCTAGCCTCATTTGACGTCCAGCAGCCCCCAAGATTGCTGCGTCCAACTGGCAGTCCTTCCATGAGCAGATTGTTCACGGGGGAGGCCGGCAAAGATTTGCTCGAAAGGGTCTTCTGGAAGGCTGGGCTGAAGGTGCGATCCCAATGTCCAAACCTTCCAATTATGCATCGGCCGCTTGGCTACACTTCAACGAACTCCGATAACCGGTTAGGCTTTGGCTCGCTTCTTGTAACATACCGGAACTGTCCCAATAATGCTCCCTTGGCCTTGTGGGCAGGAGCGCCTTGGTACACCGCTTATACCGCGGAGAATCAACTGATGACCGATCTAGAGCGGATCTACCAGCGCGATGAATGCATAACTTTTCGCAAGACGACCGAGCCGTTTGGCGGCCTTTCCAATATGGCTCCGGGATACCAGGTGAGGGTAAACGGGATACTGCTTCGTACCGTCGAAGCACTCTATCAATCCTGTAGATTCCCTCATATTCCGTCCCTCCAAGACCTCATCGTCTCTGAAAAGAGCCCCATGACGCTGAAGATGAGAACGAAACGGTATCGCAGTGAATCCAGGCCCGATTGGGACAAGGTGCGCGTGCGAATAATGAAATGGTGCCTCCGCGTCAAGCTTGCGCAGAACTACAATCGATTTAGCGAACTGCTACTGCGGACCGGCGACAAACCCATCGTTGAAGATTCGCGAAAAGATCCATTTTGGGGTGCCATCAGAACCACATCGGGCGATTTGGTCGGCGCCAACGTCCTCGGAAGATTGCTGATGGAATTAAGGGAAGAACTCCGGGCTGGACTGAAAGCTGCCGACGTACCAACATCCCCTCCACACATACCCAATCTCATTCTCCTGGGAATACCACTAGATTCGCCGCAAGCGCAGAACGAGAACAAGCAGATCGATCTGTGGGAATCCACTCAGCAAGTAAAGTTTCGCGTGAAGTGTAACCACCTGACAGAGGACATTTCCTCAGCAATCGATAAGCTACTCCATTCTTTGGCCAAGGAAGGACCGCATCTAGAAATTAGGATAGAACGTTGCATCGACAAGAGGATGCAGTTCCGCACAACTCAAATACATTCGCGAACTCTTGGACGCCATCCAAGTACCAAGCACCGTAACGGTTAGCGGGGACATCCTGCTCCCACCTCAACGGGATCGTACCCTCCGATCGAACGGAACTAGCGAAATCAGTGGATCGAGAAGCGAATCTTTGGTCCAGAGCACCAATTCCAACTCAAGAGAGGGTTCATAGTTTCCTTGAGGAACTATCGCGCCGTCGCTTGTGACTAACACGCAATGCTCAGGGCCCACAGAATCGACGATGAAAAACGACGGGTTGAAATCGCAGCCCCGTTTCGGGCATCCTGAAATGCGCTTGTCTTCTCTATGTGCTGCCATTAAGGCCGATGCTTGGATAGAGGCGTCTGCGTCGTGCCGGAACCAAACCAATCTAACTTGCGTCAACTGTTCCAAGAGCCGATTCATATCGATCTTCACGGTTGTGAAACGCATGCTTTCACTGTCACGACGGCGCGAACAAAAGTCCAGGATGTCGTGTTTCCTGCCGGAGAGGATTAGAAGACTCCGAGCTTCACTATAGAAGCACGCGATCTCGGACATCTGAATGTACCTATTGAAGGTCTGATCATTAAAGCGTCCACGCTGCGTCACCTCGCGCTCGTGTTCGATGGCATAGGTGCGAAAATCCTCGATGCCGATTGATCCCATCGCCTTCGTAATGGTAGTGTGAGGTTCTTGTGGTACACCACGAAGGGGCAATTGCTTACTGAAATGCAACGCTTGGTCTGCAAAAGCTGTATCAGTAAAGAAGTCGACTGGGCAAATCTTGTAAGACCTAGACATTGCTTTCGATCCTCTCCGCAGTTAGATGCGGGCTCAACAAAATGTAGTCCCTCGCAAGCTGCGCCATTCCGTCTACTGTTCCGGCGGTAAGCGTGAGTGTCGTCTTCCGTATCACTATCTTATCCAGCTTATCTGCTTCATTTTTCGGGATATACAGGGTGATAGTGAAGTCGCTGACTTGGTCGGGTTTGAGATGCGATATATAAAGAGAGAAATAAGGATTGCGTTTGCCGAAACCTAGGTCAACCTGCAAAACCTCAGATTCAAAATGGAGAAATGTGCCGATAGTGGAAATTAGCGGCAGAATTTGTCGCTCAAGCTTAGTCGCCGCATAGTGTGTGGGAAGCTCTAACTCGTTAAGACAAATCTGTATGTGGGACTTCGCATCGAAGGAGAGGCTGGCAGGCTCCTGAGTCAGGGCTAGCGTCATACCTGGTGTTAGATAGAGAAGCGCTGATCGCGAGGAGATGTGCTGCAACCGGCTCGGCTGAACAAACTTATTATGATCTGTAAGGAAAGAGACCAACTCGGACAAGACTTCGTCACTGAACAGCCCATCAAAGCGAACTGTCAATGACAACTTAGTAACACTGGTCGGGTCGAAACGAAGTTTGCACCGCTGAAGAAAAAAGTAAAAACGCATGTTCGCCTTGCCCAGAAACGTCACAAAGGCGAAGCCGAGGCCTATGACCGTACCGGTCTGCGACGCTATATCCGCGTGGTTGAGACCGGCGTGGATAGAACCGGCCAGTGTAAAACAGGCGGCAAGTAGAAGAACGCCAAAAGTGACTGCGATTGTCACCAAATACTCCTAGTCGCAAAGATACCTTATGGCGAAGATACGGCAAAGAACATTCTGCAACCAGCATGGCTCTCAAATAACCTGCATCAAAGGAGCAGAGCCATGAAAGAGGAAACCCATGTCCTACCAGAACCCGAATCACCCGTCCCACCCCAACCCCACCGCCGAGCCCGAGTCCATCCTCGCCACCGCCGCCCCCATCGAGCACCCTGAGACCGAGCACGGCCACAAGGTCCCCATGGACCCCGACGAGATCAAGCCCAAGATCGCCTCCGACATCGCCTACTGGGCGAAGGAGTTCGGCGTCTCCCCCCAACTCCTCCACGAGGCGATCCGCACCCACGGCATCCACATCGCCAAGCTGCGCGCCGCCCTCGCCAAACACGAAGTCAACCTCAGCTAGACCCGTCCCGCGGCCCGACCGAAGCGGCCACCCTTCCCCTGACGGGAGCGTGGCCGTTTTTCTGCACCTGAGCTGGAGCTACTTCCGTTTCCAAACGCACCCGCCGCTCATGTTCGGCTGCGAGATCGTGTCCTTGTCCACAAAGGTGTAGGAAAACGTCTCGATCACACCGGGCGTCCCGCCGACGATGACTTTGTTTTTCTGCACGACGTAACCGGTCACCGGTGCTGAACTCGTGCTTCCGCGCCAGGTAAAGCTCTGCAGTTTGGGCTGGAACACCATGGTCACATTGCAGCCCTTCTCCCCGGAACTGAGTCCCCACGTCCCCAGCAGCGGATTGCTCTGACCGCATGCCGCGACCGCCAATCCGAACACCACACCTGCCACTCCAAAGGCCCTTTTCATTTCAGGATCTCCGTTACGCGATTTACACCGGATAGACGGGCGCCGGCGACACCTCACTATACTTGACAAATGTGACCCCGGAAATGGCACTTGGTCCCCGCAAAACAGCATCCCCGCCAGTCCGAGAACCGAACGTAAGTCCCATGCTGTCCGGAATTTACGTCATAACCGGGGGGAGGGGGGTATACTCCCACCCATGGGATTCGACCAATATCACGAACCGGCGGACGAGCTTTCAAGCGAAACCCGCACCTTCGCCCGCATGATCACCTCGCTCACCGAAGAAGCCGAGGCGATCGGCTGGTATGAGCAGCGCATCTCGCTCGAAAAGGACAAAGACGCTCGCGCCATCATGCTCGACGCCCAGGGCGAGGAGTTCAAACACTTCGGCATGGACCTCGAGTTCCTCCTGCGCAAGAAGAGCAAGTGGCGTGACATCCTTAAGGGAATCCTCTTCCAGGAAGGCGACATCGTGAAGCTGGGCGAAGCCGCCGAGAAAGCCGCCGACAAGGACGACGACGACTAGTCGCCGCGCCAGAACAGCAGCAGCGCCAGTCCCGCAACCACAATCACCGCGTCCTCCGCCACCACGCGATGGTGAAACACATACCCGCCGATCGCCATGCCCACCATATACGCGACCGCCAGCGCCCGCGCGGCCCCAACCCGCGGCGCGCCCGCCCGCCGGCAGAACACGAACGCCAGCAGCAACGTCGCCTGGATGACCGAGTAGGCCAGGTGAATCCAGCCTGACGGGGTGACTGCGCCATCTGGCGCGAGAAATCCTGCCGGCGCCGTCCCGTGCGCCTGCCAAACCGCATGTCCGAGCGCGACCACCACGGCGGCGGCCGCGCCCAGCACGAACAGCCGCAGCCCCCGGCTCCAGTCAATGATGCGCGTCAGCAGAAAATTGAACGGGACGAGCAGCCAGTCGGCGACCATCACGGTGGGGTGCGCGCGCAGCAACGGAAGCGTGCCGCTGCGCGATGCGGCGAAGTACTCGGCGCAAAAACACGCGACAGGAAGAGCGGCGAGCAGCCAGGGAAGGGCTAAGCCCCCTGCAATCAGCGGCTTCGGCGTGACATCGAAAGCGTTGGACGGGCGGGGCATCGGGCTTTGTATTAGCAGAGCAGTTAACGGGAACCAGAGTCAATACTTACACGCAGGTGGCACGGCCGCTAGAGTCGATCTTGCTCTGGCGAATTGCCGCATCGTCCGTATCATGCGCGCACAAGCCCAAAAAATTGCTCTCCTCGTTGCTGTCGGCCTGATCGCGCCGGTTGCCCCTGCTTTTGCGGGCAGCCATCCGCACAAACCCACGGTAAGCGCGGCTCCCCGGTTGAAGCAGCGGCCGGGCAGCCGCGAACCTGTGTTTGCCGCGACCGCCTCGTCAAAGGCTGGCCGCCACGCGCCGGCCGCAGAGACGCACGTCCGGGGCGGACACGCAGGCCACCAGGCCACAGCGGAGACGCGCCGCCATCCGAACAAGCCGTCGAACAAGGTGGCCAGCAGGTCGGCCAAAGCAGCTCCGGCAAAGGGCCGTCACGCCGCTGCCGAACCGCGCCCGGCGCATGGCCGCCGCGTGGCCCCGGTCCCGAGCGATCGCCCCATGTACGCGGCGGAGGTCCGGCATTCACGTGCGCCCAAGGCTTTGCCCGCTCCGGAACCGCAGATCGACGCTCCGGCGCCGCAGGCTGAGCCGGACGAATCGATCCACGTGAAGCACGATCGCAAGCAGCACTTGACGCCGGAGGCCGAGGTTCCGGACCCGAGCAAGGCGTATACCATCGAGCAGTTGAGCAATGCATGGGTCGCGCCGCCTCCGGGCGACCGGATCGGCCCCACGCTGTACGACAAGCGCGGACGCCTGGTCATGCCAGCCGCCCTTCGCGGATCGCACGAGATCCTGGTCCACCAGAACCTGATGGCTGACATGGAGGGTCTCGACCGGGTGCGCGACGATGTGGATCTGGAGCGCATGCGGGAGTCGAAGCTGCTGGTGCCGATCCCCGCCGTCGCGGGCATGCAGACCGACGGGCGCCTGCCTGCGAACCGCAGCTACTGCCGTCCCTGGACGGCGCAATTCCTGGCCGAGCTGGCGCGGGCGCATTATGCGCGTTTCCACACTCGCCTGCAGGTGAACTCGGCGGTGCGCACGGTGGAGTTTCAGCAGCAGCTCATTCACCGCAACGGCAACGCCGCGCCGGCCGAGGGCGAAACCGCATCGCCGCACCTGACCGGGCAAGCCGTCGATCTGGCGAAGAAGGGTCTCTCGTTAACGGAAATTGCCTGGCTGCGCGGGTATCTGCTGCCGCTGGTGGAAGCGGGCAAGGTGGATGTGGAGGAAGAGTTTCAGCAGGCGTGTTTCCACATCAGCGTCTACAAGAAGTATGGGCCGGACGCGATATCCGGGCGCGAAGTGGCGCAGCACCAGCTTCCCGGTGGCGGATCGATGACCCCCGCGATGCAATAGGCCGAGCCAGGCCCGGTGACACGGCAGGCGTGCGGGGGTAAGCCGCGGCGCCGCGTGATACAGTTTGCTCCGTGCAGCTTGGGAAATACCAGACCGGAGAGATCATCGGCGAAGGTGGGATGTCCACCGTCTACCGCGGAGAGGACACGGTCCTGGGGCGGGCGGTTGCCATCAAGGTCCTGCGCCTTACGTCGGAGTCGGATCCTCTCGACCTGACCGCGCGCTTCCTGTCCGAGGCGAAGATCACGGCGTTATTGCATCATCCTTCCATCGTCACGTTGTTTGATTTCGGGACTACTGCCGAGAACAAGACCTACATCGTGATGGAGTATGTGGAAGGGCGGTCGTTGCGCCATCACCTGGGCAAGCTGACCAACCAGCAGTTCGGCGAGATCCTGATGGGCGCGGCCATGGGGCTGGACTACGCGCACAGCCATGGCGTCGTCCACCGCGATGTCAAGCCTTCGAACCTGCTGGTGACGCTGACGGGCAGGCCGAAGATTCTCGACTTCGGCATTGCGCTGATGTCCGGCGGGGATTCGTCGCGCATTACACAGACAGGCATTGTGGTGGGCACGCCCGATTACCTCTCGCCGGAGCAGATCTCGGGCGGCGTCATCACGCCTGCGGCCGACCAGTTCGCCCTGGCTGCGGTGACCTTCGAGCTGCTCACCGGTCGGCGGCCCTTTACCGGCGCGACGATGACAGAAACGATGGCCGCCGTGATTACACAGCCGCCGTTATCCGCGCTCGGACAGAACGGCACGCTGGGCAAAGCCTGCGACGAGGTGCTGCGCAAGGCGCTTTCCAAGCGGCCGCAGGACCGATTTCCCACCTGCTCGGATTTTGCGGATGCGCTTCTGGGCGCGCTGGGCACATCGAGTGGCTGGCGACCGTACTCAGGTTCTGCCCCTTCGGAAAACCTGCCAGAGGCACCGACGGCAGCGTCGCCGAGGACCGTTGCGGCTGCGGCGAGGCTGGCCGAGACACAAACTCGCATCGATATGCAGGCCACGGTGGGAATCTCCACGATCGGAAGCAGTGGAGAGACGGCAGGGTACTCGTTTACCCAGGCGATCGGATCGGCGGGCCCCTTCTTCGGCTCGGGCGAGGCTCACTTTCGCGAGATCAAGAGCAAGCTGAGCTTTTACCAGGAACAGTTGCAAGGGGAGTATGACGCGCTGATCCGGCAGATGCGCACCACGTACATCCTGTGGCTGATCGCGGTGAGCCTGGCATTCTGCGTTCTTCTGGCGGGCGTGGTGCTGTTTCTATTGCACCAGACGACCGGTGGCTCCGTAACGACGGCTTCGAGCGCGATGCTGTACTTTCTGCAGCGCGTCTTTCACGAGCGCGAGGACGCTTACCGCAAGGCTGCCGAAGCCAAGCGCAACACGGTCGAGTATGGAAACCAGTGGTCGCTGGTCATTCAGACGATCCAGGGCATGGAAGATCCCGGACAGCGCGTGCTGCGCGAAGGCCAGTTGGTGGAGACCCTCACCGACCACCTGCGCGGACGAGGCAAGGCCGTCGCGGCACGCAAGGCGAAGAAGTCGCCATAAGCAGGGAAGTGCCAGGCGCGGTCGCAGACGGGCTGCACCTCAGGGAGACGGGCTCGAAGCAGCGGGCGGCGCCGGTTGCGCGGGCTTCGCAGCGGCTGGTTGCTGGTCCGCCGGCTTCCCTTTGCCGCCGGGCTGTGCGGGATTGGCGGGTGCCTGCCGGTCCGGGACCTTCGTGCTCGGCTGCGCGGGAACGGCGGGCGCTCCTTCTAAAATCTTCTGCGCCTGGTGCCAGGTCAGGCGCAGCGCATCGAGATCCGCCTCGGTTTTTGCGCTCAGCCGGTAGTCCATAATGGCGTCCTGCAGCAGCAGATCGCCCTGCCGGTAGCGTTCGGCCATCTGCGCCGGGTGCATCTTGGCATCGAGCGTGGTGGCTACGACGCTGAGCGCTGCAAACAGCATCACCGCCCGATCGACCTGTGTGGACGCCGTCCCGGTGGTTCCGCCCGTGTTGGTGTTGTGGGATGAGAACGCGTTCTTCACGGCTGCGGTCACGGCCGTTCCGGCGGCCAGGAGACCGAGAATCCAGTCCGTCACCGTCCAGCGCTTCCACAGGATCTCGTACCACTCCGAGTCGAGCACAATGGCCTGCGCGCCGGGCGGAAGCGTCTCCGTCACGGGAGCCGGTTGCGTCATGCTGAACCAGACGAACATCACGACGAACAGAAAAACGAAACCCCCACCGATCCCTATGGCCCATTTTGTGCGGTTGCTCATGGAATCCTCCGGCCGCGTCGCCCGCGGCGCATTGCCTTCGGGCTGACGAACGCAGCACCACTGTAAGCGGCGAGCGCTGCAATTGCCAGAGTTATTGCGGGTGCAGGCGGATGTCGCCAGGCTTGGCGGCTACGCGTCCGTCATGCGGCTCAATGCTTGCGGAAGCGCATGGCGAGCTTGTGCGGCCAGGCCGGGTCCATGCACGGCCGCTCAATCACGACAAAGTAGGCTGCGCCGGCGAGCAGCACCGCTGCGGTGCAGAGTACGAAGATCAACGTGAAGGAGACGAAGTCGGGGAGCGCCGAGCGAGTAAGACGGTGTACGACCGGCGTCATGATGGTGAGGAGGGTCGTGTGCGTCAGGTAGATGCTGTAGCACATGCCGCCGGTCAGGCTGATAAAGCGCAACGAGAAGAAGTGGCGCACCAGGAAGCCGTAGAAGCCGGCCATGTAGAGCGTCAGCGTAGCAAACGGCAGCGCGATGGCGTACCAGGACGCCTGGCTGACGAGGATCCAGGCCATGGCCGCGATGCCGAGGAGGTCCCAGAGCCAGGCGGGCACGGCGAAGCGGTCGCCCAGGAGGTACAGATCGCACAGGAGGAAGCCGGCGATGAAGTACTGGAAGAAGAAGACCAGGCTCATGGAGAGGCGGCCGTTCTGCGGGACGAGATAGGTCGCGGCGGCGCCGAAGACGAGGATGATCACGAGCAGCACGGCACGGCGAAGGGCCTTGTTGCGGATCATGAAGAGCATGGTCAAGATGGGCGCGAGCAGGTAGAACTGGATCTCGACCTCGAGCGACCAGGCTGGCGGATTGATGGTCGAGTAGGCTCCGAACGCCAGGCTGTGCACGTAAAACAGCGTTGCCAGCAGATGCAGCGCGACGACGGAGAGCGCGGTGTGCTTGGCCAGGACGACAGCCGGAGCGCGCAGCAGCATGGCCAGGATGTAGGGCGGTTCCAGCCGCGTCAGTCTTCGGCGGAAATAGCTGGCGACGTTGACCTTGTTGCCGCCTTGCAGGTGGTGCCGTGCGAACGGCAGCGCCAGGATGAAGCCGGAGATGGTGAAGAACAGGAACACACCGCGCTGGCCGTCGCGGAAGAGAAAGGCGAATCCACGATAGAACGCGCCGTGACCCGGGATGGGGCCGCACTGCACGTACACATGCGACAGGATGACGATCAGGATGGCGATGAAGCGAAAGCCGTCGACCTCCGGAATGAATCGATTGCTGGTAATGATCCTGCGCAGCGACAGATTCGCAATCCGGGTTGGGTGGGTAGCTTCACTCATCAAGTTCAATATGGCACGGAGAGCAGTGGTCCACACCCGCGGGGCCCGGGGAGGGTCAGGGGCATGGGGCGCGGCGTGTCTTGCCTTGTGACGATCCCCACGAAGATCCGCGGCCGGCCTTCAGAAACCACAGCAAAACCGCAAAGCATCGAGGGGATTGAGGGGTTTGCTCTCAGCGACTTCCGAAAAGATACGACACCTCCAGCCTACCACGGTGGCTCGCGCGGACAAGCTGTGCCATGAAGCGTCAGTGGGACACCTGTTGCGCCGTCAGGTCGACATATTGCGTGTCGGCGCCGCCGTAGATCGCCACGGTGTCGTAGACCGTTCCGGCGCCGGTGCCGGTCGGGGCGAAGGTGACGTTGAGGGTGCAGCTTGCGTTCACGGCCAGCGTCGGCGGGCAGTTGTTGGAGAGCTTGAACAGCGTGGGTGAGTCGAGCAGGCCAAAGGAAAGCTGCAGGGGTACGCTGCCGATGTTGGTCAAGGTGACAGGCTGCGCGGCGGAGGAGGTCCCGTCCACGGTCGCGGGAAAGGAAAGGCTGGTCGGATTGGGCCGAACCAGGGCGTAGGTAGCGACCTGGCCCTGGGCCTGGATGTTGCCGCTGACATTGCCGACCGTATCGGTTGCGACCACGTAAACAGTGGCGGAGCTATCCGCCGACGATTGCGGCGAGTAGGCGATCTTCAGGGTGCAGGGTGTTGCAGCGCAGGAAGACGGTCCGACGAAGACGAACGGCTGCGGGCCTCCGCTGTAGGTGGGCGTGATAGTCGCCTGGATGGGATGGTTTTGATAGGCCTGCACGGTGATGCTCTGCGGCGGGCTGGTGGTGCCAATGGGGATCCCGGAAAAGAAAAGCGAGTCGGAGGAGGTAAGGACCGGGACGGGCGTGGTGCCGGTTGCGGTGAGCGCCAGGGTGCGGGTGACGGTGCCGGTGGAGTCGGTTTCGCTCAGGAAGGCCAGCTCGTTGCCCGCAGAAGAAGCCTTGAAGGTAACGGTATAGACCCCGGAGGCGGAGGTCACGCTGAAGTCGGCGGCGTTGGGTCCGGAGAGGACCGGAGGCTGGTACGTGATGCCGCTGACGGTACCGGTCGAGGTGACCTGGAACTGGGCGGTGGTGGAGGAGCCGATGGCCGCGGAGGGAAGCGCGAGCGTGTTCAGGTGCTGGGCGCTCGCACCGCCGTAGGCGAAGAAGTCGAAGTCGACGCCGGCGGGATCGCCTTCGCCGAAGAGCGCCGCCTGCGGAGCAGTGGTAACGCCGCCGCCCTGCACCGTGAAGTAGCCGATCGCTGTGCCGAGGGACGACGGGATGAAGTAGACGAACTGGTTGCAGTAGTTGGCAAAGCGCGTGAAGGTGCAGGTGGTCGAAAGGACTGAAGAGTTATTGGCGAACGAGAACTCGTTCGCGTTGGGCCCGCTCAAGGTGAAGGTGAAGGTGCCTCCGACGGACTGACCCGGAATGTAAAGCGAGCTGGAGCCGTAACGCCCGACGGAGTAGTGGCCGAAATCGAACTCCGGGGTGTAGGCAGGATTGGAGTTGAAGAGCAGGGTGACCGTCTGCGGACCGTTGACGGCGTCGTCGGCGAGGGTGAGGGTGGAAGTCGATGCCGGCGTCGTGCCCTTCTGCGGGGTCACTGTCAGGAGGCAGGAGGCTGCAGGCGCGAGCGACGATCCGCAGGTATTGCTTTGGCTGAATCCGCTAGCGGAGAAGGTGAAGCTGCTGAAGTTCACCGCAGTGGCGCCTGTATTCGTGAGCACGACGGAGTTCGCCGTGTAAGCCGTATCGAAGTAGAGCACGTTGCTGCTCAGCAGGATTGGCCCGGTGTTGCCGGGGGTGGCGTTGCCGGCCAGCGCAATGGCGATGCTTGGGTTGGGCGAGCTGTTGGCCAGCACCAGGTAGGCCGCGCGCGAGCCCGAACCCGTGGGCGTGAAGGTGACATCGATGGTGCAGGAGGAGTTGGCGGGTACGATCGCGCTGCAGTCCGAACCAGTGCCGAAGGCGGAGGTGAAATCGGCCGCGTCGACGCCTGTGATCTGCGCACTGCCGATGCTGATCGGCCCCGAGGTTCCGTTGGTGACGGTGACGCTCTGCGCAGGCTGGCTCGAGCCCAGCGTGGTGGAGGCGAAGGTGAGCGACGAGGGCGCGACCGTGAAGGCCGAAGGTGCGGTCAGGCGCAGCGCGAAGTCGACCGGGACGATGGGCTGGGTCGGCTGGAAGGGCGACGCCGCCGGAATCAGGTTGTAGAGTGCCGCGGTATTCGCGGTCGGGTTGTTGGCCAGGTCCAGCAAGGCGCCGATGGCGTCGGTGGGTGCAGGCCCGCCGGAAGGCTGCACCAGGTGGAAGAACGCCCCGCAGATGGTTCCGGAGCCGGCGGCGCCCCCTGCGGAGTTGATGCAGGCCGCAAGCAGGTCGGCGATGGTGTCGATCTGGGCCACGGGCACGGAGTAGCCGGGCGGAACGGTAGCTCCGGGCGTGGTGCCGGTGTTGATGTTGGCGAAGTAGCCCGCGGTGATAAAGGCGCTGGTGAGCGCGGAGGCATCCGACGGACCCGAGCCAACGGCGGAGTACGAGCTGAGAAACGGCGCCAGCGAGTAGACGGCGGCGACCGTCGTGAGCTCGTTGATGTTGATGAAGGTCGAAGGCGTCAACGTGCTGCAAGGCCCGATGGCCGCCATCAGGGCGATCTGCGGGTTGGTCAGCCCGGGAGCCGGGCTGCCGCCCGTGCCGACGATGTAAACCAGTGTCGAGGCCGATGGGCACGTGTACAGCCCCGTGATGTTGAAGTAGCCGTTGCCGTCCGTCACGACGGATGTGGTGAGCAGCGGAGTGGCGGGCGAGCCATCGCCCGAGGTGCCGACGGCGTAAAGCTGGATATTCACGCCCGAGATGGGTTGCTGGCCGCCATGCACCGCCCCGGATGCGCCCTGGACGGCGGGCAATGCATCCGGCATGGAGTGGGTGGAGCAGCCGGCGAGCAGGAGGCCGGCAAGCGCAGGAAGGTGGAGGAGGAGGTGAAAGCGCGAGCGGCGCATAGGGATCCCTCGGGGCATCCGAAGCGGCTGCCGCCGGCAGCCGGGCTTCGGCGCGCGCAGAAAGAGTACATCAACAGGGCGGGATTGCAACTGTTATTTCGGCGCGTGCGCGCACCGCCGCCCGGCAAAGAAAAGCCCACGCCAAAGACGTGGGCTCGGTGTGGCAAGCGCCGAAGGCTAGAACGTCGTGCTGACGGTCAGGCGGAAGGTCTTGCGCGGCTCGCGCAGCATGTAGTCCGCGCCGTAGAACTGCAGCGCCTGCTGGTAGCTGAACTGGCCGGCGCCGGTGGTCGGGAAGAAGCTCTGGAACTCCTGCCGGGCTGACGGCGAGCTCCTGCGGCAGGTCCTTGTAGAGGCGCAGCGGGTTGTACGCGTAGTAGAGCCGGAACGGCGCGTTGACGATCGGCAGGATCACCTGCAGCTCGGCGCCGTTGGACATGCGCGGCACGAAGTTCGTGCCCGGCACGGTCTGGAAGTACGAGCGGGAAGGTGACCTGACTGGCCGCCGAAGCAGGCGCCGTTGACGAAGTTCGGGCAGCCATAGAGCGGGCTGTTGACGCTGGAGAGGCCGCAGCACGCTCTGCCGCAGCTGCGAGGCCTGCAGCGTTGAAGGTCATGCCGAAGTCGGTGAAGAAGGCGAAGGTGACCTGGTTGACGATCGGGATGCGGTACTCGACGTTGGCGGTGATGCTGGTGTCGCCGCCGATGGAGGCCAGGCGGTAGATGGGCAGCGGAATCTGCACGTTGCCCAGCGTCGGGTTGGTGGGATCGCGCGGGACCGTGCGAGCCGTCCGGGTTGGTCAGGTTGAAGTTGCACCTTGTTCGGGATGAAGGCGTAGGGCGACGACGGAGCGGATGTCGAAGCCGCGCACATCGTTTTCGCCGCCGCCGTAGATGCGCTGCTGAACGGCGGAGCCACTTCGCCGCCGAAGCCGGCCACGTGCGCGAACTGCATGCGGTAGCCGAGCACGTTGTGGCCTTCGCGGTTGACGCTTGCAGACCCTTCATCGGGAAGAACTGGCGGTAGGCTGAGCGTCGGCGCGTAGTACTTGGTGTTGCCGCCCGCGCCGGCGACCTGGAACGGCGACGTTGAAGTCCTTGCCGTTGTGCGGGCCCAGCGCCGCGGTCCAGCGTGGAGAAGCTGAAGCTCGGCGTGATGACCGAGGTGATGATGCCGTCGAGCTGGTTCTGCCCGGCGATGCCGGAGCGGAAGGCCAGCGTCTGGAAGACGTTGCGCGTGTTGTCGTTGAAGGTCGTGATGCCGGACTGCGACAGCGAGTACGAAGACGCCGACGCGCGCCACGCCCGAGCGGCGGAAGAGCTGGCGCAGCGGCTCGGACTGACCGAGATCGTAAGGCCGGTCGACGACTGGTTGTAGTTGGTCAGCAGCGACTGCTGCGCGTTGGTCAGGTTGGCGCTGGCTGCCGTTGGTGATCGGCGTAGCTCTTGGCCGGGTTGTAGTCGTACTTGCTGGTGAACACCTGGACGCCGAGCGAGACGGCTTGTTGCGCAGGTAGGGCTCGTTGAAGCCGAAGCTGAGGTTGCGCGAAAGGTCGCCGATGTTGGCCTGAACGCGAGAGCGTTTCGCCCAGGCCGAGGAAGTTGTTGGTCTCGTAGTTGAGGCCGATGAACGAGCCCGACAGGCCGCTGATACCGCCGTTGAGGCCGATGGAGTTCTTGCCCTTTTCCTTCAGCTTCAGCAGCAGGTCGACCGTGCCGTCGTCGGCATTCTGGCGCGTCTCGGACGTCCTGCTCGGCCTTCAGCGTGTCGAAGTAGTTGAGCTGGTTCAGGCGCAGCAGCGAGAGATCCCACAGGCTGCGCGTTGTAGACCTGGCCTTCTTCGAGCAGCAGTTCGCGGCGGATGACCTTGTCGCGCGTGATGGTGTTGCCGCGTGAACTCGATGCGCGAGACGTAGAACTGCTTGCCTTCGTCGATGTCGATGTCGAGGTAGATCAGCTTCTTGGCTTCGTCGAAGCGCGGCATGGGCGTGCCGACCAAGTTGATGTAGCCCAGCTCGCCGTAGGCCTTGCTGCAGCTTCTCCAGGCCCTTGCCGAAGAGCGTGGCGTTGAACCACTCGCCGTCCTTCTGGGCGAACTGCGCGCGCAGGGCCTTGGTGTTCGTGAACGGCCTTGTTGCCGGTGAAGGTGATGCCGCCCAGCCGGTAGCGCTCGCCTTCTTCGATCGGGATCAGGATGTCGATGCGCTTGCCGGTGGAGGGGTGCAGCGTGAAGGGGTTGATGCCGCCGGCGTTGCGCACGTTGGTCTGCGGCTCGCCGGTGATGCGCCTTGAAGTAGCCCTGGTCGCGGTAGGCCTGGCGCACGCGCTCGGCGTCTTCGTCCAGCTTGCTGGCGTCGAAGGTGCGCGGGAAGAGGTTCTCGAGGATGATCGAGTGCGGAATGCCGATGGGCTTCAGGTTCTTCATCGCCGCGCGCAGGGTCGCGGTCGGAGAGGTTCTGGTTGCCGTCGAAGACGATCTTGCCGACCTTGACCGTCGGGCCTTCCTTGATGTTGAAGGTGAGGGCGACGGCGGCCGGCGGAATGGTCTTGACTTCGGTCTTGATGGTGGCGAACTGGTGGCCGTGCTCGCCCAGCAGATCTCTTGCAGGACGACTTCCGCGCGCTTGATGCGGGTGGGGTCGTACTGGCTTTCGACCGTGAGGCCGACCTTGGCCTTCTTGAAGCGCTCCAGCACGTCCGAGACGCGAGACCGCGTTCAGGCCCTTGTAGTTGATCTCGCGGATGGTGGGCTTTTCCCGCACGTAGACGATAGAGCTGGACGCAGGCGGAGTATTCCGCTGGCGGCTGGTCGACGCGCTCGATGCGGACACTCTCGAAGTAGCCGGTGTTCCAGAGCGAGTTGAAGTCGCGCTCGACGATGGCGGGGTCGTACAGGTCGCCCTGGCGCGAGAACAGGCGCGCAAGCACGATTCCTTGGGAATGCGGCGGTTGCCGATGACGGCGGGCGTGCATAGCGTCTGCGCGTTGCCGAACTGGTTGGCGTTGGCTGCGGGCGCGGGCGCCTGCGCGCCGGCAAGCGCCGAGGCGGCCATCAGGATCGCCGCGGAGAGCGCGGCCGGGCGTGAAGAAAAGGGCGCGTGCGACTGCGGGAGGGAGCTTCGGCTTCTTTTCAGACTTCTTTGGTTCTCGGTAAAGATACGCACACCCTCACAGCCTTCAGGAAATCACGTCCCAAATCCGAATGTATCCGGGGGAACCTCGATTATATGGGAGCCGGAGCCGGGGATGCGAGTTTCCGAAGCGATGGAGCAGGGCTTTGGCGACTCAACAGCAACGCGGCCGGACGATTGCAGGCGCAAATGCGATGCGGTTTGGACGTTCCCCGCCCGCAAGGGTTTGCGGGGCAGTGCCGGAATTTGCACGAGGGTGCGACGTCAAAGCGGCTGATTGGTGCTGCCGTCCTGGCCCGTCGCGAGACTCCACAGCGAATCCGTCCTCAGCAGGCAGGGAAGGCCGCCGGGCGGGTCGCGCAGCACGCATGGCGGCGTCGCGGTAACGGGGCGGCGATGGACGGGATCGACCTCGGCTCCCGCGCCCTGAAGACCCATGCCGGTGGCATGGTTCTCGCATGGAGCCCCGGCCCTGCAGTATGGATCGTAGTGCGCCGCACCGTGGCAGCCGGCGCAGTTGGAGACCATGCCCTTTTCGCGGTTTCCTTCAAGGTACGGATTGTAGGTGAAATCCTGGGAGCCGTCGGCGAGGCGACCGGCGAAGGTAGTCTGCAGCACGAAGTGGCTGTAGGCAGCGGGTTTGGGCAGGCCGCTTCCGGCGTCGGCGGCCACGTGCCCCGGGTCGTTGGTCCACCAGAAGGTGCTCCAGTTCCAGTGGCCGGATTCGCGCGTGATCAGGTGCAGGCCCACCAGCACCAGCACGCATCCGCCGCTGCCCAGCGGGCCGCCCCCGACGATGGGCGACTTCTTCTGGAAGTATGGAGTGCAGCGGCTCGGAAAGACGACGTGGTGGAAGCAACTCAGCGGCACCGCGGCTTCGGAGGCGTAGCTCGGCTGGCAGGGCGAGGACTCGTCGGGTTTGCCACCTTTCATCAGCACGGGCGTCTCCGGCCAGTTGCCCGCCGGCTGCAGTTGCGTCGTGTTGAAGAGGAATCGCTGCGCAAACTGCGGGTGATTGGGGTCGTACAGATTCAGGAACTGGCTGTCTCCGATCCCCTCTCCCAGCGGAAAGGCCTCCCAGATCTCCTTCACCACGACGGAGTCTGAGGGAAGGTGGTTCGGCAGGTCGAAACGCGTGGTCGGGGACGGAGGCTGCGTAGCCGAAGACGAAGGCATTGCCGCGAGCAGAATCTTCTGCAGCGTAGCGCCTTGCCCCAGACCCTCTGCACGAAGGAAGTGCGCCGCGGCCGGACTGTAGAAGATGGTGGCGAAGCGCGGCGCGTCCTGCGCGTTGCCGGCAGGTGCGCTGCACAGCGGGCTCAGGTCGAGGCTGCACTTGGTGTCCCATGCCTCCCAAAGCGGTGCGCTGCGTTCGGCGCCGCCATTGGCCGCGAGGTGGAGAAAAAGTTGCCAGCGGTTCGTCAGCAGCGCCGTCTTGTCCATCGCTGCGGGGTCGACGGCTGATGGGAATCCGGGGATGGGCGGCTGCGTCGTCTGCGAGCCGCCGCCCGCCACGGCAGCGGGTGCGCCGCCCCCGCGAGCATGCGCGCCGGCCGAAAGCACACAGCCGCCGATGAGCAGCGCGCCGCCCGCAGTCAGCAGTGCCAGGGTGATCTTCAGTTTCATCGCTGCCGCTCCTTTGCCTGCGCGGCTCAAACGTTGATGTTCGCCCCGTTGAGGGCCAGGCCGGTCAGGCCTTCAATGCCGGGGCAGTTGCCTTCATCCCAGTTGTCGACGACGGTGGAGGCGAAGTTCTGGAACTGGCTGGCGACAGTCTGGAACGCAGCCTGCTTGCGAGCGCGTTCGTTTGCGCTGGCGTCCGGCAGCAGGTAGGACTCGGTGAGGATCGCCTTTACCGTCTGCGCCGTCAGGTGAGTCTTCTCGGCAATCTCCGCCAGCGTGATGGTCGCGTTGTTTGAATCGGCAAGCTGGAGGTTGTCGAGGTCGTCCTTGGCTGCGTCAATCTGCGCAAGAAACGCGGGGTGCGTGAGCAGGAACAGCCACACGACGAGGCCCGGCGCGGCATTGCCCGGGTTCATGCCCACGAGGTTGGGCGGGTTCGGCGGAATTCCATAGCTGATCTGGGGCATCGGAGGGAGTCCTTTCAGAGGTTCAAGGGTGAACTGCGGCTCCGCGGGAGATCTCTGGCATGACGGAAGAAAGAAGTTGTGCTGCAGGCCGCAGGCTGCTCAGGCGCTGCTGAACGGCTGCCACCTCCGCGTCGTTGCGGCCGAGCGCGTGCGCCAGCGCGAGGTATTCGGCCATCGCGTCGGCTGCAAACCCCGGCGGATATTCCTTGGGCTGGCGCCACACTGTAGCCGGCTTCAATGCGCTGCGGCCCAGGTCGGCGAGCGCTTCCTCGCGCAGTTGCCGGGCCGCGGCCGCGTCGGTCTCATGCGCGGCCGTCGCAAGCAGGGCGCGGGCCAGGTAGCGGCGTGCGTGGAAGGGCGCATCGAGCGCGTCGGCGCGGCGAAAACTTCCCAGGGCCTGCTGTGGCTTGTGCTCGGCCAGCGCCAGTTCGCCGGCTACGCGTTCCCGCGCCAGCTGGTCGATCATGCCAAAGCGCTCGCCGCTCTGCAGGCTTTGCATCGTGCGCAGGGTGTCGGCCGCCTTGACGCTTTCGGCCGCCGGGAAGCGGCCGCCGAAGGTGCCCAGGAGGTCGGCCGCTCGCAACAGCGTGTCCGGGCTGCTGTCGATGGCGATGGCCGCGGATACCTCCACCACGCAGCGCTGGTACAGCCCTTGCCGGCAAAGCAGGTAAGCCTCATCCAGCCGCATGTTGGCACGGTCGATGGCGGTTCCCACCGGGCCAATCTCGACCTGCTCGCGGCCAAGGGTTTCGCGGGCCGCGTCGTCTTCGCCGCGCTCAGCCTCCAGCCGCGCCAGCAGCTCGAAACCGATGCGCCGCCAGCTCTTTACGCTGGAAGCCTGCAGCTTGGTTATGGACGACCGGGCATCGTCATAGCGGCCTTCGAGGACCGCCTCTTCCGCGTCCTGAAACAGCGCCTGGTCGGTGCGTCCCATGCTGCGCGTAATGTCGAGCCACCTGGCTACCTTGGCGCGGTCGCCGAGATCCATGTACGCGAACACGATGGCCGTGGCGCCGCTATGCTTCGCCTCCATCAGGCTGTCGGAACGCAGGGCCGCGCTCAGCGCTTCCTCCGGCCGGTTGAGCATCTCGAGAGGAAATGCCTGGTAGAACCATGCATTGAAGTCGTTGGGGTAGAAGCCGCTGTAGTCGCGAAACGCAGAGACGGCGGCAGGGTAATCCTTGGTATCGGCGGCGTAGCTGCCCTCGATGAAGTCGCGTTCCTTGCGCGAAAGCCGCTGCCCGGCGTCGGCATTCAGCGCGGCCAGGTAGGCGCGGTAGCCTTCGGCGCGGCGGTTCAGCGCCACCAGCACGTCGCCCATGTGCGCGTAAGCCAGCGCGAAGGCCGGGTCGGCCTGAATGGCGCGGGCAAAGGCAGCGATGGCTTCTTCCAGCTTGTTGCGCCGCAGCGCGTCCTGGCCGCGAGTGTACTCAGCCAGCGCCTGCCAGTTGCCGGTGGAGGCGTCCTCCGGCGGCGTGTCCAGCGTGGCGATATCGTGCGCCGACTCGCCGGCCTGCTGCCGGATCCAGTCGCTGGCCTCGCGCGCGGCCGTCAGCAGCTCGGCCGGGATGCCGCTGGCAGTGGCGCTGGTGGAATGCCACGGGAAGCTGCGGCTCCAGTGCCGCCGGTAGCGAGAAGGCGTGTTGTCCGGCTGCTGCAGGTCCAGCTCCAGGCGATAGCTTCCACTGCCGCCGGTCACGCTCGCGAACACCACCCGCGGAGCCCCGGCGCGCATCGCCACCTGGCGCGCCGTAGCCTCGTCCAGTGTGGCCTCCGGAGCTCGATTCATCTGCTGCAAGAGATCTCCAATGCGCCCCTGCTCGAGCAGGTTGATCTGCGTGGATTGCGCGAGCGAAGCGCGCAGAAGCTCGGTCACGCCGTCCAGCGGCTTCTCGCCTGTGCGATTCGCCACCGGCGTCAGATACACCAGCGCGCCTGCCTGCACTGCTGAGGGCGTCCTCGTCTGATAGAGGCGCAGCCCGGCGACGGAAAGGGCCATCGCCACCAGCAGCAAGGCCAGCGGCAGGGCAAGGCCGCGCCAGCCCTGCCCCGCAGTCACGCCGAAGGAACGCAGCCAACGTGCCGCCGGCAACCCGGCGGCGCGTTGGCCGGTCAGCAAAGCCATCACCTCCGCGGCGCTCTGCGGCCGGGCAGCCGGGTCGACCTGCAGGCAGGCCGAGATGGTCCTGGACCACGTAGCAGGAGTTTCCGCCGGAAGTGTTTCGACCAGCGGCCCGGGCCCGCGCAGTCGCTGCGAAAGGCTGCTCAGGACGCTTCCGGTAGGAAAAGCGCGGCGTCCGCTGATCATCTCAAACAGGATCAGCCCGAGGGCATACACGTCAGTTGCCGGAGACACCGCGGCGCCTTCCACCTGCTCGGGCGCCATGTAGGAGAGCGTGCCGATGGGCATGCCCGCTCGCGTCATAGCGGACCGCCCGGGCGCTTCCTCGGAAAGCCGCAGCGGATCGAGTCGGGCCAGACCAAAGTCTGTCACCACCACGCGCACCCCACCCGCGTTGCCTTCGCCGGAGCCCCACGGAGTGGGGACCAGCATGATGTTCGCCGGCTTCATGTCACGGTGCACGATGCCGAGCTCGTGCGCGGCCGACAGCGCCGCCGCAATCTGCCGTGCAATGGCCAGCGCCTCCGCCGGCGGCAGCCCGCCCTCGCGCCTCAGACGTTCCGCCAACGTCTCGCCGGACAGAAACTCCATGGTCAGAAAGATCAGCTCGGAGGCGCGGCCATCGACCACCCGCGTCTCGCGCTCCAGGTCGAAGGTGCGGCAGATGTTGGGGTGGGTGATGCTGCGCGCCAGCCGTACCTCGTGCCGGAAACGCTCGCTTACTTCAGGGTTCGCGGCGATCTCCGGGCGGATCGTCTTGAGCGCGACCGGCACGCGCAGCTCGTTGTCGAACGCCTCGAAGACCTGGCCCATGCCGCCCTCGGCAATCGCCCGCACAATCTGAAAGCGTCCGCAGAGCACTTCGCCGGGGACGAGCGGAGCCGGTCCCAGCGCACCGCCCAGCCCTTCGCCCAGCAGCGGCGCGGAAAGGTAGGAGTTGGCCTCCTCATCGGCCGCCAGCAACTCCTGCACCTCGGCCTCAAGCTCGGGGTCGCCTTCTGCCTGTGCGGCTACCAGCGCGCGACGCTCGCCCGGGTCCACCTCCAGCGCGGCGTGGAAGATTCGGTTAATTGTGCTCCAACGCTCCTGCACCATCTTGTCTGCCATGTGCCTGACCCGCGGGACCTGCCGCTCTGCATCTTCTGGAAACACTCTCCGGGTCGAGCGGTCGATTTCTGCCTCGGAGGAGGGCCGTCCCGGAGTGCCCAGGCGAGGGCGTCGGGATGTCTGCATGGAAGCGGGCCTGGGTCCTGAAATCTTGCTTAGAGGACATCTGAAAAGGGTTGCTGGTGTGAGATCCCCGCAGCGGTATCGCGGCGAAATCGAGCCTCATCATAGCATGCACCCCCACGCCTTCCAGCCCGCATTCGCCCGCTGTTGGCACGCCCGGTGGCCACCGGATGCGAGGCCATTCACACACGCTTCTCCCGCAGCAGATAAACTGGACTCCACATGAAGATCGTCCTCGCCGAAAAGGTCTCGCCCGCCACCCTCGCCCTTCTGCAGCAGGAACCCGGCTGGACCTGCATCACCGCCGACAAGATCGAGGCCCCGAAGCCCTGAAGGCCGAGCTCGCCGACGCCGACGCCCTCATCGTCCGCTCCGCCGTCCAGGCCGACGCCGCGCTGCTCGAGCACGCGCCCAAGCTCCGCGTCATCGGCCGCGCCGGCGTGGGCGTCGACAACATCGACACCGCCGCCGCCACCCACCACGGCATCGTGGTGATGAACACGCCCGGCGCCAACGCCGTCGCCGTCGCCGAGCTGACGCTCGGCCTGATGATCTCCATGTGCCGCAGCATCCCGCGCGCGAACGAGACCATGCACGCCGGCAAATGGGACAAGAAAACCCTGCAGGGCTCGGAGCTGCGCGGCAAGACGCTCGGCATCGTCGGCCTCGGCCGCATCGGCCTCGAAGTCGCCCGGCGCGCCGCCGCCTTCGGCATGGAGCTGATCGCCTACGACCCGTTCATCGCGCCGGTCATCGCGCGCGAGAATGGCGTCGCCCTCACCTCGCTCGACGAGGTCTTCAAGAACTCCGACTACCTCACGCTGCACGTCGGCCTGACGACGCAGACCGAAGGCCTGATCAACGCGCACGTCCATCGCCATCATGAAGCCCGGCGTCCGCATCGTGAACTGCGCCCGCGGCGAGCTCATCGTCGATGCCGCGCTGGCCGAAGCGCTCAAGTCCGGCAAGGTCGCCGGCGCGGCGCTCGACGTCTTCCGCAAGGAGCCGCTCAAGGACTCGCCCTACTTCGGCTTGCCCAACGTGCTGCTCTCGCCGCACATCGCCGGCGCGACCGACGAGGCGCAGGAGGCCATCGGCATCCAGCTCGCCATGCAGGTGCGCGACTACCTCAAGCTCGGCGTCGTGCAGAACGCCGTCAATCTGCCCTCGCTCTCGCACGAGGAGTACCTCGAGGTCGCGCCCTACATCGAGATGGCTGGCCGCCTCGGACGCTTCCTCTCGCACTCCGCGCCCGGGCAATCTGGAGAACATCCAGATCACCTACACCGGCCGCATCGCGCAGGGCAAGACGGACCTGATCCGCAACGCCGCCATCGCCGGCATCTTCGCCGATACCGAAGGCGAGAACAGCGTCAACCGCATCAACGCCGCGGCCATCGCGCAGGAGCGCGGCATCCGCATCCAGGAAGACAAGAAGGAGTTCGTCACCGGCGGCTCGGCTCGGTGCTGAAGCTCGACGCTGCACACTCCGGTCTCGGCGACGCGAAGGGCACCGACACCAGCGCCTCGGCGACCGTGCTGCACGGCACTCAGCCGCGCCTGCTCACCTACGACGGCATCGACATCGAAGCCCCGCTCACGGCACGCTCGTCGCCATCCGCAACCACGACGTCCCCGGCGTGGTCGGCCGCATCGGCACCATCCTGGGCGAGCACCAGATCAACATCGCCAACTTCGCGCTCGGCCGCAGCACACGCTCCCAGAAAATCCCGCAGGGCCAGGCCCTCGCCGTGGTGCAGATCGACGTCGCGACCCCGCAGGAAGCCGCTCCCGCCCTCGCCGCGCTGAAGCAGGTCGAAGCCATCGCCAGCGTCCGCCTCGTCGAACTCGGCAACGCCTAAGAGGCATTAACGCTTCGGTCCGGTTGGAGGCTGCACCTTAGATGGGCAAGGTGTCAGTCTAGTGGGACTATCCTGTCTTCTGTGGCAAGGTTATTATTCTCGTGTTCAACCTTCGGGATCGCCAATCTAACGCCATGATCAAGAAAAAAACCAATACGCCAGCCAAAACAAGACATCAGGACGGTGCCGACGTACACCATACCTGAGGCGGCGGCCTTTCTGGCAATCAATTCGCGAACCCTGTTTTCCTGGTACGAGGGAGGCGAACCGATTCTCAGAGCGTCCGGTCGTTCCGGCAGCACTCATCTCCTGTCTTATCGGGATCTGGAGGAGGCTTACCGCGTATATTTGTTGCGCGAGCGCTTTCGCTTCTCCTTGCAATTTCTGCGTAGATCTATGTTAAATGCGCGTGAGATGTTTGGCTGTCAGCATCCGCTACAGCGGGCGGATGCTGTGAAGGAGTGTCTCAAAGACTTGGTCTACGACAGCCCAGCTCGTGGCCCACGTCCACGCACTATCACCTCGCTCGGGCATCAACCCGGTCAGCAGGTTGTTACGGAAGTAGTCGACTTGTTTGGAGCAAGAATTGAAGCGGGAAACTTTATCTTTCCCTGGAGGTTCGCAGGAACTGATCAGAACAGATTTCGGCCTGTCTTCGATGAACCCGAACATAATGTCGGGTAGGTTGGTTATTCGCGACACTCGTATACCGGTCAGTGCCTTATGGGAGGGAGCAAATGTTCTGGTGCCACAATCTCTGAGATCCGGGATTACGGATCTGGATAAGGAATATCGTAGAGAAGGCACTCATACACATTGGCTTACGTCAAGAAGCGGCTTGAAGAATGCGTAATGTTCCTCGATGAGGGATTTTCCAGCTCCATCGGTGGCCATCCGACTTCGGACGGCCGGGATTCACCGTTCAGAGATTCCACGGAACATCGTTGCCGCGATGGTGGCCACCTTACGCCTCGACATTCCGCGCATAAGCAGGTGATCCGGTTCTCCATTCATCGCGCCTGTGCTCATGTGATGAGGGATCCTGGATAAGAACCTGCCTCGGGAGGAAATCCAAGACCCGTAGCGTGCTTGACCGCGAACGACAAAAATTGCATCAGGATGAATGGGGGTCGACAATCAAAATAAAGGACTTAGACATGGTATCGTCATCTGGAGAGCCGAACCTAAGTCCTTATCTAGTCGCATGGAATTTACGTCAATACCGGGGAGAGGGTACCCTACTCGAAGCGCGGCAGGTGCTGCACGTCGGAGGCGGGAACGCTCTCGAGTTCGCCGCCTGCACGGACCCAGGCCTTGATGCCGCCTTCGATGACCGAAGTACGGCAGTTTTCCTGCTCCAGCATGTGCGCCACGCGCTTTGACGTGGTGTCGCGGATGCACGAGCAGTACAGATAAATCTCGCACTCCGGCGCCATGAACTCGCGCAGCGCTTCCAGCTCTTCTTTCAGCCGCGTCGGCTCCACGCGGATGGAGTTCTTGATCCGCTGCATGCCGGGGTCGTAGTAGCCATGGGTGCGCACATCCGCGATGACGACCAGCCGGTCGGGCGTCAGCGCCTCCATCCGCGCCTTCAACTCTTCGGCGGAAATCTTGCGGATCTTGTTGTATTTGCGCGCCTTGATGGTGAAGACCAGGATGCTGCAAGCATAGATGAGCACGAGGCCGAGGAACAGGAACATCACCGCGTGGCCCAGCGTGCCAATCCACGCAATAATCTGCTTGATGAAGCCGCTGAAGAGATAGCCGACCAGGATCCATCCGCTGACATAGCCCGCGACGCCCAGGGCATCGAGCCGGAAGAAGCGCGAGAAGCGCATGTTCAGGCTGCCGGCCAGCGGCGCCGCCATCGACGAAAGCCCGGGAATCCACTTGGCGATCAGCAGCGTCTTGGCGCCGCGCCGGTAGAAATACGCTGAGGAGGAGAAGATGCAGCCTTCCGGATTCATCGAGAGCCGGCACATGCCGGCAAGCAGCCACCAGCCCGTGTAGCGTCCGCCGAAGTAGAGCAGCGTGTCGCCCAGCACGGCCGAGGCCCAGGCCAGAGGAAGCAGATATCTGAGTTCGAGGTTCTGGTGCGCCGCCGCTCCCGCCGCAAGCAGCGCGATGGAGGTGGGCATCGGCAACCCCGCCGCTGCCAAGAACAGAATCCCTGCCACAACCGCGTATCCGTGCTGCGCGATGAAGCTTACTACGTCCATTGGGTCGGAAAATCCCTTCAGTTCATGGTTGGATGCCAAAGCGCGCCGATTGTCGGCTCGCGAACGGATTTTTCCTCCGGGTTCCGGACCGCGCCTTCCGCCCGGGCAACTGCAGCGCCCCGTACAATCACCTAAGATGTTGATGCCAAAGCCCATCCTTTTGATTCACGGCGGCGCCTGGGCCATGCCGGACGACGAAGTCGGCGCCCATCAGCGCGGGATCGCCCGCGCGCTCGATGCTGGCTATGCGGTACTCGAACAGGGCGGCAGCTCGGTCTCGGCGGTCGAGGCTGCGGTCGCGGTTATGGAAGACGACGAGACCTTCGATGCGGGTCGCGGCTCGTTTCTGACGCGCGACGGACGCGTGCAGCTCGACGCACTGCTGATGAACGGGGAAAACCTGCGCACCGGAGGCGTTGCCTGCGTGGAGCGCCTGCCCAACCCCATCAAGGCGGCGCGGCTGGTGCTCGACAAGAGCCCGCATGTTTACTTCGTCGGCCTGGGCGCGGAGCGATTCGCGATGAGCCACGGCATGCGGCTCTGCGACAACATGGACCTGGTGACCGAGCGCGAGCAAAAGCGCCTGTACGCCGCGCAGGAGGCCGACCTGAAGGGCCTGCGCGACACGACATTTTCCGGGCCCGCTGGATTCGCACGATACCGTGGGTGCGGTCGCGCTCGACGTCCATGGCAATCTCGCTGCCGGCACTTCCACCGGAGGCACGCTGAACAAGGCTCCGGGGCGCGTCGGCGACTCGTCGCTGATCGGATGTGGATGCTACGCGGACAATCAATCGGCGGCGGTCTCGCTGACGGGCTGGGGCGAACCCATCATGAAGCTGGTGCTGGGCAAGTGGGCGGTAGATCGCGTGGCGGAAGGCGCGAGCCCGCAGGAGGCGGCTTCGGCTGCCATCGCCTACCTGTATCAGCGCCTGGGCGGACACGGCGGGGTCATCCTGCTGGGGCCGGACGGCCGCATCGGCCTGGCGCATAACACGCCGCGCATGGCGTGGGGGCTTGCGACGCCGGAGGGCAAGAGCCTCGGCGTCGATTGGAACCTGGAGTAGGGCGTTGGCAGAGTGGCCTGGCGGGTAAAGCCGTGGGATCCTTCGACTGCGTGTCCGCACGTGCGCGGCTCACTCCACTCATGACGACTGAGTATTGCTCCGTGCGGTGAACTCAGATCATGCTGGAAGGCTGACGCCGGTGAGTTCCGCGCAGGTCTCCCAGAGGCGGCGCTGGGCGGAGACATCCTGCGCTGCGGGCGCGACGATGGCTTCGCCGACATCGCCGCCGCGCATCTCGCGGAAGCCCTGCGGGCCGTAGTAGCCGCCGGGTTTGGCGCCGGGCGCCGTCAGGGCGAAGACGGTCGGTAGCGCGCCCTGGCGGCTGCTGTTCAGAAAGATTGCCACCGTGCGCCGAATAGCTCCCTCGGCCACTGCAGCCAGCCCTGTGCTCTTGCCCACCTTGAACAGGTTGCTTTCGGCGACACCGGGATGAACGGCGAGGCTGATGGTGCGGCGGCCGGCGGCGCGCAACCGGCGTTCAAGTTCGAAGGCGAACATCAGGTCGGCGAGTTTCGATTGCTCGTAGGCCTGCATGGGCGAGTAGCTGCGTTCGAACTGCAGGTCGTCCCAGTGGAGGCTGCCGCGCTTGTGCGAGATGGAGGCAAGCGTCACCACGCGGGCGGCGGCGGCGCGTTCGAGCGCAGGGAGCAGATGGCAGGTGAGCGCGAAGTGTCCCAGCACGTTGGTGCCGAACTGCAGCTCAAAGCCATCGGCTGTGACTCCGCGCCTTGGCGGTGCGAAGACCCCGGCGTTGTTCACCAGGCCATCGAGCGGAAGGCCTCGTGCCAGTTCGCGTTCAGCGGCTTCGCGGATGGACGCGAGCGAGGCCATATCGACCAGCGTCAGCTCGGCGCGACTTGCGGCTGACTCCGCGCCCGCAGCTTCCGCGCGCAGCCGAGCCAGGGCTGCTTCCCCGCGGCTGCGGTCGCGGCACGCGAGCACGACAGTCGCGCCGCGTTGCGCCAGCGCCAGCGCAGCGAAGAAGCCCACGCCGCTGTTGGCGCCGGTGATCAGGAAGCGTTTGCCGGCCTGCGAAGGCATGTCGGCCAGGGTCCAGGAAGATGCCATACGGCGATTCTAGCCGCCGGGAGGGTAGAGCCGCCGACAGCGGGGAGGAATGGTCTTCGTCCAGCTCGCCAGAGGGATCCTCCAGAAGGCACAGCGCGGCTGCGCCCTGCGGGAGGGGCTGGCTCTGGCGCTAGGCCTCGGCGGCTTCCGCTGCAACCGTCGCCTGGGTCCGGTCCGATCCGGCAGCCTCAAGGCCTGCGGCGGTCAGCAACTGGGCCGGAATCTGGCTGGGCGAGGTGGCTGGGGCGGAGAGTTCCAGCCCGGCGATGATGGCCAGGTCGGCCTTGGTGGCGACCGAGCTTTGTGCCGGGGCGGAGGCCATGGAGGCGGCCGCGGCGATGGCAGCTTCCGGCGAAAGCACCTCGCCGTTCTCGCCAGCCGAGGCCAGGGTCAGCACGGTAGCCGTGTCGACACGGGTCGGCGCGGCGGCAACGCCAGCAGCCGCGGCCGCTGCGGTCGCCTTGTTCTTGATCTGGAAGCATTGCCGGCACAGCACCGGACGACCCTGCGTGGGCTTGAACGGGACGGTCGTCTGCACGCCGCACTCCGAACACTCGGTTCGGGTTTCGGTGCGCGAAAGGCCCGCCGCCGCCGGACCCGTGCCGTTGGCAGCCGCAGACAGCCCGGAACGCCGGTTCTTGCAGGGCTTGCATCGCTTCGGGTCGTTCTTGAACTGTTTGTCGTAGAAGAAGAGTTGCTCCCCGGCCGTGAACACAAATTCCCCGTGACAGTCGGAACAAATGAGAATGCGATCGACGAACTGCGTATCCATATGACATCTCCACCGTGCGGAGGAAGCATCGCCGGGCGGACCGGGAACGGATTCCGCCTGATTCTTCTTCTCCCGCGAGTCTGCAATCGGGCCCGGGCGCCTGCCGTTACATTCTCGATCGCCTTCGCTTGCAGGTCCACGAATGTCGCTGATCGAGCATCAGAAACTCTGCATCGGGGAGTTTGCAGAGGTCGCTTCGGCACGGTTGGTGGATCTCCGGACGAGCTGAAGCGATTGAAACTCTATGGTAAGGAGCCGCTTCCTGGGTGGAAGTCGGCCCCTCCCTGCTTGCCTGCTGGTCTTGAGCTCAAAGACAGCTCCCAGATCGCAGACTCAATCCGGCACCTGCCGCAGACTGTAACCAGCGTCCCGTCTTTCCGGTTGGGCTGGGGAGCCGCCTGCTTGAGGTTCGCTCCCTGCCTACGCGTTACATCGTCCTTACGGCTGCTGCCTTAGTCCTGTTCCTTGCGAACCTTCTTCCGGTTCCGCTTGCGAGCGAGCGCTTCTTTCACACGCTTCTTCTCGCCCGGTTTCAGATAGAACGAATGCCGTTTGACCTCTTTGATGATGTCTTCGGTCTGAACTTTGCGCTTGAAGCGGCGCAGGGCATTTTCGAGCGGTTCGCCTTCCTGTACGCGAATCT
Organism: uncultured Gammaproteobacteria bacterium; assembly: GCA_963744015.1. Classification (GTDB taxonomy): domain Bacteria; phylum Acidobacteriota; class Terriglobia; order Terriglobales; family Acidobacteriaceae; genus Edaphobacter. The sequence goes on from CAVUSA010000003.1 coordinate 737,426, forward strand.
CTGCCACGGGGAAATACACCTCACAATCGGGGCCTGAATGGCTACTCCTAACGATACGCCATACGGAGCGACATTAATCCAGTAAAATCGAACAAAATCTTGCTAACTCCGATGAAAGTTCACCCCATCTGTCGGATGGAAGACAAAACCTATGATCCGCCCGTTTCAGGGAACTTTCCCGACGATTCCCGGCAGTTGCTACGTTGACCCGAGCGCGCAGGTGATCGGCGATGTGGTGCTGGGCGAACAGGCCAGCATCTGGATGAATGCCGTGGTGCGCGGCGATGTGAATGCCATCCGCATTGGGGCACGCTCCAATGTGCAGGACTGCGCCGTGCTGCATGGCATGCGACACCTTTACCCGGTGCATGTGGGTGAGATGGTGACGATCGGGCATAACGCGACGGTGCATGGCTGCACGCTGGGCGATGAGGTGCTGGTGGGCATCGGCGCGGTGATTCTGAACGACGCGCGCATCGGCGAAGGCTCGATCATTGCGGCCGGGGCGGTGATCCCGGAACACACGGTCATTCCGCCGCGCTCGCTGGTCGCGGGTGTGCCGGGCAAGGTGCGCCGCACGCTGGGCGACGCCGACCGCGAGATGATTCTGCAATACGCCCGCAATTATCTGGATTATGTGGCACTCTATCTAAGCCAATCCTAGGCCAATTTCAGAAGTCCCTGAACCAGCGCGTCCTCCGTCTTCGAGGTTTCACCCATGTGTTGCCGTCCGGCTGTTTGCAAGGTCTCGTTTGTCATGCTGTTTCTCTGGGCCTCTGCGGCGGCGGGTGCGCAGACCTTGTCCGAGCCGATCGCCACCTCCGCGTCAGGGCTGAATCTGTTTCCGGCGATCGCCGCAGAGATTTTACCCGTATCGCCCGTACTTCCCCATCGGACCGCGGAATGGAGGCCGGAATCTGAGCAGCAGCCTGTCCCAGCGGCTGGGAAGGGGAGCATCAGCGGGGTCGTGCTGGATGTGAACCAGGGGATTGTTCCCGGGGCCAAGGTGGTCCTGGAGCCGCTGGCTGCAGGCGGGGCAGCGGAGTCGACGGTTCCGGCAGAGGGTCTGCAGGTCATCTCCGATAGCGAAGGGAAGTTCAGGTTCACGGGGCTTCCGGCTGGACGATACAGGTTCACGATCACGGCGGCGGGGCTGGAGACCTTTGTTTCGGCGGAGATTTCGCTGAAGGACGGGCAGCAGCACGATACGCCGAAGATCGCCCTGCCCATCGCCTCCGCGGCGAGCGAGGTTACGGTGACGGTCACCCAGCGCGAACTGGCCGAAGAACAGATCCAGTCGGAGATGAAGCAGCGGGTCTTCGGGATTCTGCCCAATTTCTACAGCAGCTACGTGTGGGACGCAGCTCCGCTCGAAGACAAGCAGAAGTTCAAGATGGCGGTGCGCGCGCGCAGCGATCCGTTTGTCTTCATCGCCACGGGCATTGTGGCGGGCATCCAGCAGGCGCGCAACACCTACCCTTCCTACGGCCAGGGCACAGAGGGCTACGCGAAACGTTATGGCGCCGCGTTCGCCACCGGAACACTCAGCCGCTTCTTCGGCAGCGCCGTCTACCCCACCGTGTTTCGCCAGGATCCGCGCTACTTCTACAAGGGGACTGGCAGTTTCGGCGGACGGGCCTGGTACGCGATGACGCGTTCGGTGGTTGCGCGCGGAGATAACGGCAAGTGGCAGCCGAACTACTCGCACATTCTGGGCGGCATGACGGCCGGTGCGATCTCGAATCTGTACCATCCCGGCAAGGAACGCGGCCTCGGGCTGACGTTTGAGAACGCGGGACTCGGGATCGGCTTCACGGCGGCCGGGAACCTGGTGCGGGAGTTCGTTCTGCGTCGCGTCACGCACGGCGTGCCGGAGTTCAACCAGGGCGAAAAGCCCATTGTGCCGAAGGCGAACCCCTGAGCCGACGCTCTTGCACAGTTTGGCATCCTCGCTGCGTCTAATCTGTTGTGATGGAAGAGACGCTTGCCGCGCCGGTCGAGGCGCGCCCGAACTTCGACGCGCCGGAGCCGGTGTTCAACTGCCCGGGCTGCAGCCAATGGCTGCCGGAAGGCACCCTTGCGTGTCCGGAGTGCCAGGCGATCGTCTACTCGAACCACCTGCGGGAGATCGCCCTGGCTGCCACCGCGCAGGAAGAGAGCGGCCACTGGACCGAGGCACGCGAGACCTGGCGGCAGGCGCTGCCCTGGCTTCCGCCGGGCACAAAACAGCACGCGGCCGTGGAGCAGCGCATTGCCCTGATCGACACGCGGCTTGCAGGCGAGGACGCCAAACGCAGCAAGTGGCAGCGGCGGCTGGGTCCACTGTTTCCCATGGGCATGACGCTGCTGGTCTTCCTCTCGAAGGCCAAGTTCCTGCTCAGCTTTGCGGGCTTCTTTCTTATCTACTGGGGCATCTTCGGCTGGAAGTTCGGGCTGGGATTCGCGGTCGCCATCCTGATTCACGAGATGGGTCATTTCCTCGAGGCCAAACGCCTCGGCCTGAAGGTGGATCTGCCGGTCTTCATCCCGGGGCTGGGCGCGTATGTGCGCTGGTACTCGATGGGCGTGTCGCTGGAGCAGCTTTCCGGCATCGCGCTGGCGGGGCCGTTCTTTGGGCTGCTGATGGCCGCCGGCTTCGGGGCGGCGTCGCATCTGCTGCATGAGCCGGCGAGCGGCGGCCTGTTCAGCGCACTGGCTCATGTAACGGCGTGGTTGAACCTGCTGAACCTGGTGCCGGTCTTCGGGCTCGACGGCGCGCAGGCGACCTACGCGCTGAACCGCATGCAGCGCTGGCTGGTGCTGGCCACCGCGCTGATCTTCTTCGGCTGGCTGCAGGAGTACGTGTTCCTGTTTGTCGCGCTGGGGATGGGATACCGCGTTCTGACCGGCGAATCCGCCGAAAAGCCAAGTACACGCACCATGGTGCAGTATGTGCTGCTGCTGTTTGCGCTGGGCATGCTGATGTACACCTTCCCCGATACGACGCGAAGGTTCTAAGCGCTGCGGGGCGAGCGATGGACGCGGGGCGGGAATCCTCGGGGGTACTTCAGCTCCGCGCGCTCCGTTCAGGAGGCCGGAGTGGGGATGATACTGCGGAGGAAGCGGCGCCCCTCGATGCGGTAGTCGCCCGAGAGCACGCGCGCGATGGCTTCGGGGTAGGCTTTGTGCTCTTCCATCAGGATGCGTGCCGAAAGCGTGGCGGGCGTGTCGTCGTCCATCACCTCTACCGCCCGCTGCAGGATGATGACGCCGTGATCCACGGCCTCATCCACGAAATGCACCGTGCAGCCCGCGATTTTGGCGCCGAACGCGAGCGCCTGCGCCTGCGCGTCGAGCCCCGGAAAGCTGGGCAGCAGCGACGGATGGACGTTGACGATGAGGTCGGGGAAGGCCTCGACGAACTCCGGCGAGATGACGCGCATGTAGCCGGCCAGGCAGACGAGGTCGATGCGATGCTGCTGCAGTTGCGCGACGAACTCGAGGTCGCGCTCGACCGGCGTTCTACCCGCGATCGGCACATGCAGCGCGGGCAGGCCAAGCTCACGTGCGGCCGCCAGACCCGGGGCGTCCGACTTGTTTGAAAGCACCACGGCGATCTCCGCATCCGGGATTCGCCCGTCGCGGATGGCCGCGTGGATGGCAAGGAAGTTCGAGCCGCGGCCGGAGAGCAGAATGCCAAGACGTTTCATCTCCGTCGATTCTAGTCGCGCTTGAGGCTCTCGATGAAGGCGATGACGGTGGGGTCGTCCCAGGTTGCGGGGCCGATGTGGCTGGCGACGAGTGTGCCGTCGGGCGCGTAGAGAAACGTCGAGGGGTACTGTCGGAATTGCATGGAGCCAGGGATCTCCTCATCATCCATGCGGTAGAAAGGCAGGTCGAGGTGATTGCGGCGCGCGTAGGCGCGGACTGCGGCCGCCGAGTCCAGGCGCGAGATCATCAGGAAGCTCACGCGGGGGTCGTTGCGGAAGTGGTTGTAGAGCCGCTGGAAGGTGGGCATCTCGGCAATGCAGGGCAGGCACCACGTGCCCCACAGGTTCACGATGACGACCTTCCCTTTGCTGGCGGCGAGCGTCTCTGGCCGGCCGTCGAGCGTGCTGAAGTGGAAGTCCTCGGCTGGCCGGGGATGCACTTCGAGGTGCGGCGCGTAGGCGTGCGCGGCGATGCGGCGCTCGATGAGCTTTACAAAAACGAACGCGCTGGCGGCAATCACCAGCATCAGTACAAGCAAGGTGGCGGCGATTTTCTTCACGATCGACATGCGATCTCCGTCCGCAGCAAGAGCATGGTCTACGATACCGCCGAGGGGGGAAATCGCGATGCAGGATGCAGTTTCGACGCCTGACGTGGTGGCGCTGCGGCCGTTTGTGCCGGCGAAGGACTTTGAGACCAGCCAGCGCTTCTATGTCGATCTGGGCTTCACGGCGAGGCCGCTGGGCGACGGGCTGTCGGCGATGCAGCTTGGGCCGTTCGGCTTTCTGCTGCAGAACTACTATGTGGAGGCGTGGGCGGGCAACTCCATGATGCACATGCTGGTGCGCGACCTGGACGCATGGTGGGAGCGCATTGCAGGGCTCGATCTTGCAGGCAGATACGGAGTACAGCCGCCGCGCCCGCCCGCGATGCAGCCCTGGGGTCTGCGCGTCGCCTACGTCTTCGATCCCTGCGGCGTGCTGTGGCACTTTGCGGAGGAGCGCAAGGCTTCCTGACCACGGCCTTGCGGCACCCCGTGTCTCAGAAGCGAAACATGGGGTGCCCGGAGTGATGACGGGTCGGCGTTATTTCGCGGCGGGGTGCTGTAGCGAGCAGCAGGCGTCGGCGCGGCCGCAGAGGCAGGCCTGTTCGGCTGCGCGTGGGTGCGAGGCTTCGGCGTAGACCTTCTGCGCGGCGATCAGGCCGTCGCCGAACTTGATGCCCGACTGCGGCACGGACTTCACCATCACCTGCTCGAGCGCGCCGATCAGCGCGATGGTGTCCATGTAGTCGAAGAAGCCGAGGTGCGCGATGCGGAAGATCTGCCCCTTCATCTCGCCCTGGCCGTTGGTGATGATGGCACCGAAGCGCGACTTGAGCTCCTTGACGAAGACGCCGGAGTCGACGCCGGCAGGCGGCAGCACGGCGGTCGCGGCCGCTGAAGGTGCATCCGGCGCGAACAGTGTGCAACCCATGGCGAGCATGGCGGCGCGGGTCATCGCGGCGATGGTTTCGGCGTTATCGACCAGCTTGCGCCGGCCCTGTGCGAGGTCGCCTGCGGGATTCTCCGCGGTGCCTGCCTGCGCGGCGATCCAGTCCAGCGCGGCGCCCAGAGCGGCGATCAGCGCGACGGCCGGGGTGTAGGCGCTTTCGCCCGCGCGGGCATTCTTGCGCTCCTTGCGCAGGTCGAAGTAATAGCGCGGATTGTAGGTCGCTTCCATGCGATCCCACGCGCGCGGAGCGACCGCCAGGTACGCCAGCCCGGGCGGAATCATGACCGCCTTCTGCGAGCCGCCGATGAGCACGTCGATGCCAAGCTCATCCATATCGAGGTGAGTGGTGCCCAGGCCGGTGATGGCGTCGACCACCAGCAGCGCCTCGGAGTCGAGCTCCTTCAACAGCTTTGCGACTGCCGGCACGCAGTGGCGCACGCCGGTGGAGGTTTCGGTCGCCTGCATGAAGACGGCGCGCGTTTCGAGTTTGAGCGCAGCCTTCACCTCGTCGAGTGAGAAGGTCTTTCCGTAGGGCGCGGAGACGACGTCGACCTCGCATCCGAAGGCTTTCGCGAGAGCGGTCCAGCGCTCGCCGAACTTGCCGGCGGTCAGCACGAGCACGCGGTCGCCGGGCGAGGTCAGGTTCGAGACCGCGGCCTCCATCGCGCCGGTTCCGGAGCTCGACAGCACGATGATGTCGCCGGTCGAGGTGCCGACGAACTGCTTCAGTTGCGCGAGCACGCGCGTGTAGAGGGCGCGGAATTCCGCCGTGCGATGGTGGATATCGGCGGCGGCCATGGCGAACTGCGCGGCGGGGAGCAGGGGGGTCGGGCCGGGCGTGAAGAGGCGTGTTTTGCGAATCATGCCCTTATTGTAGCGAGGGCGGAGGAAATCCAGTGAAGCTGCGCGCCGGTTTGGCCGATAGAGCAAACACAAAAGTGTTAGCCCGCCCCCGCCGATGCGGGAGTGCCGGCAGGGGCGGCCGATCCTATGGTGGATTCAGCAGGCTTTCCCTGCGAAAGGTCCCGCATGCGCATGCTGCTCCTCATCCTCGGCCTCAGTCTCGGCGCCGCTCCGGCGTGCGTGGCGGCGACCGACCCGGTGGTGAGCGGGCCTGGTACGACAGTGGTCCCGGCTCCGGCCCCGGCGTTTGATCCGGCGCGGGAGTCTTCGAGCGTGCATCCGGAAGCCGAGGCCGCAACCGCATCAGTCGCGCCCAGCGCAACTGATGCGTCGGTCCGCGCCGTGGGCCTGCCCTCGACCGCGAAGCGCCTGGGCATCAAGCCGTTCTCCGCCCTCGCCGTGCAGTTGAAGATGGGGCTGGGGGGCGTGGGTGTGGATTTGGCGACCCCCCTCTCCAGCCGCCTGAACCTGCGCCTCGGCGGAAGCTTCGTCAGCTACAACCCGCACCTGGCGGAAGACGGCATGATTCTGACCGGCGACATCCAGATGCGCTCGGTGACGGAAAGCATCGACTTCTATCCGTTTCATGGCGCGTTTCGCATCAGCCCGGGCTTCGTCTTCTATAACGGCAATCACATCCAGGCGTTTGCGGCGGTGCCGGGAAGCCAGACGTTCACGCTGAACGACCAGAATTACCTGTCAAACCCCGCCGATCCGATCAACGGCACCTTCGACCTGACCTTCGGCAATCGCATGACGCCCAGCCTGACCATCGGTTTCGGCAACATGATCCCGCGGAAAGGCGGCCACTGGAGCACACCGTTTGAGATCGGCGCCGAGTACCTGAGCAAGCCGCCCGTGGTCGTGCTTGCCCTGTACGGCTCGGCCTGCCAGCAGAGCACCGATCCGGCGTATTGCGGGTCGGTGGCGAACGACCCCGACACCCAGGCGAATGTCGCCGCGGAACAGGCGCAGATGAACGCCTCCATCCCGCGTATGTTGCGGTTTTTTCCGATCGTCAGCTTTGGGGTCAGCTATCGTTTCGGCCACCCGGGGAGGGAATAGAGAAGAAGGTCGGGATTTTGGACGACCCAAGTTCTCCGAGTCGGAGAGTTTTGTCATGTTTTTGTAAGAGGCGCGGCTTTGAGGCAAAAAGCCGCGCGGCGGTTGCCTGCGCGAAAAAGGATTCAGCTAGTATCGGGAAAGTGATGGGCCCCAGACGGCTCTCCTGAACATCCCCTGTACCTGGTGAAGGATCTTTTTTCCATGAACGCTTCTGGAACTGCCCTTGTCGTGTGTCTTGCGACCTTTGCTCAGCCTTTCTGCTTTGCCGCCACAGAGCCCTCCGGCGCAGATCCCCTTCCCAACGTCCCCCTCTCCGCCGCAAATCAGCCTGCCGGAAGCGCACCCTCGCAACGTTCGTTTCCGGTCGATCCATCGTTCCTGTCTCTCCCCAAGAGCGGTCTCGTGGCCTCTTCGTTCTCCTCGAGTGCAGGTTCCAGCAGTCTCCCGGACGCTCCGCAGCCAGTTGCGGGCGAGCGCGGCGCCGCTGCCGGTGCGGGTGCTGCGGCCGGACTTCACTTCGCCGTCAAGCCGTTTTCCGATCTCGCCATCGGGTTCAAGGCCGGGTCCACCGGCGCCGGGGTGGAGTTTGCCACGCCGCTGGCTTCAAAGATCACTCTGCGCGCCGGCGCTTCCTTCTTCAGCTATAACCCCACGCTGGTCGAGGACGGCATGCCGATTGATGGGGAGATCAAGCTGCGCACCATCAGCGCAGGCATCGATCTGTACCCCTACAAGAACAGCTTCCACATCACGCCAGGGGTAACGATGTACAACGGCAACCACGCCACCGGAACGACCTTTATCGCGGCGGGCTCAAGCTTTACCTTGAACGACACCACCTACACCAGCAGCCCGGACGACCCGGTGCAGGGCACATTCGACGTGGTCTTCGGACGCAAGTTCGCGCCCAGCCTGACGCTCGGCTTCGGCAACATGCTGCGGCGGGATGGCCACTGGAGCGTTCCAGTCGACTTCGGCTTCGAATACCTGGGCCAGCCGAAGTTCACGCTGAACATGACCGGGAGCGCCTGCAATGCGGATGGTTGCGGCCCGATTCAGGGCGACCCAACCACGGTGGCAAATCTGCAAGCCGCGCAGACGAACGTCAACAACTCCCTTTCCGCGCTGCGCTTCTATCCCATTGCTTCGGTGGGTGTCGCGTACCGCTTCGGAAAGGTCCATAAGGCGAGCGCCTGGCAGTAGATCCTGATGGCAGCTACCGCTTCGCCGCTAACTCTCTTGACGCCTTTGTCTTAGGAAGGGCTCGCCGTTCGCGGGGGTCCTTTCTGCTTTGGCGCGGTAAGATGGGCGAGAGGAAGCAATGATATGAGTGAGCAGGAGATCAACAGCGGAGGCGTGAGCCCGGAGTCGGGCGCGAAGCCGGTGACCATCAGCGAGCGTATCGGCAAGGACATCATCGCCGCCATGAAGGCGAAGGATGAGCACACGCTGACCACGCTGCGGATGGTGAAGTCGGCGTTGAAGTCCAAGGAGATCGACAAGCGCGAGCCGCTGACCGACGCGGAAGAGGCGCAGATCCTGACGACGCTGCATCAAGCAGCGGCGCGAGTCAGTGGAGTCGTTTACCAAGGGCGGGCGGCCCGAGCTGGCGGAGAAGGAGAAGCAGGAGATCGCCATGATCGAGGGCTACCTGCCGCAGGCCGCGGGCGAAGACGAGGTGCGCGCCGTGGTGCAGGGCGCGCATCGCCCACCTTACCCAGGGCAACGGCGGCGCGAAGCCGGGGCCGAAGGACATGGGTCCCGCGATGCGGGTGGTGCAGCAGCGTATCCTCGCGAGCGGCCTGCGGGCCGACGGCAAGATGGTCAGCGAAATGGTGAAGGCTGAGCTGGCGAAGTAGCCTAACGTGAGGTCCAGCCGACCGTGACGCCGCCCATGATGGTGCGGCCGGGTAGCGGAACGCCGGGCAACTCCTGGTAGCTGATGTTGGCGAGATCGTCGGCGCGAACGTAGGGGCGCACGAGACCGCGACTGCGTGTGAGCGCGACGCTCCAGAGCGGGTACGCGGTGCGTCCGGTCTGCTGCACGACGGACAGCGCCGTGAAGGCCGCAAGCTGGCGGAAGCCGACGCGATAGGCCGCCTCCGCCTTGTGCGAGGCGTAGGTGTAGGCGTACTCGGAGATGAGCCCCGCGGGCGGCGGCGCGGCGTGCAGGAAGGTGTAGCCGAGCCAAAGCTGCTGGTCGCCTCGCATGCGGGCGTTCACCAGCGACTCGACGCCAGAGTAGGCGATTCGGCCGATATTGGTGGCCTGGTACGGCGCGGCCGGCAGGTACTTCGAGTAGTCGATCGCGTTCGTCTGGCGCAGCGTAAAGCCGGTGGCGGAGGCCGAGAACCCTGGGTGCCGGGGCGGAGTCCAGGTGAGTCCGCCTTCGTAGCTTTGCGCGGTTTCGGGCTTCAGATGCGCGTTGCCGACGGTGGTGGGGTCGGCGTAGTAAAGGTCGACGTAGGTGGGCAGCCGAAACCCGTGCCCGTAGGCGGCGTGCGCCCGCACTCCGTGGCCGAACTGGAAGCCGGCGGAGGCTGCAGGAGAGAAGACCGGCGTCGGCCCGGCGAAGATCTCCTGCCGTGCGCCGAGCGAGAGCGTCAGCCGGCGCAGCGAGGTCAGCGACAGGTTCACGTAGCCGGCGCCCTGGTTGCGCGCATGCCGGCCCAGCGAGTTGCTGCGGATGCCATCGCCATCCGCCTCCAGGCCATAGGCCAGCTCCACCTTGGCATGCGATTTGAGGAGCCGGCGCACATCGGCCTGCCAAAGCGTGTCGATGTGGTTGTTCTCATAGAGCGCCGGGTTCTGGACTTCGAGGATGAACTCGTCGGTATGCCGGCGGAAGGCGAAGTCAGCGGAGAAGCCATCCGGCAGCGGCTGGCGCACGGACGCAAACCAGCCCTTGGTTCGTTCGGCCGAATCGTACGGTCCGTAGAAGAGGTTGGCGCCGTAGGGACGATCCGAGGCGGCGAGCAGGACCTCGGTCGGGGCGAGGGCTTTGGCAAGGGTGGCGAAGCTGTCGAGCGCCAGCAGGTTGGCGTGGAAGCCCCGGTCATCCTGCCCCCGGTAGAAGAAGCCGTTCGAGGAATCGCGCGAGGCGGTCAGACGACCGGCAAAACGGCCTGCGACCCCGGAGAGTTGCAGGTGCTGCTCGGTCGCGCCCAGCGAGCCGCCGCCGACCCGCAGCGAGGCGGAAGCGCGCTCCGGAGCGGCTGTGACCAGGTCGACCGCGCCGCCGATGGCGTCCGAGCCGAAAAAGGTCGACCCGGAGCCGTGCAGGACGTCGATGCGCGCGATCGCCTCATACGGGACGGGCAGGTCGAAGTTCAGGTGACCGGTCTCGGGATCGTTCACCCGCAGACCATCCACCAGCACCAGCGTCTGTTCGAAGCTGGTGCCGCGCACGGAGAGGTCCGCCTGCACGCCGCCGGGGCTGCGTTCCTGGAGCTGCAGGGAAGGGTCGAGGCGCAGCCAGTCGACAGCGGCGTTGAAGAGCGGCTGCTGCGTGGCGGGGTTGCTCAGGTCGAGGGTGACCGAGGAGCGATCGAGCAGATCGCGCGCCGAGACCGGCAGCGGCTCGGGCACCGTGACGGTGACGGCCTGGCTGACGGAGGCTGCCTGCTGCGCGTGTACCGCTGCGGGAAGACACCCTCCGCAGGCAAAAAGCGCAAGCCAGCGACGCGCTCGGTTGGAGTGCAAAGCCATCATTCGCGGATGATCTTGACGAAGATGCCGTCGGGCAGGGTGTGGCCGCCGAGCACCTGGATGGCGCCATTCTTTGTGAATCCACGCAGCATGGCGGGGGCGGCTGGTGACTGCGGCGCCGGGGCAGAGCCCACGCGGGCCGACGCTGCCGGTGACGAGGGCGGAGCTGGCGAGTCCGCCTTGGATGCGGACACGGGCGCAGGCGCAGCGGGAGATTTCCTGGTGCCGCGGTCCATGGCCTGGTTGGCGAGCGCGTCGGCTTCCTTGTTCTTGTGGCGGAGGGCGTGGCTGATCTCGAAGGCGTCGAGCCTGGCGATGCGGGCGCGGGCCTCGGCCCAGAGCGGCTTCAGGTCGGGCGAGTTCACCTTGTACTTGCCCTGAATCTGCTTGACCATCAGCTCGGAGTCGGAGACGACCTTCAGGCGTGGATGACCGTTCTCGAGCGCCCAGGCAAGTACCGCCAGCAGGCCGGAGTATTCGGCGTAGTTGTTGGTGCGGATGCCCAGGTATTCGGAGAGCTCGGCGAGGGTTTCGCCTTTGGAATCAGTGACAACGGCGCCGTAGCCGGAGGGCCCGGGGTTGCCGCGGGAGCCTCCGTCGCAATGGGCAAAGACAAACGGTTCAAGGGGAAACAACGACATGGCTCCAGTGTAAGCCGCGGAGCTGTGCAGCCGTGGCGGCGCCGCTATCGCTGGGGTTTGCAACCCAGGCTCACGTCGACCTGGTGGGTGGCGCGGTCGGGAGTGAGTCTGAACTGCGGGGGACGTCCGGTGCAGAGCGTTTTCTGGCTTTCCAGGCTGTGCACGACCGTCATGCGCTCGTAGACGGCTCCTTTTGGCAGCTTCCAGGCGGCCGTGAGCTGGGTTCTCTGGTCAGCGGTCAGGTCTGCGGCGAAGACGAGGTCGCGGAAGTGGTAGACCTCGCCGGGGGCGACCGTAAAGGTGTAGCTCGCGGTGTGGGCGACGTTGTCCAGGGTGGAGTCGACGGTAGAGGTGGCGTCGAGAAAGCCATGCCCCTGGAAGACGAACGCCATCCGGGCTACGGTGTTCTTGACCAGCGAAGGCGAGGGGAGGCCGCCAGCTTTGACCTGCTGCTCGCCGCCCTCGAGTTCGGCCGAGGTGACGGTGCCGGCGGGCGTGGGCAGCGTCACACGCGCCACCTTGTATTTCGCGCCGGGAGTTGCCGTCCCGGTCATGACGACGCTGACGCGGCTGCCGTCCATCTTTGGCTCGGCATGACCGATGGGGCCGACACTTTCGTCGAGGAAGCCGATCTCCTTGAGTGCGTAGCCGAGGTTTTCCTGCACGCCGTGCTGCGAGATGCCTTCGAGGTATTCCGCGCCGACCAGCGACCGGTGGACTGACGTGAGCACCGGGTCCGAGTCCCAGCGGATGTTTTCGACCTGCACATCGCTGACGACCACCTGCGGCGCGGTGATGCGGTACTCGATGCGTCCGCCGACGACGCCCTGCGACTCCACCGTGGCGTTGATGCCGCGCTGCTTCAGGATTGCGGTCAGCGCCTCGGCGACCTGATCCTTGAGCTCGCCGTTGGCGGGAACGGAGCCGGTGAAGAGCGGCAGCTTCGCGTGCACGGCGTCGTTCAGCTCGGACTCCTTGTACCAGACGAAGTTGGCGTACTGGACCTTCTGCATCTGGGTGCGGGCGGAAGGCTCGAGAGTGAAGGTGAGGGCGGTGCCGTTCGTCCCGAACTGGACACTGGAGAACAGGCCGGAGGCGTCGAGACGGCCGGCTGCGGCGTCGATGTCGTCCTTGGAATAGGTCTTGCCGGGGGTGAGGCCGCTGAGTGTGAGCAATTCGGCCTGCGATTGCGGCGCGCCGGTGAAGGTGATGGTCTTGGCAACCATGGTCTGGGCAGACACGGGTACGGCGAGGCAGGCGGCCAGCAACAGGGGAAGGAACTGGAATCTCATGGGGCCACAGGATAGCAGCCGTTGGGATGCACAAAGAAGCTGGTCAATAAATGCTGAATTCCGACTTCTGGCCGGATGACCAGCGCTGATAACCTTTTTCCCGCGGCCGGGTCTATCTGGGTAGATTTCATTTTCGACTCCGGAGTCGATTGCACTATGGCCGCTGAAACGTTCGGAATAGGTGTGCAGGGAGAGCTGTCGCCAGTGCTGCAGGCACTGCGTCGGCCTGGTTTGGGTTCGCTGATCGGCGTAGAATCGACGCAGATGGCGAAAGCGGCGACACAAACCGGGACTCGCAGTGGAGGCAAGCTGACGCAGGCGCAGATCGATGCGCGCGCAGCAGCAGCGGGTCGAAGACGACGAGCTGATCCGCGCGGCGCAGAAGGGCGAACGCTACGGCGTTCGACTCGCTGGTCCGCCGCTACGACCAGCAGCGTGCTGCGGCTGGCGCTGCACATGCTCGGCAACGAGCAGGATGCGCAGGATGTGCACCAGGACGCCTTCATCAAGGCCTACCGGCACCTGTCGAACTTCCGCTTCGAGTGCTCGTTCTACACGTGGCTGTATCGCATCGTGACGAACCTGTGCCTGGACCAGCTGCGCCGCCGCAAGAGCCGCCGGGAAGACCCGGCGACGGTGCTGGACTCGAGCGGCGAAGAGATGGACCTGATGGCCAACATCACCGACGACCGCGCCATGGCGAACCCCGGCCGCGAGCTGGACCGCAAGGTCATGGGCGAGCGCATCCAGCGGCGCTGGACAAGCTGACGCCGCGCGAGCGCACGGTGTTCGAGCTGAAGCACTACCAGGGGTTGAAGCTGCGGACGATCGGCGAGATGCTTTCGCACGACCGAGGAGACGGCCAAGAACACGCTCTTCCGCGCCACGCGCAAGCTGCGGCTGAATCTGGCGGAGTTGAAGGGGCTGTAACGACAGTAAGTAAGGTGAGTAGTAAGCAAGGCGTTCTGTGGGGCTTACCGGGCAAAGACCTGGGAGTATGCAGGTGCAGCAAAATTCAAGAGGCTAGACGAGGCGACGGCAATGAATTGTGAAGGCGCACGGGACAGTATCATTCTGGCGGCGTATGGCGAACTTGCCGGACGAGAGGCCATCGGGCTGGAACAGCATCTGCCGGCATGCGAGGAGTGCCTGAAGGAGCTGGAGCCGATGCGGCAGCTGGAAAAGCTGACCGCGCTGCATCCGATGGTGGAGCCCGACCCGAACCTGGTGGCGCAGAGCCGGATGCGGCTGGACGAGGCGCTGGACGCGATTCCGCAACATGGGTTTCATGACGCGTCTGCGCGCGGATGCCGCCAGGTGGCTCGGCACATTTGCAGAGCGCTCCGGCGCTGGCGACGCTGCTGATCTGGGCGTGGGATTTCTGGGCGGCAACTTTACCTATCGCTACCAGGTGGCGCACGCGCCGCAGGCTCCGCCGACTGGTGATTCTTTCCAACACAGGCGGCGGCGTCTCGACCATCTCCGGCATCACGCAGCTCCCGAACGACATGGTGCAGGTGAGCTACAACCGCGTGGTGCCGGAGGTTGCGCGAGGGTTCGCTCGACGACCCGCAGATTCGGCGGCTGCTGACGGTCGGGACCACGGCGGCGGACAGCAATGTGCGTGCGCGATCACTCGGTGGAGCTGCTCGCGAATGAGTGCCGCATCGGGCATGCCTGCAGGGTGGAAGCCGACGGCACCGGGTTGCGCGCCACGCTGCTGGCCAGCCTGCGCACCGACCGCAGCGCCAGCGTACGGCTGAAGGCGCTTGAAGGATTGCAGCCCTACGTGAGCGAAGACGAACGTGTGCGCGACGCGGTGGCGCAGGCGCTGATGACCGACTCGAGCGCCATGGTGCGAACGCGCGCCATCACGATCCTGCAGCCGGTGCAGTCGGACTCCAGCGTCCGCCAGGCGCTGCGCACGGTCTCGACGACGGACGACAATCCGTATATCCGCACCGTCAGCACAGAGGCGTTGCGCGGGTCTTCGTCGATTCAGTAGATTGACCACACGGGCTCACAGGTTTTGAGGTTCAGCTTCCAATGAAGAGGATTTTTGGGTGCGGGCTGGTGTGGCTGGCGCTGGGCGCCGCCGGTGCCGCGATGCGGCAGTTCCAGCACGGGGAGCATCGGCCACGCCTGGCGCGTCGACGGGCTACCTGGGCATTGACGTGCGCGACGTGAACGATGACGAACTCTCCGCGCTGAAGCTGAAGGATACGCACGGCGCGGAGATTATCCGCGTGGACCACGACGGTCCGGCGGGCAAGATGGGGCTGCGCGAGCATGATGTGGTGGTGCAGATGAACGGCGCCGCGATCGACGGCGAGGAGCAGATTCGGCGCATGCTGCGGGAGATCGGGCCCGGCCAGACCGTCACGCTGATGATCAGCCGCGAAGGCCGCAGTTGACCCTGACGGCGCAGATGGCCGACCGCACCGAGGTCGAGCGCCAGGCGTGGGAGCAGCATCTTTCCGGGCCGGCGGCAGGCTCGACGCCCGGCCCGCAGGCGCCGGCTACGGGTCTTCCGTCCGAGGATCCTCCGGCCAGCGGAGGCCAGGTGGCGTCGTCCGCCCCTGCGCCGGCTTCGAGTATGGCAAAAGCTTTCTGGGCACCATCCTGATGACGCCGGCGTACACGGGCGTGATGCTGGAGCGCATGGGGCCGCAGCTGGCGGAGTTCTTCGGCGTTCCCGCGGGAACGGGGTTGCTGGTCAAGAGCGTCGACAGACAACAGCCCGGCCGCGATGGCGGGCATTCACGCCGGCGACGTGATGGTGCGGGCCAACCAGCGGACGGTCTCCAGCCTGAACGACTGGACCAGGATAGTGCGCGACGCCAAGGGCAGGCCGGTGAGCGGTGACCGTGCTGCGCGACCGCAGCGAGAAGACCTTGACGGTGACGCCGGACGCCAAGAAGCACTCAGAACTTGAGCTTCCGCAGCCCTGGAACGTGCAGGCCGAGACCGTGCAGGTGGCGCGCCTGACCGAGCTATAGTGCGGATGAGAACAACTACGGGGATTCTGGCTCTGCCAGAATGACGGCCTGTCTGGGCGTACGAACGCCGGACTCCAGGCTTTGTCCATCCCGCACGATATACTTATAAGACCATGGCTGAAGTGAAGACAGTGGCGCCTGTTCGCCGGAAGATGACGGCTGAGGCGCAGGCTGGAAGGCGGTGACGCGCAAGCTGCGCGAGCTCGGTTCGATCGGCTCGGCGCTGGCTGTCGACCGGGCATCCCTACATGGCGCACATCGTGCCCATGCGCCGCTGCAACCTGGCCTGCACCTACTGCAACGAGTTCGACGACGTCTCCGACCCCGTGCCGATCGAGGAGATGGAGCGCCGCATCGACGAGCTGGGCCGGCTGGGCACTTCGGTCATCACCATCTCGGGCGGCGAGCCGCTGCTGCATCCGGAGCTCGACCGCGTCATCGCGCGCATCCGCAAGACCGGCGCGATCGCCGGCATGATCACCAACGGCTACCTGCTGATGCCGGACCGGATCGAGCGGCTGAACCGCGCCGGCCTCGACCACATGCAGATCTCGATCGACAACGTGATGCCGGACGAGGTCTCGAAGAAGAGCCTGAAGGTGCTGGACGCCAAGCTGCAGATGCTGGCCGAGCATGCGGACTTCCACGTGAACATCAACTCGGTCGTCGGCGGCGGCGTCGCCAACCCGAAGGACGCGCTGACGGTCAGCGAGCGCGCGCTGGCGCTGGGGTTTTCGTCGACCATCGGCATCATCCACGACGGCAGCGGGCAGTTGAAGCCGCTGGGCGAGGCCGAACGCACGGTCTGGGACAAGGTGCGCAAGCTGACGCGGCGCAGCTACTCGCGCTTCAACCACTTCCAGGAAGCGATCGCCAACGGCAAGCCGAACGACTGGCGCTGCCGCGCGGGCGCGCGCTACCTGTACATCTGCGAGTACGGGCTGGTGCACTACTGCTCGCAGCAGCGCGGCTATCCCGGCGTGCCGATCGCGGAGTACAAGACGCGCCGACGTGAAGCGCGAGTTCCTGACCGAAAAGGGCTGCGCGCCGAACTGCACCATCAGCTGCGTGCACCAGGTCAGCTACATCGACCACTGGCGCGCGCCGCAGACCAGCCAGGTGACGCCGCCCGGCGCGAAGCACGCTGAGCCCGAACTGGTACAGATCCGGTAGTGCGTTTGGCGCATCACGATTTACAGGACATAACCATGCCGCTTTACGAATACGAATGCCTCGCGTGCCGCAAGCACACGGAGAAGATCCAGAAGTTTTCCGACCCGGAGATCACTGTTTGCCCGCACTGCGGCGGAGAGCTGAAGCGCGTGATCTCGGCGCCGGCCTTTTCGCTCAAGGGCGGAGGCTGGTACGCCGATGGATACGGCTCTGCGAAGCCTGCGGCACCGGCTGCGGCCGAGGGCGCTGCCCCGGCGGCGGCGGCACCGCCTTCCGCGCCTGCAGCGGCTCCCGCAGCAGCGGCTCCTGCGAGTGCGCCAGTCGCGTCCACGGCTTCGGACACGAAATAGAGGAAGCAGACGCAGAGCAGACGCTTATGGCACGGCTGAAGCCGCGCCCTTCAGCGAGACAAGTGCTTTTGCCGAAACCGGACAAGTGCGTCTGGAACGATGGGAGCAGGGGTCCTGTTACGAACCGGGTCAATCTTCCAGCAAAGACCCAGCCCATGCCGTAAGCCAACTATTTCGCTGCTGATTTCTTTGCAGAAGACTTCTTCGCGCTCGTCTTCTTCGCAGCTTTCTTCGCCGACTTCTTTGCCGCAGTCTTCTTGGCCGCGGATTTCTTTGCCGCAGTCTTTTTCGCCGCCGTTTTCTTCGCGGAAGGCACCTTGGCTCCGGCTCTGCGTGCTTCGGAAAGACCGATCGCAATCGCCTGCTTGGGGTTGGTGACTTTCTTTCCGCTGCGTCCGCTCTTCAGCTTGCCGGCCTTCATGGCCTTCATCTCGCGCTCAACGCTTGCGCCGGAGGCCTTGCTGTACTTCCTGCCTGTGCTCTTCTTCGCCGTTGCCATGCGAATCACCTCAAGGGAGTAGGAGCGCACAGGCGCCGCCCAGGGTTGCACCATAGCGTGTGCAATCGCAGGCGCCCCCACGCAGCTGCAGGTGTCATGCCGGTCGGCGTTGCCGCTTCCGCCACCAGAGCACAGCTCCGGCCACAAACCCGAGGCACAAAAGCGCGATGGCACCCAGCTTGATGCGATGGTGCAGGCGCGACTCGGACCGGCGCACGTCCCCTTCCATCCAGGCGCGGTGAACGGCCACCAGGTCTGCTCCGAGGCCCGGAATGGTCACCTTTGCGAGATCTTCTTCGGTGTCGGCCACGGGTAGCGAGGCAAACACACGCTCGATGTCCGGCGCCTGAACGCTGCGGTCCTTGGGCAACTGCCGGATGAGGCTGTTGATTTCGGCGTCGCGGGCGTCGGTAAAGAGCCGATCCTCAGCCGTGTTCGGAAACAGCGTCGCCTTGCCGGTCATCTTCAGCTCGATGGCCGCGACCACATCCTGGCAGACACCAAAGGCGAAGTACCCGCCGAATGGCGTGTCCGGATGCGCCTGGTGCAGGCGCATGTAGGTGCGCACCATGCCTCCGGCCAGGCGTGTCACTTCGATGGCGTCGGTCGCGCGATACTCGTGCGCGTCGCGCTTCATCACCCAAGCCTGGTCGAGCTCGTCCATGGTGCGGAACTCGGCTTTGCCATCGATGCCGAAGTAGAAGCTCACATCGGCGTTCAGCAGCGGACCCCGGATATGCCACTCGTACTCGGCGTGCGAGACCGGCACCAGCAGCGGCCGGTTCGTATCGGGGATCAGGATCTGCGTGTTCACGAAGAACGGCGTCATCACATCCTGCCCGTTGTAGTGCAGGTGGCCGAAGTTGGCGAAGTAGCGTGAATCCGTCACCGTGACGGTCTGCCCGGTCAGCATCAGGGCTTCGATCAGGCCTTCCGGCGTGGTGGGATGCGTGCCGTCATTCCAGAAGGCGCTCACCGGAGCGACGCCATCCAGGCCGTTGGCCGAAAGGCGGTTGAGCACATCGGCCAGGCGGCGCGAATCGCTGTGTTCCGGCGCCAGCACGTTGGGACCATCACCGCGCACCAGCCCGTCACCCAGGTCGGTGATGACATCTTCGCTGCGGAACGGCGGCAGCGGCGAGATGCCGCGCAGGTTGATCTCCGTGGAATCGTCGCGGCTGTACGGTCCCAGGTCGAGGAACTTCCAGACCTGCTCGCCCGTCGCGGGCGACTCGGTGTCGGCGGCGACCTCTCGGATCACGCCAATGGTGGGCGTTATGTCAGCCATGGTCCAGCCCGGAAACTGGTCCAGCCCCTCCCAATCGTGGCTTGCAATCAGCTGGCGCAGGTGGTCGACGAGGTCCGGAGTCAGGAGCGCGGCGCCGCTCTTCCGCGTATGTCCCTGAATGTCCTTGAGAAAGGCGTCCGTGAACCCGGGTTTGCTGGAGAGCTCGCGCAGAACGTGCGAAAAAGGAATGGTGTTGGGCGGCATGGTGTCCGTGGGTGCGGCAAACCCGACCAGACCCGCGCAGACGATCACCGTCGCTGCCAATCGAAGAAACCGCATTGGTCCATTAGATACCAGAGTGAGCCAAACATACCGCAAGACGGCCACTCGCGCGCGAATCAATCGTAACTACACCGAATCCAGCTTCCTTATGACGAGTTCATTGAGCACGGCGGGGTTGGCCTGGCCCTTGCTGGCCTTCATCACCTGGCCGACGAAGAAGGCGGCGACCGTGCGCTTGCCGCCGCGGAACTGCTCCACCTGCTTCGGGTTGGCGGCGATCGCCTCATCGATCAGCTTCTCGATGGCGGAGCTGTCGGAGATCTGCTGCGGCTTCTCGCGCTCGTAGACGGACTTGAAGTCTTCCTTGTTCGCGAAGGCCGTATCCAGCATCGCCTTCAGCATCTTGCTGGAGATTTCGCCAGATTCGGCCAGATCGGCGGCGAGAACGAGGCCATCCTCGGTGATGGGCGAATCGTGCATCTCGAGCTCGGAGGCGCGGAGGCGCATCGTGATCTCGCTGGTCAGCAGGGAAGCGACACGGCGCGGCGACTTCGCGCGTTTGGCGGCGGATTCGAACTGGTCCGCAAAGGCGCGCGTCGCCGTGAAGGTCGCGGCGTCCTGCTCGGAGAGGTCGTAGTCGGCGATCATGCGGGCGCGACGGGCTTCCGGAAGCTCGGGCAGGGCCTTCAGGATCTCGGCCTGCCACTCGGCGCCGACGATCAGCGGCGGCAGATCCGGCTCCGGGAAGTAGCGGTAGTCGTGCGCCTCTTCCTTGGAGCGCATGGAGAAGGTGCGGCCTTCGGCGTTGTTCCACAGCCGCGACTCCTGCTTGACGCGGCCGCCTTCTTCGAGGATGCCGATCTGGCGCTCGATCTCGTACTCCACCGCGGCGCGGATGTAGCGGAAACTGTTGACGTTCTTCACTTCGGCCTTCGTCCCGAACTCCGCCGCGCCCTTGCAGCATCACGCTGACGTTGGCGTCGCAACGCAGCGAGCCTTCTTCCATGTTGCAGTCGCTGACGCCGGTGTACAGCAGGATTTCCTTCAGCCGCGTCAGGTATTCGAAGACCTCGTCGGCCGAGCGCAGGTCAGGCTCGGAGACGATCTCGACCAGCGGCGTGCCGCAGCGGTTCAGGTCGATGTAGGTACGCGAGACGGAATCGGCAAAGCCGTCGTGGAGGCTCTTGCCGGCGTCTTCTTCCATGTGCAGGCGCGTGATGCCGATGCGCTTGGTGCGTCCGCTGCTGCCGTCGCCTTCGGGCACGTCGAGCCAGCCATTCTCGGCGATCGGCTTGTCGAACTGCGAGATCTGGTAGCCCTTGGGATTGTCGGGATAGAAGTAGTTCTTGCGCGCGAAGATGCTGCGTTCGCGAATCTCGCAGTGGATCGCCTTCGCCGCCAGCACGGCGAACTCCACCGCCTGGCGATTGAGCACAGGCAGCGCTCCGGGCAGGCCCAGGCAGGTGGGGCAGACGTGCGTGTTGGGCTCGCCGCCATACTTGTTCACGCAGCCGCAAAAGGCCTTGGACTCGGTCATCAGCTGCACGTGGACTTCGAGCCCGATGACGGGCTGGTACTTGGCGAGGACTTCAGGCGAAAGCGAAAGCGTTGCGGCCATGGTTGTCTCCATCGTACCAATGCGGGTGCGGTTCTAAAAGCCGCAACCCGGATGAACGCACGGGCAGACCGGCTGCATCCGTTGTAAGATCGACGCATGCTGCTGCGCCTTGCCGTTCTGCTCCTGCTTGCCGCCTCCGCCTCTGCGCAGAGTGCGTGCAGGACGATCGACGCAGGGCCACAGGATGCCCTGACTGCCTCCCCTGCGAACCACACCGTGCTGTACGAAGACGCGGATGTCCGCGTGCTGGACGTACACTCGCAGCCGCATACCCGCGAGGCCGTGCACACCCATTTGCGGCCGTCGGTCATGTACATCGATCGCCAGGGCGCCGGCACCTACGATACGCCGGATGGTTCCGACCATCGCAGCCATCCCACGGATCCCAACTTCAAACCGCGCCTGATCGCCATCAAGCCCGAGGGCCCACACTGGACCGAGAACACCGGCGACGTGCCCTTTCATGCCATTCGGGTCGAGTTCAAGCACCCTGGCTGCGGTTTGCCCGGATGGAAGCCTGCGACGCCAGGTCCGGACGATGCCGTGACGGCGGCTCCAGCAGGCCATACCGTGCTGTTTGAAAATGAAGACGTTCGTGTGCTCGACGTGCACCTCGCGCCGCATGCGAAGGAGCCGTTTCACACCCATCCCTGGCCCGGGTTCTTCTACATGGTCCAAGTTGCGCCGCTGCTCTATTCGACACCAGCCGGCCCCACCGGTCCAGCGCGCACCATGCCGATTGCCATGAAGATCCTCCCGATCGGCGCGGAGGGTCCGCATGCGGTCGAGAATGTCGGCGACACGCCCTTGCACCTCATCCGTTTCGAGCTGAAATTCGCAGCCCCGCGCTAGCGCACGGATGCGCTATCTCACCAGCTTTGCGGTTGCGATGCAAGTGCAGAGATCGCTGCAACTGCCTACAAAACGCGTCCGTCGCGCATCTGCACGGTGCGGTCGGCGTAGGCGGCGGCCTCGGGGTTATGCGTGATCATCAGGATCGTCTGGCCGAGGCGCTTGTTCAGGTCGCGCAGCAGGTTCAGCACGATGTCCGAGTTCTTCGTGTCGAGATTGCCGGTCGGCTCGTCGGCCAGCAGGATCGCCGGCCCGTTGACGATGGCGCGGGCGATCGCCACGCGCTGCTGTTCGCCGCCCGAAAGCGCACGCGGCTTGTGGTGCATGCGCTTTGCGATGCCCAGCATGTCCAGCACTTCCTTGAAGCGGTCGTCGAACGCCAGGGGCCGGCCGGCGACGTCGCGCACGATCTGGATATTCTGCTCCGCCGTCAGCGTGGGCAGCAGGTTGTACTTCTGGAAGACGAAGCCGACGGTGCGTTTGCGCAGGTCGTTGCGCTGCGTGTCGGACATGCTGGCAAGGTCGCGGCCGTTGATCTCGACCGTGCCGGAGGTGGGCGGCGTCAGGCCGCCGAGGATGTTGAAGAGCGTCGACTTGCCCGAGCCGGAGGTGCCGACGATCGCCAGGAACTCGCCGCGCGCGACGTCCAGGTCAACGCCTTGCAGCGCGTTGACATCGACCTCGCCCACCCGGTAGATCTTGCGCAGGTCGCGCACCCGGATGATCGGCGCGTTGACGACCGGAGCAAGCAGCGGCTCCAGGTTCTGGTGCGCGGAATCCATCTGGGCCATCTCTTCCTGGATCTGGCGCTTGAGCGTCGCCTCGTCGGTGCCGCTGCGTTCGATGCTGCGTCCATCCGGGTGCGTGGCGCGAGCGACGTAATGGCCTGCCGAGACCTCGTCGATCATGAGCTTCCAGGGCAGGTCGCGAAGGGAAACGTTACTCATAGCTGAGTGCCTCGGTGGCGTCCTGCTTGACCGCGCGCATCGCCGGTACGATGGTGCCCAGCAGGGCGCCAAAGATCGCAATGGCGGCGGCGATGGGCCACCATTTGTACACCGTCTCCTGCACCAGCGAGGCGGGCACGGCGTGGAGCATCAGCCACTGCGTTCCGTAGGTCAGCACGATGCCGGTGGCCGTGCCGATGACTGCCAGCATGATCGTCTCGCGGAAGAGGATGTTGAGAATATAGCCAGGCCCCGCGCCGACAGCCTTCAGGATGCCGATCTCGCGCGTGCGTTCGAGCACCGCCGTATACATCGCCATGAAGACCACGATGAAGCCGACGATCGACGCAATGCCGATGACCACGTAGATGAAGTCCTTGAGCATGGCGACCGAGTTCAGCGAAAGCTGCGAGGTGAAGCTGTCGACCGTGTAAATCTGGTAGCCCTTGTCCGGGTCTTCCGGGTTGAGCTCATGCTTCAGCCGGTCGACGAAGGCGTCAGCCTGCGCGGGATCCTTGAGCTTCAGGTAGACGGCGGAGATGTGGCCTTCGCTCCCGGTCAGCCGCTGCAGCACGTCCAGCTTGACCAGGATGCGCGCCAGTTTGCCGGATTCAAACACGCCCGCAACGCGCCAGGAGTGGTTGATCAGCGTCAGGTGGTCGCCGGGATGGATCTTCTTCTGCTTGGCGTAGAACTCGTCGACGATAATGTCGTCGTCGTTTACCAGCGGGCCGCCTTCGAGGAACTTGAATCCTCCCGTTTCCTTGTCGCCGGGCCCGCGCCACACGCTGGCCATGCTTATTGATCGCGGGGAAGTCGACGCCCTGGATCGTGTCAAAGCCGCCGATCGAGGTGACGTTGGTCCCGG
The DNA here is from genome assembly GCA_963744015.1 of uncultured Gammaproteobacteria bacterium. Taxonomy (GTDB): domain Bacteria; phylum Acidobacteriota; class Terriglobia; order Terriglobales; family Acidobacteriaceae; genus Edaphobacter. The sequence continues at coordinate 761,034 of CAVUSA010000003.1, forward strand.
TGGCGAGCACCACGCCGGGCTCCTGGCCCAGCTTGGTGACCATCTTGTCGCGACATGGGCGCCGATGAGAGCGAGATCACCGAGCTCCCCGGAGGCCGCACGAATACATCCGCGCCGATGCCCCGGGCGCGACGCGCGCTGGCATCGAGCGTTCCGTAGGAGACGCCGACGAGCGTCAGGATCATGGTGACCTCGACACCGATAGCAAGCACCGAGAGGAAGGTCCTCAGCGGGCGATGGGCGAGGTTGGCGAAGATAAGTTTATTGACCAAGACCTTAAGTATAGCTGAGCGACCGGCAGGGAAGACCTACCGCGGGGCGCGGAAGGCGTTGGCTTTGAGGAACTCCTCGCGCAGCTCCGGCGTCTTCAGGTTCTCGCGCACGTGGGCAAGCCGCTGCTCCAGCGCGAAGAGCGTAGCCGCCAGCGGCTGCGTGTTGGTGAACGCCACATCGCGCCACATGCTGTAGGGGCTTGCGCCCAGACGCGTCATCTCGCGCAAGGCACGACCGCCGATCGCCTGGAACTCGGCGGCAAGCTCGGGCGTGGCGGCGAATTCGTCCTCGAAGAGCGCGGACATCGCGGTCGCCACCATCTGCGGCAGATGGCTCACCCACGCGCAGATCTTGTCGTGACGATCCGCCTCGAGCACCATCGTTCGGGCGCCAAACCGGACGACCCACTCCAGCCACTCGGCTTCGAGCAGCGTCGGCACGTCGGAGGCCGGCGTGAACAGCCACATCGCGCCCTCGAACAGCGCTGCATCCGCTAGCGCCGCGCCGCCCGACTCCTTGCCCGCCATCGGATGCCCGGGGAGAAAAACAGCTTGGCCTTCGCCGCCGAAGTGCGCCCGCGCAAAGTTGCGGATCGCGAGCTTAGTGCTTCCGACGTCGGTCACGAGCTGCTGCGGCCCCATCATCGGCGCGAGCTTCTGCATGCAGTCGATGATGGCCAGCACCGGCACGGCAAGCACAACGAGGTCCGCCCGCGCGGCGTCCTCCAGCTAGCCCGGAACGGAAATGGCGCCAAGATCGAGCGCGGCGCAAGCTCCTCGATATTGGCATCGCAGCCGAGGATTTCACCGGCAAAGCCCGCACGGCGCAGCGCAAGGCCCACTGAGGCTCCAATCAGCCCGTTCCGACGATGGCGATTCTTTCGATCATGGTTGCGGTGCGCGGTTGCGTGTTGAATACAGCGCAGCCTCGATTATGGCAGTAAGACCGCTCGAGTCGCCGCGCGTGTGGCTGGCGATGGAGGCGTCGACCATCTGTTCCTGCGTGAAGCCAGCCCAGGAGAGGGGGTGCCCGGCGTGAAGCGCAAGCTGTCGGATAAACTCGCGCTGGGTGCGCCCGTTGCCCTCGCGGAAGGGATGGATGGCGTTGATCTCGCCCAGGTAGAAGGCGGCTCGTCGGGCAAAGCTGACGCGTATCCAGATCTGACCAGAAAGCGCTCACCGTTCAGCTTCGTGAGCGCATCTTCCAGAGCGCCGTGCGATGTGCCCCGCAGGTCCGAACATGGAGTTGCCCTTCGAGATGTTGACGATGCGGAACTCCCCCGCCCAGGGGAAGACATCCTGAAACAGATGGCGATGGATGGTCTTCAGGTGGACGGAGTCGAATCTTCCCGTGCCTTCTGATCTTCTAATTCGCCACCACGCTTAGCGGCCAGAGGAGCTTCGAAGCGCTGCAGTTCGGCGTAATCGGATGCCGAAGAAATTACGAGGACAGGGGTATCCGCGTTCTGAATGAGGATCATTCGTGAATCCGGAACTCACATGAGTCAGGCTGCGTCAATGGCGTGGGAAGGCGGACTTGCCCCTCCGTGCGTGAGCATGCTTGCGACATGCCGGTCTATGGCATCCGACAACTCATCCCGCGTGAGAAGACCTTCTTCGAAACGACGCATCAGACGAGAGTGTCTCCCCATCGAGCTCCAGACCTTCCATCGCATTGGTCCCGATAACGCTTGCGTTGCACATTGCGCCGGCGCAGCTTTTCTTCTTCGGAAATAGCGGCCATCGGAACTCTCCCATCTAAAATTTTACGCCGACGAGTCGCCTGGAAAAGCGGATTCTCCTGCTAGGCGATGGTTCTCCCCACCACCGGCGCGAGCAGCCGAAGCTGCGCCATCAGCTTCTCGAGCTGCTCCGGATACAGGCTCTGCGCGCCGTCGCTCATGGCCTTGTCCGGGTTGGGGTGCATCTCCATCAGCAGGCCGTCGGCCCCGGCGGCGACGCTGGCCAGCGCCATCGGCGGCACCAGGTCGCGGATGCCGACGCCGTGCGACGGGTCGCCGAAGACCGGCAGGTGCGTCAGCTTCTTCAGCACCGGGATCGCCGAGATGTCCATCGTGTTGCGGGTGTAGGTCTCGAAGGTGCGGATGCCGCGCTCGCAGAGCATCAGGTCGTAGTTGCCGCCGGAGAGGATGTACTCGGCCGAGAGCAGCACCTCTTCGATGGTGGCGGCGATGCCGCGCTTCATCAGCACCGGCTTGCGCACGTGGCCGAGCTCGCGCAGCAGGTTGAAGTTCTGCATGTTGCGCGCGCCCACCTGGAAGCAGTCGATGTAGGGCAGCATCGAGCTCGATCTGCGAGATCTCCATGACCTCGGTGATGACGAGCAGGCCGGTCTCGTTCGACGACCTCGCGCAGGAGCTTCAGGCCTTCGAGCGCCCATGCCCTGGAAGCTGTACGGCGAGCTGCGCGGCTTGAAGGCGCCGCCGCGGAGGAACTGCGCCCCGGCTGCTGCACCTGCTTCGCGCTGAGGCAGGATCTGCTCGCGGCTTTCGACCGAGCAGGGCCCGGCCATGATGATGACTTCCTTGCCGCCGACGACGACGCCGTTGGGGAAGGTGATGCGTGGTGCCTTCGGGCCGGAAGCTGCGGCCCGGCGAGCTTGTAGGGCGAGGAGATGCGGTAGGCGTCATGCACGCCGGGGAGCACCTTGAACTCCGTCACTTCGAAGTGCGCCGGGCGTGCCGACGCCGGCGAGGATGGTCTGCGTTTGCGCCGGTGGTGCGGTGGACGTTGAAGCCGAGCTCCACCATGCGCTCGATCACGGTCTGGATATGCTTCTTCGGTTGCCTGCGTCCTGCATCGCGACGATCATCGCTGTCGTCTCGTCTTTCTTCGGTATCGTTGTCAACTGGCTGTGATTACTTGTTCTGTCGTACGAGATGCATTGCAACTGTTATCAAGTCGCCGCCTGCTGGAGCGGTCCGCATGACGTCGATGATGCGCTCGTAGACGTGCATCAGATCTCGGCGTCGGCCGAGCGGCCCGGGGTTGACGGCGCTGCACGTGGTCGAAGACATCGCTGCTCGCGCTGCGGCTCGTAGACCGGCAGCGTGCTCTGCGCTTCAGCTCGCCGATCGCCTTGGCCGCCTCGGCCCGCTTGCTGATCAGCGCGACGATCTGCTCGTCCAGCTCGTCGATCTTCTTCCGCCAGTCCGCGATATCCATTGCCAAGCTCCTCGTTCCGATCTGAAACCTATTGGCCCGACTGCAAATTGCGAATGAACTCTCCGACCGCCCGCGGCGCGTCGGCGGGTTACGTCTTTTCGATCAGCGCCACCAGCGCGCTGCCGATGATGGCCGCGTCGGCGAACTCGCCCACCGCCTGCACATGCGCGGCGTTCGAGATGCCGAAGCCCACCGCGATGGGCAGCGTCGTGAACTTGCCGCAGGCGCGCGACCAGCTCCGGCGCGTCGCTTGCGACTTTGTCCTGCGTGCCGGTGATGCCGACGCGCGAGATGGCGTAGACGAAGCCCTTCGAGGCTTCGGCGATCGCCTTCAGGCGCGCATCCGGGCTGGTGGGCGCGGCGAGAAAGATGGGCGCAAGATCGTTGGCCTGCATCTCGGCGAGGTACTCGGCGGCCTCTTCGACGATCATGTCGGTCAGCAGCACGCCGTCGGCGCCGGCATCCTTCGCGGCCGCGCAGAACGCCTTCATCCCCATCCGCACGACGGGGTTCAGATAGCTGAAGAGGACGAGCCCGCACGGCCGGCCGCGCCGCGCGCAACTCCTTCGCCAGGCCAGCACATCGCTCAGCCGCGTGCCGCGGGCGACCGCCCGTTCGCTGGCGCGCTGGATCACCGGGCCGTCGGCCAGCGGATCGCTGAAGGGCACGCCGAGCTCGATCACGTCCGCGCCGTTGTCGATGGCGGCGAGCGCGATGTCGCGCGTGGTGGCGAGATCGGGATCGCCCGCGGTGAGGTAGGCCACAATGCCGGGTTTGTTCGCGAACGTGATCGGCACTAGAGGCTCCCCTTCGGCATCGCGGGTCCGGCGCCCTTCAGATCGAGCTCGCGCGCAAGGATGCCCATGTCCTTATCGCCGCGGCCGGAGAGGTTGACCATGATGATCTGGTCTTTGCCCATCTTCGGCGCGAGCGGATCGCTTCGGCGACGGCGTGCGCGCTTTCGAGCGCGGGGACGATGCCCTCGGTGCGCGAGAGCGCCACGGTGGCCTTCAGCGCTTCCTCGTCCGAGCAGGAGACGTACTCGGCGCGGCCGGAGTCGTGCAGCATGGCGTGCTCCGGGCCGACGCTGGCGTAGTCGAGGCCCGCGGAGACCGAGTGCGTGCGTCGCGACCTGGCCCGCGTCGTTCTGCAGCACGTAGCAGTAGGTGCCCTGCAGCACGCCGGGCAGTCCGCCGCCGACCTTCTGGAAGCGCGCGGCGTGCTCGCCGAGCGCGGTGCCGCGGCCGCCGGCTTCGACGCCGATGAGCTGCACGTTGGCGTCGGGGAGGAACTCGTAGAACGCGCCGATGGCGTTCGAGCCGCCGCCGACGCAGGCGACGATCGGCGTCCGGCAGGCGGCCCTCCTGCTTCGAGGATCTGCGCGCGCGCTTCGATGCGAGATGACGCGGTGGAAGTCGCGCACCATGGTCGGGTAGGGGTGCGCGCCGAGCGCCGAGCCGAGGATGTAGTAGGTCGTCGCGGACGTTGGTGACCCAGTCGCGCATGGCCTCGTTGATGGCGTCCTTCAGCGTGGCGGAGCCGCGCGCTGACGCCGCGCACTTCCGCGCCCAGCAGGCGCATGCGGAAGACGTTCAGCTCCTGCCGGCGCATGTCTTCCTCGCCCATGTAGACGACGCACTCGAGCCCAAGCAGCGCGCAGACCGTGGCCGTGGCGACGCCGTGCTGGCCCGCGCCGGTCTCGGCGATGATGCGCTGCTTGCCCATGCGCCGCGCCAGCAGGCCCTGGCCGAGCGCGTTGTTGATCTTGTGCGCGCCGGTGTGCAGCAGGTCTTCGCGCTTCAGGTAGATCTTCGCGCCGCCGAGCTGTTTCGCGTCAGGCGCTTGGCGAAGTAGAGCGGCGTGGGGCGGCCGCAGTAGTGGTGCAGCAGGCCGTCGAGCTCGGCGTGGAAGGCCGGGTCGGCCTCGGCCTCGGCGTAGGCCTGCTCCAGCTCCTCGAGCGCGGCCATCAGGGTTTCCGGCACGTAGCGCCCGCCGTACGCGCCGAAGCGCCCTTTGACCTCTACCGCCGGATTCACCAACATCGTCGCCATGCTGCACTCCTCAAAAGCAAAAGCCGCTTCCCGGTAGGGTAGCGGCTGGTCTGGTCTGTTTCGATCTCTCGTCTGAGCCGGTGTTGCTCAGAGGATGTCTACTTCGCCATAGCCGCGTTGTGGCGCGTAAAGCGCCAGTAGCGGAACGTAAACGACGGGCTGAAGCAGATCATCATGTCTGCAAATACTGTACATCGGCGGCGGAAAGCAAACAAGACGTAACCAGGATCAAGAGGCAAAAAGGCGGGACAGGAGAAAAGGCGGTGCGGCCGGCTGTCGAAACTCAACGGGCAGGTTCTAACCGCTCTTCTGCCGTTTGATCCTGGTTACGTTCTCGCTTCCGTCGGCTCCACCGGCTTATCGACCTGGCTCTGATAAATCTCCTCCACGCGCGCGACGGTGTCGATCTCGGCGAGCGGCTTGTCTGTGCGAATGCGCAGAATGCGGGGAAAGCGCAGCGCGAAGCCGCTGGCGTGCCGCTCTGACCGCATGATGTTGTTGAACGCCACCTCCAGGATCACCAGCGGCTCCACCGTCCGGAAGTGCCCGAACTCTTCGAGCGTGTGGGCCTTCAGGAAGTCCGTCAGCTCAAGGATCTCGGCGTCTGTCACACCGCTGTAGGCCTTGCCGACGTTCTCAAGCTCACCCGCCGCATTGCGCACGGCGAAGGTGTAGTCGGAAAGCAGCCCCGCGCGCTTGCCGTGCCCATACTCGGCGCCGGTGATGACGACGTCGAGCGTCGCCAGTTCGCGCTTTAGCTTCACCCACGCCAGGCCGCGGCGCCCCGGCAAATACGCCGAGTTCGCCGCCTTCAACATCACGCCTTCGTTCGCGCGAGCCCGCGCATCGGCGTAGGCCCGGTCGATCTCGTCCGCGCTCTCGACCAGCCGCGCGGGCGAAAGCATCAGCCTCGGCAGCGGAGTCGAAACATCCCTCCGTGCCCCATGCATCACAGCCTCATCGTGATGCGTGGGAGCTTCAAACATCGAGGCCTGCGCCGGCGTGTGCACCTCCACCAGCGGCGACCGCGTCACCTCACTCAGCCCTTCCACGACCGTCTCCAGCCGATTGCCGCCGTTCGCGCAGCGGCAGCGGCAACAGCAGCTCGCCCGAGGCAAACATCAGGTCAAAGGCCATGAACACGACCGGCACCTTCTGCCGCCACTCATCGTCCACACGCTTGCGCCCGATGCGCTGGCCCAGCACGGCAAACGGCAGCGCCTGCGCCGCAGCAAAGTCCCAGCCCAGAATCTCGCCATCGAAGATCAGCGGCTTCGCGCACGCCGGCGAACGCCTCCACCAGCTCCGGAAAGCTCTCGCGTAATGTCTTCGCGATTGCGCGAGTAGATGGCCACGCGGCCCGGCTGCGCGGCGTCGCCGCAATGCACCTGCGCCCGCATGCCGTCGTACTTGTCTTCGAGAAACGCCTGCACCCCACCGGCAGTGCGCCACGTCTGCGATGTTCCCGACGTGGCAGCCTCCGGCTCTCCACATCCTCCGCCAACCCTTCCTCCGCCGCATCCACCGCGCATCACGTCCTTCACCTCTACATCCGCTTTGGCTTCTTCTCCGCCGCGGCGCTTCGGCGGCTTCGCGGTAAACCGCTCCATCGCCTCTTCCGGCGTCTCCACCGGGCACGCCAGCATGAACCCCAGCGGATGAAACAGCCGCATCCGCGCCTCATCCAGCGTCCCGGCAAACGCCCGCAGCGCCGCCGCGCCCAGGTCCGCCTCCAGCATCACCGCATGGCGCACCGCGCGCCACGATCCGCCTCCAGCCGCCACCGCAATCGCCTCCTCCACCAGCGACTGCTTCACCCCAATCCGCATATCGCCCAGCATCAGCTTCAGCAGATACTTGGCCTCCAGCGGCGTCGCCCGCCGCAGCAGATCCCTCCACCAGCGCCGCGCGAATCGCCGTCGTCCGCGCCCCCGCCATCGCCCGCAAACGCCTCCGCCACCTCCCGCAACGTCAGCCCTCCCCGACCTCTGTGCCCCATTCATCGCAGCCTCATCGCGATGAGTGGGTCCGCCACCAATCCCACGCGCCCCAGCAGATCGAACGCCGCCGCCCCCAGATCCCCATGCCGCCGATACGCCGCCGTCAGCGCCGCATCGCTCGCCCCACTAACCGCCAGCACGGCCTTCGACAGCAGCGCCCCACCCGCATTCAGCTTGCGCGCATCCGACTCCGCAAACGGCAGCCCCGCCAGATACATGCAGAAGAGCCCTTCCTCCCCGCGCCCGTCCGCATGAACCGCCGTAATGGCCGCAGCAATCTCCGCCCGCTTCTTCAGCCGGCTAGCCGTCCCGGCCATCCGCTCCGCCAACTCCGCAACCGCGTAAAAGTGCGCCACCCTAATCTCCTGCTATAAGGATGCAGTAGTTCTCTCCTACGCTCGTTTCCGACAAAAATGACTTCGACCATGCCCACCACGACTCTTTACCGCCCCGTCGGCCGGCACGAACTGGACCTTATCGAACAGTCCGGATGGACCGCCTTCCCCCCGCGCTTGACGTGGCAGCCCATCTTCTACCCCGTGCTCAACGAGGAATATGCGACCTTTATCGCTCGCGAGTGGAACACCCGCGACTTCGGTTCGTACTTCGTCGGATATGTGCTGCGTTTTGAAGTGCTCACGGCATACCTGGACGCCTACCAAGTTCAGCAAGTCGGCTCCTCGACTGCCCGCGAATATTGGATTCCGGCTGAAGAACTCCCGACCTTCAATCGCAATATCGTCGGCAAAATCGAAGTTGTGTCTCGCTACGGGGAGATCGATGTCTCCGACCCGGAGCGTCAGCCCCTTATCAGTGAGCCAGAAATGAACGAACTGGCCGCAGCATGGATCAATCATAGCCATCTGTACAAGCACGGCCAGGGGCAAGTCCCCTTCGACTGGGCTCCCGATCTCCTCAATGCACTGCTTTGGAATGGCCATCCCGAAGAGGTGTGGCGAGCTATCCTGGCGATTCACCGCCTCGACCAGTCGCCGCAGATAGACCAAATCCTCTCCGCCGGCCTCATCGAAGATCTGCTGGCGCAATACGGCGACCGATTTATCACGAGGATCGAACGCGAAGCTCAGCGAGACCCAACCTTCGCCTACACACTGGGGGGCGTATGGCAGAACAGTATGTCAGACGAAAACTGGCGAAGATTGCAGGCAGTCTGGGATCGAAGAGGCTGGGACGGCATTCCCTTGTAGCGGGGTCTTGCTCTCCTGCGCGAACCGTACCCGTTCGGAGTAACATCTAATTAGCGTATGCAGAAGCTAGCAAACCCGGTGACTCCCTCCCGCGTGGCCGCGTCGTCCCCATTCCCCGGGGAACCGCCACGACTTTGCCTAGCTGCGCCCACCCCGCATCCCGCCTTTTCTGATCCCTGATCCCTAATCCCTGATCCCTAATCCCTTAGCTCCGAAGGAGCGCCTCATGTTCGACCGCCTGGCCCAAATGGAAGCCCGTTACGACTCGCTCTCGCGCGACATGTCCGACCCCTCGCTGGTCAACGACCAGAAGAAGTTCCAGGCCATCGCCAAGGAACACCGCGACATGGAACCCGTCGTCGAGAAGTACCGCGAGTACCGCAAGATCGCCACCGCCATCGCCGACGCCAAAGCCATGCTCGCCGAACCCGACGCCGACATCAAGGCCATGGCGCAGGAAGAGCTCGCCGACCTCGAGCCCCGCCTCGAGCCCATCGCCGAAGCCCTCAAAGTCATGCTCCTCCCGAAAGACCCGATGGACGAAAAGAACATCGTCATCGAGCTGCGCGCGGGCACCGGTGGCGACGAGGCCGCACTCTTCGTCGCCGAGATGTTCCGCGTCTACCTCCGCCTCGCCGAGCAGCACCGCTGGAAGGTCCAGGTCCTCTCCGAGACCTTCTCCGGCATCGGCAACGGCCTGAAGGAAGTCACCGCCATCTTCGAAGGCGACCACGTCTACCGCACCATGAAGTACGAGTCCGGCGTCCACCGCGTGCAGCGCGTCCCCGCGACCGAGACCCAGGGCCGCGTCCACACCCGCGCCATCACGGTCGCCGTGCTGCCCGAGGCCGAAGAGGTCGACGTCAAGATCGAAGCCAAGGACCTCCGCGTCGACACCTTCTGCTCCTCCGGTCCCGGCGGCCAGTCGGTCAACACCACCTACTCGGCCATCCGCATCACGCACCTGCCCACCAACACGGTCGTCAGCTGCCAGGACGAGAAATCGCAGATCAAGAATCGCGAAAAGGCGATGCGCGTCCTGCGCTCGCGCCTCTACGAGGTCGCGGAGGAGGCCCGCCACCAGGCCGAGGCCAAGGCGCGCAAAGCAGCAGGTCGGCACCGGCGACCGTTCGGAAAAGATCCGCACCTATAACTTCCCGCAGAACCGCCTCACCGACCACCGCATCGGCCTGACCAACCACAACCTTAACATGGTGATGGAAGGCCAGCTGCAGCCCACCATCGACGCGCTCATCGCACACGACATCGCCGAGAAGATGAAGGGCGAACCGATAACGGCCTAACCACCCGCACAATTCCGTGGACTTCCCGCACAGCACAGGAGCATCATGATGTCTCATCTCCTTTGCTGTGCGGAGTTTTTCATGCGCCACTCTCTGTTCGTGCTTGCGGTCCTTGCCTCGCCTTCCCTCGTCATCGCCCAGACGCCCGCCTCCACCAATAAGCCCGTCATTGCACCCGCAGCCGACACGGGCGTCCCCACTCTGGTCATTAACGCGACGGCCACGCAGGAAGACAAGCCGCGCCGGATCGGCGGCGGGATCACGCCTCCAACGGTCATTTCGGCTCCTCAGCCTGAGTTCAGCCAACAGGCCCGCGCCGATGGCGTCGGCGGCACCGTTCTCGTGTATCTGCAGGTCGACCCGCAGGGCAACCCCATCAAGGTGCGGGTGCTGAAGGGTGTCGGCCACGGACTCGACGAAAAGGCGGTCGAAGCGGTCAAGCAGTACAAGTTCAAACCGGCCCTGGATAACGGAACGCCGGTGCTGGTCGAACTGAACGTCCAGGTGAATTTCCAGATTTTCAAGAAGGACCCCGGCGATCCCGCGTCCGGGGGTACCGGGAACGCTGGCCTGGCTGCCAATGCCTCCAAGGCGCCCGGTCCCGGACCCATTACCGAGTCCATCATGGTGCCGCCGCCGGCTGATCCCTACAGCAGCACCCTCGGCCGCCCACCCGCTACCGACGCCGAACGCGCCGGCCTCCAGACCGTCGCTGACCGCAAGCGTTTCGATGACGACGTCAACTTTGCCCGCGCCGTGCTCGAGGCCCGCGCCAAGGGCACTACCGCCGATGAGCGTCTCGCCCGCTGGAAGCGCGCCAACAAGATCGCCAATAATGAGTGCGTCGCCTGCCTCCACGCCATCATCGCCGCGCAAATGGTCGCCGCGCAGTGGAAGGACGCCATCGTCAGCTGCAAGAATCTCGACACCGTCGGCCCCGACGCCAAGGACCGCTTCTACGCCGAAAACCAGATGGGGATCGCCTACATGCACGCCAACAGCGACAACCCCAGGCCCGAGCAGGCGCAGCTTGCGCTCGCTGCCTTCCAGGCTGCGGTCGGCACCGGCGCCGAGGTCAAGGTCCTCGAACCGGCACTCAAACTGGCGCTCTACCAGGAAGGCCGCGCTTACGCCATCCTCGGGCAGGACGCCGAGGCCACCGCCGCCTTCCACAAATACCTGGAACTGGCCACATTGACAGACACCTATCGCAGCCGCGCCGAGCATTTCATCAGCAACCCCCGGCTCGCGGCCATGCCTATGGCTCCGCCCTTCGTCGTCACTACCAGCGAAGGCGAGCGACTGAACCTGGACGACATGAACGGCAAGGTCGTGCTGCTGGATTTCTGGGCGACCTGGTGCGGCCCCTGCAAGGAGACCCTGCCCGAAATCCAGAAGATCGCGAAGACGTTCGCTGGCCAGCCCCTTGTTGTGCTCTCCATCTCCTCCGACTCCGACGAGATGGCCTGGAAGAACTTCGTCTCCTCCCACAATATGGATTGGCCGCAATATCGCGACGCAAACGGCTCCCTGAACCGCGCCTACGGCGTCTCCTCCATCCCGCGCTTCTTCACCATCGACGCGGACGGCGTGCTGCAAAGCGTGAAAGTGGGCTCGAACGCGGACATCGCGGGTGACCTGAAGAAGCTCATCAAGAAGGCCAGCGAAAAGACCGGCGGGAAGGGAACGGAACGCGCGAGCACGCTTCCCGCGACCTCTCCTTCCGCCGAAGTCGCGGCGCGCTAACTGCTTTCTAGCGCGCGAGAAAAGCTGTGCGGACCCGGCCTCAACCATCCCCCATCCGTGCAGTTTATTTGCGGAAAACCAGTCCCCAAACCCGCTACAATTTTGCTGCGGAAAAAATAAGCTTGTTTACTGAAAAACCACTTGCTAGTTTTTCCACACGCCTATACCCTCTTAGTTGTACTCCCCCGTATTCCAGTTGTAGACACACCCTGCATCACACTCAGCAGTACCGGGCCCGACTTCCATCGATACCAAAAATCTGACACTTCTTTTGAGGAGCATTCATGCGTACTCTTGCAGCACTTTTCGGCGCAATCACTCTCTCCGCTACGGCTTCGTTTGTCTCTGCCCAGCAGCTTCCGAAGTTCAACGTAGGCGACTCGGTCGATACGTTCACCTCCGACACCTGGGTGGCCTGCACGGTGGCTTCGCCACTGTCCGCCAACGGCTACACCCTGCGCTGCGGCTCGACCGAGCTCACCGCCAAGAACGATCCCAGCCTTCTGCGTTCGCACGTCGCTTCCGCCAATGGTGTGCGCGAGGCCGCTGAGGTCCGCGAGCTCATCTCCCGCGCGCCGCTCGGCGAAAGCGTCGGCGCCCGCTTCGGCACGCGTGAGCCGCGCACCTGCCAGAACCACAAGACACAGATCTCCGGCACCGAAGCCAAGGACATCTTTATCTGCGACGCAGAGCACGAGTTCGGCGGCAACCTGTACCTCGTCTCCGATGTTTCGCTCCTGGTCTCCGACCCCCGCCCCTACAATCCCAACGAGGATAAGAGCAAGGCCGGCATCGACGCTTCGCAGCCCGTCTTCGACATTCGCGCCAGCTACAACAACTACCAGTGCAGCCAGCTTCCTTCCAGCCTGCAGGACTACCCCGGCGTGCGCAACTGCAATGAGACCAAGATGTCCAACGCCGCCGGCGGATGCTTCAAGAACACGGCCGGCGAATGGCACTGCATGATGTACGACTTCAAGCAGAGCGGCGCAGCAGCTTCGGCCAGCTTGAGCAACGTCAAGCCCCCCACCCTCGTCGACTAAGCCATATGCAATGCATCCCGCGCCGCGTCTCGATCCTTGAGGCGCGGCGTACTGTTTAAATCAACCAAGCTATGCCGCCCTCCTTTCTCGCGCTAACGCTTCTGTTCCTGCCGGGCGCGCAGGTTGCGTCACCGGCACCCGCCGCGCTCATCGACCGTCTGGTGCAGAACGCCGCGCAATTCCGCGCCACCGTTCCCTCGCTCACTGCCGACGAATCCATCTCCTCGTCGTCGACGGTCTATATCTTCAAACGCCACGCCGAAGCCGAAGGTACCTTCCGCATCCTGCGTCCCGAGGCCCAGCCGCAGAACGTGGCCAACGGTCACCCTCCGCTTTCCGAGCAGCGGCTCGAGGAGTCGCGCCAGATTACCCGCCTCAACGGCAAGCCCGTCGATCCCGGGCACAAAGTCAACCTGCCATCCACCTTGTTCGGCGGCTTTGGCCGCTTCCAGGAGATGTTCTTCACCCCGGCGCACCGCCTCTGCTACACCTTCACCCTGCTGCCGGAGCCCGGCGCGGGCGACAGCCTCCAGATTGCCATCGCCGGACCCACCGCGACGCCGCTCCAGCCAGGTTGCAGCGCCGAAAGTCTCAACCTCACCGGCCTGGCATTGGTGGACCGCGAATCGGGGCAACTCTTGCACCTGGAGCGCACCATCCCGGATTCCGTCAGCGCCCACACCAACCTGGCGCCGTTCGCCTCGGTCGACTGCGCCCGGACACGCGTGGGCGATGAGACCTACTGGCTTCCGACAACCGTCATCGGGCGCATCCTCGACAGCCGTGTCCGCGGCGAATTCATCGCGCACTACAGCAACTACCATCGCTACACCGCCAGCATCAGGCTTCTGCCAGGCGCCATCGAGGTCGCACCCGCCCCGCCCCCGCCAACATCGCCTGCCTCGACACCGCAGTAGCCCGGTCCTATAGTGGGAAGCACGCCCATGCTCTCAGCCCTGCGCCCAGTCTCCCGCTTCCTGCTCGTTTTCGCCCTCGCCCTCACGCCATTCGCGCAAGCCCAGCAGGCGCCTCCGCTCGCTGGCATCGCCCACGTCGCCATCCGCGTGCACGACCTCGCCGCTTCCATCGCCTTTTACAAGACCCTTGGCTTCGAGCAGGCCTTCGACCTCCGCCGCGACGATGTTCCTTACGAATCTTTCATCAAGATCAACGACCATCAGTTCATCGAGCTGTACCCGGTCGACGCCAAGAATCCGCAGCCGGCCTTCCTCCACCTCTGCTTCGAAGGCAACGATCTCGAAGCCATTCACGACGACTACGTCGCCCACGGGCTCACGCCCATCGCCGTGCGCAAGGCCGGCGCCGGCAACATGCTCTTCACCATGCCCGGCCCCCTGCAGCCCATCGGCCCCGACGGCAAAGCCATCCCGCAGAACATCGAGTACACCCAGTACATGCCCGGCTCGCTGCACTCCAACGACGCCGGCAAGCACCTCGGCTCCGACCGCATCGCCGACCGCCTGCTCGGCGTCGCGCTCGCCGTCACCGACCTCGACGGCGCGCGCACCTTCTACATCAACCAGCTCTCGTTCAAGCCGCTGCCCGGCGAGCCCATGACCCTCCACCTCCCCGGCAACTCCGGCGACGAGGTCCAGCTCGTGCCCGACACCCTGGGCCAGCACGCCCGCCTCATCCTGCAGACCACCAGCCTCGGGCAAGGCCGGCCGCCACCTCGCGCACGAGCACATCAACTTCCAGAAGCTCAACGGAGGACTCATCCTCTCCGACCCCGACGGCAACCAGATCGTCGTCCAGCAGCGTTGATCTTGATCACCTCCGCGAAGCCCTCACCCGCGCCGCCTCGCCAGCTCGCCGCGCATCCCGATCTGCGGCCCACCGCCGTCCCCGACGCCACGCTGCTGCTGATGCACACCCTCGGCATCGAACGCGCCACCCTGCTCGCGCACCCCGAGCGCCCCGTCACCCGCGACGAGCAGGCCGCTTACCAGCGCCTGATCGAGCGCCGCCTCCGCTTCGAGCCCATCCAATACATCCTCGGCACACAGGAGTTCTTCGGCCTCCCGCTCAGCGTAAGCCCGGCCGTCCTCATCCCGCGCCCCGAAACCGAACTCCTCGTCGAAGCCGTCCTGAACGCCTTCCAAACTGCCAGCCATCTCCGTGCCCCATGCATCGCAGCCTCACCGCGATGCGTGGGACCCGGCACAAACCCTCCGCATCCTCGACATCGGCACTGGCTCCGGCGCGATCGCGATCGCGCTCGCGCACTCCATGCCGCAGGCCCACATCACGGCGCTCGACGTGAGCCCCGCAGCTCTCGCACTGGCGCACGAGAACGCCCAAACCCACGGCCTCGCCGCCCGCATCCGCTTCCTCCACTCCGACCTCCTCGCCGCCGTCGCCGGCGAGCCGCCCTTCGACGCCATCGTCTCCAACCCACCCTACGTCCCGGCTTCCGAAGTCCCTCCACCCCCAGGTCCGCGACTTTGAACCCGCGCAAGCTCTCTTCGCCGGCGAAGACGGCCTCGAAATCTACCGGCGCCTCATCCCGCAGGCGCACACGCACCTGGTCCCGAACGGCCTGCTCGCGCTCGAGTTCGGCCACGGCCAGCGCGACGCTCTCGCCCAACTCCTCGAAGGCTGGCAAGACCTCACCTTCCTCAACGACCTCCAGCAGATCCCCCGCGTCGCCCTCGCCCGCCGCTGATCTCAACCGGGCGAAGGCCTCGAGCTTAGAGCTTGAAGCTCTCGAGCTCACAGCTCAAGACGCTTCGCCTTAGCCCTGCACAACTCTGTGATCCTGAGCAAAGTTCGTCCGCGTCATGGACGAATGCCGTCGAAGGCCCCGACCGTCTGCGCCCCGCCAAAACCGCCCATCCCAGGTAAAACACGAACCCACCGCCCGGCCAACCGTCCCAAATCGGTCCACCGCCCGCACAATTTCCAAAATACTTTGCACATTCAAAAATGTTCCACGTGGAACATTCCCGCGAAATCGGCCCCCTCCTCCTCTGCTAACCTTTCTGTCATGCGCTCTTCCCTGCTTGCCGTCCCCGCTCTGCTTTTCGCCGTGTCCGCCACCGCCCAGGCCCCGAAGCCGGTTGCAGCCCGCCTCGCCGCGCAGAACGCCCTCTTTGAAGAGACCTGGCAGACGCAGCTCAAGCTTTCGCCCACGCTGGCCACCGCCGTCGGCGACTACCGCTACAACGACCAGCTCGGCGACTACTCGCTCGCCGCCACCGCGCACCGCCACGAGCTCGACATCGCCGAACCTCGCCCGCATCAAGGCCATCGACGCCACCGGCTTTCCCGAGCAGGACCTCATCTCGCACGACCTCTTCCTGCGCCAGCTCTCAGCAGCGCGTCGAGGACTACGACCTGAAGGAATACGAGATGCCGCTCAGCGCATCCGGCGGCGGCGGCGGCATCCACGCCGACGTCGCCGACCTGCCGCTCTCCATGCCCTTCGACTCCGTCAAGCACTACGAGGACTACATCGCGCGCCTGCACCAGATTCCCCAAGGCCTTCCTCCAGACCGAAGACGTCCTCCGCGCCGGCGTCAAGGACCACCTCGATGCCGGTCAAGTTCATCGCCGAAAAAGTCCCCGGGCAGTGCGACGGCGTCATCGCCGCCAACCCCTTCTTCATCCCGCTCAAGAAGTTTCCCGCCAGCTTCTCCGACGCCGACAAGAAGCGCCTCACCGACGAGATCACCAGCGACCGTCAACAACGAAGTCTTCCCCGCCTACAAGCAGTTCTCCGCCTTCATCACCAAGGACTACATCCCCTACGCCCGCACCACGCTCTCGGTCAACTCGCTCGGCGACGGCAAGCGCCGCTACCAGGCCACCCTGCGCCGCTTCACCACCACCGACCTCACCGCCGCGCAGATCCACGAGATCGGCCTCAAGGAAGTCGACCGCATCACCGCCGAGATGACCGCGCTCGCCAAGGCCAACGGCTACAAGGACCTCGCCAGCTTCCGCGACCACATCGAGAACGACCCCAAGTACCAGCCGCTCTCCGCCGAGGCCATCGTCGACGACTTCCGCAAATACATCGCCGCAGATGGAGCCGCAGCCTGCCCGAGCTCTTCAACCTGCTGCCCAAAACCGCCGTCACCGTCGAGCCCATCCCCGCCTTCCAGGCCGCCGCCGCCACCCACTACCAGGGCGGAACGCCCGACGGCAAGCGCCCCGGCCGCGTCTCCGTCGCCGTCTCCGACTCCACGCAATCGCAGCTTCATCAACGACGAAGCCGTCGCCTACCACGAAGGCGTTCCCGGCCACCACCTGCAGATCTCCATCCAGCAGTCGCTCACCGGCCTGCCCGAGTTCCGCAAGCACGGCGGCAACTCCGCCTACACCGAAGGCTGGGGCCTCTACGCCGAAGAGCTCGGCAAGGAGATCGGCTTCTACCAGGATCCCGGCTCCGACTACGGCCGCCTGCGCTCCGAGCTCTTCCGCGCCGTGCGCCTCGTGGTCGATACCGGCATCCACGACATGGACTGGACCCGCGACCAGGTCGTCGACTACATGCGCAAGTCGCACGCCATCGACGAGCCCACCATCCAGGCCGAAACCGACCGCTACATCTCCGGCCCCGGCCAGGCCTGCAGCTACAAGCTCGGCCAGCTCAAGATCCGCGAACTCCGCGAGCGCGCCAAGCAGCAGCTCGGCCCGCAACTTCGACCTCAAGACCTTCCACGACGAGATCCTCTCCGGCGGCGCGCTCCCGCTCGACGTCCTCGATGCCCGCGTCAACCGCTGGATCCAGGGCCAACTCCCCGCCACCGCCAAAAACTAGCACAACGCATTGACTCAATGCCGAAGCACTTGCCTCTTTAGCTTGTCATTCCGAGCGAAGCGAGGAACCTGCTTCTCGGAACCACCGCGTCATTGCGCCCAGTTCCCCACGTCTCTCTCCCAGACGCGGGGCACTAGGTTTTGTGGCGTCACTAAGGCCAGGGCCACTCACAAATAAAAATGAGGGTCGCCAGCCCTCCATTACGCCTCCTTATATGAATCGCGGATAAAGACACTCATCCCGAGATAGCCGCCGGAGAAGCCATGAAGACGCTTGCCCTTCGTTTCTCGTTTGCCTTTCTTCTTGCCCTCACGCTCCTTATGACCAGGCCCCTGCCGGCCCAGACCACCTACTTCAACGTCGGCGATCCTGTGGAGGCGATGTTCAATGGCAAGTGGGAGTCAGCCGTAGTCCTCGAGGCCTGCGACAGAGCCAATGGGTGTTACGGCTACACGGTGGTCCAGGGAAGCTTTCGCTGGTTCGCCAAATCTCAGTTCGTGCGCGCGCATACCCTGGCTCCCGCGGAACAGGCTGAGGCCAGCAAGGCAGCCGCCGAACTCGCCGCCCGCGCCCGCAGCGGCAATGGTATCGGCGCGCAGTATGGCGTACGCGAACCGACCACCTGCAGCAGCCGCAGCACGCCCCCCACCAGCGCCGCCACCGCCAGGCAGTACGTCCTGTGCGGTATGGAAGGCTTCGACGGCGTCGAAAACGTGATTATCCTGAGCGACGTCAATGTACAGGTAGCTGCGCCCCGTGCCTTCATCTAT
The DNA here is from genome assembly GCA_963744015.1 of uncultured Gammaproteobacteria bacterium. Classification (GTDB taxonomy): domain Bacteria; phylum Acidobacteriota; class Terriglobia; order Terriglobales; family Acidobacteriaceae; genus Edaphobacter. Next base: position 779,400 of record CAVUSA010000003.1, read on the forward strand.
ACCCAGGACTCGGGCGATAAGCAGATCGACGTACGGGCTCCGGTCTACGACATCCGCGGCTCCTTCAAGGAGTATCAGTGCGGCAAGCCGCATCCCGGCAACGGCACGTTCGCAGCCACGCACAATTGCATCCTCTACGACCAGCCCGAAGCAAGAGGATCGTGTTTCCGCGATACCTTCGGCGACTGGCACTGTTCGCTCACGGGCAGCCGCCTCGCATCCACCGGCGTAGCCGACCAGATGGCGCCGAGATAGTCGCAAAGCGCCTCTGCGCGCCCCCGGGAACTCCTACACCCGGGTGGAGCACAAACCGGGCTGACAGGATGAACGTGGATTCGGGCTGTAGGATATCTCCATACTCACATTGGAGCTTCCTTTGGCCTACTTCTCCACGAACCCCCTTTCGATCTGGCACGCAGCGTTTGCGACTCTCACGTTCAGCCTGCTGGGTGCCTGCGCCCTCCACGCGCAAGGCACAGCCCCCACCTACCAGCCCGCCGCCGGACGCACCCTCCTCCGCGCCGGAGCCGTCATCGACGTGCACACCGGCAAGGAGACGCCGGACGCCACGATCATCGTCGAAGGCGACAAGATCGTCGCCATCGCGCCCACCGCGACCACGCCCGCGCAACCCGGCGACCGCGAGGTCGACTCTCCGGACCACACCCTCCTCCCCGGCCTCATCGACGTGCACACGCACCTCACCATGGCCACCGACTTCGATCCCTACTTCGAGCTCTCCATGACGCCCGGCAAAGAGGCCATCCTCGGCGTCGAGAACGCGAAGACCACGCTCGAAGCCGGCTTCACCACCGTCCGCAACGTCGGCGCCAGCGGCTTCACCGACGTCGCTCTGCGCGACGAGATCAACGCCGGCCACATCCCCGGCCCGCACATGCAGGTCTCCGGCCCGCCGCTCGGCATCACCGGCGGACACATGGACGAGAACCTCCTGCCCGAGCAGTACCACGTCGTCGGCGAAGGCGTAGCCGACGGCATCGCCGCCGTCCAGCACATGGTCCGCCAGAACATCAAGTACGGCGCCGACCTCATCAAGATCGGCGCCTCCGGCGGCGTGCTCTCCAAGGGCGACGACCCGCAGGCCTCGCCAGTACACCCTCGAAGAGATGCAGGCCATCGTCGCCGACGCCCACCGCCTCGGCCGCAAAGTCGCCGCCCACGCCCACGGCGCGCAGGCCATCCTCTGGGCCAGCGAAGCAGGCGTCGACTCCATCGAGCACGGCAGCTACTCGACGACGCCGGCATCGCCATGATGAAGCAAGCACGGCACCTACCTCGTCCCCACCGCCTACCTCATCGACTGGATGCAGACCAACGGCAACCTCCCCGCCTTCTACCAGCAGAAGATGCACGACGTCAGCGCCGTCGAAAAGCAGAACGCCATCAAGGCCATCAAGGCCGGCGTCAAAGTCGCGCTCGGCACCGACGCCGCCGTCTATCCCCACGGCCTCAACGCCCACGAGCTCGACGTCTACGTCAACCAGTTCGGCATGACGCCGCTCGCCGCCATCCAGACCGGCACCCTCAACGCCGCCGACCTCATGGGCTGGACCGACGACAGTCGGCTCCCTCGACCCCGGCAAGTGGGCCGACATCATCGCCGTCCAGGGCGACCCGCTCGCCGACGTCCGCATCCTGCAGCACGTCCCCTTCGTCATGAAGGCCGGCGTCATCTACAAGGACGAAGCCCACCCCGAAGCCATCACCAAACCCACCACGGCCGAGCTCGCCCCGCACCCCGCAACCGCCCAGTCCAGCTTCTAGTGAGTTGATCGCCGAACTCCATCCCAAAGCGCAAGCGATGGCTGGCACGGCTCCGACACCAAACCGCAACCATTCCGACGAATCGTCTTTCCGGGTCGATTCTGACCCGGAATCTCCGTATTTGCTATAGTCCCGATCCGAAAGGCCGGGTGTCCCACGTCTCGAATCTGAGACGTGGGCTTGCTCCAGCCCCACATCTGTCAGGCACACACCATCCGAAAAGAGACTTGCTAACGTGGAACATAGGGGATGAAAACGGCGGCCCTTCCGGGCCGCCGATGTGAGTTTTTGAAGATAGGCTGCGTGCTTAATATTTGAAGCGGCGACGGCCGGCGCCGAGAAGTCCGAGTGCTCCCGTACTGAGCAGGACAAGCGAGCTGGGTTCAGGTGTGGGGGTGACGGAGCTTGCCTGGAAGAGCTGCAGACCGATCTCCGCGCCTCCGTATGCGGAGATAGTCGGATTGGCGAAGGACGTTGTGTTTCCATTCCCGTTCGTGTCTGCCGACAAACCGTCGGAGCTGTAGGGGGCCAAGCCATGGATATAGCCGATGTTTGTCGTTGCGCCATCGCCCACAATGCCGAAGTAATATTCGGTTCCGGCGTTCAGCGTGAAAGATAACGGGGCTGATTCCAGCCAGGTGGAGCTGCCGATGACGCCGACCGCTTCCACGCTGGAGTACAAGACGGTTGTTCCCGAAGCGTTATCAATGAAGAATTTGACATTCTCTGCGGTAGGAATATCCACGTAGAACGCAAAGCCACTAATGGTGGTGCTGCTGGAAGCGGTGACGCCTTGGGCAGGCCCAGAACTCGCACCCCGCGTGGTCGTGCCGTCTGTGGGGCTGAGATTGAAGATGAGCGTGTCTGCGTGGGCGGTAACCGGAAGGGAAATCGCACAGGCACAGAGAAAAAGTGGCAGAGAATGTTTCAACGTCGGCATCAAGGCTCTCCGTAACAGGAATTCCCAATGTGCATTTGCACGGGGGCCGAATGTCACGTGTGCGAGTCCATAACACATTCAGGGTATGCGCAGAAGCCTACACCCGATTCTTCACCATTGCTAAAAAAATTACGATACTTGACAAGCCCGGGCTAACCAAGCGAGGTAAATCTGGTCAATCGGGGGACATGATATCCATTTTCCAAGCTTCAGTCGGGAGTCAATCGGGGGACATGATACCCAATCCCCAACCGATCGCCATCCCTGCCACTCCGCCGGTCTCGCGCCAGTAAAAGTGCGTGGCGTGGTAACCCTAAGTCCTTATCTCTCCGGAATTTACACGCCACCACCCCACAAAACAAAGGACTTAGGCTTTACTCGCCTTGGAGAGCCGAATCTAAGTCCTTATCTGTCCGGAATTTACGTCGATACCGGGGGGAGGGGGGGGTACCCCGCGCCAGGTCAGTTTTTGCCTTCCACCAACAGCTGTTCGAGTTTGCCGTCCTTCATCGTGTAGGTCGAAACCGTCACGCTGGTTCCCTCCGCGAACTGCACCTCGAAGCTGCGGTAGGTCATTCCACCGCGCAGCGACTCGCTCCGCTTCGCGACCGAGGCGATCGCGCCCAGCGGCTTCAGGCTGAGCGCGAAGTCGTCCAGCGTCTCGTCGGAGAAGTAGAAGTTCGCGTCCGGCGTAAACAGCCCCCGATCGATCTTCCGCGCGGCGAGCCCGCTCAGGATTCCCTTTAGTTGCGCCTCCTCAGGCGTCGGAGCAGTCGCCGGCGGTTTGCCCTTGCCCAGCAGCAGCGTCCCGATCGCCCGCGCGATGTCGCTCGCGGCTGTGCTCGCCTCCTGGTTGGTGAGCACCGCGATGGCCAGCTTCTCCTCCGGCAGCACGACGTTCTCGGACACAAACCCGCCCACCTCGCCCGAGTGCTCGAGCACCCTGTGGCCGTTCTGCGTGACGACAGTGATGCCGAGCCCATAGTTGGCGCTCTTGCCGCTCTTCAGCGTGGCCGAGGTCTCGAAGGCCTCGTAGGATGCCGGCTTCAGCAGCGTACGGTCCATGATGGACATGTCCCACTTGAGCAGGTCGGCGACCGGCATCGCGAGGCTGCCATCGCCAAAGTACCAGCCCGGAGCTTCGAGCACGGCCGGCCGCAAGGGCGCCAGCGCGTGCCGCTCGTAGCCTTGCACCTCGAGCCGGTCACGGTCCGAGTCCAGGTCCAGGACGTCGTCCAGGCCGACCGGATGGAGCACGCGCTGCGCGCAGGAAGCTCATGTACGGCATGCCGCTGGCCTTCTGGACGATCAGCGCCGCCAGCATGAAGTTGGTGTTGCTGTACTGCCACTCGGTTCCGGGCTCGAAGTCGAGCGGCTTGCCTGCCCACTCGAGCACTACCTTTTCCGGGTCAGTCGGCTTCATCCACGCGGGAATGGTGTAATCCTGCGGCGCGTAGTCTTCGTAGCCGGAGGTATGCGTCAGTAGTTGCCGCAGCGTGATGTCGGAGGCGCGCGTGAGTTGCGGATACCAGCGGCTCACCGTGTCATTGAGCGACAGCTTGCCGTCTTCCGCCAGCGCCAGCACGCACATCGCCGTGAACTGTTTGCTGATGGAGCCGACCGGGAAGCTCATGGATGCGGTCGCCTTGCGCTGCGGCTTCAGGCGCGCATCCCCGTAGGTCTCCGTGAAGACGATGTGGCCGTTCTGTACGATCCCAACCGATGCGGCCGGCACGCCCGATGTAGAGACTACTTCGCGAATGGCGGAGTCGACCCGGCCCCGCAACTCCGATGGCATCTGCTGTGCACCCGCCATTCCTGTTCCCAGCCACAATCCCACACACGTCGCCAGCAGCTTCATGTTTCCTCGCTCCTCGAACGTTATACAGCGAACACACAGGGGTTCGCCTCCCGGCGACGCGCTTGCGTGTCCTGTGGAGAACTCCAGGATTCTGTGGGGAAACGGATCCGGCGGCCTCTGCGGCACTATCGCCGTTGTGGAAAACGAGGTCGCGACGAATGGCCACTGGCTGCGGGGAAGGCATTGCGTCCGCGACGGGAAGGAGCCGGGTTGACCAGGCCGCCGGTTTACCAGGTGTGCACTCCAGCCCGGGAGTTCAAGAAAACAGGCACGTTAGATGCCAGTTTCAGCAGTCGCGTACAGAAGTTGTACGAACAAAAGCTCAGGAGTGGCCAATTACCTCAGTAACACTCGATGTTAATTACAATCTTAGATTGTTCATTTCGTTGGACTTACCGGGCAACTAGACCTAAGGTTACTTCAGCCGCTCTGACGGCACAAGTTTAGACACTACAACTAAAGACGCACCCGGAAAGGTTCCCACCATGAAGCTTATCGCCCGCATTTTCGTCCTGTCCCTCGTTGCCACCGGCGCTGTTGCCTCCTCCCACGTCGCTTCTGCCGCGCAGAAGTCCGGTGATGTGGTCATTACGGCCAAGACCAGCGCGCTCCCCGTTCCGATGTGCCCGCCCGATGATCCGAACTTCTGCGGCATGGGCAGCAAAGGTAACTAAGAATCTGATTGGACAATTCTTTTGGGTGTACGGAGCCCCTTCCATGCGATATGATTCTCGCGTGGAGGGGTTTCTTCGTGACCAATCGTGTCGCACTCGAGTTACTTGGATACGCTGAACCGATCGTCTGCCTCTGCGCGCTTCTGATCATGTGGAGGCGGCAACAGTTCAGCCAGTTCCGGAGCGTTGGCCTCTTTCTCGCCAGCCGTGTGGCCTCTTTCGCACTTCTTAAGCCCATTCTCGAAATGGGCGGCAAGCAGATTCCGTACCGCATCGCCTATCCTCTTTATTTCTATGGATATTGGTTCAGCTATGCCCTCGATGCGGTGCTCGGCTTCTTCGTTATTTACAGCATCTATAATCTCTCGATGGCACCGCTGAAAGGTCTGCAGCGCCTTGGCCGGCTGATGTTCCGTTGGGCGGCAGGCATTGCGGTAGCGATCGCCGTCACCATGGCGATGGGGCCGCACGTCAACTCCTACAGCTTCATCAAGCGCGCCGTGACGCAGTTCCAGGAGACGCAGAGCATTCTTACGCTTTGCATGCTGTTGTTTGTCTGCCTGGCCATCCGTCCGATGGGTCTCACGTATCGCAGCAAGATCTTCGGCGTCAGCCTTGGGCTTGGGGTTCTCGCCACGACCGATCTGGTTGGAGCAGCCTGGCTTTCGCACTTCAGCAGCATGTATTCGGTGTATAGCGTGCTGAACGGCGTTGCGATCTGCACGACAGTTCTGGTTTGGTCCGCTTACTTCGCCGTGCCAGAGCCGAAGCGTCGCATGATCATCCTGCCAACAACCTCGCCCTTCCTGCGCTGGAACCAGATCTCCATGGCGCTGGGTGATGAGCCGGGCTATGTGGCTCTGGGTGAGATCACGCCAGAAATGTTCGCCCCGGCAGAGGTCGAAGTGATGCGCCGCGCTTCCATGAAGATGCGTCACTCCATCGCGAACTAAGCAATCGCTCCTGCATGGCTAGCAGCCGTGCTTTCGAACGGCGACAAAGTCCGAACCATGTGTCCCCATGCATGGCGCATGTGCGGCCTACAGCGACTCTGACTGGGCCCCAGCGCAATTGCTCCGAGTACACCGCAAGGTGAAGGTCTTAATCCCGAACACGGCGCTTGTGACGATTGGCTCCGGCGACAGTTGCGCAGATCGCCCAATCTTCGTCGCGCAGGCGTTTTGCTTCAATGTCAAAGCTGCTGCAGGGCCTGCGTTTCCTGAGGATCGGGATGCATCGTGGCGGTGTCTCGTGCAGACACGATGCTGCGCGAAGGCGTTCCGAGCGGTCAGTTTGCACTTTCTGCCACGGTCAACGCAGGCTCACCGTGAGTTGCTGGCCTGGCTCCAGGTACAGAAGCGTATCGGACGACTCGCCTGTATCGGGTTCGAAAGAACCCATGATCGCCAACGTGACTACCACCGCCATCACGACTCCGCCGACGGTCGCGCCGATCCCCGTACCTGCCAGAACGACCGCGCCATAGATGGAGCCTCCTTCGAAAGCAGCTCTGACCAGATTAAAAATCCACATTCTGGGGTGATAGCCGGGGACAAGAAGCGCCGCTACTTCGGATCGGGGAAAGATTTTTCGGGTTCCGTGTGAGCCGTTCGCGCATGCGATGGCATCCGGCTCGATTGACTTTACACGGCACTTCTGGCGGATGCCCGGTCTGGTGATCGTCACGACAAGGAGGTCGTTTCCCTGCGGGTAAGGGCTGGGCCAATGCGCCTGCGAGGCTGGCGAGGCGGCGGCTTGCGGAGCCTCTCCGAGCGCTTCGAGGAAACAGGAGAGTACGAGCGCGATCGCCAGGAGAAGCGGAATTCGCCAGTTGGATTGAAATGTCATAAGGGCTCCGTGTCGGGTTTGGTGCTGATGCGAAGGGACAGCCTCCCGCGTACCCACGCATCGCGAAGTGCGCGATGCATGGGGCACGGTCATTGCGATTGCCGCTACCAGAGGTCGATCTGGAGGTTCTGGTCTGGGTTGAGGAAGAGCAGGCGTTCGCGATGGCGGCTGTCGTTGGATTCCGTTGCGTCGAAGGCGGACTCCAGCAGCAGGATTGCGCCAACTACGGCGAGCGAGATGCCGGCCGTCGGGACCGAGGCCAGGAGCGCCGCGCCGGTCAGCGCACCGGCGGAGATGCCGAACGTCGTGAGCAGCCGGAGCGGCTTCGGCATGCCGGACTCGCGTTCCTGCCCGATGACGGCCACGAGATCCTGCGCGTGGTACGTCACCGGGCCGGACTTGCTGCGGCAGGTGAGGGCGTCCTCGTCGAACTTCTCCACGCGGCATTGCTGGCGGAGAAGGGGTTTGTTCTGGGTGACGAGGGTGACGGTTCTGCCGGGAACGATGTCTCGCTTGAGGGATGAGGAAAGCGCTGTGGGAGGGCCGGCCTGGCTGGGCGTCTTGAGCCTTAGGACGGAGACCTGCTCCGTAGCGGGTGCCGACGGATTGTCCGCTGGAGCGGGGTTTGGCGTCTGGCTGAAGAGGAGAGGCGCGGACAGGAGGAGGAGCGGGGTGAGCTGGAGAAGGCGGGCGGATGTGCGGTTCATCGGAAATCTCCTTGGCGTGTGGCTGTGCAACGAAATGAATGATGATTCATTCGCGGTCGCGAAGTGCAGGCGGCTATTGCACTTTCGCGAGTGACACACGAGCGTGCGTTCGGAGCAGAGTCGGAGAATGGTTGGCTTGAAAGAACGACGGGCGGACAGAAAGTGAATCGGGGCCGCGGCGTGGGGAATCGAACTGTTGAGCATGGCCGCGACCGCGACACTTTCAGATCAGACAGAATTGCAGCGCGAGCGGGCCGACCAGGCCGCGCACGGAGCTTCGGATGCGGCCTGGAAGCCGAAGGCGAACAACTGGGCCATCGCGCTGACGGTGACGCTGGCGACGTTCATGGAGGTGCTCGACACCTCCATCGCCAACGTGGCGCTGCCGCACATCGCCGGCTCGCTGGGCGCGAGCGCAGGACGAGGCGACGTGGGTGCTGACCAGCTACCTGGTGGCGAACGCCGTGATCCTGCCGGCGTCGGCGTACCTGACCACCTTTATCGGGCGCAAGAAGTTCTACATGATCTGCGTGGTGCTCTTCGGCATCTCGTCTGCGATGTGCGGGCTGGCGCCGTCGCTGCCGATCCTGATCTTCTGCCGCGTGCTGCAGGGCGCGGGCGGCGGCGGGCTGGCGCCCAGTCCGAGCAGGCGATCCTGGCCGACACCTTCACGCCCAAGCAGCGCGGGCAGGCCTTCGCGCTCTATGGCCTGGCGGTGGTCGTGCGCGCCGGCCATCGGCCCGACGCTGGGCGGCTGGATCACCGATAACTACAACTGGCGCTGGATCTTCTTCATCAACGTGCCCATCGCGCTGCTGTCGCTGTTCCTGACCAACCGCCTGGTGGAAGACCCGCCGCACATCAAGCGCGAGGTGAAGGAATCGACGCAAGTACGGGCTGAAGCTGGACCTCTTCGGCTTCGGCCTGCTGGCCACGGGCTTCGGCTCGCTCGAGTTCATCCTGGACAAGGGCCAGGAGGACGACTGGTTCGGCTCGCACGATCATCTCGTTCTTCACCGTGCTCTGCGTGGTCTCGCTCGTCACGCTGATCTTCTGGGAGCTGCTACCAGCTGAAGGTCGGCAACCGGCCCATCCTGAACCTCACGCTGTTCAAGCGCAAGACCTTCGCGATCCCGTTCGTGCTGATGTTCGTGCTCGGCTTCTCGCTCTACGGCACGACCGTGCTGATCCCGCAGTTGGTGCAGACCCTGCTGGGCTACACGGCGGAGCTGGCCGGCTTCGTCATCTCGCCCGGCGGCATCTGCATCATGCTGATGATGCCCGTGGTCGGCTTCCTGATCGGCCGCACCGACCCGCGCTGGCTGATCTGCTTCGGCTTCTTCATCCTGTCGACGTCGATGGTGCTGATGCACACGTTTTCGCTCGATCGAGCTTCAAGTACATCATGTGGGTGCGCGTCTTCCAGGCTTCGGGGCTGGCGTTCCTGTTCATCCCGATCAACACGATCAGCTACACCGGCGTGACGCGAAGCGCAGAACAACGACGTCTCCGGCCTGACCAACCTGGCGCGCAACATCGGCGGCTCGGTGGGCACGGCGTTCGTCGCGACGATGCTGAGCCGGCGCGGCGCAGGCGCATGAGGCTTACATGATCCGCAACCTGACGCCCGACAGCCCGGGGTTCCAGGCGCAGGTGAACATGCTGAAGCACAGCTTCGTGGGCGGCGGGAATGGTCCCGGTCCGGGGTTCGGCGGCGGCAGCGGTGCGGGCGGCATCCACGCAGCGCAGGCGTTCCTCTACAACCAGCTGCACCGGCAGTCGGCGATGCTGGCCTACATGGATATCATCGCGTTTCTGGCGGTGTTCTGCGCGCTGATGATTCCGCTGGTGCTGAGCATCGGGAAGATCAAGCCTGCGGCGGATGGACCGGCCGCGCACTAGATTGCTCGCTTTGCAATGCAAATGCCCGGCTCTTTCAGCCGGGCTTTCTGCATGCCGCGATGTTTATCGCGGGGTGTTGACCATGTGGTCCATGGCGACCTGATAGCCGCGACGGAAGCCTTCGCGGTAGTCGGCCTGGCCGCTGGGCGGCACGGGCGGCTTGCGGTATTCGGCGCGATCTTCCACATTCGGGTGCTTGTGGTGATCGAAGTCCTTGCGTGCGCCTTCGACGCCATCATGGAAGCCCTGGCGCTGGATTTCGCGGAACTCCTGCGGTGGTGTGTCCCAGGCGTCACGATCATGGTCTCGATCCTGAAAGCTGTACACGTGCTGAGCGTTCCAGCCCTGTGCGATCAGCGCGGGTGCGCTGCCCAGCATGGCCGCGATAACGAAGGAACCGGCAAATTTCCTGGCGGATCTTGTGAGTCATCATCGTGTTTCCCTTCCCGACGGATTCGCTCTTCCGTCTGCCATTAAGACGGCTCGGAAGGAAGCGAGGGTGCCCACGCGGAAGGCGAAATGAACGGGCCGCAGAAGGATGCCTGCGGCCCGCGTTACGACGTTCTACGGAGTTTTAGACGAACAGCGGCGCGAGCACCAGGGTGATGGTGGCGAGCAGTTTGATGAGCACGTGCAGGCTGGGGCCGGCGGTGTCCTTGAAGGGGTCGCCGACGGTGTCGCCTACGACGGCGGCCTTGTGCGCGTCGGACTTCTTGCCGCCGTACTGGCCGGTTTCGATGTACTTCTTGGCGTTGTCCCAGGCGCCGCCGCCGTTGTTCATCAGCATGGCGAGCAGGACGCCGGCGATGGTGCCGACCATCAGCAGGCCGGCGACGCGATTCGGCTCCGACAAGGTTGACGGCGACGCCGGAGATCGTCGGCACCAGGCGAATTGCCGGCCGAGTCGATCTGCGGGATGCGCGTTGTAGCTCTGGCTGAAGTGGCGGAAGATGAGGCCGACGACAACCGGCAGGCCGACGGCGAGCAGGCCGGGAATGACCATCTCGCGCAGCGCGGCGGTGGTGACGATGTTGACGCAGCGCGCGTAGTCGGGCTTGGAGGTGCCGGCCATGATGCCGGGGTTCTCGCGGAACTGGTCGCGAACGTCCTGCACGACCATCTGCGCGGTGCGGCCGACGGCCTTGATGGCCAGCGAGCTGAACAGGTACGTCAGCATGGCGCCGAGCAGCGCGCCGACGAAGACGGGGATCTGGGCGAGGTTGATGTTGGTGAAGGTCCAGCCGGCGGGCATGGAGGTGGTGAGGCCAGCGGCTTCGGCGACGTGGAGTTTCTGGATGACGAGCGAGCGGATCTCTTCGAGATAGGCAGAGAAGAGCAGGAACGCGGCGAGGGATGCGGAGCCGACGGCGTAGCCCTTGGTGAGCGCCTTGGTGGTGTTGCCGGCCGAGTCCAGCTTGTCGGTGCGGTCGCGGATGGATTCGTCCTGGTTGGACATTTCGATGATGCCGCCGGCGTTGTCGGTGATGGGCCCGAAGGTGTCCATGGCGAGGATGTAGGCGGCGCAGCTCAGCATGCCCATGGTGGCGATGGCGGTGCCGTAGATGCCCTTGGCGTAGTCGGAGATGCCGGCGACGCCGGCCAGGCCCAGCACGCCGAAGTAGTAGCTGAGCAGGAGCGCGGCGGAGATGACGATGACCGGCATCGCGGGGGTTTCCATGCCGACGGCGAGGCCGGAGATGATGTTGGTGGCGGGGCCGGTGAGCGAGGCCTTGACGATGGACTGCACGGGGCGGTACTGGCTTCGGTGTAGTACTGCGTGATCCAGACGAAGAGGAACGCCGTGACCAGCCCGACGATGCCGCACAGCAGCAGGTAGAGCGGACGCACGCCGGGCGCATTCAGCATCTCGTAGATGGCGCCGGCAAAACCGCATAGCGCAAGGAGCGAAGTCACGTAGAAGCCGCGGTTGAGAGCCGACATCGGGTCTTCGGATTCCGTAGTGCGCACGAAGAAGACACCGGCGATGGACGCGATCAGGTTGATGGCGAGGACGATGAGCGGGAAGAGGATGCCCTTCAACCCGAAGACGGGATACAAGGCGGCGCCCAGGATCATGGCTCCGACGTTTTCTGCAGCGGTGGATTCGAAGATGTCGGCTCCGCGGCCGGCGCAGTCGCCGACGTTGTCTCCGACGAGGTCGGCGATGACGGCGGGGTTGCGGGGGTCGTCCTCGGGAATGCCGGCTTCGACCTTGCCGACGAGGTCGGCGCCGACGTCGGCGGCCTTGGTGTAGATGCCTCCGCCGAGTTGGGCGAAGAGCGCGACGAGCGAGGCTCCGAAGCCGAAGCCGACGAGCTGGTACGGGACGCCCTGGGGATCGTTGAGTCCGCCGAAGAGCAGGAAGAGCGAAGCGACGCCGAGGAGCGAGAGCGCGACCACGACGAGGCCGGTGACGGCTCCGCCGCGGAGGCTCATCTTGAGCGCGCGGTCGAGCGAGGTGCGGGCGGCAGAGGCGGTGCGAATGTTGGCGCGGATGCTGCAGTACATGCCGGTGAAGCCCGCCAGTCCGGAGCAGACGGCTCCGACGAGGAAGCTGATGACGGTCTTGAGCGCGTAGGGCGAGGTCCGCGGGGACATCCGATAGCCGGCAAAGACGATGACTGCGAGAACCACGGCGATCATGCCGATGGTCTGGTACTGCCGCTTGAGGAAGGCCTCGGCGCCTTCGCGGATGGCGTTCGAGATGGCCTGCATCTCGGCGGTGCCGGAATCGGAGGCGATGACGGCGCGCGCCATGACGAAGGCGACGAGCAGGGCCAGGATAGCGACGGCGATGGCGATCCAAAGAAAGAGGCGACCATCATTCGGGTCGCCGGGGGCAGGTGCGTAGGGTTGGAACGCGAGGGCCAGAAGGGATGCAACGGGCATGTAGAGCTCTCCGGGGCGTGCGATTTCAGCGTGCCTTTGTGCTCGCTGTGGGGAAGGCGCCCATTAGAGCACGCACCGGCAGAGGGGTCAATCGAAAGTGGCGCCGTGTCGACGGTGTTGCGTCGCGATGGCACTGGGAACGCTCCGAAACCGCCTTCCTTACCTCCGCGGTATCCTGTTGCACGACCGGAGACCAGCATGTGTGAGACCGCGACACAGTGGAAGATACCGTGCATCGGACTGCTTGCCATCGCAGCGGTGTGTGTCGTTGTGACAGCCAGCCCTGGCGCGCGGTCGCAGACGGCGGCTGCGCCTCACGGGCCGGACGAAGCGTATGTTCCCACGATGACATTTGATGTGGCTTCCGTGCGCGAGAACAGGAACATCGATCCGTCCGCAGGCTTCGCTGTCAGCGGAGGGTTTGTGCCACACACGACAAAACTGCGCATCAACAACTGGCAGATCGAGAACCTGATCAGCGTCGCTTACGGAGTGGACTGGTACCAGATCAAGGGCGCGCCGAGATGGCCTCTGCCCACTGTCTTCGTGATCGAGGCGCAGGGCGATGCCGAAGAAGACGCCCGGTTCGCGGCGCTGACGGCGGCCCAGCAGAAGGCCGAGCAGGAGCACATGCTGCAGAAGCTGCTCGCAGATCGTTTCCAGATGAGTGTTCACAGGGAAGCGAAGGAGGGCGACGTCTACAACCTGGTGGTAGCAAAGGGCGGCCCGAAGCTCGGTGCGGAGGGTTCCCTAAAGCCAGCGGCGGATGAGATGAAGTTCTTCGCCGATCGACCCTTGCCTGCGCTTCGGCAACGAAACGAAGGCAAGGGTTATGCCTTCCGGGCGCATGGGTGCTCGATGACCGAGTGGGCTGCCATGCTGACTTCACAGTTCGGCCGCCCGGTGATCGACAGGACCGGGTTGTCGGGCAGGTACGACTTCGTCGTGGCGTACAAGGGCCGATGGGACCGCGACCGTCCCGCGGACGATCTGGATCCGATGCCGCCTATGGATCGAGCCCTCGAGGAGCAACTCGGTCTGAAGGTGGAGCCGGCCAAAGGACCTATCACGATGCTGGTCATCGATCACATCGAGAAGCCATCAGCAAACTGAGCCTGCTCGGGACATTTGGGTGCTGACGCCTGTGGCGCGGGCTCGTTCGTGTCGGGAAAGACGGGGACCCGGGCGTTGGATCGCCCCGGGCCCCACCTGCAGCCGGCTATGGTGCTCTGCTGTTGAGCCGGCAGCCTCGATCCCGGGCTGGGCTCGCGCTCCAAGGGCGGCGTTCCAGCACCAGCGCCATGCGGTGCGGCCGGAAACATAACCCTAAGATTCGGGCGCAAGGGACGCCCGGACAAGACCATGCGAAACGCTGAACATCCTCAAGCTATACGGCTGGCGTTGCAAAGGCATCGCGCAGCGGTGGGAGCAGGTGTAACCGACGTTGAAATGCGGGCTGCAACCAAGGTTCGATGGGTGCTACAACTCGGCAGAGACGAGTGTTACCGAAAACGAAAAGGGCGGCCATATGGCCGCCCTTTGTACTTTCTTTATGATTGTTACGCGTTGACGGGCTGGCTGATCTCGCTCAGGCGCTTGGCGAGCAGCTTTTCGAGATCTTCGAGCGCCTTCGAGAAGCCTTCGATGCCTTCCTTCAGCTTGTCGTGCGCCATGCGGTCTTCGGCGTGCATCTTCTCGAAGGTGGCCTTGTCGATGGTGATCTTCTCGATGTCCATGCGTCTGCGGCCTTCGCGGCATCGAGCTTGCTTCGGCAGCGTCGCCTTCGGTGGTGTCGAGCTCCTCGAGCAGCTTGGGCGCGATGGTGAGCAGGTCGCAGCCGGCGAGCTCGGTGATCTCGCCGATGTTGCGGAAGCTGGCGCCCATGACGACGGTCTTGTAGCCGAACTTCTTGTAGTAGTTGTAGATCGTCGGTGACGGACTGGACGCCGGGGTCTTCGGCGCCGGTGTAGTCCTTGCCGGTGTCCTTCTTGTACCAGTCGAGGATGCGGCCGACGAAGGGCGAGATCAGCGTGACCTTGGCTTCGGCGCAGGCGATGGCCTGGTGCAGGCCGAAGAGCAGCGTCAGGTTGCAGTGGATGCCTTCCTGTCTCGAGGATCTCGGCGGCCTTGATGCCTTCCCAGGTGGAGGCGATCTTGATGAGCACGCGCTCGCGGCCGATGCCGGCCTTGTCGTACTGCGCGATGATGTCGCGCGCCTGCTCGAGCGTCTTCTCGCGTGTCGTAGGAGAGGCGGGCGTCGACTTCGGTCGAGACGCGGCCGGGGACGATGTCGAGGATCTTGCGGCCGAAGGCGACGGCGAGGGTCTTGAAGGCGACGGCGGCGACGTCTTTGTCGGCGGCGCTGGCGCCGGCCTGCTCGCGCGCTGTCTTCAGGACGTCGTCGACGATCGACTGGTACTCGGGCATCTGCGCGGCGGCGGCGATCAGCGACGGGTTGGTGGTCGAGTCGGTCGGCTTGAACTTCTTGATCGAGTTGATGTCGCCGGTGTCGGCGACGACGGTGGTCATCCCGCGAAGTTGCTCCAACAGCGTTGGCATGGTGTGTTCCCTCAATCTTTCTGCCGTCTATTTTACCAGTTGCGGAGTCCTGTGAGGGCTCCGGGCCGTCAGCGAGGAAGTGTAACCGGTTGCGTCCGGAGCCGGTTGGGGTACTTATGAGCCGCCGAAGAATCTTTGGATCTGCGCTGTTTCTGCTTTCTCCTGTTGGGCTTGCGGCACAGACTGGTCCGTCCGCGTGTCCGGTCGACTTCGTTCACCTGGATCCGTCCGCGGTCAGCGTGCGGGTGCGAAATACCAGCGGCAAAGTGATCGCCGGCCTCAGTTTCTACGCGGCGCTGGCCGATGCGACCGAGCACTGGAAGTGGTTCCACTACAACTTCGATGAGACTCGCCCGCTGCGGGAGTTCGGCTGGAACAAGCAGATCAACCCGGGCGCGGCGAAGACGCTGAGCTGGGATCGCGCCGACCTGGACTTCGAGCACGGGGGCGGCGGAGCCTTCGTGCTGACCAGTGTGCTGTTTGCGGATGGAAGCACGTGGGAGTCCCCGCACGACCGCTCGGACTGCAAGGCGATCTGGTACAACAACCACAAGAAAGGCTTTACCCGGCCCATCGATCTGCCTCCACGGGAATAAGAAATCCTGCAGGCACGCGGGTTTTGTGGATACAATCGGCTTGTAGCGAGCGCTCGAATGCGCTTGTGAACCCTTCTCTCCAGGTCAATTGCACCCATTTTCTCTGCGAGGAAACGCGATGCGTCTGCTCCGCAAGACAAGGTTCTCCCGAGGGCTCGACAGCCCCGTTCGCAAGATGGCTGCGATGGCGAGTGTAGGCGTTACGGCGGTGGCGCTGATGGCGCAGTATGGAGGCGCTGTCGACGCCTGGTGGGAGGTGGGCAGCGGACGCGCGCTGCCGATGTTCGCGTCCTTCCCGGACTCGACCGGCGATCTGACCGTCGTCAACATGGACGGGCCGATTCAGACGCGGGACAATCCCTTCTTCGAGGCTGTGGGCACGAACGGCCGCGCCTGCGTGACCTGCCATCAGCCGTCGAGCGCGATGGGCTTGTCGGCTGAACGGATCCGGCAGCAGTATGCGGATTCGCGGGGTTTCGATTCTGTGTTTGCGGCGGTCGACGGATCGAATTGCCCGACGCTGCCGCAGAAGGAGAAGTCTTCGCACTCGCTGCTGCTGGACCGCGGCCTCTTCCGCATCTTTCTGCCGCTGCCCGCAAACGCGGAGTTTACTGTCGAGGTCGTACGCGACCCGACGGGATGCAACACCGACGCCAGCTATGGGCTGCAAAGCGCGCACCCGGCGATCTCTGTCTTCCGCAGGCCGCGCGTGGTGGGCAACTTGAAGTACGTTGCGGCGAGCGAGAATGCTTTTGCGCTTGAGACGCGAGACTCCGCCGCGCTGGCTGCGGACGGTCGTGACCGCACGCTCGCCCAGCAGGCGGCCGAGGCCATGCACGCGCACGAGCAGGCCGGCCGCACGCTCACCAGGGACGAGCTGCAGCAGATTCTCGACTTCGAAAAGCAGGTGTATGTCGCGCAGACCGCAGATAACGTCGGAGGCGACCTGACAGAGGTGGACGGGCCGCTGGGCGCGTGGAGCCTGGGCTATGGCAAGCTGGCGCGCGAAGGCTCGCAGCAGCCGGTATTTCTGGAGGCGAACTACTGGAAGTCCGCCACGGCCAGCGTCTCCGGACACACGAAGCGGAATGATTTCCGCGAGTCGATAGCGCGCGGCAACGCGATCTTCTCCAGCCGCACGTTCCAGATTACCGGTGTGGCGAACCTGCCGGGCAGCCACAACGGCGCGGCTGTGCGCGGGGCTGCGACCGGCACCTGCGCAACCTGCCACACGGCGCCGAATGCGGGCTCAAACCTGGCGCAGCAGGCGATGGATGTGGGGACGACGACCATTCCCACCGCGCTGAACTCCGATGCGCTGCCACTGTTCAAGCTGACCTGCCGCGCTGACGCCGCGCCACATCCCTATCTCGGTCGCGAGGTGCTGACGACCGACCCGGGGCGCGCACTGGTGACCGGCAAATGCGCGGACATCGGCTCGATCGTCTCGCAGCAGTTTCGCGGTCTGGCGGCACGCGCACCGTACTTCGCCAACGGCTCGGCGCGGACGCTGCGCGACGTGGTGGACTTCTACGATGCCCGCTTTGCCATGCATCTTTCGCCCACCGACAAGCAGGACCTGGTGAACTTCCTCAGCGTGCTGTAGATCGGCTGGCGCGGACTCAGGGCGTTCCGGGAACCGGGGTTCCGGGGGCGCTTTCATTGCGGCGCCGGTCGAGCGCGGTAATCCTGTACAGGTAGGTATGCCCGGGCTGTACCTCCAGGTCACGGAATGCGGACTCTGGGACCGGCTCCGCGTTGCGGCGCACGAACTCGCTGCCGCCTTCGGCGCGGTAGATGTTGTAGCCGAGCACGTCGGATTCAGGGTTGGGGTCCCAGGAAAGATCGAGGGATGGGGGCTGTCCGAAAGCTCCGCCGGGAACCAGCAGAAGGCCGGTGGGGGCACGCGGCGGGAATATATCGTGGAACGCGAATGCCACCGGTGATGAAGGCGCGCTGCGCAGCTCCAGGGTCTGTCCCGCGAGCGTGACGGTCTCGACCCGCTGCGCGACGTAGAGGTAGCTGCCGCCATCCTGCACCGTGCGGTCGATCACGCCGCCAGGATCGGCGGTCGAAGAGGTGTCAGGACGGAGCGCCACCTCGCGCACGGAGGAGTTTGCGGCGCGGGGCAGAAAGCGCGGGGGCGGCGCACTTGCAGCGGAGGTCCTTGCGGGTGCAATCGTAGCCGGCAAGTCCACGACCGTGCGCTTCAGTTCAACCACGGCGGTTCCGTCGACGGGTTTCCACTGCACCTGCGCTCCTTCGCGGCGGGCGGAGATGCGCAGCGAGTCTACCGCTGCCGGGGCTGCACCGGCTGGCACCAGCGCAGGGGCGGACGGTCCGGCGGAGCGTCCGTTGCCGTTCGCAAGCTCAACCCGGACGGCGACCGCCGTGGGCGAGCCAACGCGTAATGAGGCGGGGAGCGGGACGCTGGTTGCGACTGGTCCGGGGGAGGCGGGAGTCGTCGCCACCACGTTGCAGGGCGCTTCGGAAGAGGGCGAGATCTCCGGGCGCTTGCCGCGTTTTGCGCGCGGCACAGCCTTCGCAGCCGCTCCGGAGGGGATATCGAGGCAGACCGAGGCGACAACCGGCCCGCGGATGGACTCGCCGTCCGTCGTGGTGGAAGGGGTGGTCCAGGAAAGCTTCACTTCATCGCCGACCCGTGCCGCGACCAGCTTCTGGGCCAGGCCGGGGAGATGCAGCGACGGAGGACGTGGCTGGCCGGCGCTCGCGCAGCCCAGCGGAATCAGCGCGGCCACACAGGACAGCGAAAGCGCCACCCAGGGAGAGAGGGGCGCGCCGGAAGGACGCGGAGAGGCGTCGCCCACGCCGCTCGGGGCGACTTTTTTGAGATGGCACAACATCCAGTTCAGGCTAGCACCCGTACCTCTACAGCGTGGCGCGGCGGTGAATTTCGCGGCACACGCGCCCCGGCACACTCCCCCAACCGATTGTCAATAAAGTTTGCCCCACTTCAATTATTTTTGATAGTATGAATCCATGATGAGTGCCTCTCTCGATTCTCAGAACCCTATTCCCGTCCAGCCTCCTGAAGCTTCCTCTCGATTGGACAACCTGCAGATCGACGGAGAAGCGGCCGAATCCTTCATCGCCGAGAAGCGCATCGGCGAGCGCATCAAGTATCTGCGGTTGAAGAAATCGATGGGATTGGTGGATTTGGGCAAGCACACCGGCCTCTCGGCCAGCTTCCTGTCGCAGCTTGAGACCGGACGCGTGGTGCCCACGCTGCGCAACCTGGCACGCATCGCGATGGTGTTCTCGAAGGACTTGAGCTACTTCTTCGAGCCGGAGCCGGAGACGCTCTTCCGCGTGCACCGCGGCAAGCAGCGCGTGCGCCTGCCGCAGACCGGCGTGGCCGATCCCTCCTACTACTTCGAAAGCCTGGGATACCTGGTACCCGATCGCTTGCTCGACCCGTACTACGCCGAGTTCCTGCCCAACAAGCGTGATCGCGAGCCGCGCTCGCACCAGCACATCGGCTGCGAGTTCCTGTTTCTGCTCACCGGGCAGCTTGACGTACAGCACGGAGAGACGACGCACCACATCGAAGCCGGGGATGCGATCTACTTCGACGCTATGACCGTACACAGCTATGTATGTACGGGCGATTCGCCGGCAACGGCCCTGATCGTAACCCTTCAGCAGCCGGTCGCGGCGCAGCTTCCGGCGCGCCCCCAGGGGTATCTGCCAGCGCGGACACGCAACGGAGTTTCCCCGCAACTGGCGCTCCGCGCAACGGAGCGTCAGAGGTGATGGTCCGGCGCGGCACGCCCCAGGAACGCACCGCGTAGCGTCCAGCGAAAACCTGAACCGGCAGCCGGCCAAGGCTTTACAGCAATTGCAGGCTTTCGTGCGGGTGCGCTACCGGCTTGCCCTTGTCGTTGAGAGCGAGGTTGGCGGCGGGCGTGTGGTGATCGTGAGTGAACAGCACCGTCCACTTTTCCGGGATGGCGCGGGCGAGGAAACGCTTGCGTTCGGCGATGCAGGTGAGCAGGGTCGAGATCGTAGCCCATCACCCAGGCTGGCTCAACGTGGTGCGCTGTGGGGATGAGGTCGCCGATGTAGCAGGCGTGCTGACCGGCGGACTCGATGTGGACGGCGAGCATCTGCGCGGTGTGGCCGGGGAAAGGCTCCAGCCAGATACCGGGGACGACGGCGGGTTCGTGGCGCAGCGAGTCTGCATCGACCAGCGTCATCTGGCCTGAGGAGATGAGCGGGTCGTAGTTGGGCGAGAGATAGCTGACGGCGTCGCGTTCGAGTTGCAGGTGGCCATGGTCCACCTCGCCGCGATGGGCGAAATAGCGGGCGTTCGGGAAGGTCGGGCGGACGTGGCCGCCGGGCTCGAGGGTCGTGTTCCAGCCGCAGTGGTCAAAGTGCAGGTGGGTGTTGATGACGTGCGTCACGTCGTTGGGAGCGACGCCCGCAGCTTCCAGCGAGGCGGGAAGCAGCATCTGGTTCTGGTGGATCGCACGCATCCTGTCGGACTGCTTATTGCCGATGCCCGTCTCGATGACTACAAGGGCTGAACCGGTGCGTACGACGACCGAGTTCAGGCCGAGCAGAATGCGATTCTCGGCATCCGCCGGGGCGCGCTTCTGCCAGAGAGTCTTGGGGACGACGCCGAACATAGCTCCGCCGTCGAGGAGATACGTGCCGTCGGTGCAGATCGTCAGATCGAAGTCGCCGACTTGCAGCCTCCCGCGAACTAGCTCGGCGTCGGTGGCGCGTGCGGCGGGATGGGGTACTTGGTCCAAGGGGGAGAAGCCGCTCTGGAAAAGTTAGCACAGAGGGGACAAAGGTTACACGAACGTCACGACGCTCCTTTGTGGCGAGCGTGACCGTGCGGATGCTATGGATTCAGCAGAGCGCTTTCGATGGCGCCGTTGACGTCGTTCTGGGCGAACTCGGCGGCGACGCGGATGCCGTTCATGATGGCCTTCTCGTTCGACGATCCGTGGCCGACGATGCAGACACCGCGCACGCCCAGCAGGGGGGCGCCGCCGTATTCGGAGTAGTCGAGGCGCTTCTTGAAGGCGTTGAAGGCGGCGCGGGAGAGCAGCGCGCCCACCTGCGAGGTGACGGTCGACTTCAGCGATTCGCGCAGGGAGACGCTGACCAGCTTGGCCAGGCCCTCGCTGGTTTTGAGCGCGACGTTGCCGACAAAGCCGTCGCAGACGGCGACGTCGACGGCGCCGTTGAAGAGGTCGCGGCCTTCGACGTTGCCGATGAAGTTGATGCTCTTGCAGCGCGCGCAGCAGCGGCAGCGTGTCGCGGGTGAGCGCGTTGCCCTTGGAGTCTTCTTCGCCGATGGAAAGCAGGCCGACGCGCGGGTTGCGGACCTGCAGCACGTTGCGCGCGTACATGTGGCCCATGACCGCGAACTGGACGAGATTTTCGGGGTCGGAGTCGACATTGGCGCCGACATCGAGCAGCAGCGAGGGGGCGCCGGTGACGGTGGGCAGGATGGTCGCCAGCGCCGGCCGGTCGACGCCGCTCAGGCCGCCGAGCACCATCTTGGCCGTGGCCATCGCCGCGCCGGTGTTGCCGGCGGTGAAGAAGCCCTGCGGCGCGCGCCTTCGCGCACCATCTTCAGGCCGACGCGCATGCTGGAATCGCGCTTGGAGCGGACGGCCAGCGCGGCCTTGTCGTCCATGCTGATCCACTCGCTGGCGTGGACGATTTCGATGGACTTATCGTTGCGCCGGCCCAGGCCGCTACGATGCCACTCGAGTGCGCTTTCGAGCGCCGGGCGCAGCGTCTCCTCCGGGCCGACGAGGGTGCACGCGGACGTCGAGGGTACGGGACGCAAGGATGGCCCCGCGAATCTCCGGTTCGGGGGCCTTGTCCGAACCCATGGCATCGACGACGATGTCGACTGGCATCCGCTGATCTGCAGTCCGTCAGTTTCAGGTCCGTCGTGCTTAGCTGGCGGCGGTTGCTGTCGGCGATGACTGCGCGGCCCTTGTACTCGCCGCACTTGGGGCAGGCGCGGTGGGAGAGCTTGCGCTCGCCGCAGTTGGGGCAGGCGCCCGAGTTCATGGGCGTAAGGAAGTCGTGGCTGCGGCGCTTGGCGGTGCGCTGCTTGGAGTGGCGCCGTTTCGGATTAGGCATTTCAAGTCCCCTTCAATCTCAATCTCGCAGTGTTCAGTACTGCTTCAGAGCCAGGCCTTCGCAGCGCACGTCCAGCGCGGATCAGTGCGATCCCGCCGACTTGGCGCAGTTACAGGAGGCCAGGTTCAGATTCTGCCCGCAGTGTGCGCAAAGACCTTTGCAATCCTCACGGCACAAGGTGCGTCCAGGCAGGGAGAGCAGCACCTGCTCACGCACCACGTCTTCGAGCAGAAGACCTGTCTTTCCATAATACCCTATTTCGGTCTCATCTTCGGTAATTGCGCGCTCGCCGGCTTCGGCATCGGCATTTTCCGGCCGGAAGAGCAGGTCGAAGTCGCTCTGGAGCGGAACGTTGACGGGATCGAGGCAGCGCGCGCAGAGGACTTCGAACTCGCCCTGGTAGCTGGCGCGGACGCGGATGTCGTCCACCTGCTCGTCGGGGCCGCGATGCTCCACGATGAGGTCGGCCTTGCCGGAGACCGGCAGCGTGCCCACCTGGCGGGTGTCGGGCGCATAGTCGATCGCGCCGGCGGCGATCTCCTCGCGGAAGATGAGAGGTTCGTTCTGCAGGTCAAGCGGGGTAATCAGCACGAGGTTAAGCGTAGGACTCAGCGCCCCGCAGGTCAAATGGCAGCGGCCGGCGAGCGAGGGGAAAGCAGATCCTCCCGCTGCGCCGAAGGATGACAACACGTTTGGGTGGGGTTCGCTTATACATCGCAACAGCTGTCATCCTTAGCCGCGCACGGCCCCACGACGACAACCCCTGTCGTCCTTCGCCGCAGCCGGAGGATCCGCTTCTCGCTCGTGCGAACACTTTGCGTTGACACCGCCAATTGCGAATCTATCGAATCCGTGGTGTCTTTGTTTTCTCTCGCGGCGAATGGCCGGATGCTCTAACGTGAAAGGCGTGCCCACTTCTTACCGAACCGTGTTGTGCCTCGCGCTGGGATTGCTGACTTCGTTTATCCAAGCGCAGCAGGCGCCGGAGAACGCCGTCACCCGCGCAATCGATCCGGAGATTGGCGGGGTGATCGCGTCGATCAAGGCGTTCGACAACCATGCGCACCCGGTGCTGCCGCCGACGCTGTCTTCAGGGCCGGACGGCACCGATCGCGAGTTCGATGCGCTGCCGGTGGACAACATGGAGCCCGAGACCGATGTCGTCGCGTGGCGCACGGACAATCCGCAACTGCGCGATGCGTGGCATGCCTTGTGGAACTTTGACGCGGACAAGCTCCCGCTCGACGCCGATGCCATGAAGCAGCTTTCGGCGGCGCGCGGACGCGTGAAGACGCGCGAAGGCACGCACTTCGACGAGTGGGTGCTTGACCAGGCGGGAATCGCCACCATGGCTGCGAATCGCGTCGCAATGGGTACGGGCGTGATGCCTCCGCGTTTCGTGTGGGTGCCTTACATCGACGCGCTTCTGTTTCCGCTGGATAACTCGGCGCTGGCTTCGACGCCGGACAAGAAGCTCTTCTTTCCGCTGGAAGAGAAGGTGCGTGCGCGCTATCTTGCGGAGTCCGGCATGAAGACCATGCCGGCGACGCTCGCGCTCTACCTGACGCAGGTCGTCCGGCCTACGCTGGAGCGGCACAAGACCAACGGCGCGATCGCGGAGAAATTCGAGGTCGCCTACCTGCGTGGATTTGATTTCAGCAATCCGCCGCTTGAAGATGCCGCAAAGATTTACGCGAAGTATGCAGGCAAGGGCGCACCCAGCGCGGCCGAGTACAAGCTGCTGCAGGATTTTCTCTTCCACTCCATCGCGCTCGAGTGCGGGCACCTTGGCCTTGCCGTGCATCTGCATACGATGTCGGGCGGCGGAGGTTACTTCGGCATCGAAGGCGCGAATCCGCTCAAGCTGGAGCCGCTGTTCAACGATCCTGCGCTGCGGCGTACGAAGTTCGTGATGCTGCATGGCGGGTGGCCGTTCGTGCGCGAGGCCGGTGCATTGTTGCAGAAGCCCAATGCGTATCTTGACCTGTCGCAGCAGGCGTTGACGTTCCCTCCGCGTACGCTGGCGGGCTGGCTGCGCGAGTGGCTGGAGACCTTTCCGGACAAAGTACTCTTTGGCACGGATGGTTATCCATTCACCGACGCGTTGGGATGGGAAGAAGCGACGTGGATCGCCAGCCGCAACGCGCGGCAGGCGCTGGGACTTGCGCTGACCGGCATGATCGCCGATGGCGAGATCAGCCGTCCGCGAGCGGCCGAGATCGCGGCCATGGTGCTGCACGGCAACGCCGAGGCGCTGTACGGCCGCTGAGGTGATGGAGCGGGTTATGGCTCCGGGAAGAACATGCGGATGGCGGCAATCCCCGCTGCACCTGCGGCAACGCACTCGCGGGAGTTGGCCGCGGTCACTCCACCAAGCGCAAAGACTGGCACACGATCGGAAGCCAGGCACGCTTCGCGCAGCGCGTCGAGGCCCTGCGCTCGCACCACCTGCGTCCCGTTGATCTGTCTTGCCGAAGACGGGCGCGAAGAGGATGACGTCGGCTGCCGAGGCGCGGCGCACCTCTTCGAGGGTATGGCAGGACACGCTGACGAAGGCGCGCGGCAGAAGGGTCCGCACCTGGTCCGGTGTGAGTTCGCCCTGGGAGGAGGAAAGGTGCACCCCATCGGCGCCCGCTGCCAGCGCAACATCGGGCCGTCCGGCGACGAGCACGCGGGTGCTGGCCTGGGTGGCGCGTACAGCGTGGACAACGCGCTTCGTCAGGCGGCAAAGGTCACCCCCGGCAAGGTGCTTCTCGCGTACGAGGATGAAGTCCACGCCTTCGCGGGCGAGGGCGGCGCACCGGCCTGCAAGCGATATCGATGCTGCTTCGTCCAATGGAACTGCGAGTCGGCCGGGCGTGATGGCATAGCGCAACACGTCTGGATTCTACGGGCCATCTCGCCATTTGTGGTAGTTTCTAGGAGCATGGGCTGAATCCCGGCTGAAGTCCTCCAAAGCCCGCACAGCCGGGGTGACCGCCAGGCGAGAGAGTCTTCTAAGCGCATGGGTAGTGTTTACGACCTGATCGTCATCGGCTCCGGCCCCGCAGGCCAGCGCGCCGCCATCTATGGCGCCAAGCTGGGCAAGAAGGTCGCGCTGGTCGAGATGCGCGAGGTGGTCGGCGGCGCCTGCATCAACACCGGCACCATCCCCTCGAAGACCATGCGCGAGGCCGTGCTGCACCTCTCCGGCTACAACTACAAGTCCATCTACGGCATGAACTACCGGGTGAAGGAACGCATCACCATGGCGGACCTCGCCTTCCGCGTGCAGCACGTCATCAAGACCGAGATCGACGTCACCGAAGCGCAGCTCTCGCGCAACAACATCGAGATGCTGGTCGGCGTCGCCAGCTTCGAAGACCCGACACCACGTCAAGGTCACCAACTCCCGCGGCTCGACCATCTACGAGGCGAAGAACGTCCTGATCGCCACCGGCACCAAGCCGGCCAGCTCGCCCAAGGTGCCGATCAACGGCACGACGCATCATCAACTCCGACCTGGTGCTCGAACCTGGCGAACCTGCCCAAGACGCTGATCGTCGTCGGCGGCGGCGTCATCGGCGTGGAGTACACCTGCATGTTCGCCGCGCTCGGCGTGCGCGTCACGCTGATCGAGCGCCGTCCGCGCCTGCTCGAGTTCGCCGACCAGGAGATCGTCGAAGCGCTCAGCTACCACCTGCGCGACGCCCGCGTCACCATGCGCCTGAACGAAGAGGTGGAGTCCGTCGAAGAGATGCCCGACGGCACCGTCGTCGCCAACCTGGAATCGCAAGAAGAAGCTTCAGGGCGACGCGCTGCTCTACGCCGTCGGCCGCCAGGGCAACGTGGACGAGCTGAACCTTGCACAACGTCGGCATCGAAGCCGACTCGCGCGGCCGCATCCCGGTCGACAAGGACTTCCGCACCAAGGCGCCGAACATCTTCGCCGTCGGCGACGTCATCGGCTTCCCCTCGCTGGCTTCGGTCTCCATGGAGCAGGGCCGCATCGCCGCCGCCCGCGCCTTCGGCGACGACACCGTCCTCTCGAACCCGAGCTTCTATCCCTACGGCATCTACACCATCCCGGAGATCAGCTTCATCGGCAAGACCGAAGAGCAGCTCACCGAAGAAGATGTGCCCTACGAGGTCGGCGTCGCCTACTATCGCGAGATCGCGCGCGGGCAGATTCGCGGCGATACCACCGGCCGCCTGAAGCTCATCTTCCACCGCGAGACGCACGCGATTCTCGGCGTGCACATCATCGGCGAAGGCGCCAGCGAGCTGCTGCACATCGGCCAGGCCGTGATGGCGCTGGGCGGCAAGCTGGACTATTTCGTCGACACCGTCTTCAACTACCCAACGCTGGCGGAATGTTACAAAGTTGCCGCTTTCAACGGGTTGAATCGCGTGAGCAAGTTCGAATAAGGCGCAAGCGCAAACCCAAGAGCGGAACAGCCAGGCACATACAGGGCGGAACCCACATGGCAAAGACCATCGGTGTCGTGTTATCGGAACGTGTGATCGCGGGGCTGGTCGTCGACCATCGCTGGAAGGCCCCTTGCGTTCGTTTCCGGAGAACGAAGAGGACGAGTCGGGCTGGTGGAGCTGCACACCGAAGGCCTGGTGAAGATGATCTGCGAGCAGGTGATGGCGGTGCGCGCGGAGCACCAGGATATCGCCGCGGTGGGCGTCGCCCTGCCGGGCTCATTCGCAACGGCGTGGTGGAAGAAGCGCCGAACCTGCCGCAGTTCAAGGGCGCGCGCATCGGCGAGCTGCTGACGCAGGCGCTTGAACGTGAGGGCTTGAGCTGCCAGGTCAATATCCTGAACGACGCCGACGGGGTGGCGGCAGGCCTTGCCGCTTCGCAGGGCAAGCTCGACAGCATCATCCGCGTCTGGACGCTCGGCGTCGGCATCGGCTTCGGCGCTATCCCTTTGCGCCGGCGTATGGGAGGGCGGCCACACGGTGGTCACGCTCGACGACAAGGAAAACTACTGCGGCTGCGGCGGACGCGGCCACATCGAAGGCATCATGGGCCATCGCGCCATGCGCCTGCGCTTCCTCGACATGGAGCCGGAAGAGGTCTTCGACGCGGCCCGCAAAGGTACGGGACCGGACGCCGAGCGCTGCCTGCGAGTTTATGCGCCTCTGGCACAAGGCGCTGGCCGCGGGAACCGCGACCTCCATCCACATGTCCGGCCCGGGCAAGTTCTTTCTCACCGGCTTCAACGTCCGCTTTGTCGACCTGGCGATGCTGAAGGACTATCTGCACCAGATGGTGAAGATGAGCCCGCTGCAAAGCTACACGATTCAAATCGTAGAGGACCTGCCGGAGATCCGGGTACTGGGCGCAGCGGTAGCGGCCGAGCAGTCGATCGTCTACGCGCAGAACTCGGGTATGTTTACGGCTTATAAATGAGCTGGCGCGGGTGGGTCTGCGCGCTTGGGATGGCGGCGTCAGCGGCGGCGCACGCGCAGCAGGGGCCGATTGAAGCGACCTGGGTGTATACGACGCAGCTGCACTGGAAGCACGCGCCACGGCAGGCCGAGGTGCCAGTCAGCACGTCGTCCGCTCTGGTTGTGATCCTCTATCCTGAAGGACGCTACTTTGAAATGGGTGTGGTGCTGATCAAGCAGGATCGTGACCAGACCATCACGTTCAGTGCTGGCGATGGCCATGTCATTCGTACGGGCACCTGGTCCCGCACAGATGAAGACAGGATCCGGATTCAGAGTCACGTCGTGCTGCGGGATGTGGCGCGAAACCCGCCTCACGAGGCTTCGGTAGATACCTGCGCTCTCGAAGGGGCGTCGCGCACGCATCTGGCAAACGTCCTTCACTGCCATCGGGCCATCTTGGGGCCCGCCAAAGCTAATCTTGATCTTGCTGAGCTTCAGCACATGGCAGACGCCGCCGAGTACCCGGCTGCGAGATGATCTAGCGGGATTTGACAAATTGTTTGCGCAGCGCCTCGTCGACCAAAGTCTGCCAGCCTCGGCCTTTGGCGCGCAGGGCTGTCAGGACGTCGAGGGAGAGGCGGATAGAGACCATCTCCTTCGTAGGTGCTTTCTGCGGTCCGCGGGTCTTGCGTGGAAGGGCCTGCCGAAGGGAGGCAGGAAGCTCGTCGAATCGCTTCGCGCGGGCAAGCTTCTCCTTTGTCCATTCCGGATTGTCATGATCTGGCACTGTGCTAGTAGGCTTCGGCATAGAGATTGCGCTCCTGGTTGGTGGCTCGCCGCAGGCTGATCGCGCGAATGTCGTGCTCATGTTGCGTGAAGGTCAGCGAGTGCAAGGTAGCGTCGAGCCACCCAATAGAGTTCCAGCGGACCTCGCCGTAATCCTGCGAATCGTCGAGATCGAACAGGGCGGAGGCGAAGTCGAAGTCTTCAGCACGCTGGAGTGAGATGCCATGCTTGCGACGGTTTTCCAGGTCTTTGGCACGACTGAAGGTCACCGCCATCACCTATAACGTACATACAATAAAACTTCGTGTCAAAACTCTCTAGAGTCCTGATCATTCTGAATGGCGAGGCCATTCAGGAACGGCTGGCCTGCTAAACTCCGAACATGCTTCGGACTTTTAGCCCTCTTCTTGCTGCCTGCAGCGTTGTGTTTGCGTGCACGCTGTCTGCCCAGACCGCTACAACGACACCGGTCGCCAAACATGGCATGACGCTGGATGACCTGGCGAAGATGCAGCGGGTCGGCTCCCCGGCGGTTTCGCCCGATGGCGCCTGGGTGGCGTACACCGTGTCGCACACCGATGTGGAGGACGACAAGAGCGTCTCCAACCTGTGGATGATCAGCTGGGATGGCACGCAGGATATTCAGCTCACCTACGGCAAGGATTCGGCGGGCGGGCCGCGGTGGTCGCCGGACGGACGCTACCTTGCGTTCACCAGCGGGCGCGAGGGCGGCGAGACCAAGGGCTCGCAGGTGTGGGTGCTCGACCGGCGTGGCGGCGAGGCGCACCAGATCACCAATCTGAAAGAGGATCTGGGCGGCTTTCGCTGGTCGCCGGATTCCAAGACGCTGCTGCTGAGCCTGCAGGCAAAGGAAGAGCCGGATGCGCCTGCTGCCGGCGGCAAGCCCAGGCCGCCGCAACCGATCGTGATCGACCGCTTCCACTTCAAGCAGGATCGAGAAGGGTATCTTTCGACCAAGCAGGCGCACCTGTTCCTGTTCGACATTGCGTCGAAGAAGCTTTCGAAGCTGACGAATGCGCCGGCTGACGGCGATGGTTCGTTTGGCGAGGAGTCACCGGTGTTCAGCCCGGACGGTAAGCTGATCGCATTCACCTCGAACCAGGCGACGCCGGACCCGGATCGCGTGGCGCACTCGGATATCTTCGTGGTTGCGGCGGTGCCGAATTCCGCGCCGCGCAAGCTGACGAGCTTTGCCGGGCGCAGCGAGCCGCCGCTGGCCTTCACGCAGGACGGCGGAACGATCATCTACCGGCAGGGCGTGACGCCGCACTACAGCATCTACGATATGCCCGAGCTGATGTCGATTGCGGTGGCGGGCGGGACGCCGCAGCCGATTGCGGCGAAGCTTGACCAGTGGGTGGGCGGACCGCACCTGATGAGCGGAGGCCCGAGCAGCGGCAAGGAGTTGCTGGCCGACGTGCAGCAGGACCGCGTCACCTACCTTGCCGCCTTTGATCCGGCTGGCAAGGCCGCGCCACGGCGGCTGACGACCGGCACGGGCAGCGTGACGGATTTCGACGAGGCTGCGGGACACACCGTTATGCTTTGGTCGACCGATACGACCATGACGGAACTGTATGCGCTCGAAGGCACGACGCCGCGGCGGCTGACCAGCCACAACGACGCGCTGATGGCCAACCTGATCGTTGCGCCGGCCGAGGATCTGGCCGCCAAGACCTCCGACGGCAACGATGTGCATGGCCTGCTGACGCTTCCGCTGGGTTACACGCCCGGCACGAAAGCGCCGATGCTCTTGTGGATTCACGGCGGCCCGACGGCCCAGGATGCGCACGGCTTCGCGGCGGATCGGCAGCTGCTGGCCGCGCATGGCTACGCCGTGCTGAACGTGAACTATCGCGGAAGCACCGGGCGCGGGCATGCGTACTCTGAGGCCATCAGCGCGGACTGGGGTCACAAGGAAGTGCTCGACCTGATGGCGATGGTCGACGCGGCCATTGCCTCCGGGCGCATCGATCCGGACAAGCTGGGCGTCGGCGGGTGGAGCTACGGCGGCATCCTGACCGACTACAGGATCGCCTCGACCACGCGCTTCAAGGCTGCTTCGAGCGGCGCGGGCATGGGCAATCTGCTGGGCTTCTATGGCATCGACCAGTACATCCTGCAGTACGAGAACGAGCTGCAGCCGCCGTGGAAGAACCTGGACCTGTATGTGAAGCTGAGCTATCCGTTCCTGCACGCCGACCGCATCAAGACGCCGACGCTGTTCATGGGCGGGGACAAGGACTTCAACGTGCCGGTGCAGGGCGGCGAGCAGATGTACCAGGCGCTGCGCTCCGTGGGCACACCGGCTGAGCTGATCGTGTACCCGGGGCAGTTCCACGGCTTTACGCGGCCGAGCTTCATCCGCGACCGCTACGTGCGCTGGTTCGCCTGGTACGACCATTACCTGCTGGGCAAAGGGCCGGCGGCACCTCCGGTCCCGGCACCAACTGCTGCCAAACCATCTGCTACTGCGGTAGCGGCTTCCCAGTAGCTTCGTCGTAGAGCATGTCGCCGACGGCCTTGTGCACGGCCGTGGAAGGGTGCGCGGGGAAGTAGAAGTAGTGCGTAGCCGGCGAGTCGCAGGGCTTGGCATCGGGAGCCTGCGTCATGCAGGCCGTGCGCGTGTCGGTGATGCCGTACTTGGCCGGCTCACGCATTACCGCATCGAAGAACGCGCCCCAATGGCTGGTGGAGATCTCCCCGCCCTTCAGGCGAGGGCGCATCTCGTCGGGAATCTTCACCAGGTAGGGGTTCAGGCGGACGCCGGTTCCGGCAAACCCGCGAATCGTCTCCGGCAGCGTGGCGACCGCGAAGCGGCGCGCGCCGGCCGCATACAAGGTCTCAATCTCCGCTTCCAGGTGAGCCACGGTGGCGTCGCCGGGGATGAGCGCGTCGTTCAGGCCGCCGGCGAGGTAGAACAACGTCGTCTTCGGATCGAAGGTGACGGCGCCGG
The DNA here is from genome assembly GCA_963744015.1 of uncultured Gammaproteobacteria bacterium. Lineage (GTDB taxonomy): Bacteria > Acidobacteriota > Terriglobia > Terriglobales > Acidobacteriaceae > Edaphobacter. The sequence continues at coordinate 810,438 of CAVUSA010000003.1, forward strand.
ACTTCACCATGGCAACAAATTCGTCCACCTCCTCCTTCATGCCCAGTCCGATGAACCCATTCGGAATCGTGCGTCCGGGAGCGGAGCCGGTGGGCGCGCCGCTTACCGCAAAATTCAGGCTCTTGCCCTTGCTGTCGGGCGCATTCGAAGCGACCATGCTCAGCCCCAGGCGCTGCGCCATGTAGGCGACCGCGGTGGGCCCATCGGAATCGAGGAAGCCGCGGCCGATATCCGAGTAGCTGTCGCCAAAGACGTACATACGCTTGATCGGTTCGGCGGCGTGCGCGGCAAGGGTGATCGCGCTCAGCAACAGGAAAGCGGCAAAACGGACAAGGCGTGGCATCGGATCGACGGCTCCATTTCCTTACATTCACGGCTGATTGTAATGCGTCAGTGGTTGGGGTCGTAATCGAACTGGATCAGGTTGTCGCGGTAGTCGATGTGAAGGGTAAGGCGGAAGAGGATGGGCGCGCCCAGAAAGCCGGAGACTTCAACGCCGGTCTGGTGGGAAAGCCGGGTCGTATCGATCGAGGTCATGCTGTCGACTTTTTGGTAAAGGTGTCCGAACTCGATGCGGAACTTTCCCGTCTCGTAGACCTTCTTCACTTCGCCCGAGATGCCGACGATGTGGTCGTCGTAGTTGTTCTTCACCTTGGTGACCTCGCGAGCGGCGTCCGGCGAGATGAGCATGGATGCGGCGCCGGTATCGACCAGGAAGAGCCGGGAGCGGCTCTCTCCGATGCGGACCGGAAGCAGAAGTTCGTGGCCGTAGCGGTACATCTGGGTCCAGTCTTTCATCTCCGGAGCGATGTAGCGGTCATGCACTTCGTCCGGTTCGTCCTCGCCTCCCTCGACCCCGGGATCGCGGGACGCCGCCGCGGTCTGCAGGCCTTCGGACGCGGGCTTGCCGGCCTCGTCCGGGCGCCGGGGCAGCGGGTCCAGGCGCAGTTCACGCTTCGGAAAATCGAGCGTCAGCAGGAATTTACGGAAGATATCCCCGCCGATGAGTCCGTCGATATCGAGTGCGCTCCCCTTTTCCAGGATCTCCACCTCGCAGTTGCGGAATTCGAGATTGCCGATCTTCACGCTGGCCACGTGCGCGGTGGAGGTGGCGACCTCACCCTTGTCGCCCACACCTTCGCTGGCGATCTTCTGCTCGCGCACCAGTCCCAGGCCGCTGGCCGCACTGCGCGAGAGCACCAGGCCGCTGGCGCCGGTGTCAATCTCCAGCCGGCGGCGGCGGCCATTGAAGGCGACATCCAGTCCCAGCTCACCTGTGGCGTAGGTTCCGTTCAGGATAGGCTGCATGGGCACCTTCGCGGTTTCGACCGGGCGTACGACGCTGCAGTCGTCCTTGTGTGAGGCGTTCGCCTGGGCCAGGCTCTGCCGCAGGCGCTCGCGGTCTTCCGCATTCATCAGGCGCTCGTCCTTCAGCAGCAGTTCGCGCTCTTCCTGCCGGCGTTTGCGCGACAGGGTGTTGATCCAGGCGTGGCGAATCTCGACATCCTGCGGCGCGAGCCGATGGGCGAAGTCGATGTGCGTACGGCTGGATTTGAAGTTCCCGGTGAGCTCCTCGAGCGCGGCGGTCATCAGGAAGGCGCGCGCGTTGCAGAGATCCAGCGCATGAGCCTGCTGGTTGCGCTGGCTGGAGGCCTGAAAGTCGGCCTGGCGGAAGAGCGCCTCGCCCAGCGCTTCGAGCGCAGCTGCATTTTTCGGCTGCTCCTTGACCCAGTCTTCGGCGCGCAAGCGGGCTTCTTCCGGCCGGTCTTCCTCGATGAGGGTGCGGATGATGCCGGCCCGGCTCTCGTCCGGAGCGGTTACCGCCAGCTTCTGGTAGAGATCCAGCGCCGTCTCGTACTCCTTGCGGGCGAGCGCGGCTTCGGCGTCGGATGGAGGCGCCGTGCGCGGTACACACGACTTATGCTGCGGAGCGGGCGCCGGTGTGGTCTGGGCGGAAGCCGAAGAGGCAGCGATTCCGGCAAACCCCAGCAGCACACACCACCTCCACCGCGCTGTCGCCCAAGGCCACATGGACTCTAGGTTACCGGACAGCGGGATAACTTTCCCGCGGGAAACCGGCGGCCGCAGCCGTTCCGGTACCGAAAGGGCCTGCACCCTTATTGCTGGCACGTAGGGCAATACACAGTGGTGCGTCCGCCTACCACCAGCTTTTTCAGCAAATGGCCGCAGTCGCGGCAGAGTTGGCCGGCGCGGCCGTACACCTTGTGCTCAAGCTGGAAGAATCCGCGCACGCCGTCGGCATCGACGTAGTCCGAAACCGACGACCCGCCGAGCTGGATGGCATGGTGCAGCACCTGGACGAGGGCCTGCCGCAGCCGCAGCAGCTCCGCGCGAGTCAGGCGGCCGGCCTGCCGGCGGGGTCGAATTCCGGCGCGGAACAGGCTTTCATCGGCGTAGATGTTTCCGACTCCGTGCAGCAGGGACTGGTTGAGGAGGGCCGCCTTGATGGGGGTACGACGGCCGCGGAACAGCCCGACGAACTCGTCTTCGCTGATGCTCAGGGGTTCGGCGCCGGGACCCCCGTAGGTGCCGGCCTCCATCTGCCGGACCGACAGCCGGCCGAAGCGGCGTGCGTCGACGAAGCGAAGCTCGTTGCCTCCGCTCAGGGTCAGAACGGCGTGGGTGTGCGGCGGCAGCGGAACTTCCGGAGCCGAGACCAGGAGGCGCCCGGTCATGCCGAGATGCACCAGGAACTCGGCCGGCCCGGAAGCGCGCGCCGAGCGTGACCACGATTGTTTTCCCCACGCGCCGCACCTGGGCGATGGTGGCGCCGGTGAGCGTGTCGGCGATCTCGGATTCAGGCGAGCGGAAGGTTTGGGGCTTGCCGCTCGTCCAGACCCGCTCGATCCTCTGGCCGTGGACCCGCTGGTGCACGCCATTGGCAACGGTTTCGACTTCAGGTAGCTCCGGCACGCGGGCACATCTCCGGGGTTCGGGCTGCAGCTTTTCCCCATAAAAGTGTAACGGCAAGGTGTATCTGCACTGCTTCTGGTGCAATGTCGGGTTTTGCCGGGATTGCGCCGTGGATTGCCGCTTGTCCGTCGACTGCGGCACCAGAATGATGGGACCAGAGAACGCTTCGTCGTTCCGATCTACGGCGACCCCTCCGGTTTTCCGGAACAGCGAAGCGTTGCCAGAACTCTTTCAGCCCTTATCCTGCTTCCGGGGGGATAAGGGTTCTTTTTTTGCTCCGCGAGGTAGCGCGGGGAGCGAGTCCGCCCGGGTAGAATGCCGCCATGCAGGATCTCGGGCGAAACTTCCTCGACTATGCGGTTAACCGCCTGCGCGGGGCGCAGCAGACCATCGTGCGCTGCACCGAACAACTGACAGACGCGCAGATGCAGCACCGCGGCGGGGACTATGAAAACTCCATCGTGAACCTGCTGCTGCATCTGGAGGGAAATATCCGCCAATGGATTCTGCATGGTGTCGCCGCACAGCCCGACGTGCGGGAGCGTGACGCGGAGTTCGCGCTGGATCCGGGGATATCGGCTGCCGAGGCGCTGGCTCGCTTCAACGCCGCGCTGGACGGGGCGGTAGAGGTCGTTGCAGCGCTTCCGGTAGATCGGCTGCTGGAGCGGACAGACCCGCAGCCCGACGGCAGCGGATTCACGCACAGCATTCTGGAGGTCGTTTTTCGCATCACGACACATCTGCACCTGCACACGGGGCAGATTGTCGTGCTGACCAAGCAGGCGCTCGCCCGCGATCTCGACCTGACGATGCCGCGCAAGCGCTGAAGACGTTCGCCGCCGGCCTATACGGCTTTGCGCTGGAATGTTGTTTTGCGTCCGGCGTTGAAGTCCTTGGCCTTGACCGGCGCGGCGGAGCCTTGCCCTGCTACCGGCTTGGCGCCGTTCTTGCTTTGTTCGGCTTTCTCACGCAGCGCCTGCAGTTTCTGCGCCTTGCGGCTCAGGCCACCGATCTTGACAGCACCGGGTTTGGGAATGAAATCGCTCATAGCGAAATTCTCTCACTGTCGGGAGATTTCTGTTGCGTGGGATCGGTCGTCACTTTCCCTTCAGCTTGTTCTGGGCCACGCCGAGCGCGACCCGCACATCTCCGTCGCCCTTGTCCAGCTTGCGCGCCTTCGCGAGCGAGTCGGCGGCGCCGGCCCAGTCTTCCATCGCAAGCTGCGCGAGGCCCATCTCCTTGAGCGGCTGGAACCAGTTCGGCTGCAGGGCGAGCGCCTGTTGGAAATCGGTCACTGCCTGCTGCAGGTTTTTCATGGCCTGGGCCGGATCGGGCTGGTCCGCCGCGGGCTTCATGCCGTCCACCGAAAACGGGTAGTGGCGGTAGTAGGAGAGCGCCTCCGCGCTGCGCAGCGACAGATACGACTGCAGGACCGCCACGCTCGCCACCGGGCCGGGCGGGAACGACCACTGCGCGATATTCCAGAGTTGCTGGTCCATGGTTCGAACGCAGAACGTGCGGTGGGCGATGTGATCGGTCAGCTTTGACGTCACCTTTCCAAGGTGAAATCCGACGCCCATGTTGATCGAATACACCGTCCCCGTACCGGCAGGGGTACTCGACCAAAGCCAGAACGCCTTGCTCTTCGTAAAGCTCACCTCCATGTAGTCGGGAAGCGCCTGCCCGGGAATGGTCTTGTTGATGCCGTCGGTGTGGTGGATGGTCCTGTCCGGCGTCTGGCCTCCGTCGACGACGCCTGTGACGTTCATCAGCTCGTCGATGGTGGGCATGCGCCAGTCGGAGAAGCCGCTGAGCTGGAGGGTGTGGCAGAAGGTGTCGGCCTGCGCCCATGTCACGCCGGAGCCGTTGTCTGAACCGGTCCACATCAGATGGGTCTGCGGGTCCGGCCAGAAGGTCGTCGGCGTCGTATCAGCGGCCAGCACGGTCGCCCGAAGTGCGAGCGTCGAGATGACGGCAAGCAGGCAAGCGCGTGACAGTGAGGACATGAACAGCTTCTCCCGGTGGAGGAATGCTACACGGTTCCAGGAAAGGGCGGTGGTCACAGCATGCAGGAAATCAGAGACCCACGGCCATTGGTCGCAGGCGAGCGGCCACTGCATTTGCACGCCTCGGGCTCGAGCCGATCCTGCATCGAGAACATTTTGAAAACAGTTTGCACATCGGAAAATGTTCCACGTGGAACATTTCTCAACCTGGCCCCAAGGCCCGTGTAGTGTGGTGGACAGGATCTGCTTCCCGTTTCTGCGCCGGCCTTCACTCCCCGGCGGATACGCCTGCTTATGGACACTGCTTCCGCTGCAAATTCGACAACCGCAATCGCGCCGACCAGGGAGCACTACGTGATTCTGGACGGGCTGCGTGGTGTGGCTTCGCTGATGGTGGTGACGTTCCACCTGTTCGAGCCGTTCTCCGATGGGAATCCGGTGAAGCAGATCATTAACCACGGGTACCTCGCGGTGGATTTCTTCTTTCTGCTCTCGGGATTCGTGATCGCCTATGCGTACGACGACCGCTGGGGACGCATGACGCAGTGGGAGTTCTACAAGCGACGCCTGATCCGGCTGCAGCCCATGGTGATCCTCGGCAGCCTGATCGGCGGGGCGTTGTTTTACTTCCAGAAAGGACCGGCCTTTCCGCTCATCGTCTCCACGCCGGTGTGGAAGATGCTGCTGGTGATGTTGCTGGGATGCACACTGCTTCCTCTTCCCGTCTCGCTGGATATCCGCGGCTGGCAGGAGATGCATCCGCTCGACGGACCGGCCTGGTCGCTGTTCTTCGAGTATGTGGGGAACCTCCTCTATGGTGCTGGCCTGCGCCGGCTGTCGAAGGCCATGCTCGGCGTGTTCGTCTTCCTGGCAGGGATTCTGCTGGTGCAGGTCGCCGTCTTCGGCCCCCGTGGAGACATGATCGGAGGCTGGGAACTGAGTCCAAACGGACTTCACGTCGGCTTCGCACGCCTCCTTTTTCCTTTTTTCGCCGGAGTGTTGCTTCACCGGCTGGGCGCACGGATCCGCCTGAAGCACGCGTTCGGCATCTGCAGCCTGATGCTGATCCTGGCACTCTCTGTTCCGCGCTTTGGCGGAACCGACCACCACTGGAAAAACGGGCTCTACGAAGCGCTCTGCATCCTGCTTGTTTTTCCGCTGATCGTGGCGATTGGCGCCGGAGGGCGGCGGGCAGACGGTCCATCGATTCGGCTGGCGCGGTTCTTTGGAGGACTTTCCTACCCGCTCTACATCACGCATTACCCGCTGGTATACCTCTACACGGAGTGGGTCGTACGGAGGAAGCCTGCCGGGCACCAGGGGATTGTGCCGGGGCTCCTGGTGGAAGTCACGGCCATCACGATTGCCCTTGTCGCCCTGAAGTTCTACGACGAGCCTGTGCGCCGGTGGCTAAGCGGCCGATTTCTCACGCGAGGCGGCTGAAAGCATTTTCCTTCGGTGCTGCAGCATCGGCTCCGGGCAGAGCGTGCAAAGTATAATGACGAATGGGCGCGGGGTTCTTCGCGCACTCTCACCGGAACGTTTTCCCGGAGCATCTTTACTGTGAACAAGCCGCAGCGCCAGTCCGCCGTCATCCTCGGTGCCCAGTGGGGCGATGAGGGCAAGGGCAAGATCGTCGATGTGCTCTCCGAGAAGTTTTCCGTCGTGGCGCGCTATGCGGGCGGCCATAATGCCGGGCACACCGTCATCATTCACGGGCAAGAAGTTTGTGCTGCAGCTGATCCCGTGCGGCGTGCTGCGGCCGGAGTGCAAGGGCGTGATCGGCAACGGCGTGGTGCTGGATCCCGATGGCGTTCCTGAGCGAGGTGAAGAAGCTCAAGGATGCGGGGCTGCCGGTCGATGGGCAGCTGTTCGTCTCGAACCGCGCGCAGGTGATTCTGCCGTACCACCGGATGATCGAGCTGGCGGCGGAGAATGCGCCGGGGCGGACGAAGATCGGGACGACCAGCCGCGGCATCGGGCCGGCGTATGAGGACAAGATGCATCGCAACGGGCTGCGCGTGGTCGACCTGCTGAACACCTCGCTGCTGCGCACGCACATCAACAACGCCTGCCACGAGAAGAACACGATCGCGCATGCGCTGTTCGGCACCGAGCCGCTCGACCCGAAGGCGATGTACGAGGAGTACGCGCGGCTGGCCGAGCAGATTGCGCCGTTCGTCACCGATACGGCCGTGCTGCTGAACGAGGCGATCGCGCAATGGCGAGAAGGTGATGTTCGAGGGCGCGCAGGGAGCGCTGCTCGACATCGACCACGGAACGTATCCGTTTGTGACGAGCTCGTCGGCGACGGCGGGCGGCGCGGTGACCGGAACAGGCGTTGGGCCGACGAAGATCGGCACCGTGATCGGCGTGACCAAGGCGTACGTGACGCGCGTGGGCGAAGGCCCGTTCCCGACCGAGATCGACGACGATTCGGCGGAACTGCTGCGCGCGCGCGGGCAGGAGTATGGCGCGGTGACCGGACGTCCGCGGCGCTGCGGCTGGCTGGATCTGCCGCTGCTGCGCTACTCGAACATGATCAACGGCACGGAGTGGCTGGTGGTCACCAAGATGGACGTGATGGACGAGTGCGCGGAGATCCCGGTCTGCACGGGCTACAAGATCGACGGCAAGATGACGGACGTGATTCCGGCGGACATGCGCGGCTTCGAGTCGATCAAGCCGGTCTACACGACGCTGAAGGGCTGGAACGACCTCGACCGAGGGCATCACGGAGTTCGACAAGCTGCCGCAGCTCGCGCAGGAGTATCTGCGTTTCGTCGAGAAGGAGTCCGGCGCGAAGATCGGCATGGTCTCGACCGGACCGGACCGCGCCCAGACCATGACGCTGCCGCAGTTCGAAGAGACTCTGAAGTCGTAAAACTAAGATTTGAGACTCACTTACGGATGACATCGATTGGAACTGTGCAGTCCTGACCAGATCGGTCGCACCGGCGTGAATCGGTGTTGAGCTTCTCGTTCCAATTCCCAGGAGACCTACTTATGATTAGTTTTACCGTTCGCATGCGCTTCGACCCGTCCGAGCTTGATGGCATCCGGGCCAATCTGGAGGCGTTGACTGCGGGCTCGCGCCAGGAGCCCGGCTGCGTCAGCTATATTGCGCATTTTCTGGCCGACGACCCGACCACGGTGCTCATCTATGAGCAGTATGTGGATGATGCGGCGCTCGACCACCACCGGACCACGCCTCACTTCAAGCGACATGCTATCGGCGGACTGTACCAGGGCATGAAGGACAGGCACGTTGAGAATCTGGTGGCTGTCGCATAACGCTTTTGGCGCCACTGCGTCCCCCCAACGTGGCTTTGACTCCGTACCCGGCGGAGCTTAGTATCCCGGGTAAGTTCATGTGGTGCTCCGGCTCTAATTCGCGACGTCTTCTTCTCCCGCTGCTTTGCCTGCTTGCCACGCTTGTGGCGCCGGTATGGGGCTTGGCTCAGGGAGGCCACGGACCCCGGCACATGCAAAAGGGCGCCAAGCAGCAGATCGCCGCGTTGGAAGAGCAGTGGAAGGATGCGACGCTGGCCGGCGATGCCGGCGCCATGGAGAAGCTGCTCTCCGACGACTACGTCGGCATCTCCTGGACGGGTCAGGTTAACACCAAGATGATGCAGTTGGATCGCGTTCGCACCCGCACGGTGGTGGTCAGCCGGATGGAGCTGAGCGACATCAAGGTGAAGGTGCTCGGACCGTTTGTCGCCGTCGTCACCTCACGGGCGGAGGTGAGCGGGAGCAACGACGGCCGGCCTATCGATGGGGCCTTCCGCTACACCCGGGTGTACCAGCGCTTGCCGTCCGGCGCCTGGAAGATCACGAACTTCGAATCAACCCGCATTCCGGATGGCCACGGAGGCCATCCCCACTCCGAGCCGACCTCCAGCCACTGAGGGAGTTCGGGGAGCAAGAGAAAATCCCGCCGGGTGGCGGGATTTCGAGTGGTAGGTGGCTTCTAAGCGCTTTTTGCCGCTGGCAAGAATTCAGTAACGCGCTCGACGGGCTGTCCGAGCGATCCAGAAACATTCAGGGCGAGCAGACGGCGGTTGAGGGAGCGGGTCACTCCTGTCATGCGGGCATCTTCCGGTTCCTGCGGCATGCGCGCGAAACGGCTTTTCGCCATCGAGATCGCGCGCGCCTCGGCGCCGGCTATGAGCGGAAGGGTTTGAGCGCGCAGCACGTGCCCCTGCGCAAGGCGGGAACTCTCCGGGGGTTTCCGAAAAGAAGCCGGTACAGCATCTCTGATTGTCATTGTCGTCCTCCGAAGTTCTCTCGGGGCATCGGTGGATGTGGACGTAACCATAGCTTGGTGACTTTGATGCATACCTAAAAAGCGGGTTGCCTGTGCAAAAGTAGCACGGGAAACGTCGACATCATCAACAATTTTATTTTTATCGGGGTGCGGTCGCAACGCCTAAGAAGAGGGGGTCATGCGTTGTCCGAACGGGCAGCGATCGAGCAGCGGGCAGGAGAAACAGCGCGGATCGGCAAAAGTGCAGAGTGTCTGCGCATGCAGCTTGACCAGCATGTGGTGTTCATCGAGCTTCAGAGCGTCCCAGTCCTCTGGAATCAACCGCATGAGGCGCTCTTCGGTGATGGCGGCGTCGGCGCGCGGGGTCAGGGCGAGCCGTTGGACGACGCGCAGGTGGTTGGCGTCGACGCAGAGGGCACGACGTCGCAGGGTGGAGAAATTCACTACGGCCGCGGAGATCTGCGCGCCGACGCCTTCGAAGCTCTGCAGCCACTCGCGAATCTTTTCCGTGCGATATTTTGCGAGGAAGTCCAAGGTGAGCGAGCCGTAGCGAGCCGTGATGCCGGCCAGGACGGCCTTGAGCCGGGGCGCTTTGACCTCCGGAAAGGTGACGCCCTGGATGGCCTGCTCGATCTCGGCAAGGGGTGCGTCGCGGAGGTCGTCCCAGGTGGGATACGCAGCCTGCAGGTGGCGGAAGACCTCGTTGGAATCTTCGGTTTTCGTCCGCGAGGCAAGCAGCGAGTAGATGAGCTGGCTGAGGGGGTCGCGGGGCGTGCGGGGTGCTGGCCGCCCATAGCGGTCGAGCAGACGCTGATGCAGGTCGGGAAGCCTGGGATCGGGGGGTTGCGCGAACAGGGGAGCGGCCTGCATTTCTCTGATTCTAGACGGGCAGAGTCAGCTGCGGGCCGGGGTGCATCCAAGAACAAGCCAGAAGGAGAACGCATGACGACACTTGGACAGACAAAGAAGCTGGGCGACTCAGACCTGGAGCTGACCGCGATTGGATTTGGAGCGTGGGCGATCGGCGGCGGCGACTGGCAGCATGGGTGGGGTCCGCAGGATGACCAGGACTCGATCGCTGCGATTCGCCGCGCCGTAGATGCGGGCGTCAACTGGATCGACACCGCGGCCGTGTACGGGTTGGGGCACTCGGAGGAGATCGTCGGGAAGGCGCTTGCGGGTGTGAGCGCGAAGCCCTACGTCTTCACGAAGAGCTCCATGACGTGGGGAGAAGACCGCAAGATTGTGCAGACGATGAAGAAGATCCGCGAAGAGGTGGAGGCGAGCCTGCGCCGGCTTCAGGTGGACGCGATCGACCTTTACCAGATCCACTGGCCCGTGCCGGATGAGGAGCTTGAAGAGGGCTGGGGCACAATGGCGGCACTCAAAGCCGAGGGGAAAGTGCGGTGGATTGGGGCTTCGAACTTCTCGGTAGCGCAGATGGAGCGCGCGATGAAGATTGCACCGATCACTTCGCTGCAGCCGCCGTATTCGGCCATCAACCGCTCGGCGGAGGCGGAGATTCTGCCGTTCTGCCTGAAGCACGGCGTCGGCGTGATCAACTACGCGCCGATGCACAGCGGCATGTTGACCGGCGCCATGACGAAGGAACGCGTGGCGCAGATGCCAGACAACGACTTCCGCAAGCGGGCGAAGCAGTACCAGGAGCCGTTGCTTTCGCGGAATTTGGAGCTGGCACGGCTGATGGGGGAGATCGGCGAGCGGCACGACGTCTCGGCCGGCGTTGTGGCGATTGCGTGGACGCTGCACCATCCGGCGATTACGGCAGCCATCGTGGGCGGACGCAACGCGAAGCAGGTGGAAGGCGTGCTGCCGGCGGCAACCTTCCTGCTGAGCGATGAGGAGTATGCGGAGATCGGCGCGTTTATCGCGACGTTTCCGTAAGCGGTTGGCTGCGCTGGCCGGCGGGCCACGGCTCGATGTTCCCGCGGTGCGCGAGCGGCTGGTGTCAGCCGCTGCTGCGCGGGAAGGTTGACGTGCCTGTGGCCGACCGCATCCGGGGCTCGGAGAACTGAGCCGGGACTGCCCGGGCGACGTGCGCTCTGGATATGATGGAGAGGATGACTTTTTTCACCCTGACTCTCGCGGCTCTGTTGCTGGCACCGCCGCCGGCCCAGCACATGAACCGCCCGCCGACGCATATCCAGTTTTCCTATTTGCACGAAGGCTTTACCGTGCTGTTCCAGGGCGATTCCATCACCGATGGTGGGCGGCAGAAGAACGGCAACGATCTGAACCACATCATGGGGCAGGACTACGCGTTCATCATCGCGGCGGAGATTGGGGCCGATATCCCCGACCGCAACATCCGCTTCCTCAATCGCGGCATCAGCGGCGAGCGGGTGGTGGATCTGGCGGCGCGGTGGCAGCAGGATACGCTGGCGCTGAAGCCGGATGTGCTGAGCATCCTGGTGGGCATCAACGACCAGCTCGGCTCCCGGGGACCTCTTACGGCCGAGGAATATGAGGCCGCCTACGACAAGCTGCTGGCGCAGACGGTCGCGGCGCTTCCGGAGACGAGGATCGTGCTGGGCGAGCCGTTTCTGTTGCCGGTCGGCAAGCATCAGGCGAATTATGCGGCCGAGCTTACGGAATTGAAGAAGCGCCAGGCCGTGGTGGCGAAGCTGGGCGCGAAGTACAAACTTCCGGTGGTGCATTATCAGCAGGCGTTCGATGAGGCGAGCGTGAAGGCTCCGCCGGAGCGTTGGAGCTGGGACGGCATTCACCCCACCTATGCCGGTCATGAGCTGATGGCGCGTGAGTGGATGCGCACCACCAATGCGGCCTGGGGAAGCAATTGAGTTCAGCCGCGCCCGATCGGCTGGGGCTGATCGCAGGAAACGGGCGCTTCCCGTTTCTGCTGCTGGAAGCCGCGCGTGCGCATGGATTGACGGTGGTCGTCGCCGCGATCAAGGAAGAGACTTCGCCGGAGATGGATGAGCGTGCGGCAGCGGATGCCGGCGTGCGCGTGCACTGGATGTCGCTGGGCGAGCTATCGCGGCTGATCGAGACCTTCCGCGCGGAAGGTGTGACGCGGGCAGTCATGGCAGGTCAAGTCCGGCACAAGCAGATTTTCTCGAGCATTCGGCCGGACTGGCGGCTGGCCAAGTTGCTCTTGAGCCTGCGCACACGATCTACCGACATGCTGCTGGGCGCGGTGGCGAAGGTGCTGGGCGACGAAGGCATCGAGCTGATCTCGTCGACCGCGTACCTGGAACCGCTGCTCGCGAGCGCGGGCGTGATGACGCAGCGCGCGCCGACCGAGGATGAGGCGCGTGACATCGAGTACGGTCTGACGGTGGCGAAGGGCATTGCCGCGTACGACCTGGGGCAGACAGTGGTGATCGCAGCGCAGGCGTGCGTGGCGGTGGAGGCGATGGAAGGCACCGACGCGACGATTGCGCGCGCGGGCGAGCTGTTTCGCACACTCGAAGAGGGAGATTCGACGCTGTCGCGCGGGTTGACGGTGGTAAAGGTGGCGAAACCGAAGCAGGATCTCCGCTTCGATGTGCCGGTCGTGGGCGTGCCGACGATCGAAGCGATGCGGGCTGCGGGCGCGACCTGCCTGTGCGTGGAGGCAGGGCGTACGCTTCTGTTCGACCGGGCGGCGATGGTGGAAGCTGCGGACGCTGCTGGCATCGCCCTGTTGGCGCGATGAAAAGTGTAACGGCTTGTCGCGATGGCACGGAGTAGAATTGCGCTTGCTCCGACCTTTCGGTTCAGTCCGAATGTGCGTCCGGAACGTAGACCACACAGAAGCTTGCGAAAGAGGATGCAGATGCGAAAAGTTCTTTCCGTTGTCGTGGCCGCGGGGATGTTGACCTGCGGTTTTGTAGGGCTGAAGGCGCATGCCTTCGGGGCCGGCGATCCGCTGCAGCCGGGCGCGGTAGCTCCAAACTTCAGCCTGCCCTCGCAGACCGACAGCATGGTGAGCCTGAAGGATTACAAGGGCAAGTACGTGGTGCTGTACTTCTATCCGAAAGATATGACCACGGGCTGCACGATCGAGGCGCACAACTTCGAACGCGATACGGTGAAATACGCCGCACTGAATGCAGTGGTGCTGGGCGTTTCGCTGGATACCGTCGAGAGCCACAAGACGTTCTGCTCGAAAGACGGGTTGAACTTCAAGCTGCTCGCCGACCCGGACCACAAGGTGATCGATGCCTACGGCGTGCCAATCTCAGGTGCGGGCCCGGTGAAGTTCGCCAAGCGCGAGACCTTTCTGATCGGCCCCGACGGCAAGGTGCTGAAGTTCTGGGAAGTCAGCAAGGTGCAGGAGCACAGCGACGAAGTGCTGGCGGCGATCGAGTCGATGAAGAAGTAGGGAAGCGGAACAACCTGCAGACGCAGAAAGGCCCGGACTCTCTGATGGAGGACCGGGCCTTTTTGCTTGCCTTGACTTCGTTTGCTACGTTGCCTGTTGCGTTGCCGTGAAACTACTTGGTCGACTTCTTTGCAGCGGTCTTCTTCGCCGCAGCCTTCTTGGCCACAGCTTTCTTGGCGGGAGCGGCCTTCTTCGCGACAGCTTTCTTCGCGACAGCCTTCTTCGCTACGGTTTTCTTTGCTGCTGCTTTCTTCGTTGCCAAGGTAGTACCTCTCTTGAGTGAGTTTTTGCTGCTCGTGCTCTTGTTGCCGGCTGCCTTTTTAGTTGCAGACCCCCCGCCGCGCTGAGCACTGGACTTCTTCGCGGCAGATTTTGAACTGGAAGAGGCGGCCTTCTTTGCCGCGGCTTTCTTCGCAGGAACTTTCTTGGCAGGCGCTTTCTTGCCCGGAACCTTCTTGGCCGCAGCTTTCTTCGCCGGACCTTTCTGGGCTGCAGCTTTCTTAGCCGGAGTCTTTTTGGCTGAAGTCTTTTTCGCCGCGACCTTCTTTGCTGCCGCTTTCTTTGCCGGGGCGGACTTGCGGGAGGGCGCCGCGACCTCATCCGAAAGAACGCTCGCCACATCGGGCGTCACGGGGTTCGCTTCCGGCTCTTCGGCCATTTGATCGGGGGGGTCGTAAGGGGCTAGCGGGGTGGAGGGGGCGGCGCTCATGCGGGCGTCTTCGGGGTGCGTAGAAGGCCGGGCGTTCTCCTGCTCGTCGTCGTCCTCGTCGTCGTCAACCTCGTCCTCATCCTCGTCGTCGACGTCGTCTTCCTCATCTTCGTCGTCGTCCTCGTCGTCGTCCGAGGTCAGCGTGACCTCTTCTTCCTCTTCGTCTTCTTCGTCGAACCCGCCGCGGCCGGATGGTTTGTCATCCATCTCGTCGTCGTCTGCTTTTGCGCTGAGCTTGAAGACTTCATCGAAGGCGCTGTCGTTGACCATGCTTGTGTCCCCTGCAGTTTCGCTGGATGCGATCTCTTAGTTCTGATGCAACGTACGAGCTTCGCGCACTCTTCCGCGTGGCGTGAATTCTAGCAACACGCTAGACCACTGCGCTAACGAATACAAGCACCATTTTCAGGAACGAACTTCATTTGGCAGCTTTGTGTTTCCCATGGTTCGTCTTTGCCTTCGATGAGCCGGCAGAAGCATGGGATCTGCTCTGCGCGGCGCCTCGGGCAGAGCTTCCGCGCGCGCTCCTCGCAGCATGCGTCGAGCAGCACATGCCCCGGCTCGCGTTGCGGGAGGAGCCCCGCGCACCGCGACCGCCCATGCGTCTTGAAGCGCGCGCGCGGCCTGCTCCGGCCAGGCGGACAGGCTCCGCGACAAAGAGCACGCGGCCCGCGCGCAGGTTCGCGGAACTCAGCGAATTCCACCGCCGCAGCTGTTCCACCGAGATGTTGAAGCGATCGGCTACAGTCACCAACGTGTCTCCCGCGCGCGTGGTGTAGCGCTGCGGGTTGACGCCGCTCGATGCGCTCGCCACCGGCACCACCAGCTCATCGTTCACGCTCATGGGGTCCTGCGCGGTGATGCCGTTGGTGCTCGCGATCTCGTCCGCCTTTGCATGCAAGGCCGACGCGATGCCTTCGAGCGTTTCTCCTGGCTTCACGATGTGGAAGCGCCAGCTGGCGCGGCGATCCTCCGGGATGTCCTTCAGCCGTTCGGCGAACAAGTCCTTGGTGCCGGGCGGGATGTGAAGATCGAAGCTCACGTCGCGCGGCGTGGTCAGGCGCAGCAGCGCAGGGTTCAGTGCGACGATCTCGCTGCACCGAGACATCGGTCACATCGGCCACCAGGCGCACGTCGATTGCATAGTCTACCGGGACCGTGTCGTAGATGACGGGCGGACTGGGCACCAGCTTGTCGAGGCCGTAGCGCTCGGGGTTCTTGGCCATGATGACGGCGGCGAGAATCTGCGGCACGTAGGCGCGCGTCTCAGCGGGCATCGCGTTGCGCCGATAGAGCTCCCAGTAGTCGGCGTAGCCGGTACGCTGCACGGCGCGCTGCACGCCGGCCGGGCCCCAGTCGTAGGCAGCCATCGCCAGGTACCAGTCGCCGAACTGCTCGTAGAGCTTCTTGATGTAGCGGGCGTAGGCTCGTGAGCTCTTCTCAGGATCGAAGCGGTAGTCGAAGTAGCCGTTGCGGGTAAGGCCGTACTCCGCGCCGGTGAAGGTCATGAACTGCCACATGCCGCCGGCGCCGGAACGTGCGTTGACGACCTGGGGCTGGAAGCCGGACTCGGCCACCGCGAGGTAGATGAGGTCCTGCGGCACGCCTTCTTCCTTCAGCACGCTCTGGATCAGGCCGCGGTATTTGCCCACCCGCTGCAGCGACGCGGCCATGTGCTTGCGGAAGCTTTCCGACTGCGAGAAGACACCGATATAGCCGGCGACCTGGTCGTTGATGACGAGGGGCAGGTCGGAGGCGGTGTTCAGCTCCGTCTTCAACTTGGCCACCAGTTCCGGGTTTGGCGCGAAGGTGAGATCGGCGGCCGTATCCAGCGGAGCTTCTTCGAGCTTGGGCGAGAAGCCGTTGCCTTGCTTCAACGCGGCCATCTCGAGCGAGTTGATGGCATCGAGCAGGCGCTCGAACTCGTCGGCCAGCGGACCCTCGGCCTTCAGGTCCATGCCGGAGGCGAGCATGGTGTCGATGGCGGAGTCGAAGTCCATGCGCGCGGCGTCGAGGCGGTTGGCGCGATAGTTCTGCACGCCGGAGTTGTAGCTCGCATCGGCGCGGGTCATCAGCTGCTGTACCTGGCGCGCGCGCTCGGCGGCCTGGGCGTCCGCAGCGGCCTGCGCGGCGTTGGCGCTGGCGATTGCCTGGGCGTTCTGCTGGGCCTGCTGCAGCGGGGTAAGGGGCGTCTGCGCGGGCGTTGTCACTGCCGGCGCGGTGGCGTTGGCGGGAGTCTTCTGCGGTGAGCCGGCGGGGGAGTCTTCCGGGCAGCCGGTCAGCGCCAGGCACACCACGAGCGATGTGCATCGGGCAGCCAGCGAAAGAGTGCGAAGGTGGTTTCGATCCAGGGTCAAGGTCCTTCCGGCAGCGCCGCCACGGGCACATCTGATTGTAAGACGTTGAAGACCTGTCATGCGTCAGACGATGCAACGAAAAGCTGGCGGACAACCGCCCCTACGGCTTCCGAAGCGGTTCACAGAAGCTTGCGATGGTAGCATCAGAGTGTGCGGCATTTTCCTGCCGCGCGTCTCTTCTATGGATCCCCAGTACATACGAAATTTCGCCATCATCGCGCATATCGACCATGGCAAATCCACGCTTTCGGACCGCCTGCTCGAATTGACGGGCTCGCTGACGCACCGCGAGATGCAGGCGCAGGTGCTGGACGCGATGGACCTCGAGCGCGAGCGCGGCATCACCATCAAGGCCCACACCGTGCGCATGATGTACAAGGCGCAGGACGGCATCACGTACCAGCTCAACCTGATCGACACGCCGGGCCACGTGGACTTCAGCTACGAGGTCTCGCGTTCGCTCGCGAGTTGCGAGGGCGCGCTGCTGGTGGTCGATGCGTCGCAGGGTGTCGAGGCACAGACGCTCGCGAATGCGTACCTTGCGATCGCCGGCGGCCTAGAGATTATCCCGGTCATCAACAAGATCGATCTGCCCTCGGCCGACATCGAGCGCACCAAGGAGATGATCGAGAAGTCAGTGGGGCTTCCGGCCGACGATGCCGTGGCCGTGAGCGCAAAGACCGGGCTGAACGTCGAGAAGATTCTGGAGGCGGTCGTCACGCTGCTTCCTCCGCCCAAGGGCGACCCTGAGGCTCCGCTGCAGGCGCTGATCTTTGATAGCTGGTTCGACGCGTACCGGGGGGTCATCGTGCTGGCGCGCATCATCAACGGCAAGCTGCGCAAGGGCATGAAGATCAAGGTGATGTCGAACGGCAAGCAGTTCGACGTCGACTCCATGGGCGTGATGACGCCGAAGCCGGTGCCGCTCGACGAGCTGTCCGCCGGGGAAGTCGGCTTCTTTGTCGCGACGATCAAGAACGTGGCCGATACCAAGGTCGGCGACACGATCACCGAGGTCGAGCGTCCCTGCGCCGAGGCGCTGCCCGGCTTTGAAGACATCAAGAGCATGGTCTTCGCTGGACTGTATACGGTCGACTCGCACGAGCACGCCATGCTGCGCGATGCGCTCGAAAAGCTGCGCCTGAACGATGCCTCGTTCTCCTTTGAGCCGGAGTCGTCGGTCGCGCTGGGCTTCGGCTTTCGCTGCGGCTTTCTTGGCCTGCTGCACCTTGAAATTATCCAGGAACGTCTGGAGCGCGAGTACGATCTTGATCTCATCACCACCGCCCCTGGCGTGCGCTACAAGATTCTGCTGACCGACGGCTCCGAGATCGAGGTCGACAATCCTTCGCGTTGGCCCGATCCCTCCGAGATCGAGGCGATCGAAGAGCCGGTCATCAACGCGAAGATTCTGACCAACGAAGAGTACGTCGGCGGCATTCTGAAGCTGGTCGAAGAGAAGCGCGGGCGGCAGAAGAACATGGAGTACGTCTCGGACACGCGCGTCCTCATCACCTATGAGCTTCCGCTGAACGAGATTGTGCTCGACTTCTACGACCGCCTGAAGACGGTCTCGCGGGGCTATGCGTCGCTGGATTATGCGCTTGCCGGAAGCTGGGTCTCGCCAATGGTAAAGATGGATATCCTGATCGGCGGCGATCCGGTGGACGCGCTTTCGATCATCATCCACAAGGATTTTGCGCAGCAGCGCGGGAGGGCGCTTGTCTCGAAGATGCGCGAACTGATTCCACGGCAGATGTTTGAGGTGGCCATCCAGGCAGCGATCGGTTCGAAGATTATCGCGCGCGAGACGGTGACGGCCATCCGCAAGAACGTCATTGCCAAGTGCTACGGCGGCGACATCAGCCGCAAGCGCAAGCTGCTGGACAAGCAGAAAGAAGGCAAGAAACGCATGAAGCGTATCGGCAAAGTCGATATCCCGCAGGAGGCGTTCCTGGCCGTGCTCAAGGTCGGCGAAGAGTAGTCGTGGTCTGGCTTATACCAAGGCGCCTGCCGGGCTTGGCTACTTCTCCGCGGTAGGCGGAACCAGTCCCTTCAGCCGCAGGTAGGTCGAGAGCTCCGCGTACTGTTCGTTGTCGTGCGAGACGTTGCCCCAGGCAAAACCGAGACGCGAGCGCTTCATGGGGCCGACGGTCAACATTTCGGTCATGTTCTCGTTGGTGAGGGCGGCGTAGGCCTTGTCGCACTCTTCGAACGAAGCCTTCAGCGCGGCGACGATGGTGGCCTTGTCGGCGGTGTCGGAGGGGACCATCTTGGCGTCGAACTTGGTGCCGTTCAGCGTGGTGCAGGTGTGCGCCTGCGCCTCCGTAATGTGGTTGACGATGCGCGCGAAGGTGCGGATCTCGGGCGTGGGCTTGTACTGGAAGTCTGCCTCGGGCATCTTCTCCGCGGCCTTGATGACGTTCGGCTTGAGCGTGGTGTAGCTGCGCAGCACTTCGCTGGCCGGACCGGTCGAGGCGGCGGGCGCAGGCGTGGCGGGCATGGGCATGTTGCCCATCTGGGCCGATGCGGCGGCGGGAAGTGCGAGTGCGGCGAGAGTGGCTGCGAACAGAGTGCGGTTCATGACGTGCCTTTCGTGGACGAGCGAAAAAGGATGGGAGCCGTGCTTTCCAATGTATACGAGCCGCTAGCTGTCGCTGGTCGCGCTTGCAGCGGCGGTGAGCTCCACCAGCGGCGGCGCGGCATCGCCTTCTACCAGTGCATCGGCGATGCTGAGGTGGCGGTCCAGGGTTTCGATGCCGCGATCAATCTCCGCCGTGGTGACGATGAGCGGCGGCGCGATGACGAAGTGCGACACCCAGGCCTGCAGGATGACGCCGTCGGCCATGCACTTGGCGGCGATCTGATCGACGACGAGCGGCTTGCCGGCGACCTTGTCGGCGTAGGTGTTGAAGGGCTGCTTCGTCGTCCGGTTCTTCACGATTTCGACCGCCCAGAACAGGCCCTTGCCGCGCACGTCGCCGATGCGAGGGGTGCTTTGCCTTGAGCGCCTGCAGCTTCGCTTCGACGTAGGGTGCGAGTTCGGCCGCGCGCTCGACCAGGCCGAGGCGCTGCATCTCGTGGATGGTGGCGACGGCGGGCGCGAGCGTCATGGGGTGCGCTTCGTAGGTGTGGCCGTGCGAGAAGTAGTGGTCCTGGAAGAAGGCGGCGATCTTCTCGCTCGTGGCGCACAGGCCTAGCGGCACTATGGCGCTGGTGATGCCCTTGGCGGTGGTGAGGATGTCGGGCGTGACGCCCCAGTGCTCCATGGCGAACCACTTGCCGGTGCGTCCCCAGCCGGACATGACTTCGTCGGCGATCATCAGCACGCCGGTCTCGTCGCAGATGCGGCGCAGCTTGGGCATGTACTCATCGGGCGGCACGATGACGCCGTTGGTGCCGACGATGGGCTCGAGAATGATGGCGGCCACATCGCTCTCATTGCGGATCATGTGCTCGATGTAGTCGACGCAGGCGATGCCGCAGCCCGGGTAGGTGTGCTTGATGGGGCAGCGATAGCAGTTGACCTCGGGCGCGAAGATGGTGCCGTGGGTCTTGCCGCCGACCGGCTCCATGGCCCAGCGGCGCGGGTCGCCAGTGGCGGCGATCGAGCCCGCTGTAGACCCGTGATAGCTCTTGTAGCGCGAGATGATCTTCGATTTGCCCGTGTACATGCGGGCGATCTTGAAGGCGGCCTCGTTCGCGTCGGTGCCGCTGGTGGTGAAGAAGAAGTTGCTCAGGCCCTTGGGCAGAACCTCAAGTAGAAGCTGCGACAACTCCGCGCGGCAGGTGGTCGCGTAGCCAGGCATCGCATAGGCAAGTTCTTCCGCCTGCTTCGCGATGGAGGCGATCACGGCCGCGTTCTTATGCCCGAGGTTCGAGCACATCAGCTGCGACGAGAAGTCGAGGTACTCCTTGCCCGCGCCGTCGATGAGGGTGCAGTCCTTCGCATCGACGATGTGCATCGGGTTCCAGCACTTCTGGAAGCGCCACGTGCCATAGTTCGTGCGCTTGGTGATGTCGACGACTTCCTGCGATGTGAGTTTGCTCATAGCGTGCCTTTTCACCAACCTTCGAGTCCCAGTGTACTAACGAGAGGGAGTGCACTGGCGTACCATTTTAGGTACAATAGAGATGTGGTCCTCAAGCGTTTGCCGGCTCGCTTCTACCGTAACGCCAATGGACGGGAACCTGTGCGTGAGTGGTTGAAGGAGCTCCCTCCAGCGGATCGCTACATTCTTGGCGCAGATATCAAGGATGTGGAGTTTGCATGGCCATTGGGTCTTCCCCTCGTGCGTCCGCTGGGGCGGAACCTATGGGAGATTCGCAGCTCCCTGACGCAGGGAAGAATCGCACGGGTAATTTTTTGTATCGCCGGGGCGGAGATGGTCCTGCTGCATGCCTTCATCAAGAAGACCCAGAAGACACCGGCGCGGGAGATCGAACTGGCAATGACGAGGATGCGAGGAGAAGAGCGATGAAGAAGGCGAATATTGGCAGCAGCGTGGACGATTGGCTGCACGAAGAAGGAATGTTCGAGGAGGTTACTGCGGTCGCCGTCAAGCGTGTGCTCGCGCGGCAGATCGCGGCGCAGATGGAGCAGCAATGCTTGTCTAAATCGCAGATGGCGAAGCGCATGGAGACGAGCCGGGCCGCTCTCGACCGCCTGCTCGACCCGGAGAACGATGCGGTCACGCTGCACACTTTATTCAAGGCCGCAAGCGCAGTTGGACGGCAGCTTCATCTTGAACTGGTGTGATGCGAGCTGACTGCGGTGGAAAGGCACAGAAGGAGGATTAGAACTGTGATGACCACGACAGCCGTAAAGAATGTGCCGATATGCAGGCTCTGCCGCTCAGGAACATAGGATCGACCTGGCCTTCGCGGATTGTAGCGTATGACGATGACGTCGCCGCGGTGGTAAACCGGCTCTCCAGACTGCCCTACCCACTCCGATTCGCTCGCATGCAACTCGCCATCCACGCGATAACTATAGGTCACGGTCCAGAAGCTAGGAGATTCGCTCAAACTCCCATCGGTCCAGCAGCAGCTATAGACCAAGCCTTCGGTCTCGGGCCAATCAGCCGCGCCCTGCAGCTTCAGCAAAGTGCTGTGAAGAGATCCGAAGAGCATCACCGTCTACTCCTGCACGGGTTGCGGAACGGCCGCGCTTCGCATCAGTATTACGTAAACCCCACCCGCAAGAAAGAAGCCGACAAACCAGGCGTAGTCGTAGAGGAAATGCACGGCGGGAACGAAGACGCCGATGAGGGCGA
This sequence comes from uncultured Gammaproteobacteria bacterium, assembly GCA_963744015.1. Lineage (GTDB taxonomy): Bacteria > Acidobacteriota > Terriglobia > Terriglobales > Acidobacteriaceae > Edaphobacter. The sequence continues at coordinate 832,338 of CAVUSA010000003.1, forward strand.
AGAAGACGCCGATGACCAGCGCGATGATGGCCTTGGGGTTGAAGCCGTCGCTGTAGTCGTAGAGGCCGTTGCGGCGGTAGAGGTCGGGTACTTCGAGGTGGCGTGTGGCGGAGGAGGAAGTAGTCCGCGACCATGATGCCGGCGACCGGGCCGAGCAGGCCGGAGTAGCCGACCAGCCAGCCGAAGATGTAGTTGCCGAAGGCTGGCCATCAGCTTCCAGGGCATCATGGCGAGGCCGAGGAAGCCGGTGATGAGGCCGCCGGTGCGGAAGCTGATGAGCTGCGGGGCGAGGTTGGAGAAGTCGTTCGAGGGGCCGACGACGTTGGCGCCGATGTTGACGTTCAGCGTGGCGATGAGGATGCTGATCAGCGCGAGGAACGCGATGAGCGGCTGATGGAAGCGGCCGAGCAGCGTGATCGGGCTCCAGATGGGCTCGCCGAAGACGACCGTCGAGGCCGAGGTGCAGGCGATGCCGATGAAGCTGTAGAGCGTCATCGCGACGGGGAGCCCGAAGGCCTGGCCGACGATCTGCGACTCCTGCGATTCTTGGCGTAGCGCGTGAAGTCGGGGATGTTGAGCGAGAGCGTCGCCCAGTAGCCGACCATGGCGGTGAGCGTAGGGAAGAAGAAGTGCGAGGAAGGCGCCCGTGGTCGCGAACTTGCTGGGCGCGGCGAGCATGGGGCCGAAGCCGCCGGCCTTGTGCGTCATGAACGCCAGCAGCGCCAGCGACATCACCAGCAGGAAGGGCGCGGAGAAGCTCTGCAGGAAGCGGATGGACTCCACGCCGCGCCAGACGACGAACATGTTCAGCAGCCAGAAGCCGAGGAAGCAGATCCAGAGGACGGACGGCATGCGCAGCGGTCGCGGGCCAGAGCACGTTGACCATGGCGGCGATGGACTGGCCGCCGATCCAGGACTGGATGCCGAACCATCCGCAGGCCACGATGGCGCGCAGCACCGCGGGGATGTTCGCGCCCGCGCGTGCCGAAGCTGGCGCGCACGAAGACCGGGAACGGGATGCCGTACTTCGCGCCGGCGTGCGCGTTCAGCAGCATGGGGATGAGCACGATGAGGTTGCCGAGCAGGATGGTGACCGACGGCCTGCTTCCAGTTCATGCCGCCGGCGATGAGCGACGAGGCGAGCATGTAGGTGGTGACCTCCATCGACATGGAGAACCACAGCGCGATGTAGTTGTAGGTGGTCCAGGTGCGGCGCGCGGGCGCGGTCGGCGCGAGGTCCGCGTTGTAGAGGCGCGCTGTGTCGTAGCGGGCGTTGCCAGCTCCGCGTCGTAGAAGGTCAAAAGAGCTCTCCGGCGTTGGCTTTGCGGTGCAGGAAGCGTCCGCGGCCGGGCTGCGCCGAGGAACTTGCCGTGGTCGACGATCAGCTCTCCGCGCGAGAAGACCTTGCGCGACGTTGCCCTTCACCTGCCAGCCTTCGAACATGCTGTAGTCGGTGTTCATGGCCTGCGTGGCGGCGGAGATGGTGTAGTCGGCGTTGGGATCCCAGAGCAGGATGTCCGCGTCTTTGCCGGGGGCGATAGCGCCCTTCGATTCCATGCCGAAGATGCGTGCGGGTTCGGCGCTTGTAAGCGCGACGAAGCGCTCGGGCGTGATGAGGCCCGCGTTGACGCCGTAATGCCAGAGCAAGCTGCATGCGATTCTCGATGCCGGGGCCGCCGTTCGGAATCTTCGAGAAGTCGTCCTTGCCGAGGGACTTCTGGTCGGCGAAGCGGAAGGGGCAGTGGTCGGTGGAGACGACGGAGAGCGAGCCATCGGCCAGTGCCTGCCATAGCGGCGCCTGGTTCTTCTTTTCGCGCAGAGGCGGAGTGAAGACGTACTTTGCCACTTCGAAGCTGTCGTCCCGGCATCTGTTCTTCGAGCGAGAGGACGAGGTATTGCGTGCAGGTTTCGGCCAGCGCTCGGAGACCGCGGGCCTGCGCGGACTTGAGTTCGCGCAAGGCATCGGTCGTTCGAGAGATGGACGATGTAGACGGTCGCGCCGGCCATGTCCGCCAGAGCAATGGCGCGGTGGGTGGCTTCGGCCTCGGCCTCGGCGGAACGGGTGAGAGCGTGACAGCGGGGCGCGGTGTGGCCGGCGGCCAGCGCCTGCGACACGATCACGTCGATGGCGCTGCCGTTTTCCGCGTGGATCAGGCAGAGCGCGTTCAGCTTCGCGGCCTGCTGGAAGACGCGGAACATCAGGCCGTCGTCGATCATCAGGACGTTGGGGTAGGCCATGAAGAGCTTGAAGGTGGAGACGCCGCGCGCGACCATCTGCTGCATCTCGGCGCAGCGTCTCAAAGTTGGGGCCGAGGTCGGTGATCGCCATGTGCAGCGAGTAGTCGATGCAGGCTTTGCCCACGGCCTTGGCGTCCCAGGTGGCGAGCGCCTCGGCCAGCGTATGCCCGCGCGACTGCAGGGCGAAGTCGATGACGGTCGTCGTGCCGCCGATGGCCGCGGCGCGCGTGCCGGTCAGGTAATCGTCCGCGGATGTGGTCCCGCCGAAGGGCATGTCGAGGTGCGTGTGGACGTCGATGCCGCCAGGCATGACGAGCAGGCCGGTGGCGTCGACAAGGGTGTGGCCGGCAAGGGAGAGCTGGGGACCCATAGCGCTGATCTTCTCGCCCTCGATGAGGACGTCAGCCTGGACGGTTGAGTCGGCGTTGATGACAGTTCCGTGTTGGATCAGAATGCCCATGGCGTTAGTGTGCCATCCTCTCCCAGAAAGTCTCAGGCCTTACATAGACCTTGAGCAGATCGGGCTTTGCTTGAGAACTCTGCTTGCTGCATTGGTTGAGAACAAGACCTTGCGTATGTACCTGCTCGAGGCTCAGACTCTCACGATTCGGATCTTTCAAGCAGCGCGAGTGCCAGTCAACAAAGACTTGGGAAAACTTGTTCTTTTCCAGGTCAACTGAAAACGAAGCCATGCCACTTGCGTCTGTTGTCACCTCAATGGCTCTTGTGTGTGCACCTTCGTGCGACTCACCGGTGAATAAGAGGACGTGATTAGACGGCACCGGCTTACCACTTCTTGCATCGAGCACCTGAACCGTAAACATGATCTTCTCTGCAGATAACTGCACCGTCATCGCATTCGCCACGAGGGGAATCGCGGCTAAAACTAACAGCAATCGACTTTGAAATACTCCCATCGTCTATTAACCTCAACTTATCGGCCTTCAGGCATGCGTGCTCCGATGCTTACTACAGCCGCTGTACGCTCTTCCCAGCTTTCGAACTTCAATCCATTCTCCACGCGCTCCATCGTGATGCAGTCCTCCACCGGGCAGACTAGCGAGCAGAGGTTGCAGCCGACGCACTCGTCCTGATCGACGCGAGGGATGCGGGCGAGCGGCGTCAGGTTCGAGTGAAGCGCCTGGGCCGGTGAGGTCGAGCTTGGGGATCGGCGTGGTGGTGATGGCCTTGACGGACTCGGCAAAGACCTGCGCGGGCGTGGGCATGCCGTGCGGATTGGGTTCGTGCTGCGCGTAGCGTGGGTCTATGTCGGTTTGGATTTCCTGCAGACCACCAGACGCGCGGTCGAGGTGGATGCACTGGTGCGCGCCGTCCCAGCAGGCGGTGTAGCAAAGCTGGCAGCCGATGCATTTGTCCGCGTGAATCTTCGCGACGACGCGGTAGTTCAGGTTCAGCCGCTTCCACTCCGTCACGTTCGGCAGCGAGAGCCCGCGGAAGTCGTCGATCGTCTCGAAACCCTTCTCGCGCATCCATCCGAGCAGCCCGTCGGCCATGTCTTCAACGATGCGATAGCCGTAATGCATGGCCGCCGTGCACACCTGCACGTTGCCGCAGCCGAGCAGGAAGAACTCCGCCGCATCGCGCCACGTGGCGATGCCGCCGATGCCGGAGAGCGGAAGCATGGCTTCCGGATCGGCCTGGATCTGCTGCACCATGTTGAGCGCAATGGGCTTGACCGCCGGGCCGCAGTAGCCGCCGTGCGAGCTCTTGCCATCGACCATCGGGCGCGGCTCGAAGGTATCGAGGTCGATGCCGGTGATGGAGTTGATGGTGTTGATCGCGGAGAGCGCGTCCGCCCCTGCGCGCTTCGCTGCCCGCGCCGGCATGCGGATGTCGGAGATGTTCGGCGTCAGCTTGACGATGACCGGCGTGCGCGCTTTCTCCTTGACCCAGGCGGTGATCCGCTCAGCGTACTCGGGCACTTGGCCGACGGCCGAGCCCATGCCGCGCTCGCTCATGCCGTGCGGGCAGCCGAAGTTCAGCTCGAGCCCGTCGGCGCCTGCGTCTTCTGCGCGTGCAACCATCTCGTGCCAGGCCTTCTGCGTGGATTCGACCATCAGCGAGGCAATCACAACGTGCTTTGGATAACGTCGCTTGACCTCGGCGATCTCGTTCAAGTTGGTATCGATGGGGCGATCGCTGATGAGCTCGATGTTGTTGAAGCCCATCATGCGCCGGCCTTCGAAGTCGATCGACGAATAGCGCGAGCTGACGTTGGTGATGGGCTCGCCGATGGTCTTCCAGACGGCGCCGCCCCAGCCCGCGTCGAAGGCGCGCATGATCTGCTCGCCGCAGTTGGTGGGCGGCGCGGAGGCGAGCCAGAAGGGATTGATGCAGTCGATGCCGGCGAACTTCGTTCTAAGCGTGGGCATGCTGAGCCTCCCTATGGCTGCGCAGCCACGCCGCGATGCCGAGCGCGGCGCGCTTGCCGTCGGCGACGGCGTCCACCACTTCGCGGCCGCCGTTGGTGCAGTCTCCGCCGGCGAAGTATTTGGGTTGGAGGTCTGGCCGGTTGCCCGGTCAATGACGATGCGTCCGCGCTCCATGTGCAACCCCGCATCGGCGAGGAAACCCGTGTGCGTCGCCTGACCGATTGCCAGCACCACCATCCGAACGCGCACCGAGAAGCCGATGTCGGCGGCGACAAGCGAGCCATCTTCTGTGGGCAGCGAGCCCGGTCACCTGAATTGCCTTCCACACGTTCCGTCCCTTCGATCGCCGCAATGGCTTTGTGCCAGTGGAAGCGGACGCCTTCCTGCTTCGCATGCTCATACTCGAACGCGAACGCCGACATGTGACTCCGGCCCGCGACGGTAGACCATGGTAGACCTCCTGCGCGCCCAGCCGCACGGCCGCATTGGCTGCATCGATTGCGGTGTTGCCCGCACCAACCACAGCGACGCGCGCGGGCACCTCGGTGATGCTTCCGCTCTTGTAGCCTGCGATGAGGTCCAGCGCATTCGTGACGCCAGCAAGCTCTTCGCCCGCCACGCCGAGCTTGTGAATCGCTCCCAGCCCCGCGCCGATGAAGATGGCATCGTGCGTGCGCTCAAGCTCCGCCAGCATCGCTGCGTCGACGTCGGTGTTGAAGCGGAACTCGACGCCGAGACGCGCAATCATGTCGATCTCGCGCAGGCTCTCGGCCAGCGGAAGCTTGTACTCGGCGATGCCATAGGAGTTGAGTCCGCCGGGCAATGGCCGCGCGTCGTAGATGGTCGCGGCGATGCCGTGGCGCCGCAGTTCCGCAGCGCACGCAAGCGACGCGGGTCCGGCGCCGATCAGGGCAACGCGCTTCCCTGTATCCGGCGGCGGGCGTGAACGGCAGCTGTCGCGCCGTCGGCATGGAAGGCATCCATCGCGTACCGCTGCAGTCGTCGCGATTTCAATCGGCTGCTTGTTGTAGCGATGCAGCACGCAGGCGCCCTCACACAGCACCTCGACCGGGCAGGCGCGGGAGCAGCTTCGCGCCCAGCATGTTGGCGTCGAGAATGGTCTGCGCGGAACCGGCCAGGTTGCCGCTGGCGATCTTCTTGATGAAGCGCGGCACATCGATATGCGTGGGGCAGGCCTGCATGCAGGGCGCGTCGAAGCAGAAGAGGCAGCGATTTGCCTCCGGCACGGCGGCCTGCTTGTCGAACGCCGGGTGCAGGTCACGAAAGCGCGCGCGTATGTCCTCGGGCGTGGGACTCTGCGTCAGGAAGGAAACCACTTCGCTCATCAAACTCCTCGCGTCCGAAATGCTCACAGGGAGAGATGATTATGCCTCATCGGTAGCCGGCTTACGAAGGGGAATTCTGCGCAATGGCGTCAACGGTCTTCTCCGCCAGCCTGCCGAACGCTTCTACCGCCTGCTTCAAGTGCTCGAGGTTGGTATCTTCCGCGCGGTTATGGCTCAACCCGTTGAGCGACTGCACGAACATCATCACGGTCGGAATGCCCGCGCGCGCCACCTCGGCCGCATCGTGCAGCGGCCCCGAGGGCAGCCGCGGTCCGGGGGCTCCCGTCACTTCGGCGATGGCTTCCTCCGCCAGCGCAATCAGCCGCGCGTCGAACGGAATGGGTTCGATGGACCAGATGCGAGTCCACTCCACCGTGCAGCCTTCCTCGGCCGCAAAGCGCTCGCTGGCGGCTTTCGCTTCGGCGAACATCTGCGCCAGCACGCCCGCATCAAGGTCGCGCATATCGAGCGTCGTTTCGCACCGGCCCACCACTGCGGTCACGATGCCCGGAAAAGTCTTTACGCTGCCCATCGTCGCGACCGCGTCCGGATGCTTCTTCGCGATTGGCCGTATCTCCAGCGCAAGCTTCGCGGCCGCGGCCAGCGCATCGCGCCGCGCCGTCATGGGCGTCGAGCCGGAATGCGCCTCCTGCCCATGAAACACGATCGAATGCCGCTCCACACCTTTAGTGCCCGCGACGACCGCAAGCGGAAGCCCCATGCGCTCCAGCACAGGCCCCTGCTCAATATGCAGCTCGAGATAGGCAGCCGCGTCCTTCTGTTCGCAGCTGGCGTCGCCGATCACCTGCACATCGACGCCGCATCCGGCCAGCGCCTGCTCGAGCGTCACGCCCTCGCGATCGGTGCGCACGCGGTCGGCCTCGATCGAGTGCGTCCCTGCAAACGCGGACGAGCCGAAGAGACTGCGTCCAAACCGCGCGCCCTCTTCATCGGCCCAGTCCACCAGGCGAATCGTCACCGGCGGCCTTCCCGCATACTGTTCGTTCAAGGCGCGAAACACCTCGAGCCCGGCAAGGACTCCGAGCGCGCCGTCCAGCCAGCCGCCGTTCGGTACCGAGTCCAGGTGGCTCCCCAGCAGCAACGCCTCGTCCTTTGCACCCTGCAACGTGATCCAGTGATTGCCCGCCGCATCGTAGTGCCGTTCGATGGATTCCTGGTGCGGCAGCGCATCGACGAGGCCTTCGAACCACGTCCGCGCCTTCTGCCAGATCGGCGTCCAGGCCACGCGCTGCGCGCCCATCTCGTCGCCGGTCAACGCGCGCAGCGCCTCCAGGTTGTCGATCACCCTCGCCGCATCCACCGCCATGGCTGTCTCCTTCTTGTTCGTTTCCCAGTCTACGGCTCGGGGATGAAGGTGAGTGCGTCGGCTAGATCAAGTCGCTTCGCAACCTGCCGCTTGTCTTTGGTGAACTGCGTTTTGGGATCAGGCCGTAGCGAAATTCGTACCGGTCTTACCTTCCCGGACCGGTAGTTTTTGGTGGGCCCACCAGGACTTGAACCTGGAACCAACGGATTATGAGTCCGCTGCTCTAACCAATTGAGCTATAGGCCCGTTCTGGACGGTTCCCGCACCGAAGATTCTTGTGCGCGCCGTGTCCACGGTCCAGCCTCCCGATTGTACCCGCACCACGGCGCTCCTTCTGCAGCGAACCCGCGCCTCCTAGGCATTCCCGCGGATGCGCTCCTTGTTCGCCTCCACCAGGCGCAGGAAATTCTGCACCACCGGGCCTTCGTTGCGCGGATCCCAAGCGACCGAAAGCCCAACCGAGGTCGTCTCCGGCATGATTTCCGCAAAGGCAAGTCCCGGCGTGCGCAGGTACCGTACTCCCGATGGCACCAGGGCGATTCCCTCGCCGGATTCCACGAGCGTCAGCACACCCGACCAGGTCGCGGACTCATTCACGAAGTTCGGTGAAAATCCGGCGGCCGCGCAGAGCGCCACGATGCTGTTGAACAGGCTCGGATTGGCGCTGCGGCTCGACGACACGAACCGCTCCCGCGCCAGATCTTCGATACGCACTGACGGCGCAGCCAGTGGGTGGTCAATGGGCATCACCACCACAATCGGGTCGTTGAGCAGCAGCTCCGAGCGCAGCTTGCGGTCGAACGGCGGCTCCAGCGGCCGGGTAAATCCGACGTCGATCTTGCCGGTCTCAAACGCCTCCATCTGCTCGTGCGTGTGCATCTCCAGCAGGGTCAGCTTCACGCCGGGGTGCAGCTTGCGGAACTCACGAATGATCGACGCGAAAAACCCGCCTGCACCCCACAGAAAGAATCCGATGGCGAGCGACCCTTCCTGTCCCAGCAGCGAACGGCGCGTCAGGTCCACCGCCCGGTCTGCCGAGGCGAGCGTGCGGCGTGCCTCCTCTAAAAAGATTTCACCCTGCGGCGTCAGTCGCGTCGCGCGCTGCCCGCGATCCAGCAGCGCACCGCCCAGTTCGTGCTCCAGGTCGGCGATCTGCTCGCTGATCGCGGATTGCGACACATGCAAACGCCGGCTGGCTTCGCGGAACGTGCCGTATTCGGCCACCGCGACAAGGTATCGTAGATGACGAAGCTCCATGTACGAGATTGTCTCGCAATCGGTATTTCCGTTCAATTCGGACGGAAATTCCGGTGAAACCAAACGAGCCGTGCCTGTGTCTTAAAGAACACGCGCGCTTTGTCCGACCGGGAAAAAGGATCCGAGACCTATGTGGATTGTCAAACTGGCCCTGAACCGGCCTTACACCTTCATCGTTCTGGCGATCCTTATCCTCATTGCTGCGCCGGTCGTGATCATGCGCACGCCGACCGATATCTTTCCCAGCATCGATATTCCGGTGGTCTCGGTTGCTTTCCAGTACACCGGCCTGCAGCCCGAGGAACTCGACGGCCGGCTTACCGTGCCCTACGAAAAAGTGCTTTCGACGCTGGTCGATAACATTCAGCACATCGAATCGACCACCATGCGCGGCCAGGCGATCGTCAAGATCTACCTGCAGCCCGGCGCCTCGCTCGATCGCGCCAACGCCCAGGTCTCGCGCGGCTTCGCAGTTCATTCTGCGCCAGCTTCCTCCCGGCACGTTGCCGCCGCAGATCATCAACTTCTCGGCTTCTTCCGTCCCGATCGTCCAGCTTGCCCTTTCCGGCAACGGCATGAGCGAGCAGGAGCTGAACGACATCGGCCTGAACTTCATCCGGCCGCAGCTTGCCACCATCAACGGGGCCGTGATCCCCAACGTCTATGGCGGCAAGCAGCGTTCGATCATGATCAACCTCGATCCCAAGCTGCTGCAGGCCAAGGGCCTGGCGCCGAATGACGTGCTCACTGCGCTGGCGGCGCAGAACGTCGTGCAGCCCGGCGGCACCGCCAAGATCGGTCAGGCGGAGTACGACATCCTGGTGAACTCCTCGCCCACCACGCTCGAGGGCCTTGCCAACCTTCCCATCAAGAACCAGCAAGGCACCATCGTCTTCCTGCGCGACGTGGCAACGGTCGCCGACGGCAGCATTCCGCAGACCAACATCGTCCGCCAGGATGGCAAGCGCGCCGTGCTGCTGGTTGTTCTGAAGTCCGGCACCGCCTCAACGCTGAGCGTGGTGGAAGGCGTCCGCAACCTCCTGCCCACGGTCAAAGCCATCGTCAATCGGCCGGCACTCAAGATCACGCCTCTCGCCGACCAGGCGATCTTCGTGAAGGCCTCGGTGCAGGGCGTCATTCGCGAGGCGATCATCGCCGCGGTCCTCACCGGCCTGATGATCCTGCTGTTCCTCGGAAGCTGGCGCGCCACGATCATCATCGCCGTCTCCATCCCGCTGTCGATCCTGACGTCCATCATCCTGCTCGGGCTGCTGGGCGAGACGATCAACATCATGACGCTGGGCGGACTTGCGCTGGCGGTCGGCATCCTGGTGGACGACGCCACCGTCACGATCGAGAACATCGAGCGCTACCTCGAAGAAGGCAACGAGCTGAACGAGGCCATCCTCGAAGGCGCCGCGCAGATCGCCGTTCCGGCGCTGGTCTCCACGCTCTGCATCTGCATCGTCTTCCTGCCGATGTTCTTCCTCTCCGGCGTGTCGCGCTACCTGTTCGTGCCGCTGGCCGAGGCGGTGGTCTTCGCCATGCTGGCGTCGCTACATGCTCTCGCGTACGCTGGTGCCCACGCTGGCGATGTATCTGCTGCAAAAGCACGATCACCACGCGGTTCCTTCGCGCAACCTGTTCTCGCGCGTTCCAGCGTGGCTTCGAGCGTGGCTTCGAGCGTGTGCGGACAAGCTACGCAAACCTGCTCACGCGACTGGTCGAGCTGCGCCTGATCTTTGTTCCCGTCTTCCTGCTGTTCTGCCTGTGTGTGTTTCTGCTGGTCCCGTTCCTTGGGCAGAACTTCTTCCCATCCAGTGATAACGGCTCGTTCCTGCTGCATCTGCGCGCGCCCATCGGGCACCCGCATCGAAGAGACCGCGAAACTTTGCGACGAGGTGGAAGCGCGCATCCGCCAGGTTGTTCCGGCGGCGGAGATGGACAACATCCTCGATAACATCGGCCTGCCGTATTCCACCATCAACACGCAGCACGCGACCTCCGGCCTCTTCGGTTCGGGCGACGCCGACATCCTGGTCTCGCTCAAGGAAGATCACAAGCCCACCGCGGATTACGTCGCGAAGCTGCGCCAGGCGCTGCCCTCCGCCTTTCCGGAGTCCACCTTCTACTTCCTGCCTTCCGATATCGTCACGCAGATCCTGAACTTCGGCCTGCCCGCGCCGATCGACGTCCAGTTCGAAGGCACCGACGCTGCCGGTGACCGCAAGGTGGCGAACGATGTGCTCGCGGAGCTGCGCAAGGTTCCCGGGCTGGTCGACCTGCGCATCCAGCAGCCCGACGACTACCCCGCGTTCAAGATCGACGTTGACCGCACCAAGGCCGAGCAGGGAGGGTATGCCTTCCGCGATATCGGCGGCAGCCTCGTCAACATCCTGAGCGGAAGCACACAGCTCAATCCGCAGTTCTATCTCAATCCGAAGAACGGCGTGAACTACAGCATCGTCGCGCAGGCGCCGCAGTACACCATTGAGTCGCTGAACGACCTGCGCAACATCCCGCTCACCTCGCCCACCGCCACCCAGCCGGAGATCCTCGCCGACGTGGCCAACATCTCGCGCACAACCGAGATGCCCGTCATCACCGAGTACAACATCCGCCGCACACTGGATATTTACGGCAACGTGCAGGGCCGCGACCTCGGCGCCGTCAGCCGCGCCATCAACCGCGTCGTCGCGCGGCACAGCGGTCAGCTTTCCACGCGGCAACTTCGTCCACGTGCGCGGACAGGTGGAGACCATGAACGCCAGCTACATCGGCCTGATCGGTGGACTTGGCTTCGCGATCGTCCTGGTTTACCTGCTCATCGTGGTGAACTTCCAGTCCTGGCTCGATCCGTTCATCATCATCACGGCGCTGCCTGCTGCGCTGGCCGGCATCGTGCTGTTCCTCTTCACCACCGGCACCACGCTCAGCGTGCCGGCGCTGATGGGCGCCATCATGTGCATGGGCGTCGCGACGGCGAACTCCATTCTGGTCATCTCGTTTGCCAAGAGCCGCTACGAAGAGCATCACGACGCGCTGCTGGCCGCGATCGAAGCTGGCGGCACCCGCTTCCGTCCGGTCATGATGACCGCGCTCGCCATGATCATCGGCATGATCCCCATGGCGCTCGGCCTGGGCGAGGGCGGCGAGCAGAATGCGCCGCTGGGCCGCGCCGTGATCGGCGGACTCTCCGCCGCGACCGTGGCTACGCTGATCTTTGTGCCCGCCGTCTTCGCGCTGCTGCACGGAGCGAAGAAGACAAAGCAAGGCACCCCGCTCTACGTCCCTGACCACGCACACGCCACCGCGGCTGGAGATTGATATCCATGAAGAACACCGAAACGATTCCCGAGAGCTTTGAGCAGGAGACGATCCCGCGCGATACGCCGCAACATACCGGCGTGCTCGGCAGCGGAGCCCACGGCTACGACCAGAGCATGACCCGCGAGCTTGACGCAGACCGTCTCGCGGCGGAGCAGGGCGTGCCGCCCGCCTCCGCGGAACCCGCTCCCGCGCGCCTTGGACGCGGCTTCTGGATTGGTCTTGTGTTCGCGCTGCTGGTGCTGGCCGGCATCGTTGTCTACGGCATCCACGCGCGTTCGCGTGCGGACCAGAACCTCGTCGTCGAAAACAAGAAGGAAGCGACGCCAGAGGTCAGCGTCGTTCATCCGACCTCGACAGCGGTCTCCGGGACACTCGCCCTGCCCGGCAACACGCAGCCGTACGTCGACACGCCTATCTACTCGCGTACCAACGGCTACCTGCAGAAGTGGTTCTTCGATATCGGCGCGCACGTGCACAAAGGCCAGCTGATGGCCACCATCGAAACCCCCGAACTCGACCAGCAGCTGCAGGTCGCGCAGGCCGATCTGAAGGCCTCGCAGGCGAACCTCGACCTCGCCAACATCACCAGCAACCGTTACCAGAACCTGCTGAAGTCGAACTCCGTCTCGAAGCAGGAGACGGACCAGGCGATGGGCGACGCGGCCAGCAAGCAGGCTGCGGTCGAGGCCTCGATGGCCGCCGTGCGCCGGCTGCAGCAGCTGCAGTCGTTTGAGCAGGTCTTTGCGCCGTTCGACGGCGTCGTCACCGCACGCAGCACGGATATCGGCGATCTCATCACTGCCGGCACCGGCTCGGGCGGCAAAGAAGCTCTTCCACCTCGCCTCGATCGATCGCCTGCGCGTGTTTGTTTCCGTGCCGGAAATCTATTCGAGCGTCGTACGCGACGGCGGCACGGCCACGCTGACGCTCGACGAGTTTCCCGGCCAGACCTTCACCGGCATGATCGCGCGCAACGCCAGCGCGATCGATCCGGCGTCCCGCACCCTCAACGTCGAGGTCGACGTCGCCAACCCGAATGGCAAGCTGCTTCCGGGCGCCTATGCCATCGTGCACTTCAAGGTGCCGGCCGCCGGCGGCAATCTCACCATCCCTTCGAACACGCTGATCTTCCGCGCGCAGGGCATGCAGGTCGGCGTGGTGCGCGACGGCAAGGTGCAACTGGTGCCGGTCAACATCTCGCAGGATCACGGCGCCACCGTTGAAGTCTCCTCCGGCCTCAGCACAAACGACGCCATCATCCTCGATCCTTCCGACTCGCTGCAGGCCGGTCAGGCGGTCAAGGTGGTCAAAGACGCGGGAGTCGCAAAATGAACTTGCCTAAGCGGCTAGGGCCGCAAGATTCTACCGGCCTGTACGGCACGGCTGAAGCGGTGCCCTTAGCAACACGCGTCGCTTCCCGATGACTCCTGTTGCGACCGCCCTGTCGTTCGCCGCAATGCTCCTGCTCTCCGGCTGCATGGTCGGTCCGAAGTACGTGAAGCCGGTCGTTCCCACGTACCAGGCGCCCGGATGCCTACAAGGAAGCCGACCCCAACTGGCACCCGGCCACGCCCACCGACGCAGCCATGCGCGGCGACTGGTGGACGATCTTCAACAGCCCCGAGCTGAACACGCTTGAGAGCAAGGTCGACACGCAGAACCAGCAGCTGAAGGTCTACGAGGCGCGCTTCCGGGAGGCGCGCGCGCAGATCGGCATCAACAACGCCAGCCGCTTCCCGACCATTTCGCACGGCGCCTTACGTCAATGGCGTTCGCGACTCCGCCGGCCGGCCCTACTTCACCCCGCCCGCGAACAACACCGGCGTCGCCGACATCCTGCTGCCGCTCACGCTTCAACTACGAGGTCGACCTCTGGGGCCGTATCCGGCGCACCGTCAACGTCGCCAAGGAAGAGGCGCAGGCCTCTGCCGCCGACCTGGCCACCGCCCGGCTCTCCATCGAGGCCGAGCTGGCGATGGACTACTTCGAGCTGCGCAGCGCCGACGCCCAGACCCGCCTGCTCGCCGACACCGTGAAGGACTACCAGGAAGCTCTGCGCATCACCACCAACCGCTTCGAAGGCGGCGTCGTCGCCGAGTCCGACGTCTTCCAGGCGAAGACGCAGCTGCAGCAGGCCATCGTGCAGCAGACGCGATATCGCCGTGCAGCGCTCGCAGTACGAGCACGCCATCGCCGTCCTGATCGGCCAGCCGCCGGACAGCTTCTCGCTGCCAGAGGCTCCGCTCGATGCCGCACCGCCGCCCATCCCGCCCAGCCTGCCGTCGCAGCTGCTGGAGCGCCGCCCCGACATTGCCGCCGCCGAGCGCCGCACGGCCGAAGCCAACGAGCGCATCGGCATCGCACGCGCAGCCTACTTCCCACGCTCAACTTTGGCGCCACGGTCGGCCTCGAATTCGGCTCGCTGCTGCGTAACTTCTTCACCGCTTCGAACATCGCCTACGCGCTCGGGCCGACGCTTGGCCAGACGCTCTACGATGCAGGCCGCCGCCGCGGCATCTCCGAGCAGGCCTATGCCTTCTTCGACGAGAACTCCGCCAACTACCGTCAGACCACGCTGACCGCCTTCCAGCAGGTGGAGGACAACCTCGCCGCACTGCGCATCCTGCAGCAGGAAGCCGAGCAGCAGCGCCAGGCTACCGAAGCTGCACAGGGCGCGCAACGCATCTTCAACAACCGCTACGTCGGCGGCATCGACACCTACCTGCAGGTGGTGACGGCGCAGAACACCGCGCTGACCAACGAGCGCAACGACATCGACATCATGCGCCGGCGCATGGACGCCAGCGTCCTGCTGATCAAGGCTCTGGGCGGCGGCTGGACCACCGCACAACTGCCCGCGTTCTAGGAGAGAGCCGCGCCAATCCGGGCACGGTGTCGCACCACCGTGCTTTCGCCCCCGCCCTTGCCTTCGCTTTTGCCTTTGCCCTTGCCCTTGCCTTCGCTCTTGCCTTTGCCTTGCCTTTGCCTTTCGGATTAGCGTGGGGCTTTAGCCCCACGAATCCGGCCGAGGCAAAGGAGGGGCTTTAGCCCCGGACCCACTTCATCCGCGCAAGAAATGCTCAGGCATCGGATCGCACGCGACCGCCGCCGACGAATACGGAAACATCTCCTCCACATCCACTAAGCCCCTGCGAACCGGGTTCCGATGGATGTATCCGAGGCGTGTTCGAAAATCCTGCTCATCCACAATCCGCCGGCTGTCAAAGCTCCGCTCCCACACATCCATCTTCGATTTGAGCTGAAACGAAAAGCCACCTTTGATCAACTGCATCGCCTTCTCGAGCGATACCTCCGGCGCAGGCGTCAGAAGAAGATGAACATGGTCGGGCATCACAACAAACGCATGGACGGCCATATTTCCTTTCGCCCTTTGCATCTTCAAGATCTCCATCAAGAGCTAGGCATTGCGTTCCACCTGAAACAATCGGCGTCGCGATGCGGTCACAGTCGTCACAAAATAAGTGCGAATCTCCTGCGGAGCCAGCTTCATGCCGGAAAGAATACAGCGCCCCGCCGTGCGACCCAATGGCCCGGAAGGGCAATGTGAAGCAAGCAACCTCCGTCGGCTCCTGCCTTTGCTTTTGCTCTTCCCCCTGCCTTCGCTTTTGTCTTTGCCTTTCGGATTAGCGTGGGGCTTTAGCCCCACGAACCAGCCCAGAGGAAAGGGGGGCTTTAGCCCCGGGCCTTCGCTTGAAGCGTTATAAGAGACCCCGGGGCTAAAGCCCCTCTATTCCCCACCCCAATTCGTGGGGCTAAAGCCCCACGCTAATCCGGAAAAGAAGACGGCCCCTCTGGATGGGCCTCCCGCGCGAAATCATTCCTCCATTGGTGCCGACCGTACCTCGCTCTGGTAGCATGGCGGCCTATGGATACCCTCCGTCGCGACCTCCTCAAGCTTTCTCCGCTCGCTCTCGGCGCCTTCGCCCCGGCGCATCCCCAGCGCAGCGCGCAAGGCCACGCCCACCGGCGCGCCCATGTTCTTCGACGTGCGCACCTTCGGCGCGACCGGCACCGGCAAGTCGCTCGACACGCCCGCCATCAACGCCGCCATCGACGCGCGGCCGCGGCCGGCGGCGGCATGGTCTACTTCCCTGCCGGCACGTATCTCTGCTTCTCCATCCGGCTGAAGAGCAACGTCGAACTGTATCTCGCGCA
This sequence comes from uncultured Gammaproteobacteria bacterium, assembly GCA_963744015.1. Taxonomy (GTDB): domain Bacteria; phylum Acidobacteriota; class Terriglobia; order Terriglobales; family Acidobacteriaceae; genus Edaphobacter. Next base: position 848,405 of record CAVUSA010000003.1, read on the forward strand.
GGGCTGCACGATCCTCGCGGCCGAGTCGCCCAAACCCGGCGAGACCACCGGCCAGCTCGGCGGCACCTACGACCCGGCCGAGCCCAACACGGCGACTGGGACGCCTACCAGGACTACGGCCACAACCACTGGCACAACTCGCTGATCTGGGGCGAGAAGCTGCACGACTTCGCCATCACCGGCCCCGGCCTGATCTACGGCAAGGGCCTGAGCTTCGGCGCCGGCCCGGGACGTCCTCCGCGTGCGCGGCCGACGCGGGCTTCGGGCCCGAGTCCGGTCAGGCCGCCCGTACCACACTCCGCCGGCGACGCCTCCGCCAGTCCGGCCTTCGCGCGGCAACTACCCCATGTACCAGGCCGAGCAGCCCGGCGTCGGCAACAAGGCCATCGCGCTCAAGAACTGCCGCAACGTCACCTTCAAGGACTTCTCCATCCTCAAGGGCGGCCACTTCGGCCTGCTGCTCACCGGCGTCGACAACCTCACCATCGACGGCCTGCGCATCGACACCGACCGCGACGGCATGGACATCGACTGCTGCAAGAACGTCCACGTCTCCAACTGCACCGTCAACTCGCCGTGGGACGACGGCATCTGCCCGAAGTCCAGCTACGCGCTCGGCTACAACCGCGCGACCGAGAATGTGACCATCACCAACTGCCTCGTCACCGGCTACTACGAGCTGGGCACCGTGCTCGACGGCACCTACAAGATCTTCGCGGCGGATGCCCGCGGCGTCGGCCGCACCGGCCGCATCAAGTGCGGCACGGAGTCGAACGGCGGCTTCAAGAACATCACCATCTCCAACTGCGTGTTCGAAGGCTGCAACGGCCTCGCGCTCGAAAGCGAAGACGGCGCGCTCTGCGAGGACATCACCATCACGAACATCACCTGCCGCAACCTCATCAACGGCCCGCTGTTCTTCCGTCTGGGCGCGCGTCTGCGCGGGCCGAAGGACGACCACCAAGGTGGGCACGCTGCAAGCGCATCATGGTCTCGAACATCGCCAGCTCCAACTCGCTCGCGCGCCTGCCGAACATCCTCTCCGGCATCCCCGGCTACCCGATCGAAGACGTGAAGATCACCAACTTCTACATGCAGCACCAGGGCGGCATCGGCGCGGACGACGCGGCAATCGACGCCGCCCGAGGACGAAGACAAGTACCCCGACCCCGGCATGTTCGGCGCCGATGCCGGCGCAGGGCTTCTACCTGCGCCACATCAGGAATCTGGAGATGAGCCACGTCGAGATCGCCGCCATGGCCCCGGACGCGCGCCCGTCCTTCGTCCTCGAAGGCGTCGAGCGCGCGCGACTTCCTCGCGCTCACCGCGCCCACCACTCCGGCGGCGTTCGCCTTCCACCACTCGCAGCGATGTTCGCATCCACCTCAGCCGTGCGGCCGCGGACACCGTGCTCGCCACCGCCGACGGCCAGACGCTCTAAGCGCCTGCTCTTTGTGCCACGGAGTTCCGGCGCATTGCAAAATAGTTTGCACTGCGTCGGAACTCCGTGTTTCTATCGGACGTAGCTTTCTCAGCACATCCAGTCGCCGCACTCAGCGCCACCCAGGAGCCCAACGATGCACTATCAGGTGTCACGCAACGGCCAGACCTACGGCCCCTACACGCTCGAAGATCTGCAGCGCTACGTCGCCAGCGGCAACGTCCTGCCCTCAGACATGGCGAAGTCCGAGGAGATGTCCGAGTGGCTCCCGGTCTCGCAGATTCTCGCCAACGCCGGCGCTTCGGCCGCTTCGGCTCCTCCGCTCGGCAGCGGCTTCTCCACGCCGCCGGCGTACGCGGAGATCGGCTCCGGCGCAGGTTACCAGCCGCCATCCGCCTCAGCCATCGCGGCATCACCCTATCCCGACGCGCCCAACCTTCACTGGGGATTGGTGCTGCTCTTCTCCATCCTTACCTGCACCATCTTCATCTGGATCTGGAACCTGGTTGTCGCCGCCTGGCTCAAGCGCGTGCAGCCCAATGCCACGTCGCTCTTCTTTTACCTGGGCGCCATCGTTCTTCTCATCATCCAGGTGGGTATGCAGGCCGGCAGTCTCCACCACGTGATGTCACCCGGCGTGCACACCGGATACAACCCGATCACCGGCATCGTCGGGCTGCTTGCGTGGATCGTCAAGCTGGTCGCGCGCTTCAGCCAGCGGGCTTCGCTCGAAGAGCATTTCAACGGCCCGGAGCCGGTCGGCCTCCAGCTCAACCCCGTGATGGTCTTCTTCTTCGGCGGCATCTACTTCCAGTACAAAATCAACGAAATCAACGCCATGAAGCAGGCAGCCCGCTATGGCGCCGGACGCACATTCTAATCCATCCGCAGGTCGCCGCCACGCCATTCAGGCTCTGGCGGCGGCCAGTTTCGCGGCGTTGCTGAGCGCGGTCGTTCTGCTGCGCTTCCCGCCCGATCAGTACAGCTTTTATCCCCGTTGCCCTATTCTCGCGCTCACCGGATTCCGCTGTCCGGGATGCGGAGCTACCCGCGCGCTGGCCGCTCTGCTTCATCTCCACTTCGCGGAAGCGTTGCACTGGAACGCGCTTGTCGTCCTGCTGCTGCCTTTGCTCGCCGGCTACCTCGCCGCCGCCTTCCGCCAGCTCTTCCGCGGACGCGCGTGGCCGCAGCTTCCGCAGTCGGCCATCGCCGTCCTGTTGGTCCTCGCTACGATCTTTACCGCGATCCGCGACTTCGCCTGAGTTGTTGTGGCGCTGCCCGAGGCTCAGGCTGCCGCCGCATACTCTCGGCGCTCTTCCCGCGCCGACAGTTCGACACAATGTGCCGGCACCTGGCGCGCCGTCTCCGCCAGCAGCAAAGCCACCAGCAAGGCTGCTGCCAGCGGCGACTGCCGGTACAGCAGGAAGTTCGCGAGGTGGTACAGGCCAGGCTTGGTTGCCAGCCACCACATTGTCTCCCAACGGGGTCCGAACGCCATCGCGAAGGAAAGTGCGGCAAATGCCCAGACAAACGGTGCGCGCCAACTCGTGCGCAGACGCGCCAGCAGCAGAGGCAGCGTGATCAGCAGGAAGACTCCGTCGTGCGCGCGATGGTACGTGGCGATCAAACCGAACGCCGACCACGCCGCCAACCGCACCAGTCGCGCGGACGGTTGCCGGCCCGAGACCCGCAGCGAGAGCGCAAACAGTCCCGCGAACGCAAGCAGGAGGAGGCTTCCACTCACCACGGTCAAAAGACGCCCGTGGAAGGCGTATCCCAGCAGGGAAGTGAGAGACGTGATCTGCGCCGCGACGGCCATCAACTCGTGGTTGTTCGGGGCCATCGAGCCGCCGGAAAGCTCCACCCCGACCATGTGCGCGTAGGATGTCACATCAGGTCGCAGCAGGTGGTGCGCCGCCATCCACATGCCCAGGGCGAGAGTCGCCGCCGCGGAGATCGTCCCCGCCGCCACGGCGACGCGGCGATCCACGCGCGAGCGCGAAATCAAAAGTCCAAGCAGCACCCACACCGCCAGGTGCGGCTTCAACAGCAAGCCCAGGCTCAGACACAGCGCGGCGATCCCGGTCAGGCGGCTGGAGCGGCCGGCCACCACGACGGCGATCATGCAGAGCGCGGCCACCAACGGCGAAACATTGCACATCTCCAGCCCGAAGCTGATCAGCGGTGACGCAGCAAACACAGCAATCAGCGCCAGCCGCCACCCGCGGCTCAGGCCGAAGACTTCCCCTGTCAGCACCGCCAGCGCATACGCCGCAGCTGCCAGCGCCAGGGTACTCAACGCCATCCACAGGTACACTGCAGGGACCATGGGGATCCAGGTCATCAGCGATATGGCCGCCAGGGTGAACGGCGGGTATACCGGCGCATGAGCGTACCAGCTCGCAGGCGGAACGACGTTGTTCGCGTGAAACACCGCGTTGATGTTTTGAAAATTGTATGGATCCTGGTGCAGCCGAAACAGTTCGGCCGACGCATACAGCGTCTTCAGATCGGAACCCGACGCCTGCCACGTTGCGGGATGAAAACCGCTCAACACACAGCCCATCACCGCGCTCAGCGCCAGCAGTGCGGCCAGCGCTTCAGGCCACCACCATGTGCGCGCTCCTGGTCCCACGAGGGAATGCTGCAGGGCGGGAGCTTTGGTGCGAACGGCGCCCAGAGGGAGGGGTGGGTTCAGGGCGGCGAGTGTCTCCGACATGCCCGAAATAGACGAGCCGGGCCGCTCCAAAGGTTGTGTTTTGCGGGCCGTGAAACGAATTGCTCAAAATCGTAGTCAAAGCAGGCTGCAGCGCCGTCATACGCTAAGTCTGCCAGCCGACTTAGCCACTCTCAACCGGCATGCGCAGAGGATTTCTTGCAGAGATACGCAATCATCATTGGAGCCGGCCCGGCAGGCCTCACCGCCGGGCTTGAACTTCTGCGGCGAACCGACATCAAGCCCATCATCCTGGAAGCCTCGGACGAGATCGGCGGCATCTCGCGCACGATCCGGTACAAGGGCAACCGCATGGACATCGGCGGCCACCGCTTCTTCTCGAAGTCCGACCGCGTCATGCAGTGGTGGATGGACCTGATGCCGCCCGCAGCTGGCGGACGAGGCGGCGGCCGAGATCAGCTATCAGGGCAAGAAGCGCGTCGTGGAGGCAGTCTCCCGCCGCGCCCAGCAAGAGCCGCCCCTGCGCGGCATGGGTGAACTCCGCCAGGCCGCACCGGACACCGGCGACTACGCAAGCTGGAAATCGACACGACACCGACGAGACCGGTCCGGCGGGCGAAGCGCATCCCGCGGCGCATGGGCATACCGAAACGATCGTCGCCGTGCCGGAGACACCTGTGGATCCGGACCTGGTCATGCTGATCCGGCCGCGCAAGAGCCGCATCTACTACCTGCGCAAGTTCTTCGACTATCCCATCAAGCTGACCGGCGACGACACTCAGCAACCTCGGCCCCGTGCGCATGGTGCAGCGTGGGCATCAGCTACCTGATCTCGCGCGTGCGCCAGATCAAGCCGGAGAAGAGCCTCGAAGACTTCCTCATCAACCGCTTCGGCCGCGAGCTCTACCTCACCTTTTTCAAGAGCTACACCGAGAAGGTCTGGGGCACGCCCTGCGACCAGATCTCCGCCGAGTGGGGCGCGCAGCGCATCAAGGGCCTCAGCCTGACCACGGCGGTCAAGCACTTCGTCAAGAAGAGCCTTTGCACGCAAGCCAAAGACCGCCGGCTCCGGCGACGTCGCGCAGAAGGGCACCGACACCAGCCTGATCGAGCGCTTCCTGTATCCCAAGTTCGGCCCCGGCCAGCTTTGGGAGCACGTCGCCGACGAGATCGTCGCGCTGGGCGGCGAGATCCACATGCAGACGCAAGGTCGATCGCACTCGCTGCAACCGACGCTGGCGAGCGCCGTCATCACCGCGTCGATGCCGTGAACGACGGCCGGCGAGCGCAAGCGCTTCGACCGGCGACTACTTCTTCTCCACCATGCCCATGCGCGAGCTGGTGCAGGCGCTCGGTCGACGGCTCCGCGTGCCCGCGAATGTGCGCGAGGTCAGCGAGGGCCTGCAGTACCGCGACTTCATCACCGTCGGCCTGCTCGCCGACCGCCTGAAGGTGAAGGAGCCCGACGGCGGCCTGCTCAAGGACACCTGGATCTACGTCCAGGAGCCCGACGTGCTGCTCGGCCGCCTGCAGATCTTCAACAACTGGAGCCCGTACCTGGTCAGCGATCCCGACCAAGGTCTGGATCGGCCTCGAATACTTCTGCTACGACACCGATGATCTGTGGAAGATGGAGGACGACGCGCTGAAGAAGTTTCGCCATCGCTGAGGTCGCGAAGATCGGCATCCTCGACGCCGACGCCGTCTCGCGACGCGCACGTCGTGCGCGTGCCCAAGACCTACCCCGCCTACTTCGGCACCTACGATCGCTTCGACGAGCTGCGCGGCTTCACCGACTCGTTCGACAATCTCTTCCTGGTCGGCCGCAACGGCATGCACAAGTACAACAACCAGGACCACAGCATGCTGACCGCCATGACTGTCGTCGATGGCCTGTGCGCCGGCCACGTGGACAAGGCCTCGCTCTGGGACATCAATACCGAGCAGGAGTATCACGAGGAGAAGAAGTGAAACGTTTTCTGCTGCTTCTGCTTTTGGCTTTCATCGTGTTCGTCGTGGTGTTCCGGCAAAGGGTCTTCATGTGGGATCCCATCGCCAGCGTCACCCGGGATGGCGTCAAGCAGAGCGGCGTGCGCGTGATGATCAACTACTCGAACGACGTGCTGCTCGATGACAAGAGCACGAACACGCGGCGCCTTTACGTGGTGCAGAACTGGGATCAGACGCCCAAATTTTCCACGGGGCTTCTCAAATGCGTGCAGTTCCTCGCCTGCATGACCGAAGCCGACCAGGCGCCCGGCGAGAAGATCTCTCCGCGCCTCCGCACAGGCGCCCCCGTCCCCGTTTCCATGTCCAATAAGCAGGTGCAGTTTGCCGACGAAAACGGCTCGCACGTGATCGTCTCGTTGCGCTAAGAAGGTTCAGGAAGCCTCGTCGGCCCTTCTACGACGGACAGGAATCCGCACGGCGGGTTAGCCGAGGGATCCCGTTATGCCTTGGCGGAGTGTCTGGTTGGACAGCCTCGCTGGAGAGGGCAAAGGTCGAGGAGGAGTGCATGCCTTTCTGCTGAGCTTATCGGCGGGTGCGCTCCGAACATTAGCCCTGCCGCGACAATTAACTTGTTTTCCTTGCCCTGCCCGGAGCAACATCGCCACAGGGCCCTTGTCGGAAGATGGAGTGCACACCATGGCGGACCGGGAAATGCCCCATGATGACGAGGAAGCTGAGCCGCGCGGAGAAGACGCGCTCGAGGCAGAGCACGCCGCAGACCGGGCGGTGACCCATGCCGTCGGCACCGCATTGCCTCTGCCCCAGCTTCCTGATCCGGAGCAGCCCGACGATGAAGAGGGGCTAGAGTTCCGCGCCAGTCCAGAGGCCGAAATTTGTCAGCCCGCATCGCTGGTGCTCGAGAAAAAGCATCCGCTCGCCATCCGCTGGATGCACTGGATCAACTTTCCGGTGCTCTTCACGATGATCTGGAGCGGCCTGCTCATCTACTGGAACGACTCCGACAACGCCTACCAGCATCCGCACGCGGTGTATCGCATCGGCGCTAGGATCGCTGACGTTGTTCCGCTTCTTTCCTGCCTGGTTCTATACCAATCGCTTCTGGGATATGCCGCTACCATGGTGACCAAGGGGCTGGGCTACCACTTCTTCTTCATGTGGATCTTCGCCATCAATGGCATCGTCTATGTGCTGTACCTGCTCTGGTCGCGGCGAGTGGCGCTTCATGGTGCCGCACGCGTGCAGTCCCTGCGCGACGCCATCCAGGTGACGCTGGTCGATCTGCACCTGCGCAAGGGCCTGCCCCCGCAGACCAAGTACAACGGCGCGCAGCGCATCGCCTACACGTCCGTCATCGTCATGGGCGCTGGGCTCGCTCGTGACAGGCCTCGCCATCTACAAGCCCACGCAGGCGCACTGGCTGACCACGCTTCTGGGCGGCTACGAGATGGCGCGCTGGCTGCACTTCTGGCTCACCATGGGCTTCTGCGGCTTTTTCCTGGTGCATGTGCTGCAGGTCGTTCTCGCCGGCTGGAACAACTTTCGCGCCATGGTCAGCGGCTTTGAGATCCGTCGCGCCGACGAGCCTTCGATCGAAGCCGAACGGAGGCGCGCGTGAGCGAGGATGCCGTGCGCAAAGCAGATCCTCCGGTTCCGCCGAAGGAGGACGACGATGCGGTGAAGAAGCTTTCGGCGAAGCGGACGCGGCGTAGCTTTCTGGTCGCGGCTGCCGGTGCAGCGGCCGCATACGAGGCCTATCGCTGGCTCGATCGCGCTCCTCAGGATGAGCTGCTGCAGACACCGCTCCGGCGGGCGCTGCATGCGAACGAAGCGGTGTCGCGGGCGGTCTTCAACGAACGCGGGTTGGCGCCGACCTACCCTGTCAGCCGCTCGGCGGAGCTGCGCGTCAACGGCAACTACGGCTTGAAACAGGCGCTCATCCCGGAAAGCTACCGGCTGCAGCTCGTCGGGGTCGATCAGCCAAAGCGTTTCGCTCAATACGCGGACGATGTTACCGCCTGGAAGTATCGCTATGCGGCGGACGAAGGGCAGTACGAAGGCCACGACACCAAGGTCGCACCGAAAGCTGAAGACACCGGCCCCAAAATGGCGCCTGAGTTCGAAAAGGCCATGGCCGACTACCGCAAGGCGCAGGAAGGAAAGCCGAAGAGAGGGCAGGAGGAGGCGGGCGAAAGCGAATCCGGCCTGAGCCCCGGCACCCCCGGGCTGCTGCTCACGCTCGAAGATGTGACCCGCCTGCCGCCTCAGGAACTGGTGACACAATTCAAGTGCATCGAAGGCTGGAGCGAGATCGTACACTGGGGCGGCGTGCGCCTGGCCGATTTCCTCGGAAGCTTTCCGCCGGCGAAGAATGCGCAGGGACGCGAGCCGAAGTACGTCTACATGGAAACGCCCAACGGCGACTACTACTGCGGCTTCGAGCTGCACGAGTGCCGCCACCCGCAAAGCCTGCTGGTGACTGAGATGGCCGGCAAGCCGCTCACGCAGTGGCACGGTGCCCCGTTGCGGCTCCACATGCCCATCAAATACGGCTACAAACAGATCAAGCGCATCGGGCTGATCGCCTATACCGACAGCAAGCCCGACGACTACTGGACCAAGCTTGGCTACGACTGGTACGCAGGGCTCTGACCGGCGACGCGAACGAGCAAGTCTACTTTTCGATCTTCAACGTGATCGTAATATCGTTCTTGCTGTCGAACGAGCTGATAGCTTTGGTGGGGCTTTTCTTCGTGTCCAGCTGCGCCCACAGCTCGTAATCGGTATTGGGCGAAAGCTGCACAAACCGGTAGCTGCCGTCGTCCTCCGCAATGGCGCTCTTCACGGTTGAAGACCGCGTGTCGCGCAGGTAGACAACCGCTCCCTTGATGCCGGCGCCTTCCTTGTCTTCCACCTTGCCGTGCACAACGCGCTGCTGTGTTCCGCGCGCCTGGGCCGCCAGCGGCCCTGCCAGGACGACAGGCATGGTGGCGAGTCCCAGCAATGCGAGCAGCGTCAGCATGGAGGGGAGCAAGGTACGAGCTTTAGGTTTCGAAACTCCGGGCAGATTGCGGAAAACGCTCATGGTGGCCTCAGTATACCGGCTACTACACCTGCAAACCCGGATCAGCGCCATTCCACGCGCACCTCATGCCATCTTCATCCTCATCATCGTCGCGCACCAGATCTTCATCGTCATAACCTTCCACTTCCACGGGAGCGATCTCCAGCGGATCGACCGAAACGACCTCGAGCTCCGTTCCACACTCTTCGCAGGTCACTGTATCCCCCGCGTCCACCTCATCTTCGTCGATATTCAGCGGGTTATCGCATTCCGGACAAACCTTCGCCATCGTTGTAACCTCCGTGCCGTTGGGACCTTACCGGGCAATAGGACGGCGAATCCCGGGAAAGGGTTCGCCGCCGCCGCCCTTTCGCTCACTTTATTCCAAACCGCAGAACCATAGCGGACGGGAACTCAAATAACGTGGCGCTTCAGTATCATCATGCCAGAAGCCACTCTCGTCACCTGCCTGGAAAGGGACTCTCCCGCCCATGAAGCTTGCCGCTCTCATCCTCGTTCTGCTCTCTGCCTCACTCGCCGCCGCGCAGGGTCCGGTGCCGGTGGCACCCGCTGATCCGGCTATTGCCAAAGCCATTGCGGAGATCTCCGCCGCCAACGTGCGTGCCGATATCGAAAAGCTGGTCTCGTTCAAGAACCGTTCCACCCTCTCCAGCATGGAGACTGACCTGCCCCCCGGCACGGGCGTGACCGCGGCGGCCGACTGGCTGTTTGGCGAGTTCACCCGGATCTCCCAGGCCTGCGGAGGGTGCCTGGAGGTGAAGCGTGACGACTTCATCGAACCCGCCGTGCACACCCCGCAGTCCCGCGTCACGCGCGATACGCGGATCCAGAACATCTACGCCGTGCTGAAAGGCACCGACCCCGCGCAGGCGAATCGCCGTGTCCTGGTAACCGGCCACTACGACTCCCGCAGCTCGGACGTCATGGACACGCACGGCGACGCGCCTGGAGCCAACGACGACTCCTCCGGCGTAGCAGTCTCACTCGAATCCGCGCGCGTGCTCTCGAAGCTGAAATTTCCTTCCACCATCGTCTTTGTCGCGGTTGCCGGCGAGGAGCAGGGCTTGAACGGAAGCCGCCACCTCGCCCGCCTGGCGAAAGCCGAGGGCTGGGACCTTGAAGAGGTACTCAACAACGACATCGTCGGCGGCGACACCACGCCCGGCCAGGCCGGGCAGGACAAGAACGCCGTGCGCGTCTTCTCCGAAGGCGTTCCCGGCCCGGCGACCATCGACCAGGTACACACCCTCCAGACTTACGGGTACGAGTCCGACTCCGCCGCCCGCGAGGAAGCGCGTGCCATCGCCGAAGTTGCAGCAAGTTACTTCAGCACGACCGAGCAGCATGCGCCGCCTGCCGGCCCCGGCGAAGCCCGCAGCCATGCCGTGTTTCTCCTGCCTCCGTTCCACCCAGTGCTCGAGTTCCGACGCGACCGCTTCGGCCGCGGAGGGGACCACACCAGCTTCAGCCAGGAAGGCTTCGCCGCCGTCCGCTTCACCGAGTGGCAGGAGAACTTCAACCATCAACACCAGACGCCGCGTACCGAAAACGGCATCGAATACGCCGACCTCATCAAGTACGTCGATCCGGCCTATACCGCGAACGTGGCGCGCCTGAACGCTGCCGCGCTCGCCACCTTCGCCTCCGCGCCCGGCCAGCCCGTCGAGGTGCGCATCCCCGGCGGATCCTCCGACAACAACTCCGTGCTGAGCTGGAAAGCCCCGGCCGGCGCCCCGGCAGGCACGACCTACGAAATCGTGTGGCGCCCCACCGCCGCGCCCACCTGGACCAACGTCCAGTCCGCAGGCAGCGCGCTCACCATCACGTTGCCGATTTCCAAGGACAACGTCATCTTCGGCGTACGCTCGGTCGACGCAGCCGGCCACCGCAGTCCGGCCGTCGTTCCCCTGCCCGCTGTGCGGCAGACCATGTCGCCATCGACCCCGGCGCGCTCCCGCTGACCCTGGGCCCGCTGCTGCCGTAGGATGGAGGTACGATGGCTCGCACCGGCTCCACCACGCTCGCACTCCCTCCCTTTGCGGGTGCGACCCGGAAGTTGATTCTCTGGAACATCGCGGCGTTCTTCGCCTACTTTCTCCTCGCCATGGCGTGGCCGGCGGCCAGCGCGCAACTGGATCACTGGCTGCTCCTCCGCCCCGCGCTCGCCCTGGCCCACGGAGTCATATGGCAGCTTGTCACCTACGCCTTTATGCCCCTGGGCCTCATCGCCACGCTCTTCGCGATGCTGACGCTCTGGTTCATCGGCGATATGCTCGAGAGCACCTTCGGCTCGCGCTGGTTCCTCGAGCTTTACTTTGCCTCCGCGATCGGCGGCGCGCTCATCGCCTCCGCCCTCGCCTTCACCCGCATCTTCGGCCTGTCTCCGGGCTCCATCGGCGCCGGGCCCTTCGGCGGCATCTTCGGCCTGCTCATCGCCATTGCCGTCTACTTCGGCGATCAGGAGTTCCTTTTCCTTTTCGTCGTGCGCATCAAGGCACGCTACCTGGTCGCCATTTACATCCTGTTCTACCTCGGGATGCTGTTCACCGAGGCCGGACAATTCCAGGCGCTCGTGCAGCTCTGCGGCGCCCTCAGCGGGTTTCTGTTCCTCAAATTCGCCCCTCGCCGCGGCTTCAACTTCTCCTTCTCGGAGCGTTTCTACGCCTTGCGCAACGAGTACTTCCGCGCCAAGCGCCGCCGCGCCGCGCGCAAGTTCGAGGTCTACATGCGCAAGCAGAACCGCGAGGTCCGATTTGACAAGGATGGCCGCTACATGGAACCCGATGACACCAGGCCGTCGGACAGAAAGCCCGGCGACAATCGCTGGATGAACTGAAGCGTTCCCGCCCCATCCTGCTCAAGGAGAACTGCCCGCGAAATCCACGCCCACCAGCAAGAGAAAACCCCGCACAACGCTAGATCTCAGCGTCGAACGCGGGGTTTCTCCTGTCGAAGTTACTTCGGCTGCGGGACGATCCGCAGGTACGGCTTTGGAGCCTTCCAGCCGCCGGGATATTTGGTCTTCGCCTCTTCATCCGAGACCGTGCCTGCGATGATCACGTCATCGCCCTGTTTCCAGTTGGCGGGCGTCGCGACCTTATGTGTCGTGGTCAGCTGGATCGAATCGAGCACGCGCAAAATCTCGTCGAAGTTGCGCCCCGTCGACATCGGATACGCGAGCTGCAGCTTGATCTTCTTGTCCGGTCCAATCACAAACACGGTGCGGACCGTCGCGTTATTGGCGGCGGTGCGGCCTTCGCAGGAATCCCCGGCTTCGGCGGGCAGCATGTCGTACAGCTTCGCGACCTTCAGTTCCGGGTCGCCGATCATCGGGAAGCCGACCTTATGCCCCTGCGTCTCTTCGATGTCCTGGGCCCAGCTGCCATGCTTGTCGACGGGGTCAACCGAGAGGCCGATCACCTTGGTGTTGCGCTTGGCAAACTCGGGTGCAAGCCCGGCCATGGTGCCCAGCTCTGTGGTGCAGACCGGCGTGAAATCCTTCGGGTGCGAGAACAGCACGGCGTAGGAATCACCGATCCATTCGTGAAAGTGGATAGGCCCCTGCGTGGTCTCGGCCGTGAAGTCGGGGGCGGTATCGTTGATGCGCAATGACATTGCTTCCTCCTCGGGATGCAGTACCCGATTGGATTCGGGGAACCGTGCGGACGACTCATCAGGATGATACGCGATGCGAGGCCCCGGCACCGCGAGCCACGCCCCGCGGAGGTCGCCGCCACCCTCGTCTGCTACATTGCCTGCATGGTCTTTACCAAGCGCCTGCGCGAAGGCGTCCGCCGCGGCGAGATTACCGTCTCCGTCCGCGTCTGGCTGCGTCCGCGCGTGCGCGTCGGCGCCCGCTACCCGATGGACGACGGCGAGATTGAAATCGACTCGATTGAACCCATCGGCTTTCCGGACATCACCCCGCAAGTGGCACGCGCGTCAGGATTCCTTGGCGTGCTCGACCTGCTCAAGGTCGCCCGCCATGGCAAAGGGGAGAATATCTATCTCATCCGCTTCCACTACATCCGGCCTCGCCGCAAACCGGCTAGAGCGGCTCAAACCAGCCCGGCTGCATAGGCCAGCAGAGCGCCATCTTCAAGCTGCGGCGCTGCAAGCTGCACGCCGGTCCCGAACGGCGCGCCCAGGATCTCGCCCGGCAGCGTGACCACCGGCAGCCCGGCCAGCGAAAACGGCGTGGTGTAGCGCAGGATCGCATTGCGAGCGTTCGTAAAGTCGTCTCCCGCCCGCAGCCGGCTGACGGGCGCGCTCGGCAGCATCAGCAGGTCGAATTGCGCCAGACAGGACGCGATCGCCGCGCGAAAGTGCGCCATGCGCGAGCGCAGCGAGTCCAGATCGTGCGCGGTCAGGCTCCCGCCCCAGCGCAGCCGCTCCGCAATGCGCGGCTCAAGCGTGGGCGCCAGTTTGTCGAGGTAGCGGCGATGGATAAGGTACGCCTCATTCGCCTGAATTCCCGCATAGATCTCGGTGGAGGCCTTCCAGCCACGCGGCTCGAAATCGATCAGCGTGGCTCCGGAAGCGGCCAGCGTCTCTTTCCACGCGGCGTACGCCTCCAGCACCTCGCCGCTCGCATCCTCGGCGAAGGCCAGCGACACGCAGCCGATGCGGGGTTTGCGCGGCGCCTGCGCCTTCGGGATATGGAAGAGCGGCCCGGCAATCGGAGCGAGATCGCGCGGGTCGCGGGTAAACAGGCCGATCGTATCGAAGCTCTGCGACAGGTGCATCCCGCCGGTCCACATGCCGCGCCACAGCCCGGGCAGCGAGTGCGACGCGCGAAAGCCCGCCAGCCCGCACAGCGCGGCGGGAATCCGCACCGAGCCGCCGGTATCGGTCCCGATAGCGGCCAGCGCCGAGCCTTCCTGCACGCTCGCCACCGCGCCCGACGACGAGCCGCCCGTCAGCAGCGTCGCGTCGCGCGGCTGCAGGCAATCGCCGAAGTCCGGATTCTCGCCGGTAAGCCCGTACGCCAGCGGATGCAGATGCGTCTTGCCCGTGATGAGCGCGCCGGCCTGCTTCAGGCTGCGCGCCATCGCGGAGTCGGTCGTCGCAACCGGGTTCAACGCGGCGTAAAACCCGCTGCCCGCGGTGGTGCGGGTGCCCGCCAGATCGAACAGGTCCTTCAGCGAAATCGGCACCCCGTGCAGGGGCGAGCCGGGCCGCAGAGCCTCCGCGTCGCGCACCAGGCGCTCCGCGTCGAAGTCGAGATACGTGTTGCGGCTGGCGTTTCCGTTGGCTTTGGCGGCGCAATCGCGCGCGATCGCAGCCGGAGTCAGGCTGCCATCAGCCAGTGCGCGCTGAAGCTCGGTGAGGGGCGAATTTGCTGGGAGCATGGTTGACTCGAAACGGCGGAGAGTACAGAATCAAGCTTCCAACTGCAAAGATCAAGCGGCATTCCAGGACGGGCGATCTTCGTCGCTCCGAACGCAAACTCAGCACAAAGGGCACATCGGTTGCACCAAGGCCACAATGCCCTTCGTGTCACCTTAGTGCCCTCTGTGCTGAGTTTTCTCAGTACGGAACGCGTCCTTTGAGGGTCCATGCCTGAAGCTTCTGCCGTGCTGGAACAGGAGTCCGCCTACGGTCTGCGCAGCCACGTGCTGACGCCGCTCGAGGTGCTGGCGCAGTCCGTTTCGACCATCGCCCCCTGCACCACGCCTCCGCTCACCATTCCGCTGGTCTTCGCGCTGGCCGGCGAAGGCGCGTGGCTGGCGTACGCGCTGGCCATGGCCGGCATGGTGCTGGTCGCCTTCGCTATCGCCGAATTCGCGCGCGATTCCGCATCGCCCGGCTCGCTCTACGTCTACACCCGGGAGACCCTGCCGCCGGTCTTCGCCGCGCTGGGAGCCTGGGCGCTGTTCTTCGCCTACGTCGTCACGGCGGCCTCGGTCACCGGAGGCTTCGTCTTCTTCGCCTACCCGTTCCTGGGCGCACTCGGAGCCCACGTCCCCGGCGCGCTGCTGGCCGCGGTCTGCCTGGGCGGATCGGCGTGGGTAGCGTATCGCGATGTCCGCATCTCCACCCAGGCCATGCTCTGGATCGAGGTCATCTCGGTGCTGCTGATCGCGCTGGTCATCGCTATCCTGCTCATCCGGCACGGCTTCCACCTGGACTGGCCGCAGCTTCGGCTCACCGGCGTCAGCGCGGTCAAGGTGCGGCAGGGAGTCATGCTGGCGCTGTTCAGCTTCGTCGGCTTTGAAAGCGCCACCACACTCGGCACGGAGGCGCGCGAGCCCCTGAAGACGATTCCCCGCGCCGTCATCCGCAGCGCCGCTCTGGCCGGGCTGTTCTTCGTCGTCTGCGCCTATGGCGAGGTGCTCGGCTTCCGCGGCGTCACCCCCGGCCTCGCCGAGCACAAGGAACCCATGCGCTTCCTGGCCGAAAAGGCCGGCATCGGCTTCGTCGGCTGGGTCATCAACGTCGGCGTGCTGATCAGCATGTTTGCCTGCGCGCTAAGCTGCGTAATTGCGGCTGCCCGCGTGCTGCTGCTGATGGCGCACCATGGCCTCGCGCACCGCTTCCTGGCCTCCACCGACTCCGAACAGCAGACACCTTCGGCCGCCGGCCTGCTCACCGCCCTGCTCGCCTTCATCCCCGTTGCCGTGCTGGCCCTGCGCGGCGCCAGCGGAGACGATATTTACGGCTGGCTCGGCACCCTTGCCGTCTACGGATTCATGACCGCCTACGGACTCGTCGCCGTGGCGCTGCCCGTGCACCTCAAGCGCGTAGGGCAGGCTTTCAGCCGGCGGCGTGGCGCTTGCGCTCGCCGCCGCAGGAGCCGCGCTCGCCGCCATCGTCGGCACCATGTACCCAAAGCCGCCGGCGCCCTTCCTTTACCTGCCGTATGTGTACCTCGGCTACATGGCGCTGGGCATGGCGTGGTGGTGGTTCGCGCAGCGCCGCGCGTCCAGCACAGCCTAGCCCAGCAGCTCCCACATCCCGGCCAGATGATGATCATCATGCTCGGCGACGAAGTAAAGATGGTCGACCAGCCGCATGGGCTGTAACAGCCGCGGATGCGGTATCGTCCGCGTGAAGGCGCTGGCATCGCAGCCGGCGACACGCTCCAGCAAACGACCCCGCGCCGCTCTGAACTCCTCCAGGATCTCCGCCAGCGGACGCTCGTTGAACCGCGCCTCGTCGGTCGCGCGATTGCGGAGGTCGGTCGGCGTCAGGCCCGCGCTTCCGGCCTCGAAATCTCCCACCCGCGCCAGCCACAGCGGCTCCAGTTGCAGCAGGTGGCCGGCGTGCTCCTGCGGAGACCACTTGCCTTCAGGCCCGGCCGTGAGCGACGCAGGAGTCCGCCCGGCCAGCGTCTCCTCCAGCCGCGCCGGTGTGCCGCGCAGACGCGACAGCAGGTTGGGCAGAAGCTCCGCCGGAAAATCGAACCCGAAACGGCGCTCAAACCACGCGGGGATTCCCGTCCTGCGATCCAAAGTCATCGAGCCTCCTTCAGTCGACCCCGATATCCTCATTCCAAAGCGCCGGCTGCTCGCGGATGAACTTTGTCATCATCGCAATGCACTCGGCGCTGGCCAGGTCGATCACCTCGACCCCCGCCGAACGCAGCCAGTCCAGTCCGCCCGGAAACGTCTGCGACTCGCCCACGATCAGCGTGCGAAAGCCGAACTGCCGCACCAGCCCCGAGCAGTACCAGCACGGCGCCAGCGTCGAAACCATCATCAGGTCACGATAACTCCGCTGGCGGCCCGCGCGCCGGAAGGCGTCCGTCTCGGCGTGAACGCTGGGGTCATCCTGCTGCACCCGCCGGTTGTGGCCGGTGCTGACAAGCTTGCCGTCACGCGTAAAGATCGCCGCGCCGATCGGAATGCCGCCTTCGGCCAGGCCGATGCGCGCTTCGGTAAGGGCCGGTAAAAGTAAGGTCGCAGGATCGAAGGCCATCTCTGGAAGCATAGCGCGCCGTGATACTTTGAGCGGATGAGCATCGCACAACGCATGAAGGAACTCGGTCTCGAACTACCGGCCCCGCCGCCGCTGGGCGGTAACTACGTGCAGGCCAAGACAGTCGGCGACATGGTCTATCTCGCGGGTTCGATCTCGCTCGAAGGCGATACCGTGCTGACCGGAACCGCCGGCGTCAACGCGGGCGTTGAAGAAGGGTATCGCGCGGCGAGGGCGTGCGCGCTGGTGCAGCTTGCCATCCTGAATCGTCATCTCGGAGGTCTCGAGCAGGTCGCCGAAATCGTCAGCCTGACCGGTTACGTCAACGCCGTCCCCGATTTTGTCGACATGCCGAAGATTGTCAACGGCGCCACCGACCTGCTGGTCGAGATCTTCGGTGATGCCGGACGGCCGGTACGCGCCGCCATCGGCGTCTCCTCGCTTCCCCGCCACGCTCTGGTCGAGACGCAAATGTGCGCGCGCATCGCCCGCTGACAGCCCAGCCCCCCCAAATTTGTCATTCCGAGCTCCGCGAGGAATCTGCTTCTCGGAACCACCCCGACACCATGCGGACGGGGTGGTTCAGCCCAGCGTAGGCATCGACGTATCCACGCCCGCGCGGATGCCCGTCGGCCAGCGGCACGTCACCGTCTTGATCCGCGTGTAGAAGCGCACACCCTCCGGCCCATGCACGGCGTGGTCGCCGAACAGCGACGCGCTTCCAGCCGCCGAAGCTGTGGAACGCCATCGGCACCGGGATCGGCACGTTGATGCCGACCATCCCCGCCTGCACCCGCTGCGCAAAGTCGCGCGCCGTATCGCCATCGCGCGTGAAGATGGCGTGCCATTGCCGAACTCGTGCTCGTTGACCAGCTCCAGCGCCGTCTCGAAGTTGTTCGCGCGCACAACGCCCAGCACCGGCCCAAAGATCTCTTCGCGGTAGATCCGCATCTCCGGCTTGACGTGGTCGAACAGACACGCCCCCAGGAAGAACCCGTCGCCCTGCGGCAGCGTCGCCGCCCGTCCATCGACGACCAGCTCCGCGCCTTCGTCCACGCCCAGTCGCCACATAGCTCGGTCACCTTGTCCAGGTGCGTCTTCGTCACCAGCGGGCCCAGGTCGACCGCGCTTCCCGGCAGGTCGTGCGCGCCGTCGCCGACCTTCAGCTTCGCGATGCGCGACTGGCCAGCTTTTCCCATCAGCGCATCGGCGGTCTGGCTGCCGACCGCGACTGCCACCGAGATCGCCATGCAGCGCTCGCCGGCCGAGCCATACGCCGCGCCCACCAGCGCATCGGCCGCCTGGTCCAGGTCGGCATCCGGCATCACGATCATGTGGTTCTTCGCGCCGCCCAGCGCCTGCACCCGCTTGCCCGTCGCGGTGCCTGTGCGGTACACATACTCCGCGATCGGCGTCGAACCGACAAAGCTCACCGCCTGCGATCTCCGGATGCGCGAGAATCGCATCCACCGCCGTCTTGTCTCCATGCACGACGTTGAAGACGCCATCCGGCAGCCCGGCCTGCTTGCAGCATCTCGGCCAGCAGCAGCGACGCGCTCGGGTCGCGCTCGCTCGGCTTCAGCACGAACGTATTGCCGCACGCGATCGCGATGGGAAACATCCACATCGGCACCATGGCCGGGAAGTTGAACGGCGTAATGCCCGCCACGACGCCCAGCGGCTGCCGCATGCGACCAGCTGTCGATGCCCGACGCCCACCTGCTCGGTGTATTCGCCCTTCAGAAGCTGTGGGATTCCTGTGGCAAACTCGACCACCTCCAGCCCGCGCGTCGCCTCGCCCCGGGCGTCGGAGATCACCTTGCCGTGCTCGCGCGTTGATGAGCGCCGCGACCTCGTTCCATCCGCTGCTCGAAGATCTCGCGAAAGCGGAACAGCACCCGCGCACGCCGCAGCGGAGGCTGCGCCGACCACGCCGGAAACGCTGCCGCCGCGGCGCGCACGGCGGCATCCACCTCAAGCTCCGTCGCCAGCGGCACCCGCGCCTGCACCTTGCCGGAGGCGGGGTGAAAGACATCGCCAAAGCGGCCGGAGACGCCCGCAACGGGCTCGCCCGCAATCCAGTGGTGCAGCTCCGGGATGGTGTTTGCGTCAGCCGGTGCGGCGAGCGGTGAGACAAGTGTAGCCACGGGGTGGATCCTCCAAAGGCCTCAAGTCTAGCAGCACCCCCGGTCGAGGCGCGCATTCGAGCTTAGTTGGCCGAAGGCAGCTCCAGGTGATCCACCACAACCACCTCCACCATCGCCTTCTGCGGCTCCAGCTTCAGGCCAAGCTGCTGGCGGATGGCCGTAAACAGCGTCGGCACATCGGCATCGTCGTCATCGTCATCGCTCCATTCAAACTCAAGCGTGTAGTGGCCGGGCAGCCCCGTCCGGTCGAGCACCGGGCGCCCGGCGACGCGCGTCAGCTCCTCGGCGAACCGCTCCATCGTGTTGCCGCCTTCGACGTTGATGTGGTTCCACCAGCTCCACGCCTGCGCGGTTTCTTCGTCGCTCGGGTGCAGCTTCGGGCCGCCCTTCGCCACCTCCAGCGCATACACTGGCAGCTCACGCATCTCGCGGTGGACGACCAGCTGGCAGCGTTCGGCCAGCAACGCCTGCAGCATCGTCTGCTTGGCCAGGCGGCGCTGGTCGGGGGTCAGCCGCCGAAACCGCGCATCCGTATCCGCATCGCCCTTCGCCTGCACATCGAAGCGAGCCGTCAGCATGTGCCCGGGAACCCCCAGGACGCGCGACTCCGAGACCCCGAACGCCGCCTGCAGGATCGCGCTCAGCGTCACATTCTGCGCCACCCACTCTGTGTCATCCGGATGCCGGAAGACCCGCG
This sequence comes from uncultured Gammaproteobacteria bacterium, assembly GCA_963744015.1. Taxonomy (GTDB): domain Bacteria; phylum Acidobacteriota; class Terriglobia; order Terriglobales; family Acidobacteriaceae; genus Edaphobacter. The sequence continues at coordinate 868,340 of CAVUSA010000003.1, forward strand.
TGCGGCGCTCCGGCGTGCCCGGCCGGATCGACGCCACATCGAACGCCCAGGCACCCGGCGGAGAGGCCGGCGCCGTCTGTGCAACCGCCACGGCGCAGAGCATCGCGCACAACGCCAGACCCACGCGGATGCGCCACCAGCCCTTCATTTCCCGAGCATAACAGCGCCTTGGCCCGCCGCCATTTGCTTCTACCGCGCTCCCGCCGTTAGCATCGACGACATGGAAGCTTCGTCGAACAATGTTGCACGCCGTACCGAAGACATCGCGCTGGACCTGCTGAAGTTTGTCGCCGCCCACGCCAACGTGGGCTCCAAGTCCACCGGCTCCACCGGCTTCGTCGCGCCCTCCTCCCCCAAGCCCGAAGACCAGGTCGCCAGCCTGCTCGACCTCTACGCGCGCTGCCGCGAGGCGGTCGAAAAGCCCGCCGGCAAGTAGTGGCAGAAGGGAGCCCAACGCGCGTAGCCGTCGTGGGCGCCGGAGCCTTCGGCCGCAATCACCTGCGTGTCTACCGCGAGCTGCCTCAGGCCGAACTGGTCGCCGTCGTCGACGCCAACCCCGCCGCCGGGGAGGCCGCCAGTATCCAGTACGGCATCCCGCACTTCGCCTCGGTTGAAGAGCTTCTCGACGCCGGTCTCGCGATCGATGCCGCCAGCGTCTGCGTGCCCACCGTGCATCATCTCGCCGCCGCGCGCCCGCTGCTGGCCGCCGGCCCCGGTCGCGGATTGGATCTGCTCATCGAGAAGCCGCTCGCCGCCTCGCTTGCCGAAGCTGACGAGCTGATCGCGCTCGCAGCGCAGCACGGACGCCTCATCCAGGCCGGACACCTTGAGCGCTTCAACCCCGCCGTCACCGCCGCCCGCCGCCTGCTCAACCGGCCCATGTTCTTTGAAGGTCATCGCCTGAGCGTCTTCACGCCGCGCTCGCTCGACGTCGACGTCGTGCTCGACCTGATGATCCACGACCTCGACATCGTGCTTTCACTGGTCGACGTCGCCCGTGCGCGAGGTCCGCGCCGTCGGCCTGCCCGTGCTTTCGCACACGGTCGATATCGCCAACGTGCGCGTCGAGTTCGAAAACGGCTGCGTGGCCAACTTCACCGCCTCGCGCGTCTCCACCGAGCGCGTGCGCAAGCTGCGCTTCTTCCAGCCGCACCAGTACCTTTCGCTCGACTTCGCGCGCCAGGACCTGCTGCTGATCGACGTCACCGCCGCCGCCGGGCTTTCCCCTGCTGCGCTGGCTGCGCTGATCGAAAAGCACTCAAAACCCGAAGCTCCGGGCGAGCCGAAACACCCCTCCGCCGGCCTGAGCATGTCGAAGGTCCCGGTCGAGCCCGGCGAACCCCTGCGCCTGGAACTCGAATCCTTCCTGCACGCCGTCCGCACCCGCACCACGCCCGTCGTGGACGCCGTCGCCGGTCGCCGCGCCCTCGCGCTTGCACTCGAGATCAACGCCGCCATCCACGACCACGCCCGCCGCGCCGGCCTGATGGCCTGACTTCAATCCTTCTTGCTGTCTTGTTGTCATTCCCGAAGGGAATCTGCTCCTGCCTTTGTTTTCCTGGAGGCAATGGAAGCGACTAAAGCTCGCGCTGCGGCGTCTGTGGCCCGATGACGCCGTGCAGGTCCAGCCGCGCCAGCGCCTTGCGCGCCAGCCCGGTCAGCGGCAGGCTCCCAAGCTGACGCAAGCCGTACCATTCCAGCGCGGAGGCAGCCGCCGGAACCGCGTCGCGCAGGCTGCGGTCGCGCGGATCGCCAACGGCATGAATCTCCACGTAGTAGTTGGTGTTGGTGATGGCATGCCGCAGCCGCAGCACCGGCTCGCGCCCGGCCACCGCATCCATGGGCAGCGGCGGAAGCTCCAGCATGCCTGGCATCAGGCTCGCCTTCTCGTCGCGCCGCTCCAGCAACACTTCCGTCGCGGTGCCTTGCTTGCGCGTGGCCAGCAGGTACGCCGCCGGATGGCTGCGCTGCAAGCCCCGGGGCAGGGCAGCATGTTCCCCGCGCGTGCGGCACAGGTCGAAGACCGGGCAGTGCAGGCAAAGCGGAGCGTGCGGCAGGCAGATGGTCGCGCCCAGCTCCATCATGGCCTGGTTGTGATCGCCCGCCGCATTGGTATCGCTCTTCGCCGTGCCGAAGCGCTTGTGCGGTACCAGCGCCGCCGCCTGCCTGCGCAGAAATGCGCGGCCCGCCGCCGTCGCATCCTCCGCGCGGCCGGTCACCCGCAGCAGCACCCGCTCCACGTTGCCGTCGACCACCGCGATGCTCTCGCCGAACGCAATGCTCGCAATCGCCGCCGCAGGTGTATTCCCCGATCCCCGGCAGCGTGCGCAGCCCCGGCCGAGTCTCCGGAATCGCGCCTCCGCGCTCCTCCACGATGAACTGTGCGGCCTTGTGCAGCATGCGCGCTCGCCGGTAGTAGCCCAGCCCCGACCAGCCGCGAGCACCTCCGCCTCCGGCGCCAGCGCCAGCGCCAGCACCGTCGGAAACTGCCGCAAAAAGCGCTCGTAGTGTTCAATCACGGCCGCCACACGCGTCTGCTGCAGCATGATCTCGGAAACCCAGGTCGCGTACGGATCGCGAATATCCCGCCACGGAAGCTCGCGCGCATGCGCCCGGTACCACTGCATCAGCTTGCGCCGGAAGGCGTGCACCTGCGCGACCGACAGCTCCTCGTCCGCAGCTTCCGGAACCGCCGGCTCGCGCTCTCCCGCCGGATTCGACTTCATGCTCTGTGGCGTCGCTCTACTCCGTTCCCTCGGGCGATGCCTTCGGGTTCACTTTCTGCTGCGTCGAAGGATACGGCATTCCTTTGGCCAGCACGTCGTTCAACTGCTTGTCATAGCCGTACAGGTCGTCGAAGAACTGCACCCGCCCATCGTCGCCGATGTTCGCTGTCAGGTAAAAAATCACGATCGGGATGTTCTTCTTCAAATTGACCTGGTGATTGTCCGGGCCGTTGTTCATCGCGTCCTGGACCTTGTCCATGTCCCAGTCGTCGATGCCTCCGCGATGCAGCACCCACACCGCCAGGTCGGCCGGCTTCTGCACCCGCACGCAGCCATGCGAGAAGTCGCGGCGCGACCGCTCGAACAACTCCGGCTGCGGCGTCGAGTGCAGGTAGATGTCGTACTCATTCGGGAACATGAACTTCACAAGCCCCAGGGAATTCTTCGGCCCCGGTTTCTCGCGCACCATCACGCCACCGCGCTCCACCTGTTCTCCGACGGCGTCACGGGATTTCCACTGTTATCCACGGTCTCGAAGTTCTTCGAAGCCAGATACCCGATGCCACTCTTATCCAGGTGCGGTGTCAGCTCCTTCTTGATGATGCTGATCGGCACATTCCAGAAAGGGACGGAAGATCAGGTACTTCATCTCATGCGCAAAGACGGGCGTGTCGTGGTCGCCGACCACCTTGCCCACCACCACCTTCATGGTGAAGTCGCGCGTGTGATCTTCGTTGTAGCCGCGCACCACGAACTCCGGAAGATTCACCATCAGCGGCGCATTCACGTATTCATTCGGCAGCCAGCGCCAGCGCTCCAGCGAGTCGTCCAACTGCCGCACGCGATCGCCCATCGACACATTCAGTGCAGCGATTGTGGGTTGCGAGAGCTTGCCGTCCGCCGTAAGCCCATGCCGCGACTGGAAGCTCTTCACGCCGTCCGCAAGCTCCTGCGTGTAAGCAGTCGAAACCGGCGCTGGCGGCGGAGCCGAAGCCGTCTGGGTTGGCGGGGGCGCAGACGCTGCGGCCTTGTGCTGCGTGCGATTGCGCACACCGGCTTCCGCCTTCTGAATCGCGCGCCCGATGACGGTCTTTGCCGCGGGCTTTCCCGGCGCCGAACCCGAGGCCTGCGGCGCGGCCGATGGCGTGGGCGGAGGTAGCGGCGCGGGCGGCGCCGGCGGATCGCCCGGCATGTCGCCCTCCAACTGAAGTCGCGCCTGCAGTGCATCGGCCGCGGCGTAACTCCCACCCACGGCAACCGGCTTCGTCACCGCGGGCAAAGCCTGCGCCAGGATCGGTGTCGCCGCCTGGCGCTGCTGCAAGTCGATGTAATGCGCCAGCGCGTCTTCGGTCTTGCGATAGATCTCCGAATCAGGCTCGACCGACGCGATCAGTTTCGGCACATCGCCTGCATCGACCGCGTTGTCGCTGACGAATTCCGGCAAATCGTACTTCTTGTCCTGCGTATTGATGTCGAAGTTGAAGTGCGTCGGATTCACGCGCCCGATGCGCAGGTCCGAGATATAGCGCATTACGCTGACCGTCATCGCGGCGTCGAACTGCGCCACGTCGTCATCTTTTTTGCCCGCCAGCTTCTGCACCAGGTCCGGCCAGCGCGACGCGTCGTAGTCCTCCGGATTCAAGCCCTTGCGCGCCGCATCCTGAAACGCCTGGATGAACGCCTTCGCCTGTGGCGACGGCTTGGGACTGTTATCCGCATCGTCCACCCACGCAACCTCGTAGTTGCGGTCCTCGTAGAACGTCTGCACCAGCGGCTCGTAGTCGGAAAAGTTCGGCCAGTGCAGCACCTGCAGGTGCTTCGACTCCACGATCGGCTTCAGCTTGTCAGCGTAGCTGTCAGATTTTGGCGCCGAGCGCGTCCTGCGCTTGCGGTGGCACCCGGTAACCAGCAGTACGCCCATGGCGCACACTACGGCTGTCCTGCGAAACGTCCCATTCATCATCGGTTCTGATCCCACCCATTCCCTGCTGTGTTTCGTATACACCATTGGATGCGCGCCGCACGAACACTGTCGTCAACCGCCTGGTATCGCCTTCACCCTGTACCCTGTAAGGGATGGAGAATCCCTCGGAAACGCCGTCGCTGGCCTGCGTTCTTGTCAATTGGAACGGCTGGCAGGACACCCTCCAGTGCCTCGACGCCTTGCGCCTGCAGGACTACGCCTATCTTTCCGTCATCGTCGTCGATAACGGCTCCACCAACGACTCCGTCGCCCGCATCCGCCCCGCCCACCCCTGGGCCACCCTGCTCGAACTCCCGGAAAACCTGGGCTTCTCCGCCGGCTGCAACGCCGGCACCCGTTATGCGTATCGGGAGGGGGCCGACCTCATCTGGCTGCTCAACAACGACACCGTCGCCCCACCCGACACGGCCAGCCAGATCGTCCGCACCGCGCTCGCCCACCCCGAGGCCGGCGCCATCGGCTCGGTCCTTTACTACATGCACGATCCCGCGCAGATTCAGGCCTGGGGCGGCGGCCGCATCCGGCTCTCGAGCGCCTTCGTCAGCCATTTTTACGCCCCCGCCTCCTTCGCGCCGTCCGACACCTTCTTCACCGGCGCCTCCATCACGCTGCCGCGCCACATCTGCGAGTCCGTCGGCATCCTTTATGAAGGCTTCTTCATGTACTGCGACGACGCCGACCTCTGCCTGCGCATCCACCGCGCCGGCCTCCCCCTGGTCATGGCCGCCGATACCGCCATCCTGCACCGTGAAGGCGGCAGCAGCGCCCGCCGCAGCCCGCTCATCGACCAGTTCATCACCACCTCCACATTGCGGTTGCTCGCCCGCCACGCGCCATTTCCGCCAGTCTCGATGGCCGTCTTCCTCGCTCTCCGCCTGGGCAATCGCCTCGCACGCGCCCAATGGAAGAACTTCGCCGCCGTATGGCGCGGCCTCCACATCTTCCTCGCCGAGCGCCATCGCCCCTTCACCGACCGCCTGTAATCCCTTCCCGCCACCCACCCCCGCTGTCATCCTTCGCCGCAGGCGGAGGATCCGCTTCTGCTTTGTTCTTCCGAAGCGAAGCGGAGGAACCTGCTTCTCGCTGTTGCTGTCATCCTTCGCCCAAGGCGGAGGACCCGCTCCCCCCGCGGTAAACTGGCCCTTGCCCCGCATGCCCACCCGCCGCCTCACCGTCGACCTCCGGATGTACCGCCACTCCGGCATCGGGCGCTACCTGCGCAACCTCCTCCCGCCTCTGCTCCCGTTGCTCCAAGCCGACCGCATCCGCGTCGTCGCCCCCTCCGCCCTCGTCGCCGACGCCCCCTGGTTCGCCGGCCCCCACCGCGACCCCCGCCTCGAGCACTTCGCCACCGAGGCCCCGATCTACTCTCCCGCGGAGCAGCTTCTCCCCTTCCGCGGAGCCTTCCGGGACTCCACCCTGCTGTGGGTCCCGCACTACAACGCCCCGCTCCTCTACGGCGGACGGCTCGCCGTCACCATCCACGACCTCGCCCCACTGGCCCTGCCAGAACTCCTCGGCAGCCGGATCAAGCTCGCCTACGCGAAACTCCTCTTCGCCAACGCCACCCGCCGCGCCTCCGCCATCCTCACCATCTCGCAGTTCACCGCCGGCGAGCTCGAACGCCTGCTCCACGTCCCGCGCGAAAAGATCACCATCGCGCCGCTGGCCGCCGATACCCACTGGCCGCTCACCGCCACCGCACACCACGAACCCGACGGCAAGCCGTACTTCCTCTACGTTGGAAACGTAAAGCCCAACAAGAACCTCATCCACCTGCTGCGCGCCTTCGAAAAAGTGAAGGATCGCCTGCCCCACCGGCTCCTGCTCGCCGGACGCATGCGCGGCTTCGGCACCGGCGACGAGGCCGTCATCCGCCAGGCCGAGGCCCTCGGCGACCGCATCCGCTTCACCGACGAGATCTCCGACGCCGAGCTCATCGACCTTTACGCCGGAGCCTCCGCTCTCGTTCTGCCTTCGCTCTACGAGGGCTTCGGCCTGCCCGTCCTCGAGGCCATGCAGCTTGGCTGCCCGGTCATGGCCTCCACCGCCGCCTCGCTGCCCGAAGTAGGCGCCGACGCCGCCCTCTACTTCGACCCGCTCAACGTGGACTCGCTGGCCGCCTGCCTCCTGCAAGTTGAAGATACCGACTTAATGCAGCGCCTCCGCACCGCCGGCCGCGCCCACGCCGCCACCTTCAGCTACCAACGCTGCGCCCAAACTACCGCCGCCACCCTCAATCCGTTACTGGGCGGGCTACGAGTTCACGCATCAGCGCCCCTAAGTGATTGATGGAAAAGACTTCGCACCTTTTTAGAGGTAATGCATTTTACCCTTGACACAGCAGGCCCCGCGTAGTAAACACATGGTCCTGGTGAAAACCATGCGACGCGCCGGAGACAACGAGCCCGATCCACCAGGTGGACGTGCCGCCGAAAGACTCCGGGAGTTCCTCGAGCAGCACATGGACGAGGGCGCGCGTAAGAAGATCGAGGCCGAACACGGAATAGACACCGTCCAGGACTCTTCCCAGCCTGTAACCGGCGCTGCAACGACGGAAAACAAGAGCTAGTTCCCCACGGGCTCTTCCGCGATTCAGCAAACGTACTGGGTCCCTGCCCAAATGCGCGCCAAACGAAGACGAACCTCCTGAAGTTGGGCCTCCCTGAAGAGAAGTAGGGCCTTCCTGAAGAAAGGACATGTCCATGCGTGGTCCAGAAGATGCGTTGCTTCCGCTCGTCGCGGAAACCTCTGATAACAAAGAAGAATCCCGAACCGCGGTCGCGGCCAGACCGAAGTTGAACCCGCCCGGCGGAAAGGTGCTGCTGCGCCTGCTCGACCTGCTGGTGAAGAAGGGTTACTCCAATCTCGCCGCCGAAGCGGTTGCCGCCGCGCTGCCGGCGGAGGTGACCGACAGCTTCCTCACCGCCTACGCTCAGCCGCTGCAGGCGACGAAAGCCCAACCGATGAAACGCAAAGGGAGCAAGAACAGCGCTCCCGCGGATGAATCGACTAACGCCGAGCCGGTAGACGACAGCATCGCGCGCGAGTTCCTTCGGCTGGCGGAAATCAATGCGGCGCCCGATGGACCGCCGACCGGCCCCCCCACCGGTTCCGGGCCACAGTGGCGTTCGCTCGGGCCGTACACCATCCCCAATGGCCAGACCTACGGATCAGGGCGGATGAACGTCTCCGGCCGCGTGGCCGCCATTGCCGTCGACCCGTCCAATGCCGCCCACGTCCTCTGCGGCGCCGCCAATGGCGGTGTCTGGGAGAGCTTCGACCGCGGCGCGTCCTGGGCTCCGCGCACCGACTATGCAGCTACCACCACAGTGGGCGCGCTGGCCTTCGACCCGACCAACACCAGGACCGTCTACTGCGGAACCGGCGAGGGCAACTGGTGGTCCTGGCTCGGCGTCGGCGTCCTGCGTTCGAGCGATGGCGGAACCACCTGGTCCACGCTCTGCACCAACCCCTTCGTTGGCCAGGGATTCTTCGATCTGAAGATTCATCCCGCGAACCACCTCCACCTGCTTGCGGGAACGGCAGGAGGCTTGTACGACTCCACCGATGGCGGCGTGACCTGGACACAGCGGAGATCGCAGACCTGCTGGTCTGTGTCCATCTCACCGACCGGCGGAACGGCCGCGGAGATCCTCGCCGCCTGCCGCGACGGCGTATACCGCTCCACCGACGCTGTTACCTGGACCAAGGTGACGCTGCCCGGTTCACCCGCCTCGTTTGATCGTCTCGCCTGCTCGCACGCGCCATCGAATGCGAATGTCGCTTACGTCTTCGGCGCGGCGGCTGCTCCTCCAGCCACCCCGCAACCTCCGCCGATCCCTTACATGTGGCGGCGCAACGGAACCGCCTACACGACCATGACCACGCCCTCCGGCATGGGCACAGGACAGGACTGGTACGACTGGTACGTCGCCGCCGCCCCCGACCGTGACAACCAGGTCTTCATCGGAGCCATTGACGCGTATCGCGGCGACCTCTCCGGCACCACCTGGACCTGGACCGACATCTCCTCGAAAAGCACAGGCACCAATACTTCCATCCATCCCGATCAGCATGCCATCGCCTTCGATCCCACGAACGCGAACAATCTGTACTGCGGGAGCGATGGTGGACTGTTCTACAGCACGGATCGCGGCGCCACCTGGGCCCACTGCAACAACGGCCTGGTGATTACCGAGTTCGAGTACATCGCGCAGAATGTCGGCATCTCGCGCTGGATCATCGGCGGAACCCAGGACAATGGCACTGAGCGCTGGACCGGTCCTGCCAGCTTCGACCACGTGGCCGACGGAGACGGAGGCTATTGCTGCACCAATCACGATCTCCCGTCCACCGTCTTCCACACCTACTACAACATGAGCCCCGAGGTCTCCACCTCCAGCGGAGACTTCGGAAGCTGGAGCTATAAACCCCCCACCCTTCCCGCCAACGAAGGAAGCCCCTTTTATCCGCCCATGCGCTCCAGCGATTCAACCGGCGGGACGGTGGCGCTTTGCGGAAATGCGGTTTATATCTCGCGCGACAACCTCGCCACCTGGGTGCGACTCGGGTTTCCGAGCGCCGCCAGTGCGACCGCCGTCTCTCTGCCGAACGGCGACGACGTCTTCGTCGGCGTCAGTAACGGCAACATCTACCACACCCACTGGAACGGGACGTCCTGGTCCGCGCTGAGCGCGCTGACCGCTCCGCGAACCGGCGCCGCGGTTACCGATCTGCTGGTCGCCTCGGGCAATCAGCGTATCTGGGCGGCCTATGGCGCGACCTCGAACGGCCAGGTCTATCGGTCGGACAACGGCGGCACCAACTGGACCAACTGCTCCACCGGACTGCCGGCGCTTTCGGTCAATGCCATCGAAGTGGATTCGCGCAACGCCGCGCGGGCATGGGTGGCCATGGACCGGGGAATCTACCAGACGCTCGACTCCGGCGCGCACTGGGCGGATTTCTCGAACGGCCTGCCCAACTGCTATGTCGGCGATCTCGCCTTCCATCCACACGCCTGGGTGCTGCGCGCAGGCACACGGAACCGCGGCCTCTGGGAGATTCCCGTCGACGGCTGGATGACGGATCCGGTCTGCGGCGTGCAGTTCACCGGCACCCTGCAGCCGAACCAGACCAACCGCTGGTTCACCTTCAACTGGCCGGCTACGTGGCACGTCATCTGGACCGTCATGCCCGACACCGTGGGTACCGTGGCGCAGATTACGCTGACCACCTCGGTCCAGCGCTCCAGTGCCGAATTCGCAACCTACTGGCTGACGGTGCAGAACCTTACTGCAACCGCCGTCACTTTCGAAGGACGCTTCTGCATCCTGAGCCGCTACTAAAAGAGAGTCGAGGAGATTTGATTATGACAACCGGCGTGCAATTCACAGGTTCACTCGCAGCAGGCGCGACGCAGCGTTGGTTCACCTTCAACTGGAATGCTGCCAACCACATCGTGTGGTACATGATGCCGACCTCGGTCGCAGCGGCGACGGAACTTACCTGGTCGGTCGCCGTGCAGCGCAGCGACGCCACACACGTCACCTACTGGCTCACGGTCACCAACCAGACCGCGGCCGCCATCACATTCGAAGGACGATACGCAATCCTTGCGTGAGGAGCTTCTGCCATGACGAAGATCACGATTGAAGTTGACGCATCCGGAGCCGTCCAGACCCAAGCCCCTGGAATGGCATCGGGCACGTCCGAGGCTCAGAACACCGGTTCGTCCAGCGGTTCCACGTCATCAAGCGGTGCGAACGACGGTACCAGCGCAGGCGCCGCGCCCTATGCCGACGCCTCACATGTGGGACCCTTCCCGTTCTCACAGGCGTCGTCCTCCGACTCCGCTCCGGATCCGGCCTTCGATCCCGCCGGCGCCATCTCGGCCGGACCCGCGCCGGAAAGCCTGATGATGATGGCGACTGGAGGCGTCCAGTGATCAACCCCGAAGCCTTCCCCGTAGTAGGCGGCCTCGTACTGGGTTCTGTGGCTCGCCTGACATACCACGCCACCAGACGAGTCTCGTATGTGCTCGCTCTGATTGTTCTTGCCTTCTGCGCGACCGTCGCGTCCGGCGAGTTCCGCCAAAGCTGGGGCTACCTGCTGGCGGATCTCGCGATCGTATCCACGGCCGCCGTGGGCGCGTACGTGCTCGTCGGCCTCGCCGCGCGGCGAAGCACAAGGCAAGGCTAGCGTACCTCTCCAACTGCAGCTTTTCGAACGCGGACGATGCTTCCCAGGACCGTCCCACGGTCGCCTGGAGAGCAGGGTGCGATGTGATTCCGTAGCCATAGAACGGCAGATTCGGCCGGCCCGCCTTGCCAGATCGTCTGAATGGCGCGGATGTTCGTCCCATGCGGCGTCATTCTGGCGAAGCCGGAATCACTGTGTTCCTGGCGATGCTGCACCCACCCGCCTGGGAGAATCTAAGGCTTGGGTAGGTCGCAAGCGCGCCAGAGGTACCAGGACGCGACGGAGCGCCAGGGCTGCCAGCGAAGGGCGCGGCGTTCCATCTCGGCCGGCGTGGGGAGGTCGGCCGGGGTGACTTTATCTGCGGGCTTGAGCTTGCCGAAGGTGAGGGCGAAGCCTTTGCGGACCCCGTAGTCTCCGGTGGGGAGAATGTCGGGACGGCCAAGGCGGAAGATGAGGAACATCTGCACGGTCCACACGCCGATGCCGCGGACCTGCGTGAGGTGGGCGATGATGTCGTCATCCGACATGCGGCGAATGCGCGGGAGCGAAGGCACGGTGCCGTCAAGGGTTTTGGCGGCGAGATCCCGGACGGCGAGGGATTTGTTGTGGGAAAGGCCTGCGGCGCGAAGCTGTTCGTTGGGGGCGTCGAGCAGATGCTGGGCAGTCGGGTGGGGGGCGAGATGCGTGGGCGACCTGGGGGAGTCCGATCCCTCGCCTGCGGCGAAGGGTGAGGACGGCACGGCGAAGGAGGCGAGCAGGCGCGCGTGGATGGTGGCGGCAGCCTTGCCGTGGAGCTGCTGGTAGATGATGGATTCGAGCAGCGCTTCGAACGGCGACTGGCGGCTGGCGAGCTTCAGGGTGAAAGGGCCGGCGCGGGCGATCAGGCGGCCGAGTCTCGGGTCGGCGGCGGCGAGGTCGGCCAATGCCTGGGCGGAATCGTAGGTGGGCTTGCGGGTGCGTCCGGGGTGGGGCATGGGAGCAGTGTAGGGGAAGCGCTGCGCGCAGAAATGTTTACGTCGCGGGTTCCCGGCGATTTGTGGAGGAGCTTGCCTCCTCCGCCACAGGTTGTGCGTCCGTCGGGCGGCTGTTTCGATAATCGAATGACACGGTGAAAAAATGTCCGGAGGGTGGGGGAGAGTACTCTCGTAACCCTTTCCCGGCTGCTATATTGAAAGCTCTTAGCACGGATTTCCTACGGCGGCTCCTGGCTGGCCGTGGATGGTTTGACGGCAATGGGCCGGGATGTTTCAAGTACGGATCTGACGCAGAGGAAGCAGGAAGCGACTCATGGCGCAAGTTTTTGACCGCAGTTCGAACGCATTGGCCCGCGCGAGCCTGGTGCTCACCGGCCTGATCGTCATCGCGCTGGGCGTGGGGCTGAACTCGCTGCAGCGCTCGCCCTGGGTAACCAGGCAAGGGCAGCGGGCGGACCAGCCGGTGCCGTTCTCGCCACAAACATCACGTGGAAGGCCTGGGCCTTCAGTGCCAGTACTGTCACACGTCGGTGGAGAAGTCGAGCTACGCCGGGATTCCGCCCACCAAGACGTGCATCAACTGTCATGCGCAGATCTGGACCAACGCGGAGCTGCTGAAGCCGGTGCGCGAGAGCTGGGCCACCGGCGCGTCCATCAACTGGATCCGCGTGCACGACCTTCCGGATTACGTGTACTTCAATCACGAGATTCACGTGAACAAGGGCATCGGCTGCGCCAGCTGTCACGGCCGCGTGGACGAGATGCCGCTGATGTATCAGCAGAACACGCTGCAGATGGAATGGTGCCTGAACTGCCATCGCAACCCGGCAACGAATCTCCGGCCGACCAGCGAAATCTACAACATGGCGTGGGCGGGGCCTTCAAGCGACAAACCCGTTTGGTGCGCCGAAACCCCAGGCAAGAATGTAAACGGCGGGGGGGAGCGCACCCCCACGGCCCAGGGCCTGACCTGCACGACGACGGACCCGGCAGGGAGCGAGCCCAAGGTGGCGCTGCTGCAGACACTTAGCGTGACGCCGCGCGGGCTGGCGCGTCCGCAGTCCGGGACGAACCTGCAGCCGCACCCGATCAGTGGCGGCGGGGAGACGGTCAGCGACGTGCCGGCGATGGGCCTGATTGAGCCGGCGGCTTACCAGAGGTTTACCAGCCAGGAAGCATTGGGCCGTTACCTGACCCGCGAATACCACATCCGCACGGCGAACGAGCTTTCGAGCTGCGAGGTGTGCCACCGATGAGCAGCCAGATCAATGAGCCAGAGATCATGAGCAAGCAGGACAATGTGCAGGTAGTTACCGCGATATCTCCCGCGCCGGCGAAAAAGCTGACGCTGGACGCGGTGCGCGAAAAGCTGGCCGGCAAAACCGGCCGGCGGTACTGGAAGAACCTGGACGAACTGGCGGCTACGCCGGAGTTCAACCAGATGATGCAGGAAGAGTTTCCGCGTCAGGCCATGCAGGGCGAATGGGTCGATGCGGTATCCCGGCGCAGCTTCCTGAAGGTGATGGGCGCGTCGATGGCGTTAGCTGGCCTGGCTGGTTGCACAAAGCAGCCTGACGAGCCGATCTACCCCTATATCAAGCAGCCGGAAGACCTGGTGCTGGGCAAGCCGATGTACTTTGCCACGGCGCATCCATTCCCGACCGGGGCGATTCCGGTGCTGGTGAAGTCGGATTCGTTCCGCCCGATCAAGATTGAAGGAAATCCCGACCACCCGATGTCCAAGGGCAAGTCGGATGCGACAACGCAGGCGACCCTGCTGGAGTTGTATGATCCTGACCGCTCCCACGGCGTCCGGTTCAAGGGTCAGCCATCGGATTTTGCGGCGTTCCAGCAGGCGTTTGCGGGAGCGATCAAGCAGACGCAGGGCGGACAGGGCGTGTACTTCCTTAGCGAGACGATCACCTCGCCGACGCTCGCTGGGCAGTGGAAGGCCGTGCAGGCGGCTTATCCGAATGCGAGGCTCGTGCAGTGGGATCCCATCAACCAGGACTCCAGCCGCGCTGCGTCGAAGGCGGCGTTCGGCAGCTACACGGATGCCCAATACAAGCTCGAGGATGCCGATCTCATCCTGTCCCTCGACGCCGATTTCCTGGGCGGTATCCAGCATCCCGGCTTCCTGCCGATGGCGGCTGCCTATGCGGAGCGGCATCGCTATAACGCGGAAGAGCCCAACAAGCCGATGAACCGGATGTACGTCGTTGAGTGCATGCCGACGGTGACCGGCTTCAAGGCGGAGCACCGGCTGGCGCTGAAACCCAGCGAGATAGCCGGGTTCGCGTCGGCGTTGGCGGGCGGTACGTCCGGGAGTTTCTCGAACCCAGACGCGTCCAAGTTCATGAGTGCATTGCAGGCTGACCTTCATGCGGCCTCGGGCAAGTGCGTCGTGATCCCGGGTGAGCAGGCATCGCCGGCGGTCCATCTGGCCGCGTACCAGTTGAATCAGAAGTTCGGCGCCGTCGGCAAAACTGTCACGTATGGCGAGACAGTGAATCCACTCCCCAGTGAACAGCTTGCGGACTTCAAGGCGCTGGTCGGCGACATGAATGCCGGCAAGGTGCAGTGGCTGGTGATGCTCGGGACCAACCCGATGTATACCGCGCCCGCCGACCTGGAGTTTGCGGCGGCGTTCGCCAAGGTGCCGGTCACCGCGCACCTCGGGAATGGCGCTCGACGAGACGGGCCGGATTTCCACGTGGCACATCAACAAGGCGCACTATCTCGAATCGTGGTCGGATGCACGCGCGTATGACGGCACGCTGACGATCATCCAGCCGATGATCGAGCCGCTGTATGGTGGCGTAAGTGCGCACGAGATCTTCCAGGGTCTGCTCGAAAATCCGGCGCTCTCCGCCTACGAGGCCGTGGTCGCGAATGCAAAAACCTCGTTGAAGGGTGGCGACGCCGACGCAGCATGGCGCAAGGCGCTCCATGACGGCTGGGTCGACGGGACGGCGTTTACCGGTGGTGGTAAGTCGGCCGGCGCGGGCGGCGGAACGCTGCCGGCTCCGACTGCGGCGAACGCTGGCGGCCTCGAGATTGCCTTCAAGGCCGATCCCTCGGTGTTTGACGGGCGCTTTGCCAACAACGGCTGGCTGCAGGAACTGCCCAAGCAGGTGACCAGCCTCAGCTGGGACAATGCCGCGCTCATGAGTCTGGCGACACTTGGCAAGCTGGGCATTGCCGAGAATGAAGCGATCGAGCTGGACTTGAACGGGCGCAAGGTCATCGCACCGGTGCTGGCGGTTCCCGGACATCCGGACGACGCGGTGACGGTGTACCTGGGCCACGGGCGCACGGATGCTGGCACGGTGGGTTCAGGCGTGGGGTTCAATGCGTACACGCTGCGGACCAGCGACGCGCCCGCCACGGCAAGCGGCCTGAAGGTGACACGCGGCAAGGGGACCTACGACCTGTGCGTGACCAAGGTCCACTCGATCGAGCATCGCGGATCGTTTGCGCAGCGCGACCTCGAGCATCCGCTGGACGACAAGAAGGGGACGTACTCGCTGGGCGGACATGAAGCGCAGGAGCGCGGCATTATCCGCTACACGACGGTCGATGAAGCGCGCAAGTCGCCGGACTTCGCACACGAAGGCGACGAGCATACGCTGGTCAACAAGATCGGCTACGGTCCGCTGGGCGAGGATCCAAAGAAGGAAGACAGTCTTTCGGGCGATAAATGGGCGTATAACCGGGTCGACGTGTCCAGCCAGGCAGTGCAGAACGCGTGGGCGATGTCGATCGACCTGAACAGCTGCGTGGGATGCAATGCCTGCGTGGTGGCGTGCTACGCCGAGAACAATATTCCGGTGGTTGGACGCGAGCAGGTAAAAATCGGCCGCATCATGCAGTGGATTCGCATCGATACCTACTTCGAGGGCGATCTTTCGGCCCCCAAGGCGCACTTCCAGCCGATGGCCTGCCAGCATTGCGAAAACGCGGGCTGCGAGCTGGTCTGCCCAGTGGGCGCTACGGTGCATACGCCGGAAGGCCTGAACACGATGGTGTACAACCGCTGTGTGGGAACGCGTTACTGCTCCAATAACTGCCCGTACAAGGTGCGCCGGTTCAACTTCCTGCTGTATTCGGACTACGATACGGAGAGCCTGAAGTTCATGCGCAATCCGGATGTGAGCGTTCGCTCGCGCGGCGTGATGGAGAAGTGCAGCTACTGCGTGCAGCGCATCGAGGCGGCGAAGATCCAGGCCGACAAGGAAAACAGGGCGGTGCGCGATGGCGAGATCGTGACGGCGTGCCAGCAGTCCTGCCCGACGGATGCGATTGTTTTCGGCAATCAGAACGACAAGGCAAGCGCGGTGGCAAAGCGCAAGGCGGCCGAACGGAACTACCCGGTGCTTGCCGACCTCAACTACAAGCCGCGCACCACGTACACGGCTGGCGTGACAAACCCGAATCCTCAGTTGGAGCAGGCATAACATGGCGACAAGAGAACCTATCGTCGACCCGATGATCGACCCGGTAACGGGTGAGTATGCCGTCATCGCGCCCGGCCACAACTTCAAGTCGGTGACGCAGAAGATTGGCGGCATCGTGCTGACGTCGAACACGCCGCTGGGTTGGTTCTTCGGGCTCATTGTCGGCGCGGGCGTAGCAACCGGCGTGGTCATCGGGGTGACCTGGCTGTTCCTGAAGGGCACGGGCATCTGGGGCGTGACCATTCCGGGAGCCTGGGGCTTCGCGATCATCAATTTCGTGTGGTGGATCGGTATCGGCCACGCGGGTACGCTGATCTCGGCGATTCTGCTGCTGTTCAAGCAGACCTGGCGCAACTCGATCAACCGGTTCGCGGAGGCGATGACGATCTTCGCCGTGGTGTGCGCGGGCACCTTTCCGCTGATCCACGTGGGCCGTCCGTGGCTGGCGTACTGGCTGTTCCCGTATCCGAACACGATGAACGTGTGGCCGCAATTCCGCAGCCCTCTGGCGTGGGACGTGTTCGCGGTCTCGACCTACGCGACGATCTCGATTGTGTTCTGGTACATCGGCATGATCCCGGACTTCGGCACGCTGCGCGATCGCGCCACGATGCCGCTGGCGAAGTACTGCTATGGCATCCTGTCGCTGGGCTGGCGCGGATCGACGCGGCACTGGATCCGGTACGAGTCGGCCAGCCTGCTGCTGGCCGGCCTTTCGACGCCGCTGGTGCTTTCGGTTCACACGGTCATCAGCTTCGACTTCGCGGTGGCCGCGCTGGCTGGCTGGCATACGACGATCTTTCCGCCCTACTTCGTGGCGGGCGCGGTGTACTCGGGCTTTGCGATGGTGCTGACGCTTGCCATCCCGATCCGGAAGTTCTACCACATGGAAGATCTGGTGACGCTGCGCCACCTGGACAACATGGCGAAGGTAATGCTCGCGACCGGCGGCATCGTGGCGTATGGCTACGGCATGGAGGTTTTCATGAGCTGGTATTCGGCCAGCCACTGGGAGTTCTTCATGATGTGGAACCGTATGTTCGGTCCGATGGGCTGGGCGTACTGGATGCTGATCGCGACCAACATTGCCATTCCGCTGACGAGTCTCTGGAGCCGCAAGCTGCGGGTCAACGTGGCCTGGCTGTTCTTTATCTCGATCGTGGTGAATACGGGTATGTGGTTTGAACGTTTCGTGATTGTGGTCACCAGCCTGTACCGCGAGTATCTTCCGTCGAGCTGGGGAACGTACCGCGCGACGAAATGGGACTACATCATCTACGTGGGCACGATGGGCCTGTTCACGCTGCTGTTCTTCCTGTTTGTCAGATTCCTGCCGATGATTCCGATGTCGGAAATTCGCATGATGCTGCCGCAGACCAAGATTCGCCCCGACTCGGCCGACGCCGAGACGGTGATCGATCAAACCGTATAACGCTCGTCAACCGCAGAACTGCAAGGGAAACGTCTTATGCCGCCACGCGAAGGAATCTACGGGCTGATCGCCGAGTTCAATACGCCGGGTGAACTCGTGCATGCGACCGAGATGGCGCACCGCGCCGGCTATCGCCGGATGGAGTGCTACACCCCCTACCCGGTCGAAGAAGCTGCCGAGGCCCTGCGCTTCCACAAGACCCGGGTACCGCTCGTCTGCCTGCTCGGCGGGCTGATGGGGGTGACCACGGCGTTCCTGATGGAGACCTGGATCAACGTCTGGGGCTATCCTCTGAATATTGCGGGGCGGCCCCTGTGGAGCTGGCCGGCCTTCATCATTCCGGCGTATGAGTGGACAATTCTCTTCTCCGGCCTTTCCGCGGCGTTCGGCATGATCGCGCTCAACGGACTTCCGCAGCTGTATCATCCGGTGTTCAACGCGCCGAATTTTCGCAACGGCGCGACGACCGACAAGTTCTTTCTGTGTCTCGAGGCGCATGACCCCAAGTTCTCGCTGGCCGAAACGCGGGCCTTCCTCGAGCAGTTCCCCGCGGTATCCGTGGTGGAGGTAGATCACTAATGCAGGGATCACGAATCAGAGAACAAGGTATACCGAAAGGCATGCGGCTGGCGCTTTTGGCGGCGACGCTTCTCGCCAGCGCTGGATGCCGGCAGGACATGCATAATCAGCCCAAGTTCTATCCGCAGCGCGGCACGACCTTCTTTGCCGATGGGCGCTCGGTGCGTCCGCAGGTGGAAAACACAGTCGCGCGCGGGCAGTTGCATGAGAACGCGTACTTCTACACCGGTATGAACGGGGATCAGGAAGGCACGACGATGCCGTTTCCGGTGACGATGGACGTTCTCGAGCGCGGGCAGGAGCGTTACAACATCTACTGCACGCCATGCCATTCCCGGGTGGGCAACGGGGCGGGTATGATCGTGCAGCGCGGCTATTCGAAGGCCGGCAATTTTCATACGGCGCGCCTGCAGGCGGCTCCGCTGGGCCACTTCTTCAGCGTAATGACGAACGGCTACGGTTCCATGCCGGACTATGCGGCGCAGTTGACACCTGCAGATCGCTGGGCAGTTGTGGCCTACATCAAGGCGCTGCAGCTGAGTCAGAATGCGCAGGCAGGGGATGTGCCAGGCGATCAGCATCCGGAGGCACTGACGGACATCGCCAAACGCGAAGGGTCGGAGACGATCCTGAACCAGGGCTGGGATCTTCCGCCCACCTCCGTGACCGGCACGCCCAATGGCGAGTTGTACGTCGTTCCGCCAGCCAGTATTCCCAATGGCAAGGGCGCAGCAGCCGGTTCGCCGGCCCACCTGCCCACGGCCCATGGAAACCCCCTGCCGCAGCCTGGAGGGCAATCCTCGACGGGATACCCGTGGCAGGCGACCCCGATCAACCAGCAGTAACCGTTGGACCGACATCTACTTTTCCGCGAAGGCTTGACGAGCATGGCATCTGGACACGAACAACACGAGATGGAGCATCACGGCGGACACCACGGACCACGCACGCTGCCGACGGTGCTGAACTCGCCGGAGCTGCTGGCGATCTGGCGCAGACGCGCGCTGCTGGTCTTCGCGGCGGCCACGGTGATCTCACTGATCTTCCTCTTCCTCCCGTTAGGCAAGGGGCACATGCTCCGGGCGTATCTGCTGGGTTTCATGATGTGCTTCTCCTTCGCGGGCGGCGGCCTGGTGATGCTGATGCTGCAGTATGTTTCGGGCGGCAAGTGGGGTCTGCTGCTGCGGCGTCCGCTGGAGGCGATGACTCGCACGCTGCCCTACGTGGCCTTGATGATTCTGCCCGTTGCGATCTTCTCGAAGCACCTGTACCAGTGGGTGAAGTACCCGACCGCGCAATCGGAACTGGACGCAATGCACCAGGGCCTGGTGACCAAGGAGCAGGCGCTGACGGCGATCCTGAAACACGCCATGTTCAACCCGGTGAGCGCGATCGTGCAGACGGTGATCATCTTCGGCGTGATGATCCTGATGATGACGCTCCTGAACCGCTGGTCGCTGCAGCGTGACGCCGACCCCAACAAGGGGACGCTGGGGAGCTACGACTACTGGCGGATCAAGTTCGAGAATCTCTCCGGCCCTGGCATCTTTGTCTATGTCGTGCTGCTGACAGACGCTGCGCTGTTATGGGTAATGTCGCTGGACGTGACCTGGTATTCATCGATCTGGGGGCTCAAGTTCCTGGTCGGCCAGGGGTACGCGGTGCTGGCGCTCGGCATCCTCACAGTCATCGGGCTTTCGAAGACCGAGCCGATGAAGACGCTGCTGCGCACGACTGAGCAACACGATCTTGGCAAGTTCCTGTTTGCCTTCGTGATGCTCAATATCTACCTGACCTTCGCCGAGTTCCTGATCATCTGGTCGGGCAACGTTCCCGACGAGATTCCCTGGTACCTGGCACGCATCCGTGGAGGCTGGTGGACGATCTGCTCGCTGGACTTCATCTGCCACTGGCTGATTCCATTCTGCCTGCTGCTCTCGCGCGACCTGAAACGAAGCAAGACGCGCATGACCTGGATCGTGAGCTTCATGATCCTGGCGCGAGCGATCGACCTCTTCTGGATCATCGAACCGAACTTCTTTGATGCTGCAGGCAAGCTGGTTCATGAAGGCTTCAGTGTCTTCGCCTACATCACGGTACCGGTTGCCGTCGTCGCTCTGTGGGCCTTCCTGTACTGCACCGAACTCATGAAGCGTCCGCTGATCAACCTGAACGATCCTCACCTTGAGGAGATGCTGGAGCCCGAACATGCCCACTAATCACGGGAAAGATCTGAACGGCGAATATCGTCCGCCGGCGGGAGACATTGTGAACTATCCGAAGCCAGACGATGAAAGCGTCGCCGCCGGCTACGAGATGACGGACGTCAACGCCGGTGGCGTGGTCGTGTTTCTCGGCGGTCTCTTCGGATTCGTGATCATCTTCTTTTTCTTCTGCTTTCTGATGGGCAAGGTGATCAATAACGCCCTCAACAAGCAGGACGGGCCGACGGACAAGTGGCATCAGAGCCACACCAGCCTGGGCACCAATGACGTGGCAGTAGGCGGCAAGAAGCCGCAGCGGGAAGACCTGAAGTCAAACGCGGCCATGGAGCAGGAAGAACTGAATGCCGCGACCAAGGAATTCCCCCAACCGCGGCTCGATATCGATGACGGCAACCAGGCGATCGCGGACCTGCATGCCCGGGAAGATCTGTTGCTGAACCACTACAGCACCAATGCCAACGAACCGATGCGCATTCCGATCTCGCGGGCGATGGAGCTGATCGCGACCCGCGGATTGCCCGTTGCGCAGGCTGGACAAACGGGAACTGCGCTGGCGCATGACAGCGAACCAACCGTGCAGGCTCCCCTGACGTCAGGCTTTGCGCGGACAGGTTACGAACTGGACACGATTGAGGCCCGGCGGCAGAAGATGGACTTTCAGAACGCCGAACACGCCGAAGTGAAGAAGTAGAAGCGCAGGGACACGCAAAAAGATGAGCAAGACGAGCACAATCCGGAGACGCACAGGCAGGGTGGCCACGCTGGCCGGCATGCTTGCGCTCGGATGCGCGGCGGCTCTGGCGCAGGTTTCTGCTTACGGCGACAAGTCACAAGGTGAGAACCGGGGCGATGAACTGCCCAAGGTCTTGAAGGGTGTGGGCGTCGCACAGCACCTGAATCAAGAGCTTCCGCTGGACGCTGCGTTCCTGGACGAGACCGGCAAGCCGGTCAAGCTGGGCGACTACTTCGGGCAGAAGCCCGCGATCCTGACGATGGTGTACTTCAATTGTCCGATGCTGTGCTCGGAGGAACTCGACGGGCTGACCAGCGCGCTTGAGATGGTGCACCTCAATCCCGGCAAGGACTTCAACGTCATTGTTGTGAGCATTGATCCAACGGACACGCCTGCTGTGGCGGCAAAGAAGAAGGCGTTCTATCTGAAGCGATACGGCCGGCCCGAGACGGCCAACGGATGGCATTTCCTTACTGGGCAGCCAGCGGCGATCGACGCGGTCACCAATGCAACCGGTTTTGGATATGTACGGGTCCCGGGGCCGGACGGAACGATGTCACAATTTGCGCATGCCAGCTCCATCGAGGTCGTGACGACCCAAGGCCGCATGGCGCAGTACTACCTGGGCGTCGAGTACTCAGCCAAGGATGTCATGCTGGGGCTGATAGAGGCGTCAGGTAACAAGATCGGCTCGCCCGTAGCAAATATTCTGACGTATTGCTATCACTATGACCCCGAAACGAACAAGCATTCGCTGATTGTGGCGCGGGTGGTTCAACTGGGCGGCATGTTGACGATGGTTTCACTGGGTGGGTTCATGTTTCTGATGTTTCGAAGGGATTTGAAGCTGGGGCGCGAGCACGAAGATGCGGGATCCGGCCGTGGCCACGAGCAGAATGGCCCTTACATTGAGGACTCGATCTACAAGGACAAAGGGTAACGATGCATATCAGTCCGGTACTATGGCAGTTTCTGACGAAGTGGTTGACCAGCTCCGCGCTTTTTCCGCGCGAGGCGTCGACGGTTGCGCCGTGGGCGGACGGTCTCTACTTCTTTCTGGTCGGCATGACTCTGACGGGCCTGCTGCTGGTGGGCATTCTGGTGTTCGGTTTTTCGATCCGCTATCGCCGAGCCCGTAATCCGGTGGCGACGCAGGTGGAGGGCTCCACGCTGCTGGAGGCCACGTGGACCATCATTCCACTCGCGATCTTCCTGGTGACGTTTGTGTGGGGCGCGCTGCTGTACTTCCGCATCTATAACCCGCCTGCAAACTCCATGAACATCTACGTGGTGGGCAAGCAGTGGATGTGGAAGGCTGAGCATCCGGGCGGCCAGCACGAGATCAACGCGCTGCACGTTCCGGTGGGGCGTCCGGTGCAACTCACGATGATTTCGCAGGACGTGTTCCACAGCTTTTCCATTCCGGATTTCCGCGTGAAACGCGAGGTTATCCCGGGCCGCTACTCGACGGTCTGGTTTGAGGCGACCGAACCGGGTACATACCATATCTTCTGCACGCAGTATTGCGGGACCAAGCACTCAGGCATGATCGGCGAAGTGACTGCTCTGACGCCGGAGGATTACGAGAAGTGGACCCAGGAGTCGACCAGCGGCATGAGCCTGGCGCAAAACGGGGAGCGGCTCTTCGCCAGCATGGAGTGCACCGCATGCCATAACGGCACCGCGGCGGCCCGCGGACCAAGCTTGGCTGGCGTGTATGGCTCCAAGCTGACCCTTGCGAACGGGAGCCAGGTCCTGGTGAACGACGCGTATCTGCGGGATGCGATCCTGAACCCGTCGCAGCATGTTACGGCCGGTTTCCAGCCCATTATGCCGACATACCAAGGGCAGATCAGTGAAGACGGACTGATCGATCTGGTGGAGTACATCAAGACCTTGAACAGCAACTATCGGCCTCAGCAAACGCTGGGGACGTCACAGTCAGACCTTGCGGCGCCGACGGCGTCGGGACAGGTGAAGCCATGAGCAGCGCAGCGATTCCCGCCAATACGATCGTCAATCTCCCCGATCCACGCACGGCCACAATGCCGCGTCGGCACTACATCAACAACGAGGATGGGCTGCTGAGCTGGCTGCTGACGGGCGACCACAAGCGCATCGCGATGCTGTACCTGTTCTCGATCACGTTCTTCTTCTTTATCGGAGGAGCGTTTGCCGGGTTGATCCGGCTCGAGTTGCTGACCCCCCAGCCGGACCTTGTCGCGTCCGACACGTACAACAAGTTCTTCACGATGCATGGCATCATCATGATCTTCCTGTTCCTGGTGCCCTCCGTGCCGGCGACTCTGGGGAACTTCTTGATCCCCATCATGCTCGGCGCGAAGGACCTGGCCTTCCCTAAGATTAATCTGCTGAGCTGGTATTTGTACCTGGCCGGCGGAACCTTCACGCTGGCAGCACTCGTGCTGGGTGGCGTCGACACGGGATGGACCTTCACCACGCCGCTCTCGACGCATTACCTGAACACGCATGTGATCACGGCGGCGACAGCAATTTTCATTGCGGGTTTCAGCTCGATCTTTACCGGCTTGAACTTCATCGTGACGATTCACCGGATGCGCGCGCCGGGTATGACGTGGTTCCGGATGCCTCTGTTCGTGTGGTCACATTACGCGGCTTCGGTGCTGATGGTGCTGGGTACCCCGGTGCTGGCCATTGCAATCGTGCTGGTGGCGCTGGAGCGGCTGATCGGCATCGGCGTCTTCGACCCCGCCAAGGGCGGCGATCCGCTGCTGTTCCAGCATCTGTTCTGGTTCTATTCCCACCCGGCCGTGTACATCATGATCCTCCCTGGGATGGGCGTGATCTCTGAGGTGATCTCAACCTTCAGCCGCAAACGCGTGTTCGGCTACACGGCCGTGGCATTCTCCTCGGTGGCGATCGCTGTGTTTGGGTTCTTTGTATGGGCCCACCATATGTTCATCATGGGCGTCTCCAACTACTCGGCGCTCGTGTTTTCACTGCTCACGATGTTGGTGGCGGTACCTTCGGCGATCAAGATCTTCAACTGGGCCTTCACGCTGCAGAAGGGCTCGATCACCTTCGAAACACCCATGCTGTACGCGTTCGGCTTCATGGGATTGTTCACCATCGGCGGCTTGACGGGCGTGTTCCTCGGGGCGCTGGGCATGGACATTCACCTGACGGAGACGTACTTCATCGTGGCGCACTTCCACTTCGTGATGGTGGGCGGCATGCTGATGGCCTTTCTGGCGGGAATCCACTTCTGGTGGCCGAAGATGACGGGCAGGATGTATTCGGAGCCGCTCTCGAAGCTGGCCGCTGTCACCACGTTCATCGGCTTCAACCTGACGTTCCTGCCGCAGTTCATCCTGGGCTACCTCGGTATGCCGCGACGGTACCATGCGTATCCGCAGGAGTTCCAGGTGCTGAACGTGCTTTCGACGGCTGGCGCTACAGTCCTGGGCGTCGGCTATATGCTGCCGCTGCTCTACCTGGGCTGGTCGCTGAAGTACGGAGCGATTGCAGGGAACAACCCGTGGCAGGCTACCGGACTTGAGTGGCAGATCCAATCGCCTCCGCTGACGGAGAACTTCACGGAAGTTCCTGTTATCGACTACGAGGCTTACGACTACGAATGGCTCGAGAAAAAGACCGCAAATGAGGTAACGACCGTTGGCTAACAGTGGCGTGACAATATCGGAGCATGGCCTGGTGGACATGGCCCACGACGTGGATGATCACGTAGTGCTGCCGCAGCATCGCCACCACTTTGAGACCCCGGAGCAGCAGCGCGAGGCCGGCAGCTTCGGCATGTGGCTCTTTCTGCTGACCGAAATCATGTTCTTCGGCGGCATGTTCTTTGCCTACCTGCTCTATCGCAACTGGTACTACGACGCGTTTGTGCCGGCGTCGAACCAGTTGAGCGTAGCCTGGGGTACCGTCAACACGATCATCCTGATTACGTCGGGATTCTGCATGGCGTTAGGCGTGTACTACGCGGAAGTGAAGAACCGCCGCATGCTCGTGCTTTTTCTCTGGCTCACCACGCTGTTCGGCGTCATGTTCCTGGGCGTCAAGGGAATTGAGTACCACGAGAAATGGGAGAAGCATCATATCCCGGGCGCGACCTTCAACATCAAGGAGTTTACGAACCCGCAAGCGTTCGGCCTGAATGAGAAGCCGCTGGCTCCCGATATGGCGGAGAAGACGCAGGTGTTCTTCTTCCTATACTTCGCCATGACCGGCATGCATGCACTGCACATGATCATCGGCATTGCGCTGCTGTTCTGGCTCATCTATCGTGCGCAACGGGGAGAGTTCAGTGCCGGGTACGTGGCCCCTATCGAAAACTTCGGGCTGTACTGGCACTTCGTCGATATTGTCTGGCTGTTCCTGTTTCCGCTGCTATACCTGATCAACCGTCATCCGATGCACTAAGCCTGGGACTGCATCGCAGACTCGACGATCTGGCGATGGAAGCGTGAAGTCTAACGAGCAAGGCGCGGAGACAAGACGCGCAGGATAGGAAAAAGGAGTAGACTGTGTCCGAACAGCACTATCACGATCCGCAGAACGTCACGAACCCGGAGCACGCCGAGCACCACATCGTGCAGCCCCTGGAGTACGCGTTCGTATACGGCGCACTCATCCTGGGCACGATCATTACCGTCGTGGCGGCGAAACTGGAACTGGGCGTGTTCAACCCCATTGTCGCGCTTGCGATTGCCTGCACGAAGGCCGTGATCGTGATCCTGTTCTTTATGCACGTGAAGTATCAGTCGCGGCTGATCAAGGTAACGGTCGGGGCGGGTTTCTTCACCTTTATTGTCCTGATCACGATGACGCTGGTGGATTATATGAGCCGCGCGTGGGGTCTCTGGTAAACCAGCGTTTCAGATGCTTCGCGAGATGCGGTCCTTCGGGGCCGCATCTTTGCTTTGCGACCGAAAGGCCGCTACGTAGCCGTTGGCGGCTCGGAGGACGAGCACCGCGGGTCCGGAGCTATCGGTTTGAGGGGATGAAAGGCTGCGCCGCCGGCCGGGTGGCGGGGTGTCGGTTTCGGGAAGAGAATGAATCCATGGATGAGGTTCCAGCGGGACTGAAGAAAGTGGCAGAGCAGGCGCGGGTTACCGTGCGGCGTGGTGGCGCGCCTGATCCTGCCGGCAAGTGTGTCGTGTACTGGATGCAACGGGCGCAACGTGGGGTCGACAACCATGCCGTCAATGTCGCGGTCGCGGTGGCGAACGAATTGGCGCTGCCGCTGGTGGTATATTTCGCGGGCATCTCCAACTTCCCGCACGCGAATCTCCGGCATTACGTCTTTCTGCAACAAGGGCTACCGGACATCGAGGAGGACCTTGGCCGACGAAATATCAGCTTTGTCATGCGGCGGGCACCGCATGAATCGCACGAGCGGCTACTTGCGGATGTCCATGCGGCAATCTGCATTGGCGACGAGAACCCAATGCGCGAGCCCGAGCGCTGGCGGCGGGATCTGTCGGGAAAGCTCCGCATTCCGTTCTGGACGGTGGACACGGATGTGGTTATCCCGTCGAAGCTGATGGGCAAGGCGCAGTATGGCGCGTACATCATCCGCCCGCGGCTCTACAAGCTGCTCCCCGAGTATCTTGTGCCGTATGACAATCCGCACGCGCAGCATGCCTGGCGACGTCCCAAAGGCTTCCACGCCGATTCGCTGACGGACGACATGACACAGGGATGGAAGGATCTCGACCGCAGCGTGGCGCCGGTGGAAGGCTGGCAGGGCGGCACGCATGCCGGGTTGAAGAAGCTGCGGCACTTTACCGAAAAGGTGCTGGAACACTACGAGACCACGCGCAACAAGCCGGAGATGGCGGGTTCGTCGGAGATGTCGCCGTACCTGCATTACGGGCACGTGGGGCCGCAGACGATCGCGCTGGCGGTAGAGGCGGCTGCCAGTAGAAATCCGAAGCTGAAAAAGGCGCAGGAGAGTTACTTGAACGAACTGATCGTGTGGCGGGAGCTGGCGATCAACTTCGTCAAATACCAGCCCGATGTGTATGACAGTTGCGAATGCGCAGAAAATTGGGCCCGCGAAACCATCGCGGAGCATGCGCGCGATGAACGGGACCATCTGTACACGCTGGCGCAACTGGAACGGGCCGAGACCTATGACGAGCTTTGGAATGCGGCGCAGATCCAGATGGTGGAACACGGCTGGATGCACAACATGATGCGCATGTATTGGGGGAAAAAGATCCTGGAGTGGACGCCGGATGTGAAGACAGCGGTGCAGTACGCCATTCACCTCAACGACAAATACTTTCTGGATGGACGCGATCCGAACGGGTACTCGGGGATAGCCTGGTCGATGGTAGGGAAGTTCGACCGGCCGTGGTTCGACCGGCCGATCTTCGGCAAGATACGCTACATGTCGGGTGCGAGCACCGGAAAGAAATTCGACTCGAAGCGGTACATCCGGCAAATGCGGGAGCTTCGCGACGGGCAGACCGGGCTGCTTTCTTAGGCTACTTGCCCGGGGTGGCAGGGGTGGGTTTGGCACTGGCCGCACGATGCGGCGGCGTGTGCGCGGTCATGAGCACAGCCTTGTCGACGACGGCATACAGCAGTTGGTCGGTGTCCGCCTTGGCTGAGTTCTTGATGTATTCGCCCATGCGGCGGCCCGCTTCAGCGCTCTCCGGAAGCTTGATGCCGCGGTTGCTGGCGGAGAGCTCGGCGAGCTGCTGCACCATGTCGAAGAAATTGGCTTCGCTCTTTCCGGAGAGAATCCACGCCTGGTGTACGGTCGAGGTGAGAAGCTGCTCCCGCGTATAGTCAGTCTTCGTTGGGGCGCCGTTGTCGGAGTGTGGCGCAATATTGGCGTCAGCGTTGCCGGGGCGCGGGGTCTGGGCGCAGACTGGCAGCGCCAAGCCCGCGCAGAGGAGTGATGAGAGTGCAAGCTTGTGGGTCAGGTGCATGGGATTGATCCTTTCGTGCGATGTCGTGCATTTGGCATTTACAGGTCGAGCGGGATTTAGAACATCCGTGACCACGCGCAGGGGGACCGGGGGGCACGGTCTAGCGGCGGTAGTAATCTTCGCGTCGCTCGTGGTCCTGGTGGGACTTGCCGGCCACGGCTCCTATGCCGGCTCCTGCGGCTCCACCGATGATGGCGCCCTTGAGGCCTCCTCCGAAGATTGCCCCTAGCGCCGCGCCGCCGGCTCCACCGATGAGCGCGCCCTTGCCCGGGCCGACGCCGCCCTGATGATAGTTGCGGTTGTAGTCGTCGCGACGATATTCATTGTGGTACTCGTAGTGCCCGTCCCGTCCGCCGTCGCGCATGCCATTGTAAAACTCGCCGCGCTGCTGAGCGTGAGCGGTGCCAGCGATTAACAGGGGCACAGCACACAGGGTGATAGAAAGCTTCGACATAACATTCTCCTGACGGGGCCGAGAGAAGCGCAGGAAGCGCCGTCTCTCCCCCCTAAACTGTGATGCCGATTGGAGTTACCGCGACAAGAGGATGGAGCAGAAATCTCGGGAGGGGTGTGGAGCACCCGACTTCCCGAGAGAGCATGACCACAGAGACTTTCGGCATTGTTGCTGGCGGCAGCTTTTGATAGATTCGAAGGACGCTGCGACCGAGCCCCAGGCGAACAGAGAGTTACCCGCAAGTAGGGCAACGGCGTTTCTCTTCTCACGCTTGCGGCTGTGCGCGCCGATAGGACCTTCAGGGCTTTGCGCCTGAACGCCATCGACTGGGAAGCAGGCCCATGCCTTACAGAGTAAGCCGGCCGGGATCGGGAAGAGGAACAGTAACCTGGAGCTTCGGTCTCCTGTGGCTGCTTTGCGTTGCGGCCTTCGCGCAGCAGCCGGAGCTCGGATCGGCCGCCGCTGGTCGAGAGCCGGCGAGAAGAGCGCGCAGCCGGAGTTTCGCCAGTGGCCGGACGGTGGCAACGGCCGGAGCACGCGCGGCCGCGGCTCTCAACATGGCACGCCAGCAACATGCGGCGCTGCTCGCGCGGCCACGCAGCACGAGCCTCAGCGCGCAATGGACCGCGGTCGGGCCTGTCGCGGTGACAAGCAAGACCTACGGCGCGGTAAGCGGGCGTATCAGTTCGCTGGTGCTGGACCCCGCCGACGCAAGCGGCAACACCCTCTACGTGGGGACCACCGGAGGAGGCGTGTGGAAGTCGGTCCATGCCGCGTCCAGCGCGGGCGCCGCCCAATTTGTTCCCCTCACCGATACCCTTTCAGTCTTCAACTCGACCTCGGTGCTGACGCCTTCCTTAAGCATCGGCGCCCTGGCGATGCAGAACGGCGTTTTGCTGGCGGGGACCGGTGACGCCAACGATGCAAGCGACTCCTACTATGGCGCGGGAATCCTGCGCTCAGCCGATGGCGGGGCCACATGGACGCTGGCGCAGCAGTCGCTCGATGGAGCCACAGGAAACCACAGCTTCTTCGGGCTGGGAACGGCGGCCCTGGCGTTTTCTACAGCAAATCCGGCCCTTGTGGTGGCGGCGATGTCGCAGGCTGCCGAGGGCTCGCTGGTGAACGCGGAAAGTACCGCAAACACGCAGATGGGTCTGTACTACTCCACCGACGCCGGGCTGACGTGGCACATGGGTACCTTGCTGGACGGCAGCCAGACTGTGCAGTCGCCCCAGAATGCGGGAACCAACGGCGGCGGCAACGCCGTGACGTCGGTTGTGTGGAATCCGGTGCGCGGAAGTTTCTATGCAGCGGTGCGCTATCACGGCTACTACACCTCAACCGACGGGGTGACGTGGACGCGGCTGGCGCACCAGCCCGGCACCGGGCTGACCACTGCAGCATGTCCAACGAATCCGGGGGCCAGCGGTAATCCCGCCTGCCCCATCTTCCGCGGCGCGCTGGCGGTGCAAGCTGTATCGGGCGACATGTTCGCGCTCACCGTGGATGGAGCGAACCGGGACCAGGGATTGTTTCAGGACGCGTGTGCGCTCACGGGAAGAACGTGTGGAAACAACGCTGTTACATTTTCAAACGCGCTGAACGCCGCACCGCTCGAAGCCGGCAGCGGTAGCACCGTCATTGCAGAAGCGGACTACAACCTGGCACTCGCCGCGGCGGCATCCGGGACCGATACGATCCTGTACGTGGGAGCTACAGATCTGTTTCGCTGCAGCCTGGCTGCGGGATGCACGCTTCGCAACACCACCAACGCGCAAAATGGCTGCACCAATCCGGCCATGGTGGCGCCGGCGCAACATGCGCTGGCGACCCTGACAACGGGTGGTGTTCCGCTGCTGTTTGTGGGCAATGACGGCGGCCTTTGGCGCTCGCTCGACGGCGTGAATGAGACCGCAACGCCCTGCTCGCTGGATGATGCGACGCACTTCCAGAACCTGAACGGCGGCCTGGGCTCACTGGCCGAGGTGGTCAGCTTCGCCCAGTCGCCCAGTGATGCCGGAACGTTGCTGGCAGGATTGGGTGCGCTTGGGACCGCGGCGACATCATCTGTTACAAATAGCTGGACCCAACTGAGCGCGGGGGAAGGTGGCACAGTTGCGATCGATCCCAATGATCCCTCGTTGTGGTATCTCTCCACCGGCGCAGGCGTCGCGATCGCTCGTTGCAGCAAGGGTTCGACCTGCGTAGCTGCTGACGTCGCGAGCCCGGTGATCGCGAACGCGCAGGTAAGCGGCGATGCGGCGGCGGTCCACGCTCCGTGGCTGCTGGACCCCGGGTTGACCTCAAACCTGATCGCTGGGACGTGCCGCGTCTGGCGGGGCGACGCGCTGGGTGGCAACCTGTGGAGTTCATCCAACGTGTTGAGCAAGCCGTTTGGCGCGGCGGCGGCGACAGCCTGCGGAAGCAACTCTGCCGTGGTGCGTTCGCTTGCCGCAGGTGGTCCAGTCGCTTCGTCGGCAAGTGCCCAGAACACAGGCTCCGAGGTGCTGTATGCGGGTATGGCCGGCACGCTGGATGGAGGCCAGGGCGTGGGCGGACATGTATTCACAACCGCAGCGGCAAACGGTGCGAGTGGCGCTGCCGCATGGACGGACGCCGCGGCCGCTCCGGTGACGAACGACCTTGCCGACGGCGGCGTCTTTAATCCAGGCAGCTTCGATGTGTCGTCTGTGCTCGCGGACCCGCACGATGCCTCCGGCAGAACGGTGTACGCGACAGTCATGGGATTCACGAATAACGGCGTCAATGCGCCCCATGTGTATCGCTCCGTCGATGGTGGTGCACACTGGACGAATGTCTCGGCCAACCTGCCCAACGCCCCGGCCAACAGTCTCGCGGTGGATCCGAACGATGCGAATACCGTGTACGTGGCGCTGGATACGGGAGTGTATGCCACAACCCAGGTGGCAAGCTGCGCCTCCACGGATTGCTGGAGCGTCTACGGGACGGCGTTGCCAAACGCGCCCGTAACGGAACTGCTGGCCGCGGCCAGCATGCCCACAGGCGACGGACGCACCGGGGAACTGCGGGCCGCTACGTATGGGCGAGGCATCTGGGAAATTCCGCTGCTGACTGCGACGGCGCCGCTTGTGCCCGCGATGTCCTTAGCGCCGGCGACTGTTACGTATTCCGCACAACAGGTGGGAACGCAGAGCGCGTATGTAGCGGTTACGGTCACAAATACCGGAAGCGCCGATCTCCACGTGAGCAGTGTGAATATCGCAGGCGACTTCAACCAGACCAATACCTGCGTGGGCGCGAGCGTTGCGGCAGGCGCCAGTTGTGCTGTGCAGGTCGCATTCCTCCCGACGGCAAGCGGTACACGCGCGGGTCTGCTGACCATCTACGGCGATGTTGCGGGTGGGCAGGCTACGGCTGCCCTGAGCGGCGTTGCCACCGCTGCGGCCTCAATTGTGCTGACGCCGGTCACACTGTCGTTTCCTTCGACCGGTGTCGGTGCCACCAGCAGCGTGCAGAATGTGACGGTCGCGAACACGGGCGGTAACTCCGCGACGTTGCAGACGCCTGTTGTGAGCGGAGACTTTGCCTTGCAAGCGAATACCTGCGGAGCGTCGCTCGGGGCGGGCACAAGCTGCACGTTGTCGATTGTGTTTGCACCTGCTGCGTCCGGACCACGCAGCGGCACTTTGACTATGAGCGATAGCGTAGGGGTACAGGTTGCGGCGCTGAGCGGCGTGGGAACAAGCCCGGCCACCGATACGCTGGGACCCGCAGCGCTGACGTTTTCGCCGCAGCAGCTCAATACCACGAGTGCAGGCCAGCAGGTTGTGCTGACGAATGCCGGAGACACGCCGCTGACTCTCATCACTGCACAGATCACCAGTGGAGACTTCGCCGTGGTAAACGGCTGCGGAGCTTCGCTGATTGCCCACGCCACTTGTGCAATGACGGTGACGTATACGCCTAAAGCGGTAGGCGCGGGGAGCGGAACGCTTATAGTCACCGACCAGTTTCGTAGCCAGGCGATCAGCTTGAGCGGAGTCGGGCTCGCGCCTCCCGGAGTTTCCGTTTCGCCGGTCAACGGGCTCTCCTTCGGTGCCGAGGGTGTAGGTCTGAGCAGCGCAGCACAGACCGTGACCCTGACCAACAATGGCGGCGTGCCTCTTTCGATCAGCGGTATCAACGTCACCGGCGACTTCGCACAGCTTGCAGGGGCGAGCACGTGTGGCGCCAGCCTCTCTCCGGCGGCGGTCTGTACGTTGCAGGTTGTCTTTACGCCCGCGGCCGCGGGGCTGCGCACCGGTTCGGTCACGTTCAGCGATAACGCGGTCAATTCGCCGCAGACGATGCAGCTTTCCGGAACGGGCGTGGACTTTACGCTCGCTTCGAATGGATCTTCCACCGTTTCGCTGCCGAGCGGCATGACAGCGACGTTCCCGCTGCTGTTGAGCTCCGCCGCCGGTCTGCCGGGATCCGCCACGTTCACCTGTGCGGGAGTTCCCGCGCATGCGCTTTGCACGGTGAATCCCGCGAGCGCAAGCCTGGGTGGAAGCACCACCGTGTCTGTTACGGTCGCAACCGGGCTTGCCTCCGCAGCGCTTGATCCTCCGCGCATGCCTTGGAGTCGCAGCATGATCCTGTTTGCCGCGCTGCTTCCCGTAGGCTTGATGTGCTGCCGCAGGCGTCTGCACGGAGCGCTTGCGCTGACGGTGCTGGTGGTTGCCGGCGGATGTTCGACGCCGCGCAGTGTGCCGAGCGATATCGGAAGCCCAGTGACACTCTCCACGCCGACGCCGAGCGGAACCTACACACTCATCGTTGCTGGTTCAAGCGCCGGAATTGTACGCTCCGTCAACCTGACGCTTCTGGTGCAGTGAAAGATTACGCCACCTGTCCGGCGCAAAAGCCGGATGCCCACGCCCACTGGAAGTTATAGCCGCCGAGCCATCCCGTGACGTCCACCACTTCCCCGATGAAGAACAGTCCGGGGATGCTGCGGCATTCAAGTGTCTTCGGGTTCAGTTCGGAAGTCGACACGCCGCCGGCGGTGACCTCTGCCTTGCTATAGCCTTCGGTGCCGGCGGGTTCGAAGGTCCAGGCATGCAGTGTCGACTCGAGCTTCTGAATAGCGGCGTTCGACAGGGTCCGCACAGGCGGCACGTATGTGGCAAGCCAGCGCTCAGCAAGCCGCGCGGGAAGGATGCCGCGAAGAGCCGCGAGAGCAGCGGCGAGATCGCGAGGCGCCTCCGGCTGAAGAAGCGGCGCAAAGAGTTGTTGGCCTGGCGCCAGGTCGAGGGCAATAGATGCTCCGGGCTGCCAGAAAGAGCTGATCTGCAGCATGGCCGGACCGCTGAGCCCGCGGTGGGTGACCAGGAACTTCTCGTGGAATGCGGGATGACTGCGCCTTTGCGTTGCATGTGTAACAGCGGCTGTCACCTCTGCCGAAACTCCGGACAGGGGGCACCAGAGTTCACGATCCGCGGCGTTGAAGGTGAAGGGAACCAGCCCCGGCCGGGGGTCTACGAGGCTCAACCCGAACTGGCGCGCGATCTCGTACCCGAAGCCAGTGGCACCCATCTTCGGTATGGAAAGGCCGCCAGTCGCGATGACCACAGACTCAGCTTGCAGCGGGCCGGCAGATGTTTCCAATATGTAACCGCCGCTGTCACGCGCAAGGGAGTCGATCCGTGTCTCCAGCAGCGTGCGGACGCTGGCCTCGGCGCACTCGCGCTCCAGCATGGCAACAATGTCGCGGGCCGTGCGATCGCAAAACAGTTGACCAAGCGTCTTCTCGTGGAAGGGGATATTGTGGCGCTCAACTTTGGCGATGAAGTCGGCGGGGGTATAGCGTGCCAGGGCGGAGCGCGCAAAGTGAGGGTTTTCGGAGAGGAAGTTTTCGTGGCTGGCGTGGAGATTGGTGAAGTTGCAACGTCCGCCGCCGGAGATGAGGATCTTCTTGCCAGCGCGGTCCGCGTGGTCGACGAGCAGCACGCGTCGGCCGCGTCGGCCTGCCTCAATGGCGCACATCAGGCCCGCCGCGCCAGCGCCCAGAATGATGACGTCAACCTGCTGCATGCGGCTCCATCTCTCGCACAGCGTTGCAAGCGATCCAGAGCGGGATCGCGCCGAGAATGCCGAAGCAGCAGTCGCCCAGGCTCCAGAACATTGGGATGCCGCGAAAATGGCCGGCAATCAAGGCGAGCGGGATCACGCCGGCACAGGCGATGAGACCGAACTCCAGCACCCAGCGATTGCGGACAGGATCGCGCCACGGCCCGATAAACGCAGTCGCAAGTACGAGGTGTGCGAAGGCCAGCCAGTCGGTCCCGTAAGCAAGAAAGGGGTAGTGGGATGAAGTGTCGTCCAGCGCGACATGGACACGCTTCACCCATGCGAACATCTGGCTGGCCGGCGCGAAGTGATGCGCGATGCGAGTCAGCAGCGCAACTTCATGAACCAGAGGAAAAGCTGTCACTCCGCTCAACAGAAGACCCGCCATGAAGAGAGTGAGGCAGATGCGGATTTTGCGCAGTGGGTTCATGGTGAGGGAGGTTCGGGCGGTGGTCGTGTATACAGCTTTTCCGGCGTGTCTTCGAACTGCATTCGGAGCACTGCGCGAACGCCGCACAGGATGACTCATCCTTTCTCACGAGCTAGGTGACTCGGCAAATGAGGCATTTCAGATAGCTGGTTTCGGGCAAAGTGAGAATGGCAGGATGATCCGGAGCGGCGCCGCGTGCTTCGAGCACCTGCACGCGTCGTCCGCTGTCGAGAGCGGCGGAGGCGACGATAGCGCTGAAGTCCGCGAGTGCGACGTGGTGCGAGCAACTGCAGGTGACGAGTGTGCCGCCGGGCGTCAGCATCTTGAGCGCACGCAGGTTCATCTCCTTGTAGCCGCGCAGGGCGCCCTCTGTGGCGCGCTTGCTCTTGGCGAAGGCGGGTGGGTCGAGCACGATGGTGTCGAAGCGCTTGCCTGTGGCTTCGAAGTCGCGCAGCAGGTCGAAGGCATCGGCTTCGATCCAGTCTGTTCCTGCGCGCAGGTTGGGGTTCAGCTCCAGGTTATGATCCGCAACCTCCAGCGCGGAACGGCTCGCGTCGACGCCGGTCACCCGCTCGCAGGTCTGCGCCAGATGCAGGGCGAATCCGCCCTGATAGGTGCATATATCGAGCGCGGTGCCATGCGCGTGTGCCGCGGCCGCCGCATAGTTCAGGCGCTGATCGAGAAACGCTCCGGTCTTCTGACCGGAGGTGGCGTCGTAGGCGAACTGCAGACCGTTGATGGTGAAGATGGTGGCAAGCTTCGCCTCTTCGCGGTCCGCAAAGAGCGACTCGGACGCGACGAAGGTGAGTTCTTCCGCGATGCGGATGCGCGGGTCCGGCCGCTCAACGATGGTGGCAGGAGCAAGCTGCTGCCGCAGGACGTCGGCGACGGTATGGCGCACATCCTCCTGCGCGGTGGTCTGCGTCAGCAGTTGCAGCAGGATGAGATCGTTGTAGCGGTCCGCGACGATGCCCGGCAGCTGGTCTGCCTCGGAAAAGATGAGGCGGCACGCGTTGTTCTCGGGCGTGGTGGGGGCGAGTTCTTCGCGCAGGCTGAGCGCCTGCTGCACGCGCTCGGCCACCAATGCGAGGTAAGCCGGGCGCGAGAGCGCAGCGCTGGAAGAAACAAGTCGCAGAGCGATCTGCGAAGCTGCGCTGAAGCCTGCCGTGCCCATCGGGATGCCGCGGCTGTCGAGCACGGTGACCAGCGCCCCTGGTGAAACGGAGGACTCGCCTGGCGCCGGCTGAAGCTGCTCGACTTCAGATCGGTAGACCCAGACGGAGCCTTCGCGCAGCCGGTCGGCCGCGCGGCGCGTGATGGTGGCAACAGGACCCTGCGGATGCGGTTTGCCGAGCTTGAGTGGAGATGCTTCGGAGGCCATCTCTCTATCGTCGCATGACCGGGAGGGCTGGTGAGGCACGCATCCCACCGCGGATATACTGGCTGCAAGACCCAAGAGGATGCGAATGGTGACGATGCGGATTGCATGTGCGGTGTGGCTCGGTGCGGTGCTGACGGGCGGATGGGCGGTTGCCGGCGCGCAGAAGCCGGATGACAAGGCGAAGGACCAGAAGGTCGTGGTTGAAGGCAAGCCGGTGGATGCGCCGGTGGCGACAATTGGCCCGGAGCCGGATTCGGCAACCGAAAACACCGTCACCGTGGGCGGCCAGAAGATCGCGTACAAGGCTGTCGCTGGAACCATCACGGTTGGCTACAACGACCGTTCGACGCGATGCTGGGGCTCGATGGCAAACTGCTGGCGGACTCCGGCATGAATCCGCCGGATGCGGCGAAGCCGGAGGACGCGCCGGCCACCGCGCGCATGTTCTACACCGCCTACTTCAAGAAGGATGCGCCGAGCGGCACGCGGCCGGTCATGTTCCTCTACAACGGCGGTCCGGGTTCGGCGACCATGTGGCTGCACATGGGTTCGTTCGGTCCGCGCCGCGTGGTCACGCCGGATACGCGAGCACAAGACCGCCGCGCCGTACACGATGGTCGACAACCAGTACAGCCTGCTCGATGTCACGGACCTGGTCTTCATCGATGCGCCCGGCACCGGCTTCAGCCGCATCATGGGCAAGGACAAGGAAAAGGCGTTCTGGGGCATCGGATCAGGATGCGCACGCGTTCGAGCGCTTCATCCGGCGCTTCCTGACCAAGTACGACCGCTGGAACTCGCCCAAGTATCTGTTCGGGGAGAGCTACGGCACGCCGCGCTCTGCGGTGCTGAGCGCAGACCTCCAGAACGTCGACCTGAACGGCATCGTGCTGCTCTCGGCAATCCTCAGCTTCGATAACTCGGTCGACGGTCCGCGCTGGAATCCCGGGCGTCGACCAGGCATACGCCCTTGCGCTGCCCACCTATGCGGCGACCGCGTTCTACCACCACAAGCTGCCCACGCAGCCCGCCGCGCTGGAGCCGTTTCTGGCCGAGGTGGAGAAGTTTGCACTGGGCGAGTACATGGCTGCGCTGCTGCAAGGGCGCGGACCTGCTGACGCGCGAGCGCAAAGCAGGCCATCGCGGAGAAGCTGCACAACTACACCGGGCCTGCCAGCGGCTTACCTGCTGAAGGCCAATCTGCGCGTCGACGGC
Organism: uncultured Gammaproteobacteria bacterium; assembly: GCA_963744015.1. Classification (GTDB taxonomy): domain Bacteria; phylum Acidobacteriota; class Terriglobia; order Terriglobales; family Acidobacteriaceae; genus Edaphobacter. The sequence goes on from CAVUSA010000003.1 coordinate 906,174, forward strand.
GGCGCAGTTCTCGAAGGAACTGCAGGATCGCGAGGGCATCACCACCGGCCGCCTCGACACCCGCTACAAGGGCCCGGATCTGAACCGCATGAGCGAGACGGCCGAGTACGATCCGCAGTCGAATGCCATCTCCTCGGCCTACACCACGGCGATCAACCAGTACCTGCGCACGGACCTGAAGTACGGCCGCGACCAGACCTACAAGCCCGGCGCCTACACGGACCCGAACTTTCAGTGGGACCTGCGCCATCAGGCCCCCGGGCGGGCCGCCGGTGGGCCAGGGAGAGGGCGGCACCAACGTGATGCCGGACCTGGCGTACACCATGAAGTCCAACCCGAAGATGAAGGTGCTGCTGGCCGGCGGCTACTTCGATCTCGCGACGCCGTACTTCGAGGGCAAGTACGAGATGCACCACCTGCCGATTCCGGAGAAGCTGCAGGCCAACATCAGCTACCACTACTACCAGTCCGGGCACATGGTGTACGTGAACGAAGGCGTGCTCAAGCAGTTCCACGACGATGTGGCCGCCTTCGTGAAGGGAACGGAGGCGGGCCGGTGAAGGCGCGGAAACGGGTCCTCTTTCTGGCGGCGCTGGCGGCCAATCGCATTGGCGGCATCGAAGGATTCGCGGCGGAGCTTGCCCGGCAACTCGATCGCAAGGGCTGGGACATCACCATCTGTCACCAGAGCGAAGCCCAGGGCGTGGTGCGGGATTTCCTGCTCGCCCCCGGCAATGTAACGCTCGATGTGATGAAGGTGCAGGAAGGCATCGGTCTCGGCACCGCGCGGGAATTTGCCGGTCTGCTGCGAAAGCATCGCCCTGACGCGCTGCTGTACACGCTGGGCGGCCCCGTGCGCTGGTGGCCGTTGCTGGCGCAGGCTGCGGGCGTGCGCCGCCGCGTGTATTACGATCAGACTTCGCGGACCGCCTCGCATATCGGGTACCGCGCCGCGCCGCACGTGCGTCTTGTCATGCGCCCTCTCCAGGCAAGCCTTTGCGCCACAAAGTTCGTCAAGGCGTGCTCCGATCAGGAGAAGATCGTCCCGCCGGAGAAAAGCCGCGTCATCTACAGCGCGATCGACAACTTCCGCGACCAGGGCGACCCTGCGGAGTTTCGCTCGCGTTTTCAGATCCCCGCCGACCGCCGCATCGTGCTGCAGGTGAGCTGGCTGGTGCCGGAGAAGGGTATCGACGTGGCGCTGCGAGCGGCGCGCGAGGTGCTGAACGTGCGCCAGGATCTGCAGTTCGTCTTCTGCGGCAGCGGAGCCAACGCGGCCGAGTATGAGAGTCTGGCGCGCGAGCTCGGCATCGAGCAGCACGTCACCTGGACCGGCCAACTGCAGGATCTGCATGGCAGCGGAGCCCTGCGCGCGGCGTCCATCCAGATCCAGTGCTCGCAATGGCATGAGGCGTTCTGCCTCGCGGTCGCGCGAAGGCATGAGTGCCGGATTGCCGGTCGTGGCATCGCGCATCGGGGGCTTGCCGGAGCTGATCGTGCCCGAAGTGAACGGGTTCCTGTTCGAGCCCAAAGACCATGGCGAACTCGCAGCGGCCGTGGCTGCGCCTTGGGGACGATGAGGCTTTGCGACAGCGTATGGGCCGTGCCGGACGCGAACGTGCGCTCGCCAACCACGACCTGCCGCGCAATGTAGCGCTCTGGGTCGAAGCGCTGACCGCATAGCGGGGACTCGCCTCCGCACGGGTCTCGCGCTGGTAGACTTGAGGCTTATGGAATATCGCTCGGGAAGCCAGATTCGTGAAGATTTTTTGCGGTTTTTTGAAGGGAAAGGGCACCGCCGCGTGCACTCGTCGTCGCTGGTGCCGGCCAACGATCCGACCCTGCTGTTCACCAACGCGGGCATGAACCAGTTCAAGGACGTCTTCCTGGGCGCGGAGAAGCGCGACTACAGCGCGCGGCCACCTCGCAGAAGTGCGTACGCGCGGGCGGCAAGCACAACGACCTCGAAAACGTCGGCTTCACGCGGCGCCACCACACCTTCTTCGAGATGCTCGGCAACTTCACGCTTCGGCGACTACTTCAAGCAGGACGCCATCGCCTACGCGTGGGAGCTGCTGACCTCGCCCGAGTGGTTCGGCATCGACCCAGGCGCGGCTGTACGTCACCATCTTCGAAGGCAACGAAGGCGTCCCGCGCGACGACGAGGCCGAGCAGTTCTGGATCGAAGCCGGCGTGCCCAAAGAGCGCATCTTCGAGATGCCCGCCAAGGACAACTTCTGGCAGATGGGCGACACCGGCCCCTGCGGCCCCTGCTCGGAAATCTTCTTCGACCTCGGCCTCGCGGCGAGCGAGACCGGCGAAGACAAGCCCTTCCCGCAGGACGACCAGCGCTACATCGAGATCTGGAACCTCGTCTTCATGCAGTTCGACCGCAGCATCGATCGCGACGGCGACGCTCACGCCGCTGCCGAAGCCCAGCATCGACACCGGCATGGGCCTGGAGCGCATCGCCTGCGTGCTGCAGGGCAAGCTCTCGAACTACCAGACCGACCTCTTCACGCCGCTGATCGCAAGGCCGCCGAGCTGACCGGCTTCGAAGCCAGGCGCCCTCCTCGTGTGCAGCCGAGCGATGTCAGTCAGCGATCTCGATCTGCGAGTCGAGTGGACGAACCTTCGCCGCCGAAGCCGCCATCTCCGACGCAAAGGAGGCTCGCCAGCCTGCGCATCATCGCGGACCATGCCCGCGCCGCCACCTTCCTCATCTCCGACGGCGTGCTGCCCTCGAACGAAGGCCGCGGCTACGTGCTGCGCAAGATCCTCCGCCGCGGCATTCGTCACGGCCGCCTGCTCGGGCAGGAACAGCCCTTCATGCACGAGATGGTCTTCGCCGTGCGCGATGAGATGCAGGTCGGCGTATCCGGAGCTGGAGGAGTCTGCGGAGCGTGTCAGCAAGGTGGTGCTTGCGGAAGAGGAGCAGTTTGCGCGGGTAATGGAACGCGGCTCTGCTGAACTGGATCAGCTCATCTATGAATTAGAGACTGTTCATTGCGGCAAAAGCAGTTTATTGAAGCTTACTTGGCAGACGATCCAGCAGGCGGACTCGCGACAAGACGAAGCGCTCCACGTCGTGACTTGAACTTCGCGGTTTTGAGGAAACGAAGCACCTGCGACCTCACGGTATCAGCGGATGTCAATCTGCGATCGTTCTCTGGACGAGACGCCTTTCATCTTTACGAGACTTTTGGAATGCCGCTCGACTTCATGGTCGATGCGGCTCGCGATGCAGGTCTCGACTTCGACATGGAAGGCTTCGAGCGCGCGAAGGAAGAAGAGCAGGCCCGCGCCCGCGCCTCGTGGAAGGGCGGCTCGCAGAAGTCCGCGGCGCCTGTGTATCGCGAGCTGCCGAAGACCGAGTTCGTCGGCTACACCGCGCTGCGCATCGATGGCGCGCGCGTCCTCGCGCTGGTGAAGGATGGCGTCGGCGTCAGACGCTTGCAGCCCGGCGAAGAGGGCGAGGTCGTGCTCGACGCCACCAGCTTCTACGCCGACTCCGGCGGGCAGGTGGGCGATGTGGGCTGGCTCTATGCGAGCGACCACCAGACCGTCGTGGCCGAAGTGCGCGGCTGCACCAAGCCGGTGCAGGGCGTCTTCGCGCACAAGGTCGGTGCGCCGCCAACCGATCGCGGTTGGCGACACGCTGGACACGGTGGTCGACGGCGGAGTCCGCAACGCCACCATGCGCAACCACACCGGCACGCACCTGCTGCACGCCGCGCTGCGCGAGGTGCTGGGCACGCATGTGAAGCAGGCCGGCTCGCTGAACACGCGCGACCGCCTGCGCTTCGACTTCTCGCACTTCACCGGCGTCGCGGACGAAGAACTGCGCGAGGTGGAATCGCATCGTCAACGCGCAGGTGCTGGCGAACACGCCGGTGGAGACGCTGGTGGACGTGCCCATCGACGTGGCCGTGCAACGAGCTACGGCGCGACGGCGCTCTTCGGCGAGAAGTACGGCGACAGGGTGCGCGTGGTGAAGATCGGCGACTTCTCGACCGAGCTCTGCGGCGGCACGCACACCGCCGCCACCGGCGAGATCGGCCTGATCAAGCTCGTCGGCGAAAGCTCCGTCGCGAGCGGCGTGCGGCGCGTGGAGGCCGTCACCGGCACCGGCGCGCTGCGACGAGTTCCGCCGCGACTTCGAAGTGGCGCGAGCATCGTGCCGTGGCGGCGCGTCCGCTGCTGCGCGAGCAAACTGCTCGCCGATGAAGAAGAGATCAAGCGGCTGCGCAAGGAGCTCGACGCGATGCGCCTGAAGTCCGCTGCTGCTTCTGTCTGCCGACGCCGCCTGCGTCAGCGGTCGAAGTCAAGGGCGTGAAGGTGCTGGCACAGCGCGTAGACGGCGTCGACAAGGCGCAGATGCGCGAGCTTGTCGATCAACTGCGCGGCAAGCTGGGCTCGGGCGTCGTGGTGCTGGGCGCGGCGGCGGAAGGCAAGGTCACGCTCATCGTCGGCGTGACCAAAGACCTCACGAGCAAGGTGCAGGCGGGCAAGATCGTCGGGCACGCTGGCCGGCATGGTTGGCGGGCGCGGCGGCGGACGGCCGGATCTCGCGGAAGCCGGCGGCTCGGATGCCGGCGCGCTCAACGCTGCGTTGGCCAAGGCAGCGGAGGTCGTCGGCGGGATGCTGGCTTAGGCCGCCCACCAAGCTTCAAGCCGAGTTCGGCGGGCACTCGAAGGCGTCGCAGAGGCCCGGCTCGTTGTTGCGCACGTTGCCGACTCGCGGGTCAACGGGATGCGCGATCATCGCCGCGGCGTCATACGGCCGCAGCACGTCGATCGGCGGCTGTTCGACCAGATCGCGCGTGAGCCAGCGATCATAGTCGGATGGCTTCACGATCACCGGCATGCGGTTGTGTACCTTGGCCGTCAGCTCGTTCGGGTCCGTGGTGATGATGGTGAAGCTCTGCAGCCAGTCGCCCGTCGCGGGGTCTTTCCACGCGTCCCACAAGCCTCCGAAGGCGAAGGGTTCACCGGACTTCATCCCGAAGGCATAGGGCTGCTTCGTCTTCGCGTTCAGAGGCTTCCACTCGTAGAAGCCGTCGGCTGGCACCAGGCAGCGATGCCGCTCGAACGGCACACGCCACATGGCGCGTTTCAGCAGCGATTCGGCCTTCGCGTTGATGGTGCTGAAGCCCTTGAAGTCCGCGAGCGATTTGGCGAAGTGCGGGACCAGGCCCCAGCGCATCATCGCCAGTTCGCGTGCGCCGGTCTCGCGGCTGGCCCGGATGACCGGCTGGAAAGTCGTCGGCGCGACGTTATAGTCGCCTTCGGGAAGCACGAAGCCCTCGGGCAGCTTGCCCAGCCGGAAGGCCTCGGCGATGCGCTGCTTATCGGACCGGCGAAAGTATCGTCCGCACATGCGTTGCTATCTTACAGCGCCCACCTTTCCGCTGCAGGACCTAGAACAGCTTCGAAAAGCTGTAGCCGAAGGTGGGGACCGCCCCGGCGCTTCCCCACGCCATGTAAGCCTGCGCGATCACGTTGCCCTGAACTGTTACGCCCAGGCCTAGCCCCGCGTCCTGGCGCAGGTGTGCGAAGGACAAGCTGGAGAAGTTGTTGCCGACCGTGCCCGCGTCGTAAAAGACCAGCAGATGCAAGGGAAGCGAAAGCTCCGTGCTGAGGCTCAGGGCGTCGGGGCCGCGAAAGCGATACGCAGGATACGCTCGCAGAGTGAGCCGCGAGTCAATGTCGGTGCCCCCCACCGTCGGCTGCAGGTAGAAGGGCACCGCGGACCCAGCCCCGGTGTTCGAAGCAACCATGTGCGTGCGCACGTCCAGGCCCCCGTAGCTGCAGCGCTGACGCACCTTCAGCACGTACTCCCGCGGCTTCGACCAGTCGATTCCACTGTCGCCGCAGTCGCGCGCCAGCATGGAGTAGTACGCGCGTGAGCCGGTCGTATCCTGTACCTGCACGAAGTGACGGACGATCGTCGCGATCTGCACGTTCTCGTCCGAATCCAGAACGAACTGCTGGAAGGAGAGGGACGGATTGGATTGCGCCGTCCACCAGTGGTACTCGGCGGAGTTGCGCAGCGTAAAAATGAGGTACGGCTTCATCAGCGGGCCGGTATGGTTCTCGTCCTGGTCGTCGGTTCTGGGGGAAGCGTAGAGCACAGGCGTGGTGCGAAGCGCAACGGAAGAGTGCGTAAAGGTGGGCTGTAAAGAAAGCCCCGGCACGCCGGCCGCCGTGAAGCGGGTGAAGATCGAGTTCGGGTTCGACGTAGAGGGCAGGTCTACCTGCCGAATCTCGAGCCCGCCCTCGACAGAGAGCCAGTCGCGCAGCGGCAGCGCGGCCCGCAGAGAACCGTACGTGTCGTTCTGGTGGAAGGTGTACTTGAAGCTCGGCGATCGAGGCCCGATTCCATAGAACGAGACCGTCTGCAGCGACCGGTGGGTGGCTTCCAGATGCAGGCCGAAGATCCTGCTGGTACACAGAAATCCCATCTGGTTGCACCCAACTTCAACGCCGTTGTGATCGACCCGGTGACCGGGTTTGTAGCCCTTCGGCAACACGGTCAGCATCCCGGTAGCGGTCCAGCTTCCGTTCGAGGAGGCGATCGCGGAAAGGCGCCCGTCGGCGCTCCAGAGTGAGCCCAGCGACGGCAGGGTCGAAGTGGATGATGTCCGACGGCTGCAGCGGCGTAGACCCAGGCTGCACCCGCGCAACGGCGGCACCGCTGAACGGTGAGACATAATGCGTGTTCTGTTCCAGCACCGCGCCGAGCGCGACGCCGTTCCCGGGCGGCATGCCGGAGAGCGTCAGGTGCAGGGGATCCTCGGAGAACAGCGCTTCCAGGCAGTCGAGCGTGTCGTGAACGTTCTGCGTAAAGGCGCGGCAATCGTGGAAGGTCTGCGCCGCCGCAAGCGAAGGCCAGAGCAGGACCGCCGCCACAGCACTGAGCAAAACACGACGGGCGATCATCGCGCGGCCCCCGCTGCGGCTTTGTTGATCTGCTGCGCCTGCTTCAGGTAATTCGCCACCTGCGCTGCTGTCGTCAGAGTCGTCACGTCGCCCGGCGGCTTCAGCCCGCGTCGCTGCAGAGAATAGTGCATCGCATCGGCCATCAGCACCGAGAGGTCGGTCGCAGGACGCGCCGGAGCGGCAGCCGCGGCCAGGTCCAATCCGCCGGAGGTGACCGGATCCGGCAGGTCGACGACGTCGGTGCGGATGTCCGCGCCCGTCAGCGAAAGTACACTCTCAAAGGTTGGCGCCTGGGCTTCTCTCCAGGTCAGCGGCTGGCTCCCCGGGCAGAAGAGTTTGCGCACCGTGGCAACCACTGAGGAGTGCTCGTAATCGCGGTCGTTGATCACCGTATTCGGCGGAATGCAGGGAGAGACGAAGACCGCCGGAACCCGGATCCCGAGCCGCGTGAAATCAAAGACATCCGGCGGGGTGGCTGCAGGAACGGGCAGATGCGCGTTCGCCGGGTCGCAGGTGAGCACCGGCGGCGGCACGTGGTCGAAGATGCCGCCATGCTCGTCGTAGAGGATGAGCAGCAGCGTGCTCTTCCAGTCGGGGCTCTTCGTCAGTGCGTAGTAAACCTCGCGAATCAGCGCCTCGCCCCGGTCCACCGGGAAATCCGGGTGCTGGCTATTGGCAATCAGGCCATTGCCGTCATCGTCGTATGCCGGCTCGATGAAGGTGTAGGCCGGCAGGTTGCCGTGCGTGGCATCGAAGACAAACTGCTGGTAGTCGCGGAACTTGTCCATATGCTGCACCAGATATCGGTTCGCCTGCAGCACCGAGGAGCCGTGGGTGTACAGGGCGAAATCATGCGGCGTCGTGGCGTCAAAGCTCTCGAAGATGGTGTGCAGCATGAAGGGACCCACGACCACATCCTGCGTGAGAGAGCCGCTGGAACTGGCGCCATGCACGAAGAGCCGGTTGGGAATAGTGGAACCGGGAACCGAGGCGAACCAGCGGTCGCACACGGCGTACTGCGTGGCGAGGGTTGAGAGAATCGGAAGCGTTGCCGGCGTGAAGCACTTCATGATGCCCGCGGCGTGGGCTGCATCCCCGCAGTCGGTGAAATAGTCGCGCACAAACCCACGCATGTCCGGATTCCCGACAGGATCCCCCGTGCTGGAGATCTGGTTGCTCACGTGGACGAACTCATGGTTGGGATCGGGATTGAGATCCTCCACATCGCCCGCATCTCTGCTGACGACCACGTTGGGTGACCGTTCGTCGGCCGGGAAGTTCCACTCCGTGCCGTCCAGTCCATTGATGTTGGGATTGGTGTCCTTGAGAAAACCCAGCATGTGATCGAACGAGCGATTCTCAAGCATCAGGACAACGAGACGTTGAATGGGTGTTGGCATACCGGCGATCCTCCAGACGGATAACTTGGAGCGCTTGATGGAACCACATCAGGGGCCTGGACGAGCGGCACCGCGCTGTACCTCGGGGAGGAGGGTGACGAGCCTGAGTGGTTGGCCGAAGTGGAAAAACCATACCACAGCTTTAAGCGACAAGGCCAAGCTTTTCAGGCCAACCCGGAGCGAAGTTTCGGAAGGTCTGCTGAAGGAGCCTGCGAAACGTCCCTCTGTGCCACACCGACATCCAAATTCGTCATTCTGGCAGAGCCAGAATCTCTGTAGTTGACCTTCTCGCGGCCCAAGGACCCCCCGGTTGGGTTCCAGCTTGGCCCGAAGGTCGGCCATCGCAGAACAGCCCCCATTACTCCGCGACGACGGACTTCACCAGATTCCGTGGCTGATCCACGTTCACCCCACGCGCCCTGGCCATCAGGAAGGCGAAAAGCTGCAGCGCGATGGCCGCCTGGATCGCCAGAAGAGGCTCGCTGGCTTCCGCGACGGCGATCATCTGGGTTGCCAGACTTCCCACCAGCGCATCTTCCTGGTTCGCAATGGCGAGGATCTGCGCGCCCTGCTCCGTCATTTCGCGCATCAACTGCACGCTTTTCTCATAGCGCTCGACAGACCCGGGATCGGAGGTGTCGACCGTGGCGATGATCACCAGCGGAAGCGAGCTGCTGATCAGGGCGCGCGGCCCGTGCTTCAACTCTCCGGCTGGATACCCCTCCGCCGTGATGTAGGCCGACTCTTTCAGCTTCAAGGCTCCTTCGCGGGCGATTGCGTATTGAACGGCTCGTCCCAGAAAGAGGAAGCCAGACGAGCGCGCAAAGCGATTGGTCGCTTCTGCCATTCCGCGGCGCCATCCTTCGAGCTGTACTTGAACCAGCGCGGGAAGAGTTTCGGCCTGCTCGAGATGACGCCGAATTTCGGCTTCGTCGCGCACCCCTCGACCCCGCGCGGCAAGCAGGGTGAGCAGCCAGAACGCTAAAAGCTGCCCCGTAAAGCTCTTGGTCGCCGGAATAGCCCGCTCCACTCCGGCCAGGGTGGGGAAGGAAACATCAGCTTCGCTCGCCATCGTCGAGTCAGCCACGTTGGTGATCGCGAGCGTCGGCATCTGCTGCGTGCCGGCCTTGCGCAGCGCGGCCAGGGTGTCGGCCGTCTCACCGGACTGCGAGGCGACCAGCACTCCGCCATAGTGGCACGGTGCGCCCGAGCGGTAGATGTACTCACTGGCGTATTCCACATCGACCTGCACGCCGCTGAAATCTTCGAACATGATCTCAGCGGCCAGTCCAGCGTGACGGCTGGAGCCGCTGGCGACGATGAGCATCGAGTCCGCCCGCCGAAGCCATTGCGCCGCTGCATCCGTGGTGTCCGGCCGGAAATCTCCCTTCCGGACGTAGAGGTCCAGGGTGGCCGCGAGCGTCTGCGGCTGCTCGAAGATCTCCTGCAGCATGTGGAAGCTCATGGCGGGTTCCGTCACGATAACCCCCTCTTGCCGTGCACGAATATCGTTGCGTAGCTGTCCGGCCCTCGTGTGCAGGGCAGGGATCAGAAGTCTACACGCAACCCGAACTGCATGATGCGGGGGTCGCGATAGGACGCCGTCGATGCCAGGATGGTGCCGAAGGAAGACGAAGTCGCGACGCCATAGAACGAGTTCACATTGGTGTGGTTGGCGACGTTGAAGGCCTCGGCGCGGAACTGCAGCTTCAGCCGGTCGTAGATGCGGAAGTTGCGGAAGACACCCACATCCAGCGTCTGGTAGCCGGGGCCATTGATCGAGCCGCGCTTGGCGGTGCCGGGCACATTGCTGTTCGGGTCCTGGGCCTGGAAGGCTGCGGTATTGAAGGAGGGCGCCGTGGTCTGGCCGGGCTTCTTGGTGGTGCGCAGCCGAACGCCGTTGTAGCTGGTGTTCGGATTGCTCACCTGGTTCAGGCGGAGGCCGGCGTTGGTGTTGCCGAACACGCCCAGGCCCGCGTTGTCGTTGATCACGTTGCTGGGGTTATCGGCGTTCGCCTGGATGGGACCGGCGGGGGTGTTGTAAACCACCGGCGCTCCGGCCGTCGTGCTGCTCGCCGAAACCGTGATCGGCAGTCCTGACGCCGCCGAGTAGATACCGGAAAGCTCCCAGCCGCCGATCAGGTGTCCGACCAGGCCATGCTGATCGTGGAACCACGGCAGTATCGTAAACGCCGTCGATGGCAAGGATCAGCTTGCGGTCGTCGGCTGCCCGTCCGTAGTCGCCATTCGGGTTGTAGATGTTCTGGATGAAGCCCGAGTAATCCGCCGGGGAGTTCGTGAGATCGCGCGACCACGTGAAGTTGCCGTCCAGATAGGAGATTCCGGCGAACTTCTTCGTGACCTTCAGCTGCGCGGCGTTGTAGTTCGAGCTGAAGATGGTGCGCATGGCATCGACCGAGAAGTAGCCGAGGTAGGGCTTGATCTGGTTCAGCGGCAGTTCGCAGCCAGAGCTGATGATCGCCACGGTCGTGGTGTTCGGGATGAAGCACTTCGAACCGCTGCTGTTGGGATTACGACACCCGCGCCAGGCACCGGGAGCCGGTTGGTTGATCTCTTCGGCGCCGGCCAGGTGAGTGCCGTGGGTTCCGAAGTAGCCCATATCCACAAAGAGAGAATGCGTAAGCTGCTGCTGCAGGTCGAGGGAGTACTGCTGCGAAATAAGGCGTCGCAGCGTGCAGCGGAAGAGCCTGGATGCGCGGCGGGGTTGCCGAAGCCGTCGACGAAGAGACCCCGCCGGCGGGGTTGTCGAGCGAAGTTTGTGCGACGGTATAGGTGGAGATCGCGGGCGGGTTGGTGAAGTCCGTCGTCTCCCAGTAGCTGACTTCCAGCTCGTCATAGACCAGGCCGAAGCCGCCACGGAGGGCGGTTTTGCCGTTGCCGAAGAGATCGTAGGCAAAGCCGAAGCGCGGTGCAAAGTCGCTCTTCTGCATCGTGTTGGTGTACTTGCCGAAGGGCGAGCTCTGGTTATTGTTGGCTGCCGTGGGGTTGGCGAAGATGAGGCCGTTGAGGTAGTTCACGCCGACGAAATCCGCACCGGTGTTGGGCGCGGTCGACTGGCCGGCGTTGCTGCCCGTCTGGCTGCAGCTCCCGCTGAAACAGAACAGTCCATTCGGCAGGATCGTCGGCGCCTTCGATGCCGAATAGGTGTCCGGATCGAAGTTGTTCTGGAAGCCGGCAAAGTCCTGCGGGGGCGTGACGTAGCCGTAGCGCATGCCGATGTTCAACGTCAGCCGCGGCGAGATCTTCCAGTTGTCCTGAACGTAGGCCTCGTAGATGTTCTGGTTGATATCGACTGCCGGGACGCGATTGCCCTGCGAGAACCCGCTGTTGGCGTTGCCGGTAAGGAAGTTGGCGAATGCCTGCGCCTCCGTGATGCCCGTCGTGTAGGTGGTCGACGCCGGTAGGCAGCGCAACCGCCGTGCCGGCAAGCGAGGCATCGCTGATGAAGCCGAACGATCCCTGGTTGTTGCCGGTCGTTGAGTTTTCCTGTTTTTCGTAGTGCGAGTAGGAGACGCCGACCTTAACGGTGTGGCGGCCCATGACTCTTGCTAAAGTCGCCGAAAGCCTGGTGGTTGATGCCGTGGTCGTTATAAACAGCGCTGCCGCCGATCGTCTGATAGTCGGCGATCAGCAATAGTCGGGACCAGGCCCACCGTTACTGGGTACGCACCTGCCACCTTGATGTCCGGCGATAGCGACTGCAGCAGACGCTCCCTGCGGAATGGTGTTGATGGAGCCGTTCGAGTAGGCGTAGCCGATGTTGAGCACCATGGTGGGCGAGAGGATGTAGGTGCCCTTGGCGAGATGCTGCGTGCCGGGATTGTTCGAGATCGTGCCGGAGAGCCCGGGAATCGGCACGGCGACAAACGTGCCGGAACCGATGAAGTCCGGGAACGTGTCATGCACGTAGCGATAGAACACGTTCAGCTTCGTGCCGACCTGCTGGTCGATGCGCACGACCGAATCGAGATTCGGGTAGCGGTTGGGGATCGTGCTGTTGATCGTATGAGGATCAAGTCCCTTGGCGACATTCGCCTGCTCGTTGGGCACCGGAATGATGCTGTAGATGTCCTTCAGATAGGCCGCGGCTGTCGGCGAGATGTTTGTCACCTTGGTGCCGGAGGCCGTGCAGGAGTTCGTCTGGTTCGCGGGGTTGGTGACGTACGCGGTGCAGACATTCAGCGGTCCCTGGATCCACGGCGCCGCCGGTGGTCGCCTGATACTAGTCGTTCGAGAAGTCTCCGGCGCGCTCTTCGGCGGTGGGCACAATCGCGGTGCCCGTCCCGTACGTGATCTCCTTCAGCCAGTTCTCCGAGACGAAAAAGAAGGTCTTGTCGTTGCCGTTATAGACCTTGGGAATGCGGACGGGCCCGCCGACGGTGAAGCCGAAGTCGTTGTAGCGGTACTTCGGAATGCGAACGCCGACGTAATTGTTGTAGTAGTTGTTCGCATCGAAGAAGTCGTTGCGCAGGTACTCGTAGGCGCTTCCGTGAATGGTGTGCGTGCCGGACTTGGTGACCACGTCGACCTGGCCGGCAGCGTTGCGGCCGTACTCAGCGCTGTATTGTCCGCGCAAGGTCTTGAACTCGGCGATGGAGTCGGGACTGGGGTACACATACAGCGTCAGGTTGGCGCCGCGGTCGAGGTTATCCGCGCCGTCGATGGTCCAGTTGTTGGAGGTGTCGCGCGCGCCGTTGACCGAGAAGTTGACGACGCTCGACGCGCCGTTGACGCCTACGGGTCCGCGCTGCAGCACGTCGGTCGTATTGCCGTACGCGACGCCCGGCTGCAGATTCATCAGACTTTCGTAGTTGCGCGAAACCATCACCAGCTCGTTGATCTGCGTGCTGTTGATGAGCCCGGCGGAAGTCGCGTCTACCAGGTTAACGCTCTGCGTTGTGGCGGATACTTCCACCGTCTCGCCCTGGCTCCCGGCCGAAAGCGTGCTGTTGATCGTCAGTTCGTCGCCGACGTGCAGCTCGATCCCGGTGACCGTCTCCGTCTTGAAGCCGGAGTCGCTCACCTTCACGACATAATGGCCCAGCGGAAGAGTCGTCGCAGCGTAGACTCCTGCGGAATTTGTGACTATCGTCCGTTCCACCGCATTGCGGTCCGTATTGAGAATGGTGACGGTCGCGCCCTTGATCAAGGCGTGCGAAACATCGGTGATGGTTCCGCTGATGCTTCCAGTCGATGCATCCTGTGCCACCGAAAGCGAACCGCTGCAGACCGCCACGCCGAGAAACAAACCACCCATCCAAGAGACTTGCCGGACCATCGACTACCTCCGCGAGAGCAACTTAGCCGGAACCAAGGACATCCATCGCCGGCACGGTTCGTTGAGCCGGAGATCAGGAGAAAGGCTTGAAAGGCTGAAGGTCCTGCGAGCCACAGCACCGGTCTCGTGGGCCAATATGAATACCTACAATGAAGGACAAGGTGGCGGATGTCAACGCCAGATGAATGCTCGCAGTTAAGGGGTCGAGGATGCAGGCCAGGACGCCAGACCCGCCGGGCTCCAAGTCTCCACAAGCGCGCGTGCGATCTTCGCGATGGTCAGCTCCCCTTCCTGCTGCGTGGTCCAGGAGTGGTCCGCATTGTTGAAGGTGAAGCACGAGATCACGATCAAGCCATTCTTGGTAGAAACCGCCGCCACATCGTTCCGCACCGCGTCCAGCGAGCCCGTCTTGTTCGCAATGGAATCGCCGGTAGCGCCTGGCGTTCCATCGAGAAAGCGAGGGATCGCATTGCGATAAAACTGCACATGCAGCATATGCGCCGAAACAGCGCACAAGTCCGTGTCGGAAGGCCGGACCGGGGCTCCCGGCTCCGCCAGATCGCAGGTGACGATCTTCGTCATCAGCAAGGCCATCTCGCGCGCGGTGGTCTTCCCCAGCCCAAACTTCTTCTGGTCCGCGGGCATTACCACTCCGGGCGGATTCGGCGTAAACACTTTCTTGTAGAGATAGGTATTCTTCAGCCCCAGCATCTCCATCCGGCGGTTCACGTTGGGGATACCGATCTTGTCCATCGCCATGTTGGCGGCCGTGTTATCGCTCATCACGATCATCATTGTGAGCACGTCCTTCAACGTCAGAGACAAGGGCGTATCGAAAAACAGCAGCAGACCCGAACCCGGCACCTGGTCGCTCTTGTTCAGCGTCAGCTTGTCTTCCCAGTGCGCCTTGCCTTCACGCACCTGCTCCAGCGCCTCGTAAAGAATCGCCAGCTTGATGACGGAAGCCGTTTGTACCACCGCATCCGGCGCAATCGCGACAGACTCGCCATTCTTCAAATTGCTCGCGAACAGCGCAACGTCACCATGGTGCGCCGCTGCAATGGCTCTTACTTTCGTCTGCAGATCGTCGCCACGCGCTCGGCCAGCAGTGTCCTGTCCAAGGGCAGCGGACGTCGCCGCGCACAAAAAAACAAGCCCGCTGCAAATCGCCGAGGTGAACATGTGGATGATCCTAACGCAGCGGCAGGACCGGCCGCGAAGAGATCGCGTCAGAGGCTCCGGAGCGAGCCCCGCGACAAGCATGAATGGAAAGGGGAATGGAGCCGATGAGCGGAGTTGAACCGCTGACCTACTGATTACGAATCAGATTAGCGGTTTCAGGGTATCCAGCCCAAATAGCACAAAACAAAAGGGAAACAGGACGAATGCGCGAAACGAAACGGATTGGAGGGTGTTGAATTTGTTGGGTCTTGCGTGACACCGTTGAAACGCTACGTCACAAACACGTCACAACTGCCGAGTGGGTCCCACGGCCCGTCGGCCCACGAGAATATGGTCCGTTGTTTTCTCGGTAAGTGGGCGTTGAGATTTCCTCCGAATCGTGCCTACGATTTTGGCAGACCGGTCGCGGTCGGGAGGATGCGCCTGTAACTTGCATCCAGGGCGGGGCCGAGGAGGAGGATGGCAGAGATGCGGCGGACGACTTCGGAGAAGTACTTGGCTTCTTCGGGTTTGAGGGGGCGTCCGAGGAGGGGGAGTTCGCGGTAGCTGAGCCACTTTTTGAGAACCTGGTAGCCGCCGAGGGTGTAGGTCCAGACGTTGGCAGGGACGGCGGTCCAGAGGGTGTCGCCGTTGAGGTAGACGTCGACACAGGTGTCGCCGAGCAGGGTGAGGGCCTGGTCGAGGGTGAGGGATTCGGTGGCGGCGAGGGTGGCGAGCTTTTCGCGTTCGGCTTCCGTCCACCCCCGATTCGTCCACCTACCAGCTGCGGGGTTTACAGCAGCACCACGACCACGTTTACCCCAACCTGCTGTAATCCTGAGACTGTCACCCAACGGCTTATCTTGCGGCAGGACCAATCGGCACAGGAATGAGAATGTTGCCATCTGGATTGGAGACTCTAGGACTAGGAGCAGAACGAGACGGTTCCCCAGCGCAACAGACTTGAGGAACTGTGCCGGTGAACATAGTGGAATCCGCGGCCAGTCTCTGAGGAGAGCATCTCTGTTTTGCTCTAGGTAGCGCGGACTGTGTAGTACGGACAAACAGTGCAGGGAGAAGTCCTCCATGGAGCAGTGAAGCTCTTCAAGGTAACGTACAAGGCGTGTAGTTCCATTTGAAGTTGTCGCGCACGTCTCCCAGAGTCCCTCCGAGGCAAGCTCTGTTGGAAAAGCTGTGGCACTACCATCCGCCAAGTTAATATCGGCTAGCTGATAAGTTACGATGGGGCCGTCTACAGTCACCCTGTTCTGCCTAGGAAGAATCAACGTGAGTGCTGTAGGAACCCTCGCTCGTACATAATCTCTCTCTTCTCGTCTAACAGCTTGGTGTCAGGGTCCCAGTAAAGGTTCCGCAAATCAAATGGCCGATACATGTAGGGAAAGATTTGCCATTCGCGGAATCCCCGCTCAATGAGGGATGCCCGAGTTGCGGTACCGTCGAAGCGGTTTCCATTCTCCAAGGCACTAGGAACCCGCTCTTTTACAAGCTCATTTGAAATGCTCGGGTCGTGGTACCACTGCATGCGGGTTACAAGGTTGCTGTGCACGTGATCAACGACCAGAGGATCGCGGCTTGTCTCAATGCAAGGAAAGCTCTTGAGAAAAAGCTCGGTTATGCGCGGCCAATCGAAATACGCTTCTCGAACATCGCGCGGTTTGAATGGCAGTCCCAAACGAGGGTCTGGTTGAATGTTTTGGTATCCACTCACTGATTCATTGAGACTTTCGAGCATTGCCTCCCGTCGAGTACCAGCTCGGCCATCTGTAAAATCCCGATATCTTATGGAGCTGTCTAATGGATTTCCAGTTCGGACCAAAGTGCTCACCGCAGTACCCACCCTGATCCCCAGGCTGTTCCCTGATACAGCGAAGACAGTTTCGCTCGTTGATCCGTCTGGAGCGTACTCGCTGATCTTCCTATCACCATGCAGATTGTCAATGAACACCTGATCGAAGTTGGTAATGACCCGATGCCGCATGACTGGATGCGAAAGGCCATCCAACCAGGAGTAGGCGGAAATAAAACAAATGATGCCCTTTCCCCCGTGATTCTGCACAATTCGACGTTCGGCAACTCGGAAGAATCGAATGTAGAGGTTGTTTAGACCGTTCCCTTCGGGTATTGGAAGACCTTGAATCGGGTTCTTATATTCGGTGGTTAGATCGCGTTCTTCTTCGATCTTGGCGATGCCGGCATAGCCGTTGTAGGGCGGGTTGCCGAGGATGACGAGGATGGTGTCGGCCTGCTTGACGGCTTCGGCTGCGTCGCGTCTCTTCCTGAAGGTCTGGGAAGATGCTGATCTTCGGTTCCTGCTCGGGGACCCAGCCGGTGAGGGCGTTGGTGAGGAAGACCTGGGCTCGCTGGGTGTCGGTGAGGGAGGCGTTGACGGCTCTTGCGAGCTAAGCTGCGCGATCTGAAGGTGCGCGATGACGAAGGGCGCGGGCATGATCTCAAAGCCGAAGATGCGGGTGGTGGCGGCGCGTGCGGAGGTCGCGCCGACGAGGGCGTTGTCGTCGCCGGCTTGCTGCGGCAGGGTGCGCTGGATGCGGTGGAGGACCTCGACGAGGTAGGCACCGGTGCCGCAGCAGGGGTCGAGGACCTGGACGTTGGGGCTGGCGAGGCCGAGGGGCTCGTTGAGCTCGGTGCGGAGGAGGTGGTCGACGCGCTCGACCATGTAGCGGACGATCTCGCGGGGGGTGTACCAGACGCCGAGCTCCTTGCGGAGCTCGGGGTCGAAGGCTTCGAGGAAAGGCTCGTAGAAGTAGTGGACGGCGTCTTCTTCGCGAGAAGTTGGCGAAGAAGCCGGGTCGGTCGACGCGGTTGAGGGCGTCGCCGGCGAGGTCGAGGATTTCGATGATCTGGGAGCGGTTTGAGGGCGCCGAGGCTCGGAGACGGCGCGCGAAGAGCTTGCGGAGGACGGGGATGCGGAGGTAGTCAGGCGGAGATGACGCCAGTTGAAGACGGCGTTCCGGGCTGCTGGCCTTCGGGGGAGCGGCGCCAGAGGACCCAGGCGGAGAAGATGCCGTAGAAGAGGGTCTGGATGAGGGTGGAGCGGAAGAAGTGCTCGCCCTTATCGCCTTCAAAGGTGATGCCAAGGGACTCCTGAAGGGCGGATCTTGATCGCGGCGAAGGCGGCGAGAGGATGCGTGGCGGCACGCTAGCGGGCTTCGCGGGCGTAGGAAGCGAGGAGCCAGGCGAGGTCGCGGGGTGGTGATGGAGACTTGGTAGAGGAGGACGCGGGGGATGAAGTCGGGGAAGAGCTCGGCGTGTTGCTTCAGGATGCCGGGCTGGAACAGCGCTTCGGTGGAGTTCGCGAGAACGTAGCCATCTACCTTGCGCGGGGCTCCGGCCTCCCAGGTGAGGAGGCGGAACTCGCGGAGATTTGTGATGAGGACCTGGTTATAGTGCTGTAGGTAGCGACTGACCTGCTCGGAGGAGGCGAGCTGGTTCATATCCATCCGAAAGGGTTTTACTTCCAGGGCTCCGCGTTCAGGCTTCTGGCCCTGCGGGATGGTGCCAGACGCACGCTGCTTTTGGCCGGCGGTAAAAAAGCCAGCTTCAGGAATGCCGGCGCCAGTGTTCTGGAGATGACTGATGCAAATTACTTTGGGTTTGAGAGACTTCCCTACGGCGTTGAAGAGGTTTACGACGGGAGGATAGTCGGAGGTTTCGGGTACCCCCGCCGCGAGATAGCGGACGGTATGAAGCTCTGCGAGGTAGTCGGCCAGGATGGACACCTCCCCATGATGTCATGGCCTCGTCGACAGGGCATCATCAGATGATGCTGCGGAACAATCTGAATCACCCAGAAACTTGTAGCTCGGGCGGCCGGCCAACCACTGTTCAATCAATCTGGTGACGTCCCGCTCTCCCTGAAAATCCCGCCGCGACGTCATCGCACACATAAAAAACATATCTCTCCGCACCGCATCTATCTTGGCCTGGGCCTCCGATGTTGAACACATGAGGAGCAATCGCGGGTTTGAAGCTGGTCTCCAAACCTTGACCCACCTGGCAGCGACGAGCTTGTCTTTCAGTTTGCTCATCCTGGGCTGGTTAATTCGAAGCGCCTTTCGCATCTCCGCCTGAGAGATGCCGGCACTTGGCTCGGCATGCTTCAACAACTCCATCAAGAGTTCCGGATCTTCTTTGGCAAGCAGATCCGGTATGTGGGTCAACCAAGTTGCCCGGAGTGCAACGTAAAGGTCGACACCTATCTTGCTTTCAGCCATATACAACTAAACTTTCACAGATTCCAACTGGAATCATCGCATGTTTACATCCCGGGGTAGCTGAAGAACTAGAGGAATGCCCAAACACCGGTTTAGAAATCCGTCCGGCTCCGCCGAAATAAAATCCAACTGGAATCTACCCAGACCGACCAAAGTTGAAATTCCCATTCCAGACCGCGTCCGACCAGTACTGATCAACAAATCGACACGTCCTTATTGGAGACACCATTGAAATTAGTGCCCAGCTCAGACAAGCACAACGTGGTCCTCGCGATCCAGACCATAAGCCAAGATTGCAAGACACCTTGGAAGGCCAAAAAGCATGAGAATTAGTAGCGTGTGCGCGCTTTTCTGCGACCGCGACCGCATTACCGAGCGCCTTTACACCAGTCAAGACGAAAGCGAGCTTCTGAACAGCCTCTGGTGGGACATCCGCGCAAGCGATAGGGTCTTCGCCGCGAACGTGATGGCCACCATGGCTTTAGTTGGGAACAGTCCTGGCAGCTCGGAGTTCTACCTTCAGTCCAGATCGACCTCCGTCACGTTTACGGTCCTGAACTTTGGGACACACAACGAATGTGGGACCACGGCTATTTGCCATATGTCCCCTACGTTCAGCGTTTCGATTCACCATGTTGGTTTGGCGAGGAGCACACGGTCCGCATGGAACCCGATTGTGTTCACAGCGGGGACTAGGCTTCGCACTCTCCTACTGCGTAAAGCCCAATAAACATCAGCACGTTTTGGTAGACCCGGTCCTTTGCGCCATCTTGTGGTCAGGAACGGGAAGGTGCTTCATCGCTATAGCCGCGCACCTGATTTGCGGGCATGCTTTGGCACCGACCCTCCCATACAGCACCGTTGAAACAAGACGGACAGGTTTACCGGCAGCGTTGCGCATCGAGCAAACCGCGGTCAACCCGTCCTCCTGCCAATACGGCACTTGAGGAGATGACCATGTACGACCAAGAAGACCGTCGGCTTTATTCCGGCGGAGAACTGCCTGCCCTGCTCCAGCTTTCACAGGAACAGATCGATTGGCTTGTGAATACTCGCCAGCTCAACCCACTCATAATTTGCGGTCAGAAGCGCTTCGACTCCCGTGACGTCGACACGCTGATGCAGACCTACAAGGAAACCGCTTCAAGGAGGATTCAGTGAGCCACAACAATCAGAACGTCCGTATCCCGGTAAAGCATACTTGTGAATGCTGCGGTGATCTCTTGCCGGAGAGCGTTGAGGTTTGGGAGGGACATTCCCGCCTCTTCTGTCCGAAGCCGGCTTGCAACGAAGCCGCACGGACCTGTCGCGAAGGTCGTTACATCGTCGCCGACTCAGTGGCCTGCATGGCGAAGGGTTGCGATCGTTTCATTCCCGAGGGTGTGTACGGTAAGGCTGTGAGGGTGTTCGCCTGTTCGCCCAAGTGCAGGCAGGCATACTGCTACGATCTGCGCGGCGCCGATACTCCCTTTGTCTGTGCTTCATGTGGAACCGAAGGCACCGGGGTGCGTAACGACCGCGAGGGGGCGCGGAAGTACTGTAACCGGATCTGCGCTGGCAATGCTCGCTATGAGAAAACTCTCAGCAAGGCAGGGCGTCACCGGCCCTTGCTGGACCTGTATCTGAAGACGGGGGTCATTGAACGGTACCGCGGAGGATCGGTCCGGACCCACACCTACGCGGTAACCAACTTCCTGAAATTCGCCGACCTGACGGGCATTGACTCCTTGGAGGAGGTAAACGCCCTGACCATCTCCAACTTCGCTGCCTGAGTAGGGAAGCTGAGATCAAGAACGTTCTCGCTGGTGCCTGCCACATCAAGATGTTTTTCGACTGGCAGCTCGCGATGGGTATGAGGTGTGCTGCGAACCCGGTGGTGAGTTCGATGCACGCGTTAGTCAGCGCATCGTGAACACGTCCTTACTGCGATAAGGACCTGCTTCAGATCTGGTCTCTGTTGGAAGTCCGTGGGAATAGCGCCTTAGGGCGGCAGCTGCCATCGCGGAGGAATAGGGAATGCGCCGGGGTGAGACTGCAAATATCCGCTTGTCAGATATCGATCTGGAACGTCACGAGATCTTCGTCCGGCTCCCCAACAAGGGGGACCGCGAGCGCACCGCGCGCTTCGGACAGAAGACGAAGTCGCTCATCCTGGCGTGGCTCAACGATCGCAACCTAACTGTGGCCATGACCACTTGCTCACAATTCCAGAGCAATCCATATAGCGAATAGCGATGCACCCTGGAATTAGTGAAGGTTCTTTGCAAGTCTTGGCTCGGCAAGCACCTCCACGACGAAGGTCTCGAAACCTGGTCCATCCACGGATGAGGCACACGATGGCTTCCAAACTTCATACCCACGCATAGCCACCGCAGCAACTATCATGGAAGTTGGTGGTTGGCTTACCTACACGGCCATGGCAGGTTACAGCAAGGTGGACCAGGAAGAACTCTAGGCGTGGCTACGAAGAGGCTATGAAGAAGTACGAGGAGTGGGTGAAGCAGGATCGAAGGCGGTAACCTCAGCCTCGAGGAATACCTCGCACGCCTCAGCGCAGCATAGCGCCTTGGTTCTGGAACGTGGCGTGAAAATTGAATTTCACGCCACGTTTTAAACGGACTCACCTGTAAAGCATCTAGGAGCTCGCATGGACTTCCAGCACTACCTGAATTGCCTCAAGAATGAAAAGAACTTCAGTCCGACGACAGTGCGCGCGTATGCAAACGATCTTGCCATCTTCGACAGGTTCATGGCGACTCGCGGGAAGCTTACCATTGCCGAGGTAGACAGGCCGTTCATCACGGCCTTCATCCAATCTCTGAAGCAGAGTGACGCCGGACGATTGAGTTCGGACGGTCTCAGCGACGCGACTATTGCGCGCGGACTCGCAGTGGTTTCGAGCTTCATGGATTTTGTGCGCGCGACAACTCTGCCTGATCTTCGGAACAGATCAAGGAAGTGCGTCGCAAGCGGCGCAGCAATCGGAGTTGCAAGGCAGTGGACGAGGCCGTCTGGACGAGCTGTTGACCGGCATCACCGTATTGCGTGATAAGACGTTGATCGCGATGTACCTGTACACCGGGCTGCGACTCACCGAGTTGAGATCTCTCGACAGAGACAGCATCACCTTTGACCTTCGCGTCAACGCTCAAGGTACTCAGACTGTTTCGGGAAGCGGCCAGGTAGTCGGGAAAGGATCTCAAGCTCAGGCGCTTCTACGTCGATCCCAAGACCTCCCCCTCTACGCGAACTATCTGCAAAGCCGAACAGACGACAACTCGGCACTTTTTCTCAGCGAACGAAATCAGAGAATGTCAGCTCGGGCCATCCAGTACACCTTGGCGACATGGTGCAGCAGGCTCGGGCTTCGAGCACATTCACGCACACCAGTTGCGACATGTGTACGCAACGCGCCTCGCCAACTCTGGTTGCGATCCCATGCACCTGAAAGACCTTATGGGGCACAACGACTTCAACACGACTCTCGGCTATTTCAAGATCCGTGAGGAAAAGATCACGCGCAGGGCTATTTCGCCGCGATGGAGCTATACCGCCCATCATCCTAGACGGCCCACGGTGGTCGCCGCGGGAGTCTCATAACGCCCTTCCACATGCCTCACTGCATTTCACGTAGTCACTACCATCGCTGTCCCGGAACCTCAGTTGGAAATATCCCGGGAGCCACCGAGGAAAAGAGAACATGAAGTCGACAAAATTGATGAAGGCCAAGCAAGTGTCGGAACTTCTCGGCGTTCCAGAAGGAACGCTGAGGTACTGGCGGAATGTCGGACTTGGGCCCGTTTGGCACAAGCTCGAAGGCTCAGTTCGTTATGCTGAAGAGGATTTGGATGCATACATCCAGAACAGCCGTCGCATTCCTTCCGTGCGGATATTCATGGAGGAACGGCATGGCTATTAAGAAGAAGACGGAGTGTTTCACTATGACTTCGCCGTTGACGGCCGGCGTTACCGCGGTACGACAAAGGAGAAGACCGCTCTCCGTGCGCGGATGATCGAGTCGAAGTTGATCGGCCAAGCGAAGCAGCGGAAGCTGACGGTTCACCACCGGTCTATGACGCTGGTCGAGTTCTCGAAGAGGTTCTTGGAGTGGGTGGAGACGACGCACCTGGAACTCAAGACCAGAAAGTATTACAGGTCAGGATGGCGGATGTTGAGCCAGACGCCAATTTCCGGGATGAAGATCGCTCACATCACGACGGATGAGGCGAGTGTCCTGCGCTTTCCTCATTCCGCAGCCAAGTCGAACATGGCCCTGCGTACGTTGCGTCGTATGCTCGGCAAGGCTGCTGAGTGGGGCCTTATCCCCGCGGCACCTCGCATTAAGCTCTTTAAGGAGGATGGTCGATCAGCACTCATCGACCAAGAAGGTGAG
Organism: uncultured Gammaproteobacteria bacterium; assembly: GCA_963744015.1. Taxonomy (GTDB): domain Bacteria; phylum Acidobacteriota; class Terriglobia; order Terriglobales; family Acidobacteriaceae; genus Edaphobacter. Next base: position 929,622 of record CAVUSA010000003.1, read on the forward strand.
CGGAAGCTTCTTAGCAGCGGCGTCTCAGCCGTTGCACGACGTGCTCTTGCTTGTTCTGGATGGTGGGATGCGGCCAAGCGAGGCGTTCCAGATGCGGTGGAGGAGGACTCTGAAATGGGATTCAGGCTTCATTTTCGTTCCAAAAGGCAAGACGCGCAGGTCGAGGCGTCATGTTCCCATGAGCGCGCGCGTCATGAAGGCCTTGGAAGGGCGGCGCGGGGCGCAATTCGAAGGATGGGTCTTCCCCTCACCCAAGTCACGCTCCGGGCACCTCACGACCGTCGCAAAGGCGTTCGCTGAAGCAAAGAAGGTCGCAGGACTCCCGAAGGAGATTGTGCTCTACAGCGCAAGGCATTCGTTCGCTACGTCGGTCCTTGGAGCGACAGGAGATCTTTCCCTGGTCATGCGTGTTTGCGGTCATTCCAGTGCGAACACGGCCATGATTTACCAGCATCCAGATCTGGAAGCTGTGCGTTCCGTCGTAAACGAACGAAACGCCTCACTCGAGGCAACGTCACAAATCGCGTCACAGAGGAAAGATGCGATTCAGACAATCTAGGGTAAGTTATTGAAAGAATGGAGCCGATGAGCGGAGTTGAACCGCTGACCTACTGATTACGAATCAGTTGCTCTACCAACTGAGCTACATCGGCCTGCCTCCCGTATTCTAACGTTCCGAAGGCTTTCCCGCAAAGCGCAATCGCGAGAGCTCAGCCAGCAGCCGCTCTGAATCTTCCCCTTCTCGATACACTAAGGCTCAATGACCACGCTGGCCATCCTGGCTCTGATTGTGACGGCGGCGGCCTGCTTCGGCTGGGTCAGCCAGCAGTTTCCGCGGTTCCCCGTCAGCATCGGCAACGTGCTGCTCACGTTTGCGTCGTCGCTGGTGCTCATGCTTTTGAGTCATCGCTACCCGGCGCTGCATGCCGCGGCCGTGGCGGTGGTGCAGCAGCTCCACTTTGAAAACCTGATCCTGCACGGCATGCTGGCGCTGCTGCTGTTTGCCGGCGCCTTTCTGCTGGACCTGGCGTACCTTCGGCGCGAGAAGCTGGCCGTCGGCCTCCTTTCCGTGGTCGGCACGCTGCTCGCAACACTCGGCATGGCCGCGCTGATGCACTGGGCACTCGCCTTCAGCGGCGCGCCGGCTCCCTGGCTGCAATGCCTGTTCTTCGGCGCGCTCATCTCGCCCACAGACCCGATTGCGGTGCTCGAGATGCTGCGCCGCGTGGGTGTGCCGAAGAATATCGAGGCACAGCTCGCCGGCGAATCACTGTTCAATGATGGTGTCGGGGCCGTCCTGTTTCTCGCCGTACTCGACGCCTCGCGAGGGAGCCAGCCTTCCCTGACGCACATCGGCAGCATGCTGGCGGTCGCCTCCTGCGGAGGTCTGCTGCTCGGCAGCGGCCTCGCATGGTGCGCGTCCGCGCTGATGCGCCGGGTGGATGCCTACGAGGTGGAAATCCTGCTGACGCTCTCGCTTGCGCTCGGCGGATACGCCCTGGCCGAAGCGCTGCATGTTTCGGCTCCGCTCGAGGCCGTCGCCGCGGGGCTGGCACTTCGTTATTTCAACCGTCAGCACGCCCATGTGCGCATCTCGCACGAGTCGCTCGACCGATTCTGGACGGTGATCGACGAAATTCAGAACGCCATTTTGTTTGTCCTGCTCGGCCTCGAGGTGCTCATCATACCTTTCGGCCGCGGCAGCCTGACCTCAGGCGCGCTGGGGGTCGCGGGTGCAGCTCTCATCCGCTTCGCGGTGGTGGCGCTGCTGGTCTCGGTGGTGCGGCTGCTCCAGCCCGGCCATCGCGCCTCGGTGCTGACGCTCACCTGGGGCGGACTCCGCGGAGGACTCTCGATCGCCCTGGCACTCTCCGTTCCGGAGAGCAGCGGACGCGGGTGGATTCTCGCCACTACCTACTGCGTCGTCATCTTCTCGGTTGTGGTGCAGGGGGGCACTCTCAACGCCGTGCTTAAGCGATTCGCCCCAACGTTCGCGGAGCAGGAGTCCGCCTGACCCAGCGCCAAAGCCGGGCTACTGCATGGGCACGAACTTGCCCGAGCAGTTCATCACCGGGCTGGCGAACTTGTCCGGACGCGTCACTTTCAAATCGGTCTGGCTGAAGTCGAGGTTCGTCCCCGCCGTACCAATCGTTACATCGGCAAAGTGGCCATGTACCTGCCTGGGCTTGAGGCCCTGGACGAACACTCCATTCAGCGCAATCTCCGTGCGATGCGCGTCGTCGATGCCGGCGATCAGCACGTCGCCGGGCGTCTCGCTGACGACATTCTCGAGCACGATCTTCTTGTAGTCCGGAATCTTGGTGCCCTTGTAGCCCGGGTCGACGAACTTCTCCGTGGTCTGGTTGGTGTAGTAGGGCGAAATCGCGATGGGGTTCTGCACACCGCGCATGCAGATGTTGCGGTAGGTCAAGTCGTGGTCGGGCCGCCGCGCGTCACGTTGCGACTTGATGCGGATGCCGCTGGTGGTGTGGTCCTCGGTCAGGCCGTCGACCAGGAGGAACGCGTCGCCCGTTGGCCTCGGAGCCGATGGACATGCCGTGCCCGGTGTAGAAGTGGTTGTCGAGCACGCTCATGTGCTGGACGTTGGCCTTGATCGCGACGTTGTCGTCGCCGTTGTCGATCCAGCTATGCGCGATGGTGACGTTGGTCGAGTTGCCGGGGTCGATGCCGTCGGTATTGCGCGCGTCGTAGCTGTCTTGTCGACCGGCGTCAGCAGATGCACGCCCCACGCGGTGAAGCCGTTCGTCTGCCCCACGCGTGACGTGGAAGTTCGGCGAGTTGTGCAGCGTGATGCGGTAGAGCACGAGGCCGTCGGCGTGGCTGGCGACGATCAGCCGGGTGGAAAAGTAGATGTCGTCCTTGGGCTCCGCGCGCCGCGCCATCTGCCACCAGCTGAAGTCCTTGCCCAGCAGCTTTGCATAGCCGCGGCCATCGATAATGCCGTCGCCCATGATCGCCGCGTCGGTGACGTTGATCGCCGAGATGCAGCGGGCGGCAACCTCCCCGACGGAGTCCCGCAGCGGCCGTAATCTGCGCCTCCTGCCCGAACTGCCCGGGTCGCGGCAGCGAGGTGCCGCATCGAATCGGATCATCCGGCTTCGAGTCGGGCCCACGCATCTCGTAAACCGCGGGGTCGCGCGAGCCGAACAGGGTCACCCCCTCATCGACCAGGAGCGTAACGCCGCTGCGCAGCTCGAGCGGTCCGGTCAGGAAGGCGTTCTTGCCGCTCACCTGCTTCAACTCGACCGCCTGCCCGGGTTTGCACGAATCCAATGCAGCCTGGATGCGCTCGGTATCGAGCTTCTTCTCATCGGCTTCATCGAGTTTGTTGTCGGTGCTGCGCAGCATGGCCGGAAGCTGTACGCAGCTTGGCGGAATGACCGGCTCCTTGATGCTGCGCGTATCCTGCGCCCGGCCTACAGCGCTCAGGGTGAACGCCACCAGAACCGCTGCCACTGCGTTGCCGATCTCCATCGCGCTCTCCTTCACACAGCCCTCGTGCCGCGCGCAATGCGCTCATCCAACCTATCAGAGAACGACGTCTGTTTGCGATGGCCGGAGTCTGCACCGCCAAGGCTGGCACACGGCCGCCCGCTGAAAGACGAAGAGGCCGCCCGGCAACAGGGCAGCCTCTTCTTTGGGAGAATAGTTCCAACGGAGGCAAAGCCATCAGAACTTTCTGGCGCAAATACTATGAGGCGCAAAATGCAGTGTCAAGGCGAAAACTCCCACCCTGCAACTCATACAAAACGAGGGAGTTACTGATTACTCCGAAGTAAACAACAGAAGCTTCTGTTCGCCGTATCTTCACCTATAAGCGCCCAATACGAGGTGCAAGCCGCATCGAATGTGACAAATAGGCCCCCGGATGCACCATCGGAAGTGCAGTTTCAACTCGAGAGGATCCTCGGCGCTGCCGTTCTTCGGCGCAAAGAGTGCTTTCGGGCGGTCGCGCAGGTCAATCGTCAGAAACTCGGGCTCGCTCGCAGCCGGTTTGCCGCGCAGCACACGGATGCCGGCGCGGGCACCGCCAAGAAACACGCCGATCACAAGCGCCGCCAGGATCAGCACGCCGGTAAAGATCGCGATGGACTGCAGCAGGGTTGCGGTCTTGCGTACCTCGGCGTGAAACTCCAGGGGCATCGGCTTGTCGAGCGAAACTTCCTCGTTCAGGCGCAGCGCAGTCACCAGCGCCTGAGCCTGCTCGGGCGCGAAACCTCCGGACGTAACTCCCACCAACGGGCCGACGCGGCGCATCTTGACGGTGCCAAAGCTGGCAACGCCCTGATCGTTGATGGCCTTCTCCACGGCGCGCCCGCGGTCGCCGGCGATCTGGGGCGTGGGGTAGAGCAGCAGCGTCAAGGCACCCTTGGAACCCTTGCCGGCGTAGTTGGCGACGGCGACCTCCGCGCTCTTGTCCCAGCCGAGGAGCCCAGCCGGCAGCGTACCGCCCATGGCCTGATAACCGACTGGGCCAAGTGCGTAGCGCATGCTCGCCGAGTCCAGTCTGGAGCCATTGACCTGCAGAGGAAACAAGGTGGGCAGAAGCGGCGGCAAGGCGCGGCGCCCTCCTACCTTGGGTAGTCCGACGTTGATGCGAGCCAGCAAAGCGTCCGCCGCGGGCTTCAGTTGCGCCCGCACGACGCTGGTTCCGCTCAGGAAGACGCGTTCCCCGTCGGCGGTCTCCATGTCCGTGTCGTTCACGCGGGCGCCGCGGACCGGATGCGGAGCCGCGCCGCGCAGATAGGTGTACGCGGCCAGCGCTCCGGTGGCATCGCCAAACTGGTAGGCCTTTACCCAGCCGCCGTTCTTCACGCCGGCTTCGCTGCGCGTCAAGCCATCTTCCTTCAACACCGCGAGCGCCTCGGACGAATCCTCAGGCACTGCCTGTCCGGCCGACGCCGGCAAAAGCTCTCCGCCGGACTGCAACAGCGGCGTAGGCGGCATCATGACGCTGGTCTTCGCCTCATTCGGCTGCGGCCCGGCCTGCGCCTGCGCTCCCCACGTGGCGGCCAGCAGCGCAAGCGCCACACCCGCTCTCAATCCTGATTGTCGCAACCGAAAAAGCCCCATCGAGATGAGACTACCATCGCTGGCACGGCGTGAGCACCGCCGGCGCGCTCTTCTCGCAAGCCGTTATTGCAGCGAAGCGCGCTTTACCGGCGGCGACGCTCCCGGCTTCGCACCTGCCAGCCCGCTCTCGTACTTCGCTACGCCCGTGTAGAGGCTTTCGGCGACACGCTGGCGGTACTCCGGCTGGCGTAGCTGTTCGGCATCCTTCGGGTTGGTGACAAACGAGATCTCCGCCAGGATCGACGGCATGTTCGCGCCGATCAGTACAACAAACGGGGCCTTCTTCACGCCGCGGTCGCGCAGCCCGGCGTTGCCTTTTGTCAGTCCGGCGAAAAGCGAGCCTTCAACATCCGCGGCGAACTCGCGGCTACTCGGCGATCTTGTCCTTCAGCGTGATCTTCTTCACCAGGTCGCTCAGCTGGTGGATCGGACTGGCCGCTCACCGCGTTCTCGCGCGCCGCCACATCCAGCGCGGTCGGGTCCGAGGTGAAGTTCAGGTAGTACGTTTCAACCCCGCGCGCCGACGCATCCTGCGAACTGTTGGCATGAATCGACAAGAACAGGTCGGCCTGCGCCTTGTTGGCGATGGCGGTGCGCGTCTCGAGCGGAATAAACGTGTCGTCGGATCGGGTGTAGATGATCTCCGCGCCCAGCCGGTCGTGCAGCAGCTTGCCCAGGCGCAGCGCGACGTCCAGCACCACGTCCTTTTCCTGAATGCCGTCGTGCGCCGAGCGTGCCGGAATCGTGCCCGCCGTGACCGGCGTCGATGACGATCCGGCCGATCTTCAACCCGAGGGCGCGAATCAGGCTGGTCTCGCCGTCCGCCGTCTTCTCGGCGGCTTTGGCGGGGGCGGCCCCGGCCGACCCGGCGGGAGTGCGCACCGGCCTGGTGACGGCTTCCTCATTGTTCGGCCGAACTCTGTCGGAGGCTTTCACCGTCGCTACGATCGGCTTCGAGGTGGGTGCGCTGGTGGCTTCGACGCGGCCTGGTGAGTCGCTCACGGCGGCGACCTCGCTGGTTGTAGCGGGCTTGGGAACTGCGACCGCGTTCGGCACGGGACGCGCCACCGTGGGCGTGGAAGCGAACCTGCTTGCAACGACCGGCTGCGGAGTCGGCTTCCCGCTCGCCACCTGGCTTGCTTTCCGGGATCCGCGCCTCCGCCGAAGGCTCCGTCGTCGCCGCGGCATGCACTGGCCGCACCAGGTCCCCGCCATCGGTCGGCGCGGTCGGCGGCAGGCCGGAGCGATTGGCTGCCACGCTCGCCGACAGTGCCGCCGCCGGTGCGACAGCCTCCGTCGTGGGCCCCTGATCTCTGTTTCCTGGTCCTTGATCCCTGGTGCCTGCACCCGGTCCTTCTCCTGCGGCTTGCCGCCGTGGATGTCGATGATCAGCCGGTAGGGATTGGGCAGCAGAAACGCGGAGTACTCGGTGACATCGTTCACGTCCAGCACGACGCGCGTGACGTCGGGGCCGGACTGCGCGGCGCGAATCCGTTTCAGAAAGCCATCGTCCGTCACGTCGAAGCTCTTGCCGACCAGTTCCTGCGCCAGCTTCGCCCCATGCAGGTCGAAATAGATGCGGTCGGGGTGGGGAACACGCGCGGCTTCAAACTTCACGTCGTCGCCCAGGTCGATCGCCACACGGGTATAGGTCGCGGTGGACCAGTGGCGAATGCCCGTGACCGAAGCCAGCGTCGTACGCACAGGCTTGGTCTCTTCGACCTTCAACTTCGCTGGCAAAATCTCAGGCCTGCTCGCAGCCCCGCTGCCGTCGCTGTTGACGCTTGCCGGATCGACGGCCGCGATCGCAGTCGCAGCGCCTGCGTCACGCGTGTTGACTGCACCATGCGTTGTGCCGGGGGCGGGCACTTTCTCTGACGGCACGGCTTCAGCCTCAAGCACCGAACCTGCTTTCCGCGCTTGGGGTGCAGAGTCCTTCGCCTGCCGCGCCGAGGTGGTTACCGCATGGGTTGCAGTCTCGCCGCGAACCCCCGGGGCGGCGATCTCCACCATCTCCCGTCGCGCCTCGGCCGCGCTGGAGCTCCGCGGGGCTTCTTTCAGGAGCGCCTGCAGCTTCTCGCGGGCCGCGTCGTCATCGCCCAGATCGTCGCGCTCGAGCCGCGCCTCTGCCAGCAGCGCCGGCACTCGCAGCGGGCTGCCGGGGTACTGGGTCCGCAGAAACTCATACTGGCCGACCGCCGCGCGCAGGCTTTTTTCGTCATCCAGCTCACGTCCCTGCTCGGCCAGCAGCTCGGCGACGGCATGCACGGCGTCCGGGGCGTGCGGATCGCGCGGATTGTCATGGTAAATGGCGCGAAAGGCATCGAGCACGCGCGTATAGGCGAGCTTGTTATGTGTCCCCGGACCCTGCGCTTCAAACGCGGCGCGCTGCTTCTGGGCTTGTTCCCACGCGCTGGTGGCGGGCAGAGGCCGGGTCGGATGGATCTCTGGCTCCGATGCGGAGGCAGAAACCGCGGCGCATAGAAGCGCCAAACTGCAGACACCACGGCACACGCCGCCACGAACTGGCCCCGGAAGCCCCATCCCTCCAAGTTTAAGGTTTGGCCAAGGGGTCTGCCGCTGTGAAAAGCCGCCCCGTACCCCGGCTGCCAACAGTCTCCGGTTGCTGACGCACTATTGTGGAGGACCAGGATCGGCAGCCGGCGCCGGGCGCTGCGGAGCATGCGCCGCAGCATCGGCCACCGCCGCCTTGCGCTGGTCCAGGGTCAGGAAGTGATCGAAGCTCTTGTCCGACTTCATACCGCGCAGGTTCTTGTCGGCGAAATCCATCATCGCGGTCCAATCTTCGCCCGTAAAGGCATGCGCATGGTGCGAGTAGTGCACGCCAAGGTTGTCTTCCGCGTCATACAGGTCATAAACCTTCCAGGCCGCACGGATCGAATGCTCAACCGCCGGCGGGTAGGAGATCGTATCCGCATCCCCTTCCAGCGCGATGAATGGCCGCGGCGCGCACAGCGCCAGGAACCAGTGCTCGTCGAACGGGAGCTTCTCGCGCTGGCCCCAGAACTCGTGCAGGTGCGGCGAGAACCAGTTCGGATACTTCTTCTCCATCATGTCGAGCGTCTCGCTGTGATCCGGTCCGGCCATGCGATAAGCGCCGATACCTCCGCCGCCCGTCACCACCGGAGCACCCATCAGGCGATCATCGAAGGCCGCCGCGACCATGGCACGATTTGCCGGCACGCGATGCGCCCGTGATGATCAGCTTCGTCTTGTCGATGGCAGGATCGGTCACCAGGTAGTCGGCAACGCGCGACGCGCCCCAGGCCCAACCGCCCAGAATGCCCCACTCATAGCCCGGATAGGCCGGATAAAAGCGCGTGTGGCGGAAGGTGAAGCTGCCGTCGGCTTCGCGCAGTGTCGTGTCCTCGGCGCAGTCGTTGTCGTTGTACATCACCAGTGCATAGCCGCGCTCGAACACGTCGCGCGCGAGCCTTCGCCAGTGATTCCGCCGTCGCTGGCGGACGGTTGAAGCCGGGCCGTCGGACCTGCAGCGGGAGCCGTGCCGGGGCCGACCATCATCAGCACATCCTCGCCCTTGCCCTGGTTAGGACCTTGCCGCTATGCGGCAGGTCCGGCCCTCCCGGCGGCTCGCTCGACTGCGAGATGATCGCCGGCACCGGTCCCTTCGCCGTCGGTCGGCGTAAAGATGCCGATGTAGAGCTCCAGCTTCGCTCCGGCCCAAAGGTCAGCTTCACCAGCCGGTACTTCACCTTGCCGCCGAGCACGGTCTCGGAGTGCATCTCCTGGCCCTTGCACGTTGCCGGGCGCAGGCGGCATCGAGCCCACGGCGTAGTACTCGAGCGTCTGCTTGATCTCTTCGCGGCGCTTCTTCCATTGCGCCAGCGTCGTCACCCTGGTGCCGTCGTCCATCGTCAGGATGTCCGGCATCTCCGTGCGCGTAGGCAGCTTATCGACGCCTGGCAGCGGCTTCGCCTTGGTCGCGATCGGCGGAACAGGGATCTCTTTAGGATCGGGTCCGGTCGTCTGTGCCGGAGAGGCTGAGGCGGCCGCAAGAGCCAGCAGCACGAGGAAGGACGTACGGTTTGCGTTCATAGTTTTTTCCCTTTATCGGACAGGTACTTGGCCAGCGGATCCCCGGGCAGCCGCCGCAGGCCCGCAACCACGGCCTCCGCATTCAACTGCGCACCGGCAAGCGTGGTGTGGGTGTGCGGGTCTCCGAACAGCGGATCCACCGCCGCCGGTCCCAGGGCGTCGTAGCGCGCCGCGATGATCTCATTCAGGTCGATGAAGCCGGCACGTTCATGCGCCGCCACTTGCTGCGTCCAGCCTTGATAGGTACTCGTATTGCGCACGATGTGCCCGTCGGCCCAGATTTTGCGCGGCACCAGCGAGCACAGGATCGGCGTGGCGCCCTTCGCGCGCGTATCGGCAACATATTTGCGCAGATACCAGCCGAAGGTATGCACAATCTCATGCTGATGAGTGCGCGGATTTTCCACCTCCAGCGTCTCCTCACCGACACCCGGCAGGCTGCCACCCGGGTTTACGCGCGGAGCCACCGAGGCAGGCGGCGCGGTTCCCGGGGCGAGTCCCTGGTCCGGCACCGGAACGGATCCCGGAAAATTCAGGCCTCCGTCGTTGTGCCCGAACTGGATCAGAACGAAGTCGCCCGGCTTGATCAGCGCCAGGGTGGAATCCCAATGCCCTGCAGAAAGGTAAGTGTGGCTGCTCAATCCGCCGATCGCTCGGTTGACCACGTTGATCTTGGCCGGATCGAACAGATCGGCCAGCGGCGCCCCCCAGCCCCAAAGTCCATCCGAGCCGACGCCGTGCCCATTGCGTACGGTCGAGTCACCCACCAGGATCAGGCTAGGAAGTGCGGGGTTTGCCGGTCCGGTCAGGCCCAGACGCTGCTCGTCCGCATGCACATCCGGCACCGCCTGCTGCGCCAGCAGGAGACCGGCACAGAGCAGGGAAGCCGCCGCGACATGGAATTTCAACAGGCGCACGTTCTGTCCTCGAGATCAATGCAGTTTGTAGGGCGTCGCTGGCGGCAAAATCGGATCGGGCAGCTTCGCCGCCTCCAGCTTGGCCGCCCCGGCGAGCCCTTTGCCGTTGACGTTATAGGTGCTCAGCAGCGGACCCGTAAACCCCGTCACCTTGATATCGCGAATATCCGCGTGGTTGATGTTCGCAAGCGAAATGCCCTTCGCGCAGGTTCCCGTCACATTCGCAAGCACAAAGCCGTCCAGCGGCTTGTGCGGATGAATGGCAGCGCCATCGACCAGGGTCGCCATGTCCGTCACCTTGATGTTGGTGAACTGGAAGTTGCGGATCGTCGGAATGCCCTCGTCGCCCGGCACCAGGTACTCGTCGGCGATGCCGCTGTTCAGGATGTTGAAGCGCAAAAATCCGAGCTTCGCACCCGAGACTTCGAGGTCGTTCATATAGATATCCTCGATGAACGCCCCGCGCCCCGGCCGGCTCTTAATATAGATAGCGAAGGTTCCCGCGCTCAGGCATTTGCAGCGCTCCACATGGACGTTGCGGATGCCGCCGGAGGTCTCGCTTCCAATGCCGATGCACGCCCAGGTCTTGTCCTTGAAGCTGCAATCCGCGATGCGCACATCCTCGGTCGGGCGCAGGATGGTGTAGCCCTCGGCGCCGCGTCCGCTCTTCAGCGAAATACAGTCGTCCGTGGTGTCGAAGTCGCAGCCTTCGATGGTGACGTGTTTGCAGGAATCCACGTCAATGCCGTCCGCCCCGCTGTTCACGATGACGTTCTTGAAGGCAACGTTCTCGCAGTACACCGGGTGGATCGACCACATCCCGAAATTCTGCGTGTAGCAATCCGCCACGCGCACATTCTTGCAGTTCACAAATTCGAGCAGCGCCGGCAGACGCATGCGCGTGGTGCGATCGACGCGGCCCCGCACCGCATCTGAGCCAATCACGCGCCCCGGCCCGATGATAGCGATGTCGTTTGCGTCCATCGCATTGATGAACGCGCTGTAACCCTTGATCCAGCGGCCTTCCCAGCGTACCTGCGCAATCGGGTAGTCGGCCATATCGGGCGAGCCGAAGAGCGTCGCGTCGGCGGCAATCCGCAGCGTCACGCCGGAGCGCAGCGTCAGCGCGCCGCACAGGTATTCGCCGCCTGCGATGACGACCTCGCCGCCGCCAAACACGGAGCAGCGCTCGATCGTCTGCTGAATCGCAAGCGTGTCTTTGGTCACGCCATCGCCGACCGCGCCGTAGTCACTCACGTTCAGCGAGACCTTCGGCACTGGGGGCGGTGCCGGTGCCGGGTGCGCCGGCTTCTTCGCCTGCTCGGCCTCTGCGAGACGGCCAAAGGTGGCCAGTGCCGGTGCTGCCAGTGCCGTGTTCTTCAGGAAACTTCTGCGTGCGAGCTTGTTGCCGTTCATGTCTTGCCTTTCGAGGGTGTTACTGGTGCGCCGGCGCGAGATCTCCGCGCAACGGGCAATCCTTCATCCTGCGAATCCCGGCAACCACCGACTCCGCGTTCAGCTTCGCGCCGGCCTTGCGGCTGTGCTGGTTGTCGTTGAAGAGCGGCTTCACGGCGTCCTGGCCGAGCGCGTCGTACTTGTCAGCGGAAAGAGTATTGAGATCGAGAAAATACGCTCCACTCTGCTTGGCTGCCTCCTGCGCCCAGCCGGCGTAGCCATCCAGCCCGCGCACAATCTTCCCGTCTACCCATGTGTTCCGTGGCGGCGGCGAACAGAGAATCACCTGCGCCCCCTTCGCCTTGGCTTCCGCGACATCCTGCCGCAGGTACCAGCCGTAACTATGGATCGTCTCTTTCTCGTGCGTCTTCGGCGATTCAATCTCCTGCGTGTCGTCTCCGTTGCCCTTCAGCGTTGTGCGGTCTGGGTAGTTGGCGGAGTTGGCCGCGTCATTGTGCCCGAACTGCAGGATTACCCAGTCGCCCGGTTGCAGGTGTGCCAGGATCTTCGCCCACGCACCCTCTTCGCGGTAGCCGCGGCTGCTGCGTCCGCCCAGGCCTTCGTTGAACACGTGAATCTTGGCCGCGTCGAACATCGGAATGATCTCGGCGCCCCAGCCCCAAGGCCCGGTCTCGCCGTTGCCGGTCCCAGTGTGCATGATGGAGTCGCCGACCAGAAAGAGTGCGGGATGGGGCACTTCGGCAGGCAAATCGATCTGTGCAAGGGCGGCGGCGGGCGCGAACAGCAGGAGGAACGCAAGGCGAAGCCAGTGCATGGAGAACCTCTGGGGGTGCGGTGGAATGACGCGCTGCCTGGCTGGAATGTTTCGCGGCACAGAAGATCTTCCGCGAAAGCATCTGCGAAGACCTTTGCGCCCACTCGATCGCACAGGATCCGTTGGCGGCGAGAAGAGGTCTTACCACAGAGCCGTGGGAGATACTACCGCCCGCAAAACCAGAGTGTCAAAATGCGCCCTTCGCCGCCTGCTTGTGGAAGGAACAGTTGCACAAGGTTCTGTGCGAATCAATCAAAGCGACCTTCGCGGCATTGGCAGGCGCGCGAAGATGCATCTTCGGGGGGATTGACAAGCCTTTCCCAAGCTCGATAGTATTTGCCGTCCCTTGGAAAGAAGCGCCGCCTGGGAAGTAAAGCGGCGTCCACCTTGGGGTCGTGGTAAGACCAGCTTAGTTTTCAACATCTTCCGGGTATCCAGGTGAATTCCATGCATGCAAGCCCTGCCGCACGTCTCTCCTCCGTTTTCCTGTCGTGGGCCGCTCCCGTACGCGCTCTCTTCTTTGGCCTTGGCTTGCTGCTGTTGGCGGCCGCGGTCAGCGCCTAAAAGTCGCAACGAGCCTCTCCGACGCAGACAACGCAGTCGGAAACGCCGGTTCCACCGTCTCTTCAGCTTTGCCGAGACTTCTCGAGCATAGTCGCCACACCGTCGAAGAGCGCCTGCGGACCCTGAATCTTGCTGATGAACAGATCGGCGAAGGCGATATCCGGCGGAAGCTCGTTCACGCCGGAAACCAGCACCACCGGTATGGCCGGATGCTGTTCCTTGATCTTGCGCGCGAGCTCGGTGCCCAGCATGCCGGGCATCATCTGGTCGGTCAGCACCAGGTCGAAGGTGCGCTCGGAGAGCATCTGCAGGGCCTCCTTGCCGGAGCTGGCCGCGACCACCTCGTAGCCCTGTTTCTTGAGCACGAGCGCCCGCAGCGCGCGCGGAATCTCCTCGTCGTCCACGCACAGCAGCGTGGCGTTGCGAATGGAATCAGGCGTTCCCAAGGGATCTCCCGGTCAACTCAGGCTGTGCCACCCGCACGTCCGTATTCAGGGGCAGGTTGGCTTCGGCTGCGGCGTGCAGCCCCGGAAAGAAGACTTGGAAGCAGGTGGTGCAATGCCCGGCGCGGCGGAAGCTGCGCACCCGGATGTTGCCGCCATATTTCTGCACGATGCCCTTGCTGATCCAGAGCCCAAGGCCTGTTCCCTTGGTGCTCTTGGTGGTGAAAAAGGGCTCGAACAGCCGTTTGGCCTGTTCGGGGTCGATTCCTGACCCTGTATCGATGACCGCAATGGAGACCCCCGCCTGCCGGTTGGGCCGAAGTCTGCGCTCGGTCACGCGCAGACGCAGCTTGCCGCCCTCAGGCATGGCTTGCGCCGCGTTGCCGATCAGGTTCAGAAAAACCTGCTTCAGCTCGACCGGGAATCCGTGGATGAAGCCTTTGCAGCGGTAGTGCCGCTCAATGGCGATGTTGCCGAACTCGAGCCGGCGCGACTGCAGCTCCAGGATCTCGTCGAGGAGCGTCGAGAGCGATACGGGTACGGGATCCTTGGACTCGCGATAAAAGCCCAGCGTCTGGCGCGTGATGTGAGAGACCCGCAGCAGTTCTTCCTCGCCCAGCCGCGCGTAGTAGCGGGCTTCCTCGTCCAGTGAAGGATGATCACGCAGCAGGTAGAACGTGTTGGTGATGGATTCCAGCGGATTGTTGATCTCGTGCGCGATGATGCCGGCCACGCGCCCCATCGCGGCCAGCCGCTCGGTCTTGCGCAACGCTTCTTCGGCGCTCAACTGGGCGGTGATGTCGCGGTTGATTTCGAGAATGGCGGAGCCTTCCGTCTTTAGCGCACGGCGGCTGGCGACGATCAGTTCGCGGCCGGAGCGCGTCGTCTGGATGAGGTTTCCCTGCCAGTTTCCCTTCGCGGCGAGCTCCTGTTGCCATCCGGTCGCGTCGGCCTCGTCAGCGAAGCGCGTCTGCAGCAGCTGGTGGATGTTCTTGCCCACCACCTCCTCGCGGGGCCAGCCGTAGAGCGTCTCGGCGCCGGCATTCCAGAACTGCAGGACCCCGGCTGGATCGCCCACCATGATGGCCTCCGTGGCGAGTTCGAGCAGGTCCGCGCGCTCGCGCAGCAGGTTCTCGAGCTGCTTGTGGCTGGTCAGATCGAAGAAGGCTCCGACAGCTCCGCGCACCTCGCCATTCTCGCCGAAGAGTGGGGTAGCGCTGGCCAGCAGATAGCTCGAGGTCCCCTGCGGCCGGCGGATCTCGATCTCGCTCGAGCCCACCTGCTGGCCGGTGCGCGCAGCCACCTGCAACGGGAGCTCGTCGCCCGGCAGTCTGCCCCCGTTGCGATACGTCGTAAAGGGAAGTGATGCGCTCTCCCGGCCGGTGACGGAGATGTTGTCGCCCTGCGCCACGCCGAGCAGCCGGCTAAGCGCGGCGTTGCCGACGATGTGGCGGCACTCGGGATCCTGCGAGACGGCCACACCGACCGGAAGCACCTGCATGATGGTTTCGAGCTCTGCGACCCGCTGCTCGAGCTGGCTGTTCAAGCGGCCGATTTCGGCGGTGCGCTCATCCACGCGGCGCTCAAGCTCGCGATTCAGCTGTTCAAGTTCGCGGCTCTTGCGGTGCAGCTCGACGAAGATGCTGACCTTCGCCCGCAGCAACTCCGGGACCACCGGCACCGAAAGGTAGTCCACCGCACCGCTCTGGTAGCCCTTGATGCGGTCGACGTCGGTCAGGTGTACGGCCGAGATGAAGATAATGGCGGTCTTGGCGAAGCGCGGATGCTGATGCAGCATGTCGGCCAGCTCAAACCCATCGATCTCCGGCATGCTCACGTCCATCAGGATGACCGCGATGTCGTGGCGCAGGAGCAGGTCCAGGGCCTCCCGGGCTGATCTGGCCTGGATCAGGTTTTCCCCGAGTTCGCTGAGGATGACTTCGTAGCTGAGCAGTTTGCCCGGCTGGTCGTCCACCATCAGAATGTTGGCCCTGCCCTGCTTCGTCATCGCGTCCTTCATCAAACAGCCCGTCCGATCGTTCTTAGCGGTGCAGCCACATGCGTAGAGCCGACAGCAGTTGTTCCGTGTTCACCGGCTTGGCGAGATACTCGGAGGCTCCCGCCTCCAGGCACTTTTCGCGGTCGCCCTTCATGGCCTTCGCCGTCAGCGCAATGATCGGCAGACGCCGGAACTGCGGATTCTGGCGGATCACCTGCATCGTCTCGTAGCCGTCCATCTCCGGCATCATGATGTCCATCAGCACGACCCCGAGCTCAGGGGTTGATTCGATGATGCCGATCGCCTCGCGTCCTGTGCCTGCGGTCAAGACCTCCATGCCGCGGCGCTCGAGAACGCTGATGAGCGCGAAGATGTTGCGTACGTCGTCGTCCACAATCAGCACCTTGCGCCCCACCAGCGCTTCGTCGGAGCGATGCAGCCGGTCGAGCATATTCTGCTTTTCGGCCGGCAGATCCGTAACCACCCGATGGAGGAATAGCGCAGTCTCGTCCAGCAGCCGCTCCGGCGATTCCACATCCTTGACGATGACGCTGCGCGCCAGCATGTGCAGACGCGCATCTTCTTCTGGGGAAAGGTCCTTGCCGGTAAAGACCACGACCGGCAACTCGCTTCCACCGGGAACCTGGCCGATCTTCTCCAGGAACTCAAAGCCGGTCATGTCGGGCAGGCGCAGGTCGAGCACGAGGCAATCGTAGGTGCCATCGTTCAGGTCACGCAGGGCGTCGGCGCCGTTCGATGCGAGCTGAATATCGATGTCATCGTGGCCGAGCAGCGCCTCGATGCTCATCTGCTGGGCGGGATCGTCTTCGATCACCAGCAGCCGCTTGCGGCGCGGCGCCGAATACTCGAAGATGCGCCCGATCGCGGCGTCCAGGCCTTCGGTCGTCGTCGGCTTGGTGACAAAGGCAAAGGCGCCATGCGACAGGCCGTGGTGCCAGTCCTCGTCCAGCGTCAGCATCTGCACGGGAATGTGGCGGGTGGCGGGGTCCTGTTTCAGATGGTTCAGGACGGTCCATCCGAGCATGTCCGGCAACGCCACATCCAGCGAGATCGCAGTGGGGTGGAACTCGCGCGCCAGCGCCAGGCCTTCGGCTCCGCGCAGCGCTACCAGCACCTTGAACCCCTTGTCCCGCGACAGGTCGCACAGAATGCGGGCGTAGTGAACGTCATCCTCAACGATGAGCAGGACGGAGTCGCCTTCCTGAAGCGAGTTGCGATCATCTTCGATCGTCTCGACCTCGGGCTCCTTCACCGCCAGCGCGGAGAACGGAAGCCCCTTTGCCGGGACGTGCATGTGGTGCGACTCCTCCTGCGGCGTGGTGATCTGCGTCGACGGGCCGACGTAGGTCTGCGGCAGGTAAAGCGTGAAGGTGCTGCCCTTGCCGGGGGTGGAGTGCAGCTGGATTTCACCGCCCAGCAGGCTCGCAAGTTCGCGGCTGATCGCGAGGCCCAGGCCCGTGCCGCCGTACTTGCGGCTGGTGCCGGCGTCGGCCTGCTGGAAGGCCTCGAAGATGATGCGCTGCTTCTCGATGGGGATACCGATGCCGGTGTCGGACACCTCGAAACGCGATGACCGAAGCCGCGGCGCCGAGGATCTGGTGCTTCGGCGTCCAGCCGCTGGTGGCGTTCGAAACCGTGAGCCGCACGCCGCCGTGCTCGGTGAACTTGAACGCGTTCGAGAGCAGGTTCTTGAGCACCTGCTGCAGGCGCTTGGAGTCGGTGACCAGGCTGCGCGCCAGGTGCGAGTCGGTCTCGACCTCGAACGTCAGCTTGCGGTTCTCGGCCTCGTGGCGGAAAGGCCGGGCGACCATCTCGATCAGCGCTGCCGAAGAAGACCTCTTCGGCCTCAACCGAGACGGTGCCGGATTCGATCTTCGACAGGTCGAGGATGTCGCAGATCAGGTTGAGCAGGTCGGTGCCGGCGCCGTGGATGGTGCGCGCGAACTCCACCTGCTTGCCGCTGAGGTTGCTGTCCGGATTTTCGGCGAGCTGCTGGCCGAGCACGAGGATGCGAGTTGAGCGGCGTGCGCAGCTCGTGCGACATGTTGGCCAGGAACTCGGACTTGTACTTCGAGGTGAGGGCGAGTTCCTTGGCCTTCTCTTCCAGCGCGCCGCGGGCCTGCTCGATCTCCTGGTTCTTGCGTTCGACTTCGGCGTTCTGCTCGGCCAGTTGCTGGGCCTTCTGGGCGAGCTGCTCGTTGGTCTGCTGCAGTTCCTTCTGCTGCGTCTGCAGCTCGACCGCGAGCTGCTGCGACTGCTTCAGCAGGCCTTCGGTCTGCATGGTGGCTTCAATCGTGTTCAGCACGATGCCGATGCTGCGAGGTGAGCTGCTCGAGGAAGGCGAGGTGCGAGGTGGTGAACGACGTTCAGGCTGGCGAGCTCGATGACGGCTTTGACGCGATCCTCGAACAGGACGGGCAGCACGATGACGTTGCGCGGGATGGCCTCGAACAGCCCGGAGCGGATCGGGACGGTGGTGGGCGGAAGGTCGGTGATCAGCATGCGGCGCTTGTCCAGCGCGCACTGCCCGACCAGGCCCTCGCCCCAGCCGCACTGCACGCCGGGTGTCCATCCTCGGCGTTCGCGAAGGAGGACAGCAGGCTGCAGCGTGCCGGTGCTCCTCCGCCTCCATCTGGTAGAGCACGCCTTGCTGCGCGTTGACCAGCGGCGCGAGTTCGGAGAGCAGCATGCGGCCCACGGTGCGTGAGCTCGCGCTGCCCCTGCAACATGCTGGTGAAGCGCGCGAGGTTGGTCTTCAGCCAGTCCTGCTCCGTGTTGCGATCGGTGGTCAGGCGCAGGTTGTCGATCATGGTGTTGATGTTGTCTTTCAGCTCGGCCACTTCGCCCGACGCGTCCACCTGGATCGACCGCGTCAGGTCGCCCTTGGTCACGGCGGTGGCCACTTCGGCGATGGCGCGCACCTGGTTGGTCAGGTTGTCGGCGAGCAGGTTTACGTTGCCGGTCAGGTCCTTCCACGTGCCGGCCGCGCCGGGCACGTTGGCCTGTCCGCCAAGCCGGCCTTCGACGCCGACCTCGCGCGCGACGGTCGTGACCTGGTCGGCGAAGGTGGCCAGCGTGTTGGTCATGTTGTTGATGGTCTCGGCCAGCGCCGCAACCTCGCCCTTGGCGTTCACGGTCAGCTTCTGGGTCAGCTCGCCGTTGGCGACGGCGGTCACCACCTTCACGATGCCGCGTACCTGCTCGGTGAGGTTGACCGCCATGACGTTGACGTTGTCGGTCAGGTCCTTCCAGGTTCCGGCGACGTCAGGCACCTGCGCCTGCCCGCCCAGCTTGCCTTCGGTGCCGACTTCGCGCGCGACGCGCGTGACTTCGGCGGCGAACGCGTTGAGCTGGTCGACCATGGTGTTGATGGTGTTCTTGAGCTCAAGAATCTCGCCCTTCACGTCGACCGTGATCTTGCGCGAGAGGTCGCCGCGAGCGACGGCTGTCGTTACTTCGGCGATGTTGCGCACCTGGCCGGTCAGGTTGCCGGCCATCGAGTTCACCGAGTCGGTCAGGTCCTTCCAGGTACCGGCGACGCCCGGCACGTTCGCCTGCCCGCCGAGTCGTCCTTCGGTCCCGACCTCGCGCGCCACGCGGGTGACTTCGCCGGCGAACGCGTTCAGCTGGTCGACCATGGTGTTGATGGTGTCTTTGAGCAGAAGGATTTCGCCCGACTGACGTTCACCGTGATCTTCTTCGACAGGTCGCCGCGACGCGATGGCGGTCGCCACTTCCGCGATGTTGCGGACCTGCGCCGTCAGGTTGCCGGCCATGAAGTTGACGTTGTCGGTCAGGTCCTTCCAT
This sequence comes from uncultured Gammaproteobacteria bacterium, assembly GCA_963744015.1. Classification (GTDB taxonomy): domain Bacteria; phylum Acidobacteriota; class Terriglobia; order Terriglobales; family Acidobacteriaceae; genus Edaphobacter. Next base: position 948,774 of record CAVUSA010000003.1, read on the forward strand.
GTTCCGGCGACGCCCGGCACCTGCGCCTGTCCGCCGAGCTTGCCGTCGGTGCCGACCTCGCGCGCCACGCGCGTGACTTCGCCGGCAAACGAGCGAAGCTGATCGACCATGGTGTTGATCGTGTCTTTCAGCTCGAGGATCTCGCCGCGCACGTCGACGGTGATCTTGCGCGAGAGGTCGCCGCGGGCGACGGCGGTCGCGACTTCGGCGATGTTGCGGACCTGCGCCGTCAGGTTGCCGGCCATGAAGTTGACCGAGTCGGTGAGGTCCTTCCAGGTTCCGGCGACGCCCGAGACCTGCGCCTGTCCGCCGAGCTTGCCTTCGGTGCCGACCTCGCGCGCGACGCGGGTGACTTCGCCCGCGAACGCGTTGAGCTGGTCGACCATGGTGTTGATGGTGTTCTTGAGCTCGAGGATTTCGCCCTTCACGTCGACCGTGATCTTGCGCGACAAGTCGCCGCGCGCTACGGCCGTGGTGACTTCGGCGATGTTGCGCACCTGGCCGGTGAGGTTGCCGGCCATCGAGTTCACGGAGTCGGTAAGGTCCTTCCAGGTGCCGGCAACGCCCGGCACGTTCGCCTGTCCGCCGAGCCGTCCTTCGGTGCCGACCTCGCGCGCCACGCGGGTCACTTCGCCGGCGAAGCGGTTGAGCTGGTCGACCATGGTGTTCAGCGTTTCTTTCAGCTGCAGGATCTCGCCGCGCACGTCGACGGTGATCTTGCGCGAAAGGTCGCCGTTTGCGATGGCGGTGGCGACCTCGGCAATGTTACGCACCTGGCCGGTGAGGTTGGAGGCCATGAAGTTGACGTTGTCGGTGAGGTCTTTCCACGTGCCGCCGACGCCCGGCACCTGCGCCTGGCCGCCCAGCTTGCCTTCGGTGCCGACTTCGCGCGCGACGCGCGTCACTTCGCCTGCGAACGCGTTGAGCTGGTCGACCATCGTGTTGATGGTGTCCTTGAGCTCAAGAATTTCGCCCTTCACGTCGACGGTGATCTTGCGCGAAAGGTCGCCTCGAGCGACTGCGGTCGTGACTTCGGCGATGTTGCGGACCTGCGCCGTAAGGTTGCCGGCCATGGCGTTCACGGAGTCGGTGAGGTCCTTCCAGGTTCCAGCGACGCCCGGCACCACAGCCTGTCCGCCGAGCTTGCCGTCGGTGCCGACTTCGCGCGCGACGCGCGTCACTTCCGAGGCAAACGAACGAAGCTGGTCCACCATCGTGTTGATGGCTTCCTTAAGCTGCAGAATCTCGCCGCGCACGTCTACGGTGATCTTGCGGGAAAGGTCGCCCGAAGCGACCGCGGTCGCGACTTCCGCGATGTTACGCACCTGGCCCGTGAGGTTCGAGGCCATGGAGTTAACCGAATCGGTCAGGTCCTTCCACGTACCCGCCACGCCGGGCACCTGTGCCTGCCCGCCCAGCTTGCCGTCGGTGCCGACCTCACGCGCCACGCGCGTCACCTCGGCGGTAAAGATGCCGAGCTGCTGAATCATGGTGTTGACGATGGTGGCCGAGCGCAGGAACTCGCCTTCGAGCGGACGCCCGACGACGTCGAGGCGCACGGTCTGCGTCAGGTTGCCCTGGGCGACGGCGGCGATGGCGCGCGTCATCTCGGTGGTCGGGCGCAAGAGGTCTTCGATCAGGGTGTTGACCGAAATCTCCATGTCGCCCCAGCTTCCGCGCGAGTGCTGGAAGCGGATGCGTTCGCGGGTGCGGCCTTCCTTGCCTACGGCCTGGCCCACGCGCTTCAGTTCGAGCGCCATGCGCTCGTTGGCGGAGACGATGTCGTTGAAGGTGTCGGCGATCTTGCCTTTCAATCCCACCCACGCAACGGGCAGCCGGGCGGAGAAATCTCCGTCACGCATGGTCTGCAGGCTGGCGAGAATGAGGCCGAGGTCATGGGACTCGTCGGGCACGGTTTCGGCCGGTGGAGTTCCATTCCCATTGCTTTTGCGCGGAACTCGCGGCTTCGATGCCGCGGGCTCCACCACATTGGCGGTTGCCATTGCACATCCCCCCTATGCGGATGCCTTTCATCCCTGCGGATGGCGCCGAACCTTGCCGGGCCGCTGCACTGGGACAGAGGACGTCACTTTACGTGTTGGTGGTGGTTTCAATACAAGTCCGTACGATGCGAATTCCGAGTTGCGGGTTTCAGCCTTGCGCCACTTTTTTCTCCGCGCCGGGTCGGCCTGCGAACGCCTGCTTCTGCCTGTAGAATCGGAAGGCTGTCGCTTCGCACGTCGGTCAATCCCGTTTCCCCTGCTTTGCGTACGATCTGGAGAAATCAATGGCAAATGTACTGGACTTGGTTCGGAGGAATCAAGATGCGTTACTCGACGAATGGTTGAAGGGGATCAAGAGCGGAATCCGGCGACGTGATCTGATCGATGAACGGGAGCTGAAATCGCAGGCCGCCGAGGTGCTTGCGGCGCTGGTCGACGCACCGCCGGACGCTCCACCGGACAATCCCAACGCAGGCGCCTGGCAGCCGTTGCGCGACCTCCTCGCCAGTCTTTCCGTCTCCCGTGCCGCCCAGGGTTTCACCCCAAGTGAAACCGCCATGTTCGTGCTCTCGCTCAAAGCCCCGTTGTTCCACCTGCTGCGCGACGACAACAAGACCGATGTCGACAAGCTGTTCAGCGAAGTCACGCAGGTCGACGACTTCATCGACAAGCTGGCACTGCACACCACCGACAGCTACATCCATGGCCGCGACCAGGTCATCGTGCGCCAGCAGGAAGAGATGCTGGAGCTTTCCACCCCCGTGGTCACGTTGTGGGAAGGAATTGTCGCGCTGCCGCTGATTGGAACGCTCGACAGCGCACGCACGCAGATTGTGATGGAGTCGCTGCTGCAGGCCATCGTGCAGACCAACTCGCGCTACGCCATCATCGATATCACCGGCGTACCGACGGTCGACACCCTGGTCGCGCAGCATCTGTTGAAGACCATCACAGCCGCCCGCCTGATGGGCGCCGAATGCATCATCAGCGGCATCCGTCCGCAGATTGCGCAGACCATCGTGCACCTCGGCATCAATCTGCAGGACGTCATCACCAAGGCGAAGCTTTCCGATGCGTTTCGCCTGGCGCTGCAGCGCAGCGGGCGCTCGGTCACCCTCAACAGCAAGCCGGGCGGCATCGCCCCTTCGGCGGGCGCAAGAGAATAGGCCACGGAATCAAGGCCGAAGGAACAGGACATGGAGCGGATTCCGATTCTCCGCATGGGGAGCTTTCTGCTGGTCACCATCCAGGTGGACATGCACGACAAGCTTGCGTTGACGCTGCAGGATGACCTGACGTCCAAAATCGCGGACGTCGGGGCGAAGGGCGTGCTGATCGACATCTCGTCGCTGGAGATTGTCGATTCCTTTATCGGCCGCACGTTGGCCAACATTGCGTCCATGGCCAAGGTGCTGGACGCCGAAACCGTGGTCGTCGGCATGCAGCCCGCGGTCGCGATCACGCTGGTCGAACTGGGCATGTCGCTTCCCGGGATCCGTACGGCTCTGAACGTCGAGTCCGGGATGGAGTACCTCCAGCAAACTGTGCCCGACTATCGGGACGACGAGGCGTATGACCGGGACAGTGATCAAGACTGAGACGCTCCCCATCAAGGATCCTGCCGACGTGGTTTCTGTGCGCCAGCGGGTTCGTGCCTGGGCGCTCGAACTCAAGTTCTCGCTGGTGGACCAGACCAAGGTGGTGACGGCCGCCAGTGAGCTGGGCCGCAACACGCTCGAGCATGGCGGTGGCGGAGAGATGCAGATGGAGCAGCTTGCCGATGGCATCCGCAAGGGACTTCGGCTGCGCTTCTCGGACAAGGGACCGGGCATTCCCGATATCAAGCTCGCCTTGACCGACGGCTACACCAGCAAGAGCGGAATGGGCCTGGGGCTTTCGGGAAGCAAGCGGCTGATGAACGAGTTCGATATCCGCAGCGAACCAGGAGAAGGAACGACGGTGACCGTGACGCGATGGAAGTAAAACGCTGGAGCATGTCGCGGGAAGAGCGGAGCCGGCCCATCAGCCTGTGTATCCCGGTTTCGGCGGGCGACCCAAGCCAGATCGGCTCGGCGCGGCGGCAGGCCTCGACGCTCGCCAGCAGTCTCGGCTTCTCCGAGACGCCCCAGGGGCAGCTCGCGATTGTGGTCAACGAAGCGGCCGGCAACATTGCGGCGCATGCCGGACAAGGCGAGCTCCTGCTTTGCCCCTGGCGCTTCGGCGAGCTTACCGGCATCGACGTACTCGCTCTGGACAACGGCAAAGGCATCGCCGACATCGCCCGTTCGTTCGAAGACGGTTACTCGACCGCGGGCACAGCCGGAGAAGGCCTGGGCGCAATGAGCCGCCTCGCCGCCACCCTGCAGCTTTATTCGCATGCCGGAAAGGGTACCGTGCTGCTGGCTCGGGTCCTTCAGGATCCGGACGCGCGCCGCGATGACCTCGTCTCTGCCTTTGGCGTCGTGCAGGTCCCCATCGCCGGCGAGACGGAGTGCGGCGACGCCTGGAGTTCGTCCTTCTCTCCCGGACGCAGTGTCTACATGGTGGCCGATGGCCTGGGCCACGGACGTTATGCGGCCGAAGCTGCCGAACAGGCTATCCGCGTCTTTGAAGGGAATCCCGGGATGGACCCCGCCTCCCTCCTGAACGAGGTCCATCCCACGCTCGCCAAGACCCGCGGCGCGGCCGTTTCCGTCGCGGAGATTCGCCACGATGCGGGGGAACTCCATTTCGCCGGAGTCGGCAACGTCGCCGGCGCCATCTACCATGCGGGCAAGCTGCGCAACCTGGTGGGGATGAACGGCACCCTGGGACACTCGCTGGGACGCGTGCAATCCTTCACTTACCCCTGGGCCGCTGGCGACACGCTGCTTATGCATTCCGATGGCCTGGCCACACGCTGGAATCTCGAAAGCTACCCCGGCCTGGCCTCGCGTCATCCCTCGCTGATCGCCGGAGTTCTTTACCGGGATTTCTGCCGCCGGCGCGATGATGTGACAATACTGGTCACACGCGTTTGAAATCCATGTCGATTCGTTTTGAGTTCCCGGCTCTCGCACTCCCGCTCCGTCACGACCGCCACGTGGTGCAGGCGCGGCAGCGGGCGCGCGACCTGGCCGGGCTGCTTGGCTTCGAACACCAGGACCAGATTCGCCTCGCCACCGCCGCCTCCGAACTGGCGCGCAATGCCTTTCGCTATGCAGAGGGCGGGCAGGTGCACTTCCGCGTGGACGAAGCGGTCGACGACGACAACCCGGCGCCCGGCCGCTCTCGCCAGCCGCCCGCCGGCACGCAGATGTTCGTCATTTCGGTTGCCGACAAAGGCCCCGGCATCCCGCACCTCGAACAGGTGCTGAATGGACGCTACGTTTCGAAGACCGGCCTCGGCATGGGCATCATCGGCATCAAGCGCCTGATGGACCACTTCGACATCGTCTCCACCGCGCAGGGCACACAGGTGGAGTTTGGCAAGGCGCTGCCGCCTGGGGCCCGACGCGTCACGCCGACCGTCGTGCGCAACCTCGTCGCCGAACTTCTCAGCGACTCCACCGCCGACCCCTTCGCCGAGATTGAACGCCAGAATCGCGAGCTGCTCAAAACCCTCGCTGACCTCAAGGAAAAGCAGGAGCAGCTCGCCGACCTCAATCGCGAGCTCGAAGACACGAACCGCGGCGTCGTTGCGCTTTATGCAGAGCTCGAGCAGCATGCCGACGATCTGCGCCGCGTCTCGGACCTCAAGACCAACTTCCTCTCCAACCTCACGCACGAGTTCCGCACCCCGCTCAACTCCATCTCGTCGCTCAGCCGGCTGCTGCTCTCGCACGCCGACGGCGAGCTCTCGCCCGAGCAGGAAAAGCAGGTCAGCTACATCCAGAACTCCGCCGGGGAACTCTCCGAGCTGGTCAACGACCTCCTTGACCTTGCCAAGGTGGAAGCCGGCCGCGTCGACATCAAGCCGCGCCACTTCGAGGTGGCGGACTTCTTCGGCGCGTTGCGCGGCATGTTGAAGCCGCTGCTCGGAAGCAACAGCCTCGACCTGCTCTTCGAAACCGCCGCAGACATCCCTACCCTGTACACCGACGAGGGCAAGCTCTCGCAGGTGCTGCGTAATCTGATCTCGAACGCTCTCAAATTCACGCGTAAGGGCCACATCCGTGTCACTGCCGAGTGCGCTCCGGGTGGCTGGATCGTCTTCCGCGTCGCCGACACAGGCATCGGCATCGAGCGCCAGGACCTTGAGCGCATCTTTGAGGAGTTCGTGCAGATTGAAGGCGACCTGCAGAGTCAGGTCAAAGGCACCGGCCTCGGGCTCCCGCTGGCGCGCCGCCTCTCGGAATTGCTGGGAGGCCGGCTGGAGGTGGAAAGCGAGCCCGGCGTGGGCTCCACGTTCACCGTGCGCATTCCCTCGCAGTTCGGCAAGCCGACCCCCGAGCCGCCCAAGTTGATTCGCCCCTCATCCTCCGATACAGGCCCCACCGTGCTCTTCCTCGAGGACAACCGCGAGACCAGCTTCGTGCACCAGGCCGCGCTGCGCAATACCCGCTTCCGCGCCGTCTCGGTCAGCAACCTGCCGGAGGCGCGCGCCGCCCTGCGCGTCATGATGCCGGCGCTCATCGTGCTCGATCGGCAGATCGAGCAGCGCGACGCGCTTCCATTCATCGCCGAACTGCGCACCCTCGGGTACGAGGGCAAGGTGCTGGTGGTCAGCGTCTTCGATGAACCCGACGCCGCGCTTGCAGCCGGTGCCGCGGCCTTCCTCGCCAAGCCCATCCCGCCGTTTACCCTGCTCAACGTCGTGCGCGAACTTATCGAAGGCAAGAGCTCGCGCGTTGTGCTGCTCATCGATGACGACGAGGTCAGCCGCTACCTGGTCGGCGGCGCCCTCGTCAAAGCCGGCTATCGCATCCTCGAGGCCCACGGCGGCCGCGAAGCCATGCGCGTGCTCCAGACCGAAGTTCCCGACGCCATCGTGCTCGACATCACCATGCCGGACATCAGCGGCTTCGAGGTGCTGCGCGAGATTCGCAGCTCCGCCGCGTTGGCCCAGGTGCCCGTTGTCATGCACTCCTCCAAAGAGATCACCCCGGCCGAGCAGGCCATCCTCGAGGAGAATGACGCCTTCATCTTCCCCAAGCAGGCCTTCGCCGCCGAAGACGGTCTGGAATCGATGCTTCGTCTGCTGCGGCAGACCATCCGCACCCAGGACGGCGAGCCGGCAAAGACGGGGAGCGCCGGATGAACGCGCAGCAGGATCACATCCTTGTCGTAGACGATCGCGCCGCCAACCGCTACGCCGTGGTGCATGCGCTCAAACGCGCCGGCTACCGCGTCACCGAAGCCGAGACCGGCAGGCAGGCGCTCGAACTGGCGCAGGAGATCCCCGCCGTCATCCTGCTCGACGTCAAGCTGCCGGACATCCTGGGCTACGAAGTCTGCCGCCGGCTCAAGAACAATCCTCGCACCAGCCATATCCCCGTGCTGCAGCTCTCGGCCGCCTTTGTCGATAACGAAAGCCGCGTGTACGCGCTCGAAAGCGGCGCCGATGCCTACCTGACCCAACCCGTCGAAGGCAACGTCCTGCTCGCCACCGTGCGTTCGCTGGTCAAGCTGCACGAGGCGGAATCGGCGGCCAAGCTCTCCGCCCGGCAGTGGCAGGCCACCTTCGATTCACTCTCCGAAGGTGTCGCGCTCATCGACTCCGCAGGCATCATCCAGCGCTGCAACCGCGCGATGTGCAGCCTGCTGGCCAGCTCCTACGCCGAGATCGAAGGGCAGTTCCTCGCTGACGTCCTCCGCGGCGCCTTCCACATCGACCTCGACGATGCAGAAACCTTCGTCTCCCGCGAGCTTTCGAGCGGCGGACGTCACTTCCGCGCGCGCCTTGAATCCGTCTTCATGGAATCCGAGCGCACCGGCAGCATCCTCGTCCTCGCCGACGTCACGCAGGAAAAACTGGCCGAATACGCCGCGCTGATGAACGAGCGGCTCGCCACCACCGGGCGCATGGCGCACACCATCGCGCACGAGATCAACAACCCGCTCGAAGCCATCACCAACCTGCTCTTCCTGCTGCGCGAGTTCGTGTCCACAAACCGCGAAAGCAGCGCCTACCTCTCCGCCGCCGAGGAAGAAGTGGCTCGCGTCTCCCGCATCTCGCGCCAGATCCTCACCTTCCACCGCGAAAGCTCGGAGCCGGTCGCGGTCAATTTGCGCGACCTCATCGAAGATGTACTTGCCCTCAATAACCGTGCGCTGGTGGAACGCGAACTCGAGGTCCGCACCGACTGGGGGCTACAGCCGGTCGTCGAAGGCTTCCCCGCACAGCTTCGTCAGGTCTTCTCGAACATCCTGCGCAACGCGATCGACGCATCGCCCACCGGCTGCAGCATCCGCATCAAAATCTCGCCCTGCCTGCTGCACGGTGAACCCCTGGTGCGAGGCGTTCGCGTCACCATCTCCGACAGCGGCGTGGGCATCCCGCCGCATAACATGCCGCGCATCTTCGACGCCTTCTTCACCACCAAGGAACTCAAGGGCACGGGTGTGGGACTCTGGCTTTCAAACACCATCGTCCAGGAACACCGCGGCCGCATCCAGGTGCGGAGCCGCATCGGCCCCGAGCGTTCCGGGACGACCATCTCCGTCCTGCTGCCCACGCACCGCGAACACGGAACAGGAGATCCCGCATAAGCCAGCGGGTGGGCAGCGGCGGATCACGCCGTCATCCCGGCCACCCCGGCAGCAACTCGATGCTCCGAACCGACCCAATCCCGCGTCGCCTGGCCGTGCTGCTGTGCCTGACCGCTGCGGCGCTCTCCTTCGGCGTACCTGCCGCCAGCGCGCAGACCCTTGCGCGAAAGGGCTGGGCCGGTTCTGGCCTTACCGTTCGCCCCTGGTACCAGGGCGTCGTGCTCTATCAGCTTGACCCCGCTCACGTCTCCGACGCCGAACGCGAGTTGGACTTTGTGCAGAGCCTCGATGTCGGCGCCCTCGTGCTTTCTCCCGCGCCCAGCGATCCCGCCGACCCGGCTGCCGACACACTCATGCGTGCGGCCAATGCCCGCGGCATCCGTGTGCTCGTTGACTTGCCGCTCGCCGGGCCGCCGACCACCCAGGCGCTAAGCGGGCTGGCACGCTCCTGGCTCAGCCGCGGAGCCGCCGGCCTGCACCTCACCCTGGCGGGCGCCGAATCCCTTACGCCGCTGCAGCGTTCTGACCGCGCCGCTGAGCTCAACCGCCTCGCCGCGAGCTTCGCCGGCCAGCGCGTCCTCCTCTGGGATGCGCCGCTCGCACAGGCTAGACGCCGAGCCACAAACGCGCAGCCCGCACAATTGTTGCTCGACGCGCGCCTTGCTGCGCTCGCTCACCTGACGGCCGCAAACTTGCGCCAGGCGCTCACGCCGTTGCCGCAAACCGCTTCCATCCCGGTCCCGGCGGCAACCGTGGACTTCAACGCGGATGCCGGAACAGGCGCCATTCTCGCCGCCGCGCTGCTCGCCGGGCCCGGCTCGCCGCTGATCGTCGCCGCGCAATCTGCACCGCAGGACGGCCAGCCAACCCCGCTGCTGGCGTGGGTCCGGAGTCTCGGGGCCCTGCGCCGCGCCAGGACCGCTCTCCGCGAAGGCGCTCTCGACCCGATCGAATCCGGCAACGCCGATGTCGTCGCTTGGGTGCGTGGCCGGACGCCGGGCAACAGCCCCGTTTCGCCTGTCCTCATCGTTTGCAATGTCACCGACCATCCGGTGCATCTTTCGCTCGCCGCCGAGCTCCGTCGCCTCGGCCTCGCCGCAGCCAACGGCAGCCTGCACACGCTCGCCACGAGCGACGGCAGCATACCCTCCGAAGTCCTCGCCAACAGCCTCACGCTCCCGTCCCATGCCGTCTTCCTGGGCGAACTCGGTCACGCCCCCGGGCTTGAATCCGCCCCGCCGCCTCCTCAGCGGTCCGGAAGATCGCGGTAGCCTGCATACACGCCGTCGAACACGTTGTCCCAGTTGCAGCCCAGCGCATAGGCCCTGCATGCCGCACGCATGGCGCTCAGGCTCCCCGGACATCCCAGGATCCCGGCGATCGCTGCCGCGAAGCGCTCATCTTCTGCAACCGCGCCCGTCTCCCTTCGCGCACAAGGAACCGCGGTCCACCGTCGGGCGTCACCACCGCTGGCCAGCGCCCCAGTACGACGTTGCCGAAGGTATCCGTGTGCGAAGGAAACACCAGCAGGTCCATGTCGGCGTAGGCGCGCGCCAGTGCCTCCCCACGCAGCACGCCGGCAAAGCGTGCCTGCGGCAGCGCCCGCCGCAGCAACTCCTCCTCTGCGCCATGGCCGACGATCAGCAGCCGCACCGCATAGCCGGGCGCAAACAATTCCCGCTGCACCTGCGGCAGCAGCGCCACGTTCTTTTCGACCGACAGCCGTCCCACATATCCCAGCACAAACGGCCGCTCGTTCCGGCTCCGCCAGCAAGTCGCCCAGCAGCGCAGCCGGCCGGCTCTCCGGCGGCATCGCCGTAAACGCGTTCAGACGCGCAATCCACTCCGACGCCGAAGCCGAAGGCAGGTCATGGACGCCCAGGTGGAAGGCCGTCGGTCTCGCGTCAGGCACCGCATGCTCGTTGGCGTAGGGTACGCTCCACTCCACCGAAACGGGATATGCCGCGCCGAGGGAACCGTCCGCAGCAGCAGCGGCGCGGAGATGTCGTCGTGGTCCGAAAGCGAAACCAAGGCGGGTAGGGCCAGCTTGTCTTCGATCTGCGTCCGCTCCAGGTCGAACGCGAGACGCGGTGTCAGCGGCGGCGTCCAGTACGAACGCAGGTAGTCCGGCCGGATGCCCGAAAAACGGAAGCATCGCTCTTCGGCCCACCGGATAACAGGCTGCAGGAGGCGAAAGTCCGTTGAGAGCTCCGCGATGAAGTCGAGCGTCTCGTGCGACTGGTTGGTATGCGAGTGCAGCGAAACGCCGGCCGCGAATCCCGCGGCGGCCCCGGGCTCGCGCCAAAGATAACAGACGGTGGACTGGCTCACGTGAGTCCTCCCTTGCTGCCGACAAGTCTCTCCGCCCGACGTGACAAGGAGATGACTGCACCGGGAATGGAGCTTCAAACCCCCCGTCAAAGCGCCGCAGGAGCCTCAATCGGCAACAGCGCAGCCCCACCCGCACACCTTTGCCTGGAAGCGCCGTGCTTGCCCTGCGCACCACCCGGTGATACAAGAAAGGAAAGCATGCACACCCGACTGCAGATCGCATCCGCGCCCTTCGTCCTTCAGGACGACCGTGCCGCCTGTTGTTGTCGCCGCTAGCTTTCCCTCCGCATCGCCCCCGTTCCAATTTCCCGCCCGTAGTCCCGTTCGCTAGCCCGCATCGTTCCGTTTTGCCAATCTGTACTCTCAGGAGCGCTTCATGCCTGCAGGATCCCGCCGATTCTCTGCCGATACCTGGGCCGTGCTGCTTTCGCTTGCACTCGCCCTCCTCGTTCGCTTTGGAATCCTGAAATCTGTGCCCTGGTAAGGGCGCCGGATAAGCCATGCCTGCCAACGTCGCTGTCGCACCCTCACCCGCCACTCCTGTCGAAACCCCCGCCCGCGGCGGCTTCGCCGGGCTTCCTCGGCCTGCTTCCCGGCATCCTTCTGCTCGCGGTCGTCGGCTATGCGGGCAAGTTCATCGAGCAGTTCATCGCGCGCTACGGCAAGGCACACCACCTCGTGCTGCCCAATATCGAATACGTCCTGTGGGCCATCCTCATCGGCCTCGTCATCGCCAACACCATCGGCGTGCCCGCGCTCTTCCGCCGCGGCGTCGCCACCTACGAGTTCTGGCTCAAGGTCGGCATCGTGCTGCTGGGCGCGCGCTTCATCCTCGGCGATATCGCCCGGCTTGGCGGCATCTCCCTCCTGCTGGTCTTCCTCGAAATCGCCCTCGCCCTCACCTTCATGACCTGGCTTGGAACGCGGCTTCGGCCTCGCGCCCAAGCTGGTGTCGCTGCTCTCCGTCGGCGCTTCGGTCTGCGGTGTCTCCGCCATCATCGCCACGCAGGGCGCCATCGAAGCCGACGAGGAAGACTCCTCCATCGCCATCGCCGCCATCCTCGCACTCGGCGCCATCTCGCTCTTCGTCTTCCCCATGGTCGGCCATGCGCTCCATCTGAGCGACCGCGCCTACGGCGTCTGGACCGGCCTCGCCGTCGACAACACCGCCGAGACCGCAGCCGCCGGCGCGCTCTACTCCGACGCCGCCGGCAAGATCGCCGTCCTCACCAAGACCTGCCGCAACGCGCTCATCGGCTTCGTCGTGCTGGGATACGCCCTCTACTGGGCGTCCAAAGGCCAGGCTGCAGGCATCGGCAACAAGGCCGCCTTCCTCTGGAACCGCTTCCCCAAGTTCGTCCTGGGCTTTCTGCTGATCTCGCTGCTGGCGACCTTCGGCTTCTTCTCCAAAGCCCGGCCTCGCTCGCGGTTGGCAATCTCAGCCGCTGGGCCTTCCTGCTCACCTTCGCCGGCGTCGGCCTGCGCACCAGCTTCCGCGACCTCAGCAAGCAGGGCCTGCGCCCCTTCCTCGTCGGAGCCATCGGCGAAGTCGTCATCGCCGTGCTCACGCTCGGCCTCGTCTGGGGCGCCGACAAAGCCTTCCACCTGTAAGGTTCGAGCCAGAAGCCTCAAGGCCGGGTGCGGTTGATGTCCGGCCCCAGCAGTTCCTGCACGCTGGGCGCCGGGGTCTCCGGCACATGCCCTTCGTGGTCCGGCGTGTCGATGTGCTGCTCGAGACCCGCCTTCAGGATCGCAAACGCCTCCTCTGGCGTATCCGCGAACTGCACCAGCGCCAGATCCTTCTGCGCAATCGCGCCCTTCGCCGCCAGCACCTCGAAGTTCAGCACCGACTTCCAGTAGCTCGTTCCATACAACACCACCGTCAACCGGTTCGTCAGCTTGTTCGTCTGCGCCAGCGTCAGAATCTCGAACATCTCATCCAGCGTCCCGAACCCTCCCGGAAAGACCACGAGCGCCTTCGCCAGGTAGGCGAACCAGAACTTGCGCATGAAGAAGTAGCTGAACTCGAAGTTCAGCGCCGGAGTCACATACGGGTTCGGAAACTGCTCGAACGGCAGCCGGATATTCAGCCCGATGCTCTTCGCGCCCGCCTCCCACGCCCCCCGATTGGCCGCCTCCATGATCCCCGGCCCGCCACCCGAAGTAATCACGAACCGGTGCCGCGGTCCCGGCAGCGCCTTCGCCCAGGTGGAAACCCTGCGGGCCAGCGTGCGCGCATCCTCATAGTAGGCGGCCATCTCCACCGCCGCCTGCGCCAGCGAAAGCTTCAGTGCGGATGCTTCGCCCGAGGCAAGCTCCTCCGCTGTCGCCGGCTGTTCGGTCGGCGGCGCCGGCTGGGTCGAGCCCGTGTTTTCCAGCAGCTGCAACTCCCGATGCGCCACATCCAGCGCGCGAAACCGCGCCGACCCGAAGAACACCACCGTGTCCGCAATACGCTCGCGCTGGAACCGCACCAGCGGCTCCTGGTACTCCGCCACAATCCGCAGCACGCGCCCATCGGCGGAGTTGATGAAGTCGAGATTCTCAAAGGCGAGCGGAGCGCGCTCGAGCGGGTCGGGCTTGGTTTCAGGCATCAGAAAAACTCCATCCTCACCGGGGCGGTGCAGGGTACGCCGAGGGCGTTTCGCGGTAGTGAACCGCCTCGGAGATGCCGATCCAGATATCCAGCAGCCCCACGCCGGAGATCACGCCACGCACCGGCCCCAGTCGCAGCACGCCCAGCAGAGCCGGATGGCTCATAAAGAACAGGTTGTGATCCCACACCGAGGTCCACCACGGCACCACCGCGACCAGCGCGCCCAGATACACGCAGAACAGCACCAGGATAAACAGCGAAATGCGCTGCAGCCAGATCGGCGCCGGGCTGGACGAAACCGGAGCCGCCGGCGGCGGAGCCTCGGGCGTTTCGGGGAAAAGTTGTGGCTGAACGGGCATCCGGGCGCGCAGACTCTCCAAACATCTAGGGTAGCAGAGCAGCCCGCCCCCATCGAAGCCCGCGCCTACCGCGACGCCTCCTCCACCACAAACTGCGAATGCGCATCATTCACCAGGAAGAGCGTCTGCGCCCGCGTCCGGCGGTCCTCCACAACCCACGTCTGCGAGGTATACGTCTGTTGCAGGCGGCGCGTATAGGGCTCCAGCAGGCCCATATCGGTCAGCGTTCCATCCGGACGAGCAAAGTACACCTGCATACGCGCGCCCGTGTTGTTCACCAGCAGCAGCTCCGCTGGGTCGAAGGTCATCCCCCGCTGGTACGCCCCGCCATTCCGAATCACCTGCACCGGATGAAACTTCACCACCTTCGGCTGCTTCCTGCCTGCATAGATCCGCTCGATCAGCGCATACGTCTCCGGATCAAAACCGCGCAGCGCCTCTGCCCCCGCCTCCGGAGCCCGTTCCATCGCGCCGACGCCGCCCTGTCCGCCGAAGTACCAGCTCGACATCTCGGCGAAAAACTCGTTCGCATTCGTTGCCGCATACGCGCCCTTCCACAACGTCTTCGCCGCGTTGTAGCGCTTCTCGATCTCCGCCCGCATCCCCGCGTCCAGCCCGAAGTTCATGATGTTATGCGCGAACTCATGCACGCACACCTCCGCATGCGGCCGGCGAAAATCGTGCTGGTGCAGCACGTTCACTCCCGGGCACGCGCTGTACACGCCGCCCAGCCCATCCGCATACAGGTCGATATCGACCTTGCCCACACCCGCCGCGGCCAGGTTGGGATTGGTAAACTTGCGTTCGCCCCGCTCATCCCGGAACTCGATCAGGTCCGAAATGTGCTGGTCCTCGCCGTAGAGATGCAGCTCCGAGCCGTGCGCGATCATGTTGGCGCGAACATTCGGCAGATGCGCAAGCATCGTCCGCATGTGCTCGCACATCGCCGGCAGCGCCGCCGGGTCCACCACCGCGTTCGCGCGCACCCAGACTGCCGTCACAATCGAGGTTGCGCGCGTAGAAGTGAAAGTATGGCGGCTCCGTCAGCGGCCCCAGCAGCGAAGTCCGGTACAGTCGCTCAATCAGGCTGTTCTCCTTCGATAGCCGGTGCGCCACATCCAGCTGCACCCCCGCCGCCTGGTACAGACCCGCAATCGCATCCACCCGCCACGCATCGTAGTGCACGCGTGCGTTGCATGGGTTCAGATGGATCGCCGCATTGAACGCCGCAATCGCATCCCCCAGTTCCCCGCGATGGTAGCGAACGCGCCCCAGCGCATCCTCAAGCTCCGCCTCGCCCGGATGATTTTCGATGGCGGATGTGATCTCCGCCAGCGCCTCATCCACCCTGCCCAGCGCGAGATCGCGCTCCACCGGGGTGACCAGCGCCAGGATCGCCGGATCGCGTGGCGGCGCATGTTCGCATCCCGCCACAGTCTGCGCAGCAATTCCGCCGGCGCTCCCCAGCGCCACCGCGAGCATCACCATCCAGGCAGGAAAGCGCATCTCCCGCAGCATACCCTCCCGGCTGAATGCGAGAATAGAGGAGATGCTACAACTCTCCGGCGCCGGCAAGCGGTTTGGCACCAAGCTGCTCTTTGAAGAAGTCAACTGGCTGATCACGCCCGACGAACGCACCGGCCTGGTCGGCGGCAACGGCACCGGCAAATCCACGCTGCTGAAGGTGCTCGCCGGCATCGAATCGCTCGACTACGGCCAGCGTCACGCGGCAAAGGGCATGACCATCGGCTACCTGCCGCAGGACGGCCTCGCCATGCGCGGCAAGACCGTCTTCGAGGAGTGCCTCAGCGTCTTCGACGAGCTGCGCGGCATGGAAACCGAAGCACGACAGCGCTCACCGGCACGCTCTCGCGACGCCGACCCGGCGTCGCCGCGAGTACGACGCTGCCGCCGACCGCTACTCGCACATCAGCGATCTCCTCCACGCGCACGACATCTACACCCTCGACGCGCAGGTGGGCGCGGTGCTCGGCGGCCTCGGCTTCAGCAAAGGACGACTGGGAGCGCCAGACCGAAGAGTTCTCCGGCGGCTGGCAGATGCGCATCGCGCTCGCCAAGCTGCTGCTGCAGAAGCCTTCGCTGCTGCTGCTCGACGAGCCCACGAACCATCTCGATCTCGAAACCCGCAACTGGCTCGAAGACTATCTGCGCAACTACGAGAACGCCTTCGTCCTGATCTCGCATGACCGCTACTTCCTCGACGTCACCGTCGAGCAAGATCATGGAAGTCTGGAACAAGCGCGTGCACGTCTACCACGGCGGCTACGAGAAGTACGTCGTCGCAGAAGGAAGAGCGCCGCACCCAGCTGATGAACGCGTACAAAAACCAGCGCGAGCGCATCGAGGAGCTCGAAGCCTTCATCAACCGCTTCCGCTACCAGGCCACCAAGGCCAAGCAGGTGCAGTCGCGCATCAAGGAGCTCGAAAAGATCGAGCGCATCGAAGTGCCGGAAGAAGAAGCCACCATCCACTTCACCTTCCCGCAGCCCCCCGCCAGCGGACGCACCGTCATCGAGGTCACCGGCCTCACCAAGCACTATCCCACGCCCGACGGCGGCACCAAGCAGGTGCTCGAGGACGTGAGCTTCACCATCGATCGCGGCGACCGCATCGCGCTCGTCGGCGCCAACGGCGCGGGCAAATCGACGCTCATCCGCATGCTGTCGAACCTCGAAGAGCCCACCTCCGGCACCATCAAGCTCGGCCACAACGTGCTCGCCGACTACTTCGCGCAGGATCAGTACAAGGTGCTCGACGGCGACGCCAAGATGCTGGACGACATCACCGGCATCGCACCCAAGGTCGCCGGTCGTCGAACTGCGCTCGCTGCTGGGCTGCTTCATGTTTTCCGGCGACGACGTCTTCAAGACAGCTCGGCGTGCTGTGCGGCGGCGAACGCAACCGCTACGCCTGGCCAAGATGCTGGTCTCGCCGGCGAACTTCCTCCTGCTCGACGAGCCGACGAACCACCTCGATCTGCGCGCCAAGGACGTTCTGCTCGAAGCCATCCGCGACTTCACCGGCACGGTGCTCTTCGTCTCGCACGACCGCTACTTCATCGACGGCCTCGCCACACGCGTCTTCGAGGTGCGAAGACCGCCGCGTGCACGTCTATCCCGGCAACTACGAGGACTATCTCTGGCGCAAGCAGGGCGGCCCGGAAAAAGTCACCGTCGCCATCACCAACAGCTTTGTGCCTCCGCCCCCGCCCGCCCCGGTTGCAGCAACCCCCGTTCCGGAGGACAAGAAGCCAGCGGTCAAAAAGCTCAATCCCATCAAACTGAAGCTTCTAGAAGACGAGTTCTCCGCCGCGGAAGAAGCGATTGCCGAGTGGGAGCGGCGCATCGCCCTCGCCGAAGAGAAGATGGGCGTCTTCACCAGCGCCGAAGAATCCCAGCGCGCCTCGGCCGAGCTCTCCCGCCTCCGCACCGAACACGCCGAGCTGCTCGCCGTCTGGGAAGACCTCGGCAACCAGCTCGAAGAGCAACGCGACTAGACGCCTACTCTGGGCGTCCCCCCCGCTTGGTTGTCATTCCCGAAGGGAATCTGCTTTTTCTGTTGCTTTCCGCAGTCCCGGCGTCCCCTCCTTCTTCGTTGTCATTCCCGAAGGGAATCTGCGTTCCTCCGGCTCGCCACGAACAAAAGTGCGTGCCACGGCGCACCTAAGTCCTTATCTCTCCGGAATTTACGGATACCACCCCCACAAAACAAAGGACTTACGCCCCGACTAACCCCGAGGTCCGGACCTAAGTCCTTATCTGTCCGGAATTTACGTCATTCAGGGGGGGAGGGGGGTACCCTTACGCAGCCTTGCGCCGCTGCAACTGTTCGGGCAGCCGCGAGCCCGTCACCTTGAGCATGCCGAAGCAAACAACGGCCCAGAGGAGCGTTCCCACAGAGATCGCAAGCAGATCGCCGCCGATCCCTGCGTGTTGCGGCATCAGCCTGCTCCCGAAGTGAACGGCCGTAAAGGACACGAGAGCCGCCAGCGCAGCGCGCGCCAGCTCGCCATATTCCAGGCTCGCCAGACTGACCAGCCGGAACCTGTGCAGCAGAATTGCGAGCGCAGCGGTGTGCGCCAGGATGCCGAGGTCCGACGCGATGGCAAGCCCGATCGACGCCCATACGGTGAAACAGCAGCGCGTAAATCGGGATCGAAAGCAGCGTCACAGCCGTGCCGGAGATCGCAGGGACCATCGTGTTGCGCGCCGCGTAAAACGCCCGCGCGTAGATGCCCTGCGCGGACCACAGCGCCAGCGAAAGCGCGAAGAGGCGAAGTAATGCGCGGTCGGCACGCACGTCCTGCGCGCTGTACTTGCCGCCGCGAAACAGGTCGACGATCGGCAGCGCCAGCGCGATCATCCACGCCGTCAGCAGGAAGGCGACCGCCAGCAGCCGCGAGACGGAGCGGTTCACCGCGGCGTTGAACTCGTACATCTTGCCCTGCGCGAACAGCGACGAGAAGAAGGGCAGCGAAGCCGCGCCCGCCGCCGCGCCGACGATCGTCAGCGGCGCGTTGAACAGCGCCTTGGCGTTGTTCAGCCGCGTGATGCCGCCCTGGTCGGCCGCGGCGTAGTAGCTCAGGATCCACTTGTCGGCCATGGCCAGCGAGACGCCGATCATCAGCGGCAGCGAAAGCCGCAGCCACTCCACGAAGGCCGGATGCCGCAGGTTGAAGATCGGGAAGAAGCGCAGGCCGCCGCGGAACGCGCCCGAAGGCGTTCAGGCCGCAGCGAAGCCGAAGAAGCGCGCCGGCCAGCACACCCCAGGCCAGCGAGTCGATGCCGAAGCGCCGCGACAGCAGCACACCGCCAAGGATGATGCCCGAGGTTGTAGACCAGCGGCGTGATCGCCTGGTAAAGGAAGATCTTGCGCACCAGCAGCGCGCGAGCCCAGCACGCCGCCGGCGAAGAAGAAGAGCTGCGCGGGCAGCAGCAGGCGGGTCAGGTGCGTGCACAGCGCGGCTGGTTGCGGGGTTGAGCTTGTTGAAGAAGACGCGGCGTGTAGAGCGGCGCGAGCAATCTCGGCCACAGAATGCCGGTCCCGAGCACCGACCAGCATCGCGTGCAGCACGACCGATAGCGCGCGATCGGCGCCTTCCTCGTCGCCCGCCTCGCGGTAACGGTTGAGGATGTTGACCAGGGTGATGGACGCGACGCCGCCGACGAGGAAGTAGTTGATCATGTCCGGCAGCTGGAACGCGGCGTTGTAGGCGTCCGTGTGCGAGTCCGCGCCGAAGACGTGGGCGATGTACTTGGTGCGCACCAGCCCCAGCACGCCCGAGAGCAGGGACGACGAGCATCAGCAGCAGCGTGGCGGAAGAGCGCGGAGTGCTGGTGCGACAGGCTGAACAGGCTGGTGCGGACAGGACGCGCGTCGGGCGATGCGGCGGCCGGGATGGAGGGCGTGGGCTGGCTCACGAAGGGAACCCGGGGAGAGCGCGCCGGGGTAAAGTCCAGTCTATCGCGGGATGATGGGGAGACGCGCCCGAGGCGGCTCAGGCAAGCGGCGGAAGATCGTCGAACAGGCTGTTGACGAAGGCGTCCGACTGGCGGGAGCGCGGTGCGGGCTGCAGGAGCTTCGGCCTGGGGAACGCGACCGGGGCAGGGGCCTCGGTTGGCTGCGGCGTTGCGGGCGCCTCCGGAGCGTGGCGGTGGCGGCGCATGGGCAGCACAGGTGTGCGCGAGACCGCGGGACGCGAGAGCAGGGCATGCAGCTCGCGCAACTCTTTCTGGATCGCCTGCAGATGACGTATGTCCACCGCCGTTCCGGCTCCCGGTTCGGCGGGTGCGGCAGTTTGGCCGGCGAGGCCGAGCTGGGGATCCTTACCGGAACGCAGTTCAGCTTTGAAGGCCTGGCGAGCGCCCGGGATGGTGTAGCCCTCGTCGTAAAGCAGGGTCTTGATGCGGAGGGCCATCTCCACGTCGCGGCGGCGATAGAGCCGCTGGCCGGTGCCGCCCTTGTTGGGCTTGAGCTGGGGGAACTCGCCCTCCCAGAAGCGCAGGACATAGGCGGGCACTTCGCAGAGCTTCGCGACCTCGCCGATGCGGAAGTAGAGCTTGTCGGGGATCTCGCGGACAGGTCCGCCGGGACGCTTGCGGATTGGCTCCTGGTGGGCCATCTGGCAAGAGTATAGGGGATGTCCCGGCGTACGGAACAGAGGAATTTCGGCAGATTCCCAAAGGGTTAACCGCCGCTTCAGCCGTAGGAGGCGACGTCGGAACCAGCGCAGGGGCTATGGTTTCCGGGAGGCGTGTGGAGATTTCCGGAACCTTGCGCCCGATTGGACGTATGTTGTTAGAGACGCGCGAACGCACAGAGGGTTTTGGCGCAAAAGGAGCAACGATGGGCAGCGGACTTCGAGTGGCAACGGCTACGATCGCGGGTGTTGTGCTGTTGGTGGCAGGCGGCTGCCGTGTGGACGCGCACAGGGACGGAACCAACGACGATGTCAAGATCAAGACGCCGTTTGGCGGCATGTCGGTCAAGACCAACGAGTCGGCGGTGGAGAACGGACTGGGGCTGACCGTTTACCCGGGCGCGACGATCGTGAAGAAGGACAAGGATAACGGTGCGGCGGACGTGAATATGAGTTTCGGCAGCTTTCACCTGGGGGTCAAGGCGGTAAGCTACCGCACGCCGGACAGCCCGGACAAGGTGCTGGCCTTCTATCGGAAGGATATGGCGAAGTTCGGAACCGTGATCCTGTGCCGGGGCTACCATGCCGTCGGGCAGCCGGACCACACGCAGGATGGCCTTTCCTGCGACAAGGACCACGGCGGCCACATCAATGTGGATGATGAGAGCTCGCAGGACGAGTTGAAGGCCGGGAGCAAGCTACATCAGCACGTGGTGGCGGTTGATGGCGAGGGCTCGGGCACGAAGTTCGGGCTGATTGCGCTGGACCTGCCCGGGCATATCGGCGAGGGCGAAAGCGACAAGGAGTAGTCTGGCGGCGCTCGCGGGCCTCGGCCTCGGTACAATGGAGGGATGCGAGAACTCTGTCATCGTTGTCACCGCGAACTGCCGGCATTGGCGGCGGGCGCCTCTCCGCATGACGAGGACGCAGTGCTCTTCTGCCCGGTGTGCGGTGCGCCGCAGATTTTGCTGCCGGAACACCTGCGGGTAGAGCTTCCTGCAGCGGCGCAGCACACGACGGGGGCGGTTCCTCCACCTCGTCCTGCGGGCGCGGTGGTGACAGGGCCGGGCCAGGTCGACTGGCGCGCCGCGCTGGGTCCGATCCTGGTAGTGGCTGCCCTGGCGGCGGTGCTGCTGGGCGCCGGCCTCCGCTTTGCCCCGCTCTCCTTCCTGTGCTTTCTGTGGACGATCAGCGGCGCCGTCGTGGCGCTGGGGCTGTACGCATGGAGCCGTCCGCAGGCGAGGATGGATGCCCGCGTGGGGTTGCGCGTAGGGGTGGCGACGGGAGTGCTGATGATTTCCGCCATGGCGATTACGTTGTCGGCGGCCGGCATGGCGATGCGTTTTGGCGCGCATGGGCTGCAGGAGTTCGATCGCGAGCTTTCCACCAGTTTCGACGCCAAGCGCCGGGAGATGGCTGAACGCATGCAGGAGCAGCACCAGGATCCGGAAACGCAGCAAAGGATGCTCGCATTCATGGGATCGCAGGAGGCGCGCGCAGGGCTTGCTTTGGCCTCGCTGGGGATGCTGGGCGGCGTGATCGTGTTGTTGTCGGCTGGCGGCGGAGCCTTCGCGGGCATGCTGCGGGCCTCGCAGACTGCGCGGCAAGACCTGCGGCCCGGCGACTAAGTGCATAGCCCAGGCTGCTATCATCACAAGCGAAAGCGTGGAGCGAATGACCCCCGAGCCTGAGAAAAAGAGTCCGAACC
This sequence comes from uncultured Gammaproteobacteria bacterium, assembly GCA_963744015.1. Classification (GTDB taxonomy): domain Bacteria; phylum Acidobacteriota; class Terriglobia; order Terriglobales; family Acidobacteriaceae; genus Edaphobacter. The sequence goes on from CAVUSA010000003.1 coordinate 970,621, forward strand.
TGCGATTGAAGGGCCGGCTGATGTCGGCGTCGGAGATTGAGCGGACGCTGGTGCGGCTGGCGCACGAGATCGTGGAGAAGAATGACGGCGCCGCCAACCTTGGGCTGGTGGGCATCAAGCGGCGCGGCGTGCCGCTGGCGCAGCGGATTGGCCGGCTGATCGAGAAGATCGAGAAGAGGCCGGTCGATACCGGGGTGCTCGACATCAGCTTTTATCGCGATGACCTGTGCACGGACGGGCCGCGCCCGACGGTGAACAAGGCGGAGATCGGGTTCGACGTGAATGGGCGCGACATCGTGCTGATGGACGACGTGCTCTACACGGGCCGCACGATCCGGGCGGCGCTCGACGCGCTGTTCGACCATGGACGGCCGAAAAGCGTGCAGTTGCTGGTGCTGATCGACCGCGGGCATCGCGAGCTGCCGATCCAGTCGACGTTTACGGGGCGGACGATTCCGACATCTTCCCGCGAGATTATCGAGGTGAAGCTGCGCGAGGTGGACGGGGACGAGCAGGTGCTGCTGGTCGAGCTGGCGGAGTAGGGTTTGGAAACGGGCGTGCACTCCGCGATCGCTAATCACCGTCGCCGGCCTCAGCGTTGCGGAGACCGCTCGAATTCTGGCGCTGACTGACGAACTGGAGGCGATGCCTCCGGGGGAAAAGGCGAAGGTGCTTTCCGGGCGGCGTGTGGCGCTGCTGTTCTATGAGTCGAGCACGCGGACGCGGACTCGTTCGAGCTGGCGGCGAAGTCGCTGGGCGCGGTGACGACGCTGGTGAGCGACAAGTCGTCCTCGATTGAAAAGGGCGAGAGCCTGAAGGATACGGGGCTGACGCTGCGGCGCTGGGCGCGGAGGCGATTGTGCTGCGGCACCCATCGAGCGGCGCGCCGTACGTGCTGGCGCGCGCGACCGGGCTGCCGGTGCTGAATGCGGGCGATGGCATGCATCAGCATCCGTCGCAGGCGCTGCTGGATCTGCGGACGATACTGAAGCGGCTCGGGTTTGCGCGGCGAAAGCGATCGATGGGCGAGACTGCTGCGACGGGGTGACGGTGACGATTACGGGCGACATTCGCCACAGCCGCGTGGCGCGGTCGAATGCGATGCTGCTGCCGCGGCTGGGCGCCAGGGTGGTGCTGTGCGGGCCGCCGGAGTTGCTGCCGGAGGAGGCGCTGGACGTTGGGCGAGGGCGTGGAGATTGAGCGGGACTTTGATGCGGCGCTGCGCGCGGTCGCAGGTGGTGATGATGCTGCGGATTCAGCGGGAGCGGCTGGCGGGGCTGGAGCTGGATCTGGCGGAGTATATCGACGAAGTATCAGTTGAACGAGGAGCGGCTGGCGCGGTGTGCGCCGGGTGCGGTGGTGATGCATCCCGGGCCGATGATTCGCGGGCTGGAGATTCAGGGCGAGGTGGCGGATTCGCCGCGAGTCGGCGATTGAGGAGCAGGTGGCGCATGGGCTCGCGGTGCGCGCTGCGCTGCTGGTGCGGGCACTTCAGGCAAACATGTAACAGTGTGTGTTTCTGGCTTTGGAGAATGTAACCGGATGAGTAGCATGTTGATTCACGGCGGGAGATTGATCGATCCGGCGAGCGGGATGGATGGCTTCGCGTGATGTGCTGGTGCGCGACGGACGGGTGTATGCGGTGGATGCGCCGGGTACGTTTGCAGGAGCGGAGGTGGCGGAAAAGGTTGATGCCTCTGGATGCGTGGTGGCGCCGGGATTGATCGATATCCACGTGCATCTGCGGGAGCCGGGGCAGACGTACAAGGAGACGATTGCGACGGGGACGCGCGCTGCTGCGGCGGGCGGGTTTACGACAGTGGTGGCGATGCCGAACACGGTGCCGGTGAACGATTCGGCGGCGAAGATGGCGTGGATGCTGGATCCGGCGCGTGGTGCGGCGGTGCGGCTGTTTGCGATGCCGGCGGCGACGGTGGGCTCGCATGGGCGAAGAGCTTTACGGATTTCGCGGCGCTGGCGAAGGCAGGTGCGGTTGGGTTTACGGACGATGGCAAGCCGATGCTGCGCGAGGAGATGATGCGCGCGGCGCTGGTTGCGGCGGCGCGGCTGGGGCTGCCGATCTCGCAGCATGCGGAGGACCCGCGGATGTCGCATGGGGCAGATCATGAATGCGGGGCGCGGTGGCGTTTCGGCTGGGGCTGCGCGGGATACCGGTGGAGGCTGAGGCGTCGATTGTGGAGCGCGACATTGCGCTGGTGCGGGAGATCGAACGCACCGAGGGTCTGCGGCCGCATCTGCATGTGCAGCATGTGTCGACGGGGCTGGCGCTGGCGGCGATTCGCAAGGCAAAGGCGGAGGGGCTGCATGTGACGTGCGAGGCTGCGCCGCATCACTTTACGCTGACCGAAGAGGCGGTGGGCGAGTTCGATACGAATGCCAAGATGAATCCTCCGCTGCGTGCGGAAGAGGATCGCCAGGCGGTGATCGCGGGGCTGATGGACGGCACGGTGGATTGCATTGCGACCGATCATGCGCCGCATGCGCGGCATGAGAAGGAGGTCGAGTTCGAGCGTGCGCCGAATGGGATTACGGGGCTTGAGACGGCGCTGGGACTCGCTTTGCGGGTGCTGCATCGGGAGCATGGGATGCCGCTGGCGCGGGTGGTGGAGTTGATGTCGGCGAATCCGGCGGGTTTGGTGAAGCTGGGGAACGCGGGGTCGCTGGCCGCGGGGAAGTGGGCGGATGTGGTGGTGTTCGATGCGGGGGCGGAGTGGAGGTATAGCGCTGCGGCTTCGGTTTCGAAGTCGAGGAACACGCCGTTCGATGGGCACGCGATGGTAGGGCAGGTGAAGGCTACGGTGGTTGGCGGGAAGATCGTGTTTCGAGGCTGAGTGCGGCCGGTTTGGAGGGACGTGCGAAATACGGATCCTGGCTTCGCCAGAATTTGGCCGGGGTGACGGTAGGCGGCGGGCGCGGCAGGAGGAATACCGAGATTCTGGCTTCGCCAGAATGACGACGGGCCTGGGCGACGTGCGTCGGGCGGTGATGGCCGCTAGAGGATGGTCATTTTCTTTGCGGTGGAGGTGAGGATTTCGAGAGCCTGGTCGAGTCTGCTGGCGGGTGTGTTCGCTGGTCATGATGAGTGCGGACGCGGGCCTTGCCCTCGGGGACGGTGGGGAAGGCGATGCCGGTGGCCATGAGGCCGGCGTCGAAGAGGGCGCGCGAGAAGTCCATGGTGCGTGCGGCCGTCGCCGAGGATGATGGGGGTGATGGGCGTCTCGCTGGCGGGCGTGGTGCGGCCGCCGATGTCGAAGCCCGCGGCTGTCGAGCTGCTGCTTGAAGTAGGCGGTGTTGACCCACAGGCGCTCGATGCGTTCGGGCTCGTTCTCGAGGATGTCGAAGGCCGCGATGCAGGTGGCGGCGACCGACGGCGGATGCGAGGTGGAGAAGAGGAACGGCCGCGCGCGGTGGTAGAGGAAGTCGATCAGGTCGCGGCGAGCCGCAGACGTAGCCGCCGAGGGCGCCGATGGCTTTCGAGAGCGTGCCGACCTGGACGTCGACCTTGCCGTGGACGTCGAAGTGGTCGACGGAGCCGCGGCCGTTGCGGCCCAGGACGCCGGAGGCGTGGGCGTCGTCGACCATCATGATGGCGCCGTACTTCTCGGCGAGCGCGGCGAGCTCGCCGACGGGGCCGATGTCGCCGTCCATGGAGAAGACGCCGTCGGTGATGATGAGCTTGCGGCCGGGCTCGTTCTGCGATTTCCTTCAGCAGCTCTTCGCAGTGCGCGACGTCTTTGTGGCGGAAGACCTTGATCTTGGCGCGGGAGAGGCGGGCGCCGTCGATGATGGAGGCGTGGTTGAGCTCGTCGGAGAGGATGAAGTCTTCCTTGCCGAGGATGGAGCCGACCGTGCCGGCGTTGGCGGTGAAGCCGGACTGGAAGACGACGCAGGCTTCGACATTCTTGAAGCGCGGCGATCTTCTCTTCGAGCTCCATGTGGATGCGCATGGTGCCGGCGATGGTGCGCACGGCGCCGGAGCCGACGCCGTGCTCCTTGATGGCGCTGGATGGCGGCTTCTTCGAGCTTGGGGTGGTTGCAGAGGCCGAGGTAGTTGTTGCTGGCGAGGTTGATGACCTTGCGTCCGTCGTAGGTGCAGACGGGGGCCTGCTTGTCGTCGAGCTCGCGCAGCTTGAAGTAGGTTCCGCGGGCTTCAGGTCGTCGAGCTGGGCGGTCAGGTGGGCGAGCTGCGGGCGGGTGGCGGCGGCGGTGGACATGGGTTAAATCGTAAACCTTTTGCCGGCTACATGCCGTGTGTGGTGTGGATTGCGCATCCCACAAGTGGGCCCCTGTTGCACGAGATACGGAAAGAGGACGAGATGACGAAGGCAACGAATCAGTTCCCGAACGGCACGTCACCGCAGCGCTGATGATGGCGCTGGTGTTTGCGGGTTGCAAGAGCGCAGGACAAGGCGAACGAAGCCGCAGTCGCGCAGGCCAAGCAGCAGGCCGCGGCGACGGGCGACGCGCAGCAGGTGGTTGCGACGGACAAGGACGGCAACACGATCACCACCGTCGTGCAGCCGCCGGCTCCCGGGCAGACCACGCAGCAGGTGACGGTGACGAAGAGCACGACGACGCACACGACGACTTCTACAACCGCCTGCGACCTTCCGCAACCGGGCAGCCGGTGGTCGGTCCCACGGTGCGCAGAGTTCGCAATATGCGACTACGAATCCGGCTCCGGCGGGTTACGGGGCAGCGGCTCCAGCAGCGCCGGCGAATGACGGCTACGTGCCGCCGCCGTCGAATGCGCCGGTGATCACGCCCGATGGAAGTGGAGGTTGCCCGCGGGACGACGCTTGCGATTCGCGATCAACCAGACGATCAGCGTGAAGACTGCGCATGCGGGAGAACCCTTCTCACGGCGAGGTGGCGCGCGCCGGTGATGAGCGGCAACAGCGTGGCGATTCCGGCGCGGCACGCCGGTGAATGGCGTGGTCGAGCGAATCGCATCGGCGCGGACATTTCAAGGGTCGCTCGTACCTCGAGTCTGCGGCTCACCTCGATGGAGTTGAACGGCCAGAGCTATAGCCTGGATACGCGTGACAACGTGCGCACGAAGAAGGGTAAGGGCAAGCGTCGGCGGCGTTCATCGGCGGCGGAGCGGGGCTGGCATGTTGATCGGCGGGCTGGCGACCGGCGGCGTGGGTGCGGTGGTCGGCGGGCTGGTCGGCGCGGGCGGCGGCACGGCGCTCGGCGGGTTGACCGGCAATCGCGACCTGGTGATTCCGGCGGAGTCGATTGTCAGCTTCCGGCTGGAAGATGATCTGGCGGTTTCGCCGCAGCAGTAGCTCGGAGGTGCGACTCGACCAGCGCTGCTGCCTCGGCGACGATGCTGGCCGAGTCGCCGGTCCCGTGCAGCCAGTGGACGGGGTGGAGTTCGGCTTCGCGGCGGAACCAGGTCATCTGTCGCTTGGCGTAGTTGCGGTGCCCCTGCTGCGCGTGTGCGATGGCTTCGGGTTCGGTCAGGGTGCCGGCGATCACCTGCATGGCTTCCGCGTAGCCGAGCGAGGTAAACGGCCGGCAGTCGGGGCCGAAGCGGGCGATCAAGCCGCGCGTTTCTTCGACGAGTCCGGCGCGGAACATGTGCTCTGCGCGCTGGTTGATGCGGGAGTAGAGTTCGGCGCGTGGCGGGTCGAGGCCGAGGCGCAGGACACTGTATCCGCTGAGCGCGTCGCGACCCTGCTGCCACTGCTCGGTGATAGGGCGGCGGGCCGCGAGCGAGACTTCAATGGCGCGGATCGCTTTGGGAATGTCGTTGGCGTGAATCAAGCTGGCGGCGCGGGGGTCCAGGCGAGCCAGCGTGCGATGCAGGTGTGCAGCTCCACGGACTTCGGCGCGGCGGCGAAGAAGCTGGCGCAGCGCGGCGTCAGCGGGAGGCGCGGGGAAGAGGCCATCGAGCAGCGCACGCAGATACAGCCCTGTACCGCCGGCGATGACCGGCAGCTTCCCGCGTTGCCTTATCTCCGCTAATGCCGAGCGGGCCTGGCGTGCCCAGTCGCCGGCAGTGCAGGCTTCGGACGGCTCATAGAGGTCAAGCAGATGGTGCGGCGCCATGACGCGCTCGTGGGCGTCCGGCTTGGCGGTGCCCAGCTCCATGTGGCGATAAACGGCGACTGAGTCGCAGGAGAGAATCTCACCGCCGAAGCGTTGCGCAAGCGCGAGCGAGAGCGCCGTCTTGCCGGAGGCTGTGGCGCCGAAGAGGACGATGAGGGGAAGCATAGAGGCAGGGATTGAGAATTGGGGAGCAGGGATCAGGGAATACGCATCAGGTCTGGGATTACGGACGCCACCATCCGCGGTGGAACAGCAGGAGGGGACGGGCGCGGAGGAGCAGGAAGAGCAGCACGGCGCCGGCCAGCAGCAGGAGGCTTCTCAGCTGGCTGCGGCGTTCCCTTCGCAGGGCTTCCGTGTGTTCTGGTTCATACTCCGGCTCGCTTTGCGGGTCGGCTGCCATCACAGGTCAGTTGCCGGGCTTTGCGGGTGCCGGCTCGGCGGGGGCCTGGTAGGGCGGCGGCGGCAGCTTGCCTGCGGCTACCATTGCGCCGTCGATCATGCGGAAGACGTCCGCGAGCGGGTACGCGCCTTCCAGCTTTTCGCCGTTGATGAAGAGCACGGGCGTCGCTTCAACGCCGAGTTCGTCGCCCATTTTGACCGACGCCTTGACCTCGGTCTGATCCTGCTTTTTGATGCAGGCCTCGATCGGCTCGGTGGCGACGCTGTTCTTTTTGGCTTCGTCGACCGCGAGCTTGTCGAGTGTGGCGTTGGCCTTTTCGAGGCTTTTCTCCGTGCCACCGAGTTCGGCTGCGTGCGCGTGGACGTAATCCACCATCTCCCAGTAGCCAGGGGTGGATTTTGCGCCCAGGCAGTTGGCGTCGATGGCGGCGCGCATGGCCCAGGGATGCTGGGAGAGCGGGTAGTCGCGGTAGACGATGCGGACGTTGTTGCCGTAGCGCTCGCTCAGGGCGGGAAAGAGCTGGGCGTGCATCTTGGCGCAGTAGGGGCACTCGAGGTCGTCGAACAGGACGATCTCAACGGGCGCATTTTCGCCGCCGCCGCGGGCCGGGCGTCCCGCGCCGGAGACCAGGGTCTTCGGGTCCTTGCTGATGTCGTACTTGTTGAACTGGGCGAGCGTCTTGCCGTCGGTGGAGAGCAGGAAGTTGATGGGCTTGGACGGCTGACCCTGCTGGAAGACGACGATTTCAATTTTGTCGAAGCCGGGGACGTCGGAGGGCTGGCGTGGGCCAACCGTCAACGTGTAGTCCGGCGGAATCTTGGTGCGGCTGCGAATCAGCAGTTCGACGCGCCGCGCGGTCTCCGGGCTGAGAGTGCCAGCCGCCGGCACCTGCGCATGGCAGCCGAAGGAGGCGAAGGAGGCGGCGAGCAGAAGGGAGCAGACGGCTTGGTTGAGGAAACGCACCTGTGGATTATCTCACTTTTTGCGGCTGGTTCGATGGACGCATGGGCCGGCCGAAGGCGAGCGGCGGAGATCTGAAAGGTCTGAGGGGAGTTCGCAAGCAACTACCGAGATTCTGGCTCCGCCAGAATGACGCGCGCGGGGGGGGGGCAGGGTGATGAGCGGCTTCGTGTCGACTCGTCTCAACTAGAACAGGCGTTCGGCGCGGCGCAGGTTGCCGGCCGCGCCGATGTTGGCGAGGGTGAAGTTGAAGCGGTAGGTGCCTTCGTTGCGCACGGAGCCGAGCTCGAATTTGCGGTACTCGACCGCCAGACCGCAGCAGTTCCAGTTGTAGGAGGCCTGCACGGTCGCGTACTGCAGCAGCGCAGGGTACACGGTGCGACTGGCAGTCACGCCCGTCGGCGAAGTGGTCTGCTGGGTGGCGCCGTAGAGGCTCTTCAGGTCAATGCCGGCATTTCCGGCGATGGAAAGCCCGGGCTTGACCGGGTTGCCATACCCCAGCAGCACACGCAACTGATTGAAGTCGGAGATGGCGGTGGTGACGCCGTTTGTGGACGCTACGCCGGTGGTCGGCGTGGGGTTCTCGGTGTAGAAACGCCCCGGCGCATCGAGACGGGCGTAGCTGAGAGCGGCGAAGGAGTTGCCCTGGTGAAGGTCAACGAAGACATTCGAGGAGTTGAACTTGCGTGCGCCGGTGTCGAGGTCGAAATCCCATTCAATGTCGCTGTGGGCGGAGGTGCGAAAGCGCAGGCGCGAGATGAGCGGCGAGATATCGCGCGGCTCGGTGAGGAAGGCGACGCCGGAAAGATCGAGGGTGGTGGTGAAGATGTTGCGCCGGCCGTTGGCGATGCTGCCGCCGAAGGTCTTGTCGAAGAAGTACCTCTGGGTCAGACGCCAGGAGATGAGCTCCTCGCTGGGGCAATGGTTGGGGTCGCTTGCGACCGCGGCGCCGGGGTCCGGCTGTTCCGGATCGTCTTCGCTGGACTGGGGTGCGTCGGAGCTGAAGCCGGGCGCGTGGGCGACCTCGGCCGTGGCACAGGTGCCGCTGGTGCCTTTGGCGGGTCGGCGGAAGAGCCGCTGCGTGACGCCATATTCCAGCTCGCTGGTGTTGGAAACGACGTCGACGGCATCGAAGCGCAGGATATTGCGGAAGTTGTCGACTCCATCCACCAGGCGATAGGTGATCTCGGGTTCCACTGTGTGTCGCACCTCAGTGCCGAGCAGGCGAGTCAGGTGCAATGGGGCAAAGGTGCGGGTGATCACCGGCGGCCGGATGCCGAGCGAGAACTCGCCGTCGAAGCGGGAGGTGGAGGCTTCGCTTTGTTCCGGGGGCTGTCCCGGCAGCGCAGCGGTTTTGCGCGAACGGCTGTAGAAGGTCTCACGCAGCCCAGCTTCCGGCAGCAGGTGCCAGCCGGAAAGCGCAATGGGGTAGCTCGCCTGCGGGTGGAGATCAAAGCGTTCGATGATGCCACCGGTTTCGAAGTTGGGCTGGGTGCGCTTCAGCCCGGCGGCGCCTCCATTCCACTGCAGTTCGAGGCCGTTCGAGACGCGGCTGCCGGTACCCGGGACGAGGTGGTCGGTGCCCGTGAAGGACAGCGAGGGGGCATGGAAGATATGCACTTCCTGTTGCGCGGTGACGGGCGTTCCGACCACCTTGATCCCCTGATAGCGGTCGGCAAGGCCGGCGGCCTCAAAGCCGTTCCACTGGTGCGTGATGTAAGCGGTCGAAACGACGTCGGAGGTGACGGCCTGGTTGAAGGTGTTGCTGAACGCCTCGCGGTAGACGTAGCTGGAAAGGTAGTCGACGTTGGTGGCCGCGCGGGTTCCGGGACCGAAGTCGTGGCGGCTGGCGAGCACGACCTCCTCGCCGCCCTGGTTGGCGGATCCGGTCCGTCTGTCGATCACGCCGCTGTAGTGCAGATTGGCGAACGTGAAGCCCGCGCCGCGGTAGCGAACGGCGGCGTTCTGCGCCCAGCCGATGCTGGAGTAGTAATCGGCGCCTACGGTGAGGTCGAGCGAGCGGTTGAGGGCGAAGTAGATCTGTTCGCCGAGCACGATACCCTTGGTGCTCGATTCGCCGATTGTGGGGATCAGGAAGCCGGTCTGGCGCGCGTCGGCCTGGGCGGGATGGGTGACGTAAGGGAGAAACAGCAGGGGTACGTTGAAGAGGCGGAAGATGGCGTTGCGGGCTTTGGCGGTGTCCTCTTCGAGCGCGATGTGCCCGGCGGACAGGATCCAGTCGGGGTCTGGCAGCTCACAGCTGGTGACGGTGCCGTCGTAGATGTCGTAATTGCGCGGCCCGGTTTTGATGAGGACGCGTCCGCTGAAGCGGAAGGGGCTGGTGGTCGTGAAGACGGCGCGCCGGGTGGAGGGAGTCGCCTTGAGCCCGTAGGTTCCTTCGACATCGTAGAAGCGGCCGGTCTCAGTCTGGAGGTTGTAGGTCCCGTGCGAGGCCTGGATGCGCTCCTGGTCCACCCCCTGGCCGGAGCCGGCTGTGATCTGCACGCCGCCGGTCAGGGTGAGGTCGCCGGTATTCGAGTCGTAGACGATATGGCCTGCCTCGACGCGGCGGTCGCGGTAGGTGATGACGACCTCCTGGTCGAGGGTGTAGATGCCGGCGCGGTAGCTTTGCGGTCCTTTGCTTTCGATGACCGGGCTGTCTGCGGCGGGGGGCGGGACGGGTCTGGCATCGGGGAAGGAGATCTGCGCCGGATCGTCGGGCAGGGCGGCGGAAGGCGCTGGGGTCGCGGGGGGTGCCTGAGTTGTCATCTGCTGCGCGCCGAGATGCACAGCGCACAGTGCAGACAGCGTGATAGTTATAAGGAGGTAACGCCAGCCGGGCAAAGGCATTCGCGACGGAGCGGCTCGATACGAAAGCGACCCGTGGACGGAGCCGGTGTGCGGGCACTTCTCGGGTCTGCTGGCGGACGGCACAGATGCAAGGCTAAACGATTTCCCGGCAGGACGGGTTTCGCAAGGGGTTTGACGATGATGGGCTCGGCGCAGCTCGAGTTTGCTCCCGGAACAGGTTCAGGCGAAGAGGGCGGTGCGCTCCTGGCGGAGGCACGTCCCTCCGCGCTGCGGCAGGAGGCGGCCGAGCGGCTGGCGGCGCATCGGCAGCGCCGCGAGCGTGCGCAGACTGCGGAAGGGGCAGCGGCGGCGAAACCGCGCAGCCCGCGGCATCGCGTGGCGGCCGCGGTGGCCGAGCGCTATGCGCAGACGCCCAGCTACCGGGCGTTTCTCGCGGAGCAGGCGAAGCTCGCGATGGAGGAAGCCTCCGCGGCCGCGGAAGTTGCGATGCGCAATGCCGAGGCGATCGCCCAGGCGCAGCAGCACTTGCTGGGGGAACTCGAACTCTGGAACGCTCCGCAGGCGTTCACCCCGGAGACGGCGGTGACCCTTGCCGGAGCCACTGAAAGCAAGGCCGTCGCACCCGCGTCGCGCGTCGCGGAAACGGTGCCGCTGGCGGCGCCCCGGAGCCGGCCGGAGCGTCCCATGGGCCTGACCGTGCGGCTCTACGAGGATCTGCGCCAGGTTCCGCCGCCACCTGCGAGCGCCGGCACACAGACGATGCAGATGCTGGCATCCGGGCCGGATGATGCCGAGGCCCGGGCTCTGGAGGCGGAGATCGCCTTCAGGCAGGCGCCGGTGTTTGAAGATTTCTGGGTCACTGCGGAACCTCCGGTACCGCTGCCGGCGAACCTGCTTGAGTTTCCGCGGCAGCTGGTCGCCGCACGCAAGGCGCGTCCGCGTCTGGCGGAAGGTCCGCTGCGCGAGGAAGTGACGCCACGCACCGCGCAGTTGCGCATCTTTGAGGTGGAGCCGGAGCAGATCTCGACCGCGCCCGCGGCGCTTTCGTCCGCGCCGGAATGGGCAAGCATTCGCCTGGACGCGCACACTGCATCGGAGCTGGAACTTCATCCAGGCAGCGGCCAGATGGCGTTGCCGGGGTCTCTGCTGCCGCCTCAAACGGCGCCGTTGGCGAAGCGCATGTTTGCTGCCGCAGTCGACGCGGTGCTGGTGGTCGCGGCCACCGCGGCCTTCGGCGGTGTGTTCGCACGGCTTGCAGGAGGCATTCCGGTGGCTGTGCCCTCCTTGCTGGTGGCGGCCGGGGTCCTGGTGCTCTTCCACTTGATATACCAGGTACTGTTCTTCACCTTCAGCGATCAGACGCCGGGCATGCGGTATGCACGCATCGGCCTTTGCACCTTCGCCGATGGCAACCCCACCCGCTCCTCGATGCGGCGTCGCATCCTGGCGCAGGGCATCGCCATCTGCCCGATGGGGTTGGGTCTGCTGTGGGTCTTTCTGGACGACGAAGGGCTGGGTTGGCACGACCGCATTTCGCGCACATACCAGCGCGCTTATTAGTGCGTGGGATGAAAGCGGACATGGCGAGAGATGGCGACAGGTCTGTAAGATAGGCGGTAGCCCCCGGCCACGATGCTCGGGCCCTCGTCAATGACCGAACATCCCAACTACGGCGGAAAGGGCCAGCGTGCGCCGCAGATGCCGGAGGGCCTCGCGGAGATCGTGACGGCGCTGCCGGTGGCGCTCCTGTGCGTACGCCGGGACTGGTACATCACCTACGCCAACCCGGAGGCCGTGCGCATTTCGCGGCTGCAACCGGAGCTGTTCACGACTGCGCCCTTCTGGGATCTGTTTCCGGACACGCGCGGCACCGAGATGGAACGTCGCTACCGGCAGGCCATGGCCGCGTCCGCTCCCGATCACTTTGAGTTCCACTATCCGCGCTTCGATGTCTGGGTGGACATTCACATCCTGCCGACGGAAGAGGGCCTGGCGCTCTTTTACCGCGACATCACCGCGCAGAAGCTTGCCGAAGCGCGCGATGCGGAACTCTCACGCCGCATTCGCCAGGGATTTGAGGCGATTCCGGACGGAGTTGTGATCATCGATGCTGACTGGCGCTTCCGCTTTGCGAACCGGAAAGCGCTGGAACTGGTGGGCAACGAAGAGATCCTGGGGCACAACATCTTCGAGCTGTTTCCGGGCAATGATGCGCCACCCTTCGGGACCAGTTATCGCAGCGCCATGGCTACGCGGATTGCAACGGAGTTTGAGGCGTTCCATCCGAGCCCGCTCAACCGGTGGTTCAAGGTGCAGGCGAAGCCCTATGAGGAGGGCATTATCGTCTTCTTTTCCGACATTTCGCGCCGCAAGGAAGCCGAGATGCGCGAACAGGAGACGGCGCGGCGGCTGAACCAGGTGCTCGAGGTGACCTCCGACGCGGTGGCCACGCTGGATCGCCAGTGGCGCTACAGCTATCTGAACCGGAACGCACGCAAGCTGATCGATCCGAACGGCGACCTGATCGGCAAGGTGGTGTGGGAGGCGTATCCGGCGGCGAAAGAGACTGCCGTGTGGGACCTGTACCACCGCAGCATGGACGAGGGCATTCCCGGCACTGCGGAGATCTTTTACCCGGAACCGCTGGATCGCTGGCTGTCGATACAGTCCGAACCGACGCCGGAAGGTGTCGTCGTGTTCTTCCGCGACATCACCGAGCAGAAGGAGCACGACCGTGTGCTGCAGGAGCAGCAGGAGCTGCTCTCAGCCGTACAAAGCGCCGTGATGATCGCGACGTGGGATATGGAACTGGCTACGGGCAAGGTGCGCTATGGCGTGGGATCGTACCCGGTGTACGGGCATCCGCTGGAAGAGCTGAACACGCGCGAGGCCTTTTGGCGGATTCTGCATCCGGAGTCGCGGGAGGCTTTGTCGGCGGCGGTCGAACGCTCCATCCGGACGGGCGAGCGCTTTGTGCAGGATGTGCAGGTGATCGCGCCTGACGGCAATCTTTGGTGGATCGAGACGCGTGGGCAGGCAGTGCTGAACGAGCGCGGCGAGGCCACGCACCTGCGCGGCATGGGGATCGATATCTCGGAACGCAAGCGGCACGAGGCGTCGCTGCTGGCCAGCGAGGCGCGTTACCGGGTGCTGACCGACCTGAATCCCCAGGCCATCTGGATGGGCGACGCCGAAGGTAATATCACCTATGCCAACCAGGGATTTCTGGCCTACATCGGTCTTCGTGCGGAAGACCTGAGCGGCCTGGGATGGCTGGAGGCTTTTGCCCCGTGGGATCGCGACCGCATCTCCGAGACCTGGAGGCAATCTGTTGCGAACGGGACGGACTACGATATTGAGGCGAACATCCGCAATGCGGCGGATGGTGCCTATCGCTGGTGGCATCTGCGAGCGGCGCCGATTCGCAACGCTTCTGGAACGATCCTGAACTGGCTGGGCGTGGGCAACGACATCCACGCGTCAAAGACCTACGCGGAGACGCTGCGGGCGGAGCAGGCGGAGACGGAACGCAAGCGCGCCGAACTGGAAAGCATCTATCGCACCACGCCCATCGGCCTGGCGTTGATCGATCCTGTGGAGTTCAAGTTCTTGAACCTGAACGACCGCGAGGCCGAGATGCTCGGGTACCCAAAGGAGTACCTGCTGGGTCGGCCTTTGGCGGAGATCGCACCGCCGGACAAGCTGCCCGGACTGCTCGACATGATGCGCTCGGTGGCACAAGGCAACGTCATCAAAGACCGCCTGCTGGAGGGCGAACTGGTTTCAAAGCCCGGCGAGCCGCGCGCGTGGCGTGTCAACTACTCGCCCATCTTCAATGAAGGGGGAAGCGTGCGCGCGATCTCGACGGCGTCGATCGAGATTACGAACCAGAAGAAGGCCGAGGCGGCGCTGATCCAAAGCGAAAAGCTGGCGGCGGTAGGGCGGCTGGCGAGCAGCATCTCGCACGAGATCAACAACCCGCTGGAGGCGATCACGAATCTGCTTTACCTGATCGCGCTGGACACCCGGCTGCCGCAGGAGCTGAAGGGCTATGTACACATGGCGCAGTCGGAGCTTGGACGGGTGTCACAGATTGCGACGCAGACCCTGCGCTTTCACCGCCAGGCAGTGGCGCCGACATATGTAACGGCAGCGGAGCTGGTAGGTGCGGTGGTGCGACTGTACACCGGGCGGCTCGCCAACTCGCATATCAAGGTGGAGGCGCGCTACAGCACGGATCGCAAGATCCTGTGTTTCGAAAATGATATTCGCCAGGTGTTGAACAACCTGATTGCGAATGCCATTGACGCCATGCGCACGGGCGGGCAGCTCCTGATTCGCGCGCACGAAGCCAGGGGCGGTGTACGCATCACGATCGCAGATACCGGCCACGGCATGAGCCCGGCGACGCAGGCGCGGCTGTTCGAACCGTTCTTCACCACGAAGGATCTGAACGGGACCGGACTCGGCTTGTGGATATCCCATGGGATTGTGGAACGACACCAGGGCACCCTGCGCGTGCGTTCGTCAGACGACCCCAAGCGCCACGGCACCGCTTTCTCGCTCTTCCTGCCTTGCCAGGAAAGCTGAGAAAGGTCAGGACAGAGGACGCGGAATTGCACGACTGGCACCGGGAAATCTTCGTCCAGCGTTTGTCAGCTTCGTGGCTGACTTGTTAGATCAAAGCTCTCGCAGCGCACGGTCGACCTTCATCTTTTCAAGCGTGAGCGTGGTCACCATGCCGGAGTCGCCGCGGCGCTCTGCTTCTGCAATGGCCGAGCGCAGCTCGCGCTGGCGGCGTTCGAGATAACGTGTGGAGAGGGCCAGCAACGCGTTGGCTACCTGCTCAGACATGCTCTGAATGCCGTGCTTGCGTGGGCCGGAGTGGCTGGTTTCCTCTTCGGGTTGGCTCGCCAGCACCTCGGCGAGGAGGGTTCGGCTTTCGTCGTTCGGCGCGGCATCCAGCGGATTCTCCGGCGTGCCCGCGTGCGCAAGTGCCTCGAAGAGCCCGGCCGCTGGCAGGCCGTCATACCACTCGGGATGCTCGGTGAGACCGGTCGCCGCAGTCACGCGGGCAGGATCGCTCTCGGGCAGTACAAGCGCACGCAGCAGCACGCGTTCGGTTTCGCTCGCAGGTTCGAGCCGCCGCGAGCGCACGCTGCTCATGCGGTTTGAGGCCGCGTCCTTTAATTCCTGCCGCATGACGGCCGAGTCGATGCCGAGCTTCTGCGCGGCATCGGCCTGGAACTCATCGCGATGAAGCCGGTTGGGCATGCGCGCGATGTGCGGCAGCAGAAAGTTCATGGCCTTGGTCTTGGCGTCGGGCGTGCGGCCGGGGAAGAGGGTGCGAGCCCGTTCGATGAGGTAGTCGGAGTGACGCCTGGCGCCGCGCAGGGCCGCCATGTAGGCCTCGATACCCTGCTCGCGCACGAAACGGTCGGGATCGAGTCCGCCTTCGAGCGCGATGACCTTTACTTCGAAACCTTCTTCTGTGAGCAGCGCGATGGACTTTTCAGCAGCGGTCGCGCCTGCCAGGTCGGGGTCGAAATTCACGACTACTCGTTTGGTAAAGCGTCCGAGCAACCGCACCTGCGCCTCGGTGAAGGCGGTGCCGCTGGTCGCGAGGACACTCTTCACGCCGGCCATGTAGACCGAGATGCAATCCATCTGGCCTTCGACCAGCAAAGCAAAGTCATGCGCACGTATGTCGGCTTTGGCCTTGTCGAGATTGAAGAGCACGTTGCCTTTGGTATAGAGCGCCGTCTCCGGCGAGTTGAGGTACTTGGCGACGGGGCGTCCCTTGTCGTCGACCGCTTCGAGTGCACGCGCGGTGAAAGCAATGGTCTTGCCCTGTTCGTTCGCGATGGGAAAGGTGATGCGCTTGCGAAAGCGGGCGTAAAGCGGGCCGGTAGGATGGTTCTCCTCGTCCTTCTCGCTCGAGGAGAAGAGTCCGCTGGCGCGCATGGCTTCATCGCTGAAGTGCGTCTTCAGGCGCTCGCGCATGTCGTTGAAGTCGTCCGGCGCGAAGCCGATGCGAAAGGTCTGGATCGTTTGCGGGGTGACGCCGCGGCCGGTAAGGTATTCGCGTGCCCGCGCCGCTGCCGGAGATTTCAACATGGCTTCGAAGTACTGCGTGGCCGCCTCGTGCAGATCGATGAGCTGCCGCCGGATGCCGGCCTCGGCCGCTTCCTCCGGCGACGAGAACTCGCGCTTCGGCAGCGGGATGCCGGCCTTCACGGCGACGGCGCGCACGGCCTCGGGAAAGCTGACGACGTCCATCTTCATCACGAAGGTGAAGACGTCGCCCTTCTCATGGCAGCCGAAGCAGTAGAAGTAGCCATGCGTCGCGTTGACCGAGAACGAGCCAGACTTTTCCTTGTGGAACGGGCACAGGCCGGTATAGTTCTGCGCGCCCGTCTTGCGCAGCTTCACGTAGTCGCCAATAACCTTGACGATGTCCACCTGCTGCTTGACGATTTGAGCGAAATTCTCGGCCATGGGTGCTCTATCAGTCTAGAAGACTTACAGGTAGAGGCGCGGGCCGGTGTCCCTTGCCTCGTAAGTTCCGCGCTTACTGCAGATCAGAGGGGCATAGATGCGAGGCAGGAATCATCTGCCGAAAGACGCAAAATTTCTGTTGACCTGATGGTGACTCCCGAGTAATGTCCTCGCAGTCAACATACCCCCAAATCCCCGTTTCAACGCGTATGCGTGGGTCCTGCGCCAGCGACTCAAGGAGATCCTATGCGTTCCGTTTCTACTCTGCGTCATTTTGCCTCTGCTGTGTCCTGCGTCGTTCTTCTGTTCTCCGCAACCTCTGCGAAGGCCGAAGCGGTCCCCCCGGCGGTGTCCCCTGTGGCTCATCCCTGTCCACGCTTCCAGGCCGGCGATGTCGTGCACAATCCGGACGCGCTGTTCAGCGCCGACGGGGTGCTCCGCGTCAGGTTCTCGTACCAGACCAGGATGGACGCGGCGGGGCGTACGCTTTATTGCTTCATGACTCCAGAGGGCTTCGAGAATCCCACGCTGCATATCAGCCCGGGCGATCACATCGTGATTACGGTGACCAACAATACCCCCGGCGGCATGGACTCGATGGCGGTCAGCGCGCCGAACTGCGGAGCCTCGACCATGAACTCTTCCTCGATGAACATTCATTTTCACGGAACGAATTCGGCGCCGGTGTGCGGGCAGGACGAGGTGATCAAGACCACGATCAACTCCGGCCAGACGTTTCAGTACAACGTGCTAATTCCTGCGGATGAGCCTCCCGGCCTGTACTGGTACCATCCCCACATTCACGGGATCGCGGAGGGGGCGGTGCTGGGCGGTGCTTCGGGCGCGCTGGTGGTGGATGGCATCCAAAATGTGCAGCCTGCGGTCGCTCATCTGCGCCACCGGATCCTGATGATCCGCGATCAGCCCCAGGTTCAGGGCCTTGATGAGGGCTCGGGCGGATGCGTGAACGACGTCCCGTATCAAGATCTGACCGTAAACAATGTGCCTATCGATTCTTTCCAGAAGGTGGCTGGCGGGAAGGTGCGCTTCACTCCTGCGGTGTTGCACATGCAGAATGCGGAGCAGCAATTCTGGCGGATTTCGAATTCCTCGGCGGATTCGATCCTGGATCTGCAGGTGCAGTTCGATGGCGTGGCGCAGACGCTGGAACTGGTGGCGATCGACGGCGTTAGCGTGAATTCGCAAGATGGCACGACGGGTGGAACCATGATCCCCATCAAGCACTACCGGCTTCCCCCGGCTGCGCGCATCGAGCTGCTGGTGAACGCGCCGCCGGACCATGTGAAGCTGGCTCAGCTCGTGACTACCAGCATCAACACGGGCGGGGATGGCGATTGCGATCCGACGCGGCCGATCCTGACGTTGAGCCTGGCCGGGGCGCCGGAGGTCGACGAGCCGCGGGCCGACGACACCGTGGGCGATTTCCTGCGGATCGACAACCGCTTCCGGCGCTTCGCGGGACTGGCGACGGCGCCGGTCGCCAAGTCGCGGCTCGTTTACTTCGATGAGATCCAGCCGACCACGTTTTTCATGGCAGTGGCGGGGCAACCGGAAAAGGTCTTCGATCCCAACGCGCCGCCCGCCATTGTTGCGACGCAGGGTACGGTCGAAGAGTGGACGGTCGAAAACCACGCCAAGGAGAATCACGAATTCCACTTCCACCAGGTTCATTTTCTGGTGGAGTCGCAGGATAACTTCGGGGTTAATGGCGAGCCGCAGGCTCCGGCGATCGTGGGGCAATATGCGGACATGGTGGAGGTTCCGGGGTGGGACGGCGATCCGACTCATCCCTTTCCCAGCGTGAAGCTGCGCATCGACTTCCGCGGACCGGATATCGGCACATTCGTGTTTCATTGTCACATTCTGGGTCATGAAGACCTGGGCATGATGAATATCATCCAGGTGGTCAGTTCGTCCGCCAAGGGCGTTGTTCCGCCAACGGTTGTGCCCGTGCCCGGCAGAGTGACGGCGGCCGCGGTAGCGTCGGCAGGCGGTGGAGGGAACCAGTAGCTAAAGCCAACAATGTCGGCGATGGGAAGCAGTGGTATCCTCCCGAGATGAAACGCACCCTGTCGCTGGTCCTGCTGCTCGCTTCGGTTTCTTTGTCTTCGATTTCATTGTTCGCCCAAACGGGTGACCGCACACAGCTTTTGCTGGAAAAGCTTTCGAATGCAGCAGGGCCTCCGGGGGCGGAGGAGCCGGTTCGCGCGATCATGGTGCCGGAGATGAAACCCTTCGTCACCACGGCTATCACCTATGACGGCATGGGCTCGGTCATCGCGCAGCAGGGAAGCACCGGACCGCGCATCATGATCGACGCGCACATGGACGAGCTTGGCGGCATGGTGCGGCGCGTTACGCCGAACGGCTTCCTGACCATGCAGATGCTCGGCGGCTGGCTCGACCAGGCGCTGGTCGATCAGCGCTGGATCATCATCGGGAGCAAGGGTCCGGTCCACGCGGTTACAGGCATTCGTGACGTGCATATCGTCTCACCGAATGAGCGCACAGCGGTTTTCTCGCGCGACTCGCTTTATCTGGATATTGGCGCCAGGAATGCGGCCGAAGCCGCGGCCATGGGCGTGTCGGTCGGCGATCCGGTGGTGCCGGACTCACCCTTCATGGTGATGAACGGAAGCAAGAACTATCTCGGCAAAGGCTGGGACGACCGGATCGGATGCGCTGTGCTGCTCGAAGCGATGCGGCGGACGGCTTCCATGCCGCACCCCAACACGCTGGTGTATGCTGCGACGACGCAGGAGGAGGTCGGCCTGCGCGGAGGCCGCACTGCATCGCAGCTTGTGAAGCCGGAGATCGGCATCGCCATAGAAGGCGGAATTACCGGTGACACCGCCGGGGCACGCCCGGAGGAGTCGCAGATCAAGCTTGGCGCCGGTCCGGGCATGTTCCTTTACGATTCGTCGACCATCCCAAACCGCAAGATGGTAGCCTTCGTGCGCCAGGCCGCCGCGGCCGCCAACCTGCCGCTGCAGGCGGACCTGGTGCAGGGGTATGGCGATGATTCCGCCGAGATGCAGATGAACAACGGCGGCACGCCCACTATCAACCTGGTCGTGCCCGTGCGGTATACGCATGCACATAACGGCATCGTCAATCGGCAGGACTTTGACCAGATGGTGGACCTGGTGGTGGCGATGCTGATGCACCTGGATCGTGCAGCGGTGGACCGACTGCGCGACTTCACACCACAGCCGTAAGCAGACATTTTCCTGCTGAGCCAAAACTTACGCCGGAGGACCGGGTTTATTTGGAGGCGGGCAGTAAGGATGCGCCACCTCCCCGGCGGCTGCCTGCAAAGAGCCGGCATGACCGGCAGGAAAGAGGATCGTTCCATGATGTTCTCCAAAGTTCTTCGCAATCTTGTTGTCGGAGCTGCCCTGGTCGCCGCGCCCGCAGCGTCTTTCGCCGGCGTCATCATCTCGGTCGCAATTGCGCCACCGGTGCTGCCGGTCTATGCGCAACCCATCTGCCCGGGCGATGGTTACATCTGGACGCCGGGTTACTGGGCTTACGGGCCGGAAGGCTACTACTGGATTCCCGGCACCTGGGTGCTCGCACCCACGCCCGGCTATCTGTGGACGCCAGCGTATTGGGGCTGGGAGAATGGCTTCTATTTGTTCCATGAAGGCTACTGGGGACCGCACATCGGCTTCTACGGCGGCATCAATTATGGCTTTGGATACTTCGGCCATGGCTTCGAAGGCGGCTACTGGAACGGCGGACACTTCTTCTACAACCACGCCTATAACAACCTGAACGTTAGCGTGGTGCATAACGTCTACGTGAAGAACGTGACGGTGGTAAACAACTACAACCGTGTCAGCTTCAACGGCGGCCGCGGCGGTGTGCCCGAGCGCCCGCTGCCTGCCGAGATGCAGGCGATGCACGAGAGCCATATCCAGCCCACGTCCATGCAGCAGCAGCACTTCCAGGCTGCCGCGCAGGATCGCGGACAGCTCTTCAATGCGAACCACGGCAACCCGCAGATGACTGCCGCGCGTACTCCGCAGGAGTTCGCCCAACATGTGAACGCACTGCCGGCGCAGCAGCGCGTCAACGCCAACGGCACAGCGCGCGACGGATTTGGCCGCGGCAACGAGGTGAATGCACGCCAGGGCAATCAGCAGCAGCGCATCAACAATGGCGTGCAGAATGGTCAACTGACTCCCGGCGAGACGCGTAACCTCGAGAACCGCGACACGAGCATCAATCGCCAGGCGCAGGCCGACCGCGCAGCCAACGGCGGCAACCTGACCAATAACGAACGCCAGCAGTTGAACCAACGTCAGAACAACGTCAGCAACTCGATCCAGCGCGACACGCACAACGCCAACACGGACGCGGCTGCCGCAGCGCGCCAGGGACGCACGCCGCAGCAGGTGCAGCAGCAGTCACAACAGGTGCAGCAGCGCAACGAGCCTCGTCCGCTGATGCAGCAACCTGCGCCTCAGCCCCGCCAGGCTCCGCAGCCTCAGGTGCAGCAGCGCGCGGCCCCGCAGGCTCAGCCCCAGGCACGACCCGCGCCCGCACCGCAGCAGCGCGCCGAGCCTCAGCGCCGTCCCGAGCACCGGTAAGTTCTGCGGGCGGCGCGGATCGAGCGGCCGAAGCCTCCGGGTTTCGGCCGCTCCTTTTTCTGAATGTTGGCAACTACAATCGTTCCATGACTCCTGAGCAGCAGGATCGCGTTGTGGTTTTGCTGGTGCGTGCGCGCAACCCTGCAAACATCGGGGCTGCGGCTCGAGCCATGCATGACCTCGGCTTCCGCCATCTGCGCGTGGTGAATGAGTTTCCGGTGCCTTTCGCGGCGGCGAAGTCCGCAGTGGATGCGGCCAGCGTGCTCGCAGACGCAGGCGAGTTCGCCGGCGTGGCCGAAGCGGTCGCCGATTGCACCTGGGTGCTGGGGACGACGGCGGTGGGCGAGCGCGTGCTGGAGCATCCCCTCCATCTGTTGCCGCGGGCGGCGGAGCTGGTGCGGGAACGCGTCGGCGCTGCCGGGGAAAGAATTGCGCTGCTCTTCGGCTCGGAGAAGACGGGTCTTTCGAACGATGAACTCAGCCACTGCCATGCGCTCGTCACCATCCCGATGAATACGCGGGCGGGCGAAGGTGAACAAGCGCGGCATCTCTCGATGAATCTGGGGCAGGCGGTTGCGGTTTGCCTGTATGCGCTGAATCACGCGGAGCCGCCGCTGTCTTCCGTCGCGAGGCCGGCGGAAGGGCAGGCATCGGCCGGCGAGGTGGAGCGGCTGACGACCTTGCTGCGCGAAGTGCTGGCCGAGAGCGGGTACAGCCGCCGCAACCCAGCCAATGCGCGCGAGGCGGTCTTGCGTCGCCTGGTTCGTCGCATGGCCCTGGCGCCGGCGGACGCGGCGGTTTGGACCGGCGTTCTGCGCCAGATGCAGCACGCGCTCCGGGCTGCACACCATGGTGCGCCCGATGTCGAAACGGTCGCTGAAGCGTCTGATCCTGAGGGTCGCACGGACTGCCTGTAAACTGGCTCTGCCCGCCTTTGCCACTTTTTGCTCCTGGAGAATCCGTTTTGAAGCCTGTGCTGAAGTTTGCGCCTATCGTTTTGTCGTTTGCCGCGGTCTCCGCCCAGCAGCCGCGCATGTACACCGCGCAGGATTACGCCCAGGCGGAGAAGTTCATGCCCTACAACACCATGCCTTTGGAGCTTCACGCTGTGGAGAATCCCGCATGGCTGCCGGACGATCGCATGTGGTTCCGCGATCGTGGCGCGAACGGCGACAGTTTCATGCTGATCGATCCGGTAAAGCATACCCGCACCCGTGCCTTCGACCAGGAGAAGATGGCGCATGCGTTGCAGGCGCTGACCCAGGGCGCGGTGGTCATCGATCCAAATCACCTGCCCATCAGCGGTTTTTCTTTGTCCGCGGACGACAAGACCGTGGCCGTAGTGGCGATGGGGCATCGGCTGGTCTGCGACCTTTCCGGTGCAGGTATCTGCACGCCATCGGACGCGCAGGGGCAGTCGCAGCGAAGCCGCCGACGGGCGGGCGGCGGCGTGGACATTTCGCCGGATGGCACAAAGGCCGCGTACATCGACGACTGGAACCTTTGGGTGCGCGATCTTGCCACCGGGAAGGAAACGCAGCTCACCACCGACGGCGTGAAAGACTACGGCTACGCGACTGATAACGCGGGCTGGACGCACTCGGACAACCCAATCATCGTCTGGTCGCCGGATTCGAAGCGCATCGCTACGTTCCAGCAGGATCAGCGCAAGACCGGCGAGCTGTACCTGTACAACACCACCTATACGCACCCTACGCTGACCGTGCTGAAGAATCCGCTGCCCGGCGATAAGGACGTGACGATGATCGAGCGCGTGGTCATCGACGTGCCGCAGAGCGACAGGGAAAAGCCCAGGGTGGTGCGGCTGAAGATGCCACCGGATCAGCACCGGTCCACTCTCTGCGATGATGTGAGTTGCGCAGGCGGCAGCGGATGGGACGATGTGAAATGGGGGGCCGATTCTAAGACGCTCGCCTTCGTCTCCACATCACGCGACCACAAGCAGGAGTGGATGCGCCTCGCCAACCCCGACACCGGCGAGGTGCGCGACGTGATGGGCGAGACTGTCGCCAAGTTCTACGAGAGCGGCAATGACAAGGTGAATTGGCAGTATCTCTCGGCGTCAAATGAGCTCATCTGGTTTTCAGAGAAGGACGACTGGGGTCATCTTTATCTCTACGACATCAAGACCGGCAAGCTGAAGAACCAGATCACCCACGGCAACTGGAATGTTACGCAGGTACTCGGCGTCGACGAGAAGGCGCGCGTCATCTTCTTCCGTGGCGTTGGACATGAAGCCGGCGTGGATCCCTACTTCCAGATGTACTACCGCGTGAATCTGGATGGCACAGGCATGCAGTTGCTTACGCCGGAGAAAGCCGATCACGTTGTTACGCCTTCACCCGACAACAAATACTTCGTCGACACGTACTCTACGCCGATCGAGCCGCAGATTACGGTGTTGCGTGATGCGACCGGGAACATCGTGGCGGACGTCGCACGCGAGGACATCTCGAGGCTGAAGGCGGCGGGATGGATACCACCGGTACAGATCATGGTGAAGGCGCGTGATGGCCGCACGGATTTGTACGGGTTACTCTTCCGGCCCACGAACTTCTCCACTGACAAGAAGTATCCGATCGTGAACCACGTGTATCCCGGCCCACAGACCGGCAGCTGCGGCTCGCGTAGCTTCTCGTCGGCGCACGGCGATATGCAATCGCTGGCGGAGCTTGGCTTCATCGTGGTCTGCATCGATGGCATGGGGACGCCTTTCCGCTCCAAAAGTTTCCATGAAGCGTGGTTCGGCGATATGGGCGACAACACCATCCCGGACCAGGTCACAGGCATGCAGCAGCTCGCCGAACGTTACCCGTGGATTGACCTGGGCCACGCCGGCATGTACGGCCACTCGGGCGGCGGCAATGCGACAGCGGCGGCCATGTTCCACTTCCCCGATTTCTTCAAGGCCGGCATCGCAGAGAGCGGCAATCACGACAATCGTATGTACGAGGATGACTGGGCGGAGAAGTGGTCCGGGCTGCTGGTGAAGAACCCGGATGGCACAAGCAACTACGACAGCCAGGCCAACGAAGCGACGGCGAAGAACCTGAAGGGACATCTGCTGCTCGCGCACGGAAGCATGGATGACAACGTCCCGATGAACAACACGTTGCTGGTCGTGGATGCGTTGATCAAAGCCAACAAGGACTTCGATCTGCTCATCATCCCGAACGCGCACCATGGTTACGGTGCGGCCAGCCAATACATGACACGGCGCCGCTGGGATTATTTCGTCCGCTATCTCAACAACGCGACGCCGCCGCATGAATACCAGATGCGCGACTATGCCTCAGCCATGCGCGCGATGAGTGGCGGCGGACCCGCCGATGTGGACTGGTCCGCGATCACAACCGCAGAGTAGACCCGAATCTAAGGGCTTCACCGTCAAGCCTGGAGGATCCTACTCGACGATGGAACCGTCTGCCGCAGTGGCACGGGGATGCCGCGCCGGAATTGGGCCGGTGGTAACAGCCCAGCCGTTCGCCGTGTCGGTCAGCGCGGCGGAGCCTGAAGTGGGTCCGCTCAAATCGGTGCGCAGAGCGGGAAACGCAGTCTGCGTCTCCGCGGCCGAAGCCCACGTGGGGACGCCGCTGAGCTTCGTGTGGTACGTCACCGTGGTCTTTGCGCCGGGCTGGTCCGAGGTGGGTGTGGCGCTGTCGATCGTTGTTACCGTGCGCGTTCCATAGCAGAAATTGCCGAAGCCGGGTTGCTGCGGGTCAGCGGTCCATGCGGCGCGTCCCTTGTCGGAAAGGTCGTAGTTTGTGACCTGCTTCGACCCGATCAGGAATCGTTTCTTCTCGTCGGTTGTGCGCGTCAGCAGCCCCTGGTCGACCAGCGCATCAAAGCCTGTCGTCTTGGACGTGTCGGATGTGTCGGCCTGCACCGGAAGCTTCTTTTCGTCATCCCACAGGCACGCCGGACGCGAGGCGTAATAGTCGTTGATCGCCTTGGTGTAGTTGCCCGTGCTGTTGTCGGTCTTCTTGCATCCCCCGGCCAGCAACATCGCGGCACACGCTGTAAGCATCCATCCGCTGTTGGTCATGCGCATCGTTTTCACGCTCCTCATGTGTGTGGGATGCAAAACGTCGCCCTGCCGTGGCGAAAATCAACAAGCTCACGTTCTCTAAAGCCAGCCTTTTGCGCGTGCAATCCGGGCAGCATCCACGCGATTCGATGCGCCAAGCTTTGAGATGGCCTCGGAAAGGTAATTGCGCACCGTGCCTTCGGAGAGTCGCAGATCCGCGGAGATCTCGCTGGAACTGCGGCCGTCGCCGGCTCGCTGCAGGATCTGACGTTCGCGTTCGGTCAGCGGATCTTCTTCGGCATTCCAGGCTTCCGTGGCGAGGCCGGGATCGACAACGCGCATGCCCTGGTGCACGCGGCGCACGGCGTCGGCCAACTCGGCGGCGGGACGGTCTTTGAGAAGGTAGCCGCGTGCGCCGGAGTCCAGTGCGCGTCGCAAGTAGCCTGGCCTGGCGAACGTAGTCAGGATTACGGTTCGAACCTTGGGCCGGCTCACCTTCAAAGCCGCCGCGACCTCCAGGCCGGTCATGCCCGGCATTTCGATGTCCGTGACGAGAACGTCGGGGGTCAGCTGCTCGACAGCCTTCAGCGCATCGCGCCCGTTGGCGGCCCGGGCGACCACCTGGATGTCACTTTCGAGCTCCAGCAGCGCAGCCAGCGCGCCCAGCACCATGGCCTGGTCTTCGGCCAGCACTACGCGTATGGGCATCAGGCCACACCCTTGGGGACTTCGATGACGAGCTTGGTCCCGCGCTCGGCCTCGATGCGGAAGCGTCCGCCAAGCTGCTGCACACGCTCTCGCATCCCGCGCAACCCGTTGCCTTCCCGCGCGATGGTGGCCCGGCCATTGTCTTCCACCTCCAGCGAGGCGAAACCGTCCTGCGTCGTGTTGAACCGCATGATGCATTCGGTAGCGCGCGCATGGCGCACGATGTTGGTTACGGCCTCGCGCAATGCAAGGGAAAGCACGGTCTCTTCGCGGGCATGAAGGGAAGGTGGCAGCGATTCGCACTTCAGGGCGACGCCCGCGGCATCGAGCGTCATGCGTGCCTGCTCGACCTCTGCCCTGAGCCCCTTGGCGCGATATCCTCCGATTGCCTCGCGAACTTCGGCGAGCGCAGTACGCGCGGTGCGTTCCACGTCCGCAATTTCGGCAGCGGCACGCGCATTCTCGTCCGGTGAGCCCCGCCCGATCAGCCTTCCGGCAAGCTCCGCCTTCAGCACGATCACGCTGAGGGTATGGCCCAGAACATCGTGAAGGTCGCGAGCGATGCGCTCACGTTCCGCCACCGCCGCAAGCTCCACGTTTTCCGCCTGCGCGGCACGCAGCCTCGCGTCGGCACGCTTGGCTCTTGCCACATACAGGTTGCTGATGCCGACGACCACCACGAACATCCCCGTGATCATGTAGTTGAAGGGATCCCCGGGGTAAATATGGTTTTCTACAGCGAGCGTGATGCACTCCAGCAGCAACGTTCCCCACAGAACCGCCGAGGACGCAACGCAGAAGGGGAGCATGGCTGCGACGTAGATAAAGAACGACGAGCCGCCTGCGTTGTGGGGAATTGTGATGACACCCAGCACGAACATGCCCGCGATAAGCGCAACCCGGATGCGCTGCCCCTGGAACTCCACGAAGCCGATGTATAGCGCCAGAAAAAGCACGTACCAGGGCATCTGGTGCATCCAGTACGTGCGGGAATGGCGGATGATGGGTTCGATGAAGAAGAACAACGAGTACGCCAGCCAGATATAGCTTGCGCCGTCGTGCTTGCCGCGGTACTCGCAGTCGGCGCGGCCGTACAGGTCAACGGGAAGGGACATCTGCTGCGGCTTGTTGCGATCCTGTGACATAGTGTTGCCGCCAGTGTACTGTGTTGCCGGAAGTTATTGTTCTTGAGGCGGAAAGTGGCTTCGGCTTACGAATCCTGCTCGGCGCGGTGAAAGACCGCCCAGCTTGCACCGAGCATCAGCAGCGTGAAGCCGATGAGACCTACCCAGTGACTCGCCGTACTCGAACCTGCGCGCTGGTAACCGAAGACGGTTTCCATCAGTTGCGAAAGATGGAAGGCTGGGAGATAAGGCGCGAACGGCCGCAGGAACTTGGGCAAAAACTTGATGGGGATCCAGAGGCCGCTCATGAAGGACATGGGTAGATACACCAGATTCACGACGCCAGAGGCCGCGTTGGCGGGGACCAGCAAGGCGATGAGCAATCCCATGGCTGCGAATGGAACGGTGCCTGCCAACGTCATCCCGAGCATCATGGCGATCTCGGTTGCGCTGAGCCGGACTCCAGCGAAACCTACCGCGATGGCGGAAAGGACCGCGACGATGATCAACCCGAAGGCCTGCGCGGTAATGCACTTCGCGATAAGGTATGCGAGCGGGGGCATGGGGCTCGAGCGCTTGAGTTCGAGCCATCCCTGCGAACGCTCGGAGGCGAGGCCGACCCCGATGCCAAACAGTGCCGCGCCGATCATGCCGAAGCAGCAGTAGCCCGCCAGCATGTACTTGGCGGCGTCCATTCCGTCCATCGTGTTGCCGCGGTTAGCAACGCCGAAGAGCACATAGAACATCAGCGGAAAGCCGATGACGGAAAGCGAGAACGTCTTTGTGCGGATGAGCTTCAGGAACTCGTACTTTGTTTCCTTCGCGAACAGGCGGAAGGTCTCAGCGGAGGTCCGCCGGGAAGTTGCCGCAGGATATGTAACAGTCGTGGTTGCCATCGTTTTTCTCCATGGAAAAGGTAGGGCTACGTTCTGGAATGGCCGCAGCGGAATTTGTTACCGCCCGTGGGTCAGGGCCAGGAACGCCTCTTCAAGCCCGGGTGCCACCACTTCCAGACCTTCCAGTGCAGGATCCTGAGCAAGCATCCAGCGCAGAACGGCTTCGGCGTTTCCGGTGTTGATAGAGGTGACGCCCGCGCAGAGCTCGACATCCACGACACCGGGGATCTCCCAGATTTGCGCTGCGCGTAGGCTGGTGCAGCAGCGAATCTTGCGAGTTGCGGTGCGACTCTTGATCTGCGACGGAGTGCCTTCGCTCACGACCTTGCCCTTACTGATGACGATGATGCGATGCGCGAGTGCGTCTGCTTCCTCAAGATAGTGTGTGGTCAGCAGCACGGTCTTTCCGCGCGCAGCCAGCGACCGGATCTGTTCCCAGAGACCGCGCCGGGCTTCGATGTCGAGGCCCACCGTGGGCTCGTCGAGGAAGACGATCTCTGGATTGCCGCAAATGGCGAGGCCGAAAAGAAGCCGCTGCCGCTGCCCTCCGCTGAGATCCTGGAAAAGACGATCCTCAATGCCTTCGAGCTGCGCGATGCGCACGATCTCAGCCACAGAAAGAGGATGCGGATAATAGCTGCGGAAAAGGTCGATGTGCTCCTTCACCTTCAGGGTCTTAGGCACGCTGGCGACCTGCAGCATGGCGCCGATGCGAGCGCGGGTGGAGGCTTCGCGCGGGTCCGCGTTGAAGATGCGCGCACTGCCTGCAGTGGGTTTTGACAATCCGAGCAGAAGGCGCACAGCAGTCGATTTTCCTGCGCCGTTTGGCCCCAGCAGCGCAACGATCTCACCCGGACGCAGCGCCAGCGAAAGCCCGTCGAGCGCGGTGATTGCGCCGTACTTCCTGGTGACGTTCTCGAGCACGGCAACCGGCTGCGCCGTGCTGAATTCGAGGTGCTCTTCCATTGCGATCTCAGCGACCATTGTTTCGCTCCTGGTGAAAATGACATCTGCGACACAAGGAGTCTCTCGCCGGCCGGAGCAAAAACGCAGTGTGCGTTGTCAGCAATCGCGCATGACAGATGTCACCCGTGCCTGGGCCAGCGCAATGACCTCCGGCGCGGTCATCCCACGTTCTCGCAAGGTTGCCAGGGCTAACGCCCCGTTGCGCTTGGCAAGACCCAAACCATCGGCGTCGAGCACCAGGGCGACGTGGAACCATGCCGGGCTGGCGACGCCGAGCGCGCGCCCGACGAGCAGTTGGCGCGCGGTGGACTTCAACAGATCGCGACCGCGCACGACTTCGGTGATGCCCATGTCGGCTTCATCGAGCACGGTGGCGAGCTGATAGGAGGGCAGGCCGTCCTTGCGCCAGAGAAGGAAGTCGCCCAAATCTATGCCGCAGGTAAACTGCTGCGGTCCGAGATTGCCGTCATGGAAAGCGATCCGCTCGCCGTCGGGGACACGCAGACGGTAGTTCACGCCAGGCTGGAAGACTTGCGTGCTCTTTGTGCGGCAGCGACCGTTGTAGATGGGCTCATCGTCCGCCTCATGCGGAGCGTCTGTCGCGTGCAAAAGTTCGCGGCGCGAGCAGGTACAAGGATAGGCATGGCCGGAAGCGATCAGGCGTTCGAGTGCGGCGCGATAGAGCGGCAGTCGCCGAGATTGTGAGACAACGGGCGGCTCCCACGCGATGCCGAGCCAGGCCAGGTCGTCCAGAATGGCCTGCGCAAAGTCCGGCTTCGAGCGCTGCCGGTCGAGATCGTCCATACGGAGCAGCAGACGTCCGTTTGCGGCAAGCGCCCGCTCCCATGCTGCATGGAACGTAAGCGCGTGCCCGAGGTGCAGCCGCCCCGTGGGCGAAGGCGCAAGCCTGCCGGTGTACCCGCTCACATGTACTCCACACCGTACTGCACCGGAATCTGTGTAAACGCAATGCGTGTCGGAGCCGTTTCACGGGCCGGCAGCATGCCCGCGAAGTGCAGCGTTGTGTGTCCATACTTCAAATTCAGTTTGTCCATGGTGGCCGAGAGCTGGTTGCGATTGTCCGGCTCGCCGAACAGGTCGCTCTGGTGGTCGGCTTCTGGCTGCAGTTCACGCAAGGTCACCCCGACGAAGAAGGGCCGCGCATACTCCGCGCCCTGCGGACGCTTGGCCCAGACTTTTTTCAGCACATCCAGCAGAGAGAGCGT
Organism: uncultured Gammaproteobacteria bacterium; assembly: GCA_963744015.1. GTDB lineage: Bacteria > Acidobacteriota > Terriglobia > Terriglobales > Acidobacteriaceae > Edaphobacter. The sequence goes on from CAVUSA010000003.1 coordinate 1,000,952, forward strand.
GTCCTGTGCCTCGCGGAACTTCGCTTCCATCCCCCAGCTCAGGTGCTGAATGCCGCTGGTGTGCTGCTTCGTCTTCGCGCCCTGCCTTGCCGCGCGCTCGGTTTGTTCGCGTGACAAAGCATATTTCATCGCGACCGAAAGTGAGCCGCAGTAGAAGTGTTCCATACGGAGGCGCATGCCGGCTTTATGTAACAGTTTGTGTGCGACACTCCAGGCGCCCTCGTCGGAACGGAATTCTGGGCCAAGGACGTGCGAGTGTCCGAGCGATTTCTGCACATCGCTGGGCACCGGCGCGCCATCGTCGCCTGTGTTGGCGCCGCGCAGCCAGTGATACAGACGATCGCCCCAAACCGAATCCCAAAGCGTGTGCATCGCCGGCCGGTCAAGCGCGAGCAACTGCTCCATCGTTGTGATGCCCTTGCTGTTCAGCCGCTTCTCCGTGCGCGCGCCCACGCCCGGCAGATCGCGCAGGGCAAGATGCGCGATGGCACGCGGAAGCTGCGAAGGCAGCAGGCCGATGAGGCCGTCGGGCTTCTGCATGTCGCTGGCAATCTTCGCGAGGTAGCGATTCGGCGCCATGCCGATGGAGCAGCGCAGCGTCTCGCCCACATCGTCCTTGATCGCCTGCTTGATCTCGAGCGCGATCCGCCGCGCACGGGGTGGCTCGCACTCGCGGCCGATGAGCTGGCAAACCATCTCGTCGATGGAAGGCGTATGCGCCACGGGGCAGCAACGCTCCACCGCGGCGGAAATCTTATGGGAAAACTCCGAGTACACAGAGTGCGAGCCGTCGACCAGGATGATCTCCGGGCAGATTCGCTTCGCCTCGCCCACTTTGGTGAGCGTATGGATGCCGAGCGCCTTGGCTTCGTAGCTGGCGGCGATCAGTGCGCCCGTGTCAGCCATGGTGCCGCAGACGCCGAGTGGCTTGCCCCGATACTCCGGATGCAACTGCTGCTCCACAGACGCGAAGAAGCTATTGAGGTCGATGTGCAGGAAGCCGAAGCGATCCGATTGTGCCTCCATGCCATGCCTCCTGCGCACTCCTGATTATATTCGCCGCATCTTCGCTCTAATGCACACCCGGACGCCAGGTAATTCCTTCCAGCCGCAGCGTCTCGTCACACGTCGCTCGAAGGCCCGCGAATTCACCCTGCCAGCGCACCATCTCCACGCAGCAGACCAGCGCATCGAACGCATCTTCGCTGCCCAGCGCCTTCGTCACCGCGCTGCGCGGCAATGCCGCATACAACGCGTCCTCCTTGCGACGCGCGCTCAGGTAGTTCTTGCGCGCGGCCGCATTGGACTTCTTCACCGCGCCGGTCAGCAGCCGCGTATACATCTCCACCAGCAGGGGCCGCTTCGGATCTGCATCCTCGAATGGCCACACGCGAAAACCATGCTCGCGCAGGTGCAGCAACCACGGCATGGCGCGCAGGCTGCCCGTGCCGACGCTTCCGCTACCGCCGATCTGAAATGGCGATTTCGGCGTGATGCCCTTCATCTTCGCGGCGCGCTCCGGGTCGCCGCCTTCGAGCCCCTGCTCAATCTTGTTCTCCCAATCCGTCCGCCGCATCATCGTTTGATAGCCCTGGCCGCAGAACTCCGCCGGGCGCTTGTGCGGCTTGCCCCAGAAGCGCAGGTCGCGCTCATGCTCCGCGCACGTAGTGCCCAGCCAGCGCTCGCCATGGCCCGCGGCGACATGACGCCAGAAGTCGAATACGCTCGCGCAGCCATGTTCGCGCAGAAACCATGCGGGATAGCTGAAGCAGCAGTCGATCGAAACCACCATGCCCGGCGTCTCTTCGGCTAACTCAATCAGCCACGCCGCCAACTCCTCGCGGCTGCGCCCGTTCTCCAGCCGATAGCGGCCTTGCGCGCCTTCACCGGTCCGCGTCCACACGCCCGCCCAGATCTTCTTGCGCTGCCCCGGCCCCTTGTCGCCCGACCAGTCCACCGCCACCAGCCGGGTTATCTCCTGCGCTTCCATCCTCTCTCAGTATCCGCTTCCGAAGAAAATTCTGCAGATTCGTGGAACTGCCGGCGCGCGACTGCGTATCTCCTGCTGTGAGCGGGACAACACCTTACACGCCGCTCCGCAACACCACGAGTTTCACCTCGCACGCGGGCCCGAACCAACGCAACCAACATGCTCAAACTACTCATCTTTCTCGTTCTTCTCTGCACCTGCTGGCCGCTGGCCGTGGTCGCGCTGTTCCTCTACCCGATCCTCTGGCTGGTGCTGCTGCCGTTCCGCCTCGTCGGCATTGTCGTCGGCGGAACGTTCCACCTGGTCGAGGCAATCTTCCTGCTGCCCGTCCGCCTGGTGCGCGCCATCTGAAAGCCGGCAAATGCTCGCCACCCTGAGCGAAGTGCAGCGGACTTGCCGGACAGTCGAAGGATTCCCAGACAGCGCTCGCCAGCGGCAATCGTCGTTCCACTTCCCCTCAGAATTCCGGTAGATCCTGGTCTTCCGCTGCTTCTTCGGGCAACTCGATTTTCCAGCTCCGCAGCAGCTTGAAGATGGCTGTGCTGGAATACCCCGCGCGCATCAGCCGGTTCATGACGCGCGCGGTCGCCTTGTCGTCGACCGGCCGCGGAATGCGCTTGCGCTCGCAATACGCGCGCGCCAGAGCCACCTCGTCCGTCTCATCGTAGGCGGCGGCCAACGTCTCCTGCACCAGGTCTTTGGCAACGCCCTTCAATGCGAGATCCTGCTGCACGCGCCTGCGGCCGAAGCCCTGGTTCTCCTTGCGCATGCGCGTATAGTCCTGCGCAAACCGCGTGTCCGAGAGGTACTTCAGCTCGATCAGGCGCGCCACCACGGCATCCATATCGCGCTCGCCCTCTTCGCCCTCATGCGCGCGAGGCCGCATCAGCCGCTTCAGATCGCGTACCGTGCGCATTCTGCGCGAGAGCGAACCCACGGCGTACTCAAACAACTCCGCCTCGCCCACCGGCTCACGTTTCTTCGGCCTCGCAAACGCCATACGCCTCCAGGAAACGACTTAACACCGATCTGCACCGATCCACCGATTGCCACGAATACGGCTTGTCAAGAATCGGTGTCATCAGTGTGAATCGGTGTTGGGCTTTTCGTTCTTTAGCCACCTGTCGCACCAGTCGCTGACGGTCTTGTTCCAGAACTGCGCGTTCTGCGGCTTCTGCACCCAGTGGCCTTCGTCGGGGAAGTAGAGCATCTCGCTGGGCACGCCGAGCCGCTGCAGCGCGGTAAAGAGCTGGAAGCCCTCGCTCACATCCAGCCGGTAGTCCCTCTGCGAGTGGATCACCAGCGTCGGCGTCTTCGCGTTCTGGATGTGGAGCATCGGCGACCACTTGCGGAAAGGATCGTCCGCTCGCCGGCAGCGAAGCATAACGCCAGGGCTGCGCCCGGCTCCTTGATCGCCCGGCGCGGCGGAACTCCCACTCGTTGAACCACATCTCTTCCGTGTCGCCGTAGGCCGCCGCCGGGTTGTACATGCCGTCGTGCGTGACGATGCACTTGAAGCGGTTGGTGTGGGTCAGGATCCAGTTCGCCATGAAGCCGCCGTAGCTCGCCCCCAGCGCGCACTCGCGGTCCTTGTCGATGAAGGGGAACTGCTTCTCCGCCGCGTCGAGCCCCTTCATCAGGTCGACATACGCCTTGCCGCCCCAGTCGCCATTGACCCCGTCGATGAACGCCTGCCCGTAGCCGGTCGACCCGCGCGGATTCACCATCACCACCACATACCCGCTCGCCGCCATCAGCTCCGGATTCCAGCGATAGCTCCACGCATCGCCCCACGCCCCCTGCGGCCCGCCGTGGATCAGAAACTTCACCGGATACTTCTTCGCCGGATCGAAGTTCGGCGGCTTGACGATGAAGCCCTGCACATTCGCACCTTCAGCACCAACGAAGTGGAATTGCTCCATCTTCGAGAGAGCGAGGCCAGAGACCAACGTGTCGTTGACGTGGGAAAGCGGTCTGATGCTGTCAATGACGGATTGCGTCACGCCGTAGTCGTTTGCAGGGACCCCGTCAGGGCGTCGCCAGATTGGATGAAAACGATCTCCGCAGGGGAACTCTGCGTCATCCTGACCGCAACAGTCGAGTAGCCCTCTCCGTCCCAGGGTCCTGGGACGATATCGCTGTAGTCTCCGTCTCGTCGAACTAGAACGGGCCCGATCTCTGTTCCTGCCAAGAAGACATCCTCACGCCCGCTGACACCGGAGGTGAAAACAATATTTGAGTTGGTTTCCTCTGGCACCTTTGCCGACCAACGAAATTCGTCTACCCAGCGATCGAAGTGCGGCATCAGCTCTCTGATCGCCTTCTTCTCTCGATCGAACAACATCAGTCGGAACCGATCGCTCTCATACCCGGCCCGAGCCTGCGAGCGAAACGCAATCCCCTTCCCATCCGGCGAGTACTGCGGCCCATCATCGCTCCCCAGACTCGTCGAAATCTTCACCGCCTTGGCCCCCGGCTCATCCAGTCTCAGCGTAAACACATCGTTGTTCGTGCTCGCCGCCGGAACAGGATCAAGGTTGGTGACATAAGCAATCTCCTTCGAGTCCGGCGCCCACGCATACCCAAGCGGCCCGCCCAGCGAGAACGTCGGCGTCTCCGCATCGCCCACCGCGGACTTCGGCGTCAGGTCGCGCAGCCCGGTGCCATCAGCCGCATTCACTACCGCCACATGGCTGCGCCGCTCGCCCGTAAACGCATTCCAGTGCCGGTACAGCAGATGCGTAAACAACTGCGCCTTCACCGGGCTCTTGTCCGCCGCCTCCTGCTTCGCCTTATCGCAGGCATCTTCCTCCGCCCACGTGGCGGGCTCCATACCCGCAACCCCCTGTGCCCCATTCATCGCGGCATCATCGCGATGAGTGGGACTGGAACCACCCTCCGCGCCGCCCCTTACCGAGCACTCCGGATACACACTCACCACAAACAGCAGCCGCTTCGAATCCGGCGACCAGATCGCCCCATCCGCGCCGCCGTTCACATTCGTCACCTGGATCGCCTTGCCGACATTGCCCGCGGCCTCATCCCATGGCATCTCGAAGATCTGGTCCTTCATCGTCAGCGAAATGAAGCGGCCATCCGGCGAAAACCGCCCATTCGTCTCGCCATCCCCAAACGTAACCTGCCGCTCTTGTTTGTCATTCCGAAGCGCAGCGGAGGAACCTGCTTTTTCGCCCTGAAGCGGCACCACCCACAGATGATTCACCTTCGTATTCGCGGCCAGCGACACATCCGTCACCGAGAACAGCACCCACTTGCCGCTCGGCGAGATCTGCGGATCGCTCACCCGCTTCATCGCCATCAGGTCCTCGAACGTCATCGGCCGCTTCGCCTGCGCCGAAGCCGCGCCCGCCATTCCCATCACCAACGCCAGCACCAAACCAAACCGCATACCCATGCGCGCCAGTCTACAACCTCGCCCCCGCAGAATGCCTTCCGCTCAACCCCGAACGATGCTCGCGAGTTCTCGGACGGTGTGCGCGATTTCCGCGTCCGCTGTGTAGAAGTGCGGCGCAATGCGGATGCCCGCGCCGGGGCGGAAGTCGACCAGGATCTCGCGCCGTTCGAGCTCGGCCGTGACCGCACGCCCATTCGGCACATCCAGGATGATCGTGCCGCCACGCTGGGCAGAATCGCGCGGACTGCGCACCTTCAGCCCGGCCTCGTCGGCCAGTTCGATCAGCCTCTGCGTCTGGCGAACCGACTTCGCGCGGATCGGCGCGACACCGATCTGGTTCACGATCTCGTACCCGGATCGAGCGGAGTACATCGCCGGCACGTTCGGCGTGCCGTTCAGGAAGCGATGCATGTCCGGCGCGTAGGTGATCGGCCCGTCTTCGAACTCAAAGGGATGCGCATGCGCGGCCCAGCCCGTCGCTGCCGGCTGCAGATGCGCGTCGAGGTCCGGCCGTACATACAGATAACCCGCGCCGGGTCCGCCGAGCAGCCACTTCACCGAGCCGCCCGTGGCAAAGTCCAGGTTCAACGCAGTGACATCGAGCGGCACGATGCCGGCGGACTGGTACAGATCGGCAACGATGTAGGCGCCGACCGCATGCGCACGCTCCGTAATGGCGGCAAGATCGTGCAGGTACGAACTGCGAAAAGCAACGTGCGAGATGCTGACGAGCTGCGTCTCTTCGTCAATCGCTTCGAGGATGCTTTCGAGCGGAATGGTCATTCCGTCGCCCGACGCGACGGAGACGATCCGCGCGCCCTGCCGCTCAAGCCCGTGGTAGATGTAGCCGTTCGAAGGAAAGTTCAGGCCGTCCGTGACCAGCTTGTTGCGCCTCCCGTTCCAATCGAAGCAGGAGGTGACGATGGTCTGGCAGATGGAGACGTTCTGGTGCATCGCCACGCGGCCGGAAGGCGCGCCGATGATAGAGCCGATCAGGTCGCCGCAGGTCAGCGGCATCTCCCACCAGCCCTCCGCCCAGGCGCGAATGCCGCGCGTCGCCCAGGTCTCGGCGAACTCCGCCAGCCCCGTGACTGCGCGCCGGGGCATGGGCCCAAGTGAGTGACTGATCATGTAGGTGGTATGCGCGAGGATGGGGAATTCCTCGCGCCAGGCAAGCAGCGGATCTTCTTCGATCTGCTGCGCATTGGAATGGCTCATTGCGGCACAACCTCCTCGGCTTCAATCCTGCCGGCGCGGACATGGCTGGGGCGCCGCCACGCATAGGCAAGGCTCAGCAGGATGAGAAACGGTATGCCATAGCGCAAGGTGGGCTTGAATGCCTCGGCGAAGCATGTGGTCACGAGGGCCGCCGCCATCAGTCCCGCGCCCGCAAGGCTCGTCCAGGGATAGCCCCACATGCGGAACGCGAGCTTCTCGTGCCGGTGTTTCGCGCGGAAGGCGAGGTGCGTGACGAAGATCATGAGCCAGGTGAACATGGGGCCGAACATCGAGAGCGCAAGCATCAGCAGGAAGCTGCGCTCGCGGTAAAGGATGTTCAGCACTGCCGCCAGCGCAATGCCAAGCGTGGAGGCAAGCAGCGCCGCCACCGGCACTCCGTTTCCGGAAAGCACTGCCTAGCCTGCGCGGAGCGAAGCCGCTGCGTGCGAGCGAAAACAGCATGCGCGCCGTGATGTAGAGCTGGCTGTTCATCGCGGAGAGCGCCGCGATGAGAATGACGAAGTTCACCACGCCAGCCGCGCCCGGAATGTGCGTGCGCTGCATCACCGTGACGAACGGCGACTGCGCGGCTCCTGAAGCCGTGGCCGTCCACGGAACGATGGCGAGCATCAGGGCCAGCGTCAGCACGTAAAACAACACCAGGCGCAGCATGGTCGCGCGAAAGGCCTGGGTGATGGCGCGCTGCGGGTCCTTCGCCTCGCCTGCCGCGACCGCGATCATCTCGATCGAAAAGTAGCTGAAGAGGGAGACCAGCACGGCTACCCACATTCCCCACACGCCGCGCGGGAAGAAGCCACCGAAGGCGGTGTAGTTCGAAAAGCCGATGGGCTGCGCTCCGGCGACCGGAGCCCCATGCGCGGCGGTAAAGACGACGAACGCCCCCAGCGCAAGGAAAGCCAGGATGGCGGAGACCTTCAGCGCGGAAAAGGCGTACTCGACGAAGCCGAAATGGCGCACGTTGAACGCGTTCACCAGCACCAGCAAGACTGAAAAGCCAGCGATCCAGAGCCACCCCGGAACGGCAGGGAACCAGAACCGCATGTAGACCGCGACGGCCGAAACCTCGGTACCGAGCGCGAGCACCACGCCGGCCCAGTACGCGATGCGCACCAGGAACCCGGCCAACGGCGACAGATAGAACTCGGCCCACGCGCCGAAGCTTCCGGCAGTGGGATGTGCGACCGTCATCTCGGCCATGCAGCCCATCAGCAGCAGCGTAATGACCGCGCCGATGAGGTAGCTGATCAGCACGGCCGGCCCGGCCAGGCCGATGGCGAAGCCCGAGCCCAGAAACAAGCCGGTGCCGATCGCTCCGCCGATCGCGATCATGGCAAGCTGCCGCGAAGTAAGGCTGCGGCGCAGGCCCTGCTCACGCTCCGCAATGCGATCGAACTGTGCCGGCGCGGAACGCTCCATACGAGCAATGTACCCTAACAGGCATGGACCTCCTATCGCGCCCGGTACTGCCCGCCGACCACCGCATCCCGTATGGGCCGGGGCAGTTTCAGTTCGGGGATCTCTGGCTTCCGGCTGCGGTTCCTTCCGGCCGGCTTCTGCCTGTTGCGGCGTTCTTTCACGGTGGATGGTGGAAGTCCGCTTACGACCTCGGCTATGCGGGATATCTTTGCCGCGCGCTCCGGCAGGCTGGCGTTGCGGTGTGGTCGATTGAGTACCGGCGTGTGGGCACCACCGGCGGCGGCTTTCCGGAGACGTTTCAGGATGCCGCCGATGGCTTCGACTTTCTTGGCAGCCTTGCAAAAACCTACCCGCTCGATCTTTCCCGTGTCATCGTGCTGGGCCACTCGGCAGGCGGCCACCTCGCTTTCTGGACTGCGGGACGCCACCACGTGCCGGCCGGGAGTGTCGTCCATCGTGCGCCAGCGGATTGCGCTGCTGGGAGCCATCGCGCTGGCCGGCGCGGTCGACCTCGGCCTCACGATTGAACTCTCCGGCACCGGCGAGTTCGCGCACGATCGCGACGAGGTCTTCGCCCTGATGGGTGGTACGCCGCAGCAGGTGCCGGACCGCTATGCCGTCGGAGATCCCGGTGCGCTGCTTCCGCTCGAAGGCAAGCAGGTGCTGCTGCAGGGCACACGGGATGATCAGATTCCGCCGACGCTGCCCACGCGCTTCGTCGAGAAGGCGCGTCGTGCGGGCAGCGAGGCACGCGCGCAGATGCTGTCCCGTGCGGACCACTTTGATGTCGTCGACCCGGAAAGCAGGGCATGGCCCGCCGTACTGGCAGAGGTGAAGGCGCTGCTCGACATGTAACGCTACTTCGGCGGCGGCGCCGCCGGCGGACGTCCGCGGAACTCGCGCACCGTGCGCACGGCAGCTTCGGTCGGCAATTGGTCCTTGCAGAGTTCCAGCACCTCGATGGCCTGCAGCGCAGTTTGCGCGGCCTCGTTGGTGGAAATGCGCGCGTCTTCCTCCACCGGGTGTAAGGCGTCCGGACCGCTGATGACGTGCGGGTTGGCGATTCCTCCGCCCTGGCTCAGCAGCAGCGTAATCGCCTTTTTGGCGAAGGCCACATTTCCCGTCTGCTTGTAAGCCCACGCAGCCAGGCGCGGGCCACTTTGTCCCGGCGGTACATACTGCGCATCGGCGCCTTCGTTATGCGTCGTGCGGTCCTTGTCCCAGACTTCGGGCGGCGCAATCCCCAGCCGGCAGAGCTTCAGCCAGGCATCCGCGAAGTCCTTGCGGCCGAGCAGCGGAACAAGCTCGAACATGACCTCTCCGCCGCCCTGGATCGTTGCGAGATTGTAGTTCGCAGGAACCAGCTTGCCGGTCTGCGGATTTGGGATAGGCGTCAGCTTTCCTGTCGCATCATCAAAGCCCACCGTGGCGGCAAGGGCCTTCGAATTGGCCTCGGGCTTGCCGGTTTCAAGACCGTACGGCATGGCTAGAATGGAGTCCACGCCGGCCAGGATCTTGTCACGCCAGCGGGTGTCGCCGGTACGTTCCCACTCCGCCATCCAGTTGCCGGCGAGCGCAAACCAGTCCGGGCCGATGCGCAGCCGGACAGGCGGCTCGCCAGGAAGCTTTGGTTCGGCCTCGCGCATGGGGTCGAAGTTGCCGATACTTTTCCCGGAGAACTCGGCGGCTTCGCGGATCAGGTCGCCGGTGCGTTCATCCGTCGTGAGGAAGTAGAAGGGCCGCCAGTGCGCAGCCTGGCTGATGCGTGCCTCCTTGGCGCCGTCGCCCCACTTCACCACGTTGTGGCGCGAGCCCAGCCCGCGCATAGGGCCAAGGTGATAGGTATCGGTCTCGCTGGTGTTGCGCGCGTGCGCTTCCGCCAGACGGAAAAGGTCCGCGCGTCCCGACCGCGCAGGAAGCTGTACCAGAGCCATAGCGGTGCGCCCGAGTTCGGTGTTGTCCCAGGCGTGACCGCCCCAGTCGTAGTGCCACACATGGCGCGCCGCCGAGTAGCAATGGATGAAATCGCCAAACTGCCAGAAGCCGTACCAGGTGCGGTCGTCCACCTGCCGCTGGTAGTAGGTCAGCACGGAATCCAGGCCATCCTCGATCGACTTCCTGAACGCCGTCGAGCGATCCGGCAGACTCCACACCCCGAACACGCCCGTGGAATGGATGTGCTGCGGCGTGGCCGCCAGCAAAGGCAGCTCCGCGCCGGCAGCGGCCATGGCGACGGTCTCTGCCTTTGCCGGGAACGCGGACGAGGCGAACAGCGTTAATTCACTGGTGCGCGCCACGCCGTAGGCCGTAGAGAGGCCAGGCTGCGCGTCTTCGTATGCCGCCGGTAGCCCGTGCCCATGCGTATCGTAGAAGCGCATATCCATCTGCGGCGCGTCAGGCGACCACATCCAGGCGACCAGCGTGGCGGCAGAGCTTGCCGCATTCTGGATCTCCAGCGACGTTGGGAACGACTGCCAGAAGTTGCGAAGGCTGACCGCGAGGCCGCCCCCAAGATCGCCGGCATACGCCAGGCCCGCAGCCCGACGGCCTGCAGCGGAGAAGATCCACGTACTCGCCGGCCCCGTACGCTTGCTGATGGTGAATCCGTCCGGGTTCGGCTGGAGGAGCTTGAAGTCGTTCCACACGGCGTTTTCGGCGAACACCGGGTTGGGATGCATGGGCTGGCCCGATTCCTGCTCCAGGTTGCCTCCGCCCGGCTGCAGCGGCTCGGACCACAGTCCGCTTTCGCCTCCGGAGCTGGCGCCGGCAAAGCGCACTGTGCGGTTCAGTGGCTCATCCCGCATAGGCACCTCGATCTCCAACCCGAGGCCGCGCACGAAGTCCTTCTCCTGGTCCCCGTCGAAGCAGATGGTGTGTAGCAGGCGAACGCTCGTCTGACCGGCATAGAAGTACAGGCGGATGGTGAAGGGAAGCCACTCGCGCCCGGAGGTCACGCCACGGTGCATGCCTTCGATCTTCACCACGGCGCGTACCGGCCCGCTCTGCTCCAACGCCACCTGCTTCACTGCGGAGACGAAGCGTTCGCGCCGCGGGGAGTCTTCCGGTTTGTCGGCCGGCCCGTTCTGCAGGATGCATACCAGCCTGGCGGCTCCGCCGATCTGCTTGCCGCCGATATGCATCGAGCTGATGAGGTTGGCGCCCGCCAGCGGAATCGCGCATTGCAGCGCCCCGGTATCCACCAGCAACTGCGCGGCATCCTTGGTGACACGCAGCAAACCCTGCACAGAACCGCGGGCCCCCGGCGTGAGCGTCACCGTCCCCTGCACATCGGCCGGTAGCACCGTGGCGAAGCCGCTCCACTTCAGCGAGCCATCCGGCCAGAACGCCAACGGCCAGGTCTGTAGCGGCAGATCACGCCCTGAAGCCGCAAGCCGGAAGGAGGCATCTCGCGCCACAGATCCCTGCGCCCACGGCACACCCCAGCTGATGCCGGTGGGGCCGGCCACTGCTGTCCGGTTCAGCAGCGCAAGCTGCAGCGGAGGCGCGCCGCCCGCACCGGTTGGCGTCCGTTGCAGGCTGTCTGCCGTCGCAATCGGGGCGGCGGAGAAGACGGCGCCTGCGATGGCGGCGTCTCGCAGAAACTCACGGCGGGTGCGTACATTCACAAACATGTCTCCAAAGGCAGAGTTGCCAGGCCGCCGTTCATTATTGTCTTTCGCACTGCGGTTGGGAAGCGGCGGCGGCTGCTATGCTGGCCCGCAGTCATGCCACGCGCTCATTCCATTCGGTTCATCCGCTGCATGCTCCTTGTCGGCCTTTGGTTGACGCTTGCCGCGCCCGCCTGGTCTCAGGCGCCGCCGACAGACCCTCGTTTGCATCCCGGCAAGCTGCTTTTTGCCGATGACTTCCGCCATGGCCTGAAGCAATGGCGCGTGGAACTGGAAGCGGGTGGATCGGTGAGCGCACGAGAAGGCATGCTCGAGATCGACGTCCCCGCCGGGGCGACGGTCTGGTTTCGCCGCAGGCTGACGGGCCCGGTCATGATCCAGTACCAGGCCACGGTGTTGGCGCACGGCGGACCGAACGACCGCGTGAGCGATCTGAACAGCTTCTGGATGGCGACCGATCCGGCATCTCCCGGGGATCTCTTCGCCCACGCCCGCAGCGGCGCCTTTGCCGGCTACAACACTCTGCGGATGTACTACGTCGGCCTGGGCGGCAACGCGAATACGACCACACGCTTCCGTCGCTACATCGGCGATGCCGTCGAGCGCCCGCTGCTTCCGGAGAACGATCTTTCCGTCGCGCAGCATCCGGAGAAGGGTCTTGTGGCGAACCAGACGCAAATGATTACCCTGGTCGCCGACGGCAGCCTGATTCAATACTGGCGGGATGGGGTGAAGCTCTTCGAGATGAACGATCCGGAGCCCTATACCAGCGGCTGGTTCGGCATCCGAACCACGAAGAATCATATGCAGGTACGAAACCTGCGCATCGTGCGGCTCGTGACGAAATGACTGCCGTCCCGCAGACGCTACTGATTGACGCCGCTGGCCAGGTATCCGCCGTCGACCGCCAGAATCTGCCCGGTCGTAAACGAACTCGCATCGGAGGCAAGATACACCGCCGCCCCGACCAACTCGTCGGCCTCGCCGAATCGTGCCATCGGGGTGCGGAGGAGCATCTCATGCCCGCGGGGAGAATCGAGCATCGCGCGGTTCAGATCGGTGGGAAAGATGCCCGGAGCGATCGCATTCACGCACACGCCGCTCGGAGCGAGTTCCACGGCCAGCGAACGCGTCAGTGCGCCCACGGCGGCCTTGCTGGCTCCATACGCGGCTACCTCGTGGAAGGCGACGAAGGTAGCCAGCGAAGCGATGTTGATGATGCGTCCGCTGCCGCGCTCCACCATGCCTTTGCCGAAGATCTGGCAGGCGCGCAGAGTTCCTTTCAGGTTTACCTCCATGATGGAGTTCCAGATTTCTTCCGTGCAGTCCAGCGTGGACACCCTGCGCGTGATTCCGGCCGCGTTTACCAGAATGTCCACCTTGCCGAATGCGTCGCTCACTGCTACGGCAAGCCTCTCAATCGAGATTCTGTCCACGACGTCGCAGGTGTGGCGAACGGTCCTGCGCCCGAGCGCCTCGATGGCTCCGGCAACCTCTTCCACGCCATCCGGGTTGCGCGAACTGGCCACCACATCGGCGCCTGCCTTCGCCAGCCCGCATGCGAGCGCGCGTCCAAGGCCCAGCGTTCCTCCCAGGACAACGGCGGTCTTTCCTTCAAGCGGCAATAACATTTCCAATCCCCAGAGAGAAACAGGTTGGGATACTTTATCATGCGAATAAAACGGATCCCTAGGGACAGATGCAAGCAGTGCCGCTCCCCGGAACCAACGTTCGCGCGCTTGTAGCGAGTTCCGCTACCTGCGGTGCATCCGAGACAGGAAAATACATGGCAGCGAGGGAGCTCTTCAGCACCGTGCAAAACAAAGAAAAATTCGGGACCGAGAGTAATTCCAATCGAAACGGCGCATGGCTGAGTAGTATCAGCTCGCTTCGCATCCACGGTCAAAGGGCACTGGCGGCAAGTCTGTTTTTCCTCGCGGTTTGTGCGCCGGCTTGCTGCTTTGCGGAGGATGGCCACGAAGCGTGGCTGCGCTATGCGCCCCTCGCAGATCCCGCTGCCTATGCGTGGCTTCCCTCCACGATTCTTTCATCTGGCGGATCGCTCCCGGAGATCGCGGCCGCGGCCGAACTGGCGCGCGGTCTGGGCCGCATGCTGGGCCGCAACTTCACTGTCGTCCGCGCAGCACCACCAGGACAACCCGCCATCCTCCTGCGCCGCGCCGCTGGAGGCGGCAAGTACCCGGAGCAGTTTCGCGTACTCGCCGACAGACAGCGCCGGCGAGTTGAAGTCATCGGGGAAAGCGGGGCGGCCGAACTCTATGCCGTCTTTCACCTGCTGGGCGAAGTGGCCGCGCAGCGCACCCTCCCGGCAGAGGATCGGCAGTCGCCCGCAGCGTCCATCCGCTGGACCGACGAGTGGGACAATCCCGACGGCAGCGTGGAGCGCGGCTATGCCGGTTCTTCCATCTTCTTCGAAGGCGGCCACGTCCGCACCGACCTGACCCGTGCAGGCGAGTACGCGCGCCTGCTGGGTTCGGTCGGCATCAATGGCTGCAACATCAACAACGTGAACGCAGACCTGCAAACGCTTTCCACCGCTAACCTGCATGATTTCGCCCGGGTAGCCGAGGTCTTCCGTCCCTGGGGCGTGCATCTTGCCTTGTCGATCGACCTCACCAGCCCGCAGGTGGTCGGCGGCCTGCCTACCTTCGATCCGCTCGATGCTTCGGTGGAGCGCTGGTGGCGAGCGAAGGTCGATGAAATCTACCGGCTCATTCCCGACTTCGGCGGCTTCACCGTAAAGGCCGACTCCGAAGGCCGCAAGGGACCTTCGCAGTATGGCCGCTCGCCCGCCGATGCGGCGAACGTGCTCGCCCGGGCGTTGGCTCCGCATGGGGGCGTGGTCCTCTACCGCGGCTTCGTTTACAACAATCATCTGGACTGGCAGGATCCGAAGGCGGACCGGGCCCGCGCCGGTGTCGACAACTTTGCCCGGTACGACGGCCAGTTTGAACCCAACGTCATCATCCAGATCAAGGAAGGGCCCATCGACTTCCAGACGCGTGAGCCCGTCAGTCCGCTGTTCGGCGCGCTTCGCCACACCAACATGGCCATCGAGGTACAAGCCTCGCAGGAATACACCGGGCAGCAGCGCCACATGGTGTGGCTCGCACCGATGTGGCAGTGGGTGCTGGACACCGATCTCCGCATCGGTGGACGAGCCACGCCCGTGCGCGACGTCGTTTCTGGCAAGACGTTCTCTCTGCCCGGCGGCACATCGCGTCCTGGCGGCTTCGTCAGCGTCACCAACGTCGGCATGGAGCCCAACTGGCTGCACCATCCTATGGCGCTTGCGAACCTGTATGCCTTCGGCCGCCTTGCTTGGGATCCGCAGGCAAGACTCGGGGAAATCCTGGAGCAGTGGACGCGCCTCACCTGGGGCAACGATCCCGAGGTCGTTCGAACCATCGCTTCGCTGCAAGCGAACTCATGGCGAATCTACGAGAGCTACACCGGGCCCAATGGCATGGGAACCCTGACCGACATCCTCGGCGTACACTTCGGCCCCGGCATCGAGAGCGCGGAGCGCAACGGCTGGGGTCAATGGTTTCGCGGCGATCAGCACGGTATCGGCATGGATCGTACCGTCGCGACCGGCACGGGCTTCGCCGGGCAGTACCCGCCTCAGTTGGCGGCGCGCTATGAGTCCCTCGCGTCTACGCCCGATGACCTGCTGCTGTTCTTCCATCACGTGCCCTACAGTTATCGCCTTCACAGCGGCAAGACACTGATCCAAAGCATCTACGACACGCATTATGCGGGCGCACTGGCGGCGGCCGAATATGTGCCGCAGTGGGCGGCGCTGTCCGGCAAGGTGGACGACGAACGGTATCAGCAGGTGCTCGATCTCTTCACCTTTCAGGCCGGCCACGCTATCGTCTGGCGCGATGCCATCTGCAACTGGTTCCAACGCATCTCCGGCATTGCGGACGCACAGCGCCGCGTGGGCAACGACCACAATCGCCTCGAAGCTGAAAGCATGGTCGCGAAGGGCTACACGGTTGTGGAGCCGGTTCCGTGGGAGACCACCTCCGGCGGCAAGGCGGTCGTCTGTCATGAGGCCGCCGGCTGCACGCTGACGACGAAGCTCGACAAGCCAGCAGGCCATTACAACATTGCTGTGCAGTATTTTGATCTGCGCACGGGCGTCTCCCGCTTCGTCTTGCGCATCAACGGCGCTGAAGTGGCGCGCTGGAGCGCCGATGCAATCCTTCCGCCAGCGATCGTGCGGCCGCGCCTCGATGGCCAGACCAGCACGCGCTACACCGCGCACGATGTCGCGCTGAAACCCGGCGACACGCTGGAGCTTACGGGAATCCCCGATCTCGTCCTGCACCCAGATACTGCCGGCCACCAGCAGGACAGTGCCGCGGCTCCTCCCGGCTCTGCACCCGCGCACGAGGATGCCCGCGAACTCGCCCCGGTGGATTACATCGAGATCGGCCCCGCAGGCCCCATCACCCCGCAGTGACGCTGCGCGGAGGATGCTCCGGATTCCAGAATGGCTCGGCCGCGGCGACAAATTCGACCTTCGTCTCCGGCACAAAGGCTTGCATCCAGTCGCGGCAAAGCCGCATTCCGCCTTGCTCCGAGAGCACATGTCCGACGACGATCAGCGCCTTGCGATTCCCCATGCGAATGCTGTCCTGGCAGTACTCCACCAACTCCCACTCGCGCGTCTCCCCGCAGATGAGAACGTCTACGCCCGGATCAGAGAAGATCCGGATTCCACCCTCGCGTCCGCAGAACCCCCAGCTTGTCTCAACCTGCCGGACGGGAAGCGCCGGATCGCCGAGCACGCGCATGGTCCGGGCACCCAGCGTCGCCTGCATCTGTTGCGTCAGCCCTGCCAGCGTCCTGCCGTCAAAGGTCAGCCGCGTGGGATCGGTTGGGTCAGTGACATACTTTTGCCATCCCAGTTGCTCCACCATGCCCTGTGCAATGCCGTCCGGGCGACGCGCGTGCCAGTGATCGTGAAAGTGAAACATCGCGAGGTCGTGCAACCTGCAGAACTCGAGCTTATGTTGAAGCACCGCGTCTTCCTTGATGTCCGCAGTGATGTCCTGGTGCAGGTAAAACGGTGTCTCATGGCTGATGATCAGGTTCGTGCCCGCCGCCGCACAGCGTTCGAGTACATCAAGCGTGGCCATCATGGTGGTGGCGATGCCCCGCACCCGTGTGTCCGCTGTTCCCGTCAGCAGTTTGTCCACGGTCTGCTCGCGCCATGGCACGCCGACGTGCTGCCGAATGCGCTCGATCACAACGCCGGCAGTTAACGGCGTTCCCGTCTGGCCCACCGCCAGCGCCGAAGCGAAGGTGCCGGCTCCGGCAACGAAGTCGCGTCGTGATAGCTCGCCCATGCTCGATTTTCTCCCGTTGGCGACAAGGCAGAGATCGCCGTGTATTCTTTTCGTCATGAACTATACGCAGGCGGAGACATACGACGCCACCCC
The DNA here is from genome assembly GCA_963744015.1 of uncultured Gammaproteobacteria bacterium. Taxonomy (GTDB): domain Bacteria; phylum Acidobacteriota; class Terriglobia; order Terriglobales; family Acidobacteriaceae; genus Edaphobacter. The sequence continues at coordinate 1,018,115 of CAVUSA010000003.1, forward strand.
GCGTGCACGCCGCCACTTCCCGAGGGCAGATCACCCACATCAGGAGCTTCCCAGTGGTACCGTACTCCGCACGCCGGCGTTGCCTTTGGACGCCCCACAAAAGAAATCCACGCCGGCAGCCCATCCCGCCTGACAGGAGCCACATTTGTCCTTCTTCCGCCGTTCCAGACAATCCACGTTAGGCGCTGGTCTCCTGCTCGCGCTCGCCATGCCCGCGTGGGGCCAGACGCGCATCGTTCGCGCCGACCTGGCGCAAGTCACCGGACCCCACAGCGAGGTGCCCATGTTCTGCGTCGGCGCCGGTCGTGCGGAGGAAGGTTTACGCGCCGACTGGCAGGCGCAACTCGCCACAATCCAGCGCGAGATCGGCTTCAAGTACCTGCGCATGCACGGCATCCTGAATGATGAGATGGGCGTCTACACCGAAGACGCGAAGGGCAATCCGCAGATCAACTTCCAGTACATCGACACGCTCTACGACGCCCTTCTCGCGCAACACATCCGCCCCTTCGTCGAACTCACCTTCATGCCTTCGAAGCTCGCCAGCGGGACCGCGACCATCTTCTGGTGGAAGGGAAACGTCACCCCGCCCAGGGACCCTGCGAAGTGGGCGCTGCTGATTCGCGCGCTGATCGACCACTGGAAGCAGCGTTATGGCGAAGCCGAAATCCTGCAGTGGTTCTACGAAGTCTGGAACGAGCCCGATATCCCCGGCTTCTGGCCCTACAGCCTCGACGAATACTTCAAGCTCTATAAGACAACCGCTGAGGCGATCAAGCAGGAGTGCCCTCGATGCCGCGTCGGAGGACCCGCTTCAGCCATGCCCTACAAGGCCGAGGAGGAATTCGAGAAATGGGCCGGGGCGAACCGTATTCCCGTGGACTTCATCGCGGCGCACGCCTATGGCGTCAACCAGGGCTTTCTCGATGCGGACGGTACCGCAGGCACCATCCTGAACCCCGACCCGAATTCCGTGAGCGGCCGCATGCAGCACTCGCGCGAGCTCCTTCAGGCTTCCGGTTTGCCGAATCTTCAGTTGCACTTCACGGAGTGGAGCTCCGCCTACACACCCACCGATCCTATGCACGACCAGTACCACCAGGCGAGCTTCATCCTCGACAAGGTCAAACGCGCCACGCCGTTTGTCGACTCGCTTTCCTACTGGACCTTCACCGACATCTTCGAAGAAAACGGACCGCGCTTCACCCCCTTCCACGGCGGGTTCGGCATGCTGAACCTCGAAGGGATACGCAAGCCCGCGTTCTATGCCTTCAGGTTTCTGAGCCAGCTAGGCGCACAGCCTGGCTCGCAGGATGTCCAATCCAGCGATGCGCAGAGCTGGGTGACGAAATCGCCAAACGGCTCCATCCAGGCGCTCGTATGGGATTACAGCCCCGTGGTTCCGCCCAAGGGACAAACCGATCAAAGCTTCTACAAGCTGGAGCAGCCGGCCACGGCAAAAGGCACGCTGGACCTCGAGCTTCAACACGTTCCGAACGGCCACTATCACATGGCTGTCTATCAGGTCGGCTATCGCCAGAACGATGCCTTCACCGCCTATGTACGTATGGGCTCGCCAAGTCAGCTTACTCGCGAGCAGGTGGCGGAACTGAACGGCCTCAGCAGCGGCAGCCCTATCCTTCAGAGTGACGTGACGATCAAGGGTGGCGGCTTCAAGAAGGAGATGCCGCTGCGCAGCAACGACATTTTCTTCATTACCTTGACGCCGTCGCGCAGCGCACACCCGTAACCCAGTCGCCTCCGGCTACAGTACCCGGTTGGCGGCCACCACCTGCCGGTAGAACTCCGCGCTGAGCTTTGGGGTGCGCTTCTGTGTGGCGAAGTCTACGTACGTTATCCCGAACCGCTTTTCGTATGCATCGTTCCACTCGAAGTTGTCGAGCAGGCTCCACAAAAAGTATCCCTTCACCGGCACTCCGTCTGCGGTGGCGCGTTGCAGTTGCGTCAGGTAATTGCGCAGGAACATCACGCGATCGGTGTCGTAGACATGTCCGTCGGGTGCAACGACGTCCGCCGATGACGTGCCGTTCTCCGTGATGAGGATCTCCTTCACCTTCCAAAGATCGGCCGTAAACTTCGGAGCCCAGTACAGTCCCTCCGGCCCGAAGCTGAGCCAGTCACTCGCCATGGTGGGGTAGGATTTCGGGTTCGGCACTACGGCGTAGCCGATCCCGGATCCATCCGCGCGAATCCAGATCGGCTGGTAGATGTTGAGTCCAACAAAGTCGATGGGGCTTGCAATCGTCGCCAGCTCCGCCGGCGTGAAGCTCGGTGCGGCGGCTCCCAGCCTCTTCAGGTAGGCGTCGGTGTAGCGTCCTTCCATCAGCACGGTCAGGTACTGCGCGTTTTCCTCACGCATGGCGATGCGTGCCGCCGCGATCTGCTCGGGCGATTCAATCACCGGCACCGTGGGTATGGGATTGTCAGCGATGCCGACACGCGTCCCGCGAGGCGTGTGCGCGCGAATCGCCTGCACGCCGAGCCCATGCCCCAGCACCGCATAGTGCGTCAGTTGCGCCATGCGCTTTGCATCCAGATGCAGTCCGGGGCGTGTTTGCCGGTCTGGTAACCCTGCTCCACAAACGTGCGCATCTCGTTCATGGTCATGAATTGTTTGCAGCGATCCGCAAGTTGGCCTGCGGTATAGCCGGCGAAGTCCGCAAACAGTTTAGGCGTATCGCGGTTCTCCCAGCCGCCTCGATCCTGGAAAGGCTGCGGCAGATCCCAGTGGTAAAGCGTGCAATACGGCTCAATCCCGGCTTTCAGCAGCGCGTCCAGCAGCCGCTTGTAGAAGTCGACGCCCTGTTGATTCGGCGTGCCGGCGCCACTCGGAAAGATGCGCGTCCACGAGACGGAAAAGCGAAACGTTTTCAGGCCGAGCCGCTGCATCAGGGCGATATCTTCGGGGAAGCGATGGTAGAAATCATCGGCCACATCCCCGGTTTCGGCATGGTCGGTTCTGCCTGCCGTATGGGAAAACGTATCCCAGATAGAAGGCCCGCGGCCACCCTCCGCAAACGCCCCTTCGACCTGGTACGAGGCCGTGGCCGAGCCCCACAGGAAACCCTCCGGAAATTTGCGGGAAGGCGTGCCCGCGCCTTGCTCCGCGAGCGCTCGCGTTGGCAGCGACAGTGCGGCGGAGGCTCCGGCGAGCGTGCGGGCCAGGGATCTGCGCGAGAAAGTTGCAGGCATGGTCTTCCTTCTTCGGTTGTTGCAAGCAGAGGTTCGCGGAACAGAGGGGGATGGCGGGGCCGCACCGTCCGGGGTGCGGCCCACGCTGCCTGTGCGGCTAGAACTGCGCCTTCAGCGCGAACTGGAACTGGCGCGGATTGTAGTTGGGGTCCGTATTGGAGACGGTGCCAAAGGCGGAGTTGCCGAGCTGCACGTTGCCGCTGCCGTCCAGCAGAATGTAGCTGGGCGTGTTGCTGATGTTGAAGGCTTCGGCCCGGAACTGCAGGCTGACGCGCTCCGTCACCGCGAAGTCCTTGAAGAGCGACAGATCGACGTGGCGGAAGTGAGGTCCGAAGAGCGCATCGCGCTGCGTCGTGCCGATGGTGCCGAGCGGCTGCGGAGCAAAGGCCGCCGTGTTGAAGTAATGCGACAGGGTCGGGCTCCCGACCTTCGGGTTGGCAATGATGTTCGGACGGTCGGGGCCGCCGTTGTTCTGCGGGGTGGCGCGGTTGCTGTAGCGCATCCTGGAACGTCTTGCCGTTGATTGTTTCCGTGGTGACGTCGTTGCCTCCGCCACCATTCACGACGTCGAACGGCTTGCCGCTCTGCCATACCGCGATGGTGTTGAACTGGAAGCCGCCCAGCAACGTCTTCTTGAAGCCGGTGAAGTTGTTGCCGAAGGGCAGCTCGTAGTTCAGCGACAGCGCAAAGCGATGTTCGATGTCGTTTTCCGCAACGCCGTAGTCGATCTGCCGGATGCGGGTGGGATCGGCGTTGCCCCAGCTGCGTCCGCCGCCCTCAGCCGAGAAGCCGGTGATGTCGCTCATTGCCTTGCCCCATGTGTAGTTGCCGTCAAAGGCCAGCCCATGGACGAAGCGGCGCTGGAAGGACATCTGCAGCGCGTTGTAATTGGAGACGCCTTCGCTCTGCAGCCAGCCCACTCCGCCCAGACCCGGCAGAACCGTGTTGAGCCTGCGCGCGCTTCCGCCAGGATTCGTGTCCGGGTTGAACGGTGCCGGCTGGTTGATGTCGTTGATCGTCTCCGGCAGGTGCTGCCCGATGTTGCCGACATAGCCGACCGTCAGCACGTTGGCGCCGAACTGCTGCTCCACCTGCAGATTGAACTGCTGGATCAGCGCACTGCGGAACTTCGGATCTTCCGCGGTGAACGAAAGGGCGCGCAGCGCATTCAGGTTGGTACGTTCGGCGCCGTGGGCAGCGGAAGCCCCTGGTCGAACGTGGTCGGCGCGCCGGAGATCGCCGCGCAGGATCCATTCTGTCCATTCGGCAATGTGCCTCCGTTCACCTTCGTCTCAATCGAAACCGCAAGCGCTGGACTGGCAGTTGGGCTGAAGACCGAGACGAACGGTGCGTTCTTCAGGTCGGCGTTGGAGGTGTAGTTGCCCGGGAAGAAGCTGAGGCCGTAGCCTCCGCGCACCACGGTCTGCGGCGTGATGGAAGCAGAGAAGCCAACGCCGCGGCGCGAAGTTGCGAGTAGTCGGTCTTGATGCCCGCGTGGCCGTCGACGCCGTTCACGTTCGGCGACCTTCAGCGCGCCTGTGACCGTGGCAGCGGTCGATCCCAGCGCCTGCAGGAAGTCGAAGTTCGAGATGTGGCCGTGGGCCTCGGTGAAGGGCGTGAAGACGTCATAGCGAACGCCGTAGAGCACCGTCAGCTTCGACGTGACCTTCCAGCTATCCTGCAGGAAGAAGCTCGGCTCGTAGGTGCGGTAGTCCGGCGGATTCAGGTCGTAGTTGCGGCTGTCGGAGCTGAACGCGCCCACCAGGACGAAGCCAGATTGTTGTCCTGCGTCTTGCATTGTTGTTGGCGACGGTGTCGGTGATCAGACCCAAAGGTGTACTGGCCGGCCGCGAACGAGCTCTGCACGTTGCGCGCCTGGCGCCGGATAAAGCTGACGCCACCCTTGATGTTGTGGTTGCCCATGGTGTAGCTGACGATTGGCAAGGTACTGGAAGGTGTTGTCGATGTCCTGCAGCGGCACGTAGGCGCCGTCGCCGATATCGGAGAAGGGCCCGAACTGAATCGGCGTCAGGAAATTGGAGAACGAGTTGAAGTTCATGTTCGAGCCAAAGCCGACCGTCGTGTCCGGGTTCGTGCCGTAGTTCAGCGGAGCCGAGAAGTTGTTGATGCGCGTAAAGCCGCGCGCAGGTCGAGCAAGCAGGTTCGGCGTAAAGATGTGCGTGAAGCCGAAGCCGTACTGCTGCGCCGCATCCGTCGCCGGACCGGCGAAGTCATACCGCCCACCGCTGATCTGGAGGCCATTCACCGTACCCAGGCCGGGCGGCGTGAAGGTGTTGAACTTGTTGTAAGTCGTAGCGAGCGAAGAACAGGTTGTTCGGGTTGAAGTGGTGGTCGATGCGCACGTCGAAGCTGTTGCCGCTCTGCGTCTTGTTGGGGCTGATGACGTAGTTGTTCGAAAGGCAGTTCGAAGACGGGGTGGGCGTCGCCACATTGCAACCCGGCGTGTTGGGGGCGGGAAAGAGCTTCAGGTAGGCGAGCGCGACCGGATCGACAGCATTGCCGGTCGTGCCGTTGCCGGCGTCGATCAGCGTCTGCGGCGATCTCGCCGCTGAGGCTGTTGATGGCGTTGTACTCGTACTGATCCGGCACGGTCTTGGTATAGGTGAGCCCCGAGACCGTGCGCAGTCCCTCGTAGTCGCCGAAGAAGAAGGTGCGGTCTTTGAAGATGGGTCCGCCGATCGAGCCGCCGAACTGGTTCTGGCGCAGCTCCGGCTTGCGGCCGGTCGTCTGCAGAACGTTGCGTGCATCGAAGATGTCGTTGCGGAAGAACTCGTACGCCGTGCCGTGGAAGTTGTTCGTTCCGGACCGGGTGATGATCGATGACCACGCCGCCAGCCGTGCGTCCGGCCTCGGCCGCGTAGCTGTTCGTCTGGACGGTGATCTCCTGGATGCCTTCCACGACTGGCTTGACGCCGGTGGTGCCGATGATGCGCTCGTTGTCGTCGATGCCGTCGATGATGGAGTTGTTCAGGGTGTCGTCCTGGCCGTTGACGGAGAAGCTGCTCGTGGGCCGGCGATCGTCCGGACGGCCGCCGCTGGTCAGACCATTTCCCGGGCCTTCATTCGCGCCTGGGACAAGCTGCACCAGCTGCACATAGTTACGTCCGTTCAGCGGCAGATCCTGCACCGCCTTCGCGGTGACGGTCGAGCTGACGGTGGCGTTGTCGGCCTGCAGCAGTGGCGTCGTGGCCTCGACGTTGACGGTCTTCGCTCTCGCCGCCGGTGACCATTTGCACGTCGTTGCGGGCGCGGTCGCCTGCCTCGACGGCCAGGTAGGTGGTGGTGGAGGTCTTGAAGTTCGGGCACCTTGACCGTGACCGAATAGCGGCCGACCGGGAGCAGCGTCACCTGGTATTCTCCGGCGGCGTTGGTCTTCAGAGCGCGCTGTTCATGCGTGTCCAGGTTCGTGACGGTGACATTCGCGTTGGGGATGACGGCGCCGGTAGCGTCGGTGACCGTTCCGACGATGTCGGCGGTGGTGAGCTGGGCGTGCATCCCCGGCACCGCGCACAGCAGCAGGGCGATCGCTGCCACAGGCCACACAAGCCCCTGCAGCATCCGGCGGAACATGGAGGAGCACTGGCCAGTGCGGAAGGATGAGACGATTCGGATCGAAGTCGATTGAGTCATGATTGTTTCTTTCCTGAGCGGTTGGGGACACTGTGCTTTAGGGACGAGACGCGCTCTGCAAACTCCGGGAAGAGATTTGCAACGCGCAGCGGATGGATGTTCATTCGCCTCGGATACTAGGCGGCGTATTCGCACGATGTATAGGGTCCTTCTGGTATCGCACCGGAGGTAAGTGCCAAATGCCGCTAACGACGCCGGATTTTGCGCGCGGTAAAAAAGGTAAAGACCTGGGTTGTCAGCTTGCAGCCTGTAGGCCTATGCTTTGGGGCAGTCCAGAGACGAAGGAGAACAGTGGTCACGATTCACGAAGCAGGCGTCCCGCCGGTGACCTTGACCGAAGCCGAACGCCAGAAGGTGCGCGAGCAGCTGAACCGGATGCTCGAGACTCACCATTTCAAGAACAGCCGGCGTTACCCGCCGCTGCTGCGCTTCATCGTCGAAGAGACGCTCGAAGGGCGCGGCGAATACCTGAAGGAGCGCCTGCTCGGCGTCCGTGTGTTCGACCGCCCCGCCGATTACGACACGGCCGCGGATCCCATCGTGCGCGTCACGATCGCCGAGATTCGCAAGCGCATCGCGCAGTACTACCACGACGAGGAACACGACGCTGAAATCCGGATCGAGCTGTTGCCCGGGCGGTACGCACCCGAGTTCCGCGGGCCCCATAGCAGCGCCGCCGCAGCCGCTCCGGAGACCACGGAACCGTACCGCAGCGGCGGACTCGCCGTTCCCGCATCCCCCGTGGAGGACACCCTTGCGTCACCGCACCCGCCCGCCGCCAGAGCCATTCGGCGGTACCAGGGCGCACTCGCGGTTACGCTTCTCGCTCTGCTCGCCTTTGCCGTTCCGCCTGTGCTGCACTGGCTCCGCCCCTCCGGGCTCAGCCTGCTGTGGGCCCCTCTGCTCAGTTCACCTCGGTCCATCCTCTTTTGCGTTCCCACCGATGTCGGCAAGAAGCGCGGGCCTGCCGGCGAGCCGGAGGACACGTCCGCCGATCACCCGCGCATCAAGGCATCCAGCCCCAATGGTCCGACCTTTCTCGACTTCGAAGCCCTTGGCGAAAACGTCGTGTACTCCGACATGCTTGCTGCCCTGCGCATCGGCAACGTGTTCGCAATCAACCATCATGATTATCGCGCCAAGCTCAACGTCTATACCAACCTCGAAGACCTCCGTCAGGGCCCAACCGTGCTGATCGGCGGACTCGACAATCAGTGGACCATGCGCGCGCTTGCACCCCTCCGCTTCCACTTCGCGGGCAGCGATGAGGATCGTTACTGGATCGCCGACACGAAGAATCCCGATTCAAAGAACTGGTCGCTCGATCTCAAGTTGCAGTACGGCGCGGTCACACGCGACTACGCGATCGTGGCGCGGCTCCACAACGAGCAGACCGGCCAGCCTGAGATGATCGTGGCCGGCATCGGCATGAGCGGAACCGCCGCCGCCGGCGAGTTCATCACCGACGAGCGGCACATGGAGGAACTGCGCAAGCGCATCGGCCCGGGTTTCAGGGACCGTGACTTCGAAGCAGTCCTGAGCACCGATGTGGTCAACGGAATCGCCGGCACGCCGCGCATCCTTGACGTCGCCGTGTGGTGAGTTCCCTTTGCCTTGAACGCACAGCCTGCGAAGTGTCATGCTCGTTGCATGAAAATGCGGACGGTGTTGGCAACTGCGGTTCTTCTGGTTGCGGCGGCAGTGGCGCAGGAAAAAGGGAACTGGCGCGCAGCCAGCAAGACTGCCCGGTCGATCACCGGGGACCTCGCCTTCGGCAATGAAAAGGTGGCGATCAACTTTTCCAGTTTTGCCATCGCGCAGATCCGGCCGCTGACCGCAACAGAGATTGGTGCAGTGTTCGACGCCGACAATGCGTCGGCCGGCACCGGCAATCTGTACCGGGTCAGTATCCCGGGCACCAGGCGCTTTGTGAGCAAGAACACGATCTGCGGCGCCGATGAGACGCAGTGGATGGCGACCTACGTCCTGGGGAAAGACCTGCAGGTGGCCTTCTTTTCGGGAGCGACGATGCCGGTCATGACAATGGAAGCCATTGCGAATACTTCCAACCTGTGCGGAACATTCGGCTACGTGAAGTAAGAACCGCCAAGTTTCGACGCTGCGAAAGCCGGAATTCTCCCGCGCAGCCGTACTTCGCATCCGAACGACGTGCGAGGTGAAGCGATGCAGGAGATGACTCTGAAGGAACTGGCAAAGAAGATTGCTGAGATCGACTTCACCATGTTGTCGACCAAGGCTGCCACCGGCGAGATTGGCGCACGTCCGATGAGCAACAACGGCGACGTAGAGTATGACGGCGATTCGTGGTTCTTCACCTGGGAAGAGTCGCGGATGGTGGACGATATCAAGCGCGATCCGCAGGTAGGGCTTAGCCTGCAGGGAAAACGGAGCCTTCTTGGCAAGCCTCCGCTGTTCATCTCGATTGAAGCAAAAGCCGAACTAATCCACGACAAAGCTGTCTTTCGGGAGCACTGGAATGCGGAACTGGAACGGTGGTTCAAGCAGGGCGCTGAAACTCCTGGCATGGTGCTGATCAAGGCGCATGCCGAGCGAATCAAGTATTGGGATGGCGAAGAAGAAGGAACCGTAAAGATCTAGGGGCTTTCCCGGACTCGCGTTCCCTTGGGGATGGGTATCGTCGCGGGCGGAGACTCGATAAACTAGGAACAGCATGGTCCTTCCCTTCGTCCGCGAACTCCTTGCGGATCTCAAACACTCGGACTCCTTCGATCGCGTGCGCCGCCACCTGCAGGCGGGGCAGGGTCGGCGTCGCATTGCGGGCCTCACCTTCACCGCGCGGGCTTTGTATCTGCCGTACTTCGTGCAGGATCTACCCGCACCCGCGCTGGTCCTGGTCGCCGACAACAAGGCCGCCGAGGCCTTGCACCAGGCACTCGTCGCCGCCTGCGATGTCACCGGGGCGCTCGACCCTGCGACCATCGTGCGACTGCCCGCGCATGACGTCCTGCCGTTCGAGAATCTTTCGCCACATCCCGAGATCCAGGAGACCCGCGCCGCCACGTTATGGAAGATCGCCTCCGGCACGGCCAAGTTCGTCATTGCACCGGTTGAAGCTGCGTGCGCAAGGTTGTTTGCCGCGGAGTTTTACTCCGCACTCGCACTCACCCTGAAAGTCGGCGAAGAGTACCTGCCTGACATGCTGGTGGAGCATCTGCTTTCGGTCGGCTACACCAAGGTGGACGTGGTCGAAATGCCCGGACAGCTCACGTTGCGGGGCGGCATCCTCGACGTATATTCGCCGGAGATGGATCGCCCCGTGCGCGTCGATTTCTTCGGCGACGAAATCGAGTCGATCCGCAAGTTCGATCCCGAGACCCAGCGCTCGCAAAGCTCGCTCGACTCCGCGCTGCTGCTTCCGCTCACCGAAATCCCCATCACCGAAAAGGTTCTTGAAGCGATCAACGCCAGGCTGACGCGTTCGGGCTCGGCGGCGGGCGCCCAGCTCGAAGGCGGCGAGATGCCGGCTGAGCTGCAAACGCATGTCGCCACGCGCACCGGCGAAGCCACGGTGTTCCCGGGCTGGGAGTTCTTCGCCCCGGTCGCCGGCGCCACCAGGACGCTCCTCGACCTGCTCGGCCGCGACGCGCGCGTCTTCGTCGAAGAGCCGGCCATGATCAAGAACCAGGGCGAGCGCTGGTGGAACAAGGTGGAACAACGCCACGAGCGCTCGGGCATCGGCAACCTCGTTCGGCCGGAAGATATCTACGTCAGCCCCTGGGATCTGGACGACCGGCTGCGCGGCTTCTGCGGCGCGGAACTCGATCAGCTCGGCGCCGTGGATGTGCTCGACGCTGATCGCAGCGAGCTGTCAGAGGTCGAATTCCACACCCGGCCCACGATGCGCTTTCACGGCTCGGTGCCGGCGCTGATCGATGCCATCAACACCCTCGTCCGGCAGGATGCACGCGTGCTCTTGACCGCGCCGAACCAGGGCGAAGTAGAGCGCCTCGCGGGGCTGCTGCAGGAATACAAAGTGCCTTATCGTCTCGGGTCGCGCAACATGGCCGCGGGCTCCGAGACGATCTATTCGGAATCCAGCTATCTCGCCGGCGCGACCGGCACGCCGGTCATCGTGCGCACCCCCATCGCCAACGGCGTGCAGGTGCTCGATCTCTTCGAGAATGTGCCCCATTCATCGACAGCCTCATCGTCGATGAGTGGGTCCCGGGTACAGATGAGTGGGTCGGGAGGCCGCCAGATCGTGATCTTCGGCGCCAACGACCTTTCCGACGAAGCCGACATCAGCGCCCGGCCTGCCACGCGCAAGTCAAAGACAGCAGCTTTCATCTCGGACTTCCGCGACCTCGCCGTCGGCGACTACGTCGTCCACGTCGAGCATGGCATCGCGCAGTACTGCGGCCTGCGCGTCCTCGACGACGATCCCAGCGGCAACGCGCTCGAGCTGATGATCCTCGAGTTCGCCGAGGGCGCCAAGCTCTACGTCCCGCTCACGCGCCTGGACCTGATCCAGAAGTATCGCTCGACCGAGACCGGCCCCGCGCCGGTGCTGAACAAGCTCGGCTCGCAGGCCTGGCCAAGACCAAGGCGCGCGTCAAGAAGGCCATGGCCGATATGGCCGCCGAGCTGCTGAAGCTCTACGCCCAGCGCAAGGCCGCGCAGGGCTTCGCCTTTTCGCCCGACAACAACCTCCAGCGCGAGTTCGAAGACGCCTTCGCCTTCACCGAAACCGACGACCAGCTCGCCGCCATCCGCGACATCAAGGCCGACATGGAATCCACCCAGCCGATGGATCGTCTGCTCTGCGGCGACGTCGGCTATGGCAAAACGGAAGTGGCCATGCGTGCCGCCTTCAAGGCGGTGCAGGATGGCAAGCAGGTCGCCGTCCTTACGCCGACTACCGTGCTTTCCTTCCAACACTTTGAAAGCTTCAAAAGGCGCTTCGCCAACTTCCCCGTCACCGTCGAAATGCTGTCGCGCTTCCGCACCGCGAAGGAAAAGGCCGTCATCGTCGAGAAGGTCGAGCAGGGCAAGGTGGATGTGCTGATCGGAACGCACGCCATCCTGGCGCAGAAGCTCAAGTTTCAGGATCTCGGCCTGCTCATCGTCGATGAAGAGCAGCGCTTCGGCGTACGGCACAAGGAGCGGCTGAAGCAGATGCGTGCCGCGATCGACGTGCTCGCCATGTCCGCCACGCCCATTCCGCGCACGCTCCATATGTCGCTCATGGGTCTGCGCGATATGTCTGTCATCGAGACCCCGCCCAAGGATCGCATGGCGATCCAGACCATCGTCGCCAAGTTCGATGAGAAGCTCATCCGCACGGCCATCGAGATGGAGCTGGAGCGCGGCGGCCAGACTTACTTCGTCAACAACCGCGTGGAGACGATCTACGAGCTCGCCGCCACCATCCGCGAGTTGGTTCCCAGCGCGCGTGTCGGCATCGGCCATGGCCAGTTGCCAGAAGCCGAGCTCGAACGCGTCATGCTCGCGTTCATGAACCACGAGTACGACGTCTTGTTGCGCGACCTCCATCATCGAGAACGGCCTGGACATCCCGCTCGCGAACACCATCATCATCAACCGCGCGGACCGCCATGGGCTGAGCGAGCTCTATCAGCTACGCGGACGCGTTGGTCGCTCGAACCGCCGCGCCTATGCCTACCTGCTGATCCCGCCGGATACGTACGCTCACCGAGATCGCTCGCCGCCGTCTCGCCGCGCTGAAGGAGTTCTCCGACCTTGGCGCGGGCTTCAAGATCGCCGCGCTGGACCTAGAACTGCGCGGCGCCGGCAACATGCTCGGCGGCGAACAGAGCGGCCACATCGAGGCCATCGGCTTCGAGATGTACACGACCATGCTCGAAGAAGCCGTCAACAAGATGAAGGGCGAAGGTGACAAGCCGGCGCATGCGACCACCGTGCTTAATCTCGGCATCTCGGTCCGCATCGACGCCGACTATATTCCCGAAGAGAACCAGCGTCTGCGCATGTACAAGCGCATCGCCGGCGCGCTGGATCAGGCTACGATCGACGATGTGCGCTCAGAGCTCCACGACCGCTACGGCTCGCCACCGGAGACGGTGCAGAATCTCCTCGCCGCCGGCGAGCTTCGCCTGCAGTTGCGAGCAGCTTGGCATCGCACAACTCGACCGCAAGCGCACGCAGATCGAGCTACCCAACCCGAACGGCAACAAGAAGCAGCCCATCAAGACCTTTGTCGAGATGCTGCATGTCCGGTTCGCCGTCCCGGAGGATGCAGCCTCAAGCGATCTGGCGCATGCGCGCGTCGATCCCGGCAACCTGATGAAGCTGGTCGCCCGCAACGCCAAGCGCGGAGCACAGTTCACAAGCCAGGGCATCCTGCGTTGGCCCATCACTTCGGCGAAGGCGGAAGATGTTCTGGCGGAGACGCGAGCTCTCCTCGACGGCCTCTCGCCCACCGCGTAAATTTTCGCCGGTGACAGCAGATAGTTTGCACATGTGGAAATGTTCCACGTGGAACATTCGGCCGCATCAGCGGCGGAAGACGAAGAAAAGGATAGCCAGAAGGACCAGCAATCCCAGGCTGCCGGGCCAGATGAAGAAGCCACCGTTGCTGGAGGCGCCCATGACCAGGCAGCCCGTCAACGAGGCCAGACACCAGAGTGCAAATGCCGGAATAGCAAACCTGCGCATAGATCTGCTCCTCGTCACGCCGTTGTTGCTTCGAGGCGTTGGATGCAGATTTGGGGCGGGGAGGTGAAAGACAGCACCGAAAAGTTCGCCTTTGCATAGTTCGCACATTAGACAAATCAGGTCTCGGCTGGATATGCTTTCGCCCACAAGGGGAACCACTCTCATGATGACGCGACGAACCTTCAACAGCAATCTCGCCCTCGCCAGCGCGGGAGCAGCCGTCAGCTCCGCCACCCCCATGACGGCCAGGTCGTATGCGCAGATCGCCGGGGCGAACGAACGCGTCCACTTCGCGATCGCCGGGCTGAACGGACGTGGTGGCGCCCACCTTTCGGCACTTTCCGCAAACAAGGAGAATGCGCGGGTCGCCTATGTCTGCGACGTCGACGCGCATGTACTTTCGAAGTTTTCCGCCAGCGCGGAAAAGGAGCTTGGCTACGCACCCAAACCCCTGGGCGACTTCCGCAAGGTGCTCGAGGCCAAGGATGTCGACGTCCTGACGATCGCCACGCCCGATCACTGGCACGCGCCCATGGCGATCTACGCCCTGAAGGCGGGCAAGCACGTCTATTGCGAGAAACCCTCCAGCCACAACCCGCGCGAGGGAGAGATCCTGATCGAATCCCAGCGCAAGCACGGCAAGCTCGTCCAGGTAGGCGACCAGCAACGCAGTTCGCCGCACACCATCAAGATGGTGGGAATGATCAAGCAGGGTGTCATCGGCACGGCCCTACATGGCCAAGGCCTGGTACACCAACAACCGCAAGTCCATGGGCATCGGCAAGGTAGCTCCGGTGCCGGATTACCTGAACTGGGATCTGTGGCAGGGGCCCGCTCCGCGCTCCGCTTACAAGGACAACATCCATCCTTATAACTGGCACTGGCTGTTCCGTTACGGCACCGGCGAAAGTCTGAACAACGGTACGCACGAGGTAGACGTCGCCCGCTGGCTGCTGGGACTTGGATACCCGGAGCGCGTCACCTCGTCGGCTGGCCGCTACGCCTTCAAGGATGACTGGCAGTTCTACGACACCATGGTCACCAGCTATGAATATCCCGACGCGTTGATTACGTGGGAGGGAAGAAGCTGCAACAACATGCCGTTCTTCGGGCGCGAGCGCGGCGTCACCGTCCATGGCGAGACTGGAACGGTCTTGATTGATCGCGGTGGCTACGAGGTCTACGACCTGAACGGCAAAAAGACGGACGAGTTCAAGCAAGGCAAATCGAGCTCGAGTGGCGACCTGATTGGACGCGACTCGATGACGGACGCACATTTCGCAAACCTGATCGCCGCGATCCGGAAGGGTGAAGCGCTGCACTCGCCCATCGAGATCGCCAACGTCAGCGTCACCATGGTGCAGCACTCGAACATCGCATGGCGAGTGAACCGGGAACTGAAGATCGACACAACGACCGGCCACATCGTGGGCGATGCGGAGGCCATGAAGCTTTGGGGCCGCGAATACGAGAAAGGCTGGGAGGTCACGGCCTGAGGGCGCTATCCCTGCGGCAGCGTCGCTTGTTACCATGAAGGCTGCAGCCAATTCACACCCGAGAGAAGCCCTCCTTCCGATGACGCCTCAGAAAATCCGCAAAGCTGTCTTCCCGGCCGCCGGCATGGGAACGCGATTCCTGCCTGCCACCAAAGCCACGCCGAAGGAGATGCTATGCCTGGTGGATAAGCCGCTCATCCAGTATGGCGTGGAAGAGGCCGTCGCCGCGGGCTGCACCGAAATCATCATCATCACGTCGCGCGGCAAGACGACGATGGAAGATCACTTCGACGCGAACCCGGAGCTCGAAGCAAGCCTCGCAGCCAAGAACAAGACCGCGCTGCTGGAAATCGCGCGCTCGGTTTCGAAACTGGCGAAGGTTACGTTCACCCGGCAATCGGAGCCCCTTGGCCTGGGCCACGCGGTGCTGATGGCGAAGGAAATCGTTGGCAATGAGCCCTTCGCGGTGCTTTTGCCGGACGACATCGTCGACGCCGAAGTGCCCTGCATGAAGCAAATGGTGGAGGCCTTCAACGAGACGCAGTCTTCGATCCTCGGATCGGAGGTGGTGGAAGGCGATGCAATCTCCGCGTACGGCTGCCTGGACTGCACGCCGGACGCGAAAAACCCCCGGCTGCTGGCAGTGAAGTCCATGGTGGAGAAGCCGGCGCCCGGTACGCAGCCCTCGCAGAACGCCATCATCGGGCGTTACATCCTGACCCCGCGCATCTTCGAGATGATCGAGACCATCACGCCGGGCGCGGGCGGCGAACTGCAGCTGACCGACGCCATCAAGGCTCTGCTGGCACATGAAAAGGTGTATGGATACAGCTACATCGGCAAGCGTCACGATGCCGGCGACAAACAGGGCTTCTTGCGCGCTACCGTGGAGCTAGGCCTGAAGCACCCCAGCCTGGGCGCTGACCTGCGCAGTTGGCTGAAACAGCAGACGTTCTGAAGCGAACCTCGCAACAACGCTGTCCGCAATCTGCCGCTGCAAGTCGTGTATCGTTAGCTCAATCCCATTCGAGGTCTTCCCCGCATGCCGCAGGGTCTCGCCCGTTCCCTGGCTCTTTTCTGTACAGCGTTTTCCCTGTGCTCTGTGGCCTCTGCTCAAACGCCGGCAACGACGGCTCCGAACCCGGCAGCCGCGGCTCAAGGGCCGCAGCAACCGCGCGGCCCACGGCCCGCGCCTGTCAATCTGAAGGTCCTGCCCAAATCCATGACCGGTGATCAGGTGGTCAAGCTGATGCGGCAGTACCAGGGCGAATTGGGAGTGGAATGCGAGTTCTGCCACGCGCAGAACCCGGCCACCAAGCGCAACGACTTTCCGTCCGACGCAAACCCGACCAAGGACGTGGCGCGATACATGATCGCAATGACCGCAGACCTGAACGACAAGTATCTGGCGGAGATGCCGGACCGCCGCTACGGCGACCCGATCACCTGCGGAACATGCCACCGCGGGCAGAAGCACCCCTCGATCTTTGTGCCTCCTCCTGCGCCTCCGCGGACTCCCGCAGCGGCCACGGCTCCGCCGCCGCCGCCTTCGCACTGAGCGTCACGGTCCTACTGCGTCGTGCCGGTTTCAAACGTTTGTTCGGCTCGGGCTCCGATGACGCGATAGAGAGCGAACTGGCGCGCATTCTGAGCTCGCATCTCGAACAGCAATGAGGCGCGGTTGGACGCTTCCGCGTCGACCACGTCCACCAGCCGCATCCAGGGCGTGCGATCGAGATGGGTCGAGTCGGTAACGCTGGCGAGCGCGATCTTCAGTTCGCCCAGCGGATCGCGCTGCGCCACCACCGAAACAAAGCGCGTGGCGCCGTTCGCACCCGGCGACGACGCCCCATAGACGAATGTGGCCGCGCCGCCATAGCTCAGCGTGTAGCCACGCAGCGACTCATCCTTGAGTTCGGCGGAAGCGGGTGGCGGCGTGGCCGCGGTGGCTGGTTTGCGTCCGCGCACCGGAGTCTTCGACGGAGGCGCGGACGGTAAGGGCGCCGTGGCTGCCGGCACGTCGTAGGTCGCCAGCCGGTTGCGAGCTTCCTGCTGGAGCCGCGCAAGTACCTCGGCCCGCTCGGCGCCACTCTCCCATGGACGGGCGAAGTCATGTTCCGGCCGGTCCTGTGCGTCCGAGACAGCCACCATCTGGTGCATATCGGCGGGCAGGCCGTTCAGGGGGTTCACCCCCGGAGTGCTGTCGCCGCCGCGGTGCAGGGTTGGGCGGTCGGGATCGTCGTTGAGAGAGCCGGAGCTGGTGACGGAGGCAAGATCCTTCTTCTTCTGGGCGTCTTTGGCCTGCGCCGGCGTGCGCTTTTTCAGGGTCGGACGATCGACGCCGGTGTCATCGCTGGACGTTGTGTCGGTGCTGTCGGTCGAGTCGCTGGTGCGCCGGCGCATGCTGGGACGGTCCTTGTCGTCCGCGGTGGAGGAGCCGGATGTGGACGGAGTTGGAGTCGTGCTGGTGTCGTCGGCTTTCGAGTTCGCATCGTTGGAGGAGCCATCGCGCCGCGTCAGTACCGGCCGGTTGGGGTCATCGGAAGCTGTGGTGGAGGATGCGGTCGAGCTGTCGGCAGGCTTCGCCGAGGTGTCGCTGGTGGGGGTATCCGTGTTGCGGCGGCGCATGGTCGGGTGGCTGGTGTCGGAGCCTTTACCCCCCTCCGGATTGGTGGTGTCGGCGGGCGCCGTGTCTGTCTTGTTCGTGTCTGTTTTTGTTGTGTCGGCTTTGGTCGCTTCAGTCTTTGGCGTGTTGGAGAAGTGCGGGCGTGTGCCTCCGCTGGCCACCACCTGCGGCAGAGGGCCGGCTTTCGTCGCCGCCACGATAGCCTCGCGCGGGCGAGGCTTGAACGGCCCATAGCCTACCCAGCCGTCATCGAATGGCGTCGTGCCGGTACCTTCCAGGTGGCGCGAGAACGAAAGATCGAGGGTTCCTTCCGGTAATCCGGACTTCTGCGACTCAAAGATCGTGCCGGTGCCGAGCGCGAATGGAATCGGCCGCGCCAGGTAGACCCCGGCGTCCTCCAACTGGCCGTTGATGAAGACGGAAACGGGAATCAGGCGACTGGCGGTGGGCTTGGCCTCGTCGCCGGTCCACTCGTAAACGGCGACTGCGCGAACGACGGTCTCTGGTTTTTTGACGGCGTGCGTCTGGGCGCGCACCACAACGGGCGCGAAAGTGCCGAGAACGGCGACGAAGACTGCGGCGCGGTGGATCATCGCTGTATTAGACGCTGATTTTCGGGAATCCTGTACACGAACCGGGGCAGGGAAATCGCCAACGGCGAGAAGCAGGTCCGAAAGCCGCGTCGAAGGAGACACGCAGGGCGCAAGGAAACGTCCGCACAATGCTGGCTGTAGTCTGGGAGGTATGACGCCGCTGCTGGAGATTCAAGACCTTACGATCGCCTTTGGCGGACGAGGCGCCCGCCCTGCGGTGGACGGAATCTCGTTTTCGATCGCCGCGGGTGAGACGTTGGGGCTGGTGGGCGAATCCGGCTCCGGAAAATCGGCCACTTCGCTCGCTCTGCTGGGACTTCTGCCGGCGACGGCCGCGGTGCGCGGCTCCATAGCCTTCGCTGGACGTCCCCTGCCGCCGGCCGCGAGCGACGAGATGCGGCGCATGCGCGGGCGCGCCATTGCGATGATCTTCCAGGAGCCGATGACGGCGCTGAATCCCGTCATGCGCGTCGGCGAGCAGATTGGCGAGGCGCTCACCGCCCATGAACCCGGGCTCTCGCGGGATGAGGTCCGCCGCCGTGTGCTGGCGGCCATGCGCGAGGTGGCGCTGCCCGAGCCAGAAAGCCGCCTGCGCGATTTCCCGCACCAGTTTTCCGGCGGCCAGCGCCAGCGCATCCTGATCGCCATGGCGCTGATCAACCGGCCGCAACTGCTCATCGCGGACGAGCCCACCACGGCGCTCGACGTCACCGTGCAGGCACAGGTTCTGGACCTCTTGCGGGCTCTCCGCCGCACCCACGGACTGGCGATGTTGTTTATCTCGCACGACCTGGCGGTGGTAAGCCAGATTGCGGACCGCATCGCCGTGATGCAGCATGGCAGGATCGTGGAACAGGCCGCGGCCGAAGCCTTATTCCGGGCGCCGCAGCACGCCTATACGCGTCGACTGCTGGCCTCTGCCCCGACCATGCGAACCGACCGGACAGAGCCGCTGGCCAGCCTGCGCTGAGAGTAGCGGTTGCGGCTCGGCAGATTGGGGCGATAATGGATGTCGGCAATGCGCGCTCTCATCTTGTCCGACATCCACGCGAATCTGGAAGCGCTCACTGCCGTCCTGGACGCCGCCGCAGGCATGTGGGACCAGCTTTGGAATCTGGGCGACATGGTTGGCTACGGCGGCAGCCCCAACGAAGTGATCGAGCTGATGCGGCCGCTGGAGACGCTGGTGCTGCGCGGCAATCACGACCGCGTTTGTTGCGGGCTGACTTCGCCGAACGCCTTCAATCCCACCGCACGTCAAGCCGCCCTGTGGACGCGAAATGAGCTTTCGCCCGAGAACCTGGCCTGGCTGCGGGAGGTGCCGCAGGGACCGCTATACCCGGAGGATGGAAACGCCACCTGCGCCCACGGGTCGCCGCTCGACGAGGATCAGTACATCCTGAATATGCGCGATGCGTGGTCCCCGCTGCAGCAGATGAGGACGCCGTATACTTTTTTCGGCCACACCCATATCCAGGGGGGCTTCTCGCAACAGGATCACGAGTGGCACGAGCTGCGGCCCAATTTCCACCCGCCCAACCTCGATGCGACGGGCGCTTACCCGGCCGACGCCAATCGCGCCATCAGTTGGACCGTGGCGCTGCCGCCGGGCACAAGGCACCTGCTGAACCCCGGCTCGGTGGGCCAGCCGCGCGATCGGGACTGGCGCGCAGCCTTCGCCATTTTCTCGAGCGACGACGCCACAATCACCTTCCATCGCGTCCCATACGACCTCGTCGCCAGCCAGGGCCGCATCCTGATGGCCGGCCTGCCGGAGCGGCTGGCAGCCAGGCTGCGCGAAGGGCGCTGAGCGTCCCATAACGGATTGCGCACTCAGCTCAAGCGTCTCTGGCGTCCTCGTACTCTTCGTTCCAGGCCATCTGGATGGCTTCGAGCAGGGGCTCGGTGGACTTTCCCGGGTCACCACGAAAATCTTCAAGCGATGTGACGTACTTGTGCAGATCGGTGAATCGCACCGTGAAGGGTTCGATCTCCGGGTACTTCTCCTGTAGCTGAATGCCAATCTCTTCCGAGTCATTCCAGTCGATCTCGCGCGGCATGGGTCGTCCTCCCTGATTGCAGTCTTCCATGCCAGTCTAAGGCGTCGGCCGCTGGTAGATCACCTCGGTGGTCTCGTGCTTGAAATCATTGTGCTTAGGAAGGAAGCCGATGAGCGCGCCTATGCCTGCGCCTGCCAGCAGCAGGGGCACGACGTTCGCTCCTCCAGGCCCGTCGGTGAACCCGGTTGCACCGCCCAGGACCAACGCTCCGATCGCCGCGTCGGTGGTGATGCGCTTCCTGTCGGCAACCCTTTTCACCCGGAACACGGCTTCCACCTCGGCCAGAGGGAGCGTGTATTGGATCTTCCGCCGATCCGGGTCCCTGCAGGTGATCTCGTCTGCGGCAAAGCGCAGGAAACGGCAGCGGCGCTCCATCCCCAGCGAGGCTGAGGTAACCGTGGATTGCACCAGGATGGTCGTGCCGGGATGCATGTGCGCCAAAGCGGCAATGGTCTGCCCTTGCGAGGCGGAGGCGAGCGGCAGTCCCAACGATGCGGTGAGAAGGATGCGCGGGAGGTTCATGGCCTGGCCACCCGATCGTAGACAAGCACCACCCGCTCAGGCGGCGGAGGTGGCGGAGGCGGACCATATATCGCCGGGTAAGGCCCCCATGAGGGCGGCGGTGGGGCGGTCGCGATGAAGCCGAAGACGGTTCCTGCCAACGCGATCATGATCGCAGTGGGACTGCCGGCCAACAGCCCGCCCAGCAGAATACCCGCTACCGCAAGCGCCAGCACCGCCCCGAAGGGGAAGCGTTTTGCCCGCACCTCGAAGACGCGGTCGACTTCCGCGGCTGGAAACAGCAGACGAGTGCCGGCGTATCCCTCCGGGACGCAGGTCAGCGCGGTGGCATCCACGTGCAGCAGGGTGCAGCGGTCCGGAGCCACGACGGGAGCAAAGGGGTTTGCCGAAGAGAGGCCGTAAACCAGGAGCGTGGCGCCGGGCTTGACCTGCTGCAGGTGGGTCCAGTTGGGCGGCGGGGCGGCGTCGCTGGGCAACGGGTTGGCAGCCAGCGCGGCGAGCAGAAAGGGGAACAGGGCAAGACGCATGGTGCGGGTCCTCCGCAGACGAGCATCGCGCAAGCGGGCTCTCCGCAGAAGCCCGATTAGTGCACTTTCTCGAGTGCCCCAACGCGCCGTACTTCGACCAGCGTGGAGTAGAAGGTCGCGCCGCCGCCGATGTCGGTGAGCCGCTCGCTGGTGAGGGCGTTGACGTTTGCGCCGCGGCCGGAGAGGTCCGAGCAGCTTTGCCCAGTCGAGGCGCGCGGCCACCACGCCTTTGCCGACCTTGCTCGCTCGGCTGCGCCCGCAGCACGATGCGGCCGCGGTCGTTGAAGACCTCGACCGCGTCGCCCGCGGCAATCGCCGCGGGCTGCCGCGTCGTCGGCATGCATCTCCAGGATGCCCGCGGTCGCGGCTTCCATGCGCTGGTGGCCGGGCTGGTTGGCGAAGGTGGAGTTCATGTAGTTGTCCGCCTTGCGCGGCAGGAACTCGAGCGGGTAAGCGGGCGTGAGCCGCGGCGCGCGACTCGACCGGCGCGACGAACTCCGGGCACGGGCAGCAGCTCGCCCTTGCCGCTGGGCGTGCGGAACCAGTCTGCGTGTGGAGAAGGGCAGCGACCTGGCCGTCGGCGTTCGCCGGCAGCGCCAGCGGGATGTGGCCTTCGCGCTCCAGGCGCTCGCGGGTGATGCCGGCGAACCACGGGATGACTGCGTGTCGAGCGCCTGGTCGATCAGGTCGTCGTCCGTAGTCGTGGAAGCAGGGTTCGGTGAAAGCCCATGCGCCGGCCGAGTTCGCCGAAGAGCTGCGACGTTGTTGCGCGCCTCGCCGAGCGGCGCGATGGCCTGCTGGCAGATCTGCGCGAAGAGGTGGCCGTAGGCGCCCTGCACGTCCTTGGTTTCGAGGAAGGTGGGCGCGGGCAGCAGGATGTCGGCGTAGTCGGCGGTGTCGGTGAAGAACTGCTCGTGGACGACGGTGAAGAGGTCGTCGCGGCGCATGCCCGCGCAGGACCGCGTTCTGGTTCGGCGCGACGGCCGCGGGGTTGCAGTTGTAGACGAAGAGCGCCTTGACCGGCGGATCGTCGACTTCGGTCAGCGCGTGGCCGAGCTGGTTCATGTTGATCGATGCGGGCGGCGCGGCCGAGCGGGCTTGCGTGCATCAGCTCCGGCATCTGCAGCGCGTTGCGGAGTTGAAGGGGAACGAGCCGCTGGTCGAGAGCTGCAGGCCGCCGCCGCGCTGCTTCCACGCGCCGGTGAGCAGCGGCAGCATGGCAGACGGCGCGGGCGGCGGTGCCGCCGTTTTCGCTGCGCTGGATGCCGTAGTTCAGGCGGATGGCGGCGGGCTGGCGGCCTTCGCGTCAGCTGGCCGTAGTCGCGGGCCAGGCGCTCGATCGTTTCGGCGGCGATGCCGGTGATGCGCGGCGCGTTCCGGCGCAGTGCTCCGGCTTCAGCGCGTGCGCGCGCAGCTCTTCCGCGCCGTGCGTGCAGGCGGCGAGGTAGTCGCGGTCTTCGAGGCCGTCGCGGAAGATGACGTGCATCAGCGCGAGCGCGAGCAGGCGCGTCGGTGCCGGGGTTGATGGCGAGGTGCTCGTCGGCGAGCGCGGCGGTGCGGGTGCGGTAGGGGTCGATGACGACCAGCCGCGCGCCGTTGCGCCGAGCCTGCCTCGATGAACGGCCACAGGTGGATGTTGTTGCCGTGGATGTTCGCGCCCCAGGCGATGATCAGGCCGGCGTGCGCGAAGTCCTGCGGCGCGGTGCCGAGCTTGACGCCGTAGACGCTGAGCAGCGCCGCGCCGCCGGCGCTGGCGCAGATGGTGCGGTCGAGCTGCGAGGCGCCGAGCCGATGGAAGAAGCGGCGGTCCATCGAGCCGTAGCCGAGCTGGCCGATGGTGCCGGCGTAGCTGTAGGGCAGGATGCTTTCCGGGCCGAACTCGGCTGGCGATGCGCTGCAAGCTTCGCGGCGATCTCGTCGAGCGCTTCGTCCCAGGAGATGCGCTCGAAGGCTTCGGCTTCGCGGCCCTGCGGCGAGCGGGCCTTTGGGGACGCCGGGCTTGCGGCGCATGGGATAGAGCAGGCGGTCGGGCGAGTAGACGCGGTCGAGGTACTGCGCCACCTTGCCGCACAGGAAGCCGCGCGTGACCGGGTGGGCGGGGTCGCCCTGCACCTTGGTGGCGCGTCCGGTGAGCTGTGTCCACGGTGACCAGGACGCCGCAGGAGTCCGGGCAGTCGTGCGAGCAGACGGCGTGAACCGTGCGTGTGGTCGAGGTTTCCATGGGTGTCTCTGTATTCTATTCCCAAGCTCCTCATGGCCTATCAACCCTCACCTTCGCGCCTGGAAGCATTTTCCGACGGCGTGATCGCGGTCATCATCACCATCATGGTGCTGGAATTGAAGGTGCCCAGGGCGGATGGACTCCCCGGCCTGCGCGCCTTGGTGCCGACGCTTGCCGTCTACCTGCTGTCTTTCGCCTTCACCGGCATCTACTGGGTCAATCATCACCATCTGATCGACCGCCTGCGGCATGTCGACCACCTGATCCTCTGGTCGAATCTCGGGTTCCTCTTCTTTCTTTCCCTGCTTCCGTTCTTTACCAATTACATGATGGAAAAAGGTCTGAACGCTTGGTCGGTGGCGATTTATGTCGGCTCGCTGCTTGCGACGGGCATCTCTTTCACGTTGCTGCAGAAGTCCATCGGTCGTCACCTGCGTCGGCAGGAGGCCGAGAAGCAGGCCGAAGACCTCGCGCTGCAGGATGCCGAGGTGCTGAAGGCTCGGCTCAGTCTTGCGATCTATACCGTCGCCATCCTGCTTGCATGGGTACGTCCGTGGCTGGGGCTGGCGGCCTCGGCGCTTGTGACCGTTCTCTGGATTGTGCCGACGCTGGGGCTCGAACGCCGCGACTGACTTGGATGTATGCTGGACCAAAGGCAAGCTACTTCGCACGCCAGGGTGAACTCATGTCCCTTCGCCGCATCCCGGCTGTGTTTTCGCCGATCCTTCTGCTGGCTCTGTTCGGATCCTTCGCGCCGCCGCCGGCCTTCTCGCAGGATAAGCCGCCCGACCAGTTGCGCACACTTTCCCGCGATGAACTCGACGTCGTGAAGGTGCTGACGATGCAGGAGAAGGCGTGGAACCAGGGCAATCTGGAGCAGTACGCTTCCGGGTACAAGAATTCGCCCGACATCCTCTTCATCGGCCACAACGTCAGCCGCGGGTTTGACGCGATGATCTCGGATTACAGGCACAATTATCCCAACAAGGATGCGATGGGAACGCTCACGTTTTCCGAGCTGGAGCCCCACGTACTCGACGAAAAGTTCGCGATCGTCATCGGCAAGTACCACCTGGAGCGCGGGAAAAAGGCCGGGGGCCCGGCCGACGGGCTGTTCTCGCTCGTCTTCGAAAAGACGGACAAGGGCTGGAAGATCGTCGTGGACCATACCACCTAGCGGTTCCGCAGAGGCTGCGTCGCAGCCGATGCCGGCGAGCGGATGCACTACACTCTCCCCATGCTCAGGAATCTGCTTTGGCTGGCCGCATTCAGCGGGGCTTCGCTGTCCGCACAGACTTTTTGCGATCAGGTAACCGCTCTGACGCGCGATCCGACCGTGGCCGCAGACCACTGGGGCGTTTCCGTGACGGCGCTCGATGGCACGCCGTTGTGCGCGGTCAACGACGCGCAGCTCTTTCGCCCCGCCT
Source organism: uncultured Gammaproteobacteria bacterium (assembly GCA_963744015.1). GTDB lineage: Bacteria > Acidobacteriota > Terriglobia > Terriglobales > Acidobacteriaceae > Edaphobacter. The sequence continues at coordinate 1,043,129 of CAVUSA010000003.1, forward strand.
CGAATGCCAAACTCTTCACCATGGCCGCGGCGCTTGCGTTGCTGGGCCCTGACCGGCGCTTCGCCACGCAGGTTGTGGCGGATGGCAGCCTGGCTGACGGCATTCTCCACGGAAACCTGAAGCTGGCGGGCGCAGGCGACGCGAACTTCGGCGCGCACGACCTGCCCTTTGTGCCGCCCGCGCTCCGGCCCAGGACGCCGGTGCCCGAACCCGCGACCCTCGCCGATATCGAAGCCCTGGCCGACCAGGTGTACGCGCGGGGCGTCCGCCAGATCACCGGAGACGTCGTCGGTGACGACGAGTATTTTGCCTGGGAACCCTACCCGGTGGGGTGGGGCATTGACGACCTGACCCCCGGCTACGGCGCGCCGGTTTCCGCGCTGACCATCCATGACAACGAGCTGGAGCTGGACATCGCGCCCGATGCCGCCAGACCGGGAGCGTCCGCGGTTGCAACGTTCCTTCCCGCTCCCGCCTATTACGTGCTGGCGAATACCGCGAAGACCTCCGCGGCCATGAAGGAACCGCACGCTGAACTACAGGTCTCGCGCCAGGTCGGCTCGCGGACTGTCGAAGTCGCCGGCTCCATCCCGCTCAACGCCGGGGTCGCACGCGAGCATCTCGCGATCCAGGACCCCGCAGCGTATGCAGCGCTCGCCTTGAAAGAGGCGCTCGAGCGCCGGGGCGTGAAAATCGACGGCGCAGCGACCGCCCACCACGCCCCCTCCGTCCGCGTTGCCGAACGCGGCGGCCAGCCGGAAAAAGAAGCGGCGATTCGCCAGTTTCTCGCCAGCCCCAACCCGGCCGCGAGCTTTGAACGATCCTGCAGCGGCTCAGCGGCGTCTGAGACCGGGCCGCCCCAGACGCCGCTTGGGTCGGTGCAGTCTCCTCGATTGTCGGAGGATATTCTTTACACCGCGAAGGAGTCGCAGAACCTGCACGCGGAGTTGATGCTGCGCAATCTGGGCGCTCTGTGGGCGCCTCCGTGTGCCAATCCCGTTCCTGCTGCCGCAGGTCTTGGCGTGGTGCGTGCTTACCTGGTGCAGGCCGGCATCGCGAGCCCGGACTTTGTGCTCTACGACGGCTCCGGCCTGAGCGGGCATGACCTCGTCGCTCCGCGCGCGCTGACAGAGCTTCTGGTCTACGCGGCAAAGCAGAAGTGGTTCGAGACCTTCCGGTCGGCTCTGCCCATCGGCGGGGTGGACGGCACGCTCGCGAGCCGATTCCTTGCTCCCGGCTCGACGCTCGCAGGCAAGGTCTGGGCTAAGACCGGAACGCTGGGGGAATCGCGCGCTCTCTCGGGATACGTGATCGCCGCCAGCGGCAAGACGGTCGTGTTCTCCGTCATGGTGGACAACCATCCACCCTCCGGCGGCGCGGACCGAATCGCCATGGATCGCATCGTCGAGGCAATCGCGGCCGGCAACTGAACGGCAAAGCGGCGACCCGGAGGTCGCCGCTTTGGTTTGAAGTTCCGCCCCCCCTGATTAGTGAGGCTTCGTGCCCGCGACTCCATAGGAGAGCTGCGGGTAAACCGGTGCGCCGGGCCCAAGGATCTGGACCACGTAGTTGGTTCCCTGCGACGGCACCCAGATTGCGCCCGTGCTGTCCAACTGCACCAGCCGCGGCAGGTTGATCACCGGGTTGGGCGAGGTCACCGCCGTGCAGGTGGTCGCGCCCGCCGGAGCGTAGCAGGTATAGATATAGTCCGAGGTGTTGGAGGCGAGCTGCGTAAACCAGATCTGGCCTGAGGCCGTTCTGCTGGGATACCACAGGGTGTTCGCTCCATCCACCTGGCCCTGGTAGGGAGTGGAAGGGGTAGTGGTGGAAGACGTCGCGCTGGCCACGCTGTAGGGGGTGCCCGTTTCTCCTGAAGCTACCGGCGCGGCAAACTCGGTCAGCTTCGCCGTGCTTCCCACCCACAGGTCGTTGGAGCCGTCGAGCGTCCCGAGTCCGGTTCCGTTAGCAGAAAGCGTCAACGAAAATGCTGCGTTGCCATAGGTGGGGATGCCGCTCGTTCCGGTCGGCTTCAGCACATACTCGAGCGCAGACGCGTTGTTGGTCAGGTACAGGTTGTCGCTCGAGTCGAACACCATCTGCACCACGTTGTACAGGCTGCCCTGGCTGTAAGCCGCAGCTCCATAGGTGGCTGCCGCTCCGCCGGTGCCGGCCGTGTAGGGGAATTCGTACAGGCACACGGAGCAGTTGGTGGATTTCCGCGAATACCAGACGTTGTTGTAGTTGTCGATCGCCAGCGACAGCGCCTGCGTGCCGATGCCATGGGTCGGATCCGCAGTGGAGCCCTGGACCGAAGAGCTTGGCCCGAACTGGTAGGTCTGCGCCCCGGTCGCTTGCGAGAAGCCCTCCACGCCGGGGTAGCAGCCGTTGGTCTCAGCCGCGGTCGCCGGGCCGTTCACCATCCAGACGGTGCCCACGGTATCCGTGGCAAGCGCACCCACCGCGCAGAACTGCCCACTTTGCGGATTCGCCCACAGGCCGATGCCGGCAGAGGTCATCGCCTGCACGCCGGCGGTAGTGTTCGCGGAAGATGCATTGGCCGACAGCACGTAGACGTTATCATTCGCATCGAGCGTCAGGTAGGACGGGAAGGTGAAAGGGCTGGTCGAGGAGCCGACATTCAGACCCGAGTAGGTGATCGCCAGCGCCCAGTCCGTAGGTGCCGTAGCGAGCTGCGGCTGGAAAGCGGCGCCCGCGGCCGGAGCCAGGCAGAAGATCGTTGTCGGAGGCGTGCCGCAGGTCGTGGAGCTGACGTTGTGCTTGGGGTTCTTCGCAATGTCGATGATGGCCGAAAGCTCGTCCGACGGCACGTTGGTCGAAGAAGGAGCCGCCGCTGCGAACAGGTTGCCGCAGTTGGTCCCATCGCTTACGCCGCCTGGAGCCGCGCCGCCCGTCGTATTGGTGCAGCTCTGCAGCACATTAGCCAGGGTGTGGATCTCGGCCTGCGGAACCGAACCCTGCGTGTTGCCGGGCGTTAGCACATAGGCCAGTCCGCTCGGCGCTGTGCCGTCGAAGTGTGTCGAGTCGGTCAGGTTCAACGCATTCGCAAATGCGTGGGCCAGGCCGGCCGCGACGCAGGTCATCGCGGGGCCGCTGCCCGTGCAGGAGCCTGTGGCCGCATTGTTGGCCGCGGGCGCGCCAATGTACACCAGCTGATTGCCGGTCGTGCTCGGAACCACGGTGATGAAGTTTGCCAGTGCGTAAGCCGCCGCCACCGTAGAAGCCTCGTTGACCACGGACACCACCTTCGCCTGCGCGGCGGCGGTGGCGAGGTTTGCGCAACTACCGACTGCGGCAAGCTGAACCTGGTTGTTGTTGATCATGTTGCTTCCGTTGCTGACGTCGCCTCCCGTAGCCGTGATGTAGACGAACTGGCCGGCCGCGCACGTGTAGCCAGTGGTGAAGCGGAACGTTCCTCCCGATCCGGTCGTGGTCGTCCCAAGCTTCACCGCGCCGGAGCTTCCGTAGCCTCCGTTGCTCGGGTCGGTCTGCCATAGAATGACGTTGGCCCCGGAGATGGGAGTCTCGCCGCCCATCACTTTGCCTTCCATGGCCGGAAGCGCGGAGATCGAAGGACCGGTGGAAGAAACCACCCCGCAGCCGGAAAGCAGCAGCGAAGCGCCCGCGGAAAGAATCAGCGGAGAGATGCGAAAATCGACAGAGCGGACGAAACGGCGCATAAGTATCACCTTGGGGATGGGTTGGATCGGGCAAGTTGCAACGACGAACGAGATGCAGGCACAGCGGTGCAGGTGTGTCCACTGGCCGCCCACAAGAGTACGTCGGCAACAGGAAAACAGGCAACACGGAAATGATACCGAGGCCCGAAGTCCGCGTAGCGAACGCCCAGGGCCGGGGCAGCGGGCCGGGTCCGGGCCACAGATCGGAAAGAGAAGTGGAATGAAATGAGAGCTTTAGATCCTATGGGAAAGCAGATCACGGGAGCCGCGTCCAACTCAGCCGGAGCTCAGCACGGGCATAACGCCAAGCCAGAGTGCCTCGTACGCGAGGCAGACGTGGTCCGACCTATCGGACGGATTGTCCGCGCAGGAGCTGTGTTCGGGCTCGCAGCCTCCGCGTTGCTGGCCGGGTGTCATTCCACTCCGCCGCCTACCCCGCTCGATGCACTGACGCCGCAGCAGAGCCACGGTCATGCCGTCTTCCAGACACGCTGCGCCATGTGCCATTACGACCGCCAGACCGGCGTGCTCCACGGCCCCTCGCTGCTGGGCATGTTCAAGAAGCCTGCGCTGCCCAGCGGGGCGGCGCCGACAGACGAACGTGTCACGGCCACCATCCTGCACGGACGCAACCAGATGCCGGCGATGGGCAACCAGCTCGACGGCGGCGACCTCGATGACCTGATCGCGTATCTTCATACCTTATGAGTTCTGTGGAACCGGTTGGACCCGCCGAAAGGGGAAAAATGCTGCCGGGAATCGCCGGCATCGCGCTGTTTCTGCTGGTCGTTACCCTGCTCAACGTGGTCGCGGTCCTGCGCGGTGTGGCGGGGGCGGGCGCGGTGCGCTACGGCGTCCTTGCGCTGTGCACGCTGCTGCTGGCCGGGCTCTACGGCATGCTGCGGATGCGGCGCTGGGGACACGCCATCGTGCTGGCCGGCTGCCTGCTTCTGAGCGCGGGGTATTTCTACGTTTTCAGCCGCACGCACGTGCTTCCCTGGGTGGTCGAGGGGTTTTTCGCGCTAGTGTTTTTCCTCTATCTGGTGCGGCCCGAAGTGCGCGACCGCATGCTGTAGCAGCGCATTACAATAAGACAGATGGCTTCCTCGCCCGTGGTCTCCGAGCTCGTCCAGATCGATCTGGCGCCCAGGGTGCCGGTGCGCAAGCCGGAGTGGCTGAAGGCCAAGGCGCCCGGCGGCGAGACCTTCCACGCGCTGAAGAAGATGGCGCGCGACCTGAACCTGCACACCGTCTGCGAGAGCGCGCAGTGCCCCAACATCGGCGAGTGCTGGAACCAGAAGGCCGCCACGTTCATGATGCTCGGCAACCTGTGCACGCGGCGCTGCGGCTTCTGCGCGGTGCCCAAGGGCAAGCCCGAGCCGATCGACTTCGACGAGCCGCGGCGCGTGGCCTATGCCGTCGCCCAGCTTGGGCTGGCGCATGCCGTCGTCACCAGCGTCAATCGCGACGACGACAACCTGGGCGCCGCGCGGGCGTTCGTCGAGGTCATCCGCGAGATCCGGCTGCAGGCGCCCGGCATGCCGCGTTGAGGTGCTGACGCCGGACTTCCAGGGCAACGAAGCGGCCCTGCGGCTGGTGGTCGACGCCGCGCCGGAAATCCTGAACCACAACATCGAGACCGTGCCGCGGCTCTATCGCATCGCCAAATCCGGCGGCAGATATCCGCGCTCGCTGCGCTTTCTTGGAGCAGGCGAAGGAGATGAATCGCCCACGCAGGTGACCAAGACCGGCATCATCGTCGGCCTGGGCGAAGAGATGCACGAGCTGCTCGCGGTCTTCCGCGACCTGGCCGACCGCAAGGTGGACATCCTGACCATCGGCCAGTACCTGCGGCCCGTCGAAGGATCACCTGGTGATGAGCCGCTTCTACACGCCGGACGAGTTCGCCTTCCTGAAGCACGAGGCGCTCGCGCATGGGCTTCAGGCACGTGGAGTCGGGCCCGCTGGTGCGCTCCAGCTACCACGCGCAGGAGCAGGCGGAATCGACCGGGCTGGCGTAACCGGTCATCTCCTGGATGACAAGGGTTTGCGAGCTCCGTGGCGGATTCTCAGAACCTGGACTGCGTTTCCTCTCACCCGGTAGGTGACCAGGTAAGGTGTATCCACCACAGGCCATCGCCGCGCATCCGTCTGCGAGACAACGCTCCCCTGAAGCGGAAACTCGGCCAGAGAACTGACGGCGTTGTAGATCGCTGTGACAATCTCCCGCTCAAACGTTGGAGCATTGAGTCGAAGATAAGCTGCAATCTTTTAGAAATCCCTGAACGCCTGTGGCATCCAGCGGACGGGAGTCGGCTGATTCAAAGAAGGCCCATTCTCCTGCCAACTTCTTCATGCGAAACCCATTCGACGCCATCCCCGTCGGCTTCAGCGATGCGCGCGTCCAGCAGCTTCTGTTCTTCCGCATCGTCCATGCGCTCGAGCCGTGACATCGTCTCCAGAAGCAGCTCCGCCGGTGTCTTCCCCGCTTGTTCTGCCAGGCTTAACACCAGCGCTTCCTGCTCGCTTGTTAGTTCGAGGGTCATAGCAGAAACATAGTTGGCGCGGAGTTGGCTGTCAACGCGTCATACTAGCGCTATGCCGGTTCCCAGCGAAGTGCGCCGCGTGCAGGCGGCGATCGACAACAACAACCGCAAGGAACTGGAGTGGAGCCTCTGGTACGCGCGCATGCGCCAGTCCGTGCCCTCCGCGCGGCCGGCAGATGTGAAGTACTGGTCCGCCGTCGAGCGCCAGGTACAGGAGATCCTGGAGCCCCCGCCGCCGGCCAAGGTATACCCCACGCGCAAGAAACGTGAGAACCGCGGCCTCGCGTCGGGCATCGATCGACCGTCCGAAACGGACGAAGTCTCCTAGCAGCAGCTTCTTTTCAAACGCCCGCACGCGCCGCAGAGCTTCTGTTCATCGCATCACGCAGCGATTTCCCTCCGGAACTGGCGAGGACCCGTTCTCCTTTGGCGAGCGCATCAGACGGGGAATGACTGCGGAACACGAGATCGGCGCCGAGTTCCTGGCGTTCCTGGCGCGGCTGACGGGCAGAGACGCGCACCTTCACATTCTGACCGACTCGGACGCGGATGGCCTGCCCGCGGGCGCCATTCTCCTGCTCGCTCTTCGCGAGGCCGGCTACGGGCGAACCACGGCCGAGGTGCGCCTGAAGTTTGAGTCGGCGTGGTCGCCGTCCGTGCTCGAACGCCTGCGTCACACCCGCCCGGACGCGCTCGTGGTGGCGGATTTGGGCAGCCGTCCGGCGCCGCTGCTCCCCGGCATCCCAACGCTTCTTCTCGACCACCACCGGCCGCTGGGCGTTCCGCCTGGCGCGACGCTCATCTCCAGCTACCGCGAGTCGGCGCCCGAGGAGGACGCACGCGAGATTCCGACTACCGGCTTGATGGCATACCGCTGCGCCGAGGCGCTGCTCCCCGCGACGTACGCACGATTTCTGCCGCTTGCCGCGATCTCGCTGCTTTCCGATCTCGGCGAGAAGGCTCCGTTCGCTGAGCTGGCCGAAGCGAAGAAGCTTTACGGCGCGGGAGCCCTCCGCGATCTGACCTCGCTGCTCAACGCGTCGCGTCGTTCGGCAGGCGGAAATGCCTCTGCAGCCCTCGAGTTGCTGCTGACGGGCCGTCCGCCGCGCGAGGTCCTCACAAGCACCGACCCGCAGATCGCCGGCCTGCGCGACCAATTGCTTGCGGACAAGGCTGAGGTCGCTCAGGCACTGGCGGCTGCCCGCAAGCTGCCGCCGCGCTTTTCCCGCGCCGTGCGAGAGGAACTCGGCGCTGACCTTGTCGCCGTGCGCATGGAGACACCCTGCCAGGTACATCCCCTGGTCGCGCAGCAGTGGCGCACACGCTTCCCGAAGAGCGTGATCTTCGGCGTCAACACCGGCTTTCGTCCCGGCTGGGTGCATTTTTCCGGACGCGCCCCTCGCGGCGTCAACCTCATTCGCTTCCTGACCCATCATCGGCCCGAAGAGGCAGACGAGCACTACGGCAATGGCCACGACCAGGCCGCAGGAGGTGCGCTTCCGGTCGCGGTCTGGAATCGCTTCGCCGCGGAGCTCGGCTTCGGCCCGGAGATGCAGGTCGCCAGCTGAGGCCGCTTCAGTTGCGCCCTGCATCCCAACTCAATCAGGAGAGAACGCGCCGCATGCCGAAGAAGAAAGCTGTTCAGGAAAACGAAGCCGGGGCAAAGTCCCTCGCGACGACGGCGCATAAGCCTGCGGTTGCGAAGAAGCTTTCCGCGAAGTCGCAGGCCGACGCCGATCTGGCCGAGCGCCTTGCGGATCCGCTCGCTCCGGCACGCGCACTTGAATCGCAGCCCCCGCTGCGCTTTCCCCTGACTGCCATGCGGCTCGGGTTTGCGGTTAAGGTGATGGGGCAAACCGGGCTCAAATCCAACGACACGCGCCGCTGGCAGCAGTCACCTCACCTGCGCGTGTCGCTGGGATACCTGGCCGAGATCTTCGCCTACCTGCGCCGCCATCGCATCCACATGTACCGCATGTCGTCGGACCTTGCGCCCTACGCCACGCATCCCGACATGCCGCAGTTTCACTCCATGGTGCGCGAGTCGGCCGGCGACCTGGCCCTGCTCGGCCGGCTCGCGCGGGAGGCCGACATCCGCCTCTCGTTCCACCCGTCGCAGTTCATCGTGCTCAACAGTGAAAACGAAGAGCTGACGCAGAAGAGCATGGCCGACCTCGACTCGCAGGCGGAGATGCTTGACCTTATGGAATGCGGCCCGGAAGCTATGCTCGTCGTGCATGTCGGCGGAGCTTATGGCGATCGCGCCTCTGGCCGCGAGCGCTGGATTCGCACCTGGCCTCGGCTGTCAGAGCCCGTGCGCCGCCGCCTCGTGCTCGAAAACGACGATATCCGCTACTCGTCTGCCGATGTGCTCGCCATCCACGAGCAGACAGGCGTCAAGTGCGTCTTCGACTACCAGCACCACTGGTGCTTCAATCCGGAAGGGCTCCCGCTGGTCGACACGCTCCAGAAGTTCCTGCGCACCTGGCCCGCCGGCGTTCGCCCCAAGATGCACTTTTCCTGTGCGCGCACCGAGATGCGCGAGCTGAAGCGGCGCAATCGCAAGACCGGCAAGATCGAGCTTGTGCTGCAGCCGCCGATCTGGACGGGCCACGCCGACTACAACAATCCCTTCGAGACCATTGCGTGGCTGCGGGCGGTGGCGCATCTCGAAACCGACATCATGCTTGAGTCGAAGGCCAAGGACCTGTCGTTGATCCGGTTGCGGCACGATCTTGCGCGTTATGCGCCGGACCTGCTGGCGCGCTACGGCATCGACGCGGAGCAGGCGCAGGAGGATGTGGGCGAGGTGGTGGAAGAAGCCGAAGGCGATCCCGTGGAGGTATGAAGCGAGCGTCGCCGCCACCTTGTCCGTTCAGGCGTTTAGGATGGAACGCGGAGATACCCCGATGACTTCCGTCGATACCCTTCACCTCAGCGATCTCGCGCCGCGTACCGTGCAGTCGGAGATTCGCGCCATGACCGTTGCATGCGACGACATGGGCGGCGTCAACCTCGCGCAGGGCGTCTGCGATACCGAGCCGCCGGCAGTGGTCATCGCCGGCGCCGAGCGTGCGATGCGCGACGGTCACAACATTTACACGCGGCTGGATGGAATTGCGCGACTTCGGCGTGCTATCGCCGCACAGGTCGAGCGCACGCACGGCATCCAGGTCGATCCAGACCGCGAAGTCCTCATCACCAGCGGCGCCACGGGCGCGTTCGATGCAGCGATGGACGCCATTCTGAACCCCGGCGACGAGGTGCTGCTGTTTGAGCCGTTTTACGGCTATCACGCGAACATGCTGCGGGCCAAGCGCGCCGTGCCGGTGCCGGTTGCTCTCACCGCGCCGCATTGGGACGTGGACCTGGATGCCGTGCGCGCCGCCCTGACGCCGAAGACGCGCGCCATGCTCATCAATACGCCGTCGAATCCTGCGGGCAAGGTTTTCACGCGCGGCGAACTCGAAGCACTCGCCGCGATCGCCGAAGAGCGTGACCTCTTCCTCTTCACCGACGAGATTTACGAGCACTTCCTCTATGGTGAGGCGGAGCATGTCAGTCCGGCGTCGCTGCCCGGAATGCGTGGCCGCACCATCCTGATGTCGGGTTTTTCGAAGACCTTCTCGGTCACCGGCTGGCGCGTGGGCTACCTCATCGCGGATGCGCGCTGGGTGCCGTCGATCGGCTACTTCCACGACATGACCTACGTCTGCGCGCCAGCGCCGTTTCAGCACGGTGTGGCCGATGGTGTGGAGCAGCTTCCGCCCAGCTTCTATGTCGGCCTGGCGACAGAGCACTTGGCAAAGCGCACCATGTTAGTCGAAGCCCTGCGGGATGCCGGACTGACGCCGCATGTTCCGGACGGCGCCTACTACATCCTCGCCGGCACGGGCCCGCTCGCAGGACGCAACGCGGCCGAAAAGGCGCGGGATCTGCTCTCGCGCACCGGCGTCGCCGCAGTCGCGGGCTCGGCGTTCTTCCGCCCCGGCAGCGAACAGGGCGAGCACCTCCTGCGCTTCTGCTTCGCCAAGCGTGACGATCAGCTTGAAGAAGCCTGCCGCCGGCTCAGACGGTTGGGTTGATCTTCTTGCGCCGTTCCTCGCGCCTCCGCGCAAGTTCTGCCCGATAAGCTTCCGCGTCGAACGGCTTCTGGTTCACCGCATGCCGCAGCGCCCAGGGATGCGGCACGCTCCGTCCGTCAGTGCGCGTGTACTCCGCGCTCAAGAGATCGCGGTAGTCGCGGCTGCGCCAAGGCAACCAGCCGTCTGACCTTCTCAAGCTCGCCGGCCGCAAGATGAAGGATGTCGAAGCGCACCCGCTCGACCTCACGTTCGGCGGCCGCCGTACCGTACTCCAGCAGCAGCGCACGCACTTCGGCTCGGTCTTGCGGCGGGAAGCTGTTCGAAATCCCGGCTTCAGTCTCCATTGAAAGCGCCACGGGTAATGGTTCCGCCATTGCTTCTCCTGTTCCACAACAACTGTATGTCCCGGAAAGAAAGGCCGCTTTCGTTTAGAATCGGACCGGCGCATCCGCGCTTGAGGAAGAGCTTATGGCATCGGCAATGGCGAGCATCGTCGCACTGAAGGACGTGCATCAGCAGCTGAAGACCCGCATGGAGAAGACAGTGGACGACTTTCGCGCCAACCTGCTGTCGGCGCGTACCGGACGCGCCAGCGTCCACATGCTGGACCAGGTAAAGGTGGACTACTACGGCACCGACACGCCGGTCGCGCAGGTCGCGCAGATCACGACGCCCGAGGCGCAGTTGATCCTGGTGCAGCCGTGGGAGATTTCGCTGGTACCGCCATCGAGAAGGCCATCCGCACCTCCAACCAGGGCTTCAACCCCATGCACGACGGCCGCGTCATTCGCGTGCCTATTCCGCCCATGAACGAGGAGCGCCGCAAGGAAGCGGTCAAGAATCTGGCTGCCGTGCTCGAAGGCCACAAGACCAGCATGCGCAACATTCGCCGCGAAGGCAACGAAGCAATCAAGAAAGCGGCCAAGGACAAGCTGATCTCCGCCGACGATGAGAAGCGCGCCACCGAAGAGGTGCAGCAACTGACCGACGCCGAGATCAAGCGGCTGGACGATCTCTTCAAGGCCAAAGAGAAGGAACTTATGACGGTCTGACAACGTATATCAACTACGCGACACACGGGCTCCCGGTCATCTCGGTGGGCCCGTTTGTTTTTTGGCTCGCTAGGCATGTGCCGTCGTATTGGGGCAGCGCAAGGTATTGACGCAGATGGCATTTCCGACTCGCTCCCGGTTTACCTGGCGTCTTCGCACGCGCAGCCTGCCCCTCGGCCGGCGTACGCTGCTTGTCGGCATTTTGAATGTCACCCCCGACAGCTTTTCGGACGGAAACGAATTCTTCACTCCAGACGCAGCGCTGGACCACGCCCTTCGCCTGCTCGACCAGGGCGCCGATATCCTCGACGTCGGCGGCGAATCGACCCGCCCGAACGCGGCGCCGATTTCGCAGGAGCAGGAACAGGAACGCGTTCTGCCGGTGCTGGCCAGCATCCTGCGCGCCCGGCCCGGTGCCATTCTCTCGGTGGATACATACCACGCCTCTACAGCGACGCGTGCGCTCGAGGCCGGAGCGGAGATCATCAACGACGTTTCCGGCCTGATCTGGGATCCTCGGATGGCCGCGGTGCTCGCGCGCGAGCAGCCTGGCGCCATCCTGATGCATACCCGCGGTGCTCCCCGGGCCTGGAGTACGCTTCCGCCCTTGCCGCACGCCGATATTCTGCCCCTCGTCGTCTCCGGCCTTGCGCATTCGGTCTCGCTCGCCAAGGCGGCCGGCGTGCCACGGGCCAACCTGGTGCTCGATCCCGGCTTCGGCTTCGGCAAACTGGGCGATGAAAACTTCACCCTGCTGGCGCATTTCTCCGAGTTGCACCAGTTCGGACTCCCATTCCTGGCCGGCGTCTCCCGCAAGCGATTCCTGACGGCGCAGCTCGGAGCAGCCAACGACGACATGCGCCTCGAAGCCACCACCGCGGCCAATGTGGCCGCCATCCTTTCCGGCGCGCACCTGCTACGCGTGCATGACGTTCCGGCCGCCCGCGCCGCCGCGTCCGTCGCCGATGCGGTGCTCAACTCCGCCGAACCTCCGGACGAACTGCGGCATCCAGCCGGCGTCCCGATCATCCCTTCCGCCTGACGGATCGCTCGCGGGCGCGGGTCAGTCTTCGTAAATCGCCGCCAGCAACTCACCCGCCAGGCGATGCAGCGGACGCAACAGCGGAATGCCGGCGATCTTCAACGTCAAAAGCAGCATCTTCAATGTCTTCTCGTATAGCAGGCTGGTGCGCTGCTGCCCTTCGCTCCGGTCGTAGACCCAGAACAGGATCAGGCCCATCTGGTACATCCACAGCAGCCGGCCCAGGTAGGGCGCGACGCTGGGCGGCAGCTTTACCGCACTGTCCCGCACTGCGCGCTCGAAGCTGCGCGACATCCTGCTCGCGGATGGCGGCCGTTTCGGCAGAGAAGGGCGACAGCGGATGCTCGGGATCGGCATGCGCGCTGAGCGCTCCCAGCAGCCTGCCGGTTGGGCTCGAAATACGTCGAGCTTGGCCGAGATGATGATGCGCAGCCGGGCTTCCAGCGTCTTCGCCTTGTCCAGCCCGGCCTCGATGCCGGCATGCATCTCGCCCTGTGCGCGCTCGTAGAACGCCAGAACGATCGCATCTTTCGAGTCGAAGTAATAGTAGGCCGCGCCTACGGCGACGCCGGCTTCCGAGGCGATCTCGCGCATGGTAGCCTTTTCGAAGCCGCGCTCGCGAAACACCGAGAGCGCAGCCTCCAGGATGCGGCTGCGCGTCTCGTCCGACTTCTTCAGCTTGTCCAGCGTCTCTTTCCCGGCGGATCTCCGAACCGTTTCGCTCAAAATAAACCTTTCAGCCCTGGAACATGGGACGCGGCGGAGGCGTCACGGAAGGGTTCGACGCACGCTGCCTCATCTTCGCAAAAACGAGGATATTGAAGAAGTGCATGCCGCCCAGGATCAGCAGCACCACCCCTATCTTGACACTCTCCAGCTCAATGATCTCGCGAAAGTTCTGCATGGGACTGTTCGAGGTCAGCGCCATTGCGATGTAGCCGATATTGATCAGGTAGAAACCAACCACCAGCAGATGATTCACGCTGTCGGCCAGCTCCGTGTTGCCGTGAAAGGCGTCCACCAGGAAGACGCGTCCGTTGCGGTGCAGCGTGCGTGCAACCCAGATGGTGAGGGCAATGCTGATGGCGAGATAGCTGAAGTAACAGGCTGCGACGTTCATGGAAATGCCTCGCGGTATCTATTTTGAACATGTTCAATACATAAGATACATGGTTCCGCGGAAGAGTTGCAGCAAATTTGAACGCGTTCAGAGATTCGCAAATCCACTTCAAAGAGGCCGACCGGTCCTCGTCCGCTCGGACCCCTCGCCGCCGCTTTCGTGCGCCTCCGATTCTGGGGCTGCTTATCCTCAGGCGGCATCCTTGCCGCCCGCCACGTCTGCTATTCTTTGGCGAAGGAAAGTCGAATATGCTGACGGTCGTGCTCGCTGTCCAAATCGTGCTTCTGCTTGCCGTGCTGGCGATGTTCTTTCGCAAGCCGACGGCAACGGAAAGCGTCCCCATCGACCCCCGTCAGGCGCAGCTTCCCGACCAGCTCGCTCGCCTCGATGCGCGGGCGGAGGCGTTTGACGCCCACGTTCGCGGGGCGCTGACGCAGATGCGCGCCGACCTTTCCGCCGAGGCGCACGCGACCCGCGAGGCGAACGCCGCCGCCGCACTCGCCTTGCGCACGGAGCTTACCCAGTCGGTGGCCACGCTGGGCGCCGCGCTGCATGCCGGACTCGACAGCTTTCGCGCCGACAACAAAGCTTCGGCCGAAACGCTCCGGGCCGCCGTCCAGGGAAATCTGGAGAGCCTGGCGCAGCGGCTTTCGGGCTTCATCGCCGACAGCACGCGTCACCAGCTTGAGGCACAGAACGCGCTCCATGGAAAACTGACTGACCTCAGCAACACCAACGCCACGCACCAGGAAAAGCTCCGCACGACCGTCGGAGATGCCCTGCTCAAGCTGAATAACGATAACGCCGCCAAACTGGAAGAGATGCGGGCCACCGTCGACGAAAAGCTGCATGCAACCCTGCACAGCCGCCTGACGGAGTCCTTCGGGCAGGTGACGGATCAACTCAACAAGGTCCACAGCGGGCTGGGCGAGATGTCGAAGCTCAGCGAAGGCGTCGACGACCTTTCGCGCATCTTCTCGAACGTCAAGTCGCGCGGAGGCTTCGCCGAAGTTCAGCTCGGCATGCTGCTCGAGCAGATGCTCGCCCCTTCGCAGTTCGTCCGCAACGCCCGCGTCAAGCCCAACACGCAGGAGGTCGTCGAGTTCGCCGTGCGCTTTCCCGGCCACGGCGGCGAGACGCTGCTGCCGATCGACGCCAAGTTCCCGCGCGAGGACTGGGAGCGGCTCGAAAACGCCTATACGGCCAACGACCCGGACCTGCTCGCCTCTGCCGGCAAGGCGTTCGAGGCCGCCATTCGCACCGAAGGCAAGCGCATCTGCGAGAAGTACATCAACCCCCCTCGGACCACGCCGCACGCCATCATGTTCCTGCCCACGGAAGGGCTCTACGCGGAGGTGATGCGCCGCGATGCGCTGCAGGCGGAGATTCAGGCGAAGTGCCAGGTCACCATCGCCGGACCGAGCACCCTCTCGGCCATCCTGACCAGCTTCCAGATGGGCTTTCACATGCTTGCGCTGCAGGAAAAGGGCGACGAAGTGTGGAAGGTGCTGGAAGGCGCCAAAACCGAGTTCGGCAAGTTCGGCACTTTAATGGACAAGGTAGAAGGCGATGTGACCAAAATCCAGAAGACTCTGGGCGAGGTGGGCGTGCGCACACGCGCGATCAATCGCACCCTGCGTGAGGTCAGCGACACAGGAAAGACGGGGCTCGAGCTCGGCGCCGCTCCCAATGGCTCGCTGCGCCTGGTGGCAGCGGAAGACTAGTTGGGAGCGGCTCGAGACGGGCCAACTACGGGCCGCTTAGTTCAGCAGATCCAGCTTCTTCGCCGCCTCGTCCAGCGCGGCCTGGGACTTGAAGAATCGGTGCTGCGGGTTCGTGCCGGGGAAGTACGTGAGGACGATCTCCGGGTTATCCACCGAACTATCGATACCGTTCTTCGCCGGGTAGCCTAGAGCTCGCACCAGCGCAAGCGAGCCTTCGGCGCCGCTCTCGTTGCCGGAGTCGCCCACAATCGCGTACGCCTTTTTGCCCGTCCGGCAGCTATAGGCGGTGACGAAGTCGCCCAGCTTCACTCCCGCGTTGCGGGCGGCGGCTCCCAGCACCACGTAGTTGATCCGTTCGGCGTCCACGTACCGCCGCGGATCTTCCATGCGAGGATTTTGCAGGTCCGCGAAGTCGGTCTGCGAGACGTAGTAGCCGGGGTAAGGATCGTTTTTTCCCTGGATTGTGGGCGGACCCCCGTCGTAGTCGGTCATGAAGCCGACGATTTCGCGCGGTTGTCCCGGCGCGTGTGGTGCGTAAGCGTGCTCCAGCACGTCGAGAGCCTTCTTGCCCGCAGGGCCGTAAGCGTTGGGTGCGCCGTCCACGTCGACGTCCATCTTCACCTTAACGCGGAGCGCCTTGCGTCCGTGGCTCTCCAGCATTTGCGGAGCGGCCAG
The DNA here is from genome assembly GCA_963744015.1 of uncultured Gammaproteobacteria bacterium. Taxonomy (GTDB): domain Bacteria; phylum Acidobacteriota; class Terriglobia; order Terriglobales; family Acidobacteriaceae; genus Edaphobacter. The sequence goes on from CAVUSA010000003.1 coordinate 1,059,071, forward strand.
GCTGCTGCAAAGAAGCGGACTCGGAGGCAGGTTTTCGGCTCTGGCAATCGGCTGGTGGTGGACCTGCCCCGCGCCCTCCCCGGACCTGATCTGGCAGGCAAGAAGAGGCATTGTCAGCAGCAGGGACCAGAACGCCTGCCGGATTGGACCGTTGAAGCCGTGCTTTCGGATTGCATCGCAAAAAGATCCATCTCCCATGGAACAGTAGACGCATCGTAGAAGAATCGGGACTCCCGCGACGGCAGATCGAGTTCCGCTGAGACCGGGAAGTGGGCGACTGGAGTCGCCATACTCGCGTTCGATCCCCGCAGTCGCCAGGTTTGATTTACACTCTCGAAGGCGCCTGCTTTCAAACAGCACGACACCGAAGACTTAAGATTTTGAGCAAGAAATCGCCGCGAGAGCAGGAATTCAGCAAGATACAGGAGAGAGACATGGCAGCAGTGGATGAGAAGGTCAAGCAGATCATCGTCGAGCAGCTTCAGGTGGATGAGGCGGAAGTCACGCCGGGCGCAAGCTTCCAGGAAGATCTGGGCGCCGATTCTCTCGATGTGGTCGAGCTCGTCATGCAGTTCGAAGAGGCCTTCGATATTCAAATTCCCGACGAGGACGCGGAGAAGATCAAGACCGTGAAAGACGCCGTGGATTACATTGAGAAGAACCAGAAAGGCAAGTAAGCTCCAATGTCTGAAGCATACGTGCGTCCGGCTCCACGCAGGGTCGTCGTGACTGGGATCGGGCTGATTTGCGGCGTCGGCAAGACGGCCCCCGAGGTCTGGGCGGGACTTCTTGCCGGCAAGAGCGGCATGGCCGAGATCCGGTCCTTCGACCTGACCGGGCACTCTGTGCGTTTTGCCGCAGAGGTGAAGGACTTCGACCCGCTGCTGTTTGTCGACAAGAAAGAATCGCGCAAGATGGGGCGATTCATTCACTTCGGCCTGGCAGCCGCGGCCGAGGCCATGGCGCACTCCCGCCTGGTCATCGACGAATCCAACCGCGATCGCTTTGGCGTGCATATCGGCTCCGGCATCGGTGGGTTCGATGTCATCGAGCGCGAGCACTCGGCCATGCTGGCCGGCGGTCCACGCAAGATTTCGCCGTTCTTCATTCCAGGCTCCATTGTGAATCTGGCGGCGGGGCACGTTTCCATCAAGTACAACGCGCGCGGACCGAACGAGGCCACCGCAACCGCCTGCACCTCCAGCGCGCACTCCATCGGAGACGCCTTCCGCATCATCGAGCGCGGCGATGCGGACGCGATGATCGCCGGCGGCACCGAGGCCGCAATCACCCCGATGGGCGTGGGCGGATTCGCCGCAATGAAAGCGCTCTCCACCCGCAACGAGGACCCCGAACACGCCTGCCGCCCCTGGGACAAGGATCGAGACGGCTTCGTCGTCGGGGAAGGCGCCGGCATCCTCATTCTGGAGGAACTGGAATTCGCCAGAGCCCGTGGCGCGAAAATTCTGGCGGAGGTGATCGGCTACGGCATGTCGGCCGATGCCTTCCATATGACGGGCATGGCTCCCGAAGGGGAAGGCTGCCTGCGGGCCATGAACGCGGCGCTTCGTGTTGCCGGCATCGGTCCGGAGAAGATCGACTACGTCAACGCCCACGCGACTTCCACCCCGCTGGGCGATGCGATGGAGTCGAAGGCGATCGAAAATGTCTTTGGCGAGCGCGCGCTCGACCACGAGCTTCTGGTCAGCTCCACCAAGTCGATGACCGGCCACCTTCTCGGCGGCGCTGGCGGCCTGGAAGCCGGCATTACCATCATGGCGATGCTCGATCAGATCGCACCGCCCACCATGAATCTGGAAAATATCGACCCGTCCTGCCGGCTCAACTATGTTCCCAACGAGCCGAAGAAGGCGAAGATCGATTACGCCCTATCCAACTCGTTCGGATTTGGCGGGACCAACGGTTCTCTCGTCTTCGCTCGCTGGACGGAGTAGAGACAAGGCGGCAAATCGCGGCAAACCACGACATCCGGCGAAAAGCCCGTGTCGCCAGCTGTATTGCGTGCTATAACACGTCCCATGTGGACCTCGGCTTCCCCTTATCTGTTTTCTGCCCCTTGGACTGCCCGTTCCCTCGGCGCTGCCATCGTTTCCTGTTTGCTTACAGGATGCGCCGGCGTCGCGACCAGCCTCCAGCCGGTCGCGCAAACAGATGCGATTCAGGGCAGGGTACACGGCGGCCAGCAGCCGATCGCCGGGGCGACGGTCTCGCTGATTGCCCCGGGCACTACGGGATACGGCAGCGCAGGTTCGACGCTGGTCACGACCACCACGGACGCGAACGGCTACTTTACCTTTCCGCGGCCGTACACCTGCCCGGCGAACAGCGGTCTGATGGCCGTGGTTGCGACGGGCGGGAATGCCGGCGCCGGCGTCAATAACGCCATTGCGGAGGCCGCCGTTGTCGGCTCCTGCAGCAGCCTGACAGCTACAACAAATATTTTCATTTCCGAGGTGACCACCGTCGCGGCCGCCTATGTGATGGCCCCGTTCGCCGCCGTCGCGCCCCCGGCTGCGACGCACATTGGAACCAGCGCGACGAACTTCCAGGGTTTGTACAACGCGTTGGGCGCGGCCGCAAATCTGGCGAGCACGACTACCGGGATGGCACCCGCGGCGACCGCCGTTCCCGGCATGGTCATCCCCACAGCGACTATCAATACGCTGGCCAATATTCTGGCCTCGTGCGTCAACAGCGGCACTGCGGGGGTCACTTCGAGCACCTGTGGGACGCTGTTCGCGGCCGCCACCCCGCCAGGCGGCACAGCGCCGACCGACACCTTCCAGGCGGCAATCGACATCGCTCTCAACCCCGGCAATAACGCGTCCGCTCTCTACGCGCTCGCGACCCCGTCAGCTCCGTACCAACCTACACTGACCACGGCCCCGGGAGATTTCGCCCTGGCGATTCAGTACACCGGCGGCCAGATCGCGCAGTCCGGTCTGACAAGCGGCATGGCGATCGACGCGGCCGGCAACGCCTGGGTGGGCAACGGCGTGGGAACCAGCAACAAGAGCATCAGCAAGATATCACCGGCCGGCGTCTTCCTTTCAGGAAGCAACGGATTCGCCAACGGCACCGCCGGAGGCAATGGCTTCTCGATCGACAGCGCAGGCAATGTCTGGGTAAACGTGGCCGGGATCAATTCCACGGTCGAGTTGAACAGCGCGGGTAACATCATCAACACCTACACGCCGGCCTCGCTGGTGAAGCCGACCGGAATCGCCTACAACAACCGGGATGGTTCGGTTTGGAGTGCGAACACCAACAACCAGACGGGCCTGAACAACGGAAACAGCGACTTTACGGGCACCACGGTGACAAATGCCACCGGCAACTCGGACGCCAATGGAAGCCCTTACGGCGGGCAGAATGGGCCGTTCGGGGTGGAAATCGACGGTCTGGGAGCGGTCTGGGTGGCGAACAGTGCGGCCAACACCACCTCCACGCAGATGGGGTCAATCTCGAAGTTTTCCCCTCCCGCCACGGCCGGCAATCCCTACACGGTCCTCAATATTCCGACCGGCCAGTTCAGCTATCCGGTAGAGCTGGCGTTCGATAGCGCCAACAATGTCTGGGTGACGCTGGCAAACAGCGTGGGCAAGTATTCGAACTCCGGCGCACTGCTCTCCGGAGGTGTGGGCTATGTCTCGTCAGCGACCAATCTTCCGTCGTCGATCATGGTCGACGGGCTGGGCCGGACCTTCGTCTCGAACGGCACGGCCGGAGACTTCAGCACACCCGGAAGCCTGAGCGTCTTCAGCAACTCGGGCACGTTGCTGTCTACGTCAAACAGCGGCAAGGGCTACCTGGCCGGGAATACCCTTCCGAGCGAACCCTTCGGGCCCGACGGCCTGGGCATCGATCTCTCCGGAAATGTCTGGATTACGGGCGTCAACTATCTCTCGAACGTGAACTATCAGTTCGTCACCGAGATCATCGGTGTCGCGGCCCCGGTGGTCACGCCGACGACCGTCGCCAGCTCCACCAACCGGTTCGGCCAGCGTCCGTAGCTGGTTCGGCCACAAGCGGAGGGCAACGGTTTCTCAGCGGTCCCGCGCGTACCCTTCCGATTCATCACACCCAGACTCTCCGACTTTGATTTAGAGTGGAATCACCATTCGTAAATCAGGGATTCAGCTCCACGGCAGGCCTCACCGCCCGCAGGCTCGAAGTGCATTCACAGCACCGGAGGGAAAGCTGCATGGGTTTCACGAGACGGGATTTCATTACGCGCGTCGGCCAGCTTGGCGGCTATGGGGCGGCCTTCACCGCCATGCAGACGCTGGGGTTTCTTCCTGCCAAAGGCGAGCAGTGGCGTCCCATCACCGCCGCGCCCAATGCCGGGAAGGGTGTAAAGGTCGTGGTGCTCGGTGGAGGTCCCGCCGGCCTGGTTGCTGCCTGGGAGATGAAGAATCTCGGCTTTGACGTCACACTCCTTGAAGCCCGCGCTCGCCCCGGCGGTCGCGTCTGGACCGGACGCAAAGGCGACAAGGTCGAGTTCGTGGACGGCACCGTACAGACGATCGACTGGGAAGACGGCAACTACCAGAACATGGGCGCCGGTCGCATTCCTTCCACGCACTGGACCATCCTGCAGTACTGCCGCGACTTCAAGATTCCGCTCGAGATCGAGGTGAACACCTCGCGCTCCACCTTGCTGCAGAATGACGCGGCCAATGGCGGCGCGCCCATCACGCAGCGACGCGTCGAAAGCGATACTCGCGGCCACGTCTCCGAACTTCTTGCCAAGTGCGTCCAGCAGGGCGCGCTCGACCAGGATTTTGATGCAACGGACAAAGACCGCATGCTCACGTTCCTGCGCAGCTACGGTGACCTGGACAAAGCCAACAAATTCTCTGGCGGCTCCGCGATCCTGGGCCGCGCGGGCTTCAAGATTCCTCCTGCTGCGGGCCAGCAGGTGGGTGTCGTCGAACCCGTGCTCGACATGAAGACGCTGCTCGATGAAAACATGTGGAGCGCGCTGCTCTTCACTGAGGAGTGGCACCAGCAGGCCACCATGATGCAGTGCGTCGGCGGCAACGATGCGATCCCGCGCGCCCTTGCCCGGAACCTCGGCTCCGTCGTTCACTACAACGCGCCGGTCAAATCTTTCAAGCGCACCTCCTCGGGGGTCTCGGTCACTTACACGCAGGGTGGCGCGGAAAAATCGATCGAGGCCCAGTTCTGCGTCATCACGCTGCCATTCGAAATTCTCAAGAAGATGGAGAATGACCTCTCGCCCGCGGTCAAGAGCGTCATCACCGGCTCCACCCCCGCCGGCAGCTACAAGATCGCGTGGGAAGCGCGCCGCTTCTGGGAGCAGGACTATAACATCTACGGCGGTCTCTCATGGCTGGCGCAGGGCCCGAGCCCTGTCTGGTATCCCTCCGGCGGCCTGCAGGCGCCCACCGGCGTGCTGGTCAGCGGTTACAAGGAAGAGCAGAATACGCCATTCTGGAACCTCTCCATGGAGGAAAAGTTCGACGCCTCGCGCGGATCCATCGAGAAACTCCACCCTGGCCACGGCAAGGAACTTACCAAGCCCGTGCTACGTCGGCTGGCGCAAGATCAAGTGGAGCGAAGCCTCCTGGCTGGGCACGTGGGGCGGCGGCCGCGCCGGCTACAACGTCCTTCTGGAGGCCGACGGCCCTTACTACATGGCCGGCGACGGCGTCAGCAACGTCAACGCCTGGATGGAAGGCGCCGCCCTCAGCGCCAAGCGCGTCGTCCAGAACATCGCCGACCGGGTAAAAACCTCCGCCTGACCTGCAGCGAGATCCAGACCCTGTCATCCTTCCGCGCAGCGGGAGGACCTGCTTCTCCTCCGCGGTCCCAGAGACCGTCTTACCCCCAAGGAGCCCCTCATGAAAAAGTCCATCCTCATCACCGCCGCCATTCTCGCCCTCCCCATCGCCGCAAAGGCGCAGACCACCGTGAAGCGCATCGGCACCCCCGCCGCGCGTTTCTCCACCGCAGTCTGGGCCGGAGACACACTCTACGTCGCAGGACAGATGGCGCAGCCGGTCACCCCTGCCGACAAGGCCAAGGGCACGCCCGCCATCTATGGGGACACCGAGCAGCAGACCACCAGCGTCCTCACCACCATCGACAAGATCCTGAAGTCGCAGGGGCTTACCCTGGGCGACATCGTCGAAATGCAGGTCTTCGTCGCCGGCGATCCCGCCAAGGAGGGCAAGATGGACTTCGCCGGGCTGAACGCCGCCTATGACAAGTTTTTCGGGACCGCCGATCAGCCCAACAAGCCCGTCCGCGCCGCCATGCAGGTCGCCGCGCTCGCCACACCCTGGGGACTCGTAGAAATCCAGGTCATCGCCGTCAGGAGCAAGTAAGCTGGTTCGGAAAGGAGCCACCATGACCCGAATGCTCGCTGCAATCTTGCTCTCAAGCACCGCGCTCGCCATACAGCCGCCGGCACAGGTCCTCGCCGGCGACTGGACCATCACTGGCGAGGTGGAGGGCGTGCCCATCTCTGAAGCCTGTACCTTCTCTCAGGCCGACGCTGCGATCACAGGTTCCTGCAAAGCCCAAGGCAAGACCTGGGACACCGCAGGCACCGCCGACGGCAAGAAGGTCAGCTTTCATCACGGCGCGGAATACGAAGGTCAGGCGTTGGTGCTCACCTTCTCCGGCGTACTCGGCGACGACGGCGCGGTGAAAGGCTCGCTCGATGTAGACCCGATGAACGTCAGCGGCTACTTTACCGCCACCAAAGCCACGGTGAAGTCATCGCCTACGCCGGCGCCAACTCCTACCCCACCGTCCCTCTGACTTTGTCGTTCCGAATCGCGGAGGGATCTGCTTCTCTTGTCTCTCTTCCACGAAGCGGGCGAACCTGCTTCCGGGCTAGAACTCGCTCACCCCTGGCGTCCCCGGCATCACCGTTTCAAGCGGGGCCATGGATTTTAACTCGCGCGCGCGTCCTTCCACCGCCCGCATCACGCGCAACAGGTTACCCCCGTAGATCTTCTTGATCTCTTCTGCGCTGTAACCCTTCTCGAGCAGGGCCTTCGTCAGAGCTGGAAACTTCGCATACGAATCCAGGTCTGGCGGCACGCAGCCAACGCCGTCGAAGTCCGTCCCGATGCCCACGTGATCCACCCCGCCCACCTGCACCGCGTGGTCGATCTGCGCCACCACATCGGCCAGGGTCGCCGGAGGATTCTTCGCCGCCGCCTCGGCCCGCATCTTCGCGATTGCCTCTCCTCGCGCCGCCGGGTCGTCGATCTTGCGCAACTCCGCCATCATCGCGCGCGTCTCCGCCGCATGCGCCTGTCCGTACTCGTAATAGCGCTTGCTCAGGAAGTCACAGCCGAAGCTGATCTGGATGACGCCGCCCTTGGCCGCCAGCTTCTGAATCATGTCGTCTGTCATGTTGCGCGTGTGCGGCGACAGCGCGCGGCACGAGGAATGTGAAGCGATCAGCGGCGCCGTCGAAACCGCCAGCGCGTCGTAGAACGTCTTGTCCGCCGTATGCGAGATGTCGACCATCATCCCCAGCCGGTTCATCTCGCGCACCACATCCTTGCCGAAGGGCGTCAGCCCATCGTGGTGCTTCACCTTCGGGTCGTCGATATCGCCCTGCGAGTCCGCCCAGTCGTTGGTGTTGAAGTGCGTCAACGTCATGTAGCGCACGCCGAGCAGGTAATAATCGCGCAGCAGCCGCAGCGAGTTCTCCATTGCATGCCCGCCTTCGATCCCCATCAGGCCGGCAATTTTGTGCTCACGATGCGCGCGTTCGATGTCGTCCGCGGTGGTCGCCGCCAGGAACTCGTTCGGATACTTTCCGATGATGTCCGTCTTCACCGTGTCGATCATCTCGAGCGCGCGATTGGCCGAGTGGTTCCCCTCAACATAGCTCGCCGCCACGAAAACGGAGAAAAACTCCGCTCCCAGCACACCCTTCATGCGCGGCAGATCGGTCTCATTCCTGCTGGGTGTGGCGATGTCGTAGCCCGTAATCGTGTGCGAGGGCACATCGTTATGCGTGTCGATCAGGATTGCATCGCGCGTGATCGCGTCGACTTCCGCCTGTGAGACCGGCCTGGTCCGCGGCGTGTGGGTTTGGGCAGACGCAGAAACGACAAACAACAGGGCAAGCGAGAGCGCAGAGCGTTTCACAGGCAGCACCTTGGAAGTCAGAATGTAGAGTCGCGGAGCCTTGAGTGTACAACACCCCTGTTCCACCCCACCTGTCATCCTTCCACGCACCGCCCCACGGTCTGTCATACTTCCGCGCAGCGGGAGGATCTGCCTTTCGCCCTTGCCTTGCCGTCCCAAAGCGACTTGCCTGTAGCGCTTCGCACCACGCCGCACTTACTCTGCTACGCTACCCGCGAAAGGTCCGCAGATCTTCACGATGATTCAACTGCCGCTCTACCCCAGCCACTGCGGGCGTAGCATCCATCACCTGCTTGAATGCCGTCCGGAACTTCGCCATCTCCGCCGGAGTTCCCACGGAAATGCGCACCGCGAGCGGCCAGATCGGCCACGTGCGCCCGATGATGACGCCCTTCTGCTCCATCGCCGCGATCACCGTCTTGCCTTTGCGGCCGGTATCAATCATGAAGCAGTTCGACTGCGGCTCCCCGATGACCTTGTAGCCGTTCGACTTCAGCCAGGCGAGGGTCTCGCGCCGCGTATCGCCGATGATCTTCTTGCGCTCGGGCACCAGCGCGCTATCCTCCAGCGAGGCCTGCGCCGCCGCCAGCGCCGTCACCGGGACGGCGTTGTATCCGCCGAACGCCGCCACCTTCGCCAGCAGATCGGGCCGTCCGAGCGCCAGGCCGCAGCGGATTCCCGCCATGCCGTAGATCTTCGAGAATGTCCGCAGCACAATCAAATCCTTGTCCGCGGCCACCATGTCCAGCACGCTTTCCGCGTCGGAGAGATGGATGTACGCCTCATCTACCAGCAGCACCGACCCCTTGGGCTTGTTTTCAAGCGCCCATACAATGTCCTTCTTCGCCGTGATCGTGCCCGTAGGATTGTTCGGGTTACAGATGTACAGCACACCGGCCGTGGGATTGGCGGCGACCATCGCCTTCATGTCGTGAGCGTAGTCGGAGGTCAGACGGACGCGCTCGATATGCGCCTTCGAAACCATCGCGGCGGCCATGCCTGCCTCGTAGGAAGGATCGCCCGTCACGAACGCGCGCGTCGGCGAAGTGAACGCCAGCACGGTGTAGTGTAGCGGCTCGGTAGAACCCGCATACACCGACACGTAGCTCTCCTTCAGCCCGTTCTGCTTGGCAAAGGTCTTGATCAGCGTGTCGTTCAGGTTGCTGATGTCATAGCGGCCGCCGAGGTGCGCCACGCTGCCGATGGCTGCACACGCGGCCTGGCAAGGTCCCAATGGATTTTCGTTTGCATTGATCAGGACCGTATCCGGCGGCAGCCCATGATTGACGCCAAATGTGTATACCTGCTGCTGCTGCGCCGCGCGTGCGAAGTGGCCTTCGCTCAGGATGGGCGCCGCCGCGGCAAGGGCGGAAAGGCGAAGGAAGTTGCGGCGGGACGAGGCGGCATTTGGCGAAAGAAGATCGCTCATGGGAATTCTCCTGGAATGTGCAGAAAGGCCCGGGCCGCGGGAACAATCACCGCTGCCGATGTGCCACTACTCTACCGCAAATCGAGTCCTTAGCGCGGGGATTCGTTCGGCCCCGGCGCCACAGCTATCGTGAACCGGGCCGTACAGGACGCCACGACCAGCTTCCGGCTCCCCACTGACAGCGTCACGGACGCGTCATACCAGCCGGGCCGTAGTCCCGCGGTATCGATCTCTCCGGAGGTTCCGTCGCGCGCGATGCGTCCGCCATTCGTGCTCCAGCGATACACAACCTTCTTGCCTGCGCTCGCTCCGTTTGAAGTGGTCAAGGTCACGGGCTCACCGGCGAGCACGCTGTGCGGGTTCGCCGCGCATTGCAGCGGGGCTGCCTTCGCCGAAGCGCGCGCCTCGCCCAGCCGCAGCACCACCCCGGTCGAGACCCGCACTGCTTCCACCTTGCCCAGGCCGCCGCTTTCTCCGCCATCCTGCAAGGGCCCGTTGTCGATGTGCGCATACATCAGGTCCAGTTGGACCGGTCGCACCGCCAGCCGGCCCGAAAACGCCGGCAGGATCGCATCGAAGCCGAAGCCCGCCGTCCATCCCCACCCCGAAACATTGCACGGCTGCAGCGCCGGACCGCCGACCTTCGCCGTCCCGGCCAGCACATGCACAAACCCCGACAGGCTGCCGCGCTGCAGCCGTGCGATCGGCCCCACCTCAGCAGAAGTCACGCAGTTGTTATCCTCAGGGCCCTTGGGTGCGAAGTAGGCTTCCACCTCCGCGCCCAGCGCCCCGCGTAGATACCACGCCGCGCTGACGACTCCGCCCAGCGGCACCGGCGGGTATTTGATATTGGCGATGTCGCTTGAAAACGGATCGAAGTACGCATAGCCGCCAAAGACATCCACTCGCGAAAGCTTCGCCCCGTCCGAAGCCGGAGCCTGCGCCCCGGCGTCGCTCGCCCAACCCGTGCACAGGATCGCGATCACCATGAAGATCCAGAAGCGCGGCGACGGCCTGAGGCAGGCTGACGCATGCCGAGCGTGTACCTTCGGGCAAGTCAAGCTGGCGGCGATTCGATTCGCTGCAAAGGCCATACCCCCAGTATGCCGGATTGCCTGTGCCGTCTGCCTGTAGACTTTTTCTCCTCAGCGCACCACGATGACCCGCGTTTCATACGGTCCGAGCTCAAGCGGCACATCGAAGAACGCCTTCAGCGGCGTCACAGTGCCGCTCTGCGGGTCCCACACTTCCGCCAGGTGCAGCCTGCCCGCAAAGTTAACCTTGTGCGAGACTGCCGCGCCGCTCTCATTGAAGAACAGAAACACCTGCCCATCCCGCAGCACACGATGCGTCATCCGCACCGCGGTGTCCGGCTTATCGAGCCGTGCGTTCTGCACGTCCAGCGCCGGCTGGATGCCCGCCAGCATGGCCGCGCTCACGCGCAGCGGAGCCGGGGAGGCAGTCGGTGGCTGTGCCGGGGGCGTCGGCGTCTCGGCCAGCAACTCCGGCACGACCGTCGCCCAGGTAAACTCATCGGGTTTTGCCGCGCGCGCCCCCAGGAAGGTCTTTCCGGCGATCAGCGGCGGCGTCCTGCCCAGGAACACCACCTTGCCACCGCCGGTCGCAAACGCCTTCAACCGCGACAGCACTGCCTCCGAGAGCACGGCGACATCCGGCAGCATTACCACCTGGTAGAAGTTGCCGCTGGCGGTGATCAGGGTGCCGTTGCCGGCCTTCAGCTCCGTCTGCAGCGCGTCCTCGTCCACCACGTCAAAGTCCACCTGCTGCTCGCTCAGCATGCGCTCGGCGGAGACAAACTGGGTGTCCGCCGCGGAATCCCCGAGCCACATGGAGCTCGAAGGCAGCAGCAGCGCCACACCTGCGTTCGGCCGCCCCATCGACATCAGGAAGCTCATCCGCCGCACGTAGCTCAGCAGTGCAGGATAGGCCGGATCCTTCATGTACTTGCTGGGACCGCGACCGGGCGTGCTCGTAGCAGGGAAGTACATCGTCTCCACCAGGTTCACGCCGCGCACGAACTGCTCGTTCAGGATGTACCGCGCCAACGCCACGTCCGGCTCCGGCCGATACGCGGCAAAGCTTTCCGTGAAGGCGCGTGGATGGCCATACACATGCGCGGCCGAGGACGCCAGGCGCGGGAAGTCTGAGATCGTATCCGTCCAGATCTGATGCCAGATTGAATCGATCCCCGGCACCTGCACATAGCGCATATCGCGGAAGAACTCGCCTTCGCTGTGCGTCAGCTGCATCTCCATCTCTTCGTGGTTCAGGTGGACCTGGTATTCCAGGTGGTTGGCCGCGCACCAGTCCCCCTGCGGTTTGAAGAAGCCATCGCGGAACATCAGCGAGAAGACATCGTAGTAGTCCGCCTTCACCCGCCGCTGCTGCTCCGTCAAAGGTAGGCCGGATGCATCCCGTTGTCCGGGAACATGTACTGGGGGTGCAAACGCCGGCAGGTACGCCCGCACGTCGTATCCCTTTTCCTGCTGAAAGCGGGCGAAGAACTTCGGCGTCCAGGGCAGGCCCTGAATGCTGTAGTCCGGTTCATCCCCGCGGAATCCGAGGATGGTCTTTCCAAACTCATCCCCGACGGCCTTCCTGTACGCCTCATGCGTAAACGCCAGGTATTGTGCGGTGGCCGCCGGGTCCAGGTAGTCCTCGAGCGATTGCGAGCCATCCTTCACGCGCTGCGGATTGGTGTCCGACCGCGTCGGCGAAGTCATGAACCGGTGTTCCACAACCTGCACCGTCCAGCTACCCTCCGGTGCCTTCCAATCAATCGCGCCGTGGCTCACCGGAATATCAGACCCATGCGCCAGTCACCGTGTTTTGCGCGCCCACGACGACTGTCGCGTCGCTCACCGCTCGCTTTACTTGCGCTCCGCCACTGGCTGGGATCTTGGCCCCCACCACGAGCGCCTGCATCCGCAGTTCGGGGTGCTCGGTCGAAAATTTTCCGCCGGCAAAGCCGCTGGGATAGCCCGCGTCATCGACGATCCATACCCGCATGTCGCGCTGCTTCGCTTCCGCCACAAACTGCTTGAAAAACGCGAAGTACTCGGGCGAGAGATACGCGAAGCTTTCCCCATAGCCATACTGCACGGTCACCGCCGTGTAGCCCATCGCCTTCATCGTGTCGAGATCGCGCCGGACGACCGCGATGTCCGCTGCCCCGTTCAGTCCGTAGTAGGGTTCCGGACCATATTCCGGAGGCGGCGCCACCCAAAGAGCTTTCACCTGCGCGACCGTCGGCATCTGCAAACTCTGCCACGGCTGCTGGCCCTGCGCCGCAAACGCGAACGCGCACATCGTCACGCACCACTTCATTCCCACAGCCAACCTCCTGCAAATCTTTGCGGTCGTTTTCGTCGCGTACTCTTCGGGCAGTTCCTTCGTCTCAGTACGTCCCAACCTTTACCCGCAGCAGCGATCCCTTGCCGCCAAAGTTCAGCCCATAGTCCGTCTCGTCGCCATTCCAAAGCCGCGTCGGCTTCCACACGCCGCCGTCGTAGCGAGCCTTCCTCCACCGTCAGCAACTGCATCTTCTTGTCGGAATGCACGCCCGCAAGAAACTCCACCCGGCAATCGATTCCCGCCACCAGGAACTCGTCGTTCCCCAACGCGCCCACCAGGGCCCGGCCCTCCCGTAGATGGCTCGTATCCGAGGTCGTCGATACCGGCGAGGCCGGCGGATCATAGGCCGGCGGATAGCTCACCACAATGCGCGTGCCATCAAAGTCCATCTCCCGCTGCGCGATGCCGTTATCCTCCACAGCAGTCTTCAGCTTGCCGGCAAACTGCAACTCGGCCAGCTTGCGGTCAAACCCGCCCAGCAGCCGGAAACCTTCGATCTCCGCGATGGTTTCGGCATCGGGCGCATCCAGCTTCACGCGATCCAGGCCGAAATTAGCAAACCCCATCGCACCCTGCCCCAGCGCCAGGAAGAGATAGCGCGCGTACCCGCTCGCCCCCGGGAACGGCTCAAACCCGAGGCTCTCCGGCACCATCAGCGGGTTGTTCGGCTTGTGGAACTCGCGCATCACCTGCTGGTAGTTTTCGCTGTTCGGGACGTAAATGTCCGGGGCAATCAGGTCGAGCGCAGGCGCCGCAATCTTCCACACCGGCATCATGTTGATCGTCGGGCCGCCGCTTGGATAGTCGTCGCCCGGAATCGTCTGTATCGGATAAGCCCGCGGGGACTTCAGCCAATTATTCACGTACATCGGCAGCGGAAGCTCGCGTTTGCCCGCGGCGGCAACTTCGCCGATGTAGCTTGCCACAGACCACGCGGCAAACGTCTCGTCCGCATCTTCGCCGAACACCTGCTTCCACGTCCCCGGCTTCAACTTCAGCCCGTGGACCAGCGCCTCCGGCACCGCAGCAGAAAACTGCTTCTGCGCCTCCGGACTGAAGTCGCGCACCGAGCCCAGGGATCCGGACTCGTTCTCCACCTGCATCATGACGACCGTATGCTGCGGATCGGCTTCCTTCAGATGCCGCATCAGTGCCACGAACGCGCCCTTGTCCGCGGTCAGATTCGCCGGCGCGTTCGGGCTCAGCACATCGATCGCCGCGCCACCCTTCGTCTTCATTCGCGGATACTGCGCCGTATCCGACTTCACCCAGTCGGGCACATAATGCATCTTGCCGTTCTTCCACGTTCCGAACCAAAGCAGCACCAGGTGTACCTTGTGCTCGCGTGCCTGCGCGAGAATCGCATCCACCACGGTGAAGTCGAAGCTTCCGGGCCGCGGCTCCATCTGCTCCCAGTAGACCGGCACCTCGAGCGTATTCAGCCGCATGCGCTCGGCCGCAGGCCATACCGCGCTCAGGCGCTCTGCCCATCCACTGGAGTTATCCACCTGTGCGCCCAGCAGCAGAAAAGGCTTGCCATCGACGAACAGCGCCGCGCGTCCATCTTCCTGCACCAGCCGCGGCATCTCCTGCGACGTCGCAACAACGCCAGCCGCCGCCAGCAGCAATCCCACCCACACAAGAACGAACTTTGGCACCCGCATGCTCCTCCACGAAATCGCAGGGGTAAACTATAGCCCCTGCGGCTATCGCTTGGGAACAATTCTCCTAATGAACTCCGCTTCGCTTACCGCGCCGGCGACGGCAGCGGCTTGTATCCGGGGGGAATCTGAAACGCAGAAGCCGGCGGAGCCTCTGTGGAGAAATTCTTCTTCTCCTCTGTCATCGCCAACAGCGTCACGTTCACCATCCCTGGAGGCACCCCTTCCGCCGCTGCGGCGGGCGGTGCGGCGGCTGCAGCCGGCGGCGCAGTCTCCGCAGGCGGCGCTGCTTTCTTCCTGCGAAATGAGCCCAGCGCGGACGATCCCAGTGCGCTGCCGAAGCTCCCCAGCTTCCCGGCTTGATTTGCCGCGGTTTGCGCAGCCGCGTCGGTCGCCACCTGTCCGGCCACCGAACCCGCCGTAGGCGGAGGGGTCGTGGGTGCGTTCTGCTGCGCCGCCACGGCGGAGCCTGCCGGGGCAAGCCCACCCATGGACATCGTCGTTTCCAGCGCCATGCCCTTCAGCTTGCTCATCTCCTCGCCGAACTGCTTCATCGCCAGACCGGCCCCCGGTTGCGACGCAAACAGCGGCCCCAGGTTCATCTGCGCGTCGCGTTGCATGCCCCGCACCTGCGCCACCATCGCGGACATATCCACGCCCTGCATCAGCTTCTTTGCCATGCGCACATCGAAGTCCTCAATGGCCTGCATCTCCGGCGGCTTCGGCGCCAGCCAAACATCCATCGTCATGGTGTAGGTCACCGGGTTGGTCCCGGGCGCGAGCGGGCTGTTGGTGTCGGTTATGTGTGTCGCGAGCGTGATCACCTGCTCCTGCGCCATCTCGCCATTCACCGCCTTGCTTTCCCCCGTACTCTTCACCGAGACGTCCGTTGTGACCTTCATGTTCGAGGGCATCTGGCTAGGGGGTGGGGGCGCCTGCGCCTCCGCCTGCTTGATCTGCGTCTGCGCCTGCTGCATCTGCGCGGGAAGGTTCGCCATCATCTGCCGCATCTCGGTGAACGTAATGGCGGTATAGGTCTTCTTGACGTTGTCCAGGTGGTAGATGGTCTCCTTATCCAGGTCGACGATCTCGGTCGTCTCCTTGGAGATCGTTGCCTTCTGATTCCCGCGCACCATCGTGGTTGAGGAGATGGGCGCCAGCATGTCGCGCGTCGCCTTCAGGAAGCTGAGTTGCTTCACCATTTCGACCAACGAGCCGCCCGTAAGCTGGGTCGTCGACTCGTAACTTGCGTTCTGCGCTGCCATCGGCGTTGCCACTGCAAACGCCAACAGCATTCCAGGCAGGATCTTCATCATTGCTTCCCTCCGATACTTCAAGGCACGCACCACGGCTTTTGCGATCGACTTTGCTCCGTGAAACTCCGCGGCGACGCGGGGAGCTTCTTCGGTTCAGATCTATTTGCCGGGGGCCCGAGTATGCACCGGATTATCCTCCTGCCCGCTGAAGAAGGGAACCCAATTCCAGGGTATTTTTTTGCGCCAAGCTGCATTCCGAGCGACGCTTCCACGTACCGGCTCCCTCAAGACCGCCGAGCACACGTCGTGCGCTACGTCGCCGAGTTCTTCAACAGCGCCACAGCCATCTGATTCAACGGGGTGGGAATCCCGTGCTTCATGCCTCGCCGGACAATGACCCCGTTGCGCGCATCGATCTCCGTCCGGCGTCCGGCCAGGCAATCCGCGAGTAACGAGTTTACCGAGTCCGGCGAGCCCGCCCGATAGCCTGCTAAAATCTGCTGCCCGAGATCGTCTTCCAGGTGCGCACCCTCCGCCCGTCCAACCGCGACGCACTCCGCAATAATTCCCAGCGCGGCCTGCCCGACGCCCTCGTCGCGGAACACACCGGCCGGCTTCCGCGTCAACGCCGAAAGCACGCCGGCGGAGTTCAGGCACAACTTGCGCCACGCGGCCGAGAGGAAGTCGGCAGTCAACTCCACCTTCGCGCGCGAAAAAGCGAACAGGTCGGCGAATGCCTTGCCATTCACGGTGTCTTCTACCCGCATCACTGCCGGCGCACGCTGCAACACCAGGCCGTCAGCCCGGCGCTCCGCAGGCACATCGATCACCACCGGGACGATGCGGTCTTCTGCAAACAGCCTCCGGAAGTTTTCGCGATGCTCCACGCCATTCTGTACCACGGCCAAGCGCGTCGCATCGCCCGTAAGCCAGGGAAACCACGCTGCCGCTGCCTCCGCATCGTACGTCTTTGTCGCTACCAGAATCCAATCGACCGGCTCAGCCTGCTCGAAATCCACCACGTTGCGGGCTTGCACAACCACCGTGCAATCCGCGGTCTGGACCTTCAACTCCGGCAAAGGGCGCCGCGTGCACAACGTAATCTCGTGGTTGCCTGTCGTCTCCAGCAAACCCGCGAGAACGCCTCCGATCGAACCCACTCCAACGACTGCTACACGAGCCATGGCCTCACCTCGAAGACGAGGATAAACCCGCGAAGCGTCACCTGGCCGGAACGGCCAACAGGTATTGCAAGGGGCTGAGGGGACCGACAGGGATCAGTTCGAACTCCATCATGTGCGCCCGGCCCAGCGGCAGAGCCTCCAGAAGCTCATGCGCCTCCTTCACGGTGGTCACATTCATGACGAAGACCACACCTGCGGCGTCCTTGCGGACATACCACTGGTCGATCTTGCCTGCCAGATACAGCTTCACTGTCTCGCGCACCTCCGATGGCATGATCTCGCCGCGGCTCTTCGCCTCCGGGCTGTCGACAATGTGGCCGATTGCGAGCACCTTCGTCGTCGGCACGGCAGCATTGGATGCAGCGGGCGCGACCTGCGCGTCACAGAGCGCAGGAAGAAGTAAAAATGAGGCAAGAAGCAGGCGGAGGATCATAGATGAGAGCATATACCCTCAATATGAGAGCGTGTACTCTTATCTGAACATGAAACTCTCCAGGGATAGAACCATCTCCATCGAGGCTTGCCACTGCATGGCCCTGCGTCGCGCCGCCAGACGAGTCTCAGAGGGCTATGACGAGGCACTCGCTCCGTCCGGGCTCCGCGCGACACAGTTTTCCATCCTGGCTTTGCTTGCAGGCGAAGGTGGCTTGACGGTAAACGAACTCGCGCAGCGCCTGGAGCTCGACCGCACCACCACAGGCAAGAATCTGCGCCCGCTCCACCGCGACAACCTTGTAGAGGTTCGCGTCTCCAGGATCGACCGGCGCAGCCGCGCCATTGCGCTCACCACCACCGGACGGGATCGCCTTCGCCTGGCCGCGCCGCTCTGGAGCGCAGCCCAGCAGCAGTTTGAAGCGGCCCATGGCAAGCGCCGCAGCCGCGCACTGCGCGATCAGGTCAACAGCCTGCAAACCGCATAACCGCAGTCAACGGCAGGTTGCGTCCAGCTCCTTGTAGGGCTTGCTGTTCGGTGGAAACTTCAGCTTGTTCTTCGCCATCATCAACTCCTGCAGCGCCCCGCCGCCTTTCAGCGCGATGTCCGGATCCCGGGCGTACACGGGGTCGGAGATCGCCTCCGGCAGACCGATGAAGCTGAAGCCGCGCGAGCGATAAAGCGCCAGCAACTCCGGCAGCATCCTTGCATCGAAAGCGCCCACATGCATCAACAGCACGTAACGCACGTCGCGCCCATACACCATCTGCGAAAGTTGGCGAAACACCCCAATGTACTGGTCCGCCGTCGCCAGGTAGCTGTCATGCAGCTTCGCAATCGCTGCATCATCGCCTTTCGCAACGCAGCGCGCGTAGGGAGCGTTCCACAGGTAGTCTTCGAAGTCCATTGTCACTTCGGCAACCTTGTAATGATGCTCCGCCAGCCACGCATGCACGGCCCGATATTTTTCCAGCGTGTCGCCTTCATGCAGGTACGGATAGCGGAACCAGTGCCAGTCCTCGCCTGCCATGTACTTTTCGAGCAAAGGTTCGTTCTTCGCAGCGTCCGCTTCAAACGCGTCCACGGTGATGTCGTCGAGGTTGGGGTGCGTCCAGGTGTGATTGCCAAGCGGCTGACCCGCCTCGCGCCACGCCTTCAGCACGGCCTCGTCGCCGCCCTGCTCGCTGACCCGCGCCCCGTTGATAAACCCGTACACCGGTGGCATCTTTTCGCGTTTCAGCGTTGCGAGGATCGACTGCGCGATCTCGAGTCGCGAGATTGCCGCCGGCTTTTCGCCATGCGCAGGAAGGTCGTCAAAGGTAATCGCCATCTGCTGTGCGCAGACGGGTGTGGCCAAGGCAAGCAGGATTCCAAGTAGACGTTTCATGCACTCCCGAGGGTACTGCAGCGGCGCGCGGCTCTGCTGCTGAGCCGCGCTGCCGCTCTACAGGATGTATCGGCTCAGGTCCTGGTTTTTGACGATGCCGGCCACCTGCTGCCGCACATATTCCGGATCGACCACGATCACCTTCTCCACTGTGCCATCATCCTTGCGTCGCTCGATGACGGGCAACGGCGCCGAGGCAACACCGCTGGGCACGCCAAGCGGAGCCGACACCGAGACCTCGCCCACCACGCCCACCTGCGCGTTCTCGCTGCGCGGACTCTTCATCAGGTCCGGCGCCTGGAAGCTGATCTCGTCCAGCACCCGTTCCATAATCGTATGCAGACGGCGTGCGCCGATATTCTCGGTCTGTTCGTTCACCTTGTAGGCGAACTCCGCCATCTCGGCCAGCGCTTCGGGCGTGAACTCCAGCTTCAGTCCTTCCGTCTCCAGCAAGGCCGTGGACTGCTTCACCAGCGACGATTTCGGCTCCGTCAGAATGCGTACGAAATCGCCCACAGTCAACGACTGTAACTCCACGCGGATGGGGAAGCGACCTTGCAGCTCGGGAATCAGATCGCTCGGCTTCGAAACGTGGAACGCGCCCGCCGCGATGAAGAGGATGTGATCCGTCGAAACCATCCCGTACTTTGTATTCACGGTGGTGCCTTCGACGATCGGCAGGATGTCGCGCTGCACTCCTTCGCGACTCACATCCGGTCCATGCCCGCCCTCGCGCCCGGCAATCTTGTCGATCTCATCGAGGAACACGATGCCCGAGTCTTCGACGCGCTCGACCGCAAGCCGCGTGACCTGGTCCATGTCGATCAGGCGCTGCTCCTCTTCCTGGACGAGGTATTCGAACGCCTCGGCCACTTTCATCTTGCGCTTCTTCGTGCGCTGGCCGAAGAGCCCCGGGAGGATGTCCTTGATGTTCATGTCGCTCTCGTCCTGTCCGGGCGCGGCGATGAATTCGAAGCTGGGCTGATTGCGATCGCGCACGTCGAGCTCGACGGTGCGGTCATCGAGTTTGCCTTCTCGAAACTGAGCGCGCAGCTTCTCGCGGGTACGTTCGTGGCTGCTCTGCTCGGTCGTCCGGGTGGAGCTCTTCTCCCCCTCAGCTGCGGTGGTGTCCATGCTCGCGGGCAACTGGATCACGTTCGTGCCCGGAACTTCGGTCGCACCCGCCGCGTTGACGGCCGCGGCCGAAGGCGGCGGCAACAACAGGTCGAGCAGGCGATCTTCTGCGCTCAACTCCGCCTTGTCTTCCACGTCTTCCAGCTTTTCTTCACGCACCAGGTCAATCGCAATCTCCACCAGGTCACGCACAATCGATTCCACATCGCGCCCTACGTAGCCAACTTCGGTGAATTTCGAAGCTTCCACCTTCAGGAAAGGGGAGTTGGTCAGCTTGGCGAGCCTCCGCGCAATCTCGGTTTTACCTACGCCGGTCGGACCGATCATGATGATGTTCTTGGGCATGATGTCGTCGGCGAGTTCCGGTGCGAGCTTCTGCCTGCGCATGCGGTTGCGCAGCGCGATCGCGACGGCGCGTTTCGCTGCGTGCTGGCCCACCACATATTTGTCCAACTCTGCCACGATCTCGCGCGGTGTCAATTCATCCAGTGCAAGCGCCTGGTCTTCTGCGGTTCCCGGTAAAAAAATTGCCATGTTGCTCCTTGCTTCCAATTAGCTTAGATGTACTGTCATTCCGGAAGAACGCAAACGTTCTGCCAGGGTGATTGCCTGTCCGGTCGGCATTGGTTCGCGCAGGGTCTGCGGCAGGTTGTCGACCAGTTCCTTGGCATCACGCAGCCCGAGCTTCAGCGTCGTGCGCAGCATCTTGATGTCCTGAATCTTGTTGGGACCGCTGTGCAGGATCGAAACACGGCAGGGCGTCGTGTCTATGCGGGCGTTCAACAATTCGCGCTCGGCGGTCTGCAGCAGCCCCGGATCCGTGGGGTCGCTCACAGTCGTCGAGCCAGGCTCCTGCGTCGCCCGTCTGCGCCTGAGATAGATCAAGGTCAGCTGCGCACAGACGATGCCAGCCACCACCGACAAGACTGCGTCCATTGTCATCGCAATGCCTCCGTCTAGGGAGCGGGCGGCGCGCCAGCCGCTGGCTCAACCAGATTTTTCATGTCCATCAGCAGCTTCCCCACGGACTCGGTAAATTCGTTGTCTCGGTTCTTCTTGAAGATGGCGCCGCTCACCTGTTCGACGAATCCCCACAACGAAACTTGGCCGCCGGCGTCGAGAATGCCGAGGCGAAGCTGCGCCACGCCGTTGGGCGGATCGACAAAACGAATGGCGAAGATCACGTCCGCATCCTTCGGATCGGCGACAAGCTCGTAATGGCCCCAATGTTTCATCTGCGTGAAGAACTCGCTGTATGCGCGCTCCGGGCCTCCACTGTAGTGCGATGGAAACGCGGTAACCTCGCCCATTTCATAAGAGATGAACGCTCGCTTGCCGTTCAGGATCGGCGTTGGGATCGGCGCTCCAAGATTGTTCACGCCGATCCTCGCGGAGCTGCGCCGCTGCGCAGCCGCCGGCATCGCGCAGCAAACGACCAGCAAGACACAGATGAGACGAAATCGATCGAATGCCATTCCTGCCTCCTGCTTCTACGCAACTCGTTCGAATGCGCGCAGCCTACTTGGCCTCAAGCTCTTCCAGCGTGATGTTGTCGTTGGTGTAAATGCAGATGTCCGCAGCGATCTTCATGCTTTTCTCCGCGATCTCGCGTGCGCTGAACTCGGTATTCGCCATCAGCGCCCGCGCCGCGGCCAGCGCGTAGGGTCCGCCGGAGCCGATGGTCATCACGCCTTCATCCGGATCGATCACGTCGCCCGTGCCCGAAAGCATCAGCGTCTGCGAGGCGTCGGCAACGATCAGCAGCGCCTCCAACTGGCGCAGCATCTTGTCCGTCCGCCAGTCTTTGGCCAGTTCCACGGCCGCGCGCCCAAGATTACCGGCATACTGCTCCAGCTTGCCCTCGAAGCGGGAAAACAACGAGAACGCGTCTGCGGTGGACCCCGCAAAGCCCGCGAGAACCTTGTCGTTATACAGCCGGCGAATCTTCTTCGCCGAGCCTTTCATCACGGTGGCGCCCAGCGACACCTGGCCGTCCGCCGCCATCACGACGCGGTCCCCGCGACGCACGCAGATGACGGTAGTGGAGCGAATACGGCGCCCTTCGCTCAAGTCCAGTGAGTGCCCAAGTGGATGGCCCGTTTCATACGATCTTTTGCCCGAATGGTGTATTTTTCGCACTCCCCAGTATACCGCCGCCGCCCGGCTTTAGTTCCCGGCCAGCCGCATCATCTCGCGCAGCACGGGCAGCATCGCGTCCATCGCGTCGGTCTCGCGTTCCGGGATCACCCCGGCGGTCTGGTCCGTCGGCAGCTTGGGGAATCGATGCGCCAAGACGTGGATACCTTCCAGGTAACGATTCATGTCACCGCACAGCACCTCGCCAGCTGACTTCATCATCGCGTACTCGGTCATCCCGGCTGGCCGCTCGTCGATAAAGACCGTGGACGGATAGAGCACCACCAGCTTCGTGCCGGGCCGCAGCAGGGCGGCACATAGATCGTAAAAACCCTGTAGATAAAACTGCACAAATTCCAGGAGCATCGCGGCTGAGAGTACGCCCTGCTTCGGCCGATAGATGGTGCTTGTAGCGAAGTAAAAGACATGGGTAGGCGGCTGCGTCAGCGACTCGAGCTGCGTCCCCACGGGCTTGCGCACGTCATACTGCAGGAGCTCAGCGTTGCCGCCGTGTGCGGCAATCTCTGCCTGCACCTTCTCAGCGTCCGTTTTTCCCACCGCATACGTAATCGTCGGCAGGCCACCGCCCGCCGCGACCAGCTTCGAAGTCAGCTCACCCAGCCCGCGCGATCCGCCGACGATCAGCGCGCGCATGCCTGCGAACTCTTCGGGCTGTACATGGCGTTTCAGCAGCTGCATTCCGACCTGCTCCACCGGGGGTACGCGAAAGAACACCTCCAGAGTTCCCTGCAAGGCGGCGCCGGCAACAGCAATCCGCGCCTTGCGGAAGCGCGGGTCTGTGTAGGTCACCTCCCATTGCAGGGCGCGGCGGTCCCTGCCGGCGACCGGCTCGGCGAAGGTGAAGTCCGCCTTTGAGAACATCGAGTGCAGCCCCGGCGCCTCCATCCCCACGATGTAGGAAGCCGAAGCGATCTCCGCCACGGCCGCGCCGCCCAGCAGCCTTGCCAAGGCCGGGAACATAGCCGCTGCCTCCTCCGCGCTGGCGACGTAAGCATCGCCACTTCCGCCCGCTAACTGCTCGATCGCCAGGTCCAGCGCCTCCCGCAGTGGCTCGCCCGGTGAAGCCGCACCCTCGACTTCGGCCGGTCCCCGCTCCCCATACGTCAGGTCGGCGGACAGCACCGGCAACCCCAGCACACTGACTTCAAAACTCTTTGGATCGGCGGTACTGCCGTCCGGCAGGGAAAGCTCCGCCTCATCCCCCACGTACACCCACTTCAGAAAGCGCACGCGTATCCGCTGCAGCGGCGAAACCAGCAGTCCTTTTGCCGCCAGTGTTTCCAGCGTCCACAATGTCGTGTGAATGCCATGCACTACCGGCTGCCCCGCCTGGGTCCGCCGCGCCGCAACTGCATCCATATGCATCGGGTTACGATCCCCGGACAAAGCCGCAAACCCCTCCTGCAACTCCCACGACACCACTCGCTTTGTCACCTGAACCTCGCCGCGGCCGTTCCCCGATGCCGCTCCCCGAACTGTAAGATCTCGCATCCTATCGTAACCGGCGTCGACGGCACCCAAGTCCGCCGCACGCTTTATACTGGGTAAACCGCACATTCCAGGGCAGAACATTCCTTGGCCAGCTTCTGTCCCGGCCGATCACCCGCAATGGCAGCCTTACGCCTGCACTTCGAGGGAGCCGCTTCGCAATGCTTTTCAACTCGTCCGAGTACATGGCGCTGTTTTTGCCTGTTGTTCTTGCTGTCTGCATCCTGTTGCGCACCTACGCCGGTCCCAAAGCCGCACAGGCTTGGATCCTGGCTGCATCCCTCTTCTTCTACGGCTGGATGAAGCCTGCGTTTCTGCCCTACCTTGTCGGATCCATTCTGGTGAACTGGCTCCTGGCCCGTGCCATCGCCACTTCCGCGCAGCCGCGCCGCAAGCGACTGCTGCAGCTTTCGCTCTTCCTCAACATCGCCTACCTCTGCACCTTCAAGTACGTCAACTTCTTCCTCCTCAGCCTCGGCGGCCTCCTCCACGGCTTTCACCTGCCCGACCTCGATTTCCCACTTGGCATCAGCTTCTTCACCCTCACGCAGATCATGTACACGGTGGATGTCTACGAAGGGCTTCTCGATCCGCTCGATCTCTTTGACCTTTCCACCTTTGTCAGCTTCTTTCCATATGTCATCTCCGGTCCCATTGCCCGCGCCAAGCGCATGAAGCACCAGTTCGGGGACTTCGGCGGAAAGCCGGGTCTGCGCGCTCCCTTGATGGCCCGGGGCCTGTTTCTGTTCGCCCTGGGACTCTCCAAGAAAGTTCTCCTGGCCGATCCATTCGCCAGTGCTGCCAACCCCGGCTTCCGTCCCGGCGCAGCAGCTTTCCGCGCTCGAGGCTCTGTGCTTCTCGCTGGCCTATGTCTTCCAGCTTTACTTTGATTTCAGCGGCTACTCCGATATGGCGATTGGCTCCGCACTGATGCTCGGGCTTGAGATTCCCCGCAACTTCGACGCGCCGCTGCGTTCCAAATCCGTGGTCGAGTTCTGGACCCGCTGGCACATCTCGCTTTCCCAGTTCATCACCACCTACCTTTACACTCCCATTATCAGGACGATGGGCCGTGTCTCTCTCTTCAAGAGCGCCGTAGCCACCTTCCTCGCCATGACCATCGCCGGCCTTTGGCATGGGCCCGCCTGGACCTTTGTCGCCTACGGTGTCATTTTCGGCGTCGCTCTGGGCATCAACCAGTACTGGCGCAAGAAGAAGATCTACGTCCTGCCTGCCTTCGTCTCCTGGATGATCACTTTCCTGCTGGTCGATATCGCCCTCATGTTCTTCCGCTCCGTCAGCCTCCGCGCCGGCGCCCATATGGCCGCGTCGCTCTTCAACCCGCATCACGCCGCGAGCGCCGCCCTGCTTGGGCCGACGTTGAAGCTACTTCCTCTGAGCGGTCAGCTTCTGCTTCCGATCGGCGTGGTCCTCGCCTTCTACGGCAAGTCCTCCGACGAACTCAGCCGCGAGTTCAAACCCACGCTGGGCAACGCGCTCGTCACCAGCGGAGCCCTGGTCGCCTCCTGCCTCTACATGGCCTTCAACACGTCGCAAAGCTTCCTCTACTTCCAGTTTTGAACGCCGCATCTGTCTTCGCTTCGGGCTGAAGGATCGGGCCTGTCAAACTCCGGAAACGTCGCGCCTGACTTGAAGTCAAAATTTCATCTCAGCAGACGGGATAGACTAAACAGCAACGGAGAGAACTCACAGCGCATGTCATCGACAAACCGGTTTCGCCTGCCAGCCATCGCCTGCGCGGTCGCGTTTCTGCTCTGCGAGCTGGTCGCGCGGCCCTTCGCGGAGATCGGCATTTGCGATGACTGGAGCTACATCCTCACCTCCGAGATCCTCGCCCGTACCGGCCACATCGCTTTCAACGGATGGGCCTCCGCCATGCTCGGCTGGCAGCTGTACCTCGCTGCTGCCTTCGTCCGTCTCTTCGGCGCGTCCGACACCTCCGTCCGTATGTCCACCCTGCTGGTAGGCGTGGTCACCACCTTTCTCGTGCAGCGCATCTTCGTGCGCTCGGGGATTACAGAGCGCAACGCTTCGCTCGCCACGCTCGCCCTCGTGCTGGCGCCTCTGTACATGCAGCTTTCGGTCACGTTCATGACCGATATTCAAGGCCTGTTCGCCATTGCCATCTGCCTCTACGGCTGCATGCGAGCGCTGCAGACCACCTCGCCTGGCTCGTCCGCGGCCTGGGTCAGCTTCGCGGCCCTCGCCAACGCCGTCTGCGGAACCTCCCGCCAGGTCGCCTGGCTGGGCGTCCTCGTGATGGTGCCCTCCACCCTCTTCCTTCTCTTCCGCACCACGCTGCGCGGGCGCAAGCCGCTTCTTGCCGCTGCGGCTGCCGCCATGCTGCTGGGCTGGGCCACCGTGCTCGGCTGTATGCACTGGTTCCAACTTCAGCCCTACTCGCTGCCCGAACATCTGTTTGCTGGCATTACTGGCCCCTCCAAATTTCTCTACATGGCACGCCAGATGCTTCGCGCGGTCTTCGAGCTTCCACTGCTCACGCTCGCCGTTCTCATCGCCTTTCTGCCCGAGCTCCGCCGCGCCAGCCGCCGCTTTCAGATCACCGCCGCAGCCTGTACGCTCCTCTATCTCGTGGGTGGACTGCTCGTCGCCGCGCGGCTTCCGAACAAATCCATCTTCCAGCCGCTGCTCGGCGACTGGCTGGCCCCCCAGGGCTTTTACGCACCCAGCTTCCAGAGCGGCAGCTCGCCGATGGTGCTGACCACCTTCCCCCGACTCGTCCTTTCTCTTATCAGCCTGGTCGGTCTCCTGGCTTTCTTCGCCCTGCTAGCGCGCCTGCGCAGGGAGCCCGCGGCGCGAACCTCGGGCACGCCGCTGGCGGGACTCTCCTGGCGCGAACTCGCTGTCCTCCTGGGGCCCTTTGCGCTCGCGTACCTCGCGCTGTTGGTGCCGCGCTCGGCCTCAAACCTCTACGACCGCTACCTCGTCCCGCTGACGATGCTGGCGTTGCTTTGCCTGGTGCGGCTCTTTCAGCAGTTTGTGCGCCCGGAACTGCCCGCCCTCAGCTACGCCGTGGTCGCGATCGTTGCGCTCTACAGCATCGGATCGGTGCATGACCTGTTTGAATCTGCCCGCACGCGCCTGGCCCTCACCTCCGAGATGCGTGCGGCGGGCGTGCCCGCCACTGCCATCGACGCCGGCTTCGAGTTCGACGGGCAGACCGAGCTCGACCAGGCGGGCTATATCGATGACCCGCGCCTGATCAATCCGCCCGGCAGCTACCACCCTGTGCCTTCGCATCGCGGCTGGACCTGCACCGGCAAGGAAGAAACTGACCCCGCGCTGCCGCACTTCGCGCCAATCTATGGCCTCGCCTTTACGCCCGATGCCTGCCGCGGTCCCGCACCGTTCGCCCCCGTGACCTACTTCCGGTGGCTTGGTCTGCGCCCTCAGACCGTGTACGCCGTCAAGTACGGACCGTAGGGCAGGGGTAGGGAACAGGTTGTAGGGTGTGGAAAGCCCTTGAACCGGAAACGAAGAACTTACCCGGGCCGGCGTCCCACCAGCAGCCTCCGCGTCCCGATATACGCCCGGAACTCCTGGAAAGGGACAATCAGCCGCTGCACCCGGTTGTTGAGGACCATCAGGATGGACGACAGCGTCGTAAACAGGACCTGCGACAGGATGATCATCATCCCGAAGCTCACCGTGGTCGCCCAACCCGGCGTTGCATGCTCCGGATAGAACAGGCGCAAGAAGACCACCACCACAATCGCGACGACCGTCAGGCCAGACAGCATCAGCGTCAGCAGCAGCAGCCGCACAAAGATCGTTTCGGCATACACCGAAATCCCGCTCAGCCCATGCACAATCAGTGAGACGAAGTTCATCTTGGAACTGCCGGCATACCGATTTCCACGATCCACCGGCACACGGGTCACGATCATCCGCGACCGGAGCACGCCCGCCGCCAGGTTGTTCCACAGATCGGACACCATCACCAGCCGCCGCGCATAGGTGCGCGACGTGAGCGAAAAGTTGCCGAAATTGATCTCTTTGCCCGTCACGGTGCGGAACACCGTCTTGTACACAACGTAGGAGAGTCGAAACGTCAGCTTCTCCGTACGTTTACGCCGCTGCGCCACGATGCAGAAGTCTTCCCGGTCCCCGGCCGCCGCCAGCAGTGTTCCGATGGCCTCCGGCGGATCTTCGCCGTCGCCGTCCATCACCAGTACCGCATCCAGGTCGTTGTCCTGCACAGCCACGCAAAGTCCGATGGCGATCGCCCGCTGGTGCCCAACATTCAGCGCCAGGTGAATGATCTCCACACCCATCAGCGAGGTCAGCCCCGCAAACGCGTCGTTGGTCGGCGCCACCTTTTCAGTCGAGCCGTCATCCACCACGGTCACGAAGATGTCGACCCCGGTCGTCTGCGCCGCCACATTCAGACGCTCCAGCAGAATCGACAGCGAAGGCCAGTCGTTATACACCGGGACCACGATCGAGAGCGTCTTGATCATAAGAATTTGCCTGCGTGCGCGGCCAGCGGGTCTGCCCTGCCTTCGGTATGTCCATCATATATCGAGACGTTCGGGCCTCAAGCGGCGCCCGCCAACCTGCTATCCTGTTTCAAATGCCTCTGCTGGCTGCTGCTTCCGCTCGTCCGCCGAAGGGCGTGGGCCGATTCAAGAGATCCATCACTTTCCCCCGGATTAACTTCCCTGAGCTACCGTAGCTGGTTCGCCTCCATCCTTTCTGTTCTTGTCGCCACGGCCGTGACGCTGGTGCTTGCGCTGCTCTACGCCATTCACATCGTGCGGCAGCCCGCCTATCCACAATCAATCGGCGATCCCTCCGTCGAAGTTCAGGACCTGGCCTTCAAGTGGCGCGACAAATCGTGCGACATCCTCATCGATGGCGACTCCACCGCGGGCAACGGGCTGAATCCGCGCACCATTACAGCACGGACGGGCCTCAGCGCCTGCAATATCGCTGCGAACCGCAACATCTTCGACGACCTCGGCACCATGCCGCTGGATGTCTTCCTCGCCCACAATCCCAAGCCGAAGCTCCTCGTCTTCCAGATGGGCGCTGAAGATTTCTACCGCGACAACAAACCATGGGAGCACGTCGGCCCTTTCGCCCCGCTGGTCTTGCTCGCGCGCGACCTGCCGCTCCGCACGGCGCTTTCCACCATGGCGCAGCACCCCGCCGAAAGCGTTCAATTCGAGCAATACATCCTGCATTTCCGCTTCTTTCCCCACCACAACGACCGGGAAAAGGTCGACCGCGAGTTCCATCGCTGGGTCGATCACGTGCTTGCCACCGACGGTCAGGTCGACCTGAACATGCCCGCTCAGACCGCCTGCCTGGCCCCGGCCGTGCCGCTCTATGGAACCCTCGATCGGCGCTGGCTGCACGACCTGCGGGAGAAATATCAGTCCCAGGGCATCGCCGTCCTCGTACGCGTGGCGCCCCTGCCCGCGTGTGACCCCCAGCTCTCCAGGTTCAAAGAGGACTTTAACGGCGCCGCCGACGGCCCGCTCGAAACCCTGCCCATCGATTTCTACGTCGCGGGAGACCGCCACGTCACGCAGCAGGGAACCGAGGCCGATACGGAAGGGCTGATCCAACTCATCCGGGCCAAGCACCCCGACCTGCTCGCCGGCAGATAACCGGTCGGCACCGCTAACCGGATGGCCGCCACGGCGTCCCTCCACCCTGCTGAGCCGTACGTTTCTTCCCTCCGTCGTCGCTCTGGGCAAATGAACTCCGCTCAGGGCGACAGTGGTTCCTCCTGATCGACCAACTCCGGATAATCCTCAGCTCGCTGTCGTTCCCAGCAGCTTGAGCAGAGCCAACTCCTCATCGCGAAGCGCTCGAATCTGTTTGTCCACTTCCTCCGCCACCTCGCTTTCGAGCGCCTGCAGCATCGTGCCGCTCAGGTACTGGTCCAGCACCGCCGGATGCACGTAGCACTTGCGGCACACGCTCGGCGTGTTGCCCAGACGCTTGGCCACCGTCTTGATCGCCTCCACCACGTTCTTCTTCGCCTGCGTGGCGGACTCGAACGGCTCGAACTCCCGCAAGAGGTTCGCCGCCAGCACCGTGCCCGCCCATGTGCGAAAGTCCTTCGCCGTGAAGTGTTGTCCGGTGATCTCATGCAGATACGCATTCACATCCGAGGAGTCGATCGAGTGCCGCTCGCCCTCCTCGTCCAAGTACTGAAACAGCTCATACCCCGGCAGGTCCAGGCACGTCTGCACAATCTTCGCCAGCTTGCGGTTTTGCACGTCGATCGTGTGGTGCACGCCACTTTTTCCCGCGAAGTCGAAGGTAATTGTCGACCCCTCGACGCTGACATGCCGGTTGCGCATCGTCGTCAGCCCGTAGCTCTTGTTCTCGCGGGCATACTCCTCGTTGCCCACGCGGATACAGGTCGTCTCCATCAGGCGCACGATCGCCGCCAGCACCTTCTCGCGTGGAAGGCCGGGCAGCGCCAGGTCCTTCTCCACCCGCTCGCGGATCACCGGGCAGCGCATCGCCGAAGAGCAGCATGCGCTCATATTTTGTTTCGTCGCGCACCGCGCGCCATTTCGGGTGATAGCGGCTCTGCTTGCGTCCGCGCGCATCCCGCCCGGTCGCCTGCAGGTGGCCGTTGGCAGACGGGCAGATCCAAACTCGAGTCCACGCCGGCGGGATAACCAGAGACCGGATGCGCGCCAGAGTCTCGCGATCCCGTACTGGTTTCCCTTCTGCATCCACATAGCGGAAACCGCCGCGGCACGGCCGCCGCTGTAGCCCCGGCTTCGCGTCGGTGACATACCGCAGACCCGCCGCTTTCGCGCTCTCGACCGGGTCCGTGACGATCTCAACCGCCTTCGTTCGGGCCCGACTGCGTCGCTTTGACTTCTCCTCCGCAACCACCATGTAACGTACGATGCAGCTTCCGCCACACCCGGATAACGCGCACACCGCGCAATCTTCGTACAATAGAAAAACTGTGACTCTCGACTTTCTAGGCAAGCTTCAGCGCACCCACATGTGCGGCGACCTCCGCGCGGCAAACGCAGGCGACCACGTCGTCCTCATGGGCTGGGTCAACCGCCGCCGCGACCACGGCAACCTCATCTTCCTCGACCTCCGCGACCGCTCCGGCATCACCCAGGTCGTGCTCGACAAGGAAGCCGCCCCCGCCGCGCACGCGAAGGCCGAGGCCGCGCGTCCGGAGTACGTCGTCGCCGTCAACGGCACGCGTGCGCCGCCGCGGCGCACGGCCTCGAGAACCCCAAGATGGATACCGGCGAGATCGAAGTCGTCGCCACCGAAGTCCTGCTGCTCAACGACGCCAAGACGCCGCCGTTCTCGCCCGCCGAAGACGCCATTGCCAACGAGGAAGTCCGCCTCAAGTACCGCTACCTCGACCTGCGCCGCACGGAGATGCAGAAGAACTTCCGCCTGCGCCACGAGGTCACGCGCGCCATCCGCAACTACCTTTCCGACAACGGCTTCCTCGAGATCGAAACGCCGTTCATGACGCGCTCCACGCCCGAAGGCGCGCGCGACTACCTCGTCCCCAGCCGCGTCCACCCCGGCCACTTCTACGCGCTGCCGCAGTCGCCGCAGATCTTCAAGCAGATCCTCATGGTCTCCGGCTTCGACAAATACTTCCAGATCGCGCGCTGCTTCCGCGACGAAGACCTCCGCGCCGACCGCCAGCCCGAGTTCACCCAGATCGACCTCGAGACGACCTTCCCCCAGCAGGACCTCATCTTCCAGTTCGTCGAAGGCTTCCTCACCGCCGCCTTCAAGACCGCCGGCATCACGCTCGACCCGCCGTTCGTCCAGCATGACCTACGACGAGGCCATCCGCAACTACGGCATCGACAAGCCCGACATGCGCCTGCCCGCCATGGTCGACCTCTCGACGGTCGCTGACGCCGGAGCTGCGCGACCGCGCTCAAGATCGAGCAGGAGCTTCCCGTCCTCGGCTTCATCATCCCCGGCGTCGGGCATCATGAGCGGCACGCAGAAGCGTGCGCTCGTCGACGAGATCCGCAAGTTCTTCGGCGACTGCGGCCTCGACTTCCTCGACGTCGCTCGCCTCAAGACCAACGCCGACTACGTCATGCTCGCCGAAGACATCCAGAACGCCTTCGCCGAAGCCCTCGACGAGGAGTGGGGCCTCAACCCCGCCGGCGGCGAAGAGCTCATGGTCGTCATCACGCCCAAGCTCGGCACTCCCGCAAAGTGGAACTTCGATCCGCAGTGGATCTACAAGAAGGTCGGCGGCCTGCGCCTCGAGCTGGCGAAGAAGTTCGCCGACAAGCACGGCCGCCACGACCAGACCGGCACCGCCGCCGACTTCAAATTCTGCTGGGTCACCGACTTCCCCATGTACGAGTGGGACGAGGAGAGCAAGACCTGGCAGGCCGCGCACCACCCCTTCACCTCGCCGCACGAGGACGACATCAAGGCCGGCCGCCTCACCTCCGACAAGGGCGCCGTGCGCGCGCTCGCCTACGACATCGTCCTCAACGGAACCGAACTCGGCTCCGGCTCCATCCGTATCCACCGCAAGGACGTGCAGGCGGAGATCTTCCGCTTCGCTCGGCATGGACGAGGCGGAGCAGAAAGAACGCTTCGGCTTCTTCCTCGACGCGCTCGAGTACGGCACGCCTCCGCACGGCGGCATCGCCCTCGGCCTCGACCGCATCGTCATGATCCTCGCCGGCGCCAGCAGTCTCTGCGCGAGGTCATCGCCTTCCCCAAGACCGCCAAGGCCATCGACCTCATGGTCGACGCGCCGACCCCGGTCAGCGACACTCAGCTCCGCGACCTGCATCTGCGGACGGTCACTCGCACCTGAAGTCGCTGCACCTGCCGAGCCGTCATTCTGCTGAGCGAGAATCTCGGTTCTTCTCTGGCATTGCGCTTGAGCACCTTCGGCTCAGGTAGCGCGATGCATGGACGCGCGGTATCATCTCCTCGCCGGAGACTTCCCCTTCTATGACGATTGATCGCCGCCAGTTCCTTTCCCGGTCTCTCACCGGAGCCACCGCCGCCGTCGTGTCCGCTGACGCCGGAGCCCAGTTTCTGAACGCGCCTCGCCACGGTCTGCCCGGCACCTTGCAGGAACGCTACGCGAAGCTCGATGCCATCCTGAAGCAGCCCGTATTTCGTCGCGAGCTTTTCCCCGATCCTGCCATCATCGAGTCCATCGAGCTGCTGCACAACAAGCACCAGTACCTCTGCCGCGTGCGCACCAAAGACGGCCACGAAGGCATCTCCGTCTCGAACGCAGAGATGATGGAGTCGCTTTACCCCATCTTCCTGCGCCGTATCGCGCCCTTCTTCCTCGGCAAGGACGCCCGCGATATCGACAGCCTTATTCCTGCCTGCACGGTCTACAAGAACAACTACAAGAGCAGTCGCTCGCGCTCTGGGTTCCCATCGCCACCCTCGAGTTCGCCATCCTCGACATGTTCGGCAAGATGTCGGCAAGCCCATGGGACTGCTGATCTCCGACAAGATCTACAACAAGAGCGTCTCCGTCTACCAGGCCAACGGCGAGCGCTACATCACGGCCGAAGAGACCATCGAGCACCTGCAAGCGCGATGTCGCCATCTCCCACGCCAAGGCCATCAAGTTCAAGCTGGGCGGCCGCATGAGCCACCCCGAGACGCCTGTCGGCCGCAGCGAGAAGCTCATCCCGCTGGTGCGCAAGACCTTCGGCGACGACATGGTCATCTCTGCGGACTCCAACGGCTCCTACACCGCGGCAGAAGCGATCCCCATCGGCAAGCTGATGCAGGAGTACAAGTACGCCTTCTACGAGGAGCCCGTGCCCTTCGACTGGTACGAAGAAACGCGCCAGGTCGCCGACGCGCTGGAGATCCCCATAGCCGTCGGCGAGCAGGAGCCCAGCACCCACAACTTCCGCTGGCTCATCGCCAATGGCGGCCGTCGCCATCGTGCAGCAGGACATGTTCTACTTCGGCGGCATGGTTCGCTGCATGCAGGTCGCGCGCATGGCGCATGCCTTCGGCAAACAGTGCATTCCGCACATCTCCTCCACCGGCCTGGGCTACCTCTACATGATGCACTTCGTCTCGGCCATCCCGAACTCCGGGCCGTACCACGAGTTCAAGGAGTTCAATAACGAACTGCCCTTTCACAGCAGCACATCTTCACTCAAGAGCGATGCCGACGGCGTCATCCAGGTGCCCAGCGGCCCCGGCTTCGGCGTCGATATCGATCCCGATTTCATCAAGCAGTGCACCGTGGTCAAGCTGTAGAACCACACAGCCTCGTCATTCTGGCGCAGCCAGAATCCCTGTAGTTGCCCTGGAGCCCGCCCATGAAGCATCTCGTTCTGCTTGCCGCCTTCGCGCTTTCTCCCATCGCCCTGCTCGCTCAAAAGGACCCGTTGACCGTCTGGCCCAAAGGCGTTCCGCCCGGCGGCATCAAGGAGCGCGCCGACTTCGGCAATCATCTGCTCGAAATCTCGCATCGTGAAGCCGACGGCAAGGCCGAGTTGCACCAGCGCAAGGCCGACGTCATGGTCATCCAGACCGGCACAGCCACCCTGCTCTATGGTGGTGAGGTCATCGACCCCAAGCCAACTGCGCCCAACGAAATTCAGGGCTCCGGCATCCGCGGAGGCATGCGCCGCACGGTCAATCCCGGAGATGTCATCGAGATTCCCGCCGGCGTTCCCCACCAGTTCCTGCTCGCGCCCGGCACGCAGATCACCTACCTCGTCGTCAAAGTGAACCAGCCCTGACCTTCGCAGCTTTCGTAAACTTGCACCGGGAGAAGCTATGCGCATCACTGACCTCCGCGAGGCGACGTTGCCGATTGCGTCGCCCATCGCCAACGCCTACATCGACTTTTCGAAGATGACCTGCTCGCTGGTGGCGGTCGTCACAGATGTCATCCGCGACGGACGTCCCGTCATCGGCTACGGCTTCAACTCCAACGGCCGCTATGGTCAGGGCGGCCTCATCCGCGAGCGTTTCGCCCCGCGCTTGCTCGAAGCCGATCCCGCTTCCCTGCTCGATGCGACGGGGGAGAATCTCGATCCCGATCGCATCTGGAAGACGCTGATGCAGAACGAGAAGCCCGGAGGCCACGGCGAGCGCTCGGTCGCAGTCGGCACCATCGACATGGCTGTGTGGGATGCCGTAGCCAAGATCGCCGGCAAGCCACTGTTCCGCTTGCTCGCCGAGCGTTACGGCTCCACTGCGGACCCTCGCGTCTTCGTCTACGCCGCCGGCGGCTACTACTATCCCGGCAAGAACCTCGACGCCCTGCGCGCCGAGATGCGCAGCTATCTCGACCGCGGCTACACCGTCGTGAAGATGAAGATCGGCGGCGCCTCGCTTGAAGAGGACCAGAAGCGCATCGAGGCCGTGCTCGCCGAGATCGGCAGTCAGGCGCAGCTTGCCGTCGATGCCAACGGCCGCTTCGACCTTGAAACCGCCATCGCCTACGCGAAGATGCTGCGGCAATATCCGCTCTTCTGGTACGAAGAAGCCGGCGACCCGCTCGACTACAGCCTTCAGGCCGCGCTGGCCGAGTTCTACCCCGGCCCCATGGCTACGGGCGAAAATCTCTTCAGCCACCAGGACGCCCGCAACCTTCTTCGCTACGGCGGCATGCGCCCCGACCGCGACTGGCTGCAGTTCGACTGCGCGCTCTCCTACGGGCTCTGCGAGTACCTCCGCACGCTCGAGGTCATCCGCGCGGCCGGCTGGTCGCCCCAGCGCTGCATCCCCCACGGAGGCCACCAGATGTCGCTCAACATCGCCGCCGGCCTCGGCCTGGGCGGCAATGAGAGCTACCCCGACCTCTTCCAGCCCTTCGGCGGCTTCCCCGACGGCGTGCGCGTGGAAAGCGGCTTCGTCACCATGCCCGAACTCCCCGGCATCGGCTTCGAAGGCAAGTCCGACCTGATCCAGGTCATGCGAAAGCTGGCCGAATAGCTATGGCTTCTGTGCCTGAGCGCGCACCCCGAAAACCGCTGCTCGGGCCGCTTTGGCTGCAGCTTGCCGTCGGCATTCTGCTGGGCATCGCGCTGGGCGCTCTGTTTCCGCACGCCGCGGTCACGCTCAAACCGCTGGGCGATGCCTTCATCAAGCTCATCCGCATGCTGCTGGCGCCGATCATCTTCGGCACGGTTGTCGTCGGCATCGCAAAGATGGGCGACCTGCGCGAGGTCGGTCGCGTCGGCGTGAAGGCGCTCCTCTACTTCGAAGTCGTTTCCACGCTGGCCCTGCTGATGGGCCTGATCGCCGCCAACCTGCTGCATCCGGGCCGCGGTATGAACATCGACCCGGCAAAGCTCGACGCTTCCTCCGTCGCCACCTACACCACCTCAGCCCAGCATGTCGGACTCGTCCCTTTCCTGCTCAACATCATCCCGGCGAGCGTGGGTGAGGCCTTTCTCAGCGGCAACATCCTGCAGATCATCTTGCTCGCCGTTCTCTTTGGAGCCGCGCTGGCACAATTCCGGGCTGCCGCCGCGCCACTCATTGATCTGCTGGACCTCGCCTTACGCGCCATGTTTGCCATCGTTCGCTTCGTCATGCTGCTCGCGCCCCTCGCCGCGCTGGGTGCCATGGCCTACACGGTAGGTCAATACGGCATCACCAGCCTGCTCGCGCTCGTCAGCTTCACGGCAGAAGTCTGGATCGTCTCCGCTCTGTTTGTCGTGCTTGTGCTTGGCCTGATCTGCCGCGCTGCCGGTTTCAGCTTGTGGAAGCTGATGCGGTTTCTGCGCGAGGAACTCCTCGTCACCGCTGGCACCTCGTCCTCGGAAGCGGTGCTCGCGCCCGTGATGCTCAAGCTGGAGCGCCTCGGCTGCCCCACGCCCATCGTCGGCCTGGTGATGCCTGCCGGCTACACCTTCAATGCCGATGGCACCGCCATCTATCTCGGCATGGGCGCGCTCTTCATCGCGCAGGCCACCAACACCCATCTCTCGCTGCGTGAGCAGATCGTCATCCTCCTCGTCCTGATGCTTACCTCCAAAGGCTCCGCCGGAGTCGCGGGTGCAGGCTTCGTCACGCTTGCTGCAACGCTTGCCTCCATGCATCGCATCCCTGTAGCCGGCCTGGTGCTTCTGTTGGGCGTCGAACGCCTGACCAACATCGCCCGTGCCGTCGTCAATGTGATCGGCAGCAGCGTCGCGAC
This sequence comes from uncultured Gammaproteobacteria bacterium, assembly GCA_963744015.1. Lineage (GTDB taxonomy): Bacteria > Acidobacteriota > Terriglobia > Terriglobales > Acidobacteriaceae > Edaphobacter. The sequence goes on from CAVUSA010000003.1 coordinate 1,095,918, forward strand.
GCTGGTCGTCGCGCGCTGGGAGCATGCCTTCGATCCACGCCATGCCGACTGGAATCCCCGGGCCACGCTGGTGTCGGATTCCGAATCTACCTGAAAAGCGCCCACGAAAGGTAGTCGCATGCTCAAATCCCATCAGGTACCCATGCGAAATTCAAGACCTCCGCAACTCGGAAAGAGTTTCTGGATCAGCCTGTCCCTGCTTGCATTCGCTCTCGGAAATGGCAGCCTTCTCGCACAGAGCACCAGCCGCGAGCCAACCAAAAAGCAGGAGAAGTTAATCGATCAGGAATCCGGCTTTCTGGGCGACCTTTACCCCAGACTTGCTCCTGACCCAACCAATGGCGATTGGCTGACCTACCTCCGCGACCCCGACGTCCTGAGGCAATCTGACACCTTCCTCGTCGAGCCGGTCAGACTCTACTTCGTGCCCGGTGTGCAGAAAAAAGATGTCGACGAAGCAGACCAGACCAAGCTCTCGGACTACTTCACCAAGGCCATCCACGACCAGCTTGAGGCTGGCCACTACCACGTTGTGAGTCAGTCGGGCCCCCGCGTGAAGATACTCCGCTTCGCGATCACGAACGTGCAACCGAACGGCGGCGGGAAGAACGCCGTCGCTGCAGGCAGCGAGGCCGTCGCCGCTCACGCCGTCGTGCCGGTTCCCGGAGCCAGCGAACTGGTGCCGCGACTTACGGTAGGCAAAGTCTCCATCGAAGGAGAGGTAGTGGACGCCGGGACACAGCAGGTCGACATGGCCTTCATGACCAGCAAGAGTGGGCGCCGTTTCTTCAGCGGACTCAAGGCTTTTCAGAAGTGGGGCGACATCGACGCCGCCTTCCGCGGGTGGGCGAAGAACTTTCGCGAGCGCCTCGATAAGGCTCACGCCTCTTGAACGACGCGACGTTACAGATCCTGAATGCTCAACGTCTGCGGGTCTTCCACGCGCTGCATCAGCGCCGCCGCCGCGAACAGGAAGACACCCCCCGCCATGATCGCGACCATGCGGTTATTATGCAGGAAGTGCACCATGATCCAGCCGAAGAACAGCGACGTCAGGATCTCGGGTACCACCACAAAGAAATTGAAGATGCCCATGTAAACACCGGTTCGACGCGGCGGCAGAGAACTTGCCAGCACCGCATAGGGCATGGAAAGTGTGCTCGCCCAGGCGATGCCGACTCCCAGCATGGAGAGCAGCAGCGGATAACGGCTGTGCATCAGCACGACACACATCAAACCTACAGCCCCGCAGGTCAGGCATACGCTGTGCGTATGTACCCGTCCGAAGCGGCGCGCGAGCGATGGCAGCACAAACGAGAAGGCAAAGCACACCACCGAGTAGAACGCGAAGCAAAGTCCGCCCCACTCCACGCCAGCGCGATACCCAGGCGAAGCCGGATCATCCGCGCCGAACACGTTGTGCGCAACTGCCACTGGGAAATAAAGCCACATGCAGAAGAGTCCCAGCCACGTGAAAAGCTGCACCAGTCCCAGGCGCTTCATCGTTTCAGGCATCTCCCCGATGGCGTTGGCGATCTCCCTCGCGTTCGCCGCAATGCCCTTCTTGTCCTGCTCCGAGACGAGCTCGTCGAGAGGTTCAGGCGGATACTCCGGCGTGGTCACCACGGTCCACAACACCGCACCCAGGAAAGCCGCCGCTCCGGCATAGAAAGAGATCCGCACGGATGTAGGTACCGCGCGTGTGTCTCCCGCCACCTGCGCTACGTGAAACAGATTCGTAAGCAGCCACGGCAAAGCGGACGCCACCACCGCGCCTAAACCGATGAACAGGCTCTGCATCGCGAAGCCGCGTGTCCGTTGGCCTTCCGGCAGGATGTCCGCTACGAAGGCGCGGAACGGCTCCATGCTGACGTTGATCGACGCGTCCAGGATCCAAAGCATGCCCGCCGCCATCCACAGCGACGAAGCATTCGGCATCAACAGAAGCATCAGCGAGCTGAGAATCGCGCCCGCAAGGAAGTAAGGGCGCCGCCGCCCCAGCGGACCCCAGGTACGGTCACTCGCCTGCCCGATGATCGGCTGGATCAGCAAACCCGTCAGCGGGGCCGCCAGCCACAGAATCGGAATCTGGTCCGGCCGCGCACCGAGGTACTCATAGATGGCGCTCATGTTCGCCATCTGCAGACCCCAGCCAAACTGGATGCCGAGGAAGCCGAAGCTCATGTTCCAGATCTGCCAGAAGCTACGCTGCGGACGAGGGCTCGCGAGCCTGTGGTTATTCATGGAAGCGACCCGATCCACGACGCATACGGCGCCAGCGTCAGCGACTTCACATCCTCTGCGGCATGCAGCGCAGGATCGTCCGTTAGCAGCGTTGCCGCCTTACCCTTTCCTTGCACGTCGAGCGCCACCGTCTGCGGCGTACCCGACATGTTCATCACCACCACCACCGCGTGTCCTCCGCCCACCGGCAAACGCTCCCACGCCAGCACCTTTGCGTCCGCCGCATCCAGCATGCGCATTTCACCGTCCCGCAGGGCGGGCACCTCCCGCCGCATCCGGATCAGCTTTTGATACCAGTTCAGTTGCGAATCCTTCTGTCCGCTTTCAGCCGCGACATTCACGGTTACATAATTGGAAGCGATCGGCAGCCAGGTCTGTGCATCGGTGCTGAAACCCGCCTGCGCCGTCGCGTCCCACTGCATGGGCGTGCGCTCGCCGTCGCGGCCCTTCTCTTTCGGCCACCCGGTAATGCCGATGGGATCCTTCACATCTTCCCGGCGCGTCGGCGTCGACGTCGTCATCCCCAGCTCTTCGCCGTAGTACATCAGCGCCGTTGCCCGCGTAGTCAGCAACACCGTCGCCAGCAGCTTGGCGATCTGCTGATTGTGCACCCCGTCGCCGTAGCGGTCGATGGAGCGGACATTGTCGTGATTGTCGAACACGAACAGCGGCTGCGAGCCGTGCAGCTGCGTCTCGGCCTCGGAGATGTATTTGCGGAACGCGGCTGCATCCAGCTTGTTTGAGAACCCCACGCAGCATGTCCATCGGCAGCTGCAGCTCGTCCTTCGTTGTCTCCGCCGTACCACTTGTCCAGCTCCGCCGTGTTCGGCAGGTAAGTTTCGCCGATCAGCACGCGGTCGCCTGGATAACTTGCCGTCATCTTGCGCATGCGCCGGATCACGTCATGCACCTCCGGGAGATTGTTGGTGTAGATGTCGTCCAGGTTCGGATCGCCCTGCGCGTTCGTGCCGCCGGTCTCACGGCTCATCGCGCAGCTGCGGATCTTCAAACAGCGTCGGAATCGCATCCAGCCGGAAGCCCGCCACGCCGCGGTCCAGCCAGAACCGCATGGCGTCGAACATGGCTTTCTCAACCGCGGGATTGCGCCAGTTCAGGTCCGGCTGCTGCTTGTAGAACTTGTGATAGTAGAACTGGTGCACGCGCCGGCACCCACTCCCACGCCGAGCCGCCAAACAGCGACACCCAGTTGTTCGGCGGCACCATGCCGTCATGCGCGTTCGGCCCCGTGCCGCGGCTTGCCATCGTTCCACACATACCAGTCGTGCTTCGGATTCGTGCGCGAGCTTGCCGCATCCATAAACCACTGGTGCTTGTCGGAGGTGTGGTTCAGCACCATGTCCAGCACCACGCGGATGTCGCGCTTCTTCGCCTCCGCCACCAGGCGGTCGAAGTCCGCAAGCGTGCCATACTGCGGATCGACCGCCTCGTAGTTCGAGATGTCATACCCGAAGTCCACCTGCGGCGAAGGATACATCGGCGCGATCCAGATGCGCATCCACGCCCAGCTTCTGCAGGTAGTCCAGCCGCTGCGTAATGCCGTTCAGGTCGCCGATACCATCCCCATTCGAATCCTGGAATGAGCGCGGATATATTTCATACACCACGGCGTGTTTCCACCACGGCGCTGCCGTCGGAGTCTGCGCCGGCATGGCTGCGGTCATAAGCAAAAAGGTAGCGGCGAGAAGAAGTGTGCGAGCGTTCATGATGGTCCTCGGGTGGGGCAATCTTATTCAAGCTGAAACACGGTTGCCGAAGCAGGCGGAAGTCGCAGATGCATCGTGGAGCCGGAAAGCGATGCCGCCCCGGCGATGCCTGTAAGAACTTTCAAACCGGTTCTGCCAGCAGCATCCGTGTCGGTCATTTCGATTTCCTGGGTCTGCGCCGCGCCGCTCCTGTTCAAGGCCACGCAGATGCGCTCCCCGCCTTCGCTGCGAAGGTACACCAGTACATCTTTACCGGCCGATAAAATTTGTTCACGCCCGGTCTGCAGGGCCACATGCGCCGCGCGCAGTTTCAACAGACTCTGCACGGGGGCAAACATTGCCTGCTGCTCGGCGCTGCGTCCCGCCGCAGCGAACGCCGCCGCGGGAAAGTCGCGACGGTTATCCGGATCGTTGCCGCCCGCCATATCGATCTCGTCTCCGGCATAAAGCTGCGGTGTGCCGCGCGTGGTCAGAAGAAGCGTGTTTGCCAGTCGGCGCAGGGCCGGATCATGTACATCCTGTGCCAGTCGCGATTCATCGTGGTTACCGACGAAAGGGACAAGCCGCTCGGGATGCGGGTATAGCTCGTCGGACTCGAGCACACGTGTCAGTCTTGTCATGGGCGCATCGTTCGCAAAGACATCGCGAACGGCGTGGTAGAAGGGGAAGTCAAAGGGCGTATAAAGTCCCGTGTCGACACCGGCGCGTGTCACGCCATCGGCAAACGCGGAAGTGATCTCCGGGTCACCGTTTGAGACTTCCCCCACCTCCGTGACGTGCGGATAGAGCGCCTTCAACTCCGCCGTGAATGCGTGCCAGAAAGGCCGGTCCACATAGGGGAACGTGTCGATGCGCAACCCATCGGCCGCCGTCTCCTCGAGCCACCAGACGGCGTTCTGACGCAGGTACTGCGCCACTGCCGGATCGTCCGTGTTCATATCGGGCAGCAGGTCGACGAACCATCCTTTCAGCGTGGCGACACGATCCCGCTCCGGGGCATGCGGGTTGATGAGTGCAGGAAAGTTGGTCTCATCCTTCAGGTGATGTTCGCGCGTGCCATGAAACCACTCTGGCGTCGGCTCATCCTCTACCCACGGATGAAACGGACCCACGTGATTGGGCACGGTATCGAGCACAAGCTTCATGCCGCGCGCGTGCAGCGCCTTCACCAGCCCCTGCAACTCGGCCATCGACCCGTAGTGCTCATCCACCGCATAGTAGTCCGTCGCATGATAGCCGTGATAAGCATCAGCGCTGTGATTCTGATAGACCGGCGTTGGCCACACCGTCGTTACTCCCAGTGATTGCAAGTAGTCCAGGTGCTCGGCAATGCCGCGCAGATCGCCGCCATGCCATCCCCGTGGCTTCGCACGCTCAGCAGCCGCCCCGGGGCTGTCCGCAGAGTCGTGCGCGAGCGGCCCGTCGTTGGTCTTGTCGCCATCGGCGAAGCGGTCAGTCAGGATCAGGTACATCACGTCGCTGCCGCTGAAACCTGCGAAACCGTCAGTTGCCGGCCGCCGCGCTGCAAACGTAAATGGATGCGTCAGTGTCTGCCCCGTCCGCGAGGTCGCTGCAATCTGCACGGTCTCTGGTTGAGCCGGTGCTGTGTTTAGCCAGAGTTGCACGTAGTGTCCGTTCGCGGAAGGGGTTGCGCGTTCAATGCGTAACGCCGGATCGCTCAGAGCAAACCGCGCCTCCGCCAGGCCTTGTCCGTGCAGCAGAAGCATCGGTGCGGGCATCTGCACCCACCAGTTGGGCGGATCGATCTTGTCGATACGCAAATCCGCGTGCGTGCCTTGTCCGAACGCGAAGGGCAACAGACAAAGCCACGCGAGAAGAAGCTTCATGTCGAACGTCCGTGGCGGGGAGTGCGAATCTTGGAAAGGGAAGTCGATCGTTCCACCCCGGAGCAACCGGGCTCTCCGGGGATGGAACAATCGACCGTCTGTAGAGGCGCTTCAGGTTAGAACGTGATGCGGTAAGCCAGCTCCAGCTCGCGTGCCGAGCGGAACCGGGTCGAGTTGATGACGGCCGTACTCGAATTGCTGGCACCAACAGCCGCAAATTGAGTGTTGACCGGGTTGCCGAATTGCGGATGGTTGAAGAGGTTATAAGACTGGCCGCGAATCTCGGAGTTCACGCGATCCGTGATGCGAATCGACTTGAACACCGAGAGGCCTGTGGTGTTGTAGCCGGGACCGTAAAACTCGTTGCGATGCACCGTACCAGCCCGGTAGTAGTAGCCGCCCGCGTTGACGGGAGGGTTGCCGAAGGCCGCAGTGTTGATGTACTGGAACCCGGCGCCGCTGGCCGTCGCGTAGGTCTTGCGCAAACCAACCTGCGGATTGCCGATCAGGTCCGGACGATCCGGGACACCGTTGGCCGACTGCACGGACAAATCGAACGGAGTGCCCGAGCCAATCTGTACGAAGGGGCTGAACTGGAAGCCGCCGATCAGGTAATCCAGGCCACGGTTCAGGTTCGCTCCGTACTTGCGTCCTCGTCCGTAAGGTATTTCGATCAACGCCGAAGCAGTGAAGGCGTGGCGCTGGTCGTCGTTGGAGTTGCCGCGGTTCAGGTCGTAGCGGATGCCGCTCGCATCGACCGGCACCCCCGTCGCGCCCGGCGAGAAAGGCCCCGCCGAATCGTCCGTGGCGTGCGACCACGTGTAGGCGCCCGTCACCTGAAGCCCGTTCACCAGGCGGCGGTTGAGCGCCGTCTGCAGGCCGTTATAGTGCGAGGTGCCGCTGTAGATGTTCTGCGTCACGCTGAGACCGCTGGAGTGGAAGAACTGGACCCCGGTCCCAAGTTGCGCCTGCGTATAGCTCGACGAATTGAACAGATGATCCGCCTTCGTCCCCACATACGCGATCGTGACCGTGGTGCTTGGTCCGACCTGCTGCTGCACCGCGAGGTTCCACTGCTGGATGGTGGGCGTCTTGCTGTCGACCGGGTACGAGATCACCGCGACGTTGGTCGGATTTGTCTCGCTCACAGTCACCGCAGCCGCGGGCAAAGGCGACGTGGCATTGACGCTGTTATTGATCGCATACGGCCCGGGGGTCGACGTGTTTGGCTGCAGGCCAGGCTCCTGGCCGGACAGCGTAATGCGATACCCCGCATAGTCGCTATAGGCAGAAGCGCCATTGAAGTCCGGGTTGTTGGAGAGCTGGTTACCGACGCCGCCACGCTCCAGGAAGTAGTAAATGCCGTATCCTCCGCGCACCGCTGTCTTGCCATTGCCAAGTGCATCGTAGGCGAAGCCGAAGCGCGGCGCGAAGTTGTTTTTCGGCGTGTTGATCAGCGAGCGCGAGTTGCCGTTCTGGCCCGCCACCTTCAACGTTCCCGTGGCGATGTCGAAGTTGGACTGGCGATTGTTGGCTTCGTACGGGTGCGTGAAGATGTCATAGCGCACACCGAAGTTGAGCGTCAGGCGCTTCGTCAGCTTCAGGTCATCCTGTGCGAAGACGCCATCTTCCAGCGAGTTCGTAACGTAGTAGCCCAGCGGATTGGCGATGGAGTACGTGTTGACAAAGCCGGCCAGCAGCTCCGACACTTCGTATCCGGTGTAGTCCCCGCCGCCATTCTGGATGTTGAAGAAGCCCTTGGCGCGGTAGTCTGCCTGAAAAAAGCTGACCTGGCGCTGGATGAAGTTGCCGCCAAACTTCATGTTGTTGCGGCCCTTGGTCCAGGTAAGGCTATCGACGTACTGGATGGAGCGCTGCGGAACTTCATACGGACCGCCGTCACCGGTGTACGAGATCTGTCCGTTGCTTCCGCCGATCAGCGCACCGCCGCCCAAAGTGGAGTTGCGGTTTGCGTTGGGAATACCGAGGTTCGCTGAGAGCGGCTCGCCTTCGAAGGGATTGATGTAGCCGTAGAAGGGACGCGTCCAGCCAAAGCGGAACTCATTGACGATGTTGGACGTGAAAATGTGCGTCTCACCCGTAGCGACGCCGCGTGGGTGCGTGTTGTTGTTGCCTGAGCCGAAACCCGAAGGCAGTCCGACCAGGGCGGTCGTCTTGTTGTCGTTATCCTGCGCGTAGCTGTAGCGCACGAAGAAGTTATCGTTCTTCGCAAGCTTCGCATCGATGCGGGCATCGAAGTCGTTGTACTTGTTCTGCAGGAACTGCTGGTTCTGATAGTTGTTCAGGGTGCCATTGAGCGCCGGCCGGTTGGGAAGCGGGAACGCGTTCAGATAATTCTGCGCCACCTTGTTCAGCCGGTTCGTGGGGATGATGTTCGGAGCCGCAACCGTCCCGAATTGCGCACAGGTCAGCGGGTCGAAGATGGCACCATTATCTACCGACGCATCGAGCTGCGCGGTGCTGGAGACCTTTACTCCATGCACGGTCGTGAACGTCGTGCAGCCGGTCGGGTCGAAGCTCCCCAGGTTGTTGTACGGAACGATTGTCTGTCCGTTCCCCAGCAACTCGGAGAAGTCGCCATTGCGCATCTTCGTCGTAGGTACGGTATTGATGGCCAGGCCGTTCGGAATATTCTCGCGAAGTCCCTGGTAGTCGAAGAACAGGAAGAGTCTGTCCTTCAGGATGGGTCCCCCAATGGTCGCGCCGAACTGATTGCGATGATAGCTGGACTCCGGAACGTGCAACGCAAAGTAATTCTCGTTTGCGCCGCCCAGCGTGCTATCGCGATAGAACGTGAACGCCGAGCCGTGGATCGAATTCGTTCCACTCTTGATGGCGGCCTGCGTAATGAGCCCGCCGGCGCGGCCGAACTCCGCCGGAGCCAGCGAGTTGGTGACGCGGAACTCGCTCATCGCCTCAACCGGGGGAAAAAAGTTGATGGTGTTGACCAGCGACTCGTTATTGTCCAGGCCGTCCAGCAGGAAATTGTTGGCCTGCGGGCGCAGGCCGTTGGCCGCAAGCGACGCGCCGCCGGTGTCGTTATAGCGAAGCGTTTCGGAGTTGTTCTGCGTGCCGCCGGCCTGGTTGCCGTACGCGCCGCGGGTGACGCCCGGGGCCAGCAGGGCAAGCTGCGTGAAGTTGCGTCCGTTCAGCGGTAGGTCGGAAAGCTCCCGGTCATTGATGACCAGGCCGGTATCCGAGGTCTCCGTCTGCACAATGGGCGCCGCGTCCGTCACTTCCACCGTCGTCGACTCGCTGCCGATCGTCAGCTTGAAGTTCAGCGCCTGCACCTGCGAGACGTCCAGCGTGAAGTTCTGCGTCTCCGATCCGAACCCCTGCGCCTTCAGGTCCGCGCGATAGGTGCCGGGTTTCAAAGCGCTGGCACTGAAATTCCCGTCGCTCCCGGAGGTCACCGTCACCGCCGCGTTGGTCTGCGTGTTGGTAATGACGATCGTGGCGCCCGGAATGACTGCCCCGGTCTGGTCCGTCACCGTCCCGGTCACGCGCGCCGTATCCGTCTGGGACCATGCGGGCGTCACCATCGTCACGGCCGCCGCCCCCAAGGCCAGCGCCGAAAGCGTGGTGAAACCGCCGATCCTCTGTCTCCATTGCTTGTTCATTAGAATGCCTCCAAAGTGTGAACCGGAATCCAGGAAAGAGGATCTCGGTTGCGGGAGAACTGTCCACCTTTTCCCGTTTTCGTTGCAATCGTCTGTGATTCTTTTCGTGTCCCACATTCCTTCACCAGCTAATTGCATGCAAGCAAAAGGGTTGCGGCTCCGTGTCCACTCAGTTGACGGACTGCCGCAGGGAAAGAGCATAATGTTGGCTGCACTGGATGCAGTGCTCCATACGGGGCATCGGCCACTCCGGTGCGCGGAGGTCGAAGTTGTCGGTTCAGGCGGAGCTTCGAGCGGCAGGCACTGCCAGGCCGGAACGCAGGGCTTTCGGGCTTTTTGAGGCCGATCTCGAAACCGGCGAACTCTGGAAGGCGGGACGCCGGGTCAAGTTACAGAGCCAGCCGTTCAAGGTGCTCGGCGTTCTCCTGCAGCGCCCGGGCGAGGTCGTCACCCGCGACGAACTCCAGATCCTGCTCTGGGGCAAAGACGTCACTGGCGACGTGGATCACTCACTGGGGACCGCCATCAACAAGATTCGCGATGCGCTCGGCGACCCCGCCGACAATCCGCGCTTCGTGGAAACGCTCGCCCGGCGAGGCTATCGTTTTATCGCCCCGGTCACCGTGGTCACCCCGCCCAATCCCAATCCGTCGGGTATAGGCCATGCTCCCGCTTCGCCCGTGCTGGAAAGTACCTCTTCTTTGGGTCCTGCACCGCCGGCCGGTAGCCTCTCCTTTCCGACGTCCGTCGCCCCTCCGGCGCTTGCGCTTGCCCCGGCTCTTTCGCCTGTTGCCGCCTGGCGTGTAGTTGCCGCTGTCTTCTGTCTGGCGCTGGTTGCGCTCGCCGCCTTCCTGCTGCGGCAGAAACCTGCCCCCGAACTCCGTCGCATAGAGCAACTCACCCGCTCTGGCCGCATCGCTCCCGGCATGCCCGCCATGGAAAGCCTGCCGGCTTCCGCCAGCGATGGCCTCCACATCTTTACTCCCGTTATCTCCGGCGGACGCTCGTATCTTTCTCAAGTGGATGTCCATACCGGCACCGTCCAGACTGTGCCTGTTCCCAGCGAGATCGCCTCCCCCACCCTGGGCGACCTTTCGCCCGACGGCAGCACCCTGCTCGTCCGCAGCCATCTCTCACCTGAATCCGAGCAGCCTCTTTGGCTTGTCCCTACTCTCGGTGGCAGCGCCCTCCGTCTTCCTAACGTCGTGGGCCACGACGCCACCTGGATGCCCGACGGCAAGAGCGTCCTCTTCGCCAGTGGCAACCAGCTACTTATCGCCCGCCTCCAGGATGGAGCCACCACCCCCTTCGCCACCTTGCCCGGCCGAGCCTTCTGGCTGCGCTGGTCGCCCGACGGATCCCTGCTTCGTTTCACCTTGATGGATCCCATCGGCCATACCCTCGGACTGTGGCAGGCAGACCGCGACGGCAGTCACATCCGTATGATTCTAAAGGGATGGAGCAAGCCCTCGTCCGAGTGCTGCGGCGTCTGGACCGGCGACGGCCGGTACTTCGTCTTCCAGTCCACACAGGGCGGAAGCAATGACCTGTGGCGGCTCGAAGGAAAACGCGACGGATCGCCCGTGCGCGTTACCGATGGACCGCTCAACTTCGTCGCTCCCGTGGCTCCGCGCACCGGCACGCGCATCTTCTTCCTGGGGCTCGAAACCGAATCCACCCTGCTCCGATATGACCTCAACCAGCGCCAGTTCGTTCCCGAGCGACCCTTTCTCGCGAACGCCAGCCGCGTCGATTACAGCCGCGACAAAGCCTGGGTCACCTGGACCGATATTGACGGCCGCCTCTGGCGCGCCCACAGCGACGGCTCGGAAGTCATTCGCATCACCCCCGATTCCCTCCAGGTCTTCCTCGCCCGCTGGTCACCGGATGGCCAACGCATCGCCGTCATGGCGCGGGAGCCCGGCGAAGCCTGGCAACTCTACCTCGTCCCGCCCGAGGGCGGCGCGCTCGAGCGCCTTCCCACAGGCACCCGCAACGCCGCCGACCCGTCCTGGTCGCCCGACGGCCAGAAAATCGTCTTCGGACGTGTCAGCGATGTGATGGGAAAGGAGGAAGGCCCCCGCGAGCTGCAGGTCCTTGACCTCCGCAGCAAGACCCTTAGCGCGATCCCCGGCTCCAACGGCCTTTTCAGCCCGCGCTGGTCTCCGGACGGACGCTATATCGCCGCCCTTTCGCTCGATCAGGCGAAATTCCTCCTGCTCGACACCTCGACCGGGCAGTGGAAGACCATCGCCCAGACCACGGCCGCAGATCCGGTCTGGGCCAACGACGGGAAATCCATCTATTTCCATGCTTCGTTAGCCGAAATGCAGCCCATCTACCGCGCGTCCGTGCCCGACGGAGCGTTGGATCAGGTTGCCAACATCAGCAGCTTCCCCGGCATGGCCACCGCCGACTATTTCTTCTGCGGCCTCAGCCCCGACAACGCTCCGATTGTTCGCGCGCGTACCGGTACCGGCAACCTCTACAGCATGGACCTCGCCGCAGGCCCTTGAATCCGAGCAAACCCGCACCGTATTCACCGGAGCGCGAGGCACGAAGTCATCCACGGGGGAAGCTGGCCTTGTTCCGAGCGCAACGAGTGCTTCAGGTGGAAACTAGCGAACGACCCGGCCCGAGCCCTGGGAACCCTGAAAGTCCAAGGCAGATGCTCCGTCATCGGGCTGGGCGGCAACTTTCGGCGCGGTCCGCAGATCTGTGCCGGTCCAGAAGCCTGGATTCGAGGAGAAGGCACGTTTCAGCCAGAGTGGAAGTGAAGCCTCGCGTCGGCCGCACTGATACGCACTCCACTTGATGGCGCTGCGCAGAATGGCGAGGGGGATCAGTTGCGGGCTGTTCTCCCTGAGATAGCGAAGTTCCGACAATACGAACTTCCGCCCCTCTCCCCCGACGGATCCGAACTGCTCGATAATCCAGCTCTCCTGCTGATGATGCACCGAAATGTCGAAATAACGCGAAAACTCCGCCCCCAGGCTGAATTCGTGAGAATGGATCACCTTGGCCTCTGAGCAGTACGCGATGTTCCATCCCTTCAGCAGCATCCGGGCGGCTACGCTTACGTCTTCGGAGACGATGACGTGATCCGGGAAGCCCTGCACGTCCTGGAACGCCGATCGGCGGTATCCAGCGAAGCTGTTGGAGAAATAAGCCGAGCGGAAACCCATGGAGGTACGGCTCGCAAAGTCCCGCATCGCCGGGCAGTCGGGGTAATTGAAGAGCCGTCCGTGGCGTTCGATTGCGTTGGCGCCCGGTCTCGGAAGCTGCCGGCCATAGGCAGCCCCTACCAGTGGATTTTCGAAGCTGGAAAGGAGATTGGCGAGACTGTGCTGGTCGTACAGGATGGCGTCCTGCGTCATGAAGACCAGTACTTCAGCCGCCGGCAGGAGCGCCGCTGCCGTCTGCCGCGTGCGGCCATGACGAAAATCCGCCGTGGGCCGAACGACCAGGCGGTATCCGGACTTTTCCACCAGCGCACGGGTCTCGTCTGTCGAAGTGGAGTCGACGATCAGGACCTGGTCCTTATCGACTCCCTGTCGCGTGAGACCTTCGTGCAGGGCTTGCCAGTGCCGGCCCGCATTGAATGTGGGAATAACGATGGCACACTTGCTTCGATAGTCGGGTTTCGAGGCGGTGGTGCGTGGGTCCCGCGATTGGTCTGGTTGTCTCAACAAGCGGTACCTTTGCCAATTACCCTGGTGCGATGTGTGAGTCACAAACGAGGCGTTCAGTGCCAGCGTAAGTAAGGAGGTGTGTTTGTTCGGGTGGTGGCAGGATAACTTGCACCTGTTTGCAACCCGACTTCGAAAAAGAAGTTTCGCGGATTCTCCAGAAAAATCCTCTTTATTTATTCCCGTTCAAATTCACCAGCGGGCCTTTAGCACGAACTTCCGTCGTTGCGGCGTAGACAGTAGCACGTGCCGGGAACCTCTGTAAACTGTCCGTGATGACATGTTCCATCCTTGCAGTAATCGTCTTGTACAAGACCGAAGTCCAGGACTGCTTGAGCTTCAACAGCTTGCTGCACGCGGCGGAACGAGTTCGTTCCAAGTCCTTCGAGTTTCAGGTATTGCTTTATAACAACACGCCCGGGACTGACTTTCAAGGTTTACTTCCTCCCAACGTGTCGATCCTGAACGACGCCTCAAATAGTGGTTTGGCGACGGCCTATAATCGCGCACTTTCGCATGCCTCCAGCCTGGGTTGTTCATGGTTACTCACACTCGATCAGGATACGGAAGTCCCCCCCGATGGTCTGGAGCTGCTATGTAAAGCAATCAAACAGCTTGAGTCGCGGCCGGATGTGGCCGCCATTGTGCCGCAGGTCAGGGCGAGCGGCCGGATCGTCTCGCCAAACTACTTCCAGGGGGGCGCCTGGCCGCGCTGGCTCCCGCCCGGTTACAAAGGCATGCCCGCGCAGGCGATGTTTGCGTTCAACTCAGGCTCGTTGCTCCGCGTCTCCGCGCTGCGGCAGGCGGGGGGGTATTCCCCTTGGTTCTGGCTCGATAACAGCGATGCCAACATGTATCGGCAGCTCCAGAAACTCGGCAAGCGAGTCTACGTTGCGGGGGACGTGGAGCTGCAGCATGACTTTTCCTTGCTGAACATGCAGGAAAAGGTCTCGCCCGCACGGTACGAGACCATCCTGTTGGCAGAATCGGCCTTCTGGGATCTGGAGATGAATTGGTTTGCCGGCCTGGAACGCACAGGCCGCCTCGCCGGAAGGATGGTCAAGCACCTGCTGCGCCGAGACAGCGCCGCATTGCGCCGCCTCACGTTGCATGCGCTGCTGCTGCGGATCTTCCACTCGCGCCGGTATCGCCTTGCGCGCTGGCGCAGGCTCACCGCGCCGACCATCGCGCGTTTCCCCAGGCCCGAGCCCTTATCTTCGCGACCCAAGATCTCGGTATGCATGGCCGCTTACAACGGCGAACGGTACATCCTGGAGCAGCTCCAGTCGATCGCCCCGCAACTCCGCGCCAACGATGAGATTGTGATCGTCGACGACGCCTCCCAGGACGCCACCCCCGCACGGATCGACCAGTTCCGGAGCGAGTTACGCGAAATCCCTGATTCGCCGGAGGTGGTCTTTCTTCGCCATGAGCGCAATCGCGGCGTTGTACCCACGTTCGAGGAGGCGATCCGCTCTGCGACAGGCGACATCCTCTTCCTTTGCGATGACGACGACCGCTGGGCTCCGGACAAAGTCGCCAAGGTCCTGGAGGCGTTCGGCGATCCCGAGGTGCAAGTGGTAAGCACAGGAATGAAGCTGATCGATGACCAGGGTCGGCCCATCGAGGCCTCGGAGTTCATGCGCCATCGCAAATTTTCAGCCGGATTGCTCCCCAACCTGCTCCACAATCAGTTTCAGGGATCGGCTTTGGCACTACGTTCTTCGCTGCTTCAGCACATCTTGCCGTTCCCAACCGGGCGCCTCTACCTGCATGACGCCTGGATCGGCATGCGCGCGCGGCTAAACGGGGCCAGGGTGGTTCACCTGGACGAGCCGCTCCTGTTCTACCGGCGTCATCCCAGCAACTTCAGCCGGCGTTTCAGCAGGTGGAAGCAGATCAAGTTGCGTTTGCAGCTGGTCTTCGATCTGCTGTGCGGATCGCTGCGCCGCGCCTGAGCGCCGAGAGGCGAACCTGCCGAGGGCGTAGGTTTCGCGTGGTATCCTAGGGGCGTTCCATGTCCATCGGCGCAATGAAAACGCTCCCCCAGATTCACAAAAGCGCGCCCCTGCTTCAGCCAACTCCAAGGTTCCGGAGCCAGTTGCGCGGTTGGCGCCTCCGTGCGCCGCTGGGTTTCACGCTGCTGCTGGGCTCGTGCATAGGTACTCTGTCGCCGTATGCCATGGGTCAGGATCAGACTACGCGCGTTCCGCAGCAGACCCCCGTCCAGCCGCCGACTCTAGGCCAGACGCAGACGCCTGTGCAGCAGCAGAATCCCTCACCCCAGACGGTTTACTCCGACTCGGCCGGCTTCGATCCGCGGCAACGGGCGCGCGACGACGAACGCCAGCAGAATTACTTTCCACGCGATCCCGTCACGGATATGCAGCGCCTTTCCAACGCGGCCACCGGCCAGATGCTGCCCATCTACGGCCGCGATCTGTTTCAGCAGGCGCCGTCAACGTTCGCCCCGTCAGACCAGATTCCCGCGCTTGCCGACTATGTGGTGGGCCCCGGCGATCAGCTGCTGGTGCGGCTCTGGGGGCCGGAGGCCTTCAACGGCCAGTTGACCGTGGACAGCGGCGGCTCCGTGTATATCCCACAGGTTGGTGGAATTCACGTAGCCGGGCTTCGCGTCGACCAACTGGAAGAAAAGATGTCGGCCGATATTCGGCACACCTTCCGCAACTTCAATCTCTCCGTAAACCTGGGTCATCTGCGCTCCGTCCAGGTCTACGTGGTCGGCGAGGCTCGGCGGCCCGGCGCCTATACCGTAAGTTCGCTGAGTACCGTACTGAACGTGCTTTTTGCCTCGGGTGGTCCCAATGTGAACGGTTCGCTGCGGCGGATCGAGGTGCGGCGCGGCGGCACGACGATCGACGAACTGGATCTTTACGACCTTCTGCTGAATGGCGACAAATCCAAAGACGTAAGGCTGGAGTCGAATGACACCATCTTCATTCCGCCGGCAGGTCCGCAGGTAGCGTTGGCAGGCAGCGTCAACCACCCGGCCATCTACGAGCTGCGCGGCGAAACTACCGTAGGCGCCATCCTGGATCTCGCCGGAGGCTTCACGCCCATCGGCCTGAACTCCGAGATCTCGCTGGAGCGATTCAACGCGGATCACGTACGCTCCGTCTTCGAGGTCAAGCTGGATACCGCCGGCAGAGAGACCCCGCTGCACAACGGCGATGTCATCTATGCCAATCACGTCACCGCCGCGTTTGAGCAGATGGTGACGATCCGCGGCAACCTGGCAAATGCGGGCAAATTTCCCTGGCACCCCGGCATGCGGGTCAGCGAGATTATCCCCGACCGGCAGTCGCTCCTCACCAACGATTACTGGCAGCAACGCAACAAGCTGGGCTTGCCAACGCCGCTGTTTGAGCCGTTAGAAACACCGGGCCGGCGGCCCTACGACCAGTTCAACCAGAACGAGCCCTATGGCCAGTACGACCAGTATGGTCAGCCGCGGCAATTTCCGAGGCAGAACCAGTACGATCCGTCGGGGTAAACCCGAACAGCACCGTTTCCCGAATACGCAGGGGTACTCTCCAGACGGCCAGCCATACCCTTATGCCCGGCGCGCAGAATGGGTATGACAACACGGAAACAAGCTCGCAACCGACGGGCACGAGCGACCGCGACATCCTCGCCGCCCGCGTGCGTCCTGGGAACTCAGGCTCGGACAATACCAACGACCAGACCACATTGACGCGAGGCACTGTCGCCGATCAGCAGCAGGCTTCCGAAAGTGGAAGTCTGGCGACGCAGGGACATCGCACCTCCATCAAGATTCCGGCGCCCGAGATCGACTGGTCCTACGCCGTCATCGAGCGCCTCGACCCGCAGACGCTGCGCAACTCGCTGGTGCCCTTCAATCTGGGCAAGCTCGTGGAGCAGCCATGACTCCAGCCAGGACCTGGAGCTGAAGCCCGGCGATGTGGTGACGATCCTCTCGCAGACCGACGTCCACGTGCCACAGGACGAGCAGACCAAGTATGTGCATCTCGAAGGAGAGTTCAAAGGCGCCGGCGTCTACAGCGTAGGCCCCGACGAGACGCTGGACGAGCTGGTGCAGCGTGCCGGCGGTCTCACCGACAAGGCTTATCTTTACGGCGCCAGCTTCACCCGCGAAACTGCACGTGTCTTCCAGCAGCAGCGGCTGGATGAATACATCTCGCAGCTTGCCATCTCCATGCAGCGCGAAAGCGCGGTGCGCGCCGCATCGTCCAGCTAGCGGTATTTCGGATCCGAACGCCCTGGCCGAGCAGCGCGACATCATCGCTCAGTTTCGCAAGCTGCGCGCTACCGGCCGCGTGGTGCTACAGTTCAAGCCCGACAGCAGGACCGTCGCCAGCATCCCCCATATCGCGCTCGAAGATGGCGATATCTTCCGTGTGCCTTCGAAACCGGCAACGGTCGCGGTCATCGGCGCTGTCCACGGACAGAATGTCTTCCTGCATGACCCAGCCGCCGCGTGAACTACTACCTCACGCTCGCCGGCAAACCCACCTCAACGGCGGACAAGGACCATGCCTTCATCATCCGCGCCGATGGCTCCGTCTTCAGCAAGGAGCACACCTTCGGCGCGTGGGTAAACGCGTTCGATACCGCGCAGGTGGAGCCCGGCGATGCCATCGTCATCCCGGAAAAACCGGTGCGTCCCTCTGCCATGCGGCAGTTTATCGACTACTCGCAGATCTTCTCCCAGCTTGCCCTGGGAGCGGCTGCCATCAGCGTGATCAAACAGTAAGCCCGCACACCGGGGCGCCTCCCTGTGGTTCGACTCGGTCGATGGAGAGTTCATGAGTTGGCGTCAGGCAACGCTCGCTGTCTTCCTTTACGCATCCTGCTGCTCCGAGGCGCAGAGCGGCATCGCCGCCAGGCCTCAGAACCGCCCGCTCGACCTTGCATTGCCGCCGGCAACCTATGCAATCCACGGCTTGGGTCCAGCGGAGGGAACGCCAGCCGCTGCGCCGGAGACGCGCTGGTGGTCTCCACCGCCTTGGGTTCGGTCCGTCTTCGCCAGGCCGGAAGATCCGGGGAGCACACGCTACAAGGGCTCCAGCTACGTCCCGGTCGATAGCTGGGTCTACCCCGCACTCGATCGCCTGATCGCGCTCGGCTACATCCAGACGGGGTCCTTGACGATCCTTCCGCTGACACGCCTGGAGTGTGCACGGCTCGTGGCCGAGGCGCACACCCTGGCGGCAAATTACGACCCGCTCGCGGATGACTCTGGCGATGTTTCGCTGCTGCTCGCGCTGGATCGCGAGTTCGCTCACGAGTCGCACGTGACGGAGAGCGGCGAGAACAGCGAAGGCTCCCTGGAACGCGTGTATGCCCGCTATAACGGAATTGCCGGGCCTCCTCTGCGCGACAGCTTCCACTTCGGTCAAACACTGTACAACGACTTCGGCCGCCCTTATGGGCAAGGCAATAACGCCATCGCCGGCTTCTCCGGTCACGCCGAACACGGGCCTTTCGCCATCTACACGCGCGCGGAGTATCAGCACGCCGCATCGAGCCCCGCTTACAGCGCACCGGTGCAGCAGGAGATCGTCACCTTCGATGAGACAAGAGAAGCGTGGCAGCCTGCGCCTGGCGCTGCCTTGCCCTCCGTCTTCAACTTCAACCCCGCCCCCGTCGACAGATTTCGCTTGATCGAGGGATACGCAGCGCTGAACCTCGCCGACTGGCAGATCAGCGCCGGTCAGCAGAGCCTTTGGTGGGGACCGCACCGGACCACCTCCCTCATCCTCTCCAATAACGCCGCGGCGATGCCGATGATCCGCATCGCACGTACCACGCCGCTGGAATTGCCAAGTCTCCTGGAGTTCCTCGGCCCCGTGCACTTCGACGCGTTTCTCGCGCGCGAGGGCGGGATCCACTACGTGGCGCTTGGAGAGACATTCGTTCTGCACGGAGATCAGAAGGATGCGTTGACGCCCCCGCCCTACGTGTGGGGCGCAACCATCTCGGTTGAGCCGACGAAGTTCCTCGAGTTCGCCATGGCCCATACGGTGATCTTCGCAGGCTACGGCCGGCCGCTTACCCTGCGCACGTTCATCCACACCTTCAACAAGGGCGGCAATATGCAGGTGAAGGATCCCGGCAAACGCGTCACGCAGTTCAGCGCAGCGTATCACCCGCCTTTTCTCCGGCACTCCGTGCTCGTCTATGTAGAGGGCATGGCCTGGGACAATCCCGTTCAAGGTCACTTTACCGAACGGTTTGCTATCGATCCCGGCGTGTACCTGCCACATATCCCCTTCGTCCGGAAGCTCGATCTTCGGCTGGAAGGAATTTATACCGCTCTGCCAGGTATCCCGGAGGAAGGATACTTCTACGCTAACGCCCACTATCCACAGGGCTACACCAACTACGGGCAGATTCTGGGCAGCTGGATAGGGCGCGAAGGCCGCGGCGGTACAGGCACCAGCTCCTTCTGGTTCTCGCCCAGAACAAAGGCTACGGCGACCTTTCGCAGAATGACCGCGAACAAGGTGATGCTGCAGGGCGGCAACATGACGGACATCTCCGGCAGCTTCACCTGGTTGGTGAACCCTCGGATCGAGGTATCGACCGTGCAGCAGTACGAACGCTGGCGCTTCCCAGCTCTCGAGTTCAATGCACGTTCCAATTTCTCCACAACCTTCAAGGTGGAGTTGCTTGCGAAGCCGCGACCCTAGAACGCGGCGAACTGTGGCGCATCGTTCTTCCATCCTCCCGGCGCGACCGTGCAGGTTGCAGCGCAGGCTCCATCACCACCACCGAATATAATTACACCGTGCCTGAAGATCCGTTTACAGCCTCCAACGAACCAGCAGAGGAGCAGTCGCCGCTGCAGCTGCTTTCGTTAGTGGCCGGCGAGCTGAATCGCAACAGAAAGCGCATCCTGACCGTAACGGCAGCGACAGGTCTGTTGGCTGCCATCATTGCCTTTCTGCTGCCGGCCCAGTACACCGCCTCTGCTTCCTTCATCCCTCCGACGAACTCCAGCAGTTCCAGCATGGCCGCGCTTGTCGGACAACTCTCTTCCATGGGGGGCGGCGGCAGTCTGCTCGGCGCTTCGAAGAACTCCGGAGACCTCTACGTCGGCATCCTGAAGAGCCGCACCATCGCAAGTGCCCTGGTCAATCGCTTCCACCTGCAAAGCGTCTACAAGGTGTCTAAGGAAAGTCAGGCCGAGAAGACCCTCGCTGCGCATACGGCATTCACAGTCGGTGCCAAAGATACCATCGTCACCATTGCCGTCACGGAGAAGGATCCCGTCCTGGCACGCGACATCGCCAATGCCTACCTGGACGCTCTACGTTCCACCAGCGGCGGCCTGGCGCTGACGGAGAATTCGCAGAAGCGGCAATTCTTCGAGCAGCGTCTCGCACTTGAAAAGGACGAACTCGCCAATGCCGAGGTAGCGCTGAAACAAACGCAGGAGAAATCAGGCTTCATCGCGCCCGCTGGACAGACGGCCACCGAGATCGGCGCCATTGCCGAACTCAGGGCGCAGATTGCGGGCCGCGAGGTGAACCTGGCATCCTTGCGCCAATATGACAGCGACGAAAATCCCGATATCGTGCGCATCCAGCATGAACTCTCCAACCTGCGAGCGCAGGTCGAGCAGATGGAGAAGGGAAGCAGAGCGCAGAACGGCGACATCCCCACCTCGCAGGTGCCCGGCCTGGCGCTGGACTACATTCGCAAGGCGCGCGACGTAAAATATCACGAAACGCTCTTCGACATCATCGCCAAGCAGTACGAAGCCGCTCGACTGGACGAAGCGCAGGATCCGCCTTTGCAGATCCTCGATCGCGCCATCGCGCCGGACACCAAATCCGGACCGCACCGCCTGCTGATCGCGGCCCTCGGATGCCTGCTCGGTTTGCTTTTCAGCAGTCTTTGGGTGCTGTCACAGTGGATGGCTCGGGATACCCAACGACCCGCAACGGAGTGAGGACGATCGTGGGCACCTTGGTTCAACCACGACTGACGCCGGCATATCGCTCCATCCTTCTGTGGTGCGGTGTCCTCCTCTATCTCTTGCTTTCGCTCACACTCTTCTTCACCTGGGTCAATCCATCGCTCACCGGGCTGACCGACAGCCACATCGCAGCCGACTCCGGAACCTACATGTACTTTGCGGATTCTCTCCGTGAAGGCCGCAACGATCCTTTCGTCCTCGGATCCCTCGCCTCATTCCCCAACACGCTCTGGGGGCCCGTTCTCCTCGGCCTCGCGTTGAAGAGCACCTTTGCGATTGTGCTTGCCGACTACGCTTTGCTGCTGCTGGCACTCTGGCTGATGCACAAGGCCGCGAATCTCAATCTCGGGTTCTTCCTGCTGCTCCTCGTGGCCAACGTCACCACATCCATCAGTCTCGTCTCGCTCAACAAGGAGATTATCGATCTCCTGGTCACCGCTCTGTTCGTCTACTATCTCGGTCGAGGCAGGAAGTTAGCCTTCGCCGCAGCACTCATCATCGGCCTGATTAGCCGATATGAGACGGCCGTCGTCATGGTGCTCTATCTTCTGCTCCAATCGCGCTGGAACCCCCTAAGCGCTTATCGCAAGACAACCCTCGTCGTGGCCGCATTGCTGCTGAGCGTGTTTTTATCAGGCCTTCTCTCCGGCGCGATGAACGCGCGCTTGGAGGAAGCAATGGCCACAGCGTCGAGCGGCGGCCTTCTTCTCACCCTCGACAACCTGCAGATGCATTACCTCTTCTTCATCGCCGTAATCCCCAAAATCCTCGACAATCTCTTCTCTGAATTGATCAATGTTTCGCACTGGGGTGCTTACAGCTTGACTGACCCGGCAAATACATTCTTCCTGCTGGGCAACAACCTCGCCAACATTCTGGTACTCGCGGTCCTCTTCCTGAGGAACCGAATGAAGCTGAGCAACAACCTGGTGTTCTATGCCACGCTTAGCGCCATCTTCATGAGCACCGCGCTCATCATCCAGCCAAGGTACTTTTACGGAGCCTATGTGATCCTCTGTGTCGAATGTGCCCGGCGTCTTCCACCGAAAGACCCGGTCGTTCTTGGAGTGCAAGATGCCATCGCATGAAGCAGGTCTAAGCCCCGAATCTGAAATGCCTGTCAGCATCTTCGTTGTCATTGTGTTGTACAAGATGCTCCCTTCCGCTTCCTCCACGTATCGCCTCCTGCTGGAGGCTATTGCCTTCGCCGGTAGCCAGGTAAGGGTGGAAGTCCTGCTCTACGACAACACTCCGGGCGCTGCGCTCGAAGTTCTGCCGGAAGGTGTGCATTATGTCGCCTCGCCCGTAAACTCCGGACTCTCCACAGCCTACAACGCAGCCACCGGGTGGGCCGCGCGCGGAAACTTCACCTGGCTGCTCACGCTTGATCAGGATACGTCCCTGCCGGAGAACTTCCTCACCCGCTTGGCGCAGATCGCAGGCGAGCAGCAACGCAACCCTCAGGTAGGCGCAATCGTCCCGCAACTGTCATCAGGCGACAAGCTCCTGTCCCCCCGTTTCAGATTCTGGATGTACCCCCGCTACTTCCCCAGGGGGTACGAAGGTCTGCCGGGCAGAGCCGTTTACGCCTTCAACTCAGGCTCGCTCGTCCGCGTCAGTGCCCTGAAAAGAGTAGGAGGATATAGTCCCCTGTTCTGGCTGGATAACTCCGACACCTATCTGTATCGAATGCTCGAAAAGGCCGGTCTGCGTGTCTTTGTCGCCGGTTCGCTGGCCGTCCAGCACGATCTCTCCATGATGGACATCAAATCCAGAATGTCTTTGCAGCGCTATCGCGATTCGTTGGAGAGCGGTTCAGCCTTCTGCGACATCGAGATGAACGGGCTGTACGGCATCGAGCAGACGGGCCGCCTGGTGCGTCTCTTCCTGTCGCAGATCTATCGCAAACGCGATCCCGCCATCCGGCAGATCACCTTCGACGTCATCCGGGACAGGCTGCTCCGTTCCAAGAAGCAACGCGTGGGGCGGTGGCTCGCCGCGCAGCAAGCCCGCATCGAAAGCTACGGCGCGCAATCGCACCAAAACGCTGCCCCAGACGGAACACCGATCGTCCCTACTGCGACTGAGCTTCCCACTCCCGCCGCATCCGCGCGAAGATCAGCGTCGCCGAGATCAGACCGGCCACTCCCAGAATGAGAAAGTACGCCATCGACACGCCCATCACGCCCCAGCGGCGAACAACCAGCAGAATGCATCCACAGGTTGCCAGCGCAATGGCAATGGATTGCAGCAGGAACGGCTCGACCTTGTGCGCGCGCAGGTAAAGCGCTTCACTCTGCACAATGTGCGCACTCAAAGCCGTCAACAACAGCAGCAGAAACACGGGCCACGGTTCGATGCGGTTTCCAAGTCGACTGGAAATATGTGGAAGCGCCGCCGCCAGGGCAAGCAGCGCGACGGCGCCGACCGCAAGAATAGCCAGCGATTGGCGAAGAGTTCGAAAGAACAACCGATCCAATCCCCTGGCATCCCGCCGCGCAACCAGTGTTCCAAAGGGGGCCCCCTTGGTGTTCATCCACGCCAGGACAATTCCGCTCAACTGAAAAACGGCGCTCATGGAGATGCCCATTCGGCCGGCCTCGACCGGGCCGCGGTAAGCAAAGATAACCGGCGTGAAGAGTTGGAAGATAAAGTACTCGCAAAGGGACGTGACGGCTATCTTCCATTGAAATGCAAAGACCTCACGCCGCCAGTGAATCGCGCCCGACGTTCCCGCCATCCGCATCAGCGGAACCAGAAGCCTTCGCCGCGCATACAGCAGACTGAATGCCACAAGGCCCTGACCAAGAAGCACCGCAGCCGGCGCAAACAGGCCGTGGTGAGTCAGCATCGCCACCCACGAGAACCCCGTTGCGGCAAAGGCCTGAAGGAATCGCACCCGGGCTACCTCCGGCACCAGGCCGCAGCCCTCCAGAAACGAAAGCACCGGCCCGATCGCAAACGTAACCGCGCAGCTGAAGACCGTGGCCCGCAGCGGCCATCTCCACACCGTCCCGGACTGCGACGCGTGCTGCAGCGAAAAGAAGTGTGATCCTCCAATAAGCAGCGCAACTGCCATCACGACAGCCGCCACCAGGTACCAGCGGATCGAAAGCTGGAGCACGGCAGCCATCCGGCGCAGCGGCGTCTGAGGCCCGGTCATGCGCCCCGCGCCATCGATCTCCAGATGCGCTCGCTCATGCGCCGCGATCTGCAGGATCACAAACGAGAACCCAAGATCGAAGACCATCGACAGGGTAACCAGGCTCCAGAGTGCGTAGTAGTACCCCTGCTCCGCTGGCGTGAGCAAGCGCACGATAAAGGTGACCGTAAGGATACTGCCGAGACCCTGCAGGACACGGCCAAGGACGATAAATGCGATGGAACGATCAAGGCCGGTCCGGCGCTTGATGAGCAGCCGCCAAGGCGACGCGCCGGATTCGGAAACACTCGGCGGCAGGGAAGGCAGATCTGGAGAGGTCTCAGGCAAGAGAATTGCCTCTCGAGGCTGCGCCGCTATGAATCAATTCTGTTCGCATGGTGACTGCCTGTATCGTACTAGCTGAAGTCTTCGGCCGACCACTCCGCCATGACCTGGCCGCAGCAGGCTGGTCTGATTCTGCTCACTGTGGCTGGATGGCTCTATCGAAGTGGGAAGATCATCTGAGGCCTGCCACCGGAAAACCGGTACAGGTCCGCGGATAGTCATTGCGTCCTGTGTCTGTTCAGGTGAGCGGATGAAAAGGAAAAGGCGGTGAGAGCGTTTTGCTCTCACCGCCTTTTCCAAGTGATGGATGTGGTTAGAAGACCAGGCGACCGCCGATCTGAATTCCGCGCGGGCTGTCGGCCTGGCTCGTGATGGCGCCAAAGCCGCTGCTGGTCGCGCTCGAAACAGCCGGGGCTGCAAAGATCGGGTGATTGAGCGTGTTGAAGGTTTCGAAGCGCAGTTGGAAGTACGTGCCTTCGGTAAAGTGGATGTCCTTGAGCATCGACGCATCCAGGTTGTTGATCGGCTGCTGGCGCACGTTTGCAAGCGTCTGCGGAAGCGTGCGGATGTGGTACTGGAACTGACCTCCACCGTTCGTGCTGGCGTTGGCAGTCTGGAAGATCTGCGTGTTGAGAGCCTTGCCCTGGTTCGAAGGAAGACTGTTGTTGATCGTGATGTCCCGCGCGGTGTATCCCGGCAGCAGGGGGATATCGGCCGAGAAGTAGATCGGGGCGCCAGTCTGGTAGGTGTAGATACCGTTGATAGTGAATCCGCCAAACAGAGCATCCAGCAGACGGGAGTTGGTGTTGAACGTGCGTCCTTTGCCGAACGGCAGGTCGTACGTTCCCGAAGCCACGAAGTGCTCCGTGAAGTCGAATGGCGAGATACGGTAGGTGAGCGACGAATCCGTGTCGTTCAGGTAGGTCGTGGACTCCAGCAGCTTCGAGAAGCTGTAGTTACCAATCAGCGAAAGCCCCCGAGAGAAGCGCTTCTCCACGTGAACATCCACGCTCTCGAAGTTGGAGGAGCCGACCGTGGCGTTCTGCTCGATAATGCCTGAGGAGAAGCCCTGGCCGCTGGTGGGGAACTGCGGGTGCGCGGAAAGCAGCTGCGGAATGGTGGTGGTGCTTCCATTCAGGCTGGTTCCCGGCAGCAGCCCGGCAAATGGATTCGTCACCGATGCCGAATACGCACTGATCAGCGTCTGGTCGCGCCCCGGGCTGGTGCTCAGGTACTGCCGCGGAACCGGGTTGAGCTGTGTTGCGGCCACGGGCAGATGCAGCGCATGATTCGCAACATAGTCAACCTCAGCCAGGAACTTCGAACCGAACGAGTGCTGCACACCAAGGTTCCAACGTTCCGAGTACGGATCATGCTCGACCGGAGCCATGAAGCTGATGGTCTGGCCAAGATTGGTCGCCGCGCCCAGCGAGGAACCGGTAATTCCGGTGAACCCGTTGGAGAACGGATTGCTCAACGTGCTGGCAGGTGTCAGGTAGTTGTTGTTGGTGGAGACAAAGCTCGTGATCGAGCTGAAGCCTTCCTGGTCGGTGAGGGCGTTCGACGAGTAAGTCCCCGTTGCCGCCAGCGTCGAGATGGTGTTCGGCGTGACAAACAAACCGAAGCCGCCGCGAATGGTGGTGTTCTTCAACTGTGCGGGCGAATACGAGAAACCAAACCGCGGGCTGACATCGTGCGCCGTCTCCTGGTACGGCCCGCTGTTGTTGGCGTTGGGATACGTCAGGCCGCCCACCGGGTTGAACGAGGCCGCCGGCAGGTTGGTCACCGGGTGTGCCGCGTAAGCCGCCTGCGCCGCTACCGTGATCGGAAGCGTCGCCGTCGGATTGAAGCCATTCACCGTTCTGCCCAGCTTCTCGTCGTAAGGGGAATCACGATCGAAGCGCACACCCAGGTTCAGCGTCAGGTGGTTCGTGGCGCGCCAGTCATCCTGCAGGAAGCCTGCGGTGTACCAGCTATGGAACGAAGCGCGAGCCGCTCTGTCGAATTCGCCGGACGTCGGCAGACCAAGCAGGAACGACGCGAAGTCGCCACCGAACGTAGGAGCCGTGCTGCTCGAGGACTGCGACACGAAGTTCGTGCCGAAGGTAAACAGCCCGGCAGAGTCGCCGTAGTTGATCACATCCACGCGGTACTGGCGCAGGTCGACCCCGGCCTTCAGCGTGTGGTGGCCAACCGTCTTCACGACGTCGGTAAACAGCTGGTAGATGGTAGTCGGGTCCTTGCCGGAGCCCGTATCGCCAAGGCATTGGAAGCTCGTCAGGCTGCCGCAGCTGCCGGAGAAGCCAATGTACGGAAGCTGCGGAAACTGCGAAACCGAGGTCAGCCCATTGAGCCCGACGGTCGACGGAGTAAACGCATTCGAAGGCGCGATATGCTGCTCGAAGTACGAGGTCCAGTTGGCGCGCACGTCAAACGTCGTGGTCGAGTTCAGACTGAAGATCTCGTCCACCATGACGCCGTAGTTCTCGCGCAGCAGGCCGCTCCCGGTGGCATTGTTGTTGAAGTAGTTGTTCTTGATCTGCTCGCGGAAGTTATGGCGAACATCGAAGAACACGTGGTTGCGTGCGCTTGCATTCCAATCGATGCGGCCGAACTCATTGTTGTAGCGGTCGATCGACGGCGGGCTGGAGGTGTAGTTCTGGTAGCCGTCCGCGTTCAACGCCGGGCTGTTCGGCTGCGGATAAAACTGCAGGTATGCCTGCGCCACGGGATCGATCGTCAGGCCCGCATTGCTCAGGATGTTACCTGGAATCGGTGTGCGCGTGATCGTGCTGCCGCTCTGCTTCGCCGTGAACGGATTGTAGAGCTGGAACGGATTGGCCGAGCCATTCGCGCAGATCGCCGAGTTGCCGTTGGCGTACCCGTTAGGGCAGCCAAGCGGAAGCAGCGCGGAAAAGTCGCCTGTGCGTTCCGCCGTGGTGGGCACGGTGTTCACCGCGGTAACGGGGGCAGAATCGCGGACACCTTCCCAGGCAAAGAAGAAGAACAGCTTGTCGCGTCCGTCGTACACCTTCGGGAACCACACCGGACCGCCGACCGTCAGACCGTACTGGTTATAGTGCGTCACCGGGTTCTTGATATGGCTCAGATTGTTGAAGTAGCTGTTCGCCCCGATCGCCGAAAGCTGCCCGAACTCGTACGCTGAGCCGTGCAGGCGATTGGTTCCGCTCTTCGAAATCTGGTTGATCACGCCACCAATGGTGTGTCCGAAAGATGCATCGGTATCGAAGACCGAAACCGAGACTTCCTGGATGGATTCCTGCGTCGGCGTGTAAGCCGTGTTGCCGGACCACGTCGTGTCGGGTGAGCCATCCAGTAGGACCTCGCTGGTCTGGTTGGGCGTGCCGCCGATGCTCCACGTATTGCCTGTACCAAACAATCCCTGCTGCGACGGATTGCCGACCGTGAGGACACCCACGGCAAGCTGCGTCAGGCTCAGCGGATTGCGTCCGCTCACCGGCAGATCCTCCACCTGCTGGGTGGTCACCACCTGGCCCACTGACGCATTGGACTCGTCAATGAGCGGAGCCGCGGTCGAGACATCGACCGTCTGCGATGTTCCGGAGATCGACAGGCTGAGCGCGATGTTCGGGTGATCGCCGGCCTGCAGCGTGATGTTGTTGCGCACGATGTTGTCGAAGCCGGCCGCCTGCGCTTCAATGCGATAGGTGCCCGGAAGCAGGAACGGCACGTTGTATTCGCCGGATCCGTTCGAGGTGGTTTTGTGCAGTGAACCTGTGCTCAACTCAATGACGTTTACGTTCGCGTTGGGGATTACCGCGCCGGTAGCGTCTGTTACAGTGCCGCTGATGGTGCCACGAAACTCCTGCGCGGATAGCGCCGAAGGAGCAACGATGACTGGGGACGCGCCGAACGCCAGCGCAATGCCGGCGACCAGGACACGAACGGTCCGGGCCGAAAAATTGGCGGGACTTGAAGGGGGAGCGGGGAGGTGCGGTTTCATAGGTCTCCAGAAAACGAGTGACAGGTGGACAACAGAAGAGGTCAGGCGTGGGTTGTGCCGTGACTTTCGTTCGTACCAGCAACTGCACCGTGTGGTCTGACCAATTCCATATAACGCTACAGGGCTAGGACCACGACTGTCAATTCGCGACCGGGCAGATCAAATCCTGGAGCGCAGACTGCTCCGGACACCTCCTCTTCGTGACGGAGACCCTCCTTTCAGCAACTCCGAATTTGCACGCATCAAGCCCTCCATTGACGGTCGTATCATGCAGCAAGATGCCAGGTTCCGTATACAGACCAGTCCAGCCACGCAGTGCGAAAGGAGTTTCATGACAAAGACACGACGAAGCTTCCTGCTGGGCTCGGCTGCGGCTGCCGCGTACGCGGCCCTGGACCCGTGCGCTGCTCTCGCCGCCGGGAACATCTTTGAAATCACCAGCCCCATGGATGTCCCCGAATGGGCTCTGCTGCAACGCGAAGTGTTGCGTGCGCACACCGCCGCCTGCGAGGAGTTCTTCCACCGCTACTTCGATCGCGATGGCTTCCTGCTCTGCGTCACGCGCTGGGGCGGAGATGATGGACCCGACGACGCCATTGAAAACGTGAACGACTGGCCGCATCTTCATGCTCTCGGCGCATCCAACCGCATCCGCGACATGTATCGCAAAGCCTACGAAGGCCACGTGCGGCAGTACACGCTTGCGAAGACCGTCGACGTACCATTCGCGCGCGAGGGCATGTACTTCAAGGAATTCCCAGTCATGATGGACTGGCAGCACAACGCGGAGGGCCTCACGGTCTTCAACCTGATGAGCCTCTCCGATCCCTACGATCGCCGCTACCAGGAGCGCGTCCGTCGCTTCATCGGCTTCTACATGAATGAGGATCCCGGCGCGCCAAACTACGATCCGCAGCACCGGTTGATCAGGAGCGTCTTCAACGGAAGCCGTGGTCCCCTCATGCGGAAAGCAACGGCGCTTGACTGGACCGGCGACCCGATCGACACCGACCGCTTTACCGGGAGTTCGCTCGAGCACGGTGAAAATGGCTACAAGCAGATGCTCGCGCATTTTGCGGAGTACACCGACATCGTCGGCGACAATCCCATCAACCTCAACGTGACAGCGCTGGCGCTCAGCGCCTACATGATCCAGCACGAAGCCAAATACAAGAAGTGGCTGCTCGATTATGTCGACGCCTGGGTGGAACGCGCGCACCAGAACAACGACATCCTGCCCAGCAGCATCGGGCTCGACGGAAAGATCGGCAGCGCCACGGACGGCAAGTGGTATGGTGGCGTCTACGGCTGGGGATTCAGTCCCATCGTGCCGATGACCGGGAAACAAGCGGACCGGAATCGTGTGCCGCGGTCTTTCGTCGGCTTCATGAACGCCTATCTCATCTCCGGCGGAGATGACCGTTACCTCGAGGTCTGGCGCAAGCAGGCGGACCGGATCAACCAGCAGCGAAAGGTCATCAACGGAGTTCCATCAACTCCGCGCATGTACGGAGACAACGGCTGGTACAGCTACGAGCCCGGCGACTACAACCTCAACTTCCTCGAAATCTACTTCCTCTCCATGAAGCCGGAAGACCGGGTTCGCGCCGAAGACACGCCGTGGTTTTCCTTTCTGGAAGGAAAAAACGCGAACTATCCAGTCAAAGCGCTGCATGCTTCGCTGACACATCTCCGGAAATCCGTCGACGCTGATCCGCGCCGATAGGACGACTCCCGATACGCGGCTCGCCGACACGGTGATGGACTTCAACCCGGCCAGCGTCACCGCGCTGACGCAACTGATGGAGGGCGGACTGTACATTCAGCACCCTGGCTGGGCCAGGTCCTCACCTGGTCAGGGCGGCACCTTGCTCTTCTGCCGGTTGCGCTACTTCGATCCCGAGAACCGGCGCGCAGGCATTCCGCCGGATGTCGCCGCACTCATCGACTCCATGAGCGCAGATACGGTGACGGTAACCCTGGTCAACGTGAACCCCACCGATGCGCGGCTCGTCAATCTCCAGGGCGGAGCCTACGGCGAACATCAGATGATCTCGGTCTCCGACGGAAAGCGGACGTCCCCGATCAACGATCGCGCCTTCGAGGTCCGTCTCGCACCCGGAGCCGGCGCAAGACTCACCATCACGATGAAGCGCTTTGCCAACCAGCCCACGACCAGCTTCCCATGGGATCCCATCTCGTCGTAAACGCCTCTACGCTTGGGCTCTCGGCACCTCCAACGTTCGAACCGGACGGAGTGGAAATACCGACGAACCCGCGCACGGGAGATACTTCATTGGTGCGTCGGGCGGAACACCAATACGTAAGCAGCCGCTAAGTTGTTGAAAAGAGTGGTGGCCAGAGACGGGATCGAACCGCCGACGCCGGCCTTTTCAGGGCCGCGCTCTACCACTGAGCTATCTGGCCTTGGCAAATCTCATGCGACCGCAACTCCGGCCACGCACCCCCGCCGCCAAGATTGGCCTGGGCACGCAAACGTTTGTCTCAGATGCCTGTTCACGGGATGTGTTCCGATGAAGAGAGCCTGCCAGAGGCGCATCACGCCGGCCCCGAAGGCCGCGCACAACACTGCCGCTCAAACGCATCCTCAGTATACCAACGCCCGCACCGAACGCCAAACTCCTTCCACCAGAAACCTCACGCTGGGGAATAATAGCTCTCATGCAAGCACTCAAGTCCCTGCTTCTGCTCCTTCCGCTCGCCGCGGTTTCGGCCTTCCCGCAGCCCCCCGCGGCAGCTGCCGAAGCCCGCGCCTCCGCCGCCTTCGACGCGGCCCGCCGCTCCGGCCCGCTCGCCCTTCATGCTTTCCTCGAGCGCATGCCCAAAGGCGCCGATCTCCACATGCACCTCGCCGGAGCCGTCTACGCCGAAACCTTTCTCAAGGACGCTGCCGAAGATCACCTCTGCCTTGACCCGACACAGCACACCCTCATCAAACCCTCCGCCGCCGCCTGCCCAGAGCACACCATCCCCGCCGCACGTGCCTTCGCTGATCAGAACCTCTACGACGCCTTCGTCGACGCATTCTCCATGCGCTCCTTCGTCGCTTCCGCCGGCACCTCCGGTCACGACCAGTTCTTCAGCACCTTTCCGCGCTTCGGCAGCCTGGATACCTCGCACGATGCCGAGTGGCTCGACGAGGTCGCCGCCCGCGCCGCCGCCCAGAACGAGCAATACCTAGAAGTCATGATGACTCCCGCCTTTTCGCATGCCGCGACGCTCGCCTCGCAGATCGGCTGGCCCACCCACCTCGGCATTACCTCCAACGCCGCGTCCTCGGCTCAGCAAATTCCCAACCCCACCCCCGACCAGCTCGCCGCCCTCCGCGACAAGCTGCTCGCCGCCGGCCTGCGCGATGAGGTCGCCACCGATCGCCAGGAGCTCGACTCCGCCCTGGCCGGCCGCCGCAAACTCGAGCACTGTGACGAACCCTCCGCCGCGCCCGCCTGCTCCGTGCAGATCCGCATCCTCTACCAGATCCTCCGCGCGTTCCCGCCCGCGCAGGTCTTCGCCCAAACCCTGCTGGCCTTCGAAGTCGCCTCCGCCGACCCGGACGTAGTCGGCCTCAACTTCGTTCAGCCCGAAGACGCCTACTTCGCCATGGCCGAGTATCACCGCCAGATGCTCATGCTCGACTATCTGCACAGCGTCTACCCGCGCGTGCACATCTCGCTCCACGCCGGCGAGCTCGCCCCCGGCCTCGTCCCGCCCGCCGGCCTGCGCTTCCACATCCGCGAAGCCGTCGACCTCGGCCATGCGGAGCGCATCGGGCACGGCGTCGACGTGATGTATGAGACCGACCCGCAACTCCTGCTCAAGGAACTCGCCGACCGCCACATCATGGTCGAGATCAACCTCACCTCGAACGACGTTATCCTCGGCGTCTCAGCCAACCACCATTCGCTGCCGGCCTATCGCGCCGCTCACGTGCCCGTCGCGCTCTCCACCGACGACGAAGGCGTCTCCCGCATCGACCTCACGCACGAGTACACCCGCGCCGCGCTCGACTTCAACCTCAACTACCGCGACCTCAAGCAGATGGCCCGCACCAGCCTCGAGCACACCTTCCTGCCCGGCCCGAGCCTCTGGCTGCATTCCGACGATTTCACCCGCACCATCGCCGCATGCGCCACGCAGCCGGTCGGCGCCGATACACCCCGCCCCGACTGCCTGGCCTTTCTAAAAGCGAGCCCCCACGCCGCCGAGCAATGGGAACTCGAATATCGCTTCCGCACCTTCGAATCTTCGCTACGCTAGCATCGTCGCGATCGTCATTCTGGCAAAGCCTGGATCCCTGTAGCCAGCACAGTGCTCGCACCGCACCTTCTGCGTGCCTCTGTCAATGTTTCGCGGCCTGTCTCTGTTGAGACTGGAGTTGAATCGACCTGTCGTAGAGCTGCTGGGGCGTCAGCACCGGCGGCATCGCCGGTGGTGCCGCGGCGTTGCTCTCCGGTTCGTTTCCCTGAGTTGCTGTCTTGCCCGCCTTGTCTATTACGGAGGTCGGAGCCGCGACACCATCTCCCCGGGAGATCTCCGTCTGAACCGCCGAAACAGGCGCAGCCGCCGGCGAAGGCGGAGTCGAACCGCCCGTGCGTGGCGTCAGGATCAATTCCTTGGGAGCCGATGCAGCGGCGCCTTCGACCAGCAGCATATTGCAGCCCGTTCCTTCCAGCAGCGTCGCCAGCACGACGGCTGCCGGTTGCGGACCGTAGTTGCCATAAACGCGTTCATCCCGCACCAAGCCGGTCAGCTTCATCCCGGTCCTGGCAGCGACGTCACGAAGAATCTGGTTCAAACTCGCGTTGACTGCGGTTACTTCCAGGATGCCGTCCGAATACCTGATCGTGGCTGGCATGTTCGCCGGCCGGGCCGTCGAGGTTGCAATCACGGTCGCCGGCTGCGCGGCAGATTCATGCTGCGTCTTTGTGGACTGCCCATATCCACGGACTCCGCTCACGAGCAAGGCAAGGCCCGCAAAAGCTTTCACAATCCGGGTTCCATGGCTCGTCATATGTCCCCGCTTATCGTCCGGAACCCTTGCGTATTGCGTTGGACAACTCTTCATCGATCGCCTTCTCGAACGTTTCGATCGGCTGCGCCCCGTTGATGAATCTCCCATTGACGAAGAACCCTGGCGTGGCCACAACGCCGCTTCGGATTCCCAACTGGGTATCCTGATCGACCTGGCTCCGATAGCGCCCGCTCGTCAAACACTGGTCGAAGTCATGGTCGTTGAGCTTCAGCGTCGCGGCATGCGCCATCAGGCCGGCGTGGTCCTGCTTGCTCACGTTTGCAAACAGAAGGTCATGATATTCCCAATACTTACCTTGCTCTCCCGCACAGCGCGAAGCCTCCGCAGCTAACTCGGCTTGTGGGTGCATCTGACGAAGTGGAAAGTCGCGGTAGGAAAATCGAACCTGGCCTTTATATTTTTCGAGCAATTGATTCAGAATTTCTTCCGCGCCCCTGCAAAAGGAACAACTGAAGTCGGAGAATTCCACGATCGTGACGGGCGCCTTGGCATCACCCCGGAGCCGTGTCGGATCGACCCCAATCTCCACCTTGGGCGGACTAAGTGTGAGTGTGAGTGATCCATCCACTACCGCTTGCTGCACCAGGTCCTGGATGTAAGCCGTGCGCGCCTTCTGCACCGCAATCGCCTTCAGGTTTTGCCGAATCGCGTCCTTCACCTCTTCGAACGGCTTCCTGTTAGTCGCAATGCGAGCTTCATAGTAAGCGCTGACCTCCTCATCCGTTGGATCGGCAATCTTTGAAGTAACTTCCTTCGCGAAAAGCTCCTCTACGGTCAACCCTCGCTTCCTGGCCTCCGCCTCAACCACCTTGCGGTCGACCACCGCGTGTACCGCCCGCAGTTCCACGCCATAAATCTGCTGAGACATCTTGAGTAACTGCGCCTGATCCTCGGAAGGAAGCTGGCTCTCGAAGATAGGCTGGCCATCGAAGACCGCAAGTGGGCTGCCGGGTTGGTTCTGTGTCTGTGCCACCGCCGGTGCGGCGCAGAGCGCGACCGCGCACAGCCACGCCAACCTGGGCCCGGTCCCGATGATGTTCCTGCAAACGGAGTGCAAACGAATCATGGCTACAGTTCCCCCTCAATCTGCTTCACGGAGTCACCGTGAATAACGCATACATCCCGCCGTCCACATGCTCGGTCACATGGCAATGGAAGAGCCAGGTGCCAGGCATGTCCGGCACCATGTCAGCGACCGACATTCCCATCGGGCTAAGGTTCACCGTATCCATGCGCATCCCGCTCACGAGTACAGTCTGCCCATGCCAGTGCGGTGCGTGGACATCGTCCTCCCCGCTGCTGGCCATAAGATACCAGCGCACGCGCTCACCTTTTTTCATACTCAGTTTCGGCAAAGTGCCCCTGGTAAATCCGTTGATCGTGTAATACTCCAGCGTCTTCGAGAACCCCGGATCCCGGATGGTTGTCGAAGGATACTTCTGATCCCGCACAATGTTCTGCATGAAAAACGCGCTGTTATTTTCCTGGAA
This sequence comes from uncultured Gammaproteobacteria bacterium, assembly GCA_963744015.1. Classification (GTDB taxonomy): domain Bacteria; phylum Acidobacteriota; class Terriglobia; order Terriglobales; family Acidobacteriaceae; genus Edaphobacter. Next base: position 1,131,065 of record CAVUSA010000003.1, read on the forward strand.
GTTAGCGAACGCCATGACGAACTCGCGGTCCACATCCTTTGGGGTGCCGTCCGGCCGCGTTGAACCCTTCCTCGAAATGATGATGGGGCCCAGCAATCCGGAATTGATGTCGCGGGTCTCATTGAAGTGCGAGTGGTACATCCACAGAATCGAACTCGGGTCGTTTGGCCCCGGTCCCGCACGTTCCGGCACGCCCCACGTATACGTGAACTCCTGACCATGCAACACTTCGTTTCCTTTGTTGGTGGAATCAGGAGGCTGGCCCGCTTGCACGCTGTAGTACGCTCCTTCTGAAGCCTTGTCGTAGAGCAGCCCATGCGGATGCATGCTGCAGACAACCCGGGTGTTATTCCTGAAGTGAACACGGATGGTATCGCCTACTTCGGCACGGATCACCGGACCCAGAATCCCGAGATGCTCCCACTCGGAACTGCGGACCTTCAAGGTCGAGAACGTGGCATCGGTATATTCCCGATAGACAATCTTCAGATACGTGTCGCTCTTTGCCTTCGGAACAGGCTGTAACTCGTTTTCCCCGCGCAGCAGATACGTCGGCCCGGAAGGCAGAAAGTTCCAGCTCACCTCGTCCGCGGCAATGTAGTACGTCCGGATCCTTCCTGCGGAAGTCGTCTTCGCGGGCCGTTCCGGCCGCATCTTCATGCCCGCGGGGCTGGCATTCCGGGTGGCCGCTTGAGCCTCCATCTGCACCCAGGACAGCGTCAGGAAAGGTAAGAACAAAACAAGGGAAACCCAACGCATGGATCGTTCTCCAGTCACTCAATCAGGAGCGGCCGGTCTCCGCCAGACCTGCGCGGAACCAAAGAATCCAGCCGTCCAGTCTCTTTGCAGAAAAGTGTGCAGTCGAGAAAAGCGCGGCTGAAACACGCGCGAGCGTCTTTCAGCCGCAAATGCGAGCTGTTTGTTCCCCGCGTTAGGGTGCGGGAACCGCGACATACCTCGTGCAGGCAGCCGCATTTCCGTTGACCGTGTTCGCGGAGGAACGCGGTTGCGCCAGAACGCAGGACAGATCCACGATCGCCAGGTAGCTGGGATAGTAGTACGCTTCCGCATAGTCCGCCATCACCGCATAGGCCTTGCCATTGTTGGGGCTGGTATATGCCGTAATGGTATGAGGATCGAATCCCGCCGAGAACGAGTTACCGGAAGGATCCGGCGGCATGCTGCTCACGTACGCATAATCCACCAGGCTCGGGATTCCCGATCCCGACGTGGAAGGAAGTTGCAGGACCGAGTAAGTCGAGCCACCAAACTCGCCCGTCACCACCGCCAGGTGGCCGGAGCCAGGCGCTGAGGTGATGCCCGACGTTCCTGCAGCGTAAGAGCCAACCAGACTCACGAACGAGCCAGGTGCAGACCATGTGCCCGGAGTGCCCGGAGTAAACGTGGCCTGCGACAGATCGGTGAGGTAGATGTCGTTCGTGAACTCCACCGAAGAAAGGGCAATCTGCGTGGTGCAATCCTCGGCCGCCGAGTCCAGGTCTCCGCCTCCGATCGGGTTGCCGTACTCGGTGAACGTGTTTCCCGCTCCAATCTTCAGCAGGGTGTAGTTGCTGTCCTCCCCAGGCGAAAGAACAAGATTGTGAGTCGGATCGATGGAGATATCTTCCGACACCGCATTCTGCATCGGAAACGCCGTGTTGAAGGTGTTATTCGAAAGATTCAGCACCTGCACGCCTTCGCCATAACCGCCGCCGCTGAATCCGCCGGCAATGATCGCCGTGTTGTTCGTCGGATTGATGGCCACGCCGCAGTTGTAACACGTTCCACCGGTAAAGCTCGCCGCATCGTTCGCTCCGCTTGCGATCGTCGTCACCGTAGTGCCATTGATCAGGTCCACATTGGTGGAGTCTTCCGTACAGACGACTTCTCCAGTTGTGGAGTTGGATGCGCACGAATTCACATAACCCGGCGTGGTATAGCTCATCGCCGTCCCGGAACCCTCCAAGGGCACCGAGGCCAACCCCGTGTAATAGGTGTAAAACCAGGAGGCGTACGGCACATAAGCCGTCACATTGGTTCCAACGGTCACGGCGAGGGAACTCGTCGGGACGCAGGCAGCCAGCGTGGTCGATGTGGCCGTAACCTGAATCACCGAACAGTACGAGGGGTTTGTCGTAAACGCCGGGCTGCTGTCCGACACGGAGACGTAGTAGGTGCCCGTCTTCAACGTCGCGGGAATGGCGAATGCGATACGTTCTGAAGTGGGGCCCACGCTTGAGTAGTTCGTTGGCACCGTGGTCGCAAGTGCGGTTCCCGTGCAACTCGCACTGAACGATACCGTGATCGACGCGGCGGTGACGCCGGACGGAAAGCCCGATCCAGTCGTGGTGGCAGAGTTATATCCCGCCACGCCCGAACTCGGCACGGTATCCGCCGCAAGCTTTACCTGCGTCACACTTGTCATGGCGTGCGCTTGCGTGCCGGTTGCGAACAGAAAAAGACCCGCAAGCGCAAGCATCGAACCACGTCCCGCCATGCGGAGGAAACGCCCCTTCACCATCGCCAGCAAAGCGCGGCGACGGAGACCGGAGATGGCCGCAAGCCCGGTGGCGACCATCACCAGCGACTCGGGTTCCGGTGTCGGCGTCGTAGAACTTCCAGCAGGACTCGCGACGATCAAGGCGTACTCGCCATCGGACAACCCGGCCGGGTCGCTGAACGTCGCCGAGAAACCCGGCTTGATGTTAACCGTGGAACTGTCGGCAAGTGTAATGGTCGTCTGGAGAAATGTGCCGCTCAGAGTTGCCGACTTGACGCCGAGAAAACCAGCGGGAGGAGCAACCAGGATGGATTCCAGCTTGCCGTCTTCCGACATCCCATCCCCGTTCAAGCTGAAGTAGCTTGAACCCAGAACTTCGGTAGGAGAGGAGGCAAAGACAAGCGTCAGGGAAAGACTTGCAAAGTTGACTTCACTCGTAACCGGGTTCGCGTCGGGAGACAGAAACGAGTTGGTACCGGTGAAGTTGGTGATGTCGAATGCGGCCAGGCTCGAGCCCGCAGTGACATCGTAAGAAACATAGCCAATTGTGTTTTGAGCGAACGTGAACGGAGTAAATGCTACTCCCAGCATGAAAAGAGAAAGAAAGTAAACCAGTTTGCGATTCATAGGAGATATCTCCTGGCAGAGAACAGTTAGGCAGCAGGGGTCCATCGGGTGAGATCGAAGTCTCATCCGCGAAGCTGGCGATCGAAATTGGCCCGGCAATCAAGGAATCTGCGGACCGCTAGCCGCTGATGCTAGTCAGTTCCGCGAGCACCCGGATGAATTCACCACGAGTACTTGATGTAAGAACGAGCACAAAACAGGAGCCCTACATCTATTCCCTTCGGCGCAAACTCGGCTCCAGAAGGGTCACTGCCATTGCATGTCGGCTGATTTGATCGCCACTCGGTTGACGCCACAGGCATCGCGACCACCCAACTCACGCCAGAACTGACTGGCTGCAAGCGAACCCGACAACACAATGCGGAACCAGCGAAATATAGCACAAAAGTTGCAGTGAGACGCAAATCTCGCATTTTTTATTAAACGCCGAAAATCGGCAGGCCCGGTCGGCGGCATAACGTCGCAGAGAAATCCACTCGTTCAGCGACACCTACGCGCTATCACCGCCAGCGAGTTTCCGCAGAAACTCCACCAGCTCCGCCGCCAGCGGAGCCTCTACCTCCACCTCAGCCCCCGTCCGCGGATGCGTGAACTCCAGGCGCGCCGCATGGAGGAAGTTGCGCTCCAGCTCCAGCCCGCCATCCCCGTCCAGCCGCCGCACCACATGCGGCGCCCCATACAGGAAGTCCCCCACCACCGGATGCCCCAGCGCCTGCAGATGCACGCGTATCTGGTGCGTCCGCCCGGTCTCGATCTTCACCTCCACCAGCGTGAACGCCCCGTACGGCGTCGTCATCCGCTCCAGCACATGCACATGCGAGACCGCCGTCCGCCCATCCGCCCGCCGCGTCGTCATGCGAATCCGCCGCACCAGATCCCGCGCAATCGGCAGATTCACCGTCGTATCGTCCTTCGCGAGATGCCCATGCGCGAGCGCGATATACGTCTTGTGCACCTCGCGCGCCGCAAACATCTCCCCAAGTTTCCTGTGCGTCACATCGTCCTTCGCCACCACAATCGCACCCGAAGTCTGCTTATCCAGCCGATGCACAATCCCCGGCCGCAAATCCCCACCCACCTCGGAAAGTTTTTCTGACCCCGACCCCTAACCCCTACCCCTGCAAATGAAACAGCAGCGCATTCACCAGCGTCCCGGCGTTGCGCTCGTCATCCGTCGCGCCCGCGCCCGCATGCACCATCATCCCCGCCGGCTTGTCGATTACCGCCAGGTACTTGTCCTCAAACAGGATCGAAAGCGGAATATCCTCGGCCACCGCATGCAGCGGCTCCGGCCTCGGCTGGCCCTCGATCTCGATCGTCTCCCCACCCTTCAGCTTGTCTTTCGCCTTGGGCACCTGCCCGCCCACCCGCACCTGCCCGGCCTCGATCAGCATCTGCACCCGCGCCCGCGAGATATCCGGCATCGCCTGCGCCAGGTACGCATCCACCCGCATACCCGCCGCGGTCGCATCGGCCGCAAACGTCCTCACCCCATCCGGATCGCCGTCATCCTCAAACTCCAGCACCGGAACCACCACCGGCGGCGCCGGTTCCACCCCGCGCGTAGCCACATACTCCGCCCGCACCGAGCGATGGCGATGTCCCTTCGGCAACATATTCTTCGACGGCATCCACTCTCCAGTCTTCCAACCTCCATCCTAGGCCATTGCTTCCGCCCACCGTCCGCAACCCGCTCCGTCCGCAACCCGCTCCCGTCCGCAACCCGCTCCCGTCCGCAACCCAATCCCGTCCGGCCAAACCGCGCCCTGTTTAAGGGCACGGCTTTAGCCGTGCCATTTCAGCCAATCCCGTCCGGCCGAATCGCGCCTTGCTTAAGGGCACGGCTTTAGCCGTGCCATTTGAGCCATGCGCAGAACGCGGCTTCAGCCGCTGAGGTACGGTTTCTTCAACCCGGCACGATTCCCGTCGTTCTAAGCGAACTTCGTCCAAGACCTCCAGACGAACGCCGTCGACTTACCACCGGGCCGCCTGAGCCCAAACCACCAGCCCCGCCACATCAGCCCAAACCACGACCCAGTACTCAGGCCGAACGACCCGCCCGGCCACTTCGGCCCAATCCACCCGCCCCGCCACGTCGGCCCGAACGACCTCGGACGCAAGGGCCGAAGGGCCCCCGCTATCACAGCCCAGGGCGAAGCCCTGGGTCCGCCCTCCACACCCAGACGGAACACCCCAAGACCATCATCCCCACGGCCATCACCTGCAGCCAATCCAGCCCGAGGACCGCAACAACCCCAGGCTCACGCAAAAAGCAAAGCAGAAACTGCCCCAGACCCACCCCCATCAACGCAATACCCGTCGCCCCCCCACCCCGCCGCAGCCTCCATACAAGCCCAAACGTCAACGCCAACCCAACTGCCGCCGCAAACAGTGCTACCGGATACTGCCCCACACTCTGCCCCGGCATCCGCACCCCGATCCACCCCGCCGTCGGCATCCCCGGGTCCGAACCCTCCGCAAAGTGTCCCACAGCAAGGAACGCCCATACCAGCGCGGCGCACGGAGCCCACGCGTCAAATGCCCGTAGCATCGGAATCCCCTTCCATCGCAGCCAGCCGAGCGTCGCCCCCGCCGTCAGCGCCAGACCTACCGGCGTCAGCGAAGGCACCGTCAGCAGCAGCACTGGATAGCGCGCAAACATCGCGAAATCCTCGGTGACAAGCAACACCCGGGACAGCAAAAACGCCGCCAGCACCGCAAACAGCCCCGCATTCCAAAGCGCCTCCGGGTCCAGCCCTGCCATTCGAGCCGTCCGCTCCGACAGCGTGAGCGCCAGCACCAGCCCCAGCGCCGCCAGCACGCCGAACGTCGGCAGATAGATATGTCCGGCATGGAAAAGAGTGGGGAACACAGCGATGCTCAAAGTCTAACGGGTGTACCGATATGCCATTTCCCGGCCTCAGCGCTGCCATTCCAAGCCCCAGCTTTGTCATTCCGAGCGCAGCGAGGAATCTGCTTCTCGGAACCACCTCGACACTCTCCGGAGAAACCCCGCAGAAAAAGTGCCTGCCCCAGAAATGGTGCACACGAATCCAGACAGAGGTCCGAACCTAAGTCCCTATCTGTCCGGAATTTACATCTACATGGGGGGAGGGGGTATACCCCCGAAAGACGCAGAAAAACCGATCCGCTGGGCCGTACGACGAAGCGCAGGTGAACCCGTCTAAGACGGTGGGATCCAGCCGTGGCTCTTTAGGCTTTCCGGACTGGCGGACATAGCACACCGAGCCATATCTACGAACCAGACCCCTGTTCATTAAGTATTGGTTCAACCTGCGTTGTTCGCGTACCAACTTTGCAGACCGGTTTTCCAGTACGTCTTGGTTTGGATGCTAACCGCGACCGCCCGGAATGGCAAGTCAAGCCCCTATGCAACTTCTGCGTGGGATTTCTCGTTGTCCGGCACCGCAATCCGCTCAAAGTCGTCCGCCAGCCTCCTGAGCGCCGCCGCAACATCCGCTCCGCCAAGCGGTTTTCCATGTCCCGGAGCAGCCACGTTCGGGTTGAGCCCGGCCAGCTTGCGCACCGACTCCTTCGCCGCCGCCCAATCCGACGTGAAATATGCAGGAGGCCCGTGCAATTCCGTATGCTGTGCCAGCGCAGCCTCGAAGAAGCTCTCGGGCTTGGTCGTGCAGAAGGCATCGCCAACCAGCAGCGTGCGATCCTGCTCGCGGAAGAAGCTCACATGGCCAGGCGTGTGTCCCGGTGTATGCAGCACCGTCCATCCGTCCAGCACATCGAACTTGCCCTCGGGGATCGGTGCGAGGTGCTTGCGCAGGTCGACAGGCCCTTTCGGGAATGTCGGAGACATCAGCGGCATCACTCCCCCGCCCGCCTTCCAGTTGGGCGCCGGATACTCCTTTTCGCCCATCAGGTAGGGGAATTCGAGCGGATGCGCGTAGATGGGCACGTTCCACTCCTCGGCGAGTTCCTTGGCCGCACTTACGTGGTCGAAGTGCCCGTGCGTCAGCACGATGGCATTCGGCGCGGACTGGAAGTTCTTCTCTGCCCAGCTTTTGATGTGGCCTGCTGACATCGGCAGGGCCGCGTCGATCAGCGTCCACGTGCCGCCGGGATTTGTCACCCCGAAGACATTCACGAAGGCAATCCGCAGCCCGATCAGGCCAGGCGCAATGGCGTCCAGCGGAAGTGCGTCGTACGAAGGAATCTCAACCTTGTCCATAGCTTCTCCTCGACCGCGTAGGATGCGGCGAGCGAAGGCGGAGGTTTTGTTGGGAAGCGTGCACGGATTCGCACGGATGGCGCGGATTGAGTGCGGAGTGCTTCGGATAGAAGCAGATACGGAGATTCCGGCTTTGCCAGAATGACGGTCGTTACGTAGGTGGAGGTTTGAGACGGCCCAGCGGCGTTTGATCCGTGCCAATCTGTGTTGATCGTAGTCGCTTTTGCTTCTAGCCGGCGCGGCGGATCGGCGCTTCGACCTCGTCGAACACCTCATCCAGCATGCCTGCGAGCGAAGCCGAGCGGCTGCGCATGTTGGTCTGCGTCTCCGTGATGGAGCCGGCCAGCTCCTTGTAGCTTTCCCGTGCGCAGACCAGCTCGTCGGCGATGTTTAGCGACGCCAGAACGGCTACCCGCAGGGAATCCACGGTCCCGCCATGCGCCGCGACCGCACGCATTTTGTGGTCGACAAGACGCGCCAGGTGCTCGATGTAAGCGGGGTCGGTGCCGCGCAGATGGTAGACCTGGTCGTAGATCTCGACCGTGATCGACTGCGGCTGCTCCGGTGCTGTCGCGTTTTCGTCCTGCTGGTACACGGGTGAATCCTTTCTGCGGAGGCTTTCGCGCTAAAGCAGTTCGTCCATCTGCTGCAACATCTTCTCCACGCGCAGGCGGACCGCTTCGCGCTCCTGGTTCAGCGTGGTGATCTGGCTTTGTGCCGCATTCGAGGCCCCGGTCAGCGAGTCGAGCTGCTGCTGCGTGGCCTGCAGCTGTTCGCGCAGGGACGCCGCTTCGGCCTCGGCCGCGGTGCGCGCCTCCCGTTCGCGGCGAACGATCTCGACTGCGCGCAGGACCTTCTGTTCGAGCGCCTGGAACTCGTCGGCGGAGATCTGTGTGCTGGTGTCGATTGCGGTATCCAAGATAGACGGCTCCCAGCGCCAGTATAGATGGCAGGGAAGTGGAATTCGCGTATCGAAACCGCGGCTTCCGAGTCAGGTATCAAGATAGGCGCGAGCGGCCGGGCAGCTTGCATTCCGCAAGCAGCATTGCCGGTTGAAGAAGCAGATCCTCCCGCTTCGCGGAAGGATGACAACCTGGTGGTGGGACGTCAGGCTTTGCGGAGAATTCCTCCGAGGCCTTCCAAGGCGTGGATGACGGCGGTCGACCACGCGGTCAGGTCTTCCTCGGTCAAGGTGCGTTCCGGCGACTGGAAGACGGTGCGGATCAGCATGGAGAACTGCCCCGGCATCTTCTTCGGATCGCGGAAGACCTCGATCGCCGCCAGGCTCTGCATCTCGGGAATCGCAAGCGCGTTCACCGCAGCCGCAATCGTCTTCCACTCGGTCGATTCGCGGAAGGTAAACGAGAAGTCGCGTTCGACTGCCTGAAAGCGCGAGAGTTCGTGTGCGGTCGTCTGCCGCAGCGGATAGGCGAGCAGCGCCGAAAGGTCGAGCTCCGCGAGATATCCCGGCTGCCGCAGCTTGCGGCGTGCCGCTTCTGCCGCTGAGAACTGGCCCAGCACCGCCAGCGGCTTGCCCCCGAGCAGAATCGCGGCGGAACGCGAGGGTTCGAAAGATGCAGGCACCCCGGTGCGGGTGAACTCCGCGAGGGGGAGATCGAACAGGCTCAGCACGGATTCGAGGACACCCTTCAGCTCAAAGAACGGTGCATCCGCAGCGCTGTGCAGCGGGGTCGCCGGTACGGTGCCGGTTAGCCCGAGAGAGAGCGAAAGCCGCTCCTCCACCTGCGCGGCAGAGCCGGCAAAGACAGCTCCAGCCTCGAACAAGCGGGCGGTCAGAACGTCGCGATTGAGGTTGTGGGCGAGCATCGTCACCATGCCGGGCAGGAGCGACGGCCGCAGGTTGGCGGCTTCCTCGCTCAGCGGATTTTCGAGCGCAACGGCAGGTGTCCCCGGCGCGAAGAAGGCGGACTCCGCCGCGCTCGCAAAGGTGCTGGAGATGGCCTCCGAATAGCCCAGCGCGAAGAGCCGGGTGCGCAGGGCGTGCTCGGCGCGCGCGGTCGGATAGGGAATCACTTCGGCGGGCGTAGGCAGCGTGTTAGCGAAACGGTTGTAGCCGTAGACGCGGGCGATCTCTTCGATCAGATCGATCTCTCGTGTCAGGTCCAGCCGCCAGGACGGCAGGTGCACGTCCCAGATGCCCGCGCCGGTCGACCGCAGGCTGCAGCCCAGCGCGCCGAGATACCGCTCCACCAGGCGCTGCGTCGATGCCTTCCGGCGCAAGCGTTTTTCCGAGATGACGATGCACCTCCGCGAGCGCAAGCGCCACCTCGGGTCGAGCTTCGGTTTTCGCGGCCTGCGCGGCGATGACCTGGTCGACCATCTCGCCTTCGAGCGAGCCTCCACAGATCGCGAGCAGATGGCTGGCGACGAGCGCATTCGCCACCGGCGGCGCAGCGAAGTCGGCTCCGCGCTCGTAGCGGTGGCTGGCATCGGTGTGGATGAGGTGACGGCGCGAGGTGGCGCGGATGGTCGCGGGATCGAACCACGCGGCCTCGATCAGGATGTTCTTCGTCTCCGGGGTGATCATGGAGTCGAAACCGCCCATGACGCCGGCCAGCGAGAGCGCTTTTTTCTCGTCCGCGATGACCAGGTCTGCGGCGACCAGCGTGCGTGTTGAGCCGTCGAGGAGCTTGATCTGCTCTCCGGGCCGCGCAAAACGCACGATGATGCCGCCTTCGATCTTGTCCAGGTCGAAGACGTGATTGGGATGTCCCATGCCGAGCAGCACGAAATTGGAAATATCGACCGCATTGGAGATTTGCTTTTGGCCCAGGGCGTTGAAGTAGCCGGCCAGCAGGCCTTCGCTGGACGCAATGGTGACGCCGCGCACGACACGCGCGGTGAAGCGTCCGCAGGCCTCGGGAGCTTCGATCCGGACGGAGAATGCGGGGGCCGGCGTGGGCTGCGGCAGGGCAATGTCGTGCGGCTGGAGCGGCAGGTCGTAGATGGCGGCGGCCTCGCGCGCGACGCCGTAGTGATTCATCGCATCGACGCGGTTGGTGGTGATGTCCATGTCGAACAGCGACCCGCCGGGAACGGGGAAGACGCCTTCAACGGCGATGCCGCGCAGGGTAAGGTCTTCGGCCAGTTGGGCGTCGTCGACGGCAAGGGCGGGCAGGTAGGAGCGGAGCCACTGGGTAAGAATCTTCATGGAGGCTCTGCCGATTATAGTAGCGGCGCGGAACCCAGGCCGCGGCCACCCATGGCAGCTTGCGCGTATCTTACTTAGCATGGCGACGCGCAAGTCAAGCCCGCGGCAAGTGATGTATCCCGTGGAGACTTTGCGCCGGAAGGTGTCGGAGCTCGAGGCTGCGGTGGCGCAGGTGCTCGCGAAGCCGCGCAAGACGGCGGTGCATGCGCTCCGGAAAGCGACGCGCAAGGTGGAGGCGCAGCTGAACGTGATCGCCCTGCTGGAGCGCCAGGAGCAAGGCTTTCGCGCTGTGCGCAAGCCTGCGCGCAAGGTTTCCAAGCAGTTGAAACGCATCCGCCGCGCAGCCGGAGCGGTGCGCGACCTTGACGTGCAGCGCAAGCTCACGAAGGAGGCGGCGACCGGAAGCCGCGGGAGGGTTCAGGAGGAGGCCCGGACGTTGCGACGGAAGCTGAAGGTCGAGCGCGAGGCGGAGGGCGAGGCTCTGCTCGGCGAATTGAAAGCGCATGCGCTCGCGCTCGAGCCCAGACTGGAAGAGTTGATGCATGTGCTGGAGCCGGTAGCACGGGTGGGTCTGTCGCCGCGCGACCTGGAGGTGTTAGCGCGGGAGTTTTACCAGGCGGGACGTCTGCTGGCGGGCCGCGAGAAGGACCGCGCAGAGCAGATGCATGGCGTCCGCAAGGCGGCGAAGGTGGCGCGTTACATGGCCGAAGACGGGGCTCCGGCGCGCACCGTGGAAGAGTTTGAAGCGATGCAGGAATCGGGCGGGCAGTGGCACGACTGGCTTCTGCTGCACGAGACCTCCCGCGAGCGACTGGGCCGAGGCTCGGCGTTGGCAGGGTTGCTGAAGCAGAAGGAATCGGACGCGAAAGGGAAGTTCGAAAAGCTGCTGGCCGAGTAGGGGGCGAGAGGTGCGGGCTGTCTCAGACCCTCAGGAAGATCTTCCTGCGCCAGAGAACCCAGATCGGCAGAAAGCAGACGGCGACGTAGGCGAGCGCGAAGGCGAGCGACGTGTTTTCGGTCGAGCCATGCCGCGCGAAGATGCGGACGTAGGCCCACGCCCAGGCAGTCAGGGGATGGCCGTCCGGCGTCTGCCCAACCTTCCACCAGAGCAGCGTTTCCACCAGCATCTCGGAAAAGACGAAGGCCGCGATGGCGTTGGTGCCGTAGACGGTGAGCGGCCACAGTGCGGCGCGGGCTGCGCGCGAACGCTCCTGCAGGCGTTCGCCGTCGAATAACCAGAAGAAGAGTGCGAGCAGAAGTAGCGTCCAGCCGCCGGCGAAGAGGACGTAGGAGCTCGTCCAGAGATTCTTGTTGATGGGAAACCACGGGTTCCAGAAGGCTCCCAGCACCAGCGCTGCGATTCCTGCGGCCGCCATTGCCAAGGCGCGGGTGCGGGCGGTGATGTCGGGGGCGCGCAGCCAGAGACCGGTAAGCACGCCGAGCAGCGTGGTGGCGATGGCGGGCAGGGTGCTGAGCAGGCCTTCGGGATCGCGCGTGTGCTCGTAAAGTCGGCCGGTGTGCAGCCAGCGTTGGGTCCAGGCGCTAACGTTGCGATCGAGCCAGGCGGCGAGATTGCGATTCTGGTCCAGGATGGGAAAGTCGCGGACGGGAACGCCGAGCCCGGGCACAGGAACGAAGCGCATCAGCAGCCAGTACCCGAGGAGCAGCGCGGCCGTGATGGCAGCGAGCGTCCGCCAGGAGCGGACGTAGAGGAAGATGAGACCGGCGGCGAGGTAGCAGAGCGCAATGCGCGTCAGCACGCCGTAGATTCGCAGATGCGTGAGGTGAAAGTGCGGGTAGGCGCTGAGAAACATCTTGATGGCGAAGAGGATCGCTGCGCGACGAACGATCTCGAGTGCGATGCGCCGGCGAGGAATGCCTCGCGCCAGCCGTGAACGTATGCTGAAGACAATGGCGCAGCCGGCGAGGAAGAGGAAGGTGGGGAAGACCAGGTCGGTCGGCGTGAAGCCGTTCCAGGCCGCGTGGTCGAGCGGCGGGTAGACATGGCCCCAATCGCCCGGATCGTTGACCAGAATCATGAATGCAATCGTGAGCCCGCGCAGGGCGTCGACGCTGGTGAGTCGCTCACGAAGTGCCCTCATGCGGGTTCCGTAGAACGACCGAACAGGGATGCTGGGTGAACGGGGATGATGGCGGGTTTCATCCTTGGACCGACTCCGTGCGCGCCGAGAGCGAAGCCGCAGCACTTTGCGGTCGGGGTGTCGCCGACCGGAAGCGCCGGCCGAGACGCATGAACGGTTCCTCGACCAGCATCGAGAAGAGATACGCCGCCGTCAGCGAAGTGATGAGAACCGCGGGAAACTGCAGCCAGGGCGAGACCCGGTTGTGCATGGTGATGGCGAAGACGACCAGGATGGGTGCATGGATGAGGTACAGGCTGTAGGAGATACGACCCAGAAACCGAGCTACGGCTGACTGGAGAATGCGGCGCGCAAACCTGGCATGCAAGCCAATGACGAGGAATGCCGCAGCTCCCAGCACGCTGCCCCACTCCAGGACGAACTCCATCCAGAGGTGCTTGTCGTAATAGGCGCCCACGCGAAAACACAAGTTGTACGCGACGAATGCGACGCTTCCGAAGATCACCTTCGTGGTTCGGGTCTGCGAAACATACCATCGCTCAATCGGGTCCAGGTACTTGGCCAGCAGGATGCCGACGACGAAATACGCGGCGAAGCGAAAGGTCATCATCAGGTTGAACGTGGTGCTCAGGGGCGACGAGTGGTAGGCGGCGGCCATGGCGACACCGGTAAATGCCACGGCCAGCAGCAGCGACGCACGTGCGCGGAGCGCGAGGACGAGCAGGGCCAGCGCCGGGAAGATGATGGAAATGCGCATCTCATACACGAGCGACCAGATGACGTTGTTATAGAGCCGCGTATCGATGGGCCCGACGAACAAGATATGCCCAAGTACAGACCAGGGCTCTACGGGATGGGCCCAGAATGCGTCCACCCAGGGTCCCAGTCCGTGGCGGCCATGAAAGTGAGCCGCCAGCGCCACGCTGATGCCCAGCGCTACGAGGTAAGGGCCGTAGATGCGGAACGTTCGCTGGGCCAGATAGCGCATGTACGGCTGGTGGGTACCGCGGAGATACGGCAAAGCCAGCACGAATCCGCTCAGGATGAAAAAGAGAAGAACTGCCTCATGTCCGGCGTGGAGCGGGTACAGGAGGTCCAACGGATGACGCCGTACCGTGGGGAAGGAGAGCCGGTCGGCGAGCAGGGCCCAGGCAAGCAGCGAATGATGGATGACCACGATCAGAGCGGCGATGCCGCGCAGGGAATCGAGTTCCGGGAACCGCTTGGGCGACACTCGCGGGCTTGCGTCCATGATTTGCGGGTCACTGAGAGTCATGGGATTAGGCGAACTGCTCCAGAAAGCGCATGTCGCCCGAGTAGAAATGGCCGATATCGGAGACGCCATGCAGGATCATGGCGATGCGCTCGACGCCCATGCCGAAGGCGAATCCGCTGATGCGGCCGGGGTCGTAGGGCGTGGGATCGAGGCCGAGGCGGCGGCGCTCCTCGGTCACCGCTTCGAACACCGCCGGGTCGACCATGCCGCAGCCGAGCAGCTCGATCCAGCCGGAATGCTTGCACTTGCGGCAGCCTTTGCCGCCGCAGAAGATGCAGGAGATCTGCACGTCGGCCGAAGGCTCGGTGAACGGGAAGAAGCTGGGGAAGAAGCGGGTCTTGACAGCGGAGCCGAAGAGCGCGCGCATGGCATGATCCAGCGTGCCCTTCAGGTCGGAGAAGGTGATGTTCGTATCGACGCAAAGACCTTCCACCTGGTGAAAGATGGGCGAGTGGGTCGCGTCGGCCGCGTCATTGCGGTGGACCTTGCCCGGGATGACGATGCGCAGCGGCGGAGGTTCGGCCACCATGCGTGCGAATCTGCACCGGGCTCGGTATGCGTGCGCATGAGCAGGCGGTCGCGGCTGGGCTTGGAGCTTTGACCGGCGATCTGGAGCGTGTCCTGGGTATCGCGGGCGGGATGATTTTCCGGGAAGTTCAGCGCTTCGAAGTTGTAGAAGTCGCTCTCCACCTGCGGGCCGAGTGAGGTCGAGTAGCCAAGATGATGGAAGACCTCCACGACGCGGTCCATGGTCGTGAGCAGCGGATGCGGGATGCCCGGACGGCGGGCGATGCCGGGAAGCGAGATGTCGAGGCCGGCGGCGGCGGTTCGCAGGCTGTGCGGATGGCGCTTCGAGTGCGGCTTCGATCTGCTGCTTGAGCTGGTTGAAGCGCATGCCGAGCGGTTTGCGAGCTTCGGGCGGCGCGGATTTGAGCCAGGCATCGGAGATGAGCTTCAGACGGCCCTGCTTGCGGCCGAGCCAATGGAGGCGGAAGGCCTCCGGGTCGTTCTCTGCCGCGGAGGCGCGGACCTCGTCGGCGAGGACCGCGAAGGAGGCGTCAAGGGCGGAGTCATCGTACGCAGGCAGGTGGGGGATCGTCGGGGACATGGTGAGAATCCAGACTATATGACCACCCTAGAGGGCGGCTAGGACGATTCCGGCCACCAGTAAACCGAGCAGAAGCGAATGCTTGTCCGTGATGGCGTAGACGACTGGATCTTCGTTCAATTGTCCGCGCGCCGCCAGCAGCCAAAGCTGCGAGACCCAAAGCAGAAGGACGGGCAGGAGAAGCCACAGGCGTCCCGGGTGGTGGTAGAGATGCGTATCCAGGTTCGAGATGTAGAACAGCAGGACGACCACGGAAGCATAGGCGGCGGAGGTGCCGAAGGCGCGAAGCTGCTCCACATCGTCGAGAAGGTAACCGCGTCCGTTGGTCGGCGCCTTGTCGCGCAGGCGCAGGCTTTCAAGTTCTGCGAAACGTTTGACGAACGCCAGCGAAAGGAAGAAGAAGACGGAAAATCCGCCCAGCCAGTTCGAAACCGGGATTCCAGCGGCTGCGCCTCCGGCGAAGATACGCACCGTGTAGAGGCCGGCCAGAACGATGACGTCCACCAGCACGACGCGTTTGAGCGCCAGCGAATAGGCCGTCGTCGTAACGAAGTACAGGAACAGCCACTCGATAAAGCTGTATGGCAGCGCCAGCGGGGCGCCCGCACGGCGCACCACGATCGGCAGCGCGAAGGCCAGGGCGACGGAGAGCCCCAGGAACAGCGCCACCACGCCTACCCCGGCAAATGCGGAAAGGTTGCCGGCAGCGAACGGCCGGCGGCGCTTGGAGTGGTGCCGGCGGTCCGCCTCAATGTCCAGGAGGTCGTTCACGATGTAGGTTGCGGATGCGCAGAGACCAAAGGCGAGGAACGCGATGGCGACACCGAGCGTGGCGCCGACGGCACCGGAGTCGTGCCAGGCGTGCGCCAGGAGGAAGGGCAGAAAGATCAGCGCGTTTTTCGCCCACTGATGCAGGCGAATGGCCTTCAGCCAGGCTTTCAGCGGCGATTGGCCGTCGCGGAAGATGTGCGCCGGAACCACCCTGGCGGCGCGCAGGCCGGACATCAGGGCGGGGGTAGGGTTGGCGACCATCGGTTCGACGCAGCTCGAAAGGATCGGCAGGTCCGGACGCGCGTTGCCGATGTAGCAGAACTCCTCGCCGAAGCGCTGACGGAAGGCCTGCAGCTTGTTGTCGCCGGCGAGGTTGTGCGAGCCGTCGGAGGCCAGCACGTCCTCAAAGATGGGGTGGTGGGCCGCAATACGGTCGGCCAGGGTACGGTCGGCGGCGGTCGCCAGAAAAATCCGCCGGCCGGCGGCGTGCTGCTCGAAGAGGAATTCCAGCAGCGGCTTGTTGTAGGGAAGCGCTGCGACGTCGAGAGTGACGGCCTGGGTGACGTGCTGCTTGAACGCGGCTTTGCCCTCCGAAAGCCAGCCTGGAACCGAAAGGAGCTGCTTTGGATTCTGTCGCGCCAGCACAAGAACCGAGTCGACCAGGGTATCGGTCTTGACGAGAGTGCCGTCGAGATCGACGCAAAGGGGCACTGTGGAATGGAGTTTGCGCGCATGCCGCGGCGTCCCGGCCCCGGCGTGCTCCCGGTCCAGTTCCTGTGGCGTGGGCCCCGCCATTCCTTCAGCCGGCACGGCGCGTCTCCGGTGGTGTGGAGCTGGATTTCTGCATCCTATGAATCTCTACCGGTCTCCGGCAGAAGGCCCCGGGGAGCCGGCACAGCTGTCCGTTATTCGGTCGAATCTCCACTCTCCCAACAGCTTACACGGGAAAACGAGAAACCTTCCGCCCTTTCAGTGCGTCATCCTGCTAACGATTGTATGATTTTTGCATCCCTGACGGAACATTTCGGCCCGGCGCACCCCGCCCGGCTATCCTCCGAGAAACGGTAGAGATCGCCTATGCCAGTTACTGAAACCCGCGAGAACGCATCGTCCTCCCCTGCCGTGCCGCTGGCGCTTCCTGCGCCGGGACAGACCGCACCGGAGTCTGGCGGGTCGCGCGCCGGCAGCCTGGCGCGCAAGATCGGGCTGGCGGTGCTTCTGCTGGCCGCCATTGCCTTCGGCTATTGGAAACTCGAAGGCAACAAAAAAGAGACGAACGACGCGGCGACCAAGGCTGCGGCTGCGGCCAACCGCGCCATTCCGGTGACGGCGGCGACGGTGGGTTCGCGCACCATGCCGATCTATCTGACGGCGCTCGGAACCGTAACGGCCTACAACACCGTCACCATCAAGAGCCGGGTCGACGGCCAGCTGCTCTCGGTGCCCGTCCGCGAAGGCCAGCGCGTACACAAGGGGCAGACCCTGGCGAAGATTGATCCGCGCCCGTATGAAGCTGCCGTCGCGCAGGCCGAAGGCCAGCTTTCGAAGGACCAGGCCACCGCCGACTATAACAAGGCGGAGGCGGGGCGCTATAGCGCGCTTTACGCCGCCGGCGTCGTCTCGAAAGAGAGTCAGCAATCACAGATATCAAACGCCGGCCAAAGCGTGGGCGTGCTGGAGGCGGATCGCGCCGCGATCCAGGCGGCCAAGGTGAACGTGGCGTACACCAACATCACCTCCCCGATCGACGGCGTGGTCGGTCTGCGCCAGGTGGATGCGGGTAACATCGTTCATGCTTCGGACGCCAACGGCCTGCTGGTCGTCACCCAGCTGCAGCCCATTGCTGTCATTTTCACCCTGCCGGAGGACCAGCTTCCCACCGTGCATGGACACCATACGGTCCGGCAAGGCGCTGACGGTGGAGGCTTACGATCGTTCCGAGACGACGCATCTGGCCACCGGCAAGCTGCTTACGCTCGACAATGAAATCGACACCACCACCGGTACCGTGAAGGCGAAGGCCGTCTTTGATAACAAGGATGGCGCGCTGTTTCCCAACCAGTTCGTGAATGTCCGGCTGATCCTGGAGCAGCGCGCCAACTCCATCGTGATGCCTTCGGCGGCCATCCAGAACGGCTCGAGTGGCACGTTTGTGTATGTGGTGAAGCCTGGCAACCCCCCGCATCCTGCGGATGACGGCTCGGGCAACACCTCCGCGGCAGGCGGCGGCAAGGGTAAGGGCAAGGGTGCGGCAGCTCCGGCGGGCGGCTCCGCAGGCGCGCCGGCAGGCGGCGGCGACGCGGCTGCGGCGGGCGAGGCTGGTCCCAAACGCGATCCGTACTACGTCGACGTGCAGCCGGTGGTGGTCGACCTGACCGAAGGCACGCAGGTCATCCTGAAAGGCGGCGTGAAAGCCGGCGACCAGGTAGTTGTGGACGGAGCCGAAAAGCTGAAGAGGTACAGCAAGGTTGATCCCAAGCCAGCGGCGGGCGGCGGACGGCGTGGCAGCGGCTCTACTTCCGGTTCGGGCTCATCCGCCGGACTGGGTTCGGGAAGCACATCGCAGACCGAGGGGCCGGTGGAAGGCGCGCCGGGTGGCAATGCGGCCAAAAGCGCAACGGTCAACGCGGACGACTCGGGCGCAACCCATGGTGCGCCTGGCCCGGTACAGCTCGATACGCAGCCCGGCACCCCGGCCGACCGGCAGGGCAATCCGCGGGGAGCGGGGAAGGGGATCCAGCCCGGTACGCAACCCGGTAGCCAGCCCAGCGGCCAGCACCGGCATGGCGGGCCGAACGGCAAACCGCGGCCTGAGGCTCAGCCATGAGCCCTTCACGGCCATTTATTCTGCGGCCGGTGGCCACCTCGCTCCTGATGGTGGCCATTTTGCTTGCCGGCGTCGTCGCCTACTTGCAGCTGCCGGTCTCGGCGCTGCCGCAGGTCGATTACCCCATCATCCAGGTCCAGACCTTCTACCCCGGCGCCAGCCCGGAGGTGATGGCCAGCTCCGTCACCGGCGCCGCTCGAGCGCCAGTTCGGCCAGATCCCCGGCCTGACGCAGATGACCTCCACCAGCTCCGGCGGCGGCTCGCATCATCACGCTGCAGTTCTCGCTCTCGACGAGTCCATCGACATCGCCCAGCAGGACGTGCAGGCCGCCATCAACGCCGGCTACACGCTTCCTGCCGAAGGACCTGCCCAACCCGCCCATCTACAGCAAGGTCAACCCGGCCGACGCGCCGATCATGACGCTGGCGCTGACCAGCGACACGCTGCCGCTCTCGCAAGGTCGAAGACCTCGCCGACACCATCCTCGCGCAGAAGATCTCGCAGCTCTCCGGCGTCGGCCTCGTCTCCATCGCCGGCGGCCAGAAGCCCGCCGTCCGCATCCAGGCCAACCCCACGGCGCTCGCCGGCTACGGCCTCTCGCTCGAAGACATCCGCACCGCGCTCGGCACCGCCAACGTCGACCAGGCCAAGGGCAACCTCAACGGCTCGCGGCAGGCCTACACCATCGGCGCCAACGACCAGCTGCTCTCCAGCGCCGACTACAGCGAACGTCATCATCGCCTACCGCAACGGCTCGCCCGTGCGCCTGTCGGACGTCGCCAACGCGGTCGACTGCGCCGAAAACCTCTACCAGGCCGCCTGGATGGGCACCGCCGCCAGCCAGCCCGCAGGCGACGGCAAGGACCACGCCCGAGCGCAGACGCCGTGCTGAAGCCGGCGGTCATCGTCAACATCCAGCGCCAGCCCGGCGCCAACATCATCGGCGTCGTCGACGAGGTGCAGAAGCTGCTGCCGCAGCTGCACGCAGTCGCTGCCCGCCGGCGTCAACCTCGACGATCCTCACCGACCGCACCAACACCATCCGCGCCTCGGTCAAGGACGTGCAGTTCGAGCTGATGCTCACCATCGCGCCTGGTCGTCATGGTGATCTTCCTCTTCCTGCGCTCGATCCGCCGCCACCATCATCCCCGCCGTCGCCGTGCCGCTCTCCATCGTCGGCACCTTCGGCGTGATGTACCTGCTGGGCTACTCGCTCAACAACCTCTCGCCTGATGGCGCTCACCATCTCGACCGGCTTCGTCGTCGACGACGCCATCGTCATGATCGAGAACATCGACCGCTACCTCGAAGAGGGCGACACGCCCGCTCGACGCCGCGCTCAAGGGCTCCGAGCAGATCGGCTTCACCATCCTCTCGCTGACCGTCTCGCTCATCGCCGTGCTCATCCCGCTGCTCTTCATGGGCGACATCGTCGGCCGCCTCTTCCGCGAGTTCGCCGTCACGCTCGCCGTCACCATCCTCGTCTCCGCCGTCGTCTCCCTCACGCTGACGCCGATGATGGCGGCCAAGCTGCTGAAGCACAAGCCGGAGACCGAGCAGAGCGCGCTTCTACCGCAAGTCGCGAAGAGTTCTTCGAGTACGTCATCGCCAAGTACGGCGCGGCGTGCGCTGGGTGCTGCGCCACCAGACGCTCACGCTGCTGGTCACGCTCGCCACCTTCGTCCTGACGCTGTTCCTCTACATCATCGTGCCCAAGGGCTTCTTCCCGGTGCAGGATACCGGCGTGCTGCTCGGCCATCACCGAGGCCGCCGCAGACCATCAGCTTCGCCGCCATGAGCGACGCGCCAGCAGGCAGCTCGCGCAACGTCATCCTCCAGGACCCGGACGTCGAGAGCCTGTCGCTCCTTCATCGGCATCGACGGCACCAACACCACGCTGAACACCGGCCGCATCCAGATCAACCTGAAGGACCGCGAGAAGCGCACCGCCACCGCCGACGGACATCATCCAGCGCCTGCAGCCCAAGGTCGCCCAGGTCGACGGCATCCAGATGCTTCCTGCAGCCGCTGCAGGACCTCACCGTCGAAGACCGCGTCTCGCCGCACCCAGTACCAGTACTCGGTCGAAGACGCGAACGCCGACGAGCTGGCCGACTGCGACCGACAAGCTGGTCGACGAAGTTCAAGACGCTGCCCGTGCTGACCGACGTCGCCAGCGACCAGCAGCTCAACGGCCTGCAGGCGCGAGCTGGTCATCGACCGCGACACCGCCTCGCGCCTCGGCATCACGCCGCAGAACATCGACGACACGCTCGACGACGCCTTCGCCAGCGCCAGGTCTCGACCATCTTCACCCAGCTGAACCAGTACCACGTCATCCTGGAGGTCGCGCCGAAGCTTCCAGCGCAACCCCACCTCGCTCGACAACATCTACGTCAAGAGCTCGAACGGCACGCAGGTCCCGCTCTCCACCTTCACGCACTTCGAGCCGCAGCAGACGACGCTCGCCATCAACCACCAGGGCCAGTTCCCCGTCGACGACCATCTCCTTCAATCTCGCGCCCGGCAAGTCGCATCGGCGACGCCGTCGACGCGGTCAACAAGGCCGACAAGGAGCTGCAACCTGCCGCTCAGCGTCAACGCCAGCTTCCAGGGCACGGCCGCCGCGTTCGAGGCCTCGCTCGCCAACGAGCCCCTCCTGATCCTCGCCGCGCTCATCGTCGTGTACATCGTGCTCGGCGTGCTGTACGAGAGCTACATCCACCCCGTCACGATTCTCTCCACGCTGCCCTCGGCCGGCGTCGGCGCCATCCTCGCGCTGATGCTCTTCCACATCGACCTCTCGGTCATCGCGCTGATCGGCATCATCCTGCTGATCGGCATCGTGAAGAAGAACGCCATCATGATGATCGACTTCGCGCTCGAAGCCGAGCGCGACCAGGGCATGGAGCCCGAAGAGGCGATCTACCAGGCCTGCCTGCTGCGCTTCCGGCCCATCATGATGACGACCATGGCCGCGCTGCTCGGCGGCGTGCCGCTGGCGCTCGGCACCGGCACCGGCTCCGAGCTGCGCCGGCCGCTCGGCATCACCATCGTCGGCGGCCTGATCGTCTCGCAGGTCCTCACGCTGTTCACCACGCCGGTCGTCTACCTCTTCTTCGACCGCATCGGCCGCAAGTACCTGCACACCGACGAGGCCGATCGCAGAGCATGCACGAAGCACGCACGAAGACGAGCACGCAGCCAGCGCAGGAGACTGACGTCATGCCGACTGTCGGCGATGAACCAGACTGAGCAGCCCGATGAACGACGCACCCACAACCCGGCGACAAGACCCCGACCGACGGCGCACGTCCCGGCGACGCGCGCAAGCTGCGCGACGAGCGACCATCGCGCGGCGGCGATCGCGCTCCGCACGACACGCCAGCGCGACGGACCGCGAGCGACCTGACGAAGGCTTCGAGGACGAGCCGGAGCCGGTCGGCGGCGTCCACTTTTCCGCGCCCTTCATCCAGCGTCCCGTCGCCACCTTCCTGCTCTCGGTCGCCATCATTCTCGCCGGATGCGTGGCCTACACGCTGCTCCCGGTCTCGAGCCTGCCCCAGGTCGAGTTCCCCGTCATCTCCGTCAGCGCGTCGCTGCCCGGCGCCGACCCGGAGACCATGGCCTCGGCCGTCGCCACGCCGCTCGAGCGCCAGTTCTGCCGCATCGCCGGCATCAACCAGATGACCTCGACCTCCTCGACGGGCTCAGCCAGCATCACCATGCAGTTCGATCTCGACCGCGACGTCAACGGCGCCGCCCGCGACGTGCAGGCGGCCATCAACGCGGCGCGCAGCCAGCTGCCGGCGAACCTGCCCTCGAACCCGACCTACCGCAAGATCAATCCGGCCGACGCGCCCATCCTGATCCTGGCGCTGACCTCCGACACCATGACCGTGCCGCAGCTGTACGACGCGGCCGACTCGATCCTCGCGCAGAAGATCGCGCAGGTCAGCGGCGTCGGCCAGGTGAACATCGGCGGCAGCGCCAAGCCCGCCGTCCGCATCGAAGCCAACCCGACCTGCTCGCCAGCTACGGCCTCGGCCTGGAAGCGCTGCGCGCCGCCGTCGGCCAGGTCAACGTCAACCAGCCCACCGGCTACCTCAACGGCCACGGACCAGCGCATCAGCGTCATCGACACACCGACCAGCTCTTCGGCGCCGCCGCCTACGCTCCGCTCATCATCGCGACCGACCGCGGCCCGGTCAGCTCGGCCAGCGCGCAGCGGGCTGCCTGCCAGCGTCGCGTCGCGGTTGCCGTCTCGCTCCGGCACAGCCGCCGGTTCCGCGGCAGTACCACGCCGCCGCACCAGCTCAGCCAGCACAACGCCAGCCGCCAGCGCGACCTCCGGACCAGCCGCCGTCGGCCACGGCATCGTCCGCATCCGCGACGTCGCCGAGGTCATCGACGCCGTCGAAGACATCCACACCGGCGGCCTCATCAACGGCAAGCCCGCCATCCTCATCATCGTCTTCAAGGCTCCCGGCGCCAACGTCATCGCCACCGTCGACAACGTGCTCGACGATGCTGCCGACGCTGCAGGCCTCCATTCCGCCGTCCATCAAGCTGCAGGTCGCGCTCGACCGCACCACCACCATCCGCGCCTCGGTCAAGGACGTCACCCGCACGCTGATCATCTCCATCTTGCTGGTCATCCTGGTCGTCTTCCTCTTCCTGCGCGAGGTCCGCTCCACGCTGATCCCTCAGCGTCTCCGTCCCGCTCAGCCTGCTCGGCACCTTCGGCATCATGTACCTGCTGGCTACACGCTCGACAACCTGTCGCTGATGGCGCTCACCATCTCCACCGGCTTCGTCGTCGACGACGCCATCGTGGTCATCGAGAACATCACCCGCCACCTCGAAGAGGGCATGTCGCCCTACGAAGCCGCCATGCTCGGCTCGAAAGAGATCGGCTTCACCGTGCTCTCCATGACCACCTCGCTGATCGCCGTCTTCATCCCCATCCTGCTGATGGGCGGCATCGTCGGCCGGCTCTTCCGCGAGTTCGCCGTCACGCTCTCGGCCGCCATCGTCGTCTCGCTGGTCGTCTCGCCTGACCACCACGCCCGATGCTCAGCGCCAAGTTCCTGAAGGCGCACGACCGAGCGCAAGCACGGCTGGTTCTATCGCATCGGCGAGCGCGCGCTCGACTGGCTGACCGCCGAGTACGAGCGCGGCCTGCGCTGGGTGCTGCGCCATCAGCCGCTGGTGCTCGGCGTCACCTGTCGTCACCTTCGCGCTCAACATCTATCTCTTCATCATCGTGCCCAAGGGCTTCTTCCCGCAGCAGGATACCGGCCGCATCGGCGGCCAGATCCGCGGCCAGCAGGACGTCTCCTTCGACGCCATGAAGGCAGAAGGCGACCGAGCTCGTCGAACATCGTCCAGCAGGATCCCGGCGTCGAGAACGTCATGATGTTCCTGGGCGGCGGGCCCGGCGGCGGCGCGTCCAACCACGGCCAGCATGTTCATGGTCGCTCAAGCCCGACGCAGAGCGCGCAGAAGAGCGGGCGACACCGCCGAGATGATCATCAACCGACCTGCGCCCCAAGACGGCCAGGCATCCCCGGCGTCACAGCTCTATCTGCAGTCCTCGCAGGAGCTCAACATCGGCGGCGCGGCAGTCCGCCACGCAGTACCAGTACTCGCTCACCGCCGACAGCCTCGACGACCTCGAACGAGTGGGCGCCCAAGCTGATGGCCGCGATGCAGAAGCTGCCCGAGCTCAAGGACGTCGCCACCGACCAGCAGGACAACGGCCTGCGAGCGCAGCTCGTCATCGACCGCGACACCGCCTCCCGGCTCGGCGTCTCGCCGCTGACCATCGACGCCACCCTCTCCGACGCCTTCGGCCAGCGCCAGGTCTCCACCACCTACAAGCCGCTGAACCAGTACCACGTCGTCATGGAGGTCGCGCAGCAGTTCCAGCAGCGACCCCGACGCGCTGCAAGAACATCTACGTCAAGAGCACCACCGGCGCATGGTCCCGCTCTCCGCCGTCACCCACTTCGAGACCGCAGCGCATCCCGCTCGCCGTCAACCACCAGGGGCAGATCGCCGGCCGCCACGCTCTCCTTCAACCTCACCCCCGGCGCTCGCTCTCAGCGAGGCCACCGACGCCATCGAGCAGGCGCGCGTCGAGATCGGCATGCCGTCCAGCGATCCACGGCGGCTTCCAGGGCACCGCGCAGGCCTTCCAGGCACTCGCTCTCGACCGAGCCGGTGCTGATCCTGCTGGCGCTGGTCACGGTCTACATCGTGCTCGGCATCCTGTACGAGAGCTATCATCCATCCGCTCACCATTCTCTCGACGCTGCCCTCGGCCGGCGTCGGCGCGCTGCTCGCGCTGCTGCTCTTCAAGGTCGACCTCTCGCGTCATCGCCATGATCGGCATCATCCTGCTGATCGGCATCGTGAAGAAGAACGCCATCATGATGATCGACTTCGCCCTGGTCGCCGAGCGCGAGCACGGCAAGACGCCCGAAGAGGCCATCTACGAGGCCTGCCTGCTGCGCTTCCGGCCCATCATGATGACGACCATGGCGGCGCTGCTGGGCGGCCTTCCGCTGGCGCTCGGCACCGGCACCGGCTCCGAGCTGCGCCGGCCGCTGGGCATCACCATCGTCGGCGGCCTGATCGTCTCGCAGTGCCTCACGCTCTTCACCACGCCGGTCGTCTACCTCTTCTTCGACCGCCTCAGCGTGAAAATCAATAAAGTTGCCAAAAAGAAGAACGCGCGCGAGACGACGCCTGACGGACGCCCACTGCATGGGCATGAGCCCGTAGCCGTCGCAGGCGATTAGCGGCGATAATCACTGCATGCGCATCCTTCGCGTTTTAGTATGTCTTGTTCTGCTGTCCGCTACTGGCGGTGCGCAGACTGCAGGTCCGTGGGTCTTCGCCGGCTTCAAGGGCAACAGCGAGGACGGAGTCTATTTCGCGGTGTCGGATGACGGCTTTCACTGGAAACTCGTCAACGGCGACAAGCCAGTGGTGAAGCAGACTGCGCCGGGTGAACTGATGCGCGATCCCTTTCTGCAGCGGGCGCCTGATGGCAGCTTGGCCATGGTGTGGACCTGGAGCTGGCATAACGGCACCATCGGCTACTCGCACTCGGAGGACCTCGTGCACTGGGCGCCGCACACGCAACTTCCCGTGATGGCGAACGAACCCAAAGCGGTGAATACGTGGGCGCCGGCGCTCTACTGGGAGCCGGACCACAAACGCTGGCTCATCTTCTGGTCTTCTACCATTCCGGGGCGTTTTCCGGGCGAAGATCAGGGTGATGGCGGGCTGAATCACCGCATCTGGTATTCGACTACGACGGACTTCAAGTCGTTGACGCCTGCGAAGGTCTACTTCGATCCTGGTTACAGCGTCATTGACGCGACATTGGTCGCCACGCCCGGTACCGGCGCGCCTTTTCACCTCATCTTCAAGGATGAGCGCAAGAATCCGCTCGAGAAGCACCTGCTGACCGCGTCCGGACCTACGCTCGAAGGTCCCTGGAGCGAACCTGAGCGAACCTTTCTCCGAGACGTGGTCGGAAGGCGCGGCGGCGATCCCGGTGCCGGGTGGCTGGCTGGCTTACTACGACCATTACACCAAGCCGCAGCACTACGGCGCCTGGTTCACCTCGGACTTCAAGACCTGGACCGACGCCGCGGCAAAGATTGACTTCCCGGCAGGCATGCGCCACGGCTCGTTTCTGAAGATCTCGCGCGCCGAGTACGAGCGGCTGCTGGCGCTGCAGTGAGCCCTCTCTGAAAACAGGAAGCCCCGCCCCGGGGTGACCGTGGGCGGGGCTTTGCCTGAGCCAATCTGCTTACGCGAGTACGCCGGCTTCCGACAGCTCTTCCGCCGCTTCAGTTTCTAGGGTGGTTGGAGCATGCGGGAAGTAGGCGTTGGCGAAGTACTGGCCCAGCATGCGGTCGGTGTTGAAGAAGCTTCCGTTCATCGCAATGCAGTGCTGCTGCATGCGCGCCCAGGCGTTCGGACGGGCATAGAGCGGCGCAATGCGCTGGTCGAGCTTGTCGTACAGGCTCGACGCCTCGGCTTCATCCGTGTCGCCGTCTTCAATCGCCCATCCGGTCACATCTTCCGCGCAGCCTTCGATCCACCAGCCGTCCAGAATGGAGAGCGACGGCACGCCATTCAGCGCGGCCTTCATGCCGGAGGTCCCGGAGGCCTCATACGGACGCCGCGGCGTATTTACCCAGACGTCCACGCCCTGGGTGAGAATCGCACCCAGTTCCCAGTCGTAGTTTTCGAGGTAAACGATCTTCAGCGCGTTGCCGGAGACTTTGCCGGCGATGTCGAACACTTCCTTGATGAGGCCCTTGCCCGCCACGTCGGCGGGGTGTGCCTTGCCGGCGTACACGATCTGCAGGCCGCCGATCTTGGAGGCGATCTTCGCCAGGCGCTTGGGATCTTCGAGCAGGAGGCTGGCGCGCTTGTAGGTGGCCACGCGGCGGGCAAAGCCCAGCGTGAGTACGTTCTCGTCGAGGGTCTCGCCGGTGCGCTCGTAGATGGTGTCGATCAGCTTGCGCTTGCCCAGCCGATGCGCGTTCGCCAGCCGCGCCGGCTTGATGCCGTAGACGGAGCGGAAGTAGTGGTTATCGTGACGCCAGCGCGGAATTTCCTGGTCCAGGATCTTCTTCAGCGGCTCGGCGATCCAGGTGGCCGCGTGCACGCCGTTCGTCACCGACTCCACGTGATAATCCGGGAACATCTCCTGCGAAACCTTGCCATGCTGCATGGCGACGCCGTTGACCCAGCGCGAGAAGCGCAAGGCAACGTAGGTCATGTTCAGCAGGTTGTTGTGCAGGCAGCCAAAGCGTTCCAGGGCCTGCGCACGGTCCTGGCCCAGGACGGCGTACATGTGATCCAGCCCGAACTGGTCATGGCCGGCGGGCACCGGGGTGTGCGTTGTGAATACACACTGCTTGGCCACGGCCAGGCGGTCTGCTTCCGTCGCACTGGCCAGCGAAGCTCCCTTTTCCAGGCGGTCTTCGAGCAGGCCAAGCGCCAGCAGCGCGGCGTGTCCTTCGTTCATGTGGTAGACCGCGGGCAGACAGCCAAGCTTGTGCAGAAGCTGTGCACCGGCCAGGCCGAGGACGGTCTCCTGGCATAGGCGGTAGTAGCTGTCTCCGCCATAAAGGTGGTCCGTCAGGCGACGGTCGTAGGGGTCGTTGCCGTCGATGTCGGTGTCGAGCAGAAAGACGGGAATGATGTGACCGGCGACGCCCACCACATCGAAGCGCCAGGCGCAGACTTTGATCGCGCGGCCCTGCATGGTGATGGAGACGCACTCGCCAGCAAAGGGAAGCGTGGATTCGGGCGTCCAGGAGACGTCGGATTCGGTCTGCTGGCCGGATTTATCGAGGTGCTGGCGGAAGTAGCCGCGCCGATGCACCAGCGAGACCGCCACCATGGGAGCGCCAGTGTCGGCAGCGGAACGCAGGGTGTCGCCGGCCAGCATGCCGAGGCCGCCGGAGTAGGTGGGCAGGGCGGGGGAGAGCGCGATCTCCATGGAAAAATAGGCGATGGAGCGTCCGCTGAGGTCGATGGCTGGGGCTGAAAGCGTCTGAGAAAGTTTGGAGGGGGAGGTGCTCAGGTTATTCAGTGGGTTGCTTGCAGTGCTGTTTTCCAGGCTCATGCGTTGGAATCCCTTTCATCCGTACGGGTTTGCGTTTCGTCCTACGGGGACGCGTCGCGCAGACACGCTGCGGGTGGACCTGCTTGATAGCCTTATCGGCGGGTTACTGAGATGACGAGAGGCGGTGAGCATCGGTTGTCTCCCGTCTTCCTTTAAGACTAGCAAAGGTCCAGAGGTCCAACCACGAATTCTTTGCTATACTTTCGTCTCATTTTTGCGTGCATATATTACAAACGCACAGCCCCGTATGTGCTAGACGCGTCCCCCAGGATCGTCCAGATCCGGTCCAGCCAATCCAGATGTTCGGGCTTCATCAGGACGGAGCGGAGGCACAGCACCGTTCCATTTTCAACGTCCTCTGGCCAGGTCCCGGTGGGAAACAGCGGGCTCGAAAGCCGCGCGAGGGCCAGGTGCAACCCGCGTTTTGCCGCTTCATCGAAGATTTCCTGCGCGCGCTGGCTGCTCTCTTTCGGGGTGGGCGCCGCCACGGCCCAGAAGACGATATCGAGCTGCGGGGCGTAGACAGGCGCAACAAACTGCGATGAGCTGGCGATGCGGTTGTACATCGCCAGCGCGGCTTCGCGTCCACGGGCGAGTCCTGCCGCGAAGGCTCCGCCGCGTTCGAGCGGAAGCAGTCGCTGCGTCGTCCAAAGCGCCACGGCGGAGGCTCCCGCGCGCGAGCACTCGAGTGAGATCTCGCCCAGGTGCAGCGCGCCCGAGGTGAAGTAGGTGAACGGCGAGTCGTGCTTGTAGAAGTGGCCGATCGCGGGGTCGCGAAAGAGCACGCAGCCACAGCCGTAAGGCTGCAGCCCATGCTTATGCGGGTCGACCACGATGGAATCGGCGGAGGGGATAGCGTCGTAGGCGCGCCGGGCGTCAGGCCCGAGGTTTCCGGCGAGCGTGAAATAC
The DNA here is from genome assembly GCA_963744015.1 of uncultured Gammaproteobacteria bacterium. GTDB lineage: Bacteria > Acidobacteriota > Terriglobia > Terriglobales > Acidobacteriaceae > Edaphobacter. The sequence continues at coordinate 1,160,224 of CAVUSA010000003.1, forward strand.
CCGCCATACGCGCCGTCGACATGGATGCGGAAACCATACTTCTGCTGCAACGGCAGAAGCGCGTCCAGCGGATCGACTGAACCGGCGGCCGTGGTGCCGAGCGTCGCGACCACGGTGCCGATCTGTTCGCTTCGCAGCAACCGTTCCAGAGCCGCAAGGTCGATCCGGTTGCTGACGTCCACCGGAATGGAGACAAACGGCAGTCCCAGCACGCCGCTGATGCGGGTATGGGTGTAGTGCGCCTGGCTGGAGGCGGCGATCGCCTTGCCGGGATGTAGCTGACCGGCGATCCAGAGCGCTTCGAGATTTGCGATGGTGCCGCTCGAGGTGAGGTGCCCCAGGAACTCGCCAGGCTGGCCGAAGCCGAACATTGCGGCGATCTCGGCGAGAGCTTCCAGTTCCATGGCGGAGCTGGCACGGCCTCCGTCGAGCGCGTGGTTGTTGGGATTCACGCTCATGGCCAGCGCGTAGGCGGCGCGCGCGACAGGATGTGGAGGCTTCAGCATCTGCCCCGCGTAGAGCGGGTGAGCGTAGGGATAGTTGTCGTGCAGGCGGCGTGCGGCCTCGGCGAGAACGCGGGCGGCCTCAGCAGGCAAAGGAGCGGCGTTCGCTTCCGGCAGATGCAGGAAACCATTATCGAGCTCCTGCTGCGCCTCGGCAAGCAGGGAGAGGAATCCGGCGGAATGGAGTGGGTCGTTCATTTCTGCGGGCATCCTCAGCTTGGCGACACCCAACCGAACTTCGCTGCCAGTCCCACGACCAAAGCCACGGCAAACGCAACGGTGGTCCAAAGGCCGGCAGTGCGGATGCGCTTCATCGCCGCTTCAATGCCGAGCACGATGAGGTAGAGCAGCGTCATCAGGATCAGTCCGGTGGGGACGAAGTAGCGCGTTGTGTCCGGCGTGGGGTGGCTCAGAAACCAGCGGGCGTGGAAGGGGTCGAGATGGAACAGTCCGAGCAGCCCACCGGCAAAGAACACGGCGAGAAAGACGGCGAAGAGCAGAAGCTGACCGAGAATGGCAAAGGCTTTTTTCATGGCGTTTGGCTCGCTTTCGAGTGTAGCCGATTGCCGTCGATCCAATTTCTCTCGATCTGCGCTCCCAGGTTAGGCAACGCACGCGTTGCGGCGTTAAGATGGGTGCGCCAATGCCTTCCCCCGGAATGAATGTTGCCATCGCTGCGATCTTGTTCTTGAGCATTCCTTGGTGCGTGCTGGCGCAGTCTCCTGAAACCAGTGCGGGGGCCATTGCATCGACCACAGGCCTCCATCCGAACATTGCGGGCCAGATGGAAAGGCCACTCCGATATACGCCGGACAACGGCGATTTCGTCATCAGGAATGGGACGGAGTTCTTCAATCGTTCGCTTTATGGAGGCAACACGGCCTTCCGCGTGGACGCCGGCGACAAGCCGGAGTTCATGATGTATCTGCCCGGACGCGGAGGCAACTTGCGTTTAGGGGTGCATAGCGGCGAGCACACATTCTGGCTGAAGGACGCGGCACAGGTCGTCACGCGCTACAGGCCCGGAGAGCTCATTTACGAGGTGCGGGATCCGGCCGTTGGCACAAACGGAACGATTAGGGTTGAAGTGCTGGCCTACGCCTCGACAGAAGGATTGGTGGTCCGGGCGCAAGCTAGAGGTGTGCCCCCGGGCGCAACGCTGATCTGGGCTTACGGCGGCGTCAACGGACAACGTGGCACGCGCGACGGCGATATCGGGACCGAGCGTGTTCCGATCAGTCAGTACTTCCAGCTACAGCCTGCCTTTGCGGAAGACAATCGCTTCGTGATTGGATCGGAAGGCTTTACCCTGCACAGCAAGCACGCGAGCATCGTTGGCATCGTGCCAGCGGGCGCACGGCAACAACTCGCCAGGGCTGAGGACTGGAATGCGCTTCCAGCGCTCTTCGGTCAGGGTTCGCCAAGTGCGACGCGGTCCCAGCCAGAACGTCCGATCATCGTCGGGGAGGCAGTCTTCACGGCTGATCATCCGCTTCTGCTCTCTTTGCAGAGAGTGCAGGACAACTCCACGGCGCCGTCAGACCTGAATGTCTACAGCGAGGTAACGACTGCTGGTGCGCCGAGCCCGCTGCCCGTCACGGCGACACGGTTGCCGCCGTTTCGCGCCGACGAGTTGCCGCAGCGGTTCCATGAAGCTGAGGAGCACTTCAACGAACTTCGCTATCGAGTACGCATCGAGACGCCGGACCCTTATCTGAACGCCGCGATGGGCGCGCTCAACATCGTCGCGGATGCACTGTGGGATTCGGACACGCACTCCATCATGCACGGTTCCATTGCGTGGCGAACGAGGCTGCTGGGATGGCGCGGACCTTACGTGCTGGATGCGCTCGGCTGGCACAAGCGGGCGCGAGAGAACTTCGAAAGCTGGCTGCCCCACCAGAATGTCAATTCCATCGAGGCCGCACTTCCGCCGGCTGATCCGAAAGCAAACCTGGCTCGCAATGAGCAGGGGCTGCACTCGAACGGAGACCTGTCGAACTCCCACTACGATATGAACGCGGTCTTCATGGACGCGCTCTTCCGCCACGTGCTGTGGACTGGGGATCGCGACTTCGCGCGCCAGGCTTGGCCAGTCATCAAGCGTCATATCGCCTGGGAACGCAGGCTCTTTCGCCGCGTGTACGGCCCCGAGAAGCTCCCGCTGTACGAGGCTTACGCCTCCATCTGGGCCAGCGACGACCTTTACTACAACGGCGGCGGCAGCGCGTACGCCTCGGCGTACAACGTCTATGCCAACCGCATGGCAGCGCGCATTGCGTCCATGGCAGGCGAGGACCCGAAGCCTTACTCGCAGGAGGCGGACCGGATTGAAGTCGCGATGCGCGCCCTGCTCTGGATGCCGGAAAAAGGAAACTTCGCCGAGTATAAGGATGTTCTCGGCAGACAACTCATCCATCCTGACTACGGTTTGTGGAACTTCTACCATACGGTCGACGAAGAGGCGACGACCCGTAAGGAAGCGTGGTCGATGAGTGTCGACCTGCAGAAGCATTTTCGCGCCATACCGGTCATTGGCCCCGGCGTTCCGAACGACCTTCCGTACCATGTTTATTCGGAGACGGACTGGATGCCTTATTCCTGGTCCATCAACAATGTTGTCATGGATGAAAACCTGCACACCGCGCTCGCGCTGTGGCAGAGCGGCCATTCGGGCGAAGCGTATGTTCTTGCGAAGAGCGGCATTCTGGCAAGCATGTTCATGGGCATCTCCCCCGGCAACGTCGGCACCATGGACTACCTGGACGTATACCGGCGGGAGAGTCAGCGGGACTTCGGGGACAGTGCAGGGGCAATGTCCAGGGCTATCATCGAGGGCCTGTTCGGCGTTCATCCCGATGCGATCGCGGGAGTTCTGACAGTTTCGCCGGGCTTCCCGGAGGGCTGGGAACATGCGCGGTTGACCCATCCGGATCTCGGTGTGGATTTCCTGCGCCATGGGCGGGAAGACACGTGGACCATCACTCAGGCTGGCGCACGCTTTGGCCGGCTCGAACTGCGTGTTCCCGCAGCCTATGACGATGTGGAACACGTAGAGGTGAACGGTGCCAACGTGGCATGGAAGAGCGACCCAGAGGCCGTCGGACGTCCACTGCTGCTGATCGGCACGCCTGCCGCGGCAGTCACGAAGGTACGCGTCGTCTGGAAAGGCGCAAGGCTCGATGGCACACATGTGTCGACCGCGTCGAGCGCCTCGTCGAATGGAGTGTCTGACGGATTCCGTCTTGTCACCCAGGGCGCCTTTCAGTGGTGGGTCATGGGGCCGAAGGTCGCCGCCGCTCTGACAATCCCTGCCAAGTCAACGGACTGGACGACTCCGCAGCCTGTCGACGGCCTCGAGAGCGTTGACTTGACGGCGGCGTTCAACGACTCCGTCGACGCAATTTTTGGCGAGGGCAAGTATGTTTCGCCGAGGTCCACAGGCGTGAGCCTGGCGCTGCCATCGCAGGGTGTCGGAGCCTGGGCAGGACACTTGAAGTTTCTGCCAAAGATCGATGATGAGGGATTGCGTCGAGCTGCGGCGAATCACGGGGACCGGCTCATCATGCCGAACGGAGTCTTCTTCCGAACGCCCGGCGATCCCTCTGCCAGGAACATCCTGTTCACCTCGCAATGGGACAATTATCCGCATGAGGCTTCGGTGCCGCTTTCCGGGCGCGCCAGTCATGCCTACCTGTTGATGGCCGGCTCCACCAACTTCATGCAGAGCCATATCGATAATGGTGAGGTGGTTTTTACGTATACCGACGGCTCGTCTGTGCGTCTGGCTTTGCGCAACCCCGAGACGTGGTGGCCTATCGAACAGGACTATTTCATCGACGACTATCAGTTTCCATACGAAGGTGCTCTGCCACCTCGAGTCGACCTGAAAACGGGAAACATTCGTCTGCTCGATTCGGCTCATTTCAAGGGGCAGGGACGCGACGTGCCCGGAGGCGCAGCTACGGTTCTAGACGTTGGGCTTGACCCTTCGAAAGATCTGCAGAGCCTTACGGTCAGGACCCTGGCCAACGACGTGGTCATTGGCCTTATGAGCGCAACGCTCAGGCGTGCGGAGACCTCAGGAGGTGTTTCCCGGTAGCGCAGGCCTGGTGGAAGGGCGGCTCACGTCGGTTTGCACTCGGATGGACAAGCTCTACACCGACAAGCTCGATGGCACGACCCCGCTAGACGATTGGGAACGCAAGATGAGCAAATGGCGCATCGAAGAGCAACAGGTCAAGCTGGCGACTCAGGGCGTGAGCGCCGCTGAAACCAGCGACTGAGCGAGAGACGCACAAAGACTTTCGAACTCGCGGACGAAGCACTCACTGTATGGTTCGCAACATTCGGCCGAAAAGGCCAGATTGCGCAGAATGCTGCTTTGGAAGGGGTCTGTAGACGCGCTAAGTGTAACGCCAACGAGGGCGCTCGAAAGGCAGATCAACACGCTCTACTATGAGCGGCTGCTTGCAACCTCGGACCGGCTGGCCGTGGAACAGGAGGCGACGGGCGTCATTGCACCACTTCAAACTCCTCGAGACTTCGTGCGCGATCCGGTCATGCTCGAGTTCTTGGGCTTACCGGGCGCGGGGCGTCTGCTCGAAGCGGATATCGAACGGGGGCTGCTCGACCATCTGCAGGCCTTCCTCCTGGAGCTTGGGCGCGGTTTCGCTTTCGTGGGAAGGCAATACAGGCTCAGCACGGAGTCGAAAGACTTTTACATCGATCTGGTCTTCTACAACTTCCTGCTTAAATGCTTCGTACTCTTCGACCTTAAAGCTGGAGAACTGACGCACCAGGACATCGGCCAGATGGATATGTACGTGCGCATGATGGATGACTTGAAGCGAAGCTCCGACGACAATCCAACTGTGGGGATCATCCTCTGCGCTCAGAAAGATGCGTCCGTAGTTCGCTATTCAGTCCTCCACGAGAACGAACAGATGTTTGCCAGCCGGTATAGGCTGGTTCTGCCCTCAGAAGAGGAATTGAGAAAAGAATTAGAGCGGGAACGCGCTTAGCTTACCTGTAGCTTTGGTCACAGTGTGGCGTAGGTCGTCCAGAATTATTTGGCGTAACGGCTGCCATTCAGAGCGTGCCGTTACAGACGTTGAAGCCGGAACTCTTTTATCGCGAGATTACATACGCTTAACAACAGTGTTGTCGAATAAGGCTCGACGCGCTGATGCCGAGGGCCTGTTTACGCCACATTTCGCCGAAACATTTACGCCACTAATGTTCAAAGCTAAACTTAGGGTCCCGTAGGTGAAAGCGGGAACCCAAGGCCGCCCCTGGCGGGAATGGAGGGCGCCATGGATCGCCCGGCAGAGCAGGTATGGGAGGCAAAGCCATTGACTGAAGCGGAGCAAGCGGCAGATGTACGGTTTGATGCAATGGGTGACGAAGTACACGCAGGCTCTGTTCTCCAACCGACGTGGAGTGCTTTATCCATTCACAGGCCCATCCAGTACACCGAGTATCTGACCGTGTAGTCAGAGTTGCTTCCACAACCTGATGGGGAGTCCGTGCCGGGAGAATGGATGCTGCCTAGCAGATTATGCTTCGGCGCGTTTCGTACTTGCTGTTGCAGGATCCGTCCGTTCGTGAAGAAAACGCTCCCCGTCGCTACTGTACCGTCGCAGTTGGCAAAGAGGGCGGAGAGAGCCAGATCAAGACCAGCGGCGATGGCGGCGGCGACTGCCGCCGGCGCGGCTCCGACAAGAAAGGAAGCGCTTCCTGCATCGATCAAAATGCCGGTTCCCAGTCCTAGGATCGAGAGATGGGCAGGCGGATTGGTGATTCCTTTCAAAGCGTTGCCTATGGCACTTGCCGCGCCGTTAGCGATGGCCATTGCAATGGCCTCTTCCGTGGTCGTATCTTTTGATCCCTGATTGACGATCACATAGACATAGATGAAGGGTTCCGCGAGTTCCACTGATACACGATTGAGGCTCATGCCGAAACTCTGAGCGTGGTTGCCTTTGCCCACATCTCCCATGTCCATGTAAGCGGTCGCCAGGGGCCATCGACCTACTGAGAGGTTGGCGGTTCCATTGTCTGTATCCGTTTCACCCAGGCTGCCGTTGGAACGGAGCGAGGCGATGTCGACCTCCGTGACTCCGATGGAGAACGCATTTGGCTGACTGAAGATGGGACCGACTGGCCACGGATACGACCAGGCTTTCCCGTCGAAGGCGCGGAGCTTCACGACGGAGTTGGAACCGGGTTCCAGCAGGCTGAACTGGAGGCCTTGCAGCAGTCCTCCCGCGATGCGCGGAGGTAGAGCACCCATCACCGAGGGCGCGCAGCATAACGCCCCTCCAAGATTCTCCCAATTGCTCTGCCATCCGTTCGTGTCAAGCCAGATGTGCCAGAGTGCAGCGTCCGTGCCTGTGCCAAAGAGATCAATCCTGCCATAGAAGGCACTTGTAGTGGCCGCGATGCCTGCTGCTGCGAGGGTGCTGCCTGACTGGGTGAAGGAGTCGACTGCAACATTGAGGTGCGAAGGAGTGCCTTCTGTCGTACTGACGGTAGCTGAGGGGGTGTTCTGAAAAATGATCTGTGCTGCGGGGTTGCTCCACACCGCGACGGGCTCGGACATGAAGGCGGTATTTGGATAAAGGCCGGCGCCAAGGGCCAGGACGCCGAGCGAAGACCACGGTCTCCAGAGCCTGCCGTCAAAGAGGGTCGTCCACATGGCGCCGTCGTCGCCTACGACGAAGACGAAAATGCGTTGCTGGACGCGAACAGCGGCGGGGGCGGAGGCAGCGACGGGCTCACCGAGGAGTCCCCCACCGAGGATGTTCCAGTCAGTCTGGACAGCGGGATCGTAGGTGAGATGGTAGAGCTTGTAGTCTAAGCTGCGGGCGAATATGTCAAATTTTCCGTCAGAGGTTGGCAGCACAACGGGTGTGGCAGTGAAACAGCCGCCAAGTTCATCCCAGTCGCTCCAGGAGGTACCGTTCCATGAGGCATGTACCATACTCTGATCAATGCCGAGGCCGAAGAGGTCGATGCGAGCCGCGCTGGTGGAGACCACGACGGGAGTGCTCATGAAGTTGCCCCCAACTCGCTCCCAATTGGGGGTCCACTGAGAGAGCGTGCCTTGGATGGTGGCGTCGAAGGTCTTGTGATAGACGGCGTAATCGGTTCCGAGGCCGAAGACATGAAGATGGCTCCCGTCGGTTTCGACCGCCACCGGCGGTGAGGCGAAGGTGCCCCCCAGGTTTGTGTGGACGCCGACCAAGGGGGCGTCTGTGGTGGCTTGATTTTGCCAATACCCGACGACATTGCTCCAGGTGGTGTAGTTCATTTCGAACCTGGAGTCGAGCCATAAGATATCGCGGCGTGTGTTGGGAACTAAGACGACACCATGCATATTGACTAACTCCAATGAAATGATTCCGGTGATACGCCGACGCCGATCTTGGGCGCGCCGAGTAGTCTTAGCCGGGCATGCGGGCTGTTTTGCTTTTACTCGTAGCCTACTGAGAATGACCAGACTACCTTCCTAATGTCGTCTTTTCGTCCGTATAAGATTTCCACGCTACAACTTACCCGTGCAAACGCTTGCGGGAAGCCCTTGCGGAGCATTATCGCTGGCAGCGCAAAGCGCCTTCATGGAGGCCGCGTCGCGCTGCGCTTTCCGAGTCGCAGGTCCGCCCGGGATGGCGTGCATTGCAACCGCTGGTGGGACGGCAGGTGGTTGAGCCAATGTCGTCACAGGCCCCGCTCCCTGGCTCTGATGCGTGACAACCGGCCTCATCACCGGCGTGGAGCGCGCTGCCTTCACCTGCGCTTGCTGCGCCGGCGTCAGCTTGCTCACTGCCGCGCCAATCCTGTTCTCAGCCTCGTCCGCGTCGGCCTTCGGGGAAAGCTGCCCAACAGGAGCTGCCTGCAAAGCTTCCTTCAAGGCAACTCCCTTCACACCCGGTGCACCTGCCCAGACCAGATGGAGCGCCCCATTCACAAAGGGTACCGTTGCCCCCGGATCGCCGAAGTTCGTAGTCCGCTGCACCGGCGGCCCCAGATGGAAGGAAACGTACACGCCTGCGGGATGCGCCGCGGTGGCGGCCGAAGGCGGGAACGCAACCACCGTCGGCCCGGTCGCCCCTGGCGTCAACTGAAAGGCGGCGTTGGTCTTGGCCCAGTTCACACCCACCGAGGTCATCCCTGCGAGCCATGGAAGCCGAAACGTGTAGTCCTGGAACCCGGAGTACCAGATTCCGCTGGAGCAGTACCCCTCATCGCCCTGGTTGCGCACGAACATCAGCCAGACGTCGTCGCTGGGACTGTTTTCAAAATTGGACCGCCGACTCGCCATGGCATACAGCGGATGCAACTCAGACTTTAGATCGTGCTCGCCGTCCAAGCCAAACATTCCCGTAAGGATCGTGTCGCCTGGAAGCGTGCCGGGGGGGAGGGGAGAGGGACTTTCGGAGGCGAACAACAGCGTCGCCCTCGCCGCGTCGTTATCCACGGCCTGGTGCAGCGCCTGCCACTCAGGCGAGGTGAAGTTATCGATCGTCTCGTCCGAGTCGAACTCGACATGCAGGCCATCCGCGCCGTTCACGCTCAGCGGGGCTGCCGTCGAATTCACAATAAAGTCAAACGTATAGTCGTCGTCCCCGGCAGGATAAGGGAGGCCGCTGTGCTGTACCGCGCTGGGGGCGTATCCCTCCATCGTCACGGGAAACCAATTGACATGTCCTGTAAAACTATCGCTCCTCGGGTATATGAATCCCCCCGCCTCACATAGATCGGCGTTCGATCCCTTAGGAAGGTCCACCGTAGTGGCGTCGGCCTGATCCGTGCAGTCCGCGAAAGCAGGTTGTAACACCGGGCTGGTGGGAAAGCCCCAGGTTGTGGGCGTCTCGCTGAAGTTATGGCACGTCCCCGTGTCCGGCACATGCGGCGTCGGACCGCCGCCATTCTGCGGATTCAGCTGCCACGACCACTGCGGATTCAGCGGCAGGCCGTTGGGGTCCCGTTGCGTCCACAGCACATCGAACGGAAACGTGCTGGTAGGCGCGGGTGCCGGCACGCCCCGTGAGATCGTGATCGTGACGTGCGCTGGAGTGCCGTCGAAGCTTTTGTTCGGGTCGGTCAGGCACTGATTGTCGGTGCCGTTGTCGTGGGCGTTGTAGCCATTGTCGGAGTACCCGTCGTCCTCATAGCCCAGATGAAGAAACAGTTGCGCCGCTGGTACGCCTGCGCCGGTCACCACAATCGGATTCGAAACCACGCTCTGGATTCGTACAAGCCCGCTCCCCGGTGTCGCCGAGGGAATCCGGATCAGCCCATGGTAGAGCCGATCGCTGTTGTCCCCCCAGGGATTCACGTAGCGCTTCCAGGTAGCGCCCAATCCCCCGGTTTGCACGCACCCGTTCGCGTTGATTTCCACAACATCGCCGGGAGCAAATTCAACCGCTGGATACAGTGTCTCCCGCTGAGTCACATTCGGTTCGTTGATCGTGCAGGTCCACGTGCCAGTCCCGGTGCGGGTGCCGCACCTCGGGTCCAGCAGCGGAGGCGGCGGAATCTGCGTTCCGGTACACTCGCAACCGCGATCCAGCGGAGGCCCGGGTTGCGTCACGCACTTCCCCACTGTCCCTCCGCCCGAGCTAACCGGCTTGCACGCCGCGCCGGCGCTGGTGCATCCATTCGAATTCCCCTTACAAAGCTGGCCAAGCATCGGCGGCGCGAAAAGGGCGGCTGAAAAGAACAAGAGCCCTACACGCCGGCAACGGCTTCCACCCACGCCGTCCTTCCTCACCGCCGCACCCCCTGCTTCTTTAGAAAGCTCCATCGTGTGCCTCCCGACTTTCGGGGTAAGCTTAGGTCTCCACTCAGCAGCCGGCAACACCCTAAAAGGCTACATTTGCGTGTCGGGCCAGCATCACCTTGGGAGGAAGTTCGATGAAGTGGCGAACGGTACGCGACGCCGATCTCATGGAGTGCTTGCGGGTGCAGCCTCTTCATCTAGGCGACGAAATTGTAGGACGCGAGCCTGCCTTGGCCATCTGGAAGGGCCTCATCCATCGACGCGTCTTTGCATCTTGTGTTCTCGAGTGCGACGGTCCCGAAGGACGCAAACAGATCGCTGGCTTCGGTTCGAGTGTCTTCGTCTCCGCGGAATTCGCCACCAGCGAGCTCACCCGTATGCGCCCCGGCCTTAACAGCCGATTGTTCGCGGCGATGGCTCGCGGCGAACCGGTTGTACCCGGCGATGCTGAGCTGTGTCATGGCAACGAACCAGGGGGCTTAGACCTCGTTGTCCTCGGAGGGAACTACCTGACTAAGGGAGTAAGCCCGGACGAAGTCCGGCAGGCTAAGATGCTGCTGCCCTCTGGGTTCGTCGAGGTGTATACCGGCTACCACCTGAATCGAATCCTCTCTGAAACCGTCAGCGACGGGCAGCGCGAGTTCCATGAGTCAAGCGGCGTCTGGCGAACCATCCAGCGTTACTCCAACCAGCGCGCTCTTGTCACTCTCACCCGTCAGGATGCCTTCTCTGTAAGCGGCTCGTTGGCGGCAACCCTCTTCAACTACGAGAAACCCGTGCTCGGCTTGCGAGATACGGAAAAAGAACTCCTCGCTGCGGCGCTCAGAGGCGGAACCGACGAAGACCTCGCCGACCGGCTGCACCTCTCCCAAGCCTCGATCAAAAAGCGCTGGCACTCGCTCTTTGATCGCGTTGCGGAGACCCGACCGGACCTACTGCCTAAGATGGGCGACGAAAGCATCTCCCGAGGCCCACAAAAGCGGCACCACATTCTGTTTTACGTGAGGTCGCATCCTAGTGAGGTACGACCATTCGACTGGCACGGGTCCGAGTAGCCAAGAGTTTAGCCTGGATCGCTATATCGCGTAAGTCTTTGGACGCTATTTGGCGTATGCGACTCCAAGGCTGACATCAGCCTTGTCCGATAACGAGGCTGTCTCTAACAGCAGTGACAATCTCTTTGGAGACTATAACGGCCTGATTTACGTTCAGGACGCGCTCGACTTGGGTAGGAAGCGGGTCAGCAGCCGGAAGTCGCCAGCGCTCGTTCGGATCAGAGTCGCTACCACTTCTGGAGCGAGAACCGCTTCTGGAAGTCTAACGCCTGTCGGCAATCACCCTTCCTTCAGCAGTTTCGTCACCTGCGGTTCGTCCAGCGGACGGAACTCGTGGACGAAGCCGATTCGTGAGAAGAACTGAGGGAAGCGAGCGACCCTCTTCTCGAGACGAGGTGTTGTCTTGCTAATTAAGTGGCGAACTTCTGTGCTAATTATTTGGCGCACCCGCGACGGACCGGCTCTTCGGATCAGGCTTGCCCGATGACAAGATTCTCGCGCGCCGTCTCGACTACATCGAGTGACAGGGAGTGAAGCTTGTTGATAGCCAGTACTCGTTCCATCTGTGTCAGCAAGCGAACGAGGAGCCGGAAGTTGCCGCGAGTGAGCCTGATGATCGCGGAGATCACCTCGGGATTGGGGGATGAGTCAGGGAAGTGGATCCCCACGGGCGCCCATCGTTCCTCGAGCAAGGCCTGGATGTCGGCATCTCGAAGCGCTCTGAACTCATGAACAAACCCAATCCTGGAGAAGAACTGCGGGTAACGCGCTACTCGCTTCTCGATCCCCGGCATGCCGATCAGCACCATGCCCAGTCCGCTTCTGTCGAAGATGGAGCGCAGCTGCTCGAGGCTGTTCATGGACAGGCGATCTGCTTCATCAACGATGATTAAGGTCGTCGGGTCGGGTACGGCGAGAAGCCTCGACTCGTATTCTTTCAGCGTTTCCCAATAGGTAGGTTTGAGGGGAGGAGGATGACCGGGCCGGTAATCGCGGTCCTCCCGATGCTCGGCATTCCATGCTTCGTCTCGGTTCCGCAAAGCGTCGAGCACTGACCTTTGTTCGCCACGCGTGCTCCTTCTCGCAATCGCACAAACAAGTGACCGGGCTTGGCGTAAGTCGGCGTCGATCCTGGCTGGTGTGTTGATCACTTCCGGGGTGAATAGGACGGTATCGATGGGCAGGTCGTCAGATGCAGTTGCGCTCCAACGATCGAAAGGAACGATCTTCTCGAGTCGACTGTGATGAACGGCGGAAAGCGTCTTGCCTACTCCTGGCGCTCCGTAGCACAGGCCGATGTAGCGGTCTCGGCGGCAAGCCTCGCAGAACTCCACAAAGCGTTTATATTCCAGCGTCTCTACAAAGACTGGCTGTTCAGTATTCGTTGAAGTAGCGTTTGAGCTTTGAGGGTCTAGGTTCGACTGGAACGGCCTTGCCTGCATCATGAAGGTCCTCTCTCCGCATAACTCTTCGAAACTCAAGCAGCGTGTCCACTGTTTTCAGTCGATCTTTGACCATTGTTCGCAGCTGTTCCCGGCGTCGTTTTCGCGCATTCACGATCTCGCGCAGCGGGACTGTCTGGCCGGCCAGGTCAGCTGATATGGCGCGACAAAGAAATCGCTCACGGTAGAAGACCCGGATCTCGCCCATGTCCCTGGGATCGAATCGGATCGTAACGTCCTCACCGACGTAAGCGGCGAGCGTGAGGGACAAGTAGCGGAAGGTGTGGAAGTGAATGCCGTCCGGCCGCACTCTTCGTGCCCGGACTTCGTGAATCAGCAACAGATCCAAGCGCTCTAAACTGTCTGGCATGCGTGGCAGGTAGCCACCGTGTTCCCATCTTTCTTTAGGTGAGAGCTTGCCCTCCGAACTAGGCCTCCGGTGGTAGACCTCAAGCAGAAATGAATGGAACTGCTTCTCCAGAGAATCAAGCGTTAACGTCAGCTTTCGTCCCCTTCTCGTGGTGTAGCCATCGAGATCGCTCAAGAACATGTCGTTCACGGTGCGGAAGAAGCGCTCGATCCGCCCTCGTCCCTGCGGCTGTGCGTCTTCTGGATTCTTTTCCAGCATGCCATGCGGCTCGAATGGGCCGAGAGCAATCCGGTCAGACTTGCCCGGCAGGGCTCAATGCCTGTTGCCGAGCAGGACGTGCTCACTCCGGTAGAGATCTCCGCCCTTCTTGGAGAGCTTCGCGATCCGTTCCGCGCAATCGTACGTGTGGCGGCGATCACGGGCTTACGGCGGGGAGAACTGTTCGGCCTGAAGTGGCAGGACATCGACCTCGAAGCAGGGCAGCTTTGTGTCGTCCGGTCCCTCGTCGACCAAGTAGAAGGACCACCGAAGACACTTGCATCCAGGCGTCCAATTCCTATGGGCGACGAGTTGGCTCAAACGTTCATGACGTGGCACGAGCAGACCAGCTTCCCTCATCCTGAGGACTGGGTCTTTGCGAGTCCTGCGTCCCTCGGGAGGAAGCCCTATTGGCCTGACGCCGTTCTGAAGAGGCACGTCCTCCCGGCGGCAAAGCGTGCAGGAATTACGAAGCGGATTGGGTGGCATTGCTTTCGCAGAACACTTGCTACGCTGCTGCTGTCCACAGGCTCGGGCATTAAGACGGCTCAGGATCTGCTTCGGCACGCATCGCCGCAGTTGACCCTCGGCGTCTACGCAAAGTCGGACACGGCCGACAAGCGGGAGGCCCAGGCTCAGATTGCGGCGCTGTTCTCATCGAGCGCAGTGTAGCGACTGGACCCATTTTGGACCCGCGCCACAAAAAGGGTCCAAACAGAATGAGGAAGCGAAGACCTAAATCATTGAAAGTAAATGGTCGGGACGACTAGATTCGAACTAGCGACCTCACCCACCCCAAGGGTGCGCTCTACCAGGCTGAGCCACGTCCCGACTTTGTTGCTACGCCGCGCAGGTGCGCCGCGATGGGGTATCTCCAGTGTACATCAGTGAGCCGGTGCGACGTATTCCTTCGGAAGCGCACCGCCTTCACCCTCACCGAAGAAAAAGCCGTTCATCTGCTCGACGAGGAATTCCTGAGCTTCGCGCGTCCAGGGTTGCAGGCGGTATTCGTTGAGCAGCATTTTTTGCCGCTCAACCCATTCTCCCCACGCCTTCTTGCTTACATTCTTGTAAATCTTCTGGCCGAAGTCGGAATCGAACGGTGGTTCGTCCAGCCCTTCCATTTCTGCCTTGTACTTGCTGCAAAACACCATGTGCGGCATCGCTTCATTCTCCTGAATCTCGATTGTAACCGCTGTCGGACGTCCCGCCGGAACGTCTGGCCCCTTACTCCTTGGCCTGCACCGCATCGCTCGCGTTTGCGGCGGCCGGGTCGATGGCGAAGTCAAAGACCACGGTTGAGAACGCGTTCTGCGCTTTCGGGGATCGGGTTCAGGGCGTACTCGCCCGCCGCCAGCGGAGTCTTCGGCGTCAGCTTCAGCCAGCCACCCGGCAGGGTTTCCGTCGTGCTTTCCACCATGCCGTCGTTGCGTTTGGCATTGCCCGTGAGCTGCGTGAAGCGCACCTGCGCAAATACTCGCCGTTCCTTGTCCGGCGTTGCACGAACGATGGCAAACACCGTCGTCTCGCTGTTCGCGGTATCACCGCCGGCATCCGGGTCCTGCATGACGTGCACAAAGAAGCTTGGTGTTCCGTCGTGCAGCACAGTCCGTGCATGCACGCCGGCCACCTCTACCGTCATCTTCGGCTTGTAGAACACCGAGCTTGCCAGGGACCCCGCAAGGTTCGCCCCCTTGTGGTTGTTCACCTCCACCGAGCTGTGGTGCACCGGCACGAGCTCTGCCTTGCCTTCGAAATGATCCAGCGCGTAAGGCAGCGATCCGCCAGGGATCGTCAGGCCCGGCGCAGCGACAGGTGCTGTGCTTTGGGCAACCGCCAAAGCGAATGCAACGGCAAACACAAGAAGGCTTGCGACACGACGAACCATGAAAGGGACCCTCGATTCCGGAGATGCCCGCAGTCTACCAAACTCGCATCGATCCCCTCACCGCCGCTTGCCCTTCCCCTTGCGGCTCCGCTCCCGCGCTTTCGATTTCCCCTTACCCGGCTTGCCGGAACGCTTCGGGCTCGAAAGCTCCGCCTTCGCCACCTTCCCCTTGCGCAAGCTCCGCGGAGCCGCCCCTTGCGGCTCTTCGCTCGGCACCAGCGCAAACTGCAGCCGTCGCGCGGGGCGGTCGATGCGGTCCAGCAGCACATGCACCCGCTGCCCAAGCTTGAAGACCCGCCCCGAGCTCGCACCGACAATCGCGCGGTCCGCATCGCGAAACACGAAGCGTTCCTGGCTGCCGAAGGGCAGGGAATCGCCCAGCGTCTGGATTGGCACCAGGCCTTCGATGAACAGCTCGTCCAGCTCCACGAAGAAGCCGTATTTCGTGCAGGACAGGATCGTCGCCTGGAAGTCCTCTCCCACGCGGTCCTGCATGAACTTGATCTTCTTCCACTCCATCAGTTCGCGTTCGGCGTCGTCGGCGCGACGCTCGGCCTGGGACGACTCTGCCGCGATCGCCGCCAGCTCTTCGAGCGGCAACGCCCCGGCCGCCTCCCTTGCCCCCGGAACCGGCCTTCTTGGCCGCTTTCGAACCCCCAGGGTTGCGGATCGGTCGAGAGAATTGGCCCGCCCACCGGCTCCGCACCCTCGCGCAGCGCCGCTCGAAGCAGGCGATGGACGATCAGGTCGGGATAGCGCCGGATGGGGCTGGTAAAGTGCGTGTAGCTCGGACTTGCCAGCGCAAAGTGCCCTTCGTTCTTCTCGCTGTAGCGCGCCTGCTTCAGCGAACGCAGCATCAGGAAGCTCAGGATCCGCTCCTCCGGTGTCCCCGCGATCTTCGCCGTCAAGCGCTGGTACATCTGCGGCGTCACCGGAATCGACTCCGGCACCTCATGCTTCTGCGCCTCGCGCGCGCGTCCGCCGTGACGCTCCGCATTCGAACGGCTGCTGCGGCGGTCGCTCTTCATCGTGAACTTCTTCACCGGCAGCGACCCGACGCCAAGCGTCTGGCCATAGGCCGCCGCGGTCTCTTCGAAATCGAGGATGCGTTTGGGGTCGGGCAGTTCGTGAATGCGATAGATCGAATCGCCTTGCTGTTCCAGCCAGTGTGCCACGCACTCGTTCGCCGTCAGCATGAACTCCTCGATCAGCCGGTTCGACCACCCGCGCTCCGACCGCGTAATGGCCGCCATATTGCCTTGCGGATCGAACGCAATCACCGGTTCCGGCAGGTCGAAATCGATCGACCCGCGCCGGTGCCGCTTCGCATTCAGCAGCAGCGCAAGCTCATGCATCTGCTCGAACGCGGGTACCAGTTCGATGAAAGCCGCGCGCGTCTCCGCGTCGCCATCCAGGATTTTCTGGACCTGCGTGTACGTCATCCGCGCTTCCGAGCGGATGATCCCTTCGCAGATCTCGAACTCGGCCACCTCGCCTGCCTGATCGATCTCGGCAATGCAACTCAGCACCAGCCGATCTTCGTGCGGCCGCAGCGAACACATGCCAGACGAGAGTGCCGGCGGAAGCATTGGCACCGCGCGATCCGGGAAATACACGCTCGTCCCGCGCAGCCGCGCTTCCAGGTCAAGCGCCGTCGCCGGCCGCACGTAATGGCTCACATCCGCGATATGCACCTGCAGCTGCCAGTTGCCGTTCGGCAACCGCTGCACATGCACCGCGTCGTCGAAGTCCCGCGCCGTCTCGCCGTCGATCGTGACGATCGGCAGCCCGCGGAAGTCCTTTCGCAGCGCCAGCTCTTCATCTTCCAGAGTTGCCACTGTCTGCGCTGCCGAGTCTGCCGCTTCCGCCAGTACATTCGCCGGAAACACATACGGCAGATGGTGTTTGCGAATCACAATCTCGACATCGACGCCGAAGTCGTCCGGATGCCCCAGCACCTCCAGGATCCGGCCCCGCGCCGGCTTCGAGAGCGTCGGAAATTCGGTGATCTCCACGTCTACCGCCAACCCTTCCAGCCAGCCGTCCTCGCCTGCCGTCGGAGCGCTGCGCACACGCGCCTCGTCACCCATCACGCGATGTTCCGTGGCCGCGGGTGGCAGCACGATCTGCCCGTCCGGCCCGTCCGGAATCAGCACAGGCTGCGTCATCCGCTCATCGAGCGGCGTGATGAAGTTGAACCGCGCCGTCGAGTACGGCTCATACTCCCCGCCGCGCCGCCCCATCGGCTTCGCGTAATGAAAGATCCCCACCACCGTCGGATTCCGCCGCGTCAGCACCCGCAGCACGCGCCCCGAACGTCGGCCATCGCGCCCCGGAGGAGCTTCATCTACCAGCACCTCGTCTCCCTGCATGGCGCCGTTCAGCTCATTGGGCGGGATAAACAGATCGTCCTCTCGCGAGCTCGATCCATTCGGCCGCACGAATCCGAATCCATCCCGGTGCAGATCGAGCTTGCCCGCCACCAGCCGGTCCCGCGTTACCCGTTGCGTCTCAGGCGGCGTATCCTCTGCCCGCAGGCGCGCCGTCTTCTCGGGTGTGGCATGCGGCAGCGCCCACATACCGTTCTCCAGCCGCACCAGGTCGCCGCGCAGCGTAATTCGTCCCAGTTGCTCGAGCAGCAGACGACGTTCCCGTCCTCCGCCCAGCCCCAGTTCCCGAATCAGTTGTTTGTACCCCGCGCGGTGCGACGGGCTGCGTTCGATCAGGCGAACCAGTTCGCGGTCGGATTGCGGATACGGCGTCGAAGGCTTAGGCATCTGTCGCTGATTGTAGGCTTGCGGCTCCGCGCTTTATCGCCGCATCGCCTTCTCTCCCGCGTCGGCGGACCGGGTCTGCATCACGTCCCACGCCTGTGCGAAGTTCTGCGCCGGCGAGACCCGGAAATCTGTCTTGATCTCGTCCTCCTGCGACCCGATGGTTTTGAAGTTGAAGAGGATATGCCCCACGATGTGTACGTGCAGCTCCGTCAGCTGCCAGTGGTGCGGAGCCACCTCGCGATGTTCCACCTGGAAGGTTCCACCCGCATTCAAATGGCCGATGAACCCGCCAAAAATCTTCACATCGTTTACCAGTGCGCCCTTCATGCTGCGAATGCGGTTTTCGCTGCGTGACACCACCACCTCGCCTGCCATATCCGCAAACACCTTCGCCTCCATTCCATCCGGCTGGAACTTCGGATCGGGTTTGAAGCTCAGCGTCACCAGGTCGCCGTTTTCGCTCACAATCGTCCACAGAAAGGCCGTCGGCAACAAGCGCAACAGCTGGTCGGCCTGGTCGTCATCACTCGCCGCGTCGCGCTTGAGCTTCTTCTGCAGCTTCGTATCCTTCAGCAGCGCCTGGATGCGGGCGTCGTCGGCCGCGCGTTCCTCCGACGTCAGCGGCTTGCCGTGATCTTCGAGTTTCCGCCGCAGATTGCCTTCCGGCGTCTCCACGACCGCGTACAGCGTGTCGTGGTCGGGCGTAATGTCGTGGTCACGATAGATGAACGGAGTATGGTCGGTGCGGTCGGACTTGTACTCGTTGTCGCATGCCGAAGCGATGATGGCGCGGCCATCCCGGCCCGGCGGAGGCGTGCTGCCGCTCTGCGCCTGTCCCATCCACGGCATCATCGCGGTCACGGCCAGCGGCAACGCCAGCCGGTGCAGCGTAGCGAACATCCGGTTCAAAGGGCGAATCATCATGGACTTGGATGCTCCAGTCGAGCGTTTGGGTAGCAACGGCGGTCTTTGCACATCAGCAGATGTGGTGCCGCTCACGTCAGGTTGGCGCGCCTGGCTCGCTTGCCCAGCCGCACCGTCAATGACGCCGGAAGCTCCTCGAGCGTGTACACCAGCTCCTTGCATACCTCGCCATCAATCTTTACCGCGCCTTCGCTGATCTTGCGCGCGGCCTCTGCATTCGAAGGGCAAAGTCCCAGGTGTACAAGCAGCTTCGGCACCCGCACCGTAAAGCCCGGCACGCCATCCTGCACGTTGTGTGCCTCGGGGCCGGCGATCTCCGCCTGCGCGATCCCGATCTCTTCGATATCGTCCGAGACGCCGCCCTGCTGGAACTGCTTCGACCAGTTCTCCTCCGCATGCGCCGCCTGCTCCGGCGTGTGGAAGTCCGCCACGATTGTCCGCGACAGATCGCGCTTGGCCTGCATCGGATGCAGGCTGCCATCAGCGATGCGCGCCGCGATCGCATCGATCTCCACCGGCAGCAGGTCGGTCAGGTAGCGTGTAGTAGCGCGGAATCAGCCCGTCGGGAATCGTCATCAGCTTGGTGAACATGTCGAACGGCGCATCCAGCACGCCGACCGCGTTGCCCAGCGACTTCGACATCTTCTGTACGCCGTCCAGACCCTCCAGGATCGGCGTCATCAGCACGATCTGCGGCGGCTGTCCGGCATCGCGCTGCAGCTTGCGGCCCATCAGCAGGTTGAACTTCTGGTCCGTGCCGCCCAAGCTCCACATCGCACTCGAGCGCCACCGAGTCGTAGCCCTGCGCCAGCGGGTACAGCAGCTCGTGCAGGCTGATCGGCTCTTCCGCGTTGAAGCGCGCGTGGAAGTCCTCGCGTTCGAGCATCTGCGAGACAGTGGCCTTGGCGGCCAGGCGGATCATGTCCGCAAAGCCCAGCTTCGCCAGCCACTCCGAGTTGTAACGCACCTCGGTCTTCTCGCGGTCAAGAATGCTTGAAAGACCTGCTGCTTGTAGGTCTCGGCGTTGGCGTCGATCTCCTCCTGCGTCAGTTGCTTTCGGGTCGCGGACTTGCCGGTCGGATCGCCGATCAGCGCGGTCGAATCCCCGATCAGAAAGATGACCGTGTGCCCAACTGCTGGAAGTGCCGCAGCTTGCGCATCAGCACCGTATGACCCAGGTGCAGGTCAGGCGCGGTGGGGTCAAAGCCGGCCTTGATGCGCAACGGCCGGCCCGTCTTGCGGGAGTCTTCCAGGCGCAGCTTCAGGTCGTCGAGCGGGATGATCTCGGCCGCGCCTTTGGTCAGCAGCGCAAGCTGGTCTTCAACGGGTGCGAAACATTTGCATGGCTCTTTCAGTATAGAGACCTGCAGGATATGACGGAGGTCCCCGGACCGGGTGCTCTTTAGATGCCTCGCCGCCAGAGAAGAAGGCGGGTCCACCAAGGCAGGCTTCCCCTGCTCCTGGAGACAAGTAGTTTCGATGTAAATCCGCCAACAGGCACGTTGCTTTCCAGATACATCCAGTCAGTTACCTCTGCAATGGAGAAGGTGACACGCTGCTTGAAGGTCAGCCCGGGGAGCCTTGGCTCGTTTGCGATGACACCTGTCAGCGGGTTGCTCCGCAGGTCCAGGTCCGCGAGCCACATGTGCTCCCCCTTGCCATCTCGTTCAAACCGAACTTTCAACAGGAAGCTTTTCTGTCCGGGCGACGGAGCTTCGAAGGCTCTGAAGAATGAAGGGAGGGAATCTCTTGCGGACTGAATGGCCGCAGCCATCTCCGGGTCGCCGGAGGTCACGGAAACGAAGTTGAAAGTGTCAAAGTCAAATGCTGGCATGTTCCCCCGGAAGGCTGTGCGCTTTCGAGATCATCGCATGGAGCTTTGAGGTCTTACGAACGCTTTGCGAGAATACCCTGAGGAGAACGATGCCAGACAAGGTTCGGAAGCCAGAATCCGAGACGCCGAAGAAGACCAGGATCTGCAAGTCCTGCGGACGCACCTTCGAGTGGCGCAAGAAGTGGGAGAAGGACTGGGACGTGGTCAAGTACTGCTCGGACGCCTGCCGCGGCCGCAAGCCCGGCGACGCGGAACACGCCCTCGAAGCCGCCATCCTCGACCTGCTCGCCGAGCGTGGACGCGACAAAACGATCTGCCCCAGCGAGGCCGCCAAACTGGTCGGCGGCAAGGAGACACGCCGCGACTGGGAGGGCCTGATGGAACCCGCCCGCGCCGCCGCCCGGCGCCTCGTCGCTGCCGGCAAGGTCGTCATCACGCAGCATGGCCGGGTTGTTGATCCTTCCACTGCAAAAGGTCCCATCCGTTTGAAGCTGAAGTAAAACTTTGGGCTCGCAACGCGCAAACGCATCCTGCGGAGTTTGCTTCTAAGTTCGCATGGCTACTGCAAAAAAGTCGGCAAAGAAGGCAGCAAAGAAGTCATCCGCGAAAAAGACATCGGCTAAAAAGACGCCGGCAAAGAAGTCGGCGGCGCACTGCTGGCCCGGGTTCGAGCCCGTCCCCGGCAAAACTCCCGGCACCAAGGGAAGCTGCGAGCCCAAGGCACACCAGACCCCGGCGGAGAAGAAGGCGGACGGCCGCGCCGCCGCCGCCCGCAAGCTGGAGAAGGCCGGAGGCAACAAAGCCAAAGCCAACGCCAGTTAATCCCATTGCACTGCAGCCATAAGCCACCTTATGGCGGTGCATCCTCTACACTGGACGGCATGAATGCCGAGCGCGCCCGCGAGTTTCTGCTCACCCTGCCGCACGTCGTTGAAGGCACGCAGTGGGGCGACCTGATCTACTGGCTCGGGCCGCAGGCGCTCGGCGGCAAGATGTTCGCCATGGTCAACGCGGATCGCGGCCATGAGCTCATCATCTCGTTTCCCGCCGGCCCGGAGCGCTTCGCCGAACTGGTGGAGGTGGAAGGCATCATCCCCGCACCCTATTTCGCGCGCATCCACTGGGTTTCGGTCGAGCGCTGGGACGTCCTGCGCGACCGCGAGTGGCAGGACGAGCTCACCGCCGCCCACTCCCTCACCTACACCAAGCTGCCACCCAAGGTGAAGAAGACGCTCAGCCTGCCCAAAGCCGAGCAGAAACGCCTGCTGGCCGAGCGCAAGAAGGTTCTCGCCGCCCGCGCAGCGACCAAAGCCGCGAGGGAGTAGCCACCTCATCGGCTGTGATCCGTTAGATCGGTGCCGATCGGTGTTGGGCGCTCTCGCGCCGAGCCTAGACGACCTCAGGCGCGGCATCGAACAGCCCGCGAAAGCTCAGCCGGTAAACCCAGATCAGAAACAGCTCCAGCAACGTCAGCACGAGCCCCGGAACGATCCCCTTCGGCATAAAAGTAATGTGAAACAGCAGGATGTTCACCAGGATCGGTCCCAGGATCACCAGCCCCAGCGGGACGAAGCGCCCCACCAGCAGCAGCAGCCCGCCGATCAACATCAGCAGCGCCACAACCGTCATGTAGTTGTGTGTCATCAGCAGCATCGTGAAGGTGGTGGCATCGTCCGCCGGACCAGCGGGCGGCTTGGCCAGATGGAGGATGTTCATCAGCCCGGCCGCAAAAAATGCCAGCCCAAGCAGAATGCGCGAAATCAAAACGGCGATCTTCATGGTTCTCTCCTGTCACGTAGATTCACAGATTGGCTATGCCTGGCGCGGGTAAAAGAGTTGGCGGAAGACAGCTGAAATTGTATAGTGGCGCGTGACAGCTCCTAGCGGGCCCCTGTTCTGGGTCGATTCGTGACATGAATATTTCGCCGGAATGTCGACTCCGGCGGGAGGTTCCCTTGCCTAACAGCAGCAATAAGCCCACGCTCATCCCGCACCCTGAAAACATCGTTCCAAAACTGAGTACCAGAAGCGTACTGAACGTAGGTGGAATCTGGGGTACCTTAGGTGCGGGGCAGACAGTTCTGGATGCGGATGGCTCCCGCTTCATCTGGTCGGCCGATAGTATGAGCGTCGTCTTCTCCCAGAACGGCAAGTTCTACCTTCAGTCGGGAAAGGCGTTTGCCGACGAAGTCCGAACCGCGCCTTTTGTGAGAGCCGGCAGAGCGTCGGCATTTATGGCGCGAGTTGCGGAAACCGAGATGAAGCTTCTGCTCGGCATTCTTGCAGGTTCCGGCAATGTCGGCTTTGCTCTTGTCATCGGGTCCGAAGTCCTTGAGTTCGTCGTGGACAACCGAGAGAATTTTGATCTCTGGCGCAAACAACTTTCAGCCATCCTGCACGCAAGAGCTATCCTGAAATCCGTCGCACCCGTTCTCTATGAGAAGGTGTTTACCGCTGCACTTCGCCTGGCGATCAAAGACACAGAAGCGAAGATTCCTGACGCCGTCACACCCGAAATCGTGGCCTTCGCAGTTGGAGTCATCGTCGGCCATGTCGGGCACGACATCGCCAAAGGACATTTCAGCATCTTGGGCATCGTCATCGTAGTCTGTCAGCAAACTCTTACCCGTCTGCTGCTTTCTGTCCTGCCCGGCGCGATAAAGCTCACTGCGGAACAATATGGCAAGCTTGCGGAAGAAACCATTTCCAAATTGCGCGAGGCTGGAATAGTTCTTGCCGATGGGGATGTGAAAAAGATCATGGAAGAAATCCGTCAGCACCCCAAGGAAGTCAAAGCAGCCTTCGACCTGATGAGACCAGCCTTTGAAAGCATGATGCAGCAGGAGGCGCATCCATCGACATCTTCCTCCCGCGGCAAGTGATAGGATCCGGCCGAGTTCAGGTAAGAACCCAAAGGCTCAATTCCGGTCTACTCACAGCAAGGTATCGAAGCGACTTGAAAGGGTCAAACGTTCATGTCGCAATCCCTCGGTGAAAGACGCCTTCGCGATAGCATCGCAGCAGGAGATTCTCTGCGCATGGCTGGTGTTGTTCTTTCGCTCGAAGGTAAAGTCGTCCTCATCACCGGGGGCTCGCGCGGCATCGGCGCTGCCACCGTCCGCCTGTTTCGCGAGGCCGGCGCCCGCGTCGTCTTCAGCTACGAGAAGGCGCGCGACCGCGCCGAAGCCCTCGCCACCGAGCTTGGCGGCGAAAGCCTTTGCCGCCCCATCCAGCAGTCGCTGGCAGCGCCGGAAGACGGCCGCGCCCTGATCGCCGCCGCGGTCTCGGCCTTTGGGCGGCTCGACTGCCTGGTCGTCAACCACGGCGTCTGGCCCGCGCACGATCAGCCCATCGCGACCATGCCCGACGCGCAGTGGCGCGGAACGCTCGCGCATCAACCTCGACAGCGTCTTCGGCCTCGTCCAGGCCGCCACCGCGCAGATGCTGCAGCAAGCCGGTCCCGTACGCGGCCACATCGTGCTCATCGCCTCCACCGCCGCCCAGCGCGGCGAGGCCTTCCACGCCGACTACGCCGCCAGCAAAGGCGCGCTCGTCTCCCTGACCAAAAGCCTTGCCTCGCGAACTCATCCGCGCAGGGAATCTACGTCAACTGCGTCGCACCCGGCTGGGTGGCGACCGAGATGTCCGCCGCAGCCCTCTGCCGACCCGGTTACGTCTAATAAAGCGCTGTCGCTCATTCCGCTCGGCCGCGCCGCGCATGTCGACGAGATCGCCGGCCCGGTCCTCTTCCTCTGCACGCCGCTGGCCGGGTTTGTCTCGGGCGAAATCTTCAACGTAAACGGCGGCGCTGTCCTGGTCGGATAATCCCTCGAAAGGAATCGAAGCCTCATGAAGTCACTGCCTCCTCGCGCTTGCCTTTCTTTCCGCATCGCCGGCCGCTGTCCGCCCAGCAGACCGCGCAGGAGATGAAGAACGCCGGCCCGCAGAAACGTCCCGGCGAGACCGAGGAGCAGAAGGGCAAGCGCCTGCTCGACCAGATGGTGCAGGCCCTCGGCGGCGAGGCCTGGCTGAACAAGAAGACCATGGTCCGGGAAGGCCAAACCGCCAGCTTCTTCCGCGGCGAGCCCACCGGCTCCGTCGTGCAATTCGTGGAATATATCAAGTTCGCGCAGGGCACCACGCCGCAGCTCCAGCGCGACGAGTTCCTCTCCTGGCGCGGCATGATCGCGCCCGGCAAGAAGCGCGACGTCGTCCACATCTGGGACGCAACCAACGGCTATGAGGTCACCTTCAAGGGCCAGACCGTGCTGCCCGGAAAAGCAGGTCACCGACTTCATGCGCCGGCGCGCCCACTCGATCGAAGAAGTCATGCGCACCTGGGTGAAGGCGCCCGGCGTCATGATCGTCGCCGCCGGCTCCGGCATGCGCGACCGCCGCCCCGTGGACAAGGTAAACATCCTCGCCGCCACCAACGACTCGGTCACCATCGAGATCGACCAGGAGACCCACCTGCCGCTGCAGCGCAGCTTCCAGTGGCGCAACGATCAGTTCAAAGACTACGACCTGGATGAAGAGGTCTACGGCGATTGGCGCCAGTTCGACGGCGTCATGACCCCCATGAACATGACCACCTACCGCAACGGCGACATCGCCAACCAGCTCTTCTACACCAAGACCCGTTTCAACCAGCCGCTCGCCGACGACCTCTTCGACCACACCAAGCTGCTGAAGAAGTAAGCCCTTTCCCCGCATTCGCTGTCATCCTTCCGCGCAACGCGAGGACCTGCTTTGCATTCTTGTTGTCATTCCGCAGCGCAGCGGAGGAACCTGCTTCTGCCTTGTCGTGCGTCCTCGCAGCGGGAGGATCTGCTTCCACTCCCCACTCTCGGCGTTATACTCAGCACTGCCATGTCCGAGCCCTCCGCGCCCCCGCAAAAAACGTCCCTCGATATCAACGAGATCATGGCGATCCTGCCGCATCGCTATCCATTCCTGCTCATCGATCGCGTCATCGAGATGGAGCCCCGGCAGCGCATCGTCGCGATCAAGAACGTCACCATCAACGAGCCGCACTTCACCGGCCACTTTCCCGATTACCCCATCATGCCCGGCGTGCTGATGGTCGAAGCCATCGCCCAGACCGGCGGCGCGCTGCTGCTCACCGAGATCCCCGACCGCGACGAAAAACTGATGGTCTTCACCGGCATCGACAACGCCAAATTCAAGCGCCCCGTTGTCCCGGGCGACCAGCTCCGCATCGAGGTCACTGTCCTCAACTGGCGCACCCGTGCCGTCAAGATGCAGGGCAACATCACCGTCGAAGGCAAGATCGTCTGCGAGGCCACCGTCACCTGCATGGTCGTGCCCCGCGTCCGCAAAGCCGCCGCACCCGACGCACCCGCACCTGCCGTGGAGTCAGCCGAGTGAGCATCCACCCCACGGCGATCGTAGCCTCGGGAGCCGTCGTCCCGGCAAGCTGCACCGTCGGCCCCTTCTGCACCATCGGCGCGAACGTCGTTCTGGGCGAGGACTGCGAACTGGTCTCCCACGTCGTCCTCGACGGCCACACCACCCTCGGCCGCGGGGTCCGCATCTTCTCCTTCGCCTGCGTCGGCATCTCTCCGCAGGACCTAAAATACAAAGGCGAGCCGACCCGCGTCACCGTCGGCGACCGCACGATGATCCGCGAGTACGTCACCATCTCCCGCGGAACCGTTGGCGGCGGCGGACACACATCGGTCGGCGCGGACTGCCTCATCATGGCCTACACCCACATCGGCCACGACTCCTCCATCGGCAACGGATGCATCCTCGCCAACGCCGCCACCCTCGCCGGCCACGTCATCGTGGAGGACTTCGCCGTCGTCGGTGCGCTCTGCCCCGTGCACCAGTTCTGCCGCATCGGCAAATACGCCTACATCGGCGGAGGCACCACCATCACCCAGGACGTGCTGCCCTACTCGCTCACCTCCATCGCCCGCGACAACCACGCCTACGGACTCAACAAGGTCGGCCTCGAGCGCCGCGGCTTTACCCCCGAGCAACTCAAGGAACTCCGCGCCGCCTACCGCACCCTCGTCGGCGGCAAGAAGAACGTCTCGCAAGCCCTCGAAGAACTTCGCACCCGCCTCGCCGCCGGAGAAGCCGGCGAACACGTCCAATACCTCGTCGACTTCATCGCCGCCAGCAACCGCGGCATCATCCGTTAATGCCGACTGCCCTTCGTGTCGCGGCATATCGGTTCTTCTTTTACTCTGAAGAGGGATTCGAACCGCCCCATATGCACGTGGAGTCTGCGGAGCGCCGTGCCAAATACTGGCTGGTTCCGGTTGAATTGGTTTGGAACGACGGATTCAGAAGCGGCGAATTGAATACAATTGAGAAAATTCTGGTTGACAACATAGACTTCTTGCTGGAGGCATGGAATGTATTCTTCGCTGCTCAGTGACAACCTGGTTCCTGTCGAAGTGAGCGTCGACGAAAAGATGATCCATGTGCGATTCAACGGCGGCCTGGAGATCGCTACACCCGTCGCCCGCTTTCCGCGCCTCGCAAACGCCTCGCCGGAAGCCCGGACCCAGTGGCGTCTCATAGGCCGCGGAGATGGAATCCATTGGCCCGAGGTCGATGAAGATATCTCCGTGCGGACTTTGCTGTCGAATCCCATCCGAAAGCCCGCTAGTCGAATCGAAGAAGTACCTGCACTCATCAGCACCCTGCTCGAGACCACAGCACGCCTGAACACCCTCTTTGAGGGCCGGCCTTTTACTCCCGATGGCCATCTCGTCGGAAGCATCGGGGAAGTGGTCGCTGAGTACATCTACGATCTCGAGCTTTCTCCCAGCAGCACCGCTCAGGTGGACGGACATACCGCATCCGGCAGATCGGTCCAGATCAAACTCACAGGCGCGAATGGCACCAGCTACGCTTTTCGTTGGTCGAGCAAGGCGTCGCCGCCAGCCGCTGAAATCCTGATCGCGATGCAACTTACCCAGGCTGGCTTCGTCGAAATTTACAACGGGCCCTTTCCCCGCGCTCTGCTGGAGGGGCGCAAAGACACTTCGAACGGACAGCTGAAAATCACCCTTTCCAGCCTTCGTGCGATGAATCCAAAACTCCTCCCGCATCGGCACACGTTTGAGAGTATCAATCGCTGGTTCGCACGGCCCCTATCCGACGTCGCCTGATCGTCCTGTTCGGCGCCCGTGGTCTTTTCCCATCCTCCGGGGCTCCGCTCCCCTCACCGCACTCTCAACTCCGCCGGCACAAACTCCGTTCCCAGCCTCTCCGCATCCTCCGTCAGATACACCGTCTGAATTCCCGGAAACTGCTCCTCCACCATCTGCAGCGTACGAAAATCAAACGACTGCACCTCCGACGCGCCTCCATGCCCGGCCCGCGGATCGCCCCGCAGAACGCCGTAACAAACGTCTGCGCATCCACCGTATGGTTCGTCGTCGGCTCTTCGTCCGCCTTGGGCTTCGCATCTCCGCCATCCTCAAACGGCAGAATCTTGGTCTCGAGGTTGAATCGCACCCGGCGCGCATTCGCGGCGCGCACCGCAGCTTGCCCCTGCCGCTTGCCCGCTCCCGAGCCGTAGTACTCCGCATAGAACGCCGCAAACCGGAATAGCTGGTCGACGGAGATCGGCGTGTAGGCGTTCGGCAGCTTCTCCTGCGCCGCAAACGCCATCGCCACCGGCGAAAGCGCCAGATCGTTCCGCTGCTCGGGAAACCGCGCGTGCAGCTTGTCGCACACAAATGTTCGTTGCATGTCCCCGAGCGTCGGTCGCGATGAAACACCGCCTCCCCATACCCATATGGCTTCCCGTCGAGCCGCCGGCAGCTCTCCGGATTCAAGAACTGGTCGTGCCAGATCACGGACTGCCGGTCCCGCGTCACACCCGTGTCCGTTTCGAGGGTCGTAACCAAACAGTCCAGTCCCGCCTCGAATGCCGGTAGCGTGTTTTCCGGCCGCAGCCCCCGCGCGCCGCGATGCCCCTGCACATCGAAGCCTGCCGCTAACGCCGGAAATTCCGCGATCACCACCTGCAGCAGGTCCGGCCGGTCGGAGATCAAGCCGTCGACTCCCAGCTCCAGCAGCCTCCGCATCCGCGCTGGCTCGTTCGTCGTCCACGGAATCACCTTCAGCCCCAGCCCATGCACCTCCGTCACATTCACCCTGGGGTCGGTCTCCAGCAGGGAACTGTCCTCCGGCGAAAGCGCAGGCGGCAGAGCACCATGTGTCTCGGCGTGCGCCTTGGCCAGCGTCATCAGGCGGGTAAACGGATTCGCAGAAAACATCCCACAAGCCTAACCCGGCGAGCTGTTCCACGTTAGAATCAGCCACACCCGCTTCAGGAGCCTCTATGCCTCGCCCGCGCCGCCGACTCGCGCCCGCTGCCTTCGCCCTGCTGACGGCAGTGGCCTCCGCCGCCCAGACCTCAAATCCTGTCGCCCGCATCAGCGGCACCGAGCCCGGTTCCGGGATTACTTACGCCCTGCTCTCTGTAGACGGCAAGCTCAGCAGCCCGGCGGCGCCTGCAAACCAGCCGCCCCGCCTTACCGCCCAATGCACCGTCGACCCCGCCGGCAAACCGCGCTTTGAGCTGCTCGCCGACTTCGGCAACGTCCCCGCCATCGCCTTTTACCCGCCCCTCAAACCCAGCCCGCAGCAGCCCTTCGCGCCTCGCCCCGTCAAGACCAACGTCACCATGGAGTTCCTCGGCTACGTCAAGCAGAAGCCCTTCAAGCGCCAATGGGCCTCCCTGCTTGAGCTGCCCGAGGAGATGCGCTACCTCAACCCCGGCATGGATTCCGCCAACCTGGAGCCCGTCGCCTACTTCTTCCAGTACCTGCGAGCCCTGCCCACCCTGCGCCTTTCCGCACCGGGCAAACCGGCCGCAGAATTTGAAACCTCCGCCCTACAGGCCGCCATCAAAGCCGAACCGCTCTGCCGCGCCTCTGGCCTCTAGCCTTACCTTCGCCACGTTCACTCCCCAGCTCACAGGCTCATCCACACGCTTCGGCCATGGCATTCAGATCGCTTCCGGAGCGACATACCCTTGCCACCGGCTCCTCAGACCTTTACCGTAACCACACTCACGGATCCGCCCCATGCCAGAGCAGCCCGAAACTACGGAGGTTCAATTCACCCTGGCAAAGGGTCCGCTGCGCATGAACGCTTCGCTCCGCGTTCCCACCTCCGAGGTCACCCTCACCCAGCTCCTCCCCGTCCTGCAGGAGTTCACCAATGACGTCGTCGGCGGTATTGCCAGCGCGCTCCAGCAGTCCGGCGAAACCATCTCCTGCCGCGCTGGATGCGGCGCCTGTTGCCGCCAGATGGTTCCGCTCAGCCTCTTCGAAGCCGAATCCCTCGCCGCCTGGATCCGCACCCTGCCGTCGGAACGCCAAGCGGAGCTCGCCACCCGCTTCGCCGCCGCGGTCGAGCAACTCCGCGAGCGCGGCATCCTCGCCCGCCTTGGCCCCGGCCTTTGGTCCTCCACCCGCGACGAGAGCGAGCGTCTCGGCATCGAATACCTGCAAGCCCGCGTCGCCTGCCCGTTCCTCGAAGACGAATCCTGCAGCATCCACCCCATTCGCCCGCTCATCTGCCGCGAGTACCTCGTCACCTCGCCGGCCGAGTTCTGTTTCATCCCGGTGCCGGAAAAGGTCGAACGCATCAAGATGCCGCTCAAGCCCTCGAACGGCCTCTTCCGCCTCGGCGCGAAGGTGGAAAACCGCGGACGCGGCTGGATTCCGCTGGTGATGCTCGGCGAATGGATGAAGTCGGAAGGCCACCCCGGCGACTCGGTTTCCGGCTTAGGCCCCGACGTCGTGTACACCTTCCTCCGCGAACTAGCCGGCCCCGAAGAGGACCCCGCCTGATGCACACACAACCTGCCCTCTTCAGCAAGCACCGCATCGAGGCCCTGAGCGACGGCGTCTTCGCCATCGCCATGACGCTGCTCGTGCTCGACCTCAAAGTCCCGCTCGACATCCAGCCCGGCCATCTCGCGCAGGCCCTCGCGCATGACTTTTCCGAGTGGATCAGCTTCGCTGTCTCCTTCGCCCTGCTCGCCCTCTATTGGACCTTCCAGCACCGCGTGTTCGAGCTGCTCGAGCGCGTCGGCAGCGCCAGCCTGGCGCTTACCTTCCTCTTTCTGGGGCTGGTGTCCGTGCTGCCCTTCTCCACCTCGCTCTGGGGACACCACATTCGCGAACCGCTGGCCTTCAGCATCTACTACGTCAACCAGTTCCTGATGGCCGTCGCGCTGCTTGCCAAACTGGAACTTGCGCGTGTGCGCCATCACCTCGGACCCACCGCGGAGTTGGCCGCGCTGCGTCTGCGGCTTTACTTCCTCGGTCTCGCCATGCTGGTGGCCGCAGCCACCTTCTGGGTGCTGCCCCTCAAATTTGCTTACATCCCTCTGGTCGTAGTGGCACTCGCTGGCCGCGCCTGGCGCTTTCGCCAGTCCCGCCAGGAGCGCCACCAGCTTCCCCTCGCATCCGATCCGCCCGCCTGACCGCCTCCCCCGGCGATTTTGCCTGGCGCTTTACCCCTGGAGGCCCTTCGCTGCTCTCGCAAACAAATGGGCGCGAGGCATATGCCCCGCGCCCCTTGTACCTTGCCGCCAGGCAGCTTACGCTTTTCCGGCCAACTGCCGCAGCACGTACTGCAGGATGCCGCCGTGCTGGTAGTAGAGGATCTCCTGCGGCGTATCGATCCGCACCGTCACCGGAAACTCGGTCGTGACGCCGAGCTGGTTTTCGGCCACCACCGTCAGGTTCTTGCCGCCGGCGAACTTGCCGTCCAGCATCTCCTTCAGCCCGATGATGTCGAAGATCTCCTCGCCGGTCAGCCCCAGCGACTCGGCCGATTCGCCAGGCTCGAACTGCAGCGGCAGAATCCCCATCCCCACCAGGTTCGAGCGGTGAATGCGCTCGTAGCTCTCGGCGATCACGAAGCGGATGCCCAGCAGCCGCGGCCCCTTCGCCGCCCAGTCGCGCGACGATCCGGAGCCGTACTCCTTGCCCGCCAGGATCGCCAGCGGCGTCCCGCGCCGCGCGTACTCCACCGACGCATCGTAGATCGACATCTGCGTCAGCTCCGGCAGCAGGCGCGTGACGCCGCCCTCGGTTCCGGGAGCCATCTTGTTGCGCAGCCGGACGTTGGCGAACGTCCCGCGCACCATGACTTCGTGGTTGCCGCGGCGGCTGCCGTAGCTGTTGAAGTCCGTCGGCGCCACGCCATGCTCGGTCAGGTACTTGCCTGCCGGGCCATTCAGCTTGATCGAGCCCGCCGGCGAGATGTGGTCGGTCGTCACCGAATCGCCCAGCACCGCCAGACAGCGTGCCGCGCGAATGTCTTCCACCGGCGCCGGCGTCGCGGGCATGCCGTCGAAGTACGGCGCCTTGCGGATGTAGGTCGAATCCGCCTCCCACCCATAGGTGTCGCCCTTGGGGAAGGTGAGGTTCTGCCAGTTCTGGTCGCCGTCGCTGACGGTCGAGTACTGCTTGCGTGAACATCTCCGCGCCGATCGATGACAGCACCGTCTCGGCGACCTCCGCCTGCGTCGGCCAGATGTCCTTCAGGTATACGGGCTGGCGGCCGTGATCGTAGCCGATTGGTTCGGTGGCGAAGTCGTGATTGATCGTTCCGACCAGCGCATAAGCGACCACCAGCGGCGGACTCATCAGGTAGTTGGCGCGGACTTCCGGCGAGATGCGGCCTTCGAAGTTGCGATTGCCCGAGAGCACCGAGACCGCGACCAGGCCGTGGTCTTCGATTGCCTTTGAAACGTCCGTCGGCAGCGGTCCGGAGTTGCCGATGCAGGTCGTGCAGCCATAGCCGACCACCTGAAAGCGGAGCGCGTCGAGATAGGGCATCAGCCCGGCCTTGACGTAGTAGTCGGTCACCACGCGCGAGCCCGGCGCGAGCGAGGTCTTCACCCACGGCGGCGTGCGCAGACCCTTCTCGACCGCCTTCTTCGCCAGCAGCCCCGCCGCCAGCATCACGTAGGGGTTCGAGGTGTTGGTGCAGGAGGTGATGGCCGCGATCACAATGGAGCCGTGATCGAGATACGGGTCCGGGTCGACGCCATAGCGCGCCTTCACGCTGGTGACTGGCGCTTCGACATGCACGTTGCCAGGGCCGTCGGTCAGTGTCGCAACCGGCACCATGTCGTTGGCGATCGGCAGGTGCTGGGGTGTACCAGGGGCCGGCGCCCCGACGGCGCTGGTCACATCGCCCGAGGCCGACATGTGCCCGCCCTCACCCTCCCACCGCACCATCTGCCGCGCCGCTGCCTTGTTTCCGCTCGGCCCCAGCAGGTTGGGAAGCTGCTGCGCGAAGCTCGCTGCCGCGCCCGAAAGCAGCACCCGATCCTGCGGACGCTTCGGCCCGGCCACGCTCGGCTCCACCGTGGCCAGATCAAGCGACAGCGTCGCCGAATAGACGGCCTCCGGCGCGTCCGGCGTGTGGAACAGCCCCTGTGCGCGCATGTAGGCCTCGACCATGCGCGATGTGCGCGTCGCGAGCGGCCCGTCAGCCGCAGGTAGTTCAGCGTCTCCGCATCCACCGGGAAGATGCCGCACGTCGCGCCGTACTCCGGAGCCATGTTCGCAATCGTCGCCCGGTCCGCCAGCGGAAGCTCCGCAATGCCCGGCCCGTAGAACTCTACGAACTTGCCGACGACGCCCAGCTTGCGCAGCGCCTCGGTCACGGTCAGCACCAGGTCAGTCGCTGTCGTTCCTTCCTTCAGCTTGCCGGTCAGCTTGAAGCCGACAACCTGCGGCACGAGCATGCTCACCGGCTGGCCCAACATTGCGGCCTCGGCTTCAATCCCGCCCACGCCCCAGCCCAGCACGCCCAGCCCGTTCACCATCGTCGTATGCGAGTCCGTCCCCACCAGCGTGTCCGGATACGCCAGCACCGTCCCGTCCTCCGCCGCCTTCGTCGTAAACACCACGCGCGCCAGGTACTCCAGGTTCACCTGGTGGCAGATTCCCATCCCCGGCGGCACCGCCGAGAAGTTGTTGAACGCCGTCTGCCCCCACTTCAGGAAGGCGTAGCGCTCGCGGTTGCGCTGGAACTCAAGCGCGGCGTTCATGTCGTACGCGTTCGCGGTGCCGAACTCATCCACCTGCACGGAGTGGTCGATGACGAGCTCCGCCGGCTGCAGCGGATTGATCTTCTCTGGGTCGCCGCCGAGCGCGCGCATGGCATCGCGCATCGCGGCCAGGTCGACGATCGCCGGCACGCCGGTGAAGTCCTGCATCAGCACGCGCGCCGGCATGTAGGCGATCTCGCGGCTGGGCTCAGCCCTGGCGTCCCACTGCGCGAGGAACCTGATGTCGTCAGCCGTCACGGTCCGCCCGTCTTCGTGCCGCAGCAGGTTCTCGAGCAGGATGCGCAGGCACCACGGCAGCTTTGCCAGGTCGTACTCCTTCAGCGAAGCCAGCGAGAAGTAGGTAATGGTGTCGGAACCCGAGGTGAGCGTCGATTTCGAGTGGAAGGAGTCGGGATGCTGCGCGATGTTCATCGTGAAAATCCTCTGGAAAAATTCTGTTCTGCTTCATCCTGCGTTCAACCGCGACCGTGTCGCGGTATACGGCGGGTGGGGCGGCGATGATGCATTTGCGTTGCCTATGGGGACGGCTTCAGCCGCTGAGGTACGCTCTCGCGCAGCCCTGCGCGGAAAACATCCGTTGTCGGAGAAAAGCGTATCAGGAAACTGGCGCGAGGTTATGCGCCGATGCGTCCGCGGTCGTGGCGTCCGTGACGGAAGCGCTTGATGCGGGCAAGTCCGGAGGGTCGTCCGCCGTGAATGGGGGGTACGCCCTGAGCGAGCGCTCGAAGGAACATGCCCCTGATTCTAAGCTCTCCCACCGACGCTTGAAAAGTTCGCCGCGTCGCCTGCGCCTGCAGCTTCATCTACTACGCCAACCGGCACGCTCGCCCCCAAGGAGAAATCTCGCATGCGCATCTTCCTCACCGGAGCCACTGGCTTCATCGGCACCGCCGTTATCCCGGAGCTTCAGGCCGCCGGCCACCAGGTGCTGGGCCTCACTCGCTCCGAGGCGGGCGCCGACAAGCTGCGCGCCGCCGCCGTCGAGCCGCATCACGGCGACCTCGCCGATCCCGCCAGCCTGCGCCGAGGCGCGGAGAAGGCGGACGCCGTCATCCATTGCGGCTTTACCCACGAGTTCTCGGACTTCAACGCAGTCTGCGAACAGGATCGCGTCGCGATCGAGGCGATGGGAGAAGTGCTCGCCGGCTCCGACCGCCCGCTGCTGATCACCTCCGGTACCGGCATGGGCACCTTCGCCCCGGGCAAGCTCGCGGTCGAAGATCATTTTGACGCAAACAACCCAAACCCCCGCCGCGCCTCCGAGCTCGCCGGCCTCGCCGTCGCCGAGCGCGGCGTCAACGTCTCTGTCGTGCGCCTGCCGCAGGTGCATGACCCCTATAAAGCCGGCCTTGTCGCCTACCTCATCCAGTCCGCGCGCCAGAACGGCGTCTCCGCCTACCTCGGCGACGGCCAGAACCGCTGGCCCGCCGCCCATGTCGCCGACGTCGCCCGCCTCTACCGGCTCGCCATCGAAGCCGCCAGGCCCGGCGCACACTACCATGCCGTCGCCGAGGAAGGCGTCCCGGCGCAAGCCATCGCCGAGGTGCTGGGCCGGGGCCTAAACATCCCCGTCGTCTCCATCACCCCCGAACAGGCGCCGGCACACTTCGGCTGGCTCGCGGCCTTCGCCGGATTCGACATGCCAGCTTCCAGCGCGCTCACCCGCGAGCGGTTGGGCTGGCAGCCCACCGGCCCCACCCTCCTGGCCGACCTCCAACACTTCCGCTGGGTCTGAAGTCCCGCGCGGCACCGGCCACCCCAAAAGAATCAGCGTATTGCCTCCTCTTTTTCGGCATCTCATCAAGGAGCGGGTTCGGTTGCCCCGCGCCCTGTTGACCCGGCTCGCCATGCAGGCGGCCGCGACGTACGTTTCCGAAGTTGCAGAAGGAGTTCTATGCGCACGATCTGCCTGGCCCCCGCCGTCTTCGCTCTCACCCTAGCCTTTGGCGGATGCAGGAGCAGCTCCGTCCCGGTGACGAATGGCAGTACCGCCTCCACGGGGGCAGACCCCGCCGACGTCAACATTGCCCCCGTTCCCGGATACACCTCTACCGGCGTCAACACGCCCGCGCAGCCAGCCCGAGTCCTCGGCGAGCGTAGCGAATACCAGCAGCAGCAAGCTTCCGGCGAGCCCTACCCCGAGCAGCAGGGCCAGTATCCCGCCCAGGAAAGCTACCCCCAGGCCAGCTATTCCGACCAGGGCGCGTATCCATACCCAGGCGAAAATTTCGATCAGGAGCAGGCCGCCGTCGACGCCGGGCAAGATGCGCTGTACGCGGACCAGCCGCCGCCGCCCCTCCCCGAATACCAGCAGCCCGAGCTCACGGAGCCCGGCTACCTGTGGACTCCCGGCTACTGGAGCTACGCCGCTACCGGGTACTTCTGGGTCCCCGGAGCCTGGGTCGCGCCGCCCTACCGCGGCGCTCTCTGGACCCCCGGCTACTGGGACTACTCCGGCCGCCGCTACCGCTTCCACCACGGCTTCTGGGCCAGCCACATCGGCTTCTACGGAGGCGTGCCGTATGGCTACGGATACACCGGCACAGGCTACTACGGCGGATATTGGCAGGGCGAAAACTTCTTCTACAACCAGCAGGTGAACCGGATCAACAATCGCGTGATCCGCACCGTGTACGTGCATCCCGTTCCTGAGGTCCGCTTCCGCGCCAGCTACGATGGTCCCGGCGGACTGAACGCCCGGCCGTCTCCGGCCCAGCTTGCGGTATTTCACGAGCGCATCATCCCCGCCATGCAGGTGCAACGCGAGCAGGCCCGCGCTGCTGCGGGCCATCGCCAGCAGTTCTTCGCCGAAAATCACGGTCGCCCTGCCATGGCCGTCCTCTCCACCCGCATCGCCGCAGACCGCACCCCGCCCCCGGCCATCCGTCCGAACCCCGAACCGATGCGCGCCCTTGCTCCCACCCAGCGCATCAACAATTCCGGCAATCCCGGCCAGCCCGCCCCCGGGCAGCGTGGTGTAGCAGAACGCCCCATGGATCAACCGCGCCCCGGCGAGTTTGGCCGCCCCAATGAGTCCGGGCGCCCCGGCGAACCGGGTTACGCGGGCCGCCCCAACGAGCAGGGCCGATTCAACGAACCGGGCCGAACGAGCGAAGAACCACGCGGCGCGGAGCCTGGTCGCCCCGGGGTGAACCAGCAGGTTATCGCCCCGCGCATCGAGCCCGTCCCGCATAACGGGAACGATCCGCGGGCAGACGCCATGCGCCAGCAGGATGCCCAGCGCCAGCAGGATGCCCAGCGCCAGCAACAGGTGCAGCAGCTACAGCAACAAAATGTGCAGCATCAGCAGGAAGCTTTGCGCCAGCAACAGCTGCAGCAGCAGAATGCGCAACGGCAGCAACAGATCCAGCAGGTGCCGCAGCAGCGTCCGGCCCCGCAGTTCCAGCATCAGCCCATGAATCCCGCCGGCAATCCCCGTACGGTGCCGGAGAATCGCCCAATTCCCCAACCGCAGGCCGGTCCTCAGCCTCAGCCGCGTTCTCAGCCCGAGAACCGTCCGGCACCCCAACAGGCTCCTCAGCCCCAGCCGGTTTCCAGCCCGAGAACCGTCCGGCTCCGCAACCGGCTCCGCAGCCCCAACCACGACAGGAGGCCCGTCCGGCTCCGGAAGCTCGACCGGCTCCGGAAGCTAGACCGGCCCCGCCCCCGCAGCCGCGGCAGGAGACCCGTCCCGCTCCGCAGCCGCAGCCGCAGCAGCAGCAGTCGCATCCCAACCCGCAGCCGCACGAGCGCCCCAATCGTTAGCCACCCAGAGCAGCCGGTTCGCAACAAGCGATTTCCGGCTGCGTTTCCGCATCCTACCCAGCAAGAGGCCGAACCATGAAACCATCTCCGCTGGCCATCTCCTTGCTTGCCTTTACCTTGCTTCCTCTCGGCGCCTCCGCTGGCCAGGCCAACTCCAGCCAGACCTCCACCCAGCCGCAGGCGTCCGGTCAAACCGCACCTTCAACGGCCTCAACAGCAGCGGCCAGGCGCCGCCGCGCCGCTGCACGCAGGCGCGCTGCTGCACAGACGCATGCAGGAGTACATACCCTGCCGCTTGAGTCCGCTCCGCCCACGGCTCCCACTGCCCCGGCTTCTACTGCCGCCCAGCGTGCAGCCGATCAGCGCCTTCTCGAGCAGCAGCAGCAACAATCGGCTCAAGCCGCGCAGATCACCAACCAGCAAGTGCAGCAGGCGCAGAAGCAAAAGGAGCGCATCGACAACGAGGTTCGCATCCAGGACGCTCCCGGCCCGGCCCAGACCGGCGTGGTTCCCGCCGCGGGAGCGCCCGTTGCACCCACTAACTCCAATGACCGTATCCAGGACGCTCCCGGCCCGGCCCAGACGCTGCCTCAGCAGCCGGCCACCGCGAACCCTCCGCAGCGCTGACCCGCTGACACAAGAAAGCCAGACACAGCAAAGGCCCGCAAACCGTGCGGGCCTTCACCTTTTTCCTTGCATTTCGATCTAAGGCGTACTTGCTCCCGCCGCAGGGGAGGGGGGCGTCGCAGGCGGAGCCGCTTTCTTGGGCGGAGCCTGCACCTCGGCCTTCTTGGCGGGCGCGAGGATCGCGTGCAGCGTGGTGCCTTCCATGCGGGGCATGAACTCCACCGTGCCGGCATCGCCGATATCCAGGATCAGCCGGTTGATGATCTTGTAGCCCAGGTCGCGGTGCGCCATCTGCCGGCCCTTGAAGCGCAGCGAGGCCTTGACCTTGTCGCCTTCGCCCAGGAAGCGGACGGCCATGTTCTTCTTGGTCTGGTAGTCGTGCTCGTCCACCGTCACGGAGAACTTGACTTCCTTGATGACGATGACCTTCTGCTTCTTGCGTGCGGCGCGGTCGCTCTTATCCTTCTCGTAGAGGTACTTGCCGTAGTCCTGGATCTTGCAGACCGGCGGAACGGCATTGGGCGAGATCTCTACCAGGTCGAGCGAGCGCTCACGCGCCATCTTCAGCGCTTCAAACGGAGGCCATGACCCCGAGCTGCTCGCCATTTTCGTCGATGACGCGGATTTCGCGGGCGCGGATGCGCTCATTGGTGCGGATAAAGGATTTTGCGGAACGCTTATCAATCGGTGGAATAGGTAGCCTCCACAGCGGGCCCCGCGGGCTGCCGCCATGCATGGGTTGGGGTTGGGTGTTCAGACGCAAGGCCGCTGCACAGACGGGATTGCGCCGCAACGTGGAGTATAGCATCCGCCGAACGCGCAAAGTGACGAACAACATGGCACACGCACAGACGAAGCATCGTCCCTCTCGTCTCGCTTGCAGGTTTGCCGCCTTTCTCATGGATGATGAAGGCGTTGCGTACCCCGCACCGTATCTAGAGGAGAACCGATGAAGCGCAGGATTCTGCTGGTCGACGATGAAGTGGCCGTACTGCTGACGCTGAAGGCGGTGCTTGAGATCAGCGGCTTCGACGTGGATACCGCCGCCTGCGCGCGCGAAGGCAAGTCCAAGCTCAAGACCCGCACGAGTACGACATGGTCATCACCGACATGCGGATGGAGTCCGACGAGGCCGGCCGCGAGGTGATCGTGGCGGCGCGGACCGCCGCCTACCACCCGGCGGTGGCGCTGCTGACTGCGTTCCCCGTCGCCGACGACGACTGGCAGGACATGGGCGCGGACAAGATGCTGGTGAAGCCGATGCAGACCCGCCTGCTGATCCAGCAGATCGAGAAGCTGCTGGAGACCTCATCAGGCCAAGCTGAAGAAGCTTGAATCCGCCGGAGCCGCCGCCGGTCACGCCGCAGGCTTCGCTGCCGGCGATGCCGCCGCGACGGTAAAACCGAGGCCAGCCAAGAAGGCCGCTGAAGAAAGCGGCTAAGACACGCAGCCAAGACGGCCGCCAAGAAAACGCCCGCGCAGCAAGAAGAGCTGAACCGGGTAAGAATCTGGCGCGTGGACGCAGCGGAGTTTCGACTCAAGACTCTCACCGGAGAACTCTCCAAGCGAAGTTCACGGCTTTCATGCTGCCCGATATCGCGCTCAGCCCGTGCCGAGCCCCCCTATCGCACCGCGTGTTTCTTGATATAACTCCGCAGCGCCAGGTTGATGTCCAGGCACTTGTTCACGCCCGAATCCAGCATCCCCAGCCAGTCCGACGCCGGCTCTTTCAACTCCGCAGTCGACAAGAGGAAGCTCGTCTGCACAATGATCTCCAGAGCATTGGAAAGATCGTGCGCCATGCTTGCCGGATCTCAAGCGCCAGGTCTTCGGGAATCATCTCGCTTGCACCTGCACTCTGGGGAACCATGGAATCCGGGTTGGTCGACATGTTGGTGTTCTGTACCCTCTCGCTCGGTGGGCCCGAGTGCAGCCAGTGTAAGCGACCGGTGCGGGAATTGACAGCGGACGCCCTCTTTGCGAAACTAATAACTGCATCGAGCCCGCCGGAGTGCCTCCCGTCGAACGCTCCAGGCAGTGGTTTCAGCAGGCCGTAGTGGCGGAATTGGCAGACGCGCATGGTTCAGGTCCATGTACCCGCAAGGGTGTGGGGGTTCGAGTCCCTTCTTCGGCACCAACTTTGGAAACAGAGCGAAAGACCCCTCACCCGAGGGGTCTTTCCACATCCAGAAGTCTATTTCCCCCGATTCCCAATCTCCCGCCCGAACGGAATCGCCAGCCCCACCGAGCTGCGATACGTCCACCGCCCATTCGCCAGAATATCGTCGAATGGATGGTTGTACACCGCATCCATCTGCGCCCGCACGTGCACATGTCCGCTCAGCGCAAACTCCGCGCCTCCGCCCACGCCGTAAAATCCCGTCCAGTCCCGCTTGAACCCCGCCGGCGCAAGCTCCGCCACCACCACCGTCTGGAACGCGTCCGTCGCATGCGGCACCGCCCGCTCCCGCAGCGCCCCCAGCGAAGGCCGTGCAAACAGCGCCACCCTGCTGAAATGCCGCCACACCACCTGCGGGCCAAACGCGAACGTCTGCGTGGACGCATCCGTCGCCACCGCCAGATGGTAGTTCGCCGGCAACCGCCCAAAGGCGATGTACTGCTGCTGCGCCCCATTCACCTGCGCCTGCAGCGCTGCCGGCAGAAGCTCCGTCGTCAGCAACTCACCCCCGCTCGCCACCGTATAGTCGCCCCCCACCGAGAGCCACCGCCGCACGTTCACCCCGCCCTGCGCGTGGAATCCCATCTGGTTCAAACCCAGCGCCGGCGCATTCAAATCCGCGAACCCGGCATACACATCGAACCGCCGCACCGCCTGCTGCGCCCGGGCCCCGCCCGCCAGCAGCGCCGCCGCCAACGCCAGTCCCAGCACCCTCGCCCAACCCGCCCATACCTTCGTCATCATCCATCC
The DNA here is from genome assembly GCA_963744015.1 of uncultured Gammaproteobacteria bacterium. Classification (GTDB taxonomy): domain Bacteria; phylum Acidobacteriota; class Terriglobia; order Terriglobales; family Acidobacteriaceae; genus Edaphobacter. The sequence goes on from CAVUSA010000003.1 coordinate 1,201,476, forward strand.
TCTGTTCGCGCTGAGCCGCGATTCATTTGCGCCCCTCAAGGTATGCCACCCGCGCTCCTTTGTCACGGTCAATCTGCCGCCCCGTACCCCTGTGCTACCATCTCCGCAATCCCTCAACGCCCCCGCGGAGCCCAAACGGATGCCGGCCTACGATCCCAACCCTTACCCCACCGCCTTCTCCGCACCGCCGCCCCCGCCGCCCGCCGCGCCCGCCCTCTTCGAGCTGCGCCCGCTCAGCCTCGGCGAGATCCTCGACCGCACCTTCGCCCTCTACCGCCGCAACTTCTGGCTCTTCGCCGGGCTCGCCACCGGAGCCGCCGCCGTCAACTCCTTCTTCACCCTCGCCGCCATGCTCATGGGCGGCAACAGCGTCGCCAGCCTGCTGGCCGGCGTGCGCCCCGCCCCGCAGAACCCCGCGATGCTCGGTCGCCAGGCCATCCTCTTCGCCCTGATGATGTTCGCCGGCTCCATCGCCTACCTCGTCGTCTACGGACTCACCCAGGCCGCCACCGTCGCCGCCCTCTCCGCCGTCTACACCGGCGAAGGGACCTCTATCGCGCGCGCCTTCCGCCGCGTCCGCGCCCACTGGTTCCGCTTCGTCCTCATCATGCTCTGGCAGGGCTGGAGCGCCGTCTGGCTCCCCATGCTCGCCTTCACCGTCGCCCTCGTCTTCACCGCCATCGCCTCCGTCCGCCCGCTCGGCGTCTTCTTCATGTTCGTCGCCGCCGCCAGCCTGGTCTACGTCCCGTTCGCCATCATCCGCAACTGCCTCGGCATCATCGCCTCCGCCATCGAAGAGCTCAAGGTGCGCGCCGCCATGCGCCGCAGCAAGTTCCTCGTCTCCGGCCACAAGGCGCGCGTGCTCGCCATCGGCCTCCTGGTCTGGGTCATGAGCCTCGCCGCCGGCGTCGTCCAGCAGATCGCCCTGCTCCCCGCCGCCTTCACCCACGGGCCCGTCAAGCTCGTCTTCAACGCCATGGCGCTGGTCGCCACCTTCGTCACCTCCTCCATGGTCACTCCGATCGCCTCCATCGCGCTCTGCCTCTTCTACCTGGATGAGCGCGTGCGCAAGGAGGGCTTCGACCTCGAAGTGCTCCTCCAGCGCGGAGCCACGCCCCCGCCCCCGCCCGCCGAATCCTTCGCCTCGCCTTTCACCTCGGAGCTCGCCTGAATCCCATGCTCTTCGGGCTCGCCGCACTCCTGCTCCTCGCCGTTGCCCCGCCCACTGCCCACGCCCTGGGAGCACCTGCTGATACCCGGTCCGTCCGCGCGCCGCTGTCATCCTTCCGCGCTCCGTTGTCATCCTTCCGCGCAGCGGGAGGACCCCCTTTTCCCTCACTTTCGTCCTCCCTCTCCGCCCCCGAACCTCCCGGCTCTGCCGACGACACCGCCCGCCTCCAGACCCTCATCGCATCCTGCCGCGCCAACCCGCAGGCCTGCGATCCCAAGGCCGTGGGTCCGGACCCCAAACTCCCTCAAAATCAAGCCATCACCCTCCCCCGCGACTGGCTCCGCGACGCCCTCACCGAGGCCCGCGACCCGAAGAACTTCAAGGATCCAAAGGACCGCCAGACCCTCCTCGACGCGGCCGAAACCCGCCTCCGCGCAGACGCCGCCGCCACGCCCGCGCCCCCACCCTCCATCGCCCGCGCCCGCCAGCAGGCCAACGCCATCCTCGCGCAGCGCGAGTTCGTTCACGTCGAGCAGCCTTCCTGGTGGCAGAAGAAGCTTGCGCTCTTCGGTCTCTTCCTGAACAAGATCTTCGACAGCATGGCCGCCTTTGTGCCGCGCGCGCCCTGGGTGGCTCCGGCTCTCGAAGCGCTCGTGCTCGCCCTTGCGGCCGCCGCCATCGTCTTCTGGGTGCGCCGTGTCAACCGCCAGCAGACCCTCGCTCTCGCGGCTTCCCCTTCGGCCTCTTCGCGCCTCGCTCTACAGCAAGCCGACGACTGGGCCGCCCGTGCCCGCACAGAAGCTGCGCGCGGCGACTGGCGCGAAGCCGTGCACTGCCTCTACTGGTCCGCCATCGTGCTCCTCGAAGGCGAGCGCCTGTGGCGCCCTAACCGTACTCGAACTCCCCGCGAATACGTCGGTCTTCTTGAACCCGGCACCCCCCGCCGCGACACCCTTGCCCTCCTCACCCGTATCTTCGAGCGCATCTGGTACGGTCTCCGCCCGGCCGGCGAAGCCGACTTCCGCGACGCCTCCGCGCTGCTCGACCGCCTGAGGACGCCATGAGCGCAGCCGTCGTCCTCAGCCCCGTCACGCCCCGCATCACGGACAGGACTTTCATGCTCCGGCTCATCGCCGCCATGTTCGTCCTTACCCTCATCGTCGTCATCGTCTCCCCGAAGAACGACGACACTGACCCCGAGCCCACCACGTATAACGCCGGCACGCGTGGCGCCAAAGCCGCCTACCTGCTACTTCCGGAACTGGGCTACACCGCCCGCCGCTGGGAGCAGCCACCCTCCGCACTCGCCCAACTGGACGCCCCGCATACTACCCTCATCCTCACCGACCCAAGCGTCTCCGTGAAGGACGTTGCTGGCGTCCGCGCGCTCGTTGCTGACTTCCTCCACCGCGGTGGACATGTGCTCGCCACCGGACCCTCCGGCGCCGTCCTCCTGCCCGACGGCGCCACCGCGCCGCCCAATACCGTGCTCCACGGCCTGTGCTACACCAAACCCGAGGGGCCTGGGCCGCTCGCCGCGGCAGGCCAACTTCCTATCGACGACCAGGTCCGCTGGGCCTCCCCGGCCCCGCAGTTCCACGTTGAACAGCGCTGCGGCTCCGATGCCGTTGTTGTCCGCTTCGCGGTGGGCAAGGGCGAAGCCATCTGGTGGGCCTCGCCCATGCCGCTGACCAACGCCGGCCTCTCCGACGACCCCAGTCTGCGCCTTCTCCTAGCCTCCCTCGGACCGCCCGACCGCACGATTCTCTTCGACGAGTACCTCCACACCTGGCACGACACCGTCTTCAAGGACCTGAAGGCGCTCCCGTGGTGGCCGCTCGGACTCCAGTGCGCCGCCGTCGCGCTCCTGCTGCTCCTCAGCCGCAGCCGCCGCAACGGTCCCTTGCGCATGCCCGTTTATCTCCCCCGCACCTCGCCCATCGAGTTCGCCGAATCCATGGGCCATCTCTACGCCAAAGCCAACGCTATCCCCGCCGCCACCGCCGCCGCCCGGAACCGACTGCTGGAAACCCTCCGTCTCCAGGCCGGCATCCCGCGCGAGCTCCTCAAACCTGACGCGCCGCAGGTAGCGCAGGTGCTCGCCGCCCGTTACCCCGGCGACTGGACCTTGCTTGACCAGCACCTTGCCCAGTCTGCCCCCGCCGCCGTCGCCACTCTCGCCCCCAAATCCGCCCTCGCTCTCGTCCAGGCCCTCGACGCCGACACCCACCGCCTCCAGCACCTGTAATCACCCCGATTCGTCATTCCGGCCCGCAGCGGAGAACCTGCTTTTCGCTCTCGCTTGAGCCTGTCCTCCTTCCGCGCAGCGGGAGGATCTGCTTCTCGCCTCTGCTCTTCATCCGCTGAGGTACGCTGTACCCATCACCCCGAAGAAAAGAGAGCCGCGTGGAACCACTCCAACCCGACCAGCAGACCCCCAACCCCACCCAGATGCTCTTCGACCACGGCCGCGCCCAGATCGGCCAGGTCATCGCCGGCCAGCAGGAGATGGTCGACCAGGCCCTGCTCACCCTGCTCTGCGGCGGCCACGCCCTCATCGAAGGCGTTCCCGGCGTCGCCAAGACGCTCGCCGTCAAGACCCTCGCCCGCTTCCTCGCGCTCGACTTCCAGCCGCGTCCAGGGCACGCCCGACATGATGCCCGCCGACATCCTCGGCACCAACGTCTTCTCCCCCAAGACCAGTGCACTTCTCGCTCCACAAAGGCCCCGTCTTCACCCAGTTCCTGCTCGCCGACGAGATCAACCGCATGCCCCCGCGCACCCAGGCCGCGCCTGCTCGAATGCATGGAAGAGCGCCAGGTCACCACGGACGGCGAAGCCCACGCGCTCGACGACCTCTTCACCGTCTTCGCCACGCAAAATCCCGCTCGAATTCGAAGGCACCTACCCGCTCCCCGAAGCCCAGCTCGACCGCTTCCTGCTCAAGATCCGCGTCGGCTATCCCACCCTCGCCGACGAGCGCAGCGTGCTCGAGCGCCACCACCACAGCCTCCTGCCGCAAGGACCTCGAACGCCACGAGATCATTCCCGTCTCGCCCGAACTCCTGCGCGCCGCCCGCGCCGAAGTCCGCGCCGTCAAGGTCGAGCCCGCGCTGTTCGACTTCCTGCTCGCCCTCGTCCGCCGCACCCGCGACTGGCCTACCATCTCTCTCGGAGCCTCGCCCCGCGCCGCCGCCGCCCTCCTGCTCGTCGCAAAGGCTACGCCGCCCGCGAAGGCCGCGACTTCCTCATCCCCGACGACGTCAAACTCGCCGCCCCACCCGTTCTGCGCCACCGCTTCGCCCTCCGCCCCGAAGCCGAACTCGAAGGCTTCGACCCCGACCGCGTCATCACGCGACGTCCTCGCCGCCACCCCCCTACCCAAATAACCCAGCCTCCCTTGCCTTTCCGGATTAGCGTGGGGCTTTAGCCCCACGAATAGAGCCGACCAAACAAGAGGGGCTTCAGCCCCGGGTCTTTCGCCTCACCAAGCTCATGCGAACCCTCATCCCAACCCCGATCTCCGCCGCCGCCCGCCCCGCCGGACGCTTCGGCCGCTGGCTGGGGTTCGCGCTTACCTCGCGCTCGCTCCTCCTCTTTCTCGCCGGTCTCCTCGGCCTCATTCCTGCCTTCTTCCACCTTCACCGCGTCTGGCTGATGGTCGCCTGGGATGCGCTCGTCCTCGCCCTCGTTCTCTTCGACGCCCTCACCCTCCCGCCCCCCTCCACCCTCACCCTCACCCGCACGTTCCTCGATTCGCCCCGCCTCGGCGAGCGCACCCGCGTCGAGCTCTCCCTCCTGAACGAGTCCAATCGCATCCTGGCGGTGTCCCTCACCGACGCTCTCGACGCCTCCCTTGCTCCCAGTCCCGAAATGCGAACCATTGCCGCCTTCCCGCGCGACCCGCCTCACGACCATCGCTCGACATCTTCCCCGACCGCCGCGGCGATCACACCCTCGGCGATGTCTTTGTGCGTTACCGGAGCGCTCTTCACTTGATCGAGCGCTGGGCGGTCGCCCCTCTCGCCCAGTCCATTCGCGTTTTTCCCGCCATGACGCAGGATGGCGCCGACTCCTCGCTCTTTCTCATGCGCGCCCGCCAGATCGAGCTGCAGAAGCGCCGCCTCCAGATGCGGGGCATCGGCCGCGAGTTCGATTCGCTCCGCGACTACCAGCCCGGCGACGAGCCACGCAACGTCTCCTGGTCCGCCACCGCCCGCCGCGGCAAGCTCATCACACGCCAGTTCACCACGGAGCGTTCGCAACAGGTCTGGATCGTCCTCGACGCCGGCCGCCTTTCGCGCACCGCGTTCCGCCTGCAGCGCCGCCATGCCCGCACCCTCCAGGCCGAAAGCGCCCTCGAAGCGGCCGAAAACTTCCAGCTCTCCGTCACCCAGCTCGACCAGGCCGCCACCGCCTCCGTCATGCTCGCCGAGGCCGTTGGCCACTCCGGCGACAAGTGCGGCTTGCTCACCTACGGCCGCCAGGTTCAGCAGCAGCTCCTCCCCGGCGCCGGACCCTCGCACGTCCGAACCCTCATCGACCAGCTATCGCAGACCCGCCCTGAAGCTTCCGAGGCCAACCACCTTCACGCCGCCGCCCGCCTGAAGCACCTGCAGCGCCGCCGCGGCCTCATCGTCTGGATCACCGAGCTGGCCGACTCCGCAGGCCGCCCCGAGGTCGTCTCCGCCGCCGCCGACCTCGTCCGCCGCCATCTCGTCCTGCTCGTCCTGCTTCGTCACCCTGAACTGGACGAACTGGCCTCCCGCTCGCCTTCCTCGGTCGAGCAGATGTACGCTTCGGCCGCGGCGCGCGAGATGCTCGACCGCCGCCGCGAAACCATCGCGACCCTCCGCCGCCAGGGTGTGCTCGTCGTAGAAGCCACTCCCGGAGAAATCGGCCTCCGCGCCATCAACTCCTACCTCGAAGTCAAAGCTAAAGGCCTCCTCTAGGCTTTCACCGCTGTCACCGTTCCGCGCAGCGGGAAGACCTGCTTCTCCCTTGCTTTGTCATTCCGAAGCGAAGCGGAGGAACCTGCTTTTCCCTCCGCCTGCCACGTCTCTTCCTACACCGGGCTCGGATTCCGCTCCCCGAACTGCGCCTGGTGCCAGTACGGATAGGCCTTCGGCCGCTCGCTCGCCTTATCCAGCTTCGCAATCTGCTCCGGCGTCAGCTCCCAGCCGATCGCTCCCAGGTTCGCGCGCAGCTGCTCCTCATTGCGCGCGCCGATGATCAGCGTCGACACCGTCGGCCGGCGCAGCAGCCAGTTCAGCGCGATCTGCGGAACCGTCTTGCCCGGTCTCCTTCGCGACCTCGTCGAGCGCATCCACCACCTGGTACAGGTACTCCTCCGGCACCTGCGGCCCCGCATCCTGCACCACCTTGTTGTTCAGCCGCGAGTCCTTCGGAATCGGCTGCGCCGCGACGGTATCTTGCCCGTCAGCCGTCCCCAGCCCAGCGGCGACCAGACCAGCGCGCCCACGCCCTGGTCCAGCGCCAGCGGCATCAGCTCCCACTCATAGTCGCGCCCCACCAGCGAGTAGTACACCTGGTGCCCCACATACCGCGCCCAGCCATACCGCTCGCTCACGCTGAGCGACTTCATCAGGTGCCAGCCGGAAAAGTTCGAGCACGCGATGTACCGCACCTTGCCCTCGCGCACCAACTTGTCCAGCGTGTTCAGCGTCTCCTCCACCGGCGTCGATCGCGTCGAACGCATGCAGGTGGTACACATCGACGTAGTCCGTCCCCAGCCGCTTCAGCGAGCCTTCGAGCGCCTGCATCAGGTGGTAGCGGCTCGAGCCCACATCGTTCGGACCCGTCGCCGAAACGGAACGTCGCCTTGGTCGAGATCAGCACATCCTCGCGCTTTAGGTGCGCGAGCGCCTTGCCCAGCGCCGTCTTCGCTCGCGCCCGATCGGAGTAGATGTCCGCCGTATCGAAGAAGTTGCAGCCCCGCCTCCATGCAGATGTCGATCAGCTTGTCCGCCTCCTGCTCCGACGTGCTCGCCCACGCCTCGAAAAACTCTCCTTGTGTGCCGAGCGTTCCAGCGCCGAAACAAAGCTCCGGCACCTTGATGCCGCTCCTGCCCAGATGCCTGTATTCCATAGAGTCTCCTCGCATTGCCTTGCTTGAGGGCACGGCTTCAGCCATGCCACGTCGATGTCTACGCGTTCCCGCTTCCGCGGCCGGGGTACGTGCCGCGACCTGTACCTCGTCAGATGCCGCCACCGTTGCCTGTGACTCACAACGCGCAAATGAGCATATCGTGAGAAGAGCGATGCCTTATCTCTATATTGATCGTGTCTTCAACGAACTGCGCGACGAGCTGCTCTCCGCCATGCATTCAGCCGTGAACGCCGAGATGCGCAATGGACGCGTCGATGTTGCGCGTCTCTACCGTTCGTTCACCCGCGCAGCCGCGAAAGAAATGGCGAACCCGGTCCAGGTCTCTGACAAGTGCATCGGCGAATCCAGCTCCCGCGCCCGCAAAGGCGCGAAGCCCCGCGAAGACGATTGAGCCGCTTGACGGCCAGGTTGCCCGCGTTCAAAAAGATATAGTTTCCGCATCGTGTTGCGTTCATGCATCCAATCCTCAGCAGCACGAAAGAGGAGCAAACATGAACCTCAATGCGAATTGGAAGACGTTGATCTCAGGTGTAACACTTTCGGCCATGATGGCCATCCCTTTGTCGGCCCACGCACAAAACTACTCTGAGCGCCATCGCCGCGCCGTAGCCCAGCAGCGCGCCAGCGACCACTACCACCACACGAATGCCAAGGTCATCGGCGGCTCGGCAGTCGGAGGCGCAGTCGTTGGGGGTCTTGTCGGCGGGGGAAAAGGAGCGCTCATCGGCGGCGCCCTTGGTGCGGGGGGCGGAGCGATCGCAAACCATCAGCGCGTGAAGCATGACGTGCGCAAGCGCGAACGGCGCGAGTACTAAAAAGAATTGAATCGAACCGAAGAAGCGCTCTTGTCGCAAGTAACTCGCGAGAGAGCGCTTTTGTCTGTCTCCAGCAACAATAATTCCTGAATCCGACTCCGTCTCTGCCGCGTCCTATCTGCAAGAACGGAGAAAACAGTCATGAAAAAGACAATGATGACTCTCGCGACGCTCACCCTGGCACTTAGTTCCAGCCTGGCGTTCGCGCGCCCGGTTCAAAGTACCGGCACCAAGCAGCAGAACGTGAATCAGTATCACGATCGCACGCCGCATGTGCACGAGCGCGGCACGTCCCTCCCTCGCTAATTACCTCCCCGAGCAGTGCGGGCCACGAACGGCCCTCCGACTGCGTCACCTGTCCCTGCCAAAACTGACATCGACTTGCTTGTTGAGAAACGCGCCCGGGTCTGAGCGAAGCCTGCAATTTCAGGCCGCTCCCCGGGCGTTTTCAATAAACCGGCGCAGCTTGGCGAAGTCCTTGCGGCCCGGCTCGCTTTCGACGCCGCTGGCTACATCGACACCCCAGGGCGCAAGCGTCCGCACCGCTTCCGCGACATTCTCCGGCCGCAGACCGCCCGCGACAATCACGCGCAGGCCAGGCTGACTGGCGAGCACCAGCTTTGACTGGTCCCAGTTGAACGTCTTGCCGGTTCCACCCGAGACGCTACCCACCTTGGCGTCGACCAGCACGCGCGCCTTCGCGTCGTAGGCCGCGAGCGCAGCCAGGCCGTCGCGCACGCGCTGCGCTGACTCCTTGTCGTCGTCAATGCGCCAGTGCAGCGTGTGGATCAGGCCGATCCCTGGACCGACCCGGGCAGCGAGGCGGTCGGCAAATGCCAGGTCGAGCCCGCCGTGAAGCTGGACCGTAGTGAGGCGGGCGCGGATGACCGCGTCGGCAATCTCGTCGACCGGGTCGGCGGCGAAGATTCCGACGCGCTCGACGTGCGCAGGCAGCGCTGCCGCGATGGCTGCGACCTGCTCGGGCGTCACGCGGCGCGGGCTGGGAGCAAAGACGAAGCCAAGCGCATCGGCGCCCAGGCGCACCGCTTCCAGGGCGTCCGCGGAGTCGGTATTGGCGCAGATCTTGAGGTACATAGGTAGGTAGCAAGTGGTGAGTGGTAAGTGGTGAGTTGTCTTTACTGACCCCTTGCCGATCAACGACCAGTCATAAGCGTCTCAAGCATGGCGCCGGGATCGCTGTGGCGCATCAGGGTCTCTCCGACGAGGAACGCGTTGTAGCCCGCCGCGCTCAAGCGGGCGATATCAGCGTGCGTTTGTACTCCGCTCTCTGCCACGCGCAGGACGCCGGAAGGGATCGCTGCCACCAGGTCCTCGTGGGCAGAAGCGATCATCTGCATGGAGGTAAGATCACGGCAGTTCACGCCCAGTATCTCCGCCCCCAGGTCAATGGCGCGGTCGAGTTCGGCGCGGTTGTGCACCTCGGTCAGGATGTCCAGTTCGAGCTCGTGGGCGGCCTGTGCGAGCAGGCGCAGCGTGGCATCGTCGTGCGCCGCGACGATCAGCAGGACCGCGTCGGCGCCAGCGGCCCGCGCTTCCAGCATCTGGAAGCTGTCGACCATGAAGTCCTTGCGCAGAACCGGAATGCGGACCGCCGCAGAGACCTCCCGCAGATGATCGAGCGAGCCCTGGAAGAAGGGCTCATCCGTCAGCACAGAGATTGCGGCTGCACCGCCGTGCTCGTAAGCGAGCGCAACTTCGGCGGGGCGATAATCCGCCCGGAGGATGCCCTTCGAGGGTGAAGCCTTCTTCAGCTCGGCGATGATGGCGGGATGATGCGCGGCGGTGCGGCGAAGGCTGGCGGCGAACCCGCGCGGGGTGTGCGCCGCGGCCTGCCGTTCGAGCGCGGCGCGGTCCAGTGCGCGTCTGCGCTCGTCGACGGTGACGCGGGTACGGGCGAGAATCTGGTCGAGAACGTTGGACATACAGCCTCATCTCCAGCGTACCTCACGCGAGCGCCACGCTCACACGGCGAGCGCCGCGGGCTGCTCGCGCCAGGCCGAGCCGAGCCATACCAGCAAGCTCGACAGAAGCACTAGCGAGACCGAAAACTTGACAGCGATTGGCGCATGCGAGGGCGAAAGGAAGCCTTCGAGCACACCGGCCACGACCAGCAGCGGCACCGTTCCCGCCAGCAGCCGGATGGACTCCGCGCCGGCCTGCGCCACGGCATCGCGCCGCCGCAGAAATCCCGGAAACAGGAAACCCGCCGCCAGCCGCAGTCCCGCGCCCCCGGCGATAAAGATGCTGGGCAGCTCCAGCGCGCCGTGTGCCGCGACAAAACTCCACAGGCTCAGCGCCATGCCGTGCCGCGCGCAGATGACCCCCAGCACGCCGATCTGGAACCCGTTCATCACCAGCAGAAATACGGTGTAGATGCCGAAGACGATGCCGCCTGCATAGGTCACAAAGCAGACGGAGATGTTGTTGGTCATGATGCCGCTCGAGGCCTGTGGCTCCGCTCCGAGGATCGACTCGGTCCACATCTTGTGGTGCTCGATCTGGTCCATCATGTGCGGCCCCAGCATCAGCTCCATCAGGTGCGGCCGCGCAAGCGTCAGCACCAGCCCCAGCGCAGCGCCGCCCCAGAAAAGCAGGAACGCGGTCCACGTATACGTCCACATGCGCCGGAACAGCCGCGGATACTCGTGCGCCATGAAGCGCCACACGCTGCCCGCGCTCATCTGCTCACCGGTGTAGACGAAATTATGTGCACGGCTGACGAGGCGGTTGAGATAGGCTTCCAGTGTGCGCGAGCCCGCATCGGTGCGCACGGCCGAGAGGTCCGCCGCGGCTTGGCGGTAACGCAGGCCGAACTCCCGCAGCTCCACCGCCGACAGTGTCTTCAGCCCCGACGTCTCGGCCTGCCGCACCTGCAGCTCCAGCCTGTCCCAGATGTCCTTGCGGTCCTCGATCCAGCGATTTGAAATCACAAAAGCTCCCGGAGTCCAAGCCCCTACGCCATGCCCGACATGAACCTGTATGCCGACCAGCTTAACATCGAGACGCCCGAACAGGTGGATCTGCACTTTCCCGTCGCCGGCGTAGGCAGCCGCTTTGTCGCCATCCTGCTGGATACGGTGCTGCAGATTCTGGCCTACCTGCTGCTGGTCCTGATCATCCACGTCACCTCGATCGACACCGGCATGGGCAGCTTCATGGGTCACCACTCGGAGGCGGCGCAGAAGTGGTTTACCGCCGCCATCATCCTGGTGCACTTCCTGCTCTTCTGGGGTTACTTCGCGCTCTTCGAAGGCTTGTGGAAGGGGCAGACCCCCGGCAAGCACTGGATGAAGCTGAGGGTGCTCAAAGACTCCGGACGGTCCATCACGTTATTCGAAGCGATGGCGCGCAATCTCCTGCGCATCATCGACTACCTGCCGGGCGTGTACCTGGTCGGGCTCATCAGCATCCTGTGCAACCGCCGCAACAAGCGCCTGGGCGACTTTGTTGCGGGCACCATCGTTGTGCATGAGCGGCTGGACGAGCAGCCGTTGCTCACCCACGTGAGCCGCACCTTCACCGCAAACGTTTACGATGAGGCGGCCGCTCCGCAGCGCTTCATGCCGCGTGCGCAGGAGGCCTGGGCCTCCTCTTCGACCAGCCTGCCGGCGGATGCGGTGGCGCGGCTGACTGCCAGCGATCTGCATGTGATCGAGACGTTCTTTCACCGGGCACTCGATCTCACGGTCGGAAAGCGTGCGGAGCTGGGCGCGCGAGTGGCCGCGCAGATGTCTGCCAAGATGAACTTCGCGCGGCCGGAGGGCATGGAGCCGGAACGCATGCTGGAGCTGATCGCGCACACGATGCGCGCGCAGGGCCGCGGCTGATTTCGTCAGTCCGCGCAGGCACCAAAGTTTGCTTGGCCGCATCCAACGCCGCGTATGAGTGACGCAATCAGAACCTGCATTCCGGCGCGCCTCGATCGTCTGCCCTGGTCGCGCTGGCACTGGATGGTGGTGATCGCCCTGGGCATCACCTGGGTGCTGGATGGCCTCGAGGTGACGCTGGCCGGCACCATCGGTGGCGTGCTGAAGTCCGCACTGCATATGAGCGATGCGCAGGTGGGGCAGTCGGCTACCTGCTACCTCGCCGGCGCGGTCATCGGCGCGCTGTTCTTCGGCTGGCTGACCGATCGGTTGGGACGCAAGAAGCTCTTCACCGTGACGCTGCTGCTGTATCTTCTGGCCACTGCGGCCACGGCGATGAGCTGGAACTTCATCAGCTATTCGCTCTTCCGCTTTCTCACAGGGCTCGGAATCGGCGGCGAGTATGCGGCCATCAACTCCGCCATCGATGAGCTGATTCCGGCACGGTTGCGAGGACGCATCGACCTGATTATCAACTCGACGTACTGGCTGGGCGCGGCGCTGGGCGCAGGCGCCACGGTGCTGCTGCTGAACGGCCACTTTGTGCCGCAGCAATATGCCTGGCGGTTTGCGTTCGGACTGGGCGCAGTGTTGGGTGTGGGTGTGGTCTTCCTGCGCAAGCATGTGCCGGAGAGCCCGCGCTGGCTGGTGATTCACGGGCGCAACGATGAGGCCGAAAAGATCGTGTGCGATGTGGAGGATGACGGTGGCCAAGGTGACCGGCGAGCGGCTGCCGCATCCGGAGGAGGACGCGATCGAGATTCATCCGCGCACACACACGTCGTTGAAGGAGATATGGGGTGCGCTTACAGGCGAGAACCGCAGCCGCTCGATACTCGGTTTGACGTTGATGATCGCGCAGGCATTCTTCTACAACGCGATCTTCTTCACCTATGCGCTGGTGCTCGAGCGCTTCTACAAGATTCCTCCGGTGAAGGCCGGCTACTACATCTTTCCCTTCGCCGTGGGCAATGTGCTCGGGCCAATTTTGATTGGGCACCTGTTCGACACGGTCGGCCGCAAAAAGATGATCGCGCTGACCTATGCCTTGAGCGGGGTGTTGCTGGTGATTACTGGTGCGCTGTTCAAGGCCGAGGTCTTGACCGCGTTGACGCAGACTTTGTGCTGGACGGCGATCTTCTTTGTGGCATCGGCGGCGGCGAGCGCGGCGTACCTGACCGTGAGCGAGGTATTTGCGCTGGAGGTGCGGGCGATGGCCATCAGCATCTTCTATGCGGTGGGCACGCTGATCGGCGGCGTGGGCGCGCCGGCCCTCTTCGGCAAGCTCATCGAGTCGAACTCGCGCACGCCGCTGCTGTGTGGGTATATCGCTGCGGCGGTGTTGATGGTGGTGGCTGCGGGCGTGGAATGGAAGCTCGGCGTGGCGGCGGAAGGGCAGTCGCTGGAGAAGATTTCCAAGCCGCTTTCGGCCAAGGGATAGAAGCAGGGAACGGGAGTAGGGTAGGTTGCCGACCTAGGGGAGACGACCGATTTCGCTTGGCGTGCATCCGAGTGGATACGCGTTGCGGCTTTGCCTGCGACGTGCGACCCCCTGCGTATGAGCGAAATCAAACAGACCGAAACCAATTCGGAGCCCGAACGTCACCCCTGGCATGAGCGCGTGCGTGCGCTGCGCAACATGCCTCCGGTGCTGCGCATCCTGTGGGACTCTGGGCCGGCGGTGGTGACGTGGGGTTTGATCCTGCGGGTGCTCGTGGCTGTGCTTCCGTTCGGCATTGCGAAGGTGGCGCAGTACATCGTCACCGACATCGCCAATCATCTGCATGGGGCGGTCTTGCCTCCGCGCTTCTGGTACCTGGTGGGCGCCGAAGTAACGCTGAATGTGATGTTCGGGCTGCTGATGCGCGCGATCGATTACTCGGACTCGCTGGTCGCGAATCGCTACACGCATCATGTCAGCGTGCGGGTAATGGAGCAGGCCTCACGGCTGGACCTGACCACGTACGAGAACCCGGCATTCTACGACCGGCTCGAACGCGCGCGGGTACAGGCAACGGATCGGCTGGGCATGATTCAGCAGATTGGGCGGCTGTTCCAGCAGGTGATTACAACCGTGGTTTTTTCGGCGGCACTGGCGTGGGCTTCGCCGTGGCTCGTGCTGTTGCTGCTCTTCGGTGTACTGCCGAGCTTCCTCGGCGAGACACACTTCGCCTTCCTGGGGTATGCAAAGAACTTCCGCCAGACCACGCGCAAGCGGCAGATGGAGTACTACCGAGAGGTGGCGGGAAGCCGCGAAGGCGCAAAGGAAGTGAAGCTCTTTGGGCTGAACAAGTTCTTCACGTCGCGCTTCAAAGAGCTTGCGGGGCAGATTTATCGCGAGGACGTGGCGCTGTCGCGCTCCAAGCTGATACTCGGCGGCCTGCTGGGCATCATCGGCACGCTTGGCTACTACGGCGCCTATGTCTACGTCATCTGGCGCACATTGCATGGCGCATACGACATCGGCATGTTCACGTTCCTCACGGCCGCGATTCAGCAGGCGAGCTCGAATCTGCAGCAGGTGTTTTCGACCGCTTCGGGCATCGCGGATCAGGCATTGTTTCTCACGGATCTCCTTGCGTTCTTTGCGATGGAGCCGATTGTGCAGTCCAAGCCGGATGGGCTCTCGCCGCCTGTGAGGATCGCGCAGGGCTTCGAGTTCCGCAACGTCTCATTCGCGTATCCGGGCACGGAGCGCGTCATCCTGAAGAATTTCAACCTGACCCTCAAGCCGGGTGAGCGCATCGCACTGATCGGCGAGAACGGGCAAGGGAAGACGACGGTCGTCAAGCTGATCACGCGCCTCTACGATCCCACCGAAGGCCAAATCCTGCTGGATGGAATCGACCTGCGCGAGTACAAGCTCGACGAACTGCATCGGCAGATCGGGGTCATCTTTCAGGATTTCATGCGCTACGAGATGACGGTGCGCGAGAATATCGCGGTGGGTGTCATCGACCAGGTACCCAACCAGGAGCAGGCTCGCATCGCGCAACGTGACGTCGATGATGCCGCGCACAAGAGCCTGGCGGACACGGTGGTCGGAAAACTCGCGGGAGGATACGATCAGATGTTAGGGCGCAGGTTCGAGGGCGGAGTCGAGCTCTCGGGCGGCGAGTGGCAGAAGATCGCGCTGGCACGGGCCTACCTGCGCGAGGCCCAGTTGTTGATTCTTGATGAGCCGACGGCGGCGCTCGATGCACGCAGCGAGCTGGAAGTCTTTGAACGCTTTGCCGAACTGACCCAGGGAAAAATGGCGCTGCTGATCTCGCATCGCTTCTCGACCGTACGCATGGCCGACCGCATTGTGGTGCTTTCGGGCGGCCAATTGATCGAAGAAGGCGACCACCAGAACCTGATGGCGAAAGGCGGCGTGTACGCGGGCATGTTCGAGATGCAGGCGGCCAGCTATCGCTGAGCGCGAGAGCAAGGCCGGGAAGAGACGCTGGAGGACTCTGTGAACGCGCTGGAGCAGCACAATGCGGCGGGTGACCACACGCACTTCGGCTTCAAGGCCGGTGAGGATGCGGATGCGCGCGAGGTGCCGGAGACGCCCGAGATCACTGAAGAGGCCCTGCGCGAACATGCTAGCAACCTGGTGCAGGGGTGGGAGTTAGCGCCGGCAGACCGCGGCAGGAACTCCACGCAGGAGCGGCTGAAAAAATTGCGGACGAGGTTGCGGGCTGTGCTTGAGGAAGCACGCAAGCGCGCGCGAAGCGAGCAGCCTTCCAGTGCCCTTGACCTGGTGAAGAGCCGCCGCATGCTCGACGCGGTGATCGCTGCAAGCACAGAAGATCTGCGGGCGATGGGGCGCCTGCCGCACGTGCATATAGCGACGAAGGGACGCTGCCGCGGATCGCCAACCTTGCGGAGCACTACCTTGGCGCGACGCGGGGGTTGTGGTCGGAAGCCACGCTGCAGGCTTTTGTGACGCGTGTGCAGCAGCCGGGGCCGCTGCTGCTGGATGAGATCTCCTGCTTCCGCAGGCGCTGAAGTTTGCGCAGCTCGAGTACGTTCTGGACCGCGCACAGGAAGTGTTGCTGCGGCGGGACGATGAGGCGGCGGGAGACCTGGGCATGGCAGCGGCGCTGCACACGCTTGCGCGGTTGAATCAATATGAGTGGGGTCCGCTGCTCGAGAAGATGATGGTCTTCGATGCGGTGCTGCGGCAGGATCCGAGCGGCACGTACTCCTCGATGGAGGTGGAGACGCGCGCGGCGTATCGGCGGCGCGTGGCGCACCTGGCACGGCATGCGGACTTCAACGAATTGGAGACCGCCTCGGCGGCGATTGGGATGGCGCGGGCGGCGCAGCGCACGGGGGACCGGACGCAAGCCGCGCGCAACGGATAGAGCATGTGGGCTTCTACCTGATGGCGGAGGGCTTTGGGGAACTGCGGCACCGCATCGGGTTACCACGCCTCGCGCCGGCGAACGTGCTGCGCAGCCTGCTGGCGATATAACGACGACTTCTACCTCATCGGCATCATCTTGTTGTCCGTGGCGCTGATCGTCCCGATCATCGCGCCGCTGGTGCCGCACCACGACTTCTGGCTGGTGATGACGACGCTTCTGCTGGCGCTGCTTCCGGTGACGCAAGGGGCGGTCGATCTGGTGAACGGCTTGATGGCAGTCGCTGTTGAAGCCGGAGGCGCTGCCGAAGATCGATTACGAACGGCGTTCCGGCCGAGGCCGCGACGCTGGTGGTCGTGCCGACGCTGCTGCTGCAGCGAGAGCAGGTGAAGGAGCTATTCGAAGACCTCGAGGCACGCTATCTCTGCGAACGAAGATCCGAATATCCACTTCGCGCTGTTGACGGACCTGCCCGATACGGCGACGCAGCCGCCCCCCGATGCCGACGATCCGCTGGTGCAGATGGCCGCTGGAGTGTATCGAGCAACCTGAACGCGCAAGTATGCGAGCAGCCGCGGCGGAGCGTTTCTTTCTGCTGCATCGCCACCGTGTGTTCAACCGCAGGCAAGGCGTGTGGATGGGCTGGGAGCGCAAGCGCGGCAAGCTCCTGGACCTGAACAAGCTGCTGCATGCATGAGTACGACAGCTTTCCGATCAAGACGCGGCCCGCTGCAGCTGCTGGAGCGCGTGCGGTTATGTGATCACGCTGGACTCCGATACCAAGCTGCCGCACGCGGCCGGCGCGGCGCATGATCGGGACGATGCAGCCATCCGCTGAACCGCGCGATCATCCATCCGCGGCTGGGCATCGTCACGATGGGCTACGGCATTCTGCAGCCGCGCGTGGGGGTCAGCGTGGCCTCGGCTTCGCGCTCGCGGCTGGCGGCGATCTACTCCGGCGAGACGGGCCTCGACGTATACACGCGAGCGGTCTCGGACGTCTACCAGGACCTGTTCGGCGAGGGCATCTTCACCGGCAAGGGCATCTACGAGGTGCAGATGCTGCACCGCGTGCTGGAGCGCCGCTTCCCGCGCAATTCGCTGCTGTCGCACGATCTGATCGAAGGTGCCTATGTGCGCGCCGGCCTGGTGACGGACGTGGAGGTGATCGACGATTATCCTTCGCAGTATCACGCGCACACGCGCCGCAAGCACCGCTGGATTCGCGGCGACTGGCAGATTCTGCGCTGGCTGTTTTCGCCCGTGCCGGATGAGAGCGGGCAAGCTGGTGCCGAATCCAATCAGCCTGATTTCGAAGTGGAAGATCCTCGACAACCTGCGCCGCAGCCTGGTCGAGCCGGTCACCTTCTTGATGCTGGTCTTCGGATGGTTCTTCCTGCCGGGCGGCGCGCGTGTACTGGACCTTGGTGACGGTGGCGCTGCTGCTGCTGCCGGCCACGGTGCAGCTTGGGTTCGGCGTGCTGCGTGCGCTGTATGCTTCGAGCGCGATCGCTCTGCGCGAGGCTTTCACCAACTTCACCGGCGCGCTCGCTGTGGCCTTGATCCACCTGACATTTCTGGCGCACCAGATGATGCTGTCGGTGGATGCGATCGTGCGCTCGATCAGCCGCAGCTTCTTTTCGGGGCGGCATCTGCTGGAGTGGGAGACGGCCGCGCAGGCGGAGTCCGGCAGCAAGCGCAACTCGCTGGATGTGTATCTGCGGCTGTCGCCGGTGCTGGCGATTGTGCTCGGCGGCTGTCGTGGCGTGGGCAAATCCCAAGGCGCTGTTCGCGGCGGCGCCTGTGCTGCTGCTGTGGCTCAACGCGCCGTTCCTGGCGGCTTGGCTGAACTCGCCGCCACGGCGCGTGGATGGGCGGCTCTCGGCCGCCGACAAGGCTTTCTGAGGAGCAGGCGCTACGCATCTGGCGCTTCTATGCTGACTTCGCTGGTGCAGAATTATCACTGGTTGGTTCCGGATCACGTGGAAGAGAAAGGCTTCCATCCAGTGCGGCTGCTGACCCCGACCAACATCGGCATGCTGCTGAATGCGCGGCTGGCAGCGTACGAGTTCGGCTTTATCACGCTGCCGGAGTTTGTCGCAGGCGACGCTCGGCTCGCTCGCGAGCTACGAGCAGTTTGGAGAAGCATCGCGGGCATACCTTCAACTGGTATGACCTGGTGACGTTGAAGCCGATCGAGCCGGTAGTGGTGTCGACAGTGGATAACGGCAACCTGGCGGCAGCGCTGTATACACTGCGCGCAGCGGCGCTCGACTTACTCAAACGTCCGCTGCTGCGACCGGAAGATCTTGCGGTGCTGAACTGGAAGGGTACGGAGGGGGAGCGTGCCTGGCGCCAGGAACAGCCGCTGCCGGAATTGGCGGCGGCACTGTTCGCGCGACCGATTCATGCGTCGGCCACTGCTCCCGGAACACCGCATGCACAGTGGCTTGCGGAGGAGAGCGAGCGCCGACGGGCCGCGCTGGCCGCGCTCATCGAGAGTCTTCTGCCGTGGCTGCATCCCCAGTTTGCCACCTTGATGGAAGGCGCGCCGAAGCTCTGGAAGGCGGTGCCCGCGCTGGATCACGTGGAGGCGTTCTGCCAGGAACTGCTGGACTGGCTGGACCGCGTGGAGGTGCGCGAGGGCAGCGATCTGGCGGCAATGCTGCGCGTGCGGGTCGCCGAGGCGCAGAAGGCACAGAACGAGCTGCGTCGCGCCCTGGAGCGCGTCAGCGAGCAGTCCGAGCGGTTCGCCGAGCAGATGGACTTCTGCTTTCTGTTCGTGGAGTCGCGCAATCTCCTGTCGAACGGATTCGATATGGCAAAGCGCAGGCTGCATACGCCGTGCTTCGATCTGCTGGCCAGCGAAGCGCGCATGGCGGCGTTCCTGGCAGTGGCGAAGGGCGATATTCCGCAGCAATCGTGGTTCCGGCTGGACCGCTCGCATGTGCTGGTCAAAGGCCGCGCCGTGCTGGTGTCGTGGACAGCGACGATGTTTGAATACCTGATGCCGACGCTGTGGATGCACACGTATCCGGACACGCTGCTGAGCAACTCCATCGATGCAGCCATCCAGGTGCAGATGGATCACATTCGCCGGCTGCCGTGGGGCATCTCCGAGAGTGGCTACGCCACGACGGATGAGAACGGGCGCTATTTTTACCAGGCGTGGGGCATCCCTTCCATCGCGCTGAAGTACAAGGCGGAGGATGGGCCCGTCATCTCTCCGTATTCGACTTACCTGGCGCTGCCGCTGGCGCGGAAACCGGCCATGGCAAACCTGCGCCGCATGACGGCAATGGGATGGGGCGGCGAATACGGATTGTATGAAGCAGCGGACTGCATGCGGCGCGAGGGCGATCCGCCGCATCCCGCGCCCCGCCTGGTGCGCTCGTGGATGGCGCACCACATGGGGATGTCGCTGCTGGCCATTGCGAATACCCTGCACGACAATGTGTTCCGGCGCTGGTTCCACGCCAACCCGCGCGTACGCGCAGCCGAGCAGTTGCTGCACGAAAAGCCGCTGACCAAGGAAAGAATCGGGCGCATCGAGAGAGAGGCACACGCCGAGGCCGACAAGGCGGCCTGAAAGCGTGGGAGTGTTCTGTGCGTCGGATGAACACCCCTGTGGCGTGCATGGTATAACTCAGACGTTCTGAAGCCGCCGCCGGGAAACGTCGCAAGGCGCTTCGGCATCCGAGGAGCTTATGCCGCATCCAAAGCGCCTGTTGAATACGCCGTCTGTAAGCAATCCCGATACCACCATCACGATCGATGGCGCCACAGTGCCGGCCGTCGCCGGCGAGCTGCTGGTCGAAGCCGTCAACCGCGCGCGGCCGGAGCGGCATCTCGCGCAGGTCTGCTACCAGCCGCAGATGGGGCCGATCCAGACCTGCGATACCTGCATGGTGGAGGTGGACGGCAAGCTGGTGCGGGCGTGCGCGACGCAGGTGGCGGCGGGGATGACGGTCGCGACCGAGAGCGAGCGCGCCGACGTCGCGCAGCGCGAGGCGTTCGACCGCATCCTGGAGAACCACGAGCTCTACTGCACGGTCTGCGACAACAACAACCAGAACTGCACGGTGCACAACACGACCGGCGAGCTGGACGTGAAGCACCAGGCGCGGCCGTTCCGGCACGAAGCCGTATGAGCAGGACCATGTCGAACCCGTTCTACCGCTACGACCCGGACCAGTGCATTCTGTGCGGGCGCTGCGTGGAGGCCTGCCAGAACGTGCAGGTGAACGAGACGCTGACGATCGACTGGGAGCGCGAGCATCCGCGCGTGCTGTGGGATGGCGGCGAGCAGATTGACGGGCTCGAGCTGCGTGAGCTGCGGGCACTGCGTCACGGTGTGCCCGTGCAATGCGCTGATGGAGAAGACGCATGCTGGGCCACGCGGGCTACCTGACGAACCTGCCCGCCGAAGGTGCTCGACGACATGATCGAGGTGGTGAAGGCGATCGAGCCGGAGACGGGCTACGGGCCGATCCTGGCGCTGTCCGAGATGGAAGCCGAGATGCGCGACGAGCGCGTGAAGCGGACCAAGACGGTGTGCACCTACTGCGGCGTGGGCTGCAGCTTCGATGTGTGGACGCGCGACCGGCACATCCTGAAGATCGAGCCGGCGCATGGCCCGGCGAACGGGATTTCGACCTGCGTGAAGGGCAAGTTCGCGTGGGACTTCATCAACTCCGACGACCGGCTGACGCAAGCCGCTGATGCGCGCAGGGCGACACCTTCGTCGAGATCACGTGGGACGAGGCGCTGACGCTGATCGCGGAGAAGTTCACGCAGATCAAGGCAGGAGCATGGGCCGGATGCGCTGGCGTTCATCGCTTCGTCGAAGTGCACCAACGAAGAGAGCTACCTGATGCAGAAGCTGGCGCGGGCGGTGATCGGGACGAACAACGTCGACAACTGCAGCCGCTACTGCCAGACGCCGGCGACCATGGGGCTGAGCGCACGGTGGGGTATGGCGGCGACTCGGGCTCGATTGCGGATATCGAGAAGGCCGGGCTGGTGATGATCATCGGCTCGAACACGGCGGAGAGCCATCCGGTGCTGGCGACGCGGGTGAAGCGGTCGCACAAGCTTCGCGGGCAGCGGCTGATCGTCGCCGACCTGCGCAAGCATGAGATGGCGGAGCGCGCGGACATCTTCATCCGGCCGAAGCCCTCGACCGATGAGGTGTGGCTCAACGGCGGTGGCGAAGTACATCCTCGATCACGGGCTGGCACAAGCAGGAGTTCGTCGACAAGTGGGTGAACAAGTTCGAGGAGTATCAAGAAGTCGCTCGAGCCTTACACGCTGGAGTACGCGGAGCAGGTCACGGGCATCCGCGTCGACGACGCTGAAGCAGGTGGCGGACGAGATCGCGGCGGCCGACGGCGTGTGCATCCTGTGGGCGATGGGCGTGACGCAGCACTGCGGCGGGTCGGACACATCGACTGCGATCTCGAACCTGCTGCTGCTGACGGGCAACTACATGCGGCCGGGCGCGGGCGCGTATCCGCTGCGCGGGCACAACAATGTGCAGGGCGCGAGCGACTTCGGCTCGATGCCGAACGTCTATCTCCGGCTACCAGAAGGTGGACGACGCGGACGATTCGCGCGAAGTTCGAGGCGGACTGGGGCGTGACGCTGCCGACGACGAAGGGCCTCGACAACCACGAGATGATCGACGCGATCCACGAGGGCAAGCTGAAGGCGCTGTACATCAAGGGCGAGGACACGATCACCTCGCGACGCCAATGCGAACGATGTGGGCGAGGCGCTCGCGCAAGCTCGACTTCCTGATCGTGCAGGACATCAACTTCTCCGAGACCTGCGCGTATGCCGACCTGGTGCTGCCGGCCTCGCCGTCGCTTGAAAAGGACGGGACGTTCATCAACACGGAGCGGCGCATCCAGCGGCTGTACAAGGCGCTTGAGCCGCTGGGCGAGTCGAAGCCGGACTGGGAGATCATTCAGCTGATCGCGAACCGGCTGGGCGCGCGGCTGGAACTACAAGCATCCGTCGCGAGATGATGGACGAGGTGCGCAGCGCTGACGCCCTCGTTTGCGGGCGTGACCTACGAGCGGCTGGAAGGCTACAAGAGCCTGCAGTGGCCGGTGGCAGAGGACGGCACAGACACGCCGCTGCTGCTTCACGGAGAAGTTCCCGTTCCCCGATGGCAAGGCGAAGTTTCATCCCGCTCGAGTACGTGCCGCCGTAGCGAGGAGGCGAACGAGGAGTACGATCTGCACCTGAACAACGGGCGGCTGCTGGAGCACTTCGAGCAGGGCACCATGACCTACCGGTCGCCGGGCATCAAGCGCGATGACGCCGATCAACTTTGTGGAGGTGTCGCCGGAACTGGCGAGCGAGCGCGGGCTGACGAGACGGCACGCTATGTGCAGCTGCGCAGCCCGTATGGGCGAGGCGACGGTGCAGGTGCTGGTGACGGATCGCGTGCAGGGCAAGCAGCTGTACATGCCGCTGAACTCGGTGATGCAGCCGGTGAACAGCTGACCGGCTCGCACGTCGATCGCGCGACGCACACGCCGGCGTACAAGGAGACCTCGGTGCAGATGACCGTGCTTGCGGAGCAGGGCCGAACCCGCTGCCGCGGAGAACTTCCGCTACGGCACAGCGCACGCCGCAGACGGGCGTCGAGGTGGAGCGCAAGTGGAAGCGCGCGGACTATCATGCTGCCGGGCGACGAGCGCCGGGCGACAAGCTGGTGCAGATCAAGTCGACCACGGTTTAGCGAACAGGGAAGAGGGAGTACGAGATGGCGAATCCGATTCAGTTTCAAGCCGAAGGCGGTCGATCCGAAGCTGGAGCTGCAGCGGCGGCTGACGCTGCGCCGACCGAGCATGCCGAGGCGTTGCTGGTGGCGTACGACCTGCTGGAAGAGGCGCACCGGCAGGGGATTCTGGATGCGCTGCATGGATCGTCGCGGCAAAGGATACCATCGTCGGGCATCCTGGCGGAGTACTCGGCTGAGCCGTGAGCGTAAACGCGATCCGCAATCTGTTGGTGCTGGGCAAGATGCTGGGCACGTTGGATCCGGAGCCGCTGTCGCAGCTGTCCAAGCACATGGCGGAGGCGATGCAAGCGCATGCGCGGAGCAGGAGCCGCCTTCGCTGTGGGAGCTGTTCAAGCGCGTGCGGCACGCCGGAAGCGCGGCGCGGGCTTATCCTTCATGACGCGTCTTCTGGCAGCGGCCGGGCGCTCGGACGAGGCAAGCTGAGAAGTATGGAGAGGCATCGCGGGACACGCGTTCCACGCACATCGACCGCTTCGACGGCGGCGAGTTCGCCTCCGATGCGGATGTTCTGGCGGTTGAAGAGCCGCTGGAGATCCGGCTGGTGCATGGGCCGCGCTGAGCACGCGCGAGAAGTCGATTTCGGTAACGATGCGCACGCCGGGCAACGATGCGGAGCTCGCCGCGGGTTTCCTGGTGACCGAAGGCGTCGTCCGCGATGCCAATGATATGCCAGCGTCATATGCCGGTCGGAGAGACGGCCGGCGAACACCATCGTGATGTCGAGCTGCATCCGGATGTGAGGTGAATACGGTCACGCTGCAGCGGAATTTCTATACGACTTCGAGCTGCGGGATCTGCGGCAAGGCGTCGCTGCTGGCGTTGCGGACGGTGTGTCCTCCGCGACGCGTCAACAGCTTCAGCATCGACGGCCGAGACGCTCTGCAAGCTGCCGCGCCGGCTGCGCGCCGGCGCAGGGCATCTTCGACCGCACCGGCGGCCTGCATGCGGCGGCGCTGTTCACGCGCTGACGGGAGAGCTCGACTCGCGTGCGCGAGGATGTGGGGCGGCACAACGCTGTGGACAAGCTCGTGGGCGCGGCCGTGCTGGCGGACCGGCTTCCGCTGCGCGAGCGCATGCTGTTGCTCTCCGGCCGCGCGAGTTTTGAGCTCTTGCAGAAAGCGCTGATGGCGGGCA
Organism: uncultured Gammaproteobacteria bacterium; assembly: GCA_963744015.1. Classification (GTDB taxonomy): domain Bacteria; phylum Acidobacteriota; class Terriglobia; order Terriglobales; family Acidobacteriaceae; genus Edaphobacter. Next base: position 1,225,779 of record CAVUSA010000003.1, read on the forward strand.
TTCCGATGGTGGCCTCGGTGGGTGCGCCCTCCAGCCTGGCGGTCGAAGTGGCGCGCGAGTTTGATATTGCGCTGGTAGGCTTCCTGGGCGAAGGCCGCTTCAATGTCTATCACGGCAGCGAGCATATTGCCGCAAACGAAAGGGAGCTAGCGCACACGGTATGAAGTTACGAATCAAAGGGAATTCGTTGCGCCTGCGCATCTCACAGACCGAGATGCACCGGTTGCTGAGCGAAGGCCGCATTGCGGAGACGATTCGCTTCGCGGCGCACACCGATGCGGCGCTGACGTACGCGCTGGCGCATGAGCCCGCGTCGCGCGAGGTGGCGCTGCGCTACAGCCCGGGATCGATCGAGGTGGTGCTGTCGACGGCGGCGGCGCGGCACTGGGCGGAGAGCAGCGAGGTGGGCGTCTACGGCGACGTGGATGCGGGCGCGGGCACGTTGACGCTGCTGGTGGAGAAAGATTTCGCCTGCCTCGATGGCAACGATCCGGTGGATCTGGATGCATTTCCCAATCCGAATCGCACCGAGGCGGGACCTGTATGTTAGTGCTTGCGCTCGGCCAAATGGCAAAGTACAAATAGAGGCTGTAACCCGCGTCGTATCCAGAGTCGTCCTACAGCGCGTAACGATGGAGTGACCGGATGCAGACGATGTTTCGCGGGTGGGTTGGCTGGCTGCGCAAGACACATGCAGAAAACGACACGGTGCGCTGGGTGGATGCGGGTCTGGTCGCGTCGTGTGCCGCGCTGGGGATCGCTACCTGGCTGATGTTTTAACGGGTTCCTGCTGAAGCTTCATCGCGGAAACCAACTTCTGCGAACATCCGCTTTGTCAGGTGACGATAGTTGCGGATGGACTCTATAGGGGCTATCAACTTCATTTGCATTCGAATGGTCCCGGCTCATCTTGTCGCAGTATGATTTTGCTTTCGAGGCAAGGTCATGGCGAAAGCAGGGTCTTCCGGGTACGGAGTGACGCTCGGCATGCTGGCGATGGTGATCGTCCCGGCCGCCGTCACGCTGCACACGGTTCACACGAGCGTGCTTGTAAGAGACGTTCCGCCTGGCGCATCGCCTTACGGCTATACGATCAGCCTGTTGCTTTTCCTCGTCCCGTCACTCGCCATCCTGCTGTGGTTCCTGCCCTCCGAAGGACTGACCTTCTCGCGGCATGCATTTGGCTGGAGCGTTGCCCTGTTGTTTCCGCTGGGAGCGATCCTGGACTTCTTCTTCGCGCGTTACTTCTTCCTCTTTCCAAATCCCCAGGCGACGCTTGGCATCAGGGCTCCGGCGCTTGGCGGCGGAGTTCCGGTGGAAGAGTATGTCTTTTACCTGACCGGTTTCATCGTGGTTCTGCTGCTCTATATCTGGCTGGATGAGTTCTGGCTGGCGGCCTACAGTATTCCCGCTCTGGCCGCGGAGCGGATTACGTTTGATCGCCTGTTGCGTTTTCACCCGTGGTCGCTTGCACTGGCCGCTGCACTGATCGCCGGTGCTTTCGCCTACCAGCGATTGGTGCTCCGAGTTCCCGGACGGTTTCCGGGATACTTCATCTTTCTCGTGCTGTGTGCACTCTTGCCCTCGACTGCGCTGCTGCCAGAGGCGCGCCCCGTCATCAACTGGCGCGCACTCAGTCTGACCATGTTCATGCTCCTGGTTACCAGCCTGATGTGGGAGGTGACGCTCGCAGTTCCGTACGGCTGGTGGAATTTCCGCGACGAACAGATGCTCGGCATTCGCATTACGGCCTGGTCATCGCTTCCGTTGGAGGAGGTCTACATCTGGATCGCTGTGACCTACAGCAGCGTAATCGTGTATGAGATTGTAAAGCGCTGGAAGGGCTCGGGCAGGACCCTGCGGCATGCACTTCTGGGGAGCGGAGCCGCCGGAGAGAGAGGGGTTTATCCCGAAGGCCGCCCGTAGCGAAGCACGGGAATTGGCGGAAGAGGAGGGATTCGAACCCCCGATACCCGTTAAGGTACGCCAGTTTTCAAGACTGGAGCCATCAACCACTCGGCCACTCTTCCGCGTTCGGGTGGGTTGCGTCTGCCATAAGGTTACAGGATTTGACGCATCGCTGCGATACTGGGTTGAATCTAAACAGCGACGGCACTCCTCATCCGTCTATCCTGCTCATGGCTACCGCAATTCCCACCAAACCGGTCGCTTTGCCTCAGCCGCGCAACACCTTTGCGGCGACCCTGGCGAGCGCGAGTTCGACCATCTCGCCGCGCGAGACCATCAAACTCGCCATCGACAGCTTCAAGGCATCGAAGACCCGCTTCCTGCTGACGATGCTGGGCATGGTGATCGGGTCGGCCTCGATTGTGCTGGTGGTGACGGTCGGCATGACGGGCAAGCAGTATGCCCTGGACCAGATCTCGGGCATCGGTCCGAACATGATCGAGATGCAGTATGTAGGCGGGACGGTCGCCGGACCGGACAATACCAGCAGCCCGGACTCGATGACGCGCGAAGATATGCAGGCCGTGATGGAGCAGGTGCCGGGCATCATCGCGTACTCGCCGATGCTGGAGTTCCACGACCGCATCTCCATGGGCTCGGGTGTGACGAAGGACACGATGCTGCTGGGGGTGAACCCGCAGTACAAGCAGGTGCGCAACCTGAAGATCCTGGCAGGGCGCTTCTTCGACGATGAGGACTCGGCCGCGCACACCAAGGTGGCGGATATCGTGCTCCCGTTTGCGATAGAGCTCTATGGTTCACCGGACGCGGCCATCGGGCACACCATCACGATCTCCGGCATTCCGTTTACCGTCATCGGAGTGTTCAAGGAAGGGACGGAGACGTTCGGCCAGTCGGAGATCTCCAAGCAGACGATGCTGATTCCGTATCCTGTGGCGCGCTACTTCCAGGGAACGGACACGATCAAGCAGATCTTCTTTACGGTCGCCGAGTCGGACGAAGTGGAGCCGACGGCGGCACGCATCTCGGAGATCATCAAGTCGCGGCACCGGCCTTCGAGCGTGTACCACGCCGAGACGCTGACGGAGGTGCTGAGCGTCATGGATAAAATCGGCACATCGCTGACCTATGTGCTGCTGGTGGCTGCATTCATCACGCTCGTGGTGTCCGGCGTGGGCATCATGAATTCCATGCTGGCGAATGTGCAGTCGCGTCTGCGCGAGATCGGCATTCGCAAGGCGCTGGGGGCGACCAGCCGCGAGATCCGGCTGCAGTTCCTCACTGAGGCCGTGTTCCTGTCGCTCTCGGGTGGTCTGGTGGGAACACTCGTGGGCCTGGCGATTCCGCTGTCCATTCGCATTCTGACCGAGTACAAGATCCCTATGACGTGGTGGTCCGCCGTCATTGCGCTGTTTACGTCCGTGGTGGTGGGCGTGGTGTTCGGGACGCTGCCGGCCAATCGCGCGGCCAGCCTGGACCCGGTGGAGACGCTGAAGTACGAGTAGAGCAGGAAGCAGGGGTTCGGGCCAGACGGCTTCATGGAGCCGGGGGCTTGCTCCAGACGCTGTCGAGGAAGAGATAGCGCGCGCGATGGTCGTCCGGGGCGGCGGCGGAGGTCCGGTCGAGGTGCATGGTCTGCCACTGGGGCGGACCGTAGACCGGCCATTGCGGCAAGCCCGGGCCGTTGGGGTCGCCGGTACGCGCGAAGTTGGTCCAGAAGGCCTGCATCTGGTCGGAAAGCCGGCGATCTTCGGGCCGCCAGACGGCGTCCAGGCGTGAGTCCAGGGTGCCGAAGACGTACTCGATGTCGTCGGAGTGGAAGGCTCCTCCGGCGACGGTGTGGAAGCGGTCGCCCGGGCTGCCGAGCGAGAAGAAGTAGCGGTAAACCGGCGCGTGCCCGGTGGCAGTCTGCATCTCCAGCCAGCGCCAGGTGGAGTAGGCGATGAACTTGTCGCCGGCATAGTCTCCGGCGTTCTGCCGGGCCTCCTCTTCGGTGGTGTTGGGGTAGAGCTTCAGGAGTTCGTCAGTGCGCGTGGGGAAATCCTTGGCGGCATCGGCCGCAAAGCCCGCCATGGTGAAGCGGCTTGCAGCTCCGGCGCTGACGCCGCGGCCCTCATCGGCGTTCCAGCCGGCGAGCAGCGGGATATGGGCCTGCTCTCCGGCGGCGTAGATCTCGGCGGGAGACTTCGGCAGGAACCAGCCGTCGATATCCGGCGCAAAGCGAGGGGCGGGCTTGGCGGCAGCCACCGCGCGCAGGATGTCTTCGGTAGGCAGGCGGCGTAACGCAGCGAGGCTGGAGGTGCCGAAGGCGGTCTGCGCGAACTGAACGTCGGTCTTCTCGCGCTGCTCGCGGCTGGTGGTCGGCAGTCCGGCCAAGCCGGTCGCGGCGCCGCTTTCGCCGATCGCTTTCTGGAAGAGATTGCGGGAGAGCGGCGAGGCCATCTGGTCGCTGACCGAGATGGAACCCGCCGATTCGCCGAAGAGGGTGATGTTGTTGGGGTCGCCCCCGAACGCGGCGATGTTGGCCTTTACCCAGCGGATGGCGGCGGTCTGGTCCAGCAGGCCGTAGTTGCCGGAGGCGTGGTGCGGCGACTCGGCGGTAAGTTCCGGGTGCACGAAGAAGCCGAAGATTCCCAGGCGGTAGTTCATGCTGACGACCACGACATTGCGCAGCGCGAGCCTCTGGCCGTTCTGGCGGTTTTCCGAGGTGCTGCCGCCCGCGAAGCCACCGCCGTAAATCCAGATCATGACGGGAAGCTTGCCGGGCGCGGCACTGGCGGGCGTCCAGACGTTCAGGGTGAGGCAGTCCTCCGACGGGCCGGGATCGTGGAAGAGCATATCGGCGTAAACGGCCGGCTGCGCACAGTGGTATCCGAAGTCGTGCGCGGAGCGAACGCCGCTCCACGGCTCGGCCGGTGCTGGCGCGAGCCCATCGCAGGCTTGCCGACGGGCGGGGCGGCGTAGGGGATGCCCTTGAAGGCCATCACCTTGCCATCCATCGCGGCCTCGCCTTCGACCGTGCCCTTGTCGGTTTTGACCTGCGCAGGGAATTGGGCGAAGGCAGCTGTTGCCAGCGAAAAGGAGCGCGGCGGCGACAGTGGTAAGCAGGAAAGGGCGCATCATGGTGGCTCCGACGGTAGCATACGGCGCGTGGCTTTGGGCACTCGCCCGCAGATGGCTAGAATGTGGAGATGCCGACGCGGGTGCGCTCCTATTCGAAGATCAACCTGGGGCTCGCGATTGGGGCGCCGCGGCCGGATGGCTTCCACGGGCTGGCGACGCTCTATCAGACGCTGGCGCTCCATGATGTTGTGACGGTCTCGGCGCGGCGGGCGGAGCGGACCACGCTTTCGCTGCGTTCGAATGACATCCGCGTGCCTTGCGATCAGCGCAACACCGCCTGGAAGATGGTCGAGAAGTCACTGAAAGCGCTCGGCTTATGCGCCGAGGTCGAGGTCCACATCCAGAAGAACCTGCCAGTGCAGGGCGGGATGGGGGCGGGCTCGGCGAATGCGGCGGCGGCGCTCATCGGGCTGGAGCGGGAGCTGGGGCTAGCGATTGCCGGGCGACGTGCGGCTGCGGATTGCGGCCGAGGTGGGGTCGGATGTGCCGCTGTTTCTGGTTGGCGGGGCGGTGCTGGGCTCCGACCGCGGGCAGGTGGTGGAGGCGGTTGCGGATGTGACGCTCGGGGGCGCGGCGGAGATCGCCTGCTGATGGCGCTGCCGGCGGTGGGGGTTTCGACGCCGGCAGGCATTTCGGGATTGGGACGCGGCTGCTGGCGGAGCAAGCTGCCCCGGATTTGCACAATGCCGTCCAATCCGAGATACGATAGAAAAGTTGAGCCGCACCTATGCTTCCGTCCTTCGGCAGGACACGAGCCAGTCCGGCGCCTCCGGTATCTTTCCCGATCCGAGTCGAGCTTTCCGAAGCGCCACACGCCCTGAGAAACAACAGGGCCTCTCTCGTGAACAACGTCACGGCAGTCTGAGTTTGCAAGAACTCACGACGAGAGCGGAATCGAGGATGATCTGGCCGAGAACTCCCTTCTCGCGCTTGTCCGCACCGGGATCGAAAACGACTTTGAAACGGTCGTCTTTCCTCAGTATCCCCTCCTGCGTGAAATCAAGCGACAATTGATGGGAATCTCGGCAGATGGAAACGCCGCGGTCTATGCCGCGCTTTCCGGCTCCGGGCTCTGCGCTGTTCGGGCTTTACCGGTCAGCACAGGCGGATGCCAGCGGCTGCTCAACAACGGCTCCAGCAGAGGGCGTCGAGGCAATCGTCACGAAGACCATGCCTCGCCCACTGTACTGGAGCGAAATGTTCGCAGAGTGATTTCGCCTCGGCAATCTCCTCTACAATAGAGGAAGCGCTTCGGCGAAATAATTGGGCGATCGATCAATGGTAGGTCAGGTGCCTTTGGAGCACTTTATCTAGGTTCGAATCCTAGTCGCCCAGCCAATTCTTCGATCGCGTTCCGGAGCACCGGAATAGCGGGTGAGTAGCCCGTTCCGAAGCAGCAGACCAGGGTTATTGTATCTCGCAGGTTGGTGGGCTAAACATCTCAGCCGCCTGCATGGATGTGAAAAAGCATTTGCACTTCTCGCCGAAACCAGCGCGCCAGTACAAGTAGTCCCGGAAGAACCGAATGACTTGGACTTCGCAACGAAGTACCGGCTCACAAACAGCCGGAGAGCGTTCAGGAAGCCAGCAGCAGGAGCCACCAGGGTCAACCAGCCCAAGGAGTTTCAAACGTGACCAAAACAGACACGACTGCGGTTCTCCCCCCTGATTCAGCGCGCGACGACCGAGATGAACCAGAGCTCGGCGGCCGCGCCCGCAACACCTGCAACATCGTCTGCACCCCGCGGCAGGCAGCCTCCGCGAAAGCCGCTCCTGCCACCAAACGGGCGGGGCGGCTGAGCGAGGCGAAACGCTTCAAGATCTTCTCCGGTGAGGCCAACAAGCCTCTGGCGGAGGAGGTCTGCCGCTTTGTCGGCGTGCCGCTGGGCGAGACCCAGATGCAGCGCTTCTCCGACGGCGAGATTTACTTTCAGCTGCTCGAGAACGTTCGCGGTGCGGACGTCTTTGTCATCCAGCCGACATGCTTCCCGGTCGACCAGCACCTGATCGAGCTGTTGATCATGATCGACGCGCTCAAGCGGGCGTCCGCCGCGCGCATCACGGTTGTGATTCCGTACTACGGCTACGCCCGGCAGGATCGCAAGGATCGTCCGCGCGTGGCCATCAGTTCGAAGCTGGTCGCTGACCTGCTGACGACGGCCGGCGCCAACCGCGCTTTGCTGGTCGATCTGCACGCCGCGCAGATTCAAGGGTTCTTCAATATCCCGGTGGACCACCTGTTTGCCAGCCCGGTGCTGGTGGGGTACTTCCGGGATCTCAACCTGCCCAACCTGACCGTGGTCAGCCCGGACGCAGGCGGAGTGGAACGGGCGAGATTCTTCGCCAAGAAGCTGGACGTTCCGTTGGCCATCGTCGACAAGCGGCGGACCGACATCAACGTCACGGAAGTGATGAACGTCATCGGCGATGTGCGCGGGCGAACCTGCCTGATCCTCGACGACATCATCGACACGGCCGGCACGCTCGTCAAGACGGTTGACGCGCTGCTGGCCCAGGGAGCGACGAAGGTTTATGCCTGCGCCTCCCACCCCGTGCTTTCGGGCCCGGCGATCGACGACATCGCGAACTCGCGGCTGGACCGAGCTGGTGGTGGCGAACACCATCCCGCTGCGCGAAGAGGCGCAGGCGGTGGACAAGATCAAGGTGCTTTCGATTGCCGGGCTGCTGGGCCGCGCCATCGAAAGCATTCACATGGAGACCAGCGTTTCGACGCTGTTCAACTAACGGCAGGGATATAGGGATTAGGGTGTAGGTAAGTGCCTGACGCTCAACGTACCTCCGGCGTAACGCAGCAATAACCAGGCGGAACCAGCCGCAAACGGAGCAGAGGCAAAGTACGGTTCAGTGAACAGGGTAGTTCTACACCCTATTCCCTACACCCTACCCCCTGCCTTTGTGCCCGAAAGGAAACAACATGGCCTCACAGAAGTTTGACGCAGTCGTCGCCACGCCGCGTACCGGCAAGTTCAACAAGAACCATGCACGCCGCGTTCGCGTGGAAGGCAAGATTCCCGCCGTCGTCTACGGCGCGGGGCAGGATGCGGTCGCCGTCACGGTCGACCCCAAGGTCGTCACCAAGATTCTTCACTCCGAGTCCGGCCACAACACCATCTTCGACCTGAACGTCGAAGGCGCGCCGCTGGTCAAGGCCATGATCGTCGACTGGCAGCATGAGCCGATCAAGGGCAAGCTCCTGCACATCGACTTCAAGCGCATCGCGATGGACAAGGCCATGCGCGTCTCCGTTCCGGTTCAGCTGACGGGCATCCCCGTGGGCGTGAAGACGGCCGGCGGCATGCTGGACCAGGTTCTGCGCGAGGTCGAGATCGAGTGCCTTCCGGCGCGATATTCCGGATCACCTCGACGTCGATGTCACCGGCCTCGAGCTGTACGGCGCGATCCACATCTCCGACCTGCCGCACTCCGGTTCGATCAAGTTCCTCGGCGATGACGACGCGCTGGTCGCGCACGTCACCGATGATCAAGGAAGAGGCTGCTGCCGAAGTGGCCGCGCCTGCTGTCGCCGAGCCCGAAGTCGCCAAGAAGGGCAAGGGCGATGCCGCCGCTGCCGCTGCTCCGGCCGCCGATGCCAAGGCAGCACCGAAGAAGAAGTAGTGAGGCAGGGTTAGGGCGTAGGGATCAGGGTGCAGAACGCATTTCTAATCCCTACACCCTGATCCCTACACCCTGCGAGCGAAGCGAGCATGAAGCTGATCGTCGGTCTTGGAAATCCCGGAATCGAATATCAGTTCACGCCGCACAACGCCGGGTTTCTGGCGATCGATCGCATCGCAGAGGTTTGCGGGGCGAAGGTGAGCAACCGGCGCGGCCGGGCGCTCACGGCGAAGGCGACTCTGGCCGGGCAGGATGTTCTGCTGGCCAAGCCGGAGACCTTCATGAATCTGAGCGGGCTTGTCCGTCGCCGCGCTGCTGAAGGAGTTAGAGCTGGGCAATCCAGCCGAGGATTTGATCGTGCTGTACGACGAGCTGGCGATTCCGCTCGGGCAGCTTCGCATTCGCGAGCGCGGTTCGGCCGGAGGGCACAACGGGGTCAAGTCGATCTCGGGCACGCTGGGCACGGAGGAGTGGATTCGCGTTCGCATCGGGGTCGGCAAGCCGCCCACCGAGACCGGACGCGAGATCAAGGCAGGCGGTACGGACTACCTGCTCTCGCCGATGCGCAGGATGAGTTGCAGGAGCTGGATGAGGTGCTCGACCAGGCGGTACGCGCGGTCGAGATGATTCTGAAGGAGGCGTGTGGCAAGGCCATGAATGAGTTCAACCGCAAGGTCACCGGCGAGTCCGAGATCCGAGCGGTGAAGTAGCAACACGCAGTAGACTATCCAGACCGTTGCCGGCAGACGCATACGCCGGCACGGTGCGAAGCAGAACTTCGCAGAAAGAAGTGAGCCAATGAATCGTACCTACGAAATCATGTTCATCGTCCGTCCGGACGTTGAAGAAGCCGACCTCGACAAGCTGATCGAAGGCTTCCAGAAGAACGTCACCGATGGCGGCGGAGAGATCCGCTCGACCGAGAAGATGGGCCGCCGCCGGCTGGCCTACACCGTCCGCAAGTTCAACGACGGCTTCTACGTGCTGCTGACCATCGTCGCCGAGGGCAAGCTGATCACCGAGATCGAGCGCCGTCTGCGCGTCTCCGAGCAGGTGATCAAGTTCATCACCGTGCGCATGGACGAGGAAGAGAAGCGCCTGGCGAAGATCAAGGCGCACCGCGAGACGCACGTGAAGCGCTCTGCCATTCCGGCCGCCCAGCCTGCGCGTGTTCCGTCGATGGAAGCCGCCGCGGAGCCTGCGGCCGCACCTGCCGCAGCCGGCTGAGCCGCCCGCGGCTGATGCCCGGTCGAAGCCGTTGCCACCGCCTAAAGTTTAGCGATGCCGCACCTTGGGCGTCGCACCACGCAGCACAACGTCCCACTGCGCGCTTCTGCCAGCGATTTGGCTGACATTCAGAGACTCCGCAGCGAGTCTGGAGCACGGATCGGGCCCGCATCACCATGAGAGGATTCATCATGGCTGACGAAACCACCAACACACCCGAGCAGGCGGCAGCGCCCGCGGCTTCGGCACCTTCCACCTACACCCCGCGCGCGCCGCGTCCCGCGGGCGGCCCCGGCGGCCCCGGCGGACCCCGTCCCGCAGGCGGCCCCGGCGGCGGTCCTGGCGGACGCAAGTTCTTCCGCCGCAAGAAGGTCTGCAAGTTCTGCACGGAGAAGATCGACGCGATCAGCTACCGCGACGTGCGCCTGCTGCAGGGCTTCGTGGCCGAGCGCGGCAAGATCGTTCCGCGCCGCCTGACCGGTGTCTGCACCACGCACCAGCGCCGCCTTTCGCTCGCCATCAAGCAGTCGCGCAACATCGCCCTGCTCGCCTTCGCCGCCCGCTTCTAACTCAACCCTCGCGGACGGACCACGACCCGCGCAAGAACACTGGAGAATCGCACATGGAAGTCATTCTGAAAGAAGATGTCACAAGCTCGGCCACCGCGGCGACGTGGTGAAGGTGGCCGACGGCTACGGACGCAACTACCTGCTGCCGCGGCAAGCTCGCCATCGAGGCGACCGCGGCCAACAAGGCAGTGATCGAGCAGATGAAGGCCTCGGCCGTCCGCAAGTCGGCCAAGGAGAAGGCCGCAGTCGGAAGAGCTCGCCAAGCAGATGAACGCCGTCGAGCTCACGTTCGAGCGCAAGGTCGGCGAGAACGATCACCTGTTCGGTTCGGTCACCTCGGGCGATATCGCGCAGCAGCTTGAAGCGAAGGGCTTCACGATCGACCGCCGCAAGATCGCGCTCGAAGAGCCGCTCAAGCAGCTCGGCGAGTTCCACGTGCCGGTCAAGCTGCACCGCGAAGTCACCGCGCACGTCAAGGTCACCATCAAGAGCGACGCTCCCGACGAGGTCGCAACACCCGCCGCGTAATCCCGATCCAACGCATGGGAAGCGCCTCCAGTCATGGAGGCGCTTCTTGTTTGCGCCGGAGTCTCACGTCCGCATTCCTTCCGCTGCAGCTCCGCTCTCGCACCACGGCCTTAGCGGCTTCTTTCACAGAATGCTTCGGGCGAACTTGAGACGCAAGAAGAGCCTCGCCGAAGCGAGGCTCTTTTGATGGTCCGAATCCGCAGTTACTGGGCAAGCTGGCTGGCGTGAGCTCCGTTGGCCACCGCAACCAGGCAGGTGGGAAGCGTCTGCGAGGAAAACGGCGTTCCCTGCACCTGCTCCAGCGACCCAGTCTTCGGATCGAGCCGGCTGCCAGAGACGGTGTTGGAGAGGCTGTCCGACGTGTACAGGTAAACGCCAAGAGCCGGATCGACGGTGACGCAGGTTGGGCCCGTGCCGACATTCAGGACGGGATTGGAAGCCAGAGGCGTGAGCGCCCCGGTCGAGCTGTTGAGGCTGAAGGTGCTTACCGAGTTCGAGGTGTAGTTGGCCACGTAGGCGAACTTGCCGCGGGGTTCGATGGTGACGCCATCAGGTCCGCTTCCCGTCTTGACCGACGAGGTAGCGGTCGCGGGAGGGATGCCAGCGGCAAGCTGCCAGGTGTAGATCAGGTTGGCGGTCGCGTCGGTAACATAGAGAAAGTGTCCCGACGGGTCCGAGGTGATCGCGGTGGGCGTCGTCCCGGCCACGACTCCCGCTGCGGCGCCGGCGGGAGAGAGCGCGCCGGTCGAGGTGTTCTCCGTGAACGTGAGCATCCTGCCTTGTCCGCTCTCCTGGTCTATCACGTACACAAAGCCGCCGCTTGCCGGGATCGTCAGGCTGACGGGATTGTTTCCGAGGGGAACATAGGGGAGGGGATTGGCGGAGGTTGTACCCACGGAGGTGTTCGTCAGCGCGGCACCGAGCGAACCATCCGCGTTGATGGGGAAGGTTGCGATGCCGCCCGGACCCGGCTTCACCGTCGTGTACCCGTTTTGATAGGTGAAGGCGATAAAGAGGAACTTGCCAGCAGGATCCACCGCTGCGGCGAGGGGAAAGGTGCCCGTGATACCGGCGGTGCCAGAAGCCGCGCTGCCCTGCACCACGTTGTAGGTGTTCTCAGGATAGATCTTGCCGTCGGTACCGATGCCGGCCTCGACTACGTCCGAGGTGTCGTGATTGACGATGTACAGGAACTTCCCGTTCGGAGAGGCGACCAGAGTCACCGTGTTGTTACCACCGGAAGGGATCGGCGAGTCGGACAGCTGCGACAGCGCGCCGGTCTGGTAATCGATGGCGTAGGCCGTGATAAGGCCGGGCAGCGCCTTGGCGTTGGTGGCATACAGATACCCGACCACATAGTCGCGGCTGCACCCGCTCACGCCAAGTCCGATCGCCATGGAAATGACGAGGGCGTTGACTCCCCGCCCTTTTGTTATACCCTTCATGCTCTTCCTTACTCCTGAACAGTCCATCCCGCGGTTGCTGACATTGGCGCGACGGCGTCAATCGTGTTTCGAGGCCCCCGGTACAGAGGGGCCGAGGAATTATTCGACGATCTGGGTGGCGTGCGCTCCGTTGGCTACGGCGACCGCGCAGGTGGGTTGCGCCTGCGAGGAGAATTGCGTGCCCTGCACCTGGGCGAGCGCGCCGGTATGTGGGTCGAGCTTCTCGGCCGAGACGGAGTTGTCGGTGTTATTCGAGGTGTAGAGATACACACCAAGCGCCGGGTCAATGGTGACGCAGGTCGGTCCGGTTGCCACGGAGATGCCTCCAGCGGCGCCAGAAAGGGCGCCGGTCGCCTTGTTGATCACGTAAGAACTGACCGTGCTCGAGGAGAAGTTCGCGACGTAGACGAAAGTTCCGCGCGGGTCGATGGTCACGGCGACCGGGTAGAGCGCAGTCGTGAAGGGCGAGTTCAGCATGGCCAGCGGCGCTCCGCCGGTGGTGACAGTGTAGCCGTAGAGCTGGTTGGTGGCGCTGTCCGTGATGTAGATGAAGTGGCCGCTGGGGTCCTCTGCGATAGCCGAAGGTGTGGTGCCGGCTGCGACGCCGCCGCTGACGGATCCGGTGACCTGGGCGAGCGCACCTGTGCTCTGATTCTGCGTGAACGAAAGCAGAATGCCGTGGGCAGAAGTAGTTCCTACGTTTTCATCATCAATGACGTAGACGAAACCACCCGTGGCGGGAACCGCAACGCCGGCAGGATTGTTGCCCAGCGCGACAGTCGCCAGGGGAGTACCCAGCGTGCCGTCAGCCGCGACCGGGAAGGTCGCCAGGCCGCCCGGGCCCGGAGGTTCCGGTCAGGTACTTGAAGGCGACGTAAAGGAATTTGCCCGCGGGATCGATGGCGAGGGCCGTCGGGGTTGCGCTGCTGTTAGAGCTGACCGACACCGCCTTGCCGGCAGTGAGGGTGCCGTCGCTGTTGATGGCGAAGGGGGCGACCGTGGAGGTGCCCTGATTCAGCACGAACAGATTCTTGCCTCCGGGCGAAGCGACGAGCGTGACCGGCGTGTTGCCGCCCGAAGGAATCGGCGAATCGGAGAGCTGCTGCAGGGCGCCGGACTGGTAGTCGATCGCGTAGGCGGTAATGACGCCCGGAATGGCCTTGGCGTTGGTGACATACAGGTAGCCGACCGTGTAGTCGCGGCTGCAGGCGGTCATGCCGAGACCGGCCGCCAGTGAGACTGCGAGGGCCTTGAAACCGCGACCCATGGATGTACCCTTCATGCTCTTCCTTGTTTCCGGGATGTTCGGCCGGCGACTGCTGTGCGCTGCTGTATCCGGTGCTGAGATCGTGCCCGTCCGTGCCACTAGAGGTTCCCGCTGACGGCCATGCAGCTTGGCTTCATGGAAGTCGGGAAGACGGTGCCGCGGCCAAGGTCGGAGAGATATCCGCGATTCTGGTCGAGCAGCTTGCCCGGTCACGGTGCTGTCGTTATAGTCCGTGATGTAGATGTACTGGTTGCTGGGATCCTGCACGATGCAGAGCGGACCGGAGCCGACCGCGTAGGGGTTATTGGTGGAATCCGAAAGCGGCGCCAGCTGGCCCTGCGAGTTGATCGTGAAGGCGGAGATGGTGCTGTTGGAGTTCGTCGTAGTGCCGGTCGACTTATAGTTGAGCACGTAGAGGAACTTGCCGCTCGAGCTGGTGAGCGAATTCACCGGGATCGAGCGCGCCTGACAGGTTGGCCTGCGGGCCGGTACCGGCAATGGGTGACAAGCGAGCATGCCGTGCCGCCCGCCTGGAGCGAGAAGATCTGGTTGCCGGCGCCATCGGTCAGGTAAACGTAGCTTGCAGCCGAGCTGTCCCAGGGAAGTATTGATCGAGGTCAGCGGCTGCGACCCCGTGACCTGGTAGGCGCCGGTCGGTCGGCACGGTCAACTGGCCGTTGGAGCTAGTTGACCGGTAGGGGTAGATCGACGTTCGGCGAAAGCGTGTAGCAGGCAGCTCCCGCCAGCCGATCTTCGACATGATCGGGTTCGGCCCGACCTCGAACCAGGTCTGCGGAATCTGGTTGGTCAGCACGGCGGTGTTCGGCACCAGCGTCAGGCGGCCGGTGCTCGCCGTTGATGGAGAAGGCAGTGATGGAGCCGTTCGACGTGCGTCACGCCGTCGTAGTTCGGCGCGTACTTGTCCAGCACGTAGAGGAAGTTGCCGGAGGTGTCGAGCGCCGCCCAGACCGGCTGCACGCCCTGGCTGAAGTAGTTCTGCTCGAACGTCAGCGTGCCGTCGCCGCCGACCGAGAAGACCGCGATGCCGGAGCCGGGCGACGCGAACGACTGGTGGTGCCGGGCGTGCCGGTCGCGCCGGAGCCGGCGTTGACCACGAAGACGAAGCGTCCGCCCGGCTTGACCACCATCGGCCACCGGATTCGTCCCGCCGGAGGAGAAGGGCGAGTGCGGTGATCGCCGTCAGGTTGCCCGTGTAGTCGTCGATCTTGAATCCGGAGATCTGGTTGTAGTAGGTTCCCAGAACCCACATGTAACCGATGGTGCCGCCACCGCAGGCCGTCATGCCAAGTCCGAGTGCTGCTGTTGCTACCAGGGCCATTGACAACCCGGCCAATCTTGCTCAACGTCATGTGTTTCCTTATGCCTCGCCCTCAAACTGAGGAGCTGCGGGTGAACTTGTTAGTAGGGGTATCTGCTGCTCTGTTTATTGTAGAAGCACAACGGACTTTATGCCACTTTCCATAGCTGAATTGATAGCGCCGCAAATGGTGTAAGAAGCGCAAGTTGGACGCCGTGGCCGGTCATCCGTTAGCCGGAACAGAGAGGATCGAACGCTTTTCGCCCGGGGCAGAGCGGGACGCGGAGCCTTGCCGAGGTGAAACGCGGAAGGTCCGCGAGGTGTCGCTTGCAGGTGAAGTGAGCAGAAACAGAAACGGGCCCGGCTTTGCGCCGGGCCCCGGGGGTTGAGGAGGACGGAGGCTACCAGACGCGGCAGCTCTTCTCCGGCATCATGGGCTGGCCGACCTTGCAGCCGAAGGCCTTGCCGAACTCGTCGAAGTTCTGCACGGTGCCGTTGATGCGCCACTCGCCGGTGCTGTGCGGGTCGGTCTTGGCCAGCGACGCGGGCGGCCTGCTCGGTCTGGTTCTCGCACCAGACCTGGCCGAAGGCGATGAAGAAGCGCTGCGCGGGCGTGTAGCCGTCGTTCTTGCCGTCGACGTAGCCTGTCCAGGTCGGTGACGCCCTGCTTGGCCAGCGTCTCCATCAGCGCCTGGTAGGCGATGCGGATGCCGCCGTTGTCGGCCGTGTTCTCGCCCAGCGTCAGGTGGCCGTTCAGGTTCTGGCCCTGGCGCGACCTCGAAGCCGTCGTACTCCTTGGCGTAGCACTCGGTGCGCTCCTTGAACTTCGCCTGGTCCTCGGCGGTGAACCAGTCCACGTGCCGTCGACGTTGACACGTTGCCGGGGTCGTACTTCGAGCCCTGGTCGTCGAAGCCGTGCGTCATCTCGTGGCCGATGACCACGCCGATGCCGCCGAAGTTGACCGCCGGATCCATGCGTGTTGTCGATAGAACGGCGGCTGCAGGATGCCGGCAGGGAAGTTGATGTCGTTCTGCGGCGGGTTGTAGTAGGCGTTGACGGTCGGCGGCGTCATGCCCCACTCGGTCTCGTCGACCGGCTTGCCGAGCTTGGCGAGGTTGCGCTTGCGCTCGAAGATCGGCGTTGCGCTCGATGTTGCCGAGCAGGTCGTCGCGCTTGACCTCGAGCTGGAGTAGTCGCGCCAGTGGTCGGGGTAGCCGATCTTGTCGCGGATGGCGTCGAGCTTCTTCGGCCTCGACCTTGGTCGCGTCGCTCATCCACGGCAGCGTCTTGATGTCCTCGGCCATGCGCCGTCTTCGAGCGCCGTGACCAGCTTCTCCATGTTGGCCTTGGCGTGCCGGCGGGAAGTTCTGCTTGCACCCAGTCCTGGCCGACGGCTTCGCCCAGCGCGCGGTCGGTCATGCGGGTGCAGCGCTTCCAGCGCGGCTGCTGCTTCCTTCTGGCCGTTCAGCGTCGTGGTTGAAGAAGTCGAAGTTCTCGTCGGCGAAGGGCTTGGAGAGGTCGGCGCGGCGCCGTGCAGCGCGTGCCAGCGCAGGTAGCTCTTGAGCGCGCTCGAGCGGCTCGGCCTCGAGCTCCGCGTTCACGGTCTTGACGAATCCGGGCGAGGAGACGTTGATGGTCTTTGCGCCGGCCGACGCCGATGCCGTTGAGGTAGCACCTGCCAGTCGAAGTCCGGGCTGAGCGCCTGCAGCTCGGCGATCGTCATGATGTGGTAGCGCTTGGCGGGGTCGCGCATCTCGACGCGGTCCATGGAGCCCTTGGCCAGCGCGGTCTCGATCCGCATCACGTCGGCGGCTTCGGCGGCGGCCTGCTCGGGCGTGTCGCCGAGCAGCATGAACATCCTGTCACGTGCTCGACGTACTGCTCGCGGATCTTCGCTGCGGGCGTCGTCGGTGAGGTAGTAGTCGCGGTCGGGAAGCGTCAGGCCGCCCTGGCCGGTCTGCAGAATCTGCTGGCTGGAGTCCTTCTGGTCCTGCCTGACGCCGACGCCGAAGAGACCGCCGCCGCCGTACTTGTCTTCGAGCATGCACGTTGAAGCTGCGCCAGCTTCTTCTTGTCGGTCAGGCCGGCGATGGCAGCGAGCTCCGGCTCGAGCGGCTTGGCGCCGAGCTTGTCGACCAGGTCGGTGTTCATGCAGGCGGCGAAGTAGTCGCCGTACTTCTTCTGCAGCGGGGTCTTCGGCGCGTCGGCGGCCGCTTCAGCTCTTTGTAGAGCAGGTAGTTGTTGTGCTCGGCGAGCTCGTTGAAGCGGCCCCAGCGCGTCTGGTCGGCGCGGGATGGGATTGTTCTTCATCCAGTTGCCGCAGGCGTACTGGTAGAAGTCGGTGCAGGGGTCGGCGGTCTTGTCGATGGAGGTGAGGTCGAACAGGACGGGCCTCTTGGGGACGGAGGTGGGACCGGTCTGGTCGGCCTGCAGGTCCAGGGTGATGCCCTGGTCGAGCATGGGGCTTTGGGCGAACGCGGCGGAGGCGGCGAAGACGCACCCGGAGAGGGCGAGGCGGCTGACGAGCGGGCGGATTTGCATGAAACTCCTGAACTGGAACGGCGGGTGGAGGTTGGGGAATTCCCTACTACGATACACCCGCCGAGCGGCAGTGTTCACACCACAACGAATTGAGCCCGGCTGGCCTCGCGTGCCGCGCTTTGCATCCAAGGCGGAGCAGAGGTGTGCGATGGAAAGCAAATTGGAGATCGTCCAGGTGGAGCGTGTGGACGGAATAGCCCTTCACGTCGTCTTTTCCGATGGAACTTCGACGCAGTACACGACGGAGGAACTGATCTCGATCGGCCATCAACGCGAAAAAACGGACGAAGCGACAGCGAGCGGCTAGAGCGACAGGTGAGCGGGCCGGTATCCGTTCGGTTCCACACCGGTTTCGAACTCCGCGTAATTGTCCAGGTGGTTCTTGATGATGCGGTAGCACTCGCAGGAGCGTGCCTCCAGCCCGGCGGGGTCCAGGATGACGATGACCCCGCGGGTGTATTCGATCAGCTTCTCGTGCTTGAGGATGGCCGCGGCGATCGAGACGGTCGGCCTGCTGCTGCCCAGCATGTCTGCCAGGAACTCGTGCGACATGCGAAAGGTATGGGAGTGGACGCGATCGGCGCAAAGCAGCAGCCACCGCGAGAGGCGCTGCTCAACCTCGTGCTTGGCATTGCATCCCGCGGACTGCATGGCCTGCACCAGCTGAGTCTGGACGTAGCGAAGCGCCAGCAGTTGAAAGTGTTCCCCGCGGGCGAACTCGCGCCGGGCAAGGTCGACGGTGGTGGAGAATCCGCGGCCCGCAATTTGGGTGTAGACGCGGTTGAGGCTCCGCCGCGTGCCCATCATGGCGGAGATGCCGATGACGGACTCATAGCCGAACATGCCCACCTCAACCTGGGAACCGTCCTCGAAGGTATTGGTCATGGAAGCCATGCCCTCCTCGACAAAGATGACATGCTCGATGGGCTGGCCGGGATATTCGATTTCGTGACTGAGCGGGAAGGCAACCGGCTGCAGTTGGAGGCGGTGAATGGAGTCGGTGCCGAGGCTTTTCAGGAGCGTGTTCTTGAACGCGGTCATCGAGCCCACCGCCTTGGTTGCAGAGGATTTTGTTCGGAGCCTCAATACTACGCCTTTTTGTTATTTAGCAGACAGACAGCACGCGTCGCCGGCGCTACTTTCGGGAGTAAACCTGATCCCAGGGTGGAGGCCGAGAGATGTCAGAGCCTGCTGTTTCTGTTCTCCTGATTGGAAATGACGAGTCCCTGCTTCGGACACGAAGCTGGCTGCTCGAGAGCCGCGGCTTTCCGACGATCGCCCTCGACCATGTCGATTACATCGACAGTATCCCGATGGAGGTGAAGATTGCGCTCGCGATTCTGTGTCACTCGCTGGACGACGACAGTTGCGCTCGTGCGACAAGCGCGATCGCGCGGCGCTGGCCGCAAGCCCGGTGTCTGGCGTTGAGTTCGCCATCCGGGCACACGTGCAAGAACGACGCCCGTGGCAGACCGATTTGGGCACAGGAACCCTCCGCGCTGCTGTCAGCGGTCAAGGACATGATGTCCGCCTGACGCAGTCTAACCCTCCAAAACCTCAAGTAACTCCCGGAAGGATCGATCATGGCGCAATACACAGGCACGGTTCGCTGGTTCAACAACGTGAAGGGATATGGTTTCCTTGGACGGGATTCGGGCGAAGCCGACGTGTTCGCGCATTACAGCTCCATCCAGGTGGACGGCTACAAGACGCTGAAGGAGGGCGACCCGGTGGAGTTCGATGTGGTGCAGGGACCGAAAGGCCCGCAGGCCGACAAGGTCGTCGTACTGAAGGGAACAGCCGCCGCTGCCTGAACGGTTCAAGGCTGAGGCCGGTTTTCGCACCGCAGGCCGGCGCTTTAGAAGATCTTCATGTGGATGGTGAGGTACTTCTTCGGGTCGGCGCGGATGGTCGTGACCAGCGTGGTGCTTTCGGTCAGGAGCTTGTTCAGATTGGCGTAGGCCTGGTCGTCGGTGGCGAGCTTGCCCAGCGTGCCCTTGTCCCTTGTTGACGTTACTCATCAGCGTGTGAGTCTCGGCGACGGTGTCGCGCAGGCTTTGGGCGAAGGCAGGATCGTTGATCAGCATGCCGGCTGCGCCTTTGCCGTGCTGCACGTCTTCAAGCAGCGCATTGGTTCGCGCGAGCGTCTTGTTCAGATTGTCGTAAAGCGTCTCGTCCTTCAGCAGTTTGCCGGCCGTGCCCTGCCCGCTTTGCAGGGCAGTGGCGATCTGGTCCAGCTTTCCGGCGGCCGAGTTCAGCCGGTTGTACATGGTGTCATCGGTCATCAGCTTGCCGATAGAGCCGCGGCCATTGTTCAGGTTGACTTCCAGCGTGTGCAGCTCCTGCACGGTGGCGTCAGCCTTGTTGTAAAGGTCGGGATTATTGATGAGCTGGCCGACCGACCCCTTGCCGGACTGCAGGTTGTCTACCACCGCATTCATCTTGGCGAGGATGACATTCAACTGCTCAATGGTGCCCTGGCTCGCTTTCACCACATCCTGGATGTTGGGCGTTTCGAGTGTATGCAACTCGTCGCCGTCGCGCAGCGGCGGGCCTACGGCGGCCTGGCTGTTTACGTCGATCACCGTATCGCCGAGCACGCCGACGGTGGTCAGCGAAGCTTTTGAATCCTGCTTGAGCAGGTCCTGGTACTTGGTGTCCAGCTTCATGATGACGCGCACAGGCGTGAGCTTGCGCGCAGGATCGTCCGTGACCCCGACTGTCTTCACGGTGCCGATGGTCACGCCCTGCAGGTTGACCGCGGCGCCTTCCTTTAGCCCGGCTGCATTCTCAAAGTAGACCGGGATGGTGAGCTTCTTCGAAAGAATGCCCAGACCGGAAGAACTCGTCATCAGGAACAGCAGCGCCACCAGGATGATCGACGAAACCAGAACGATAACGCCCACTTTGAGTTGAGACCACTGGACCTCCTGCTGGCTGGGCATTGCGCTCCTCGGACTGCGGTAATTGTTGTTTCGAGGATACCTTATGAGCCGAGTGGTTCGTTCCGAGTTGCCACTGCCCGGACGAGGTGGCGGGGTGAAACTGGGAAGTCAGAAGCGGGCACCTAGTCTTCCAGAATGACCACTGCCATGGCCATCTCCCGGGAGTGGGTAAGCGAAAGAGCGATGTGCCGCACGCCGAGTGCGGCCGCAAGTTCCGCGGCGCGTCCGTGCAGCGTGAGGAAGGGGCGGCCGCTGGGTTCGCGCTCTACCTCGAACTCGCGCCAGGTGACGCCCCGGCTGATACCCGTGCCCAATGCCTTGGCAGCGGCTTCCTTCGCGGCGAAACGCGCCGTGAAGCTTTCTGCGGAACCCTTCTTGGACCGGCAATAGCTGATTTCGGCTGCCGTGTACACGCGCTCCAGGAAGCGTTCGCCGAATCGTTCGATGCTGCGCTCAACGCGCGCAATCTCCATCAGGTCGGTTCCGACGCCGAGCACCATTGCGAAGCCCTCCGCTTCATCGTAAACGGCTTTTGCCGGGCATGTGACGAAGGTTTATTCCGCCGCTGGAAGATCTTCGCGGGCAACGCCCTGTCTCCGATAAAGGCTCTATTGCAAGCAATCCGGACGCAGGGGTGAAACGTAATCATGGAAACCAGTATGCCGACACACGAGCTCCAGGGATATAGCTACGAGGATCGGCAGGGGCTGCTGCCCAGCCTGACTTCCGCATTTACGCAATGCGGGGGCTGGGTGCTGGAACGCCGGGCGACCTCTGCGTCTACGATGGAGTTTCACCTGGAATTGCAGCTCGATGCGATCGTGGAACTGTATTCCTCGCTGGTGGCCGCCGGTGTCGAGTTGACGCGAACCGCCCATGCCACGTTGACCGCGCTGTGCACCTCGCGTCAGTACAACGCGGGCTGGTGCCAGTCGAAACAAGTGGTCTCCATCCGGCTGGAAGTGAGCTTTCTCGAAGACATGACGCTGCACGCCCTCCTGATGACCGGCTCGGGTGCGGCCTGACGGTACTTTGGCCGGTGAAGGTAAACCATCCATTTTGCTAAGGATGCGCTCTGCGGTGGAAGATTTTTCGCGCTTCATCTTCAATTTCAGGACAACTCAGGACCGGGCCTCGGGTTCATACTGGCAGAGGTTGAAAACGCTATGAGCAAGCACACTTTTTCGTTGGGCAGAATGGCAGGCGCAGCCGCAGCCGGCCTGCTGGCCCTGGCACTTTCCGCACCAGCGGCGCAGGCGCAGGTCAGCTTTGGGGTTCACATCGGTCCTCCTCCACCCCCGATGCGCTATGAGGCACGTCCTCCGGCTCCGGGCCCGGGCTTTGTCTGGGTGGATGGATTCTACGAGCCGTTCAACGGCGGCTATCGCTGGCATCCCGGGTACTGGAACCGTCCGCCGTTTGAGGGCGCTTACTACGTGCATCCTCACTGGGACCACTACCCTGATGGCTGGCATATGCATGAGGGCTACTGGGCTCACGAGGACCACGATAACCACTACTGGGATAACCACCACGACGATCACGACCGCGATCATGACCGCGACCGTCGTCCGCAGTAACACGAGCGCTAATCTGCCAACGACACGGCCCTCTCGACCGAGAGGGCCGTTTCTACGTCTGTGCTTGCGGGGTACTAACGAACGAAAATTTCGCTCCTCGTTGTTGGTCGGGTAGAAACCTTTCCTTCCGGACGCTTTTTCAGCTTCCGCCCAGCCCGAATTCTGCATCTCTCTCCACTGGAATGCGGAAAAACCGCCCCAAGGAGAATTCTTCAAATGACTGATTATCGTGTAGCTCCAGGAGAAGCGCAGGAAGATCAAGTGACCGCTGCGATCGAAAAAGTCACCAGCCAGGTGCCGTCGTCGATCTTTCTCGGCGCCGCCATCGCGTCGATCATCGGTTCGGTGATCTTCAAGGCGTCCAAGAAGGACCACGAGGCCCTGTTCGTCGGGCAGTGGGTGGCTCCGTTCCTGATTTTGGGTTTGTACAACAAGATGGTGAAGCAGCATGGTTCGGACGCAACCAGCCAGGACAAATCGTCCTCTTACTAATCTGTAGTACGGGCCCTCCTCACGGAGCACGGTCCTGGCACAAACCAGGGCCGTTATCCCGTTAAGGGAGCATTGCCGCACTGTCGAGGCGCGCTCAGACGGGTTGGAAATTTCCTTCCGTTCCGGTAGAGATTCGCACCTGCCCTTCAGCAATGTCGTACACCCAGCCCGAGATGGTGAGTTCGTGGTGGGCGAGAGCCTCCGCTACCGATGGGTGAGAGCGAACGTGGCGCATCTGCAGCAGGACGTTCTGCTCGGTGACCAGCCGCAGAAGCTCGCGCTGCTGTTCGGGCGAGTCGTGCGTCAACCCTTCGTTACGCGCGGCCAGCATCGCGCGCGCGTCCGTCAGGGCAAGCTGTGCATTGCGAAGCCACGCACGCACCGTAGGCATAGGTTCCAGTGAATCGGGCTCCAGCAGGGCTTTCATGGCGCCACACTCGGAGTGGCCGCAGACCACAATGTGTTCCACCCGCATGGCGCGCACGGCAAACTCCAGGACCGCGCTGACGCCCCCCAGCATCTCGCCGTAGCCGGGTACGATATTGCCGATATTGCGCGTGACGAAGACATCTCCGGGGGAGGCCTGAGTGAGCACTTCCGGGTGAATCCGCGAGTCGGCGCAGGTGATGATGAGCGCGTGTGGGCTCTGTGGCTCACTCATCACGCGCTGGTAATGTGCCGCCTGCTCGGGATAAATCTCGCGCTGAAAACGGCGGATGCCGTCTTTCAGATGCTCCAGAATTTCGTCCACTGCGCCTCCACGTGTCACTTGATCTATCTCGCCCGCATCAGGGTTCACCGTGCAACTCCTTGATGCGGACCGGTGGCTCGGGAACTTTGCTCTTCGCGCCACAGGCTTCGTAATGATGACCCCTGAGACAGTACTCCGTCGAGTTCCACACGCCTTTGACCGCATCTTCGCTTACGAACTGGAAATAGGTGGCGTGCTGCCAGTCCGCGGAAAAGTCGAAGTCGCTGGCCATGGTTCCGGGCGGAGGCTGCTCCATCTCCTCATCGATCTGGAGCGCCGACTCAAGCTTACCTGTGGGTGAGAGCGTGTAGACCTTGAGCCAGGCCAGCGGGCAGGCGCCGCATTGTCCGCTGCCAAAGTTTGATCGCGGGGCTGCGGTGGGGCCGCTTTTCACCAGCAACCAGCCGTCCGGCAGAAGCTTGACGTCGAAGCCTTCGCGTTCAAGAACAGGCTCGTATTGGAAGGTTTTGCCACTCCTGCGGTACGCGAGCTTGGGCCCGCATATGGCTTCGCCGGGGCCAAGCGTATGCCAGAAGCGCGGCTGCGGCTGAATTTCGGGAGACCAGCCGTCAGGATCGTAGAAGTAGCCGCCGGCGGGGTTTTCGATCAGGAAATCGACCGCGGTGGGTGGCGCCGCCGGGAGTTCGCCGGACGGTTCCGCGGTCTCAACCGGAGGCATGAACCAGGTCGCCTCTTCGTCACCGTAGATATCGGCGGCGGTGAGGCCGACGTGGCAGGGTGTGATCGCGAACTCCTGCGGCTTCTGCAATGCAATGTGGTTGAAGGTAATGGGCCTGCCGAAGATGCCGCCGGGCGCGGAGGTCGCGAAGGGTCCGGTCCTGCGGCCGTCCGGAGCCCTGGCGAAGACGTCAACCTTCAGCCAGAGATCCTTTACAGCGAGATGATTCAGGGGCGGGAAGGCGCTCCAGGGGATAAGAATTTCGAAGTGCCAGCGGCCCGGCTGCTTTTGGGGCTGTGTAACAGCCGCGTCGGCAAGCACACCCTGGCGCGGCTGCAGCAGGTCAGGCACGAAGTCCATCTGGCGCGCTGCGTCACCTGCGAATTCTTCGGCAAGCACGCCGTGGTGCGGGTAATCCGCCCCGGAGAAGGCCCACTGACGCACGAAGAGCCGCGGAAGCAGCTTGCGATAAGCCACCTGCTGTGTGAGCCACTGCTGGCACCAGGCAAGTTTCTTCGCCGCGTCTGCCTGCAGCGCCGGAACCTTGTCGCGGTCCGTGCCGGGGTACTCGCTGGGGCCATATGCCTTGGTACAGTCCGCGGGAGTCTCCAGGGTCTCCGGCCCGAACTGGTTGCCGAAGCCGATGGGCGGCAGCTTGACGTCTGTCGCTCCGGCCAGCCAGACTTCAACGTGATCTTTTTCGAGCAGATCGCTGCGGGAGGTCGCCCACTGCGGCGCCTGGCCGTCAACCAATCCCTGGACAATCAGGCCTGCCTGCGCCGAGCGGACCCACACCTTGGCGGCCGGCGCTCCCAGGGCTTTGGCGGACAGGGTGAAGGTGGGCGTGGTGTTCTCGCGATTGCCGAGGTTGTTGTAGGACATGTTGAAGGCTTCCCGCGGGGGGCCATCGCCGAACTCGAGCGGCGGAACCGGCACGCCGCCCTGGGCCAGCGCCGCTCCGCAGAGTGCCAGCGTCAGCAGCATCCAGACGAAGCCGTTCATGCGCAGGACACCCTACTCCCGCCACTTGATGTTGCAGCCCAGGCTGGTGCGCTGGTTGGTGTCGGGGCGGCGGCCGGCGATCACGTCGTCCATGGCGCGGCGCAGGTCGGCGCCGGTAACCGGTTCATCGTTTCCTGAGTCGCCGCGGCGAGGGCGGCTCCCGTCCAACTGTCCGCGATAGACGAGCTTCAGCTCGGCGTCGAAAAGGAAGAAGTCCGGAGTGCAGGCGGCGCCGTAGCTCCGCGCAACCTCCTGGCTCTCGTCAAACAGGTAAGGGAAGCGCCAGCCCAGGCGTTCGGCCTGCGCCTTCATCTGCTCGGGCCCGTCCTCCGGATAGGCGGCTACGTCATTGGAAGAGATGGCGGCGATCGCGATGCGGCCTTCGTAGTCGCGTCCCATGCGCGCCAGCTCCTCTTCAACGTGCTTGACGTAAGGGCAGTGCACGCACACGAACATGACAAGCAGCCCGTGGCGTCCGCGCTTTGAGGTGCCCCCTCCAGGCATCAGATTGGTCTGGTCGGAAACATCATCGTCCCAGGACAGTGCGAAGACATCGTCGCGGCCCAGCGCTTTGCCGCTGACCACGTCCACCAGCTCAAAGGGAGGAGCGATGGTGCCCAGCTCCACCATGTTGGATTGCGTTCTCGACATACAGGCGTCACACTCCGTCCCTCATCATAGCCGCGCCGGAGGCTTTGCTGCCTGTGGATGAACTTGCACCGGTCATGACAACGCCGGAACCCCCAGGGGCTTGCTTTCGATCGCCGGACGCGTCCGCAGGGCGGTGGCAAGAATGCTCTGCGCCTCCGCCAGCTCCGCGCCGGCCAACTCCAGCCGCGGTGGACGCACGCGCGCCGAGCCCGCACCCACTTCGCCCTGCACCCATTTGATGAGCTGCACGAATTTGGGCACGGTATCCATGCGCAGAAGCGGCAGAAACCAGCGATACAGCGCGAAGCACTGAGCCTCTTTGCCGGCCGAAGCGAGCTCGAACAGGCGCACGCTTTCGGCAGGAAAGGCGTTGACCAACCCGGCGACCCAGCCCACGGCTCCGGCCGCCACTCCCTCTACCAGCATGTCGTCGACGCCAACCAGGATCTTCAGGCGGTCGTCCAGGCGCTCGCGGATGGCAGCGAGGCGGCGGACGTCGGCGGCGGACTCCTTCACCGCCTCCAGGTTCTCGTGTTCGGCCGCGAGCTCCGCCATCTGTGCCGGCAGGAAGTCGGTCTTGTAGGCCACGGGATTGTTGTACAGCATGCAGGAGAGCGGTGTGGCGGCGAGGATCGCGCTGACGTGCGCCTTCATCTCGCGCCAGTCGCTGGTGTACACGTATGGAGGAAGCACCATCAGGCCCTGACAGCCGGCCTGCTCGGCGTCGCGGGCGAGCGCGACGGCAGTGTGCGTCGCCAGCGCAGAGATGGCGGCCACGACGGGCCGGTCTCCGGCAGCCGCCACGGCGGTCTTCAGGATGTCGAGCTTTTCTGCGTGGTCGAGCGTCGCGCCCTCTCCCAGCGAGCCCAGCATCACCAGGCCGGAGCATCCGTTGGCAAGCTGCCAGGCGGCGTGCTGCCGCAGGAAGGCAAGATCGACCCGCATACGGGCGTCGAAGGGAGTCGTCATTGCGGGCATTACGCCGGACCAGACCATGGTGTGTCTCCTGAAAAGGCTTGAAATGAGAGTTACGATTTAGTTCAGAGCGAAAAGCGCTGCGGGAAATAAGGTTCAGCGTGGATGGGCGGCGGGTGGTTGAGCAAAATCGCCAGCAACAGCCGCGCCGCGCCGGGAGCGCAGGTGATGCCCAGGCCCTCGAAGCCCGCGGCCAGGAAGACGGACGGATCGGCGGTGGGACCGATAAGGGGCAGTTTGTCCGGAGTGGCGGCGCGGAAGCCGGTGCGGATGCGATCGATGGCAGCAGAGGCGAGCGCGGGCATGAAGCTGCGTGCGCGGGCGAGCAGTTGGTCGACCATCGGCTGGTCGATGCCGGGGTCTTCGTTGCCGTACTGCCGCGACGCGCCAATCAGCACCTGCCCGGAAGGCCGCGGCTGCACGTTGAAGGCGACAGAGTCAGCTTCCACGGCATGCGCGCTTTTCAGGTAGCCAAGTTCGACGATCTGGCGTTGCAGGAACCCGGCAAGGGGCCTGGTAAGAATGAGGTGGCCCTTGCGTTTGCGCAGCGGGAGCCCGGGCAGCAGGTCGCACTCGACGCCCGTGGCGAGCACGATCTTCCCAGCGGAAAGCGTTGTGCCGTCGGCGAGTGCCACCTCACCCTGGGCGGCCGACACGGCGCGGCTGCGGAACAGTTGTGCGCCGTGCGCCTGGGCGTCACGCAGGTAAAACGTGGCAGTCGCCGGCGGATCGCAGATGCCATCGTCCTTGACCAGTAGCCCGCCCGCGAGCCCCGGGCGCAGGTTGGGCTCAAGAGCGGCAATAGCCTGCGGGTCCAGGATCTCGGCACGAATATCAGCCTCTCGGTACCTTTTCTCGCGGGTTTGAACCTCGGCCATCTCCTCGTCGTCGTCGGCGATCCAAAGGGTGCCACGGGCGGTGTACTCGAAGTCGCCTCCCATTGCCTGCTGCTTCCAGACCGCGCGGGAGTAGCGAGTCAGCGCGAGTTGCGCGGGGCTGTCGTCCATGGCAACCACGTGCCCCATCCCGGCGGAGGTGGTCGCGCCCGCGGGTTCGCCAGCCTCCACAATGGCCGTCTTCAGTCCGGCGAGGACGCACTCGCGTGCGCAGGCTGAGCCGACGATGCCGGCGCCGACTACGATGACGTCGAAAGAACTCATGCGAAGGCGATCCCCCGCGCAAAGGGGTCGGAGGCGTCGAATAGGAGCGTCGATTCGCCGGTGATCCACGCGCGGCCGCGGATGCGCGGGGCGATGCGGCCGTCGGGCAGCGCACTGTAGCTGCCCTCGAAGACAGTGCCCAGAATGCCCTCCTGCCGCCAGATGTCACCCGGGGCGAGCTTCCCCTCGGCGTGCAGGCATGCGAGCTTGGCGCTGGTGCCGGTGCCGCACGGGGAGCGGTCGAACGACGCCCCGGGGCATAGGACGAAGTTGCGTGCGGAGTTGCGAGGGTCTACCGGCGGTGCGAAGAACTCGATGTGATCGATAGTTTCGCCGGCTGGCCCGGTGATGGCGTTGGCCGCAAGCCCGGCGCGGATAGCGGTTGAAGCGGTGACAAGCGTGCTGCGATGGGCGGCGGTCAGGGCGCAGGGTGCGTCGGGCGAGAGGAAGAACCAGTTGCCGCCCCAGACAATATCCCCGCTGACGCGGCCGAGGCCGGGAACTTCCAGCGCAACGCCGGTGCGAAAGCGGAACGCCGGGACGTTGGCGACGGTGACGCTGCCGTCGGGATGCAGAGTGGCGGAAACAGTGCCGACGGGGGTTTCGATGGCATGTTCACCGGGAGTGATGCGGCCGAGGTGCGCGAGCGTGGTGACGAGCCCGATCGTCCCATGCCCGCACATCCCCAGGTAACCCACGTCGTTGAAGAAGATGACGGCAGCAGCGGAAGCGGGGTTGGCCGGCGGCGAGCAGCAGCGCGCCGACGACCACCTCCGACCCGCGCGGCTCGCAGACCACGCCGGAGCGGAAGGAGTCGTGCCGTGAGCGCAGAATGTGAAGGCGCTCGGAGACCGGGCCGCTGCCAAGGTCAGGGGCGCCACCTAGGACGACGCGGGTTGGTTCGCCTTCGGTGTGGGAATCGATGACCTGGATGGCGCAGCGTTCCATGGGCCAATGATAACGGAGCGCCGGATCGAGAAGCGGATTCCCCAGCTTTGCGGAAGGAGTATAGATTTCGGGAGAATTACTCTTCGTCTGCAAACGCAAGCATGCTGCCGCCACGTCGCTTGGCAGAGTACATGGCGGCGTCCGCCGCGCGGCGCAGGCTGTCGATATCGTCTGCGTGGTCGGGCGAGAGCGCGATCCCGATGGAGATGCGCACATCGACCGGCTTACCGTCTACCGAGATGGGTACGCTGCCGGCCGACATCATCGCGCCCGCCACGAAGCGCAGGTGGTGTTCGTCATGGACGCCGGCGAGCAGTGCTGTGAACTCGTCGCCGCCGGTGCGCGCAAGGATGTCGCGCGGGCTCATATGCCAGGAAAGCCGGACCGCCAGCGCACGCAACAACTGGTCGCCCGCGCTGTGGCCCAAAGTGTCGTTGATGGTCTTGAAGTTATCCACGTCGATGACGAGGCAGGCGACAGTCGTGCGATTCAACCGCGCCTCTTCCATGGTGGCAATCAGACGCTCCTCAAACAGGCGGCGATTGGGCAGGTCCGTCAGCGGGTCGTGCATCGCCAGCCGCTCGGTGCGTTCCACATGCTCTTCCAGCAAGGTGAGGATGATGCCCGCCGCAACCAGGTATTGTGGCAGGGCGCTGACCGTGTGATCGAGCGCACCACCCGGAAAGCTGCGGTCAACCAGCAGCATCACCGGATAGGCAACCGCCCAGAGCGCGAGCCCGATGCCTGCCGCCACCACCCCTCGCGTGTAGCGTGGGGCAGAGGACAGGAAAAGGTACGAGGCGCACAGAAAGATCAGCGAAAGCCCGGCGCGAGTCATGATGCGCGGATCGTGCAGCACGATCGGGATCATGAGCAGGCCGAAGACCGCAAAGGCGGAACTCACAACCCACATCTGCCGGCTGCGATCCTGTGGCCAGGAAAGCATATGCACGAGCGGTGTCAAAAAGAGGATGCAGGCGGCGATGTAGGGCGAGGGCCTCTGCTCGCCCAGGGTGAACAAGGCCGATTGCAGTAGTACGGGGAAACAAAGTTCGATGAGCAGCAGTGTGCGGATGCGAACCGCGGGAACGTTGGCCGAGACCAGGAGGAACGATAGCCCGCAGAGCTCGAGCGTCCAAGCCGCGACAAAGTGAACCGCCGTGGCCGGCCATCCCGGCGGAGCGGTAAAGAGCAGGGCAAGATCATGCAGCAGAAGAAATCCCCAGCCCAGAAACCACAGGTTCGCATGCGCTCCCACGCGGCGCGCCAGCGGACGAAAGCCCGCGATAAAAACCGTCAGCAAAAAGATATCCGGCAGCAGGCTGCGGTCCACGGCGAATCCCCTGAGATCTCTGCAACGTCCCTGCTTCGAACGAAGCGTCTTATCCCCCGCCATCCTACTGAAAACTAAGGGGGAACCGGTGTAAATCCACCTACCACTTTCGAATCGGGAAGTGACCCGCGAGAATGGTCCGCTTACGCCGATCAGAGTTGATAGGAAGTCTGCTGCTTTTCCGCCTGGCGCTCACGGGCAAGGGTGATGAGCCGGTCAATAAGTTCTTTATACGACAGACCCGAGGCCTGCCACAGCTTGGGGTACATGGAAATTGAAGTGAACCCCGGCATCGTGTTGATCTCATTAAGAAAAAATCGGGGTCGGGGGTTCTCCTTTGACTTTGGTTCCATCAGGAAATCCACCCGGGCAAGGCCGCTGCATTCACAGGCCTGGAAGGCTGCGACCGCCATGTTGCGGATGGCCTTCTGTTCGGAAGGCGACAAAGACGCCGGGATAACGGCACGGCTTTCGTCAGGCCCGCTGAGCTGATACTTCGCTTCGTAGTCGTAGAACTCCTTTGCGGGCACAATTTCGCCCACCACCGAGGCCTCCGGGCGATCGTTTCCGAGTACCGCGACCTCCAGTTCGCGCGGCTTCGCGCCCGGTCCCCCGACGCCCTGCTCCACCACCAGCTTGCGATCGAAGCTTCCCGCCAGGTCCATGGCAGGCGCCAGTTCGGAGCGATCGTGCACCTTGGAAATGCCAACCGACGAGCCGAGGTTGGCCGGTTTGACGAAGAGAGGGTAGGTGAGCGCCTTCTCGATCTTCCGGGTGCATCCCTTTGGGTCCTCGCGCCACTGGCTTCGCAGCAGTGTCACGTGCGGCGTCTGCGGGAGTCCCGCGGCGGCGAAAAGCCGTTTCATCACGTCCTTGTCCATGCCGGCGGCCGAGCCCAGCACCCCCGAACCAACGTAAGCGATGTCGACCAGCTCCAACAGCCCCTGGATCGTGCCATCCTCGCCGAAGGTCCCGTGCAGCACGGGGAAGATGACGTCGATGGAGCGCGCGAACACGCCGCGGGGGTCCGCCAGGTCCGTGCTTGCATTCACATCGACGACATGGGTTGACCCGCCGATGGGCGGCGGCGGAATCTCCAGCGGCTCTCCGCTGCGTAGCACCGCGGCCGAGATGGCGAACTCGGCGTCATCCTCCGACGGCGGCCCGGGCAGCGCCTCCGGGTGTGGATTCCCGGCCAGCAGGCGGCTCGCAGCTCCATCCAGGAGCCAGTGACCTTGCTTCGAGATGCCGATGGGCACGACCTCGTACTTGCGCCGGTCGATCGCCTTCAGGATCGACTCCGCCGATCGTAACGAAACTTCATGTTCGCCGGAACGTCCGCCGAACACCACACCCACTCGCAACTTTTTCTTCGCCATATCTTTTTCCAGCCTAAGCCAAAAATGCGTGTGCAGCGCACAAGCGCACAAGGAGAATCACCGTCGGAACCTCGATGGCGGAGGCGAGCTGGCGCGATCCGAGGGCGGGGGATCGGAACCGGCATCTTGGGCGGAGGGCGAAAAGCTGGTGACCACCACTCCGGCAGTCTCGAAATGCGCCACCCGATGCCCGTTCCCATGGCCCAGAAGCACCGCCTTGCGCAGCATCAGGCGGTGACGCCGGGAATCTTCCTCAAAGTGCCGGGAGACGGAGGCATCGAAATCGGCGACCAGGTTGTAGGTCGCGTCACACCGGGGGCAGACGATCTGCTCCTCCAACCAGCGCGGAAAAGCGCCTTCGGGGAGCTTGCCTACGGGGTCATGTCCGGTGCGAAGAGCGGCAAGAACAAGCGGCATCTATAGAGAGTAATCGCCTCCGCAAAAGGAAGTAAGGGAGCGAGCTATGGCACCCCCGCCACAAGCCCGCTCCCTGAGGCCGAACTCGCCTCCCATATTCTGGCTACCGCGCCAGAATGCCATGCGCCGCTACGGCGGCCCTGCTTTACTGCCCGGGCGTGCTTGCCACCGGGATGTTCATCTTGCCGGCCATCTGGTCGGCCATGTCGGTGTGCTGCTGGATAACAGGCGTCGCCTGCGTCACAGCGGACCGAAGCTGCTCGTTCTGCGTGGTCTTGGCCTCGTTCTGGAACATTCCAAGCGTCTTGTGGTGGTCCATGTCCATGGCTTTGATGTACTCCATGTCGAAGTCCTTGCCGGAAAGGGCCATCAAGCGCTTGGCCTCGGCCTTGTGCGTTTCATTCAGCGGCTGCGGCGCAGTCACACCCATCTGGCTCGCCAGCGGAGCCATATCGGAACGCAGTTTCTGATGATCCGTGATCATCTGCTGCGCATACGCTTTGACGTCGGCGTTCTTGCTCTTGCGCAGTGCAATCTGGCTGGCCGAGATCTCAGCCGTATTGCCTTCATCTGCCTGCATCAGAAATGTCTTGTCCGCGGCCGCCGAACTGCCTCTATCCTGCGCCAGCAAGGACGCCGTACAGCAGAGCGCCATCGCTCCTCCCAAAATCGCAAATCGTATCGTGTGCTTCGTCATCCTGAACCCCTGGCCTTTAGTTTGCGTGCAAACGTTCCGGACAATAAGTTGTCGATTCGCCGCGCGGCGTTGCCCCTCCCCGGAAGCGGGTTCGCATTTGCGATCGCCTCAACAAATCCGTGCCCCTTGTGAAGAGGCACGCAATCAGCTACACCCGCGAGCCAGGAAGGCCTCATGAAGGCACCCACTGGAAACAATGCGTCCATGCAAAGCAAACCAGTCGTCTGAATCTACGGGTAAATCCGGTTCAGCGTCCGCGCAAACGGAATCGTCTCGCGCACATGGTCCAGCCCGCAGATCCACGCCACCACGCGCTCGATGCCCATGCCAAACCCGCAGTGCGGCACCGACCCATACTTGCGCAGGTCGAGATACCACTGGAACGCGTCCAGCGGCAGCCCATGCTCCTCGATGCGCTGACTTCAGCAGGTCGTAGTCGTCCACGCGCTGCGAGCCGCCGATGATCTCGCCATAGCCCTCCGGCGCCAGCACATCCACGCACAGCGCCTTGGTCGGGTCCTTCGGGTCGGGCTGCATGTAGAACGCCTTCACCGCCGCCGGGATAGCGATGCACCATCACCGGGCGGTCGAACTGGTTCGAGATGTACGTCTCATCCGGCGAGCCGAAGTCATCGCCATACTTGTGCGCGTTCTCGATCAGCCCCTTGGCATGCGCTTCGACCAGCATCGGCGTGCGCGTCGTCGTAGCTCAGCCGCGGGAACGGCGCCTGCGATCGCCTCCAGCTTCGCCACATCCCGGCCGATCACCTTCAGGTCGCCGCGATGCTTCTCCAGCACCGCGCGTCACGATGAAGCTAAGGAAGTTCTCCGCCAGCTCCATCAGCTCCGTCAGGTCCGCGATACGCCACCTCCGGCTCGATCATCCAGAACTCCGTCAGGTGCCGCCGCGTCTTCGACTTCTCCGCGCGGAACGTCGGCCCGAAGCTGTACACCTTGCCCAGCGCCAGCGCCGTCGCCTCGATGTAGAGCTGCCCGCTCTGCGTCAGGTACGCCTTGTCGTCGTCGAAGTAGTCCATCTCGAAGAGCTCGCTCGTGCCTTCGCAGGCGTTCGGCGTCAGGATCGGCGGATCGGTGCGGATGAAGCCGTTGGTGTCGAAGTACTCCGCCGCCGCGCGCATGATGGTCGCGCGCACCCGCAGAATCGCCGACTGCCGCGGCGTCCGCAGCCACAGGTGCCGATGCTCCATCAGGAAGTCGACGCCATGCTCCTTCAGCGTGATCGGGATACGGCGTCTCGTCCGGCATGCGCTGCGTCACCTTCACGTCCTCCACATCCAGCTCGAAGCCGGACGGCGCGCGCGAATCCGCGCGCACCTTGCCGGTCACCGCAGCGCTCGACTCCAGCGTCAGGTTCTTCAGCGTCTCGAAGAGCTCTTCCGGCACCGCCGCCTTCGGCACAATGCCCTGGATCGTTCCCGTGCCATCGCGGAAGATGGGAAACAGCAGCTTGCCCGAAGCGCGCAGGTTATACAGCCAGCCCCGCAGCGTGACGGTCTGGCCTTCGTAGCGCGGAAAGCGTGGCAATGGTAGCGATGGGAGCGGCAACGGGAGCGGCATGCGAAGCGGAAACAGTCGAGTCAGTCATCGCCTTTCAGTTTACTCGCCTGCCGCCGCCCAGCTGTCATCCTGAGCGGAGTTCGTCGGCAGCATCGACGAACGCAGTCGAAGGACCCGAAGAAGCCAAGCCCATCACCAGCGCACCTGCCACTTTCACGAATTGCCTCAGCCCAGCCGCAGCCGGTCTCGCAACTCCAGCGCATTATGGAGGGCGGCGCCTGAGGCGGTGTTGTCGAACACCACCCATACTTCGCCCTTCGGCGCGCGCTCCGCGACTGCATTGGCGAGGCGGTCGAGATACTCCCCGTCATACGCCGAGTAGTACGTCCGCGGCGAGCCATGCAGTCTCCAGTAGGTCAGCCCGCGCCAACCGCCTGGCTCCGCCGCCTCCGGCACCCGCGCCGGATCGGCCGCCACCCGCGCCACCTCGTGTGCCTCCAGCAGCCGCCCGACCCCTGCCGTAAACCACGAGGCATGCCGAGGCTCGACCGCCACCCCGCCCGCAAAACGCTCGCGCAGCATCGCAAAGAAGTTCTCCGCCAGCCGCCGCTCAAACGCCAGCTTCGGCGGAAGCTGCACCAGCACCGGCCCCATCTTCCCCCCTAGCAACGACGCCCCTGCGAGAAACGCTTCCAGCAACTCCGGTTCGCACTCCAGTTTGGCCTCATGCGTAATCGCCTTGGGCATCTTCAGCGAGAACTGGAACCCCGCCGGCACGGCCTCCGCCCACTTCGCCCACGTTCGCTGCATAGGCGGCTTGTAGAAGGTCGTATTGATCTCCGCGCAAGCGAGCACACGCGCATAGCGTTCGAGATGGCTGCCCTCGCCCGGGACCAGCGCCGCCGCCGTCCGCGGAATCCCCCACCCCGCCGTCCCAATCCGAATCATCCCTGTGAGATGCGCAGAAGAGAGTTGGCCGATAAGTCGCCTCGCTTAAGGGCACGGCTTCAGCCGTGCCGTCCGATTGCCACCAAGGCCAGCGGCTTCAGCCGCTGAGGTACGCCTAGTAGCTCGCCACCTTGCCCTGCGGATAGCGCGGATCGTTCGCGCCCTTCAGCTCCTTCGGTCTTCGGGTCCACCTCGATCAGCTCGCTCCCGCCCCACACCCCCGGCGTCTTCGTATCCGCCTCATCCACCTGCGAGACCGTATAGCCCATGGCCTTCATCGCCTCCACCGTGGCGTGCGGAAAGCTCTTCTCGAACTGCAGCACGTCCGGCAGGTATTGGTGATGAAAGCGCGGCGCATCCGCCGCCGCCTGGATGGTCAAGCCCGTTCACCAGCGGGCTGAGCAGATCGTTCGCCACCGTCGTGATGATCGTCGACGCCACCCGGCGAGCCCAGCACCAGCCGCAGCTTCGCCGATGAAAGAAGCTGCCATGCGTGGTCACAATCGTCGGCGTCATCTGACGACAGCGGCCGATGCCCGGCGCAATCGCATTGGCCGGCCCCTGGATCAGGTCGAAACATATTCGTCGCGCCCAGCTTCGACGAAAAGTCGTCCATCTCGTTGTTCAGCAGAAAGCCCAGCCCTTCCGCCGTCACGCCGGAGCCATAGCAGCCCGTTCAGCGTCGTTGTCATCGCGACCGCGTTGCCGTCCGCATCGACGACCGAGAAATGCGTCGTCTGCGGCGACTCCTTGTGCGCGGTCGGCGCGGCCACCGGCGGCGGCAGGCAGAAAGCCCGCCGGCCGCATCAGCTCCGCGGAAGGCGTCGGCTTCGCCGGGTCGATCGGCGTCGCGCCAGGCCGCCGCATACTTCGGGTCGGCCATCTGCTTCAGCGGCATGCGTGTTGAAGTCCGGGTCGCCCAGATAATCGGCGCGATCCATGTACGCGCGGCGAAAGGCCTCTGCGATCAGGTGAATCTGCGCCGGCGAGCGGTCGCCGCCGAGCTTCGCAGGTCATAGCCTGCCAGGATGTTCAGCGTCTCCAGCAGCACGATTCCGCCGGAGCATGGCGGCGGCGAGGTGATGACATCGTAGGTCCTGCCGTGGGTCTTGAAGGTGCCTCTGAGCGTGGTCCGGTCGGCCACCTTGTAGGCCGCCAGATCGGCCTCAGTCAGCAGACCGCCATGCGCCGGAAACGCTCCGCCAGCTCCGCCGCCATCCTGCCGTGATAGAACTCGTCCGGATCGGCCGCAATCCGCTCCAGCGTGCGCGCCAGATCGGGCTGCGTGAAGGTCTCTCCGCCTTTCACGAAGTCCCGTCACGCTGGAAGACGCGGCGGGATTCCGGAAACTTCGCCAGCTGTTACTGTGCAGGCGCTCTGCCTCCTCCTCGGTGAGCACAAAGCCGTCCTTCGCCAGCCGGATCGCCGGAGCCATGTCCTGCTTCAGCGTCAGCTTGCCGAAGTGCTTCTGCGCATACACCAGCCCCGCCACCGACCCCGGCACCCCGATGGCCTTGTAGCCGGAGGTCGAAAGCCCCGGCACCACGTTGCCCTCGGCGTCCAGATACATATCCGCCGTCGCCGCTGCCCGGCGCCTTCTCGCGAAAGTCGAGAAAATGCGTGCTGCCGTTGTGTGAGCGGATCAGCATGAAGCCTCCGCCGCCCAGGTTGCCGGCCTGCGGACACACCACCGCCAGCGCAAAAGCCACGGCCACGGCCGCGTCGACGGCATTGCCGCCCTGCTTCAGAATGGCCAGCCCGGCATCCGACGCGTCGTGCTGTACCGAGACCACCATGGCGTGGCCGCGCGGCGCCGGCTGCGCAGGAGCGACGGCATAGGGAAACAGGGAAGCAGCGGCGGCCAGATGCGGCCATGGGCCTTCTGAGTGCAAGCATGGGTATTCTCCTCAAGCGGAGCCTTAAGCATACCGTCTGCACCTGCGCGAGAACGGTCAGGGTTTCGGTTGTTTCGCGCTGGGGGTGAAGCGCTTGAAGACGAACTCCTGCAGCAGGTTCCCGAAGCCATCTTCCGCCGCGTTCAGCAGTCCTGTCTCCACGGTGACCACCGCGGTGCTGCGGTCGCTCTTCGGGTAGTAGGTGTTGGAGATTGCGCCCGCAGCCACGTCTCCGGCTACGCTGGAGTAGTTGGGCTGCCATTTGCCGTTGTCGCCGCGGCAGATCACCGCGGTCGAAACGGCATACAGCGCCCGCGACCAGACGCTCCCGGTTCCCTTGTAGAAGTAGCGGGGATCCTGGCGCAAAAGCGACGGCAGAATGGCGCCTCCGACCAGGTTGCCCACCGCCAGATCGCCCATGCCGGCGCCAAACCGCTTGCCGTAGCCTGTCCATCCGGGACCGTACCCGGAGAAGGCGTTCGTCCACTGCTCCACGCCCGCGATGCCGGCCGTCAATGCGATATTCGCGGGGTCCACGATCGAACGCAGCGCAAGATGGAACTTCTGGCCGGCCGACATCGGCGGAGCCTTCCAGTTATAGGTGACATAGAAATTTGGGATAAAGCCCACCAGCCGCTGCTTCTCCTCGATGTGCATTTCTTCGGCCGCCTGGTCGTGCAGCGTGAGCGAGACTTCGACATCCGTGCTGCCGCCAGATACCGCAAGCACAACATCCGCTGTGCGCAGGTTCTCGCCTGCCGCCAAGCGGAAAGATTGAACATTGGCCGCAAAGCCCGGCGCCGTCACACTCAGCGTGCAGGCGCCGGCCAGGGGATCGATAAAGCTGAAGTAGCCGTCGCCATCGGCCTCGGTCGCCAGGCTGGCGGAGGTCCCGGCGATGCCCAGCACCACGTGCGCGCCTGGGATCGCGTCGCCATTGGAGTCCACCACCGTGCCTGTCACGCTGCTCGCGCGCGCAGTCTGCATTTCGTCGGCAGGTGTCGTGTCGGTCGCGGAAAGCGTGGCCGCAGACTGGGTCGCCTGACCCTGCGCTGGCAGCGCCACTCCCAGCAGCGCTCCAGCCAGCACCAGCAGCAGCCCTGAGGCCGCCCGGCCGGCAGACAACCATCCGCGGCAGCACAGTGTTCTCCCCTTCAGGAAATAAATGCCGCCGCTCCCGTTCAAAGGCTCCCCACACCCGGTCCCCGGCCCAAACGCGCCGCGGAGACTCTTTCTACTTTGACCGTTCGCCGCGCTCAAAGCAAGCCGGCCCGCTCCACCGAAAGACGCATTGCGCCCCGCTCGACACTTTCGCTCCCGGCGTCAACTCGGGTGGAAACCGATATCGAGCCCCAGGTCGAGCGCGCGCACACTGTGCGTCAGCGCGCCGACCGAGATAATGTCGACGCCGCTGGCCGCAATCGCCGGGATGCGCTCCAGGGTGACGCCCCCGCTGGCCTCGACCAAGGCGCGCCCGTTCACCTGCAGCACGCCCGCTCGCAGGTCATCCGGCGAAAAATTATCCAGCATGATGGTGTCGACGCCCCCCGCCAGCACCTCCTCGATCTGGTCCAGGCGGTCGACCTCTACTTCGAAATGCGTGGTGTGGGGCAGCGAAGCGCGCGCCCTGCGAAGGGCCTCGCCCACCCCTATCCCCAGTAGCGACAAATGATTGTCCTTCGCCATCACGGCATCGGAAAGCGAAAAGCGATGGTTTACCCCGCCGCCGCAGCGCACCGCGTAGCGCTCCAGCAGGCGCAGCCCGGGCGTCGTCTTGCGGGTGTCGGTGATCCTCGCCCGAGACCCTGCGGCGGCAGCAACATATTGCGCCGTCAATGTCGCAATACCGCACATCCTCTGCACAAAATTGAGTGCAACCCGTTCGGCCTGCAACACGCCTCGCGCCGGCCCGTCAATGTTTGCCAGCACAGAGCCTCGCGTGAAGCGTTCCCCATCATGGACGAGAAACTGCACGCCGATGCGCGGATCCGTCAGCCTAAACGCCGCGGCGAACACATCTTCGCCGCAAAGCAAGCCATCTTCGCGAGCCACAAGCTTAGCGGAGGTCTCTGCGTCCTCAGGAATCAATGCGTTCGAGGTGACATCGCCCCAGGGTGCGTCCTCCGCCAGCGCAGACTGCACCAGGCGCGCGATCTCCGTCGCACTCGGCTTCATCATCGCGGCGCGCCTGCCGGAGGGCCCGTCACCCTGGAAGCCGGCGGCTTCGCGCTCAGCATCCGCTCCAGGGCGACGCGCGCAGGCACCGCGACCGATTCCGGCACCGTGATGCGGTTGAGCACCTCGCCGCGTCTCCGAGCGACTCGAGCACCCAGGCGAGGTAGCCGGGGTGGATGCGGTACATCGTCGAGCACGGGCAGATGACCGAGTCGAGGCAGAAGATGGTCGTGCTCCGGGTGCTCGGTCGCCAGCCGCTGCACGAGGTTGATCTCGGTGCCGATGGCGAAGATGGAGCCCGGCCGGTGCGGCCTGCGATCGCCTTCACGATGAAGTCGGTCGAGCCGTACGCGTCGGCCGCGTCGACGACGGCCATCGGGCACTCCGGATGCACGATCACCTGCACGCCGGGGTGACGTCGCGCGCGCGCGTCGATCTGCTCCACCGTGAAGCGCTTGTGCACCGAGCAGAAGCCGTGCCACAGGATCACCTGCGCGTCGACGAGCTCGTCGGCAGCGGCCGCCGAGCGGCTGTCCGGGTTCCACATCGGCATCGCGCTCCAGCGGAATGCCCATCGCCTTCGCGGTGTTGCGGCCAGGTGCTGGTCGGGGAAGAACAGCACGCGCTGCCCGCGCTCAAACGCCCAGCTCCAGCACCGTCGTGGCGTTCGACGAGGTGCAGACGATGCCGCCATGCTCCCGCAGAAGCCTTGAGGGCGGCGGAGGAGTTCATGTAGGTCACCGGGATCACGGGCACGCGCCCTCGGCGTCCGGCTGCCGTGCCGTAGACATCTCGTCGAGCTGCTCCCAGCAATCCTCGACGCTGTCCAGGTCGGCCATGTCGGCCATCGAGCAGCCGGCGGCGAGATTCGGCAGGATCACCGCCTGATCCGGCCGCGAAAGCATGTCGGCCGTCTCGGCCATGAAGTGCACGCCGCAGAAGACGATCGCCTCGGCCTGGGCCGCGTCCTGCGGCCTGCGCGAGCTGGAAGGTGTCGCCCACGAAGTCGGCGTACTGCACCACTTCGTCCCGCTGGTAGAAGTGGCCGAGGATCACCACGCGCTCGCCCAGCGCATGCTTCGCCGCCCGAATGCGCAGGTCAAGCTCCGCCGCGGAGGCGCGCTTGTACTCGCGCGGAAGCACGCCCTGCACCGGAGCCCAGGCGGAATGGCGTCCGCAATCGACGCTCCGGGCCCATACGCCGGCGTGCCGGAATCGAAGTCCCAGGGCGCCTCGGCAAGTGCCGCGGAACACGTTCCGGCGGCGCTTCCCGCTGCCTGCCCAATCTGGATCAACTGCACCGCTTCATCTACTGAAAGCACTTTGCTACCAGCCTTGCCGCAGCCTCGCATGGCTTCGGCCCTGGCGTTCCGGAGCGCTCCGGATACGCTGGGCAGACGAAAACCGCGTCACGTACTAGCGTACCGCTTTAATGCGCCGCGAAGCTATTCCAGGCACAACGCTGCGACCGGACACATCTTGGTCACACCAAAATAAAGCTCATTCTGTCCGAACAATCTTCTTCCGCCGTCGGTCTTAGGCTGTGAGGGCATACACCCATGGATGGGATTGCTCAGGAGCTCCCGCAGGCGGCCACCGCCGGCGAAGCGCCTGCTACGCCAGATCGAGACGCAAGAGATGCCGCCTTCGCGGCGTTGGTGGACCGGCACGCCCGGCTCCTCTACCGGGTCGCGTTTGGCCTGCTCAGAAATCACCAGGACGCGGAGGACGCCGTGCAGGAAACGTTACTGAAGCTCTATCGGCTCGACGCCTGGCACGGTCTCGACGATGAACGCGCCTTCCTCGCTCGCGCCGTCTGGCGCTCCGGCCTGGATCGCCTTTCCAGCGCAAGTGCCCGCGCCATGAAGCACGCTGAAGATGTGAACGAAATCGAAATCGCCAGCCCATCCGCTTCCCCGGAAGAGAATGCCCTGGGGGCTTCGGCACGCACTGTCATGCGCACACTCATCGAGAAGCTGCCCGAAACCCTCCGTCAGCCGCTGGTGCTGTCGGCCATTGAAGGTATGCGCTCCCACGAGGTAGCCGCCGTGCTGGGTATTCCCGAAGGCACCGTGCGCACCCGCGTCATGCGTGCCAGAACCGAGCTGCGCCGCAGCTTTCTCGCGCAGGAGGCACGATGAATACGCCTTCCTCCAACGATCGGTTTGAACTGCTGCTCGAAGATGTGCTGCAGGAGATCGCCAACCCGGCGCCTTCCGCCGATCTCGCCCATCGCACCACACAAAGGAGCTTCGCCATGCCTGTTGAACTTGCAGCGGCTTCGAACGTCCTCTCCTTCAACACGCTGGATCGCACCGATGGGCGCGCCCTCTCCTCGCGCTCGGTATCGGTCGCCGTGCTGCTGAATCTGGCGGCCATGCTGTTGCTCGCGGTCTCCGTCCGTTCGCCGCAAATTCTCAGCCAGCGGCACCAGGCGATCGAAACGCTGGAGGCGCTCGTTCCGCCACCGGCTCCGCCCGCCCCGCACACGGCCGGAGGCGGCGGAGGCCAGACCGGAGCCACGCCCGTCAGCAAGGGAAATCCGCCTATGGCTGCAGTCGAAGTGCTGAATCCGCCCAAGGCTCCGGCGGAGGCGAAGGTAAAGCTGGACGCCACCATCCAGGTCGATCCCAACCTGAAGATGGCGCACAACGACCTGCCCAATATCGGCCTGGCCAACTCGCCGGTGGTCGGGACCTCACTCGGCAATGGCGCCGGGAACGGGATCGGCTCCGGCAACGGCGGCGGCATCGGCCCGGGCAACGGAGGCAACATGGGCGGCGGTCTGCACCGCGTCGGCGGAGGTGTCTCCGCGCCCGTCGTACTCTTTGCGCCCGAGCCGCAGTTTTCCGACGAAGCGCGCAAGGCCAAGGTCTCGGGCAACGTCCTCGTCTATCTTCAGGTCGATGAGAAAGGCCGGCCCACCCACATCCGCGTCCTTCGCGGCATCGGCATGGGCCTTGATGAGAAGGCGATCGAAGCTGTCAGCCAATACCGCTTCAAACCCGCCATGGAAGACGGACGCCCGGTCGCCATCGAGATGAACGTGGACGTCACCTTCAACATCTTCTAGGCCCGCATCCCTACTTCGCCGTCTTCACGACGCTGTCTGCCGCCACTTCCTTGCCGGCTGCGTCCACGTAGTGGATATCGAACGCCCCATCCGTCAGTAGAAACAGCTCCACGTTGGTCACTGCAGTGAACTGGTGAATCCCCTTGGCGGGCAGTAGAACGTAGTCACCCGGCTTCAGGGAGAGCGGCTTCGCTTCACCCTTCATTTCGCCCTTGCCGGTGCCGCTCACGATCAGCAACCGCTCCGTTGCCGTATGCCAGTGCCACGGCACCTTGCATCCCGCCGTAAACTTCGCCAGAACCACCAGGGGTCCCTTGCTTGGATCGCCCTCCTGGATCGAGAGCGTCATACATGCCGGAAGCACCGGCATAGGCCCGAATTTGCTGGTCGCCGCAGCCTTGTAGCTCATCGGCGAGTTGGTCTGGGCCGAAGCCGCAGCGAGAAAGGTGCAGAAGAGCAAAGCCACAGCGAACTGCAAGCGTGTGTGCACGATAGCCTCCGGAGAAGCCTCCAACGTACACCCGCAAGGATCGCCGCGCTACCCTTTTCTGTGTTGCAGACCAGGGTGTGCTGTGCTCTTTGGGTTGCGAGGATCTGTTCTCCAGGGAAATGCGGGGATCTAATTCTCCGAAGGCCGATGCGCGGCTTCGATGGTATACACATCCGTCAGTGCCTTCGCCGGACGAAGCACCAGCCCCAACTGCTCGGGCAGCACTGTAAAGAGCGACGCCGCTCCGGGGTCCTCCTCTGCATTCCCCCGCGGAATCCCGTTCAGGACGAAGTCGAACTTCCCGGTCAGTCCCGTCCTGTCCACCACGGTCCGGTTGCCGATCTCCGGCTCCCGCGCCAGCCAGTCCACAAGCATCCCCACGGGCACGCTGGACGCTGTCAGCTGGTGCGCGCCCGTGTACCCGATGCCTGTCGTCCCAGCCCGTGTCCCGTCCGCCGCCAGCCCCGGCACCTTCGTTGGCGTCAGCTTCGACCCGCCCTTCGCCACCTCCAGCTCATAGACCGGCAGCTCCTGCCGCGATGTGGTCACTTTCAAGCCGAAGCGCTCCGCCAGCAGACCTCGCATCATCGTCCGCATCGCATCGAAATGATCTTCCGGAGGGAGCTTCGCCAGCGCGGCAACGGTGGCTTCGTCGACCTTGCCGTTCACGTCGAAGTACTCCTTGCTCATCCAACTCTCCAGACCCACGATCTGGTTGTCACTCCTGGTGTGGAAGGCGAACCGGATCATATCGAGCATCGACGCGTGGACCGCAATAAAGGTCGCCGAGGATAACCGGAAGTTCAGGCGCGTCGACTCCGGCGCACTCGGCCGCACCGTCGCCACCTCGAACCTCGGCTCCGGAACCTGCGCCCGCACCGCCGGCAGGCATACCATGAGCATCACCGCCAACCTGCCCAGACCACGCATGCACACCTCCCGGCCGGCTCATCCCTCGGAACGGCCGTACAAGATAAGATTACTTGCATTCGTCTCCTTGGAAGGGAATCCCGCCTCATGCGCGCAGCACTTCTCATCACCCTGGCCCTTACCGCCGCAGCCTCTGCGCAGAACCCCATCCACGGCAAGGACGGCATCACCCTCCCGCCGCCGCCCGCCACGGCCAAGCAGCCCGTCTCCGATACCTACCATGTCGCGAAGGCGCCCGACGTCACCGTCGTCGACAACTACCGCTGGCTT
The DNA here is from genome assembly GCA_963744015.1 of uncultured Gammaproteobacteria bacterium. Taxonomy (GTDB): domain Bacteria; phylum Acidobacteriota; class Terriglobia; order Terriglobales; family Acidobacteriaceae; genus Edaphobacter. The sequence goes on from CAVUSA010000003.1 coordinate 1,269,671, forward strand.
GAAGACGCGAAGTCGCCCGAGACCCGCGCGTTCATCGCCGCGCAGAACGCCTACACCCAGAAATACTTCGACCAGGTGAAGATGCTGCCCGAAACCCGCGAGCAGATGGCGAAGCTGCTCAAGACCGACTTCGTCTCCACCCCGCAGCGCCGCGGCAACCGCTACTTCTTCACCAAACGCGGAGCCAACGAGAACCAGGGCTCCATCTACATGCGCGAAGGCCTGCACGGCGCGGACTCAGATTCTGATCGACGCCAACATCCTGAGCGCCGACCAGAACGCCTCCGTCTCGCTCAACGGCATCACCGAAGACGGCAACACGCTCATCTACGGCATCCGCCAGGGCGGCGCGGACGAGGAGGAAATTCACTTCTTCGATGTGGAGTCGCGCACCTCAAAGGTGGATGTTCTCCTGACAGCCCGCTACTCCGGCGTCTCGCTCGCGCCCGATGGCAAAGGCGTCTACTACGCCAAGCTCTTCCCGCACCAGGCCACGGTCGTCTTCTACCATCCCTTCGGCAAACCTACCTCCGGCGACGCGCGTCCTCTTCGGCCGCGAGTATCGCGGCGAGACGCTGGGCGAGATCGACAACGTCAGCGCCCGCGTCACCGCCAACGGCCACTACCTCGTCGTCACCGTGAGCCAGGGCACACCCGCCAAGCATCAATGGATCCTGCTCAAGGACCTGCGCGTGCCCGACTCACTGTTCGTGCCGCTCGTCTACGGCATCGACGCCCGGTTCCGCGAGATCAACGTCACCGCCAAGGATGGCGAAGACGACTTCTACGTCGAAACCGACTACCTGGCGCCTAACCACCGCGTGCTGAAGGCCGTGCTGGGCAAGCCACCTACCGAGTGGGCCACCGTCATCCCCGAAGGCAAGGACGTCATCGAAGGCGTCTCCATCGTCGATGGCAAGCTCTACGTCCTGCGCCTGCACGACGTGCAGTCCGAGCTCACCGCATACACGCTCGACGGCAAGCCCACCGGACAGATCAAGTTCCCCGGCATCGGCGCAGGTTCAGGCCTGCAGGGCCGGCCGCAGGAAGAAGGACGGCTTCTATACCTTCCAGTCCATCATCACGCCGCCGACGATCTTCCACTACGACACCACCACCGGCAAGAGCGATGTCTTCAACCAGGCCCAGGTGCCCTTCAACTCGGGCGACTATGAGCTTCACGAAGTCTTCTACAAATCGAAGGACGGCACCCGCATTCCCATGTTTATCGCCGGCAAAAAGGGCCTGAAGCGCGATGGCTCCGAGCGCCTGCTGATGACCGGCTACGGCGGCTTCGCGCTGTCGGAGACGCCCGTCTGGAATCCCGAGTACGCGTGGTGGATGCAGCAGGGCGGCTACTTCGCCTTACCCGATCTGCGCGGCGGCAACGAGTACGGCGAGGCCTGGCACAAGGCCGCCATGTTCGAGAAGAAGCAGAACGTCTTCGACGACTGGTTCGCCGCCGCCGAATACCTCATCCACGAAAAGTACACCTCGCCCGAACACTTCGCCATCCGCGGCCGCTCGAACGGCGGCCTGCTGATGGGCGCCTCCATGACCCAGCGGCCCGAGCTCTTCGGCGCCATCTGGTGCGGCTATCCGCTGCTCGACATGCTGCGCTACCAGAAGTTCCTCATCGGCCGCACCTGGACCACCGAGTACGGCAACGCCGAAAACCCCACGGACTTCGCCTACATCGACAAGTACTCGCCCTACCAGCACGTCGTCGCCGGCACGAAGTACCCGGCCATCCTCTTCTTCACCGGCGACGGCGACACTCGCGTCGACCCCATGAACGCCCGCAAGATGACCCCGCTGATGCAGGAAGCCAGCGGCTCCGGACGTCCCATCCTGCTGCACTACTCGCTCAAAGGCGGCCACAGCGCCGGCGTCTCGCCAAACGCAATTAGTCGAAGACTACGCCGACGAAATGGCCTTCCTCTGGACCGAGACCAAGTGACTGCGGAACGGCGCCTCGGCCTACAGCGAAATTGCCTTTGCTGCCAGCTTTGAGCCAATCCCGACAGCCTGTGTGATCACGTCGATGATCTTGGCCACCTCCCCCATATGATCGATTGCCGCCTTCAGCGTGAGCTGCGCCGTGTTCAACTCGCTGGTCAGAGTCTGCGTTTCAGGATCGTCGTCGTGCAGGACCTGGTTGATCGCGGTCCAGTAGTTGGTGCGGCTTTGCACAATCTGCGTCTGCAGCTGCGTCACCTGGTCGGGGGTCGCACCCTGCGCGATCAGCGAGGGTAGACTTCCGCGCAGAAGAAAATACTGGTTTTCCAATGCTTCCAGAGAATCCGGCATGTAGGTCGCTCCTCTTAGATCAATGCGTCGGCCCGCGATTCCGCCCAGCGTTCGACCGTCGACAGCGAAAGAGGCGCGCCGCGCAACTTCATAGGCTTGCCGTCGGCGAGCAGATGCACGCGCGAGCTCATCTCCTGGAGCGACTTCAGCATCGCCGTCGAAGCGGCCTCCTCCTGTTGTGTCGCTTGGCCGGTCGCCGCGTCCGCACGGCTGCTCATCAGCTTCAGCAATGACGCACGCAACGCTGCGCTGGGCGCGGAAGCGGAAAGCCCAAACGGCTTCAGCGCGGGAGTCAGCATCGGCGCAGGATCGACCGCATCCACCGCAATCAAAGACTTCGCCACTGCGGCAGCCTCTTTCACCTCGGTACGGAAGATCGTGTCATACACCGGCTTCTCTTTCTCAAACAAGTCCGCCATCGCCTTTACGGTCGCGTCGATGGCGCCTGCGGCTTTTTTCTCCTCCCGGGCCTGAGCCAGCTCCATCAGCGTGCTCCCCGCCTTGCCGAGCGCATCCGGGACAGGCGACCCCGAAGGCAGCGCCTGCACCGCAATCAGCTCGTTGCCCAGCGCGGTCGCCGCGGTCGCAACCTCGGTGTCGCTCTTCAGGTGCGTAAGCTGCTTCCACGAAGCGGCCAGCTTCGCCAGTGACGCCGCCATCTCCTTGCGCTTGGCAATCTCGCTGCGCGTCTGTTCGATCGGTTTGCGGTCCGCTTCGGAGAAGGGAATCCCCGAAATGGCGCCGTCAAGCTCATACAGCGCAGCCGTGTCCGCGAGCGTCCTCTCAATCGACGTGTAATACGCATTCAAGGCCGTTGCTGTTTTGGTCATCTGCGCAGAAGCAGCTATCGCGTCGTCAGACACCTGGCAAGCCGACAACGAGCAGCAGATCCCAATCCAGAGAGCACTCCGAATCCATCGCCTGGTTCCCGTCAACGTCGCACCTCCGCAACTCTCGCACGCCAGGCCCGGATTCACTTCGTCGTGTCAGACCCAGACCGCGCATGCCGCCGCCATCTCGATGCGTATGATTCTGCCGATGCCACGGAACTATACATCAACGAAGCAATTCCGCGCGGTCTGGCGCTTTGACGGCCCCCTGACTCGCAGCCACTCGTCGCTACGGAGTGCCGAGGTCGCGGGTAATTCCATCAAGATAGGCGGCCTCCGCCTGGATGGCCGCCGACACGATCTGCAGTTGCTGCACGGCCTCGTCGTACCGCCCGTCTTCGATCGCCTCGCGCGCGCCCGGCAACGTCTTCACGCCATAGCCGGTATACCAGCCCGGCGCATAGAGCAGATCCTCCACCCACGGGCGGCGCGGCAGGCCGGCGGGATTGAGGAACTTGCGTTCCGCGCGGGCCAGATCGGCATTCACCTTCGCCGCCGCTGCTCCGCTCAAGGCGGCATGCATCTCCGCGTCGTTCAGCTTCGCCGCCGCATCATTGAGCGCCGCAATCGCTGCGTCCAGCGGCGCAAAGTCGAAGTCCGGCGGAGCGGTCAGCGCCTCCGGCAGCGGCATCGGCTTCTGCGGATCGGCCGCCAGCTTGTACATGCCGGAATCGAGATTACGCTTGCGCGTAGCCGCCTCGGCCTGCAACTGCTTCGTCAGCGCCTTCAGCTCGCCCGAGTAGCCCGCCAGTGTGGACGCCAGGTTGCGGAAGTCATACGGCAGCACGTCGGCATTCGCAAAGCGCAGCACCAGCGTCCCCGCAGTATCGGCAAGGGCCTTGCCGTACAGCGCATCCTTATCGCCGAAGTGGTTGATGTACCAGGGCGTGTCGTAGGCGGAGTGATACGTGCCGCCGCGATCCTCGCCGCCAAACCCAAGGTTCACGCTGGTAATCCCCAGGTGATCGATGAAGGCGGCGAAGTCCGAGCCACTGCCCAGCGCGCCGATCGGGATCACGCTGTCATCTCCACGGCCGCCCGCGCCTCCGCGCCCTCCTGCACCTGGCCCCGCCACACGCGTCGCGCGCTGCGCCTGCTGGCGCTTGAAGATGCTCACGCCGGTCTCGGGGTCCATCACGTCGTGCGCAACGTCGTTGATCACCTTCTCCACCTGGTAGCTTCCGCTCGCATTGAAGAACCCCCGATTGCTCTCATCCGAGTTCACATACAAGCGCCGCATGCTCGGTCAGCTCCTTCGCATGCGTCTCCGCCCACTCGGTCGAACCCAGCAGCCCCGGCTCCTCGCCATCCCATGCCGCGTAGATCAGCGTGCGCTTCGGCTTCCAGCCCTGCTTGTGCAGCTCGCCCAGCGCCCGCGCCTCTTCGAGCAGCCCGCTCTGGCCGGAGATCGGATCGTCCGCGCCATTCACCCAGCCGTCGTAGTGGTTGCCGCGCACAATCCACACATCCGGCTCGGTCGAGCCCTTCATCGTCGCGATCACGTCCAGCACCGGCTTGGTATCCCAGTTGAACTCCAGCTTCAGATGAACCTTCGCCGGCTCCGGCGCCAAAGTGATACGTAATCGGGAGCCCGCCGCGCCACGCCGCCGGCACCACCTTGCCATCGAGCGCGCGCAGCAGCGGCTGCGGCATCGCCATAGCCGATGGGCAGCACGGGAATCTTCATGATCGCGCCGGCATCCTTGATCGCCAGCCGCTTCGCCCCCGGAACCGACCCCTCGCCCGGCGTCAGCGGATCGCCCGCATACAGCGGCGTAGTCCGCCACGCTGCCGCGCTGCACACCCTGCGGCGGCCGCATCGGCCCCTTCGGCAAGCACATCGTTCTGGCCGTAGCCATCATCCGCCGGGTCGGAGTAGATGATGCAGCCAATCGCCCCATGCTCATACGCCAGCTTCGGCTTCAGCCCGCGCCAGCCGCCGCCATAGCGCGTAATCACGATCGCGCCCTTCACCGAAATCCCGTTGCGCTCGAGCTCCTTGTAGTCGTCCAGCATGCCGTAGTTCGCATACACCAGCGGCCCGGTCACGTCGCCGTCGGCCGAGTAGATGTTGTACCCCGGCAGCTGCGTCTTGGTCTCGTGCGTATACGGGTCTTCGGCCAGCGGCGGCTCTTCAAGCTTCGCCTTGAACTTCGTCGGCGCCACCATCTCCAGCACCTGGTACTTCGGCGTCGGATACAGCACATCGAACTGCTCGATGTGCGCGTCCCAGCCCCATTCCTTGTACCTCGCCAGCACCCACTCCGCATTCTTGCGCTGCGCCTCCGAGCCCACATTGTGCGGATGCGCCGCCAGGAACATCATGTTTTCGTGCGCCCGCTTTGCTTCAGGAATCGCACGAAACTTCTGTTCGAGCGCAAGCTCCTGCGCGCTGTCCGCCGCCGTATATCCCGGCAGCGGAGTCGCCGTGCCCGCCTGCTGCGCGGTCACGCTGAGAGGAAGAGACAACAACAGGAGTGATGCGGCGAGCTGGCGCAATGCGGCCTCCGAAGACTGGTCTTTGCAGCAAGGGTATGTCGTGTTTTTACCAGACAAGCCGCCCCACGCCTAACCCTGAGTGTTGTCCGCAATCTTGCCGTCATTCTGGCGTAGCCAGAATCTCTGTATTTGTCTTCCTCCCGCGCAGGCAACGCAAGGTCTCCGCGACCTCCCGTGCCGCTTCCCGCTTGCCTCGTTTACACTGTGGAAACCCATGCACCGCCAAGAGGTCCCACTCGTGCGTTTTTCCGCTGCCGCCCTCCTGTTTGCATCGTCCTTCGTCGTTCTCCAGGCCCAGTCCACGAAGCCCTCGCTGGCCACGCCGTCGCTCTCGCCCGACGGCCACGAGATCGCCTTCGCCTCCGGCGGCGACATCTGGACCGCGCCCGCCGCCGGCGGCGAAGCCCACCTGCTCATCTCCGATCCCGCCGAAGAAACCGCGCCCGCTCTACTCCCCCGACGGCACCCGCCTCGCCTTCCAGTCCACCCGCACCGGCGCCAACGACATCTACATCCTCACCTTCGCCACCGGCGCCCTGCAGCGCATCACCTACACCGACGCCGCCGTCACGCTCGACGCCTGGTCGCGCGACGGCCAGTGGCTCTACTTCACCTCCAGCGCCAACGACGTCGCCGGCCAGGGCGACATCTTCCGCGTCCACGCCACCGGCGGCACGCCGCTCGAGGTCTCGCGCGAGCGCTACCTGGCCGAGTTCGAATCCACCCCTCGCCCGACGGCAAGTCGCGTCGTCCTCGTCGCCAAGGGCATCTCCGGCTCGCAGTGGTGGCGCAACGGCCACGCCCACATCGACGAGACCGAGCTCTGGCTCAAGCCCATCGACGGCGCCAGCCTACAAGCTGCTCGTCCCCGCCGACGCCAAGCACGCCTGGCCCATGTGCGTCGCCCGACGGCAAGACCCTCTACTTCATGAGCGACAAGTCCGGCGCCGAAAACATCTGGCGCACGGACCTGGCTTCGGCGCGCACCCAAGCAGCTCACCTCACTTCAAGACGGCCGCTGCCTGTGGCCCACGCTCACCTACGACGGCCAGCACCATCGTCTTCGAGCGCAACTTCGCCATCTGGAAGCTCGACACCGCCGCCGGCAAAGCCGCGGAGGTCCGATCACGCTGCGCGGCTCCCCAGCGCCCCCGGCGCTGACGCACATGCAACTCTCCGCCTGGAACGACCTCGCGCTCTCGCCCGACGGCAAGAAGATCGCCGTCGCCGCCCACGGCGAAATCTTCGCCGCGTCGCGCGCAAAGACGGCGGCGAGCCCCAGCGCCTCACCTCCACCGACGCCGCCGAGAGCGCGCCCCAGCTGGTCGCCCGACTCCACCAAGCTCGTCTACCTCTCCGAGCGCGACGGCGGCTCCAGCCTCTACCTCTACGACTTCGCCACGAACGCCGAGCGCGCGCTCACCCACGGCCTCGACCTCGACGCCTCCCCGGCCTGGTCGCCCGACGGCAAGTCCATCGCCTATCGTCCGCAACCGCAAGGAACTCCACGTCCTCACCCCCGCCGGACGCCGACAAGGTCATCGCCACCGGCGAGATCGAAAGCAACGGCGGCGCCGAGCTCGCCTGGTCGCCGGACTCCAGCTGGCTCGTCTTCGTGCTCACCGGCGTCGACGGCTTCACCAATCTCTCGGCCGTGCCCGCCGACGGCAGCGCCCCCGCCCAGCCCATCACCTTCCTCGCCAACGGCCAGAACGCCTCGCGCATCGCCTGGTCGCCCGACGGCAAATACATCCTCTTCGACACCGCCCAGCGCGCCGAAGCCGCAGCTCGCCCGCGTCGATCTCGTCCCCCACGTCCCGCGCTTCCGCGAAGACCAGTTCCGCGAGCTCTTCCGCAGCCAGACCACCCCCGGCGCGCCCGATACCCCGCCCAGCACCACCCGCCGCCGACACCCCCGGCTCCGGCAACTCCCGCCGCCGAAGCCGCATCCCGGCGGCAACGCGAGCTCGCCCCAGCGCAGCCGCCGAAGAAGATCGAGCCGACCAGGATCGTCTTCGACGGCATCCGCGAGCGCCTCACCTTCCTGCCCATCACGCTCGCCCGTTCGCGACCCCATCATCAGCCCCGACGGCAAGACGCTCGCCTTCCTCGCCGAGGATGCCGGCCAGGAGAACATCTACACCTACTCGCTCGACGAACTCGCCCGCGAGCCCGCCACCCCGCGCCAGCTCACCTCCACCCCCGGCTGCAAGACCGACATCGCCTTCACCCCCGACTCCAAGGAGATCTTCTTCCTCGAAGCGCCGGCCGTGCTCCCGGCGCAGCTCCGGAGACGAGCCGGCGGCGGCGTCCGCTCCATCGCGCTCGACACCCGCATCCCCAAGCCGCTCGCGCTCTCCGCCTCCATCGACGTCGACTTCGACCACGAAAAGATGGTGGTCTTCGACGAAGCCTGGACCACCCTCGACCACCGCTTCTGGAACCCCACCTTCAACGGCGCCAACTGGACCGCGCTCCGCGACCAGTGGCGTCCCTACATCGCCGGCGCCCGCACCGGCCCCGAGCTGCGCCGCGACATCAGCCTGCTCATCGGCGAGCTCAACAGCTCCCACTCCGGCATCAGCAAGCCCGCGCTGCCCGCCGTCCGCACCGGCCGCCTCGGCCTGCGCTTCGAGCGCGAACCCTTCGAAGCCAACGGCACGCTCGTCGTCCGCGAGATCGTCCCGCTCGGCCCCGCCGTCGCTCGAAGGCTCCATCGCCGTCGGCGACCAGCTCCTCGCCGTCGACGGCGCCGCCATCACCGCCTCCACCAACCTCGACTCGCTGCTCGAAGACAAGTCCGGCAAGCGCACCGTCCTCTCCGTCGAAACCGCCGGCAAGCACCGCGACGCCATCGTCCGCCCCGTCACCCTGCAGGTCGAATCCGGCCTGCTCTACCGCGACTGGGTCGACTCGCGCCGCGCCTACGTCGAAAAGATCTCCGGCGGCAAGCTCGGCTACGTCCACATCGCCGCCATGGGCGACGCCGACCTCGCCCAGCTCTACCTCGACCTCGACGCCCAGAACCAGGCCAAGCAGGGCGTCGTCATCGACGTCCGCAACAACAACGGAGGCTACGTCAACGGCCGCGTCATCGACGTCTTCGCCCGCCGCAACTACCTCATCATGACGCCTCGCGACGGCGCCACGGTCCCCAGCCGCCAGGCGCTCGGCCAGCGCGCCCTCGGCCTGCCCACCGTCCTCGTCACCAACGAGTCCACCCTCTCCGACGGCGAAGACTTCACCGAAGGCTACCGCACCCTCGAGCCTCGGCAAAGTCGTCGGCACGCCCACCGCCGGCTGGATCATCTTCACCGGCGCCCAGCGCCTCATCGACGGCTCCAGCGTCCGCGTCCCCGGCGACCGCATCCGCGACACCCGCGGCGAAGACATGGAGATGCACCCGCGGCCCGTCGACGTCGAAGTCACTCCGCCCGCTCGGCGAAACCGAAACCGGCGAAGACGCCCAGCTCAAGCAGGCTGTCGCAACTTTGCTCAGGGAGCTCAAGTAACGCCTACAGCAGCTTCGCTTCGAGCGCAGCCAGCCGTTCTTCGAGCGCACGCACACGGTCTTCGAGTGTCGTGCGCTCGGCGCCGGCTCCTGCGGGCGCCTGCGGCTGCGTCGCGACATCGCCCAGCAGATGCACCCAGCGTGCCTCGCGCGAGCCCGGGGCCTTTGCCAGCACACGCACCAGCGGCTCCTCACGCGCAGCCAGACGATCCAGCGTGGCCTGTACGCTCGCCAGCTCATCGAACGTATGCATGCGGTCGGAGCGGCTGCGCAGCTCACCCGGCGTCTGCGCCCCGCGCAACAGCAGCAGGCAGATCACGGCGGTCTCATCGCGCCGGAGATTCAGCACCGTCCGGATGCGGTGCTCAAACCGCTGCGCCCGGCCCGAGTCACGCGCCGGCACGACCAGTTCATGGGCTTCGAGCACATTCAGCGCCTCGCGCACGTCGTCCTCGGAGAGATCCATCACCGGGTCGCGGCTCGAGCGCTGGTTGGACGCCGCGATCAGCGCATTGACCGTCAGCGGATATGTATCCGGCGTGGTCATCTCCTTCTCCATCAGGGCTCCGAGAACGCGTTGGCTGGCAGGGTCAAGATGCATGCCTCTAGGGTATCCGAACGGGGCTACACCACGCTGCGCTTCAGCAGATAATCCAAGCCGCACGCGCGATACCAGCGATAGCCGTAGGGCTCGAGCAGCAGCGTATGCCGCCCCTTCCGATCCGGTTCGCTATGGTCGTTCGAGAGCAGGTTGACCAGCGTACAGACCTCTTCGTTGCGCTGGATCTTCAGCGCGATCTCGCGCGGCTCGGCACACAGATTGTGCACGCAGAGCACTGCGTTGTTGCGCCACTCGTATTGCATCGCCAGCACGTCATTGCGGCCCGCGGGAACGAAGCGGAAGTCGCCCCAGCCGATCTCCGGAACCTCCTTGCGCATGCGGATGATGCGCTCCATCCAGTTCAGGAACGAGTTCGGATCGCGCCGCTGGTCGGCGACATTCACATGCTCGAAGCCGTAGGCGCCGCCGTGGATCACGGGCATCAACGGCCGCTCGTTCTTGGTGAATCCGCCATGCGGTTCGGTCGACCACTGCATCGGCGTACGCGCGCAGTTGCGCTCGGGCAGGGAGAGGTCGTCGCCCATGCCGATCTCATCGCCGTAACGAATCACCGGCGTGCCGGGCAGCGTCATCATCAGGCTGTAGGCAAGCTCCAGCCGCCGGCGATCGCCTTTGAGCATGGGCGCCAGCCGTCGCCGGATACCACGCTCATAAAGCTGCATGTTCGGCGTCCGGGCCAAACTCCTCGAAGACCGCTTGCCGCTGCGCGTCGGTCAGCCGGCCAAGATCAAGCTCGTCATGATTGCGCAGAAACTGTCCCCACTGCGCCGTCCCGGGCCGCGGCTTGGTCGCCTCCATCGCCTTTGCCAGCGGGCGCGCGTCGCCCGTCGCCAGCGCGTAAAACAGATGCTGGTTCACCTGGAAGTTGAACATCATCTGCATGCGCTCGCCGGCCTCGCCGAAGTAGCTCATGTCTGTCCCGGGAAGCACATTGGCCTCGCCCAGGATGATGGCCTCACCCTCGCGCCAGGTAAGGAACTGCGAGAACTCGCGCAGCATGTCGTACTGCTCCGTCGGCCTGGTCACGTCCGCGCCTTTCTTCGCGATGACGAACGGCACAGCATCCATGCGGAAGCCCGACACACCCAACTGCAGCCAGAAGCCCATAATCTTCAGGATCTCGGCCTGTACCTCGGGGTTTGAAGTATTCAGGTCGGGCTGGAAGTCGTAGAAGCGATGAAAGTAGTAAGCCCGCGCCTCCGCGTCGTAGTCCCACGTAGACTTCTGCACGCCGGGAAACACCACGCCTGACGCCGCGTTCTTCGGCTTCTTCTTGGACCACACATACCAGTCGCGATACTTCGACTTCGGATCCTTGCGCGCTTCCTTGAACCACGGGTGCTGGTCCGAGGTATGGTTCACCACCAGGTCGATCAGCACGCGCATGCCGCGCTGCCGGCAGCCATGCGTGAACTCGACGAAATCCCCAGCGTGCCATAGCGCGGGTCCACGCCATAGTAGTCGGCGACGTCATAGCCATCATCGCGCCCAGGCGACGGCTGAAACGGCATCAGCCAGATCGCCGTGACGCCGATGCCCTGCAGGTAATCCAGCCGCCGGATGAGCCCTTGAAAATCGCCCACGCCGTCGCCATTCGCGTCCATGTACGTGCCGACGGAAAGGCAGTACAGCACTGCGTTCTTGTACCAGAGATCGTTGATCATGCCACGCACTCGCTGTCGAGCAAGCTAAACCTTCGGCCCGAATGCGGACAATACGAACTTCCGTGCCGGCTGTTCGTAAAAACGATGCACCAGGTACGCCAGCAGAAAGATGAACGCGTAGGAGATCCACGGGTCGAACTGCGCCACGTGGAGCCGCTCCGGAAGGTGGTACAGGTGGATCATCAGGAACGTGTTGAAGTGGAGGAGATACAGCGCAAACGTCGTTTCGCCGAGGAGCACGATCGGCTTCCAGGCCAGCACAGACGCTATCGGATTTTCGCCTGCCAGCCCCAGCAGAAGCACCGAAAACAGCGGCAGCAGAAGCGAACCATGCACCAGCACGTAGGGGATGCGCGTGACTGCAAAGCCAAAGAACAGCGCCAGCCCGGCGATTGCTCCCGCAGCCATCCATCCGCGGCGCAGATTGGTGAGACTGAGCATGCCGTGCAACCGCGCCAGCAGCACTCCGGCTGTAAAGGTGCAAAGGTAGGCCGGCGGGGTGTACTTCAGCGCCCGCAGCCAGTAGGCGTAAGTGAACCTGGTCGCCGGCTCCGTCAGGTGGTCGGGATTCAAGACGAAGTACGCCACATGCGGCAGAATCCCAACAACCCAGAGCCCAACAATCGCTGCCACGATGCGGCCGGGCGTCTCGATCAGCCGGGAAAAGCGAGCAATCGCGAGCAGCAGGAAAGGGAACGCGCCGTACAACATCAGTTCCGCAGGCAGCGTCCAGCCAACGGTGTTCCAGAATGTGGCGAGAAGCGGACTCCAACCCTGCAGGGCAAACGGCGTCAGCACCAGGCCTTCGTAGAAGTCGGAGCGGGTGTGCGCCGCAAGTTCCTGGAACAGAAAGGGAATCGACAGCGACAGCGTCAGCAGATACACCGGGTACACGCGGGAAAAACGAGCCACGTAGAAATTCCGCTTCACCAGCACCGGACGATCGGCGTAGTTGTACGCCAGTACGAAGCCGGAGATCAGGAAGAAAAAGCCGACAAACACATACGCGTTGTTCACCACAGGCGCCATAAAGCCCGTATGCGGCGGCGTGAAATGAAAGAACAGGATGTTGACCGCCAGGATCGTGCGCAGCCCGGTGAGCGCCGGCAGCGCCGGCTTCCGGATGTGAGTGGCGGCGGCGGCCGGCGCAGGCTGCGGCGGCTCGATGGCTTCTGCATCCGGGCGTTCGAGGATGGCGGACGAGGCGATGTCGGACTCCAGGGGAGGGATTGGTGGCACGGCTGCAGCGCAGCTCAGCCTATAGGACGCCTTTTCGGAGGATCGAGTTTCTGGAACAACCCCGAGGCAGGCAAAAGAATCGCGTCGCAGGGATGCACGGCACGTGGAGAGGACGCAAAGCAAGACCGATTGCGTCCCTGGCGGCGTCCGCTGCGGGTGACTTTCTACGGGGTGACGAGGGTTCCGAGGGGCTCGCCCGAGACCACGCGCGTAATGTTTCCCTGCTCGCGCATGGAGAACACCATCATGGGCATGTGGTTGTCACGGCAGAGACTTACGGCTGTCGTGTCCATCACCTTCAGGTTGTCGCGGAGGATCTGGTCGTAGCTGACGGTTTCGTAGCGCTTGGCGTTCGGGTCGCGCTTGGGGTCAGCGGTGTAGATGCCGTCGACGGAGGTGGCTTTGAGCAGGATGTCGGCCTTGATCTCCATGGCGCGAAGGCTGGCAGCGGTGTCGGTGGAGAAGTAGGGGTTTCCGGTGCCGGCGGCGAAGATGATGATGCGGCCTTTTTCGAGGTGGCGCATGGCGCGGCGGCGGATGTAGGGCTCGGCGACCTGGTGCATCTCGATGGCGGACATGACGCGGCAGAACAGCCCGCGCTTCTCGATGGCGTCCTGCAGCGCAATGGCGTTGATGACGGTGGAGAGCATGCCCATGTGGTCGGCGGCGACGCGGTCCATGTCGATGGCCTGCTGGGCGACGCCGCGGAAGAAGTTTCCGCCGCCGACGACGATGGCGATCTGGCAGCCGAGCGCGTGCACATCGGCGATCTCTTCGGCGACTTTGTGGATGAAGATGGCGTCGATGCCGAAGCCGGAGCCAGCCGCAAGGGCCTCTCCAGAGATCTTGAGGAGGACTCGTTTGTACATGTCGATTCAGTATCGCATGGCAGGGATTCGCGGTCCCATCCCCCACCTGGGGTAATGATGTAAATTCCGGACAGATAAGGGGTTAGGTTCGGCTCTCTGGTCATGGACAGATGCACTGTTTGCGGGGCAGCGGCTTTTCTCCCGAGTCAGTCGAGGGCTGGGACCGAGAGGCGCATACCTCGGTCCTTCACTGACCTCAAAATGACCTGCCCGGGGTGGTTTCGACTAGTTGGCAGTCCCGGTGAGGCTTATCGTGTCGGGCGAAGTTGGGGAACCGGAGTTGATGGTGATGGTTGCGGACTTGCTTCCTGCAGTCTTAGGAGCGAACGACACAGACAAACTACAACTGGAGTTGCCGGCGAGTGTGGAGGGGCAATTGTTCGTCAAGACGAAGTCGGCAGGATTCGTGCCGCCAAGAGTAATGGACGATAGAGGAAGCGATGCTGCATTGTTGGCCGTCAGCGTAAAGACCTGGGCGATGGAGGTGGTGTTCACCGCTCTTGGTGCGAACGCAAAACTCGCCGGCGAGATGAGGAGTTGCGGGACGAGGAAAGAAGTGGCGCTGAAACTGTAGGTGGAAGTCAGGTTGGTGACAGTGTCCTTGACGGTGAGGGTGGCTGTGGTCGTCCCATACACGGGTGGGGAGAACGTCAGACCCAGTTGGCAGGGAGTCTGTGCGCACTGGTTCGAACCGCTGAACTGGATGCTGCCTGTAGGGTTGGAAGTAAGGGTGGCCGTGACAGGGTCGTTGTTGTAAGCGCTGACGGCGACACTCTGGACCGGGCTGGTGCTCCCCGGCTGCGTGTTCGGGAAAGCTACTGTACCGATGGCGGGGGAGTTCGGCGTTGCGGTGATCACAAGCGGGATGATCTGCCGGACAGCATTGGTGGTGTCTGAGATGAGCAAGGACGCGATGTTAAGCCCGACGTGAGTGGGATTGATTGTGATCGAGAGAGTGCAGGTTTGGCCCGCCTTCAAGGTGATGCAGTTGGGGCCTGTGGAAACCTTGAAGGAGGCGGCGTCCTGGCCGGAGAGGATGGGCGGCTGGAGTTGCAAGTTGTTCCCGCTGTTCTTGACATACACCTGTGTGCTTTGAATGACCCCGAGCTGGAAGGATCCGTACGGGAACAGATCCCCTGAGGGATAGGTGATACTGAGAAACGGACCGGAAACTCCGTAGCCGGAGAGGCTGGATGGGCCGAATGGACCGTTGAAGGTGGCGGTACGAAGGCCAGGTGCGGTGGGCTGAAAAGTGTAGGAAGCATTGCACCCGCCAGTCAATGGCTCGCAGGTGTACAGGCCGTTCAGGAAGTCGCCTGGGTCGGCACCGCCGAAGGTCAACGAGCCGCTTGAACTGTTTCCCCGTCCGCCATAGCCGATATTGGTCAACTCACTTCCCGCCGTGCCGATGCTTTGAACGATACAGCCAGCGCAATTGCTGAAGGTTGCAGAAGCGGTCTGGGCACCCGACGAAGCGTCATCATAGACCGTGACCGAGGCAGAGAAAACGGCTCCGTATGGACCGCCGGTGGGTTCAGTGACCGTGATGGTGCAGATGGACTGCGCCGGCAGGGATGCGCCACAGTCATTCGACTCCACAAAATTGGTCGTCAGAGCGGGAGAACCGGATGCGGAAAGGCTGCCCTCGGTGAGGACGATGCGGTTAATGTTCAAGGTGGTGCTGCCGGCGTTGGTAAGGGTCAGGGTCGAAGGATACCCGATAAGCGGAACATTGACGGTCGAGGGAGAGAGGGTGACCGGACCCGCGTTCGTTCCGGCGACTGCCACCCCCGTCATGGGGAGTGTCTGTGTGGTGACAGAACTGTTCATCTGCAGGTATGCCGTCCGTGTGCCCGTGGCCTGGGGGACGAAATCAATCTGCATGCTGCAGGACGAACCTGGGGCCAGAGAAGTCGAGCACGTCGACGACTGAGTGTCCACAGCAAAATCGGACGGGTTGGCACCGGCGATGCTGAAGTTGTTCAGGGTAACCGCGGCCGAGCCACCATTGGTGACCTGGACGGGGAGCGACTCCAGAAAGCCGACGGTGGTTGTGGCAAACGAGAGAGGAAGCGGGCTGAGCGTGACGCTTGAGGAAGGTGTGAGATGCACCGAAAAATCGGGCGGCTGGGTCGTCAGCGTGGGTTGGAACGGCGCTGCCGGCGGGGCCAGCGCGTAGAGGCTTTGGGTGTTGAGCGTGGGGTTGTTCGCCAGATTATGCAGGGCTGCGATCGTATCCGGGGGAGTGGGCCCGCTGCCGGGATAGGTGAGTGAGAAGAGTCTTCCGCAGGGTGATGTGTCGCCGAAGGAACCACCAGCCGAGTTGATACATGATGAGAGAATGTCGGCGATCGTGTTGATCTGCGCGATTGGAACCGCGTATCCGGAAGGAGCATTGGGACCCGGGGAGAAACCGCTCGCGGGGTCGGCAAAGATGCTGGAGAGCAGAAATCCGCTTGCCAGCGCCGAGGCGTCCGAGGTTGCGGAGCCGATTGCGTCGAATCGGGTAAGGTACGGCGCCAGCGCGTAGACTGCGGCGACGGTCGTGACCTCGTTGACGGAGATAAAGGTGGATGGGGTGAGGCTGCCGCAGGGTCCGACGGCGGTCATGAGGGCCAGTTGCGGGTTATTCGTGCCGAGACCGGGATCCCCCCCGGTTGCGACGAGGTAAACCAGCGACGACGAGGATGGACACGAGTAAAGGCCAGTCAGCGTAAAGCTTCCGCCAGCGGAGGTCAGCACGGGAGCGGCGAGCAGGGGAGTCGCGGCAGAGCCGTCCCCGGTGGTGCCTGCGGCGTAGAGCTGAACGGAGGATCCGACTACGGGCTGCTGGCCTCCATGGACCACCCCTTGTATCGCGCCGGACTGCACATTTACGGAAGTAAAGGTTGGACGAGCTGAGCAACCTGCAAGCATAAGGAGGGATAGCAGCAGCGGGCGAGCCGAGAGAGACATGGGGCCTCGTGTGCGAGAAATTGCTTTTGTTCTGCGATTTCCACGAATGTACACGGATCAGGAGGTCATCGTCACTCAAAAACCGACCCCGGCTTCATCCACGCGCGTGGCTTGAAGCCGGGGTCGGTTTGGTTTGGTCGAACCGATTACATGCCGCCCTGGCCCTGGTACTTCAGGGCTGCCTGGTAGCCGCCCTCGAAGCCGGAGCGGTAGTCGGCGACTGCGGCACCTTTGACGGGAGGATGCACATACAGGTGCGAGACCTTCGGGTCGATGGGGCGGTGAGCCAGCTTGTCGAGCTTGGCGGCTTCCACGCCGTCGCGATAGCCCTGCTGCGCCTGCTCGGTGCCCGGAGGCGGGGTGTTCCAATCCGGCACGGCCGGGGTGGTGTACTTCGACTGATTCGCGTTGGGCGAATTCTGGGCGTAGAGAGATGATGCGCCAGTGAAAAGCGCCGCTGCCATCAGCGACGCTGCGATACGGTTCGTCTTCGTCATACTGCAATCCTCATTCCTTGCAGGAGCCTGCGCAGTTCGCATCGGCGAAGGTGGCTCCCGGAAGTCAGACGCAAGCTATCACAGGTTAGTTTCCGTTGGGAAGCAAATGAACGATGAATGTTTGAAGTTGAGTGACTGAGACGATGCGTGGGTTGGAAGTGCAGTCCGTGAAGACATCGTGGCGAGGGAAGGCAATACGGGATTCTGGCTGCGCCAGAATGATGGTGGTGAGTCAGGAGGGCAGGGTGAGGTTCAGGTCGTGAGGAGGAGGCGCAGGTCGCGGAGGTTGTTGCCGGTGGGGCCGGTGTGGAGGGTGGCACCGAGGGAGTCAAGGAGAGTGGAGGAGTCGAAGCGGGCGAGGGCGGAGGCGATGCGGTCGGCTGGGACGGCGCGGAGAGTGGCCCCGTCGAGAGCGGCGCCGGCGAAGGGGCTGTTGCCGTCGATGCCGTCGGAGCCGGCGGAGAGGATGGCCACGGGTTCGTCGGCGGGGGTGAGCTGGGAGGCGGCGTAGAGGACGAAGTGCTGGTTGCGGCCGCCGATGCCCGGATTGGGGACGGCGACGGCGACGGTGAGCTCGCCGATGGAGATGAGGCAGAGGCAGGGGTGCGTTTGGCGGAGTTCACGCATGCGGGCGAGCAGGTAGGCGGCTGCGTCGCGGAAGTCCCAGTCGTCCGGGGTGTTGTCGATGATGGCGTGGAAGCCCCTGGCTTCGGCGGCGCGGCGGGCGGCTTCGGCAAGGTCTTCTGAGGAGAGGAGGGTGACGGCGCGGGCGGGGAACGCTCCGGGTTTGGGGGTCTCGGGGAGGGAGGGATTGGTGAAGAGGCGTTGGACGGGGGCGGGGATTTGCGGGAGGAGATGGTAGCGGGCGAGAATCTTGCGGCAGTCATCCACGGTGGATGAGTCGGGGAGCGTGGGGCCGGAGGCGAGGGCGTCGAGTTGCGCGGGCGGGACGTCGGACACGAGCAGCGAAAGATTGGGAATGGCCGCGGCGGCCTGGCCGAGGCGTCCGCCTTTGACGGCGGAGAAGTGTTTGCGGACGCAGTTGATTTCGGCGATGGAGGCGCCGCTATGGACGAGCGCGCGATGGAAGGCGACGGTGTCGGCGAGGGAGAGGGTGGGGGCAAGGGGAAGCTCGAACATGGCGGAGGCTCCGCCGCTGAGGAGGAAGAAGCAGAAGGTCTGGCCGGGAGATTGGGCGAGGTTGGCCAGCAGGTCCAGCGCGGCGCGGGCGGCGGCGAAGGAGGCGTCGTTTGGCAGGGGGTGTCCGCCGGCGAAGTAGCGGATGGCGTGGGGAAGATTGGCGAGAGGTTCCGGAGCGACGAGGATCCCTTCGACGGTGCAGGCTGGCGGGAGGCGCAGGTGGAAGAGCAACGCCTCGAGCATGGGTGCGGCGGCTTTGCCGAGAGCGATGACGGCGAGCCGGCGGCAGGCGGCGAGGTCGGCGGAGTGATCGCCGAGGGTAAAGGCAAACGGGCGGGCAGGGTCAGAGTAGCGGAGCGCAGAGGCGAGCGCGCGGGTGATGGAGCAGGCCGCGACGGCTTCGGCGAAAAGCTCGCGGGCTGTTGCGGAGAGTGTTGGGTTCGAGGGCATGGCCGGCAGGAGCGGGCTAGCGGGTGGGGACGGTGTCGAACTGCTGGTTGAGGATCATCTCGACGGGGATTGGCTGGCCGTCGCGGGTGCCCGGGCGGAAATGGTAGCGGGTGAGAATCTGGGCGACTTCGGCGTCGAGGCCGTAGCCGAGGGGCTGCTTGATTGTGATGCGGCGGGGTATGCCGTCGCCGGCGACTACCATGCGCATCTGGACGACACCCTTGACCCGGTCCTGGCGGGCGGCGGGGGTAAAGTCCGCGTCCTGCTTTTTCTCGAGGACCGGGAACTCGACGCCGGGAGTGGGCGGGGCCGTGGCGGGGAGGATGGTTTGTTTGCTGAGGTCGTCGTCCGGCCAGGGGAGTGCGGGGGAGAAATAGTGGCGCCAGTAGGGCGGCATCGCGCGTTGCAGGGCGGGGTCGATCCCGGTGGAGAAGATGGCCGTGAGGGAGGCGCCCGGGTTGCGGGCTTCGGGGTTGAGGGCGAGGAGGATTTTGAGTTTCTCTTCTTTTTGCGGGTGTCGCTCGAAGATGTGGGCGTCGGGGTTGTAGCGGATGGCGACGCGGACGCCTTCGAGCTCGAGGGTCGCGGGATCGCGGCGGGTGACCTTCTGCAGGTCGAACCCGGCGAGGGTCCAGTCGACGGTCTTGGGATCTCCTTTAAGGAGGTGGCCTGCAGCGTCGAAGTTGAGGTCGTCGGCGGCGAAGGAGCCGCGGAGGATGAGGGCTCGGCCGATGTAGGTGGAGGCCTGGTCGAGTGCGGGGTCGGCTGGTGGCGTCTGGGCAGGGAGGAATGCGGCGCACAGGAGTACAGCGCATAGAAGCGCGGGCATGCGCCGGGGGGTCAGCTTCGGCGCTGGTGAGGCGGTCGCGTGCATTGGGGACGATTGTACGCCGGAGCGGTGAAATTGTTTGACCTAGGCCGGGGGTTGGGGTAGTCTGGAAGCTCGCGCAGCCTCGCGTCTGCACGCCTGCAATGGTCTTGTGTCTGCGGGATGATCTGGAAGGCGGGGCGCTTGACGGGCTTTTGGAGCTCGGAGACAAGGCCGACAACCTTGGCGCTGGCAGTATCTGTCCCAGGCAGTCCGGTCCCGCCGGGAATCTGGTCCGACGCTGCAGCATCGCGTCCGGCTGATTCGCGCGAACCCCACCCGCCAGGCTCCCGGAGTTTCCGCGCAGACGGCTTTGGCCGCCTGTAATCTGTTGCCGCTTCACCACTTCGTGCACCAGGCTGTGCCTTCGCTCGAGCGGAGGCTTTACCGAAGACGGCAGAACCAGGGAGTACTCGAGCAGAGCACATGGATAACACCACGGAACCACCATCCCCAGCGGCAAAGATATCCAGCGCAAGTGGTTTGTGCTCGACGCCTCCGGCAAGACGCTCGGCCGCCTTTCGACCGCAGGCCGCGTCGCATCCTGGCCGGCAAGATGAATCCCGCTTTACACGCCGTACATCGACATGGGCGATCACGTCATCGTGATCAACTGCCGAGAAGATCGTGCTGACCGGCCTGAAGGCGCGACCAGAAGCTGTATCGCCGCTACACCGGATTTCCCGGCGGCCTGCGCGAGGAGAGCTTCATCAAGCTGCTGGCGCGCCGTCCTGAGGCGATCGTCGAGCAGTCGATCAAGGGCATGCTGCCGAAGTCCAAGCTGGGCCGCCAGATGGCGACCAAGCTGAAGGTGTACAAGGGCGGCAGCATCCGCACCTGGCGCAGCAGCCGGTGCCGCTCGAGTTCCACGCGTCGAACGCGCCGAAGCCGGCCGGAAGCGCGAAGCCGGGTCAGCCGACGCATCACAGGCCGAGCGCTCGAAGGCTAAGTTTCGTCCTGTGATTGCGCGGCTTGAGCCGTGCGAAGCTTCAAGACCTGACGGGCTGATCCCGAGGTTCAAATTCAAGGAGCACCATGGCAGATCTGATTCAGTACTACGGAACCGGACGGCGCAAGTCGTCGATCGCGCGTGTGTTCCTGCGTCCCGGCAGCGGCAAGTTCACGGTCAACAAGAAGGAAGTGCGACGTGTACTTCGTGACCGCGCAGCAGCGCGCGGCGGCGAAGCGTTCGCTCGGCATCGCCGGCATCGACGAGACCTTCGACGTGATCACCACCGTTCGCGGCGGCGGCGTGATGGGCCAGGCCGATGCGGTCAAGCTCGGCATTGCGCGCGCGCTGATGGAGTTCAACCCCGAGCTGCGCAAGGCGCTGAAGGCCGAAGGCCTGGTGACGCGCGATTCGCGCGGCAAGGAACGCAAGAAGTACGGACAGAAGGGCGCTCGCGCACGCTTCCAGTTCTCGAAGCGCTAGTTGTTCAGTTTCCGTGCTCAGTTGCCAGTTTCTACGGCAACTGGGAACGGCTACAGCCGCTCTTCGCAGCACCCTCGGAGCTGACCGCCGGAGGCACGGAGTCAAATCTCCCTTACGAGGGATCAATCCAGA
Organism: uncultured Gammaproteobacteria bacterium; assembly: GCA_963744015.1. Lineage (GTDB taxonomy): Bacteria > Acidobacteriota > Terriglobia > Terriglobales > Acidobacteriaceae > Edaphobacter. The sequence continues at coordinate 1,290,749 of CAVUSA010000003.1, forward strand.
CAGCCGGCTGATCAGACCTGACGGCTGTCTTAAACAAGGAGCCACATATGGCAAACATCACGATGAAGGAACTGCTCGAAGCCGGCGTCCACTTCGGCCATCAGACCAAGCGCTGGAACCCGAAGATGAAGGAATACATCTTCGGCGAGCGCAACGGCATTTACATCATCGACCTGCAGAAGACGCTGAAGATGTTCAAGGAAGCGTCGAAGTTTGTGACCGACCTGACCTCGACCGGCAAGCTGATCCTGTTCGTCGGCACCAAGCGCCAGGCGCAGGATGCGATTGCCGAAGAGGCGAACCGCTGCGGCATGCCGTACATCAACTCGCGCTGGCTGGGCGGGCTGCTGACCAACTGGGTCACGGTGCAGAAGTCGGTGAAGCGCCTGCAGGAGCTCGACGACATGTCGACCGACGGCCGCTATGAGCTGCTGACCAAGAAGGAAGTCATCAAGCTGGAGCGCGAGCGCAAGCACCTGTCGACGAACCTGTCCGGTATCAAGAGCATGAAGCGTCTGCCGGATGCGCTGTTCGTGGTCGACTCGAACAACGAGGCGATCGCGGTTGCCGAGGCCCGCAAGCTGGGCATTCCGGTGGTCGCGGTGGTCGATACGAACTGCGATCCGACCGTGGTCGACTACGTGATTCCGGGCAACGACGATGCGCTGCGCGCGATTCGCCTGTTCACGATGAAGATGGCGGACTCGGCTGCCGAAGGCGTGCAGATGGTTTCGGAGCGCGCGTTTGCGACCGAGGCGTCTGACGTTCGCGAGCTTGCGCCTTCCAGCCACATGTCGGCGAAGAGGGCGAGGACGCGATCGGCGATTCGCCGGTGCAGGAGTCGACCGGCACTGCCGAGGCTTCGGTCGAGGACGTCGCGGGCGACGAGGATGTCGAGAACATCGATCTGGAAGCGGTGCTGGGCGGCAGGCATCAGGAAGGCCCCGGCCGCTGCGACCGAGCCCGAGCCCGAAGCTGAGCCGGCGCACGCTGAAGCCGACTGCCTAAGCACTCACGATACTCATACGGAGAGCGTGGAGGCCGGGCGAACCGCACCACGCTCTTTCTGCGTCAGCGCTTGCGACTGCAGCACGACTGCAACATAACGCAGGCGTAAGCCTGCAAGTACAGAAGAGGAATACCAATGTCTACCGAAACTGCAGTGAAGATTGATGCCAAGCAGGTGAAGGAACTGCGCGAGAAGTCCGGCGCGCCGATGGGCGACTGCCTGAAGGCGCTGCAGGAAGCCAAGGGCGACATGGAGAACGCGTTCGTGGTGCTGCGCAAGCGCGGCATGGCGTCGGCGGCGAAGAAGGCTTCGCCGCACCACCAACGAGGGCGCGGTCGGCACGTACATCCACGCCGGCGGCAAGATCGGCGTGCTGCTCGAGCTGAACTGCGAGTCGGATTTCGTGGCGCGCACCGAGGACTTCCAGGAGCTGCTGCGCGACATCGCGATGCACATCGCCGCGACCGATCCGCGTTTTGTCGGCCGCGACGAAGTGACGCAGGCCGACCTCGACCGCGAGAAGGATGTGTATCCGTTGCGCAGGCGCCGCGATGCGGGCAAGCCCGAGGCCGTGATCGAGAAGATCCTCGAAGGCAAGATGGCGAAGTTCTACGAGGAGGTCTGCCTGCTCGACCAGCCGTTCATCAAGGAGCAGTCGCAGACGATCTCGCAGCTCATCGCGACGCAAGGTCGCCAAGCTCGGTGAGAATATCTCGGTTCGCCGGTTTGCGCGCTTCAAGGTTGGCGCCAACGATTGGACCGTCGCCCAGACCAAGCCTGCCGCAGAGGAGCGTCCGCCGAGCATAGGCCGGACTACCAACCTCCGCAGCACATCGAGCCTGGGCGACAGCCCAGGCTCTTTTTTGTTGCTTGTAGCAAATAACAGTTGAGTCAAACCTCGTTAAAGAAATCCGGGTCGATTTTCTTGACAACGTAAGTTGTCTGGTCTGCTACACCGATGCCGAAGTCAACGCAAAGGCGCGCAAGTTCAGCGCCATCAATAAGGACGATCCTCTTTGTAGTAGTGCGAGATACGTAGTCTCGTGCATCTGGGGAGAACCCACTAGTGGTGATGAAGACACCCTTACGCCCCCCGATGCCTTCCAAGCTCCCAACGAAGCCTTGTATGTCTGGGCGGCCCACGACATTGGTGGTCCAGCGCTTTGCTTGGATGTGAATGACGTCCAGTCCTAGACGATCCTCCTTGATCCCGCCATCTATGCCATCGTCACCTGTGCGTTTTGTCGTTTTTCCAGCGATCTTCTATCGATCACTCCATAGCCGCATTGCAACCAACAATTTCATCGACAGGCTATTTCGAAGAACAGGGGTGGACGAGGTCGTCTACGAGCGTCAAGAAGTTCGGCCTCCAGCACTTGTGCGTATTCCATCGACGGTTCGCTGCAATTCCTCATTCGGGCGTTTCCTGAGTCGCTGCAGAAGTTCTACACCTTTGAGCGCTCGTCGGTCATTTGGCCCAGGACCTTTGAAGGCAAGGTACTCCGGATACCTTTCAAGATCTTTCAATCCGATGAGACGTCTGGGCTCTCTCGGCCAGAGAAGCGCACGCCCTCGCTCAGTGATCTGAATTCAAACACCCAGGAGACTGACTACTAATAAGCCCTGACTTTCTCAGGTAAGTGATCGCCCAAAGGACGCGGTCCATGATTCTAGTCCGGCCGTTTGCAAGTCCGGTCTGCCTAGGTCTTCAGTCGGTCAAATTCAATTGCTTGACGACGTCTGCGACCGTATCCGCAGGCCTGTGCGTTTCTCCGTCGCTAGACAAAGGTGAGCAATCTGGGAGTCAGAGTACTTCTGAAATCCGGGAACGCTCATTTCAAGAGAGAATAGCAGGCGGCAAATGATCGCCGTGCAATGCCAGAGCCGTGCGGTCGGACTAAGACCGAAGGCTTGGCAGCGCCGGGGCGGCGGGCTGGCTCGAACGCGGCAACGTTGTGCTGCGGGGCGGCGGGCTGGATGAGTCGCCGGACTGCTACAAGCGGTTGCCGGAGGTGCTGGCGGCGCATGGGGAGACGATCCGTGTGCTGCACACGCTGACGCCGCTGGGTGTGGCGATGGCGGGGGCGAACGAGTTCGATCCTTACAAGGATTGAGGGTTGCCATTTGGGACGAGGCCAGCGGAGGGAGAAGCAGGTTCCTCCGCTTCGCTTCGGAATGAAAAGCAAAGGAAAAGCAGATCCTCCCGCTTCGCGGAAGGATGACAACCATGGCCGCGAAACAGTGGGTCGCTCCGGTGTTTCTTCGCAGGGGGAGAAGGGGAAAAGCAGATCCTCCCGCTTTGCGGAAGGATGACAACGATGAGGAGAGCGGTGGGTTTTTTCCTCCGTTTTGCTTGCGATGCTAAAGGGCAGGAAAAGCAGATCCTCCCGCTTCGCGGAAGGATGACAACTGTGGCGGGGGGGGCGGGGTTGGCTGCTCCGCTTGCTTCGGAATGACAATCCGATGCGGATGCATGACAATTGTGTATGCTCAGGCCCTGTTTTCTGGTGATCGATCGCGAATATTCTGGCAGCATTTCGACGCGCAAGCTGGTGATTGAGACTGCGAAGTTCAACGTGATTACGGCCTACAGCGGACGTGAGGGCCTGGAAACGCTTTCGACGTTTCCTGCTGTCAGTGGAGTGGTGCTGGACTCCGGCATTGAAGACACTCCGTGCGAAGAGATGGTGAGCCGTTTGAAGCAGGCGCGGTCCGACGTGCCGGTGATCGTCGTGGGCGGACCGCGGCAGCAGCAGTGCAAGGCCGCCGACTACTTTCTGGATTCCTTCGACCCGGTGCCCCTGCTCGACCTTCTGCGATCCCTGGAACCGCGGAAGACCGCGATGATTGCGGAGCATGACCGAAATCTGGCGCCTTAGGCCGTGCTCGGCCGGCGGAGAGGTGCTGCCGAAGCCACAGCCGGAACTCAGAAGCGCCATCGGGTGGTGATGGAAGCGTTGATGGGGGCGGCGGGGTAGATCTGGAAGTCGGACTGGGCGGCGTCGAAGTAGCGGATGTTGCCGAGGTTTTGCAGGTTGGCCTGCAGGTCAAAGCGAGCGCGGCGGAAGAAGAAGGCGGCATCGACGCGGGCGTAGGCGGGCAGCGTCGCGAGATTGTCGGTGGAGGCGAACTGGCGGGCGCGGGCGATGATGCCGCCGGCGATGCCGAAGCCGCGGGGCAGGGAATAGGTGGTCCAAAGGCTGCCGGCGTTGAGCGGTGTCATGGCGGGGCGGCGGCCCTGGAGCGCGACGCCGTTGGACGAGGTGGTGGAGGAGACGATGCGGCCGTCGAGCCAGGCCCAGCCGCCGGAGAGATCCCAGTGGCGGCGGAGCGTTCCCTGCAGGCTTACTTCCGCGCCGTCGGTGCGCTGCTCGCCCAGGTTCAGCAGTGCCAGCGGATTGTTCGGGTCGGTGGTCTTGATGTCCGTGCGGTCGAGGCGGAAGAGGCTGGTGGTGGCGAGCAGGCGATTGTTGCGCAGCGCGAACTTGGCGCCCGCTTCGTAGATTTTCTGTGACTCTCGGGTTTCAGCGCGGCGTTGTTGGTGGCGAGCGACAGGTTTTCGCCGGAGGGATCGAAGGTACGGCTGTAGTTGCCGTAGAGCGAGGCCCAGCTGCGGGCTTCGTAGACCAGGCCAACGCGCGGGCTGGCGGCGAAATCCGTTCGGCCGAGGTTGGGCGTGGTGTTGGTGGGTGGCAGCAGTTCAAGCGTTTGGCGGAAGTCGTCGACGCGCACGCCAACCAGCGCCTTCCAGCGCGGGGCGAGCTGCAGGAGGTCCTGCGCGTAGAGGGCGAGGGTCTGGCCGAGGAAGCGGTTGTTGCGGCTGAGGATGGAGCTGAGAACAGGCGGGATGGGCAGGGGATTGTTGAGGCTGACGGGAGTCTGGTTGGTGGGTCCGTTGAACTGCGTGGAGTCCGTGACCTCGCGGCCGTATTCGGCGCCCAGCAGCAAGGTGTGCGACATGCCGAGCCAACGGAGGGTGCGGAAGGCTTCCACGTTGGCGAAGGCCGTGGTCCAGAGCTGCGTGCCGTTGTACTCGCCGCGCGCGACGCTCTAGTCGCCAGTGGAGGCGGGTGTGACTGCGGACGCATACATGTTGGTGAAGTTGGTGTTGTAGCCGGCGAGCCGCTGAACCGCATGTGCGTTCCAACCGCCGCCGAATTGGTGCCGCTCGTCGAGCGTGCCGTCGGTCACGGCGGAATGGATGAAGTTGCTGCCTGCGTCGGGGCCGACGTAGCCGTAGAAGTTGCCGACAGGCGACTGGCGCAGGAAGGCCGGTAGAGGGAAGGTAGGGAATGCCGCGATCGGGCAGGCGGTCGTCGCGCAGGCGCTCGACCTGCGCGGAGATGGTGGTGTGGGGATCCGGACGCCACAGCAGTGTGGGGGCGAAGGTGTAGCGATCTTCCCAGTAGAAGTGGCGCTGGCTGCCCTCGTGCTCGGTGGCGCCGGTAAGGCGGAAGCCAAGTTTTCCGGCGGTGGCCGGCACCAGCGTGTCGAGATCGGCGGCGCCGCGCTGCTCACCGTAGCCTGCCCGCTGTGTAGGACAGTTCGGCCAGGGTGCCTTCCAGCGAAGGCTTCTTGGTGACGCGATTGATGAGACCACCAGAGGAGCCGCGTCCGTAGAGCACGGCGGCGGGACCTTCGAGCACCTCGATGCGCTCGGTGTTGGAAAGGTCGCGGTAGTACTGCGCGGTGTCGCGTACGCCGTCGAGGTACATGTCGCTGACCGCGTTGAAGCCGCGGATGAAAAAGTTGTCGCGGCGGCCTTCGCCGAGTTGCAGGCCGATCGCGGGAAGGGTTTCTACGGCCGACTTCATGCTTTCGCTCCCGCGCGAGCGCAGCAGATCGCTGGTAAGGGTGGTGAGTGTTTGCGGTGTATCAAGCAGCGACAAGGGAATGCGGGTCGCCGTGGAGGAAGACTCCGCCTTGAAGCCTTCGACGTGAACCTCCACGGAGTCCACCGCCGCCGAAAGCTGGAGCACAACCGCGATGGTGGCGTGGGGTGGAGCGTCGGGCAGGTCGCGCTCCAAGGGCGCAAATCCGGCATGTGTCACGCGAAGATGGCAGGAGCCCGGCTGGGTGGCAGGGGCGAGGGCAATTGTCGCGTCCGTTACCAGGGCTCCCGCGGGATCACGCACGGAGATCTGGAAATGGCAGCGAGCTGCAGAGGACTGGGCGAGTGCGGGGGCGAGTGCCGCCGCGAGCAGGAGCGAAAACAGCAGTGTCCGGCAAAACGGGCCGAGGCCCGTCAAACGACGAGGGATCATCATAAACTCCACCTGGCTGCGCGGCACGGCGCCGGCAGTTTGCTTCGGGCGGTGGACGGAAACTATGATGAATCCATCGCAGCCGCAAGGTTGTGGTTCCAGATCCTCGCGGTCTCCGCCAAGAGACAGCCGTGGGGATCTGGCTTATTTGCGTTCTTCCGAATATACGACAACTTCGGTCCGAGTTCCAAGCCTGCAGGAACTTGCGGAGGTTCGGGCGCGGGAGTATTGTGGCGGCGAGGGAGATCGCCATGTCAAGGAAGATGGTTCTGGTCGCAGCGCTGTGGGTGTGTGGGTCGTCCGTATCAGCGTTTGCGGGGGCAACTCCACCGGAGACGTGGAGTGGTACGGTGTCGGACGCCATGTGCGGCGGCAAGCATGTGAATGCAACCAAGGACGACATTGCGTGCGCGCAGAAGTGCGTGAAGGGCGGCGAGGCGGCGGTGCTGATCGTCGGCGACAAGACGTACAAGATCGAGAACCAGGATGCGGTGAAGAACCACATCGGGCACAAGGTGAACGTGACCGGCACGATGACCGGGGACACAATTCATATCGACAAAGTCAGCATGTAGGCGGAGTGGGCAGCAGCGCGGGGGCGAGGAGCGCTCCCGCGCTTTGGTGCGTCTGGGGGAGAGTGGAAGGGCATTGACGTCGGCTCAGGGCCGGGCGGCGGCATGTTCAAGAGTGCGGCCGGGTCCGCCGGCCAAGATGGGGCGCTCGACCAGAAACCAGGAGAGCGTGGCATAGAGAGTGCTGAGGACGAAGGTGAGGATCTGGATCGGGCGTGGCATGTCGAAGTGGTCCAGCAGCACGAACAGAATGGGGGAGTGGATGAGGTAGAACGAGAAGCTGATACGGCCCATCCAGCGCAGGGGAGCGGCGCGAAGGATGGCCGTGAAGCGGCCTCCGAGCGCCCAGAGGAAGGTGCCGGTAACGGCGAGAAGCGCGAGTTCGTAGGTGAAGATGTCGGCGCGGCGGGTGCCGTCCATGGTGGAGAAGCCGCCAAGGCGGTTGAGCGCGAGCATGACGGGCGCGATCAGCGCCAACGGGATGAGGCCCAGAAAGCCGAAGCGCCGGATCGCTTGGCGAAGGCGCGGGGTGCGCCAGGCGAAGGCGAGCAGGCATCCAGTGGCAAGGGTGTCCATGCGAAACGGCGTGCCCATGTAGATGAACCAGTGCCAGGTGTTCCAGGGGCTGGCGATGCCGCGCAGGATAGGCGCGGCGACGATGAGGGCGCAGGCGATGGCGGGCAGGCGGCGGCGATCGACGAAGTAGATGACCAGCGGCCAGAGCAGGTAGAACTGCTCTTCGACGCCGAGCGACCAGAGCGGAACCAGGGGCAGGAACCACGGCTCGTGGAACGCCCGGATGTAATTCATCGCGCCGAGCATCATGTACCAGTGGCGAGCCCAGGGCGCGCCGAAGCGCAGCGAAACCAGGGCGAGGACGAGCAGGTAAGGCGGCAGGATACGACGGGCGCGGCGCTGGTAGAAGCGGGCGAAGAAATGCGTGGGGTCTTTCTGCCGCAGATCGAGCAGGATGCCGGTGATCAGGAAGCCGGAGAGCACGAAGAACAGGTCGACGCCGATCCACAACATACGTACCGCGAGGACATGCGAGCAGAAGACGGCCAGGATGGCGACTCCTCGGAGACCGTCCAGCTCAAGCAGGCGATCTGGCCGATGGCTCTCGACGACGGGTGGAGGCATGCCTTCATGTTCAGCGCCTGAGAGAGGAATGTCCACATGGATGCCAGTTGATAAACAGTAGAACAACCCCTGTATTTTGTTTCGGCATCGAACAAGATGCACCTTACACTCGACTTCGTTGCTTCTTTTGCGGTCGCCCGTGCGGGTGTCCGCTTGTTGTTTTGCTTTCAGAAGAGGGTTCGCCGCATGCCGCCGTCACTTTCGCTCGTGCCCCATGCTGTGTGCTGGGCCGCCGCGCCGCATTTGATCTGGACAATGGTGATCACGAACCTGATCACTTTCCTCAGCTATGTGACCATCTGCGGGACGCTGCTGTACATGGTGCGCCGCACGGGACGTGTGATCGCGAAGGACTGGTACTTCTTTGTGGTGGGCTTCGCGCTTTTTATCGTGGCCTGCGGCTCGACGCATCTGCTGGAGGTGATCACAACCTGGAAACCCATCTTCTGGGTGGATGCGTGGACGAACATTGTGACGGCGGTGCTTTCGGCCGTGGTGGCGGGATCGCTGATCCGGCGCGCGTCGGTGATCAGCTTTTCGATCAACGACTACGCCGCGCGGCTGGGCGACACCGAAAACGAGAAGCGGCGCATGGAGGAGAGCCTCCTCGCGGCGCGGAAGCTGGAGGACTGGAGCCGCATGTCGACCGCCGTGGCGCACGAGATCTCGAGTCCGCTGGAGTCCATTCAGAACCTCCTGTATCTGATTCGCACTTCCGACGCCGTGCCGACAGAGATCGCGGAGCTGGCCCGGTCGGCAGCCGACGAGGCGGGGCGGGTGTCCGCAATGTCGCGGTCGACGCTTTCTTTCTTTCGGCAGACGTCGCAGCCGGAGGCGGTGGATCTGCTGGCAGTCACTGAAAGCGTGCGTTTCCTGCTGGAAAGCGTGCTGCACCAGAAGATGCTGAAGCTGGAGATCCGGGCGTCCGGCGACGTGATGGTCGAGGCTCGTCCGGGCGAAGCACGGCAGGTAGTGCTGAACCTGGTACGAAACGCCTGTGAGGCGACCACCGGACGGGATGCACGGATCGAGGTGACGCTGATCGGGCGGACCAACGACGTGCAGGTGGAGATTGTGGATCAGGGTACAGGCATTGAGCCGGGCGTGATGGCTTCGCTGTTCGAGTTCGGACGCAGCACCAAAGGCGAGCGGGGCAACGGTATGGGGTTGTGGACGGTGCGACACATCCTGGAGCGGCACGGCGGGGCAATCGCCGTGCAATCGACGCCGGGGGTGGGGACGACGTTTACGCTGCGGTGGCCGCGGCAATTCCGGATGGAGCGGAAGGAAGCGGAGATGGCCGGGGTGGCCTGAACCTTGCGCTGCGTCCAGTAAATTGCCGTCAGCTCTCGCCGGCAAGGTGAGAGGTTTACGAACGACAAACTTCCGGCGTCGCACCTACATGCCGTGCATGGCGGCGCAGTCGGTCGGCTTGGCGGATTTGCCGGAGGCGACCAGCCTGCCGCGCGCGGGAGCTGTACGGCGTAAGGCCATACCCTTGCCGGAGGAGGCTTTCGCCATCTCCTTCAGCAGGCGTGCGGTGCCCTGCTCGTAGGCTGCCTTGTCGGCCGGCTTGGCGTCCGGCGCCTGGCCGGCGCGCATGAAGCCGTGGCCGGCGCCGTCGTAGGTGACGGGCTCGTAGATCTTGCCGGCGGCCTTCATGTCGGTTATGGCTGCGGGAACGGTGGCGCCGATGCGCGCGTCGTTGCCGGCGTAGAAGCCGTAGACGGGCGCGTTGATGTTCTTCATGTCGGCGGCCGGGGGCGGCGGGCCGTAGAAGACGAAGGCGGCGCTCAGGTCCTTGCGGTGGGTGGCGAAGGCGAAGCTCTTGCCGCCGCCCCAGCAGAAGCCCGCGACGAACAGCTTGCCGTTCGCGGAGGGCAGCTTCTTGCCGTAGTCGGCGGCGGCGTCGAGGTCGGCGGTGACCTGCGTCGGCGTCGAGGCTGGAGACGGCCTTGGTGACGGGTCGTCGCTTCCCGTCGTGGCGAAGAGGCGTCGGTGCCGCCGCCGTTCGGGCCGAAGCCGCTGAGCAGGTCGGGCGCGACGACGATGTAGCCCTGCGGCGGCGAGTTCATCGGCCATGCAGCTTGGCCCAGTCGCTGAGGCCGAAGATCTCGTGGATGAGCACGATGACCGGCGCCTTGCTCTTGACCTCGGGGTAGACGACGAAGGTGGTGACCTTGCGGCCGTCGTGCTTCGATCGGTGACGTACTCGCGGTGGCGCGAGCTCTTGTCGAGCGTGGCCTTGGCCCAGTCCTGCGCGCGCGCGGCGGTGCCGGAGAGAAGAGTTGCGGTGGCCAGCAGCAGCGCGGGAAGCAGGGCGAAGGTTCGCGTCAGACGCATCATGGCTGCGAGTCTACGTCGCGGCAGCTTCAGCCTGCAACCTGCTCGTTGATGCGGTCGAAGTTTAGTGGCCGGAGTGGGCGTGGACGATGCGGCTCGACTTGCCGCGGTGCGCGTGGAGAATCATGGCGATGCCGTTGAGCACGAGCAGCACGCTGAAGGCGACCCAGACCTTCCACATGCTTTCGTGTACGTCGTGCCCCATGGCAAACCAGACGCAGACCAGCGCAGCAACAATGGAACCGATCCCGCCATAGGTATCCAGCGTTTTCTTCGTCATGTTTCTTCCTCCCGACACATCTCGGCTGCGAATCATACTCCCGCGGGCGTACGGTGGACCAGAGGACGTTTTCCGCGGGAGCCGTGTACCTCAGCGGCTAAAGCCGCGATCGTGGCGCAGCATGGACGGCACGGCTGAAGCCGTACCCTTAAGCGGAACTTTCGCGTGGGGTTTCGGCTTGCGGCGGGGATTCGCGGTGCGGCGGGGGTTACGGTGTGCGGCGTTGCTGGGCGCGCCGGTCAGCCGCGGTTCATGCCGTCGAGCAGCGAGCCCACGATACCGCCGACGATTCCGGTCTGGACATTCTCGCTGGCGGCGTTCGCCGGGCGCGTACTCAAGGATCTGGTGCGCGAGGCGTGAGATCGGCAGCGTCTGGAGCCAGACGCGGCCGGGGCCGGTGAGCGACGGCGAGGAAGAGGCCGTCGCCGCCGAAGATCATGTTCTTGATGCCCGGCACGCGTCGTGATCTGGAAGCTGACCGTGCCCTGAAACGCGCCGACATGGCCGGGATGCACGCGCAGCGTTTCGCCCGGGCTGCAGGTCCTTGACGATGACTTCGCCCGAGAGCTCGAGCCAGGCCGTGCCGTAGCCCGAGACCTTCTGCAGCAGAAAGCCGTCGCCGCCGAAGATGCCCGCGCCCAGCGACTGCTGGAAGCCGACGCCGAGCTGGATCTGCGTCGTGGCGCAGAGGAAGCCGTGGCGGTGGATCATGATAGTCGTGGCCTGCGGCCGAGTTCGATCGGCAGGATGTGGCCCGGGACCTTGGTGGCGAAGGCGATCTCGCCGACACCGCCGCCGGCCGGGTACTCGGTCATGAAGAGGGTGCCGCCGCCGGCGACGCGCTTGATGACGCCGAAGAAGCCGCCGCCGCCGCCCATCTGGGTGTGGGTGGTCATCTGGATGGGCTGGGTCATCCAGCTCAGCTCGCCGGCCTCGGAATGACGGCTCTCGCTGGGCTGCAGCAGCACTTCCAGCACCGGCATGGTGGTTCCGAGAATCCGGCTCTGCATCGTTCTCTCCTCTAGGAGAACTTCCGTCGATACACTGCGCAATCGAGAATAGGGTACACCCGGCTCGAGGACCTGAAGCGGGGTTCCGGCATCCAAAGGCGTCGAAGGAAAGATACGCATACCATGCCAAGAAGTTCCGCCGCCCAGAAACCTGCAATTTCCGCTCCGCCCTTTCCCTGGCCTCGCCTGCTGCGCGAGGCGCAACAACGCTTCGGAATCAGGGCTTTCGCCCCGGACAGCGGGAGGTGCTGGAGAGCGTCTTCCGCGGACGCGATACGCTGGCGATCCTGCCTACGGGCGGCGGCAAGTCGCTGACGTACCAGCTTCCTGCGCTGTTTCTGCCGAAGCCGGTCGTGGTGGTGTCGCCGCTGATCGCGCTGATGCAGGACCAGCAGGAGAAGGCGGCACAGGCGGACATTGCGGTGGAGAAGCTGGACTCCACGCTCACGGAGAAGCAGCAGCGGAGCGCCGCGGAGGAGATCGCGGCGGGCGCGGCGCAACTGATCTACGTGACGCCGGAGCGGCTGGAGACGGACGAGTTTCTGGCGGAGTTGAAGGCCGCGGGCGGCATCTCGCTGCTGGTGGTGGATGAGGCGCACTGCATTTCGCAGTGGGGGCACGATTTCCGGCCGGCGTTTCTGAATATCGGGACGGCGCGCAGGGCGCTGGGCGATCCTCCGGTGCTGGCGCTGACGGCGACCGCGACCGAGGAGGTGGTGAAGGAGATTCTGGAAGTCGCTGCATGCGCCGGATGCGGCGGTGATCAACCTGGGCAACGAGCGCGAGAACCTTTCGCTGGCCGTGTATCCGACGGTGAACCAGCACGCCAAGCTGGCGCGGATTTCGGCGCTGCTGGCGGAGGAAGAAGGCACCGGGATTATCTACACGGCAAGCGTGCGCTCAGCCAACGAGCTGTACGAGTGGCTGCGGAGCAGGGCATCTCCGTCGGCGCACTATCACGGCAAGATGGGCAGCCGCGAGCGCGAACGGGTGCAGCAGGAGTTCATGCGCGGCGACGCACAAGGTGATGATTGCCACCAAGGCGTTCGGCCTGGGGATCGACAAGCCGGATATCCGGTTTGTGTTTCACTTCGAGTTTCCGGACTCGCTCGAGACGTATTTCCAGGAGGCGGGACGCGCGGGGCGGGATGGGCTGCCCGTCGCGGGCTGCGCTGCTGTATCGGCTGGAGGACAAGCGGATTCAAAGCTTCTTTCTGGCGGGGCGGTATCCGCATCTGCACGAGATGCGCGCGGTCGTGGAGGGCTTTCGGAAACCGGCGTTTGGAGAAGCGGATCCTCCGCCTTCGGCGAAGGATGACAGTGGTTTGGGTGAGGGGACTGCGGCTTCAGGGGCGGGGGAAGCGGATCCTCCGTCGGCGACGGAGGGTGACAGCAAGTTGAAGGAAGGTGCAGGTGGCGTCAAGGTGGGCAAGCGGCGGACGCAGGTGATCCTGCACCTGCTGCACGAGGGCGGCGTGCTCAAGCGCACGCGTACGGGGTACAAACTCGCTGGCGATCTGCCGACCGACGATACGCTCGAAGCGCTGCTGAAGACGTATGTGGATCGCGCGACGCGTGACAAGGAACGGCTGGCCGAGATGATGCATTATGCGGAGACGCCGAACTGCCGGACCCAGGTGATCCGGGCTTACTTCGGTGAGCCCGAGGGTGAGCCGTGCGGGCGCTGCGACAACTGCGCGCGGGCACAGCAGGAGGAGACCCAATCGGAGGTGGGGCAAGCTCCGGAGCAGTTGGAGGTCACCGTGATCCCCACCATGCACGGGGAGATTCACACCACGGCGCCGGAGACGCTGGTGGCTGCTTCGCCGTCGCCTGCCTTTGCCGCGGGAGACGGGGTGCGGCACCGTCGCTTCGGACAGGGAAAGGTGCTGGATTGCTTGAACGACATGGTGCTGGTGGATTTCGTAAAAGGCGGAAGCCGGCGCGTGAGGGCGGACTTTCTGGAGCGGGCGGCGTAAACGGCGCGCTCCAAGGGGCTGAGCTGGAGCACTTTGCGCTGAAAGCCGTGAAGCGTTTGCCAAGTGTGTGTGGGATGGCGAATAATCTGCGCACTCGTCCGACAGAGGTTTTGGGTGCGCCAGATTGGTTCGTCCACTTACTCTCCCGGCCGGTGCGATTCCCCCGTGAGGATACTCCCCGTGCGTACTGTTCCTTTGCTTGCCGCAGCCCTCCTGCTCGTCCCCGCAGCGTTCGCCCAGAAACCCTACGATCTGCCGGGAACGCAGCCGGCAGCCGCTGCGAAGGAGCCCGGGCTGCTGTTCTATCTCTCGGGCGATCACGGCTTCAAGGCGGACTATGCGGCCGGCGGAGTGGCGGAGCCGAACTACCTGAAGGATGTGAAGATTCTGCCCGGCGGGGCGAAGGGGTCCTACATCCAGTGCGGCAATGACCAGCTGCTGTCGTACTGGGCGCCGGGAAATATCTACTCGCAGCGGGGGACGCTGTCGTTTTACTGGCGGTCGCGCGAGCCGGTGGACGAGACCGAGTTTCCGATGTTCCGCGTGGGGTATGGGGACCACTCGAGCTGGGACATGGTGTGGCTGCGCATCGACTACAACGGGCATGGCTTCGACGCGTTTGTGACCGACGTGAACCTGGGGCGGACGCGGGTCTCGTACACGATGCCGAACTTTCCCAAGCCGGATGAGTGGGTGCACCTGGCGCTGGCGTGGGATGAGACGAGCGGGATCCGGTTCTATGTGAACGGCAAGCTGGCGGCGGAGAAGGCGGCGACGGGGATGTTCGATGCGGCGCTGGACCAGTTCGGGCCGCACTCGCGCATCATCGCGCCGACGGGCGTGGAGAGCAGCTACAACTACGATCGCGGCGGCGATATCGACGAGCTGCGGATCTATGACCGCATGCTCTCGGATGACAACATTGCGGCGCTGGCGAAGGGCGAGACGCCGCAGAGCATTCCGCGCGGTCGACGCGCGACGCTTGCGCAAGCCGGACTGGCAGCAGGAGTGGTGGCATCGACTATCGGATGGAATCGGCCGAACGACTTCCCGGCTCCGCTGCCGGCGACGGAGACGACGGTGCGCAAGGTGGAGATTCACGATGCGTACGACCTGAAGCGCTGGTGGTGGAAGGGCACGGACGGCATTCGCGAGACGACCTGGCCGGGCGTTTATAACCGCTCGAAGCTGGCGGGGCGGTTCGACTATTTTCAGCTGCCGGACTGGGATTGCTACTCGCTGTCGGGCAAGTCGGTGACGTTCTACATGCCGGACGAGCCGTGGAATCACCTGGAGATTGCAGGGCGGCGCGTGGGGCAATGTGGCGCTGCTGACGCCGGGCAAGGGCGATCCGGAGGCGGTGGCCGATCCGGACCAGCAGGATCCGTCGCCGCAGCTGGCGAAGACGCTGTTTGAGCGGCCGCAGGGGCAGGAGCGGACGACGCATCGATTTCGCTCAGCCGGTCACGGGCGAGAGGTGCGCTTCACCAATGTCGGAGCAGGAGTGGCCGATCGGGGAGTTTGCGGCGTACTACGTGCATCCGGGCAAGGAGCCGGAGGGGTGGCGAAGCTGACGCTACACGGCATCCAGTCGCGGCGCGCTGGATAATCCGTCGCTCGCAGCCGCTGGTGGAGTTCATCCACGATCGCTTTCCGGCGGATGAGCGCGCGACGATGGTGGCGATGCCCGGCGTGTCGACTGGGCGGCGGACGGACGGCGATTGGACGCGGACGACAGGAGGCGGCGAGCCCGACGCGCGCCAGCGGGCATGCCGCTGGTGCACATCCTGATCCCGGCGGACTTCCGCGCGCTGCAGGCGGATGAAGGGCATGGCACCAGCTATGGCTGGGAGAACATGCATGCCGGGCTGGATGGCATCGCGATCGATCTGCCCGCGCTGAACATGAAGCCGACGCATGGCGAGTACATTCCGATGAATATCCAGGTCAAGGATCCGATCTGGACCGATGCGCGACATGATGGACTGTCAGCTTTTCAGTGAAGCCGGGGGAGCCGCATACGCTGTGGCTGGATACGCGCGACCGGATTCTGCCGAACGGGCAAGAGCCTGTACCTGACGATTGCTTCGGCGAGCGCGGAGTTCGGCGCGGCGGCGCTTGAAGGCATGCGGGTGCGGCTGGTCTTCAAGCCGTATGACGACGCGATGCCGGAACATATCGCGGACCGGCTGACGCAGGTGCGCGACAACTACGCGAACATGGTGGAGGAGTCGGTCGAACTCGCGCAAGCTGAACCTGTTCAACCGCTTCGATGCGGACATGACGGATCTGCTGCGGGTCGATCCGGAGAACGACCTGGGGCGCAAGTACTGGAACGAGATGAATCACGAGCAGATCAAGCCGCCGTTTACGCTGCCCACGGCTCCGGCGGGCGTTCCGGAGTGGGCCGTTTCTGCAGGTGACGGACCTGGGCATGCTGAAGCGACCTGATCGACTGGTACATCGACAACCGGCAGATCTCGGACGGCGAGTTTGGCGGCGGTCTGTCGGACGACACCGACTTCCTGAACTGGTGGCCGGGGCTGGCGTTGATGGGCGACGACCGGAGAAGCTGATAGCAAGTCGCTGAACCGGCTGCTGGACGCGACGTTCGCCAACGGCATGTGGGCGAACGGGCTGGCGAGCGCGCAGTACGACGAACTGCACAGCTATGAGGATGGCCTGAACACGCTGGGGCAGGCGATGCAGCTGGACTTCGGCAGCCCGAAGCAGCTGGAGCGCGCGATGGTGACGTCGCGAAGCGGCTGGAGTGGCTGACAGGGGTGAACTCGCCGGGGCAGCGGCAGATGCGCATCAGCTATTACAGCGGCACCAAGATGGCGACCGGCGGCGTGTGGGGCTGGGGCAAGGAGCGCTCGTACATGGTGTTCCATCCGGCGCTGCAGCTTGTGCTCTTCAACGGCACGCCGGAGACGCGCAAGATGGTGCTGGAAGCTGGCCGACGGATTTCTGGCGCATCGCCGCCCGGACGCCAACGGCAAGATGACGATGCACTATGACGTGAACTTCAACAATCCAACGAGGACAAGGCGACGGGCAATACGCCGTGGTTCATGCTCTGGGCGGCGTACAAGTGGACCGGCGATCACAAGTATCTGGCGCCGTTTGGGGACGATCCGGCGACTGCGCTGCGGCTGATCAACGCGGATGCGCTGGATATGTTGAAGGTGCGCGATACCTGGGGCAAGCAGTTGCTGAAGACGTCCGGCACCGGACGTGCGCACGGATGCGGGTGTGGCGTCGGAGACCAACGAGCACTTGAACTGGCAGCTGACCGGGGACACCAGGCAACTGGACAAGCTGTATACGTCGCAGATTGAGACGGCGACCGACCGCCAGTTCATCAATCGCGAGGGCAGCCTGTGGATCGACCGCATTTACTTCAACAACGGCGAGTTGCAGCGCGCGCGGCTGGGCGGCGTGGCGCTGATGCGCAATTACGACTATCCGGGCAACGTGGTGAGCTGGAAGTTTGCGGCGCCCGGCGAATGAGAAGAGCGTGGCGATCCTGGTCCCGGAGGGCACGCCGGATCACATCAAGATCATTGCGTACAACCTTGAAGATCATCCGGTGACGGCGCAGATGACCGGATGGGAGATCGATCCGGGCAAGTGGGAGATCACGCAGGGCACGCGCGCGGACGAGAACGGGCCGGTTGCCGGCATGACCACGCGGACGGAAGAGTTCGAACGGCAGCAAGGCCCTGCCGATGACGTTTGCGCCGCAGACGACGACGGTGCATTGAGCTGACGCTGAAGGAGAAGGGCGTACCCTACTGGACGCGGCCGGACCTGGGGATCGATCCGGAGGACGTGAAGGTGGCGTGGCGGAGCGTGAAGGTGAAGGTGCATCGCTGGGCGCGGTAGATGCGCCGCCCGCCAAGGTGGTGGTGCGCGACAGTGCGGGCAAGGTGATGGCGTATGGGCGACGACGCCTTTGCTGAAGGCTCCGACGGATCTGGTGCCGAAGACTGCGGTGGTTTCGGTTGCGGTGCCGGGGAATGCGCAATTGAAGGGCGGAAGCGTGACGGTCGAGCCGGGCGGGAGTGTGCCGGAGATTACGCAGCTGAACAACAGGGTGGGGATCCCGTAGGAGAGGGCTTGATCTTCGAGCTGAGAGTCTTGAGTGGAGAGTCAAGAGATTGCGTGAGAGGCTGGAAGGAACGACAGTTTCAGGAGAAAAGTATGGCTGATGTGATTGCAGTGATTCCGTCGAACGATGCCGCGATGAGTGTGCCCGAACCCGGTTTGCGCCGGCAGGTGATGAGCTTTTCGCCCGACATGATGCTGGTGCGGCATCGCATGGAGAAGGGCTGGGTGGGGGCGAAGCACTCGCACCCGCATGAGCAGATGGTGTACGTGGTGACGGGGCACATTGTGTTCGAGCATCCCGGCGGGAAGTTCGAGGCGAAGTCGGGTGACTGCTTCCTGGTGCCGGGCGGCGTGGAGCACCAGGCCTCGGCGCTGGAGGAGTGCGAGATTCTGGATATCTTTACGCCGTACCGTGAGGATTACGCGCCGAAGGCGGTTTAGCATCACTCCGAACTAAGGACAACTACGGAGATTCTGGCTGCGCCAGGATGACGGCTCAACAGCAGTTCAGCGGGTGTGCGCCAGGGAGATGCGGGAGCCCATGGAAGATTGCGCGCCGGGGGCGAGGGTGATAGCGTCGGCACCCACGTTCCCTGTTTCCACCGCGACGTACTCGTGCCAGTCCCAGGGGCCGAGGTCGGGCAGCTCCTTGAAGGCGTTCCACACGATGGTGGAGTGGGAACCTGACTTGACCAGCCGGATGATGCGGCGGCCCGCGACGTCCTGGATGACGCAGGGCGCGGTGGTGCCGTTGTAGACGCGATCTACCGTCTGGGTGAAGCGGATGGGTGCGTTTTCGGCCGGCTTGGACTTCATGTCGTCGGTCTTGTCGATGAAGCCGGTGGGTTCGAGGCCTGAGATCGCCGTCTCGTGGATGTCGGCGACGCGGTAGTAGGTGTGAAAGGCTTGCTCGAAGTTCAGCGGCTGTGAGCCGGTGTTGGCGACGCGGAGGCTGAGGTCGAGCAGCGTGCCGATCGTGAAGTCGAGCGTGAGGCGAAAGGCGTCGAAGCCCATGCTGCGCGAGAGGTCCGTGGGTCCGAGCGAAAAGGTGAGGTGCATGGCGTCGCCGGCGCGGTTGGCGTGGTCGAGCGACCACTCCTGGATGCGGGCGAAGCCATGCGACGGGCCGGGGTGGCCGTCGATGCGGTCTTTCTTCCGGTCGCCGGCGAACCAGGGGAAGACGATCGGGATGCCACCGCGAATCGCTTTTCCGGGGCCGAACTCACTCTTCTGGCTGAGCAGGATGGCGGGGTTGAAGCCAGCCGGCTGCCAGGCGGTGAGGTGCGCGCCCT
Source organism: uncultured Gammaproteobacteria bacterium (assembly GCA_963744015.1). GTDB lineage: Bacteria > Acidobacteriota > Terriglobia > Terriglobales > Acidobacteriaceae > Edaphobacter. The sequence goes on from CAVUSA010000003.1 coordinate 1,309,751, forward strand.
GCAGATAGATCGTGGCTGTGGCGGCGGGCGTGGCGACGTTCAGGCGCGTCAGGCCGCCGGTCTGATCGAAGGTAAGGCCGGGGACGTGGAAGCGCTGCTGCAGGGTATTGGGGTCGGTCATTTGTTGGGAATCCTTCAGGGTGTTGGGGTCCACTTCTGACCGTCCAGGCTTGTCCAGGAAGCGCCCTTGTCGGTGGTGAGGACGAAGGCGGGCGGCTTGCCGGTGGGTTTGTCGAAGGGTGTCGTTGCGGCGGCGTTTTCGACGCGGACGGCGCGTCCGGTCCATTGCGTTTTGACGGCTTTCCAGTGCTGACCGTGATCTTTGCTCAGGAAGAGGGTTCCGGCGGTGTCGAGTGTCAGCAGGCGGCCTGTAGAAACGGCGCTCGAGATGGCGGGCATGTGGCTGGGCAGCGGAGGCTGGGGCAGGGCCTCGGCGTTCGCGTTGGAGACGCTGCGGCTGGTGACCACGGCGGCGCGGGCAAAGCTCTGGCCGGCGGCGTTCTGGCTGAGGGGCGCGGGGGCGGAGGGTACCTGCTGCGGGGCGGCCTGGGACACGGCAGAGCCGGCAGCCACTTGCGCGGCGGAATCCTGCGAGAGCGCGGGCGAAGCTTCGACCGTGACGGTCTGGCTGACCTGCGCAGGCGGTGGGGGAGCCTGCGGTGCCAGCTTCGCTTCGGCGGCGCCTGCGTACTCCTGAGCCTGCTGCGGAGCGCCGCTGCCTGACTTGCGCGGTGCGGATTTCGGCACGGTGGGGCCAGCGACAGGGGCGCCGCTACCCAGCGTTACGGCTGCTGGCGGCTGTGGACGGGGAGCGGCGGGGACGGCGGAGTTGAGACTCATCCCCGCCGCGGCTGGAGCGGCCGGGAAGTTCCTGGTGGCATAAAGGGAGACGGCACCGCTAACTAGGGGAGGAGGCGCGGCGGAGGGCGATGGCTGGAAGTAGCTGTTTGGGGGTGGACTCGGTTGAGCCGTCAGCGGCGTAGGGTGAGCAGGTGGGGCTGCCACACCTGCCACGGCTGCGGGGGGCGCGCTGACGATTGGGGCGGACTTGCGCAGGGCGGCGAGTGGAACCGGGGGTGGCGCGGAAGCAGCCGGAGAGGCCGGCGCCGGGGCGAGATCAAAAGCGGGTTGCGGGGTTTCCGTTCGGGCAACGGTGTCGTGGCGCGCGACGGTCTGGACCTTGGTCGAACGCAGATGCACGGTGACGGCGATCATCGCGGCGAGCGCGGCGGCTGCGGGCCAGGCGAGGTTCCAGCCGGAGAACCAGCCGGCGAGGGTGGACCTTCGGGGCGCCGCGGGTGCGGGCATGGCAGCCTCGTTCTCGGCAGCCTGCTGGGCGAGGAAGACGACCTTCCGGCAGCCGGGGCATGCCGCCAGGTGCGCGAGCGTCTGGGCGTGCTCGTGCGGGGGCAGACTGTGCTCGGCAAAGGCGGCGAGCTGGTCCGAATCCGGGTGGGCGTCGGGGTGCTGCGCGGGTTGGAGGAGGACGTTCATCGGGTGGATCCGCGCGGCTGCTCCATGGGTTGCTGTACGGAGAACGGTTGAGATTGCGAAGTTTGCAGCAGGGCGCGCAGGTTGAGTTCGAGATCGCGGGGGTCGGCGCCGAGAGCTTCCTCTGCGGCGCGCTTGCTCAGGCCGCCGGATTGAAGATTGCGCAGGAGTTGTTTGCGGAGATCCTCGGTCAGGCGTTTGATGCGGCGGCTGATGGTGGCCTCGTGAACGCGCAGCAGGCGGCCGATGGCGGCGAGGGTTTGCTGATCGAGGAAATAGGCTGAGAGCAGAAAGCGGTCGTCGGGCGGCAGCGCGGCGAGGGTGCGGCTGACGGCGGCGGAGAGGTGGGTGACCTCGGGCGCGGCGGGCGGGGTGGCCGCGGCGGGTTCGGGGGCGGTTTCGAGCGGGGACTCGCGGTGGGTGCGGCGGTGGTGATCGATGTGGCGCTGGGCGAGGGTGGTGCGCAGCCAGCCGAGCAGGGAGCCGCGGCCGGAGTAGCTGGCCAGCGGAGAGCGGCGCTCGCCGTTGCGCTCGGAGAGGCCGAAGAGGTCGGAGTAAAGCGAATCGGCGAGATCGTGGCCGAGCGTGGCGGAGCCGGTGATGGCGATGGCGGCCTGGGTCAGGGGCGCGCGGTATTGGGCGAGGAAGCGCTGCCAGGCGGCGTCCCGGCCGAGCGCGCAGGCCTGGGCGAGGGCGAACTCAGGCAGGCGGAGACCGCGGAAGAAGGCGGCTTTCTGCGCCTGGTCGGGGTGGGTTCCGGGGGTTTGGTTGAAGTTGTGCCTGGCGCCGACGGCAGCGAGGGCGTGGGCGAACTCCTCGGGGGTGAGGGCGCACGAGGCTGCCTCGGAGGCGCGAAAGAGCTCGTCGAGGAGCGCGGCGGGAATGCCGGCGGCGGAGGGGGTCTCCGCAGGCAGCGTGAGGATCATCTCGCCGGTTTGGGAAGAGGCGGTCTCCACGTCTCTGACGATACTCCAGCGGCTGGAACGCCAGGTGTTATTTCGCGCCAGGACGTCATTCAGGCGGATCCAGGATCTCGGTAATGGCTTGTGCGGCCGCGGTCCTGGTGTGTTGCCGCGAGAGAAGCAACTATGGAGATTCTGGACTTCGTCCAGAATGACGCTTCATCGGTGGACGAGCAGCTTCATCGGTGGACGGGGCAGCTTCATTCGTGGACGGAGCACGAGCGTGGAGGACTAGTTGGGTTCCTCGGGGCGGGGCTGGTCGACGAGAACGGGTGGCTGGCGGTGGTCGGTGGCCTGCTCGAAGGCGTAGGCGAAGCCGAGGAGGGTCGCCGTCCTGCCAGGGGCGTGCGGAGAGCTCGAGTGCCCATGGGGAGGCCGTTGGCGTAGAAGCCGCAGGGTACGACGACGGCGGGGACGCCGAGCTTGTTGACCCAGCCGGTGTTGCTGTGCGGGCCGCTCGACGGGCGGCCGTCGGGCTGGGGGATGGTTTCGTCGTTGGGCGGCATCTGGAGCGCGGGATAGACGAAGCCGTCGAGGTGGTACTTGTCGAGCGCCGCGTTGTAGGCGGCGAGCGCGGCGCGCTGCGGGGCGAAGAAGTTGGTTTCGGCGTGCGGGGTCGATGGCGAGGGGAGCTGCGGGCCTGGCGCGGGCGACGGGTGGGTTGCCGCCGCGGGCTGCGCCGGGTCCGCCAACGGTGGCGGGCAGGGGCGAGCCGGTCGCTTTGTCGTAGTCGTCGATGGAGCGATAGTCGGCGGGCCCGAAGTCGTGGAGGAAGGAGTCCGTGCCTTCGCGGCGGTAAGGACGGGTGTTCACCGCCTGCACGAGCTTCTGGAAGGAGTCGGAGAGGAGGTCATCTTCGAGGACGATGGTGGCTCCGGCGGCGCGCATCTCGTCGAGTGCCTTGAGGAAGAGGGCGCGGGTCTCGGGGCGGAGGGCGTTGCGAGCGGGCGAGGGATTGGCGGGGGCGTCGGCGGCGGGTGGCTGTGGCTGGGCGACGATGAAGGCGGGAACGCCGAAGCGTTTGCCTTTGAGCGCGTCGGCCTTCAGATATTGCGTGTAGGGGCCGGGCTGCGCTTTGGCGGCGGAGCCTTTGGTGCGGAAGTCGAGCGGGTCTTCGCCGGCCATGACGCCGAGCGCGATGGCGGCGTCGGTGACGTTGCGGGCGATGGGGCCGGTGTTGTCGAGCAGCCAGTCGAGCGGCGCGATGCCGGCGATGCTGACCAGGCCGCGCGTGGGCAGCACGCCGACGACGGCGCTGGTGCCGGAGGGCATGCGGATGGAGTTGGCGGTATCGGTGCCGGTGCCGAGGACGGCGAAGTTGGCGGTGACGGCGGTGACGGTGCCGCCGGAGGAGCCGCCGGGCGTGAAGCGGACGTCGTAGGCGTTGCCGGTGCGGCCGAAGGCGGTGCTGCGGTTGGTGTCGCTGGCGGCGAAGTCGGGCATGTTGGTCTGGCCGAGGATGATGGCGCCGGCGGCGCGCAGCTTGGCGACGACGGTGGCGTCCTGGGGCGCGACCAGCTCGTGGCCGGGAATGCATGAAGCCCTTGCCAGCCGTCGGTAGGTGATGAGGCCTTTGATGCTGGTGTTGGCTTTGATGACGATGGGCACGCCGCACATCGGGCCGGGGTGGAAGCCTTGCCGGCGCGGGCTTGCGGCGGCGTCTTCGGCGGCCGCGGCTGCGAGGGCTTCGGCGGCGTTCACGTGGATGATGGCTTTGTAGCGTGGGTCATAGCGGGCGATGCGGTCGAGGTACCACTCGGTCACCTGCTCCACGGTGTAACGGTGGGTGGCGTAGAAGCTTTCGAGCTGGGGGATGGTGACTTCGAGCAGGTCGCGGTCCATCTGGGCTGGCGTTTGGGCTGGCGTTTGGGCAGGCGGCCGGATGGGCGGCGCAGCGACAGCGAAGGAGGTGGTCAGGCAGAGCGGCGCGAGGGCGGCGCGGAGGACGGCAGACGTCAGGGGTCGCATGGGGCTGGGCTCCTTCAGGGTGCGGCTGAGTTGTTGGTGTGTGCTGGGTTTATTGAAACACGAGCGCATGCCCGGAAAAGTTTTTTGCAAGAAGCATCGCGAACGGCGTTCCTCGTCCAGAGCAGGCGCGGAGAGCGCGGCCGGGAGGTTTTGCGATGCGGACGATGCGGGCGATAGGTGCGGCGGTACTGGTTGCAGTGGCGATGGTCTGGCCGGGATCGACGACGGTGAAGGCTAGCGGCGTGGAGGGAGCCTATCGCGTGCTGAAGCCGATCCAGAGTGGCGACCTGACACTGTTTCCGGTGGTGCGGAGTGACGGCAAGGGTGGGACGGGATCGCCGTTTGTGACGCTGGACGAGGGCTTGAAGAGCGGGGAGGTGGAGGTGACCGAGGCCGGCAACGTGCGGGGGCTGGTGCGTCCGCGCGGAGGCATGACGCCGCACTATGCTGGCGACCAGGTGAACACGCTGGTGCTGGTCAACAACTCCAGGCGGCCGCTGCTGCTGCTTGCCGGGGAGATCGTGACCGGCGGCAAGCAGGATCGAATTATCGCGAAGGACCGGATTGTGCCGGCCGGGGCGGACCCGATCGATCTGTCGGTGTTCTGCATCGAGCACGGCCGCTGGACGGAGAGCTCGAACAAGTTCACGGCGGCCGAGAGCAAGGGCGGCGCGGGCTTCATGGTGCAGCCCGCGGTGCGGCAGCAGGCGATGGTGGCAAAGGATCAGCAGCAGGTGTGGAACTCGGTGAGCGGCGCGATCGGCGGGATGGCGATGGCTGCGGCTCCGGCGGCGCCTTCCCAGGCGGAGAGGAGGTCCGGTGAATGACACGGTGACGGTGACCTCGGAGGCGTCGGTCCTGGCGGCGCGTTCGCTGGGGACGACCAGTTATGCGAAGGCGATGCAGAACTCGGCGGTGAGCGCGGTGGTCGACAAGGAAGCGGCGGGTCTTGCGCAGTCGCGGGAGCAGGTGCTGGCGACCTTGAAGCAGGAGCATGCCGTGGGTGTGGTGGTGGCGGTGCGGGGCGAGATTATCTGGGCGGATATCTTCTCCGATCCGGAGCTGCTGGCGCGCTACTGGACGAAGCTGGTGCGGTCGTATGCGGCGGAAGGGATCGGCGGGGCGCATGTGCGCAAGGTGAGCGCCGGCGAGAGTGACGCGCAGCGCTTTCTGGACGATCCGACGCATGGCCGCGAAAGCGCGGAAGGCGAGGTCGGCGTGTACCGGGTGCGCGAGGTGAAGGCCGGCACGACGGATTTGTTTTCGCTGGAGGCGCTCCTGCCGGGAACGGGATACGACGTGCACATCAGCAAGCTGAAGATACAGGAGGCCAAAGCGGTGCCGGTGACGGTAAGGCCGGTGTGGTGAGGGATAGGGATCAGGGATCAGGGATTAGGGAACAGGGATAGGGCGCCGAAGCTGATCCCTGACCCCTAGTCCCTAACCCCTAGTCCCCGAGCCCTAACCCCTTACCCCTGCCTTTATGCGGAGGCGGAGTTGGGCGGTGACTTCGCGGTGGCAGGGGAGGCAGAGGGTGCGCAGGTTGTCGAGGTCGCATTGGCCTCCGCCTTCGGCGACGGGGCGGATGTGGTCGGCGTCCCAGAGTGAGCGGCGGGCGGCGATGGATTTCATGCCGTAGAGGGAGAGGCCGGCGGCGCGGGCGGCTCCGCGTGAGCGTTTGAGGGCGGCGTAGATGGCGACGGTGTCGGCCTGGCAGAGGGCGCAGATGCCGCGGTCGCGGGCGAAGACCTGGTCGCGGAGGTAGCCGGGATCGGTGCGGAGACGCCACTGGTGGACGCAGTAGTCGGAGCAGAAGGTGCGGCGGCGGCGGGCGAGGATCTCGAGCTCGCACCAGCGGCAGAGCGGAAGGCCGTTCGGTCCGGTGGGCAGAAGGTGACGCTGGGCGCGGCCGCCGGGGAGGGTGCGGGAGGGCAGCATGGCTGGGCTTCAGAATAAGCATGCGCGGCGCGGCAGGGAAGTGCCGCGCCGGATGCGAGTCACACAAGTCGACGGACGCCGCGGCGGACCAGCTCCACGGTGACGCCGTAGACGATGTGGGCGAGCCAGTGCTGGACCTGCGAGGCGGCGGGCTCCTCGGTAGGATTTTTGCCTAGGCCGAGGGCGGGCACCATCACCTCGTCCGCGCCGAGGAAGAGCGCGGTTCCAAAGGCCGAGCCAAACCCCGTCCGGCTGGCGGGGGCGTACTCGGCGACCATGCCGTACACGCCGCCCATGAGGGTGCCAAAGGCGTAATGCACGACGGGGCCTCCGGTCTGCTTGCCCTCCGGGCTGAGCGGCTGACCGGTCACGGCCTGGGTCACGGCTCCGGCAACCTTCCCGGTGGCATCTTCGCCTTGCGGCTGCTGCTGCGTGGCTTGCTTCTCTTGTGGAGACTGCGTAGCCTCCTGCGCCATCTTGGCACCGGCCAGAAACTGGTTCATGACCCAGGAGGCGAGGAGGCCGCCGGCGATCCCCGCGAGCGCGCCGCGGGCCGGGTCGGGGTGTTCGAAAAGTTTGGGTATTTTCATGCTTGAAGCTCCTCTTGCGCGTAGATGTCGGTCAATGGATGGGCGCGGCCAAAGGGCGCCCGTTCAGGGTCTGCGGGGTGTGAACGAGCTTTGCAACGTCGAAGCCCTGCTGGCTGGCCGTGGCGCGGATCTGGGCCAGGGTATCGGGCGGAAGCGTAGCGGTTTTCGAGAGGATCCAGAGCTTGCGGTGGTTCGGTGTGCCAACGAGCGCCCATTCGTAATCGGGCCCGAGCGCGAGCACCCAATAGCGGGTGGAGAACGGCCAGATCCAGGCGAGCTTCAGCCGGCCGTCAAAGGACTTGTCGGCTGCCTTGCCGCTCTGGTTGCGAAAGTCGGCGGTGGCGTCCTTGAGCGGGCAGGAGGTGACCAGGGTGAAGCGCGGAGGTTTGTCGCCCTGCGCAAACAGGACCATGGTGTCGCCGCCGCATTGTTTTTCGGATTTCAGCGGCAGGTGCTCGATCTCGTACCAGGGGGCGGAGAAGCGTTTGAAATCGAGGCGGGGAACGGGGTTGGCGGCCTGCGCCGACGCGGAGGCGGCGATCAGCAGCACCGGCAGCGAAGAAAGGAGGACGCGCACCGACTTCATTCCACGTCTGATGCGGAAGACGGGAGGAGGCTGCCCGAAATTCCTTTGGGGCCTCTCGGCGACACTGGTCGGACCAGACAACTCCACCGCTGTCCTATCCCTCTAACTGTTTATCAGTACGGCAGTGCTCAGTTCGACCGAGCCCATCTTACCGGGAGCTTTCGAACCCTATGCCAGCCCTCCGTGATTTTATCCCCCGTCTTGGCACCCCGCAGGAATCGATCTGCTCGCAGTGTTGCCAGGTTGTTCGCCCCACAAGCAACGCAACCACCCTTCAACAGGCCCAGCAGCAACATCGCTGCGGTGAGTTTTCGCTGAACACGACCATGCGTTAGCGACAAGCGGAGGGGATTGAGACTGTTGTCCTGCAACGCTCAGTCGCTGGTCCCCTTCCGCCCCAAATTCGTGCTAGCCTCCAGAGTGTCCCCTAATTTCCTGGGCAGCTATTCCCCGGGGCACTTCCGGAGCCTGCATCTTCATGCCTGTTGCTGAATCGAATTTGTCTGCCGCAATCGAGACCGATGGCCTTGCGAAGGGCTACGGCGGAACGCAGGCGCTCCATCCGCTGACTTTGACGGTGCCTCGCGGCGCCGTGTTCGCGCTGGTGGGACATAATGGCGCAGGCAAGACGACGCTAATCAAGCTGCTGATGAACATGATTCATCCGAGCATGGGTCGGCGCTGGTGCTGGGTAAGGACTCCGCCACGCTCAACGGGTCGGACTTCACGCGCATTGCCTATGCGAGCGAGAACCAGGAGCTTCCGGACTGGATGACGGTGCGGCAGTTCCTGAATTATCTGAAGGGTTTTTATCCTTCCTGGGACGATCGCGGCCTGGTGGAGCAGCTGGACCTCCCGCTCGATCGCAAGCTGAAGCATCTTTCGCGCGGGATGCTGATGAAGGCGGCGCTGGCATCCATTCTGGCGTTCCACCCGGAACTGATTCTGCTGGACGAGCCATTTTCCGGATTGGATCCGCTGGTGCGCGACGAATTGATCGAGGCGCTGATGTCGCGCGTGAAGCCGCGCTCGCTGGCGGGAAACGAGGCCTTTGCGGCTGAGCCGGCCGGGCAGCAACGTCCGACGATTCTGATCTCTTCGCACGATCTGGCGGAGGTGGAATCGTTCGCCACGCACATCGGCTTTCTGCACAAAGGCCATCTGTTGTTTGCCGAAGAGATGACCTCGATTACCGCGCGGTTCCGCGAGGTGACGTTGACCCTTCCGCCACCCCCGCCGGGTGAGGCACCGGTGACGCTGACGCAGGCAGGAACGCCGCCGGAGTCGTGGCTGTTACTCGAGAAGACGCCAACGGCAGCGCGCTTCGTCCATATTCACGCGGATACAGAGCCGGTCGCCGACCAGGTCGCCGCGGTGTTTCCAACGACGGTGCAGCCCAATCTCCAGATCGTGCCAATGACCCTCCGCAGCATATTCCTGGCGCTGGCGAAGTCGGGAAGAACGCCGGCATAACTGCAGGGTGTGGGGAGCAGGGAACGGGCGAATCTCCGCACCCTGGCCTGCTGCCCGCGCACCACTCCTACACTCCGAGGTTTCCCATGGCTTTACCGCAGCCGTTGCACATTTTTCGTAAAGACATACTCCACCTGTGGCCGGAGACGGCTGCGTCGGTGGTGCTGATCGCGGCTTTCGCGTGGGCGGCGCCGTCGGGCTGGGCGCAATCGCAGTATGCGCAGGCGGCGGTGCTGCTGGCCGGATTTCTGAAGGTTTTTCTGATTCCGATCTCGTGGCTGGTGATGATCTCCCGGCTGATCCATGACGAGCCGCTGGTGGGCGACCGTCAGTTCTGGACGTCGCGTCCCTACCACTGGGGCAATCTGCTGGCGGCGAAAGTCCTATACCTGCTGGTATTTCTGTATCTTCCCTTCTTCCTGATGCAGGTGTACCTGCTGAAGCATGCGGGTCTGTATCCGACGACAGTGATTCCGGCCTTGCTGCACAACCTGCTGCTGCTGACGGTTGTGGTGGTCATTCCTCTGGCGGCCATTGCGGCGGTGACGGCAACGTTTGCGCGCATGCTGCTGACGACCATCGGCGCGGTGGTCTACATGCTGGTGGTGATGCTGGCCGTGTTGTACCTTGTGATCCGCCGCATGCCGCCGCCGGGCATCGAGTACATCCTGTACACGATTGTGATCCTGCTGCCGGCCGCGATCCTGGTCTATCAATACGCCACCCGCAAAACGCAGAATGCTCGCATTGCGCTGGCCGCGACACCGCTGCTGGTCGTGTTTCTGCTGTTTCTGACGCCAGCGAACGCGTTGATTTTGCATTACTTCCCCGTGGCATCGGGCAAGGATGCACCGAAGCTTTCGGGGCTGCCCGACGGCGTCCTGCCGAAGGTGGCCCCGCCTGGCAAGCTGCGGGTGGACCACGACCAGGTGTTCGTGGCGATCCCGGTGGCGGTGGGCGGCGTGGACCAGAAATCGAGCTACGTCGTTCGCGGACTGTCGGCTACGATTGCGGGTTCCGGCGTGCGGTGGAGTTCGCCGTACCTGAACCAGATCGGCAAGGAGATTGGCGCGTTCAGCCCATTTGCGCGCATGGATATTCCGGTTCCGCTTGCGGTGTTCAACAAGATCAGCAAAGCTCCGGCAGATGTGCATCTGTCGTTGGCGGTGGAGCACGTTTCCGCTGACGAGCCGAGCCGCTGGAAGGCGACGCTGCTTCCCTTTGCGGTGCCCGGGCACGGGCTGTGCTCGTTCCCGCAGGACGACACGGCGGCACCCCCGACCTGCCGCTATGCCTTCAAAACGCCGGAGCTGAACTTTGCATCGGCGATGCTCGCCGCTGGCTCCTGCACGCAGCCGGCGGCTCCGCCGACCCAGGGACGCATGCGCGTGGGGCTGGGCTCGACCGGGCTGGATTTCGATCCGGTGGTAACGGTGCCGCTGACCTTCCAGACCGCCGATCCCAATCCGCAACACCACTACCTGCTGTGCCCAGGCACGGAAATCAGCTTCCTGGAGGCGAAGCAACTGGGCAAAAGCCGCCTGGAGGTTGATGAGCATGGGCTGCTGCTGGACCCGCTGGCGGAACGCCAGCAGGAACGCAGCGAGGTGGGTCCGGAAGGACCGGGAGGCCCGGAAGCGCCGGAAGGTGCGCAGCCCATGCCGCAGCCGCGGCGTCAGCCCTGATAGTCCGTGAGTGGGCTATGAAGCCCTCACGGGACGCTTAGCGGCTCCTGTCCGGAAGCGTGCGGGCGGCGACCAGCAATTCGTTGAGCTGTTCGCGTTCGGGCTGGCTGAGGGCCTGGAACATGCCGGTTTCGGCGAAGCTCAAGGCGTGATCGAGCTCGTTGACCAGGGCAAGACCGGCAGGCGTCAAGGAAGCCATGACGACGCGGCGATCGGCGGTGCCACGCACGCGTCGCACCCAGCCCGCCTTCGCCATGCGCTCGATGATGCGGGGGACATCAGGAACCTGGGCGACCAGGCGCTCGGCGATCTCGTACTGGCAGAGGCCGTCGGTGCCGGCTCCGCGGAGAATGCGGAGGACGTTGTATTGAGTGGGCGACAGGCCGTGGGGCCGCAACTGCTGTTCGAGGACGTGGCTCAGGATGGCGGCGGTGCGGGAAAGGTTCAGCCACAGTTCCTGCTCAAGTGTGGCAAAGGGCTTCGCCTGCTTGATCTCGGTCTGAAGCTTCGACGCCATGCTTCTACTCTAGCAACCCGCATGGCAACCGGTACCCGCCGGCCTCGTTATGATTTGGCGCAGCTGCTGAGAAACAGTCCGGTTTTCCTCCCGATCCACCAGGTCGCACACTTGTGCGCGCTTGCGCGGCATGAGTGTGGGCCGTAGGGTCGTTAAGGCGTTTGTTCACGCGCTGTTCACGTTGGGAAAGACCGCGTTTGGAGCGGGCGGGCGCATCTTCCACAGCGTTTTGCCGGGAATTTTACGGGTGCGGGCGGCTTTGGGCGCGACTGGCTTGGATTCCCGGGTATCGAGGACTACACTACTAGATGTAGTTGTTTTGCACTTGACACACCCTACATGGGGCGTTAGTTTTGCGACTGCAGCCCACGTTCGCAATACCACTGAAGGGGCAGCCGACGCGCTTCGGAGCCAGCTTCCCCACTCCGCGGCCGCTTTTTGAGAGGCCGTCCGATAACGTCCGCAGAGCGCCCGCGCCGCTTTGGGATTTGAAGACCGATGCGCGGCGCATCCGGCAGACCGCACCCTCCGAGCTGCAACGCGGGCTGCCGCCCGCAGACGCAATCCGGGCTTTATAGCGCGACGTCCCGCGACGTCCAAATTTTCGAAGGAGATTTACCCGATGAACGAGATCCAGACCGAAACCTCCATGCACACCGCCGCCTCCGCTGCTGCCACTCCGGCTGGATTGTCGAAGGGACTCTCCTTCGCCCGCTACTTTACGACGCCCGGCGTGAGCCCGTACGACCAGATCGCGTGGGAGCTGCGCGATGCCGTGATCCAGGACTGGAAGGGCAACATCATCTTCGAGCAGAAGAATGTTGAGTCGCCGGTGGACTGGTCGATGACGGCGACCAACATCGTGGCCAGCAAGTACCTGCACGGCTTGGTCGGCACGTCGGAGCGCGAATCCGGCGTGCGCGCGCTGATTACCCGCGTGGCCGAGAGCGTACGGGACTGGGGTATTGCGGCCGGATACTTCGCTTCGTCGGCGGACGCGGAGACCTTCTATGCGGAGCTGGCGCACCTGCTGCTGAACCAGAAGGTGGCGTTCAACTCGCCGGTATGGTTCAACGTGGGTTGCGATCGGCTGGAGCCGAACTCCGACGCGCAGAACTGGCACTGGGACGCGGACAAGCGCCAGGTGACGTTCTCGACCACCGGCTACACCAAGCCGCAGTGCTCGGCGTGCTTCATCAACTCGCGTGCAGGATTCGCTGGACTCGATTCTGACGCTGGCGAAGACCGAGGGCATGCTGTTCAAGTGGGGGTCGGGCGCGGGTTCGAACCTGTCGTCGATCCGCGGCTCCATGGAGACGCTGTCGGGCGGCGGTACGGCCTCTGGTCCGCTCAGCTTCATGCGCGGCTTCGATGCGTTTGCGGGCGTCATCAAGTCGGGCGGCAAGACGCGCCGCGCCGCGAAGATGGTGGTGCTGAACGTCGACCACCCGGACATCATCGACTTCATCGAGTGCAAGAGCAAGGAAGAGGCGAAGGCTTACACGCTGATCGCGGCGGGCTACGACGGCTCTGGTCCGGATTCTGAGGCGTACAGCTCAATCTTCTTCCAGAATGCGAACAACAGCGTGCGCGTGACGGACGAGTTCATGTCCGCAGTGGAACGGGACGCGGAGTTTTCGACGAAGACGGTGAAGGATCGCAAGCCGGTGACGACCATGCCGGCGCGCGACCTGATGCGCAAGATCGCCGAGAACACCTGGGCCTGCGGCGATCCTGGGATGCAGTACGACACGACGATCAACCGCTGGCACACGAGCAAGAACACGGCGCGCATCAATGCGTCGAACCCCTGCTCGGAGTACATGTTCCTGGATGATTCTGCCTGCAACCTGGCCAGCTTCAACCTCTTGAAGTTCGTATCGCCCGGCGGGCAGTTCGATATCGCCGCGTACCGTCATGCGATCGGCATTGTGACGACAGCGATGGAGATCATTGTGGATTCGGCCGGATATCCGACCGAGATGATCGCGAAGAACTCGCATGACTACCGCCCGCTGGGTCTGGGCTATGCCAACCTGGGCGCGCTGCTGATGGCGTTTGGCCTGCCGTATGACTCGGATGCGGGACGCGATTTTGCGGCGACGCTGACCGCGATCCTGTGCGGCGATGCGTATTACCAGTCGGCGCTGATCGCCGAGACCTGCCCGCCGCTTGCGCCGGCGACTCCGTTCGCGCAGCAGAACCCCGGCGACGGTGGCGCGTGCCCGGGCTTCTACGGCAATCGCGAGCCGTTCCTGAATGTCATCCGCATGCATCGCGCGGAGGTGAACAAAATCGGCAAGTCGCGCAAGTCGGCGGAGCCGTTCAGCGTGCCGCAGCTTGATCAGCTTATCGCCGCTTCGGTTGATGCGTGGGACCAGGCGCTGGCGCAGGGTGAGGAGCATGGCTTCCGCAACTCGCAGGTGACGGTGCTGGCGCCGACGGGAACCATCGGCTTCATGATGGACTGCGACACGACCGGCATCGAGCCCGACCTGGCGCTGGTGAAGTACAAGAAGCTGGTCGGCGGCGGCATGATCAAGATCGTCAACAACACCGTGCCGTCGGCGCTGATCAAGCTCGGTTACACGGACGACCAGGTGAATGCGATCGTCAGCTACATCGACGCGACGGGCACGATTGAAGGCGCGCCGGGCATCAAGCCGGAGCATCTGGCGGTGCTTCGACTGCAGCTTCAAGCCAGCGAAGGGCACGCGCTCGATCAGCTACATGGGCCACATCAAGATGATGGCGGCAACGCAGCCGTTCCTTTCGGGCGCGATCTCGAAGACGGTAAACCTGCCGCAGAACTGCACGGTGGAGGATATCGCCGATGCGTATCTCGAGAGCTGGCGCTATGGCCTGAAGGCGGTCGCAATCTATCGCGACAACTCCAAGGGCGCGCAGCCGCTGAATGTTTCGCACCGACGCGGACAAGAAGAAGGATGTTGGATGCGAAGGCGGCCGAGGTGCTCGCCGCGCCGACGACGCAATGAACTGGCGGCTGTGGCGCGTGCGGACGCGGCGCAGCAGCAGGTTGCGGCGCTGACGGCGCAGATCGCGGCGTTGACGGCGGCTTCGAACGAGAACGCCGATGCGGTGGACTCGCAGGCGTCCGCCGCGGGCGGTGCGGCATCGTCTGCCGGCGGAGCGTGCGTCGGTGACGCACAAGTTCTCGCTCTCCGGGCATGAGGGCTACATCACCGTAGGGCTGTATCCGAATGGGCAGCCGGGTGAGATCTTCATCCGCATGGCGAAGGAAGGGTCGACGGTCTCGGGTCTGATGGATTCGTTTGCGACGGCGATCTCGCTGGCGCTGCAGCATGGCGTGCCGCTGCGGGTGCTGTGCGAGAAGTTCGCGCACACGCGGTTCGAGCCCTCGGGCTGGACGGGCAACGAGCAGATCGGGTACGCGAAGTCGATCATGGATTACATCTTCCGCTGGATCCAGATTCGCTTCCTGTCGGGCACGCAGCTGGATCTGTTCGCGGGGTTGAGCCCGCAGGCGAGCGTGCCGGTGGAAGGCACGGTGCATGCTCCGGCGAACACGGTGGTTCCGGCTACATCGCAGAGTGGGGCATCGGTGCGCGCTGCGAGTGGCTCGGTGCCGTCCAGCTATGGCGAGAACTACTTCGAAGATCGCAGTGCTCCGCAGCAGGGCATCGCGCCCGACCTGCAGGCGCGCTCGGGCCTGCCGCAAAGCTTGTCCTCTTTCGGGGAAGGCGGAGGATCCGCTTCTCGCACGTCGTTTGAGGATCGCGGCATCTTCCACGCTGCCGACGCCATGAAGGACCTCTACGAGATGGGGGACAGCCCCAGCTGCGCCACCTGCGGCGCGATCATGACGCGGAGTGGAAGCTGCTACCGCTGCATGAGCTGCGGCAGCACCAGTGGCTGCAGCTAACTCTGTATGCGGTTGAGGCTGAATTTTCTATAACCCAATAGATCATCGCGGCACAGCGAAGCCCCGATACGACCCGGGGCTTCGCTGAAATAGGGGGACGAATGCTGGATGATTTCGTCAATCTGATTTACTCATGGGGCCATAGGTACTTCATCGAGGCAGGAGTAACTGTCGTCGTTTTCGTATTACTTCATTTTGTCGGCTACCCGTTCATCATTCGGAGACACGACTCGCTTGCGCATCAGGGAACGCCTTCCATAAGCTCGGGGAACATAACTACCTACGGCGACAACAGCCCGGTATCAGTCGGTACCGAAGACCAGCGTGTGGAGAGTGAAACGCATGCGAAGACATCTAGGTAAGTCATATCAAGTATTGCTCATCGCGCTAGGCGTGTTGTCCCCCGCAGTCGTGGGGCAGACGACAACTGGCAGCATCAAAACGACCGGAAATTGTAGCCCGGTGGTGGTGCAGCCGAAGAGTGGCTTTGAGATCATCTGCCACGACAGTACGTTATCTGCAGGTGAAGCCTTGAAGCAGGCGAACCAAATCTCCGCACTTCTATCTAGGCTTCGGGGCATGGCGCAAGATAGCAGCCAAATGACAAAACAGCTGGCACTTATCATCGAACAGCTTGGTAAGATGAGCGCTACCACAGCAGGAACCCAGGCAAAGCAAGCTCTCACATCGGCGCCCACTCATACTATTGAGGTAGAGCAGGGTAAAGCCGCACCCGACCTATCCAAAGGCTTGACTCAGCGCGTTCTTCTAGATTCCGATGTCGTCATCTCCGCGCCTCGGTTGCCTGACCTGAACAAGGACGAAACGGTGACTTGGACATTATTCGTTGACCAAGATGCCGTGGGCGAACATAAGTACACAATGGATTTTCTAGAAGGGAAGACGACGTGGCCAGGCCTCACCGCAAATATGCGGGGCATCTATGAATTCATAACCGAGCCGAATGGCTCGACCGTGTTGCGAGGAGTTCCTATCGGAAGCATGTTGAAACCAGTAGTGCAGGCAAAGAAGTAAACGGACGAGCGCGCTGAACGGAGCGGACCGCCTGCCTGAGCGGTAGGCTTCGAGCCAAGGGCAGGCGGTACGTATAATTGTCGTATGACGCTCACGATTGATCCTCAACTCGAACAGCGCATCCAGCGGGAGATGGAGATTGGTCATTTCCAGAGCCCCTCTGAGGTGATTGCACATGCGCTCAGCTTGCTGGAGGCTCAGGAAGACTGGCTGCGCCGCAATCGCGACGGCATTTCCGAGCATTTGGAAGAAAGTCTTGCGCAGGCGGAACGCGGCGAGGTCTATTCCGCTGGCGACGCAGTGCGCATTCTGGACCAGCGCATTGCCGAAAGAATGCTGAAGCGAGCTTGATGCCAGCGTTCCAACTCACAGAGACCGCACTTCGCGACATCGATTCAATTCTCGCGTACTTAGTGGACGAAGCGGGTGACGCGCCGGCGTATCGGCTTCGTGCACAGATGTTCGAAACGTTCGCCCGTTTGGCTGAGTACCCGGGTATGGGTCATCTTCGCCGCGATCTGACAAGAAAGCCGCTCTCATTCTTCCCGGTCGATCCGTACCTCGTCATCTTCGATGGAGCGAGCCAACCGATCACGATCCATGCCGTGCTGCATGGCGCGCGTGATGTAAAGCAGATTCTGCGACGCCGCCCTTAGTGGCCGGTGTGTTTTTCGTCTATCTCGGTCGGGTGGTGTGGAGCGTTCGGAAGACGCAGCGCCTCAATCGATGTTCATCCCTCCCTACCAGTTTTGCGTTGGGATATTGGGACTTGCCGCTGCTGCTGTTGCTGCCGATGCGCATCCCTTGTGTGGCGACGGGGACGGCGGTCCAGGGATGTTGATGAATGTGTGCGTCGCCGCCCTGGATGATGATGAGCCGCCCTGGATGATGATGAGTGGGTGGCTGGCTCTGAACTAGATTGAGATACCGGCTTTGGTTAGTTGGGACTTTCATGCCGGCGAAGCTGGTGCGGGAGGAAGATTCCGGGGTCTTGCCGTCTTTCCAGTGGGTTTCGAGGTTGACGGCGCCGGTGTAGTTGATTTCTGCAAGGGCTTTGAACTGCGCGGCCCAGTCGATGTAGCCGATGTCGACGGGCGACCAGACGATCTTGCCGGAGGCGTCTTTGACCGCGTTCTTGACGTGGCAGTGGTGGATGCGGTCTTTGGGCAGGGCCTGCCAGCCGTTGGGGAAGGCGTCGAGCTCGCCGCGCATGACGGCGTTGCCGGGGTCCCAGTTGAGCGCGAGGTTGGGCGAGGAGATGCCGGCGAGGGTGGCGGCGGCTTCGCGGCCGGTGGCGGTGTTGCAGGCGAACTCGTTTTCGAGGACGAGCATGATGTTCTGGCGGGCGGCCTTTTCGGCGGCCTGCTGCAGCTGCGCGTTGATGGCGGCGCGATAGGGCTTGACGTCGTCGATGCGCCAGAAGTCGAAGCAGCGGACCTTGTTGGTCTTGAACTGCTTGGCGAGCGCGATGGAGCGGTCGAGGACGTCTTCCTGCTGCTTGAAGGTGGCTTCGTCAGCGCCGTGCAGGTCGGCTTTGGAGCCGTACTGGGAGTGCGGTGCGCCGGGCCAGTCGACCTTGTAGAGCGGGCTGC
The DNA here is from genome assembly GCA_963744015.1 of uncultured Gammaproteobacteria bacterium. Lineage (GTDB taxonomy): Bacteria > Acidobacteriota > Terriglobia > Terriglobales > Acidobacteriaceae > Edaphobacter. The sequence continues at coordinate 1,327,492 of CAVUSA010000003.1, forward strand.
TGATGTCGGTGACCTGCAGGGTGTATTTGGCGAGGATCTTCTGGGCCTCGGCGATCTGGGCGTCGGAGATGACCTGCAGGTTCTTGCCCCAGAGCTCGCGCAGCTCGACGAAGTGCAGGCCCCATTCCTTGGCGATCACGGAGCAGGCATGGTCGAAGTCCTGGGAGATCTCGTCGGAGATGACGCCGATGCGAAGGGAGGACGAAGCGGCGAAGGCGCGGAGCGGAAGGACGACGGCGGCGCCTGCGGCACCGAGGCCGAGGCTGAAGTGACGGCGGGAGAGGCGCATGGCAGCTCCTATGCTACTGAAAATGTGAGGAAGCCACCCCTCCTTAAGAGGAGAGGTGGCGCGTAAGCGCAGATGGAGTTAGAAGGCGATCTTGACACCGGCCTGCAGAACGCGCGGGCCGCCCACTCCGTTGACATTTCCAACGCCGCTCCCCAGCGTCGAGGTGATTTTGCCGAAGGTTGAGGAGCCGACGGTGCTGCCGGGGAGACCGAAAGCCGGCGTGTTTGTCAGGTTGAATGCATCGAAGCGTGCCTCGAGATTCACACGTTCGCGGTAGATGGGGAAGTTCTTGAACAGGGAAAGGTTGTCGTTGAAGTAGCCGGGGCCGCGGAACTGGTTGCGTCCCGTATTGCCGAGCGGGCAGGCAACAGGGCTGGCTGCGGTGTAGGAGCAGGTCGGTAACGCTGCAAAGTTTGCCGGGTTGAACCACAGGGGCTGGTTGGTGCTTTGCACCCCATGGGTGACCTGGTAGGGGCCGGTCTGTTGACCGGTTTGCGTGGTGCCGGGCGTCGCGCTGGTGGTGGTGATGGTGAAGGGAAGTCCGGAGACGGCGGAGATGATCGCCGAGACTTTCCATCCGCCCAGCGCATACGCCGCGACGCCTGAGTTGAGGAAGCGCTGTGCCTTTGCCGGCCGGCAGCTCATAGGTGACTGTCTGCGTGAAGTTGCGCGTGCGGTCGAAGTCGGCCACGGCGTAGTTGCGGTGGACTGGCCCGGCATAGAACAAGCAGATTGCCATCCTGCGCGCCGGTCTGGTAGTTTTCCGCCTTGCCCCAGGTGAAGGCGGAGCTGAAGGCAAGTCCCTTGGTGAAGCGGCGTTTGAACTGGACCTGCAGCGACTGGTAGTTGGTGGAGTAGCCGAGGAAGAACTGAGTGACGGCTGCGGTCTTCCGAAGGTCGGCGTGACACCGTCGGCATATGTTCAGGGGATCGTAGGCTGCGCCCTGGCCATAGATGGTGGGCAGGTTGATGTTCTGCGACACGTCGATGCGCGTTCCGTGGTTGGCGACATACGCGATCTGCAGGGACGATATCGACCGGCAGCGCCTGCTGTACGACGGCATTCCAGGAGGAGACGTAGGCGTTCTTGAAGTTGAGCGGGATGTAGAGGTTGGCCAGTCCGATGGTGCCGTTGGCTGCGCTCTCCATCAGTGTCCCGTTGCTGTCGAAGGGCGCAGTGGGGGTCGCCGGGATGCCGGTGGTGAGGTTCACCACGCCGCCGGCCGGGATTGAGCGCCGGGCCGTAGGTGGGGGAATTGGTGTAGGCGGTGCTGGTCTTGATGGGATAGTTATAGGCGTAGGTGTTGTCGACGAACGGAACGTAGCTGACGCCGAAGCCGGCCCGCACCACCGTCTTATCGGTCACGCGGTAGGAAGCGCCGAGACGCGGAGCAAAGTTCCTGTAGTCGGTCTGCATGCCGAGGTTGGAGGGATTGCCGTCGACCCCGGCCTGCACGAGCTGAGTTGTTGGCAGGGTTGTAGTTGACAAAGCCGCCGGGTTTGCGCGGTGTGGCGGGCGGGTAGAGTTCGTAGCGCAGGCCGTAGTCGAGGGTCAGCTTGGGGGTCGCCTGCCACTTGTCGGACGCGAAGAAGAAGAGCCAGGTCTGGCGATAAGCCGGGAAGGTGCTGTTGGTGTCCTGGCCTACCTGGTAGGGGACATTGAACAGGACGCTGGCGACATCGTTCGCCTGTCCGGTGGCGGCGCCGTTGAAGGATGCCGCGCCGGGGGCGGAGGTCTGGTTCTCGCTGAAGTAGAAGGTTCCGGCGGCGGCGTTGTTGTTGCCCTGCAGCAAGTCGTCGCGAACGCGGCGAATGTCCGCGCCGGCCTTCAGCGGTATGGTTGCCGATGATCTTGGTCCAGTTGTTGGCGACGTCGATGTTCGACTCCGCACGCAGCCAGGGCAGGGACTGCGAGTAGCCGATGAGCGGATTGGTGGTGCCGTTCTCGCCATTGCCGGCGAAGTTGCTGACCTGGAATGCGACCTGGCCGCTGCTGGTGGCGATGTTGTTGGTGCCGTTGGGGCCGTTGCCGGGGATGCCGAGGGTCTTCGCGTCGTTGCTGCCGTAGTCGGTCTGGGTGGCGGAGTTGCGCAGATGCGCGACGCCGAAGCGCGCTTCGGTGAAGAGCTTGGGCGAGAAGACGTGGTCGTAGTTGACGCCGGTGCTGTAGGCGCTCGCGATGCCGGTCGCCTCAAAGCCGCCGCCCGCCGGGCCGCCCAGGAACGCGCCGAAGAGCGGCGCCTGGAAGGTGTTGGTCGTCTGGTGGCTGAAGCGTCCGCTGAGGTGGTCCTTCTGCGAGATGGTGTAGTCCGACTTGATGTCGTAGCTGATGGAGTCTTTGCTGAAGGGCAGATTCTGCGAGAAGTTGTTGGTGGTCGGTCCCGCTGATGTAGGCTGCGCGAGGCGAGGTTCGGTTGCGGGTTGCGCGCCAGCGCATCGAGATCCTGCAGGACCTTGAGGCCCACCGGGCTGATGCCGGGGTTGCGTCAGCGGAATCAGGTTGTTGGCGAAAGGCGATGCGGCCCGTGCCGCATACGGCGGTGCTGGCCACGTTGGTGCTGCAGTTTGCTGTTACGCCGGTGTTCGGGTCGTAGACCTGGCCGTTGTAGCCGCTCAGGTCGAGATTGCCGTTCGACGACGTTGTAGAACGGGAATGTTGGTCGTTGACGGTGGACGATTCGTGGTCGGAGATGCGGAGGAAGTCGCCGAAGAAGAACAGCTTGTCCTTGAGGATCGGGCCGCCGATGGAGCCGCCGGTGTAGTTGTAGACCAGGCGTCCGTTCGGGCCCTGTGGCGAAGTAGTTGCGCGCGTTGACGCCGTTGTTTTCCATGTTCTGGAAGGCCGAGCCATGAAAGCTGTTGGTGCCGGACTTCAGCGTGACGTTGACGACCGTGCCGACGGCGCGGCCAAACTCGGCCTCGAAGTTGTTGGTGGTGATGTCGACGTTCTGGATGGCGGCGGCGGGCGGAACGAGGATGATGTGGATGCCCGTGCGCTGGTCGTCGTCGATGCCTTCGATCTGGTAGAGGTTCACATACGAGGACTGGCCGTTCGCGTTGACCGAAAGATCGTTGTTGGCGTTGAAGAACTGCGAGTTGTTGAAGACCACCGGCGCCATGCCGGGCACGGTGTTCAGCAGCGACTGGAAGCTGTTGCCGCTGCTCAGCGGGAGGTCGGCGATCTGCGCTGCTCGATGGTGGTGGAGATGTCGGCGCGGTCGGTCTGCAGCTGCGGCGGCGCGGTGGTGACGGTGATCTGCTCCGATGTGCTCCCGGGAGGCAAAGTGACATCGACGCGGGTGGTGGTGTTGGTCTCCAGCGTGATGTTCTCGCGAACGTCTTTCTTGAAGCCAGGCGCGGTGATGGTGACGGTGTAGATGCCGGGAGGGAGATCGGGTTCGGTGAAGTTGCCGCTCTCGTTGGTGACGGCGGTGTAGGTGGTGCCCTGGCCGGTCAGCACGATCGTGACCTGTGCGTTCGCCACGGCCGCGCCGGTGGGGTCCGTCACGGTGCCGACGATGGTGCCGCTGACCGCCTGCGCGAGCGCGGCGGGAAGGCTGAGCAGGAAGGCTGCCAGCACGAGCAGCGAAGCGGAGAGGAAGCTGCGGAGATAGCGGAAGCGACGAGTGGAGGACATTGCGAGGCGGTCTCCTGGGATGCGGTACGTTTGCATGCGCGCTGAGCAAGTTGAGGATGCGAAGGTTTCTGGAGCGTGTGCGGGAGAAGCTGTGATGCCTTTAGTCTTTGGAGCGAACTTTGTGGGGACCGGGAAGCCAGCGCAGCCCCATCCCGGAGCCCGGTGTAGTTTTTCGCGGCCGATACGGCGAGTGCGCAGCGCGCGGCGAGTTTAGCGGGAAGGCCCTTCTGCGGAAGTTGTCCGATGCTGCCGCATCTCCGCCCCATTGCTGGTGTCCGCTCGACATATCCGATCTCCTGCGACGAACTTCAAAGCAAAACCGCCCACTGAAACGCAGAGAAGGCGCGCGTTCCAGTGGGCGGCTTTATCTGGTCTCTACCGCGGCGCAACAGTACGTGCGTGGCGGCCCGGATGTCAACAAAAATGTTTAGGCCGAAGTCCGGACCTAATGTCATGGCTCCGAGTTCGCGTGCAGAATAGAGCCATGTCCCGCTCCCGGAATTTTGCACGCAGCAATGCTTCCACGTCGTCACGACACGAGCCCGGCGAGTTCCGCAAACTGGTGCAGGCGTACCCAGTGATTCCAGCGGTGCGATCGATGGCGGAACTTCCGCAGGCGGTGGGTTCGCGCTCGCAGGTGGTTTACCTGCTGGCGGCGAGCCTGTCCACGCTGGATGAGTACCTGCAGGTGCTGCGCACGGCGGATAAGGAAGTGGTTGTGAACCTCGACCTGTTTGCTGGTCTTTCGCGGGATTCACAGGCGGTGGGCTACCTGGCCGCGAGCGGATGTGCGGGCATCATCTCCACGCACACGGATGTGCTCGGCGCGGCGCAGAGTCAATCGTTGTATGCGGTGCAGCGCACGTTCATGATCGATTCCGATTCGGTGAACAGCTGCATGCGGTCGCTGCGGCACTTCGTGCCGGACGCGCTTGAGCTTCTGCCGGCGCCGGTGGCTCCGCGGATCCTGCCTGCTCTGCGGGAGAGGTACAGCGCGGTGGCCTGTGTAGGCGGCGGGCTGATTGCGGACCTGCAAGAGGCTGATCGCCTGGTACGGCAAGGTCTGGATGCCGTGTCCACGGGCAACCCGGAGCTTTGGAAGATTGCGTGACGAGATGCTTGTGTTTTGCCGATATGAGAGTTTAGTGTGAGACCGTCGCGGCAGAGTACAGAAAGCCGCCCGCAGGTTTCCCTCAGGGATGAGGTGAGCCTGCGGGCGGTTTTTGTTTTGTGTGCATGGAGGTCGCTTGAAGAGCAGGAAAGAGAAACTCGCGTCTCTGGAAGATGGATTCGAGGTGCTGATCGTAGGCGGCGGAGCCACGGGGCTGGGGCTGGCGGTGGATGCGGCTACACGCGGCTATCGCACGGCGCTGGTGGAAGCGGGCGACTTCGCGCAGGCGACCTCCAGCCGCGCGACCAAGCTGGTGCACGGGGGCGTGCGTTATCTGGCGAGCGGGCAGATTCCGCTGGTGTACGAGGCGCTGCGCGAGCGCAGGGTCATGCTGGCCAATGCGCCGCACCTGGTGCATGCGCTTGCCGATTTGTGACGCCGGCGTACAGCTGGTTCGATCTGCCGTGGTACGGCGCGGGCTTGAAGCTGTACGATCTGCTCTCGGGGAGCTCGTCGCTGGGCCCGACAAAGATGCTGAGCGCAGCGGAGACGCCGCGCACGCATCCCGGGCATTGCACGCAAAGGGTTGAAGGGAAGCGTGCTGTATCACGACGGGCAGTTCGACGACGCACGCCTGGCACTGGCGCTGGCACGCACAGCCGAAGATCATGGAGCGCTCGTGCTGAACTATGTGCGTTGCCGGAGTTGCTGAAGCGCGACGAGCAAGGTATGCGGGGCGCAGGTGGAGGATGTTGAGACGGGCCAGAGTTACACCGTTCGGGCGAGACGCGGTCATCAACGCGACCGGGATCTTCGTGGACGGATTGCGGCAGCAGGATTCGCCAGGTGTGAAGACGCTGCTTTCGGTAAGTCGCGGCACGCATGTCGTTGTAGCTGGAGACTTCCTGCAGCAGGGAGCGCTTGCCGCCAGCGCCATCATGGTGCCGAAGACTCGTGATGGACGCATCATCTTTGCGATTCCGTGGCTGGGCAAGGTGGTGATCGGAACGACGGAGGTGCCGGTTGCCGCGGTGGAGATGGAGCCGGGGCATGACGAGTCGGAGATTGCATTTCTGCTGGAGACGATCAACCCGTACCTGGCGCGGGCAGTGACGCGGGCGGATATCCTGAGCATCTTCTCCGGGCTGCGGCCGCTGGTGACGGGCGCGGAGGCGAATACGGCGAAGTTGTCTCGCGAGCACCACATCGACAGCTCGGCGAGCGGCCTGGTGACCGTTGCCGGAGGCAAGTGGACGACGTACCGACGCATGGCGGAAGACACGCTCGACTTTGCGATTGCACACAAGCTGCTGCCGCCGCGGGCGTGCGTGAGCAAAGGCGTGCGTCTGCATGGTGCGCCTGCGCCGGAAGAAGCTGAGGCTCGGCGCGGCGAGCCGCTCGCGCAGTATGGGACGGATGCAGAGGCGGTGCGGAGGCTCGCGCAGGAGGATCATTCGTTGAACGCGGGGATGGATGAAGCACTGGCGGTCACGGCCGCCGAGGTGGTGTACGCGGTGCGCGAAGAGATGGCGCGGACGGTGGAAGATGTGCTCTCGCGGCGAACGCGCGCGCTGCTGCTGGATGCGCGCGCGGCGGAACGGGCTGCCCCGGCGGTTGCCGCGGCGATGGCGCCGGAACTGGGCAAAGGAGAAGACTGGATTGCGGCGCAGGTCGCCGGGTTCAGAGAGCTTGCGCGGCGCTTTTATCAGCCTGGCGGAGACATGGACGACGGGGGTTCGGCGGAGGCGGAACAGAGGGCTGTATGATCGTCGGGATTCTTAGGGTACCCCTGCACAACGTCTGGATCGAAGCGAGGGAACGCACGTGGCAGAACTGATTGGCGCACTGGACCAGGGGACGACAAGCACGCGCTTCATGATCTTCGATCGCGGCGGCCGCATCGTGGCGCAGGCGCAGAAGGACCATGAGCAGATCTATCCGCAGCCGGGGTGGGTGGAACATGATCCGCGTGAGATCTGGCAGCGTACGCTGGAGGTGATCGAAGCAGGCCTGCAGCGCGGCGGAGCTGCGGGCCGCGGACCTTGCGTGCCTCGGGATCACCAACCAGCGCGAGACGACGGTGGTTTGGGACCGGCGCACGGGCGAGCCGGTCTACAACGCGCTGGTGTGGCAGGATACGCGGGTGGGCGAGTACGTGGCCGCGTTTGCGCGCGAGGGCGGGCAGGACCGGTTCCGCGCGAAGACCGGGCTGCCGCTGGCAACGTACTTCAGCGGGTTGAAGATTGCGTGGATTCTGGATCATGTGGACGGCGTGCGCGCAACGAGCGGAACGCGGCGAGCTGCTCTTCGGCAACGATCGATAGCTATCCTGCTGTGGAACTTGACCGGTGGCGCGTCTGGCGGCTGCACTGCACGGATGTCACCAACGCCAGCCGCACGCAGTTGATGAACCTGCGAGACGCTGGAGTGGGATGACGAGCTGCTGACGCTCTTTGACGATTCCGCGGGCGATGATGCCGGAGATTCGGTCGAGCAGCGAGTCTTTCGGCGAGATCAAGGTCGGGTGTCTGACAGGGGTTGCCGATCGGCGGCATGCTGGGCGATCAGCACGCCGCGCTGGTGGGGCAGACGTGCTTCAAGCCGGGGCAGGTGAAGAACACCTACGGCACCGGATGCTTTCTGCTGATGAATACGGGCGAGAAGAAGGTGCTGTCGACGCATGGACTGCTGACGACGGTGGCGTACCAGTTCGGCGATCAGCCGCCGGTGTATGCGCTGGAAGGCAGCATCGCGATCACCGGCGCGCTGGTGCAGTGGGTGCGCGACAACCTGGGCATGATTCGAGCGAGCGAAGAGATCGAGACGCTGGCGCAGACGGTGGCGGACAACGGCGGCGTGTACTTCGTGCCGGCGTTCTCCGGGCTGTATGCGCCGTACTGGAAGGACAATGCGCGCGGCGTGATCGCGGGGCTGACGCGCTATGCCAACAAGGGCCACATCGCGCGCGCGGTGCTGGAGGCGACGGCGTTCCAGACGCGCGAGGTGGTGGAGGCGATGGAGGCGGACTGCGGGCATCGCGCTGGACCAGCTGCGCACCGATGGCGGCATGGTGGAGAATGATCTGCTGATGCAGTTCCAGGCCGACATGCTGGACCGCGACGGTGATCCGGCCGGCGATGCGGGAGACGACGGCGCTGGGCGCGGCGTACGCGGCGGGGCTGGCGTGCGGCTTCTACAAGGACGCGAGCGACCTGGCTGCGAACTGGGCCGTCGACCAGACCTGGAAGCCGCAGATGGAGGCTGGGGAGCGCGAGCGGCTGTACAAGCAGTGGAAGAAGGCGGTGACGCGCTCGTTCGACTGGGTCGACGAGTAGCGCGCAATCGCCTGACGCAAGAGAGGAATCGGCATGAAGAAGGCATTCGTCGGAGAGCTGATCGCCGAAGCCGTGGCGATGTTCATCATCATCGCGCTGGGCGACTCGGTGGCGGCGATGTACAGCCTGTATGACCCGAGCCCTTACAGCAGGCGTACTGGGGCGTGTGCATCGCGTGGGGACTGGCGGTGACGATCGCGATCTACAGCACGGCGTCGGTCAGCGGATGCCATGCGAATCCGGCGGTGACGCTGGCGCTGGCCTGCTTCCGCAAGTTCTCGTGGCGCAAGGTGCTGCCGTACTGCGTGGCGCAGGTCGTGGGCGCATTCGCCGGCGCGGGAATCGTCTATGCGCTGTTCTCGCCCGGTCATCGACGCCTATCAACGCGGCGCATCATCTGACGCGTGCGGCGGGCGGCGCGGCCGGGGTGTTCTTCACGCATCCGGGCTGGCGATCACGCCGATGCATGCGTTCTGGCGATGAGATCATCCTGACGGCTTTCCTGGTCTTCGGCATCTTTGCCATCACCGAGCAGTACAACGAGCAGGCGCCGGGAGCAAACTCGGGCGCGCTGATGATCGGCTTCCTGGTGGCGACGATCGGCGCTCGCATGGGATATCTGGAGGCGTGGGCGATCAATCCCGCGCGCGACTTGGGCCCGCGCCTGTTCTGCTTTGTGGCGGGATGGGGGCCGGCGGCGTTGCCTTCGCCAGAGAATTATTGGTGGATTCCGATGGTCGCCCCGCTGCTGGGCGGGGTGGCGGGCGGCGGAGCGTACCAGGTGCTGATTCATCAGTTTCTGCCGGCTCGCAACCGTGCGCGGACCGTGCGTCCGCTGGATCAGCCGCTTTGATCTGCGAATCCGCTTGAGCTGTCAGGCGGAAGCGAGTCTCCTTACGGTTTGTTGGGCAGATTCGGTGTTTCGACCGGGAACTGTGCCTTGCATGCGGCCGAGGCGGTGATGGGGGAGCCCTTGCGAGCTTCGGCCCTGCGGAACCAGTCCGCCGCCTTGCGGATGTTCTCGCGATCGGAGACCGGTCTTTTGCGGTCGAGTGCGTCGTCGTCGGCGTTCTCGATCCAGTCGCGCTGGCGCTGCGTCAGGTGCCAGGAAAGTGGCTGATCCACCTCGCTATTTTCAGTGTCGACCTGCGGGGAGCCGGGTTTGAACTGGGTTCGCTGCTGGTAGTCCAGGACGATATGTTCCAGAAACAGCGAGCCGCACAGGGAGCGCTCGAGGGTCTGTAGCTCGCGCCGATTGCGCCGGGTGACCGAGCTGAAGCCGGCGTTCAGGGCGGTTTGCGGCGGGGCAGAGATTTGCTGTAGCGGGCCGAAGCGTATCTTCTTCTCGGCCTGTTCGGTCCAGCCGTTCTGCTGGGGAGGAAGCTTGTGGCTGTGGCCATCGTCTTTGCGCTTGAGGCCGGCCTGGTGGGCGTAGGAATCGGGGCTGTCGCTCGCGTCGATGTCGTCGGTATTACGTATTTCGATCAGAAGCACGCGCAGCGGGTGCTGCGGGGAGAAGGCGCCGGAGGCGGCCTCCAGAAATTCGATGGCGGAGTTGGTGCCGTCGTTGTCGTAGTAGCCGCCGTCCACGAAGTGGTAAGCATTCTGCATGTTGCCCTGCGAGTTTTCGAAAGGGATGCGGGTGGCGGGTGAGACGTAGGTGAAGCTGGCCGAGAGGCGCGCCGCGGTGAGGAGCGAGATATCGGCGTAGCGGCCCGGATTGGGGATAGGCCAGGCAACGGGATGCGGAAGGATGGGGGCGCGGCCGTAAACACCGAGAAAGGACCCGGCAGGCAGCACGCTGAAGGGGTCGGAGCGGGCGCGGTCGTAACCCTCCGCAAACACGCTGTAGTTGGAAAGGAGAAAGCGGTCGCCGGTCTCAACGACCGTGGTGTTCAGGGTGAAGGCGGGGAGATAGCGGCAGGCATCGGGATGATCGATGCACGGCGGCTTGGCGGGATCCAGGCGGGCGAGTGCGTTGAGGGTCAGGCTCTCTAGGTCGGGCGCGCCGGCATCGCGGCTGCGCCGGTCCGGAACACAGAACGGATCGCGGAGATTGCGGTCGATGGCCTTCTGCAGCGCCCAGCCCCGGTCAAAACGGTCCAGCGAGGGGAAGAGGTTGAAGATCCAGGGGAAGAACAGGCGCAAGGTATCCGGGTAGGCGAGGCCCCAGGCCACAGCCTGCAGGGAAGAACAGGCGGCCGCACCCTGGATGCGATTGAAGGAGCCCTGGTCGAAGGGTCGACCGGTGAAGTACTCGCGCAGAAACCCGGCGGCGGCGACGCTTCCGCCGGAGACTGTGCTCATCAGCAGAATGTGTTTGTGGAACTCCAGCGGGCCAAACTCCGTGTCAAGTGCATGCAGCGCCGTCGCGGTCCAGGCGGCGGCGTGGATGCCTCCGCCGGTGGCGGTCACAATGATGACGGGCTGCGCATTGTCCGGGCCGGCGGCGCGCGTGACGAAGAACGCGGGATCGTGCAGCGGGGTCATGTTCTCGGCGGCTACGGGCTGGGTGGGAAAGACGTGCTCGGCGGGCCAATGATTCAGGCCGAGTACAAATGCGATCGCCAGCGTCACTACGGGGATGCGGTAGTGATCGGCAAAGAAGGCGACGCCGGACATGGTCCAGAAGGCGACGATGAGCAGAATGATGACGTAGGCAATGACCGGAACAGCTCGCGGCGCATGTGGCTGAGCCGAAGCCGCGAGCAGCAGCAGGAAGAGTACGGCCGATGCCACGAGAGGGAGCCAGCGTGCAGCGAAGCGATGCTTTGGGGTTTGAAAGTCCACGCCAGGAAGGCAGCAGGAAGTCGAGGAGCACATAGAGCGCAAAGAGCAGGGCTATGACGCGGACGCACGCCGGCAAGATGCGGCACCGGCACTGGTGCGGAGATGGGCATCATCAGGAAGTAAAGAACGATGGCGCACAACAGCGCGATGGTCGCGACCACGTGGCCAGGAGCGACATAACCCTGCAATTCATAACCTGGGCCCATGCGCCGTAGCTCCCCAAGACCGAAGCTGATGAGGCGCAGGGAAAAGGTGCGCGGCAGGTTCTCAATCTCTTCCAGCGGAAGACGCGTCCAGGCGGGCACGAGGAAGGCGCGCGCGGGGATGCTGGAATCCGGATCCCAGACCCAGTAGTAGAGGATGGCGATCAGATACCAGAAGAGGAGGGCGACAAGACCTCCGGCAAAGAGGCAGGCAAAGACCCAGCCGTGATGCGGTTCGTTCTCGTGGACTACGTCGCGCGCGATGCGCAGCAGCAGGGCGAACCCGGGTATCTGGGCTCCCCAGAAGACGAACCATTGCATGCGGTCCGGCACATAGAAGATGGGCGGCGGCGCGGCTCCAAAGCGGTCCGCGCCGTATGCGCAGACGATGCGTGCGGCGAGCAGCGCAAACCATCCCGGAAGGATCACGGCGAATCCGGTGAAGACCCACTGCCAGGGACTGTAGGGAGTGAGGATGCCGCGGCTGATGGAGGCGACGGCCGGGACCTGGTCGGCAAGTCCAAGCACGATCATGGACAGCCAAAGCAGCAGGCTGAAGCGCATGAAGTAGAGGTAGCGGACGAGGTCTCCGGGATGATGGCGCAAGGTGTAAAAGATCGAGGGATTCGGTCGCGGCCCGGGGCCAGCAGACGGGCAGGAGGCGGCAGCAGGACTGGCAGGCGCCTCGCCGTTGGGTGAGTCGAGGCGGGAGTCTTTCGCCGTCGCGGAGGGTTCGAGCACTGCGTTGTTCAACGGGTCGTTCACCATGAGGGCTTCTCCCTAAGGGCTCCCGCAAAAGGTGCGCAGAAGCTTCGAAGTCACGGGCACCGCGCCGGGCCAGAGCCGTCTCCGGATGCGCGACAGGATCGAGGGAAAGACGCGAACGTACGAACACAGACCGGGAAAGAAACTGGGGTGTCGGAACAGGAGGAGCATAGCAGACCGCATTTGGCAGGGGAAGACAAGTTCGCGCCTGAATTGCTGTATGGTTTTTCTCATGGCGCTTGAAGCAACGATCGAACGGCTGGCGGACGGCTGCGCGGTGGTGAATCTCCGCGGCAACCTGACCCTCGGAACCAACCTGAAGACGGTGGACGCGAACCTGCAGCAATGGATGGCGGAAGGCGCAAACAAACTGGTTCTGGATATGGCGGAGTGCTCTTACTGCGACAGCGCCGGGCTGGGAATGCTGGTGCATGCGCGCGGACTGGCTGGCCAGCATGGTGGAGCGCTGCGCCTGTGTTCGTTGAACGAGCGCGTCGCGGGGCTGCTGCGGATGACGCACGTGGACGCGATTCTGCCCTGCGACCCTGATCGCGCGGCCAGTCTCGCCCAACTCGGCGTCACGGCGGAATCGAATTCGTGAGATGAAACCGGAACTCTGGCCAAGCAGGACCCTCCCTTCGCGAGTGTGCGAGAATGCTTTGGCCGAGGTTTGCTCTCTCGCATAATCCACCAGCCCGGAGTCGCAACCATGTCTGCAGAAGAAAAGCCGCTGACCTATGACGTTGAACGGAACGGCGAAGAAGCCACGGTGAAGTGCGCGGGCCGCCTGGTGGCGGGCTCCACGGACGGCTTTTACCAGCAGGCCAAAGACGTCGCCGGCGCAAGCAAGGTGCTCGTGCTCGATCTTGAGGGCGTGACCTATATGGACAGCACCGGGCTGGGCACGCTGATGCGGCTGTATGTCCACTGCAAAGGCGCGGGCTGCGAGCTTCGTCTGCTCCATCTTGGCAAGCAGGTACGCAACCTGCTGAAGCTGACCAACCTGCTCTCGGTGCTCAGTTCGGCGGAGAGCGATGGGATTACGGTGGCCTGAGCAGGCCGCGGGGCTTGTATGATCGAGGCATGATTTCTTTGGAAGACGCGCAGGCTCGGGCGCGCAACATCAAGGTCCTGATCTTTGACGTGGACGGCGTTCTGACGGACGGACGGCTCACGTTTATCCCCAAGCTGGACGGCTCGGCCGCAGAGACGAAAGCGTTCAGTGCGCACGACGGGCTGGGGATTTCGCTGGCGCGCCTTGGCGGGTTGCGGACGGGCATCATCACCAAGCGCCAGTCGCAAACGGTGGCGGTGCGGGCGCGCGACCTGAAGCTGGAGTTCGTCTACCAGGGCCAGGCGCACAAGCTGCATGCGGCCGAGGAGATCTGCGCGGCAGCGGGAATCACCTTTGACGAGCTTTGCTATGTGGGCGACGACATCGTCGACCTGCCGGTCATGCGGCGCTGCGGACTGGCCGTTGCCAGCGCGAACGCGCGTCCGCAGGTGCTCGCCATGGCCCACTGGGTTACGCCCCATGCAGGCGGCGATGGCGCGGGACGCGATGCGATCGACTTCATCCTGGAGGCGCAGGGCTCGCTCGCGCGCGTGATCGAGCAGTACCTCGATGCGGACGATCCGACGGCGCGGTCCAACGATATCGGCACGGGAAACATGTAGCTGGGCGGCAGCCTAGCGCGGGTATCCCTGCCACAGGTATTCGAGCGCCTCGGGCAGCGTTTGCTGCTTGACGGCGCGATCGGTGTGTCCGGCATTGCGCGCGAACACGAACTGGTAGTGATAGCCTTTGGCTGCCAGCACCCTGGCCATGTTTTCGTTAGCGAGCACCCAGTCGTGCAGCCCGTCGCGCTCGATGTAGTTATCGCGGTCGCCGACTTCCATCCAAAGGCGCAGTGGTCTGGCGGGGCTGCCGGGGATCAGGTGTTCGTGGAACTCCCAGGCGCCGTGCGGCGTCTTGGGATCGTAGGGCCATTGCTGATTGACGTAGGTGCCCGAGTAGGTGAGCACGCGGTGATACCACTCCGGGTGATACCAGGCCATGATGAGCGCGCAGGAGCCACCCGAGCTTCCACCCATGGTGGCGCGGCCTTCGGGATCGTGCGTGAATTTGACGTGGTATTGCGCCTCGACACGCGGAAGTACCTCGGTCTCGACAAACTCCGCATACTTGCCCGACATGGTGTCGTATTCCAGGCCGCGCTCGCTGCCTTGCGCATCACCGCTTCCATTGCCGATCGAGACGGCGATCAACACCGGCACCTTGTGCTCGGAGATCAGGTTGTCGAGCGCGGTGAACAGCGCGCGATCCGGCCCGTCTGCGCCCACCAGCAGCGGCGCCGCCGTGCCGGGAACATATTGCTTGGGCACGTAGACCGCAACGTGACGGGTGTACGGCGCGGGATGGCTTGTGGTCACGATCATCTTCGCTGGATCGGCGGGGTCGGGTTTGCCGAAGGTGTAGGGCTCGCGCGCGATGCCTGGGTAGAGCTTGCTTTCGGTCGACTCCATGGTGAACTCGTAGACCGCGCCTTGCGGCACGGCGGGCTGCGCAGACATCTCCGGCGCGGGAGGGTGCGTCGGGCCGAGGATGAAATTTCCATCCTGCTGGGCGGGCGCGTTGGAACCGTCGGGCAGATCCTTTGCCGGCGGGTAGCCGACCGTGTGTGGATCGCGCACAGGCGGCGCCGGGCGAGCTTCATGGGTCGCATCGGCGGTTCGTTGCGCCAATGCCCGGACAGTCAAACCAAAGATCGCAATTAGCATCCAGCGGGCGGCAAGTGGCATGGCAATCTCCGTCGTCCATCCTAATTCACGCGATTCGGACGAAGCTCGGGAGCGCGCTCCCAGCGAACAGCAGGCGAACGCGCTAAGATGAAGGGATGCCCGCCGAAGCCGTCGCCGCGCCTGTCTCGCTCGCATGGGCACATCCCATCGTGCAGGAGTGGTTTGTCAGCAAGTTCGGCACGCCGACCGAGCCGCAGGAGGCTGGCTGGCCCCACATTCTGGCTGGGGAGACGACGCTGATTTCGGCTCCCACCGGATCGGGCAAGACGCTGGCCGCGTTCCTGGTTTGTATCGACCAGCTACTGCGCAAGGCGATCGCGGGAACGCTGGGGCCGGCGACCGAAGTGGTGTATGTCTCGCCGCTGAAGGCGCTCTCGAACGACGTGCAGAAGAACCTCGACGGCCCGCTGCGCGAGATACAGCAGCTCGCGCTTGAGCGCGGCTATCTCTCGACCGAGATTCGCACCGGCGTGCGCACCGGGGACACACTCGCGAAGGAGCGCGCGCAGATGCTGAGGCATCCGCCGCACATCCTGGTGACCACGCCGGAATCGCTGTACATCCTGTTGACGGCGGGCAAATCGCGCGACAACCTGCGTCGCGTGCGCACGGTGATCGTGGACGAGATTCACGCCGTGGCGGACGACAAGCGCGGCGCGCACCTGGCGCTCTCGCTGGAGCGGCTGGAGGCTCTGGTGTGCGGCGAAAACCACCTTTCGCCCGGCGGCATGCTCACCGGGCTGGCGGCGCCGCCGCAACGGATTGGACTCTCCGCGACGCAGAATCCCATCGCGCTTGTGGCGGATTTCCTGCGCGGCTCGCACCCTGCGCGCGAACCCGCGACAGATCGTGCAGGTGGGCCAGCGGCGCACGCTCGATCTGGCGATTGAGGTGCCGTCGGACGAACTCGGCTCGGTTGCTTCGACGGCGATGTGGACGGAGATCTTCGACAAGCTGGCTGCGCTCACGGAGCATCATCGCAGCACGCTGGTGTTTGTCAACACGCGGCGGCTGGTCGAGAAGATTTCCTTTGAGCTGGCCGGACGCATCGGCCCGGAGCACGTGGCCGCGCATCATGGATCGCTCTCGCGAACGCTGCGCCTGGACGCCGAACAGCGGCTGAAGAATGGCGAGATCAAGATTCTGATCGCTACCGGATCGCTCGAACTCGGCATCGATATCGGCGATGTGGACCTGGTCTGCCAGATCAACACGACCCGCGCCGTCGCCGTTGCCATGCAGCGGGTTGGGCGCGCGGGACACTGGCGCGGAGCCATTCCCAAGGGGCGCTTCTTCGCTTCCACCCGGGACGATCTGATGGAGCAGGCCGCGCTCATTCGCAACATGCGTGCCGGCGAACTCGATCTGTTACAAATTCCCGAAGCGCCCATCGACGTGCTGATGCAGCAGGTGGTCGCGGCATGCGGCGCGGAGCCGTGGCAGGAGGAAGCGCTGTACAACGTGGTCCGGCGCGCGTATCCATACCGCGACCTTACGCGCGAGCACTTCGACGAGGTGCTGCACCTGCTGCATGAAGGCATCGAGAGCGGCGCGCGGACGCTATGGCGCGTACCTGCTGCGCGATGGCGTGCAGGGGCACCTGCATCCGCGGCGCGGCGCGCGCATGATCGCCATCGCGAATGGCGGGGCCATTCCGGACACCAGCAACTTTGCAGTGATCCTGCAACCGGAAGGGTTACAAATTGCGACGCTGGACGAGCATTTCGCCGTGGACTCATCGCCTGGCGATGTGGTGCTGCTGGGGAATTCAAGCTGGCGCATCCAGAAGATCGAGGCTGCCGGACGTGTGCTGGTCGAAGACGCGCACGGTGCGCCGCCGACGATTCCGTTCTGGGAAGGCGAGGCGCCGCAGCGGACGGCTGTTCTATCTGACGCCGTAGGGGAGCTGCGCGAGGAGATCAGCGCGCGTACTGGCGCTATCTCGCCGCAGGATCTGCTGCATCCGTGCGTTGACGCGGAGTCGCCTGACGAAGCCGCACGGCAGCTTGCCGACGCACGGGCGTGGCTCGAGCAGGAGTGCGGCCTCTGCGGGTCGGGCGCGATGCAGTTGATTGCTTATATCGTCTCCGGGCGTGCCGTGCTGGGCGCGGTCCCATCCAAGACGACGGTGATTGCGGAGCGCTTCTTCGACGACGGCGGCGGCATGCAACTCATCCTGCACGCGCCTTTCGGCGGTCGCGTCAACAAGGCCTGGGGACTCGCGCTTCGGAAACGTTTCTGCCGCGGCTTCAACTTCGAGCTGCAGGCCGCGGCGACCGACAACGGCATCAACATTTCGCTGGCGGAGCAGCACAGCTTTCCGCTCGCCGATGTGTTTCGTTTCCTTACCGAGGAAACGGCGAAAGAACTGCTCGAACAGGCGTCGATCGCTTCTCCCATTTTCAAGAACCGCTGGCGCTGGGCGGCAGGCCGTTCGCTGCAACTGCTGCGCATGTCAGCAAGGGCAAGCGCATCGCGCCGCAGATACAGCGCACGCGCTCGGATGACCTGATGGCGAACGTCTTCCCGCAAGCCGCGGCCTGCTTCGAGACCATCGTCGGCGATATCCAGATTCCTGATCATCCGCTGGTGCGCGAGGTCATGAAGGACGTACTCTCCGAAGCAATGGATCTCGAGGGCTTGATTGAAGTTCTGCGCGGCATAGAGCAGGGGACGATCCGTTGTCTTGCGGTAGACACGCCTATCCCTTCGCAGTTTGCGCATGAGCTTATCAACGCGATGCCTTACGCGTATCTCGATGAGGCGGACGCCGCGGCGCGCCGGGCCCGCGCGACGACGCTGCGGCGCGGGATGCCTTCGGGGTCTCCCGCGGAGGTTGCGCGTCTCGATCAGGCAGCCATCGACACGGTGCGTGCCGAGCTGTGGCCAGACCTGCGGGATGAGCACGAACTGCATGATCTGCTTCTTGCCCTGGTTGTGCTTCCGCTGCGCTTTCTCGATACCGAAAAGGCAGCAGGATGGCCGATCTTCTACGACCGCCTCACGCGTCATGGACGTGTGCAGACCATGGATTGCAATGGCCAGCCCTGCTGGGTCGCCGCGGAGCGCGTGGATCTTGCCCGCAGCTTCCAAAATAGTGCTGAAACGGTTACAAATACGGATGCCGTGCTGAAGTGTGTGCAGGGATGGTTACAGATTATCGGTCCAATCAGTGCCAATGCACTTTCTGTACTGACCGGCATCGCACCGGCGGCCCTCTTTCAGGCGCTCCTTGCCATGGAAATGCAGGGGCTCGCGCTGCGTGGAGCCTTCGAGATGCCTTCGGCCGAGGTCGAGCATGAGATCGAGTGGTGCGAGCGCCGCATCCTGCAGCGGATCCACAGGCTGACAGTGGGCACGTTGCGGAAACAGATTGAGCCGGTGACGCCGGCCGTCTACATGCGCTGGCTATTGGGCTGGCAGCATCTCGCGCCGCAGACGCAACTGGCAGGGGAAGAAGGGTTGCTGGAAGCGCTGTCGAAGCTGGAAGGTTTTGAGGCTCCGGCGGTCGAGTGGGAGCGCACGCTGCTTCCGGCGCGTGTTGCCAACTACGATCCGCGCTGGCTGGATGCGCTGTGTCTTTCGGGCGCTATCGGCTGGGGTCGCGTCTCGCCGCATCCCGCGTGGGCGGTGGGGGAGGGAAGCGCGCCGCGTCGCGTGGTTCCGACCAATGCCGCGCCCATCACGTTCTTTGTGCGCGAATCCGCGGACTGGCTGCCGCATGCGTTGGCCTCCTGCCGTGTTGACGACGCCGTGTTGCAACAGGCGCTCAGTACGGAGGCGCTTGCCGTGCGCGCGACGTTGCGCCAGCGCGGCGCGTGCTTCGCCAATGATCTGCAACGCATCCTCTCGCTCACGCGGCAGCAGACGCAGCACGCGTTATGGGAGCTTGCTACCGCCGGTCTCGCCTCGGCTGACGGCTTCGACCAGTTGCGGGGCATGATGGACCCGCGACGGAAGTCCGCCGCCGAAAGCCCTGCCAGCCTGAACAAGCGTGCTGCCGCCCGCACGACTGCCGGTCGCTGGTCGCTGCTATGCGATGAGCGGGAACCGGCGCCGCTGCACAAGCCAACGGCGGCTGAACGGCAGGCCGCTGGCATCGCGGAGGCGCGCCGCACCGACGCCGCGCACGAGTCCGCGGCGAAGATGTTGCTTTGCCGCTATGGAATTCTGTTCCGCGATCTGCTGGAGCGGGAATCGAATGCGCCTAAGTGGCGTGACCTGGTCGGCATCCTGCGGCGCCTGGAGGCGCGCGGCGAAATCCGCGGCGGACGCTTTGTTTCGGGATTTGCCGGCGAGCAGTTCGCCCTGCCTGAGGCGGTCGAGTCCCTTCGCCTGAGCCGGCGTCTGGAATCGACCCAGGAGATTACCGTGGCCGGGGCGGACCCGATGAATCTCGCAGGAATCGTCGTGCCGGGAGCGCGAACGCCGGCAGTTCCGGGCCGCAGTGTGCGCTTTCGCAACGGCGTGCTGATCGACGGGCCGCCGGCTCCCGCACCGGCATTGGAGGGCGAAGGGTGGACGGTGCCAGCACCGGCGCCACGCGAAGCGGGATTGTTCCAGTGACGCCCCGGACCACGCCGCCCGAGACCGCCGAGGAAGCCGAGGCCGAACTCGCCCCGGAGGATTTCTACCTGGACGGGCCCTTTGTGGTGTTTACCGCGGCGTTTCATTTGAAACGCGGCTACTGCTGCAACTCAGGCTGCCGGCATTGTCCCTTTCGTTGATCGCTATTGCGGCGGCGGCAGCGGAGACTCCGCGTTGACCTTGGCCATCTGCCCTGTGCGCATGGCATGGGCGTTGCGAATGACCAGATCGATGCGAGCATCCTTGAGGTACGGGGCGAAGTCCTTGTCGCCATCCATGGCGGCGCGGACGTCGAACCCCGCCTCACTGGAGCGCGCGAGCCAGTGGATCATGGTGGGGTCGTCGTGCTGGCGTGCTGCCATCTTAGCCATCTCGAAGCAGAAACGGCCCTGGTCGTGGGTGGAGAGCACATGCGCCTGCACGCCGGCCCAGCCGCCGCCGTGGAAGATATTGGGATCAAGTTGCATGGCCTTGGCGAACTGCGTGCGTGCGCTTTCGTAATCCTGCAGTTCGAAGTACACGGTTCCCAGGTTGGAGTGGAAGACGGCCGCCTTCTTGTCGAGCTTTACTGCGCGCAGATAGTCTTCGAGCGCGGCGCGGTAGTGGCCGGCGATGTACTCCGATGCGCCGAGATTGTTCCAATCCTGCGCGTCCTTGGGGCGCAGCTTGACGGCGCGTTTGAAGGCGGTGTGGGCTTCCTCGGTGCGGTTCAGTTCCAGCAGCGTAACGCCGATCGAATTGACCAGCTTGGCCTCGTCGCCGCCCCGCTGCAGGGCGAACTGGTAGTAATCGAGGGCATCTTCCGGCAGACGCCGCGCGCGCAGCACGTCGGCGCTTAACGCCAGGGCCTCGGGTGTCGCCGTATGCGGGTCCGGAAGGTGCGGGGCAACGGCGAGCCACTCGGGAGATTGGTGACGCAGGTCGCGGTCGCCCGCATCGCCCGCGCTTTGCATGGTCGGAGTGGATTGTGGAGATTGCGTGCTGCCGCCGGGCAGCGAAAGCAGGGATGCGAGGACGATGACCGCGATCATGGAAGACCTCCTCTCGCTGCCAGCTGTGCGCAGCGGAGTCAATCATGTGCGGTAATCTTCCTCCCGGCGGGTGCGACTGTCAATGGCCTTGCTTAGAGCGTGGGTGCTACCGGCGGAGCAGTTGGCACAGCGGCTGCGGGCGGGGCCGTCGCCGGAGCCGTCACTCGCAGCGCCATGCGCGGGAAGCTGAAGCTGCCGCCGGCGTCGTCGATCACGTTCACCTGGCAGACGTAGCTGCCGGGTTTCAGAGGCGTCAGCGGGACGTCGAACTGGAAGGCGACGGCGCCGCGGTCGGGGCCGTTGATGCTGGTCGGCTTCGACCAGCGGCGTCTCGTAGACCTTGGTGCCGTCCGAGCAGAACTCGATGCAGGTGAGCACATGGACGCCGCCGGTCGGCGGACGCGCGGTCGAGGCCCGGTGTCGCAGCTGGTGCCGGCGCGTCGTCTTCTGGTGCGTGGGGTCGTAGACCTCGTAGAGGAAGTAGAGGTGCTGGTCCTGGCGGAAGACGTGCGCGACGTTCGGGATCCACTCCTCGCCGTCGCGGATCGAGCGGGGTCGGCGGCTTTCTTCGGCGGGTTGGGTACGCGCTGGCTGGCGAGCACGACGGAGCTCAGCTTGAGCGGCGACTTCTTCAGGTCGGGGACGTTCAGGTCGGTTTCGAAGCTGCCCATGTTGCCGGTCTGGTTTTCGCGCACGACGAACTTCAGGTGGTAGCGTCCGGGCGCGAGGGTGAAGCCGGTGGAGTACTGGATGTTCTTCTGCTTGGCGTCTGGCGGCGTGGTCGAGCGCGAGCTTCACGGTGTCGCGTATGTTGCCGACGGTAATGCCCTGCGCGTTCTTGACCTGCGCCGAGGATGTCGAGGTTGGCCTTGTCGTGGTCGCCGTTCTTGACGAAGGGATCTGCGAGCCGGGCACGATGAGGCTGACGGGACGTAGAACGTGTTTTCGTTCTGGCGGAAGTAGAGCGCCTGCAGGTAGAGCGGCGACGTCGGTGGCGGGCAGGTCGCTGCGCAGCTGCTCGGTCAGCGCGAGCTCGCGGTCTTCGGTCTTCTGGTGCTGGAAGTCGGCGGGGGCGTAGTAGCCGGGGCGGTACTCGAGCTTGACGTCGGGGCGGTTCACCTTGACGGTGAGGTGGCGGAAGGTGCCGTCGCTGCGCCTGGTTGGTGGAGTGGAAGCCGAGGATGTAGTAGGCCTCGGTGTCGTGCTGGACCTGCTGAAGGCCGGGCCGAAGTCGTTGGAGTCGAAGAAGCCTTGCCGCCGGTGTCGGCGGCGAGGGTGCCGAGGGTTTCCTGCGAGCCGAAGTTGGCGTTGAGCTGCGGCTGCGACGGCGCTGCCGGTGTAGGCGGAGGTGCCGCGCAGGCTGCCTTTGCTGGCATCGCCGACGGCGGCAGGGCCTGCAGGCCGCGGGTGTCGACGGTGTAGATGGCCATGTTGGCCTTGGCGGCTTCGTTGGTGGCGGCGCGCAGGCTGGCCTGGTTTTCGATGCCGTTGCGCGTCAGGCCGCCGGAGAAGTAGAGCATGCGACTTGCGCTGGTCGACGCGCTCGAGCGCTCTTGGCGATGGTGCGGATGGCGAGAGTTCGCGGTCGGTGTTGAGGCGTTGTACTCGGTGTCGTCGGCGGCGAAGGCGGTGGTGTCGTCGCTGGTGCCGTCGGTGGAGCCGGTGGCTGCCGGCGGCGAAGCCGGTGGTGTCGGTGCCGTTGTACTTGCGCGAGCCCTTGCAGCAGGGCGGTCTTGTCGGCGGTGAAGTCCTGGTCCATGCGAGAGGCCGGTGGACAGGCTGACGAGCGCGACGAGGTCGGCGGGCTGCATCTGCTTGTTGACGTACTTTGTGCGCGGCGTCGACGGCGCGGTCGATGTCTTCGTCCTGCATGGAGCTGAGGTCGAAGAACATGACGATGAGGCGGTGGTCGCGGAGCTGCTGCGGGGTCGGCGGCGAGGTTGTGCTCGAGCAGGTCGGCGATGGTGGCCTTGCCGCGTGACGGTGGTCTTTTCCGCCAGCACCGCGGCCTGATCGACGTTCTGGTAGTCGAAGCTGGCGATCTTCTGCGGCTTGTTGTCTTCGAGGATGGTGAAGTCGGAGGCCTTGAGATCCTTGACGACTCGCCGGTCTTCTTGTCGCGCACGACGACGTTGGTCAGCACGATGTTGGCGTTCATCGTTCAAGCACGTAGGGCTGGTCCGGCTGGCCGTTCTGCTGCGCCGGCTGGGCATTTTGCGCGAGCGACGCCGTCTGCGTCTGCACGCAACGCCCCAAGCAACGATCGCCGCTACTGCACTTCGTATGCTGCATGTCGTCGTACTCCCTGCACCCTGTTCCCTACGTCCTGCTTTAGAACCGTACCGCGCCTGAACCTGCAGCGACCGCATGGCCGCGGCGCTGGTGACCTGGCCGAAGGTCTGGCGAGTTCAAGTTGGTGTTGATGCCGCTGTACTGCACGGTGTTGAAGACGTTGGTGGCGGTGACGCGCGCCTCAAAGGAGTTCGTTCCGCCCAGCTGGCACCGTGCGCGAGAGCGAGGCGTTGATCGAGACCGTGCCCGGGCCTTCGATCGAGTTGCGCGAGGCTGTGCCGAACTGGGTCACACCGTTGATGACGGGGGCGCCGTGAACGCGGCGGTGTTGAAGAAGCTCTTCAGCTTGCCCGCGCCGTTGATCGGCTGTGTGAAGTCGCGGTCCGGGCGCTGCGTGTAGTCGTTGCCGCTGGCGGCCTCTGATGATTTCCCGAGTACTGCGGCGTGAAGTAGTTGCCGGTGGCGAAGGTGAAGATGCCGCTCAGCGAGAAGCCATCGAGCAGCTTCGCCCACGACGCCGCCCTTGTTCAGGAATTCGCGGTTGGGCCCGAACGGAAGCTCGAGCAGCCAGTGCCGGTGAGCATGTGGCGCTGGTCGAAGCTCGAGTTCCCTTCTTCGAGGTCGAGGCGGTAGAAGTTCTGGATCGGCGAGCCGATGCCACCGCCGACGCCGAAGTCGTGTCGTCGATCGCATGAGAGTACGTATACGTGGCGCCTAGCGCGATGCCCTTGTGCTGCCGCTGCTGAAGGTTGATGACAAGTTGATTCATGCGTGAGCTGCCGATGGACCGCTCAAACGTAAACGGAGACGCGATACCGGCGAGCGTATTGCCGTTGGGCGTGCTGTTGGGCGAGCCCACCACGTCGAGATTGCTGCCCTTCGATCCGTTGTAGCCGAGGTTGAAGACCAGCAGCGCGCCCAGGCTCTTCTGGATGTTCACGTTGTAGACCTGCACCATGCCGAGCCGGTAGTTCTTGTCGATGGAGTAGCTGTTGTGGATGGGGTTGCCGGTTGAGCAGCCGGCTGTGTTGCCGTTCACGTCAAAGCCGTGGGCGAGTGTCAGGTTCGCAGCGGTGGGCGCGAAGCTGACGCCATTGACGACCTTGGCGGATGCCTGGGTCGTGCAGCCGGAAGAGGTGGGCGTGGGGTTCTGCACCGTCGGCAGAGTGATTGCGTTGGTCTGCGTCTGTGCGAAGGGCGGCTGGAATGACATCGAACGCGCCGCCGACGAGAACTGCCCCGTGTTGTAGTTGATGCCGTATCCCGCGCGCAGCACCAGGTTCTTCGTCCATGGCTTCCGCGGCGACCACGCAGCCGCGACGCGTGGCGAAAACATCGTGCGGTCGGGATTGATGAGGCCGCCGGGGTAGCTGCCGCCAAAACTGCTGGTCGAGTTCGGCATCACGATATCGACCGCGGAGAAGTTGGCATTGTGGTCGATGTTGGCGAGGTGGTTGTTCTTTTCCGTGTAGGGCGCGAAGTACTCGTAGCGCAGGCCGTAGTTCAGGGTGACGTTGGCCTTTACGCGGAAGTCGTCCTGCACGTACCAGTCGTAGACGTTCTCGCGCAGGTAGATCTTGTAGAGCCCGGCCTGGATCTTGGTCTGCGGCAGGCCGAGCAGGAAGTCGGCGAAGCCGGAGCCGGTGGCGGCGGTTCCGCTTGCGGTCACCTGGTCGGTGGGGCTTTCGGTCGCGTAGCCGGTGAAGGTGTACTGCCCAGCGGATTGTTGCCGCCGATGGAGTCCGCGTGGACGCGGCGAATGTCGACGCCAAAGCGATAGTTATGCCGCTTGTGCCGCCATGCGACGAAGTCCGAGAACGCGATGGTCTGGTTGATGTTTTCGCGGGCGTCTGGTTGGACAGGCCGGCGAAGTTCGAGATGCCGATGGAGGGCAGGCCGTTGTAGAAGCGCGGGTCGGCGATGGTGGCCGGCGCGGTGCCGCAGGCGGAGTTGCCCGACCCGTTGGGTACGCAGATGCCTGCAGCCGCCGCCGGATTCAGGTTGGTGTCCGTGAAGTAGTTGCGCGTCTCACCGTTGGAGCGGTTCCAGTTCAACGAAGCGTTGTTGGTCAGGCGGCCGTAGCTGACGGTGTACCCCAGGTTGACGGCGTTGCCATCCGAAAACGTGGTCCCGCCCAGCGGCAGGAAGATATTGCGATTGTCGCTCGCCGCATGCGAGTAGTTGTAGCTTGCATTGATGTTCTGCCGCAGCACGGGCGGGGCGTTCTGCTGACCGCGCTGGCCGCGCTGCCCTCCGCCTCCGCCGCGACCGCCGAAGGGGCCGCCTGGCTGCGCCTGTCCAAGCTGGCGCTGGTAACGGCCGTTGATGGCGACGTTGTTCGAGCCGGCATTTGAGATCGTCTGGTAGTTATAGACCGTCGGGTCAGTGGAGTTCACATTGATGTTCGGCGCGGGGTAGTAGTTCAGCAGCGCCTGGGCCTGCGGAGTCAGGCATCCCTGGGTGAGGGTCGACGTGCAGGCCGGGATGATGTTGCCGGCGAATGGCAGCCCTGTGACTGGGTTATAGATGCTGACCGGCACCAGCGCGCCGTTGGCTTCCTGGAACGACTGCGAGAAATTGCCCACGCGCTCGAGCGGCGTAGGCACCCGCACGGGGTTGGGAAGAAAGGCGTTCAGATTCTTCTGCCCGGTCAGGTTGATGAAGGCGAACTGCCGCGTGTCCGGCTTGGTGAGGCCCGGAATGTAGGGTGTCCCGGCGATGCTGACGCCGAAGCGATTCGAATAGGCCGAGGGATTGGTTTCCGGCACGAGCGTCGGCGACCACGGCGCCGAGTTCAACGCGCTGTTCCCACCCTGGTAGAAGACCGAGCCATGCGGCTGCGCGGGATTGAAGTTGCGGAAGTTGCCGCCGCCCCCGCCGCCGCGTCCGCCGCCGCGTCCCCCCGGTCCGCCGCCAGCACGGCCCTGACCTCCGGGCCCCCCGCCGGGGCCGCCGAAGCCTCCGCCGGCCATGATGCCCCCGAGCAGAGAGACGACCGCGTTCTGCTGGTCGTTGGTCAGACCGCCCTGCGCGCGCACCTGCCCCATCACATCGTCCATTCTCTGGCGAAGCTGGTCCTCGTTGATGTTGGCAAGGCCGTTGGTCGTGCCCTGCACGCCGCTGGCGACGATGGCGTCGCTGGCGTCCGCTGATCCGCCACCTGCGCCCAGATTAGCAAGCGATGGGTCGGCCGCCGCCGGGGCGCCCGATGTGGTGGCGTCTTCGAGGCCGCTTTCGGCGTTGTTCACGGTGAGCGCCTGCGGTCCGCGGCCTCCGGCGGCGCCAGCGGCCCCTGCGCCTCGCACCAGGTTGGCCACCGTGCGCTGGCCGGCGCTGGCGTTATCCGCAGCAACCTTGGAGGCCAGTTGCATGCTGAATTCGGCCACCTGGTTGATGGTGTCCGCGGTCAGGCGCACCTCATGGGTCACGGAAGCGAAGGCCGCCAGTTCCGCGCGCACCACATAGCGGCCGGTGCCCGGTATGGTCATGGAGTAGTTGCCGTCCACATCGGTGGTGGTCGCGAACTTCTTGCCGGTGAGAGTGTTGGTCGCGGTGATTGCTACTCCCGGCAGCGGTACCGTCCCCGCCGTTACGGAGCCGTGGATGGTTCCGGCGGAGGCGGTGGCCGTGGCGGCCGGAGCCTGGGTCGTGGGGACCTGCGGGGCGGCATCTGGCGACGGCGTGGGAGGAGGTGTCTGCGCTTGTAATCCGCCGCCAGCCGCCAGCAATGCCGCACCGGTCAATGCAATCTTTATCCAACCCGTCAATCCCGTCACTCGTTTAAGCTCCATCCCTGGCGTCGTCATGCTCTGTCGTCATTTAGTGGTGAACCCCTGCTCGTCGGCCAGACCGCCACTTGGATCTGCCGTGTCTGGCCGGGCACAGGTACTGTCAGTCTTTGGAAAGCTACGCTTCACAGCTATCTCGCTGGGGAGAGAACTCACCTTCCCGGCGGTGGCGGTGTACCGGAGGGCGGAGGCCCCTGGGGTGCCGCGCCGTCCGGCCTGCGCCTCTGCCGGCCCGCGGCAGGATCGGCGATCGAAAGTGTTGTCGGGACGAAGACCCCATTCTTGAGCGTTCCCGGCCCGGCCACCACGCTGCCGACCTTGATGTCGGCGAGGGTCAGGCTTTCCGCATTGTCTGCCGCCGGAGCAGCCGCCTGCGTGCCGCCGCGCCGGCCTCCGCCTGCCATCCCGCCGCCCGTTCCGCCTGTGCCGTCGGCGGCGAGCGCCATCGCCATGTTGCGGTTGCCGCGGCGGAAACTCGTATCCTCATCGACCGCGATCACCTGCACCACGTCATCCGTGCGCTTGATCGTCAGCTTGAGCTCGTCGACCGCGGTCACCGTCCCCGCGATGAAGGTCTTGCCCATCGCCTCGCGCGCCTTCTTCACCTGCTCGGCGTCCACCACCTGCACAAAGAGTGCATGAACAGTTTTCTTGGGCGCATCGATCTCGCCCATCGCGCCGATAGCGTCGCCCGGATGAACATCGGCCAGCTTCATGGGATCGCGGCCCTTGCGCACCTGCGTGTTGGCGGTCACCACCACGTCGTAGACGTCGCCGGCCTCCGTCTTTACGGTTAGATGGTCGGCAGTGGCGGCGGTCACCGTGCCGCGTACCATGCGTCCAGCCCCCATCGCCACCGGGGCGTCGCCGGCAGGTATCTGGGCCGCCGCAGCGACTGCAGCCAGCACAAACGCCAGTCCTGTACCGCACGTCTTTGCCCTGAGCCGGACGGAAAACATCCTCTTCAGCATGGTACCCATCTGAGCCTCGCTCTGTACCCTTACAGACGGCGTCCCGCGACGAAAGACTCTGTGGGGCCAGGATTTCGCGTGGAATTTGTCATTACGGTAAACTCCGCCCATGCACCAGGTCGCATCTACCCCAACCGGCAACCCGCATGCCGAGCACCACTTCCAGTCTACCGAGACGGTACGGGATATTGTGATCGGGCTGTCGGACGGCCTGACCGTGCCTTTTGCCCTGGCCGCGGGGCTGTCCGGCGCCGTGACCCAGGCGCATCTCGTGGTTCTGGCCGGACTGGCGGAGATCGCCGCCGGCTCTATCGCCATGGGACTGGGCGGCTACCTCGCCGCCCGCGGCGACGCCGAACACTACGCTTCCGAACTCAAGCGCGAACAGGATGAGGTCGTTCACCGCCCGGAGGACGAAGCTCAGGAGATCTACGAGATTTTCGAGCAATATGACGTCCCGCGCGAAGCCGCAACGCCGGTGCTCGAAGCCCTGCAGAAGAATCCCGAAGCCTACGTCGAATTCATGATGCGCTTTGAACTCGGCCTGGAAACCCCGGAGGCCAACCGCGCGCACCGCTCCGCTCTCACCATTGCTGTCAGCTATATTCTGGGCGGCCTTGTACCGCTGTTCCCGTACATGGTCGCGTCGAACAACCTGCTTGCCTTGAAGCTCTCCGTTGTGATCACGCTGATAGCACTGGCGTTGTTTGGCGCGATCAAAGGCAAGCTGGTCGGCACCGGTGCGCTGCGCAGTGCTCTGCAGACGACGCTGATCGGCGGGGCCGCCGCGGCTGCCGCTTATGGTCTGGCCAAGCTGTTGAATCACTCCTGAACGCACCCGCTCAGCGCAGCAGCGCGGCGGCGGCCCAAAGCACAGGCGCCTGCCCGTGGAAGTCTCCCGTACGCCGCTTGCGCAGCAGGTACCAGTCGTAGTCAGCCTTCTTGCCGGTGCCTTCACAAACCTGCGTCAGATCGTTGTTCTGATCCAGATACCCGACCAGCGCCAGCCAGCCGCGGCGCGCGGCCGAGGCATACTCCGGGCCGCTAAGCCAGCCGTTCCGCACGCCCGAGATCAAGGCGAAGGTGAACATCCCGGAGGAACTCGACTCGGGCCAGGTCGCGTCCTTGTCGATCAGCTCGCGCCACATCCCGTCCTTGCCCTGGTACTTCACCAGCGCGTCCATCATGGTGCGATATCCCTGGAGGATGCGGCCGCGGCGGGGATGGTCGGCAGGCATGGAGCGCAGCACTTCAGTCATCCCGGCGGCCATCCAGCCATCGCCGCGGCCCCAGAAGAACGGCACGTCCGGCGCATGGAAGAAGAGACCGTTCGGCTGCTGGAGTTTGTCGAGGTAGGCGACCATCTCGAGCGCGGCGCGGTCCAGGTACTTGCGGTCGCCGGTGGCGCGAAAAGCCTGCAACTGCAGCAGGGTGATCATGTACATGTCGTCGATCCAGAAGCGGGTCTCGCCGCTGAGCCCCTGGGCGTCGGGCTTCTCCCATTGCCGGTCGGCGAACCCCTGACCCAGGGCGAGGTACTCCGGCTTTTTCGTAACGATGGCCAGTTCCAGCGGCAGCGCGCCGAAGACGGAGTTGTCCACGTGCCCGCTGGCCGGGATCCGCGCCTTGTCGTCCCCGAGCATGGGGCGGAAGCGGGTTTCGAGGTCGCCCAGCAGGGGCGTATCGCCGGTCAGTCGCGCAACTTCGAGCGCACCGTACCAGGTGGCCACCTCCGAGTAGTGCAGGGTCGAGGTGTACTGGTGCGGCGAGGTGACGAAGTGGCGCGCGACGGCCGCTCCGACCGTCTTTGGATCCAGACCGGCCGGCCAGTTGCTGAAGGCGTCCGCGGTCGCCTGGGCCGCGGCAGTTCCTGCGGCAAACAGCAAAACCGCCCAACTCGACAATCTTTTCATCGCAGCATCCTACATCGGCGCTTGCAATGGAGTCATTCCGCCGAACGGGAGCCCCGGCGGTTCGGGCTCCATTACGATAGACCCATGAAGCTTTCGCACTTTGACGACGCCGGCCAGGCCCACATGGTGGACGTCAGCGCTAAATCGGAGACGCGCCGCGAAGCCGTCGCCCGCGCCTTCGTCGAGCTTTCCGAAGCCGTGCTCGCCGCGCTGCCGAGCAACCCCAAGGGCAATCCTCTGGAGGTCGCCCGGTTTGCGGGCATCCAGGCAGCCAAGCAGACGGCGAGCCTCATTCCCATGTGCCATCCGCTGCCGCTCAGCTTTGTCGACGTGACCGCCGAGGTGGTCGCCGGGGGCGTCGCTATCCAGGCCACCGCGGCGACCGTGGCCGGGACCGGCGTCGAAATGGAAGCCATGGTGGCTGCCTCCATCGCCGCGCTGACCGTATACGACATGACCAAGGCGCTGGACAAAGGCATCCGCATCCGGGAGATTGTGCTCGCGCGCAAGAGCGGCGGCAAGAGCGGAGAATACGTGCGCGCGGACTCGCCACCCGCATGAAGACGGCCGAACTGGAGCGCCGCCTGCCTCAGCTTTATCTCCTGTTCGCAGGGCTTCTGATCTGCCTGATGGTCTGGGTGGTGCCGCCGTTCTCTGAGCCGGACGAGCCGAACCAGAGTTGCCGCGCCATCGCGCTCGCGCACGGCATCGTGCTGGCGCAGCCCGGCGCGACGGGGGAGGCGGGCGCGCAGATCGACAGCAACGTGCTCGCGGTGCTGGACGGCATGAACGAAATCCGCATGCACTGGGAGAAGCAGTCCGCAGACTTCCACGACCGCCGCTGGGGCTCCGTTCCGCCATCAGCCGAGCAGAATCTGGCCGGCATTCGCTGGGCGGGGCAAACCGTCTTTGTACCCTTCGCCAACACGGCCGTGTACCCACCGTGGCTGTACGCGCCGGCGATTTTGGGCTGGCGCATGGGCGAGGCGGCGAACCTGACAATCTTCGCCAGTCTTCGCCTCGCGCGCCTCCTTTGCGGCGTTGCGGCGGTCCTGCTGGGATGGATGGCGCTTCGTCTGGCCGCATGCTCGCGCTTTGTGCTGCTGCCGCTGCTCCTGCTGCCGAGTACGCTGTTTCTGAATGCGGGCTGCTCTCAGGATGCTGTGCTGCTTTCACTCGCAGCGCTGGCCACGGCTCTTCTTTCGCGTCCCCTGGTCGGCCGCCGGCACTTCGCTTTGGCTGAACTGGCGGGATTGGCGTTGCTGCTGGCCATGTGCGGCACGGCTCGCCCACCCTATGCTGCGCTGGCGCTGGTGCTGTTCCTGCCCGCGACGGAGTTGGGGGAACGGGATCTTCGCTTGTGGATGCGGCCGGCATGCGGATTTGTGATCGTGTTCGCCGCATGCGGGATCTGGCGGCATCTGGTTGCGCCACTGGGAATCGAGTGGTCCGACGCCGCTGAACCCGAGACGCAGCAACTTTTCCTGCGCGAACACCCGGTCGCAGCCGCCATCGCGGTAGCCCGCGGGACGCTCGAGGCGGCTTGGGACTTCCTGCATCGCGGGCTGTACGTCGTCGGCTGGAACGACCTGCTTCCCCACCATGGGGCCGCTTTGGTGCTCAGCCTTACGTTATTGGGCTTTGTGCTCGCCGCACCCTGTTGCGCGCTGCGGAGCTGGCCAGCGCGGGGGTTACTGGCGGTGGCCATCGCCGGGCCGCTGCTCGGCATCTCGCTGGCCGAGTACGTGATCTGGACGCCGCCCGGCTTCCACACCGTGTACGGCATACAGCCGCGCTACTGGCTTCCGTTGCTGCCCCTGCTCATGTTGCTGCTGGCCGGGCGTCTGCGCGTGCCTGGACGTGACCGCATCCTCGTTGCCGCAGCGCTGCTGCTCTTCGCTGCCGCCATGACGCTCCCCTGGTTTGCGGCGCACGCCTTCTACCAGGCGTCGCTTGCCGACGCGCTTCGACTCAATCTGCGCTGACTAGTTCGCCGTGATGCGCCCGGAGATCGCGTCGTACTGGTCGCCCGTAAGTACGTGCTTCGACTTCAGATCGCTGGTGTCGCTATAGGGCCGGTGTGCGATGATCTTCGCCGCCAGCGGTTTTGTGATCCCGGGCAGCGCTTCCAGATTGGGACGCGTGGCCGTGTTGATGTTCACGGCGTCCTCTGATTTCGAGGCCGGATGCACCTCCTGGTGGATACCATCGCGGAGTCCTTCGGCGGCTCCCTTGATGTCCGAGGCCACGGTCGCCGTAGCCACTGCGGTGTCGTGTCGAACCTGATCCTGGCTGGGCGGGTTCGGGCTGCAGCCCAGGGCAACGGCGGTAAGGGCGAGCGTAAGGATGGTGATGGGCGTTCTCATATTCGCTGAGATGCCGGATTTTCCGCAAAAGAGGGAAGCGATCTTAAGGGAAAATCCGCAAGGTGCGAATCAGCCGCCGAAGTGACCTGCCAACGTCGCTCCGCCGACGTGAATCAATGCCCATGTCCGAGAAGTCGTTCGTTCGAGCAACTTGCACGATAGGCGGCGTAACAGCCCACCACAAGAAACCCGATAGGTAAGGCGAAAGCCTCGAATGGTCCGGTGGGAAGGAACAGAAGCACAAATAAGACAACCACCAACAGGCTAAAGAAGAAGTCCTTCCAGCTCCACAGATAGAGACCGACCCCGAAGCAGCCGAAGAGAAATCCCATCACAAATGCGATCACCGGGCTCTTCTGCTTCGCGAGCGGATCCATTTCATGAATCCACTTATGCAGACCATGCAGAACGTGCGCACGATGTGCGGCTTCACTCATTGCAAGACCTCCAAAAAGGAAATCTGTTGCGAGGGACGCTGAACCGGGGTTTCGGAAAGAGTACACCGGAATCGCACTGCGCGGAGAAGATTTTCCGAATGGGAGAAGTTGCGTTCTCAGGGTCTCACCGCTCTGCGGCGACACTCACCACGCACCATCTCTATTGGCTGGCTTCGGCTAGGGTGAGCGCGTAAAGGCAATCCGCGTCGTGGAACGTCCGCACGGCCGCAAACCCTGCACGTTCCAGCAATCCGCCGAGGCTCTCCGCGTCGAACTTGTAGCTGTTTTCCGTGTGGATGGTTTCGCCCGCGTCAAAGCGCAGCGTCAGTGCGGGGCCGGCGGAGTTTGCCGGCAATATGCACCGTCTGCGCATGCTTGCTCGCAAGGTGCATCTCGATGCGCGACTCCGGGCCATTCCAGCGCACCTCGTGCCTGAAACCCTCCAGATCGAAGTTGGCGCCGCAGTTCGCGATTGAGCCGATTCAGAATGTTCAGGTTGAATGCTGCCGTCACGCCGGCCGCATCGTCATAGGCGGCTAGCAGGGAATCCACCGACTTGCGACGTCCGGGCGCAAGATCGGTCCCCAGCAGCAGGCGGTCGCCGGCACGCAGGTGAGCACGCAGGTTGCTCAGAATCCCCCCAGCTTCCGAAGGGGAAAAATTGCCGATGCTCGAACCGATATACAGCGCCAGCACGTCCTGGTTCCGCTGTCGCTGGATTGTGTAGCGCTCCGTGATGTAGTTCGCCACCTGGGGGCGAACCTCCACGCCCGGGATGTCGCGCGTGATGTTCTCGCCGGCCTCGGCGAGCGCCGAAGGGCTGATGTCGATGGGCTGGTAGACGACCGTGCGCTGAAACCGCGCGGCTGCACGCAGCAGCATACCGGTCTTTGCGGCGGTGCCGGCACCCAGCTCGACCAGGGTGATCTCCGGCGGAATCAAGAGAATCTCATCCGCGTGTGCTTCGAGCAGGCCCAGCTCGGTGCGGGTCAGGTAGTACTCGGGCAGCGCGGTGATCTGCTCGAACAACTGCGAACCCGCTTCGTCGTAGAACAGCCACGGCGGGAGGGTCTTCTGCGGTGTGGTCAGGCCTTCGCGTACGGTGGCCGCTATAGGGTCAACTGCTTCGGCGATGGGCGACACTGGCACTCCCGTGGTTGGTTTCGAACGCGTTTCGATTCTATGACGCCGTCCGCGGCCCGGTGGATGGGGAATCTTTTCAGATTCCGGGATCTGCCGGCAAAAGAGCTAGCGGGCGAGGCGCAGACCGGAGAACTGCCAGCGTGTACCCGGGGGAAAGAAGTTGCGATAGCTCGGCCGGATGTGCGCCGCCGGCGTCACGCAGGAGCCTCCGCGCAGGATCACCTGAGAAGACATGAACTTGCCGTTGTACTCGCCCAGCGCGCCCGGCAGCGGCTTGTAGCCGGGGTATCCGGTATACGGGGAGGCCGTCCATTCCCACACGTCGCCAAACATCTGCTGCAGCGCGAAGTGGGGCTTGGCATGGACTGGATGCAGGTTGCCGGACTCCATCATGTTGGCCTCCACAGCGGGAACCGCGCCCTGCGCCGTGGGTGTGACGTACGTGACGAGCTGCGGCACCGAGGGCGTTCCCTTCAGCAGCGTCGAGAGCCCGGAGGCTGCATGCTCCCACTCGAATTCGGTGGGCAGGCGACATCCGGACCAGCGCGCAAACGCATCCGCCTCGAAAAAGCTGAGGTGGCAGACCGGCGTGGCGGCAAGGGCTTCTACGGGTTTGAAGCCATGCAGCGTGTAGACGCGCCATCCTCCGTCCGCGGCGGCGTCGCGCTGCCAGTAGAGCGGCGCCTGCCAGCCCTCGGCGCGAAGGTGCGTCCAGCCTTCCGACAGCCAGAGCTCTGGGCGGCCGTAGCCGTTGTCGTCGATGAACGCCAGGTAGTCGGCCACGGTGACCAGGCGATCGGCAAGCTCGAAGGGAAGCAGGAAGACAGTGTGACGCGGAGTCTCGTTATCAAAGGCGAAGGCCATCGGATCGTCCGCATCGGGTGTGGCCCCGATCTCCACCAGGCCGCCGGAGAAGGGCAGAAATGTCGGCGGCGTGGGCTGGCTCGCACCCTTCTTCGGCCCCGTCGCGGCTGCGTAGGCCGGGTGCAAGGGATTGGTGAACAACGCGTGCTTGATGTCCGTGGCGGCAAGTTCCAGATGCTGTTGCTCATGTTCCAGGCCAAGCGTGATCCGGCGCAGAATCTCGCCCTCATTTTCCGCGCACTGCTGCATCTGCTCCTTGTCCAGCAGGCGTCCATGGCTGCGTCCACGTGCGAGCGGTAAGCCAGGATGTCGCTCGAGCGGAGGGCGCGAGAAGCTGGCGCGCAGATTCTTCGCCGGCATCTCGCCCAGCGCGTTGTAGTAGGAGTTGAAGAGCCAGTGGAAGTCCGGGTGGAAGGGCTTGTAGCCGCCCAGGAACTCGCCCAGCACGAAGGTCTCGAAGAACCAGCTGGTGTGCGCCAGGTGCCACTTCACTGGCGACGCGTCAGGCGAACTCTGCACCATCATGTCCTCGGGCGACAGCGGCGCGGCAAAGGCGAGCGTGGCTGCGCGTACCTGGCGGAACCGTGCAGCGAGGTCCTGGCGGCCGCTCTGGTTAGCGTTGGACAAAGACGTCGGAAAGGTGCTCATGCCGGTAAATCCTCGGGTCAAGTGGAAGCTATCGGGGTCAAGTTCTTCTGATGCGGAATGCGGCGACAGCGATGAGATTCCGGTCTAGTTTGTCACGTCGCACAACATTCCGCCCCCCCTGCATTTCCACCGGGCAAACACGAGCGGCGGCTGCTTTATAGTCGGCACATGCGTTTCTCTGCGTTGGTGCTGCTCCTGGCTGCCGCGTTTGCCCAGCCCGCGCTGCCGCCGCAGCAACAGGGCACGGCTGCGAGCCTGCCAGCGGTCATCCCGGTGGACGGCGCTGTCAATGGCACGCACGACCCTTCCATCGCCCGGGATGGCGATATCTATTACGTCTTCGCCACGGGCAAGGCCCCGGGTGGTCAGATTCCCATCCGCTGCTCGCCGGATCTCCGTGCCTGGACGCTGTGCGGACACCTCTTCGACACCATCCCCGCGTGGATTCGCGCCGCCAGTCCCGGAACACGGGACCTTTGGGCGCCGGACGTCTCGTTCACGCAAGGTGAGTTCCGGCTGTATTACGCGTACTCGTTGTTTGGCAAACGCACTTCGGGGATCGCGCTCGCCACCACCAGGACGCTCAACCCGGACTCCCCGGGATACGGCTGGGTAGACAAAGGACTGGTGCTCGCGACCACCGAGGCAGACGATTTCAACGCCATTGACCCTGCGTTTGCGGAGGACGGCAAGGGCGGCGACTGGCTGGTCTTCGGATCGTTCTGGTCCGGCATCAAGCTGCGCTCGCTCGACCCCGCGACCGGCCTGCTCTCTGCGAAGGACCGAAAGCTCTACTCGCTGGCGCGGCGGCAGGGTGGACCCGAAGGCTCGGCCGTGGAGGCACCCTACATCGTCGCGCACGACGGCCGCTTCTTCCTGTTCGTCTCGTTCGGACAATGCTGCAAGGGGGCGAAGAGTACCTACCGCATCATGGTCGGCAGCGCCAGGAAGATCACCGGCCCATATCGCGATGCGTCCGGCCGCAGGATGATGGACGGCGGAGGGACCGAGCTGCTCGTGGGTAATGGCGCGTGGGCGGGACCGGGAGGGCAGTCCGTGCTGCACGACCGCGACGGCCGCGACCTGATCGTGTTCCACGCTTATGACGCAACTACCGGTCGGCCTCGGCTGCAGATCTCGACGATCGCGTGGGTCCATGGCTGGCCTCAGATCGCACTTGCCGGAGGTCAAACGCTCTCGCCGGCACCTTCCAACTAACAACCCGTCGCGATCCTATCGCAAGAGCACGCGCACCAGATCTCCCACGGCATACTCGCGGCCGGGTAGCAGTTCGGCGTAACAGTTCGCCCGCGCGTTTGCGGCGAGGTCCCCTGAGCCCTGCCAGGACACCAGCCGGAGCGCCACGCCCTCCATCCTGGCCGGCAACAGACGCGTCAGCCCAGGCTTCGCTGCGACTGCCTCGGCGAGGGTCGCCTGGGCATACGGCGGGGCGGAGCCGCGCTCGCCGCCAAGCGTGCGCAACAGAGGAGCGGCAAAGCAGCGGAAGGTGACTTCGGTGGAGATGGGGTTGCCGGGCAGGCCGAAGAAGATGCGCGCCGGACGGTCTCCGCGGGCGGGCAGCCGGCCGAAGACCACCGGCTTGCCGGGCTGCATGCGGACGCCGGTGAAGAAGAACTCTGCGCCAAAGCGCGCGAGGACCTCCTCAACAAGGTCGTATTCGCCCATGGAGACGCCTCCCGAGAAGACGAAGCAACTCCGCGGCGAGCGCCTGCTCGACACCTCGCAGTGATGGCCTCGCGGGTATCGGGCGCGATCGCGAGGCGCCACGGCTGGCCGCCGGCCTCGGCGACCAGAGCTGCCAGCGCGTAGCTGTTGGAGTTGCGAATCTGGTGCGGGCCGGGCGTCTCCGCCAGTTCCACCAACTCATCGCCCGTGGCGAGTATGGCGACGCGCGGACGGCCGAAGACGGGCAATGTCACGGCTCCGCAGCATTGCTGCCAGCGCGATCTCCGCGCAGCCGATCCGCACACCTGGAAGCAGCACTTGTTCGCCCGCCCGAGCCTCGCTGCCTCGTCGGACGATGTTATCGCCGGGCGCAAACGTTCGCCCCGCCTCAAGACGCAGTGTCTCCCCTTCGCGTTCGACGTGCTCGACCATCACGACGGAGTCTGCGCCCGGGGGCAGGGGAGCGCCGGTCATGATGGCGACTGCCTCACCGGGACCGAGCGACGGCCCTGACCACGTCTGGCCCGCCCGCACCTCTCCCATCACGCGATACTGCGTGGCGGATGCATGGCTGTGCAGCGCAAAGCCGTCGCGGGTGGATCGATCGAACGGCGGTTGATCGCGGTCGGCGACGAGCGGCTCGGCCAGCACCCGGCCCGCACACTCCAGCAGCGGCAGAGTTTCGAGCGCAAGTCCGGCTTCGTGACGCGCCTCGCTCAGAACAATTCGCAGTGCGTCTTCGAAATCCAGTACAGCCAATCCAGCCCCCTTTGGAACCATTCCGACGTTCGTGGAATGCGAAAGGCCCTGAGCGTTTGCCCAGGGCCTTTCGTGATGCATTTGAAACCTACTTCTTGCCGGCCTTGAAGCTATTCTTCACCGGCTGGCCGAGACCGTTTAGAAGCTCTTTCACCTCGGTCGCATGGGAACCGTCGGGAGCCAGCTCCAGGTACTCCTGGTAGGCCTCCAGGCAGCCCGGCGGCAGGATGAACTTGCCGGTCTTGGGGTCGGAGGTGGCATTCGGGATGAGCGCCTGACCCTTGATGTAATAGGCATCGGCTTTTTTGGGATCGGCTGCGATGGCCTTGTCGGCGGCAGCGGCGGCTTCGGTGTTTTTGCCGCCCGCCTGGTAGAAGATCACAGCCTCGTTGAAGTAGGCGGTGCCTGCCTTGGCGGGCGCCGTGGTGGCCGACTGCTCGTAGGCAGCGGCAGCCTCCGGGATCTTGCCGCTCTTGGCGAGCGCCTGGCCCAGGTTCAGGTAATAGGCGGCGATCACATCCGGCGTCAGCTTCTTGTTGTTCGGAGCGACTTCGATCGCCTTCTGGAAGGAGGTCGCGGCAGCAGCGAACTTGTCCGTGATGGCGGCGTCCTTGTAGGGCTGCCGAGCACCGGCGGCCTTGGCGGCCTGGTCGCCGGCCGAAAGCTGCGCCTGGCCGAGCGCGGCCCAGACGATGGGCTCAGTCGGACGCTGCGTCGGCAGATCCTGCAACAGCTTCACAGCTTCGTCGCCCTTGCCTGCGGCCTCGTCCGCAGACGCCTCGGCCATGGTCTTGTTCAGGTCGGCGATCTTGGCGTTATCGCCCGCGACAGCCGCGTTCTTCTTCTTGTACTCCTCGAGTGCTGCCTTCTCTTCCGGGCTCAGCGCCTTGATGTACTCGGCGCGTGTCATGTCGAAGTCGAGCGTCTTGTCCTCGCCCGCCTTCACCGTCACCGGCTGGAAGTCGATGCTCTTCGGTCCATCGAACACCACCGCCAGGTAATCATTCGCCGGCAGATCCTTCACGGTGTACGTTCCATCCGGGTTGATCGGAGCGCTGTACTTGTATACGCGGTCCTTGGGCGCGGAGGTCTTGTCGGACGTGAACTTCACCTCGCCCGTCTTAATCGGCTGCCCGGCCGGGTTCACAATTTTGCCATGCACCGTCGCGGTCGGCGATTGTGCCCAGGTCGTGGCGGCAGCGCCGGTCACGGCGGAGATCGCCAGGGCAAGGATTGCCAACAAACTCTTCATTTTCATCACAGGTTGTGTCTTCACGTCGATTTCTCCCCGGCCTATCTTGCTCAGCGGCAAACGCGCCCGCTGGCCCGAACACTAAATCTTTCTGGCGCTGCCCGCATACGGAATGGGATCGGAGGCTCCCGCCTGCTTGAACGCCCGCAGCCGCAACACGCAGCTCTCGCACACTCCGCAAGCCTCGTGCTCGCCGGAATAGCATGACCAAGTTACATGGAACGGTGCCCGCAATTCAACTCCCAGGCGGACGATCTCGCTTTTGCGCATTCCGATCAGAGGCGTCACCACGCGGATGTCTCCGTCGCGCGTACCCGTCCGGATAAGCTCGTTGAAGGCCTCGTAGTACGCCGGCCGGCAGTCCGGGTAGCCGGAGCTGTCCTGTTCCACCGCGCCGATCAGGATGGTCCGTGCGCCCAGCACCTCGGCCCAGCTGACCGCGGCTGAGAGAAAATGCGCATTGCGAAAGGGGACATAGGTCACCGGGACCTCCGAACCAATCTCGCTTTCTTCCCGCGCTGCCTCCGGGACGGCGATGGTCGCGTCGGTCAGTGCGGAGCCGCCGATCCTGCGGAACAGGTCCAACTTCAGGTGCAGGAACTCCTTGGCGCCGGTCAGACGCGCCACGTCGGAGGCGGCCTGCAACTCGCGCGCTTCCGTCCGCTGCCCATAGCTGAAGTGCAGGGCATACACCTCATCGAAGTCGCGCGCTGCCAGCGCGGCGCACACGCTCGAATCCATTCCCCCGGAAAGGCACAGTACCGCCTTGGCTGGTTGCGGCATTTCCTTTGCGTTCTGTACGTCCATCTTATTTGGCTTCCAGCGACTGCAGGTGAAAGGTGATGGTGCCCCAGAAGAGCCGCGCCCGGATCTGCACTGGCACATGCCGCGCGTCGTCCGAATACCACACCCAGATATTGCCGCGGTTCTTCACCACGCCTTCTTCGGCCGTCGGCTGTACGCGAATCGTGCCGAAGACTCCGGCCGGCGTCTTGATCTCCTCGCGGCCTTCGACCTTCATGGTTACGGTGACCGTCCGCATGGAGTCCGCCAGCGGAAACTTTACCGTCTGCCCGATCACCAGCGGACGCGACGCCACGTAAAAGATCGCGGAGAGTGTATCCGCCACGCAAGCCGGGATGGACGCCGTGTGCTGCGTGCTCGTGCCCTTTACGAGGTTCTTCTGAACCTCGTTCTGCTTGCCGTTCTTGTAGTCGAAGCTCAGCTCGCTCGAGACCTTGCGCCTGCCTTCCTGCATGAACTTGCTGAAGCCCGTCGAGCAGCCCGATTTGATGTCGAAGCCTGCATCGAACTTGTCCACCACGGGGAAGATCATGTTGATGTTGCCGACCGTGTCGCCGGTAGCGGTCACCTTCTCAATGCCGTTCTGCTGCTCCAGGTGGAAGATGGCGGTGCCCGCGGTAAAGACCCGGAAATCGACCGAGTAGGTCAGGGTTTCGCGAACAGGGAAGTTGTAGCTGGGCTCCGGCGGCTGCAGGGTCGGGATCACAACGGGCGGGGCAGGCTTGCCCAGCCCCAGGATCTGTCCCTGGGCCGCAGGTATCGCGAAAATAGCCAGGGTTAGGACGAGGAGCGTTCGAAATTTCGGCAAAAGGCGTTCCCCTGAATTGAAGTAGAGATAAGTGGAGAAGTTCTCCGTGCCGTCGTTTGCTCTGAACTCGTAGCCCAGGATTCTAAACGCCGAACTCGTTGTTTCCAGGCCTCTTCAACGCCACACCCCGGCGCCACTTCCATGAGACTGCCAAAGCAGCTTCAAGGCGAGCGCAAGGTAAATCGCGCCGGCACCCATAAGAGCATTGTACTCGCGATG
Organism: uncultured Gammaproteobacteria bacterium; assembly: GCA_963744015.1. Classification (GTDB taxonomy): domain Bacteria; phylum Acidobacteriota; class Terriglobia; order Terriglobales; family Acidobacteriaceae; genus Edaphobacter. Next base: position 1,367,992 of record CAVUSA010000003.1, read on the forward strand.
GTGGCGGTAGCGCTCGCGCGAGAACGCTCCCGCACCGCCCATTGGCGGTGCCGGCGAGAGCCGTGGTATCAGGCGCGGGACGTTCGCCGTGTAGGTGTCAAAGTTAGCGAAGTGTGTGCGCAGGTACTCTTCTTCGCCCTGAATGGTGGGGATATAGATCGCCGCGAAGAGGGCCGCCAGCAGCCCCAGCAGCAGCCAGCTTCCCGCAGCCGCGCCGAATCCGAAGGCAATCCCCATCGACCCCAGGTACAGCGGGTTGCGCGTGAAGGCATACGGCCCGCTGGTCGTAAGTTCCGCATTTTTCTTGACATAGCCCGCCGCGTACCCGCGCAGCCAAAGCCCGGGAAGCACCAGCAGCAGGCTTAGACCAAGGCTCTCGAAGGTGGGATGCGCCCACCACAAGAAGACCGCCGCGAAGACGAAGCCCATCGGCACCCGGATGCGTTTGGCGATGCGCTGCCAGCGTGTTCGCTCAGCCATCGAAGCGCTCCGATCGGCGGTCGCCGCCAAAACCCGGGTCCGACCCACGGTCAACCGGCGGAAGCGGCTCCGCCGGACCCTCTTCCAGCAGCTTGAACGACGCCGTCACCACGTCGTCCTCGGTGATCTTCGCCAGGCCCGACTCGGTCTGAGCGTGGCGCGCGTAATCCAGCCGGCTGGTCGCATGTTGCAGGACGCGCACCCGAGAGCCCGGAAAGTAAGGTCCATTGCGCCGCGGATCGGTGGGCCCATACAGCCCCACCACCGGACGCCCAAGCGCAGCCGCCAGGTGTACCGGGCCAGTGTCGCCGCCGATCACCAGCCGCGCCCGCCGCGTCAGCGCAATCAGTTCCGCAATGCCGGCCTCAACGACGACCGCCTTTCCACCTGCGACCACAGCGCCGGTTACCGCCGCGTCCGCCGCACTGCCGGCGTTCACCAGCACGCGATAGCCCGCGTCCGCCAGCCGAGCTGCGACCTCGCGATACTTGTCCACCGGCCACTGCTTCGCGCCCCAGCCCGCGGTCGGCGCCAGCAGCACAAACCCACGATTCCCCACGCCCAGCTCGGAAATCCTGCCCTCGCACCAGGCCTCGGCAGCGGCGTTTACAGGGAGCCGAACGCGGGTTGGCCGAAGCACTTCGGACGGATCGCGGCTGTCAGTCAGCGCCGCTGTAAGCAGTTCGCAAGCCTGCTCGATCACATGCGCCGCGTCCACGCCCACGCGTTCTTTGTAAAGTCTGGCTGCCGGGGCCTCACGTGGGCGAGCCGGGCCGAGAAACGTCTCCGTCTGCGCCATCTTGCCAATGACGGCCGACTTGATCGACCCCTGCAGGTCGACGCACACGTCGTACGCCTCTTCCTTGAGCTCGCGGCGCAGGCGGGAGATCCCCAGAATAGTACGCGGCGATAGAGGTTGGCGCTTCCACGCGAGCGTGGGTGCGAGATGGACGCGGCTTACGATCGGCATGACTTCGGATCCGGCCTCGGCATCCGTCGCGCCGCCCGAGACCAGCAGGTCCTGCCAGCGCGGCTCGATCGCCCAGCCCAGAATGCAATCGGGGAGTCGCTCCCGCAGCGCGGCAGCCGCCGGCAGAGCATGCAGCACGTCGCCCATCGAGCCAATGCGCACGATCAGCACCTTGAGCGGCGGGTCCGGAGCCGGATTGTTCAGGCCGAATTGGAGCTTGCGGTCCAAGCCCTCATTTTCTCACGCAGGTTCAAAGAGGTGGCGGACCCGCCGGAGGACAGCTTCCTCGTCCAGCAGTGTCACTGTCAGCCGCGCCACCTCCACCGGCCCCAACTCCCCAAGCCTCGTCAGAGCCTCAGGTGTGAGCTTGGTCGCGTCCTTCGTCGTAGTCACAAACCCCTCTGCGCCTGCCGCCCGAGCCGCTCGAACCAGCCCGTCCACATCCGCTGGAGTGTAGCGATGGTGATCGGGAAACGCCCGCGTGCCTAGAGCTGCAGCCAGCGCCGAGAAAAACCCCTCCGGGCGAGCAATCCCGCAGAAAGCAAACAGCTTCCGCACATTCTGCGGAACCTCCAGCGCACGCCGGATCACCCACACTACCGCCGCCGTATATTTCGCTACCACCGGCCGCAGCGCCTCCGCCTCGTCTTCGCGCAGCACCACCACATCCGCCCGATCGAGCGATGACAGAGGCTCGCGCAGATTCCCGGCAGGCAACAGCCAGTCCCGCGCATCCTCCAATGTCAGCAGCACAATATCGAGCGCCCGCGCCAGCTTGCGATGCTGAAACCCATCATCCAGCAGGTGTAATCCCTTTTCATTTTGCGTGTCGTTCCTGTCATTTTGGTTGCCATTCCTTTCCTTTGGCTTGTCATTCCGCAGCGCAGCGGAGGAACCTGCTGTTGCTCTCTGCTTCCGCCAGGCGTCCCGCCGCAAACCGGTCCGCCCCGACGAAGACCTCCAGCCCGGCCCGCGCCATCTCCAGCGGTTCATCCCCGAACTCCGCCGCGCTGCCGGCTAGATCGACTCGCGCGACCTCAACCGACGTGCGCCCATACCCCCGCGAAAGCACATCCACCCCAAACCCATGCCGCGCCAGCAACGTCCGCCAGCGCAATCACGACCGGCGTCTTCCCCGCACCCCCCGCCGACAGGCTCCCCACACTCACCACCGGCCACTCCAGCCGCCGAACCCTCGGCCAACCTCGCTCATAACCGAGATTCTTCGCCCAAAGTCCAGCTCCATACAGCGGCACCAGCGGCAACCCCCAAGGCCGCCTCACACGCTACGCTCCGACAGAATCAGTAAAGCGTCGAGAATCCTGCGGGTGGCCCCGCTCCTCGCCTCGAAGAAGCTCCTGGCCCGCTCACCCATTCCTCCGTCGTCGCTCAATAATTGCTCAAGCGCGTCGGCAAGCCTGCTAGGTGTCCCGGATCCATCGTCGCCTTTCACAATGCAAATGGCATCAGCAGTTCTCATCCCTTCAACGACCTCCCGAAAATTTTCATAGGAGTTACCCATCACCACCGGAACCCCAAAGCGCGCGGCCTCAAGTGGATTGTGTCCGCCCTTTGGGACCAGGCTTCCACCGATAAAGGCCACGTTGGCCAGCCTGTAGATCGCAGCCAGATCGCCGATCGTGTCGAGCAGAAGTATTTGGCGAGGCCCCTGTTGCCATACTCGCCCGTCCCGCAACCAAGTAGCCGGGAAAATGTCACACTCCAAAGCGCGCCAGCTGAAATTAGGAAACCGATCAGGACTACGCGGTGCAAGCACCAATAGTATGTTCGGGTCCGTGGCCCAGATACGCTCAAGAGCCTTCAAAACGGCGCCCTCTTCGGTCCACGACGATCCAGCACACGTACTCCCCGCTACTACCATCCGACGGGCACCCCGTACGCTTTCAACAATGTCAGCCACGGGAGTAGAGGGCGCATTTTTCAGGTCATACTTCAGATTCCCGCTCACCTGCACCCTCTCCGCCGCCACTCCAATCGCCCGCAGCCGCTCCGCGCTCTCCTCGCCCTGCGCGAGGAAGAGCGAGACCTTCGCCAGCAGCGGCTTCCAAAGTCGCCGTAGCCGCATATAGCGCGGGAACGACCGATCCGACACCCGCGCATTCACCACTGCCACGGGAACCCCGGCGCGCTCGCACTCGGCCAAGTGCCGCGGCCAGAACTCGCTCTCGACCAGCACCATCAGGCGCGGTCGCAGCACCCGCAGCCACCCCCGCACCGCAAACGCAAAGTCCAACGGAAAATAGAAGACCGGCGACCCCGCCAGCCTCTCGCGTGCGATCTTCTGCCCGGTCGCGGTTGTAGTCGAAACCGCCACCACCCAGCCTTCGCCCAGTGCTGTCTTCAACTCCGCGATCAGCCGCTCGGCCGCCAGCACTTCCCCGACTGAAACCGCATGCACCCACACGACGTTCTTTCCGGCGACTGCCTCCCGGACCGCCGCCGGCACCCGTCCGAGCCGCTCGACGAGCCCCTCACGATAGCGTCCGCTGCGCGCCATGCGCCACAGCCACCAGGGCGCGCTTACCCCGAGCGCCAGCGTCAGGAGCAAGCTGTAGAGCGTCATTGCCATCGCCATCGCTTCCCGCCGCCTCGCTCGCCCGTCTGAAACCCTGTACGCCGGACGCTCCACCGATGATAATCAACCCACGCATGTTCTCCTTTTCAAATCCCCGCCATTCCGTGCCCCATTCATCGCGGCTGCATCGCGATGAGTGGGTCCGTCTCCGAGCCTTTCTGGCCGTGGCTCTCCTCCTCCCGCTCAGCGCTTTTGCCTCCGACAAGCCGCGCCCCGCGCCGCCCGTCAAGCCCGCCGCCTGAATACCCCATGCACGAGAACCACCCGCAGGAGCACGTCACCATCGCGGCCGATCCCTGCGACGACCCCGATCAGTGCAAGTTCTTCCGCCTGCCCTACGTCCAGCACGGCTTTCTGCCGGTACGCGTCATCATCACCAACGACCGCGACCAGGCCATCACGCTCGACGACGTGCGCATCCAGTTCTTCCCGGACAAGGGCGAGAAGGAAGCCGCGGCCACCGACGACGACCTCAACCGCCGTCTCTTCCACGGCAAGGACGCGGCCGGCACCAAGCTGCCCATCATCCCCATCACCATCCACCACCAGCCGGTCGACCAGAAGATCCTGAACGACGGCACCGACTTCGGCTTCACCTCGATGACCGTACCGCCACATTCGACCCGCGCGGGCTACGTCTTCTACGACACTCGCGGCATCGACGACCCGGTGATGAAGCACGCCGAGCTCTACCTCAAGATGCTCCGCACCACGGACGACAAGGGCAAGTCGCTCGAGCTCTTTCCATTCACGCTCTCGTTCGACAAGTGGCTCGACGCCCAACCCAAACCCGAACCCGCGAAAAAATAGCCGAGTCATCCTGGGCGAAGCGCAGCGGAGTCGAAGCACTCCGAGGGTCTCGGCTAGTCACATTGCTCATACCACTTCCACCAGGATTGCGTGCCTGAGTGGTGGAGCGATGAGGGCGAGGCTGAGTGCTTCGGGGTCCTTCGACTGCGTTCGTCGATGAGCCCGACGAACTCCGCTCAAGATGACAAGCCTCTGCGGGTGCGACAGGCGCACTTACAATGAACTCAGACCCATGCCTCTTGACATCCGCCCCGCGACCCCCAGCGACGTTCCCCAGATCCTCGACTTCATCCGCGAGCTAGCCCTCTACGAGCGCGAGCCCGACGCCGTCCTCGCCACCGAGGCGGACCTGCTGCGCGACGGCTTCGGGCCCACGCCTCGCTTCCGCTGCGTCATCGCCGAACTCGACGGCACCCCCGCCGGCTTCGCGCTCTTCTTCACCAGCTACAGCACCTGGCGCGGACATCACGGCATCCGCCTCGAGGACCTCTACGTCTCCCCAAAATTCCGCGGGCAAGGAATCGGCAAGGCCCTCCTTCGGCACCTCGCGCAGATCGCCGTCGCCGAAGGCTGCCCGCGGCTCGAATGGGACGTCCTCGCCTGGAACCAGCCGGCGATCGACTTCTACCACGCGCAGGGCGCCGTCATGCTCAACGAGTGGCGCATCATGCGCGTCGCCGACGAAGCGCTCACATCGCTGGCGGGCTGACGCTCCCAGGGACTATATTTTATGTACCGAAGTCGGCCTCCTCCGGCCAGACGTGACGCCGGTCTTCCGCCGGTTCAGACCCTCTCCGGGAATCCGAAGGAGGGTACAAATGAAAACACAATGGATGCGTCCCGCACTGCTGTTGGGTTGTGCGCTTGCAGCGGCCACGGCATTGCATGCACAGGAGGTGGTCCATGCTCTCACAGGAACCATGACCTCGGTTGATGCCAAGGCGAAGACGTTCCAGGTTGCAACCGATGACGGCACCGAAGGACAGTTCTCGAGTGTAGTCAATCCCAAACTCAGCTACGAAATTCCCTCAAAGCTGAAGGGCTCGGTCACGCCCGCAGCCAACTTCAACAAGGTCAACACGCGGGTGCTTGTCTACTACATCGGAGATAACAGCGTGCGCACCGCGGTCGCCGTCGAGGATCTGGGCGCCGGCCCGTTCGTCAAGGTGCGTGGCACCGTCGTCAAGCTGGACAAGCACAAGCACAGCCTGACCGTGGCCGATGACGCAGGGAAGCAGGAGACGTTTCAGATCGGCCCCAAGACTGTCGCCGAGGCTGCCGATGGCGTGGAAGAAGGAATGCACTTTGACGCCCAGAAAGGCGATGCCGTGCGGGTGACGGCTTCAACCGCTAACGGAGCCGAAGACGCACTCTTCATCCGATCCATGTAGCACCGGCTCACTCCGACGACTCGGGGCTGTCCGCCCACCGCCGAACCCAGACAGCCTCCGAGTCCGTGGTGTTGGAACTAGCGCACTCTGCTCCGGACCACGGAATATTGCGACGCCGAGCCTCAGCCACGGTACGCTGCGACGCCTCTCCTGAAACGCGCGGTTGGGCCACATCCTCTCTGCGGGATCGGATTGAGTCCGGCTATGATGGCGTGATGGCGTTTGAAGTGGGTCAGCTGATCGGGGAATACAGGATTGTCCGCGTGCTCGGTCAAGGTGGCCTCGGCGTGGTGTATGAAGGCGTTCACCGTATCAGCCAGCGGTCCGATGCGCTCAAGGTTCTGCTGCCCGAGCAGATCGCCACACCCGAGATGGCGGAGCGCTTCCGGCGCGAGATCCAGCTGCTTGCCGCGCTGAACCACCCCAATATCGCCGGCCTGCATAATGCCTTTTACTTCGAAGGGCAGCTTGTGATGGTGATGGAGCTGGTCCACGGCGAGGACTTCCGCTCGCTCGGCCGGCGCACCAGCATTCCGCTCCCGGTGCTCGTCGGCTATGCCGTGCAGGTTCTGGAGGCGTTGCAGTACGCGCACGCGCAGGGAGTGGTCCACCGCGACATCAAGCCGGCAAACCTGATGCTGACGCCCAGCGGCCAGGTCAAAGTGCTCGACTTCGGCATCGCCATCAGCAGCGCCTCCGCCGAACTCACCGCTGCCGGATCGCTCATCGGCTCACCCACCCACATGTCGCCGGAGCAGATTCGCGGCGAAAAGGCTACGCCCCAGTCCGACATGTACTCGGTCGGTGTCACGTTCTACGAAATGATCGCCGGGCAGTCGCCCATCCAGGGCGCAACTACGTACGACCTGATGATGGCGCATATCCACCAGGTTCCGCCGCCGCTGCATGTCCTGCGTCCGGACATTCCTCCGCACCTTTCGCAAACGATTGCCAGCGCCCTGGAAAAGGAACCGCAGCGACCGATTCAGCAGCGCCGCAGAGTTTCTCGCCGCGCTGCGCACTGGCGACGTCGCGGGTGCCTGCGCTGACAGCCACGCTTCCGCTGACGGCCAATACCTGGCAGCGCGCCAATACCGATGAGTTGAACAAGCCGCCCACCGCGCCGTCGCCGCTTCCGCTCGATCCCCTGATCCGGCACCTCGCGGCGTTCATCGGCCCCATCGCCAGGATCGTCGTCAGCCGGCTGGCGAAGAACGCGGTCGACCTGGACCAGCTTTACGCCGAGGCGGCCAAGCAGATCGACAGCGCCGCCGACCGCCAGAAGTTCCTGCGCACACGTCCACGCTGAAAGCGCTGCGCCGGTTTAGCCGTTCAGCAGATCCATCGCCTTCTTCAGGCTTGTATGCATGCGGTTGAACGATTGCGTCACCTGGGCGACTTCGTCGCTTCCGGTTGCCGATAGCGGCTCAAGATCCATCTCGCCCTGGCTGATCCGGTCGGCCGCCGCGGAGATCGTCTTCAACGGACGGATGACGATCGCAGTACAGACCCACATCGATCAGCAGGATCGCCAGCAGAAAGATGACCGCAAGATCGATCAGCAGCTCGTGCAGGCCGCGGCGGGCAAGTCCCTCCGCGACCGAGGTGGGTACCGCGATAATCTGTGCGCCGACGATCTCGTCCTTGTTCCACCCGAAGCCGTTCCGATCGCCATAGTGGCGCAGCATCGCCTTGGGAGCGGCCGCGGGCTCGCTGTGGCACTGCAGGCAGCCCGCTTCCACCTTGATGGGATGCGCCAGGTACAAGCTCGGTGCCGGTGGCGCCCTCGTGGGTTCGGACCAACTCCGTCTCGCCGGGATGATCGCGGAAGTGCGAGATGATATCGGCCTCCCAGTCGGTCGCGCGATCGCGCAGGTTGGTCGGGTTCAGTGCGGCTTCCTTGTAGGTGTAGTCCGGGTAATCCTTGCGAATGCGCTGGAAGGTCGAAGTCGCAGCGAAGAAGGGGATCGTCTGCGGCAGGAAGCTGTTGGCATGTTCGTACGTCTTCTCGGGCCAGCGGCGTCACGTCGGCCTCGGTGTATTGCCGCGTTGCCGTCGCGCTGGCGGCCATCAGGCCGGCCTCGTGCAAGACCTGCTCGCGGGCCTGGTTTTCGAGGAAGCCGCGTGCCGAGTAGGCAATCAACAGCAGTCCCAGACCGAAGACCGCGAAGAGAAGAAGGTTGAACTTCAGCAATAGCTTCAAAGTGGTGTTCTCCGCAGCGGCATTCTTTCAGGGTGGAGCAACCTGTGCAACCGGCGCGGGCACGCCCTCGTGCGCAACGTGCCATCATCGATAGTCTGAAGAAGATTCGCGTGATCGGCGGAGGCCTCGCCGGCCCGGAAGCCGCGCTGCAGGCCGCCGCCCGCGGCCAGCAGGTCGAGCTCTACGAGATGCGCCCGCATCGCTCCACCGAGGCCCACCAGACCGCCGACTTCGCCGAACTCGTCTGCTCCAACTCGCTCAAATCGCGAGTCCGAAAACACCGCGCCCTGGCTGCTCAAGCAGGAGATGCGCCGCGCCGGCTCGCTTCCTGCTCGCCGACGCCGACGCCACCGCCGTCCCCGCCGGCCACGCCCTCGCCGTCGACCGCGTCGCCTTCTCCGCGCCGCGTCGCCGAGCGCCTCGCCGCCGAGCCCAACATCACCATCCATCCGCGAAGAGGTCCTCGACTCTCGACCAGACACGACGCCGACCTCACCATCCTCGCCACCGGCCCGCTCACCTCGCAGCCGCTGACCGACGCGCTGCAGCGCCATCACCGGCGCCGACCACCTCGCCTTCTACGACTCCATCTCGCCCATCGTCGACGCCACCACCATCGACATGGAGAAGGTCTACTTCGCCGCGCGCTGGGACAAGGGCACCGCCGACTACATCAACTGCCCCTTCACCAAGGAGGAGTACGACGCCTTCATCGACGCGCTCGACCACCGCCGAGACGTCAGGCCAGAGAGTCGGAAGGCATCCCGTGCGGAGAACGCCTCGCGAAGCTCAACTACTTCGAAGGCTGCCTGCCCATCGAAGAGACCGCCCGCCGCGGCCGCGACACCCTGCGCTTCGGCCCCATGAAGCCCGCCGGCCTGACCAATCCGAAGACCGGCCGCTGGCCCTACGCCGCGGTCCAGCTGCGCTGCGAAAACCTGCGCGCCGACAGCTACAATCTCGTCGGCTTCCAGAACCACCTCAAGTTCGGCGAGCAGGCCCGCATCCTGCGCATGATCCCCGGCCTCGAGAACGCGACCTTCCTGCGCTACGGCCAGATTCACCGCAACACCTACATCCACGCCCCGTCGCTGCTTACCGAAACGCTGCAGCTGAAGGCGCGCCCCGACATCCTGATCGCCGGCCAGCTCTCCGGCGTCGAAGGCTACACGGAATCGATCGCCGAGCGGCATGCTGGCCGGGCATCTTCGCCGCCGAACTCGCTCGACGGCCGCACGCCCGACGCCCGCGCCGCGCGCCAGCGCCCACGGCTCGCTGATGCACTACATCACGCACGCCGAGAGCAAACGCTTCCAGCCCGCCAACATCACCTTCGACCTGCTGCCGCCGCTCGAAGAAGAGCTGCGCAAGAGCATCCGCGACAAGAAGGAACGCCACCGCATCCAGTGCGAGCGCGCCCTCGAAGCCTGGCAGCAGTGGCTCGTGACGCCGCGCCTGCGGCGGTATAATCTCCGCCATGGCCGTCATCCACATCTCGGAAGAGGAAGCCGCGCGGAACCTGCATTCCTGGCTGGAGAAGGTACGGGCGGGGGCGGAACTTTCTATCGATGATGGCGAAGGGCGGATACGAATACTGAAAGTCCCCACAGCCGCGCACGATTTCCCTCCGCCCCGCCTCGCGCACCCGAGGCTTATCTCGGAGATACTTATTGACTTGCGCAGCCGCGCCTCTGACGCCACGCTGGATGATAAGTTCGGAGATGATCTGGAAGCGGTGATTCGCGAGGGCCAGAACGAAAGGTTTGCAACGTGGGATGCGCCTTAGATTCTTCGACCGTCATCATGGCAGAACGGTCCCGGCTGACAGTGGAGCAGTTCCTCGCGGAGATTGAGTCCGCAGTCGGCGATCAACCTCTGGCCATGTCGGCCGTTGCCTACACCGAACTACGCAACGGCTTCTACCGCGAATTGGATCCTGCTCGCACGCTTCGCCGGCAGCGTTTCTTTACCGACCTGCTGGAGGTGATCCCCATTCACGACTACACATGGGAGATGGCCGAAATCGCAGGTCGTATCGGCGGCGCACAGGCCCTGCTCGGCAACGTCATTCCGCCCGTCGACCTCATGATCGGCGCCACTGCGCTCTTCCACGGCTTCTCCGTCCTCACGCACAACCTGCGGCACTTCCGCATGATACCGGGGCTAACCGTTGACTCCTTCTAGCTACTTGCCGCATCGCGCCAGTTCTGCGGTATGCTCATCTGCAAAGGATTGACCATGCCCGAAGGCTCCTCGCAGGAACTGTACTTTGAAGACTTTTACGTTGGCCAGAAGTTCCACTCCGTCGGCTCCGCCAAGGTCACCGCCGAGGAGATCAAGGAGTTCGGCCAGAAGTACGACCCGCAGCCCTTCCACCTCGACGAAGCCGCCGGCGAAGGCTCGCTTCTTCAAGGGCCTCGCCGCCTCCGGCTGGCTGACCGCCGCCATCGTCATGCGCCTGCGCGTGCAGTCCATCACGGTCTTCGGCGGCATGATCGGCGCCGGCGTCGAAGAGATGCGCTGGACCGAGCCCGTCCGCCCCGGCGACACCATCCGCACCGAGATCGAGGTCGTCGGCGTCCGCCACTCCACCTCGCGGCCCAAGCTACGGCATCGTCCGCACCCGCACCCTCGCCTACAACCAGCGCAACGAGGTCGTCCTGCGCTCCACCGTCAACTTCCTCGCACCGCTGCGCAGCGCGAATGTACCGATCCTGTATGACCCCTGAAGACCTCGCTCTCCTCAAGCGCTCCGAAGACCGCATCCTCGCCGTTGAACTCACCACCGGCGAGCAGTTCTTCGCCGAGATCGTCATGGTCGTCGATGAGCCGCCCACCCCGGACGTCTTCCTTCTTCGCGTCACCCGCGAGCCGGATGGAGCCTTCACCGCCACCAGCACCACCGGCGAATCCATCCTGCTCGCCGACATCGCCCGCGTCGCTCAGATTCCCGGAGTCGACTACCCCTAGACCTTTTCGCCACTCGCGTCGTGCGCTTCCGGTCGCAGAGCGCCTGAGGCTACTTCGAGCGCTTGCTGCCTGTCTTCTTTGCCGCCTTCTTGGCGCTCTTCTTCGCCGCTTTCTTTGCTGGCTTCTTTGCCGCTTTGTTGGGCGTGTGGGGCTTGCTGCCGAGGTCCTCGGGCGAGTCCTCTTTCATGTCGACGCCAAACTTCTTCGCTGCCGTCTTGATCCGCTTGAACGCTGCCTTGCGCTCCGGCCCGGAGACACCCTTCACCTGGTCGAAACGCGCGATCGCGTTGCGTACGTGGGATTCATCGTTGAGGGGCTCCTTGCGCTCCTCGGGGAACGCGTAGGTGCTGTCCGACATCTCGTTGCGCTCATCGGTTGAAAGTGTATGCGAACTCGTCTTCTTCGTGGCCATGGGTGGCTCCTTTGCGGCGTTGGATGGCACATCCCACACACCCGTTGCGCGACATCCTAAGTTTGCGTTGTCATCCTTCCCCCCCTTTCCAACTGTCATCCTTCGCCGAAGGCGGAGGATCTGCTTCTTCCCCCCGAACCCGCCGCGCCACCTGCGCTATTCTGCAACCTCCAGCACGGAGGGAACCCACCCTCCCCCAGCTTCGTACCAAGGAGTGGAGAACCCATGCACACAAGACGCATCGCAGCGCTCGCCCCGCTGCTGGCAGTCGCGCTCTCCGCCGCGAAAGCCCAGCAGAGCAGGCCCATGGCAGCCGGCGCGCACCCCTCCTTTGAAGTCGCAGCCATCAAGCTCACTCCTCCTGATGACAAAAGCCAGGGCTTCCACAGCAGCGGCAACCGGCTGCATATCGAAAACGAAACCGTGAAGAGCATGCTGATGTTCGCCTTCGGCCTGCAGCACAAGCAGATCGTCGGCGAGCCCGCCTGGGCCAACGACACCGCGTACGACGTCACCGGCGTGCTCGACACCGAAGGCGAGCCCAACACCGCGCAGTGGCAGGAGATCCTCCAGAAACTGCTCGCCGAGCGCTTCGGCCTGAAGTTCCATCGCGACCAGCGCGAGCTAAGCTACTTTGCCCTGCGCCGCAACGGAACGCCCAAGCTGGAGAAGGCGGCTAACCCGGCGCTGCCCACAGACCAGACCGGAAACGGCGGACGCAGCGGCATGACCATGAAGTACACCAGCAACAGCATGGACGACTTCGTCATCGGCATGAACTACTTCACCGACCGCCCCGTTGTGAACGAGACCGGACTCCCCGGCCTGTGGGACTTCACCCTGCGTTGGACCCCGACCAGATGAAAGCCGGAGACGCGCCCCCCGACGCGGCCCCCGGGCTCTTCACCGCCATCCGCGATCAACTTGGCTTGAAGCTCGAGCCCGCCAAAGGTCCCGTCCCGGTCCTGGTCGTCGATGCTGTGGAACGCCCTTCCGCCAATTAGCGCCCCGCACGCAAGCGCCTGAGGTATCCTGCTGTCACCCATGAAAATCCTTGCAGGCTTCCTCGCCCTCGCAGCCGTGTCCGCCACGGCCCAGCAGCCGCCACCGCGCCCGTCACCATCCTCCACGCCGCGCGCGTCCTCGACGTCCGCGCCGGCAAGGTCATCGCCCCCGGTGAGGTCCTCGTCGAGGGAAACCGCATCCGCGAAGTCGGCGCAGGCCAACACCCCGCCGGCGCAAAGGTCATCGACCTCGGCGACACCACCCTCATGCCCGGCCTCATCGACGCCCACGTCCACCTCTTCCTCCACCCCGGCGCGAAGGCCTCCAGACCGTCGAAGAGTCCGTCCCGCAGCGCACCCTCATCGCCGCAGCCGCCGCCAAGGCCGACCTCCTCGCCGGCTTCACCGCCGAGCGCGACATGGGCACCGAAGGCGCAGGCTGCGCCGACGTCGCCGTCCGCAACGCCATCAACTCCGGCCTCATCCCCGGCCCGCGCATGCGCGTCTGCTGCAACGCCATCGACCTCCTCGGCGGCCACGAAGACGCCATCGGCTTCAACCCCGACCAGCACGTCCTCTCCAACGCCGACTGCGCCAACACCGCCGACGAGCTCGTCGCCGTCATCCGCGCAGCAGCGCAAGGGCGGCGCCGACTTCACCAAGATCTACGAGACCGGCCGCGACCGCTATCGCACACGGCGTCTTCACCACGCCCTACCAGTACACCGAAGCCGAACTCGCCGCCGCCGTCGCCGAAGCCACCGCACCGGCTCGCCGGCGTCGCCGTCCACGCCACCGGCGAACCCGGCGCCGGCTTCGCCGTCGCAAGCCGGCGTCGCCTCCATCGACCACGCCTACAAGCTCTCGCCCGCGACCATGAAGCTCATGCGCGAGAAGCAGATCTACGCCGTCCCCACCTTCGCCATCGCCGAATACTTCGCCGAGCACGCCGCGACCCCGCCGCCGCCGCCCAGCCGCCGACGCCGAGCAGGCCTTCCACGCCGCCCAGTTCAAACGCCAGATGGCCGCCGGCGTCCCCTTCGCCGTCGGCTCCGACGTCGGCCCCTTCCCCCACGGCACCCAGGCCCGCGAGTACGAGCTCATGGTCCAGTACGGCATGAGCCCCCCGACGTCCTCCGCGCCGGCCTCATCAACGGCGCCAAACTCCTCGACTGGGAGGGCAAGATCGGCCAGCTCAAGCCCGGCTTCTTCGCCGACATCATCGCCGTCCCCGGCAACCCCATCGAGAACATCGCCGCCGTCACAAAGGTCGCGTTCGTCATGAAGAACGGCATCATCTACAAGCCGTAAGAGGGTTCCCTAGTAGAGACGTCCTCCTCGTCGCGCATGACATGGTAGCGTAGGTTCTGGTCGAAGACGATCTTCACCTGTGCGTCGCGATAATTGATGTCGATGAAGTAATAGCTCAGCAACGAGAAGCCCAGAGCAGCCCGGAAAACCTCAGTGTGCGCCTGCCGGCTAAAGGGGCTCAGGTCGAAGGAGATTCCAGTTGGGTCGGGTATCTACGCTCAGTGCGAAGCGCAGCACCGGCAGCTTTACCGGGCGCGACACCTTTAGCAGCGTGCCATCGGCGGCGTGCACGTCGGCCTGGTCGGTGCTACCACCGCCCGTGCGTGGGATCACCTTGATCACATCGCCGGACGTGCCACGCAGATTCAACGTCGCGTCCCTGGAGCTTGAAAGCAGCGCCTTCGTCGTCGCAGGCGAATAGACGTTGTCCCACACTCCCGTGTCGAGCGCGAAGAGCAGCGGTTCCTGCTTGTTGATCAGCGTCGGCAGCAGCACCAGCGCGCCGGAGACATAGGCTGCGGTCCATTCCTTCTGCGCGGGATCCAGCACTGCATCGGTGAGCCCGAGCGCATCGGTCGGTGCCGGCGGTAGCGGATTCAACGTCATCATGCGGGCTGGGTAATCGATGTGGATCAGGTGATCGCGAAAGAACTCTGTGCCGATCAGGCTGTTGGCATCTGCCAACGCAAAGGACGGCGAGACCATCACCGGGCAGTCGTGAAACTCCAGCCCTGCGATGCTGATGCGCGATGCGATGCCGGTGTAGCTCGCATGCGGGTCGAGGGCACCATCCCGTCCGCAGGATGCACCTCGGCCTTGGCCGCGTCGCGTGGGTTCAGCACGATGCCAGAGGCGGTGGAATCCAGCTCGAACAGCGGCAGGCTGGCCTCGTTCACCCCAACCTTCAGGCCCCATCCACGCACGGTCCGACCGTCCAGCAACAGGGGAAGCATCGGGATCTTCGCGTTGTTGTAATCGGTCGTCACGCGGCAAGTCTGGTGCTGCTCCAGGCGGTGCACCTCCGCCGTCAGCCGAGCCGTTTCAGCTGGCGGAAGCGCCGGCTCTTCCGCCAGGAAGCCTCGCAACGGCGCCACCCGCTGCTCCGCGGGGATGCTTTCCAGGTAAGCCGCAGTCGTAACGGGGCTTGCCGGCGCCAATCGGTGGGCAATGCTGTATTCCCGCGCCGCTGTGGCATGTTTTCCAACTAGATCGTTCAGCCGGGCCCACCCCAGGTGTGCCGCCGCCGAACAGCGGTCGATTGCAAAGGCGCGCGCATACGCAGCCGAAGCTTCGGGTACCTGCCCCGAGCGTGTGAGGGCATCGCCCAGCACCGCCTGCACATCAGCCGACGTGGGAAAGGCCGCCGCAGCCTTTTGTGCCGAGGCGAGCGCCTGCTCCGTGTGCTCCTGCCCAAGTTGAGCGCGCACCAGGCCGACATAACCCAACGCCGAAGGTGTGCCCAGCGCGCTCCTATAGGCAGACTCCGCCGTCGCGTAGTCGCCTCTATTCAGCGCGCGAGTTGCTTCGGACTTATCCGCCAGTTGCAAGGAACACTGCAGGCCCTTGGCAGGAGCCGCCTGGCTATAAACCGAAGGAGTCAGGCTGAGGCCGCAAACAATCGGAAGCAGAAAGATGGAGCGCATGGTACCCCTCGGGAAAGACGGCTTGGAAACATCGAGAGCATACCACCGTCGATTCTGCCTGGGAACTACATTCCATCCGCCGAGGGCCCGTAGGTTCCCGGCAACGGCAGATTCAGCTGGCGCAGGTAGCACCCCAGTTGGGCGCGGTGGTGAACCATGTGATTGACACCCATCGCCCGATACGCGTCGTAGCGCGTCCCCGAACTGATCTTCACGTCCCCGCGCGAGAGATTCCAGTGTTGATGGAACGTCTCGTCCGAAGTTTGTTTCAGCGCCGTCAGCGCCTGGTCCGCGTTCTCGTCGAACTGCGCCAGCAGCTGCTGCTTGGTTTCCATCACGACCGGCTTGCGCGGGTTGGACTTTGCCATGTCGATATCGGGAGAAGACAGGATGAGCGCGATGAAGCTCGGCAGCTCGGCCACGTGCCCGGCCAGCTTGTCGAGAGACTTGGATCTCTCGTGCGGCTTGAATGCGTTCTCGCTGTCGGGAAGCGAGTCGAGCATGCGGCGGGTCTTCTTCAGCTCTGTCTCAAGCTCCGGCAGCAACATCCTGCGTAATGTGGTCGTTTCGGTCATAGCGTTCACTCTTTCTCTTCCCTGATCTACAGCCCCGTCACGTTGAAGCCGCAGTCGACGAAAGTCGTCTCGCCCGTAATTCCGCTTGCCAGCGGACTGCACAGGAAGAGAGCGGTGTTGCCGACCTCAAGCGCATCTACATTACGCTTCAGCGGGGCGCGCTGCTCGACTGCGTTCAGAATGGTCGAGAAATCCGAGATGCCGCGCGCGGCCAGCGTCTTGATGGGTCCGGCCGAAATTGCGTTCACGCGAATGTTATGCGCGCCCAGGTCAGCGGCGAGATAGCGCACCGCGGCTTCGAGCGCCGCCTTGGCTACGCCCATGATGTTGTAATTCGGAAAGACCTTGTCCGCGCCATAGTAGGTCAGGGTCAGGATGCTCCCGCCATCGGCCATCAGCGGAGCCGCGGCCCGGGCCAGCGCAATCAGCGAGTATGCGCTGATGTCATGTGCTATGCGGAAATCCTCGCGCGCTGTGTTCAGGACGGAGTTCTTGATATTGGGCGCAAATCCGATAGAGTGCACCAGCACGTCCAGCTTGCCGTAGGCGTCTTTCAGCTCGGTGAAGACGCGCTCGATATCAGAGTCGACCGCCACGTCACACTGGAAGATCTTCGCGCCGGGAATCTCTGCCGCCAGCGACTCGGCTTCGCGCTGAAGACGCTCCGACTGATAGCAGATGGCGAGCGTCGCGCCCGCCTCCGACAACTTCTGGCAGATCGCCCACGCGATACTGCGCTTGTTCGCCAGCCCGAACACCACGGCCACCTTGTCCTTCAAATCGATCATTGCCGCCAGACTCCTTCCCACATGTCGCAGTAAGCATATCGCCTTCCGGGCGTGTTCACCAATTGCGTCGATTCATTCGCCGACATAGGCTCGTCCGCGCCAGCTTACGGAGCCTCCGCGGATTTTGCGGAACAACGCATACCACTGGATGACAACCAGGAGCAGAACGCCCACCGGATGCAACAGGGCGCTACGCCAGTCCTGCTGAAAACGGCGCGCCGCAGCGGCGCGTGGGAGCCACGCCGCCAGGATCGAGATGGGTACGACGCCGAGGAGGGCCCAAGCGACCAGAGGCGTGCTGATGCCAAGCAGGAACATGTAGCCAAGCAGAAGGGCAACGTAGGGCACCGTCACGAACGGCAGCACCTGGCCGAGCAGCAAAGCGATCGAGACCGGCACAATCCGCGCGGGCGCGGCGATGCCTTCGGTCGCGTTCTTGGCGAGGCCGCTCCATACCTCTGCGGCAGAGGTGTACATGCGGCAGCTTGCGAGATGCGTCAGGTCGGCGAGGTCGGTGCGGAAGCCGGCGGCGCGAAACAGCCGCGGCAGCAGCAGGCCATCGTGCATGGTTTGCCGGATTCTGCTATGACCTCCGGAGGCGAAGTACGCCTCGCGCCGCACCATCAGGAACTGTCCGCAGCCGGCGGCAAACGCAGGGTCGGTGCCTCGGCGCATCTTCGCCATCGGGAGGAAGCCGAGCAGAACGAAGTGGATAAGCGGAAGTAAAAGCCACTCCAGCGTGGTGCCGGTGACCTGTCGCGGAAAACCGCTTACGAGTCCGTTGTGGCCGCGCTCCAGAAACTGCGCCATGCGGGCCACGCAATCCGCTGTAAGCCTTACATCGGCGTCCACAAAGCAGAGGATGGGCATGCGCGCGGCGTGCGCCAGCGCCCAGCAGGCATGCTGCTTGCCATTCCAGCCCGCGGGCAGAGCGGGGGCACGCTCCAGACGCACGCGTGCGTCCTCTGCACTTTGCGTGAGCACGATGTCGTCCGTGCCGTCGGTCGAGCCGTCATCCATCACCACGATTTCGAAGACAATGTCGCGCGTCGCGAGAGCAGCCCGCAGCGCCGGGGCAATGTTAGCCGCTTCGTTACGCGCGGGAATCAGGATGGAGACACCAGGCAGCGCAGCACCCGTGACCGGCGCGGGCTCACGGTAGAGCTTGAGATTCAGTACGAAGAGAACCGCGGGAATGAGCGCGCAGAGCAGCATGGAGATCGCGAAAGCAATGATCATCCGCGCTCTTCCGGCTGCTTTGTTTGCAATGTATGTGCCGCCTGGTAAGGTCCGCGGCGCAGCAGCTTCGCCAGCAGGCGCTGACCCAACTGGTAGAAGCCGCCCGTGCCCACTGTCCCGCTGTGCAGCACGTGGAAGCATGCCGGATCGCGTGACATCGCTTCAAGCTTCAGCGCTTCCATCGTACTGAGAAGCGCGGTCTCCAGCAGTTGCTGGACCTCGTCGGTGCTTTGTTGGAGGATGTGCACGGGTTCGCCAAAACGCAGCAGCGCCTCCGGCAAACGCTCATTCCAATACGTGTACTCGATCGCGAGCGGAACCAGCGTGCATCCGCCTGGGAGCTTTGCTGCCAGCGCCGCCAGCCCGGGTTTGAACGTCAGCGGACGCTCGCGCGCATCGGCGAAGCGCCCTTGCGGCGTCACCCACAGCACGCCTCCGCGTTCGACGATGGTGCGTCCTGTCCGCAGGAACTGCGCGGCTCCGCGAGCGCTGCTCAACTCCACTGCGAAGACGCCGAGACGCTTCAGGATGCCGTAACGCTCCAGAGAAGCCGCGTCCATCGGCGCATAGTGGGCGCGCTTCGGCATGAGCTGCTCCGCCAGAAGAAAGAGCGACATGGGATCCCACCAGGAGCTGTGGTTGGCATACACGATCAGCCGCGGCGCCGTAAATGCAGAGGTGATGGAGGCGCGGCTCATACGCACCGCATGGAAGTGCCGCCGGAAATAACCGCGCACGATACGGCGGAAGAACGCCAGGATCGGCTTCGAGATGTGCGGTACGTCCATCACTTCGAAGCGTACATCAAGCCACCGCAGGCTTCGCCGATTCCCGCGCATCCTGATCCAGCGAATCGGCCGCAATCCAGCCGGACATCATCACCATCGGCATGCCCGGCCCGGGGTGCGCGGCACCGCCTGCGAGGTAGAGGCCGGCCAGCTCACGTGAGCGGTTCGCCGGCTTGAACGCTCCGTTGAACACGCCATGCGAGGAGATGCCGTAGATGGCTCCATTCAGCACACGGTAGCGATCGTGAATATCCTGCGGGGTCAGGTGCGATTCGAACACAATGCGGTCCTCTATATCGGTGAGGCCGGCCGTGCGTTTCAGCTTGTCGAGAATGACCTGGCGGTATGCCGGCAGCATCTTCGTCCAGTCGTGGTGCGGCCGCAGGTAGGGCGTATGCACCAGCACATAGAGAGCTTCGCCGCCTTCAGGCGCGCTGGTGGGATCGGACGAGGACGTCGCGGCGAGATAGCAGGTGGGGTCGGGTGCAGGTTCGCCCTGGTCGTAGATGGCGTGGAACTCCTCGTGAGGATCGCGCGAAAAGACGAAGTCATGATGTGCGAGGTGTTCGTAGCGCTTGCTTAATCCGAGATACAGCACCACGCCGGAGCAGGCGGGCTCATAGGCGCGTTTGTGCTCGAAGGTGCGTGCGACCGAGCCGCCGATCAGCTCACGATGGGTCCGTACAGCGTCTTCGTTCGAGACCACGGCGTCGTATGTGTAACTGTGGTTGTCCGTTGTGGTCAGGCCCGTGACGCGTCCCTTTGCGCTGTCGATACGCGCCACATCGGTGCTGGTGTGGAAGACCACGCCCAGCTCACCGGCGAGCTTCGCCAGCCCTTCCGGCACGGCGCGCGTGCCGCCCATCGGATACCAGATGCCTTCCTCCATCTGCATGTGCCCGATGGCGCAGAGAATCGCCGGGGAAGCATCCGGCGAACTGCCTACGTACTGCACGAAGTGGTCGAGCATCTGCGCCACGTTGGGGTCGGGGATGTTCTCGCGAATGACGCCGGCGACCGTCTTGCCCAGGCGCATGCGCATCACGTCCTTCAGCACCTTCAGGTCGAAGGCTCCCTTCACATCCATGGTGTCGCGCATGGAGCCAATGGAACGCCAGAAGAAGAAGCGATCGGAGATGGAGTGCAGCTGCTCGCTCTGCTCCAGGAACTTCAGGTAGCCGGCCCCCATACGCGGCCAGATCGCTTCCAGCGCGGCAGCCATCTCCTGCGCGTTGTCGCGCAGGTCGATGCGTGTGCCGTCCTCGAAGAAGCAGCGCCACTGCGGATCGAGACGCACCATGGGGATGTAATCTTCCAGCCGGCGGCCCGCCTCCTCGAAGACCTTGCGCAGCACCGACGGTTGAATGAGGATGGTCGGGCCCATGTCGAAGCGAAAGCCCTGGCCCTTCAGTTGCGCGGCCTTGCCTCCCAACCACGGGTTTTTTTCGAAGACCTCGACCAGATGCCCCCGCGCGGCGAGCGTACATGCCGCTGCCAGACCTGCCAATCCACTGCCGATCACGCCAACCTTCATCGCTTCTCCACTCTCTACCGCTTATCCATGTTGATCGCCGCCCGCATCAGCTTGCGAAGGCCCGCGAAGCGTTCCTTCAGTGTCCCTGCATGACTCATGGCGACTGCTCCGCGAAACAGTTCTTCATGCGCCGCGGAGGTCTCTTCATAATGCCGCGTGCCGCGACCTCTGCGCACGGCGACTACCTTCGGCGCCGTCATCTCCAGCAGGCCTTCGGCCCCGCGGGTTACCCCGAAGCCGCTGCCTCGCCTTCCGCCAAAGGGCACGCGCGGGTCCGCCGTAGGCACAATCAGATCGTTCACCACGATGGTGCCCACGTTCAGCTGAGCGCCCAGCGCACGCGCCTCCCGCTCTTCGCCGAAGATCGCAGCGGTCAGCCCGTAGGGACACAGACTATCGTCAAAGCAAAGCTGTTCCGCGTTGGCCACCCGCAACACGCTCAGCACTGGAGCGAATATATCCGCGCAGGCGATTTCCATTTCGGGGCTTGCATCCAGCACGAGCACAGGATGCTGCACACGCGCCCCTACACTTCCGCTCACTCGCGCCCCCATGGCTTCCGCCTGCGCGGCGAGCCTTGCAAGTTGCTGGCTTGTCGCTTCGCTCAACTCTACCGGCGCCATTGCGCGCACGCGCTTCTCCAACACCTCCAGCAGCGGCTCGTGTCCAGCGCCCATCAGGAACAGACGACGTGGGGCCATGCACGTAGCCGAGCCGTTCAGCCGCAAACCGAACGCAAGCGCATCGACCACACGCCTCGGGTCAGCCGAGGGCAACACAATCACGGCGTCGCACCCGGAAAGCTCGGCCACCACCGGGATGGCACGCTCCGCCGCCAGCCGCATCACGGCTCGTCCCGCCTGCGATGACCCGGTAAAAACAATCTTGTCCGGCGCATCGGCAATGGCCGCGACGCCGGCTTCGGTGGAGTCGGCTGTAACGCGCAACAAACGCGCTGGCAGGCCGGCACGCAGCAGCGCGTCGCGGAAGACCTCGGCTACCGGTCTGCCTCCGCGTCCCGGCTTCCACACCACGGCGTTCCCCGCCGCAAGCGCCTGCAGCGCCTGCGTGCCCGCCAGGAAAAGCGGGTAGTTGGCCGGTGCGATGATGAGCACTACTCCCACCGCCGCGCGCTCCACCGTGCTGTCAATGCCTGCAAGCCAGAACGGCAGTCCCTTGCGTCCCAGGTGCCGCGGCTTGAGAAGCGCTTCAGCCTGATCTTCGAGAAAGCGGCAGGCGGCCAGCAGCGGCAGCACCTCAGCCGCATAGGAATCGGCGCGCGTGCGCGACAGCTCCTGAGGGATCGCATCCACCAGGCCTTCGCTCTTTTCGGCCAGTGTTATGCGCGCCTGCCGGAGGACATCCAGCCGCGCCCGGATGAGGCTGCGCAGCCCACATCATCTGCTCGCGCCGGATCTCCGTCAGCATGCTTCCAGCGCCCTGTGCGGACGCAGTTCCACGCACGAGCGCCAAGGCCGCCATGCTACGAGGGCGCTCCAACCAGTTGCCGCGCGATCGGCGCATCTTCGCCCGCGTGGTTCCAGAGAGGGTCCATGTGCAGATCCTCCAGCAGCAGGCGCGACGTGATGCGTGCGGATTCAAAGATCACCGGAAGTCCGCTGCCCGGATGCGTTCCGCCGCCAACCAGGTACATCTGCCCCACATCTTCGAAACGATTGTGCGGACGCAGGTGCAGCATCTGGTCGAGCGAGTGCGCCATCGAAAACGTCGCGCCCTTGTAGAGGTCAAATTCGCTCGCCCATCCCTTGGGGGTGACGATCTTCTCGGTCACAATGCGCCGCTCCACATCATGCATACCGATCTTACGCATCTGTTCGAGCGCCAGCGCACGATAGCGCGGCGTCTCCTTTTCCCAGTCCACCGATCCCGTATCGTGCGTCACCGGCAACAGCACATACAGCGAGCTGTGGCCGGCCGGAGCGAGCGTGTCATCCGTCACGCAAGCGTTCTGCACGTAGAACGACGGGTTGTCGGAGAGCGCATGGCGCTGCTCGATGTCGGCAAGGTTCTGCTTGTAGTTTTCAGCCAGATAGATCGTGTGGTGCGAAACATCGTCGAACTGTCCCTTGATCCCCAGGTACATCATGAACGTCGAGCAGCTGTACTTCTTCTTTGCCAGCCGTTCGTCCGTCCACTTGCGGCGCTGGTGGTTGGGCAGCATGCGCTTCATGGCGCCGGCAAAGTCGGCATTCACGACCACCGCATCGGACATCAGCAGACGGTTCTTTGTGCGTACACCCACTGCTTTGCCGCGCTCGACAATCACCTTGTCCACAGGCTCATCGAGCAGGATCTCGACGCCCATTTCGGTCGCGATCCGAGCCATCGCCTGCGTCACCGAGCCGCATCCGCCGGTCGGATGAAAGACGCCATGCTCATATTCGAGGAACGAGAGAATCGAAAACAAGCTCGGACAGCGGAACGGACTCATGCCCAGGTACTTCGATTGGAAGCTGAACCCCAGCCGGATGCGCTCGTCTTTGAAGTGCACCTGCAGATCCTGATCGAGCGACTTCCACGGCGCCAGCAAAGGCAGCAGCTTCATCATCGCGGGACGCGCCAGGTCGGTCCAGCTTTCGAAAGGCGTCTGCAGGAACGGCATGAACTTTTCGAGCTTGTTGCGATTATGCGTAATAAAGGTCCGAAAGCGCGTCGCATCCTCGGGCGAGATGGCGGCGATCGCCTGCACCATCTTCTCGATATTAGGAGTAGCCAGCAGCTCGCCGCCGGCGCCGAAGACCAGCCGGTATTGCGGGTCCAGGCGCGTCATCGGAACCTCGCGGTCGAGGTCGTATCCAGCGGCGCGGAAGATCTCCTTCAGCACCCGCGGATACAGGAAGAACGTCGGCCCCACATCGAACTTGAAGCCGTCCTGCGCAATGGTGGAGGTACGTCCACCGACCACGCCGCGCTTTTCAACGATGGTGACCTTGACCCCTGACTTCGCCAGCAGGAGGGCGGCCGCAAGCCCTCCGGGACCCGCACCTACAATCACGACTCGACGAGACTGCTTCTGCATGTGGACGCCCTGCTCCCTGCCTTTACTCCCCTGATTATAGGGACGGCAGAAGGTCTCCCCGACGCACCCGTTGGTTTGGTCAATCTCGGAGCCGGAGATGTTCGTCACGCTGAAACGGCAGTCCGGGGCCCGGATCTCCCTCCTCAGCGCCCGCCCTGCCTCGGCATCCAGTGCACCAGCGGTAGCAGGCTGGAGTAGTCGTCTGTCCATGGGCCCACCCCCGCCACCCCGCCGATCGTCTGCGCACGCTGCGCGACCTCTGGCCGCAGGAAGAAGGTGGGATCAGCGGAAAGCAGCACCCACACCGACTTGAACTCGCCGCTCTGCCGGTCTTCGGGGCTGGAGATGCGACGTGCCTGCATCCCTGCGGCCAGGGCGAGTTGCGCGACGGCAGCATCCAGATCGACGTAGGAGTTCGACACGTGAAACGCGAGCACGCCCCCCGGCGCAAGGTGATGGCGGTACAGTGCGAGAGCCTCCACAGTCAAGAGATGGAGCGGGATGGCGTCTCCAGAAAAGGCGTCAACCACAAGTACGTCGAAGCCCTGTGCGGATTCCTGGGCCAGCGAGGCGCGGGCGTCGCCCTCCGCAAAGCTGATCTTTGCCTTCGAATCCCGGGTGTAGGTAAAGAGATTCTGCGCGATGGGCAGTACGGAAGGATTGATCTCGTAGAAGCGGATGCTGTCGCCGGCACGGCCATACGCGGCGATAGTTCCGGCGCCGAGGCCAATGACTCCGATGCTTCGCGGACGGTCGCCGCAGCATTGTGCCAGGGCAAGCCCGATGCCGGAGTCTGGCGCGTAGTAGGTGGTGGGTGTATGGCGCAGGTCGTCTGAAAAAATCTGTGTGCCGTGTTGAATGCTGCCGTTCATCAGCGTGCGGATAGGGTCGCCATGCTCGGTCACGCCCTGGGTTACGCGCAGGCTGGCGTAGAAGTTGCGTCGGACCAGCAGCGTATGCGCGTGATACACCGTATGGAGCGCGACGATGAGGAAAGCCAGCAGACCGCTGCCGACGCTCCATAGAAGCCGTTGCGGCCACTCTGTCTTCCAGCTTCGCCCGGGTGTCCATATGACTGCCAGGGCCAGCAGCGCGGTTACCAGGAACGTGAGCGCAAGATCGTAGTTGCCGGAGAAGATCAGCGGTGCGGCGATGCCGATCAGGAACGAACCCATCGCCCCGCCGGCGGCGATCGTCAGGTAAAAGAGGGTCGCTTCTGCCGGTCGAGCTGGTCGAAGAGCGTACGCCTGCATGTGGCAGAAAAGGCAAGCCGTGAACAGTTCCAGCAGAAAAAAGACGATCGCAAGCCCAATCGGCAGGGATACGTCGGCCTTCGAAAGCAGGAGCGCCAGCGAGGCCAACAGGATCGCAAGCACGCGCATGACCACGGAGCGGACGCGCAACAGCCCGGGAAACTGAAACGCCAGGATAAAGGTCAGGAGGTACACCCCGAGCGGCAGAACCCAAAGCAGCGGAATGGCCGCTACATTGGAGGTCAGGTGCGCGGTCACGGCGGAAAGCTGCATCGCCCCGGCCATCGGCAAGAGGAACCACAGAAGCTTGTGTGCGGCGGGAGCCGGCTGGGCTTCCTGTGCGAGCTTTTCCGCGGGAGGCGAAGCCGGCCGCCGGTTCTGCCAGGCCAACACACCGGTGATCAGTGCAAACACAGCCACACCCAACGCCCATACCTGCCGCTGCAGGCTCAGCGTGAGATGTGGCTCGATCAGGGTTGGGTAGGAAACGAGCGCCAGCAGGGAAGCCAGGTTCGACAAGGCAAAAAGCCGAAACGAAACCGCATCCTGCTCCGTCCGCGACAGCCAGACCTGCAACATCGGACTGGTGGAGGCGAGCAGGACAAAAGGCAGACCGATCGAGAGCGCCAGCGAAAGAAAGATGCTGGTCACCGGCAGGCCGCCCGCCTGGAGGGGATGGAGGTATCCAGCTCCCCAGCCCACGGCGGAAGCCGCTGCCAGTGCCAGCAGTGCGATGTGCAGCGTCGACAGCCGGCGGCTGGGATCTCCGCGAGTCATCCCATGGGCATAGAGGTATCCGGCCAGCAGCGCTACCTGGAAGAAGACCAGGCAAGTCATCCACACGGCGGCCGACCCGCCGAAGGAGGGCAGCAACTGCTTGGCTGCGATCGGCTCGCTTAGAAACAGCAGAAACGATGCCAGAAAGATGGCGCTGCGAACCAGAAGCCGCGTTGTGGCGTGCACAGGAACCTCAGCCAAGCATGCTAAAGCATCCCGCACTACACCCGCGGCGGGTCGTCAGCTAAAGCATCTTGCGCACGATGCGGCGTGTGGTCTCGGTCACAATGCCGTACACCACGTGGCTCACCATCTCGCTGGTCTTTTCGCGGCTGCTCTGCGCCGCCGGTGCCTGCGACAAGCCCAGGGCGGGCAGTGCGCCTTCATGGGTCAGCGCCATCAGCGTCATGCCGAAGTTGATGCCGTCGCGGGCGGTAACGGCTGGGTAGTATTCAGCAATGCCTCCATAGGCCGCGCCGGCGGCTGCGCCGAAAGCCCAGTGGATTGCCTCGGTCGCGGCTTGCTTCGGGGCTGGTGCAAGCTCGTGCCCTGCGACCTTCTCCGCCAGCACCGCCGGCGGTTCGGCCGCTCCGTCCACCCGCGGCGGATACACCTTGCCCACCATGGTCTTGACGGCAGTGGCTGCAATGCCGCCGATCAGCCCGGCCAGCAGGCCCTTTGCCAGGGAATGGGTGCCAGGCGCAGGCGCCGCAACGGGCGTGGGGGGCTGGGCAAGTTTGCGGTCGATGAATCCGGAGACGGCTGTTTCCAAAAGGCTCATGGGAGTCAAATCCTCAGGCGTTGAGATGCGCGCCGGCCGCGCCTCGTCACCCGGCTTGGTACGCGCTCAGCCAATGTAGGCCGCGGGGTCGGTTTCGTCCAGCCCGGCGTTGACCTTCGCAGCGCGAAAGATCGGCGTCAACACCGCGCAGACCGCCAGGTTCAGCAGCAGCGCCGGCACCGCCGCGTACATGCCGCCCACATGCGGCACCGGGAAGACCGAGCTCTTCAGGCCGAGCGTCCATACCATCCACGTGCCGCAGGCCATACCAGCCAGCCATCCGCAGAACAGCGCCCACGGATGAAACCAGCGGGTGAACACGCCGACAACGACCGAGGGAAAGAGCTGCCCGATCCAGATTCCGCCCAGCAACTGCATCTCAATGGCGTACGTGGCCGGCAACTTCAGCACGAACAGCAGCGCGCCGAATTTCACCACCAGCGAGACAATCTTCGCCATGTTCGATTCCTGGTGCGGCGTCATCGCGCTTCCCGCAAGCTCGCCCCAGAGGTTGCGCGTGAACAGATTTGAGGCTGCAATCGACATGATTGCTGCGGGCACCAGCGCTCCAATGGCCACTGCGGCCAGGCAGAAGCCCGCGAACCACTCCGGAAACATCTTGAGGAACAGCAGGGGAATCGCGGTCTGCGGGTCTTTCGTCACGATGCCTGCCGCCAGGGCGATGTAGCCCAAGCAGCGCGATCAGGCCCAGCAGAAAGCTGTAAGCCGGCAGCATCGCTGCGTTGCGACGGATGGCGTTGGCCGACTTAGCGCTGAGCACCGCCGTCGCCGTGTGCGGGTAGAGCATCAGCGCAACCGCCGACCCGATGGCCAGCGTGCTGTAGCCAAGAAACTGCTTCGGCGCAAGAAAGATCGATGCCGGAGGCTTGTGCGCTCCCAGCGCCTGGTTGGCGACAGCAAAGATGTGCGCATAGCCGCCCAGCTTGTACGGCAGCCAGATGACCGCCGCCAGCACCATGATGTACAGCATCGTGTCCTTCACGACGGCGATGACCGCCGGAGCTCGCAGGCCGCTCGAATAGGTATAGGCCGCCAGGATCACGAACGCGGCCGCCAGCGGCCATTCCCCGTGAACGCCCAACGCGGCGATCACCACACGAATTCCTACAAGCTGCAGCGCAATGTAGGGCATCAGAGCCAGAATGCCGGTGAGCGCGATGGCCAGCGTCAGCGGACGGTTGCCGTAGCGGCCACGCACGAAATCCGCGAAGGTGACGAAGCCGTGGCGGTGGCACACCGTCCACAGCCGCGGCAGCACCAGCATCATGTACGGATAGGCGATGACCGCGTAGGGCACGGCAAAGAAGCCGTTGGCACCCGCGCCGTAGAGGGCTGCGGGCACCGCGATCACGGTATACGCCGTGTAGAGATCGCCGCCAAGCAGAAACCACGTGATCCAGGTACCGAAGCTGCGGCCGGCCAGGCCCCACTCCTCAAGCGAGTGCATGCCAGCTTCAGGGCGGCGCCAGCGCGCGGCCCAGAAGCCCGCGAGGGTGACCAGTGCAAAGAAAAAGCAGAAGACAATCAGCGCGGAAGTGTGCACGGTCTGCTGATGTTAGCGCATCCTCAGGCCCGAGCGAAGGCCACCCCGAAGGCTAACGCGGCAGCGGCCCGTTATCCTGCCACTCGTAGACCACCACGCCGATGTCGCCCAGCGTCTTGATGGCGGCTTCCATGTTGCGGCGCAGCTCCGGCCGCGCGGAGGCCGGCGCGTCGTGCGCCTCTTCGACAGCCACCACGCGCCCGTAAGGCCACGCGTTCTGCGGAATCGCGTTCATCGCCGCGGGAAGGTCCGAGGTGCGGACGTTCAGTTCCTGCCGCCGTGCACCGACGGGCCGCAGCAGTCCGCCCTGTCCGAGACCCGACGTGTTGGCATCCGCCATCGTGACATGCAGCGTCACCATCTTGCCCTGCACCGTGAGGTAAGGATTCTCCCAGATGGTCAGCGACTTCACGGCCAGGTAACGATTTTTCGACGGCAGCGGAATCTGCTCCAGCTCCTGCCGGATCATGTCGTTCTGCTGGCGCTGCTGCGCCTTCGCGTCGGCGGAGGCGGCGAGGGTGGGGGCGGTGTTGCAGCCCGCAAGCGGGAGCAGAAGCAGGGCGGGGAGAAAGGCTAGGCGACGCACGTTTATAGGATAAATGAAGGCAGCATTTTCGTTGTTCGCTGCCCTGTTTACTTTCCGGTGAAGTTCGCCGGCCGTTTCGCGAGAAACGCGTGCACACCCTCGTGTTTGTCGGCCGAGGCGCTCAGACGGCCGAAGTGCTTTGCTTCCAGCGCCAGTGCCTCGCCCAGCGGCAGGTCGGCGCCTTCGCGGACCGCCTCGATGGCTGCCGAGAGCGCCAGCGGAGCCAGCGCGGCCAGCTTCAGCGCCAGCTCGCGAGCGCGCTCCAGCAGCTCTCCGCCCGCCACCACCTGGTCGACCAGCCCGATGCGCAGGGCTTCTTCGGCCACTACGGGCTCGCCCGTCAGGATCAGCCGCAGCGCCGCCGAGGACCCGACCAGCCGGGGCAGCCGCTGGGTGCCGCCGTAACCAGGAATCAGCCCCAGCTTCACCTCGGGAAAGCCCAGCCGCGCCGAATCGGCGGCGATGCGCAGTGTGCACGCCAGCGCCAATTCGCAGCCGCCGCCCAGCGCAAATCCGTTGACACACGCAATCACGGGCTTGCCGCAGCGCGCAATCCCTTCGAAGACCGCCTGCCCGCGCAATGCGAGGGCCTCACCCGAGGCCGCGTCCGTCTCTGCGAGTTCGCGAATGTCCGCCCCGGCGGCGAAGGCCTTCTCTCCCGCGCCGGTCAGCAGGACGGCTCGCACCGAACCGTCGTTCGCCAGCATGGTAAACACGAGCTCCAGGTCATTGAAGACCTGCGCATTCAGCGCGTTCAGCACCTGCGGGCGGTTCAGCGTGACGGTTGCCACCGGGCCGTCCAGCGCCAGCAGAAGGGTTTCGTAGGTGGGGAGAATGATCTTGTCCTGCTCGTTCATGGCTTGGCTCCAGAGGGGCTTCGCTCCTGACGATACAATCGAAGGCATGATCAAGGGAATGACTGTCGTCGAGCCAGTGGCCGGCGGCGAAGAGTTTGCCCGGCTCGCCGGGCTGTTGCAGGCCCTCGGCTTCGAAGCCGGGAAGGGTTGGAGCGACGGCGAAGGCACGGGCGCGGCATTTCTCGCGCCTCTGGGAAATCTGGAGCTGGTGACCGGACGGAAGCCCGCAGTGCCCCGGATTCTTGTCGAGGTAACGCAGCTCGACCATGTGCACGGCGCGGTCATGCAGTGGGCGGGCGCGGCGGGCGGAGACACAGGTCTCCGCGGTCGAGGCTACGCATTGGAATTCGCGCATGTTCACGCTGCGGGCCGGGGTGGAAGTCGGCTTCTGGCAGTCAGAAAATCCGCTTCACGGCGTGGTTCCGGCGGTCGAAGGCGAGCTTTCCGCTGTCGGGATGAAGTTCGCGGTGATTACGACGCGCTGGAATACGGTCATCACCGACCGCCTGCTGCAGGGCGCGCTCGATTGCCTGCGCCGCAGCGGCGCGGCGATGGCGGATATCGAGGTAGTGCGCGTGCCCGGCGCCTGGGAGATTCCCAACGCGGCGCGGACCATCGCCAGCCGGACAAGACGAGAACAAAGTCGACGCGATCGTGACGCTGGGCTGCCTGCTTGCGCGGTGAAACGGCGCATTACGAAGCTATCTACAACGAGGTCGCGCGCGGCATAGGGCAGTCCCAGCAGGAGACCGGCATCCCGCATGCCTTCGGCGTGCTGACCTGCGAGACGCTGGAGCAGGCGCTCGACCGCGCTGGGCTGAAGGCCGGAAACAAGGGATTCGAGGCGGCGAGCGCAGCGATAGAGATGGTCTCTGTCAACCGCAAGCTGAAGGGCGGCGCCTAGTGGGAACCCGCCGGAAATCCCGCGAACTGACCATGCAGATGCTGTTCCAGGGCGATCTGGGCAAGCAGACGCCGGAGCAGGTGCGCAAGCTGTTCTGGGCCTCGGTAACGGATGTTGACGAAGAGACACGCGGTTTTGCCGAGGATCTGTACCGCATTGCCACCAGCCGCAGCGTGGAGATCGACGCGCTGATCGAGCAGCACTCCCAGAACTGGCGGCTGGAGCGCATGCCGGTAGTCGACCGCAACCTCCTGCGCGCGGGGATCGCCGAGATTCTGGGCTTCCCCAAGACGCCGGCCGCCATCGTCATCAACGAAAGCCTGGAGGTGGCACGCCGCTATGCAGCTCCGGAGTCCATCCACTTTCTCAATGGCGTGCTCGACGCCGTAGCGCGCGACCTGTTGAAAGCGCGGCTCGGCTAGAGAGGTTTGCGCATGCGGTGTCTTCACTCACGCAATCAGGGTTGGCTGGCGCTGGCCGTCGCATTGCTATGCCTGCTCGTTGCCGTGCACATGGCCACGCATGCCGTCGTGGCGTTGGCTCCATTCACGCTTGCCGAAGGCTTTCTGTTTGGCTGCGTCGCCTTCGCGCGCTCGGTTGGGCGGGTCTCTGCGGAGGCCTGCGCCGGCCTGCCTGCAACTGTCTTTCGCCGGGCAAGATTTCAGCGCCCTCCACCTCGCCCCGTAATCGACTGAAAGGTTGGGCAGCGAAGCCTTTGAACCTCGAGCCGGGGTGAGATGAAGTGCTGCCCGCAGACATTCCTTTAGCCGGTTTGCGGGAGAGTTGTAATGAACTTCAATTCGTGGATGGCCCTGCTGTTGCTGGGTTGGTTGGGCCTGGTATGTCTGCAACTCCGCTGGCGCGCCAGGCAGTGGAGAAAACAACAGAATAGAGCCGGCGTCCGGCACCTCAGGCCGTACCGCGGGTGGGGATCGCTCGGAAATGCGCTTCATCAGCTTCAAGCCTTCGCCCAACCCTCGGTAGAGCACGTGATCCAGCAGATGAAGGACGAAGAGGGCGATGAAAGCGACGGAGCGCCCGATGATCCGGTCGCGTATCTGCACCGGCAGGCGCGGAGGATTCGTCGTGGAACCCTTGTCGGACCGCTGACTGCGCGCACCGGAAGATGGCGCTAAACAGAACGGCCCTCCATTCCGGGGGGCCGTTGCCATGCCTGCTGAGTTCGCGAGCTAGCTGGTGGACTTGCGCGGGTGCTGCACGAGGAGGTCCGGGGTTGCGGTGCCGCTCCCGTTGATGTTCGGCAGCGCGGGCACGATCGGGGCAGCCGTGTCCGTGAAGCCGGAAGCTCCGCGGGTAAGGCGGTGCACCAGGTTGTCGCCCGAAGTTCCAACGAACAGCGTGTTGTTGTCTGCACTGATGACGCCCGAGACCGGAGCCGTGGGGGTACCGTTGGAGGTCTTCTGCAGCGCGATGTTCGAGAGGGTGCCGGTGGCCGAGGCATATTGCGGAACCACTCCGCCGGTCCCGGTGTAGGTGACAAAGGCAAAGGCAGAATCGGAGGTTGCTAGCACGTTCGAGACGAAGGACGGCTTGGCAAGGGTGAACGGAAGCGGCGTACCGGGGCTGCTGGTGAAGGTCACCGGGCAGGCTCCGCTCTTCTGGTTCGTCTTGATGTCGGTGAATGCCGTGGTGCTGGCTCCGAGGATGTGCACACCATCGTTGGTCGCGGTCAGGCGGGTGGCATTGGCCGCGATGGCGCCGAGGTCCGGGTAGAAGTTGTTGTTCGTTGTCTGCGCGAACCCTTGATTCGGGTTGTTGATGGTGGTGGCGGGGCAGTTGGTGCGAACGTCAACGGGGCTGCCTCCCAGGTAAGCGCCCGCGCTCGGTACGGTGACGGCAACATCCGTAGCAGGGGTGGTCAGGTTGATCGCTGTCCAACCCGTGAACGAGGAATGGACCAGCAGGCGACCGTCGGTCGTCGTGATGTACACCGTCTGCGAGTCCGGAGTCCAGGAAGCGCGCGTCGCGATCCCGCCATACTCGCTCGAAATGCCGCCGGCGGAAAGATACAGATACGTGAGATTACGGCTCGGGTCGGTGACGACGACGGTGCTGTTATCGGGGGACACTGAAAGCACCGTGCCGATGATGGAGGTGTCCTGCTTGGTCAAGGTGTTCGAAGCGGTGGAGAAGCCCATGATCTCGTAGGAAGTTCCCATGTAGATCGTGGAAAGGTCCTCGGAGATGACCATGGAGTTCGGCGCGTAGGGCAGCCGCACCGGCGCGGACTGGCTGGAAGCAGTGAAGTCGACCGGGAGTAGGTATTGCGACTGGGTAGAAGCGATGTAAAGGACGGTGGAGAAGTTGGTGCCGACGGCGTTGATCAGCACCGGGTTCGAGATCACCGGGGTGCCATTGTTGAACAAACCAATCTCGTTGAAAGGCGCCGTGTTGCAGGTGGGCGGCTGGCAAATCGCCGTGATCGCCGCGGCACCCGGGAAAACGGGTGTGACGCTCGCCGAGCCGGCCGGAACCGTGGTCGGATTTGTGGAAACGTATTCGAGTTGAATGTTGGTGATCGGGTGTCCCAGAGGATAGCCATTAGCCGGATCGATATTAGCGTCCAGCACCGTGGCCGTCAGCGCCTGCGTGGTGTTCTGGTTCACGGACACCGGGGTGGTGGCGGCGTTGGGCTGGTTCTGTGCGGAAAGCACAATCGAAGCGGGGGGACAGGTGGAAAAGAAGCCCGCCGTGGAAGAGGCATTCGACGAATTGGCGCTGATGGTGGATGCGCCGGGCTGCGCTGCGGTGGCAACGCCGTTGGCATCGACGGTGACTACCGCCGCGTTGAGCGCGGAGAACTGCGGCGGTCCGACCAGGCAGCTGATGTTATTGGCGGTCGCCGTTCCATTGCCCATGTAGCTCCGCGTGACAAGCTGGCGCGTAGAGCCCTGCGAGACGCAGGAGTTTCCGTCGTAGGCCGCGATGGAAGTAGCCGGCGGTGTGCCGCTGTAGCAGACCGACGGCTGATCGAGATTGATGCAGTTGCTGGCCGGGTCGGTCGTGCAGTTGGTGGAAGCCGGGCCGAGCACGATGCTGGTAACGATGGGGTGAACGAAGACGGGAATGGGATTAGACACCACGCCGTCCGCGCTGGTGGTGACGAAGGCCACGCCATTGCTCTGGGCCGGGGTGCAGACCGTGTAGTCCGGGATGGAGGCGCCGGTGTTGCGGTTCCACGTGCCGGCGCACAGGCTGCCGGTGGTGGGGGCTACGTCCGCGAGCTGGATATTGGTGGAAGCGTAAACGACGTTGTTTGCGCTGGCGGAGTTTCCGCGGCAATCCTTGCCCGAAGGGGCATTGACGCGGCCGATCTCGCCGCTGTTCAGCGAGATGCCGGTCAGGCGGGGCTCAAGGTCAAGCGAGGCGAGCTGGCCAACCTGCACGCCGGAAGTCTGTCCGTTGCAATACGTGGGGGCAACGGTCTTCGAACAGCCGGAGATAGAGACACCGAACGGGATGGCAAACAACAGCAGAACCGCTAACGAGACGAAACGACGCATTGAACCTCTTGAACCCTCTACGTGCAGGCCCGGATGGAAAGCGGACGCCCGACGTTGCCACCTGAAGAACTTTGGGGATTTCCCAAGGTTCAGTCTAAAAGTTCCACCGGGCAGAAGCAAATGACGCAGTTCCGGATGGACATTAGACGAGGGACGAAGGACAGTGGTTAGTCAGGAGTGGCAAGTGATAAGTGATCAGCTTCAACACTGTCCGCTGACCACTGTCCACTCGCACTACTTCGCCGGCATGTACTTCTCGAACCAGGCCACCTCCCGCGCTTCGCGGTCGGCGATGTGGGCGGGATCGCGGAATCCGTGGCCTTCGTTGGGGTAGATCACAAGCTGCGTAGGCACGCCTTCGGCCCGCAGCGCGTGCCAGAACTCGAATGACTGTGGCGCCGGGCACTCGCCGTCCCGGTCGCCGACGATCACCAACGTGGGGGTCTTCACCTTCTTGATGAAGTTGATGGCAGAGGACTTCGCATAGACCGCTGGGTCGTCGTAGACGGTCGCGCCGAAGAACGGCACCATCCACTGGTCGATGGAGTTTTCGCCGTAGTAGCTCTGCCAGTCGGAGATGCCGGCGCCGGCGACCGCGGCCCGGAAGCGCGTCGTCTGGGTCACGCCGAACATGGTCATGAAGCCGCCGTAGCTCCAGCCGGTCAGGCCTTCGCGGTTCTTGTCGATTGAGACCTTCTTTTCGACGGCATCCATGCCGCTGGTGATGTCGCGCAGGTCGCCGTAGCCGAAGTCCTTCATGTTGGCTGCAGTAAACTTTTCTCCCTGGCCGAAGCTTCCGCGCGGATTGGGAGCGAAGACGAAGTAGCCCAGCTCAGCCCAGGTGTTCTGGCCCCAGCGCGCGCCGGCCGAGGCCGACGGTCCGCCGTGAACCTCGACGATCAGCGGATACTTCTTCTTGGCATCGTAGTCCTTGGGATAGGTCAGCCAGCCCTGCACGTGGAAGACCTCTCCCCCGTGTCGCCGACGCTGTTCTCCCACTCGACGGACTCGGTGCGGGTGGGGTTTTTGGCGCCGTCGTTCAGGTGAGTAATCTGCTTCTCCGCGTTGAACGGCCCGGCCCAGAGCTCGGGCGGTGTGTCGTGGCCGGACTTCACGAAGGCAAGCACACCATGCGACGAGACGCCGATTGCGTTCTTGATCGGTCCGCCGGAGACCGTCGTCTCGCCCAGGTCCTGACGTGGCGTCCTGCGATCCTGGTGCTGACGACGTAGTCGGCCAGCAGCGTGTGGCCGCGGCGGTCTTCGACGAAGCCGATATTGTCAGTGACCGGTCCAGGAGAGGTAGGTGGGGGTGCCGTCGATGTTCGGGGGTAATGTCGGTGGGCTGACCTTTGCCGTCTGCATTGACGACCCAGATGTCGCCGCCGGTGGATCCCTGATCGGACATCAGGCCGCCGATGAAGGCGATCTTCTTGCCATCCGGCGAGAAGCGCGGCACGGCCATCTGCAGACCCTTCATCGCCGTTGAGGACTTGCCAGGATCGAAGACAGAACGGGGCTGTGCCGAAACGTCATTCGGGCCGAGGTGGACCGGAGCGGCATAGAGTTGCGCCACCCACCAGTTGTTCTCGCCGGGCAAATCCGCTGCAATGTAGGCGATCTCCCGCGCGCCAGGAGCCCAGTCGAACTCATACACATGGAGGGTCAACGGGGTCAGCCAGTTGGCGCGCCCGGAAGCCACATCGACCGCATAGACCCGCTGCACCTCGACGCCGTCTTCGCCAATCACGCCGGACCACGGCTTCATCGCGGCGAGCGCACCGGCCGAACGGGAGGCGTTCTCTACAAACAGGAAAGCGATGGATTTTCCGTCCGGCGACCACGCGGCCTGCTGGAAGATTCCTTTCAGGTGCGTCAGCTGCTTCGCTTCACCCGACGAGCGCGAGTAGAGGAAGATCTGCGGCTGGCCGGGCTTCTCGTCCTTGCTGGTGCAGGTGGAGGTGAAGGCGAGCGTTTGCGAGTCGGGGCTCCAGACGGGCGCGCCGTTCGAGCAGTTGGTGGTGCCCGCGACCGAGACGATCTTGTCCTTCGCCGGGTCAGGGTTGGCAAGGTCGGTCAGGTGCAGGGCCTGGCCTTCGCGTCCGCCGATAGTCCAGGCGAGGGTGCTGCCGTCGGGCGAGATGGCGACTTGTCCGGGCGCGCGCAGGCGAGCGCCGGCGCCCTGGCGCATGGCGGCGAGACGCGGGTCGGGGTTGGCCATGGGTGCCCAGTCGACGGCGGTCTGGGCGAGAGCGGGAGCAACGGTGCAGGCAAGGGCCAGCGAGACGGCGACAGCGCGAAGGGTCATGCTCGGCAGTTTACATGGGCCAGCGGAACTCCCCCGCAGTTACGGCGCCTGGGTTGACGCGAACCGCCAGCTTTGGTATTTTTAGAGGGTTGCAATCGTGGTCGCAAGAATTTCCTGTGAAGCGTCATCTTCGGGTGATAGCAGCGGGGTATTTTGCGATACACTGATTGAGGTAGTGCAAGAGCTTTACCGCAGGTCTCTGGAAGTTGCGAGACATGTTTCTGCGGCCCTTCGCAAACGCGACTGCGACACCCCTCACCTTGAGTGGGCTATGCGGTCGGGAACAGCGAAACGGAGCCGGCGTTTGCTTAGGACCAGCGCAAGATGGGCAAGGGTCGAAGAAGACAGCTCGGTCACCGTCGACTGTATTTCGTCTGAATGGATGTACAGACGTACAGCAGGGAACAATCTTCGTGCGAGGCGCTTCAGCGTCCTCACGTTTTCGCGCGTAAGTGCGGTTATCTGTCTGCGGAGTGTGCGTACAAGTTTGGATTTGCGCAGGATTCGTTCCTGCGGAGCACCAGCGGTAGAGATTTCAAGGAGCTTCAGTGCCTACGTTCCATCAGCTCGTCAAGCAGGGCCGCACGCCCACCCGTTACAAGACCGCCAGCCCCGCGCTGCAGGGTTCGCCCCAGCGCCGCGGCGTCTGCACCCGCGTTTACACCCAGACGCCCAAGAAGCCGAACTCGGCGCTGCGCAAGGTCGCCCGCGTTCGCCTGACCAACGGCATCGAAGTCACGACCTACATCCCGGGCATCGGCCACAACCTGCAGGAGCACTCGATTGTGCTCATCCGCGGCGGCCGTGTGAAGGATCTGCCGGGCGTTCGTTACCACGTGGTGCGCGGCACGCTGGACTCGGTCGGCGTCGCCAAGCGCATGCAGAGCCGCTCCAAGTACGGCGCGAAGCGTCCGAAGGCTGCAGCGAAATAAGTAAGCTTTGGCCGTCCGAGAGCAAAGGCATGTTTGTCCAATTAGAAGTTCAAGTCCAGCACGTGAGAAGTCACCGAGCTGGAGGAAGAAGAGAAGAGCAATGCCGAGAAAAGGTTATATCGCGAAGCGTGAAGTTGCACCGGATCCCGGTCTACGGTCCACGCTGGTCACCAAGTTTGTGAACTCGCATGATGTGGGGCGGCAAGAAG
The DNA here is from genome assembly GCA_963744015.1 of uncultured Gammaproteobacteria bacterium. Lineage (GTDB taxonomy): Bacteria > Acidobacteriota > Terriglobia > Terriglobales > Acidobacteriaceae > Edaphobacter. The sequence continues at coordinate 1,405,440 of CAVUSA010000003.1, forward strand.
TCGACCGCGCAGGGCATCTTCTACACCGCCATGACGAACCTGGAGCAGAAGGGTGGCGACGAGGCCCTGAAGCTGTTCAAGAAGGCGATCGAGAACTGCAAGCCGCTGCTCGAAGTGAAGAGCCGCCGCGTGGGCGGCGCGAACTACCAGGTGCCGATCGAAGTGCTACCCGAGCGCCGCACGTCGCTCGCGATCCGCTGGCTGGTGACCTACGGCCGGGCTCGCGGCGAAAAGGGCATGGTCGACAAGCTGACCGCCGAGCTGCTCGATGCGGCCAACGGCCGTGGCGCCGCGATGAAGAAGAAGGAAGACGTTCATCGCATGGCCGAGGCCAACAAGGCCTTCGCGCACTATCGCTGGTAAAGAGAAAACTTCTCAGCAAAATCTCCGTTTCTGTTTCTTTGTCTTAACCGCAGGCCAAGCCTGCAGAGAAGAGATATCACCGTGGCACGCACTATACCTCTGAATCGTTGCCGGAACATCGGGATCATGGCGCACATCGACGCCGGAAAGACAACGACGACCGAGCGCATCCTGTTCTATACGGGCATCACGCACCGTATCGGCGAAGTGCATGAGGGCACTGCGACCATGGACTGGATGGAGCAGGAGCAGGAGCGCGGCATCACCATCACCTCCGCCGCGACGACCTGCACCTGGAAGAACATCCGCATCAACATCATCGACACCCCCGGCCACGTGGACTTCACCGCCGAGGTGGAGCGTTCGCTGCGCGTGCTCGACGGCGCGGTCGCCTGCTTCGACGCGGTCGCCGGTGTGCAGCCGCAGTCGGAGACCGTGTGGCGCCAGGCCGACAAGTACAAGGTTCCGCGGGTCTGCTTCATCAACAAGATGGACAAGGCCGGCGCGGACGCCGTCTACGCGACCTCGACCATCGTCGATCGTCTCGGCGCGCGCGCTGTGCCGATCAACATCCAGATCGGCGCCGAGGCGAAGTTCCTTGGCGTGATCGACCTGGTCACGATGAAGGCGATCCTGTGGCACGACGAGACGATGGGCGCCGAGTACTCGGTGGAAGAGATTCCGGCCGACCTGCTCGAGACCGCCAAGACCGCGCGCCAGCACCTGATCGAGGCGGTTGCCGACTCCGACGACGAGATCATGAACCTGTATCTCGAAGGGCGAGGAGCCGACGGTCGAGCAGCTCAAGGCCGGCATCCGCAAGGCGACCATCGCGATGAACATCTTCCCGGTGCTGTGCGGTTCGTCGTTCAAGAACAAGGGCGTGCAGACGCTGCTCGATGCGGTCGTCGACTACCTGCCGAGCCCGCTCGACATTCCTCCGATGATCGGGCACGACCCCGACAACATGGAGCGCGAGATCATCCGCAAGCCGGACGACAACGAGCCGCTTTCGGCGCTCGGCTTCAAGATCATGACCGACCCGTTCGTCGGCCAGCTGATCTTCATCCGCGTCTACTCGGGCGTTCTGAAGACCGGCGACTCGGTGCTGAATCCGCGCACCGGCAAGACCGAGCGCATCGGCCGCCTGCTGAAGATGCACGCCAACAAGCGCGAAGAGATCACGGAAGTTCTGGCCGGCGATATCTGCGCCGCCGTCGGGCCTGAAGAACCTGATCACCGGCGACACGATCTGCACCGACAAGGACCCGGTTGTGCTCGAGTCGATCGACTTCCCGAAGCCTGTTATCGAGGTTGCGGTGGAGCCGAAGACCAAGGCCGACCAGGAGAAGATGGGCATGGCGCTCGCCAAGCTGGCGCAGGAAGATCCCACCTTCAACGTGCGCACGGACATCGACTCGGGCCAGACGATCATCGCCGGCATGGGCGAGCTGCACCTTGAGATCATCGTCGATCGCATGATGCGCGAGTACAAGGTCGAGGCGAACGTCGGCAAGCCGCAGGTGAACTACCGCGAGACGATCCGCGCCAACGCCGAGGCGGAAGGCAAGTACATCCGCCAGACCGGTGGTTCGGGTAACTACGGCCACGCGAAGATTCGCATCTCGCCGAACGAGCCGGGCAAGGGCTACGAGTTCTCGAACGACACCAAGGGCGGCACGATGCCGAAGGAGTACATCAAGCCGATCGACCAGGGCATCCAGGAAGCCATGCAGGGCGGCGTTCTGGCCGGCTACGAGATGGTCGACATCAAGGTGAGCCTGTACGACGGCAGCTACCACGACGTCGACTCGAACGAAATGGCGTTCAAGATCGCCGGTTCGATGGCGTTCAAGGAAGCCGCGCGCAAGGCGAAGCCGGTTCTGCTCGAGCCGGTGATGTCGGTCGAAGTGACCGTGCCCGAGGATTACATGGGTACGATCATCGGCGACCTGAACTAGCCGCCGCGGCCGCATCGAAGGCATGGAGATGGTGGGCAACACGCAGGCGATTCGCGCCACCGTGCCGCTGTCGACGATGTTCGGATACGCCACCCACATGCGCGGAGCGACCCAGGGCCGCGCGAACTACTCGATGCAGTTCAAGCAGTACGAAGAGGCGCCCCGGTCGGTCTCGGAAGAGATCATCGCCAAGCAGACGGGCAAGGACAAGTAGCTTTAGCAGGTAAGACAAAGATTTGCTACAGATTTTGAGGAGACGTGTCATGGGTAAGGAAAAGTTTGACCGGTCGAAACCGCACGTAAACATCGGCACCATTGGTCACATCGACCACGGCAAGACGACGCTGACGGCTGCGATCACGAAGGTGCTGTCGAAGCACAACCCGCACAACACGTTCCGTTCGTTCGACACGATCGACAACGCTCCGGAAGAGCGCGAGCGCGGTATCACGATCTCGACCTCGCACGTGGAGTACGAGACGCCGAACCGTCACTACGCGCACGTCGACTGCCCGGGCCACGCCGACTACATCAAGAACATGATCACCGGCGCCGCGCAGATGGACGGCGCGATTCTCGTGGTTGCGGCGACCGACGGCCCGATGCCCCAGACCAAGGAGCACGTTCTGCTCGCGCGCCAGGTCGGCGTGCCGTTCATCGTCGTGTTCCTGAACAAGTGCGACGCGGTTGAGGACGAAGAGCTCATCGAGCTGGTCGAGATGGAAGTCCGCGAGCTGCTCTCGAAGTACGACTACCCCGGCGACGACACCCCGATCATCCGCGGTTCCGCTCTCGGCGCGCTGAACGGCGAAGCCCAGTGGGAAGCCAAGATCGACGAGCTGATGGATGCGGTCGACAAGTACATCCCGCAGCCGGACGCGCGCGGTCGACCTGCCGTTCCTGATGCCGATCGAAGACATCTTCTCGATCTCGGGCCGCGGCACCGTGGTCACGGGCCGTATCGAGCGCGGCAAGATCAAGGTGGGCGAGGCCTGCGAGATCGTCGGCTTCCGGCGACACGCAGCAGACCGTCTGCACCGGCGTCGAGATGTTCAAGAAGCAGCTGGACGAAGGTCTGGCGGGCGACAACGCCGGTCTGCTCCTGCGCGGTATCGCGAAGGAAGAGGTGCGAGCGCGGCATGGTGCTGGCCAAGCCCGGTTCGATCACGCCGCACACCGAGTTCAAGGGCGAGGTTTACGTCCTGAGCAAGGAAGAAGGCGGCCGTCACACGCCGTTCTTCAACGGCTACCGTCCGCAGTTCTACTTCCGCACCACCGACGTGACGGGTTCGGCGAAGCTGCCGGCGGGCACCGAGATGTGCATGCCGGGCGACAACATCCAGCTCGAGATCACGCTGCACACGCCGGTCGCCATGGAGAAGGGTCTGCGCTTCGCCATCCGCGAAGGCGGCCGCACCGTCGGCGCCGGAACGATCTCGCGAGATCATCAAGTAAGTAGTCGAGAATAACGAGGGCTGCCGGCTGGTCCAGAAGTTGATCGCCGGCGGACTACTCCAAACGATCTTTGAGTGTCAAGAAAAGAGACGCAACATGGCAGGACAGAGAATCAGAATTCGTTTGAAGGCGTATGACTACCGCGTGCTGGACACGTCGACCGGCGAGATCGTCGAGACGGCAAAGCGCACCGGAGCCCAGGTTGCGGGACCGATTCCGCTGCCGACGATGAAGAACAAGTATTGCGTTCTGCGTTCGCCCCACGTCGACAAGAAGTCGCCGCGAGGCTTTCGAGATCCGCACCCACAAGCGCCTGATCGACATTCTCGAGCCGACGCAGCAGACCGTGGACGCGCTGATGAAGCTCGACCTGCCCGCCGGCGTGGACGTCGAGATCAAGACCGTCCAGAAGTAGCAGCAAGATGCAGGACCGGCAGTGCCCCGACGGGCATGATGAGGAGAGGAAAGACAGATGTCAGTAGTAGGAATTCTCGGAAAGAAGATCGGCATGACCCAGATCTTCGATGAGCGCGGAGATGTGCATCCGGTGACCGTTCTGAAGGCTGGCCCCTGCGTGATCACGCAGTTGAAGACGATGGCGAAGGACGGCTACGATGCAGCCCAGATCGGCTACGTGGACTTCGTCAAGGCTTCGAAGATCAACAAGGCGATGACCGGGCACTTCGCGAAGTCGAACGTGCCTCCGGTGCAAGCATGATCAAGGAAGTCGCGATTGAGAAGGCGACTGGCGAGGGCGAAGGCGTCAAGGCCGGCGACCGCATCCTGGTCGACATCTTCGAGAACGAGCGCTTCGTTGACGTGATCGGCACCTCCAAGGGCCGCGGCTTTGCCGGCGTCGTTCGCCGCCACGGCTTCGGCGGCGGACCCAAGTCGCACGGACACATGTTCCAGGTGCAGGGTTCGATCGGTGCGTCGTCGTTTCCGTCGCGCGTCTTCCCGGGTCAGCGTATGCCCGGCCACATGGGTGCGGCGCAGATCACGGTCCGCAACCTTCGTATTCGCGGCATCGACCTTGAAGATAACCTTCTCCTCGTCGAAGGCGCAGTTCCCGGCCCGCGTGATGGCTTCGTGCTGATCTCGAAGGCGAAGGCTCCGCCGCGCGAGCGTCGTGGATTCGCCGGTGCGGCCACAAAGGACGCGCTGAAGGCTTCGAAGAAGGCTGCACCCAGCAAGAAGAAGTAAAGAATTACTCACAAAGGCTCCGAGCAGCATGAGCCGCAAACAAAGGAAGGGCCGGCGGCAACGATCGCCGGCAAAGGAGAAGACGATGGCAAACATCAAGGTAGTGAATCTCGGTGGCGCGAAGGTCGGGGAGTTCGAGCTTCTCGACGAGGTGTTCGCGGCCGGGATCAACGACGCGCTGCTCTGGGAGGCCGTGAAGCACTATCGCGCTTCGCTCCGCCAGGGCACGGCAGCCACCAAGACCCGCAAGAACGTTTCGGGCGCAGGCAAGAAGCTCTGGAAGCAGAAGGGAACGGGCCGCGCACGCGTCGGCTCGATCCGCACCCCGCTCTGGCGTGGCGGCGGCACGGTTCACGGACCGCAGCCGCGCAGCTACGAGTACCAGTTCCCCAAGAAGAAGCTGATGGGCGCACTGCGCTCGGCCATTGCGGCCAAGATTGCAGACGGCAAGTTCACCATGGTGGACACGCTGGCGCTCGCCGAAGGCAAGACCAAGCTGTACGCGCAGGCGCTCAAGAAGCTCGAGACCGGCAAGACCACGCTGCTGGTGGAGTCGAGCCAGAAGCTGGACGAGAAGCTGTATCTCGGCAGCCGCAATCTGCAGGGCGTCGAGCTGGTTCTCTCGTCTGAAGTTCATCCCTACGACCTGCTTCGTTACGAGCACGCGTGTTCTCGATGGATGCCATCAAGCGCTGCAGGAGACGCTGAAGAAGGCCGTCTCCAAGCGTCAGCATGCCGTCAACGCCGGCAATCAGGAGGCTGCATAATGCCGACCCTTTATACCGTGATCCGCCGCCCCCTCATCACCGAGAAGGGCATGACCGTGAAGGAGACCGAGAACACCCTGGTCTTCGAAGTTGCCGAGAAGGCCACCAAGACGGAAGTCAAGCAGGCGGTTGAGAGCCTCTTCAAGATCAAGGTGGCCGGCGTCCGCACCGCGATCGTGGAAGGCAAGGAACGCCGCCGCGGCAAGTTCTCCGGCTATCGCCCGGACTGGAAGAAGGCTTACGTTCGCCTGAAGGAAGGCGAGAAGATGCCGGAGTATCTGAACAGCATTTAGTTACGCGTCAGGTCGCTGAACGCAAGGCTTCAACGAGATTGACCTAACTGGCAGGCGGGGTTTCAACCGAAGCGCCAGGAGAATGGATTTAACGATGCCGATCAAGAGTATTTCGACCGATTACGCCGACGCTGCGCTTCCAGACGAAGCTGGTGAACGACGACATCACGACCAACGAGCCGTACAAGCCGCTGCTGACCGTCAAGCCGCGCACCGGCGGCCGTAACAGCTCCGGTAAGCTGACCATCCGCCACCAGGGCGGCGGCCACAAGCAGAAGCTGCGCTTGATCGACTTCAAGCGCGACAAGTTCGGCATCCCCGGCACCGTTGCGACGATCGAGTATGATCCGAACCGCAGCTCGCGCATCGCGCTCGTCAGCTACGCGGACGGCGAGAAGCGCTACATCATCCAGCCGGTGGGCTTGAAGGTTGGCCAGACGATCATGTCCGGCCCCGAGGCGGACATCCTGGTGGGCAACGCGCTTCCGCTCAAGAACATTCCGCTGGGTACGATCGTGCACAACATCGAGCTGCGTCCTGGCAAGGGCGCGCAGATGGCGCGTTCGGCCGGCGCGCAGGTTGGCCTGATCGCGAAGGAAGGCGATTACGCCCTGCTGAAGCTGCCCTCCGGCGAGACCCGCAAGGTGCTGGTCGAGTGCATGGCGACCATCGGCCAGGTCGGCAACACGGACCACGAGAACGTCACGATCGGCAAGGCTGGACGCAACCGCTGGAAGGGCATTCGCCCGGCCAACCGCGGCGTCTCGATGAACCCGGTCGACCACCCGCACGGTGGTGGTGAAGGTAAGACCTCAGGCGGACGTCACCCGGTGACGCCGTGGGGCCAGCCGACGCGTGGATACAAGACCCGCAACAACAAGCGCACGGATACGTTCATCGTGCAGCGCCGCAATAAGGGCAAGTAAGGCACCGAGCAGCACGAGGGAAGTAAAGCAACACCAAGTCTCGCAGCGGTACTTCCGAGGTTCGAAACCGAGGAAAAGGCCGCTAACAGATTCGTCGTATTCAGCACGCAATACTGGAGTCAGCTATGTCGCGCAGCACAAAGAAAGGCCCGTTCATCGACGGCCACCTGATGACGAAGATCACGGTCATGAACCAGACCAACGACAAGAAGGTCGTGAGGACCTGGTCGCGCCGTTCCACCATCTTCCCGGAGTTCGTCGGCCACACCATCGCCGTGCACAACGGCCGCAAGTTCATCCCGGTGTACGTGACGGAAAACATGGTCGGGCACAAGCTGGGCGAGTTCTCGGCGACCCGCACATTCAAGGGTCACTCGGCCCGCGCCGGCGAGAGCGCAGCGAAGCCGAAGAGCTAAGCCGGAGCGCGGTTCTCAGGCACACGACACAAGATTCTGAAGGAAGACATCATGGCGAAGTCAGCAGCAACAGTTCGAGAGTTCCGCGCCGAAGCAAAGTTTCAGCGCACCAGCCCGCAGAAGGCCAAGCTCGTCCTTGACATGATCAAGGGCTTGCGGGTCGAGCAGGCGATCAACACCATTCACTTCTCCACCAAGCGCATGGCGCCGGTGATCGAGAAGGTGCTGCGTTCGGCGATCGCCAACGCCTCGCTACCTCTCCGACGAGCAGGGTCTGGATGTGGACGTCGACAACCTGTACGTCCGCACCGCGATTGCGAACGAAGGTCCGCGCATGAAGCGGATCCGCCCTGCTCCGATGGGCCGTGCGTTCCGCTACCAGCGCCGCATGTCGCCACATCATCGTGACGGTCGCGGAGAAGGGCAAGGTGATCGAGGCTGCCGGCACCGCCAGCGCCCCGGAGGCCAAGTCCGCGGGCAAGAAGCCTGCTGCGAAGAAGGCTGCGGCCAAGAAGACTGCTGCGAAGAAGACCACGGCAAGAAGGCTAGTCAAGGTTTCGGCGTAGAGCGGTACACTTAACGTTTGCCGCTACACGAATTTCGATAAGAACGCCGCGCCGGCTCAACCGGCGCAGGCGAGAGAGTAAAGGGAAGCTATGGGACAGAAAGTCCATCCGTATGGGTTTCGCCTCGGCATCAACAAGCCGTGGAAGTCGCGCTGGTTCGTAGAGCGCGGCTATGACAAGCTGCTGGTCGAGGACGTCAAGCTGAAGGCTGAGCTGCGCGAGAAGCTGAAGGCTGCCGGCGTGAGCTCGGTTGAAGTCGAGCGTCCGGGCAACAAGCTGCGTCTGATCATCCGCACCGCGCGTCCGGGCATCATCATCGGCCGCAAGGGCGCCGAGATCGACAAGCTCAAGGCCGACATCCAGAAGCGCACCTCGCGCGAGGTCTTCATCGACATCCTCGAAGTCAACAAGCCTGAGCTCGATGCGCAGCTGGTGGCCGAGAACATTGCGCTGCAGCTCGAGAAGCGCGTCAGCTTCCGTCGCGCGATGCGCAAGTCGGTTGACTCGGCGCTGCGCTTCGGCTGCAAGGGCATCAAGGTCCGCGTCTCGGGCCGCCTGAACGGCAACGAGATCGCGCGTTCGGAGTGGTACCTGCAGGGCCGTCTGCCGCTGCACACGCTGCGTGCCGACATCGACTACGGCTTCTCCGAAGCGAACACCACCTACGGGATCATCGGCGTGAAGACCTGGGTCTACCGCGGCGATATCTACGAGCAGAAGAAGCGCCGCGATCAGGGTGCGTCGGCTACCGCGACTGCCGGCGCGTTTCACGGCTTAGAGCAGATCAGAGCAACGAAGCGCAACGAAGACTTTGCTCAGAGGATTTTCAATATGTTATGCCAAAGAAAGTAAAATTCCGCAAGCAACAGCGCGGACGCATGAAGGGCAAGGCCTGGCGCGGTTCGCGATCTTTCGTTCGGCGACTTCGGCCTGAAGGTCATGGAGTGCGGCTACATCACGGATCGCCAGATTGAAGCCAGCCGTATTGCGATGACGCGCTTCATCAAGCGTGGCGGCAAGGTCTGGCTGCGTCTGTTCCCGGACAAGCCGATCACGAAGAAGCCGGCCGAAACCCGTATGGGTAAGGGTAAGGGCGCTCCGGATCACTGGGTCTGCGTGGTTCGCCCGGGCCGCATTCTGTTCGAGATGGAAGGCGTCACGCCTGAGCTCGCGAAGGAAGCCATGCGCCTGGCTGCTCACAAGCTGCCGCTGAAGACGACGTTCGTGCAGCGTCACGATGTCAAGGTCGCGGTCGCTGCCAAGTAAGCATCCACAGCAATCTATTGCAATGCCGTTCAGGCAAGAAGGATAAGAGATGGAACTCGAAAAGATTCGCAACCTGAGTGACGAAGAGCTGGTGTCGACGCAGCAACAGCGCGGCCGAGCAGCTCTTCCGCCTGCGCTTCCAGAAGAGCCTGGGCAACCAGGAAGGCGTCAAGAAGCTGCGCGTGTCTGAAGCTGGATATCGCCCGCACCAAGACCGATCGCGCGTGAGCGCGCGATCGCTGCCGACAAGGCCGCCAACCCGGTCGTCAAGAACGCCGCGCCGGCCAAGAGCACGCGCACTGAGCGCAAGCAGAAAGCGAGAAGGCATAATCATGGCAGAGACCCAGAACACTCCCGAAACGACTCCGGCGACCACTGCCGCCGCTCCGCTCACGACGCGCCGCAACGAGAAGGTCGGCATCGTGGTTTCGACCAAGATGCAGAAGACGATCGTGGTCGAGATCGAGATGCGCAAGGCGCACCCCAAGTACAAGCGCGTCATGAAGTCGAACAAGAAGTTCTACGCGCACGACGAGCAGAACTCGGCCCGCGTGGGCGATGTGGTCCGCATCCGCGAGGCGCGTCCGCTGTCGAAGCTGAAGCGCTGGGCGCTTGAAGAGATCGTTCGCCGTTCGTCGCTCTCCGAGCCCGCTGCCGTCGAAGGCCGATGCCGTGGTTGCGGCCAAGTAGTTTCTAGCCAAGTTCAGAGATCGGCCGGTTCGAGAGATCCAGGAGAATCACAATGTCAGTACAAATGCGTACCATGCTCGACGTTGCCGATAACTCCGGCGCCCGCAAGCTGCAGGTCATCCTGCCGCTGGGCGGCGGTCTCGGCAAGAAGGCCGGCCTGGGCGACGTCGTCACCGCTGCGGTGAAGGAAGCTTCGCCCGACGGCACGGTCAAGAAGGGCAAGGTCGTCAAGGCGGTGATCGTGCGCACGCGCAAGGAGTATCGCCGCCGCGACGGCACGTACATCCGCTTCGACCAGAACGCCGCAGTCGTCATCAACGACGGCATGGAGCCGGTCGGCACCCGCGTCTTCGGACCCGTCGCCCGCGAGCTCCGCGAGAAGAAGTTCCTCAAGATCGTCTCGCTCGCTCCCGAAGTTATCTAACCAGTTCAGCCTGTAGCTATCGCGGATTCCGGCTCCGACAGATCGCCGAGGAAAGGGAAGATCATGCCAGTTCGTGTTCAGGAAAAGCCGAAGTTCAAGATCAAGATCAAGCGCAACGACCAGGTCGTCGTCATTGCAGGCAAGGATGCCGGCAAGAAGGGCCGCGTTCTGCGCGTGCTCGCGGACAAGAACCGCGTCCTCGTTGAAGGCGTCATGATGATGAAGAAGCACGTGAAGCCGAATCCGCAGAAGAACATCAAGGGCGGCATCGCGGAGCAGGAAGCGACGATTCACCTCTCGAACGTGATGCTGGTCGACTCCGACGGCAACAAGACCCGCACCGGCACGCGCATGGAAGGCGAGAAGAAGGTCCGCTTCGCCAAGTCGAACGACGCGGCAGTCCCGAGAAAAGGGCAAGAAGAAGTAAGCTTGACGCCCTCCAGCGTCTTTGCAGTGACAAACCGGTTGCAAAGCCCGGTATACTAACAAACGGTTCACCCCACGAAACGGTAGATACGGAACGCTACTTCCCGAGTAGGCCGCCGTCACCCCGAAACCGTGGAGAAAGCGAAGTATTCCAATGGCAGCACGTTTCCGCGACGAAGTACGACAACGAGATCAAGAGAGTCCTGAAGAAGGAACTCGGCATCACCAACCCCATGGCGATTCCGCGGCTCGAGAAGATCGTCATCAACATGGGTCTGGGCGAAGCGACCCAGAACGTCAAGATCATGGATCCGCTGGTGGCTGACCTTGCCGCGATCGCCGGCCAGAAGCCTGTCACCACCAAGGCGAAGAAGTCCATCGCGCAGTTCAAGGTGCGTGAAGGCATGCCGATCGGCGCGATGGTTACCCTGCGCGGCGACAAGATGTACGAGTTCCTGGACCGCCTGATCTCGATTGCTCTGCCGCGCGTTCGCGACTTCCGCGGCGTCTCGTCGAAGAGCTTCGACGGCCGCGGCAACTACACGCTGGGTCTGCGCGACCAGCTGATCTTCGCCGAGATCGACTACGCGAAGGTGGACAAGATGAAGGGCATGAACGTGACGATCGTGACGACCGCGCAAGGATGACAACGGCGCGCGCACGCTGCTCAAGGCGTTCGGCATGCCGTTCCGGGTTGGCGCGTAAGCTCGCGACTGCCTCGCGCTCAGACAGTTCAGGATTCGCTAAGCGTATGCAAAGAAGATAGGACCGTAGATCATGGCAACTACTGCAAAGCGCGTCAAAGACGCCAAGAAGCCGAAGTTCAAATCCCGCCAGCACAACCGCTGCCAGCTCTGCGGCCGTCCGCGCGCGTTCCTCCGCAAGTTTGGCGTATGCCGTCTCTGCTTCCGCTCGCTCGCCCTCAAGGGTGAGATCCCGGGTGTCGTGAAGTCGAGCTGGTAAGCTCTGCTGCAGATTGTTGTTGCAGTACCGCAGTAAACATTCCCGCTGGTTCCCGGAGAGACACTCGGGCGAACGGGGGATGAAGGAGAAGCAATGAATCTGACCGATCCAGTAGCAGACTTCCTGACCCGCATCCGCAACGCGATGCGCGCCCGTCACCAGAAGCTCGACGTTCCCGCCTCCAAGCTCAAAGCCGAGATCGCCCGCATCCTCAAGGAAGAGGGCTACATCGCGAACTACAAGCCGACCGAAGAGGACGGCATGAAGGTCATTCGCGTGTACCTGAAGTACAACACCAACAACGAGTCGGTGATCCGCGACCTGCAAGCGCGTCTCGCGTCCCGGCTGCCGCGTGTACCAGGGCAAGAACGAGATTCGCCGCGTACAGGGCGGTTTCGGCATCGCGATCATGACCACCCCCAAGGGCGTGATGACCGGCCGCCAGGCGCGTCGCGAAGGTGTTGGCGGCGAGCTGCTCTGCGAAGTCTGGTAAGTTCAGTTTCTCAGCTCTTAGTTGTCAGTTCTCAGCAGTCTCGGCTGCAGTGGAATGGTCGGGCTGTCAGGCCCGGCAGGACTCGCAAGCCACATAAGGATTTCGAAATGTCTCGTATTGGTAAGAAGCCGATTGCTCTGCCCGCGAACGTGAAGTACACGGTCGACGGCAACACCGTTCTGGTTGAAGGCCCCAAGGGCAAGGTCACCGCGCTGATTCCGAAGGGGATCTCGCTGGTGAAGAAGGACAACGACCTGATCGTCGAGCGCGAGAACGATTCGCAGGCCGGCTTTCACGGTCTCGCCCGCGCGCTGGTCTTCAACGCCGTCACCGGCGTGACCACGGGCTGGACCAAGGAACTGGACATCGTCGGCATCGGCTATCGCGCCGAGCTGAAGGGCAAGGAAATGGTCGTGTTCACGCTCGGCTACTCGCACCCGATCGAGTTCCCGCTGCCCACCGGCATCGAGGTCGACGATCGACCCGAAGCAGCTTCACCTGACCATCAAGGGCATCGACCGGCAGAAGGTCGGCCAGGTTGCCGCCGACATGCGTTCGCTGCGCAAGCCCGATCCGTACAAGAACAAGGGCGTGCGTTACACGGGCGAGAAGCTGAAGAAGAAGGTCGGCAAGACCGGCGCGAAGTAAGTGCAGTGAGTGCCAGGGTCAGTGAGCGTCGCAGACGCATCGCTACCACTGCCACAGTTTCAACCGAACGTCCTCAGCACTCTGCGGACGCTACTAGGAAGGAAGAGAAGACCATGATCAACCCGCGCCAACGCAATGTGATTCGCCAGCGCGTGCACACCCGCATCCGCGAGAAGATGTCCGGCACCGCCGAGCGTCCCCGCCTCAACGTCTACCGCTCGCTCAACCACATCTACACCCAGCTGATCGACGACGCGAACGGGCGTCACGATCGTGTCCGCCTCCTCCGCCGGCAAGAAGGGCGAGGAGCTGCCGTACGGCGGCAACGTCGCGGCGGCCAAGCTGGTCGGCAAGCTGATCGCCGAGCGCGCGCAGGAGAAGGGCATCAAGAAGGTGGTCTTCGATCGCGGTGGCTATCTGTATCACGGCCGCGTCAAGGCTCTTGCCGATGCCGCCCGCGAAGCCGGCCTGGACTTCTAAGTCGCGTTCCGGTTCGAACGACCTTTCGATAAGATTCACGACAAGTTCAGGACAGGAAAACACTATGGCAATGCGCAAGAAAATCGACGCCAACCGCCTCAACCTCAAGGATGAGGTCGTCTCGATCAACCGCGTGACGAAGGTGGTCAAGGGCGGTAAGAACATGTCGTTCGCGGCGCTGGTCGTCATCGGCGATCCCGGCTGAGGGCGTGGTCGGCTACGGCTCCGGCAAGGCGAAGGAAGTTCCGCAGGCGATCCGCAAGGGCATCGAAGTCGGCGAAGAAGAACCTCTTCAAGATCAACCTCACCGAGACGACGATTCCGCACCAGGTGCTGGGCCACTTCGGCGCCGGCGAGGTGATGTTGAAGCCGGCTCCTGAAGGTACCGGCGTCATCGCCGGCAAGACGGTTCGCGCCGTCATGACCTCGTGCGGCATTCAGAACGTGCTGACGAAGTCGCTCGGCACCGCGAACCCGCACAACGTGGTCAAGGCGACGTTCGACGCGCTGATCCAGTTGCGCGACAAGTGCTGAAGTGGCTGCGGCTCGCGGCAAGACCGTCGACGAGCTCTAGAGTTCTAGCTTCAGTAGACTTCCGGAGAAGAATCATGGCAGAGAAAGCAACGATCAAGCTTCAGTACTTCCGTTCCATGATCTGCGCGCCGACGAAGCAGAAGCTGACCATCAAGGGTCTCGGCTTCACGCGGCTGAACCAGATCATCGAGCGCGAAGATACTCCGTCGATCCACGGCATGGTGAAGAAGGTTCCTCACCTCGTCCGCATCGTCGACTAACAATTCACAGCACCATCCACATGCGAGTCGGTCGAGCTGCGAGCTCGCCGGCGTTGAGCGAGGAAACACATGGCAATTCGTAATCTTTCCAATCTGCGCGCCCCCAAGAAGGCGAATGAAAACAAGAAGCGTGTCGGCCGCGGTATGGGTTCGGGCATGGGTAAGACCTCGACCCGCGGACACAAGGGCCAGGGTTCGCGTTCGGGTTCGTCGCCTGATGCGCGGCTTTGAAGGCGGCCAGATGCCGCTTCACCGCCGTCTGCCCAAGCGCGGCTTCACCAACATCTTCCGCGTCGAGTACACCGTCGTCGGTCTCGACCGCCTGGCCGAGATCAACGCCGCCTCCAACGAGACCGAGTTCACGCTCGAGAAGATCGTTGAGCTGGGCCTGCACCGTCGCAAGAACTCGCTGATCAAGGTCCTGAACAACGGCGAGATCAACGCTGCGATCACGGTTCACGCGCACAAGTTCTCGAAGACCGCGAAGGAAGCGATCGAGAAGGCTGGCGGCAAGGCAATTCGTCATCGGCGAGCCGGAAGCAGCTAGGCTGCACCTGAGTGTCTGCCGGACGCGGAGCTTCGCGTCGCCTGCGGCACCTTCGTGCTTTTCCGCCGCGAACGCACTAGAATAGTAAGAATTCCCGCTCCATCCGGCTACAAGCCAGGCTAACGCACCCCGAAGGACCACTCGATGCTCGAGAAACTCGCAAATATCTTCAGGATTCCAGAGCTTCGCACCGGGTGCTGTTCACGCTGGGCATGCTGGCCGTGTACCGGCTGGGCGCGCACATTCCGACGCCCGGCATCGACGCCAAGGCGCTCGCGCAGTTCTTCAACGCAGAACGCCGGCTCGGCGCTCGGCCTGGTGGACCTGTTCTCGGGCGGAAGCCTGCGCCGCCTGACGATCTTCGCGCTCGGCATCATGCCGTACATCACGGCGTCCATCATCTTCCAGCTGCTCACGGTCATCTATGAGCCGCTGGCCAAGCTGCAGAAGGAAGGCGAGATGGGCCGCCGCAAGATCACGCAGTGGACCCGCTACGTCACGGTGCTGCTCGGCGTCGTGCAGTCGACCGCCATCGCGCTGACGCTGACGCAGACCAACGCCGGCCAGTCGATGGTGACGATGTCGCAAGTGGGGCTTCATCCCGCTGTGCGTGCTCACCCTGACCGCCGGCACCGCCTTCATCATGTGGCTGGGTGAGCAGATCACCGAGCGCGGCATCGGCAACGGCATGTCGCTGCTGATCTTCACCGGTATCGTCGTCGGCCTGCCCCGCGGCGTGCAGGACCTGTACGACAAGGCCACCACCAGCGCCTGGGGCGCGTTTACGCCCATCGCCATCCTGCATCCTGCTTGGCATGATGGTTGCCGTCGTGGCGTTCATCATCTTCGTCGAGCGCTCCGAGCGCCGCATCCCGGTGCAGTATGCCAAGCGCATCGTGGGCCGCAAGATGATGGGCGGCCAGTCCACGCACCTGCCGCTGAAGGTGAACTCCGGCGGCGTCATGCCGGTCATCTTCGCGAGCTCGATCCTGTCCGCGCCGCTGCTTGTTCGCGAACATGAGCTTCTTCGGCTCCGGCCCGTTGAAGGACACCAAGTTCTTCGGCCCGATCCTCGCGCGGACATCGCACCGGGCGAGCCGCTGTACGAGCTGCTCATCATGGCGGCGATTATCTTCTTCGCCTACTTCTACATCTCGATCGTCTTCCGTCCGGACGACATCGCCGACAACATGCGCAAGTACGGCGGCTTCATCCCCGGCATCCGCCCCGGCCGGCGCACCTCGGACTTCATCAACGACGTGCTCACGCGCATTACGCTGGTTGGCGCCATCTACCTCATCATCATCATGCTGATCCCCACGCTGATGATCAGCGGCATCCACTTCAATCATCTGTCCGCTGATCGGGCGCTTCTTCGATGCGTCTGCCCGCCTGGGTGACGCATGGTCTGGGCGTGAACTTCTACTTCGGCGGCACCTCGCTGCTGATCGTCGTCGGCGTCGCGATGGATACCGTGCAGCAGATTGAGTCGCAGCTGATCATGCGCCACTACGATGGCTTCTAGCCCGAAGTCCGGACGCATCCGCGGCCGGCGGAGCTGGTAAGGGCGCGGCCTTGGCAGAGATACGGGAACAACGCAATCCGCAGTGTCGAGTCAGACGAAGCAGTTCATCGCCCGGACCGGTGCTGTTGATCGGGCCTCCGGGCGTCGGCAAAGGCACGCAGGCGAAGGCGTTGATGGCCGAGTTCGGCATCCCGCAGATCTCGACCGGCGACCTCTTCCGCCAGCATCGCCGCGACCACACCGAGCTCGGCCTGCTGGCCGAAGAGCTGATGCAACAAGGGCAAGCTGGTTCCGGACGATCTCGTCAACCAGATGGTCGCCGCGCGTCTCGCCGATCCGGACTGCGCCCGCGGCTATATCCTGGACGGCTTTCCGCGCACGCTCGCCCAGGCTGACTGGCTGGACAGCTACCTCGCGGAAGACGAAGTCGCGGTATCCGGTGGTGGTCATCAGCCTCGTTGTGGATCGCGAGGACCTGCTGAAGCGCATCACGGGTCGCCGCATCTGCCCGCAAGGCCACATCTACAACATCTATTCGCAAGCCGCCGCAGCGTTGAGGGCATCTGCGACGTCGATGGGGCGATCGCTGGAGCAGCGCAAGGACGACACCGAAGAAGTCTTCGACGAGCCGCATGAAGGTCTTCGAAGACGGAGACCGCGCCGGTGATTCCGCACTACCAGCGCGCAGGGACGCTTCGCCGAGGTGGATGGCCTGCAGGATGTCGCGCGACGCGTGACGATCCGCAGATCCGCAGCTCCGCACTGCAGGCAGCTGCATCGCCGTCAGCCGGGCATGCAGGAAGCTAAGCCATGGCGATCATGATCAAGACCGAGCAGGAGATCGAGAAGATGCGCCGGTCCGGGCAGATCCTGCGCCAGGTGCATGACGCCATCCGCGCCGCTGGTCGTGGCCGGCGCGTCCACGATGGATCTCGAGATCGCCGCCAACGAGAAGATCGATTCCTTTGGCGCCAAGGCGGCGTTCAAGGGCTATCACGGCTTTCCGGCCGCGCTCTGCACCTCGCTGAACGAGCAGGTGGTGCACGGCATGCCGAACGCGAAGACGATCCTGAAGGATGGCGACATCCTCTCGATCGATTGCGGCGTGATCGTCGACGGCTTTTACTCGGACTGCGCGGTGACCTACGCGATCGGCAAGCCGACCCCGCAGACCGAGACGTCTGCTGACTGTCACCAAGGCGTCGCTCGAGGCGGCGATCGAGAAGGCTGTCGTCGGGCGGGCGGCTGTTCGATATCTCCGCCGCGGTGCAGGAGATGTGCGAGGCGCGAAGGGTTCGGCGTGGTGCGGGAGTTTGTCGGCCACGGCATCGGCAAGGCGATGCACGAAGATCCGCAGGTGCCGAACTTCGGCACGCGCGGCAAAGGGTCCGCGGCTGAAGGCCGGGCATGGTGCTGGCGATCGAGCCGATGATCAACGCCGGCAGGGCGGAAGTGAAGGTGCTGAAGGACGGCTGGACGGCGGTCACGGTCGACGGCAGCTACAGCGCGCACTTCGAGCACACCGTCGCGATCACGAAAGATGGCCCGGTCGTGCTGACTCGCTAGTCCAGCCTCATTCGCACAAATGCGCGCATTTAGGGTAGTATTGAAGATGGTGCATCACGCGGCCAGATGATCGCTTCGCATCGTCAGGACCACAAGGAGATTCGTTTGTCGAAGGAAGATGCAATTGAAGTGATGGCGGTCGTCGTCGAGACGCTGCCGAATGCCATGTTCAAGGTGGAGCTCGAGAACAAGCACCAGGCTCTGGCCCACGTCTCCGGACGCATGCGCAAGAACTTCATCCGCATTCTCCCCGGCGACCGGGTCGCGATCGAGCTCAGCCCGTATGATCTCAACCGCGGCCGCATCGTGTACCGCTACAAGTAGACAGCGGTTCGCTGCAAGGCTCTAGCTGCTAGCCAAATCCAGTTGCAATACCCAGGCGCGTCGGCAGTCCTGCGTCTAAAGCTGCGGGCTAAAAGCTAACGGCTGTTGATGAGGAGAAGTTCAATGAAGGTTCGTGCGTCAGTAAAGAAGATTTGTGACAAGTGCAAGGTGATCCATCGCCGCGGCGTGGTTCGCGTGATCTGTGAGAACGCGAAGCACAAGCAGCGTCAGGGCTAGTCGCAACTCGCCCTCGTCAACACCGGCCCCGCTGGGCTAGTTAGCCGAAGTCAAGGCTTGCGTTGAACCCAGCGGAATCACCGCAAACCACAACCCCGCTTCCCGGCCGAGTCTGGGAAGCCCAACCGAAAAGGAATTCACATGGCACGTATTGCCGGAGTCGACGTACCGAATAACAAGCAGGTACGCATCGGCCTCACCTATATCTTTGGCATCGGAGATTCTCGCGCCGCGAAGATTCTTACCGAAGCCGACATCGATCCCGATCGCCAAGGTTGGCACGCTCGATGAGGATCAGCTCAACCAGCATTCGTCAGGTCATCGAAAAGCAGGGCCAGATCGAAGGCGACCTCCGCAAGGAGATTTCGCTCAACATCAAGCGCCTGATCGAGATCCAGTCCTACCGTGGTCTGCGTCATCGCCGCTCGCTGCCGGTTCGCGGCCAGCGTACCCACACCAACGCTCGCACCCGCAAGGGACCCCGCAAGGGCACCGTTGCCGGCAAGAAGAAAGCGACGAAATAAATGGCGAAGACACAGAATCAGCAGAAGACCGGCAAGGCAGCCTCCGGCAAGGGCAAGAAGTTCAAGAAGCGCGAGCGGAAGAACGTTCCGTACGGCCTGGTCTTCATCCAGGCTTCGTTCAACAACACCATCGTCACCATCACGGACCAGACCGGCAACACGCTGAGCTGGAAGTCGTCGGGTTCGCTCGGCTTCCGCGGCTCCCGCAAGGGCACTCCGTTTGCCGCGCAGCAGGCGGCGGTCGGCGCAGCCAACGCGGCTCGCGAGCACGGTCTGCGTTCGGTCGATGTGCGCGTCTCGGGCCCCGGCTCGGGTCGTGAGTCGGCCATCCGCGCACTCGCAACCGCCGGCATCGATGTTCGCTCGATCCGCGACGTTACGCCGATGCCGCACAACGGCTGCCGTCCGCCCAAGCGCCGCCGCGTTTGATGAATACAGGGTGTAGGGTGTAGGGCGTAGGGTGTAGCGCAAGCTGCCCTACACCCTACGACCCTACCGCCTACACCCTTATTTGGATCGGGACGAAGCGCATGCCGCGCGTAAACCGATCGACACCCGAAGTCAGGAGAAATGAAATGGCACGTTACACAGGACCCGTCTGCCGCATGTGCCGCCGCGACGGCGTCAAGCTCTTCCTCAAAGGACCCAAGTGCTTCACCGAGAAGTGCCCCGTTGAAAAGCGGAACTTCCCCCCGGGCCAGCATGGCCAGTCGCGCAAGGTGAAGAAGGTTGTGGGCTACGGTCTGCAGCTGCGCGAGAAGCAGAAGGCCAAGCGCATCTACTTCACGCTCGAGACCCAGTTCCGCGCCTACTACCAGAAGGCTTCGAACAGGACCGGCGTTACCGGCGACCTGCTCCTGCAGCAGCTTGAGACCCGTCTCGACAACGTCTGCTACCGCATGGGTCTCGCGACCAGCCGCCGCCAGGCTCGCCAGGTTGTCCGTCACGGACACATCTCGGTCAACGGCCGCAAGGTGAACATTCCTTCGTTCCAGTGCAAGGTTGGCGATGAGATCGCAGTCCGCGAAGGCTCGAAGGCGCTGGGCATTCTGGAGACGGCGAAGGCAGTTCGCCGGCGGCCTGCAGTCGGTCACCTGGCTCGACATCAACCGCGAAACGCTGTCGGGCAAGATCATCTGCGCTGCCGAAGCGCGAGGATATTCAGCTCCCGGTCAACGAGCAGCTGATCGTCGAACTGTACTCGAAGTAAGTCATCGATTTTTCCGGCTCGGGACTCTGTCATGGGTCCCGGGCCGTCTGTGTTGTCTGGCAATAACCGCACCACAACCGCTAGTATCCACCGTCCGCAAAATGCTTCGCGGCCGCGATGGAAAAGGAGAATCACCCATGCTTTGGAGAGGTTTTCAGAAGCCCAAGCGTCTTGCAGTCGAGAACGAAACCCTTACCGCGAAGTTCGGCAAGTTCAGCGCGCAGCCCTTTGAGCGCGGCTTCGGTACCACCATCGGCAACGCGCTGCGCCGCACGCTGCTTTCGTCCATCGAAGGCGCTGCCGTCACCGCCGTCCGCATCGAAGGCGTGCTGCACGAGTTCCAGTCGATCACCGGCGTCGTCGAGGATGCGACCGACATCATCCTGAACCTGAAGCAGATCCCGTTCAAGCTCAACGGCGACGGCCCGAAGGCGCTCTACCTGCGCTCGGATGCTGCCGGCGTCATCACCTCGGGCATGATCGAGGCCGACGGCGACGTCGAGATTCTCGATCCCGACGTCTACATCTGCACCATCTCCGAGGGCGGCAAGATCGACATGGAGATGCGCCTGAAGCGCGGCCGCGGCTACATCTCGGCGGACAAGAACTTCGACGCGGACCTCGGCCTCGGCTTCATCCCGGTCGACTCGGTCCACTCGCCCGTGCGCAAGGTCAACTACATCGTCGAGGCGGCGCGTCTCGGTCAGATCACCGACTACGACAAGCTCTCGATCGAGATCTGGACGAACGGAACGGTTCTTCCGGCCGACGCGCTCGGGCTTTCCGCCAAGCTGCTGAAGGACCACATGACCATCTTCATCAACTTCGAAGAGGAGATGGAGGCCGGTCACGACGGCGGACTCGACGGCCCGGCGATCCGCAACGAGAACCTCAACCGTTCGGTCGAAGAGCTTGAGCTTTCGGTGCGCAGCTACAACTGCCTGAAGAACGCCAACATCGCGACCATCGGCGAGCTGATCCAGAAGACCGAAGCCGAGATGCTGAAGACCAAGAACTTCGGCCGCAAGAGCCTGAACGAGATCAAGGAAATCCTTGCTCAGATGGGCCTTTCGCTGGGCATGAAGATCGACGAGAACGGCAACCCGGTCCCGGGCCCGACCTCGGTTCTTCCGGCGGCGACGCTCGCGGCCAGCTACGGCGCTTCGATGACGACGAAGATGAGGATGAGGAAGACGATCTCGACCTCGTCTCCGAGCCGGAGAACTTCTAAGAGGCAGGGTGTAGGGAATAGGGTGTAGGGTGTAGCCGTTCGGCTCACCCTACACCTCCTGCACGAGAGACAGGATGGCGTGAATCGTATCGGGACTTGATCGTCTGGCAGCGTGCGATGCAGATGACCCTTGGCGATCTATCGTGCTACCCAAGCTTTCCCGAAAGAAGAATTCTTCGGACTCACCAGCCAGCTTCGGCGAGCTGGAGTTTCTGTAGCAAGCAACATCGCAGAAGGTTATGGCCGCATGTCCAAGGGTGAGTACAAGCAGTTCCTTGGCATGGCACGCGGCTCAAACTTGGAAGTGCAAACGCAACTGCTAATTGCACGGGAACTGGGTTACGGAATCGAGCGAAGAGTTAGAGCAGGCTGAAGGGTATCTCTTTCGAAGTAGGCAAAATGCTGACTTCGCTCATCAAGAACCTATAAGCTCGTTTTCTGACTACACCCTACACCCTATTCCCTACACCCTTGCTGTCCGACACCGCAGAAGCGGCTAGTCGAAGGAGATCACACCATGCGTCATCGTAATGGCGGCTTCAAGCTCGGCCGCAACACCTCCCATCGTCGCGCCATGCTGCGCAACCTCGTCACGTCCATCATTCTCAACGACCGCGTTGAGACCACCATCACGAAGTGCAAGGCATCGCGTCCGATCGTCGAGAAGATGATCACGCTGGGCAAGAAGGGCGATGTTCACTCGCGCCGCCAGGCGCTGGCTTACCTGATGACCGACGAGGCTGTGACCCGTCTGTTCACCACGGTTGTCGCCGCGCTACGCGACGCGTCCGGGCGGCTACCTGCGCATCGTCCGCACCTACGCCCGCAAGGGCGATGCGGCCGAGATGGCCGTGATCGAACTGCTGGGCGCCGAGCAGGAGCTGAACGAGAAGGCCGCAAAGCGCGCCGAGGCTCGCGAGAAGAAGCGCGAAGAGCTGCAGAAGCAGCTGGAAGAGCAGCACCCGGGCGAGGCCCGGACCCGAACGCCGAGCCGTAGAAGTCGTTCTAGGTTGCTAGTTGTAGGAAAGCAAAGCCCCGCATCCGAATCACTCGGATGCGGGGCTTTTGTTTGTTACAGAAGCAACGGATGACAATGAACTTAGCTGCTTGATGAAGTACATGAGCCAGCTGGCGGCGATGGTGCCGCCGACGCAGAGCACGAAGCAGAAGGCGCCGAAGCGGATCATCACTTGGGCTCGGCGCGCTGCGTGATGCCGAAGACGATGGACGGTGAAGGAGGAGAAGAGCAGCACGGCGCTGAAGTGGGTCAGCATCAGGAGGCCTTCCTTCCGTTGGCCAGCGAGTGCGCGTCGACGGCGGCGACGATGTTGAGCAGGCCGGCGACGACGATGAACTTGGTGCCGTAGTCGCCGAGCGCGATCGTGACGCGAGGGCTGGCCCCAGTCGAAGCAGCTGGCGAGCAGGTAGAGGAGGCCGGAGCCGAGCTGGCCGACGAAGCCGAGGATGTCGAGCAGGTCGCCGGTGTTGGGCGAGTAGATCTTGCCCTGCAGGCCGATGCCGACGGCGAACATGGTGACGATCGAGACGAAGAGCAGCGCGCCGCGGATGGGTTTGCGCAGCAGGAAGTGGCCGGCGCCGGGGATCAGCCAGCCGGCGATGAGGCACGAGTGTCGGCAGCGAGGAGCGAGCGTGCGGCGGCGGGTTGGCCGGATCGCCTGGACTTGGAGTGGCCATCAGCTCTCCGATGATACGCAGCTTCAGATGCGGACGAGCTCGGTTTGCGCGCGGCCGGTGACGACGGCGCTGTCCGGGGTAGGTGATCATGTTGACTTCGTTGCGGACGCCGAACTCGCCGGGGAAGTAGAGGCCGGGCTCGACCGAGAAGCAGGTGTTCGGCAGGATGAGGCGCTCGTCGTGGGTTTCGAGGTTGTCGAGGTGGGCGCCGTTGCCGTGGAGCTCGGTGGCGATGTTGTGGCCGGTGCGGTGGGTGAAGAAGTCGGCGAAGCCGGCGGCGCGGATGACGGCGCGGGCGGCGTCGTCGGCCTGCCAGCCGGCGATGGGCTGGCTTGGCGGCGAAGGCCTGCTGGACGGTCGCGATGGCGGCGTCGCGGGCGTCGCGGACGGTCGTGAAGATGAGCTGCTCGCGCTCGGTGGGTTCGCGGTCGACGACGCCGGTCCAGGTGATGTCGTAGCAGACGGCGTTCGGGTCGTTGGCGAGCTTGGCCCAGATGTCGATCAGGACGAAGTCGCCGCGAGCGGATGGGCCGGGAGCTGGCGGCGGATGGGCTCGTAGTGGGAGTCGGCGGAGTTGGGGCCGGCAGGAGACGTTGGGGCCGTGCTCGGTGACGATGCCGGCGCGCTCGATGGCTTCCTGCATGAGCGTCGACCATGGCGTATTCGTCTGTTGCCTGCCGTGCGCGTGCGCGCTCGCCCATGCGCGCCCAGCCGGCCTCGGCGAGGATGGCGTCGAGCCTGCCTGCGCCTCGAAGTGGGTGGCGATCTGGGCGTCGGTGAGGACGGCCTCGAACTGGCTGACGAGGTCGGCCGAGCTGACGATCTCTTGCCCATCTCGCGCAGCAGCTCGACGGTGCCGGCGTCGACCATGCGAGACGTACATGATGGCGTTGCGCGGGCAGTACTGCATGGCGATCTTCGTCGCGCCGGTCGAGCATGGCGGCGAGCTCGCGCTTCGAGCTCCTGCCAGGAGGAGTACGCGTGCTTCTCGCCGGGAAGCGTGTCCAGGCGGCCCGACTCGATGCGGTGCACGAGCTTGCGCGGCTCGCCGGTGGCGGGGATGAAGTAGAACCAGCGGCGGGTGACGTGGCCGTTCTCGCGGCAGGCCGAGGATGCGGTAGGCGAGCGGGTCGCGGTTGTGGTGGTCGTAGAAGAGCCAGCCGTCGAGGCTGGCATCGCGCAGGGCCGCTTGCAGGGCGTCAAGTTGCATGGGGAGATGATACCCCCTCCGCCGTACACCAGCTCAGATTGGGTGCGCCGCTCCTCTGTGGGTTGGAAGGAGTGGAGAGTTCAAAGTTTGCAGCCTGATCGGCTGGCTGACGCTGCCGCTTACGGCGATAGATCAGGGTGATATTCTGCGGCCATTCGGAGAGTGTGCATATGCGGGGATTCGCGGTCTGGGTGCTGGTGTTTGGCTTGGCGCCGGCGGTGGCGCAGCAGGGTGGACGGGCGGGCTTCTATCGCGATCCCGCGCTGCATGGGGATACGATCGTGTTTTCGGCCGAAGGCGACTTGTGGAAGGTACCGGCGCGCGGCGGCGCGGCGATGCGGCTGACCTCGGCTCCGGGCGAGGAAGGCAACGCGCGCATCTCCCCGGACGGGCAGACGGTGGCGTTCAACGCCGAGTACGAAGGGCCGGGCGAGGTGTACACCATTCCGGTGGCCGGCGGCATGCCGCAGCGCCGCACGTGGGACGGGTCGGCGACTGCGCTGGGCTGGACCCCGGATGCGCGGCTGATCCTTTCCACAAACCGCTACGCCCGCCTGCCGGACCCGCAACTTGTGCTGCTCGGCGCCAAGGGCGAGACCGAGCGGCTGCCGCTGGCCACTGGAAATGAGGCGGCCTACACCGCCGGACGGCAAGACGCTGTTCTTCACGCGCTTGGACAAGCAGTTCAGCGATACCAAGCGCTACAAGGGCGGCTGGGCGGAGAGCCTCTGGCGCTGCGGATGGCACGGCGAAGCGGTGCCACTGACGGCAGACTGGGCTGGGACCTCGCACGAATCCGATGTTCTGGAACAGCCGCGTCTACTTTCTCTCGGATCGCGATGGAGTGATGAACGTGTGCTCCATGGACGAGCAGGGCCACGACCTGAAGCAGGAGAGCCATCAGACATCATTCGACGTCGAATCGGCATCGGTGTCGGACGGGCGCATGGTGTATGCATGCGGCGGCGACCTGTGGTCGCTCGATCTGAAGACGGGACACGAAGAGATCATTCCCGATCACGCTTGCTATCGGACTTCGACCAGCTTCGCGAGCACTGGGTGACGAAGCCCGTCGAAGTATTTAACCGACGTGCATATCGCTCCTGATGGCGGAAGCGCGGTGTTCACCGCGCGCGGCGAGGTGTTCACGCATTCCGCCAAAGAGCGGGCGCGTGGTGAAGGTTGCGGGCGACTCCGCCGTGCGCTATCGCGAGGCGCGCTTTCTGCCCGATGGCAAAGAGCATCGTCGCGCTTTCGACCGAGAGCGGGCGAGACGGAGTTCTGGAAGTATCCCGCCAACGGCGATGGGCAAGCCGGAGCAGTGGACGCAGCGATGCGAAGGTGCTGCGCTGGGAGGGGATCGCTTCGCCGGATGGGCAATGGCTGGCGCACTCACGACAGGGACCAGCAGCTGTGGATCTACGACATCAAGACGAAACAGAACAAGCGGATCGCGCAATCGATGAATGGGGACTTCGGCGATCTGAGCTGGTCGCCCGATAGTCGTTGGCTGGCATATGTGGAGAGCGCCGCCAACATGTTCTCGCTGATCAAGGTGCTGAATGTCGGCGACTGGCGCGATTGAGGCCATCACCTCCGACCGCTACAACAGCATGAACCCGGTGTGGAGCACGGACGGAAAGTGGCTGTACTTCCTCTCGGACCGGCATGTTGAAGACAACGGTGAGAGTCGCCGTGGGGACCGCGGCAGCCGGATCCGCACTTCGATCGCCGGTGAAGGTCTACGAGATTGGCGCTGAGCCCGGGCTGCGCTCGCCGTTCCTGCCGCCGGATGAACTGCATCCGGATACCGAGGCGGAAAAGAAGAAGGACGAGAAGCAGAAAGAGGAACAGAAGGACGAGCGACAAGAAAGAAGAGCCGGCAAGCCGCGACAACGAGAAGGCCAAGAAAGATGAGAAGGCAAGGAGTCGACGATGAGAAGAAGGTCCCCGAGGTGAAGATCGACTTCAGCGGCATTCGCGGCCGCACTCAGGAGGTGCCGGTCCCTGCCGGGGAATTATGACAGCCTGCAGGCGACGGAGAAGCGGCTTTGCTGGCTGAACTGCGACCGACGAAGCGGAGCCCAAGGTGGCGCTGCAATGCCTCGACATCGACAACAAGGGCGATGAGCCGGACACCGTGATGGGCGAGGTGAAAGGGTACGAGATCTCCGCCGACGGCAAGAAGATGCTGCTGGCGAAGGGCGAGGACTTCTATATCCTCGACTCGGATGTGAAGGGCTCCGGGCTGGGCGATGCCAAGGTGCTGGGCAAGGCCCATCTTGATCTGTCGCGCTGGGAGCTGTCGACGACGCCGCGGGAGGAGTTTCGCGGCATCTTTCTGGACGCGTGGCGGCTGGAGCGCGACTATTTCTACGACCGCCAGATGCAGGGCGTGGACTGGATGGCGATGCGCGAGCGCTATCTGCCCGCTGGTGGATCGCGTCGCGGATCGCGAAGAACTGAACGATGTGATCGCGCAGATGGTGAGCGAGCTTTCGGCGCTGCACACGTTTGTCGTCGGCGGCGACGCCCGCAAGCCGGCGGATCAGGTGGACCTGGCCGCCTGGGCGCGGAGCTGCGGCGCGACGAGAAGGCGGGCGGATACGTCGTGGAGCACGTCTACCTGCACGATCCGGATCTGCCGGACGCAGGCGCCTCCGTTGGCGCGGCCGGAGTCCTGGTGAGCGAGGGCGAGGTGGTGGTGTCGCATCGACGGGCGCGATCTGCTGGGCGTGCCGGACGAGCGCGAACTGCTGCGCGGCAAGGCGGGCGTGCAGGTGATGCTGCAGGTGAAGTCGAAAGCCGGCGTACTGCGCGACGTGCTGGTGAAGCCGGTGAAGGCACCGCGACGAAGGCGACCTGCGCTACGCCGAGTGGGAGTACACGCGGCGCCTGAAGGTGGAGCAGGGGTCCGGCGGGCAGATCGGATATGTGCATCTGCGCGCGATGGGCGGCGGACGACATCGACCAGTGGGCGCGGGAGTATTACCCGGTCTTCGACCGGCAGGGGCTGATCATCGATGTGCGGCATAACCAGGGCGGCAATATCGATCCTGGCTGCTGGAGCAAGCTGCTGCGGCAGGCGTGGTTCTACTGGCAGCCGCGCGTCGGCAACCCGACGTGGAACATGCAGTACGCGTTTCGCGGGCACATCGTGGTGCTGTGCGACCAGGAGACGGCGTCCGATGGCGAAGCCTTCACCGAGGGATTCCACCGCTTGAAGATGGGCCAGGTGATCGGGACGCGGACCTGGGGCGGCGAGATCTGGCTGAGCGGCAAGCAACGCGCAGGCCGACGGCGGGCGTGGCGACCGCGGCGGAGACCGGCGTGTACGGACCGGAAGGGAAGTGGCTGATCGAAGGCCATGGCGTCGACCCGGACATCGTGGTCGACAATCTGCCGCATGCGACCTTCGCCGGCGAGCGACGCGCAACTGGAAGCGGCCGATGGAGCTGCTGAAGAAGGAGATCCAGGCGGATCCGCGGCCGGTGCCGCCTCCGCCGGCGTATCCCGATAAGTCGTTCCGGTACTGAGTCTGCGAAGAGCGGCGGGTGGGGAGGTGCGACTCTGTTAGCCTTATGTGGTTTGAGGAGACTGGCGCCTAACCTGCTTTCGTGAACGACCCTACCCAACCCGCCAGCCCCGGCGAGCCGCGGGTGCATGCTCCGGACGCGCGCGCCTCGGTGTGGCGGCGCAGCGTCCAGCGCATTGCGCAGAGTCCAGCGTTCGCTTCGCCGTGGGAATTCGTCGTCCTGTTCGCGGTCGCAGGCTTTCTGCTGCTGTATGGGTTGGCGCCAGTGGTGGGCGGCGATCGCCTGGGCCTGGTAGGCGCCGACGAACCGCGCTACGCCCAGATCGCCCGCGAGATGCTGGCCGCCCACGACGCCACGTGCGATGCCCTGCACGCTAACCTGGTGCCGCGCAGCTTGCGTAGAGTGGACCTGGAAAACTCCGGAAAGTGCCTGCTGGCGGGAACAATCACGCCAATCCTGAATGGCAAGCCTTGGCTCGAAAAGCCGGCACTCTATTACTGGCGCGCGATGAGCTTCTTCCGCGAGTTCGGCGTATCCGACTGGAGCGCCCGGCTGCCCTCAACGTCCGGCGCGGCGTTCCTGATCCTGCTGATCTTTCTGCACATGCGCCGGTTCCGCCCGGGCGGGCATCTGGATGCAGCGCTGATTACGATGTCGTCGATTGCCATCCTGTCCTTTGCGCGTGGCGCCTCGACCGACATGCAGCTGGCCGCGCCCTTCTGTATCGGCATGCTGGGCTGGTACGCCTGGTACGAGACTGGCAAGAAATTCTGGCTCTTCGATCTCTACTTCTTCGGCGCCGCGGCCACCTTGGCAAAGGGGCCGGTCGCGCCGTTCCTTGCGCTGATCATCATCTTTCTGTTTATCGCTCTGCGGCGGGAGTGGACGCTGCTGCGCCGCACCATCTGGCTGCCCGGCCTGATCCTTTATTTTGTGATGGTGCTGCCGTGGTACATCGCAGTGCAGCGCCGCAATCCGACGTTTCTGAACGAATTCATCCTGAACCACAACCTGAAGCGCTTCGCCACCGACCAGTACCAGCATCATCAGCCGGCCTGGTACTACCTGATCGTGCTGGTGCTCGGGCTCATGCCGTGGACCGCCCTGGCCTTTCGAGCGCTGTACGACGCCATCCAGATCTCGTTCGCGGAGTGGAAGGTCCGGCGGAAGCCGATCCCGTACCTGGGCCACTCGCGCGCCGGCGATGCCTTCCCCGAGTTTCTGGTGCTTTGGGCGCTGTTTCCCATCCTGTTCTTTTCCTTCTCGGGCTCGAAGCTGCCCGGGTACATTCTTCCCTCGATCCCGCCGCTGACGATTCTTACCGGCGACTACCTGTATCGCACGCGGCGCACCGGCCTGCGGCCCTGGCTGCTGTGGACGCACGCCACGCTCTGCGCGGTTCTGGTCTTCGTTCTGACGCTCGCGCCGCAGCACATGAAGTACGACACGCTGGTCCCGAGCGCGCAATGGCTGCTAATCGGGGCCGCAGCGGCCATCGTGACCGCGCTGGTGGTGGGTCTTTCGATCAGTCGCTTCGGCATCACGCAGGTGCGCAACCTGACGCTGCTGCCGGTCTGCGCGATGCTGATCTTTCTGCTCGGCTTTCATGGGCAGGAACTGGATCTCCAATACTCGGCGCGGCCCCTCGCGCAGGAGATTCAGCGCGAGGCGCCGAACGTGCGCACCGTCGCGCTGATCGGCGTTCGGCGCGACCTCGACTACGGACTCGGCTTCTACCGCAACCAGGCCATGCTGCACTACGACAATCCGGAAGAAGGCGTGCCGCCCGGCGAGCACGTGCTCGTGGCGCCCTCGAAGTTGCAGAATCTGGAGAAGTATCTCGCGGGCCGCATCTATGTGCCGCTCTTCCTCTACGAGACGCAAGGATTGGCCGTTTACAAGGTGTACGCGAAGACCGAAGCTGTCGCGGATCCACCTTCGGTGAAACCACCGCCGCCCCGCCGCCGGCGCGAAATATCGCCGCGCTAGGTCACAGGCTAACTTGCGGTCGCGAGTGCGGCCTGCTGCACCTTCAGCAGCTCGCGGATGCCGCCTTCGGCAAGATCGAGCATGCCGGTCAGTTCGGCGCGACTGTAGCTGTCTTTTTCCGCGGTTGCTTGCGTCTCGACCAATCCGCCGGACGCCAGCATCACCACATTCATGTCCACCGTCGCGCGCGAGTCTTCCTCGTAGCACAGGTCGAGCAGCGTATTCCCATCCACGATTCCTACCGACACCGCCGCGATCATCTGCTTCAGCGGGTTCGCCTTCAGCGTTCCGGCCGCGACCAGCTTGCCCAGCGCCAGCGCCAGCGCAACGGAGGCTCCGGTGATCGCCGCGCAGCGCGTCCCTCCATCCGCCTGCAAGACGTCGCAGTCCAGAATAATGGTGCGCTCGCCCAGCGTCTTCATATCCACGATCGACCGTAGCGAGCGTCCGATCAGCCGTTGAATCTCGTGCGTGCGTCCGCCGACCTTGCCCTTTTCCGACTCACGGGGCGAGCGCGTGAGCGTCGCACGCGGCAGCATGCCGTACTCGGCCGTCACCCACCCTCGGCCGGAGTTGCGCATCCATCCTGGCACGCCGGTCTCGACGGTTGCGTTGCACAGAACGCGCGTGTTGCCACACTCGATCAGAACGGAGCCTTCAGGCGTGGAAATGTAGCCCGGGGTGATGCGGGTGGAGCGAAGGGCCGAGGCGCTGCGGGAATCAGGTCGAAAGAGCATTGGGAGATTGTACGGCAGCGCAATTCGGCGAGAATTCACATCCGAAACATTTGCTGTATTGAATGTCGCAAGACACTTGACATAAGATGGTCAGGCACATTTATCTGGATCGATTCCTGCGGCAAGGACAAACCATCATGGCGGCAAACAGCACGTTGAAATTTCTTGAAGATCGTTGGGACGAGGCCGTTGCCTCCAAGCTGGACGCGCCCGAGCTGCTGCGCTATCGCTCCAACCTCCTGGGCTCCGACCTGCGCATCACCAACTTCGGCGGAGGCAATACCAGCTCCAAGCTCGACCAGGTCGACCCGGTCGACGGCCAGACCGAAGAAGGTCCTGTGGGTGAAGGGATCGGGCGGCGATCTCGGCTCCATCAAGCGCTCCGGCTTTGCCACGCTCTATCTAGACAAGCTGCTCGCGCTCGAGAAGGCGTACCGCGGCGTGGAACTCGAAGACGAGATGGTGGATCTGTATCCGCTGTGCACCTTCGGCAATAACCCTGTCGCCGCCTCCATCGACACGCCGCTGCATGGCTTCCTGCCGTTCCCGCACGTCGACCACCTGCATCCTGACTGGGGCATCGCGCTGGCCGCCTCCGCCAACGGCAAGCAGAAGATGGAAGAGTTCAACAAGGAGTTCGGCCACAAGATCGCCTGGCTGCCCTGGCAGCGGCCCGGCTTCGAGCTCGGCATGATGCTGCGCAAGATCGTCGAAGAGACGCCGGGCTGCGATGGCGTCGTGCTCGGCGGCCACGGGCTGTTCACCTGGGGCGAGACGCAGCGCGAGAGCTACCTGAACACCGTCACCATCATCGACCAGCTGGGCCAGTTCATCGCAGCGCCACGCGGCGGCGGAAGGTCACAAGGCATTCGGCGGTGTCGGTCTCGAAGTCGCGCGAGGATCGCGCAGCCGTGGCGCAGAAGATCATGCCGCACATCCGCGGCGCTGGTGTCGCGCAAGCAGCGCTGGATCGGCAGCTTCAGCGATCTGCCGCAGGTGCTCGACTTTGTGAACTCCGCGCATGCGAAGGAGCTGGCGCACCTTGGCACGAGCTGCCCGGACCACTTCATCCGCACCAAGATCCGGCCCATGTTCATCGAGTGGGATCCCGCCGGCGACCCCTGCCGAGCTGCCGGCGCTGATCGAGACCGCGCTCGAAACCTATCGCGCGGAGTACGCCGAGTACTACACGCAAGCATGCGCTGCCGGATTCTCCGCAAGCTGCGCGACGCCAGCCCGACGGTCGTTCTTGTTCCCGGCGTCGGCATGTTCACCTTCGGCAAGAACAAGACCGAGTCGCGCATCACCGGCGAGTTCTACATCAACGCCATCGGCGTGATGCAGGGCGCAGGCGCGCTGGGCGCGGACAAGAACTGCGGCGAGATTCCGCAGGCCGGCCCTGCTGCCGGAGCGCGATGAGTTCACGCGTGCACGCAGAACTACGTCGCGCTGCCGCCGAGCGAGGCCTTCCGCATCGAGTACTGGGAGCTGGAAGAAGCCAAGATCCGGCGCCAGCCCACGGAGAAGGAGCTCAGCCGCCGCATCGCGTTGGTCGTCGGCGGAGGCTCGGGCATCGGACGCGAAGTGGCGCTGCTGGCGGCCGAGCGCGGCGCGCACATCGTCGTCGCCGACCGCGACTTCGCCGGCGCCAGCCGCCGTCGCTGAGGAAGTGAAGACGATCGTACGGCAAGGAAGTCGCCATCGCCGCGGCCATCGACATTACGCAAGCGCGACACGATCCAGGCAGGCGCTCGGCGCGACGGTGCGGCAGTTCGGCGGCGTCGATATCCTCATCAACACTGCGGCCATCTTCCCGTCCACGCCCGACGGCATCATCAACGACGACCTGTGGGCTGTCACGCTCGAGATCAACGTCACGGCCAACTACAAGCTGACCGATGAAGCTGCACACCATCTTCGCCGCGCAGGGCATCGACGGGAGCATCGTGCTGACCAGCTCCGCCAACGCGGTCGTGCGCGAAGAAGGGCACCGAGGCGTACGACGTATCGAAGGCGGCGCTCAGCCACCTGGTGCGTGAGCTCGCGGTGACGTACTCGCCGAAGATTCGCGTCAACGGCATCAGTCCGGCGACCGTCGTGAAGGGATCGACCATGTTCCCGCGCGATCGCGTGATCGCGTCGCTGAAGAAGTACAACCTGCCCTTCGACGAGAAGGACACGGACAACGGCCTGCGTAACGAACTGGCGAAGTTCTACGCCAAGCGCACGCTCACGCACCAGCCCATCGATCCGAAGGACTGCGCGCAGGCGATCCTGTTCCTTGCCGGGCCGATGACGCCCTGCACCACCGGCCACCTGATCCCGGTCGACGGTGGCCTGGTCGAGGCGCAGCTTCGCTAACGCATCCCTCACGGCCGTGCCTTTGCCAAGGCACGGCTGCAGTGTCGCCGCCGTCTCCGAGTATCGCTTAACGGCACGGCTTCAGCCGTGCCACTCCGCCCCGGCAGCAAGGGGTTGTTGTAGCATCGGTCGCGGTTTCGTTAAGGGCACGGCTTCAGCCGTGCCATTCCGCCCCGGCCAAGAACCGGGGCTTCAGCCCTTGAGGTCGCTCGTGCCCGACACCGCACACAACCCGCAGCAGGCCCTGGTCGCCGTTGATCTTGGCGCCGAAAGCTGCCGCGTCTCGCTGCTGCGCTGGGTTGCGGGCGTGCCGGCCATCACCCTGGTGCATCGCTTCCCAAACGCGCCACGTTCGACCGGCGATGACGGCGGCCTGCATTGGGATATCGCGATGATCGAAGCCGGCGTCGAGGCCGGCCTGTGCCGCGCCGCCGAACTTGCACCCGAAGGCATCCGTTCCATCGCGGTCGATGGCTGGGCGGTCGACTACGTCCGCCTGGGCCGCGACGGCGCTCCGCTGGCCGACCCCTTCTGCTATCGCGACGTGCGAACCGTTGCGGCGGAACAATACCTGCACCGTCATCTCGGCCCCGAGCGCATGCGCGAGATTACGGCGGTCACGTCGATGCGCATCAATACGCTCTACCAGCTCCACGCCGACCGGCTGACCAATCTGCCGGCTGGGCGCGGCTGGCTGAATCTGCCCGAGTACATCCTGCACCGGCTGGGCGGACGGCCGGTCGCCGAAGAGACCAACGCGGCGCACTCGCAGCTTGTGGATGTCGACCAGCGCGCGTGGTCGCACGAGATCTTCTCGGCTGCCGATCTCGAAATCGCCCAGGCTCCGGAGCTGGTGCCACCGGGGACGGACGTCGGGGAGATGTCCGGCCCGCTAACCGAACTTCCGGCCTACAAGGCCACGCGCTTGATCGCGCCCGCCTGCCACGATACGGCCTCCGCCATCGCGGGCATCCCTGCTGTAGGCGATGACTGGGCCTACATCAGCTCGGGTACCTGGTCGCTGGTGGGCGCGTTGGTGCCACGTCCCATTCGCACGGCGGATGCGATAGGGATGGTTTCACCAATCTTGCAGGTGCCGGCGGGCTGACCTGCTTCCACGTCAACGTCAATGGCATGTGGCTGCTGCGCCAGTCGATGATTGGCTGGGAAGCCGCGGGCAAAGAGTGGGATATCGCCGAGCTGGTCGCCGCGGCCGAACGCGAACCTGCACCCGCAGCACTGATCGACGTGGACGAGCCCGAGCTTCTGCTTCCGGGCGATATGCTGCATCGCATCAACGCGCAGCTCACGCGCAGCGGACATGCCGCGTTGAGCGAAAGTCCCGACAACGCGCCGGCTGTGGCCAACCTCATCTTCCACTCGCTGGCTGAGCGGTATCGGCAGGTGCTTTTGAAGATCTCCGCGCACACCGGCAAGCAGCTGCGTCGCATCTTCATCGTCGGCGGAGGCAGCCGCAATGAGTATCTGAATCGGCTGACGGCGCAGGCGACCGGCTTCGAGGTGCATCGCGGCTCGCCCGAGAGCTCGACCATCGGGAACTTTGCGATTCAGCTTGCGGTGCTCGCAGGCCATACCGCGCCGGGGCCGGAGGAGATCTCACGCTATGCAGAGGAACTCGCTCCCGTCCCGATCCTGCCGATTTAAATCTGAAGGGAATGCAAATAGTTTGCACATGTGGAAATGTTCCACGTGGAACATTCTTCAAAACTTCGCGTGCATCCGGAGCTCAGATCGATTCCGGGTCTACGACAGTTCTGGGTTCCGTCGTCATTCTGGTGAAGCGTAAGCCTGATCCCTGTTTTTCAGTCCCGATGTTTTACGTTCGGGAAAACGAAGTCAGGACAGTTTCGATCACCAGAATGACGACTCTGATGACCGGGATTGTACACCCGGGGCGGATGAATGTTCCACGTGGAACATTTGCAAGCCGGACGCTCAGCGCCAGACGGCCAGGATCCCTCCCGCAGCGAGCATCGAGACGAGCCAATAGCCTCCGTTGATGAGGAAGAGATTTGCAGGTCTGCGCTCGTAGATGGCCTGCGGCACCTGGGTTGCGGCGAAGATGCCCAGCCAGCAGAGGAAGCCTATGAAGGCCCCTTCCGCGAAGTGCGACGCTCCTGACCAAAGGACGAAGTGCAACAGGATGAGACACAAGGCCAGATCTCCGAGCAGGGACGAGATCATGCCCAGTGCCAGCCCGTTCTTCTGCCCGCCCGGAGTGGGAACGATGCCGAGCGCGGCCATCCAGGGCTTCGCAAACAGCGCGGGTGAGTACCAGATTGCCCCCAGCATCCAGATGCCGAGCGCGCAGACCAGGATAGCCCAGTGGTTCATGTGCCCGGGGGAATGGAACGTTGTGTCCATGGGTAAGCTCCGGCGGAAGAATTTGCAAAGCGGGGATGCGATGACTCTGACGGATGCGTGCGGGAGTGTCAAGGAATTTGAGCTTCAGTGGAAGTCATGCGAGCGAAGCTCGAGGGCGGCGGTGTGAAGAAGTTCAAGCGCGTCGGCTTTGACGTGGACGACGCCGTCCTGGTTCTGCAGCTTGCCGTGGACCTTGAGGAACTTGCCGCGCGTGACGAGAATGCGTTCAGCGCTCGTAGAGCTGTCGGGTGGATGATGACGTTGCTGATGCCGGTTTCGTCTTCCATGGAAAGAAAGATGAAGCCCAGCGCCGTGCCGGGGCGCTGGCGGGCGATGACGGCTCCGGCGGCGATGCACGCGGCGGCCATCGGGATGCTGCTGCAGTTCGCGTGCGGAGAGGATGCCCTGGCGCGCGCAGTTCGCGCGCGGCGGAAGGCCATGGGGTGCGGGCCGGTGGTGAGGCCGGTGCCGGCGTAGTCGGCGACGAGGCGCTCTTCGGTCTTCATCTGGCGCAGGGGCGATGGTGCTGCGTCTGCTGCGGCCGTCGGCTTCGCGCAGCAGCGGCCCAACGGGGCGGCTGACCTGCTCGATCTGCCAGATGGCGTCGCGGCGATGCTGCGACGCCGCCGAGCGAGTTCAGCGCGCCGATGCGGGCGAGTTGGGCGAGGTCGCTGCGGTTGAGCGCGGGCACGCGGCGGGCGAGGTCTTCGACGCCGCGGAAGGGCCGCCGCGCTTGCGCGCGGCTGACGAGCTGCGCGGCGGTCGTGGCTTTCAGGCCACGCGCGTAGTTCAGGCCGAGGCGCAGCGAGAGCGAGCCGTCGGTCTCGTGCTCGACGGTGCAGCCCAGCTGGATACTGCACGTCGACGGGCTTCACGCGCAGGCCGTGGCGCTGCGCATCTTTGACGAGCACGGCCGGCGTGTAGAAGCCCATGGGCTGGTTGTTGAGCATGGCGCAGGTGAAGGCGGCGAGGTACTTCACCTTGAAGTAGGCCGAGGCATAGGCGATCAGCGCGAAGCTGGCGGCGTGGGACTCCGGAAAGCCGTACAGCGCGAAGGACTGGATGCTCTGGACGATGACGTCCTGCGTTTCGGCAGCGATGCCGTTTGCGGCCATGCCCTCGCGCAGCTTCACCATCGAGCTCTTCCATGCGCTTCCAGGAGCGGCGCATGCCGACGGCCTTGCGCAGCTCTTCGGCTTCGGCGCCGGTGAAGTTGCCGACGACCATGGCCATGCGCAGGAGCTGCTCCTGAAAGAGCGGAACGCCGAGCGTGCGCTTCAGCACCGGCTCGAGCGAGGGACGGGATAGGTGACCTCTTCCTTGCCCTGGCGGCGGCGCATGTAGGGGTGCATCATCTTGCCGACGATGGGGCCGGGGCGGATGATGGCGACCTGCACGACGAGGTCGTAGAACTTCGTCGGGGCGTTGCGCGGGATGGAGGCCATCTGCGCGCGGCTTTCCACCTGGAACATGCCGACGGTGTCGGCCTTGCGCAGCGTGGCGTAGACCTCGGGGTCGTCCTGCGGAAGCTGCGCCAGGTCGACGGTCTCGCCGTAGTGCTGCGGGATCAGGTCGAGGCAGTCTTTCATGACGGCCATCATGCCGAGGCCGAGCAGGTCGATCTTGACGAGGCCCAGCTCGGCGCAGTCTTCCTTGTCCCACTGCACGACGGTGCGGCCGGGCATGGAGGCGCGCTCGAGCGGAACGACCTGGTTGAGCTGGCCCTGGCAGATGACCATGCCGCCGGAGTGCTGGCCCGAGGTGGCGCGGCAGGTCCTGCATGCGCTCGCAGAGCTCGACATACTTGGCGATGCGGCGGTGCTCGATGTCGAAGCCGGCGTGTCGGAAGTTGTCGCCGAGCGTCTCGTCTTTGCTGCGCCACTCCCAATGGCCGATGAGGCCGGAGAGGCGGCCGAGCGTTTCTTCGTCGAAGCCGAGCGCCTTGCCGACCTCGCGCGCGGCGGACTTGCCGCGATAGGTGATGACGTTGGCGGTCATGGCCGCGCCGAGTTCGCCGTAGCGCTGGTAGACGTACTGGATGGCCTGCTCGCGCTTGTCGCCGGAGGGCAGATCGAGGTCGACGTCGGGCCATTCGTTGCGGTTTTCGTTGAGGAAGCGCTCGAAGAGCAGGTCCATGCCGACGGGGTCGATGGCGGTGATTTCGAGCGCGTAGCAGACGACGGAGTTGGCGGCGCTGCCGCGGCCCTGGATGAGGATGTCGTTGCGCTTGCAGAACT
Organism: uncultured Gammaproteobacteria bacterium; assembly: GCA_963744015.1. Taxonomy (GTDB): domain Bacteria; phylum Acidobacteriota; class Terriglobia; order Terriglobales; family Acidobacteriaceae; genus Edaphobacter. The sequence goes on from CAVUSA010000003.1 coordinate 1,442,888, forward strand.
GGACGATGTCCCACACGATGAGGAAGTAGCCGGCGAAGCCGAGCTTTTCGATGAGCGCGAGCTCGTGCTCGGCCTGCTTCTTCGCGCTTTGCCAGCAGGGCTGGGTCGCGCTTGGGGCCGTAGCGGTTTGCGATGCCTTCGGCGACGCGCTTGCGCAGGAAGATGTCCATGGGGTCGCCTGGTGCCGACGTCGTAGCGCGGGAACTCGTAGCCGAGATCGTCGAGCTCGAAGTGCGAGACGCTGCGAGAGCAGCGACGGTGTTCTCGATGGCTTCGGGCAGGTCGGCGAAGAGCGCGCGCATGGCGCGGCGCGCTGCGCACTTGGCGCTGCGAGTTGCGGCTGCAGCAGGCGGCCGGCTTGATCGAGCTCGGTGCTGTGGCGGATGGCAGGTGAAGACGTCGAGGATTTCGCGCTCGTACTGCGTGGCGTAGCGCACGCCGTTGGTGGCGAGGAGCGGGCAGGCTGCAGCGACTCGGCGATGCGGAGCGCGGCCTGGTTGCGGCATTCTTCTGCGCGGTCGCCGTGGCGCTGCAGCTCGACGTAGACATTGTGCGCGGCCGAAGATGTGGACGAGTTGCTCGACGCGTCTCGCGGCCGGCTGCTTCGCCGCCGTGGTCGAGTGCGGCGGCGAGCGGGCCTTCGTCGCCGCCGGTGAGGCAGATGAGGCCGTGCGAAAACTCGGCGAGATCGTCCATGCGTGGCGGCGCCTTCGCACTTGCTGGGCTCGCGCATTTTGAAGCGGGTGATGAGCTGGCAGAGGTTCTGATAGCCGGTGCTGCGAGGCGCACAGCAGCGGGCAGACGCGCGGGTGCGGCGGGATGCTGGTGCGGCAGCCAGAGCGGAGGCGCTGAGCGCGAGCCGAGATCGCTGACGGCGATTTCTGCGCCGATGTGGGCGCGGATCTCGTTTTCCTTTGCCGAGGCATGGAAGCGCGGCGCGCCGTAGACGCCGTTGCGGTCGAGCAGCGCCATCGCGGGCATGCTCCTGCTCGACCGCGGCGCGGATCGAGCGCTTCGGGCTGGGAGGCGCCTTCGAGAAAGCTGAAGGCGCTTGCTGGCGTGGAGTTCGATGTAGTCAGTCATACGATCGCCTCGAGGTGCCAGCGCTTGCGGAGGAGGTCGTGCGTGAGCAGGCAGAGCAGTGTGGCGTTGGGGGTGGATGGCGCGGATGTCCCACTCCTCGCGCGACCAGATGTCGGTGGTCCACCAGTCGCCGCTCTTGCGCCAGGGGCCGAAGGCCTGTTCGACGATGTAAGCGCTTGCCTTCGAGGAAGAAGGACGCCGGGCGCGTGCCCTCGTGCTGGACGGCGACAGAGACGGGCGGCCGGCAGCGGCGTAATGCGATGGAGTGGCGGGGTTCGGATGGTCTTTGCTGAGCCGGGGACGGTGAAGCGTTCCATGATGAAGCTGTCGGGGCGGTGGGTGTCGAGCAGGCGCGGCGCGACCTACGCGCTCTTCGCCGACCAGCGCGGCGATGCGGGCGAGCGTGACGTCGAGGCGGCCGGGCTCGGGCAGTTGCGGCGAGAAGAGTCCGAGTTGCACCTTGCTGCGGTCGCCGGGTTCGGCTTTGAGGTGGAGGCTGAGGACGCCGGCAGGCGGAGGGTGCGCTGCGAGATCGAGTTGCAGCAGCTTGAGCAGAATCTCGCGCTGCGCGACGGGGAGCGCGGGCTTGAGGGTGCGGGTGTGTTCGCCGCCGCCATCGAGACCGAGCGTGAGGGTGAGGCTGGCGAGGGCGTAGGCGCGATTTTGCGCGCGGGCTAACAACTGGTCGAGCATGGGGCCGAGGACGAAGAGCAGCGAGTCGAGCAGCTCGACGGGCGCGTCGAAGGCAAGGAACTCGTCGAGGGTGAAGGCGGGCTCTTCGGGCACGAGGAGGTGGGGGTGCTCGCCGCGCGCGAGCAGGCGAAGGCGCTTGCCGGGCTGGCCGAGGCGCACGACGAGGTCGACCTCGGGCAGCGCGGCGAGGTCACCGAGCGTGTGCAGGCCCCAGAGGGCGAGGGTTTCGGCCTGCGGCTGGGTGAGGTTAAGCGCGGCGAGGGGAAGCGGCGCGAGATGCGCGGCTTCTTCGCCGGGCGGGACGTGGCGCGGCGCACGGCGAGCGGCGGGGGCCATGCAGAGGGCGGCGTGCAGGTTGGCGCTGGAGGCGATATGCGCGAAGAAGCGTAGTTTGGCGAGTGTGTCGAGGATGCGTTTCGCGGCTTGCTGCGGCGAACCGAAGATGCGCGCGGTGCCGGACATGTCGAGTGCGAGATTGAAGGGGGAGCCGAGTGTGGGCTGTACTTCGACGCGTGGGGTGAAGGCTCCGGCGGCTTCGAGCAGGGCTGCTTTTGCCGTGCGTTCTTCCGCTTCAGAGCGGCGCAGGATGTGCAGGCTGGGGAAGGTGTCGAGCTCGGCGCGGGTCATGGCGGGGGCAACGCCCAGCCTGAGCGCGGCGGTGTTGGCGCTGACGACCTGCTCGAGTGGAGGGTCGCCGGCGACGACGGCCACGGGGGCGCGCGCGAGTTCGGGGCGCAGGCGCAGCAGGGCCTGGGCGGGAAACTCGGGGACGTGGATGGCGAAGAAGAGGGGGTTCATGGGTTGGTGGGTGTGGTGGAGGAAGAACAAATACGGAGATTCTGGCTGCGCCAGAATGACGAATCATTTGCAACTGCGGCGGACTGACGATCTTTGGTTGCTGCGGTGGAATGACGAATCCTTTGTTTGTGGAATGGAGTCAGGTGGCCCATGCGGCTTTGTTCCTCCAGGCGCCGGACCTTTCGGATTGAGGCGGTTTGCGGATGGGGATGATGCGCGGCTGGGGTTCGTGCGAGCGATTGCGTTCGATTTCGGCCTGGAACTGGATGCCGGTGAGGACGGTGCCTCCGGGTGCGATGGTGCCGGGCGCGAGGCGGACCACCAGTTCGGCGCTCGAACGCGCGCAGGGGTGCTGCGTGAGCACAAGCAAGCTGATGCGGGTGCGCTCGCAGGCAGCGCGGAAGCGGAACCATGTGGCCATGGGGATGCGCCATGCGGCCTCGGGTGCAGTGCTGCCAAGATCCAGCACGATGGCGCCGAAGCCGCCGGCCTGCAGCAGCAGATCGGCCGCGCGCAGGGCCTGGTCGAGCGCCTGCCAGGGTTTTCCGGACGAAGCTGCGGGAGGTGCGACCAGGCGGCCGGGTTGCGTCAGGCGGGGTCCGTGAGCTGAGGCGAGGACGAGGTTTTCGCCTCGGCGCGGCGGCAGGCGGTCGGAGTTCACCTGTTCTTCCCTTGATTGAAGTGGGCGGTTGGGCATGCCGGGCGTGCCGATGAGCTTCTTTTCGCGGCGCATCTGGCTGTCGTAGAGGCCGCCGTGGGCCTGCAGCATGGCTCCGATGGCCTCGGGCATGCCAGCGCCTTCGGAGCGGGGATGGGGGCTGCCGCCGCCGGTATGGCGCGGCTGTCCGGGCGCGGCGAGGCAGCGGGACCGCCGGGCCGGCAGCCGCGTGGAGTGACCTGCGCGACATGCGGCCTGGCGCGGGCCGCAGCGCACCCAGAGCAGGCGTTCGAGGTCGATGCCGTTGGCTGCGGCGGATTCCGGGTCGAGCGCGTCGGCGACGTCGATCCAGGCGCAGACGCCTCCGCCACGGGTAAGGGCAGAGACCGCAGCCATGGCCATGGAGGTGCGGCCGGAGCTCTCAGGGCCCGTGAGCTCGGAGATGACGCCGAGAGGCAGGCCGCCGTCGAGCAGTGCGTCCAGCGAGGGGATGCCCGTGGGGATACGGTCGAGCGTGGGTCGCAGCCGGGGCGAGAGGGCGGCGGGAATGCGCTGGCTGAGGGAGGACTCGATCTGTTGGCGAAGCGCGGCGGTTTGCAAGGCGAATACCTTCGCCTTATTTTCGCCTAAAGGGATGTTGAAATGTCAAATTCCGCGTGATAGCGCGTGAAGGAGGGATTGGTAATTAGCAGCTACGGAGATTCTGGCTTCGCCAGAATGACGAACCGGGGCCAGGGAGTGATGGAGCACCGAATGGGATTTGAACCCATGAATACCGGTTTTGCAGACCGGCGCGTTAGCCACTTCGCCATCGGTGCCCTGGTTGTTGCAAGCAAAATCGAAACCCACCCGTCGCGTGCTGGCGGCGGGTGGGCTGAGGTGGTTTCGAAGGTATCGGCTTACTTCGATTCGCTCATGCACACGCCTGCCGCTGCAGACAGCAACACAACGTGGATGAGATCAAACTGCGCATGGCGACGCCTCAAAACAGGAATGGGTACCGCGGCCAGCCAGTGTTCAAGTTCGGCTAGCATGGATGGAGCCGTTTGCCCCATCGCGGTTCTAAGAATCTCGCACCTGCCGAGGGTCCATGTCAACTCCCGTACCAGAATCTGCTTTGGACTATGCGCTCGTGGATGTGTTTTCCGAGCGTGCGCTCGAGGGCAATCCACTGGCGATCTTTACCGATGCGCGCGGGCTTTCGACCGCGCAGATGCAGGCTCTTGCGCGTGAGATGAACCTGGCCGAAACGACGTTCGTGGTGCCCGAAGAGGACGAAAGCCAAGGCGTGCGGGTGCGCATCTTCACGGTGCAGGAAGAGCTGCCGTTTGCGGGGCACCCGACGCTGGGGACCGCCGCCTGGCTGTACTGGAACCATTCCCGGCTGCGTGGCGCGGAGTGCGTCACGCTGAGGCTGAATGCGGGGCCGATTACTGTGCGCTTTGTAGAGCCGCAGGCCGGCGAGCCAACGGGGTACGGCGCCGGTGTCTACGGAACGATGCAGCAGGCAGACCCCGTCTTTGGGCAGGTGCACGATCGCGCGGAGGTGGCGCGTGCTATCGGGCTGACGCTGGAGGATCTGCACCCCGAGTTGCCGGTGCAGACGGTATCGACCGGAATTCCATTCTGCATTGTGCCTCTGGCGTCGCTCGAGGCGATCGGCAGGCTTGCGGTGCCGCAGGCGCTGGCGCAGACCTACCTGGCCGGAACAGACGCCAAGTTTTTTTATTGCACTACGGTAGCGGCACCGGACAGCGGGGCGGATTTTCACTCGCGCATGCAGTTCTATAACGGGGAAGATCCGGCGACGGGTTCCGCTTCGGGCTGCGCGATCTCGTACCTGGTGCGGCACCGGGTGGTGGAGGCGGGCAAGCCGGTGGTGTTCGAGCAGGGGATCGAGATGCTGCGGCCGTCGCGCATCCATGCGCGTGCCAGCCGGACGGGCGATGCGGTGTGCGAAGTGTTTGTGGGCGGGCGCACCATTCCGGTTGCAACGGGGCGGTTTTTCCAGCGTTGAGCGGGCGCTTTCCCACAGGCAATTCTTACGAAACAGCAACATTCACGCGGGATCGGAAAAATCGGTGGATGTGGAGGACGAAATTGGGTGCGTTTTCACCTTATTTTCGCCTGTTGCCAAGTTGGGTTCCACTTCGTAATGTGGGGAAGCGTTGCAGGAGCGAAAGCGTCTCGAGTGGTTCAACAACACGCGGAGCTTCAGCAGGGACCATTGAGTTTTCATGACTTTACCGACAACCTGACCTGAGCGAAGTGCGGTCGCCGCAAGCGGTCGCACTCCCGGGGATGCCATTTCCTTCTGTCTGCATTCGCAGCCGGCTGAGGACCGGCGCACGTCGAAATTGATGACGGCGCCAGTTTCCACACGGCCGGCCGGCAGCGGCAGGAAAACGGCGTCTACGGACTCGCGCCGAGCCCTGTGAGGGGTTTCGCCGCCTTCGCTCTAAACCCCGCGGCTTTGCCGTGCCGGTCATCCGGCCGACGGGCCAACGACACTGCTTCCTCTGGGCCGCACTCCGGCGCACGGCGCAGACGGGAGAGCCTCGCTTGCTGAACGGGCTCTTGCGCTGCCACCGACACGGAAGGGCACCGGAAGCATCGGCCCCGACTTGCCTGGCTGCTGCCTTCGAGGCGCAGCCGAGGTCAACCATTCACGCAATCCCGCGGCAACCGTCAAAAAACCGGCTTGCCGCCCGAAACCCGCCGCTCCGCACCTCGGCACGCGGCCAGAAAGAGAACGGAATCAACATGCGTCCAAAGAAAGTGATTCTCTGTGTTGACGACAATGAACAAACCCTTTCGGTCCGCACCTTTCTGCTGGAGACGCGCGGCTATCGCGTGCTGAACGCAACCACGTCGCAGGAAGCGCTGGAAATCCTGGAGCGTACCGCGCCGGGAACGCTGGACCTTCTGATTGCCGATCTCCTGCTCCCAGGCATGGACGGCAATGAACTGGTGCGGCGGGCCAAACAGATGCATCCGGGGTTGCCGGCGCTGATTGTGAGCGGCACCGTGGCGTCATTTGACCGCGCGCTGGCGGCGGATGCCTTCCTGCCCAAGGGCGCGGGCACAGCGGCCGAACTGCTGGAGCGAATTCGTCTGCTGGTGGCGCGCAAGCGCGGGCCGAAGAAGCATGTACCGACGCCGGGCTATACGCCGCAGCACGGCAATCAGCAGCAGCCGGCAGTGGAGCAGCGGCCGATGAAGCATCCGATGGCGAGCTGACCGGGCGGCGTCAGCTTAGGCCTCAACGAGGGCGTAGCGGCGCTGCCATTGCTGTTTCAGGCGGGCCCAGACGGCGGCGATCTCCTCCTTTGAGAGTGCGGGGTCGGGTTTTTCGGCGAAGCGGGCGGCTTCGGTCTTGGCGAGCTCGAGCACGGCGCGGTCGCGCAGGAGGCTGGCGACGCGGAACTCCGGCATGCCGGCCTGGCGCGTGCCGAAGAACTCGCCCGGGCCGCGCTGTTGGAGGTCGAGCTCGGCGAGCGCGAAGCCGTCCTGGGTGCGGGTCATGGCATCGAGGCGGGCTTCGGCAGATTCGCTGACCTTGCCTCCGGTCATCAGGATGCAGTAGCTTTTGGCGGCGCCGCGGCCCACGCGTCCGCGGAGTTGATGCATCTGCGCGAGGCCGAAGCGCTCGGCATGCTCAATGACCATGACGCTGGCGTTGGGGACGTCGACGCCGACTTCGATGACGGTGGTGGCGATGAGGACGTCGGTTTCGCCGCGCTGGAAGCGGCGCATGCTGACTTCCTTGTCGTCGGCGCTCATGCGTCCATGGAGCAGGCCAAGGCGCAGGCCGGTGAGCGGGCCGGCGCGCAGTTCGTCGTACATCTGGGTGGCGGAGCGGAGTTTGAGCTTGGGGAAGAGGCCTGCGGGGCCGGTTTTCTTTGTGCGGGTTCTGGATTTGGATCTGGCGGCTGGATCCCACGCATCGCGGTGAGGCTGTGATGCATGGGGCACGGACTCGTCCGCATCTTCCCTTGCGAAGTCGAGTTCGGGCTGATCGTCTTTGGCGCCTTCGATGACGGGGTAGACGAGGTAGGCCTGGCGTCCGAGGGCGACTTGTTTGCGCACGAACTGCCAGACTTCGGCGGCCTTCTCTTCGGAAGTCCGGCGCGTGACGATGGGCGTGCGGCCGGGCGGAAGCTCATCGATGACGCTCACGTCCATGTCGCCGTAGATGGTGAGCGCGAGCGTGCGCGGGATAGGCGTCGCCGTCATGACGAGCATGTCGGGGTCGGAGATGACGCCCTGCGTGTTGGGCTTCTTCATCAGCTTGAAGCGCTGCTGCACGCCAAAGCGATGCTGCTCGTCGACGATGACGAGGCCAAGGTTGCTGAAGTCGACTTTCTCTTCGATGAGGGCGTGCGTGCCGATGGCGAGTTGCGTTTCTCCGCGGAAGATGCGGCCGCGGCCTTCGCGCTTGCGCTCTTCATCGAGCGAGCCGGTGAGCAGCGTGACGCGGTAGGGCTTGCCGGTAAGCGGCGAAAGCTTGTCGGCGAGCAGCTTGCGCGCGCCGAGGTAATGCTGCGTGGCGAGGATCTCGGTGGGCGCCATGAGCGCGGCCTGGAAGCCGTTTTCGATAGCGACAAGCGCAGCCTGCATGGCGACGATCGTCTTGCCGGAGCCGACATCGCCCTGCAGCAGGCGGCGCATGGGCTGCGTCTTCTTCATGTCGCCGACGATCTCGCCGAGCACACGCTTCTGCGCCGCGGTGGGGTGGAAGGGAAGGATCTGCTTGATGGCTTCGCGCACGTGGGCGTCGGTGGCGAACTGTGTGCCAACGCGCTCGCGCAGGCGCTTGCGCTTGAGCTCGAGTCCGAGCTCGAGGTACCAGAATTCTTCAAAGATGAGGCGGCGATGGGCGGGCGTGGTGGCGGCCTGCAGGTCGGCGAGCGGCGTCCCGGTCTCGGGGAAGTGCAGCGCGCGCAGGGCGGCCATGCGGCCGGGAAGTTGAAGTCGTTCGCGCAGGGCTTTCGGCAAGGTCTCTTCGGCTTCGCTCGCTTCTGAGAGACGGCCGGCTTCGGTGAGTTCCTCGAAGATGCTCCACATGACGCGGCGCGTCCACTTGCTGGTGAGCTTTGCGCCCCAAGGCGTGGTACCGCCGAGCGACTCGTAGACGGGAACGATGCGGCCCATTTCGAGCATGGCGAATTCGGCGTCGGGGCCGGTGGCGTTGGCTTCGGGGAGCATTTCGAACTGCGGCTGGATGAGTTTGAAGCGGCCGGCACCACCGGAACGCGAGGGCTCGAGCTTGCCGTAGACGGCGATGCGCTGGCCTAGACGGAAGCGGTCCTTGAGGTAACTGCCGTTGAACCAGGTGCACTGAATGGTCGACTGGCCCATACGCGGCTGCGCGCCGGAGAGGTCGACGCCAGGCGCGGAGAGGCCGAGCGTGAGCTCGAAGAGGGCAGCGCCAGCGCGGGTTTTAAGCAGTGTTGAACCGCGCACGTCGCCGATCAGCGAGGCCATGTCGCCGGCCTTCATCTCGGCGATCGAACGGGGGTTCAGGCGGTCTTCATAGCGGAACGGAAGGTGATAGAGGAGGTCTTCGACGGTTTCGACGCCGCGTTTGGCGAGGCCTTCGGCGATGCGCTCGCCGACGCGCTTCACAAACTTTACCGGCGTCGAGAGCTGCAGGGTCACGCTTGTGATGCTATCAAGCGGGCGCGGTGGAAAGCTGGGCTGGTTGCTGCGCTGCGTTTTCCGGTAGCCAGAGGCTGAACAACAGCACGAAGCAGAACAGGACGTCTTCCACGCCGTTCTGGGGCGCGAAGCGCCAGCGCCGCACGATGTGCGCCATCAACGTGTCGTTCGCGACCCAGAAGGCAAGCAGCAGGGCGTAGAGCCAGGCGAGCCAGCGGCGGTCGCGTGCCAACTCGAAGGCGGCGGGCGCCAGCAGAAGGCCGAGGATCCGGTCGTATCCGCGATGGTAGACGGGCAGCGCGCTGATGGCGACGCAAAGCGCAAGCAGGGTCCAGGGGCGTTGGCGCACGGCGTGGCGTTTAAGGCCGGACCACAACGTGGCAGCGGCGAGCGCGAGCGTGACGGCCCAGGCGAGGAGGTTTGCGCCCAGGCGCCCGGCGTGCGGAAGGTGGACGAGCGCGGTCTGGATGTTGAGGAAGTCGTAGCCCTCATCGTTGGTGAAGTCGGAGCTGCCGCCGGGCGTGACCGAGAGGCCGAGGACCCACTGCAACGTGCGCAGGAAGTGGAAGGAGCCGAGGCGAATGCGGTAGGCGAGGAGGCCGATGACGAGCAGTGTGGCGGCGAGCGCGCAGGCTTTGAGCGCGGCGGCGCGGGTCTCGGGCCTCCACAAGAGAGGCAGCAGCGCGGCGCCGGCGAGTTGCGGCTTCAGCGCAATGGAGAGGCCCAGCAGCAGCCAGCCCAGCCAGTAGCCGCAGTCTTGCTCGAGGAGCAGGACGCATCCGCAGACGGCGAGGCCGGTGCCGAGCAGCGCGGGGTTGCCGAACTCGAGCGCCATGTGGATTGGGTTCGTGGTGAGCGCCGCAAGGAAGACTACGAGCATGGGATGGCACGGCCCAAGCCGAAGACGCCAGACGAGCAGCATGCACGTAAGTGCGACGGAAAGGCTCCCGATGGCGTTCCAGGTGTAAGCGGCGAGAGGCCAGCCGAGGCCCGCGAAGGGCATCACCACCAGCAGCGAACTCGGCGGATAGACGGGCGTCATGGGCCAGACGTAAGGTCGCTTCTGGTGCAGCGCTTCGCCGTGATGATTGAGCTGCGCAAAGTCATACGGATCGCAACCGGCGGAGAGGCACTGGGCGCCAAGCTGGAGGTAGTTGAAGTCGCCAAAGGGCGACCGGCGCCAGCGATGCGTTTCGCGAATGCAGGTGAAGGCAGTGAGCGCGACCAGCAGCACGGAGAGAAGCCAGAGCGTGCGTGCGGAAAGCTGCGGAGACATGGCTTATGGTAGCAACGCCGAGGCGAGGGGCGCTTCGGTAGACTGGATGCGGTGGCTTATACCTTCAGTCAGCGGATGACTCTGGCGATCGTGCCGCGCCTGGCGGCGCTGCTGATTCGTGCGCTGGGCGCGACGTTGCGCTATGAGGATGTGTTTGCGGCGGAGTATGCGGAGCGCATTCCGGGCGACGAGATTCCGGGCCCGACCGTGTATGCCTTCTGGCATCGCTCACTGCTGGCGTGCGCGCACCGCTTTCGCGGACGCGATATCGCGATCCTGATCTCGCGCAGCTTCGATGGCGAGCTGGTGGCGCGCACGGTGGAGCATATGGGTTTTGTTGCGGTGCGTGGCTCGAGCAGCCGCGGAGGCGCGGCGGGTCTGCGGCAGATGGCGGAGGCGTATCGCGCCGGGCATCGCTGTGCGTTTACGGCGGATGGCCCGCGCGGGCCGAACATGGTCGCTCAGGCGGGGCCGGTGCAGCTGGCGCAACTGGTGGAGGCTCCCTGGGTCGGCGCGTTTTATGCGCTTCCGCTGCGCGCGTGGGAGCTGAAGTCGTGGGACCGGTTCCTGATTCCGAAGCCGTTTTCGCGCGTGCGCATGACGTGGCCGGCGCTGATTCCGGCCGAGCAACTTGACCTTGCGGCGGTGCAGCGGGCGCTCGACCGCGCAGTCGAACTGGCGGGGAGCTGAACGCCATGCTGGTGTCCGATTTCGACTTCGAGTTGCCGGAGGAGCTGATTGCGCAGCATCCGCCGGCGGTGCGCGGCAGCAGCCGCATGCTGTGTGTTGATCGCGCGACGGGTGCTCTGGAGGACGACCAGTTTCGCAGTCTGCCGCAGCGTCTGCGTGCGGGCGATGTGCTGGTCCTGAACGATTCGCGCGTGCTGCCGGCGCGGCTTTATGCGGTGCGCGCCGGGGTTGCGACGCAGCCGAAGTCGCCGAGTCCAAGCGGCCGCATCGAGGTGCTGCTGACACGGCAGAACGCGGCGTGGGAGTGGACGGCGCTGGTGCGGCCGGGACGCAAGGTGCAGGCGGGCGAGACGCTGCTGTTTCCGGATGCTTCGGGCGAGGTTGTGCTGACGGCGGAGGTGATGGCGGCAGGCGAGTTCGGCGAGCGCACACTGCGGTTTGCGGAGGAGCCGCGCTTTCTGGAGCAGCTGGAGCGCATCGGGCATATGCCGCTGCCGCCATACATTCACCGCGACGATGTGGGGGAAGACAAGACGCGCTACCAGACGGTGTATGCGGCGACGCCGGGTTCCGCTGCAGCGCCTACGGCCGGGTTGCACTTTACGCCGGAGGTGTTGGACGAGCTCGGCAGGCGTGGCGTGCAGGTTGAACGCATCACGCTGCATGTTGGGCTGGGGACGTTTCAGCCGGTGCGGGTGGAACGGGTGGAGGATATTCGTCTGCACACCGAGCACTACACGCTTCCGACCGCTACGGCTGCGGCGATTGTCGCGGCGCAGCGTGAAGGACGGCGTGTGATCGCGGCCGGCACCACGACCACGCGCACGCTGGAGCACTGCGCGGCAATCGGGAGGCTCGAAGAACATTCGGGCGCAACCAGCATCTTCATCAGCCCGGGGCATCGCTTTCGCGTGGTGTCGGGATTGCTGACGAACTTTCATCTGCCGCAGTCGACGCTGCTGATGCTGGTGGCGGCATTATTCAGCGAGGAGCCGCACCGCGGCAGGGAAATCGTGCTGGCGGCATATGCGCATGCCGTGCGGGAGAGGTATCGGTTCTTCAGCTATGGGGACTGCATGTTGATACTGTGAAGGTGCGGACGAGGATTAAGAGAGTATGGCGACGTTGATAGAAATTCTTGCTGGAGCCGCGGTGGAGGTTGTGGTCTTCGGAGTCGCCGGCGGAGTGCTGTATCGCGTGTGGCGTAGCGCGCATTTCCTGCCGCAGCGTAAGACACTCATGCCCTTCAACAAAGGTGTGGTGCTCGAAGGAGAGCGGGTGGTAAGGGTTCTCGATCCGGGCAGCCACTGGATCAAGCCCAGTCAGACGATCGTTGCGGTTGACGTTCGCCCGCGGCCGTTCCAAACGGCCTACCGCGATTTGCCCACCCTCGATGCGCAAGGCGTGCGAATCCGCCTGCAGGGAGAGTACAAGGTGGTCGACGCAGCTCTCTTCCTTCGGGAGAGCAGCGACGGACACTCCGCTTTCTACCTCTCGCTGGACCGCGTGATCTCGCTGTCGATCGCCGAAGCACATCGCACAGAGCTGCTTTCGAACCGCGGAGCCGTGGCAGACCGAATCAGAGAACGGATCGAGCCGCGCGCCGCTCAGCTTGGCATCAGCATCATCCACATCGAAGTGTCAGATATGATCCCGTTCACCTGGGCCTACTCGCCGAATCAAGATCAGGATTCGTAACACGTGATCATAATCTGAGCGCTGAGGGCGCGAGGTATCTGTTGCGACCTGGCCATAGGTCGGGCTTTCAGCCCTCAAGATTTGCCGGCACGTTACCCAGGGCTTCGCCCTGGGCTGTGATAGGACGGGCCTTTGGCCCTGATCGTGCAGACGGTCGAACGCCTGAGTAACCAAGATCGGTGCAGACAGATTCCAACTTGCACCACAGAGCGAGGTCGCGGATGGACGTATCCTGCAACTCAGTCTCTGCTGAGGCAAGGTGCAGGCAGACGCTCTCGCGGCGTAGCATGAAGGGTGACTATGGCCGCGAACAACGACAAGCCCCCTATCTATCTGCTGGACTCCATGGCGTTCATCTTTCGCGCGTATCACGCGATGCAGCGGCAGCGGCCGATGTCGACGCGCACCGGCATTCCGACCGCGGCGACGTATGTGTTCGTGAACATGATCAACAAGCTGCGCAAGGACTTTCAGCCGCAGTACCTGGCCGCGGTCTATGACGTGGGCGCGCCGGTGCATCGCAACGAGCTTGCCGCGCAGTTGAAGGACGTGCAGAAGTTCAACATCAAGACGCAGGCGTTCGAGACCATCGAGTACGGCGGCTACAAGGCCAACCGCGCGGAGACGCCGCCGGACCTGATCCAGCAGCAGCCGTATATCCGGCGCGCGCTGGAGGCGTTTCGCATTCCGATCCTGTACTACGAGGGCTTCGAGGCGGACGACGTGATCGGCACGTTGAGCTGCCAGTTGTCGGCGCTGGGGCACCATGTGTACGTCGTCTCGCCCGACAAGGACATGATGCAGCTGGTGAACGAGGACGTGTCGCATCCTGAACCCGACCAAGGACAACCTGGTGCTGGACGCCGGCCAAGGTGGAGGAGGTGCTGGGTGTGCCGCCGGAGCGCGTGATGGATGTGATGGCGCTGCGTGGCGACTCGATCGACAACATCCCGGGCGCGCCGGGCATCGGCGACAAGGGGTCGGTCGAGTTGATCCAGCAGTTCGGCACGGTGGAGGCGGCGCTCGACCGTGCGGATGAGGTGAAGAAGAAGACGTATCGCGAGTCGTTACAGAACAATCGCGACAATATTCTGCTGTCGAAGGAGCTGGTGACGATCCACACCGGCGTGCCGATCGAGTACACGCTGGAGCAGATGCGCACGCAGCCGGTGGACAACGCCGCGTGCCGCGAGCTGTTCTCGGAGCTGGAATTCACGACGCTGCTGAAGGAGCTTGCGCCGGCAGTCGACAACACGCCGATTGCGTACAACCTGAAGCCGTCTGCGGAAGAGGTCGCAGCGCTGCTGGCGGCGGCCCGTACGAGTGGAGTGTCGATCGCGCTGCTCGCCGACGCACAGGCCATCGCGGAAGAGGTCGCCGCGGAGCCTGATGTTGAGCCGGAGCCCGCGCCGGCGGAGAATATGTCATTGTTCGGCGCGCCTGCTGAAGCGGCGTCTGTTGCGGCGATTGTGAAGGACCCGGCGTGCCGGATCGGGCTTGCGGTCGCGGAGCATGCGGCGATGGCGGTGGCGCTCGATGCGCCGGGGGTGCGCGCGGCGCTGGAAGATGCGGCGGTGCCGAAGGACCTGCATGATCTGAAGGCGGTGCTGCGAGCGCTGGCTCCGCACGGCGTCACGCTGCGCGGCGTGCGCGAGGACGTGATGCTGCTGAGCTACCTGGTGAACCCGACGCATGCCTCGCACACGCTGCGCGGATGTCGCGGCGCGGTTTACGCAGCGCGCGTTGACGCCGGTCGTGAAGGGCGTGGTCGCGGAGACGCTGCTGCCGGAGACGGCGAATGCAATCCAGCGCCTGGCGCCGATCCTGCGCGCTGAGGTGGATAACGCGACGACGGTCGAGCATGTGATTCCGAAGGATGATCCGGCGCTGGGCGGCGCGATGACGACGGAGATGCTGTTTGCGAAGAGCGCCGAGATCCCCGCGCACGCCCCGGGCACGGCCTCACCGCTGGCCAAGGTGTACGACACGATCGACATGCCGCTGGTGCCGGTGCTGCTGCGCATGGAGCAGGCCGGCGTGCGCGTCGATCCGGCGGTGCTGAACGAGATGAGCACGCCGGCTGGCGGTGGAGATCGACAACCTCGCGCGAGCGGATCTATGCGCGACTCCGGGCATACGCTTCAACATCAACTCGCCCAAGCAACTTGGCGATGTGCTCTTCAACAAGATGGACCTGCCCAAGCCGATGAAGTATGGCAAGGGCAAGGTGGTTTCGACCGCGCAGGATGTGCTCGAAGAGCTGGCGGAAAATCATCCGATTGCGGCGCTGGTGATCGAGCATCGCCAGTTGCAGAAACTGAAGTCGACGTATCTCGATCAGCTTCCTGCGCTGGCCGATGCGCAGGGACGCATCCATACGACGTTCAACCAGGTGGGCACGGCGACTGGGCGCTTGTCGTCCACGAACCCCAACCTGCAGAACATTCCGATGCGCACGGCGATCGGGCGCGAGATTCGCGCGGCGTTTATTGCGGCTCCGGGCAATCTGCTGATGTCGGCGGACTACTCGCAGATTGAGCTGCGGCTGATGGCGCACTTCTCGCAGGATCCGCTGCTGCTCGAATGCGTATCGCACGGGCAAGGATATCCATACGTTGACGGCGTCCGAGGTCTTCGGCATTCCAGTCGACCACGCTCGACAAGGAGACGCGTGCGCGGGCGAAGGCGGTGAACTTCGGCATCGTGTACGGCATCAGCCCATTCGGGCTGGCGGCGCAGTTGAACATCGACCAGAAGGTGGCGAAGACCTACATCGAGACCTACTTCGAGCGCTACGCGGGGGTGCAGGCACTTCATCGAGGAGACGCTCGGAGCCGGTGCGCCGCGAGCAGGCCGTGCGCACGCACTTCGGGCGCATCCGGCCCATTCCGGACATCCAATCGCGCAACCCCAACATGCGCGGATTCGCCGAGCGCACGGCGGTCAACACGCCGCTGCAGGGCACCGCCGCTGACCTGATCAAGCTGGCGATGATCGCGCTGGATCGCGAGATCGCGGCGCGCGAGCCTGAAGTCTCGCATGACGCTGCAGGTGCATGACGAACTGCTGTTCGACGTTGTGCCGGAAGAGGCCGAGGAGATGCAGGCGTCTGGTGAAGCACGAGATGGAGCACGTAGCGGAGTTCAGCGTGCCGATCGTAGCGGATGTGGGGTTGGGCGATAACTGGCGCGACATCAAATGAAAGCGATGCGGGTGGAGGGCATGAGTCGTCGCAAGCGTGCTAAGCTCACTTTCGCCTGTATCGTCGAGCTGAAGAGCACGGAGAAACTATGATCTGCAAAGCCTTCCTGATTGCCCTTCTCAGCGCAGCCTCCTGCGCGCCAACCCTTGCGCAGGGGACGGTCGCGCACGGGATTGATGTGACCGCGATGGACAAGGCGGTGAAGCCGGGCGATGACTTCTATCGCTTCGCCAACGGCGCGTGGATCACGCGCACGGAGATCCCGGCGGATCGTGCCGGGCTGAACGTGTTTGCGCTGCTTGGTGACCGCACCAACAAGCAGGTGGCCTCGATCATCGAGGATGCGGCGAAGTCGCATGCGGCTCCAGGGACCAACAAGCGCAAGATCGCGGATCTGTATGCATCGTTCATGGATGAAGGGGCGATCGACGCGCGCGGTTTGACGCCGATCAAGGCACAGCTTGCATCCATCGACAAGATTCAGACGCAGGCGGATCTATCCACTGCGCTCGGCGCCACGTTGCGTGCCGATGTGGATGCCTTGAACAATACGAACTTCCACACCGCGAATATCCTGGGGCTTTGGGTCGCGCCGGGGTTCAACGATCCGGACCACTATGCGCCGTACCTGATGCAGGGCGGGCTCGAGCTGCCGAACCGCGACTATTACCTGGTGAACAGCGACCGCATGAAGGCGTTGCGGGCGGCCTACCAGGCGCATATCGCAGCAATGCTGACCCTGGCCGGATTCGATAAGGCGGACTCGCGCGCGGCTGCGGTCCTGGGGCTCGAACATTCGATCGCGGAGCGGCAGATCTCGCTCGCCGAGAGTGAGAACATCGAGCACGCGAACAACACGTGGAAGATGGAAGAGTTCGAGCTGAAAGCTCCGGGCATGGACTGGCCGAACTACTTCAAGGCGGCAGGACTGGAGAAACAGGCGAGCTTCATCGTATGGCAGCCGACAGCAGTGGGCGCAGAATCGCTGCTGGTGGCGTATGTGCCGATTGAGGTCTGGAAGGATTTCCTGGCGTACCATCTGCTCGAAAAGTATGCGGGTGTGCTGCCAAAGCCGTTTGCAACAGAGAGCTTCAACTTCTTCGGCAAGACGTTGACCGGCGTGACCGCGCAGCGTCCGCGCAACGAGCGCGTGGTGGCGCAGGTGAGCGGCATGCTGGGTGATGCCGTGGGACAGATGTACGCGCAGCAATACTTCCCTCCGGAAGCAAAGGCGCAGGCACAGGCGCTCGTGGCCAACCTGATGGTGGCATTCCGCACGCGCCTGGAGCATGTCACCTGGATGGCGCCCGCAACCAAGCAGGAGGCGCTGGCAAAGCTGGGCACGCTGAATGTCGGCATCGGCTATCCGGACCAGTGGCGCAGCTACGCCGGACTCGAGATCAGGCCCAATGATGCGCAAGGCAATGTGCAACGCGCAGATCTGTTCGAGTACCGCTACCAGTTGGCGCGGATCGGCAAGCCTGTCGATCGCAAGGAATGGTGCATGGAGCCGCAGACCGTGAACGCGGTCAATCTGCCGCTGAATAACGGGCTAAACTTTCCGGCGGCCATTCTGCAGCCTCCGTTCTTCGATGCGCAGGCTCCGGCAGCGGCTAACTATGGGGCGATCGGCACGATCATCGGCCACGAGATATCGCACACGTTCGATAGCGAAGGCGCGGCCTTCGATTCCAAAGGGCGCGTGCGCAACTGGTGGACGCCGGAAGATCTGAAGCACTTCAACGGAGTGACCGCGGCGCTGGCAGCGCAGTACGACAAGTACAAGCCATTCCCGGATCTCGCGCTGAACGGCAAGCAGACCCTGGGAGAGAACATCGCCGACGTAGCCGGCCTGACCGCGGCTTTCGATGGCTTTCACGCTTCGCTCCACGGAGGCCAGGCACCGGCCGTGGATGGGTACAGCGGAGATCAGCAGTTTTTCATTGCCTTTGCGCAGAACTACGAAGGCAAGAGCCGCGAGAATGCGTTGCGGCAGCAGGTGCTGACCGATCCACACTCGCCCGGCGAGTTCCGCGCCGATACGGTCCGGAATATCGATGGCTGGTATGGCGCGTTCGACGTAAAACCGGGAGAGAAGCTTTACCTCGCTCCGGCCGACCGCGTGCACCTGTGGTGATCAGGTACGTCGTTCAACCCGCCGGGGAAGAACTGAAGCCGGAACGAAGCCGGGGCTTACGGTCTTCCATTCGACCTGGAAGTGGCCACGGTAGCCGAACAACCTTCCGAACGTCCGGTTGCTGGCGCTGACTTCTATGCGGAAGCATTGTGCCTGGTCGTCGTACCATTCGCAGACGTCGGCGATGCCGGAGAAGAGCAAAGGAAAGCGGAACGCGACGGGTCCCTCGTAGAACCTCTGCGCGCCGGACCGGAGGCGCAGGCCGCCGTTGCTATCCACGCGCATGTCGATATCGACCGCGAGGTGCTGGTGCGTGCCCAGGTAATCGACGATGCAGCCGCGTTCCTGGCTGAGGATCATGTAGGCGTCGAAGCGTCGTCGTCTCCTGGTTTCGAAGGTGCGCACCCAGGTCACAGTCTCTCGTCCGAGCGGGTCGCGGTAGGCGTAATTCTCGATCGTGAAGGGCACGTTGCGCCCCTGCTCGGGAAACATGATGCTGCGCCATGTCCCGAGATAAAGGAACGGCAGCGTGTACGCGGCGCCATGCCAAAGCTGATCCATGACGCCGGTTCCTACCGAGGCGAGTCCCGCCTCCGAGGTAAGCGAGAAACGGCGCTGGATCTGCGGATGCAGCCGGGCAAAGTCACTGCCCAGGACTTGCTGATAGATGCTGATCAAGAGTTAGTCTCCGGGGGCCGACGCAGGCAACGGCTGGCGGTTGGCAGCGCGCGCGAAGAGATCCAGCCAACGGCCGCAAGCGCTACGACAGCGAGATTCAGTGTGACGGGATTGAACGCCGCCGTCAGATAGGAGGGAGAACGGACAGCAACGGCAAGGAGCGCAAACAGCATGAGCGCGGCGTTGGCGGGGAACAGCCAACGCGCACGCCACAGGGCGAGAAGCAAAAGGCCAAAGAAAACCTCGCCGGCGCCGATCCATGGGAGCGCTGCGGACGGCAGGCCGGCCTGAGCGAGCATGAGCCGCTCGTCGAAATTGTGGAAGAGCAGCTTGGGGATAAGTCCGTGCCAGATCCAGATGAAGGCCATGGAGATTCTCGCCAGCGCGTGCATCGCGGCCATCGCGAGCGAGGTCTCCGGGGTCTGCCCGGTCTCGGTCCAGAGGCGCATGCGGTCGAAGCTCCAGGCGGTCGCCCAACCCATCAGCGGCCGAAACACAAGGTCCGCGAGGCGTCCTGCGGTGCCGAAACGCGTACTGTACGTGTACCAGGTGAAGAAACGCAGACCCTCGGGCGTAGGCACATACCGCCAGTAACCGGAGCCCTCGCGGATGAGCGATTTCGGATCCGCCGACCAGAACTTCAGCGAAGAAGAAGTGTCTCCGCCCTGCCCGGCGCGGGTGGCGACGCTCTCGCCAGTGCCGCGAATCGCGAGCCCGAAGCCGATACGCGTCTCGTACAGAAACTTCTGCGGCTCCGCGGGGTCGGGACGCGGAAGGTATGTGATGCGTGTGAAGCGAAGGTCCCATCGTTGATGGAGTGCAGGCTCCTGCGTCAGCCGCCAGACGGCGTCCAGTTCGTCGTGAATCAGGATCTCAACGTAAATGCCAGGCGGTTGCGTTCGCGGGCGAGCGGTCACAGGGAGAGACTACCAAATTGGCCGACCTCGGACCCGGGGGTCGCCGGCCCACCCTGATACACTGGAACTTGCGCCGTGGCAGTGCCCGCGCAAACATCTATTCAGTCGTGAAGGAACTCCTACACCGTGGATCAGCAGACCAAAGCCAAGCTCAAGCAGCCCGACCAGTTCGTCACCACCACGCAGCACGGCCTGGAATGGGCCGGTGAAAATCGCAAGTCCGTACTGACGACTGCCGGCATCGTGCTTGGCGTCATCGTGCTGGCGGTTGCACTCGTGATCGTGATGAACCATCGCGAGGATGCCGCCGCTGCCGCGTTCGGGCAGGCGATGCAGACCTATCAGGCTCCACTGACCACAGGCAACCAGCCGCCCGAACCAGGCGTGACCATGTACAACTCCGCCAAGGAGCGCGCGCAGGCCGCAAACGGCAAGTTCGTCGGCGTGGCAGACAAGTATGGCATGACCAAGGCCGGCAAGAATGCGCTTTACTTCGCCGGAATCACGTATCTGGAAGAAGGCCAGACGCAGCAGGCCGAGGACAGCCTGAAGAAGGTGGCGGGAAGCTGGGACAAGGATCTTTCGGCGCTGGCCAAGGAAGCCCTTGCGGACCTCTATCACCAGACTGGCCGCGATGCCCAGGCTATCGACATGTACACGCAGTTGACCAATCACCCTTCGGATACGGTGTCCGCCGGTATGGCGCAGTTGCAGCTTGCGGATCTGTACACGGCCGAAGGCAAGACCGATCAGGCGCACAAGATCTACGCGCAACTGAAGGACAAGGACAAAGACAGCAAGGGAGTTGCAGGACCGGCAGGGATGATCGCCGCGCAGAAACTCAACCCGGCTGCTGCTGCCGGCCCGCAGATGTAACCCCTACCTCTGCAGCGAAGACGCACCTGAACTCCACACAAGAAAACCCGCAAGGTCCGCCGATCCACTTCGCGAATCTTGCGGGCTTTTTCTTTGCGAACTCTGCATACTTCTTTGAACTGGATTTGTTTTTCTTCCAGGTGTGGTGGTGCTTCTATAGGTCGCGCCTTCAGCGCTCCGAGGCGCGTTGGTGTGGGAACCTGGGGCTTCGGCCCAGGCTGTTATAGAACGGGCCTTTGGTCCTGAAGGCACGATCACTACTCTGATGGAAATCGACTAAGGCACGAGCGTGATGGGCGCCTGCCAGAATGAGCTCTTTTGGCTTGTCGGGTCCAGGACAGTCACCTGGCAGTCGTACTCGCCGGGTGGCAGCGGACGCGAGTCCGATACTGAAGCGCAGTGGCATGGTCTTGAGGGGGTTCGGCATACCACTGGCGACCTCCATCGGTTGCGTTTCGAACACCTTGGTCTGCCCCTGGTAGAAGCTGACAAAGGCGATCAGCGGCTCGATAGCGTGGCGCGCCCTGCTCGTAGGCCTGCAGGTAGACGTACAGGTCGCGGCTCTTGCTGAAGACGCGCGTCACGCTGGGGATCAGCTTCTGGCCGTTCAGCACCAGCGGGTTGGCCGCGTTCTCCTTGGCCTGTTCCTTGCTCCTTGGTGGCGTTGTAGATGCGCGTCTTTCAGGTCGACGCGCTGGCTGCTCAGCACGACGGAGCTGATCGGCACGCGCTTCGCTTCCTTGTTCAGGTTGGGGATGATGAAGATGGTCTGGAAGGTGCCGATGCGGCCCGTTTCGTCGTCGCGCGCGAGGAACTTGATCGTGTACTTGCCGGGCAGCAGCGTGAAGCCGGTGTCGTATTCGATGGGGCGCTTGGCGAGCTCGGCGGCGGTCGCGTCGCGTCAGCTTGATGTTGACGTTGTCGCGGATGTTCTGACGGTGTTGCCGCCGATAGTCGTCCTTGATCTCGCAGACGAAGTCGATCAGCGTGTGCTCCGCGCCGCCCTTCTTGGCCAGCGCCAGCTCGCGGCCCGGAATCTTCACCACGATCGGGCACGAAGTACTCCGCGCGGTTGAGCTGGAAGTAGTTGATCTCCATCGCGATGGTGAGCTCGGTGACGGGGTCGCCCAGCATCAGCGCGTCTTCAAGCTGGCGCTCCTTGTCGGCGGCGGTGAACTTGCCGAACTCCTTGCCGGCGTAGTATCCCTGGCGGTAGTCGAGGTTCGCGTCGCGAGCTCCGGATTGACCGTGATCTTGATCTTGCGGAAGCGCCCGTCGAGCGCGGGGTTGGTCGTGTAGTAGCCGAGGATGTAGTAGCTCGGTGATGCTCTGCTGCGCCTGCACGATGCCGCGCGTGAGGTCGTTGTAGTCGAGCAGCGCCTTGCCGCCGGTATCGCCGGCCAGCGCGAAGAGCGTGTCCTGCGACTGCTGCAAGCGCGTGGTGATGGCCAGCGCGGCCGCGCCGGTGTACATGCCGGCATTGCCGGGCGAGCCCTGCGTGGCATCGCCCAGCGGAGCCTGCGCCACCAGGCCGCGCGCATCGATCGGCCAGAACGAAACGCCCGACGCGGATGGCGTCATCGATGGTGGCGTGCAGCTGCGCCTGGTTGTCGACGCCATGCAGCGTCAGGCCGCTGGCGAAGTAGATCAGCGACCTTCTTCTCGCTCAGCTGGCCCAGCATCTTGGCCGCGGTCTGCAGCGCGGAGAGCTGGCGGTCGGTGTTGAAGAGGTTGAACTCGCCGTCGTCCTGGCCGAAGGCTGCGCCGGTATCGGCGCTGCCGGCGTCGTTGGTCGTGTCTTCGCGTCTGCTGGTTTTCGCCGACGATCAGCGTCTCGAGGATGCTGAGCAGCCGGTTGTGGTCGGCGGTAAAGTCCTGCAGCACATCCACCGAGCCGCCGCCGTAGCGCATGATGCGAGACCAGGTCGGCGGAGGTCATCTGCGTGCGGATGAACTTCTCCGCCGCCTGCAGCGCGCGCAGCTTGTCGCCGGGCGGCATGGCGGTCATGTCGAAGTAGATCGCGATCAGCCGCTTGTCCTTGTACTGGACGTCGCCCGGCTTCTCCGGCTGCGATCTGCGTGACGGCCAGCCGGTTGTAGACTGTGATGTTCTCCGGCGCCGGCTTGGCAGGCGCGGGCTCGGGCGCTGGTGGGCAGCTCCTGGTACTCGGCAGAAGCTGATCTTCTGCGCGACGCCGTCTTCGGTGACGGTGAAGTCCTTCGCGGTCAGCCCGTTGATCGAGTTGCCCTGCTTGTCCTTGACGTTGACCGCTTCGATGACGAGCTTGGTGCTGACCGACATCGTGTAGGTGGTGTCGCCGCCGGGCTTCTTGTTCTGGCCGACCACCTGCGCGCGTGAAACGCTGGTGATGGCCAAAGCAGCGGCGCAGCGCCAATACAGAGACTCTGGCTGCGCCAGAATGACGATGTTTTCAGGTAGGTCGTCATACGTCAGAACCTCAGCCGCAGCGATGTCTGCACAGTGCGCATGGCTTCGCGGCTGCGGGCAAGCCGAACTGCGTGCTGTTGATGTTGTATACCAGCTCGTGTAGGTGACGTGGTTGAACGCATTCGCGCTGGCAATCTGCAGGTCGAGGTTCAGCTTGTCGGGCAGCCGGAAGGTCCGCACCATCGAAGCATTCAGCGTGAACTGGTTCGGCCCGATGATCGAGTCGCGCCGCGCATTGCCCCACTGGCCGCCGGCGGAGCGCTGTAAGCCGCCGGATTCAGGAACAGTCCAGGCGGCGCGGCTGTAGAGCGACGCCCCGGTAACATTCGGCCGCACAAATGCCGAGTAGCCAGCGACAACCACCGCCGTATCGAGCGGCGTCTCCGGCAGGCCGCTGCCGACATTGATCTGCGTCTGCAAGGTCCACTCCTTGTAGACGCGTCCGCGCCAGCCGCTCAGCAGCGTGCCGCCGCCTTGCCCATGCCGGTGGTGTACTGCACGATGAAGTTCAGCAGGTGCCGCTGGTCGAAGGTGGAAAGCCCACGCTCGCCGCATCAGGTTGACGCCAGTCCTGCGCGATCGATCGCGTTGCCCTGGCGTGGCCGCGCCCTGTCCGCCAAGCGAGGAGTCGTCGTCGATCGACTTCGAGTAGGTGTACAGCAGGAGGCGGTAAAGCCGCTGCGTCAGCCTGCGCCGAAGCTGCAACTGTCCCGACTCGCGCGTCGAGTTGCCATTCGAAGTGAGGTACTCAAAGCCGATGGGGCAGAGTGGGCACGGGTTCACAGCCCCAGCCGGCTAGGTATTCGGCAGGAACTCCTGCACCCCGCGCGTCCCCTTGTTGCCGAGGTAGGTGGCCACCATCTGCAGCGAGCCCGGCAGATCGCGCTGCACTTTCAGATTCCACGTCTGCACGTAGCCGACGCGGAAGTTCGGATCGACCCCAAAGGTATCCGGCGTGAGGCGCTGAGCAGTTGAAGCCATTCGCCAGCGTCAGCGGGCACGCCGCACTAGTTCTGCACCGTGTGGCTCTTCGAGAGCGGCGCCTGCTGCGCCATCTTCAGCGCGATCCCCTGGTAGACCGACGTGTCGTACTTGATGCCGTACCCCGCGCTCACCACCATCGACGAGCCCGGGATCGGCCGCCACGAGACAGCCGATGCGCGGCTCCACGCC
Source organism: uncultured Gammaproteobacteria bacterium (assembly GCA_963744015.1). Classification (GTDB taxonomy): domain Bacteria; phylum Acidobacteriota; class Terriglobia; order Terriglobales; family Acidobacteriaceae; genus Edaphobacter. The sequence goes on from CAVUSA010000003.1 coordinate 1,466,877, forward strand.
GGTCCGGTCCGGCATGCACAAGCGAGTCCGGATAGTCCGTGCCGGTGAGCGGGCCCTTGGTGCACTCGCCAGGCAACCGGAGCGAAGCCGCCGAAAAGCCCGAGGCAACGTCGAGATTGACCAGCCGATTCTTGATCTCGGTCACCGGCGCGCCATACTCCCAGCGAGCGCCCACGTTGAGGGTAAGCTGCGGACTTCACCCGCCAGTCGTCGGTCAGATAGGCGTCATAGACCGATTGCCGCAGATACTTGTCCGCGTTGCCGAACGCGATGCGTGCTGGTGTCCGGCATGCCGAGCAGGAAGTCCGCAACATCCGACCGCTCCGACCGCCGCTGAGCCGCGCCGGTGAAGCCGAAGGTCCCGCGCGGGTTGCCTGCGAGAGGTAGTTGAACTCCTGCCGCCGAAAGTCCACGCCACCAGTGACGTTATGCGGCGAAGCGGTTCCAGCGCACGTGTACGACACGCCGTTGGTCTCGTTGCGATTGAAGCTGCTCTGCGCATCGGTCAGCGGTGTCAGGCCGCTGGAGAAAGCTCAGCGCGGCGGTCCCCAGTAGGTCGGAGTCCTGATCGTTGCCGCTGATGCCGGCCTGCCCGGAGACGTTGGTGCGATTCTCCCAGTACGGCGTCACCCGGTTCGACTGCCGGCTGAACTGGTACCCCAGATTCATGCGCAAGTGCGCGTTGAAGGTATGCGCCCAGTTGACCGTGCTGTTGATACCCAGCATGTGCGTCGCGTCGACGAAGCCCAGCAGGTTGTCGTAGCTGACGCGCGTGCTGCTCGCTGCAAAGCGTACCCGTAGAGCTGATTCTTGCGTCCGATCGTCTTGCTCGACGTTCGAGTTCACCGCGTCCGGTGCGTATCGGTGACCAGCGGAACCTGGTAGTTGTACTGCGCGTTGCCGGAAAGTTCGGCAGCGGATAGAGATTCAGCAACGCCTGCGCCTGCGGGCTGACAGGCACCTTAGTTCGCAGGATACGGCTGTCCCGTAGCGGGGTTGTAGACCATGATCGGCTGCCCCGTGCGCATTCACTTCGTTGCGAGAAATTCCCGCTGCGCTCCGCCGCGTCCGGCACCAGTCCAGGTGTCGTGACGGCGACGCTGTTTCGCGTCCGCTGATAGTCGATGAAGATATTCGGCCCATTACGCAGCAGATGAGGAATCTTGAGCGGACCCTGCACTGCGAAGCCGCCCGTAAGCTGGCTGGTCTGCGGCTTGGAGGTGTCGACCCCCGTCAGCGAATACGACTTCGCATCGAGCGCCGAGTTATCGACCCGCACATTGAGACGAGAAGTTATAGAGCGACTTGCCACTCGCCGTATTGCCAAACCGCTGCGCCAGCGAGAACTGCGACGTCGCCGCATTGTTCACGCTGCCATTCACCAGCAGTCCATCCGCCGCACTTGGCTGGAAGCTCCTCCGGCGGCGGGGCAGGCTGCGCGACGCAGCCGTTCGCATCCGCGCTTTCTTTGGCGCTTCACTGGTCTTCTTCGGTTCGCTGCGTGCCTGCGTCACGGTAAACGGCGCGCTCAGCACCGGTTTCAGCGTCGGCGCGCATCTGCTCCAGCGAAAGCAGCTTCAACTCCCACTTGCCGAGCGCCGCGTCGGCGCAATCGTCACCTCCTGCTTCATCGCCGCAAAGCCGGTCATCTCGACCTCGAGCGTGGCGGCGCCATCCGCAACGAGTCGGGGAAGATGTAGAACCCCTGTGTATCTGTGACCGTGACAAACTTCTTGCCGCCCTGCGTCACGGTCACCGTCGCGCCCGGGACCGGCACCCCGGCGAAGCTCACGATGCCTCGGGATTCGGAGGCCCAGGCCGGGGCGGAACAGGCGGCGAGCGCGAGCGCAACTGCGGCGCGGCGGAAGATCGGTGAAGTCATGCGTCAGTTCTCCGTGGGCTGCTCGACGTGGTCGATGACGATGGTGTCCACAGGTCCGCGGGTGGATTCGAGACGCAGCCCAAGCTGTTCCTGCAATGCGGTGAAGAGCGACGGAGCGGAACTGGCTGCGGCGTTGTCCGCGCCGTCGTGAGAGCCTGCGCCCATCTCGTCGCGCGCCCACGTCAGCTTCATGTCGTAGACGCCAGTAAGTCCGCTCTGGTCCTTCACCTGGCGGTGTACCACCTGCGCGAGGAAGTCGGCGAGGTTCGTGAGCGGTACGCCCACAGCCGTAAGTTCGGTATTGCTCACCATCATGGAACCTGCGCCCATCTTGCCGCCAGGGGCGGGCCTGGGCGCCGATGGATCATACGGAGCGGCCTGGCTGGGCGTCAGCTTCGTCCCACCCTTGGCCTGTACCAGCGTATAGATCGGCAGGTCTTTAGTCTCATGATGGAGCTGAAGATGGAAGCGATCCGCCAGCATGGCCTGCATCAGCAGACGGCGCTGCTTCCCGCTCTCCTCTTTCGGCAAAGCCTTCAGCGCCGCCACCGCGTCGGCGTCGATCTTGGCCTCCACATCGTAGTGCGCGCCTTCGGCCCAGCCCGGCAGACCGGAGATCTGGTCCTCGGTCGTCAGGTTGTAAGCAAAGCGCAGCATGATCTTCAGCGTAACGTTCTTGCCGGCGTAGCGGTCCGAACCCTGGTTGATGCTGATGCTGCCATCGCCGCTCTTGTTCGGCTTGATCGAGACGACGTCGAACGTCGCAACCGGCGGAACCGCCTTTTCCTGTGCAAGCACAGGCGAGGCCGCACCCAGGCACAGCGCAAGGATCAGCAGGCATCCCGCGGATTCGAACTTCATCATGCAGACACTCCCGATTCGGTAAGTATGACTACGCGGAGCGACAGCCTCAAGTTCCCTGGGGATCACCTGATAGACGCAGCCGTGGAAATTTTGTTCTCGGTGCTACGAAAATTTTAGTTCTGCGCTCCCGTTCCGGCGCTTATCGAGACTCAGTTTGCCGACGGATGCTCCACGTGGTCGACCAGGGTGAAAGGGATCGACGCCTTCTCCGCCTCAAGGCGCAGGCCAAGCTGGTTCTTCAGCGCGTCCACAAAGACCGGGCCGGGAACGTCGGGATCGATCTCGGCGCCGGGTACGTTCTGCCGGAACTCGATCACCCAGTCAAAGTTGCCGGTCAGACCGGTCCTGTCGACCACCGGGCGCCCCAGATTGCCCAGCCCCGTAAACGCGGTCACCATGGTTGGAATGGGCATGTTGCGCGCGCCTTCGCGGCGATGGCCGGGAACCTCGGGCGGCATGTTGGCGAACCCGCCGCATGTCAGCGGGTAGCCTCCCAGGACCGTGCCCGGCGGCGGCGGAGGTGGCGCGCCAGCCTTGCCGGAGGGAATCTCCCGCACGCGCACTCCACCGGGCGGCGGAGCAATGTTGGAGCAGGGCTCGTCCGCTGGATGGAGGCGCATGTGCGGTCCCAGCGTGTTCGGCTTCACCAGCACCGCCGCGTACACGGCTAGGTCGCGGTTCTCGTGGTGGACCGACAGTTTGAAGCGGTCGGCCAGCAGCGCCTGCATCATCTGGCGCATTTCGTCCTTCGTCACGTGCTCATTGTCTGTGCGCGCCTGCACGTCGAAGGCGTCCGTCATCGCCCACTCCGGCAGGGAAGCGCGGAAGACTTCGCGTTGGGCGGTCGTGACCTTGTAGGCAAAGGCGATCAACTCGCGTAGCGTGGTGTTCTTCGCGATGAAGATGCCGCCGGTATTGCGGTACGAGTCGTCCGGTCCCATGGGGATGTTGGTCGACTGCGGATCCCCGCCCTGCTCGCGCGGGCCGCTGGTGTTTTGCCGGATCGAGGTCACATCCCACGCGAGCCGCGTACTTACGGTCGTTTGCGCGGGGCTGCAGAGCGCGGCGATGCTCAGCACACCCACAGCCAGCCCCTGGACCAACCTAGTTCGCAGACGGATGTTCCACATGGTCTACCAGCGTAAATGTCTGCGGGGCTCTTGCGGGCTCGAGTTTGACCCCAAGCTGCTCGCGCAGGGCTTCCAGAAAGGTCGCTCCGGCGGCGTCGTCGGAAGCCGCGGCGCCCGGCGCGCGTTCGGGCAAAAACTCCAGCTGAAAATCGAAGGTGCCCCGAAGCCCGGTGCGGTCGAGCACGGGACGGCCGAGATGTCCCAGCCCCGCCATCTCGTCGGCAAACATCTGCAGCCGGACGTCCTGCCCAACGATGCGGCGACGCCCCTTCACGCTCGCAGGCACCGCGCCGAAAGCTCCGCAGTGGCTGTCGGGCTTCGTGCAGGCAGGATCCCCCGTGGCATGCGGCGTCAGTTGTGGTCCGGTCACGCCAGGCTTCACCAGCATCATGACCAGCACCGGCACCTCGCGTGTCTCCTCGTGAACGCTAAGCGCGAAGCGGTCGGACAGCAGCCTCTGCACCATCTGGCGCATCTCGTCCTTGCTGGGCTGCCGCTCGCTGCGCGCCTCGACGTTGAAACGGTCGGTTGCGATCCAGCCGGGCGCATGCGCCAGCAACTCCTGCTTCTGGAACTCCGTAAGTTTGTAAGCGAAGTTCAGCAGGTTGATCAGCGGCATGGCGCGTACCTTCAGGACGCCGCCGTTGGGCGGGTAGAAGTCCCCGCGCGTGAGCGGAACGTTGGTGTCAGGGTCTCCGGCGGAGGTGTTCTGCCGCACCGACACGACATCAAACGCCAGGGTTGTCGGAGCCGATGATTGTCCGCGGGAGCCTGTCTGCAACGTTAGCAGCACGAGCAGGCCGGGAAATGCCATGGAGAGGGCGCTCCGGCGGGAATGTGTCTTCAGCAAACGAATACCCATCCATCGTTGGACACCCGCGGTGGCTCCAATGTTCCCTAGTTCGCCGACGGCTTCTCGGCGTGGTCGATCACGATGACCTCCACGGGCGCTTTCTGGGCTTCGAGCTTCAGCCCAAGCTGCTGCTGGAATGCGTCGAAGAGCGACGGGTACGACTCGACACTGTCGGTCTTTGCGGGCACCGGCGGCGGGTGCCCGTTGAACTGCGAATCGTCCGGCATGAACTTCACCGCGAAGTCGTAGCGTCCGTCGAGTTTGGTCTCATTCACCACCGGCCGGTCAAGAACAAGGCTTTGCAGGAACCCGCTGAAGTCGCCCATGGTGGCATTCTGCACCGGCATGATGACGCCGCCGGGCTGCGGACGCAGACCGAGTCCTGGAAGCGGACCGGTTGCCTGGGTTGGCGTCAGCTTCGATCCGGTCTTGGCAACGGTGAGCACAAAGGCGGGCATCTCGCGCTTTTCCTTGTGGAAGGTCAGCTTGAAGCGATCCGCGAGCAGTTTTTGAATCATGCTGCGAAGCTGCACGACGCTGGGAGCGCCCTCGGCATCGGGCACGGCCGCGATGTCGTACCGATCCTTGTCCATCCAGTCCGGCCCGTTCACGATTTGCCTGGCCTGCACCTGGAAGGCAAAGGCGACGAGGTCGCCCAGCGACGAGTTGCGCGTGGCGAAGTTACGCCCGTTCACCGTCAGGCCTTGCATGTTGGCCGCGCCCGAATTGTTGGGCTTGATGGTCGCTACGTCGAAGGACGGGTTGGCATCGGGCGCCATCATCTTCGGCGGGGCAGGCGCCGCGGGAATCTCCCAGGCGGTTTCCTTCGTCGCGCGCACCAGCGTCAGCGGCAGCGGGGTCGGCCCCTGCGTCCACGTCCCCGAGATGGTGTTTCCATCCGCGCTAAGGGTCCCACTGTAGGAGCCGCCGATAATGTCAATCGTCATCCTGACCGACTGCCCGTCAATCGTAAGGGTGTTCACCGGGAATGGTTGCGGGGTCTGATCGATGGAATAGAACTTCGCTGCCCAACCCTTTTCCGCGTGGGAGATGCGCACGATCAGGCGCAGGGACTTGCCGGCCTCCAGCGTGCCCTGCCAGTCACCGCCGATGTCGCCTTTCACGTGGATCTCGGCCGACGCAGCCGGAGCCTGGGCGGAGGCTGCCGCTGTCAGCAGGGAAGCGTTGACGAAGCACGCGGCCAGAGCAAGCGCGGCGCATGCGTGCCGTAGCGGGCGAGGAGTGGGACTGAACATTCGATTCTCCTGATGGCACAAAAAAACAGGAACCTGGGATGCAAATCATTCTACGCGGTGGATGATTCTGGCTTTTACGCATCCTCGACAGGGAAAGTTCCCTTGCGTGGAGGTTGAAGCCGCCTTTCCGACCTGCCTGCATCCAAGCACTCATGGCGAAAGATTGGATCGAGAGTCTCACGCAGGAGATCAAGCAGAAGAACCACGACGCGGCAGAGGAGTTTGCGCATGCACAACATCTCGCCGAGGTCATCGCCAATCAAGGCAAGGTGTTCTTCGGCGATCTCAAGCTCTGCCTGGAGGAAAACTTCAATCAAATCAGGAAGATCCTGCAGGGCGACCCTACCTCGGCCGAGATCACGCTGGTGAATACGGGCGCGACGCAGGTGCGGATGACGCGCAGCCGCTTTCCCTGGTTCGACGCCCATATTACCCACCAGGACCCGATGATCAAGCTCGAATACCTGAAGGACTCGGGGCTCGGCGCGGCACCTGAGCCCGAACAGAAGTGTCTCCTGTTCAACTTCAAATGCTCGGACGACGACGTTGTGACGCTCGAAGAGACGAATTCGGAGCCGCCGCAGAGCTACAAAACGGCCGAGGAGGTCGCGCGCCGGATCACCGAAGTTCTGTTCGCCGCCTAGCTTGCACAGGGGTGACTGCCCACCTGGGTGCTTCGATGTAAATTCCGGACAGATAATGCTTTAGGTCCGGCTCTGGAGTCAGTGACGACTGCACCATGTTCAGGTCACCGGCTTTCGGATGAGGCGAAGCCGGCCGGCAGGCTCATGGTCTGACGCCCAGGGTGTTGTTGGTGACAGCAACGGAGCGCGGGGTGACGACGGGAGCTGCAATACCGATGACTTCGGTGACGAAGTTCGGCACGGACGAGGCGTTGTTGGTACCGGCGACCCAGACATTGCCCGAGCCGTCGACGGTGATGCCCTCGGGGGCGTCGGGCACGACGGGCATGATGCCCGATGCGCTAAAGCCGGCGGTGGGCGAGAGCAGCACGCCGTTGTTGTTGAACTCGGCCAGAATGCCGGGAACGGACCCGCCAACATAGGCTCCGACGAAGATGTTTCCCAGTCCGTCTACGGTCAGGGTCTGGGCTGAGCCGGTGGGCATGACGAAGCCGCCGAAGGGGTTAGTTCCGGCTCCGGAGTTGGAGTAGCGGAATACGTTGCCATTGCCGGTAACTGCGAGCCAGGCATTGTTGCCATGGTCGATCGCTACACCGCCCTGCGAGCCGCCGACCGTGCTGGCGGTGACTGCGTTGGAGGTGATGTCGACCCGGCTGACGTAGGTGCTGACATAGGCGGTCTCCCAGACGGCCAGGGGGCCGGCGGCGACGTCAACTCCGCCGAAGCCGGTGCTGAACGGGCTGTGGCTGGCCTCAATTCCGGAGGGCAGGAATTCGGTCAAGTGATTGATGCTGCTGCTGAAATCGGTGACCCAGATGTCGCCTGCGGCGTCGATGCTGATGCCGTTCGGGCCGCTGATGGAAGCGGCTGTGAAGGTCGCGACCAGGTTTCCGGAGGAGTTGAACTTCTGCACATTCTGGCCGGTGCCGTTGTTGGCGACAAAGACGAAGCCGTTCTGGTCAATCGCCAGGCCGACGGGGGTGGCAAGCACGGACGAGCCAAAGCCGGTGGAGGCGGCGACGGTTGAACCGGAGATATAGATACCAGCGGGCGAGATCTCGGTGAGCGAGTGAACGGTGCTGCCGGGAGAGCCGGTGGTGATCCAGGCATTGCCCGGCCGCGTCGATGGCGACGCCAAGCTCACCGCCGCCAACCGTGATGGCGCCTCCATTGAAGCCGAGGGCTACGGAGAAGTCCGTGGGGGCGGCGGTGAGGGTCGGCTGGTAAGGTGCATTCGCGGTGACTAACTTATAGAGGGTGCCGGGGTTGTTTCCGGGATTCTGGGCGATATCGAGCGCAGCCTGGAAGGTGTTCACAGGCGGTACGCCTCCAGGAGGCGTGGCGGCGGCAAAGAGCGCGGCACAGCTTCCGCTTACGCCCAGGCTGGTGCCCTGGTTGACGCAGGTGGAGAGGATATCGGCAAGGGTGTTCAGTTCAGCGGTAGGTGGAACAATGCCGGTGAGCTCGGAGGTTTTGCGCGCGTAGCCGGTGGCGAGGCTGGCGAGATTGCTGGCTGCGCCGAATGAATTTGTCAGGCCCTGCAGATTGGTCGCAGAAGTACCGATGGACGTGGCGGTGGCCGAGACGGTCGCGAAAGGAGCCAGGGCATAGGCAGCCGCGACGGTGGTCACCTCGGAGATATTGGTGAAGGTCGCGCTCGAAAGGCTGCTGCACGGCCCGACGACCGCAGCTTCCGCAATCAGCGGATTGGCACCCGCGCCGGCGTTTCCGCCTGTGGCCAGGAGATACACGAGTCCGGAGTTCGGTGGGCAGGTCAGGCCCGCGGGAAACGCGAAGTTCCCGCTGACGTCGGTGGTCGCAGAGGTCAACAGGGTTCCGGCTGAACCGTAGCCGGAGGTGCCGGGCGCGATCAGCTGCACTGTGGCCCCGGAGACCGGCTGCTGTCCGCCATGGACCGAGCCGGATAAGGCCGCCGAGGCGGCGGACCTGGGCTCCACGGAGGTGAGAGCGCATCCAGTCAGGCCGGCGGTGACGCCGGCGAGCGCAACGTTCAGCACGACAAAACGACGAAGACGGAATTCGGGAAACCCGAAAAGAGGTTGCATCCGCCGAGCGTAGGCTCTGCCAAGGCAATCCACAAGCGGCAAATCACGACAGACCACGACATTGGGGCAAAAACGCTACTCCGTGGAGTGGCGGACGGGGCGGCTGGGGAGGCGAGACTGGGTAATGGGCGGCTCGGAGGCGGGCGGCCGCTGGCGCGACTTGCGACGTTTCTTGCTCTTGTCTTCCTCGATGACGGCGCGCATCCAGTAGTTGCCGTCGCCGTCGACCTCGATGCCGTGGACCTCGCGCTCGAAGCCGGGGAAGCGCTTGCCGAACTGCTCCATGGCGAGGATGAGCTTGATGACCGGCGAGTCCGGGCCGCCCAGGCGCTCGCCGGGCATGGACATGGGGATGCCCGGCGGGTAGGGGACCAGCATGACGGCGGCGATGCGGCCGGCCATCTCGCGCGAAGCGGATGCGCTCGGTCTCGCCGCGAACGAGCTTCTGGTAGGTCTGCGCGGGCGTGAGGACAGGGTCGAAGTCCTCGTCGCAGGCGGCGTTGACCAGGCCGGCGAGGTTGAGCTCGATCATGGCGCTGTGCATCTCGTCCGAGAGTTCTTTCAGCGAGAGGTTGCGGTAGCGGGCGGGAAGCTGCTGCACCAGTTCCGGCAAGCGCTTCTTCGAGCGGCGCTTCGGAGTCGTAGAGGCGCTTGAACTCGAAGAGGTTTTCAAGCAGCCAGCCCCACTTGCCCTTCGAGGTGCCGACCGAGAAGAGCACCAGCACGGTGTAGTCGCCGGTGCGGGCGATCTCGACGCGGCGGCGAGTCGAGGAACTCGGTGAGGACGGCGGCGGGGATGCCCCACTCGCCGAATGACGCCCTGCGCGTTGACGCCCGGGGTCAGGATCGTGACCTTGGCCGGGTCGAGCATGCAGTAGTCGTCGGGCGAGTCGTCGTCCTGGTAGCCGTGCCAGTCTTCGCCGTGCTTCAGCGTCCAGCAGCTTGGCTCGGTGGCGAGCAGCTCGTCTTCGGCGTCTTCGAAGAGGATGCGTCTCGCCGGTGGCGGGATCGGTGACGCGCTCCGGCTGGTAGATGCCGAAGAACCAGCCCTCGCCGTTTTCGGACTCTCGACGCGCAGGCGGTGCGCGATGGAGCTCATCGCCTGGCGGAAGCTGATGGCGTCGGCCAGGGTTTCGTCCATCAGCGTCGGGCCGGCGGGCTCGTCCATCATGGCCGCGGCCACGTCGAGCGAGGCGATCAGCGGATAGAACGGCGACGTGGTGCCGTGCATCATGAAGGCTTCGTTGAACTGGTCGAAGTCCAGCGGCGCGCGGTCGGCTCAGCTTGACGTGGATCATCGAGCCCATGGAGAACGCCGCCAGCATCTTGTGCGTGGACTGCACGGAGAAGATGGCGGGCGGTTCTCCATATCGTCGGGCACGCCCATCGCGTAGCGTCCGCGGTAGATGGGGTGGAACTTGGCGTAGGCGTACCAGGCCTCGTCGAAGTGCACGCGGGCGACGGACTTGCGCGAGCTGCTCGACGACCTGGTCGACGTTGTAGCAGAGGCCGTCGTAGGTGGAGTTGGTGACGACGGCGTAGGTGGGCTGCTGCGAGCGCGCGCCGGCGGCGAACGGGCTGCGCGCGATCAGCTCCTGCACGATTTCGGGCGAGAAGCGCTTCAGCGGCACCAGGCCGATCATGCCGTAGCCGTTGCGCGTCGGCTTGAAGTAGACGGGCCGCGCGCCGGTGACGGTCAGCGAGTGGCAGATGGATTTGTGGCAGTTCGCGTCGGCGAGCACGATGTCGTCCTGCGCGATGACGCCGTGGCCGACGATCTGGTTCGAGGTGCTGGAGCCGCCGAGCACGTAGAAGGTCCAGTCGGCGCCGAAGATGCGCGCGGCGTTGCGCTCGGAGTCGCCCGGAGGCCCGATGTGGTCGAGCCACGAGCCCAGCGGCGCGGACGAGATGCCGAGGTCGGAGCGCAGCAGGTTTTCGCCGAAGAAGCGGTGGAACTCCTGCCCGACGGGATGCTTCAGGAAGGCGACGCCGCCCATGTGTCCGGGCGCGTCCCAGGAGTAGGCGGACTGGTCGTTGTACTTCAGCAGCTCGCGGAAGTAGGGCGGCAGCAGCTGCTCGTGATAGCGCTCGATGGCGGTGTCGAGGCGCGAGGCGATGAAGGCCGGCGTGTCGCCGAAGAGGTGGATGTACTCGTGCACCTGCTTGACCACTTCCAGCGGCAGCTCGGAGACCAGCGTGCGGTCGGCGATGAGGAAGATCGGGACTTTCTTGTTGCGATGGCGAACGCCGCGGATGATGTCGAGCGCGGCGCGCTCTTCGAACTGCGAGTTGCCCTCGAGGTCCCAGTCGAGCAGGATGGCCGAGTAGGATGGGATCGGAGGTGACGAGCGAAAGGCCGTCTTCGGGCGAGGTGGTGCGCACGACCTCATACCCTTCGTCGCCGATGGCGTCGACCAGCCGCTCCATGGCGCGGTCGGAGACGGAATCGGTGCGGCCGACCTCACTGGCAATCAACAACACCCAACGCTTTTCGCTCATCCCAATCCTTGTTCCGGAAATCTAACGCAAACAAGTTATGGTATCGCGTTTGGGTTTGTGTCGGCCCGGTCAAAAGATCGCCCCGGTGCTTTCGGGCGGCGGAGCAGGTTCACGCGACGGTCACTCCCTGCTGCTCGCGATGGCCGGCGCCAAGCGCGAAGAGGCCAGCCATGCCGAGGATCCCGGTGCCGAGCAGCACAAGCGAGGAGGGCTCGGGCGTGGGTTCTGGTTGCGGCGACAAAGCGGTAGCGGCTGCCTGGGGGCTCAGCGAGACGCTGCGCAGGCTGGTGTTGTTGGTGGGAAGCTGGACGCTGCCGGAAAGCGGTGTGCCGGCGTAGTCCACCAGCGACGCGCCGGGAACGTAGAAATAAAGGTAGCTGCCGGAGATGCTGCCGAAAAACGCGCTCAGGAAGTAGGAACTGCCCGCCGCGCCGGAGTAAAATGGCGCACCGCTGAAGACGAGGTTGTAACCGTAGCTGGACAGATTGACGTCGGAGGAGACGAAGCGCCCGCTGGTTTCGTCGAGCACGGCCGAGCCGGAAAGCTGTCCGCCATCGCTGGCTGTGCCGGAGACGGTGTAAGTGGTAAGGGTATCGGCATGCGCGGAAAGAGACGCGCCCAGAACAAGAGCTGCAAGTGCAGGAAAGCAAGACTTCATCACAGGGCCTCGAAGAGTTTTGTTTGACTTATGTTTCAAGGCTGCGGCAGTCCAGTGATGATCGCAATCAAAGATTGCCGTCAGGGGAAACCAAGGTGCTGTTACCCGCGGGTGGGAATGGCGTCCGAAATCCCTATAATGGATTGCGGAACCGGGAGGCAGGCGTGATTGTAGAAGTCCGAGGCCTGCGCAAGGTCTACGAAGGCAAGCAGCGCGTAGTGGCGGTGGATGGCATCGATCTGAATGTGGAAGAGGGCTCCATCTACGGGCTGCTGGGGCCGAACGGCGCCGGCAAGACGACCACCATTTCGATCTGCACCACGCGCGCCATGCCAACCGCCGGCGAAGTACGCATCGCCGGGGTGGATGTGTGGCCATGCCGGCGCATGGCGCGGCGCTGCATTGGCGTGGTGCCGCAGTACAACACGCTGGATCGCTCCTGCACGGTGTCTGAAAATATCTATTTCCACTGCCTCTACTTCGGCTTCTCGACGGCGGAGGCGAAGGCGCGTACGGCGCAGCTGCTGGAGCAGTTTCATCTGACCGAACGCGTGGAAGCGTATCCGTCGCAGCTTTCGGGCGGGCTGGCGCAGCGCGTGCAGATTGCGCGGGCGATCGCGCACCGGCCCAAGGTTCTCTTCCTCGACGAGCCCAGCGCGGGGCTCGATCCGCAGAGCCGCATCGCCATGTGGGAGGCGGTGCAGGGCCTGCGCACCGAAGGCATCACCGTGGTGCTGACGACGCACTACATGGAAGAGGCCGACGAGCTCTGCGACCGCGTCGCGATCATCGACCACGGCACGCATCCTGGTGGAAAACACGCCGGCGGCGCTGAAGAGCAGCGTGGGCGCAAAGAAGATGTATCAGCTGCATCTGCGCGACCACGGACGAAGCGCGGCGCTGGCGGCGACGCTCGGCAGACTGGACGGCGTTGCAACGGCGGAGGCAGTAGGCGATGGTGTGCGTGTGCTCGCGGCCGGCGCCGATGGCATGCTCTCGGAGGTGGTGGCGGCAGCTTCGCCCTTCGGGCTGCGCGATATGAGCATTACGGAAACAAGTCTGGAAACGGTCTTCATCCAGCTCACCGGACGGGATCTCAGGGAGTAGAGATGGCTTCAACCGCACTGGCCGCACCGGCCATCAAGAAACCCGGCGATGGCGCCTTGTACAGTCGCGCTTTTGCTGGACTGTTGCTGCGCGACCTGCACGTGCTGCGCCGCGAACTGATGCCGTTCGCGATTCGCGTGGTGATGAATCCGCTGCTGTTTCTTTTTGTGTTTACGTACATCATGCCGCACATGTCGAACGGCGCGGCCATGAACCCCACGGCACAGATGGCCGGTGGCGGGTTTTCCACCGTGCTGCTGCCCGGGTTGATGGCGGTGGCGATCATGTTCTCCGGGATTGCGGCGGTAGCGCTTCCGCTGGCGCAGGAGTTCGGGGTAACGCGCGAGATCGACGACCGGGTGATGTGTCCTCTGCCGGTCTGGGCGGTCGCGGCGGAGAAGGTCGTCTTCTCCGCGCTGCAGAGCATGATTGCCGCGGCGATTGTCTTTCCGCTGGCGTACTACATTCCGTCCACGCCCGTTCAGGCGCACGTCGCGAGCTGGCCGTTCCTGGTGGCGGTGGTGGTGCTCGCCAGCCTGATCGCCGGGGCGCTGGGCCTGACGATCGGCACCAGCGTCAAGCCACAGCAGATCGGGCTGATCTTCGGCGTGGTGGTCATGCCGATTACTTTCCTGGGCTGCGTGTACTACCCGTGGGCCGCGCTGGGTCCTATCCCGATGCTGAAGTACGGCGTGCTGCTGAACCCGATCGTCTACATGAGCGAAGGCATGCGCGCCGCAGTGACCACCAGCGCCCACATGCCGGAGGCCGTGATCCTGATCATGCTCTGCTTCTTCCTCGGGCTGCTGAGCTGGCTGGGGATGAAGGGCTTCTACCGGCGCGTGGTGGGGTAGATGGCTCTTGCAAATCGCCGTCCTGCAAATTTAGTTTGCGATGGGCGGATCTGCTCGATCGATTACCAGGCTTTCAACCGGCGCGCTGGAGGTTTCCAGCTTGAGGCCCATCTCCTTGATGACGGGCAGGAATGTGCTGCTCACATCGTTTTTAAAGTCTTCATCGGTGAGGATATAACTGGAACGGAAATCAAACGATCCCTTGAGGTCTGTGCAGTCGACGACCTGCTTGTGCAGAATGTTGTCGCTCAGGAATCTGGCGAGCTCCGGCATGGATGTGTCGTGCAGCGACCAGCCGCGGCCACCCACGGCGCCGATGTCTCCCGAGGGGTATGGCGAGTCGACGTCGGCGTCGACCTTCGTGGAGTTGTAAAAGACGGATTGGTTATTTCCCGCCGATTGGAGCAAGTAGACGGCGCTCATTTTGGTTTCAGCGGTGGAGACTTGGAGATGAAAGCGGGATCGATCAGCAGCGGCTGCAGCATCTGGTCCTGAAGAAGCACGTCCTAAAAATCGACTTGGTTTTGTCAATGTCATATCGCGAATGTACGGCGATGATGGCAAAGGGTACCTGAGTGCGCACGTGAACCTTAGTACGGGCCGTACGGAGGGCGAACCAGACCGCGTCTGGATGGGTGCGATCGACACTTCTCAGGAATTGAGCAACACTCATCTGACATGGCCCGGTGAATACCTTCGCGAAGGCGACGTGGTCCGGGTTCAGTTGCTGCCCGGCGGTGAGGGCGACTTACCGACTCGACGCTTGTGACCACCGAACGGGCAGATAATCTTCTTACAAACGAAGCGCAGGCCAGAGAACTCATTACCCTTGTGGACTCTTTCAATGAAAACTTCTCGCAATTTGTCGAGAGGGCGCGAGAAGAAGAGCCTCCGGAAGAGTTCAGGAAGCTCGTCCTGGCGGTTGGGTCCGTGTGGACCGAGACCGACCGGTGTCTTCTTCTTCCGACACTTCGCCGGCACACATCACTGATTCCAGAAGATCGCAAGGGTGAACTGCTTTAGCTCACATTCCTGATTCCGTACGCCTGGCGTAAGCGATGGCTTCCGGCTGGATGTCATAGGGCGATGGTCTTCGGCTCGATCTGTCGCGCGCGAGAGCTCCGGCGGAGAATGGCAATCCGGCTTGGAAAGCTCCCTGACTGTGCCGGAAACGCTGGCTCCTCCCGCTGAGGAATATTTCACCACCGATGTATCGCACCCTAGCAACAGGTCTTCCGTCTTGTCTTGATTCTTTTGCGCAGCCAGTGCGGCGCAGTCGCCGGGCAGCCTTTCGTCGTAGATTATCTTGTTCGCACTGTCATAAACATGAAGCTGCGTCCACCGGTCCCCCTGCTCATGACGCACAATCAGCGCGTAGTAAGGACTGCCACCCGTGAACCGGACAGGAACCCCTTGAACGCTTGGCGCTGCTTTCTCGACGACGTCCGGCGCGGGAAGCTTCGCTATGGTTGTGCCGTCCATCGAAAGCACATAGACGAAGTCCTGGGTGGCTGCCAGAATCTTGTCTCGCGCCGGACCCTGGCCCCATGCCGTGGGGGCAAACTGACTGACGTAAATGTCTGCGGAGCGCTGCCCGATCACCTTGCCGGTCTCATCGCGCAAAGTGAGCTTGCCCGCGGCATCGCTATGCACGATGACGTTTCCGGTCGCGGCGCTGCCCGGCATGATTTCGACGTGCCAAACATTCCCTGCCGGCATGGTCCAGACTTCTTTCCCGCCGGGGTGAGCAGGCGAACCCCGCCGCTGCCATTCATGCCGACGGCGATCCTTGGCAGATGCGCCGCACCCAATTCTCCCGCAACGGCATCGTCGGACCCAGCGACAGGCTCGCCGGTATCGCGGTAGGTCCAAAGTCTGGCGCCGCCAGCGCCGATGAGCAGGACGCCGACCAGCCGTAGGGGCGAGACAGATACATTCCGTTGCCGACTGGCGCAGAGACAACATCGCCTCTGCAGGATTCGAACGACGTCGTCTTGCCGGGCGTAAGATCGGCTGCAAATTCGGCTGCTCAGCTCTGTCCGATCAGGGTCAGCGTGCCGACTGGATGCTGCTGTATCTCCGTGATAGTCCCGAGCCCATCTGTTTTGAGGTATGGCGCCCAACGAAGATCTAACCGGTCATCGCTGACTGCACCCAGTTGTCCTTGGACAGTTCGCAGGTGCGGCATGCCCGGGGAAGAAGGCCCGGATCGCATCTCTCCGCAGCCACTGACGGCATGCACGGAACGAACATCATGGCAACAATGCGACTTTCATAAGAGGCACCTCTTCCACGTATGCACTTGGAGTCGTCTGCAACGCGAATGTTAGCGGTCTGCGCCCATGAATGGGAAATATTTATTGAGTGGACCAGCCATGTGGCCCAATTTAGGGCTATATACCCAATCTCCGTGCGGATGGCGTTAGCGATGGCTTCGGCGTGGTGGGTCATGCGCGGCGTGGTCTTCGGCTTCGATCATGACGCGTGCGAGCGCTTCGGTGCCGGAGTAGCGGATGACGACGCGGCCGGTGCCGTGCAGTTCCTCATCGGCGGCGGCGATGGCGGCGGCGACCGTGGGGATGGATTCGAGCGGCTTCTTCTCGCGCACCTTGACGTTCACGATCACCTGCGGAAAGTTCTTCAGGTCGGCGGTCAGCTCGGCGAGCGATTTGCCGCTGCGGTGGATGATGTCGAGCACGCAGCAGCGCGGTCAGCAGGCCGTCGCCGGTGGTGGACCGGCCGGAGAAGATGATGTGGCCGGACTGCTCGCCGCCCAGCGTGGCGCCGGTCGCGAGCATCTGCTCGAGCACGTACTTGTCGCCGACCGGCGCGCGCAGCATGCTGATGCCGGAGCGCTCCGAGCGCAGCTTCGAGCCCCATGTTCGACATGGTGGTCGCGACGACGGTGGCGTTGGCCAGCAGGCCCCGCGCGTGCAGGTCGCGCCCGGCGAGCAGCAGCACGGCGTCGCCGTTGACCACCTTGCCGGTCTCATCGGCGAAGAGCACGCGGTCGGCGTCGCCGTCGAAGGTGATGCCGAGCGAGGCCTTGTGCCTGGTCACTTCAGCTGCCACGACTTCCGGATGCAGCGCGCCGCAGCCGAGGTTGATGTTGCGTCCGTCGGGGCTGGCGTGGGTGACGGTGACGGTGCCGCCGAAGTCCGCGAAGAGCTGCGGCGCAACGGCACGAGGCCGCGCCGTTCGCGCAGTCGACGACGATGCGCTGGTTATCGAGCGAGAGCCCCGGCACGGCTGCGAGCAGGAAGCGGACGTACTCGGCGCGGTCGGCCTCGTTGACTGGCGGGGCGTTGAACGTTGTCCGTTGTCCGTTCTCCGTCGATGTCTGCGAGCTGCTTAAAGATCTCTGCTTCGATGGCGAGCTCGGTCGAGTCGGGCAGCTTGAAGCCGTCGGGGCCGAAGAGCTTGATGCCGTTATCCTGCCAGGGATTGTGCGAGGCGGAGATGACGACACCCGCCGCGAAGCCGTGCGCGTGGGTCAGGTGCGCGACCGCGGGCGTGGTGATGACGCCGGCGCTCTCCACCCTGGCTCCGCCGGCGGCCAGTCCGGCGGTCAGCGTGGCGGCGATCCATTCGCAGGATTCGCGTGTGTCCATGCCGAGCAGGACGGTGGGCGCGGCGGCTGCACCGCCGAGCTGGTGCGCAAGGGCGAGACCGATGGCATGGATGGTGGGGGCGTCAAGCGGGGGCTGGCCGGCGACGGCGCGAATGCCGTCGGTGCCGAAGAGCTTCTTCATCGGATCTGGGTCTCCAGTTGGGTCTCGGAAATGGTGGCGCGGACGCTGCCGTGGGCAAGCCGGGCGCGAATTTGTTGCGCGGGAACCGCCTGTGCGGCGTCGCGGAGGATGGTGCCATCTTCGCGATAGACGATGGCGTAGCCGCGGTTGAGCACCGCGAGCGGCGAAAGTGCCTGCAGCCGCGCGAGCAGATGCGTCAGCCGGGTGTTGCGGGCGGGCACAAGCTCCGCGGCGAGACGCTTCAGGCGCAGCTCCACATTGTCCAGGCGATTGCCCGCGAGGGAAAGCCGCAGCGTCGGGTCGTGGCGGCGCAGGCGGGTTTCGAGCGCGGCCAGGCGCTGGCTCTGCACCCGCAGGCGGCGGCGCTCGCGTGCGGTGAAGGCAGCGGCCAGGCGAAAGCGCAGTTCGTCGACCTTCTGTTGCCGGAGCGAGATGGAGTCGCGCACGCGGTGGAGCACCTGCGCGGCGGAGAGTCGCTCCAGGCGGCGCCGTGCGCGCAGCATCTGGAACTCGCCAGCACGATGAACGCGCCGCTCCAGCGACAGGACGCGCTCTTCGATGCGATGCTGCGCGGCGGTGACCAGCTCAGCAGCGGCCGAAGGCGTGGGCGCGCGCAGGTCGGCGACGAAGTCTGCGATGGTGTGGTCGATCTCGTGTCCGATGGCTGCAACCACCGGCAGTTTTGACGCGGCGATCTGCCGGGCCAGCATTTCGTCATTGAAGCCGGCCAAATCCTCGAACGATCCGCCGCCGCGGGCGATGAGGATGAGATCCACGCGATCGGGGTTGCGGTTGAACCAGCGAATGCCGCGCGCCACGCTCGCCGGACACTGTGGCCCCTGCACCACGGCGGGATAGAGGAGCAGGTTCAGGCGGGCGTGACGGCGTCGCACCACGCGGATGATGTCCTGCAGCGCGGCGCCGGAGGCAGAGGTGACGATGCCGATGCAGTGGGGAAAGGCGGGGAGCGGTCGGCGATTGCGGTCGAAGAGACCTTCGGCCCGGAGCTTGCGTTTGAGCTGTTCGAAGGCGACCTGCAGCGCGCCCTCGCCACGCGGACGGAGCGATTCGGCGATCAGCTGCAATTGCCCGCGCGTCTCGTACACCGAGATGCGCCCGCGGGCTTCCACGGCGAGCCCGTCGCGCAGCTTGAACCCGAGCAGCGTGGCGTGGCGGCGGAAAAGTACCGCAGGGAGCTGTGCGTCGCCGTCCTTCAGCGTGAAATAAACGTGGCCGGAGCCGGCTGGACGGCAGTTCGAGATTTCGCCCTCGACGTGCAGCATGCCCGTGTAGGCGCCTTCCACGTGTTGGCGCAGCTCGGCGATGAGCTGGCGGACGGTGTAGAGCGTCGGCTCGGGCCGCCCGCGCGGCGGACCGACAGCCGGCGGCATGGCCGCGGCGGCGGGCCGAGCGGCCGCCTCGGGAGGCGGCGCCGGAGAAAGGTCGAAGAGCAGTTGCGGGTTTGAGCCTCCACCGGGGGAGCGGCGGGATGAGCGCCGCGGCTTGGCCAGGCTGAGGAAGCTCGGAATGGGGTCGTCTTCTGCCACTCCGGATGAGTGTATCGCAGCCGGAGTGGGATATGGACGCCGCTCAGGCGGTGCCGAGCATCTCGCCGGCGGTGCGCAGCAGGTCCATTGGCTGGCAGGGCTTGGTGACGATCTTCACCGGCTGGCTCAGGGTGCTGGCGAACTCCCGCACCTTGTGCAGACTGCCATAAAAGCCCGTCAGGACCAGGATGGGCGTCTCGGGAAACTCGCGATCGAGGTCGGCCATCAGCGAGATCCCGTCGCGACCCGGCATGTCGATATCGCACAGGACGAGATCGGGGGTGGAGCGCCGCACGGACGCAAGCGCCTCGTCCGCGTTGTAAGCGGTGGAGGCTTCGAAGCCGTTACGCCGGAAGATCAGAGTCAGCGTCTGAGCTACGAGCGGTTCGTCATCGACAACCAGGATGCGCATAAGGGAATCCCGTCACAAGTCTGTCCCGAGCTCTGAAGTATCGTGAGAGGTGACGTTCGCGCAGAGGCAGTATCGTTATGAAAGCCTCTGCAAACGGCAGTGTCAAGCAAAGACTTGAAGAACATGAATTTACGCACGAAACTTTTGTCATGTGAAAAACAGAGGAATGCGTTGACGCCAGTCGGCAGCGCCATGGAAGGTTAGACGATGCACGTGCTCGCTCTGGTAGGCGGATTGTTTTTTGGCTCGGCGGTTGTGCTGGACGCCTTCCAGACCATCATTTTGCCGCGGCGGCCCGCGGGACGCTTCCGCATCACGCGGATGTTCTACGTCGGCACGTGGCTGCCGTGGCGTCTGGCGGCAGAACACATCGCCGACCGCAAGGTTCGCGATCAGATCTACAGCATTTTTGGCCCGCTGTCGCTGCTGCTGCTGCTTGTGCTGTGGGCGCTCCTGCTGGTGGGCGGCTTCGCCCTGCTGTACTTCGGCCTTGGCACCCCGTTTTCCGACACCCTGAATCGCCACGCCCATCTTCTGGCCGACCTGCGGACCGACATCTATGTCAGCGGGACGACCTTATTCACGCTCGGACTGGGCGACGTCACGCCAACCTCGCACATTGCCCGCGCGCTGCTGGTGCTGGAATCGGGCACCGGACTGGGCTTTGTGGCGCTGGTGATCGGGTATGTGCCGGTGCTGTACATGGCCTTTTCGCACCGCGAGGTAAGCGTGGCGATGCTGGACGGACGTGCTGGCTCCCCGCCGACAGCGACCGAGCTGCTGCGCCGCCATGGCTTTGAAGGCGGGCAGGAACGGAACTGATCGCGCTGCTCGCGGAGTGGGAGCGCTGGTCGGCGGAGATTCTGGAGTCGCACATCTCGTACCCGCTGCTGTGCTACTACCGCTCGCAGCACGACAACCAGAGCTGGCTCTCGGCACTGGTTGCCATCCTGGATGCCTGTGCGCTGCTGATCACGACGGTGGAAGGCCCGGCGGCGCGCCAGGCGCAGCTTACCTTCGCCATGGCGCGCCACGCGCTGATCGACCTTGGGCACGTCTTCCATATTGAGAAGGGTGCGAAATCGAAGGAACAGGCCGGGCTCGACCGGCTGCCGCCCGACGCTTTCGCCAACCTGTGCGAAAACCTGAGCGGGTTGCATCTTCGGCTGTGCGGCGACCCCGCTTCGATGCAGCGGCTCACGGCCATTCGCATGCTGTATGAGCCGCACGCGCATACGCTTTCGGATTACCTGAAGATGGCGCTGCCGCTCTGGGTTCCCGAACCGCGCAAGAACGACTACTGGAAGACGGTTGCGGGTTTGCGGGCTGGTTCCGGCGGAGCCGGCGCGACGCAGCAGGAGGCGGAGGCTGTGCTGCATGCGACCGAACATGTCAGCGACCGCTCCACCGCGGCGCACCTGCACGACGACGAGCACGGGTTCTAGTATGTGTTCAAGCGATCAGGACGGCTGGCCGTAAGTCGCGTTCTTGCCGTGCTTGCGGAAGTAATGGCGATCGAGCAGCGCCTGCGAGACGCCGGCGGCATTGGCTTCGAGCATCAGCGTGCGGTACGCCATGCGGGCCACAGCCTCCAGCACGACGGCATTATGGGCGGCGTCGTGCGCATTCTTTCCCCAGGCGAACGGCGCGTGGCCGTTGACCAGGCAGGCGGGGACGGCGAGCGGGTCGATGGCCGGCTGCCCCGCTTTAGCCTTGAAGCGCTCGATGATAGCGACGCCGGTCTCATGCACGTAGCGGCCGCCGATGGCTTCATCGGTGAGCGGCGCGGTAACCGGTACCGGCCCGTAGAAGTAGTCCGCGTGCGTGGTGCCGAAGGCCGGGATGGGCAGGCCGGCCTGCGCGAAGCTGGTGGCGAACTCGGAATGCGTGTGAACGACCGCGCCGATGGTGGGAAACTCACGGTAAAGCAGCGTGTGGGTGTCGAGGTCGGACGACGGGCGCAGATTTCCATCGACGATGTTGCCATGGAGGTCGGTGACCACCATGTGCTCGGGCTTCAGCTCGTCGTAGTCGACGCCGGAAGGCTTGATGACCACCAGCCCCTGCTCGCGGTCTACGCCCGACGCGTTGCCGAAGGTGTAGAGCACGAGTCCGCGCTTGACCAGCTCCAGGTTGGCTTCGAGCACTTCTTCGCGCAGTTGCTGCAACAGCATGAGTGCGGCTCCCAAAGGTCGTTATCATCCCCAAACGTTGTTGTCATTCCCGAAGGGAATCTGCTTCTGCCTCTTTACCCTTTGCCCGGCCGAAACCGAATCGTATAGAACGCGCCGAACAGGAACAGGCAGATGCCCCACCAGAAGGTGGGGTGCAGGTTGGCGAGCACGGTTGCGGCAGGGTGCTGCCCAAGCAGGCGGAAGTGCTCAAGCATAGCCTGCGCAATCAGCACAAAGCCGTACACCAGCGTCAGGATGCCGCAAAAGAACCAGATGGAGAGGCTTTCGCCGCGACCGGCGGCAACCGGCGTTTCATGCACCACGGGATGTGGTTTCGGGTCCAGGGTTTCGTCCATCGCAAACTCCTTACGAGCAACAGCGTACCGCGTTTTAGAAGAAGATGATGTTGAGGACGAAGAAGACGGTGATGACGACGCAGGCCCAGAAGATCGGCTTCTGCAAGAGGCCCTTCGCGCCGTCGTCCGGGATCGGCGTGGCGCCGTAGACCAGGCCGGCGAGTTCCGCGTCGGGCATCTGGCTTGGCCATGCAGCTGACGATGACCGTGACGACGACGCAGATCAGCCAGCTCCACAGCGCGCGGTACAGGTTTTCGGCCATCGGCTGCGCGTCGGGGCTCATGGCGATGTAGCGCAGCGCCGCGCGGCCGCATTGTGCACCCAGATGAACATGCGCGATGGAGCTGACGGTGCCGGCGAGCAGACCCCAGAAGCCGCCTGCCTTGCGTGGCGCGCTTCCACAGCATGCCCAGGATGACCGTGCCGAAGAGCGGCGCGATGAAGAAGCTGAACAGCGCCTGCACGTAGTCCATGATGCGAGTCGCGTGCATGCAGCAGGTAGGCCGTGCACGATCGAGACCAGCATGCCGACGACGGTCGACCAGCGGCCCATGGCGACGTAGTGCTTGTCGGAGGCCTTCTTGTTCATGTAGGCGCCGTAGATGTCGTAGGTCCACACGGTGGAGAAGGCGCTGACGTTGCCGGCCATGCCGCACATGAAGCCGGCGACCAGCGCGGTGATGCCGAGGCCGAGCAGACCCGGGTCCGCAGTAGCGGATCAGCATCAGCGGCAGCACTTCGTCGTAGCTGTGCTGCGCCGGTGCGCTGCGGCCACGTCGTCGGCGACCAGGTGGAACATCGGGGTGCCGTCGGCGTTCATGCAGGCCGAGCGCGATGCAGGCCGGGGACGATGACGATCAGCGGCACGGCCATCTTGAAGGCCGCGCCGATCACCGGAGCCATCTTGGCCGCGCGCAGGTTGTTCGCGCTGAGAGCACGCGCTGGACGACGAGGAAGTCGGTCGTCCAGTAGCCGAAGCTGATGACGAAGCCCAGGCCGAAGACGATGCCGGTCCAGTGGACGCCCATGGGGTTGTCGTTGAAGTGGCCGAGCGTCGTCCACAGGTGCGTGTAGTTGGCGTTGCCGACGTTGGTGGCGATGTTGCGCCTTCAGGTTGGTCCAGCCGCCGGCCTCGATCAGGCCGAGGATCGGGAATCAGCGCCGCGCCCGCCCAGATCAGCACGAACTGCAGCACCTCGTTGATGATGGCCGAGCGCAGGCCGCCGAGCATGACGTAGAGCGCGACCGTGACCGCGCCGACCCAGATGGAGAAGTCGATGTTCCAGCCCAGCACGGTCTGCATCACCACCGCCATGGCGTACATGTTCACGCCGGACATCAGGATGGTCATCAGCGCGAAGCTGACACGCGCGCAGAGCCGCGCGCGCCTTCGCCGAAGCGCAGCTGCAGGTAGCCGGGCACCGAGTGCGTCTTCGAGATGTAGTAGAAGGGCATCATCACGATGCCGAGGAACAGCATCGCCGGGATCGCGCCGATCCAGTACCAGTGCGTCGCCAGCATGCCGTACTGGTACGCCGCGCCGGCCCAGCCCATCAGCTCCAGCGAGCCCAGGTTGGCGGAGACGAAGCTCAGGCCGGCGATCCAGGCGCGACATCTCGCGGCCGGCGAGGAAGAACTCTTCGCTGGTGTTGGTCGAGCCCTTGACGTAGAAGCCGATGAAGATGACGAGCGCGAAGTAGAGCACCAGGATGAGGATGTCGACCGGCGCAAGTTTGGTGAGCTGGGTAACGAGCAGGGCTGGCGGTGTCATAGACTCTCGTGCGTTTCGGGATGAGCTGCGGCGTTTCTGGTGCGTGTCGCGATTTTCTTCCCCAGCAGAACTAAATCCCTCGGCGTTACGCTGGAGTGGAATTTTGTGTGCGGTCCATCTTACGCGATGCAGCGGCAATTTCGCGCAATTGTTTCAACACATCCGCCAAGCCGGCGGCCTGGACGCGTTCATCTCCAAAGGCAAAATAAATTCGCCGGTACAAGGCATACAGGCGCTCGTAGAGTGCCGCCTGCTCCGGCCGGGGAAGATACGTCTTGTGGCCCGGACACATCTGCCGCTGCGCCTCTTCGATGGTAGGGAAGATCTCCGCCGCGAGCTGCGCGAAGATGCCGGAGCCGATGCTGGTCGGCGACGCTGTCCGGCACCAGCACCGGCTTGTTCAGCACGTCGGCGTAGACCTGGTTCAGCATCGCGTTGTTCTGCGGAATGCCGCCGGCATTGATGACGCGCTCGATCGGCACGCCGTACTCGGCCATGCGGTCGAGGATGATGCGCGTGTGGAAGGCGGTGCCTTCGATGGCCGCGAAGAGCTCGTCCTGCGCGGTGTGCAGCAGGTTCCAGCCCAGCGTGATGCCGCCCAGCTCGGACTTCACGAGCACGGTGCGGTCGCCGTTGTCCCAGCTCAGGCGCAGCAGGCCGGTCTGCCCGGCGCTTGTAGCTTTCGAGGCCCTGCGAGAGCGTCTTGACGTCGGTGCCGGCGCGCCGGCGATGGCTTCGAAGATGTCGCCGACGGCCGAAAGCCCCGCCTCGACGCCGGTGTAACTGCGGATGCACGCTGCCCGGCACCACGCCGCACACGCCCGGAATCAGCGTCGGCCTGCTTCGCGCTGCATGGCGATGATGCAGGTGGACTGGTGCCGACGACGTTGACCACGTCGCCTTCGCGGCAGCCCGCGCCGATGGCGTCCCAGTGCGCGTCGAACGCGCCGACCGGGATGGGGATGCCGGCCCGCAGGCCGAGCTTCTCCGCCCACTCAGGCGAGAGATGCCCGGCGAGATGGTCGGAGGTGAGCACCTCGCCGGCCAGCTTCTCGCGCACGCCGTCGAAGCAGCGGGTCGAGCTCGGAGAGGAACTCCTGCGGCGGGAAGCCGCCCCACTTCGGGTTCCACAGCCACTTGTGGCCCAGCGCGCAGACGCTGCGCTTGCACCTGCTTCGGGTCGGTGATGCCGCACAGCGTCGCGGCCACCATGTCGCAGTGCTCGAAGGCGGAGGCGAAGCTGCTCGCGCTTGTCCGGGTTGTTGCGCAGCCAGTGCAGCAGCTTGGCGAAGCCCCACTCGTGCGAGTACACGCCGCCGCACCACTCGATGGCTTCGAGGTTGCGCGCGTGGGCGAGCGCGGTGATCTGCTTGGCTTCGTGCAGCGCGCGGTGGTCGCACCACAGGTAGTAGTCGTCGAGCGGCTGCATCTGCGCGTCGACCGGGATGACGCTGGAGCCGGTGGTATCGAGCGCGATCGCCTCGACCTTGGCGCCGTCGATGCCGGTCTGCGCCAGCACCTCGCGCATGGCCTGCGCCAGCGCGGCCATCTGGTCGTCGTGCGACTGCGTGGCGAAGTCCGGGTCTTCGCGCTTGCGGTGCAGCGGGTAGCCGGCGGAGGCGGTGCCCAGCCGTCCGCGTTCGCTGTCGAGCAGCGTGACCCGCGTGCTCAGCGTTCCGAAATCTACGCCGGCGACGATGCGCATTGAGGTTCGACCCGCAATTTGACGTTGGCTATGCTTGTCTAAAATACACGAGAGCAGCCGGGCCGTATCGCTCCTGTAAAATCGACCTTGTAGCACAGGGCCGGTGGGCGGGTGGATATGGGCGAGATGACGAAGCGTTGGGTTCTGCGTTCCGCGTGGACGGCGCTGGCACTTGCTCTGATCGCGCCGGCAGGGGCGCAGACGCCCGCTCCGGCGACCGCCGCTTACTTTGAGTTTGGGACGGTAGTGGCGATCGGCCAGCACACGGTCGATGTCCAGACCTTCGACGCCAACCGCCAGCGGGTCGTCCAGCACAACTTCGCCCTCACCCGCGAGAGTCGCGCTGATGTAGTGCGCGTGGGCGACACGGTTGAGGTGATCTATACGCCGGGCGCTTCGCCCGCCGCGCAGTGGACCGTGCGCCGTCTGGTGTACCTCGCGACCGGCGTGCCGCAGCCAGGGCCGCCGGGCAGCAGCGCACGCGCGCAGGAGGTCGATCCTGACGCACGCGTTCCATCCCCCACCAGCGCAAACCTCGGGCGCAACGGAAATGTCGCAGCGGGCTCCAGTCGAAGCGTCGCGCTTCCCGGAGCCGCCGCTGGCGGGAAAACGCCTGCTCCGCCCAGCTCGGTGGACCTGGGGAGTGCAGCCAAACCCAAGCAGACGACCGTGATCTCCACCTCGCTTGCCGCGCCAGATATTGCCGCCAGACCCAAACCCATCACCACCCGGGAAGTGGCGCGCGAGACGCCCGCGGAGGAGTGCAACCGCGGGAGCGCGGACTGGCCCGCACAACCGTTGCGCCTTGCGGTGCTCGACTTTCGCTATCCGACGGAGCGGGAAGAAGCCCATGACATCGGCACGACCGGCGGCGGCTCGGGCACAGCGGTCGCCGACCTGGTGTTTTCGCGCCTGGACGCGCTCAATCAGTTCGCAATGAGCCGCGGCGACCGCAGCCGCGTCTACCGGGCCGACTTCGCAGGCGCCGCGCGCGCCGGCCGGGAACTAGGGGCTGACGCCGTGCTTGCGGGCACCTTCGCGCCGGTCGATCCGCCGCCCGGTTCGGATCCCGACTTTCCCCCGCCCAAGAGCTACGAGCTGCGCGCCGGCATCGTGGACACCTGCACCGGGCAGCTTCTGCTGCGGCTGACCTCGGTAAGCTGCCCGCCCGGTGTAGACCCGAACGCCGCTGCCAACGGACCGAGCTGCAAACGGCTGGCGGTCACGGCGAAGCAGGCCTCGGATCCCAAGGAGATGGCGCACGCCTTCACGCAGCCGATCGACGCGCTGCTGTATCCGCTGGAGCACAACGGCCCGCCGCCGGGGACGCTGGGCTCGGCCGGCGTGGTGACTGCGGCGGAGAATGGGCATGTAACGATCCGGCTGCCGGCAGGGACCAAGCTGCAGGCCGGCGACCAGGTGGCCGTCCATGCATGGCGGCTGACGAAAAATCCTTCGACCTATACCCTGCACAACCTCCACGACGAAGAGATTGGGCGGGTGAAGCTGGACGGGGTGCAGGGCGGCGTCGCCAGGGGAGCGTTCACGCGGAGAATACCCTCCATTACCCGGAGATACAGCGGAGCTGGTGACGGAATAGTTCACGACCGCCGAGTCATAGTAGGATGGTCAGCGCCTGTCGTCTTCCCGGAGAGTGCATGAAGTTTTTCCCGTTCGCCTGCCTGCCTGCCGCCGCCCTCGCCCTTACCGCGCTCGCCGCCCCAGCTCAGACCGCGGTCACCAAGGCCGGATTCGGCAAGCTGCCGGACGGTTCGCCCGTGGATGCCTACACGTTGACCGACCCGCAGCTGACCGTGCGCATCATCACCTTCGGCGCGCACATCACGAGCGTGCAGGCTCCGGACCGGAACGGCGCGAAGGCGGATGTGGTGCTGGGCTACGACTCGCTCGCGGGCTATCTTGCTGATAACAAGACGTACCTGGGCTCGGTGGTCGGCCGCTACGGAAACCGGATCGGCAAGGGGCAGTTCACGGTCGGCGGAAAAAAAGTGCAGCTTGACCTGAACAATAATGGGAACACGCTGCACGGAGGAACCAACGGCTTCGACCGCAAGAACTGGACCGCGAAGCAGCTTCCCAACGGGGTGGAACTGACCGCGATCAGCCCGGACGGCGAAATGGGATTCCCGGGAACGCTGACGGCACACGTGAAATACACATTGGAGGGCGATAAGCTGCGCGTCGACTACAGCGCGACGACCGATAAGCCGACGGTCGTGAACCTGACGCAGCACAGCTACTTCAATCTGGCTGGACACGGCGATATTTTGGGCGAGAACCTGATGATCGACGCGGACCGCTTTACGCCGATCGATGCGGGTTTGATTCCTAAGGGTCCGCTTGCGCCCGTGGCAGGAACGCCGTTCGATTTCCGCAAGCCGACGGCGATCGGCGCACGCATCAACACGCCGAACGAACAGTTGAAGCTGGCCGGCGGTTACGACCACAACTGGGTTTTGAATGCGCCGCACACGCTGGAGCACGTTGCCGCAATGGTGTCGGACCCGGGCAGCGGGCGCGTGCTGAAGGTCTACACGCTGGAGCCCGGGGTACAGTTCTATTCCGGCAACTTCCTGGATGGGACGTTCAAAGGTCGGTCGGGTGAAATGTACAAGAAATATGCGGGGCTCTGCCTGGAGACGCAGCACTACCCGGACTCACCGAACCGGCCTGATTTTCCGTCCACCACGCTCATGCCGGGCAAGCAATACCACACGTCGACGGTGTTCGAATTCACCGTGCAGAAGTAGGGCTTTCGATCGACCGAAGGTTTGTAAACGATCTCTGCACCGAGATTGGCGCAGTTAGTCTGTGTGGCGAGTCAGCGGCTCCGGTCGAGGAGGTAGCCGGCAGTTCGAGCCGCGTTCACGGCGGCACGGCTGAAGCCGCAGGCATCCGCGAGACCGATAGATGTGTGACTCGGCGGCTGGACCGTTTGCCGGGAGGCTACTTGGTGACTTCGACGCCGCGCCAGAAGGCGATGTGGTGCTTGACGGTCCGCGCGGCGGGCTTGGGGTCGGGGTAATACCAGGCTGCGTCAGGATTTTCCTGTCCGTCGACGAGCACAGTGTAATACCGCGCCTGCCCCTTCCACGGGCAGTTTGAGGTGGTGGAACTTGGCCGCAGGAACTGCCGCTTGACGGATTCTTCCGGGAAATAGGTATTCCCCTCGACCGTTTCGAACGTTTCGCTTTCGGCCAGCAACTGACCGTTCCACATTGCCTTTGCCATCATTCCCAACCTGCCAACCTTCGCCGCAATCGAAGCGCACAGCACTTCGCAGGGCTCTGCGAGCCCTTTTCGCTTCAACTCTATTTGTAACAGAGGCGGCGGCGGAAGGAAAGGGAGGCACACGCCGACCCGCGGCGTCACCAGAAGTTCAGCGCAGGTGGGTGGGGGCCTGAATTGGCAGGGTGAAGTGGAAGGTGGCGCCCGCCCCGGGGGAGCTGGACGCCCAGATGCGGCCGCCGTGCTGGGTGATGATGCTGCGGCAGATCGCAAGCCCCAGGCCCGTTCCGCCCTTGGAGCGGGAGTCCGAGGCGTCCACCTGCTGGAAACGTTCGAAGATGGTTTCCAGCTTGTCGGCAGGGATGCCCCGGCCCTGATCGTGAATATCGAACTGCATCTCATTGGGTCCGCTGCGGTAAGCCGTGAGGGTGATTTCTCCGTCCGGCGGCGAATACTTGGCGGCGTTGGAGACAAGGTTCGAAAGCGCCTGGAGGATGCGATCGGGGTCACCCCAGACGGAGCCTTCGGCGTGAATGGTGAAGCGAAGCGAGGAAGAAAGGCTGGACGCCTGCTGCTGGGCAACAATTCGCTCCAGCAGAGTACGACAGGAACACACTTGGGCGTGCAGTTCGGCGTTTCCGCTGGAGATGCGTTCGATGTCAAGGATGTCATTGACCAGGCGGATGAGCCGGTCCGTGTTGCTGACGGCGATTTCGAGCATCTGCTGCATTTTCTCGGGGCGGCTGGCGAGCGCTCCGCCTGTGACCAGGCCGAGCGCCGCGCGCAGCGATGTGAGCGGTGTGCGCAGTTCGTGGGAGACGGTGGAGACGAACTCGTCCTTCATGCGGTCGAGTTGGCGGCGTTCCGTGGTGTCGGTGAATGCCACGACCACGCCGATGGCTCTGCCGGCGGATGCGGAGCCCGGGGTGAATTCGTTCCCAGGGTCTGCGCTGGAAGCCGTTTCGGACCCGGTGTCGATCTGCGGGCGGGCGACGTACTCCACCGGGAAGCTGGTGCCGTCCTTGCGCCAGAACACCTCGTGCGAGATGCGGACGGTAGCCAGATCGCGGACGGTTCCCAAAATGGGTGACTGGTCGGCGGGATAAGGGGAGCCGTCGGCGCGCGTGTGCAGCACGACATCGTGAAAGTTGCGCCCGAGAAGCTCGGTGGGCTCGTAGCCGAGCATCTCGGCGGCAGCGGGGTTGACGACGGTGACCAGGCCGGCCAGGTCGACGCCGAAGATGCCATCGCCGATGGATTCGAGGATGGAGTTGGACTCGTGGATGAGCGCGCGGAGTTTCTCTTCGGCGCGCACCTGGTCGGAGATATCGATGCCGAATCCGAGTACGTAGGGTTCGCGGCCCGGCATCTCGATAAGCTTGTTGCGGAAGGCGATGACACGGATATGGCCGTCCGGGTGGAGAATGTGGAGCCGGCCCTGCGCTTCCGCCGTGCGCAGGATGGCGCGGAGGTACCCGGGCATCTCGTTGCGGCGCTCGGCCGGCATGAAGGCGGCAAGGTTTTGCCCGGTCATTTCTTCGACGGAGCGGCCCAGCGAAGCGGCGCCGTGGGTATTCACGCTCAGCAGCACGCCGTTCAGGTCGTGCGTGCAGACCATACCGAGCGAGCCTTCGACGAGCTGGCGGTAGCGGGCTTCGCTTTCTCGGAGGGTTCCTTCGGCTGCGCGCTGCTCGCTGACGTCGATGCCGGTGAAGATCATGAAGGTGGTCACGCCCTGGTGATCGACCAGGCCGGTAGCGGACCAGGCGATGCGCCGGCGGGAGCCGTCCCGGTGGCGCCAGTAGTTTTCAAAGCTGGCCGGGAAGTTGCCACGCCGCAGCTGGTCAAAGTCTTCGATGGCAGCGGCCACGTCCTCGGCGGGGATAAGCTTTTCCCACAGAAACCTGCCGACGAGGGAGGCGAACTCGTAACCCGAGGCCTCTTCGCAGGCGCGGTTGAAGCGCACGATGCGCCCGGCCATGTCGAAGACGGCGACCAGCGCGCCGACGGTGTCGAGCACGGTCGAGACGAAGTTACGCTCGATCGTCAGGGCAGATTCGACGCGCTGCCGGACCCGGCCTTCGCGATCCATGATGCGGATGCGGGCGTTGAGCTCGAACCGGGCGATGACCTGGTGGGCGAGCGTCAGCAGGGTGCGCTTCTGCAGGTCGGTCAGCGAGTGTGGCATGGCGTCCTGCACGAACAGGGTGCCGATAGCCATGCCGGAGGGCGTAATCAGGGGCGCTCCTGCGTAGAAACGGAAGGTCCTGCCGCCGGCCAGGATGCCGTCGGGGCGGTAATCCTTGTGGTAACGGGCGTCGGCAATTTCGTAGACCACGTCGCCATAGATCGTGGTTTCGTCCGGCGTGCGTCCGCGGGGCATGCGAGATGGGCCGGGGCCGACGCGGGAGTGCACATACACAGCGTCGGAGCCGACCAGCGCGATGCCAGCGGTGGCGGTACCGCAGATTTCGGCGGCGAGCGAAGAGATCTCTTCCAGCGCAGGATCGGGCGGCGCTCCGATGACCTCGTAGCGTTCGAGGGCTTCGGCGCGCAGCAGTTCCTCTTTGGTAGATGTCTTCATACCGGCAAGATGGTAGGGAAGCGGCAGTCGGGTGACTCTCCTACTTTAAACGTCTGGGAGTCATGGTCCCACAGGGCGCGGGGAAAAACGGGTCTGCCAGGTCCGATTTGGGATTATCTTTCGTAACCTGGCGCGAGGACGAGGCACGCTGGACTCGGTTGAGAGCTATGGAAGGTTGCAGCCGGGCAGGGACTCTCGGGTTACCCGATCGGTGGAAGCCGCGAAGGCGCGGCTCACTCTCGCGTCAGGGTGGCGGCCTTGTCGCAGGCTCGGGAGGGTTCAGGGGGTGGGGAGGGTGCAGCAGGTGCCGGCGTCGGGAGGCTCGTTGGCACTGGCGTCGAGGGCGACTTTCCAGGAGCCGTCGGGAAGTTTGCGCCACACGGTGATGTAGCGCCCGGTGGTGACGACGGGCTGGCCGTCGCGGCCGGTGGATCGACCCTCGTAGTGTCCCCAGGTGAAACCCATGTCGTTGGAAGGGCCCATCTGTGCGCCGAGGGCGGTCCAGGTGAGGGTGTATTGTTTGGGATCCCACGTGGCAGAGGCGGCAATGGCGCCGCGACCGAGCGTGGCGGGTTTGCCGTTGTTCAGGGTGACGGCGTCGTCAGCGAACCAGGAGGCAAAGGCTTTGCCGCCGCCCTCCTCCACGGCTTTGGCGAAGGCGGTTTCGAGCTCGAGCAGGTGCAGAACGCCCGGGCTCAGGGCGGGCTGCTTCAGCGGGCTGATCAGGCGATATGGCGTGGATTGGCCGGGAAGGGTGCCGGGGAGTAGTCCGGGAATCGGCGGCTGCAGGGCCGGAAGTTGGGTGGGTGCCTGGGCGGGAGTTTGAGCTCGGGCAGCAAGCGCGGTGGTGGCACAGAGTGCGAGGGCGGCGATCGAGGGTCGAAGCGCGCAGCGAAACATGGAGGAATGCTAGCAAATGTCGGCGGGGCTGCGCTCGGGCGAAGCGCGGGGAACACGCGCCAGGCCGAGCAGAAGGGAGGCAAAGACAAGGAGCGCGGCAAGGAACCAGGGAGCTCCGGGGAGCGGCGGACGGCGTGCAATGGCGACGGCGAAGATGGCGGCGAAGAGGCCTGGGCCGGCGATCATGGCGATGCCGCGCAGCGAGCTGATGGCTCCTTGCAGATGTCCTTGTTGCGACGGGTGGATATGGTGGGTCAGCAGCGCCTGGGCGGGGGGCAGGGCGAGTCCCCAGAGTGCCTGGACAGCCATGGCCAGGAGGAAGATAAGCCCGGTAGGGGCGAGGCCGTACAGGACGAAGCCGACCCCGCCCAGGAGGAGTCCGGCGAAGACGGTGTGGCGCTCGCCAAAATGGCGGACACTAGGCGCGACGAGGCCTGCGGTCGCGAGCATATAGCTGACGGCGACGACAGCGAGCGAAAGGCCGATGGTCTGCTCGCTCCAGCCGAAGCGATAGATGGCGTAGAGGACGAAGACGGTGGTGTAGGCCTCATGCGCGAGGTAGTTGAGGGTGATCATGATGGCGAGCGCGAAGACGGTTGGGCTGGAGCGCACAAGCCGGAGTGAGCCGATGGGGTTGGCGGCGCGCCAGGCGATGCGATGTGAGCGACGGTCCGGCGGGAGAGACTCGGGCAGAAGGAAGAAGCCGTAAGCGGCGTTGGCGAGCGAGAGTGCGGCGCAGAACCAGAACGGGCGGCGGAGGCTGTGGGCTCCCATCCAGCCGCCGAGCGCGGGGCCGAGCACGAAGCCGAGGCCGAGGGCTCCGCCGAGCCAGCCGAAGGCGCGGGCGCGGTCGGCTGGCGGGGTGATGTCGGCCACGTAGGCGTTGGCGGTCGCCATGGTGGAGGAGGAGATGCCGGAAAGGATGCGTCCTGCGAGCAGCCAGGCCGTGTTGGGCGCGAGCGCCATCAGGATGTAATCGAGACCCAGACCGAAAGTGGAAAAAAGAATGATGGGGCGGCGGCCGAAGCGATCCGAGAGGACGCCGAGGATAGGCGAACAGACGAACTGCATCAGCGCCCAGACGGCGACGAAGAGGCCCATGTACTCGGAGGTGCGGCCGGCGCCGCCATGGGTGATGCTGGCGATGAGCGCCGGCAGCACGGGCGCGACGATGCCGAAGCCGAGCATGTCCAGCATCACGGTGACGAAGACGAAGGCAAAGGCGGGACGCTGGGAGCGCATGGGTTGCGTCGATGGTAGACCGGGAAGGCCGAATCGATAGCACCTTTTATGCGCCGGCTGCTATTCTCCACCCACATGCGCACACCACCGAGCAGCAGACATCATGAGGCGGCGTTGATCGCCGTCGCGGCGTTCGCCTTTCTTGCGGGAGCCTTGCTTTCGCTCCCGCAGCACGGACATGGGCCGGTGTACGCCCTTGCGCTGCGCTGGCTGGCGATCGCAGTGCTGGCGGTGGTGGCGGTGCGGCGCAGGACGCTGACGCCGTGGATCTTCGTAGCGATGATTGCAGGCGCTGAGTTGGGGTTCGACTCGCCTTCGACGGCGCTCGGGCTGCGGGTGTTTTCGGACATCTTTCTGCGGCTGATCAAGACGATCGTTGCGCCGTTGATCTTCGCGACGCTGGTGACCGGCATTGCGGGGCACGGCGATATGAAGGCCGTGGGCCGCATGGGCGTGAAGAGCCTCGTGTACTTCGAGGTGCTGACGACGCTCGCGCTGGTGATCGGGCTGGTGGCGATCAACATCTCCAAGGCAGGCGTGGGGCTGACGATTCCCGCCGCTCCGGCGAGCGCGCCGAGTGCCGTGGCGAAGGTGGCGCCGACGCACTGGGATGACTTTCTGCTGCACGTGTTTCCGGAGAACATCGCCAAGTCGATGGCGGAAGGACAGATCCTGCAGGTGGCGGTGTTCGCCGTGTTCTTCGGCATCGCGCTGGCGAGCCTGAGCCACAGCAAGCGCGCGCCCATGATGGCGCTATGCGAGAGCCTGAGCGAGGTGATGTTCAAGTTCACGAACCTGGTGATGTATTTTGCGCCGATCGGCGTGGGCGCGGCGATGGCGTACACCGTGGGCAACATGGGGCTGGGCGTACTGGTGAACCTGGGCAAGCTGCTGCTGACGTTGTATGTGGCGCTGGCGGCGTATGCGCTGCTGGTGATGCTGCCGGTAGCGCTTATCGCCAGGGTGCCGGTGCTGCGGTTTCTGAAGGCGGTGGCAGAGCCGGCGACGATTGCGTTTGCGACCTCGACCAGCGAGGCCGCGTTGCCGCGTGCCATGGAGGCGATGGAGGCTCTCGGCGTGCCGCGACGGATCGTGGCGTTTGTTATTCCGGCGGGCTACAGCTTCAATCTGGATGGTTCAACGCTATACCTTGCGCTGGCAAGTATCTTTGTGGCGCAGGCTGCGGGGGTGCATCTGAGCTGGGGCGAGCAGTTGCTGATGATGGGCACGCTGATCTTGACCAGCAAGGGCGTGGCCGGTGTGCCGCGCGCCACGCTGGTGGTGCTGCTGGCGACCGCGGCGACGTTCCGGCTACCGACCGAGCCGATCTTCGTGATCCTGGGCATCGATGCACTGATGGACATGGCTCGAACGATGGTGAATGTGGTGGGCAATTGCCTTGCCAGCGCGGTGGTGGCGCGGTGGGAAGGCCAGTTTGGCACAGAGGTCCCCAGCCCCGCAGTTTTAGAGGGCATGGCGGAATAACTCCGCCCCAGCTTTTGTGATGTGCTGCGCGGCGGGCGGGGTGTAGCCACCCCGACGGGAAACCGCGTCGTATACTTGGAGATTGTGCTGGTACGGATTGGATGAGCGGAATACTCGAAACCATTAACTCGCCTGCAGACCTCAAGAAGCTGTCGATGGCGGAGCTGACGACGCTGGCCGCGGAGATTCGCGAGCGTCTGATCCTGAGCGTGGCGAAGACGGGCGGCCACATCGGGCCGAATCTGGGCGTCGTCGAACTGACGATTGCGATGCACTATGTGTTTGATACGCCGAAAGATAGCTTCATCTTCGACGTGAGCCACCAGGCGTATGTGCACAAGCTGCTGACGGGACGCGAGAAGCGCTTCCACACCATCCGGCAGCCGGAAGGGCTGAACGGCTTCATGCTGCGCACGGAAAGCGAGCATGACAGCTACGGCGCGGGGCACGCGGGTACCGCGCTTTCGGCCGCGCTGGGCATGGCCGTGGGACGCGACATGTCGGGCGGCAAGGAGCACGTTGTGGCGCTGGCGGGAGATGCGGCGTTCACCAACGGCATCTCGTTTGAGGCGCTGAACAACATCGCGGCGCAAACCAAGCGGCTGATCATCATCCTGAACGACAACGAGTGGTCAATCGACAAGAATGTCGGCGCGATTGCCGAGTACTTCCACAAAATAGCGACCAACAGCACCTACAACAGCCTTCATGACAAAGCAGCGGAGCTGGTGGAGAAGTTCGGCGGCAAGGCTGTGCGGCATGTGGCGCGCAAGGCGGAAGAAGCAGCCAAGGGCCTGGTGGGTCGCGGCATCATCTTTGAAGAGTTTGGGCTGAGCTACTTCGGGCCGATCGACGGGCACAATCTGCCGCTGCTGATCGAGACCTTCAAGTTCCTGAAACAGCAGAACAAGCCGGTGGTGCTTCACGCGATCACACAAAAGGGCCGCGGATTTGCGCCTGCTTTGGAAGCCCAGAAGAAGTTTCATGGACTGGGCGCGTACCACCCGGAGACGGGGGAGACCAAGCCTGCAGGGCAGAAGACCTATTCCGAGATATTTGCCGAGACGCTGACGAAGCTGGCGGATCGCAATGACAAGGTCGTCGCGATTACGGCGGCGATGCCGAATGGCACGGCGCTGGATCTGTTTCGCCCGCATCACCCCAAGCGGTACTTCGATGTGGGCATCGCGGAAGAGCATGCGGTCATCTTCGCGGCCGGAATGGCGACGAAGGGTTACAAGCCATTCTGC
The DNA here is from genome assembly GCA_963744015.1 of uncultured Gammaproteobacteria bacterium. Taxonomy (GTDB): domain Bacteria; phylum Acidobacteriota; class Terriglobia; order Terriglobales; family Acidobacteriaceae; genus Edaphobacter. The sequence continues at coordinate 1,503,118 of CAVUSA010000003.1, forward strand.
GCCATCTACTCGACGTTTCTGCAGCGCGCGTACGACCAGATTGTGCACGATGTGTGCCTGCAGAATCTGCCGGTGGTGTTCTGCATGGATCGCGGCGGACTGTCGGGTGATGACGGACCGACGCATCACGGACTGTTCGATATCAGCTATTTGAGAAGTGTGCCGAACATCATCCACATGGTGCCGAGCGATGAAGATGAGCTCGCCGACATGATGTATACGGCGATGCTGCACGATGGCCCGGCGGCCATTCGCTATCCGCGTGGAACTGGGCCCGGTGTCGGGGTGAAGCCGTATCCCCAGGCGGTCGAGATCGGCCGTGCGCGGCTGCTGCGCGATGGCGACGATGTGGCCATCTTTGCATTGGGTGCGATGCTGCCGGAGGGCGACCGCCTGGCAGAGATGCTGGAAGCCCAGGGGCTAAGCGTGGCGCTGATCGATCCGCGGTTCGCCAAGCCGATCGATGCGGCGTGCGTGCGGGAGTACGCGCAGCGCTGCGGGCTGCTGATTACGTTGGAAGATCACGTACTCGCCGGTGGATTCGGGTCGGCCGTGCTCGAGTGCGTGAACGACCTTGCTGCCCATGACGGGGAGCGTGCGGTGCCGGTGGTGCGGGTGGGCTGGCCGGACCAGTTCATTGAGCACGGCAAGGCGGAGGCGCTGAAAGTGCGCTACGGCCTGACTGCGGAAGGCGCGATGGAGAAGGCCGCGGAGCAGATCCGCATCCTGGCGGAGGCGCGCGCCCCGAAAGCCGGCGTCCGGTAGCGGACACTCCCTTTCGCGCTGCCGATCGAAGTGATTGTTTACGCGTGATCGTTGAGCACACGTGGTGTGCGCATCAGCGGGATAAGCTCTATGGTTTTCTGCTGACGGAAGCTGAAGATTTTTTTGATCTGGCGGCGCACAAACAGGCCATGGGCGATCTCGCCCAGTCGGCCAAAGGGAAGCTCGTACTCGACGCAGTCGCGCAGCAGGGTGCCCGGCATTTCGTCGCGAACTTCGGGCCTTACGCTGTGGCAGTGGTGCCAGAAGGCGAAGGGGCCGCGCAGTTGCTTGTCGCAGAAGTGATCGTTCCATTCAAACTGGTCGATTTCGGCATCCCAGGGAACGCGCAACGGGGAAAGCGGGAACGGGCGGAAGCTGAGCGTCATCCGGGTGCCAGCGCCGGCGGCGATGCTGGGGATGCTGCGAGAAAGATCCGCGGGACGCGGGGGCGGCGACGTGAACGCGGCCTGTTCAATGCGCGCCTTCTGCCAGGTGGGCATCAGGCGCGGGAGATTTTCCGGGTTGGCGAAGAAGGCGAAGACGACCTCGACCGGGTAGGGCAACCACTGCTCGGCTTCAAAGGTATGGCGCATTGCAATCCAGCAGACTTAGACGCAGGCTTGGACGGGGACGGCGATCCATCACGAAAGAAAGGCGCCCCATGTGCGGGGCGCCTCATGCTCAGGAGCGGAGCAAATGAAGGTTTGTGATTAGGGCATCAGGACGGTGTCGATGACGTGGATCACGCCGTTCGACTGGAAGACGTTGGCGGTGGTGATCATCGCCTTGCCGCCCTTTGCGTCGGTGATGGTGATGTGCTTGCCGGAGCCGGTGAAGGTGAGGTCTTCGCCCTGGACAGTCTTCATCGTGGCCTTGCCGCCGCCCGCCTTGATGGCATCGTCCAGGTCCTTGGCGCTGATCTTGCCGGGAACGACGTGGTAGGTGAGGATCTTGGTCAGGGTGTCCTTGTTTTCAGGCTTTACGAGATTGTCGACCGTGCCGGCGGGCAGCTTCGCGAAGGCGGCGTCGGTAGGAGCGAAGACGGTGAAGGGGCCCGCGGAGTTAAGTGTGTCCACCAGGCCGGCAGCCTTGACGGCGGCGACGAGGGTTTTGTGAATGGGCGAGTTGACGGCGTTCTCGACGATGGTCTTGGTCGGGTACATCTCCGCGCCGCCAACCTTGGGGTCCTTGTCCTGGGCGTTGGCGTTGAGAGACGTGAATGCGAGGACAGCGGCGGCGGCGAGAAGCATCTTGCGGAAAGTCATAGTAGGTCGTCCTTTTCTTAGTGGCTTACAACTTCGCCTTCACATCAGGCGTTCATAGTCATCTACGGTCAACCCTAAGGGACGGATTGCCGGGCATTTGCGTGGGAGAAGAAATTTGGCTGAGGATTGGAAGCGGTACGAAGGGGATGCGCCGAACCGATGGGGCGTTGACATCATCGGGCGCTGCGCGTCAACTATTGGCATTGCAGCTATGAGCGAGAGCGCCATCCAGCAACACGTCATCCGGGAGCCCGCGATGTCTCACCATGCGGCCCCCAGCGCCGCTGTGCCTGAACAGGCGCATGCGCACGACCGCGGACTGATGGCGATCGGCATCTTCAAGCTGCTGAAGTCTGCCTTCTTCTTCTGCATTGGCATCGGCGCGATCAAGCTGCTGCACCGCGATCTGGGCGATGTCACCATGCGCCTCGTCACAGCGCTGCACTTCGACGCCCAGGGCCGCTTTGTCGACTTCCTGGTGCGCAAGGTGGATTTGATCGATATGCACCGGCTGAAGGAGGTCGGCTTCTTTACGTTTGCCTACTCCGCGCTGGCGCTCACCGAAGGGATCGGTCTGCTGCTGGAGCAGACCTGGGCGGAGTACCTGACGCTGGGGCTGACAATCTCCTTCCTGCCGTGGGAGTTGTACGAACTGGCGCACGAGCCCGATCTGGCGCGTTTCGCACTGCTGCTGGGAAATCTCGCGGTGCTGGCGTACCTGGTATGGCTGCTGCGGCGGAAACGCAGCGCATCGGCGTTGTAGTTCGAATCCGGAAATCAGCACAGCAAATGGGGCAGGTTCGACCAAAGGCATGATGCCTTAGTGGAACCTCAGAGGGCCTCAGTGCGCCGCACTTTCGCTTTAGGTTCGCCTAACAGAGCCCCGCCCGTGCTGCAAGTAGTGTGGAAAACAGGGACTCAACCGCGCCAACACTACATCTAGGGTGTTATTGCGTTCTCCACACTACAGGGTGGATTTTCCACATTTGGCACCCGGGTCTTCCACCGAAATCCCAATTTAGGGCTTTACTTCACCCATCCTGCGCGAGACGATGTGGTCGGAAGTGGTCTAAAGTGGAGTGAAAGGGACCAATCCTCAAAGGTTTACAGAGGAAAGTCTACTCCCCGGAAGAACTCTTCCGAAGCTGTTGAGTGTGGTTCGGTGCGATGAAAGAAGTATTTCGGGGCGGAAGCCAGGTTCGCGTGGACGAGAAAGGCCGGCTGAAGTTGCCGGCGGAATTCAAGCGCCTGGTGGATGAGAAGTGCGGCCCCGCGGCTAAGTTCTTTGTTACCAGTCTGGATGGAAAGCGGGCGCTGCTGTACCCGATCCGCGAGTGGGAGGTGAAGGAGGAAATTCTCTCCAAAACTCCTGCCTCGAACCCGGACCGGATGTTGTTTCAAAGCAAGACTGCTGCTTACGGGCAGATGGCAGAGATGGACGGGCAGGGGCGGCTGACGATTCATCCGTTTCTGCGCACGAAGGCGAATCTTTCGGGCGAAGTGATGGTTCTTGGAATGACCGGGGCGGTGGAACCGGGGTGGCTGCAGGTGACGAACTTCGAGCAGGCGATGCAGGAACTGGATGAGACGCCGGTGACGCAGTCGAACTTCGAAGGCATGGCGGCGCTGGGACTGTAGAGATTTGGTAGATGGATCTCCCTCAGGGGACGCATGGAAGGCGGTTCGGAGATGCAGCAACCGCAACATGTGCCGGTTCTTTTAGATGAAGCTTTGGAATATCTGAATGTGCGGCCCGGCGGTGTTGTGTGTGACGCGACGCTGGGGCTCGGGGGGCACTCCGAGGCCATCGCGCGAAGGCTGGGCGGGAAGGGCAGACTGATCTGCTTCGACCGCGACCCGGAGGCCATGGAGAAGGCCAGGGCCCGGCTCGAAGGTTTGAGAGCCGAGCTTGGCGCGCAGATGCCTGAGGTGGTGTACCAACCCAGGTCCTTCTCGGAGGCGAAAGAAGTGATCGCGGCGGGCAGCCTGGATGGTTTGCTGGCGGACTTCGGCGTAAGCAGCCTGCAGCTGGATGAGGCGCACAGAGGATTCAGTTTTCGGTCGGAAGGCCCGCTGGACATGCGTATGGATACGCGCGGCGGGGAGACGGCCGGACAAGTGGTAAATGAGGAAGACGAAAACGTACTCGCCGACCTTATTTACGAATATGCAGAGGAGAGGAGATCGCGGCAAATCGCCAGAGCCATTGTGAGGGCCCGGCCGATATCGACGACAGCGGAATTGGCTCGAGTGGTATCGGCTGCGGCCCCTTCAATGAAAGGCGACAAGATTCATCCCGCGACCCGGACCTTTCAAGCGCTGCGTATTCGAGTGAATAACGAACTGGGAGAGATTCGATCGCTGCTTGCGAGCGCGGGGTCTCTGCTGAAACCGGGCGGAAGGCTGGTGTTGATCAGCTTTCACTCGCTCGAAGATCGCCTGGTGAAGGATGCCTTCAAGGCGATGAAGGACGAAAAGACATTTGAAGTACTAACCCGGAAGCCGGTGATTGCCGAGGAGCAGGAGATGCTCCGGAATCCACGGTCGCGCAGCGCGAAGTTACGGGCGGCCGAGAAGCTTGAACCCGGCAAACAGCAGGGCGGAAGCAAAGGGAAATACTGAGATTCTGGCTTCGTCAGAATGACGGCTAAGACGGATTGCAGGAGGCACACGATGGCGGCGATGACAGCAGGGTTGGGAATGATGAGCGGAACAGGCTCCGGGATTGCGAGCAGGATGGAGCTGCTGGCGGCACGCAATCGCGAGTTGTTCGAGGCGCAGAAGCGTGCGCGTCGCGGGCCCACGCCCGAGGTCTTCTTCGCCAAGCACATCGATAACAGCCGCATTGTGAAGGCGGACGACCCGGAGCGCCGCCGCGAGATGCGGATGTTCTCGTATGCGATGAGCGCGCTGTTCCTGCTGGTGATGGTGTATGTGTATCAGCACTTCTCAGCGATCGAGGTTGGATACAAGATCGAGGCGCAGAAGACCCAGGTGGAGCAACTGCGCGAGCAGAATCGGCAGATTCGTCTGAACGAGGCGCAGCTCACACAGCCGCGGCGGATCGGCGATATCGCGCGGCAGCTTGGGCTGGATTCGCCCCAGCCTGGCCAGGTGATTCGGAACGATGGCATGACGGGGCAGGAAGCGAGTGTGCCGGTGCTGGCGTCGGTGACGCCCGCCGAATAACCGTACCTCAGCGGCTGAAGCCGCAGGTCGCGGAGCTGTATGTATGGCACGGCTGAAGCCGTGCCCTTAAGCAAGGCAAGTACGCCCCAGCCCAATCATCCATCGGATCCCGCAATGACCAGCAAGCAAGCGCCACGGCAGACGTTGACCGCTCCCATCCGGAGACAGCGATTCACGTTCGTGGCGCTTTTCTTCATCGTATGGACGCTGGCGATCAGCGCGCGGCTTGTCTGGATTCAGGTCTTCAATCACCAGAAGTGGGTGAGCATCGCGGCCCGGCAGCAGACGGGTGCGTTTGAAGTGGCGCCTCGCCGCGGGGTGCTGTACGACCGCAACCTGAAAGAGCTGGCGATGACGATGCTCGTCGACAGCGTGTACGCGGTGCCGAGCGAGCTGGGCGAGAATCGCGAGACGGCAGCGCAGATGCTGGCCGCAGATCGTGCATAAGGATCCGACGGATAACTTCACCAGCGAGCACCAGATGCTGGCGCGCTTCAACGCCTCGCGTGGCTTTGCCTGGGTGGCACGGCGCGTCGATCGCCGGATACGTCGCAGCGCATCCGCGAGCTCAACCTGAAGGGCGTCTACATCCAGAAGGAGTTCAAGCGCTTCTACCCGAACAACGAACTGGCCGCGCAGGTGCTGGGCTATGTCGGCACGGACGACACCGGGCTGGGCGGCCTGGAAGCGCAGTTCGACGACGACATGCACGGCGTGCCCGGGCACATGCTGACCGCGCTCGACGCCAAGCGCCACGTGCTGGGCAGCGAGATCAACGAGCCCGCGCCGGGCGAGAACCTGGTGCTCGTCGATCGACGCCAACATCCAGTACATGGCGGAGCAGGCGCTGGATGCGCAGATGGCGAAGGTGAAGGCCGCGCACGGCACCGTCGTCGTGCAGGACCCGCACACGGGGCAGATTCTGGCGCTGGCGATCTCGCCGCGCTTCAATCCGAACGACCAGAAGCACATGGATGCGAGCGTGCTGCAGAATCTCGCCGTGAGCGACGTGTATGAGCCGGGTTCGACCTTCAAGCTGGTGACGTACTCGGCGGCGATCGACGGCGCGGGCGTGAAGCCGACCGACACTGGTCGACTGCCAGGGCGGCGCGATGACGATGTATGGGCCGCACGCTGCACGACGACAAGTCCGACCACTACGGCGTGATCACGGTGCAGCAGGCGCTGGAGCACTCGTCCGACGTGGGCGCGGCCAAGATGGCGCTGAAGCTCGGCAACCAGAAGTTCTACGACTACATGAAGGCGTTCGGCTTCGGCGACCGCTCCGGCATCGAGCTGCCCAGCGAGACGCGCGGCCTGCTGCGCGCGCCGAAGAAGTGGGGCGCGACCAGCTTCATGTCGCTGGCGATCGGGCAGGAGGTCGGCGTGACGCCGGTGCAGCTGGTGACGCATGGTCTCGACCATCGCGAACGGCGGGATGTACATGCCGCCGCACATCCTGCTGCAGTCGACCGACGAGATGAAGGGCGACGCGCGGCTGCAGCCGGCGGCGTTCCATCCGGCAAACCAGCTGCCGGCGAAGCTGCCCGATGGCGCGCATCGCGTGATCAAGGAGATGACCTCGGCGACGATGCGCGAGATCATGCGCGGCATCGTGGTGGAAGGCACGGGCAAGGAAGCGGCGCTGAATGGCTACAGCTCGGGCGGCAAGACGGGTACGGCCGAGAAGATCGATCGTGGCGACGCATACGTACTCGCACACCAAGCTGGTGGCCAGCTTTGCGGGCATGGCGCCGGTGTCGAACCCGGCGATCACGGTGGCGGTGGTGATCGATACGCCGACGCGTTGGCACGGGCTACGGCGGCACGGTGTAGCGCGCCGGTGTTCGCGCAGGTGGCGCAGCAGGTGCTGGAGTACCTCGGCGTGCCGCACGATCAGCCGCTGAAGACGAAGAAGGAGATGCAGCTGGCCAAGGCCGCGGCGCCGAAGGACGTGTTCGACAGCGACGCCGGAGGAGAACGGCGCTGACCTGAACGCGATGTTCGCGGACATCAACAGCCTGCCGCCGGAGGATCCGCTGCGCAATCTGAACAAGCCTGCAGCGCCGCCGGTCGAAACGGCGATGCCTGTGGGGACGAAGGTTGCGGTGAACGATGTTCCGACTTCGTTGTCGCAAAAGGTGCTGGCGCAGTTCCATGCCAACGGCGGAACGACGTCGGTGATTGCGGATGGCGATGGCACTGCGAAGGCACCGGTGGTCGAGCCGAAGGTGGCGCCGGTGGTGCAGGCGAAAGGCAGCGGCTTTGTGGTGGATGCGAGCAAGCGGGTGGCAGTGCCTTCGTTTGAAGGGGCGGCGTTGCGATCTGTGATTGAGCAGGCCGGCGAGGTAGGTTTGCGCGTGCAGCCTGTGGGTAGTGGCCTGGCGCGCGAGCAGGTGCCGGCGGCCGGGACGATGGTGCCGAGCGGGACCGAGATCGTTGTGCGCTTTACACGCTAAGATTGCTGCATGTTGATTGAAGATGCTCTCGCGCGAGTTGTGCTGCTCGAGCGCACGGAGTCGTGTGTCGATGTGCGCGGCGTGCAGTATGACTCGCGCCGCGTGCGTGCGGGCGATGTGTTCGTCGCGATGCGCGGGGGCAGCACGGACGGCAATCGCTTTGTGGATGCGGCGATTGGCACAGGGTGCGGGCGCGATCGTCACGGACTCGCGCGAAGTGTTTGGGAACGGCGTGGCGACGTGCCGACCTATCTGGTGGAGAATGGGCGGCGTGCGCTGGCGGGGATTGCCGCGAATCTGCTGGATCATCCCGAACGCAAGCTGAAGGTGAGCGCGGTTACAGGGACCAATGGCAAGACGACGACGGCGTTTCTGCTGGAGCAGATGCTGCGCTCGGTGGGCCGCAAGTGCGTGTTGATCGGGACGATCGAGACGCATATCGGCGATGAGGTCCGGCCGAGCGAGCATACGACGCCGGAGGCTTCGGACTTGTTGCAAATCTTTGCCGATGGTGTGGCGGCTGGATGCACTGAGGTGGTGATGGAGATGAGCTCGCATGCGCTGGACCAGGAGCGCGTGTGGGGCATTCCGGTGGATGTGGCGATCTTTACGAATCTGACGCAGGATCATCTGGATTATCACGGCACGATGGAAGCCTACTTCCAAGCCAAGCTGAAACTCTTTGAAGGCGTTGGCGCTCCACCACCACGTGTCTCTGTCATCAACGACGACGACCCGCGCAGCATTTCGATTCAACGAGTGTGCCGCGACATGCAACAGGGTCGGCCCGGCGAGAACGGCTTCGGGAAATACACCTATGGCGTCGGCGAATCGTCTCTTGTGCGAGCCTCGGACGTCAGCTTAGAACTGGGCTGGACAAGCTTCTTCCTTTCTATCTGGGAAAAGGGCAATAAAGTACGCATCCCGGTTAGCTCGCCGCTCTCCGGCAAGGTCAACGTCTATAACGTTCTCGCTGCGTCATGCGCCGCGCTGGGCCGAGGCTTGACCTTGGACCAGATCACCAAGGTAGTTGCGAAGCTTGACCAAGTGCCGGGCCGCTTTCAAACCGTTCCAAACGATGTCGGCATCACCGTCGTCGTCGACTATGCCCACACTGATGATGCGCTGCGAAACTTGATTGCGCTGGCACGGGAGCTTGTGGGCAAGGGCCGCGTAATAACCCTGTTTGGGTGCGGCGGGGATCGTGACCGGACCAAGCGGCCGAAGATGGGGCGGGCGGCGGGTGAGGGAAGCGACTTGGTGGTGCTGACGAGCGATAATCCGCGAACGGAAGATCCGTTGGCGATTCTGGATGAGGCGCTCGCGGGCGTGCTCGAGACCGACGCGGAGTACGTGGTCGAGCCGGATCGTGCGAAGGCGATTGCGCTGGCGATCGGTGCGGCGAAGGTGGGGGATATCGTGCTGCTCGCGGGCAAGGGCCATGAGAAGGTGCAGATTCTGCGGGATGGCACCGTGCCGTTTGATGATGTTGCTGTGGCTGCTGGAGTCCTGGCTGCATTGTAGGAATACGGTCGGCTTCGCCGATAACCCACTCATCGCGAGGTGCGCGATGCATGGGGCACCGCAAGTGGGGAAGGATCAGGAGATATATGAAGTTGACGTTGGGGCAGGTGGCGGACTTGATTCACGCGGAGGGGGACTTCACGACCAATGCGGAGGCCGTGGGGTACTCGATTGACTCACGCACGATTGGGGCGGGGGAGCTGTTCTTCGCGGTAACGGGCGAGCGCGTGGATGGGCACGATTATGTCGCCGCGGCGTTGGCGAATGGCGCGGTGGCGGCGGTGGTGAGTAATCGCTGGCTGGCGCCGGATGAGTTGGATCCGTGCAAGCTGCTGTGGGTCCCGGAGAGTGAAGACTGCGTGCTGCGCGCCATGCAGACGCTGGCGCATCGCGTGCGACTCGCATGGGGCAAGCGCGTGATCGGCGTGACGGGCTCGGCGGGGAAGACCACGACGAAGGAAGCGGTGGCGACGGTGCTCAGTGCCGAGTTCCGCGTGCTGAAGAGTGCGGGCAATCTGAATAATCATTTCGGCGTGCCGCTGCAGTTGTTGCGTCTGGAGCCTGAGCATGAAGTGGCGGTCATCGAGATGGGCATGAATCATGCCGGCGAGATCGCCGCGCTGGCGAAGATCGCTGAGCCGAACTGGGGTGTCGTCTCGAATGTTGCGGCGGTGCATCTGGAGTTCTTTCCTGAGGGCATCGCCGGCATTGCGAAGGCGAAGCGTGAGCTGGTGGAGGCGTTGCCTGCTGACGGTATCGCGGTGCTGAACGCGGATGACGAGCGGGTGAAGGAGTTTGCTCGCGGCCTGGAGGATCGCGCCGTGATGTACGGGCTGGCGTCGTGGGCAGATGTGCGCGCGGAGAATGTCACCGAAGCGGGCACAGAGGGCATGCGCTTCACGGTGGTCGCGCGAGGGCAGCGCGAAGAGGTCGGGCTGCACATGCTTGGGCGGCACAATGTGTCGAACGCGCTGGCGGCGATTGCGGTGGGCCTGCAGAGCGGCATGGCGCTAGGGGCGTGCGCGGCGGCAGTGGGTGAGTTGCGCGCGCCCGACAAGCGCGGCGTAGTGGTGGACTGGCGCGGGGCGAAGATCATCAACGACTGCTACAACTCGAATCCCGCGGCGCTCGATGCGATGGTGGAGGCGCTGCTGGCGATTCCTGCCGAGCGGCACATCGTCGTCGCGGGCGAGATGCTGGAACTGGGCGACTCGGCTGCGGAGCTGCATCGCAGCTGCGGGGAACACATGCGGGAGCGCGCCGTGGACGCAGTCGTGGGCGTGCGTGGGCACGCGCGGGAGTATGGCGGAACGTTCTTCGAGACGCCGGCGGAGGCGGGCGCCTGGCTCGTCGAAAATCTGCGCGCGGGCGATGCCGTATTGCTCAAGGCTTCCCGGGGTGTGCGGCTCGAAGGCGCGCTGGAGGTTTTGAACAAGGCGACTGCGGCTGAGTCGGCATCCAATTCGTAATGGCAATCGAAAAGTTCAGCGGAGGCGGCGCGATGGAGCGCCGCGTGGGGATGAAGGTTGCGGCCAAGGCTGCGAAGCATCCTGCGAAGAAACATGCTGCCAAGAAGCACGCGGCCAAGCATGCCGAGAAGCATGCGGCGAAACATGCCGGGCTGAAGCTCGGCGAAGAGCATTTTGGAGGCGAGCGGGAGCGGCTGGGTAAGGCCTTCCATCATCTGCAGCGTGCGTCCGCCGTGATCTCGCTGCTGGAAGCGGATTCGGGCGGCGATCTGCGCACGCTGCTGGGGCACGCGGTGCGGGTGTATCGGATTGCGTCCTCGGGCAAAGCGAACGGTGGCGCGGAGGACGCGGCGTGGGGCCTCGCGCGTGGCGCCGAGCACCTGGCCCTCGCGGGCCTCTATCTTGCCCGCAAGGAGCATGCCACCGGCCTGCCCGCGCCGGGTCCGGAGGAGGCTGACAGGCGTCTGGGGAAAGCGCGCAAGCGGCTGAACAAGGTGGGCAAGGCCGAAGGGTGAGGCGTCGCGCCGGTTGCTGGAGATGCTGGAAGGCCTGCTGCCGCAGGCGGAGGCAGCGGACGACGCGCAGCTGAAGTGGGAGCTCAGCATGGCGGCGGACGGCATCAGCACGGCGCTCGAGGCAGGCATGTAGAGGTGCCTTGCAGGATGCGCGTTGTGAGACGCGGCTCCCAGCCGGAGCGCGGCTGTTAACATGAACGGTAATGCTCTACTGGCTGCTCTACACCAAGCTGTTTCCGTACTTCCGGATGTTCCGCATCTTCCGCTACCTCACGTTTCGCTGCGTGTTCGCGAGCCTGACGGCGCTGTTGATCGGGCTGCTCATCGGGCCGTTCGTGATTGAACGCCTGCGCGAGTTCCAGATCGGCCAGTACATCCGCGAAGAAGGCCCGCAATCGCACCAGAAGAAGGGCGGCACGCCGACGATGGGCGGGGTGCTGATCTGCATCTCGATCCTGATACCTACGCTGCTGTGGAGCGATCTCACCAACCCGCTGGTGTGGCTGGTCATGTTCTCCATGTTTGCCTTCGCCTGCATCGGCTTCATCGACGATTACACGAAGGTCGTGCACAAGCGGAACCTCGGACTGACCAGCCGGCAGAAGCTGGCGCTGCAGATGCTCGTCAGCGCGGCGATTGCGAGTTTTCTGCTGGTCCTGCGCACTCACGGCGACTACTCGACACGGCTGGTCGTGCCGTTCGCCAAGCGCATCCGGCCGGACCTGATCTGGGAGTGGATGGGGCACATTCCGCACGCGCACTGGCTGGCGTTCGTTCCGTTCGTGATCTTCGTGATGCTGGTGATCGCAGGCGCGAGCAATGCGGTGAACCTGACGGACGGACTCGACGGACTGGCGATCGGATGTACGATCATCGCGGCGGGCGCGCTGACGATGCTGACCTATGTGAGCGGACATGTCGTATTTTCGGACTACCTGGAGCTTCCGCGCAACCCGATGGTGAGCGAGTTGACGGTCTTCTGCGGAGCAATGGTCGGGGGGTCGATCGCCTTCCTTTGGTACAACGCGCACCCGGCGGAGATCTTTATGGGCGACGTGGGTTCGCTGGCGCTGGGCGGCGCGATCGGCACGGTGGCCGTGGTCATCAAGCAGGAACTGCTGCTGCCGTTCATCGGCGGTGTGTTCATCCTGGAGGCCGGGAGCGTGATCCTGCAGGTGGGCAGCTACAAGCTGCGCAATGGCAAGCGCATCTTCAAGATGGCTCCGCTGCACCATCACTTTGAGCTGATGGGTTGGAGCGAAAGCAAGGTGATTGCGCGCTTCTGGATCATTGCGCTGGTCTTTGCGCTGTTCGCGTTGACGACGTTGAAGCTGAGGTGAGGGGGAGATGCTCCGACTGGCGGCGAACGCGATCCTTTGGGTGCTGATAGCGTTTGCGGCGGTGTATCTGGGCGATGTGGTGGTGTGGCATGTGCGTGCAGCGCGCGGAGGCGGCGTCGGGGAGGTGACGGTGACGCGCATGGTCGTGGCGACCCTCAAAGGCAACAAGGAAGAGTTCTACCCGGACGGCACCGAGGAGGTAACGTGCAGCCAGTCGCTGTTTCCGCAGACGGGGGCGGGGGCATGCTGGTGGGTGACGTCGCATCGGACAGTGTTTGAGCGTTGAGGCTGATGGCGGCGGTTATTCGGAAGCGTTTGTGGCGTCACGGGAAAGAAAAGCAGGTTCCTCCGCTTCGCTTCGGAATGACAACGCCAGTGCGAAAAGCAGATTCTCCCGCTGCGGGGAAGGATCACAGCAGGCGGGGTGCATTCCAAAGTTCTGCTTTCTCCGCTAAGCTAAAGGCATGTATGAAGATTTCACGGTAACCGATCGCTGGACGGGCGAGCCGCTGCACTGCACGTGGAAGGGCACGGTGGTCGCCATTGCCACGCGCCATGCCGATGCGACCGATATCCGCTTCGCTGTGAACGGGCGTCCGGTGTGGATTGCCATGCCGAACGTCGCCTGGGTGGAGATGAAGCGGCAGACAGGCTTCGTCATTACTGACTACCTGGCGGCGCAGGCGGCGGGCCGATACCTGAAGACGGCGATCGAATCCGGCTACGACAACGGGCGCGAGATGTACACGATGACCGTCGACGAGGTGCTGGAGCACGCCAACGCGGTGGTGAAGGAGGCGGGCCGCACGGACAACCTGCCCACCCTGCCGGTGATCTCGGACGACATCAAGCCGGAGACGTTCCTGGGTGCGCTCCCGGCCGATCCGGGCAGTGCCGCGTACTTCGGCAGTCCGCACGCCGACGAAAATGCGCGCGTGAAGAACTAAGGTGGAGTGGCAGGCATGAAGCATCTGACGACCCTCTCGCGCAGGCGCCTGCTCCGCCTGCTTCCGCTGGCCGCGGCGCACGCCAGTCTGCCGGCGCAGATGCAGTTGTTCAAGCAAAGGCGCAAGCCCAAGTCGCAGGCTATGCAGCCGCTGGTGTATATCGGCACGGATACCAACCACGCTGGCGCCAAAGGCATCTACCAGGCTCGTTTCGATGCGCGGAGCGGACGACTGAGCGAGCCGGTGCTTGCGGCGACGTGCTTTCGACCGGCTTACCTGGCTGCAAACCAGGTCGGCAAAGGGCAGCCTGGAGCGCCGGAGCGGCACATCCTGTATGTGACGAACGAAGGGGATGCGAAGACTTCCGCGGTCTCCAGCTACCAGATGGATCCCGCAACAGGGGCTTTGACCTTGCTGGGGCAGGTTTCGTCCGCCGGTGCCGGGCCATGTTATGTCGCGGTGGACGCGAGCGGGCGCTCGGCTTACGTGGCGAACTATGCCGGCGGGACGATTGCCAGCTATCGCGTGCAGCCGGATGGAACGTTATCGGAGCCAGTCGATCGCGTGGACTTCCACGACCAGAGCGTCTTCGGGCATCATGGGCCGATGGCGGCGCGCCAGGATGGGCCGCATCCGCACTCGTCCATGGTGACGCCGGACAATCGCTTCCTGGTGGTGAACGACCTGGGCGACGACTCGATTGCGATCTTTCCCATTGACGCCAAGACGGCGCATCTGGGCAAGCCGCACCTGTTCCAAAGCCTCAGCCCGGGCTCCGGGCCGCGGCACGTTGCGTTTCATCCCAATGGGCGTTGGGCGTATGGCATCGATGAACTGGCTTCGCGGATCGATCAGTATCTATATACCTCGATGCGGGGCGGGCCAGGGCTGGAGGCACAGGCGATCCTGACAGGTGCGGATCACTCGGTGAGCACGCTGGATGCGGGGTTCCACGGCACGAATACCGCGGCGGAAATCGTCATGGCACCCGATGGTGACGTGCTGTATGCGAGCAATCGCGGCGAGGATTCGCTGGTGGTGTTTGCCATCGACCAGACGAACGGCATGCTCAGCTTTCGGCAGCGCATCGCGTGCGGAGGCAAGACGCCGCGGCACTTCACGCTCGATCGACACAGGCAAGTGGCTGATCTGCGGCAACCAGGATTCAGCGTCGCTCACGGTGTTCGCGCGCGAAGGCGGCGCGGGGCGGTTGAGCGGGCCGGTGCAAACGGTGGCGATCGAGTCGCCGATGATCACGCTGTTCGTGTGAAGCGGTTGAACCGTTCTCCGCTGTGCGTTCCTAAGCGGATAACGGAGAACGGTCAACGCAGTCTCGTTACAAGCTCTTTGCGTCCAGCACGAAGCGGTACTTCACGTCGCTCTTGACGACGCGGTCGTAGGCTTCGTTCGACCTTGTCGAAGCCGATCAGCTCGATGTCGGAGACGATGTCGTGCTCGGCGCAGTAGTCGAGCATCTCCTGGGTCTCCGGCATGCCGCCGATCATGGAGCCGGCGAGGCTGCGGCGGTTGGTGATGAGCGAGAAGGCGCTGACCGGCAGACGGCTGCTCGGGCAGGCCGACCTGGCAGAGCGTGCCGTCGAGCCGCAGCAGGTCGAGGTAAGCGTTCAGGTCGTGCGGCGCGGAGACGCAGTCGAGGATGAAGTCGAAGCTGCCGGTGTGCTTCGCCATCGCGTCGGGGTCCTTCGAGAGGACGACTTCGTCGGCGCCGAGGCGTTTCGCGTCGGCTTCCTTGCCGGCCGAGGTGGTGAAGAGCACGGTGTGCGCGCCGAAGGAGTGCGCGAACTTCAGCCCCATGTGGCCGAGTCCGCCGAGTCCGACGATGCCGACCTTCTTGCCCGGGGCCGACCTTCCAGTGCCTGAGCGGGCTGTAGGTGGTGATGCCGGCGCAGAGCAGCGGCGCGACGGCGGCCAGCTTGGATTCGAGCGAGCTCTGTCAGATGGTGTGGACGTAGCGCTCGTCGACGACGATGTTGTTGGAGTAGCCGCCCTGGACCAGCACGCCGTCGTAGCCCTTGGCGTTGTAGGTGCCGACGAAGCCCTTCTCGCAGTAGGCTTCTTCCTCGTGCCTTGCAGTTCGGCGCAGACGCGGCAGGAATCGACCATGACGCCGACGCCGGCGAGGTCGCCTTCCTTGAACTTGGTGACATCCTTGCCGACGGCGGTGACGCGGCCGACGATCTCGTGGCCGGGAACCATGGGGTACATGGCGTTGCCCCACTCGTCGCGGACCTGGTGGATGTCGGAGTGGCAGATGCCGCAGTAGGCGATCTCGACGACGACGTCGGCGGGGCCGGGGTCGCGGCGCTCAAAGCTGAAGGGCGCAAGGGCGGAGGTCGTGGACTGGGCGGCGTAGCCTTTGGACTGAATCATGTGGTTCCTCGTCTCAGATGGGTTGTAGCAGCGGAGTGCCCGCACAGGTGGAGCACACTTCGTTGGATGCGCAAACCTGCAGATGGTCGCCGTTATTCGTCGTAGTGGAGCAGCGAAAGACGTCGTACTCCTGGAACTTGGCGCGGCCTTTGAGGAAGTCGAGCTCGATGGCGAAGCCGAGGCCGGCGATCTCGCCGCCGAGCTGGCGGACGAGCTGGACGGTGGCCTGCATGGTGCCGCCGGTGGCGAGCAGGTCGTCGACGATGATGACGCGCTGGCCGGGCTCGATGGCGTCGAGGTGGATTTCGAGCGAGTCGGTGCCGTACTCGAGGTCGTAGTTGACGCGGGCGATCGGGGCGGGCAGCTTCTTGGGCTTGCGCACGGGGACGAAGCCGGCGTTGAGGCGGTAGGCGAGCGCGGGGCCGAAGATGAAGCCGCGGGCCTCGATGCCGAGGACGAGGTCGATCTCCTTGCCGATGTAGTAGGCGGCGAAGGCGTCGATGAGCTGCGCGAAGCCGGCCTTGTCCTTGAGCAGCGTGGTGATGTCGTAGAAGAGGATGCCGGGCTTGGGGAAGTCGGGCACGGTGCGGATGAGTTGCTTGAGCGGCTCGCAGTTGCACGGGTGGCGTTCATTTGGCTTACCAGGCTCCTTCAATCTCGAACGGACCAAGCTTCTCCGCTTCGCTATTCTTCCAGTTCGTGTTCGATGACGGCGTCGACGCGGCTGCCGCGCGAGCCTTTGTGCAGGGCTTCGCGGAGCTCGGCGATCTGTTCGGCGTCGCCGGCGGCGACGACATTCGACGTGGCCGTCGTCGGTGTTCTTCACCCAGCCGCGCAGGCCGAGCTCGGCGGCTTCGCGGTGGACGAACCAGCGGAAGCCGACGCCCTGCACGCGGCCTTTGACGAGAAAGTGGCGTACCTCGACCGGTTGATCTGATGGATCCATCGTCCTCAGTGTCGCACCGCCTCGGATGCGGGTGCAAATGAGCGCGCGTGCCATACCAGATGCAAATGAAATGCTCCGGACGAAGGCGCGCCCGGAGCATTTCATGTGATGCACATAGCCCCGACTAGGCGCGGGACATGTAGGCGCCTTCGGCCGTGTCGACGCGGATCTTTTCGCCTTCGTTGATGAACGGCGGCACCTGGACGACGAGGCCGGTCTCGGTCTTGGCGGGCTTGGTGACGGAGGAGGCCGTGGCGGACTTGATGCCGGGCTCGGTTTCCACGACGGTCATCTCGACCGCGGTGGGGAGCTCGATGCCGACGGCCTTGCCATCGTGGAAGCTGACCTCGATGGAGAGGTTCGGCGTGAGGTACTCGACCGCATCGCCGAGCGTGTCGCGCTTCAGCATGCGTCTGCTCGTAAGTTCTCGTCCATGAAGTAGTAGTCGTCGCCGTCGTTGTAGAGGAACTCCATCTTGATGGCGTCGACGTGGACGCGGTCGATGGGGTCGGGCGAGCGGAAGCGCTCGACGAACATGGCGCCGGTGCGGACGTTCTTCAGCTTGGCCTGGATGAAGGCGCGCAGGTTGCCGGGCGTGCGGTGCTCGACGGAGAAGACGAGGTGGAGATCGTCCTTGAACTTGATGATCATGCCGGGGCGCATCTGCGTGGCGGGAATCGACATATAAGAAAATCCTCTAAGCAAAGTCTTTTTTAGTCTTGGAGAGCAGCCGACAAGCCCCCAACCCTACGATTGTAACGCGAGCGCCCGGGATGACTTACTCTGGTAGAGACGTCAGCGCACGCAGCTGGCCGCAAAGGATTGACGTGATTCAAACGCTCTTGCCTGCTTCCGCTTCGACCGAATCGTGGGATATATGCATCGTCGGCACCGGCCCGGTGGGCATGGCGCTGGCGCTCGAGTTCGAACGCCTGGGAAGGACGGTGCTGGTGCTGGAGTCCGGTGCGGTCGATGTGGATGCCGGACCGAAAGACGCTTCGCGAGCGCACATCGTGGATGCGGAGCGCCATGCACCGATGGAGATCGCGGTGGTGCGCGCGCTCGGCGGCACCTCGTGGACCTGGGGCGGACGCTGCGTTGCGTACGATGACATCGACTGGCTCGACCGGCCCTTTGTTGCCGACGCACATTGGCCGCTGACGCACAACGATCTGCGGCCATGGTACGCGCCGGCCGCAAAGTACCTGACCTGCGGCAGCGATCGCTTTGAGATCCCCTACAAGCGGCCGCTGAGCGGAGGCATCACGCTCGATGCGGTGGAGCGCTGGGCCCGGGATTCGCGAGTGATCCTGGCGCACCGCGAGCATCTGCTGGCGTCGGAGAAGATCAAGATCGCGCTGAACACGACGGTGACGGCGCTGAACTTCGCGCCGGGCAGTCACAGCATCGAATCGCTTGCCGTCGCAACGCCGCAGGGGTCTGCCACCGTCAAGGCAAAGCGTTTCATCCTGGCGATGGGCGGGGTAGAGACGACGCGTCTGCTGCTGGCCGCGCAGCGCACGCAGCCTGCGCTCTTCGGCGGGGTGGACGGACCGCTCGGCCGCTTCTACATGGGCCATATCTCCGGGAAGATCGCCAGCATCGCCTTCGACAACCCGGCGGACATCGCGGACATCGACTTCATCCTGGATGAGACCGGCAGCTTCTATCGCCGCCGCTTCATGCTGACGACGGAAGCGCAGATGCAGCACCAGGTGCTCAACACCGCGTTCTGGCCGGATAATCCTCCGTTTTATGATCCCGCGCACGGCTCCGGCGTGCTGTCGTCAGTGTGGCTGGCGCTTTCGATCCCCGTGACCGGACGGCGGTTGGTGTCGGAGGGGATTCGCCTCGCGCATACGGGCCCGCGGCCGTACCCGGTCGCGAAACACCTGAAGAATGCCATCCTGGGCGCGCCGCGGGGGGCTCGCGACCTGGTGAATATTCTGCGGGATCGCTTCATCAAGAAGCCCAAGAAGCCGGGATTCCTGGTGCCGAACAAAGGCGGCAAATATGCGCTTCACTACCACGCCGAGCAGGTGCCAAATGCGCAAAGCCGCATCACGCTGGGCGACGATGCCGACCAGTTTGGCCTGCCGCGCGCCGTCATCGACTTGCGTTTCACCGAGCAGGACGTGCAAAGTGTGCTCGATTCGCACCGCATCCTCGACGAGGGCCTGCGCGCCAGCAAACTGGGGCGGCTGGAATACTGGTACGGCGAGGACAAAGTGCGGGAAAAAGTGTGGGCAGCGGCGGCGGACGGCTACCACCAGGTCGGCACTACGCGCATGGGCACCGATCCGTCCACGGCAGTCGTCGATACGGACCTGAAGGTGCATGGTCTGGAGAATCTCTTTATCGCCTCGTCCAGCGTGTTTCCGACGACGGGACAGGCGAATTCGACCTTCCTGGCGGTGGCGTTCGCCGTGCGGCTGGCGAATCACCTGGACACGACGCGATAAGGCAACCCTTCTGCGACAGCTCGATTCGCGTGAAGGCAAATTTAGTTGGATCCTCCGGCCATACCGCCGCATTTTCCAGCATCCGACGTATGCAGGGACACGCATGGTTCCCTGGGGAGCGGGCGCGTGGGGACTGTTGACACCATCCACATTGTGAAGAAGACGCCGGCCCCGGCGCTGCCGCGGAACACGGGTACTGCGGCCTGGGTATTGCTGGTGGTGGTGGCGGGGATGCTGCTGATCTCGGCGGTGGTGCTGATGGTGCATTGGCCGTTCAGCGAAGCGAACGTGCGCAAGTCGCTGGGCGAAGGCTTTCGCGGTGAGGTGACCTTCAAGGACTACCAGCAGGTGTACTGGCCGCATCCCGGGCTGATCGCCGAGGGCGTGACACTGCGGCGGACGCATGATCCCGGCGTTGCTCCGCTTGCCACATGCGACCGGCTGGTCGTGACCGATCGCTGGGCCACGGTGATTACCCTGCAACACCGGTTGCGGCTCATCAAGCTGCAGGGGTTGAAGATCGCCATCCCCGCCGCGGGAACACGGGCGCGGGCTCTGGACTTTCCCGCCGGCAATGGCAAGCCGTTCCGCGGCCCGGACACGTTCCTGGAGATGGTCAAGGTGGAGGACGCAAAGCTTGAGATTGCGCAACCCGACGGAGGCGTCTTCGTGCTTCCGGTGCCGAAGCTGACCATGGAAGACGTGTTCCGCGGGTCGCGCGGCGAAGTTCGACGTCGATACAAATCTTGCGCATCCCCAGGCCGCCATTCATGCCCGCGGCAGCCTTGGCCCGCTGGACTCTTCACGGATTGGCGAGATGCCGGTGGGCGCGGACTTCAGTGTTCAGCACCTGCAACTTGCGGGTATCGGAGCGCTGAAGGGAACGCTCGAGGCTACGGGCAAACTGGGCGGCCGGCTGGGAGCAATCGACGTAGACGGACAAACGCAGACGGACGACTTCGCCGTCGGCAATGGCCGGCCAACCGGCGTTCACACGCTGCTGCAGGCGACGGTAGACGGCCTGAATGGCGATACCGACCTGAAAGAGGTCATAGGGCGTCTGGGCGCGACCGAGGTGCGCGCCGCCGGCAGGGTGGCCGGAAATCCGAAACAGACCAGAGTCGACCTGGCGGTGGAACACGGTCGCGTAGAGGACCTGATGCGGCCGTTCCTCGCAGACAGGCCGGGAATCGCTGCGGACGTGCGCGGGCGCACCACAGCCGAGATCGCGCCAGCCGCCAAGGGCGCGGAGTTCCTCGACCGCTTGACCATGGACGGGCACTTCACGCTCCAGGGCGCGCGCTTTACCGATGCCTCGAGCGAGCAGAGTCTGTCCGCCTTCAGCCGAAGGGCGCGGGGCGCGGATCCGAGTTCTCCGGAGGCGAAGCCCGGACCTGGCGAGCCGAGCGTCTCAATGGCCGTGAACAGCGGCAGCGTGGCGGTGAGAAACGGCATCGCCCGGGCGGGAAGCTTATCGGCGACGCTGCCGGGGGCGGAGATCCGGCTGGCCGGGAACTACAGCCTAAAATCCGACACCGCGAATCTAACCGGCAATCTGACCATGAAGCCCGACATCACGCACGTGACAACCGGCTTCAAGGCCAAGCTGCTGAAGCCCCTGGCGCCGTTGTTCCGGCATGGCAAGAAGCCGAACCAGGAGACGGTCATCCCCATCAAGGTGACAGGCACAAAGAACTACAAGGTCAGCGGCAATCTGTTCGGAAAAAAGTAACTCGTCTCAGCGCTTTGCCGAGTCGCGCAGAAGCTGGGCGAGCTGGTCTTTCCACAACGCCGCTACCGTATGGGTGCCGTGGCCGCGCGTCGCGTCCGAGATGGGCAGCAGGATGAAGCGGGCGCGGGGCATCTCCTTGACCTGCTGCTGCGCGAGGCCGAGTTCGGGTGGGTTGATGAAGTCGTCAGCGGAGTTGATCCAGAGAACCGGCACGGTGATCTTGGCGAGCGATTTCGAAGGATCGTAGTTGCGGCTGGCGTCGAGCTGATAGATGAGGTCGTTGGCATCGGTCGACGCGTTCGAGCGGCGGACGGAGGCGTCGACGTAAGCTTCAACTTTCTCGCGGGTGGGGTAATTCTTTTGCAGCTGCAGCGGGGCGCCGCCTGCGAGAAGGAGGAGGTCGTCGGCAAAGGTAAGTCCGAGCAGCGGCTCCGAGGTGTACTCGCCGTTCTGAAAGGTCGGGTCGGATTTCATGGCCTGGATAGCCATGTAGCGCCACTCGCGATTGCGGCCCGCAAGCGCGACGGCCTGGCAGGCGAAGGGCGCGAGCGCATCCATGAAGCCGGGGTAGGTTTCGCCCCAGACGAACGACTGCATGCAGCCCATGGATGTTCCGAGAATCAGGCGCAGGTGGTCGACGTGGAGCGCTTCAGCGAGCATCTGGTGCTGCGAGCGCACCATGTCGTCGTAGTCGTACTTGGGAAACCGCTGATGAAGGCCATCGGAGGGTTTGGAGGATTTTCCGTGGCCGATGTCGGCGGGCAGAATGAGGAAATATTTCGTGATGTCGAGGGGCTGGCCGGGGCCGAAGAGCTCGTCGGCGAAGATAGGATTGAGCAGCGTGCTTGCTTGTCCCCCGGTCCCATGAAGTAACAGCACGGCATTGTCGGTGTGGCCCTGGGCGTCGTGGTGCGGGGTGCCGAGCGTGATGTAATGCAGGCGCAGCTCGGGCAGCGTTTCGCCGCTGCCGAACTTGAAGTTGGCGATAGTGTAAGTGCCCTCGTGCGTAGGCCACTTCGAGGGCGGCGCAGCCGGGGTGTTCGTGACCGGGGACATCGTTTGGGCAGCGGCGGCGGCGATGGAAAACGTCAGGGCAAGAGATGGAAGAGTGCGGCGCATGGTGGGAGTATAAGTCCGGAGCGCGAGGTGAGGGATGACGAGCTTTGAATCTGCCGTCGACGCGGTTGTTGCCGGAGACGCGCCGCCGCTACGCAGGCTGCTCGAGGCCGAGCCTCGACTGGTGGCGCAGCGGTCCGATCGCCCCCACGAAGCGACGCTGCTGCACTATACAGCGGCCAACGGAGTGGAGGAGGAGCGGCAGAGAACGCCGGCGAACGTTGTCGAAATTGCCCGCCTGCTGCTGGACGCGGGCGCCGACGCGAACGCTGAGGCCAACCTGTATGGCGGCGGCGCGACCACGCTGCACCTGGCGGCGACGAGCGTGCATCCGGAACGCGCGGGCGTCCAGGAAGAACTGCTGGCGGTGCTGCTCGGCCGCGGGGCGAAGATCCGCGCGGGGGATGTGGGCGCCTGCCTTTGGAACGGACGTGGCCCTGCGGCGGAGTTTCTCGCCGCCAGGGGCGCACCGCTGCGTATGCCGGAGGCCGCCGGCCTCGGGCGGCTCGACGAAGTGCGGCAGTTCCTAGCCGGAGGAGTCAGCGAGCAGGAAATGCACGATGGCTTTCTGCTCGGGTGTGAATATGGCCGCGACAACGTCGTGGAATATCTGGTCGCGCGCGGTGTGCGCCTGTCCGCGTGCACAAAAGATGGCCAGACCGGACTCCACATGGCTGCCAATGGCGCGAAATCGGAAACGGCGCGTCTCTTGTTGCGTCTGAGCGCAGACCCCGAAGCGTTGAACAGCTACGGAGCGACCGCGCTTGGGCAGGCGCGTTGGTCCGCCGCGCACGCGAGGCATCCGGAAGACTACGCAGAAGTGATTGCCGCGTTGGAGGGAGGTTCAGCCCGAACTCCGATTCGGCGAGATTGAAGCTGGGTCACAGGTACAGCTCGATGGAGCAGGTGTTGGGTCTGCCAGGCACCTTCGTCATTGAACGCTCTTCCCGTGGTAACGGAGGTATAGGATGCCGCAATGCTCCGTCCCGAAACGGGAAATTCCGGCCTGCCCAGCAAAAGACAGGGCAAGCTTTGTAAGCCGCATTACATACAACTTACGTGGGACACCATAGCCTCGCTCCACCTGGATAGCGGGACTTGATTAGCCGTCAGAACGGCTCCGAGTAGTCCTGTACCTGCTACCGGCGCCGAGGTCCACCACTTGAAACACTTTCAGGTTCATGCGGGAACATCCACGTTTGTCGAAGCCACTCAGTCCAACCTGTTGTCGTTTTGCGGCCAGAACCTGGTTTTCGGCCGTGCTTCTGCCTTATCGTGCGAAAGCGCGTTGCTGCCGGAAACAAATCGCGATGAAGAAGTAAGGCCCTCGGATGAGCGCAGAGCCTTTGCCAGGCAGACGCGATGCAGATCGATCCTTCCTCCGGCCTTCCCGGCTGCCGCAGGAACTTTCCGCAAGCATGTGGTGCTGCTGTCCTCGCTGGTTCTGGTGTGCTTGCACGCGTCGTTGTTGCGCGCCGACACCCTGAATGTGCTGGGATCCGCAGGAAGTTTCGCGGTGTATGGAAGTTCCGCAGTCACCAATACCGGGCCCACCGTCCTCAACGGCAACCTGGGCTCTGCCACCGCCATCTCGGGCTTTCCGCCGGGCACGGTGGTTGTGCCTTCGTCAACGTATCTCAGCAACGCGGTGGAAGCGCTGGCGGGCAGCGATGCGCAGTCGGCGTTTGCGTCGCTGTTCGCGTTGGCCTCTACGGACAATCTCACGGGGCAGGACCTTGGCGGGCTAACGCTTACGCCGGGGAAATACACGTTTGATTCGTCCGCCGGCTTGACCGGTGTGCTCGGCTTGGATTTCGGGGGCCTGAGCAATCAGAGCATCGTGATCCAGACGAAGAGCACGCTGACGACGGCGAGCGGTTCCAGTGTGCTGATCCTCAACCCCGGGCTCAACGACACGGTGTACTGGGAGATCGGAAGCTCGGCCACGCTGGGAACCACCACGGCGTTTGTGGGGGATATCCTCGCGGCCGACAGCATCACGCTCAACACCGGAAGCACGATCGCCTGCGGCAGCGCGCTCGCCATCACGGGCGCGGTGACGCTCGATTCAAACGTCATCGGGACCTGCAGCGGTGGCAGCACTATCGTCGTTGCGCCGACGCCGGAACCCAACAGCCTCATCCTGCTGTCCACCGGACTGGTGGCTGGCGTGGTGCGTCTTCGCCGCAGAGTGCTGGCATAGCAGGGAGTCGCCCCGGGGCGGAACTCGGCCACCCCGGGGACCACACTTCTGTTTTAGGGCACTCTTACAAACACAACAATCGTCGAGCGTACCTGGCGGAACCGGCAGATCGCGTCAGCTCTCTGCGGAGCACCTGTGGCTTTGTCACCTGTCTTCAAGCACGAGCTCCTTGTGCAGGAGTAAACACGTCTGTGGTGACCGGAGGCAAGAGCAAATCTCTTCCGGCGGCGAGGTGCCGGAGAGTGGCCCGGGAGGTGGCCTCTTGTCCACTCCCGGTGCGTCCTCGCTGTTCGCTTCGCATTCGGCCCAAGATGCGACAAGCCCCATGCTCGCCGCGATGCGCTGCGGCAAACATGGGCTTGGGGGTGAGCAGGCTATTTGGCGGCGAGGGGTTTGGTGATCTCGTCGAGGTAGTCGGTTGTGCCATCGACGCGCTCGAGCGTGGGGTAACGCTGGCCGTCGTGGTAGTTCAGGTCCACGGGGATCAGTGTGCTGCCGTCCTGGATCGTCAGGTGGATGGGCTTGCTGGTGCCCTTGCTGGCGTCGATGGCGGCAAGCAGCGCGTCGCCTGAGTAGGTCTGGTCGCCGACGGCCACGATCTTGGTGCCGGGCATCAGGAGCGCCTTGTCGGCCGGGCCATCGAAGCGCAACTCGAAGATGGTACCGTCGCCGATGACCCGCATCCCAAGCGAATACCAGACGTCGACGCCTCCGCCGCGCGGTCCGCGTCCGCCCATCAGCATGCGCTCGGAGACGGAGGGCTTGTCGTGGTAGACGAGCTTGTACCCTCCACGTTCAATGCCGGCGAGATCGGTGTGAGGCGTCGGCACGTCGATGCGCTCGTGCAGGAAGGTCGCCCAGTCGTAGGGCAGCACTTCGTTGAGATCATGGATGAGCTGCTTGCGGTCGTACGTGACGATGAGCGGGCCGGTGTCCCCGCCCTTGCCCAGGAAGATATGCAGGAAGTCGGTGAGCGACTTCTTGTCGCCGGTCTTCTCGCGGATCAGCGTGTCGGCGTCGAGCCACATCAGCTCGCCTTCCTGGTAGTAGCTCTGGCCGCGTGACCAGTTGCCCCACGGCGCGATGGGACGGCGATCGATGCTGCTGGCGATCGAGGTGTCTTCGACCGAGCGCCAGATACGGCCGGACTCGTTATCGAGCGAGGCGGCGGAGAGGGCGAGCATGTCGCGGTACTGGTCCTGATTTTTGAGGCCCGAGCGCGCGGCGAGCACGTTGCCCATGTACTGGGTCAGGCCTTCGTAAACCCACAGCAGCATACCCTGCTGCGGCGTGGCGAAGTCGGGCTGATAGAGCGTGGCAGGGCGGCGATACTTGCCGTTCCAGGAGTGGGTGAACTCGTGCGAGAGCAGGTCGGAATCGCCAAGCTGCGTGATCTGGCTGGTGAAGGCACGTTCACCCACGCCGTTATCCGACGACTGGCCGTGCTCCAGGCCTTCGCCGCCGGCGACATCCGAGAGCGTGAGCAGGAAGTGATAGCTGTTGTAGTGGTGCGAGGCGTAGGCCGCGCCGGCTTCGCGCACGAGGTTCGAGATTTCGGCAAGAAGATCGGGGCGCAGGTTTGAGTCGTCAGGCTGGTCGGAGACGACATCGATGAAGTGGGCCGGCTTGACCTCAGGCGCAAGAGGGAACTCATGGAAGTACTTGCCGGCGATCACAGGCGAGTCTTCCAGCTGCTCGACGTTCGTGGCCGCATAGTGGGTCGTGACTGCGCCGGTCGGAGGCATGTGCGCCGACTCCTCGTAGCCGGTGGTGGGCGGCGGCGCCCCCGTGCCGGTGGGGGTAAGCGCGGTGCCGATGCCCCAGCCGGCGGGCACGGTGATCGACGGCTCGATGGCGATCTCCTTGACCGGGATGTGGGCGGGATAAAGCATCAGGCGCTCCCACTCCAGGCAGGCCATCTGGTGCGAAACGCGCGACTCGACGATGGCGTCGAGATGCGCGTGCAGCATGGTGACCCCGGCGGGAATGTCGAGGTGGAACTCGTACAGGTTCACGTCGTCGCGACGCCAGGGCAGCACCTGTCCGTTGGCCGTGAAACTGCACGCCGGAGATGGCGTTGGCCTCGCCGGAGGGCGCGTGGTTGCCGGGAATCCACTGCGGCGTGGTCAGCGTCAGCGCGCCGGACTTCACCGGCAGATCGATCTCGGCGTGGAAGAGCCGGCGCGGCGCTTCGGTAAGGTCGGCAGTGATTTTGATGGGGGTCTTCTGGGCGAAGGCGGGAACAGCCAGGAATAGCGCGGACGCGGCAAGAACTTTGTGCATGCACAAGTATTGCAAACTTGCCGCGAATTGCGCGAGCAGGGCCTCTGGACTAGCGGCCCTGCAGCTTGCATTGGGTGTGGTCGATGATGGCGCCGGAGTAGTTCTGGTAGGCAATGTCGACCCACTGAACGTCGGGCGCGTATTTGGCCGCCGCGATGATCTCGAACCCTCCAGCATCGGACTTCAGGTTGCCGGTGAAGTAAACGCTGTGGTTGGTGGGATCGTACTTGTAGGGGCGGGCTGGTGCGCCTGGTGTGCCGTCTGCGTCGAGCAGCCCGGAGTAGGTGCCATTGCTGTTGATGCGGAACGTGCCGTTGCCCACCAGGTGCGCGTTGAGGGCTGGGTTGAGGTGCGCCTGGGCGAGGCTGGGGTTGCCATAGGCTCCGGCACCCGCGCCGATCCCCGCGCCGACGATACCGGCACACGAGTAAAGGCCGGGTGGCAGACCTCCGGCGCGGGCGCTGGGACCGGGGAGCTCCGGGTTGAAGAGGTCGCCGTTCGAATCGATGAGCTGTCCGGTCCTGGCAGCGATGGGCAGGTTGACGGAACGGAAGAAATCAGTTTGCTGCTGGTCGAAGTGCATGTCGTCGATGTTCTTCTGCATGCCCAACTCGTCGTTGGCTGTGCGCGCCTGCTTGTACAGCGCGATGGCATGCGTGGCGTCACCGGCATCCCGTGCGGCGAAGGCTTGGGCTGCGAGCGCATCGCGGCAGGAACGGATCTGCGGGAAGGATTTGAAGTTCTTCAGGTCTGGCGTACAGGAGGCTATGTTGCCGCCAGTGGGCGCGGCGAGGCCATTCGTCGCAGCAGCCGCCGGCGCAGCAGAAGTTGCGGCAGGCTGCGCAACGGATGTTGCTCCCGTTTGTGCCGGTGCGGTTGCCGCGGGCGCCGAGGCGACCTGCGGGGCTGTCGCCGGCTTGTTGCGTTCGCCGGCGTGGATGATTTTTTCCAGTACACCCAGCGACTGGCCGAGTCCGAGCTTCTGCTCGATGCCCGCGAGAATGAGGTCGTCCTTCATCGCCTGGGTGTGGTTCTCGCCGGCGGCGAGACGGGCGATCGCGGCGGTGTAGTAGAAGTTGCAGGCCAGGAAATACTGGCCGGCGCGGTCGCGGTCGCGCGCCAGCGGCTCAATTTTTTCCGCCGTGTTGCCTTTCACGGCGTCGCGCGCTTGCTGCGCGGTCATGTCGCCATTCAGGATCAGCTTCGATTGCGAAACAAGCGTGGCGCAGGTTTGCTTCCAATGGTCATTGTCCGTGACGGACGGGCTCTGGGCGAAGACGTAAGCAGGAAAGAAGGCCAGGGCGAGCAGGACAGAGACGGAGAATCGCAGGGCCGGGGCAGTTCGGGGAAACATGCATCCTCGTGAAGACGAAGTGTCGCTCGAATGAGGGTGGGGGCAAATCCTCACGCAAATTCGTCTGACAACATACCATGCGGAGGATCGTGCGCAAACGAGAAAATCAGGGCGGACATCGCGTACAGCACACGATGTCCACCGGGCCGGGTCTTCGTGCTGCCGGGCTGCACCTTACGCTGGCGTAAGTTCGCGCTCGATGCCTTCTGTGATGGCGGGATCGGTAGGGAGCGTGTCCGGGGCGAAGCGCGCGACGACCTCGCCTTGCGATTGACCAGGAACTTCTCGAAGTTCCAGAGCACGCCAGGCAGCGGGTTGGTCTTGCCGCCGGATTTCGCTAGGAAGCCGTCCAGGTTAGCGCGGAAGCCCGGGTCATTGAGACGGGGCTCAGGCTGCGCGGCCGTAAGCGCCTGGTACAGCGGATGCGTCTCCGGGCCGGTCACCGTGATCTTCTCAAACATTGGAAATCGACGCGCCAAAGTTGGTGGTGCAGAATTGCTGAATCTCGGCGTTCGAGCCCGGCTCCTGGCCGGCAAAGTCGTTGGCCGGAAAGCCGAGCACTTCGAAGCCGCGATCCTTGTAAGTCTTGTAGAGCTGTTCGAGACCCTCATACTGCGGTGTGAGGCCGCATTTTGAAGCGACATTTACGAGGAGCAGCACGTGACCCTGAAAGGCGGCAAGCGTGGTCGGTTCGCCGGTAATGGACTTGAGCGGGACGTCGAAAAGGGTGGACATGGGTTGAGGGTACTTCACTCCGGGTGTGCTTTACCACTCCGCGCCCCGGGTCAAAAGGTGGAGAGCGCCACGCGTTTCCAGCTGTTTGGCGCGACGCAGACGTAGTGAAAGCTGGCATCGTCGGTAAACTGCCCGGGGGTGCAGGGCGCCGAGGAAGATGCCGGTGTGGAGAGCGTCTCGCGAAAAAACGATGCAGAGACCGGACCCGCGAGCGATGCGCCGTTCGCCTGCACGATGCTGCCGGAGCCATCGACGCAGAACACCGGTGCGGCCTGGCTGAAGCTGTGCCCCTGATAGGATCCGCGAATCGTCCCGAGGCAAAGCGGCACGCCGGGGTCGAAGACCAGGAAAGGTGAGGTTGGCGAATAACCCTGCTCGCGCGCAACCACGTAGCCGAGCCCCGCAGTGTAGCCCGGGCGCTGCGTTTCGAGCCCTCCGGTCTGCTCGATCGGGAAGACGTCGACCGTCTTGCCGCTGTGAGCGAAGTTGGTGATGCTGCCGGCCGACGAGGTAGAAAATATTACCCCGCCATCGCCGGAAAAGGGACCGATAAAGAAAGGACCGGCGCCGGGTTCGCGGACCGCGCCGAGAGCCTTGCCATACATGCGATAGCTGCCGGAAAAGATCATCTTCGCGCCCGGCAGCAGATGCGCAAAGGTAAGTTCGGCTTCTCCGATCTCGCCGTTGAAGCCGAAACCTGTGCCGTCGAGGATGCCGGCTACGTGGAAGACCTCATCGCGGGTTGAGGTGCCCCCGGCGTTGAGGTTTTGTGTCCAGCCCAGCAGATGATAGACCTGGGCTCCGCGATCCACGTCGACTCCGCGCGAACCCGGACCCTGATTGGTGAACAGGCCATCTACCTGCCCGTAGCCGAATGAGGTGTCGCCGGCTGGGGCACGGAAGTGAAGTCCCGTGCAGAAGCCCCCCATTTCGATGCGGCGCAAGAGCCAGCGCTCCATCCAGGTGCCGGGCGCGTTCTCAAAGAGCATCGCAGTGGAGTTGTTGCAGGGCTGCTTGCTGTCCGCGCCCCCGGGTCCCGTCAGGGTCAGGTCCTCGAAAGAGGCGCCTGTAACCGACCCGGCGCGCAGACACGCGACACCGGCGGCGGAACAGCGCAGCGTGAACGACGCAATGCGCCCCGCGGGTGCGATGGTGAATCGGGAGCCGAGATTGAAGTTGAGGAAGTTTGCGCCATGGTAGTTGATCACCACGCTGGAGGCGCTGTCGCCCAGCAGCGAAATGGACGGGCTGGCGATCACGATGGTGCCGGAGGCAACCTCGTAAATCCCCGGCGGAATGCGGATAACGCACGGCATGGGCGCCGGGCACGAAGCGACGAAGGCGTTGACCTGGGCGACGAGGTCGCGCGGTTGCGCGGGGTCGACGTTGAAGATCTTGCCGGGCGCCGACTGGCCAGCCGCAGAAGGGAGCGCATTCCCGGCGAACGCCAGCAACAACACCGCCAGCCCCTGCAATATTCGCAGGGAAACAGTTTGACAGGAGGTAATATCTATATTTGACATGGCGATTCAAGACAAGATTTTTGGGAAACCCTTAGCTACCAGCGAAGAACGTGGAGAACATATTGGAGTAGCAGCCGGTATTCCAATCTTCGGGTTGGATGCACTGACCAGCGCAGCATACGGTCCTGAGCAGGCGCTCTACCTCTTGATCCCGCTGGGTCTGGCTGGCGGCGAGCGATATCTTCTTCCGATCATCACCTGCATCCTGGTCCTGCTTGTCATCGTCTTCTTCAGCTATCGGCAAACCATCGCAGCGTATCCCAATGGTGGCGGCAGCTATACGGTTGCCAGCGAAAATCTGGGCAACAACGCAGGGCTGCTGGCTGCCGCCGCTCTGATGATCGACTATATCCTGACTGCCGCGGTCGGCATCTCGGCCGGCGTCACGGCGGTCACCTCGGTCGAGGCTCGCCTGATCCCGCATACGCTGGCACTCTGTCTCGCGATTCTGGCGATCATTGCCGTGGTGAACCTGCGTGGCGTAAAGGATACAGGCGCGGCTTTCATCCTGCCAACATTCCTCTTCATAGGCAGCCTGCTGATGCTGGTTGGCGTCGGGGTATACAAGACGTTCGCGGCCGGTGGCCATCCGCATTCCCTCGCCGGCTTGCCCCCGCCCGTGGCGCCCCACGGCCCGCTCGTCGGCTTCGCCTTTTACTGGCTCATCATGAAGGCGTTCTCCAGCGGATGCGCGGCCATGACGGGAGTGGAAGCGGTCTCGAACGGTGTCATGGCATTCGGCGAACCCCGCGCCAAGAAGGCGCAGTACACGCTTACCGTGATCATTGCGATCCTCATCATTTTGCTTTACGGCACTTCCTGGCTGGCGAAGCACTACGGCATCATGGCGATGGAACCCGATGATCCCAACTATCAGAGCCTGCTCAGCCTGCTTGTCAAGGCTGTCTTCGGCCGCAGCTGGGTTTACTTCCTCACCATGGGAAGCGTTTTCCTGGCTCTTGCGTTGAGCGCCAATACTGCCTTCGCGGACTTTCCCCGGCTGACCCGCGCGATCGCAATGAAAGATTACCTGCCGCATGTGTTCATCCTCCGCGGCCGTCGCCTCTTGTTCTCACATGGGGTCTACGCGTTAACGGGATTCACCGCGCTGATCCTGATCGCGTTCGGAGGTGTAACGGACAAGCTGATTCCGCTGTATGCCATCGGCGCGTTCCTGGCCTTCACCTTATCGCAGGCAGGCATGGTGCAGCATTGGCGCAAACAGGAAGGCGACCACAAAGGCCGCAACTGGCACATGTTCGTCAATGGCCTGGGCGCCCTGGCGACGGGGGCCACCACAATCGTAGTGTTGGCCTCGAAGTTCCTGGCCGGCGCCTGGGTGACAGCCATTCTGGTGCCCACGCTCATCCTGCTGATGTACTCAGTCAAGAAGCATTACACGCGCGTGCAGGGCGAGATGAAGGACATGACGCCCCTGAACGTCGAGAACCTGGAAGAACCTCTGGTCGTCATCCCGGTCGCCGGCTGGAATCGCATCTCCGAAAAAGCGGTGCGCTTCGGGCTGCTGCTTTCGAAGGAGATCAAGGTCGTTCACGTGCACTCGGAGGACGAGGGGCATGGCATCGAGGACGACTGGACCGACAAGGTGCTGGTGCCGCTGCGCTCCAAGGGTCTGACCGAGCCGGAGCTGGTCACCATCCCATCCAACTTCCGCTTCATCATCTCGCCGTTGATGAATTACATCCTGAATCTCGAGGCCGAGAATCCCGGCCGCAAGGTAGCCGTGCTGCTGCCGGAGCTGGTCGTGCGCCACTGGTGGGAGAACCTGCTGCATAACCAGCGTGTGCAGGTGCTCAAGCTCTACCTGTTGCTCAAAGGCAACCAGCGCATCGTCGTGGTGAATATCCCCTGGTATCTCTAGCGATCAAGCCGTCGTAAGCGTGTGGCTCGCGGCCCACGCTTTGGAGAGCGAGCGCAATTGGGCAACCGATGCGATGATGGTGCGCGCGGCTTCATCGACCTCGTCCGCCGTGGTCTGGCGTGAGAGCGAGATGCGGATGCTGGAGCGGGCGCGCTCCGCCCCAAGGCCCATGGCGGTGAGCACATGCGAGGGTTCGGCGGCGCCGGACTGGCAAGCGCTCCCGCCCGAAACCGAAAGTCCGTTCAGGTCCAGGGTGATGACCAGCGACTCTGCCTCGACGTGATCGAAAAAAAGATTCGTGGTGTTGGCCGTGCGCGCCGCGGAGCCGCCGTTCACGCCGCTCGCAGGCACCTCGGCAAGGATCGCCTGCTCCAGGCGATCGCGCAACGCTGCCAGATGCGTTGCTGATGCGGCACCTCGGTCGAGCGCTGCTGCGGATTCGTCACCCGCGGCCAGCCACTGAGCCGCGAGTTCCGCAGCTTTGCCCAGCGCGACGATCCCCGCAACATTCTCCGTGCCGGCGCGGCGCTGGCGTTCATGCGTACCGCCGTGAAAGAGCGGCGTCAGCTTGACGCCCTGGCGCACGAAGAGCACGCCCGTGCCCTGTGGTGCGTACATCTTGTGCCCGGAGATGGAGAGCAGGTCCACCCCGGCCAGTGCACCTTCGGGGCTCAGGTCGAGCGCCAGCTTGCCCGCGCCCTGCACCGCATCCGTGTGGAAGAGCGCGGTCGAATGCTGTTTGGTGATTTGCGCCAGCTCCGCAATCGGCTGCAGCACGCCGGTCTCGTTGTTGGCGAACATCACCGAAACCAGGCGCGTGTTTGGGCGCAGCGCCGCTTTCAGCGCGTCCGGGGAGATCACACCGTCCGCATCGCAGGGCAGGAACGTGACTTCCACGCCCAGTCTCCCGAGCGCCTCGGCTGCGTGCAATACGGCGTGGTGCTCGATGTGCGAGGTGATCAGGTGATCGCCGGCCTTCACCGTGCCGAAGAGCGCGAGGTTGTCGCTCTCCGTGCCGCCGGAGGTAAAGACGATCTCGGCAGAGCGGGCGTTCAGCAGGCGCGCCACGGCATTGCGGGCCTTCTCCACGGCGCCGCGTGCGCGCTGCCCCTGCTGGTGCACGCTGCTGGCATTGCCAAAATGCTCCAGCAGGAAGGGCCGCATGCTTTCAAAGACCTCCGGAAGCAGCGGCGTGGTGGCGTTCGCGTCCATGTAGATGCGGGTTGGCGCGTGGAGCATAGCTCAAGTTTACGCCCGACGTGCTCCGCGTCTGCTAGGCTGTTGTGGATTCCGGAAGAGACAGGAGCTTTGCGATGATGCGGATGCGAATGCTGGTTGCGATGGTGTTGTTGACGGGAACGGTAGGCATGCAGGCGCAGATGGGCGCGATGCCTCCGGCTGCGGCCGTAGGTACAGCGGCCGACCCCGCGCGCGAGATTGACGGAATGCTCAGCATGTTCGAAGCCGAGCTGATGGGCGCCGTCAAAGCCATGCCGGCGGAGAAGTACAGCTTCGCGCCGAGTTCCGCGATCTTCGCCGGCAGCCAGGGCGTAAAGT
The DNA here is from genome assembly GCA_963744015.1 of uncultured Gammaproteobacteria bacterium. Taxonomy (GTDB): domain Bacteria; phylum Acidobacteriota; class Terriglobia; order Terriglobales; family Acidobacteriaceae; genus Edaphobacter. The sequence continues at coordinate 1,536,775 of CAVUSA010000003.1, forward strand.
TCGACACCGTGCGCACCTTCGGCGAGCAGGTCGCGCACCTCGCCCAGGCGAACTACTACTTTTACGGCCTGGTCGGCGGCATGAAGCCGGATGCCGACGTCGCCGGCATCGCGAAGCTTACGAAGAAGGACGATCTCGTCGCTGCGTTGGCAGGATCCTTCGCGCTGGCGCACAAGGCGGTGGCAACGATCACCCCGGCGAATGCCTTCCTCACCATCAAGGGCGCGGACGGCATGAACACACGGGCGACGCTCGCCACCTTCGGCGTAGCACACGGCTACGACCACTACGGCCAGATCGTCGAGTACCTGCGCATGAACGGCATGGTGCCACCGGCCAGCGCCAAGTAGCCGACAGGCATCGTTAGTGAGCCGCTTCGCGCGGAGGCGCTTTCAGCAGGAATGTTAGCGAGAAGCCCGCCGTGTCGATGCGCGCGCGCAGGCTGCGGTTGTAGAAACCCGACAGCGTCACGTGGCGGCTGAGCGGAAGATCCAGCGAGTTGTTAAACCCATTGTCTTCGGCGACGCTGGTGCCGGTTGCGGTGGTGACCTTCTTCTTGCCCTTGCCTGTCGTCGAGTACAGCGTCTGCCCGGCGATGGGCAGCTCTTCGTAAGCGTCTGCCTCAAAGCTCATCCGGAAGGGAAGTTCAATCGAAGTTCCGGCCTGGAAGTGCGCCAGCGTACCGACGGAAATGTAACTTTTGCGGATACGGGCGCCGACCAGCGAAGACGAGTCCCCGATCCCCACCTCGAGATCCGGCGTGAAGATGCTGAAACTTTTCTCGAAGTGATTGTTGACGTTGTAGGTCGGCTGACCGGCGCCCAGTCCATCGCTGTCGCTGCCGCTTGGCAGGCCCAGGGTGACCGTCCCGTTGTAATTCAGCCAGGGGCGGGCGAGATCGAAGTGGCCATTCAGCGCCGTGTCTCCCACGATGAATCGCTTGGTAGACGGCGTGTAGGTGGGCTTGGCCTTGGTGCCGCCGGTAACCAGCACGTTGATATAGGTGTAGATCGTTGCGTTGACGTCCGCCGCAAAATGCCGGTTGAAGCGCCACGCCAAATTCGGCGTCAGCAGCGACGACCACCCATTCGACGAGTCATGCTGCGAGGAGGTGCCGATCGAGAGGTTTGGCCCGTTGACAAAGGGTACGATGCCGGCCGGCCCCTCATCATTAGTGGTCGCCGAGGCGGTGGAACTTCCCACATCGGATACGGCCGCGGCAGCAGCCTTCGCCTGCGCGTTCAGCGTCTGGTAGGTGCAGGCGAAAACACAAAAGGCTAAGAGCGTCGAGCGAGCGTGACTCAATGAAACCTCCGGACCGATTACGCGCATGCGGGGAACAGGCCTGGGGGTTGCCGGACGCCACAGCCGAGACTACCTGAAGAGCGAAGCGCCCGTCCCTGCCACCAAAGTGGCGTGCGGGCGCTTCGCCGAGCGGTTGTCCTGGAGGGGAGCGCCGGTTAGCGCTCTGCGATGGGCGTATAGGGCGCCGGATACTCCGGCCCGGTGTAGTCGGCGCGCGGGCGGATCAGCCGGTTGTCGTCATGCTGCTCGATCACATGCGCGGCCCAGCCGGAGATGCGGCTGACCGCGAAGATCGGCGTGAACAGGTCGATATCGATGCCCAGCGTCGTGTAGGTGCTGACGCCGAGTAGAAGTCGACATTCGCGTTCAGCTTCTTCTCGCCCTTCACGAACGCCTCGATCTTCTGCGACATGTCGAACCACTTCGTATTGCCAGCGGCCTTGCCCAGCTCCTCGGACATGCGCCGCAGGTGCGTCGCGCGCGGATCTTCGGTGTGGTACACGCGATGCCCGAAGCCGGAGATCTTCTCCTTGCTGCGCGAACATGCCGCGCACGTACTCGACCGGGTCCGCGCCCGCCTTGTCGATGGCGAAGAGCAGCTTCATGGTGGCCTCGTTCGCGCCGCCATGCAGCGGTCCCTTCAGCGCGCCGATGGCGCCGGTGATGGCCGAGTGCATATCGGACAGCGTGGCGGCGATCACGCGCGCCGCAAAGGTGCTGGCATTCAGCTCGTGGTCGGCATGCAGGATCAGCGCGATGTCGAAGGCGTTGCGTCGCCGTCTCGGAGGGCTTCTCGCCGTTCAGCATCCACAGGAAGTTGGCGGCGTGGGACAGGCTCTTGTCCGCCTCGACGATGTCCTTGCCCTTGCGGATGCGGTCGAACATGCGCCACGATCATCGGAATCTGCGCGGTCAGGCGGAAGCTCTTGCGCACGTTGCGCGTCGTGGCTGCAGTCGCTTCTCGTCGGCATCGTAGATGCTGAGCAGCGAGACGGCCGTGCGCAGCACCTCCATCGGCGTGGCGCGTCGGCGGGCACGGCGCGCAGCAGAGTCGACGATCGCCGGGTTCAGCTCGCGCGCCGCGGCCAGCTCCTGCGCTGAAGGCCTGCCAGCTCCGCCGCTGTCGGCAGCTTGCCGTACCACAGCAGATAGGTGGTCTCTTCAAAGGTGGACTTGGCGGCCAGCTCGTGAATGTCGATGCCGCGGTAGGAGAGCACGCCGGCATCGCCGTCGATCCAGCAGATGGAGGAGGTGGTGGCGACGATGCCTTCAAGACCCTTGGGAGCGACGGCAGTGGACATGGTTTGACCTTCCCCGACGGAAATGCGCAGCGGCGCTACATTAGGGTTATAGCGCAGCCAAGAAACGGTTGTCACGGCAAGGGCGCTGCGTGGGCGAATATCGGTTTTGATTGCGGTCTGGCGCGTCCGGGTGCCGGTCGCACATTCGAAACGCGAAGCGCGGCGCATGGCAAACCGTTCCGTCTGCGGATGCGTCCAACCGAGGTGGGCGCGCCGGGCATCTGCGCAGAATCGCACGTACAAGGAGGAGATATGGCTGAAGTGGAAACATATTCAAACCGCCCGTCGAACGCGCTGTTGGCGGCACTGGTGCTGATCGGGCTGCTGAGTCTTGGCGCGCTTGCCTGGTGTTTTGGCCTCAACAATCACCTGACCGCGACCGAGAACCGCCTCGCCGCTGCCGAGCAGAAGAACGCCGATCTCGCCCAGAAGAACGATGCCCTGGATGCGCGGCTGCGCGCTACCAGCGAGACGCTGGGCCAGAGCGTCGGCATGACGCAGAAGCAGATCGAGCTGAAGACGCAGCGCTGATGGCATCACAGGTGGCCGCCGTAAAGGCAGAGAGCGCGCAGACTGCAAAGCTTGAAGCGCAGCAGGCGGATGCCGCGAAGCAGATCGGTGCGGTGGCCACCGATGTCTCGACGGTCAAGACCGATGTCGGCGGCGCGAAGGCCAGCATCGCCGATACCCAGACCGATCTTGCGCCAGGCCAAGGAGCAGATGCAGCGCATGATGGGCGACGAAGGCAAGATGAGCGGGCTGATCGCCACCAACCACGATGAACTTGAGATCCTGAAGCATCGGGGCGACCGCAACTACTACGAGTTCACCTTGCAGAAGGGCGCCAAGCCGACCCTGCTCTCGACTGTGAAGCTGCAGGCGAAGAAGGTGGACGACAAGCACTCGAAGTACACGCATGATGGTGAGCGCGGACGATCGCAACATCGAGAAGAAGGACAAGAGCCTCGATGAGCCGGTGCAGTTCTACACGGGCAAGGATCCGGTGCTGTACGAGGTGGTGGTGAACAACATCTCGAAGAACCAGATTTCGGGCTACTTATCCACACCGAAGAGCGCGCCGCAGCCGATGGCGGCTCCTTCCGCGCAATAAAACACCAGCAGCCATAGGCTTTTTCCAGCTTCCAGGCCTCGCACAGCAACGCCATCAAGGCAACAAAAGGGGACGCCCTTGAGCGTCCCCTTCTGTTGCCTTCGCCTTGTAAGCGCTTTGCCTTGTTTGCCTTGTGGAGCGGCTTCCTTGCGGTCACCGTTTGCCTATTCTCCCGGTCGCTGCAGATGCCTCATAAGCAGCTAACGAAGGTATAGTTTCGCGTCAAATCAGTGTCAAGAAAAAAACGATGCGAAGAGCAAAATCTTTCTCGCAAACGGCACTGCGGCAGACAGCAGGGATGTGTTCAAGGCCTCGGCTGATAGCGCTCGAGATAAGGACGCGCAAGCAGAAGCAGCGCCACCACGAAGTCCTGCAGCGTATGCGCCACGACCACTGCGCGCAAGTCGCCCTTGAGTGCGCGCACCGCGAAGCCATACACCAGAGCGAGCGCAGCCAGAGGAAGAATCGCCGCCGAGTCCTTCGTACAGATGCACGCATCCGAAGAGCAAGCGCCGTAAGACATACAGCAAGGGCCGGCCGGGAGGTCCACGCAGAAAGCTGCTGCTGCAGGTAGCCGCGAAAGATAAGCTCTTCGCAAATGCCGGCGGTCAGTGACACGGCAGAACCATGCGCAGGAACTCGAGCGCCGTATGCGGAGCGAGCGCCAGGATCACCGCCTCGTTGCGCTTGTGAAACAGTGGCGTGAAGTAAAGCGCCGCGCCGACCAGTGCGATGGCCATGAAGCCAAGCACATAGACCGCCGCGCCCAGCCCGAGGCATTGCGGCCAGCTCCGCGCGCGATTGGCGAAGCACGTGCGCAGAAAGACTCGCTTCTGGCGAATGCCCAGCGAAGACTGCTCCGCAAAGAAGCCACTCAAGCACGATGCTGATGCTGTAGCGCGGCAGACGCGCTGCATGCGGATCGACCGGACCCGTCGCATGCCGATGCGTCAGCCAAGTGCTCACCCCAGCAGCGCGAAGAGCAGCAGCGTATGCCACCACGCCGCAACGGGACGGGCTGTAGACATGATCGGAGGCGGTGGTGCAGCGTGCGGTATCGTATCGTCCGGCATGAAACGTATACTACGGCGTTGTCGAAATCAGGAGATGGTGATGCGGGATGTGGTGATTGTGTCGGCCGTGCGTACAGCGGTTGGAAAATTCCAGGGCGGATTGAGCGAGTTGAGCGCGGCGCAGCTGGGCGCGGCTGTAGTGCGCGAGGCCGTTAGCGCGCGCGGGTGTCGCGGCGAACGACATCGACGAATGCATCATGGGATGCGTGCTGCCCGCGGGACTCGGGCAGAACCCCGCGCGGCAGGCCGCGCTCGGCGGTGGCCTTGCCGACACGGTCGCAGCACTCACCATCAACATGGTTTGCGGCAGCGGATTGAAGGCCGTTGCGCTGGGCGCGCAGGCCATCGCGCAGGGCGATGCGGAGATCGTCGTCGCCGGCGGCATGGAGTCCATGTCCAACGCGCCGTACCTGTTGCCCGGCGCACGGCGCGGCTACAAGATGGGCGATGCCACGGCGGTCGATTCCATGGTGAAGGATGGCCTGTGGTGCGCATGCGACAACCAGCACATGGGCATGACCGGCGAACTCGTCGCCGACAAGCACAGCATCACGCGCGAGCAGCAGGACGCCTACGCGCTCGAGTCGCATCGCCGCGCCGCAGCCGCGTGGCGCGAAGGCCGCTTCGCCGCTGAAGTCATGCCGATCGAAGTCCCCGGGCAGAAAGGAGCGGTCACCCTCTTCGATCGCGATGAAAGCGTCCGCGACGACGCCTCGCTGGACGCGCTCGCTGCCTTGAAGCCCGCCTTCAAGAAGGATGGCACCGTGACCGCGGGCAACGCTCCCGGAGTGAACGATGCCGCCGCCGCGCGTGGTGCTGATGTCGGCCGAGCGCGCCGCTTCGCTTGGTCTGCGCCGATGGCGACCATCAAGGCACAGGCGCAGAGCGGTGTCGCGCCGAAGTGGGTCATGCTCGCGCCCGTGCTCGGCGTTGAAAATGTGCTGCGCAAGGCAGGCTGGTCGAAGGATGAGGTCGACCTCTACGAGCTCAACGAAGCCTTCAGCGTGCAGGCGCTTGGCGTCACGAAGGAACTCGGTCTGGACCTGGCGAAGGTCAACGTCAACGGAGGCGCAGTCGCCATCGGTCATCCCATCGGCGCCAGCGGCGCGCGCGTACTCGTCACGCTCCTGCACGAGATGCTACGTCGCGACGCAAAAAAGGGCGTAGCCGCACTCTGCCTCGGGGGAGGGAACTCGGTCGCACTGGCCGTCGAACGCTAACCCACTTCCACCCGAAGCTTGTCATTCCGAAGCGAAGCGGAGGAACCTGCATTTCTTCCTGGTCGCCGAGGACCTACGCCCCAGCCTCATTGATCTCAATCCAGTACCCATCCGGATCCTGCAGATAGATCTGCCGCAGGCCATCCGGGCGGAACGTCACGCGGCCATCCCCCGCCAGGTTACGAAACGCGACGCTATTGGCGTCAAGCCGCGCCATCACCGGCTCAAGCGACGCCACACGAAACGCAATGTGCATCTGGATCGGCCGCTCCGGCAGCGACCCTGCAATACCAACCACATGCAGCGAGAGCCCCGGCCCGATGCGATACCACAGGTGCACGCCATCGTGAAACGGCTCCGGGATCGGTTCCAGCCCAAGCACCTGCTCATAGAAGCGCCCGCTGCGCTCCATCTCCGCGACAAAAATCGTAATGTGGTCCAGTTGCATTGGGTCTATCATGCTTGCTTTGGAGCAATCCGGCCGTAGATGGTCCGACCCGTGGCGGTATCCTTATGTCTCGGCGCGTCCTCAATGGTCTGCTTGATGGACTTCGCCAGATTCTGACTTTCTTAAGCAAATCCAGCACGGTGCGCCAGTTAGATGTGTGCTGCTCCCATTGTTCCGGACTCACTATCTGATCGAAGTCCACCTTTGTTGCTGGTAGCCATGTGGAATATCTCGCAAGCCTTTCCATACGACCTTCAATATCTGAAATACCACGGCTCGTCGGAGACAATCGAGCGGAACTGATCATCCATTGTCGCCACTCGCTCTTACCTTTCGACTGGTTGCACTTTTCACATGCTGGCACGAGATTCGCAATCTCCGTAATGTATCCGGTTGGTCTCTGATGAGTGATGATTGGTCGCAGGTGGTCCCACTCAGTTGACTTATCACCGCAATAAGCACAACGCACATCGTCGGCATCCATGCCTAATATACGAAGGGCCTCCATTTCCTCATCCTCGGTGGGTTCATGAATTGGGATGATCGAATTGAAGAAGGCATTTGTGATACTCGACGATCTTCCCGCGATATTACCGGGGCTCGGCAATTGACAAAGGCGAGTTCTCTTGCCACGGCGCTTCATGCGTTCTCCTCTAACACTCGATGATATTCAACGCCAGCCCTGCCAGCGACGTCTCCTTGTACCGCGACTGCATATCCATGCCCGTTCGGTACATGGTCTCGATCACCTGGTCGAGCGAGAGCTTGTGGCCTTCGGTCTCGTGCATGGCCATGCGGCACGCGTTCACGGCCTTCACCGCGCCCATGGCGTTGCGTTCGATGCAGGGAATCTGCACCAGCCCGCCGATGGGGTCGCAGGTCATGCCCAGGTTGTGCTCCATGGCGATCTCGGCCGCGTGCTCCATCTGGTGCGTTGGTGCCGTTCAGCGCGGCGACCAGTCCGCCGGCGGCCATCGAGCAGGCCACGCCGACCTCGCCCTGGCAGCCCACCTCCGCGCCCGAGATGCTGGCGTTCTCCTTGTACAGAATGCCGATGGCCGCTGCCGTCAGGAAGAAGCGCAGCGAGCCCCGCTTGCTTTCTCCTCCGCGCGTCTTCTCCGGCTCGATGAACTGCATGTAGTAGTGCGCGATCGCCGGGATCACACCTGCCGCGCCGTTGGTCGGCGCGGTCACCACCGTGCCGCCGGCGGCGTTCTCTTCATTCACCGCAATGGCAAACAGCGACACCCAATCCAGCGGCGCCAGCGGATCGCGCGGCTTGCCCGATCTCGTCCAGAGCCTGTGATGCGCTGATACAGCCGCGGCGCGCGGCGGCGCACGTTCAGGCCGCCGGGCAGGATGCCCTTCGGTCGCGATGCCGCGCTCGGTGCAACTCCGCATCGCCTGCCACAGCGCGAGGATGCTGTTCTCTGATCTGCTCGCTCCGGGGTTTGCGACGACTTCGTTCGGCTTCATCGCCGCCGCCATCGGACTCGCCAAGGCGCGAGCTGCATCTTCGCGGTCCGCCGCGATCAGGCGCGACCTCGTTGGCAAGCACAGTTCGGCGATCGACAAGTGATTCCTGCTCAGCGACGGCAGAGCAGCTCGCTCCGCGCTCGAGAACGGAAACGGCACACTGCGCGGCGGCACACCGCTTCTCCTGCGGATCGGGCGCAAGCTCCGCAGCCGACAGGATGAAGCCGCCGCCCACCGAGTAGAACACCTGCTGCGCAGAGCAATCGCTCCCGCGCGATCGAACGCCGTAAAGCGCATGCCGTTAGGGTGCGAGGTTGCGGCCTCTGCATCCGGAGGATACATCTGGTCGCGATGGAAAAGCAGGTCACGCGCCGTGTCGAAAGCGATCTCCCGCTGCCTCTCAGGCGCAACGTGCCGCTGTCGCGAATGGTGCGAGGAGCCTTCGATCGTGCGCCGGGTCCACCGTATCCGGCTGTCTCCCCGCTAAGCCCCAGCAGCACCGCCCGATCCGTTCCGTGGCCGATGCCGGTGTGCGCCAGCGAGCCGTAGAGCTCCGCGACCACGCGATGCGTGGACATGAAGCTCGCCTCATCCAGCTCGTTGACGAAGCGCAGTGCCGCTCGCATCGGCCCAACGGTGTGTGAGCTCGAAGGCCCGATGCCGATCTTGAAGAGTTCGAAGAGACTTGTGTTCATGCGTGACCCATGCGCGCTGTTTCGCGCAAAGCCTATGGTACGCGTGTCTCTCCGCCCTTGGACGTGCTATGCACCTTCCCCGCCGGCCCGGGCTTCGCGGTACTCACTGTTGCCTCGCCTTCCGGCGGACTTCCCGGCGCGGCGCCCGTGCTCACAGGTAAGCCGCCGCCGCGGTAAGCCGAACGGGCAGCTTCGGGATCGTCGATAACCTTCACCAGCGCGGGCGGAACGTCGCTGTCGTGGTAGCGCGCCAGCGCCTTGCAAGCTGCTGCGCGCACCCCCAGATCCTTGTCCGTCGTCGCCGAGATCAGTTCGGCGCGAATCGGAGCGGTGTGGTTTTGCGCAATGGCCTCGATCGCCGAAACGCGCGCCGGTCGCCGCCGTTCTTGTGCAGGTACTCAAACGCGGTCAGTCCATAGCCGAACGGGCCCAGCAGCATGTACGCGCCCTGCACGGCCCCGAACTTCGCCAGGCCGGCGGGGTCGTGCAACTGCTTGCTGATCTTGTGTTCGGTGCCGGTCATCAGGCCGGAGGCGGTCCTGCGCTCGCCATCTGCTACCGCCGTCAGGATGTCTTCGCCGGAGCGGTCGTGCATCTTCCACAGCGTCAGCGCAGCCGTGAAGGCCACGCCCGGCTCTTTGTCGTCCAGCATGCGGCGCAGGTCGCCCGTGATATTCGGCGAGCGCGTCTGCCCGGCTGCGAGCACGGCCGCCACGCGGATGTCGACGTCCTTATCGTCCATCGCTTTGCGGATCATGCTCGAGCGAGCGAGGGCTTCCGCCCATCGATCCCAGCGCGGCCAGCGCCTGCACCTGCGACTCCGCACGCTTGTCCGGCTGAACTGTGTCGGCCAGCAGCGCCCAGGCCGCCGTTTTCAACTCCTCGGGCGTCTTAGGCTTTTGCGGCACGGAATCGACGATCTTCCCATCAGGATCGTCCGTGGCGGGAGAAGGCTTCTGTTCCTGCGCAGGCGTTGCCGGTGGCGTCTGCGCCCGCCCGGCCGCGGCAAAACCGAACAGGCACAAGGCCAGGGCGGCAAGGTACCGCGGTGTCGCCGGAAAGAATCCCCCGGCAATAGCAAAAATCCTGGGCATCGTGCATCCCTCGTTCGATTGGTGGCGTTGGGGCCCGGCATCATGTGTTCGCTTCAGTCTAAATGCTATACTCCGGGAAATTCCCGCCTCAAGCGAAGAACCAGGCAAGCATGCTCTTCAAGGCACTCAGCGCGGCCGTTTACGGCATCGACGCGCACATCATCGATGTGGAAGTGGACTACTCCGGCGTTGTGCTCGACAAGCCCGAATTCAACACCGTCGGCCTGCCCGACGCCGCCGTGCGCGAGAGCCGCGACCGCGTCCGCTCCGCCATTCGCAACTCCGGCTTCGACATCCCGCCCACCCGCATCACCATCAACCTGGCGCCCGCCGACCTCAAGAAAGAAGGCTCCGGCTTCGACCTTCCGATCGCCATCGGCATCCTGGGCGCCTACGGCGCGCTGCACATCAAGGACCTGTCGAAGTTCCTGCTGGTCGGCGAACTCGGTCTCGATGGCGCGCTGCGCTCCGTCCACGGCATGCTGCCCATCGCCGTCGCGGCGCGTGCCCGCGGCATCCGCAACCTGATCATTCCCGCCGACAACGCACGCGAGGCCGCAGTTGTCGAAGGGGTCAACGTCTACCCGGTGCGAAGCCTGCTCGAGGTGCGCGATCTGCTGAACGGCTTCGCCTTCGGCGCCCCATCCGTGCAGCCGCTGAAGGTGGAGACCACGGCGCTGCTCGACGAACTGCAGCACTTCCCGCACGACTTCAAGGATGTACGCGGTCAGCACGTAGCCAAGCGCGCGCTCGAGGTCGCCGCCGCCGGTGGACACAACATCCTGATGATCGGGCCGCCCGGCTCCGGCAAGACCATGCTGGCCAAGCGACTGCCGTCCATCCTGGCGCCGCTGCGCTTTGAAGAGGCGCTTGAGACCACCAAGATTCATTCCGTCGCCGGCGTGCTCAACGCCGATGAGGGCTTGGTCACGCATCGGCCATTCCGCTCGCCGCACCACACCATCTCGGACGCCGGGCTGATCGGCGGGGGTGCCGTGCCGCGACCGGGAGAGGTCTCCCTCGCGCACAACGGTCTGCTTGTTTCTGGACGAGCTTCCGGAGTTCCCGCGCAATGTGCTGGAAGTGCTGCGGCAGCCGCTCGAAGACGGCAACGTCACCATCTCTCGCGCCGCAATGAGCTTGAGCTTTCCCGCCCGCTTCATGCTCGCCGCCGCCATGAATCCCTGCCCCTGCGGCTACTTCAATGACAAGAGCCGCGACTGCCAATGCACTCCGCCCATGATTCAACGCTACGTCTCGCGCGTCTCCGGGCCGCTACTCGACCGTATCGACATTCACATCGAGGTGCCTGCCGTGCAATACAAGGAGTTGCGCGGCGGCGTCTCCGCCGAGGGCTCCGCCGAGATCCGCGCCCGGGTTCTGGCCGCCCGGGAACGCCAGCACGCCCGCTTCCTGCGCGTGGGTGAGGAAGACCGCACCCGGCCAACCACCCGCGGCGGCTCACGGGCTGTGTTTGCTAACGCACAAATGACGACGCAGCAAATTCGTCTGTACTGCGAGCTGTCAAGTGACGCCGAGCGCATTCTGGAGCGAGCCATGCAACAGCAGGGCCTCAGCGCCCGGGCGCACGACCGTATTTTGAAGGTGGCGCGCACCATCGCCGACCTTGAGGCGGCGCCCGACATCGAGGTCAAGCACATCGCTGAGGCGATCCAGTACAGGACGCTGGACCGTAGCTACTGGGCATGACTCTGGTTCACTTGAACGACCATCAGCAAGGATCCTGTTGCGAATCAGCGTTCTTCCACCTGGTATAGTATCTTTGAATGGACATTCAGTATTTCGGTCCGTTTTTGGAGCAGGGTGAAAGTATCCCCTTTTCTGTACCTCGGAAGTCGTCCCTATCCAAAAATAAGTATTGACTCGACCGGCTTGACCAGCTAATTTGCATGAGGGTCGTTGCTTTTCTTCGCTCCCACACTGCGATCGACGGATCTCACGAAATGCGGCTTGGAATCATTCCAAGGTAGCTTTCGCACGTCTTTCGATGCCCTCGGGTTGCCTGAATTCGAAGAGAATCAGCGAAGAAAGGTGATTGGTCTGGCATCTCCACGAAGGGTTTTGCGTCTAATCTTTGGAAGGTCACCACAGGATACCTTCCAAAACATGTAGGGAGGCGAACGACCCCCGGCAGAGTCAGGTCTCGATTTATGCTTGGCGTTCCCACGCCAACGCAGTGGTAGAAGGTCCAAACGGCGCGCCCGCAGACGTGCCGATACATAAGAAAGAAGAGGAGAAGACAATATGCGCTCGGATCTGATCTTTGGAGCACTTACGCACGTCACAAATCGTTACCAGCTCTGCCAGTTGGCCGCCAAGGCGACCCGCAAGCTGCACAAGCCGAACACGCGGCTGCAGGACACGACCAACGAAGTTCTGGACCGTTTCAAGGACACCATTCCGATGGACGAGGCCTCTGAGCCCGTCGTTGAGAAAGATTCACGTGGCGATCACCGGAACGCCGCGCGGCTTAAGTCCGCGCGGCAGCACCCATCCGCGGTCCCGCACTCCAGCTTCTCCACTGAATCCTCCGCAGAGATCAATCCGGATTTCCACTCTTGCAGCATTCGTATTTTGATGTATTGTTTCCGCAGTACCCCCCGCACAAAAGAATCTCCTCACTCCATCCGGCCTCCGCACGACCCCTGCTGTCTCGCAGATCCCGCCTGAGTCACCTTCCCTCATCACCTCCACCCTCACTTCCAGAGAAGACACAAACCATGACAATTTCAGAGTTGAAAGAACACAACATCGCCGAGCTGGGCAAGCTCGCACGCGGCCTCGACATCGCCGGCACCAGCGGCCTCCGCAAACAGGACCTGATCTTCAAGATTCTCCAGGCGCAGAGCGAAAAAGAAGGACACATCTTCGCCGAAGGCGTGCTTGAAATCCTGCCCGACGGCTACGGCTTCCTCCGCTCGCCCGACTACAACTACCTGCCCGGCCCGGACGATATCTACGTCTCGCCCTCGCAGATCCGCAAGTTCGACCTCAAGACCGGCGACACCATCTCCGGCAACGTGCGTTCGCCGCACGAGGGCGAAAAGTACTTCGCGCTGGTCAAGATCGAGGCGATCAACTTCGAATCGCCCGAAGAGACCCGCAACAAGATCCTCTTCGACAACCTGACGCCGCTCTACGCGCAGGAGCGCATCAAGATGGAGACGGTCCGCGAGCACATCTCCGGCCGCGTGATGGACCTGCTCACCCCCGTCGGCAAGGGCCAGCGCGGTCTGATCGTCGCGCCGCCGCGCACCGGCAAGACCATGCTGCTGCAGTCGATCGCCAACTCCATCACCGCCAACCATCCGGAAGTCGTGCTGATCGTTCTGCTGATCGACGAGCGTCCGGAAGAAGTCACCGACATGCAGCGCTTCGGTTCGCGGCGAAGTCATCTCGTCGCACCTTCGACGAGCCCGCCGCCCGCCACGTGCAGGTCGCCGAAATGGTCATCGAAAAGGCCAAGCGCCTGGTCGAGCACAAGCGCGACGTCGTCATCCTGCTCGACTCGATCACCCGTCTGGCCCGCGCCTACAACACCATCGTGCCGCCTTCGGGCAAGGTGCTCTCGGGCGGTGTGGACTCGAACGCGCTGCAGCGCCCGAAGCGCTTCTTCGGCGCGGCCCGCAACATCGAAGAGGGCGGCTCGCTCACCATCATCGCCACCGCGCTCGTCGATACCGGCTCGCGCATGGACGAGGTCATCTTCGAAGAGTTCAAGGGTACCGGCAACATGGAAGTCATCCTCGACCGCAAGCTGGTCGACAAGCGCGTCTTCCCGGCGATCGACATCCAGCGCTCCGGCACGCGTAAGGAAGAGCTGCTGATCCCCAAGGAAGACCTGCAGCGCACCTGGATTCTGCGCAAGGTGCTGAATCCGCTGTCGCCCACCGAAGCCATGGAGCTGCTGACCGACCGCCTCGCAAAGACCCGCAACAACCAGGAGTTCCTGCACAGCATGAGCTCCAACTAGAGTTTGCAGCGGGCAATCTGAAGAACAAGAGTTGGGCCGGGGCGGAAACATCCGCACCGGCCCGATCATTTTGTTCGCAGCCTAAGACGAAAAGCAGAACGCCGAGAACGCGAAGAAATGCGCGAGGGAGTTCCCCTGTTCTCCCTGCGTAGTTCCCCGCGTCCTTTGCGTTGAAGCTTTCCTCAACCCGCCGCTCAGTACCCGTTGGCGAGGAGGTACTCTTCCGTGAGCGTCCACTCCGGAGCGGGCTGGAGAGCCTGCCGCTCGGCATACTTCGCAAGAACATCCACCTCTATATCAGCCGGGCTTCCCGGCCGCAGCGTGTGCAGCGCCGTCGCCGCGTAGGTATGCGGAATGATTGCGATGGAAACCACATCCGCGGACAGATCTGCCACCGTGAGGGAGATGCCGTCGACGGTGATCGATCCCTGCGGAGCCACGTAACGGCTCAGTGCCGGCGGCAGAGAGAGGCGCAGCCGCCAATCGGTGGTGACCACGTCGGAGTGGATGGCGTCGAGCGAGAGCAGCATGCCGACACCGTCGACATGCCCCTGCACGACGTGGCCTCCGAGCGGCGCGCCCGCAGGCGTCGGCAGCTCCAGATTCACAAGAGTTCCCGCTCCGAGTTGCGAGAGCGTGGTCCGCTCAAGGGTTTCCTGCGCGAGATCGGCTGCGAAACTGCTCTCGGTGAGGTCGAGCGCCGTCAGGCATACGCCGTTGACCGCGACGGAATCGCCCAGCCGCAGGCGCGGCGCAAGTTCCGGCGCGGAGATGAGGATGCGTGTCGCGCCTTCCGGCGAGGGATCGACGCTGGCGATGGTTCCTGTGCTTTCAATGAGGCCTGTAAACATAGCTCCGGTCCTTCTGGCTTGCACTTTCAGCCTACGGCAACTTGCGGTTTTCTCGCCAAGGGTCTTCCATAAGTCCGCGCACGCAGACGTCAGCACCGAATGTCTGCTTGCGCACAGAGAGCATGCGCTGTTCGAGCGCGAATGGCGTCGGACCGCCGTGAGCGAAGGGAATTGCGTCAGGCCCCAGTTCGGTTTCGGCATAGAAGAGCACCGCTTCATCCACCAGATTGGCCCGGAGAAATGCCCCGTTTACGTCGCATCCGCCTTCAACCAGCACGCTCAGCACGCGCGCTTCGTGGAGATACGCAAGAACTTCATCCAGGTCGCGAGGACCGACACGCGTGATGTGGACGCCCAAAGATTCCAGCGCGCGGAGCCGCTCATTCGGCGCTTCCGCTCCACAGAAGATCCACAGGCTTTCCGGGGAAGTCTGCACAAGCTTTGCAGAAAGTGGGGTACGCAGGTGCGTGTCGAGCACGACACGCAGCAAGTGGCCTTCGCCGCGGCAGGTCGGAGCGATCGGTCAGGAGCGGGTCGTCGGCGAGCACGGTGCCGATGCCGGTGAGGATGGCGTCGGACGGCGTGGCGCAGGCGATGAACCTCGGCGCGGGCATCCGGGCCGGTGAGCCAGAAGGGTTGGCCTGGTGTGCGGCGCGTAGGCGCAGGCGCGAGCATGCCGTCCACGGAGAGAGCGGCCTTCAAGGTCACGAACGGGCGTCCGCGCGTGATCGAGCACGCGAAGGCGTTGTTCAGCGCGCGGGCGTCGGCCTGGCAGAGGCCGACCTCGACCGCGATCCCCGCTGCGCGCAGGCGTGCGATGCCCTGGCCGCTGACAAGCGGGTTGGGGTCGGCGGTGGCGACGACGCAGCGCGCGATGCCGGCGCGCGATGAGCGCGTCGGCGCAGGGTCCGGTGCGGCCGTGGTGCGAACAGGGCTCGAGCGTGACGTAGGCGGTTGCGCTGCGGGCGAGTTCGCCGGCCTGCTTCAGGGCGACGATTTCGGCGTGGTCGAGCTGGTCGTAGAGGTGCGCGCCTTCGCCGACGATGTTGCCGTTGCGGACGAGGACGCAGCCTACCTGAGGATTGGGCGAGGCGAGGCCGATGGTTTCGCGGGCGAGGGCGAGGGCTCGGCGCATGTAGATTTCGTCGTTTGGCATACTACCCCCCTCCCCCTTATATTGATGTAAATTCCGGACAGCAAAAGGTTTAGGTTCGGCTCTCGCTTTGGATACTGTCGTTGGTCGGTAGATGCGGCTCTGTTTCAGGGTACAGGGTTGTCAAGTTTCCGTGGCTTGCGATGACGGGGGAAAAGCGGATCCTCCGCCTGCGGCGAAGGATGACAATGCAAAGGCGAGAAGCAGGTTCCTCCGCTCCGCTTCGGAATGACAATGCAAAGGCGAGAAGCAGGTTCCTCCGCTCCGCTTCGGAATGACAAACAAAGGCGGGAAGCAGGTTCCTCCGCTCCGCTTCGGAATGACAATGCAAAGGCGAGAAGCAGATCCTCCGCTCCGCTTCGGAATGACAATGCAAAGGCGAGAAGCAGGTTCCTCCGCTCCGCTTCGGAATGACAAACAAAGGCTGGAAGCAGGTTCCTCCGCTCCGCTTCGGAATGACAAACAAAGGCGGGAAGCAGATTCTCCGCCTTCGGCGAAGGATGACAACCCGGTATGGCTGGTGGTGCTAGCGGAGGAGGGCTACGGCGAGAGCCGCGAGCGCGACGACCAGTGCGAAGCCGGGGAGAGCGAGGTTTACGAGCTGGCGGGCCTGGGCGGCGAGGTCGGGCGGGAGGGATGCGGCTACCGGCTCGGGAGCCGGGGCGGGGGTTGGGGCGGGTGTGTCGGTGAAGATGGACTGCTGCATGACGCGCTTGCTGGCCAGGACCTGCTCGATGCCGGCTTCGAAGTGACGCTGGTGGATGCGCTTTTCGATATCGGGGATGGGCTCGGCGGCGGCGGCGAGGGCGGCTTTGAGCACGGCGTTCTGGATGTCGCCGCCCGAGACCTCGTAGCTCGCGGGCGAGGGCGTGGAAGTCGACGTCGGGAGCCGAGCGGCGTGCGGGGGGTGGAGCTGGACCTTCCAGATGCGGACGCGTTCGGGTTCGCCGGGCAGTTCGAAGAGGACGTGGGTGCGGATGCGGCGCTCGAAGGCGGGGTCGAAGTTGGCGGCGAGGTTGGTGGCGAAGATGACGACGCCGGTGTAGCGGTCGAGCTCCTGCAGGAGGACGTTGACGACGCTGTTGGACTCGCGCTGGGCGCCGCTTTCGACGGATGAGGAGCGGCGGGCGGCGATGGCGTCGGCTTCATCGAAGAAGAGGACGGCTTGCTCTTCGCGTGCGGTGCGGAAGATGGCGGCGACGTTTTTGGAGGTTTCGCCCATCCACATGGATTCGAGCTCGGCGTAGCGGACGACGAGGAGTTGGCGTCCGAGCGAGTTGGCGATGGCTTCGGCGCAGATGGTCTTGCCGGTGCCGGGCGGGCCGGCGAAGTTGAACGCGAGGCCGAGGCCGGTGGTGTGGCGTTCGCCGAGTCCCCAGGTGCGGAAGATGAGGTCGTGCTGGGTGACCTGGGCGAGCGCAGTACGGAGGGCGAGGCGGGTCGCGGGGGCGAGGATGACGTCGTCGAAGGTGCGGCGCGGGGCGACGGTTTCGACCGCGCGGCGGCCGGACGTGCCGAAGAGCCGGGAGAAGGAGAGGGGCGCCACTGGCTTCTACCCTACTGCTCGGGCGGGTGGAAGGCAATTACGGGGAGCAGAGCGGATGTTTCCACTGGCGGAGGGTGACAGGATCTTGGGGCTGAGATGACGACGGCAAGAGCGAGAAGCAGGTTCCTCCGCTTCGCTTCGGAATGACAAAACAGGGGCGAGAAGCAGATCCTCCCGCTGCGCGGAAGGATGACAAGGGAAGGGCGGAAGGATGACAAGCGAAGGAGGAAGGACAGCGTCGTGGGGTTAGCGGAGTAGGGTGGGGCGGAGGGCGGCCCAGGAGGCGAGGAGGATGAACTCGGCGGCAAAGATGGATTCGGTGAGGAGGGCATTGCGTTCGGTGCCGAAGGTCGCGGCGGTGATGAACATGGCCAGGACGAGGAGGGCGAGGGCGGCGCGGAGCGTCCAGGTGCCCACCTTTGACCGCCGGGTTTGCGGTGCCGGCTGGATTGCGGCGAGTTGACGGGCGACCTGGGCGGCGAAGTCGGTGGAGATGCTCAAAGGGGGCGCCGCTTCGAGGGCGGCGGTGAGGCGGGCGTCGAGCTGATCGGGTTGACGGCTGTGCGGTTCACGCATGCTGACCTCCTTTCAGAAGCGCTTCGCGGAGCTTGGTGCGGCCGCGGTGCAGGTGGGTGCGGACGGTGCCGATCGGGAGAGCGAGGATGGTCGCGATCTGCTCGTAGCTGCGCTCCTCCTGATGGTAGAGGACGAGGACGGATTGTTCCAGTGGCTTGAGTTGGTGGAGCTGCTGTTGGACGATGGCGGCGAACTCGGCTTCGGCGAGCTGGTCGAGGGCGTTGGAGCCGGGGTGGGGGAGGCGCGACTCCAGCGTCGGGGCGTCGTCCTCGTGCGAAACCGGTGCGGAGAGGGAGATGTTGCGGCGGTCGTTGCGGCGGCGCTTGTACTCGTTGTGGGCGACGTTGACGGCGATGCGGTAGAGATAGGTCGAGAGCAAAGCGTCGCCGCGGAAGTTGGGAAGGGCTCGGAACAGGCGGAGGAAGACGTCCTGGGCGAGGTCTTCGAGGGCATCGGAGCGTCCGGTGAGGCGTGCGAGGACGCGGAAGACCATGGCCTGGTGGTCGGCGACGATCTGCTCGAAGCGGGCGGCATCGGATGTGGAGTCATAAGGCAAGGTCGTTTTGACGGCGTTTGACCTGACGATAGGCCGAAAGTTTCACCGGCGCGAGTGAAACTTTGCCGGGGCGAGGCGGTCGAATGCGGGCACAAGGAGAAACACCAATGAATGAGATTAGTCCGATTCTGATTCCGGTGATCGCGATGTTGATTCCGATTGTCGCGATAGCGGGGGGTATTTACAGCCAGGTGCAGGGGCGGAGGCTCAAGGCCGACCAGCAGATGGCGATGATCGCGCGGGGGATCCCGCTGGCGGAGATTGAGGCGTTTCAGCGGCGGACGATGCCGGAGGAGACGCAGCCGGGCGGACGGGATCCGGTGCGGTCGCTGGGGAATGCGCGGCGGGCGGCGGTGGTGCTGATCGCGACGGGCGTGGGGCTGATGATGTTTTTCGGGGTTCTGGATATTGTGCTGAACGTGCATCAGGTGCTGGCGGGCGCGGCGGCAGGGCTGATTCCGCTGGCGATCGGCGTGGGGTTCGTGGTGGATTACCAGATGCAGAAGCGGGAGATGGCGCGGTTCGGGCTGGAGGTGGCGGGCCGCGACGAGTGAGGTCGAACGCACAGGCAACTTGGCGGTTGGCGAGCGCCATCTGTGGGGATTCGCGGGATGTGATGAGCCCGCAATGGGGGTTGCGATGTCATTGCTGAACCTGGTGACGGGTAAGGGAGCTCCGAAGGTCATAGGACCGAAGGAGCATGGGGTGATTGACTACGCGCATGCGGCGTTCTTTTCACGGTGGGGCTGGCGTGCAGCAGGTCGAACAAGCGGGCTTCGGCGGCAGCGTTTGCAACCAGCGGCTTCATCCTGGCGCAGTCGCTGCTGACCGACTACAAGTACGGGCTGAAGCCGGTAATTCCGTTTGCGACGCACGGGAAGATGGACCGGGTGTTCGCGGCGAGCTCGTGGGCGATTCCGGTGCTGTTCGGCTTCAAGGGAACGGGGGCGGCGAAGATCTTTGAGAGTAACTCGGCGATCGAGGGGGCGGTGGTGGCTATGACGGACTGGGATAGCGAGCGGGCGCGGACGGAACGGCTGGGTGGATAAAGCGGACCCTCCCGCTGCGCGGAAGGATGACAGCTTTGAGCGGGAGGCGAGTTGATAGGCCAAAAGCGAGAAGCAGGTTCCTCCGCTGCGCTTCGGAATGACAAACAAAAAAGCGAGAAGCAGGTTCCTCCGCTGCGCTTCGGAATGACAAAGGAAGGGCGGGAGCGGCTTTAGTCGATGAGGGAGTCGATGAAGGACTTGCTGTCGAAGGGGATGATGTCGTCGATCTTTTCGCCGGTGCCCGCGTAGACGACGGGCAGGCCGAGTTCGGTGGCGATGGCGAGGACGATGCCGCCTTTGGCGGTGCCGTCGAGCTTGGTGAGGACGATGCCGGTGACGCGGGCGGCTTCGGTGAAGAGGCGGGCCTGGCTGCAGGCCGTTCTGGCCGGTGGTGGCGTCCATGACGAGCAGCGTCTGGTGGGGCGCGCCGGGGACCAGCTTCTCGGCGGTGCGGCGCATCTTGTCGAGCTCCTTCATCAGGTCGGACTTGGTGTGGAGGCGGCCGGCGGTGTCGACGATGAGGACCTGGGTGCCGCGCGCCTTGGCGGCGGTGCAGGCGTCGTAGAGCGCGGCGGAGGGGTCGCCGCCCTGCTTGGTCTTGATGATCTGGACGCCGGAGCGTGCGGCCCAGACTTCGAGCTGCTCGATGGCGGCGGCGCGGAAGGTGTCGGCGGCGCAGAGCAGGACGGTGCGGTCCTGGGCGGTGAAGAGGCGGCGAGCTTGCCGGAGGTGGTGGTCTTGCCGGTGCCGTTGACGCCGACCATCATGATGACTTCGGGCGGCGCGTGCGGGGTGGGTGACTGGGCTGGCGACGCCGTCGAGGATGGCCTGCAGCTCGGTCTTGAGGAGGTGCTTGAGTTCGATCGCCGCCTTCGATGCCGGTGCGGAGGGCGCGCTGGCGCAGGTTGTTCGAGGACGATGGCGGTGGTGGCGGCGCCGATGTCGGCGGCGAGGAGGATGGGCTCGAGCGAGATGAGGGTGGACTTCGTCGACCTCGCGGGTGAGCGCGATGACCTGGCCGATGGACTCGGCGAAGGTCTCGCGGGTGCGGGTGACGGCCTGCCGCATGCGGTCGAAGAAGCCGCGTTTTTCGGGCGGAGGGGGGTCGGCGGGAGAGGGCGCCGCGGAGGGTTCGGGGTCGGGGGTTTTGTCGCGCTTGCCGAAGAGGTTGAAGGCCATGCTTAGGCTAGTTTAGCGGATTGTGTGGATTAGTATGGGAGCGAGCGAGGTGATGCGCGGATGGCAGCTTCGACGAGTGGCGTGATGGTTCCGCTGGAGGTGTACCTGCGGACGACCTACCGGCCCGATCGCGACTGGATCGATGGGGAGGTGAGGGAGCGGAATATGGGGGAACAGGCACATTCGCTGGTCCAAAAGTTTTTGATGATTTATTTGTCAGCGCGTGAGGAGCAATGGCAAATTCGGGTCCTGCCAGAGCAGCGAGTGCAGACGTCGGCAAAGAACTATAGGGTGCCCGATGTGTGCGCGACCCGGAGCGACGCGGCCTTTGAGCGGATTCTCACGGTGGCGCCGCTGCTTTGCATTGAGGTGATGAGCTTTGACGATCGCATGAGCGAGATCCTGGAGCGGGTAGAGGATTATCTTGCGATGGGCGTGAAGGCGGTGTGGGTGGTGGACCCGCGGCGGCGCCGCGGATTTGTGGCGGATGCGGGAGGCGTGGTGCAGGCGGCGGACAACCTGACGGTGCCGGGCAGCCAGGTGTGCGCGCGGCTCAGCGACATCTTCGTGTATCTCGACAAGATTGAGGCGCGAAAGTAAGGATTGCGGAGGGGAGCGCGATGACGACTGCGACGGAGATCCCGCTGGAAGAGTGTGTGCATACGAGCTATGAGCACGACTGCGAGTGGGTGGACGGGGAGGTTCGGGAGCGACGCACGCCCGGACGAAATTCATTCTGCGATTAAGCCTTTTTCAACGTTTACTTCTCGCCTTTGAAGGCGGAACTTGGGTTGTGGGTTTTGCCGGAGCTGCGGGTTCGGGTGGCGGCGCGGCGATATCGGATTCCCGATGTGACCGTGCTGCCGGCGAGCGCGCCGCCGGCAGCCGATTACCGGGCGGGCGAGTTGCAGGAGAAGCTGGACGACTATGTGGAGATGGGCGTGGAAAACATCTGGGTGGTGAATCCGCGGTCGCGCAGGCTGTTTACGGCGGATGCGCTGGGAATGCACGCGGTGACGAGCTTCGCGGGGCGGGGCTCCGGGTATGTGATCAGCCAGGAAGAGATCTTTGCGGAGCTGGAGCCGCAGGGGTAGGTGCCGGTGGCTCCCGATTGCCGCTGTCGCCCAGCGCGACTAGGCGACCGTGGAGGGTGGCGCGGAGGTGGGCAGCAGCGGCTGGACCTGGCTGTTGGGTGTGCGGCTGGGTCCGTGGGGGATCAGGTGGCGGGCATCGCCCCGCAGCAGGAGCCAGGCGAGTGCGAGAGCGACCAGAATGAAGATGGATGAGCCGACGACGATGCCCAGGAAGTTTGGGCCTTTGGGGTACTTCCGGTAATCGGCGGTGGAGGTTGGGTGTGCATTTGGAGTAGCCATACTCCGTTCAGATGCGGTTGACGGAAGAAGGGTAATCGGTGCGGCTTACTCTTCGCGGCCTGGACGGGACATGAGGTCGCGGATCGCGTCGCGCGGGACTCTTGCCGTGGTGCAGCACGGCGTCCATCTGCTGCGCGATGGGCATCTCCACGCCATAGCGGGCGGCCAGGCCGAGCGCGGCGGCGGTGGAGTGGACGCCCTCGGCGACCTTGCCGTTCATGCCGGAGAGGATATCGGGGAGCTTGCGGCCTTTGCCGAGCTCGATGCCGACGGAGCGGTTGCGCGAGAGGGCTCCGGTGCAGGTGAGGACGAGGTCGCCGACGCCGGCGAGTCCGGCGAGCGTCTGGCGACGGCCTCCGCAGGCGACCGAGAGGCGGGTGATCTCGGCGATGCCGCGGGTGATGAGCGCAGCGGCAGTGTTCGACCCCATGCCGAGGCCGTGGATGACGCCCGAGGCGAGCGCGATGACGTTCTTGAGCGCGCCGCCGAGTTCTACGCCGGGAACGTCGTCGTTGGTGTAAAGCCTCAGAGTCGGGGAAGAAAAGTCGCGCTGAACGGTGTGCGCGATCTCCGAGTTATTGGCGGCGATGACGATGGCGGTGGGGAGGCCGGCGGCGACCTCCTGCGCGAAGGAGGGGCCGCTGAGCACGCCGAAGGGGTTGCCGGTGACGGAGGCGACGACCTGGCTCATGCGAAGGAAGGTGGATTCCTCGAGGCCCTTGCTGGCGCAGACGATGACCTGATCGGGTGTGAGCATGGGCGCGATGTGCGTGATGGTCTGGCGCAGGTGCTGCGATGGTGTGACGCAGAGGAGGATGTCGGCTTCGAAGATGGCGCCGGGAAGGTCGGCGGTGATCTCGACATCCATGGGGAGGGTGAAGCCGGGGAGGTAGGGGAGGTTTTCGCCGGACTCCATGAGGTCTTCGGCGAGCGCGGTGGAGTGCGCCCAGAGCGTAAGCTCGTGGCCTCCACGGCGGGCGAGCGCGATGGCGAGGGCGGTACCCCAGGCTCCGGCGCCGAGGATCGCGATGCGGCTCATGCGGTGGCCTTCTTGCCGAAGCGGCTTTCGGTGCCGGAGAGCAGGCGGCGGATGTTGGCGTGGTGCTTGAGGATGACGAGCAGGGCAAGAAAGACGAAGCCGAGAAGCGCGAAATGATCCATATGGGGGAGGAAGAGGTGCGCAAACAGCGGAACCGAAGCGGAAGCGAGGATCGACGCCAGCGAGACGAAGCGGGTGAGCGCAAAAATCAGGATGAAGACCGCCAGCGCAGAGAGCGCGAGCAGCGGGCTGAGGGCGAGGAAGACGCCGAGCGCGGTGGCGACTCCCTTGCCGCCGCGGAAGCCGAGCCAGATGGGGAAGACGTGTCCGAGGACGGCGGCGACGGCGGCGGCGACGGCGAAGTCGAAGGCCTGGGCGCGGGCGGTTGCGGCGGGGAAGTAGCCGGAGTGGCGCGCGATCAGGAACGCGGCGATGACGGCGACGGAGCCTTTCGCGAGGTCGAGCAGGAGGGTGGCGATGCGCGAGGCCCTTGGCTCCGGAGCGCGCGACGTTGGTGGCGCCGATGTTGCCGGAGCCGGTGGCGCGAATGTCTTCCTTGCGGAAGGTCTTGACCAGCAGATAGCCGAACGGAATGGAGCCGAGCAGGTAGGCGAGCGGGATGGAGAGGAGCCAGGGATTCATGGGCGGACGTGTTGCGGATGCAGAAAACAGTTTAGCAACGCGTGCAGTGTACGCGGGAGCGCATATCCGTTTGATGACGAAAAGGCTCGTTCTAGGGTGCGTTGGCCCGACATGCTTTATCGAGAAGGTGCGGACCGCTTGCTTCCGCGAAGCCGACTAATGAGATGGTCCGCCGCTTAACCCTCCGCTGAGGTGGAGGATGTTAGCAGCGGTTTCAGAGGAGGATCATCGACATGCAGATTCGTTCGGTAGGCATCGACCTGGGCAAGACGACGTTTCACCTTGTTGCGCTGGGAGCATCGGGCAAGGTGCTGGTGAAGAAGAAGTTCTCACAGAAGCAGCTGCTGGCGTTCACGGCGAACATGCAGACTTCGCTGATCGGTCTCGAAGCTTGCTCCGGAGCGCATTTTCTCGGGCGAGCGTTGAGGCAGCAGGGCCATGACGTGCGGCTGATCGCAGCGCAGTTCGTGAAGCCGTTTGTGAAGTCCAACAAGAACGACTTCGTTGACGCGGAAGCCATCGCCGAAGCCGTCGAGCGCAAGAACATGCGCTTCGTCCCGATCAAGACGGATGACCAGCTCGACCTGCAGGCGATGCACCGGATTCGTGATCGGCTTGTGTCGCGGCGCACAGCAGTCATCAACCAGATACGAGCTTTCCTGCTGGAGCGCGGCATGGTGTTTGCGCAGAAGCCAGCCAAGCTGAAGGCTGCGATGGCCGACGTTCTCGAGAACGCAGACAACGCACTGACGCCGATGATGCGCAACATGATCGGCATGCTGTGGGATGAGTGGAAGACCGTCGAGCAGCAGATCGACGAACTGACCGACAGGCTCGAACAGATCGCCGACAGCGATGCAGGTTGCTGCCGCATCCGTCAGATCCCAGGCATCGGCCCTATCGTCGCGACGGCCATCGTTGCCGCCATCGGCAACGGCGCTGCGTTCCGCAAGGGCCGAGACTTCGCAGCATGGCTCGGCCTTGTTCCGCGGCAGTACTCGACCGGCGGCAAGGCGAAGCTGCTGGGCATCAGCAAGCGCGGCAACATCTACCTACGCAAGATCCTGATCCATGGCGCACGCGCTGCCGCGATGCGCATAAAACGAGATCGCTTCTCGATCGGAGGATGGATGAACGCGCTTGAAGCGCAGAGCGCCGCGCAACGTACTGGTCGTGGCCATGGCCAACAAGCTCGCCCGCATCGCATGGGCCGTGCTCTCCAGCGGAGAAGACTACCGGCCTGGAGTGAGTCTGGCCGCGGCATGAGATAGAGCGGAAAAGACGCCTGCGGCTTGGAAGCGCTACGCGCTCCCACTTTCCCGCTCTACGACTACGACGACTTTCCCACCAAGGTCTGCACAGGAACAGTAAGGACGAAAGAACAGTCAAAACGGCGTCTCTGAAACCTGTTTCCGATAATGGTCTTCAACGACCGTTCGGCTTGTTAGGACAGATACGCAGCGGAACTCATCCTGGCCAGGAGCACGTGACTCCACCAAAGGCCGAATACATTGCCGCAGACTTGTCTCTCGACCAAACTAATCCTTGCAGTCACGCGGCGGACCATACATTATCGGGACTGATCTCGGTTGTTTCCGAGAACGCCGTTCTACGCGAACGCTGCGCTCTGAAAGTTGATAATCTGCATTTCAGCTAAAGGTACCAAATACGAGGTCTTTCTGTTGCCCCACATAAATCCCAAACTCATCCTGTTCCTCGTGTGTACGGGTGCCTTTATCGCATCAGGGGCAATGCAGAAGAGAGCGGTGGACAAATGGACTAAGAGTACCGGACGTGCCCCTTTGATTCAGAGGGGTCGTGGAAGCTGGGCTGCCTACATGAGGCAGAACAAATTTGATATGCCTGACGACCTTCTCAGTGTCATCTCGATCTGGAGTTGGGTCGGTCGCGCCGCCTTAGTAGGCCTGTGGATCGCCATATTTCTTGACGTCGTCGTGAACCACGCTTCTTGAAAGTCGGCGTTTTTGGCAACTACGGTTAGTCCTCATAAACGCGCTTGTCGGAAGCTGGCGCTCTGGCTCCCTAGGTCACGAATGGGTTTGAGTTGAAAGGCAGTAGCCGGGCTGTGGTGAGGTGAATTTTCTAGAGCATCGACCTTCTGGATTTTTATTGATGCGCTTTCTTTCGCGCTGCTAGATGGATACGCAGGCGGCGAATCCGAGGAGCAAGAGCGGTAGCGATGCGACTTGCAGGGATGCGAGCAGCCACTTCGGGCCGCCTCTTGCGGACGCGAAGAACGCCAGAATCATCCCAATCGGCGCGAGAAAAAAGAATAGCGCGAAGCTAAGCGTTTGCGGGTCGTTCCAAGGGGGCAAGGAAGGGGAGGCCGGGTGGAAGTGATAGTAGGTGTACAGGCCTGCAGCGAAGGCAGCGTTTGCGGTGACAACGACGAGCGCGCAGAGGGTCCGACGGGTCTTCCAGGCATGATTGCGAGAAATGGCCAGCCTCGCCCAGGTTGCGAGCATGAGCAGCAACGGTCCACAGGCGAGGAATGGCAGCAACATTGGATTACTTTACCTTGTTGAATCTGCGTCCATTCGGGCGGAAAGCGGATCCTCCCGCTGCGCGGAAGGATGACAGGCAAAGGCGAGAAGCAGGTTCCTCCGCTGCGCTTCGGAATGACAACCAAGGCCGAAAAGCGGATCCTCCCGCTGTGCGGAAGGATGACAGTATTTCTTGTGAGGCTTAGAGCATTTGGCGGCGAAGTTGTTCGAGGGCGTGCTGGGTGGCCCACCAGCGGATGCGTTCGCGGTCGCCCATGAGGTTGAGTTCTTTGACCTGGGTGCCTTCGGCGGTGGCGATGCCGATGTAGACGAGGCCGAGGGGTTTGCCGGCGTCGGCGCCGGTGCCCGGGCCGGGGCCGGCGATGCCGGTGATGCTGACGCCGACGCAGGCGCCGGTGCGGGTGCGGATGCCTTCGGCGAGGAGCGCGGGCGACGGGTTCGGAGACCGGGCCTTCGCGGGCGATGACCTCCGCGGGGACGTCGGCGAAGGTGGTCTTGAGGGCGTCGGAGTAGACGACGGCGCCGCCGAGGAAGTAGCGCGAGCTGCCGGGGATGGCGGTGAGGCGCTCGGCGAGCAGGCCGCCGGTGCAGCTTTCGGCGGCGGCGAGGGTGAGGTTGCGCATGCCGAGCATGAGCAGGACGACCTCTTCGAGCGATTCGCCGTCGGGCGGAGAAGATGTCGTCGCCCATCTCGTGCTCGATGGCTTCGGCGAGGGCGTCGACGCGCGCCTGGGCTTCGGCGAGCGTGGGCTTGGCGCATTGGAAGTGGAGCTGGATTTCGCCGGCGGTGGCGAGGATGGTGGTGTCGACGTCGGCGAACGATTTGTAGATGGGGGCGGTGCGGGCGTCGACGGTGGACTCCGGGATGAGGGCCATGCGCAGCTGGCGGCGGGCGAGGAAGGCGGGGGGAAGGTTGGCGGGGAGGCGCGGCTTGACCTGCTCGATGAAGAGCGGCTTGAGTTCTTTGGGCGGGCCGGGGAGCAGGACGACGATGCGGCGTGTTGGCCGTCGTGCAGGGTGGTCGAGGTACTGGCCGGGGGCGCTGCCGTTGGCGTTGGGCAGCAGGGTGGCGCCGTCGAGGATGTCGGCCTGCTTGCGGTTGTTGGGCGGCATGGGGATGCGGCGCTCGGCGAAGCGCTTGGCGAGCGAAGGTGAGGATGCCGGGGTCGGGGTGGAGCTCGAGGCCGAGGGCGGCGGCGACGGCTTCGCGGGTGAGGTCGTCTTCGGTGGGGCCGAGGCCGCCGGAGAAGAGGACGATGTCAGCGCGCTCGAAGGCGATGCGGGCGGCGGAGGTGAGGTGCGCGAGCGAGTCGCCGACGATGGTTTTGAAGGCGACGGTGACGCCGAGGTCGTTGAGCTGCGCGGTGAGGAAGAGGGAGTTGGTGTCCTGCCGGAAGGGCGTGAGCATCTCGGAGCCGGCAGCGATGATTTCAGCGATCATAAGGTTCTTATGATGCGCCCAGAGGGGATTTTCGCAAAGGGCGTGCAGGGCGGATTGGCGAAGAACGCGGTTTTTTCTTGTTGGACGGAAGACCTGTCTGTAGTCTCGCAAAGACCAGTCTAAAAAATCCGGCCTCCTGTCAGGACTTCCATGCGTGTCTCAGGCGTTTTGCGCCTTGCTCTTTGCCCGGTCTCTCTTCTTTTCGCGGCTGGATGTTCGGGGCCGATCCAGCATGCGGCCAATTTGGATGGCGCGACCACACTTTCGGGCTCGGTACATGGCGGCCAGCAGCCGGTCGCGGGGGCGACGATCCAGTTGTGGGCCGTGGGTTCGAGCGGCGATGGCTCGGCGGCTACGCCGCTGTTGACGCAGGTGGTCGTCACGGACGCGGGCGGCGGGTTTTCAATTACGGGTGACTACACGTGCCCGACGCCTTCGACGCTGGTGTACCTGACGGCGACCGGGGGCAATCCGGGGATTGGGAATAGTACAAACAACCTGGCGATTGCGGAGATGGCGGGGCTTGGGGCATGCGGGGCTTTGAGCGCGTCCACCTTCATCTCGGTGAATGAGCTTACGACGATCGGGTCGCTGGCGGGGCTTTATCCCTATGCGACGTCGTACGCGGGGATCGGCTCATCGTATGCGCATACCTACCAGATTGGGCAGGCGTTTACGAATATGCCGATGTATTTCAATGTCGCGACGGGCACGGTTCCCGGACCGGCGCTGCCGGCGACGGAGTACGGGTCGAGCACGGAGATTGATACGCTGGGCAATATTCTGTCGGCGTGCATCAATTCGGCCGGCGGGGTAGCGGGCGACCACAGCGCGTGCGGCGACCTGATGACGTTGGCGACTCCAGCGGGCGGGACGGCGCCGACGGATACGATCGGCGCGGTGCTGAACATCCTGAAGAACCCGACGGCGAATGTCTCGGCAATCTACAACATGGCGCAGCCGGCGGCGCCTTTCCAGCCATCGCTCGCGGCTCCGCCGCAGGACTGGACGCTGCCTCTGCTGGCGATTCCATTGGCGCCAACTTTCGAAAATCCGCCCGGACAGTATGTGCTTAGCCTTACCGCCACCCTCGAGAACTTTTCGCAGGACCCCACAGACGTCATCTACTACACGGTGGACGGAACGACGCCCACCACGTCTTCCGCGATGGCGGCTGAACTATGCGCCCATCCGGATCACGAAATCTACGACCGTGAAAGCAATGATTGTGCGGCAGGGCCGGGTTTCGAGCCCAGTGGTGACCGCGGTGTATGTCGTCCTGCAGCAGCCGTTTTCGATCACAACGACGGGAGGCGGACAAAGTGCGCCGGTCGGCCAGGCATTCGCGATGCCCCTGAAGGCAACGCTCGTCGACGCCGTTGGCATTCCGGTAATCGGGCAGGGAATCTCCTTTTCGCCTGCAGGCACACCCGCCGATGCGACGTTGAGTCCTTCCCGTTGTTATACGGATGCTAACGGAAGTTGCTCCGTGATTGCGACGGCCAACCTGGTCAGCGGCACATACAACGTCGTGCTCAATACGCTGCACCTCGGAAGTTTCCCGACGTTTAATCTGACGAATTATGTGCCGAATCTGGCCGCGTCGATGACGCTGACCGGGAGCGGGCAGAGCGCAAACCTGGGGAAAGCGTTCGCGACGCCGCTGGGGGCGCGTCTGCTGGATGCAGGTGGAAACCCGGTCGTCGGGCAGACGATCACGTTTGCAAACCAGGGGTTGACGGCCGGCGCGACGTTGAGCGCCGCCTCGTGCATGACAGATGCGACCGGCGCCTGCTCGGTGACCGCGACGGCGAACCTGGTCAACGGAACGTATACGGTGGCGGTGGCTACGGCGAATCTTGCGGGCCAGACGTTTACGCTGACGAATACGACCGCACCGCATATCGGGCCGTATCTCTACTATGTCGGCACGGCGACGGATACGACCACCGGAGTTGCGGCAAATTGTGTCGATGCGAATGGCGGGACCTCCGGGTCGAGCGTCAACTGCAGTCTGCGCGATGCGCTGGCCGCGGCTGCCGCGCACGCAACGGCCACGCTTCCGGCGCAGGTGCAGTTTGCGCAGACCACGCCGACGACCATCACGCTGGCGAACGGCACGCTGAATCTGCCGTCGTATACAACGGTGCAAGGCGCGACGACGGGCAGCGGAAGCGCGCTTTCAAACCTGATCACCGTGGATGGGAACAAGGCGTCAACGGTTTTCACCGTCGCCTACCAGGTGACGGGAGCGGCGATTGCCAACCTGACGATCACGGACGGGAACGCGAACGGGCCGGGTTACGGCAGTGTAGGCGGTGGCATATACAACAACGGCTCGGTGACGGTGTCGAGCAGCACATTCACGGGGAACACGGCGGCTGCTTCCGGGGGAGCCATCAGCAATAACGCGGGGACGCTGCAGGTGGTTGCGAGCACGTTCGTGAACAACACGGCGCCGGCGGGGTTTGGAGGCGGGATCGACAATTTCGCGAACGGGACGATTACGGTCTCGAACAGCACCTTCACCGGGAACAGCAGCGGGCAGGATGGCGGCGCCATTTACAGCAACGGCACGGCGACGATCCTGGCGAGCACGATTGTGGGGAACACGTCGGGGTATGGCGGAGGCGTGTACAACAAGGGTCCAATGACGATCGCGAGCAGCATTGTGGACGGTAACTCCCCGAGCGATTGCGGCGGGCTTTACTGCACGTCCGGATGGAAGTATGTCGTGTTCAGCGAAGCAGCGACGGGCGTAACGGACGCGGCGACGATCGGTATCTCGTTCACTGATACGGTGGGGAACTACTTCTCGCAGAGCTCTGCATATGGGCAGTTCTCGAGTGCGGCGGGTCTGGCTTCGGCGTTCGGGGCCTATTTCTCGGAAAACTACTCTGGCCTGGATACGACGATCATCGGGGCGCAGGGGTTTGGTGCGGTGTTGGCGATTACACCGTACGGGACGGTGAACGACATCGTCATCAGTAACCCGGGAAAGTCGTTTACGGCGACTGCGACGGACATTCCGCTGCTGCTTTCCACCGGGAATAACGTCTCAGGGATTGCGGCGGCGCAGCTCAACCTGTCGGCGCTGGGGAACTATGGCGGGCCAACAGAGACCATGGTTCCGCTGAGTGGAAGTGCTGCCTTGTGCACGATTTCTCCTTCCGCCGCGACGGGGACCGATCAGCGTGGGCAGCCCCGGACGGTGACGTACGGAGCTACGACCTGCCAGGATGCGGGGGCCGTGCAGACGCCGTACTAGGTCTCCTGCAGTTTGTATTTATTTTGTATTTTCCCGCAACTCGATATACAGGCGCGTGTTTAGTCGAATGAAGTGGACGGCTGGGCCTCGGCTGCATCCGTTCACATCATCTGCGATACTCCTCGGACAACGAAGTCAGGCGACACTGACTTCGTTGCTTTTTTGTGCGGCGGAGTTTTCGGGGTCGGCGTGGCTCAGGTTGAGCCAGTCTTCGGCGATCCAGAGGAGGTAGCCGCCCTGGATGAGGATGACGCCGGCATAGGCGTAGACCAGGTGGCGGCCTTCGAGGGTGCTCCAGGGGTCAATATGCATTGCCGGGCTCCGGACTGTGCTGCGGATTGGGGTGGAAGGGGAAGTTTTCGGGGCTGCCGGCGAGTGCGGCGAGGGCGGCGTTTTGCTCGATGCGCTGACGGCGGCGCTCGAGCGCGACGCGGAAGGCGAAGATGCCGATGCCCCACATGAGCCAGGCGGCGGCGTTCCAGCCGAAGGCGACCCACATGGCAGGGTCCATCTGGCCGTCGCCGGAGAGCACGGGCGAGGGGTGCTGGGTGCGCCACCACTGGATGGAGATAGTAGACGATGGGGACGTCGATGGCGGCGAAGACCGAGAGCACGGCGCCGAGGGTGCTGGTCTGGCCGGTGGAGGAGAGGCGGCGCGTCATCAGGTAGGCGACATAAGAGGAGCCAGAGCAGGAGGAGCGAGGTGAGGCGCGCGTCCCAGGCCCACCAGATGCCCCAGCTTGCCTTGGCCCAGAGCATGCCGGTGGCGAGGCAGATGGTGGTGAAGACGACGGTGACTTCGGCGGCGGAGACGGCCCAGGCGTCGGCGGTGAGGGCGGCGTGCGGGTTGCGGCGGCGCAGGACAGAGGAAGGCGACGGACGCGAAGAAATTCACGTAGGGGAAGATGAGCCCGAGGGATGGCCGAGGGGACGTGCCAGTAGAAGATGCGCTGGACGTTGCCCATGGTGGATTCGGTGGGCGCGATGACGATCGCCTGGCGGAAGGCGTAGGCGAGCAGGGCGAGGGTCAGGGCGAACCAGGCTGAGAGGAGGATGGAGCCGCGCCGGGATGGGGTTGCGGAGGACTGCATGGGTTTATTTTACGCGCGGCGCGAGGCGGAGGTGTGCAGGGTCAAAACCGTACCTCAGCGGCTGAAGCCGCGCTTTGGGTGCGGGCGGGGTGGCACGGCTGAAGCCGTGCCCTTAACGGGACACGGGTGGAGCGCGAGGTTAATGGTGATTCGTCCGATGTCTAAGAACCTAGACATGGGTAGCCATCACAGATCAGTGTGCGATGCCGCGCAGATGGTACAGATAGTACCCTAGGAAACCAGCCGCTGCGAGATAGTAACCTGCGAGCGCCGGCCAATACTGCTTCGGATTGCTGGCTCTGGAAGATGCACCACCAAACCGTCCGGGGAGTTTTCCTGCGAGCGTTCCTCCCAGAGCCATGAGAGACATCAGTATCCCGAAACCTAGTGCAATGTCTTGCGGATTGATTTGGAAATTCTGCACGAAGAATGCTCCCGTTTCCCTGACACAATTGTCCTTAGACTGTGTCTGGCGTGGGATGGACGGGCTGGGCCACGAGACGCACTCCGAGGGCGGCGCACACGCGGCTCACGGTATCGAATCGTGGAGCGCTGTCGGGACGCAGAGCTTTGTACAAGGCTTCCCGCGTGATCCCGGCTGTCCTGGCGATCTCGGTCATGCCACGAGCGCGGGCGATATCCCCCAGCGCCGATGCCAGCAAGGATGCATCGTTGGCCTCCAGAATGTCGGTCAGGTAGGCGGCGATGGAGGTTTCACTGTCGAGATAATGGGCTGCGTCGAACTCGGGTAGATCGGCCACCTTGATGCGTTTACTCATGATCGTTTCCTCCGTTCAGTCAAGCAATGCGGCGAGTGCTTTGGCGCGCTTGATGTCTTTCTTCTGGGTGCGTTTCGAGCCACCGACCAGCAGCACGATGATCTGCGTACCGCGCTGGGTGAAATACAACCGCCATCCCGCGCCCAGGTGAATGCGCAACTCGGAGACGCCATCGCCCACCGGCTGAACATCTCCCATCAAACCGAGTTCAAGGCGTTTGATCCGGGCAGCGATGACGCCGCGTACCGTCTCGATCCTTCAGCTCGTCGATCCAGGCGGTAAATTCGGGCAGTGGCCGGATCGAGAACATACACCGAGTGTAATCGAACGATTACATAATTTCAAGAGGAGGTAGTGAAACACTATTCGGCGTTGAGGATGGTTTCGAAGAGCAGGACGCAGGCGGTGGTGAAGACGATGTCGTAGCCGAAGAGGAGCTGGATCCAGAGGCCGGGGTCGGACTCGCCGGTGAGGACGGCGGTGGTGGCCTGGATCATGGCGAGCAGCGCGGGGATGGAGATGGGGAAGAGGACGAGCGGGAGCATCAGCTCGCGGTTGCGGGTGCGCAGGCCGAGCGCGGCGAAGAAGGTTCCGTTGGCGACCAGCGCCCAGGTGCCGAGCGGCAGGATGACGAGCAGCAGCCAGCCTTGCCGAGCGCATGCAGGTTGTAGAAGATGGTGAAGACGGGGGCGAGCACGAGCTCGACCGCGGTGACGAAGAGGAGGTTGGCGAGGGCTTTGCCGAGGAAGAGCGCGGCGGCGGAGCGGGGGCCATGCGGTGGGCGTCGAGGACGTGGTTGCGCTGCTCGCGGGTCCAGGACTGGTTGAGCGCGGTCATGGCGGCGAAGAGCAGGGCGACCCAGAGCATGCCGCCGGCGATCTGGCGCGAGATGGCGGCGGTGGGGTCGAAGGCGATGGAGAAGACGACGACGACCAGCAGCGCGAAGAAGAGCATGCCGTTGATGGAGTCGCGGGAGCGCCACTCGAGCGGAGGTCTTTGCGGAGATGGGCGAGGACGTGGCGGGCGAAGTTCATAGAGGCAGTGCATGCAGGGTGTGGGGATAGGTCATTTGCAAGGTCGGCGAGGGTGGCCTCGGTGGCGCGGAGGTAGTCGGCGGGGGTGAGGATGAGCTGCAGGCCGCGCTGGCCGGCGGAGACGCTGATGATGTCGAAGAGTTCGATGGTTTCGTCGGCGAAGGCGGGGAAGGGCTTGCGCGCGGCGAGGACGGTGACGCCGCCGCGGATGTAGCCGGTGAGGGGCTCGACTTCTTTGAGCGAGGCGAGTTCGAGCTTCTTGAGCGCCGGCGGCGGCGGCGAGCTTTTTGAGGTCGAGCTCCGCGTCGCCGGGGACGACGGCGAAGAGGTGCTCGCCGGCGTGCGGCTTCGGTGAGGAGGGTTTTGAAGACCTGCTCGGGGGGCAGGTTGATTTTGCGGGCGACGGAGATGGCGGTGAGGTCGTCGGGGTCGACTTCGTAGGCGCGCAGCTCGTAGGGGATGCCGAGGGAGTCGAGGAGGCGGGCGGCGTTGGTTTTCGTCGGTCGTGCGGCTTCATGCAGCCACTTCGCGCGTCGCGTAAGCGATGAGTGCCCTTGCGCATGGTGAGGGTGAGGTCGGCGAGGGGGCGGCGAGGTGGGCCTGGTGGGTGGTGAGGACGATGGTGCGGCTCGGCCCGGTGGCCTGGCAGGGGCCAGGTGCGGAAGTCGGCGAGCAGCTCGACCATGTGCTGGGCGCAGGCGACGTCGAGGTTGGAGAAGGGCTCGTCGAGCAGGAGGAGGTCGGGGTCGGTCAGGAGGACGCGGGCGAGCGAGGCGCGCTGGCGCATGCCCTGGGAGTACTCGCCGACGGGGCGGGTGAGGGCGGGGTCGAGGCCGACGGCGCGGAGGGCCATCTCGGGTGAGCCGGCGCAGGCGCAGGCCGCCGGCGGCGTGGAGGGAGGCGAAGTAGCGGAGGTTTTCCAGGCCGGAGAGCTCGTCGTAGAGCATGGGGGCGTGGCTCATGTAGGCGATGCGGCCGCGCAGGTCGCGCGGGCGGCTGCGCCGAAGATGCTGACGGTGCCGTGGCTGGGCTCGGTGAGGCCGGCGAGGAGGCGCAGCAGGGTGGATTTGCCGGCGCCGTTTTCGCCCAGGATGACGGTGCTGGTGCCGGCGGGATGGTGAGCGAGAGGTTGCGCAGGGCGGCGAAGGTGCCGTAGACGCTGGAGACGCGGTTGAGCTCGATGGCGGCTGGTGCGCGGCGGCGCATGGGGCGGGAGCGGGATTCTGTGTCGATGCAGGTCTGCATCGCTATCGTCTCGAGTATAGGTCGGATGGTGCATTCGCGTGGGGCAAGGACAGCAGGTTCCTCTGCGGGAATGACGAGCAATGAGGGCTCGTGCTAGGCGAAGCTATGCGATTATAGTGGGGTAGGATGATTGAGCGAATGCGGCATGGGATTGGCTGCGGCGGTGGTGCGAGTGCAGTTATGGCGTGCGCAGGCAGGCGCCGAAGCTGCCGGCGGCGGACCGGGCGCTTTCGCGGGACGTTTTCAAGCAGCTGATCGAGATCAACACCAGCGCACTCGATGGGCAGCGTGACGGCGGCTGCGGAGGCGATGCGCGAGCGGCTGCTGGAGGCGGATTTCCGGCGGCGGACATGGTGATGCTGGGCCGAATGACCGGCAGCAGAACCTGGTGGCGCGGTATCGCGGGAAGGCGGGCGCGGGCTGAAGCCGATGCTGATCATCTGCCACCTGGATGTGGTCGAGGCGAGGCGCGAGGACTGGACGACGGATCCGTTCGAGTTCGTGGAGAAGGATGGATATCTTCTACGGGCGCGGGACGCAGGACATCAAGGAGGGCGACGCGGCGTCTGGTCGACGAGCTTCATCCGGCTGAGGCGCGAGGGATTTGTGCCGGAGCGCGACATCGTGCTGGCGCTGACGGCGGATGAGGAGGGCGGGCAGATCGAACGGGGTGGACTGGCTGCTGAAGAACCATCGCGAGCTGATGACGGCGGATTTTGTGCTGAATCCGGATGCGGGCGGCGTGGAGTTGACGGACAAGGGCAAGCCGATGGAGCTGGACGTGGAGGCGACGGAGAAGCTGTATGCGGACTTTCGAGCTGACGGCGACGAATCCGGGCGGGCATAGCTCGCTGCCGCCGACGGACAACGCGATCTATGAGTTGTCGGCAGGCGCTGGAGAGGCTGGAGGCGATACCGTTTCCGTTTGAGCTGAATGCGGTGACGCGGGCGTAGTTTGAGGCGACTGGCGACGACGCTGCCGGCGGCGCAGGCGAAGGATTGAGGGCGATGCTGGCGACGCCGCCGGATATGGCGGCGGTGGCGCGGCTGGCGGAGGAGCCGTCGCTGACAACTCGACGCATGCGGACGACGTGCGTGGCGACGATGCTGACGGCGGGCCATGCGCCGAATGCGCTGCCGCAGCGCGGCGGAGGCGAATGTGAACTGCCGGATTCTGCCGGGGCATACGCCGGGCGAGGTGCGCAAGGTGATCGAGGGCGTGCTGGCGGAGCCGAAGGTCTGACGGTGAAGCTCGGACGCTGAGAGCGGGATCAATGGCGGGGAGAATGAGGTGTCGGTGACGCCGCCGGCGCTGAACACGGAGGTCTTTGGCGCGCTGAAGACGGTGGTGAACGAGATGTGGCCGGGGACGCCAGTGATTCCGGAGATGGAGACCGGCGCGTCGGACTCGAAGATTACGATGGCGGCGGGGATTCCGAGCTATGGGTTTTCCGGGTTTGCCATCGACCAGGACGACGATCGCGCGCATGGGCAGGATGAGCGGCTCGGGGTGGAGAGCTACTTCAATGGGGTGGAGTTTACGTATTTGTATTTGAAGGCGATTGCGGGGAAGTAGAGCGGGTTGCATCTGGCTTGTCTGGAGTGCGGCGATGGGCGGTCGCGCCGAGTTTGGCACAGCGTTTCATGAGCTTTAAGCCTGGGAGCTTTAAGCTGCGAGCTTGGAAGGGCGGAGGGTCCTGGCGGGGGTGGGGAGCTTCGGGGTCGTTCGACTGCGTCCGTTGAGAGTAGAGGCCCGGGGCTGAAGCCCCGTCTCCACTTTCTCCCTGTTCGTGGGGCTGAAGCCCCACGCTCATCCGAATCTCTTCCGGATCTATTTTGGCAGGACGACGGAGGCCGTGGCGGCGGGGGTTGCCGAGGCTGGTTTGGCGGGGTCGTTGGGGCGGGAGCCGGGGGCGGGCGCGTACTTCGAAGCGCATTTGGCCTGGAGTTGCGTGGCGTGGAAGACGCCGTCGCGGCCGTAAGTGCCGATGGCGAGGGCCTGGGCGTCGTCCTTGAAGGTGTCGGGTGGGGGCTCGGCGCCTTTATAGACGACGTGGAGGACCTTGCCCTGTTCGAGGAGGGTGAAGTCGGCGTCGGCTCCGGTGCGGTGGATGCTGCCGGGGGCGACGTTGCCGGCGACGCGCAGATGGCGGGTGTAGGCCTTGCCGCCCATGGCCTGCAGCTCCGAGATGGTGACGTAGTAGCTCTTGTTGGCGGCGGCGCCGGTGATGGCGAGCCAGAGCACGGCGCCTACGATCACGACGCTGGCGATGACGATTCTGATGGGGCTCTTGCGCATACGGCTGATTGTTAGTGTAACGCGCGGAGCGGGGCAAAGGAAAACCCCATGTCCCGGAAGCGAGACATGGGGTCTTTGGTTTTGTTGCGTTAGTTGGCGTTGGCGTAGGCCGGAGCGGCGGTTTCGGCGGTGGAGTTGACGCGGTCCGCGACGCCGGTGAGCAGGAGGTCTGCGTGCTTCTCTTCTTCGAGGATGGATTCGAGGACTTCGGCGGCGTCGTTATCGCCGAGCAGGCCAGCCCAGGTGCGGAGCGTGCCATAGACGGCGATCTCGTGGTGCTCGACCTGCTGGCCGGCGGCGATGAGGGTGACGTCGAGGACGGCGGCGTCGGCAGCGTCCTTGATGCCGTCGTTGGCTTCGGAGACGAGTGCGCTGGCTACCTTGCAGGTGAGGGTGTCGGCGATGCCGAGTGTCTGGAGAATGCCTTCGACCTTGGACGCGTGGCCGCGGGTCTCTTCGAGGTGGGTTTCAAACGCCTGCTTGAGCTGGGGATCGGTGGCCTTCTCGATCATGATGGGCAGCGCCTTGGTGATCTGCTGTTCCATGTCGAGGGCCTTCTGAAGATTGTTGATGTAGAGTTCGCGGAGGTCCTGAAGATTGGCGGAGAAGAATTTCATTGATAGCTCCCTGTTCCCGGTGTTGCGGCCGATACGCGGCCTTTCTTTGGGGATTAGAGGCAGGGGGCCGATGCGGGGTTTACTTTCCCGGCACGGATCGCAAAACGCGGCGGGTTGCATGAATTGACTGTAAGATTTGCGTCACGATGGAAGGATGAAGACGTGGCGGAGCATGGCGGTTGGGCTGGTCTTGGCAGTGGGCGGGCCTCTGGTGGCGGCGGCCCAGACGGGCTTGTATGGGAAGCTCGATTTAACGAATTACTCGGCGAGTGGGAGTTCGACGACGTTCTACGGGGGCGGCGGCGGAATCTATAACGACTTTCTGCATGCCGGACCGGTGCATGCGGGTGTGGACCTGCGTGGCGGGTATGGGGCGGCGACGAACCTGGCGTACCGGGACTTTCTGGCTGGCGTGCGGGTGGGCGTGAAGCTGCCGGTGGTGGGATTGCGGCCCTATGCGCAGGGCTCTGTCGGCATTGGCGGAACAAAGGTGACCGGTCCCACCGCGGCGGGCATCGTTCCGGTGTGGAATAACAAGCTGCTCGGGGTCGGCTTCCTGGGAGTGGATGTGACGGTGCTTCCGCATGTGGACTGGCGGGCAGTTGAGCTTGGATTCGGGCGCATCAATGGTTTGTCAGCGAACGAGTTCAAGGCGAGCACCGGGGTCGTGCTGCGGTTTTGATGGCGGATGCGAACGCTATACTCAGGGAGATAGCACGGGAAGGGCGCTAGGCGGCTGATGGAAGTCTTGTACGGTCTGCATCCGGTGGAAGAGGCGATTCGCTCGGGAGCGCGGCGGCTGGACCATGTGCTGGTCTCGCGCGAGCGCACGCCGCGGCTGGAGAAGCTGGTCGAGCTGTGCAAGGTCGCGGGAGTGCGGGTCTCGTACGAGGGCAAAGATCAGCTTACGCGGCTGGCGAAGACCGATGCACACCAGGGCGCGGTGGCGGCGGTGCGGGAGCGCAAGTTCCTGACGGTGGAAGATCTGCTGGCGGCGCGGGGCAACTTCGACCGCAAGTTTTTTCTGGCGCTCGATGGAGTGGAAGATCCGCATAACCTGGGGGCGCTGCTTGCGCTCCGCCGATGGCGCGGGGGTGGATGGGGTGATCCTGCCGGAGCGGCGGTCGGCGCCGATCTCGGGCGTGGTGGCGAAGACCAGCGCGGGGGCGAGCGAGCACGTGCCCATTGCGCGGGTGACGAACATCACGCGGACGCTCGAGCAGTTGAAGAAGGCGAATGTGTGGGTGATCGGGCTCGATGAGCGCGGCACGCCGGACTATACGGATTTCGACTTCAATATCGACTGTGTGCTGGTGCTGGGAGCCGAGGGTGCGGGGCTGCATGACCTGGTGAAGAAGACCTGCGACCACCTGCTGCGCATTCCGATGGAGGGCAGCGTGTCGAGCCTGAATGTGTCGGTGGCGGGCGCGGTGGTGATGTACGAGGCGCTGCGGCAACGGCGCGGGCCGGCGGTTCCGGTGGTGGTGCAGAAGCCGGCGAAGCCGCGCAAAGGGCTGGGAAGCTAGCTATTCCGGCGGATGTCGCGGGACTATAATTCGCGGGCAAGGGGGGTTGCGATGCGAATTCTCTTCTGTGTGCTGGCGGTGGCGGGTTGTGGTGTGGCGGCGGCGCAGGCTCCGCTACGAGAGTTCGCGTTGCCGCATGATCCGCGGGAGCAGGTGCCGGCGGTTTCCTCGTCCGGTATGCCGTCCATGACGTTTGCACGGGCAAGCAATGTTCTTGCGCCTCAGGCGGTCATACTTTCGCCGCAGCAGGCGAAGCTGGCGGCGAACCGGTCGGTTTGTTATGCGATCCGCAGCTATAACTATGAGGCGACGCGGAGCCTGACGGAGATGCCGAAGGCCAAGGATGAGACGACCTGCGTGGCGGCGGCGGATGGGAAGCTGAAGGGTGCGCGGGGGCCGGTGGTCGTGCGCTGAACCCTCCTGGTGAAGAGTACGCGTGGAGTGGCCTGGGCTTACGTGGCCGGCGGAAGATTTCGGGGTTCTTCGACTGCGCTCGCCTAAGGCTGGCGGACTTCGCTCAGGACGACAAGTTTGGGGCGGGTCAAGGCAGAAGGCTTTGGCTTTCGTCCAATGAGGAATGAGTTTGAACGTTTGTGGTGTGTTGTTGTTGGCGGTGGCCGGGGTGGCTGCGGCGCAGGAGCCTGCTCCGGTTGGGCAGGTGGTGCAGTCAGAGCCGAAGGTTACGGTGCCGAAGGAGGTACCGCCGGCGACGCCGGTGACGGACGCCGAACGCGCCGCGGTGGAGGTCTCCTCGCTTGCGCTTGATTTGCATCTGACTCCGGCCGAGGCGCGGGAAGAGGTGCATGCGACGGTGGTGGTGCGGAACGTTTCGGGCGCGGCGCTGGCGCGGTTTCCGCTGCAGCTTTCGAGCACGCTGCACTGGCTTTCGGCTTCTGGAGTTGGCGCGGGCGGGTTGAAGCCGGTGGCGTTTACGCAATCGCCGATTGCGACCGATGCGGACCACACGGGCTATGCCGAGGAGGCAGTGTTTACGCCGGCGGAGCCGCTGGGGGCCGGAGCGGCGCTGACTTTGTCGGTGATCTACGCGGGCGAGATCAAGCAGGCAGGGGATCGGCTGGAGTTGATTGGAGCGCCGCATGATAAGGCGATTGCAACGGACTGGGATGCGATTCAGCCGACGTCGGATGCGGGCGCGACGGCGTTGCGCGGGTTTGGCAATGTGCTCTGGTATCCGGTGGCGGCGCCGGTGGCGCGGCTAGGCAATGGCAACCAGCTCTTCGAGGCGATTGCGCGGGAGCGGCGGCGCAATACGGGTGTGAGCATACGGATGCGGCTGACAGTGGAGTATGTCGGCGATCCGCCGGATTCGGCGATCTTCAATGGGCAGTTGAAGCCGTTGGAGCGGGTGCCGGATGAGGATGTGCAGGTGATCGAGGAGACGCACGGCACGGCGACGGTGGAGTTTGCCTCCGCGCCGGTCGGATTTCGTACGCCGAGCTTGTTTCTGACCGCGCAGCATGCGGTGACGACGGCCGATCAGGCGCTTTCGATTGTGAGTCCGCAGGCGGATGTGGCTGATCCGTACGTCGCCGCCGCGACCAGTCTGGGCACGCTGCTGGCGGGATTTCTGGGGCCGGTGCCGCGCAGTCCGCTGCTGCTGCTGGATCATGATGCCGAGCCCTTTGAGGACGGCGGATTTCTCGCGGCGAAGCTGAGTCCGACGGCCGAGGCGGCGGCGGTGGCTCCGGCGATTGCGCGCGGGCTGGCGCACGCCTGGCTCAGTCCGCAGGGACGAGCGGTGCCGGCGACGAGCCTGTGGGTCGAGGAGGGTCTGCCGGAATTCATGAGTGAGGCGTGGATGGAGCGGAGCCAGGGCCGGGAGGCGGCGATCGGCGCGCTGCGGCATGCGTCGGTGCTGGTGGCGCTGGCGGAGGGCGGAGCGGCAGGGCCGGCGCAGCCGCTTACCGAGGCATCAAGCGATGTGTACCTGCGGTTGAAGGCGGCATTTGTCTTCTGGCAGTTGCGCGAGCTGCTGGGGGATACCGCCTTCAGCGAAGCCTTGACAGCATTTCGGCATTCGCTGGCGCTGAATCCGGCATTCGATGCGGACGCGCGGGCGTTCGAGCGGTCGGTGGAGAAGACGAGCGGCAAGGACCTGGGATGGTTTTTTGAGGACTGGGTGTATCACGACAAGGGTCTGCCGGACCTGGCGATTGTGCAGGCGAATCCGCGTGCGCTGCCGGTGGGGAAGGCGGGGTCGCCGGTGGGCGGGTCGCTGGTGGCGGTGGAGGTGCGTAACGATGGCGACGCCGTGGCGGATGTGCCGGTGACGGTGCGCGCGGGGACGCTGGCGGCGAGTGAGCGGCTGCGGATTCCGGCGCATGGGTCAGCGACGACGCGGATTGTGTTCGGGGGCGTGCCGGAAATCGTGGAGGTGAACGACGGCAGCGTGCCGGAGGTGCGGGGGACGACGCATACGTTTGCCTTGCCGGGGACTGCGGCGCAGCCTTAGCAGAGATCGCGTCGCGGGAAGAAAAGCAGGTTCCTCCGCTTCGCTTCGGAATGACAAGGTCAGGCGGTCGTAGCCTGGGTCGTTTCGTCGTGGCTGCTGCGGGTGAGCAGGTAGTAGACGACCGGGGTGACGATCAGGCTGAGGAACATGCTGATGGCGAGGCCGCCGATGACGGCGATGGCGAGCGGCTGCAGCATCTGCGAGCCGGCGCCGAGGGCGAAGGCCAGCGGAAGCATGCCGCAGACGGCGGCGAGGGCGGTCATGAGGATGGGGCGGAGGCGGCGCTGGGCGGCGTGCAGCATGGCGTCGCGGCTGTTCTTGCCTTCCGCGCGGAAGCGTTCGTCCGCGTCGAGCAGCAGGATGCCGTTCTTGGCGACGATGCCGATGACCATGATGAGGCCCATGAAGCAGGCGACGTTGAAGGTGGTGTGGGTGATGAGCAGCGCGGGGACTACGCCGCCGATCGAGAGCACGGAGGAGGTGAGAATGGCGATGGGCGCGGAGAAGTTGCGGAACTCCGTGAGCAGGACGCCGAAGACGAGCGCGAGTGCGAGCAGAAGGACGCGCAGCGAGGTCGGCGAAGGATTTCTGCTGTTCCTGGTAGGTGCCGCCGTACTCGACGCGGACGCTGGCGGGCAGGTGGAGTGCCGGCGACGTGCGCCTGCACCTTGGCGACGGCGCCGCCGAGGTCCGAGCCTTCGAGGCGGCCGGTGACGACGACGAGGCG
The DNA here is from genome assembly GCA_963744015.1 of uncultured Gammaproteobacteria bacterium. GTDB lineage: Bacteria > Acidobacteriota > Terriglobia > Terriglobales > Acidobacteriaceae > Edaphobacter. Next base: position 1,579,481 of record CAVUSA010000003.1, read on the forward strand.
CTGCAGGTTTTCGCGGCGGATTTCGTTCTGCGGCGGCAGCTGGGTGATCTCGGTCATGGAGCCGAGCGAGGCGGTGTGGCCGGAGGCGCGAGTTGAAGACGGTGTCTCGGATGGTGTCGAGCGAGGCGCGGGTCTCGTCGCCGAGGCGGACGCGGATGGTGTAGGGGCGGCCGTTGGCGATGAGGGGGTCGGTGATGGTGAGGCCGTCGAGGATGCGAGGTGGCGTCTTCGGCGACCTCCTGCGGGGTGAAGCCGAGGCGGCCGGCGAGTGACGGGATCGACCTGGAAGTTGGTGGCGGGGCCGCTGAGGGTGTTGTCGATGCCGTTCTCGATGTCGACGACGCCGTGGATTTTCTTGATCTCGGCGGCGACGCGGGGGCCGAGGTCGTTGAGCAGGGCGGGTCCTCGCTGAAGAGCTTGATCTGGATGGGCTCGGGCGCGTTGGAGAGGTCGCCGATCTTGTCCTGCAGGACCTGCGTGAACTCGACGTCGAGTGCGGGTTCGGCGGTCTTGATCTGGGCGCGGACGTCGGCGATGACTTCGTCGATGCCGCGGCTGCGCTTGTTCTTGAGCTTGACGGTGAAGTCGCCGTAGTTGGCTTCGGTGACGGCGGCGAGACCCATCTGCAGGCCGGTGCGGCGGGTGGTGCTTTCGACTTCGGGCGTCTCGACGAGGATTTGTTCGACGTGGGCGAGGACGTGGTTGGTGCTGGCGAGCGAGCTGCCCGGCGGGCATGATGTAGTCGAGGATGAAGCCGCCTTCGTCCATCGCCGGGCAGCAGGTCGGAGCCGAGGCCGCGGTAGGCGAAGAAGGTGCCGACGACCAGCAGAAGGCAGACGAGGCCGAGCCAGAGCGGGACGGCGCAGCGACCAGCTCGAGGACGCGCTTGTGGCCAGTGGAGCACGCCGCCGAGGAATGTGCCGGGCTCGTGGTGCTTGAGTTCGGCGGCGTGCTCTGCGTGGGAGTCGTCGCCGTCGGGCTCGGGCGCTTTGAGGAGCAGCGAGCGCGAGGCGCGGGCGTCAAGGTGAGGGCGAGCAGCAGCGAGGTGAGCAGCGCGACGGTCATGGTGATGGCGAGCGCGCGGAAGAAGCTGCCGGTGACGCCGGTGACGGCGATGAGCGGAAGGAAGACGACGACCGGCGTGATGGTCGAGCCGATGAGCGGGACGCGTGATCTCGTGCAGCGCCTTGCGCACGGCGTCGATGCGCGGCTTCGCCGGCGTCGCGATGGAGCGACGATGTTTTCGACGACGACGATGGCGTCGTCGATGACCAGGCCGATGGCGGCGGCGAGACCGCCGAGCGTCATCAGGTTGAAGCTCTGGCCGATGATCCAGAGGAAGAGGACGGTGACGGCGACGGTGACCGGGATGACGAGGCCGGCGATCAGCGAGGAGCGCCAGTCGCGCAGGAAGAGGAAGAGGATGATGCAGGCGAGCACGAGGCCGATGAGGATGGCGTCGCGCACGCTGCGCGATGCTCTCGCGCACGAGCTGCGACTGGTCGTAGAAGGGCTCGAGGTGTGACGCCGGCGGGCAGCTTGGCGCTGCAGTTCCGCGACTTCTGCGGCGACGGCGTCGGCGACGGCGACGGTGTTGCTGGTGGGCTGGCGGGCGATGTTGAGCAGCACGGCGGGCTTGCCGTTGGCGTGACCGCGGTGTAGACGGGCATGGTCGCGGGGACGACCGTCGGCGACGTCGCCGACGCGCACGGGCGCGCCGCTGGCAGTGGTCTTGACGACGAGCTGCCGAGTGCCGTCGATGTCGTGGGCCTGCGCGCCGACGAGGCCGAGGATGAGCTGGTGGTCCTGCTCGTAGAGGCCGGGCGAGTCGATGATGTTGGAGGCCTGGACGGCGTTGACGAGGTCGAGGAGGGTGACGCCCGCGGCCTGCAGCTTCGCGAGGTTGGGGACGACGTGGAACTCGGGAACCTGGCCGCCCTGGACGGTGACGGTGCTGACGCCGTCGACGCGGTTGAGCGGCGGCTTGAGCGTGTAGGTGGCGAGCTCCCAGAGCTGCGTCTGCGAGACAGCGTCGTGTCGCGACGGTGAGGCGTAGCCGAGGATGGGGAAGGTGGCGAAGGTGAGGCGGTTGGTGGTGATCTTGGCGGTGGCGGGCAGCGTCTGCTGGACCTTGCTGAGAGCGGCGTCGACGAGCTGCAGGGTGCGGAACATGTCGACGTTCCAGTCGAAGAAGAGGCTGACTTCGGCCGAGCCGCGGCTGGTGGTGGAGCGCACGGTCAGCAGGCCGGGGACGCTGTTGACGGCGTCTTCGATGGGCTTGGTGATGGTGACCTGCATCTGCTCGACCGGCATGACGCCGTTGTCGACGCCGATGACGACGCGGGGAAAGTTGGTGTCGGGAAAGACGGCGATGGGCACCTGGAAGGCGGCGTAGATGCCGGCGAGCGGTGAGCACGATGAGCGAAGAAGAAGATGGTGCTTGGCGGAGCGCGCGAGCCAGAAGGCTGGGGCGGCACTGCGGGCCGGGGCAGAGGTCGGCGGCGTCACTCGTTGTCTCCGCGGCGGCTTCATCGGTCCTTGTCGCTCGCGCGCCGGCCTTGGCTGCGCCGATCTTGACCTTGGTGCCGTCGTCGAGGCCGTAGCCGCCGGTGGTGATGACGGTGTCGGCCGGGCGTGAGGCCGCTCGAGTGATCTGCGCGGTCTTCGTCGGTCCGATGCCGACGCTGACCGGCTTCTTGTGGGCGGTGCCGTCGGCGCCGATGACCATGACGGTCTTGCCTCCGTCCTGCGCGGGCAGCATGCGCGGCTCGAGCGGGACGCTGGAGCGCGTTGTGGACAGTGCGTGCCGCGTGATGGCGGCGTGGACGGGGGTGCCGGCCTTGAGCTTGCCTCTGCGTTCTCGACCGCAGCCAGACTTCGACGGTGGTGCTGCCGGGGTCGAGCGCGGGGCTGATGAGGGAGACCTTGGCCGGGACGGGATCGTCGATGCCGGGGACGGTGAGCGTCGGCCTTGGCGCCGATCTTCAGCTGCTGCGCCTGGCCTGGGCGATGTGGAGCTTGGCGAGCAGCGAGCGACGTGTCCATGACGGTGATGACGGGGGTGCCGGCGTGGCGGTCTCGCCGGCGAAGAGCGGACGGTCGGTGACGACGCCGTTGATGGGGCTGCGAAGCTCGGTGTAGCTGAGCTGGCCTGTGCGCTCTCGAGGTACTTGCCCTTGGCGGAGGCGAGCTGGCCCTGGGCGGTCTGGTCGAGGCCTCGCGGCTGACGCTCTGGACCGACTCAAGGTGCTTGGCTGGCGATGTCGTAGGCAGCCTGCGCCTGGACCAGCGCGGCCTTGGCGGTGTCGAGGTCGCGGCCGGGGATGGCGCCCTGCGCGAAGAGCTGCGTGCGGCCGTTGACGATGCTCTGGTTGAGGTCGAGGTTGGCCTTGGCCTGGGCGAGGTCGAGCTGGGCCTTGCTGGGTTTCTTCGGGGACGGTGGCCTTGGTGGTCTCGGTGTAGGTGGCCTGGGCGGCGGTGTAGGAGCCTTCGTTGTCGAGCGCGGCGGCGGCGAGGTCGCTGATTTTCGAGCGTCGACCAGGAGCTGGCCGGCGTTCACGTGCGATCCGCGCTGCACGAAGAACTGCTTGAGGGCGCGGTGACCTTGGGCGAGATGGCGGCCTGCGCGAGCGGCGCGAGAATGGCGTCGGCGGTGATCTCCTCGGAGATGGAGCCGTGCGTCGGATGGGCTGCCTGCGACCGTAGACCTCGGCTTCGGGCGCGTCGTCGGCGGCTTTCTTGCAGCCCAGCGAGAGGACGAGCGAGCGAGAGCACGCTGCGAGCAGCAGGCTGCGGCGAGGAGTGGGTGCGAGCGATCGTCATGGGTTAGAGCGTTCCTGTGAGAGTCTGGAGGTTGGCGAGCGCGAGTCTGGTAGCGAACGATGCCGTCGGCGCGTGCGAGTTCGGCGGTGGTGAGGGAGCTCTGGGCGTCGACGACTTCGAGCACAGTGGCCTCGCCGGCGGTGTAGCGCAGGCGGGTGAGGCGCAGGCTTTCTGCGGCGGTCGCGACGCTGAGGTCGAGCGAGGCGAGCTGCTCGCGGGCGGCGCGGCCTCGGCGTAGAACTCGTCGAGCTGCGGCGATGAGGCGGCGCTGCGTGCTGGTGAGGACGACCTTGGCGGCGTCGCGCAGGATCTGGCTCTGCTTGACCTTGTGCTCCGTCGCGAGCCAGTCCCAGATGGGAATGTCGAGCGTGGCGGAGGCGGAGTAGCCGAGGTTGCGGACGCCGTCGGGACCGTTGACGGCGAACTGCTGGGGCGTCGATGCCGTAGGTGAAGTTGAGGCCGAGGTCGGGCAGGTAGGCGGCGCGTGCGGCGAGAATGCCGGCCTCGCTGGCTTGCAGGCCGGCGAGCGCGCTGCGCAACTCGGGATTGTTCTGGCCGGCGAGAGTCTTCGATGCCGGCGCGGTCGGGCAGGGGCGGAGGCGCGGACGGTCTACGGTCTGTAGGGGGTGCGCGGGTCGGGGAAGAGCAGGACGCCGAGGTCGAGGCGGGCCTTGGCGGCCGCGAGCTTGGCGTCGGCGAGGTCGCGCTCGCGCTGCTGCTGCTGCAGTTGGGCCTTGAGGACGTCGGCGTGGGCGGCCTCGCGTGCGGCTTCGCGCTGCTGGGTCAGGGTGACGAAGCTGTTGGCTTCGTCGGCGGCGCGCTGTGCGACGGCGAGTTTGGTTTGGGCGGCGGCGAGCTGGTAGAAGAGGCTGACGACGGTCGCGATCAGGCCGCGGCGGGCGATCTCGAGCTCGGCAGCGGCGACGGCGGCGTCGGCGGCGGCCGGGAGACGGCGGTATACTGCGCAAGGCCGAGGGTTTCGGTGACGACGCCCTGGCTGGCGTACTCGTGGACGGCGTTGTTGGCGATGAAAATGGGCGCGACCGAGGTAGTGGTCTGGCCGATGCGGTCGTTGGTGCCGTTGGCCTGGGTGAAGAGGTATTGGTTGTGGAAGACCGCGGAGGGCAGGAGGCCGGCGCGGGCGATGGAGCGGTCGAGCTGGGCGACTTTGCTATCGGCGATGGCCTGGGCAAAGGTAGGCTCGTTTGTCTGCGCCTGCTGGATGACCTGGTCAAGTGAGAGCGTGCCGTTGGCGGGAACGGTCGCTGCAGCGGTCCCGCTGGTGGGCCGCGGAGCAACCTGACCCATTGCCGCCGGCGTCGGGGCAGACGGCATCGCGGGCGCAGTCTGGCCTTCCGCCAAGTTGAGCGCGCTTCCGAAGAGAGCCAGTCCGAACACGGAGCGGGCAATGAGGACGGAACTGGGATTCATTCTCGCTCCAAGGTACAGGGCGGCACATTAATCTTTGCTGAATGCAGTGAGTGGAACAGCCACGCGATGATTGTACGTAAGGACGCCTGCGGTTGAGTTCGGGTCTACACGGCGCGGGCGAGACTAATGCCGGAGGTTCGCATCGAATGAGCATGAGTGCAGTGGGGAACATGCAGGGATTCGGGTTTGATAACACGTATGCGCGGCTGCCGGAGCGCTTTCATGCGCGTGTGGCGCCGACACCGGTGGCGGCGCCACGGCTGATCAAGGTCAACGTGGAGCTGGCGCGGGCGCTGGGGATCGATCCGGAGTGGCTGGCGAGCGAAGAAGGTGTGGCAGTGCTGGCGGGGAACCGCGTGGCGGAGGGCTCGGAGCCACTGGCGATGGCCTATGCGGGGCACCAGTTTGCGTATTTCGTGCCGCAGCTCGGGGATGGGCGGGCGAACCTGCTGGGCGAGGTGATTGGACGTGATGGTAAGCGCTACGACATTCATCTCAAAGGCTCAGGTCCAACGCCATTCTCGCGACGAGGCGATGGGAGGGCGGCGCTTGGGCCGGTACTGCGCGAGTACGTGGTGAGTGAGGCGATGGCGGCGCTCGGAGTTCCGACGACGCGCGCCCTGGCGGCGGTTCTGACCGGTGAAGAGGTGCTGCGCGAGACGGCTTTGCCCGGCGCCGTGCTGACGCGGGTTGCGAGCAGCCATCTCCGCGTGGGTTCGTTTGAGTACTTCGCGGCGCGGCAGGATACGGAAGGGGTGCGGGTGCTGGCGGAGTATGCGATGGCGCGGCATTACCCGGAGGCTGCGCGGGCGGAGCGGCCGTTTCGGGCGCTGCTGGATGGCGTGGTGGCGCGGCAGGCGCGGCTGGTGGCGCAGTGGATGATGCTGGGCTTCGTGCATGGGGTGATGAACACGGATAACACGAGCATCTCGGGCGAGACGATCGACTATGGTCCGTGCGCATTCATGGAGGCTTACGACCCCGCTACGGTGTTCAGTTCGATCGACCGGCAGGGACGGTATGCGTATGGGAATCAGCCTGGCATCATGCTTTGGAACCTGACGCGGCTGGCGGAGTCGCTGCTGCCGCTGATGGAGGAAGAAGCGGGTGGGGCGGAGGCGGGGCTGGCTTCGGCCAGGGAGTCGCTGACGGCGTTTCAGCCGCAGTATGAGGCAGCGTGGCTGCGTGGAATGCGGGCCAAGCTGGGGCTTGCGTCAGAGCGCGAAGGCGACCGCGCGATAGCCGAGGATCTGCTCTCGCGCATGGCCAGCAATCAGGCGGACTTCACGCTGACGTTTCGGCGGCTGTGCGACGCTGCGGAAGGCGAGGATGCAGGAGTGCGCGCGTTGTTTGCGGATGCTCGGGTGTTTGATGTCTGGGCGGTGACGTGGCGTCAGCGGATGGCGGAAGAGCAGATGTCCGCGGCGGAGCGTGCGGCAGCGATGCGGCGGGTGAACCCGGCGTATATTCCGCGCAACCATCGCATGGAAGAGATGATCGTGGCCGCGGTGGAGCGGCAGGATTTCGGACCGTTCGAAGAACTGCTGCATGTGCTTGCACGACCGTACGAAGAGCAGGCTGGACGCGATCGATATGCGTTGGCGGCCAGGCCGCAGGAGCGAGTCTGTGCGACGTTCTGCGGAACGTGATGCTGCCAGCTGTTGCAGAATGTTTGGAGGGGGCGAGGCATGGCGCGGCTGCGGCATATTGCAAATCTCTGGACGCTGATGGGGCATCCGCTGAGGGCAGCGGAGTGGACGCTGGAGGAGAAACTCGCGGCCATCAAAGCTGCCGGCTTCGATGGTGTGTGCTGGGGTGCGAGCGAGGAGCTTTGCGCCGGGTTGCGACGGCATGGGCTGATGTTTGTGGGCGGGATCGGCGCCGGAGACACGGCGTTCGCGGTGCGCTTGCGGGAACTGAAAGCTTGCGGCGCGGAGCACGTCAATGTGCAGCTTGCGACCGATGCGGTGACTGAAGGGGAGGCTCTGCGGCTGACCCTGAAGTTGATGGCTGAGGCGAGGGCGCTGAGCTTGCAGCCGGCGATCGAAACCCATCGCGGCACGGCCACGGAGACGCCGGAGAAGATGTATGCGCTGGCGGACGGGTATGCGCAGGCTACAGGTGAATTGCTGCCGGTTTCCTGGGATTTTTCGCATTTTGCAGTGGTCAAACATCTTCTGCCGTCGGAGTATGCCGAACGGTTGCTCCTGCGGCCGGAGATGGTGCGGGCAGCCCAGCAGTTCCATTTCCGACCCTTCACCGGGCATCATGCACAGGTGGCGATCACCGATGCGCGTGGAGAGCTGACGCAGGAGGTGAAGGATTGGATCCCGTTCGCAGAGGCGGTGATGGGCTGCTGGCTGGAGACAAATAGCGCGTCCGAGCGCGAGATGTTTGTGTGTCCAGAGCTGGGGCCGATCGAAGGCGGCTATGCGCTGTCGACGTTCCCTAGCAGCTGGGAGGATGCCAAGGTGCTGCGCGGGGTGATCGACAAAATGTGGAAGAAGCTGACCGATTAGTTGGCGGTTTGACGGCGGTATTCGCCCGGGGAAAGTCCCATGGCGCGGGTGAAGACACGGTGGAATTGCGGGTAGCTGCCGAACCCGGATTCGAGCGCGGCATCGAGCATGGTGTGGCGCTGGCCCGTGCCGTAGAGTTGGAGAAAACGCTCGATGCGGATGCGGTTGCGGAAGTCGACCATGGCGAAGCCTGTCTGCGCTTTGAAGAGGCGGCTAAGGCGTGCGCTGCTGAGGCCGGCTTCCTGGGCGAGCGAAGAAAGTGACTTTTCCGCGTGGGGCGGCGCGGATGATGCGGACTGCGCGCTCGACCGCGGGATGAAGATCGTGCGACGGGAACCTCGGACGCCGCGGCGAAGCAGCGCCATGCCTGCAGGAGCGCATAAGCGAGTCCTGCATTGAGCAGGCCAGGCGCTGCGTTGGCAGTATTAGCGAGTTCCGCCAGGAGAGTCTCCAGGCGATGAAGATCGTGCTGGGTGAGCCTGCTTGCATGGTTCCCCCTCGAACTGCGGTTTTAGCAGCGGGCGCGCGGCGGGGTCGGTAGCGGTGCGCTTGAGGGCGCGACGCCTGAAGACGGCAATCCACATTTCGAACTCCGCGGACTGTTCGATGAGCACGTGGTCCTGCGCGGGAAAGAGCCAAAGCAGGTCGCCGCGATGGATGCGGTATCGGCGACTGCCGAGGAGGTAGGTTCCGTGCCCGCGAGTGACGAGGTTCAACTCGAGTTCGACGTGCGTATGGCGCCGATTGGCGGAGGCTTGATTGGCGTATCGCCAGAGACCTCCGTCGAGCGTGGGCGGAATGTGAAGGCGCTGCTGCATCGCGACAAAAAATGATAACAACTGGCGTCAGAAGTGAGAAGCAAGGGGTTGACGACAGTGGCTATAGTTCTGCGCATGATGATTACCGAAGCGCAACGCGAACTGTACCGCGAAGAAGGCTACATGATTCTTCCGGGCGTGATTCCCGCGGGCATGCTGAACATGATGCGGGAGGAGTGCAGCTACTACCTGGGGTACTACGATTCGCTGATGGACGCGAAGGGTGTGCAGACGGAGAATCTGAGCCATCGCGGCAAGCGGTACTTCATCAACAATCGCTACCGCTTGAGCAATCGGCTGTGGCAGTTCATCTTCAGCGATCTGATGGCCGAGGTGGCGCGCGCGACCGTGGGCGATGAGGCGTACCTGTTCCACGAGCAATGGGTGGTGAAGGGCGCGGAGCAGGGGATGAAGTTCTCCTGGCACCAGGATAGCGGCTATGTGAAGTGGTACAACCCGACGACCGAGCATAAGCCGTACGTGACGTGCTGGTGCACGCTGGACGATGTGAGCGAGGAGAACGGCACCGTGTACCTTCTGCCGCATTCGCGCGGAGGCACGAAGAACCACATCATCAACCATGTGAAGGAAGCGGGCACCAACGACCTGATCGGATATACGGGGAGCGATCCCGGAGATCCGGTGATTGTTCCGGCCGGCAGCATTGTTGCGTTCGACAGCTTCGTGTTTCATCGCAGCGGACCGAACAAGACGGAGAACATGCGGCGGATTTATCTGCCGCAGTACAGTGCCAGCGCCGATTGATCGTCCGGATGGCAAGCCATGGGCGATGGCGACGCCCTTTCTGAAGGATGGCAAGAATATCTACAACCATGCCGAGGATTCGGCGGAGAAGTACGGCCCCTTCCCGGACAAGGCGAAGGATGCCGCAGCCTGACGCGTTGTGATTGACGAAGACACAAATCCTGCGTACATCTGGTGCGGTGTACGCAGGATTTCTTTTGCATACAAACGCTGAACGCAGGTCCCGATGAGCAGTGCAGTGATGACGACGCGCCTGAGCTATACCGCCAGCGAGGTGGCGGGGCAGCTTGTGTTCTGCGTCATCTCGTTTTACCTGCTGAAGTTCTACACCGATGTGTATGGCATCTCTGCGATTGCGGCCGGAACGATCCTGCTGCTGGCTCGCTGTATCGACGCGATCGATGCGCCGGTGTGGGGCATTGTGTTTGATCGCACGCACAGCCGATGGGGCAAGAGCAGGCCGTGGTTCCTGTGGCTTTGTGTGCCGTTTGCGTTGTTCGGCGTGCTGACGTTTGTGACGCCGTCCTTCGGCCAGACAGGCAGGATCGCGTGGGCAGCCGGTACGTATATTGTGTGTAGTGTGCTCTACACGGGCATCAACACGCCGGTTACGTCGATTCTTTCCGCCCTGACGCCGGACTCCGGCGAGCGCGTTATGTTGACGAGTTTTCGCATGTTCGGCTCGAAGTTCGGCGTGCTGCTTGTGAACCTGACCGTGCTGAAGATGGTGGGCTGGCTGGGGCATGGCAACAGTCAGCGCGGGTTCATGCGCGTGATGCCGATCTATGCATGCGGAACGGTAGTCCTGTATCTGCTGGCGTTTCGCAACCTGAAGGAAGTGGTGCAGCAGGAGCGTACGGGGCTTTCGATCCGGGAGAGCCTGCGGCGCGCTAAAGGGCAATGGTCCCTGGCTGATCATCTTCCTAAGTAGCCTGCTGTTCTGGATTGCGTTTATCGCGCGCATTTCGACCGCGCCTTATTTTTTTGAGTACGTGCTGCGGCGGCCGGAACTGACCGCCGTGGCAAACAGCCTGGATGTGGTGTCGCTGGGCAGCATTCTGTTCCTGCCGTTCTTCTGCCGCGTGACGTCGAAGCGAAACGTTTGGGCGACCGGGTTGCTGGGCTCGGTGGTGGGGCAGGTTGCGATGAGCTTCGGGGTGAGTGGACGCTCCGGCGGGGATTGTGATGGTGGGTGGGTGCTGGGGTTTCTGGCGAGCGGTGTGGCGATGGCGATCCCGTTCTCGATCCTGTCTGACAGCGTGGACTACGGCGAATGGAAGAGCGGGGTGCGTGCCGCGGGACTGCTGACGGCGGTGGGCGCGGCCTTCTGCCTGAAGGCCGGAAGCGGCCTGGGCGGCGCGATTCCAGCGTGGATTCTGGCTTACTTCGGATATGTGCCGAATGTTGCACAAACCGCAAGATCGCTCACCGGGATCGTGATCAGTTTCGTGTGGTTGCCGGCGCTTTGTTACGCGTCTGGCGGTGTTGCCGGTGGTGTTTTACCAGCGCTACGAGCGATTGGAGCCCGGTATTCGCGTGGATCTCGATGCACGGCGCAGGCTGGCAGCAGCCGTGAGCGGAAGCGACTGATGACGAATGCGGCGAAGTTCGCTGTCGAAAGCCTGCGCGAACAGGCGGTCTTTGCTGCGGGAGAGTTTCGGCTCCGTGTGCGCTTTGTCTCTGCGACATGTTGTGCGGATTACGTATACCAAGGGGAAAATTTTCAACGAACGGCCAAGCCGCATCGTTGTGGACGATCAAGGGTATGCACCGTATGAAGTTCAGGAGTGTGAAGGCAGCGTGCGGCTGCGGACTTCAGCACTTGAGGTGAGGCTCGCGGAAAGCGGTGCGCTCAGCTTCTACGACGTGAGTGGCAGGCTTCTGATGCGGGAGCCGGATCGCGGAGGCAAGTGGCTGACCGCGAAAGATGTGCTGCGCCAGTGTTTTCACGCGATGCGGGGGCCGCGTATGCGCAGAGCGTGGATGGCGCGCGCGCCGTGGGCAACGGTGATCGAGACGGTGGTGGATCGCAGGGCCTTTGAAGCGAAACTGGAGTTTGTGTTTGCGCAGGATGAGGCGTTATTCGGCTTTGGTTCGCATGAAGAAGGATATGGCGAATCTGCGCGGCCGATCGCGGGAGTTGTATCAGCAAAATATGAAGGCGGTGGTGCCTTGCTTCGTTTCGACGCGCGGATATGGCGTGCTGCTCGAGTGCGGGTCGCTGATGACGTTTCATGACGATGCGCTGGGCGTCATACTGGTGGGCAGATGCGGTGGAAGAGCTGGACTATTACGTGATGCACGGGCGCGAACTTCGACGAAGTGACGCGCGGATATCGGCGCTGACCGGGCCGGCGCCGATGCTGCCGAAGTGGGCGTTCGGGTACATGCAGTCGAAAGAGCGGTATGTAACATGCGGAAGAGCTGTTAGATGTTGTGCGGGAATACAGGCGACGCAAGGTGCCGCTGGATTGCATTGTGCTGGATTGGAAGTCCTGGCCGAATGGGGGGGGCTGGGGTCAGAAGAGCTTCGATCCGAGTGCGCTTTCCCGAGCCGGCGGCGCATGATGCATGAGCTGCATGCGATTGGGCGCGCGGCTGATGGTGTCGATCTGGCCGATCATGACCGGAGGATGTGCGGATCAGCGCGAGATGCTGGATCGCGGGTTGATGCTTGGGAACCAGGCCACTTACAACGCATTTGCGGCGGAGGCGCGGCGAATGTACTGGAAGCAGGCGGAGCGAGGGCTTTTTCGCGCAAGGCGTGGATGCATGGTGGTGCGATTGCACGGAGCCATTTGAGGCAGACTGGGCTGGTGCGGTGAAGCCGGAGCCGCATGCGCGGCTGGATGATCAATACGGAGAGTCGAAGCTGTACCTGGATGCAGCGGAGATCAATCTGTATTCGCTCGATGCACTCGCAGGGAATCTACGAAGGGCAGCGGGCGGACGCGTCCGGAAAGCGTGTGCTGAATCTCACGCGATCCTCCTATGCAGGGCAGCATCGATACGGCACGGTGACGTGGAATGGCGATATCTGCGGCGACGTGGGAAGCGTTGCGCAGATGCGTTGCCGAAGGCCTGAACTTCTGCGCGACCGGTGAGCCCTATTGGACCGTGGATGCGGGTGGATTCTTTCTCGATAACAAGCCGGAGCTCTGGTTCTGGCGCGGAGACTACGCTGCGGGTTGTCGCGGGCTGACGGACATGAATGCGGTCGCGCCGGATCCAAACGACAACGGATGTACGGATCTCGGATTTCATGAGCTGTATACCCGCTGGATGCAATACGCGGCGTTTCTGCCGATGTTCCGTTCTCATGGCACAGATGCGGCGCGGGAGATATGGCGTTTCGGTGAGGCGGGCAGCGCCGTTTTATGATGCGATTTCGCGACGCCATCCGGCTGCGCTACCGGTTGATGCCGTATATCTATTCGCTGGCGGCCGCGGTTACCTTTCGCGGCGAGGCCATGCTGCGGGCGGTCGCACTCGAGTTCCCTGATGATTCTGCAACGCACGGGTTGACCGACCAGTTTCTCTTTGGCCGCTCGCTGCTGGTGTGTCCGGTGACGCATGCGATGTACTTCGAGGCCGGCTCGCGTCTGCTGGATGGTGTGGGAAGAAGCGCCCGGTCTACCTGCCTGCGGGCTGCGGATGGTATGACATCCGTGACGCGAGGCTGCACCGCGGAGGCCAGACAGTGCACGCCAGAGCGCCGCTCGAGTCGATGCCGTGTTTGTGCGTGCGGGCTCCATCCTGATTTTGACGGAGCCGATGCAGTATGCGGACGAGGTGGTCGATGCACCCTATGAAGTGCGCGTGTACATGGGTGCCGACGCCGAGTTCCTGCTGTACGAGGATGCGGGCGACGGTTACGGATACGAGCAGGGGGAGTGGGCCACCGTGCGGCTCACCTGGACTGAGCTTGAGGGTGTGCTGCGCATCGAGCCCCGCAGCGGGGAGTTTCCAGGCATGGTTCGGGAGCGCGTCTGGAATGTGTTGCTGCTGGAAGATGGCGTGCGTGAAGAGCATGCGTTGCGCTATTGCGGAGATGCGATGCGGATCGTGAAGGAGAGGCGATGAAGGCGTGGCTGATTGGGGGGTTATGTGCCTGTGTTGCGGGGATGGTTGGCGCGCCGAAAAAGCCGGCAGAGTTTGTGCTGGTGGCGGTATCAACCGCCGGAGATGATGCCGGCGATGGCAGCGCGGCGCATCCATTTCGCACGCTCGAGCGAGCGCAGCAGGCTGTGCGTGCGGCCAATGCCGAACATGATGTTCATGTGCAGTTGGCGGACGGCATCTATCGCATCGGCGAAACGCTGGTCTTCGGCACGCTCGACGGCGGACGCAACGGACACCAGGTCGTATGGGAGGCGGCGAGCGGAGCGCATCCGGTTATTTCGGGTGGAGTTCGGGTGACAGATTGGAAGATGTTCGACCGAGCGCGGGGTATCTATGTGGCGGAGACACCGAAGGGGCTGGATACGCGTCAGGTTTGGGTGAATGACCGCTTGGCAGCTATGGCTTCCAGGGAGATTCCACGCAGCAGTGTGGAGTTTACCCAGGAGGGCATTGTGCTGAAAGACCCTAAGCTGGCCGCGCTTGCATCTTCCGCGCCGGACGCAGGCCGCATGGAGGTGTCGGCGACGGGCTTCTTCACCAAGCGCATCTCGCCCGTGGAACGTGTGCGCGGGAATGTGCTGGTGATGAAGCAGCCGGCGTGGAACAACAACATCTGGGGTTACGACACGCTCAATTCGCCGTACCATCCGGAACTCGCGCACCTGTACCTTGCGAACTCGCTGGCGCTGGTCTCCGAAGCGGGGCAGTGGGCGATCGATCCCGCGCAGGGCAGGCTGTACCTGCGACCGCGGAGCCAATGTGGATCCCGGCAGTATGGAAGTAGAGGTCCCGAGGCTGGCGACGGTGGTGTCTGTAAGCGGAAAGTCTGCAAGAGCCGGTCGCAGACCTGACGTTTCGCGGGATTCGCTTTTCTCACACCACCTGGCTGGGGCCTTCGGGGGCGGAGGGTTATGCGAGCCAGCAGAGCGGATCGTACCTGACGGGACGGGCAGAGGCCTATCCTGCAGATCCGCTGGTCAGCTGCCGCGCAAGGATGTCGCGCAGTTTGAGACGATGCGCAATGAGTGGAAGCAGATGCCGGCGTCGGTGCAGGTGCGCTGCGGCTGAGCGCGTCACGTTCGACGATGATGTGTTCGCGCACCTGGGGCAGTATGCGCTGGGCATTGGCAACGATGCGGACGCGATGCGATCGGGCGTGGGGCTGGGGACGGGCGACATCACGGTGACCGCGAATGTGTTTACCGATCTTGCAGGCGGGGCGATTCTTGCTGGCGGCGTGCAGCGCGATGCGCATCATCCGCGCGATCCTCGCATGGTGAACCGGCAGCTGATTGTGCGCAACAACCGCATTCACTCGGTGAGCAAGGACTTCGTGGACAACAGCGCGATCCTGAGCACGTACGTTACGGGCGCGGTGATTCTGCACAACGACATCTCGGATGTGCCGTATGACGCGATCGATATCGGCTATGGGTGGGGTATGCACGATGCGGGCGGCAATCCGAACTATCGTGTGCGCATGCATGGATACGACTGCGAAGCAGAACTTGGTCTACGACACGCCCACGACGCATCGCGACGTGGTGGTCGCCAGCAATCGCATCCACGATGCCAAGAAGCTGTTCCATGACGGCGGCGCGATCTACAACCTATCCGCCAGTCCCGGCACGTTGATCACTGAGAATTACATCTACGATCGACAACGGGCTGATTGCGTTGTATCTGGATGAGGGCTCGCGTTATCTGACGGTGCGCCGCAACGTGGTGGACGATGCCGCGAGCGAGTGGCTGAACATCAACACCGTGCATAGCGCGTACCCGCTGCGGATCTCGCCGGATAACACTGCGATCGACAACTGGCATAACAGCTCCAAGACTGGAGGCATGTGGACCAACTACCAGAACGACCTGATCCTGGAGGACCACCTGGTGTCGGATGGGAACTGGCCTGCGGAGGCGCGCGAAGTGATGAAGAATGCCGGCATCGAGCCCTCCGCCGGGGTGATTGCGTATGGGGACGCAAGGCCGGAGGACCAGAAGCCGAGCCCTTCGCAAAAGTGATTTCCTTTGTGTGTCTTGGCGACATGCATGCACCATTCCTGCACAGGTTGTATACAAGCGACGACGAGAAGGGTCTCCACGTGTCTTGGGTGGGACAGTCCGTACATCGCAAATGCACCGCAAATTGCGGAGAAGTCACGGTTCTGTGAGTTTTGAGTGAAAACAAGTTGACTTCCGAAGCTCTTCGTCATATAAGAAGTCAACCGCTTCCTTAAATTGATGATGTTCACCGTGCACGGATTTGCGCCGGCCTCTGTGAAATGGAGCCGAGCCGGGACCTACTCACACGCTTTTGGAGGAGTTCATGACTATCCTGAAGTCACGCAGAGGTGTCTTTGCCGCAGTGGCAACTTTTCTGAGCCTGGCGCTTGTGTCCGGACTGCAGGCGCAGTCGGGACAGGCCGATGTGCAGGGGATCATCAGCGACCCATCGGGTTCAGTGATTGCCGGCGCAACGGTGGTGCTGACCAACACCGACAGCGGAGACAAGCGTACGGTGAAGACTGGATCAGATGGACGCTATACGTTTCCGACGATCGCTCCCGGACACTACTCGATCATGATTTCGGCGACATCTTTTTCGCCGGAGACGATCAGCGGCCTGACGATTGAGCTGGACAACCACGTAAACCAGAATGCGACGCTGAAGATCGGCAGCGAAAGCACGGTCGTTGAGGTTTCGGGCACGGTTCCGGCGGTGGATACCACGGCGTATGACGTCGGCGGCATCGTGGATCAGGCGCAGATTGATAACCTGCCGATTCCGAACCGTCAGTATCTGGCGCTGGCGCTGTTGACTCCGGGAACAACGCAGGATGCTTCGCGCAGCTTCTATTCGAACGTGCAATCGGGCGGCGGAACGTACTTCTACGCGAATGGATTCTCGTGGGATGGCGTCTCGAACCAGCAAACGGAAGAGGGCGATCCGCGCCAGAACATCCCTGAAGACGCGGTAGGCGAGTTCAAGACCTACACCGCGCAGATGCCGGCGGACATGGGCTGGGCGATGGGCGGCTTCACGGCGCTTGTGACCAAGAGCGGGACCAACAGGATCCACGGCGATGTTTTCGAGTACTATCGCAACCAGCAAATGACGGCGGATAACCAGTTCACGCAGGCAAGCGAACTGGCGAACCACACCGGTTCTCCGCTTTACAGCCGCAACCAGTTCGGCGGTTCCATCGGCGGCCCCATCTACAAGAATAAAACGCACTACTTCGGTGCGTATGAGCGCACGCAGGGGACGACCTCGTACACGCTCTTCGGGTCAGGCGCTGCGGCGCAGGCAGACTATGCTTCGCTGTTGGGCACGTTCGCCACGCCGAACCATGATCAGCTCATCGTCGCCCGCATCGATCACGATCTCAAGTCGAATCAGCAGATCTTCTTCCGGTTGGGCTTGGAGTCGCAACTGGCGACTGCGCAAGGCTGCGGCAATACCAATACGACCGGCTGTTATGACGGACAGTTCCCGCGGCGGGCCTATGTTGCCGGCCACACCTGGGAGCCGACCGCGAAGATTGTAAACGAGGCGCGCTTCCAGTATGCGTATATCTCGTACGAGCTTGGGCCTTATGGCACGACGCCTCCCAAGAAGCCGACCGACCTGCTGGATCCGAACTACAGCAAGAACATCACGCTGGCATACTCGTTTCCCAGCTTCAGCTATGGCCACAACTATGCGGCAGATGGCGTGGAATCGCGCTGGCAGGTGAATGACACGCTGTCGCTGCAGCGCGGCGCCCATTCCATCAAGATCGGCTTCGATGTGAGCTACGTACCCTACACGGACGCGGTGGCGAGCAATCTGAACGGCACGTACACGTTCCTGACCGACCAGCCCTTCGATGGAACGTCGGCGACCACCGCGGCGCTCTGCCCTACGCCTACAGCAACAAGCTGTCCGCATTCCTTTACGCAGTCTGCGGTGCCGCTGCTTTACTACTTGCCGTCGACGCAGCAGTCTTATTTCCTCGAAGACAGCTGGAAGGCCAGGCAGAACCTGACCATCAGCGCCGGTATCCGTTACGATCTGCAGAAGGGTTCGCCGTTCCTCGATACCTATACGCCGAACCCGGCGAAGCCTGTGATTCCGTACGAGGGAAACCCTCACTCGCGCGGGGATTACAACAACTTCGGGCCTCGCGTGGGCGTGTCGTGGGACCCGTTCAACAAGGCGAAGGATGTGATTCGCGCAGGATATGGAGTCTTCTACAACTTCATCCAGACGGAGTTGAGCGAGGCCGAAAAGCTGAACTTCGTGGCCTGCTCCATCTCGATCGTGGGCTCGCAGTATGTGGCCTACCCCAACCCGTACAACGGCGGCACGGTGTCGTCCTTCTGCGGCTCGACTGCGAATACCACTGTGACAATTCTGTCGCCGACACTCAGCAACCCGTATATGCATCAGTTCACATTGGGGTATACGCGGCAGCTGGGTACCGATCTGTCCGTGTCCCTCGACGGCATCTACGATCGCGGTCTGCGCGACTACAAGGTGTACGACCGCAATCTGGCGGTGAACGGTGTACGGCCCGATACGCAGATCGGACAGATCCAGCAGCATGACTCGACCGCAGCCACCGAGTACAAGGGCTTCTACGTGAAGGTGTCGAAGCGTTATAGCCACCGTTACATGTATACGGCGTCCTACGCACTGTCGTCCGCTGCGGACAACAATCCGCACGCAGCGCCGGTGGATTACAACAACCAGCAGAACGACTGGGGTCCGGCGGGCATTGATCGTCGCAACGTCATTGTGCTGAGCGGATCGGTGATGCTTCCGTTCAAGATCATGGCGGGCGGAATCTTCAGCTATCGCGGACGCGAGCCGTTCAGCGTGACGACCTCCACGCTGAGCCCGAATGTCTTTCCGGTGAACCCGAACCCAAATGGTACCGCGCAGTACGTGCCGGGGACCAAGCGTGACCAGGGAAACCGCAACATCAACTACGCAGCCATCAACGCATATCGCGCCGACCTGGATGCAAACGTGAAGACGTACAGCGGCCTGAGCGGAGGATCGACGGGAACGCCGGTGGCCGGTGGCACGGGTTGCGCCAACGGATATGCTCCCGGAACGGGGACATGCCTTTCGACGAACCTGAGCGCGGCTTCGGTGGTTTCAAACCAATACATGGACTTCGACCTGAAGCTTTCGAAAGTCGTTTTCCAGCATGAGTCGATGAAGCTCGAAGTGATCGGGCAGGCGTTCAACCTGTTTGGCACGGAGAACTACACCGGCATCACGACCTCGCCTACGCTGAACACTTTCGGCCAGCCGACGGGTGCGGGTACGGTGCAGATCGGCGAACTGGCGGCGAAGTTTACCTTCTAACGGGAATCTACAGACGGAGGCTCGAGTTGAATGGCTCGGGCCTCCCGGCGAATGCCAGAAAAGGATGCAGTTATGCGGCTTCTGAGTGGGATGTTGACGTTGTCTCTGGCAGGCGCGGCGATTGCCGGCAATGCGCAGATGATGAGCGATCCGGCGAAGGTGGCGGAGTATGCGAAGACGCTGCCACCGGCCAAGGCTCCGGTCTTCGACGAGCAGAAGAAGGAGATGCTGGCAAGCTTCGCCATCAGTTGTGCGGACCATCCGCAGGAGAACATAGGTACGCGCAATAACTACCTGTGGGGCTATGAGAAGCTGCCGGTGATTCTGGAGAACTACGACCGCAATCGCGCATTCTTCGGCTGCTCCAACTGGCATGACGCGGTGGGCGATACATGGATGATGATGTCGCTGCTGCGGCAGGACCCGAAGATTCCGCTCGCGTCGGATATCAAAGACATTGCGACCACGCATTTTCGCAAGACCAACATGGATGGCGAGGTGGCGTTCTTCGAAGCGCCGCGAGCCGCGGACGCCGCGCCGGGCGCCGGGCAGTTCAACTTCGAGCAGCCGTATGGATATTCCTGGCTGCTGAAGCTGTATGGAGAAACGAAGGGAACGACAAATCCGGACGGACGCAAGATGGCGACAGCGCTGGCTCCGCTGGCGCGCTGGATGTCGGAGAAGTACGTGTATTACCTGTATAACCTGAAATTTCCGCTGCGGTCTGGCACCGATACCAACACCGCGTGGGCGATGAGCCTGACGCTGGACGGCGTCAATCTTTCCGAAGACACAACCCTGCAGACGGCGGTGAAGGCGAATGCGCTGCGGCTGTTTTCGAAGGACAAGGATTGCCCAACAGGCCTCGAGCCACAGAACTCCGACAACGTGTCTTCGTGCCTGACTGAGGCCGCGCTGATGGGCCGTGTGATGGAGCAGGCCGATTATCTGAAGTGGCTGGATGCGTTCCTGCCGCCGGTCTACTCGGACCTGTTCCAGGGCTATGCAAAGCCGATCGACACCAGCCGTACGAATACCTCGGGTCCGGATGCACAGGTGCAGTTGACGGCAAAGTCGCACCTGATCGCGTTGAGCTTTCAGCGGGCATACGATCTGCTGACGATCTCCTATGCGTTGCCGAAGGATGATGCGCGGGTGCCGGTGTTCAAGACGCTGGCGGCGATGAACGCGACGCGCGGCTATCAGGAGATCGGCAACGCGGGGTACGAGGGGCAGCACTTCCTGGCGACCTATGCGATGTTGTATGAGAACGCCGCGCAGGGTCCGGCGCCGCTTGGCCCGGAGAAGCCGAAGGATCGTCCTGGCGCTCCGAAGGGGCCTGGGCTGACGACCAATCCGGATGCGGAGCCGACGGGCAATTAGCGACGTGGAAGCGTCGCGAACCAGAATGAACCAGTAACGAAAAAGGATGGCACGATGCGCGCACTCAGCACAGCATTGCTCTTCTGCCTCGGCGTGACCACGGCGACGGCCGCAAAGCAATGATCCGGCGACGGACCCCGTCAAGATTGCTGATTATCTGAAAGTCAATGCCAACGGCCACGCCGCCGGTGTACGACGAGGTGCAGCGGCTGGCGCTGGCGGCCAATCCGCTGGGATGCGAGGATCATCCCCATGCGCCTGGGGGTGGTGGTCCGGGCGGCGGAGGCGCGCGCTTACTTGTGGCAGCGCGATGGCAAGCCGCAGATCCTGGAAGACTACGACCACAAGCGTGCCTTCTACGGCTGCCTCGACTGGCACTCGGGGGTGAACTCGACGTGGATGATGGTGTCGCTGATCAAGTCGGACCCCACGATTGCGGTGGCGCCGGCGATTCGTCTGGAGTTCGACAGACCACATCCAGAAGGACAACATCGACGGCGAGATCGCGTATTTCAAGGGCCTCAAGGGCCCGATGGCAGACTTCGAAAAGCCCTACGGATATGCGTGGCTGTTGAAGCTCTACGGCGAGGCGAAGAGCTGGGACGATCCGGAAGGGAAGCGCATGACGGCTAATCTGGAGCCGTTCGCAAAGTGGATCATGGATGGGTATATGGCGTATCTGAAGAGCCTGAACTATCCAATCCGCGTGGGGCTGCACCCGAATACCGCGCTGGACATGATCTTTACTCTCGACTACACGAACCAGACCAGCGACAAAGCGACGGAGACGGTGATCCACGACACGGCGATGCGGCTTTACGGCAATGACAAGCATTGCGCCACCGCATCGGAGCCGGTGTTCGGGGAGTTCGCTTCGCCTTGCCTGACTGAGGCCGCGCTGATGGGTCGCGTCATCGACTCCGGCGGCGTACAGCAAATGGCTGGATACGTTTCTGCCGCCGGTGTATGCTCCGGAGTTCCAGTTGTATGCCAAGGATATCGATGCGGTGCACGGGAATAATCGCGATACCACAGGCACGGACGAAGAAGGGCTTCCCAACGCGCATCTTGTTGGCCTGAACTACCAGCGTGCGGCCGACCTGGTGATGATCGCGAACGGGCTGCCGAAGGATGATCCGCGGGTGCCGGTGTATCGCAAGATGGCGAGCATCAACGCCAAGCAGGGATACGACAAGATTGGCACAGCCGGATATCTGGGCACGCACTGGATTGCCACCTATGCGCTGATGTACGAGAACCTGGTCAATCCTTCGCCTGCGACCCCGCCCGAGAAGCTGCACGCCGAGGCGGCGAAAAAGTAAGAGGACGGGAGAGAAGGAGCCATGGTTCAACGTCGAGCGTCCTGGCGAATTTCTCGATTGATGTGCGGGCTGGCGCTGCTTGGTGCGGCACCGGCCCCGCAGGTGGCAGCGCAGCAGGTGCCGCAGCAGGTCTTCGATCATCTGAAGTGGAGGTTGATCGGGCCGTTTCGCGCCGGGCGCGTCGTTGCCGTCGGAGGTGTGGCGGGCACGCCGGAGTTCTTCTTCGGCTCCGTCGATGGCGGCGTATGGAAGAGCCCGGATGCGGGCATGGTGTGGCAGCCCACCTTCAACGGACCACCGGTTGCATCGATCGGCGCCCTGGAGGTGGCCCCGTCCAATCCCAGCGTGATCTACGCGGGAACGGGTGAAAGCGACATTCGTTCCGATCTCTCGCTGGGCGACGGCGTGTATAAGTCCATGGATGGTGGAGCTTCATGGATGAGCGTGGGGCTAAAGGACACGCGCCAGATCAGCCGGGTGGTGATCGATCCGACGAATCCGGATGTCGTGTATGTGGCCGCGCTCGGCTATGCGTATGGCAACAACACGGACCGCGGCGTCTTCAAGTCTACGGACGGCGGCAAGACCTGGGCCAAGACCTTATACCTCGACGAGGCGACGGGCGCCGCAGATCTCGCAGTTGCGCCGGGCAAACCGAACTTGTTGTTCGCGTGCATGTGGGACGCGCATCGTCCTCCGTGGTCAGTCTATGGTCCGATTGAGGGACCGGGCAGTGGCTTGTATCGGTCGCGGGATGCCGGCAAGATGTGGCAGCATCTGGAAGGGCATGGTCTGCCGGAGGGCCGCTGGAATCGCTCCGGCGTCGCCGTTTCGAATGACGGGCAACGCGTGTACGCGTTGATCGATGGCGCGCATGCAGGGCTGTATGTCTCGAACGATGGCGGGGACAGCTGGGAACTGCGCAATCCCGATGCGCGGCTGACCGGGCGCTCGTGGTACTTCAGCCGCATCACGATCGACCCGCACAATCCTGATGCTATTTATGTGCCGAACACCGCCTTCTTGCGGTCAGAAGACGCAGGCAAGACATTGTCGATTGTGCGTGCGGCGCCGGGTGGTGACGACTATCACCAGTTGTGGATCGATCCAAAGAACTCAGCGCGGATGATCCTGGGCAGCGATCATGGTGCGACCATCAGCGTGGATCGCGGCCGGACCTGGACCTCGTGGTACAACCAGCCGACGGGGCAGATGTATCACGTGGTGACGGACGATGCCTTCCCCTACGTGGTGTACGGCGCGCAGCAGGATAACGGCACGGCAGGCGTGTACAGCCGCAGCGATCACGAGAGCCTGAATGCACGCGACTGGTTCATCGCGGCGCAGAGCGAGAGCGGCTATGTGGCGCTGGACCCGATCCATAAGGAATTCCTGTACGCGTCCGGGCCGAACGGATCGGTGGTGCGCTTCAACAAGCGCACTTCTCTGGCGCAGGACATCACGCCATGGCCGGGCGGCGGCGGTTTGGGCGAGGATCTTTCGAAGCGCAAGTATCGCGACACGTGGACGCCTGTGCTCGTCATGTCGGAGGCAGACAAGAAGTCGCTTTACTTTGGCACGCAGTACCTGATGAAGACGGTGGATGGCGGGCTTCACTGGGAGCAGATCAGCCCGGACCTGACTGGCGGCAAGCCGCGCAGCGAAGCAGAGAGGAAGCCGGTGGTGAATGAAGTGGCGCTCGAAGCTGGCGCAGGTGGACGAGGACGTAGAGCGCCAGCCGAAGACAACGATCCGCCGACCAATAGGAACTCCATTGAGCGTGGATACGGGACGATCTATACGATTGGCGCATCGCCGCTGAACGCCCAGGTTCTCTGGAGCGGAAGCGATTCGGGCCTCGTGTATCTTACGCGGGACGGCGGCAAGAACTGGGCCAACGTAACGCCGCCCGGCGTAACGGCGTGGGCCAAGATCTCCATGGTCGAGGCTTCGCATTTCGATCCAGCGGTCGCATATGCCGCGGTGGACCGGCACAGGCTGGACGATCGCGAGCCGTATCTCTACCGCACACGCGACTACGGAAAGACGTGGACGGCGATCACACAGGGACTGCATGCGCCCGATTTCACCTATTGCATTCGCGAGGATGCGAAGCAGAAGGGTCTGCTCTTCGCGGGCACGGAGTTTGGCATCAACGTGTCGTTCGACGACGGCGATCACTGGCAGCCGCTGCAGTTGAATCTGCCGGTGGTCTCGGTGCGCGACATCGCGATGCATGGCGACGACCTGGTGGTGGCCACGCACGGGCGCGCGTTCTGGGTGCTGGATGATATGTCGCCGTTGCGCCAGGCCATGGAGGCTGCGCGCTCTTCAAAGCCGTTCCTGTTCTCCCCGGCGACGGCGATACGGGTGGATCACGATCCCTTTCCGAGCACGCGAGTTCCGGTCGATGAGCCCACAGCAAAGAACCCTCCCGAGGGTGCGCTGATCGATTACTACTTGCCGGCTGCGGCGCAGAAGATCACGCTCACGATTTTCGCCGCGAACAAGCGGCTGGTGCGGACGTACACGTCGGACAATATGACCGTGCCGCGGCAGCGAGCGTCGGTGGTGGCGGACCAGTGGTACTTGCATAATGAGCCACTCTCGGGCGCCGCGGGAATGCATCGTTTCGAGTGGAGTTTGAACTGGGACCGCACGGGCGCACCGGAGCCCGACCTGCCGGATGCGGGCGCCGGCGGAGGGGGTACGCCGCGCGGTGCCCCACGCGCTGCCGGGAACGTATCAGATTGTGCTGGATGTGGATGGAACGCAGCTGACCAGGACGTTCGAAGTCTTGATGGATCCGCGCTCCGCCCACACGAAGCAGAGCCTTGAGGCGCAGTTTGCCTTGAGTGAGAAGATTTACGACACGTGGTTCATCGCCAATTCGGCGAGCACGGAGATTGTCGCCGCGCTGCGTGCAGGCAAGGACTTGCCTTTCGAGAGCAGAGCCGAACTTCAGGCGATAGTGGGCACATTCGATCCCGGGGACCGGCCCGACATGGGGCTGCAGCAGGCGCAGACAGCGCTGGCGGCGGATATGGCTTCGGTGCGTACGGGCGATCGCGAGCCGACGGGCCAGGAACAGGAACTGTTCCGCCTTGCGGAGGCTTCGGTGAAGTTGCGCCTTGAGCAGTGGAACAGATTCAAGGCGGCCAAAGCGTCGCTACCGGGTGCGCATCCCGATGCGCATGCGGGCGGAGAGGAATGATGCGGTGAGTTGACCGGCGTTGACGAGCTGGGATATATCTGGACGCTGATTTGCATACAAGTTGTATACCGAAAGCCAAAAAGGGCAATGACGGAAGCACATCGCATCTACAAGGAACTGAAGCAGGATATCGTCACCTGCAGGCTTGCACCCGGGCTCTCCATCTCGGAGCTGGAGATGTGTACCCGCTACAAGGCGAGCCGCACGCCGGTGCGCGAGGCTTGCCGCCGGCTGGGCGACGAATCGCTGATGCAGATGATTCCGTTCCGGGGGTACAGCATTACGCCGCTGACGATCGAGGAATATCGCAATCTGCACGAGCTGCAGTCCGTGGTGGAGCCGGCGGTCGCGGCGCTCGCGGCCGAGCGCGCAAGTGAGGAGCAGATCAAGGAGATCAGCGGCTGGGCGACCTACGAGTACAAGGTGGGGCAGAAGAACAGCTACTACACCTTTTTGGAGTGGAACAGGAACTTCCATATCTGCATCGCGGCGGCCACGCGCAATCAGTCGCTGCTCGAGATCGTCACCAACGCGCAGACGCGGCTGATGCGCTACTACTACCTGGTGATCGTGATGGACAGCTATGGTCCGCAGCTGGTAGCCGAACATCGCGAGCTGGTGCGGGCTTTGAAGTCGGGTAATGCGGAACTGGCGCGTGCGCGTGCGAGCGATCACCTGGAGAACACGGTCAAGCGCAGCATGAAGATCGATCTGCGCTCGGTCAATCTGCCGAGCGAGCGGCCCATGAACACGGAATACTCGGACTGGCTCTGGAAGACGCAGGCCTTGGGTGCGAAACGCAGCAAACGTCCTGCGGTCAAACGTCCTCGCAAGTTGGCGAAGGTTTAGAAGAAGGAGCGTCGCAGGGGAGCGATCTCCTGGGAGACGGCGAATCGGGGTATATGCGCATAGCAATCGACACCGGCGGAACGTTCACCGACATTGTGTATCTGAAAGACGAGCGTCTGGTCGTCCTCAAGGTGTTTTCGACGCCTGCCGATCCCGGCCGCGCGGTGATCGAGGGCCTGCGCACGATCGCTCCGGACGCCGATGTGGTGGTACGGCATGGGACGACCGTGGCGACCAACGCCATGCTGGAGCGAAAGGGCGCGCGCGTTGCGTTCCTGACCACCAAGGGATTCGAGGATACGATTGCCATCGGACGGCAGGCTCGGCCAAAGCTTTATGACTGGTTCCAGCCCGTGCCCGAGTGCCTGGTGCCCAAGGCGCTGCGCTTCGGCGTGAGTGAGCGTGTGAGCGCAAAGGGCGAACTCCTGCGCGTGGTCGACCCCGCGGAGTTGGAGGATGTGGTGCAGGCGATTCGCGGCCGCGAAGGTGGATGCGGTTGCAGTCTCTACGCTCTTTTCTTTTGCGAATACGGCCAGTGAGGAGACGATTGCGGCGGCGCTCGGGCAGCTAGGGCTTCCGTTGTCCATCTCGCACCGGATCTTGCCGGAGTTTCGCGAGTATGAACGTGCATCGACCATCGTGGCGAACGCGTATGTTGCGCCGAAGGTGGGCTCGTACATTGCGACATCTTGCCGCGAAGGTGACGGAGGAGTATGCGCAGGGGCGGCTGGAGGTGATGCAGTCTTCCGGCGGAATCATCTCGGCGCGGCTGGCAGCGGCGGAGCCGGTGCGCACGATGCTCTCGGGTCCTGCGGGAGGCGTGATCGGCGCCTACAAGCTGGCCTGCCTGGCGGGGTTCGATCACATCATCGGCTTCGACATGGGCGGGACGTCGACGGATGTGTGCCTGGTGGATGCCGAGCGGTCCGCGCATCAGCAACGAGTCGATGGTGACGGGCATCCCAATCGGTGTGCCGATGCTGGACATTCATACCGCGGGAGCGGGTGGAGGCTCGATCGCGCGGTTCGACAGTGGCGGATTGCTGCGCGTCGGACCCGGAGTCTGCCGGCTCCGACCCCGGCCCCATCTGCTTCGGACGAGGCACGCAGCCGACCGTGACCGACGCGAATCTTGCCCTGGGCCGTCTGGATACGGATCGTTTTCTTGGCGGGTCGGTCACGCTGGACCGCGAGCGCATGCAGCAGTACATGGACGCGGCGAAGGGACGATCTGGCTACGGTTGAGGAGTTTGCCGCGGGCATTCTGCGCGTCATCGAGACCTCGATGGAGAAGGCGATTCGCGTGATCTCAGTGGAGAAGGGTTACGATCCGCGCGACTTCACGCTGGTCGCGTTTGGCGGCGGCGGACCGCTGCATGCGTGTGCTCTGGCGAGGGCGCTTGAGGTGCCGCGCGTGCTGGTGCCGGCGCTGCCGGGCGCGCTGTCGGCGGTCGGCATCCTGCTTGCGGACACGATGCGCGAGTACTCGCCGCACCGTGATGCAGCCAATCGATGCCGATCTCGAAGAAGCCTTCGCAGGAGCTGGAGCAGCACTGGATTCGCGGAGTTCGAGGCCGAGGGACTGGAAGGCGACGTCGTTCCGCTCGGTCGACCTGCGCTATCGCGGCCAGGGATACGAGTTGAACATCCCGTATGGGCCCGGCATGGCGGCGGCGTTCCACGCGCTGCATAAGCGGCGATACGGCTTTCGAACGAGGCGCGTGCGCTGGAGATCGTGAATGTGCGGGTTCGTCTGGTGGCGCCTGCGGAGCCCTTCGAGCCGCCCCGGCAGACCGTGGTCGAGGGCGACGGCAGCGCTGCTGCTGGCCGGCAGCCGCACCGTGTATTTCGACGGGGCTCCCCGCGAGACGCGCATCTATGAACGCGACCTGTCTGCATGCGGGCGATACGTTCGCGGGGCCGGCTATCGTCTCCGAGTACAGCTCGGCGACGATTCTGCCGCCCGGTGATGTGCTGCGCGTGGATGCGTTCGGCAACCTGGTGATTGAGGTGAAGGCATGACGCAGGCAGTACAGGTAAGTCCGATTGAGCTGGCGATCTTCCAGAGCAGCGTGCACTCCATCGCGGAGGAGATGGGCGCGGCGCTGCGGCGGACGTCGATCTCGCCGAACATCAAGGAGCGGCGCGATTACTCCTGCGCGCTTTTGACCGGCCATCAGCGGGTGATTGCGATGGGCGACCACATGCCGGTGCATCTCGGGTCGATGCCGATGTCGGTGGAGGCGGTGGTCGACGGCCATGGAGCTTGAACGAGGGCGACATCGCGATCCTGAACGATCCGTACGCGGGTGGAACGCATCTGCCCGACATCACGCTGGTGCTGCCGATCTTTGTGGAAGGCGTTGACGGGGCCGGCGTTTTATGCGGCGACGCGCGCGCACCATGCGGATGTAGGCGGCACGTTTGCAGGCTCGATGGGGCCGGCGCGCGAGATCTGCCAGGAAGGCATTCGCATCCCGCCGATCAAGCTTGTCAGTGGAGGCGAGACTGAACAAGGAGATCCTGTCGCTGATCCTGCACAACGTGCGCACGCCGGAGGAGCGCGAAGGCGACCTGGATGCGCAGATCGGTGCATGCCGCGTCGGCGAGCGGCGGATGAAGGAACTCGTCGCGAAGTACGGTCATGGCAAGGTGGAGGAGCTGTGCCGAAGAGCTGCTGGCGTACTCCGAGCGACTGATGCGGGCGCAGCTGCGCAAGATGCCGGCCGGGAGGTTTGAGGCGGAAGACTTCATGGACTCGCGACGGCGTGACGGAGGAACCGATCTCGAATCAAGGTTGCGATCACGTTCGATCCCGCGACGGCCTCGGCAGCGGTCGACTTTACCGGTTCGGCGCCGCAGGTGCGGGGCAGCATCAACGCGGTGTATGCCGATTACATACTCGGCGTGCTTCTACATCTTCCGCTGTCTGCTGGCGGACGATGCGCCGGCGACCGCGGGGCTGATGAAGCCGGTCACGGTGTTTGCGCCCGAAGGCACGATCGTCAATGCGCGCCCGCCCGCTGCGGTGGCGGGCGGCAATGTGGAGTGCAGCCAGCGAATGGTGGATGTGCTGCTGCGCGCGCTGGCCAAGGCTGCTCCGGAGCGTGTGCCGGCGGCGAGCTACGGCACCATGAGCAACCTGACCGTCGGCGGTTGGGACCCACGCATTCAACGCTCCCGTTCACGTACTACGAAACCACTGCGGGCGGCATGGGCGCGCGCCCCGGGATGGACGGAATCGACGGCATTCACTGCCACATGACCAACTCCCTGAACACGCCGGTCGAAGCGCTGGAGTATGCCTATCCGTTCCGTGTGCGTTCGTACGGCTATCGCCCTGGATCGGGCGGCGAGGGCGAGTTCCGCGGCGGCGACGGCCTGGTTCGCGAGATCGAACTGCTGGCCGACGCGCAGGTGACGCTGCTGGGCGAGCGCAGGAAGTTCCAGCCATATGGACTGTCTGGGGGCGATGGCGGCGAAGTCGGCTTGACGCTGCTCATCAAGCCAGACGGCGAGTCGAATCAAAGCTGCCGGCGAAGAGCAGCATGCACGCGAAGAAGAACGACATGATCCATATGGAGACGCCCGGTGGCGGCGGATGGGGAACGCCGGTCAAGTAAGTTTGTGCGGTCTCCGGTGCAATCGTCGGATGAAGGATGAGTTTCAGGTATGGGTCAGCGTTCCAAATCATCGTTGTTGGGGGTTCCATGATCGGTCCAAGAGCAATATGCGTCAGTCTCTCTGATGGGTTGTCTATTGGCGGGCGCTGCTCAACTGTACGGACAACAGACGCCACCAACGCCTCCGACCGTTATCGAAGACTGTTCCGGATCGGATCTGATGGTCGTGGATACAAACGGCGATAAGATCGCGGACGCAATATGCGGTCACGTCATCGTCGCCAAGAGCGCCGGGCTGCGGAGAATACACTCGGCGGCCAACATTGCAGCGCGGCTGGGCTATGAGACGAGCGCCTTGACGTTGCCATTGGTTGTACCGGCCCGACTGCATCAGCCGCAGCCTCTGCGCGAGCCAGACCGGTGAATCTGGGTCGGGCGTGAGGCGTCTGGGCCAGCGCCGCTGCCGCTTGAATCGATCCGCTGCTTGCGCGAATTGCAGATCGGCGAAGGTGGCGTTTTCGCGCGTCAAGGCGGCCTTCTGTTTGCGGGCGCGCGATGCCGGGGTGGCTTGATCGGCTGCGGAATGCTTACTCGGCGCATGCGCCCTTCCAGGGAGCGTGACCGGCGAGCGGTTGCAGGCGATCGCGCGGGTGTCAATGCGCGGCTGCAGGATCAGAAGGTTGATGCGACTGTTGAACTCGTCGCGCTGACCTATCAGGCGGCCACAGCCGGGAATTCATCGTGCTGTTGCTGCAGGTCAGTGGAGCGGCGGATGCCGCAGCAATTCGTGCGGCGCTGGTACCTGCGGAGGGCGAATCGCCTCTGCGCGGCATTGCGGCGCGCGAGCTGCAGCTGCGCTTTGCCGGTGCGCGCTCCGCTGACCCTTGCGATTGCCGGCGGCCGAGCGCCTGCTGGTCGCTCCGGCCGCGGCTGCGGCGGGCGGTGGTGCAGGCGGCGAGCGGTGGCGAAGCCGGCGCGCTTGCTGGACCTGAAGGATCTCTATGGCATCAAGGGGCTGCTGACGGGTACGCCGAAGAAGCTGGTGCCGGAGTCGGTTGCCAGCCAAACTCTATGTGCCTGCGGGAGAGCCTGGCATCGCCATGGCCAACCTGGCTGCGCGGATCGGCCTTGAGACCACCGGCATCACGCTGCCCATTGCGTTTCCTGCGACCGGAGTTACGCCGGCGCAGGTGCACAGTCGGCGCCGTGATTACCGGCGCAACGCCGCTTGACCGACGCATGCGGAGGACCTGCTGGGCGCGCCCGGCAGGCACGGCCCTGGATAAGATGCTGCCCGGCGAATTTGCAAGTCAGCCTCGCCGCAGCTGCCCGCGTTGAAGCCTGGCGAAGGCGAGCTTGCGTGCGGTGGACCGTGCCTTCGGCGACAACCCCGCGCTGCTGGTGCGTGGCGATGCCGCGGGTTCGGCAGCTGCGCTTGACGTACGCGAGCGAGCACCTGCCGTACCTGTGGGAGCCTGCGAAGAAATATGCCGGGCTCGATGAGATGCGGTTCGATATGGACAGCTTCTTCTCCGTGCGATCGAGCACCGGTCAGGCCACCGCCGGCACTCTACGATCTCGATGACTGGCTGACGGAGCTGGCGGCGCAGCGGCAAGAAGGTCGCTTCGGTCAGCGCCGAGGTCGACGTCGATGAGGCCGATCCGAAGCTGAAGAAGTTTGTGCAGGATGAGATTGCCGCGGGCTTCGCGCCGGCGCAACTGGAGGTGACCACGGGAAGCATGCATGCGGGAACCAAGTGCTGCGCAGCGACGCCGGACCTGCACAATATGTCGCTGGTCATCCCGTACAAGCAGGCGGAGCCCACCTTCCGCGAGGACATCGTCATTCCGTGGGAAGGCAAGCATCTGCTTGACGTGGTGAAGAAGGCGGCGGCTGTCGCATGCCGAAGGGCCAGCCGGTAACGCTGGAAGCTCGCGTCAGCGAAGGGCCGGAGCAGCGCGTCAAGATCAAGCAGCAGCTCGTTGACATGCTGAAGGCCGCGGGAGCCGATCCGGCAAAGCTCGATGTCAAGGTGCTGTGCACCTACAAGTCCGGCTATAGCTGGCTGGTCGATGACATTGAGCCGAGCCTCAAGGGCACGGGCGTCGCGAAGATCAAGATCGAGTTCGCGCCCTATCCGGATCCGACCAAGCAGTCGACGATGCGTTCGCTCTATCGCTGGAACCAGGAGCTGTTTCCGGTCGACGAGATCATGGCGCGGGATCTGCAGATTCCCGCTCAAGAACATCGAGATTGCGCAGATGGCCGACGCCAAGGGGCCCACCTACAGGGTGCATGCCTATGGCGCCGACGGCAAGGAGATGCTGACGCGTGATTTCACCGTGAAGACAGTGGCACGGCCCTACAGCGACCAATTTCCCGAGTACGAGACGGTAACGGTGGAGACAGGCTGGGTGAAGCTGACGGCCGGCGGCAAGACGCTGCTGGACGAGCGGATTGAATCCGACATCGAGACGTTCTGGGATCACTACCAGGCGGTGACGCTGCCGCGAGATCTACAAGATCATCATGGCGCAGAATGAAGGGAAGCCGCGGACCGAGTTTCAGCCGCTCTTCGATACGCTGAGGGTGACCTACAAGATGAGCGAGCCGGACTACCAGATTGGGCCTTGAAGAGGAGCGATCTCGTCGCTCGAAGGTGTGCAGGAGGACACTTTCTTCAACACGGAGAACTTCTTCTACATGCTGGGCGATCTGGTCTCCGGTGGCCGCATGGACTACCAGGGCCGCATCCTTCCGGTCGCGTACCCCACGCGCGATGGCCAGGATGGCGAGGTGCATATCGAGTTCTATGCCAAGGATGCGGGCTCCCCGAAGGTGCGGCTGGCGTGGAAGATCGAAGGCGATCCGGTGGAGCATGAGAAGGTACGCGATCTGCCGGTGGTCGCGTCGGCGGGCCACTCGCGCATGGTGTCCGCCGAGGTGCAGGCGGGCAAGGATGGCGTGGAATCGCTGACGTGGCGCATGCCCGTCGACTTCGCGAAGGACAACTACAAGGACTGGATCGTGCTGGCGGAGAAGAGCCGCGTCGATCGCACCATCGTCTCCGGCGAGCAGGCAGATCGCGCAGGTGCAGTGGCTGCGGAAGATGCATGCGGCGCGGGCTTTACCTGGACGCACTCAACTATCCGCATGTGGGCGCGCTGGGGTTCGAGTTCGAGGTGCCGGTGCCGATGGGCGCGCCCGAGCATGCCAAGAAGGAGATCATGACGGCGCAGCTTGCGGTGCAGCTCCGCCCGCGACGAAGCGCCCAATGATCACCGACTTCACGCCGACGCCGCTGAATGCGCTCACGGCAAGTTCGTGCAGTGGGACAATCCCATCGCTCCGGCGGAAGAGGAGCATCTGCTGAGCCGGCTCGTCGACCTATCCTGGCGTGGACGTGTACTGGATGGGCCGGACGTACCTCGGTCGAAACATCTGGGCCGCGGATATGACGCTGCCTACGCCTTCGACACTGAAGTCGATGGCGAAGGCCACAACAGAGAAGGCGAGCGATCATCTACTCGGGGCGGCAGCATGCCAACGAGGTTTCGAGCACCAGCCATATACTGAGGCTCGGCGAAGAACTGGTCACGGATCCCGCGCGACGGGCGAGCCTGAACCAGGTGAATGTCGTGATTCATCCGATCACGAACGTCGATGGCGCGGAGCTTTCGATCGATCTCGCGAAGATTGCGCCGAACAACATGCTGCATGCGGGATATCATGCGTCGCTGACGGCTGATGTGGTGTCCGCGCAGAACGACGAATTCCCGATGTATCCCGAGTCGGCGACGCGGCGACTGCTGTGGCAGGCATGGCTGCCGGATGCCTTTCTGAATCCGCATGGCTATCCCACGCACGAGTGGGTGCAGCCATTCTCCGAGTACAGCGGATGGGTCACAACACGCATGGGCGCGGAGACTGGACGCACCAACTGGGTGCCGCGCGGATGGTTTACCTCGCTTGGGTACCTGGGCGATGACGAGCATCCCGAGAGCCGCATCTTTACCTACGCCATGCGCGAGAAGATCGTGAGCGAGATGGCGAAGGCGCCGGGCGTGCTGGAGATGAACGCGCATGAGAACGATCGCTATGCGCGCTACCAGCTCTTCGATGAGGAGAGCTATCAGCAGCCGATCTACAAGGGTGTGCGCATCAACATGGCGCTGAAAGGGCAGGGCGGCGCGCGGGCAGGAGCGGGTGCCCCCGCAGGTGCGGTCGGCATCGGCGGCCTGATGGTCCGCTATCCGGATATCACGTATGACGATGGCTACACCGAGGCTCCCGACGAGACCGCCTACGGAGATTTCCTGAAGCTGGTGGCCGGCGCCGGTCTGGCCTATGACCATGCCCACCTGGACTACATGAGCGAAGGCAAGCTGAACGTGAAGCATACGCAGCGCGACACGCCGGACGGGGTGGCGTGGAAGGTGGAACGCAAGCGCCCAATCATGCCGCTGCCGGGTGCGGCTCCGCTGCCGGCAGCCGAAGGCGTCAAGCCTTAGCGCGTGTTACAGAGGGTCTGCCAAGGCAGAGGACAAGGACGCTGCATGATTGAAGCGAGCACCACTGCTGTCGAAGAAGGCTTCTGGCTGACGCATCTGGACGTAGCAGAGCGGTCGACCCTCATCGGCACCTTTGCCGGATGGATGCTCGACGGCATGGATGTGATGGTCTACAGCTTTGTGCTGCCGTCGCTCATCCTGCTGTGGCATCTGAGCAAGGGACAGGCTGGCCTGCTGGGAACCTCGGCGCTGGTGCTGTCTTCTGTGGGCGGATGGATGGCGGGGCTCGCCGCGGATCGTTTTGGCCGCGTGCGGATCCTGCAACTGACCATCGTGTGGTTCGCCTTCTTCACGTTTCTCAGCGGCTTCTCGCAGAACTTCACGCAGTTGTTCGTCCTTCGCGGATTGCAGGGGCTTGGCTTCGGCGGCGAGTGGGCAGTGGGCTCAGTCTTGATCGGCGAAGCAATCCGCGCGAAATATCGCGGACGCGCCGTCGGCACAGTGCAGGGCGGATGGGCGATCGGATGGTACCTGGCGGCGATCTTTTCGTTCTTGTTCTTCAAGCTGCTGCCGCAGGATATGGCCTGGCGTGCGATGTTCTGGATCGGTTTGGCGCCGGCGGCGCTCGCCGTCTATGTGCGCCGGCACGTGCATGAACCGCGCGTGTACACCGAGAGCGCGGCGGGGCAGGGAAAGGCGCCGGCGCTTGAGTTCTTGCGCATCTTCGCGCCTTCCATGCTGCGGACGACGTTGCTGGCGTCCCTCGTTGCGCTGGGGGCGCAGGGTGGGTTCTACGCCATCAATACGTGGCTGCCGCAGTACCTGAACGAACGCGGGCTTTCGGTGACGCACTCGTTCGGCTACCTGACCGTAGTCATTGCCGGCTCGTTCACGGGGTATCTCACGAGCGCGCACCTTGCGGATCGCATCGGCCGCCGCCTGACGCTGGTGCTGTTCGCCCTGGGCGCGGCGATCACCGTACTGCTGTATGCAGTGATGCCGATCAGCGATACGCTGACGCTTCTGCTGGGCTTCCCGCTGGGCGCATTTCCTTCCGGATCGTTCAGTCCCATGGGATCCTTCTTCAGTGAATTGTTTCCCACCGCGATGCGCGGCTCCGGCCAGGGTTTCGCCTACAACCTCGGCCGCGGCGTGGGCGCGTTCTTCCCGGCGCTGGTTGGACACTTCAGTGCGCATATGAAGCTTGGCCAGGCGATCGCAATCTTCGCGGCTTCAGCCTATCTTCTGATGGTGGTTTCGGTGCTGATCCTGCCGGAGACGCAAGGCGTCAGGCTGGAAGAGATCGAGGAAGCCTCGGCTTAGCGATCCCGGGATGCAGGGAAGTGGTGCGAACACACATCCCAGGCTTATCACGCGATGGTGACCAGGTGTGATCCCCGCGAAGTTCCTGCTGCGCGCCGACTGTGCGTCTTCGCGGATATCGTTACCGACGCGACCGTTCTCAAGTAGGGGCGGCTGAGCGATGTATCCCAGGAGCATTGCCCTGGCGGGTTCCGGACGGGGAGCTCCGGATTTGCAGAAACGACAGACAATCCCTGAAAGGTTCTATGGAGCAAAAAAGGGAGCCGCCTGTTGGCGGCTCCCTTTGAGGGTTAGAGTTGCCGTTTAGAACGTCAGCTTCAGCTGGAACTCCGTCGTGCGCTGCGCTCCCTGGGCGAAGGTGCCGATGTTGCGCACGGTCCGCTTGCTGGCCTGGGTGTAGAGGGTGTTGACTCCGGTGATGAAGCCGTTGCCGCCGGAGCAGGTGTTGACTGCGCCCGTCGGGCTGGGGCTGTTGGGTGCCGTTGCCGAGGTGCAGGCCGCCGTGGTGGTGTTCTGCAGGACCGCGGAATCTGCGGCGAAGTTGGAGAAGTTCCCCACGTTGTAGAAGGCGATGGCGGGTTCAATCGACATGCCTTCACGCAAACGGCCGAGGGACACAGGGTAAGCGATGTTCGCGTCCATCTGCCGGAAGGCCGGATTGAACACACCGTTCTGCTGCGCCGTCTGGGCGATCGGCTGAATCGCCGCGCCCATCTGGACCAGTTGAGCGGCGCTCATCAAGCCACTGGCCGCGACTGCCTTGCCGGCCGGCGTAAGCTGACCCGCCTGGGTGGAGTTGAAGTTGCTGATGTACGAGTTGAGTGTGGTGGGCTTCACCCGGTGCATGTAGTCGCCGGGCAGCGTGCCCGGGGCCACGTCGCCGGTAGTTCCGTCTCCCGTCACGTCGGTCTGGAAGATACCTCCGTTGGTGAGTGCGGTGTCGAGGGTAAGCGTGGAGGGCGAAGCCGAGAGGAAGTGAGCGAGCAGCGAGATGCGCGGACCATACTTCAGCGTGGCAGATCCGCCAAAGGCAATCTGGTGCTTATGGTCGTTGCCGGAGCGGCCCATGAAGGAGCCGGGATTGTCGTTGTCGATGACTGCCGGATCGAAGAACTCGTCGGCAGAGGTGGTCGTCGCGACAATCCGCGAAAGACTGTACGAAGCCTGGAAGTTGCTGCTGTTGATGCCCCGCATCGGATGCGACTTCTGTTCCTTGAAGACGATCTGCAAGGCGTCGTAGCCGGAACGTCCGATGGGTGCGATGAAGGAACCCTGTCCAAGCTGCGGATTGATGCCGGGGAAGGCCGACGCGGCGTTGGCGACACCGTTTACAGTCTTCTTGGTGTAGCTGGCAGGATCTCCGCTGTTGAACGTGGTTCCGCGATCCAGTCCGTTTGTCGCGAAGTCCTTGATGGTGGCGAACTTCGCAGTTCCCGAACCGCCAGAACCGCCCGAGCATCCGCCGGGTGTGATGGCCTGCTGTACGGTGGTCGGCACAACGTAGCCGCTCGCAGCTTTGCAGGTGACAGCGTAGGTTGCAGCAATCGCTTGCTGAGCGTTGGTGAGGTTGAAGGTACGGGCAGCTCCATCGTGATTCTGATCGAGCGTCTGGGCGATGTGAATGGTCGAATTGTGAACGTAGTCTGCGCTGATGATGATGCCCCGGGACAATTCGCGCTGAATGCCGAAGTTGTACTGGATGGCATAGGGGGTGCGGTAGTTCGGTGCATACTGGCCGCTAATGCGGAGCGTGTTCCCGACAAATCCCCCGTTGAGGCCGGGGTTGGCGGCCTGGTTAGCCTGGTAGGCCTTTTGCAGGCCAACCCATGAGGATGCAGACTGCGACACCGGCTCATGGCAAAGCGTGTTGAGCGAGACGCCGTTGAACGAGGTCACGATGGATCCGTCAGGGAAATTCAAGGAGTACGCGCTGCAGGCTCCGGTGACCGAACCGTATCCGAGCGCCTGCTTCAGAAGGTTGTTGCGGGCGTTGCTGGCATTGTTGAAGACGTCGCTCTCAAAGAACATGCCGATCCCTGCGCGGAGCACTGTCCGGTGGTTGCCGGGTGCATATGCCAGTCCCAATTGCGGGGCAAAGTTGCCATACGGCTGGTGAACTTTGCCCGTGTAGCCGGGGTTGAAGAGGCTGAAGAGCGGGGTAGCGAGAGAAGAGCATCCGCTGGGCAGGGTGACTTGAGACTGGTTGATATCGGAGCAGAGAAGCGGGTTGAGATCCTGGTTGGCGCGGCCGGTATCGACGCTCCAACGGACGCCCGCGGTGAGTCCGAGAGACGGGGTAACCTTCCAGCTGTCCTGCAGGTAGGCACCTTCGCGCCAGTCGAATTGACCGCCGTTCTTGAGCCCGAACGCCGGGAACTCGTTTTCACCGCCCAGTCCGTTGTAGAAGGTCACGGCGCTGGTGTTGTATCCGTTCAAAGGATCGCCGAGGCAAGGCGCTCCGCCGAGTGGGCTGCCGCCGCAGCCAAACCCGCTGGGATTGGCATTCGACACGACGCCGGTGAGAGCCGTCGAGGCGGAGATCGTGACCGGCGGAGACAACGCGCCGGCGGCGAAGAACCCTCCACCCAGGATGCGATTCAAGCTATAGCCATAGCGCAGGATGTGCTTCCCGTGCGTCCAGCTGCCGTCGTACCGGAACTGCTTGTCTGACTGGTATGTTGCCTGCGGCACATTGGTGTTTGGGCCGAACGCGATCTGGCCGCTGTAGCTCAGCGTAAGGCCGGCGATGGGGTCATAAATCGAGCTGTTTCCTGCGGTATGGTCGGCAATGAAGTTGTGGAACTTCTCGTAGCTGCCGCGGAACGAGTCGGTGAAATGCCCGCGCTGGTAATCCGCGCCGCCAGCGAAGCCGAAGGTGTTGTCGCGGTTCGTGTAGAGCTCGTAGAAGGACGGATTGCGATCGGCCGCGTCTACGTTGTAGGCGGCGCGGAAGAAGTAATGCCCTCCGAGCGGCCCGGTGTAGTCAAGCCGGCCGGTCGAGTAGGTCAGCTTGTACGGCGTCGTGATGTTTGGATATAGGGCATTGATCGAGCCGAAGATCGAACCCAGGTTGGCGGGCGTCTGCGAGGTCTGCTTGATGCGTTCGACGTTGGCGAAGAAGAAGAGCTTGTCGTGGACGATGGGTCCGCCTACGCTGCCGCCGAACTGGTTGCGTTGGAAGTAGGGGTTCAACAGCGGAGCGCCCAGTGCGTTGACCGAGTTCACGTTGGCATCAGCGAACAGGGCGCGCGCGTCCTGGAAGTTATAGAACGCCAGACCGTGGTAACGGTTGGTGCCGGAGTTGGTGGAGACCAGTACCTGGCCGGTCGAGGTGACTTCGCCGGAGGCGTCCTGGGTGGAACGGTTGAGCTGGAACTCGCCGATGGCGCCCTGCGAGACGTTGATGATGGTGGTGCCGACCGTCTCATCGGTGATGTCCTGGCCGTCGAGCAGGATACGCGTCGTGCGTCCGGAGACGCCGCCGACCGAGATAGCGGAATAGCCAGCCTTGGTGGGATCGAACGTGCTGCCGGCCTGGAGAATGACGCCCGGTTCGATCTGCGCGATGTCGAGGAAGTTGCGTCCGTTCACGGGCAGCGTCTGAATCTGCTCAGCCGTCAGAACGTCGCTGACGCCAGCCTGGTCGGTGTTGACCTGCACGGCGCCCGCCGCCACTTCGATCGTCTCGGACGATTTGCCGACGGTCAGCTTGAACGTTCCTGAAGTGGCTGTGCCGACGCGTACGACGGTGGTTACGTCGAGTGTCTCAAAGCCGGTGCTGGAGATGCGGATCTTGTAGTCGCCCGGGTTCAGCGGTCCGATGCTGTAAAAGCCCGCAGCGTCGGTCGTAAGCGTCTTTGCAAACCCCGTCGCCGGATTCGAGATGACAACGGTGGCGTTAGGCACCTTGGCTCCGGAGGGATCTGTAATTTCTCCTTCGATCGATCCTCCTGTAGCGGAGACGACCTGACCCACAGCGCTGCCCAGAGCAAGAGATATTGCGATGATGAACATGAAAAACCGCTTCATACTGCCTCCAGAAGAACGTGCTAAAGGACGGGAACCCAACTCTGCGGAGCGAGCCGAAAAGTTACGCGGATGATCGGGCGAGCCTCGGTTGGCCGCTGATCTATTTACAACGTGTGGATTTTTAGAGAATCTACTACCTCAAGGTTGCAGTCAAGAATTTTCGGCGTGGCGCACATTTACCTCAGAAACAGAGGTCCAACGAAAGAGCAGGCCAATTAGCTGTTACGATTCGCAGCCTGACGCAAGCCACGCCCGCGCAGGCGCCAGCGCACTGCCGTCGCTGCGACGCTGACCAGCGTTGCTGCTTCGACAAAAACCTTGCCGCCATCGAGCAGGTCTGGATGACCGTCCTTCAGGTTCGGATCTGTGAGGATGCTGTGCAAAAAGAGCAGCGCCGCGGCCGGGAAGACGAGGTAGTGGAGGTTGCGCCAAAGTGGACGCCCAAGGCGTGTGCGCAGCAGCGAAGAAATAAAGACCAGCAGCAGCAGGTAGAGTGCGCCGGCGCCCGCAAGATTCAGCTTCGGCTGCAGCGGCGAATGGATCGGCCACAGGATATCTACGACACGAAACCGCGGTTGCTGCAGCAGAAGCAGGACCATGGGATGGGTCAATGTGAACAAGATCGTGAGGTACGCCGTCCACTGGTGCAACGCGAACAGGTTGATTTGGCGATGCGGCCAGCGCGTTCGCGGGGAATAGCGCAGGGAGATGAGCATCCCGATCAACAGGTTCACCGATGCCGCCCCAACGGCTCCGAGGCCAAGATAAGCGCAAAGATCGAGAATGCTGATCGGTAGATTCATCCGGTTCCAAGGTTAGTGCGCAGCTCCAGCGGCAAAGACAACAAGGGTGTTGCGGTACGGAAGTGCAAGCGCGGAGGGTGAATACGATATAGTAAGCCTACTCAATTCTGATCTCTTGCGAAGGCTCTCACGTCTTTGAGACCTGCTGCATCTTTAACAACGGCTGTTTCGTCCATTTGGAATCCGCCCCGTCGATTGCAGGAGAAACGTCATGCAGGTTCGGTCCACCGCATTTTCCTTTGCCATGCTCGCTGGATGTAGCGGGTTCTTCGGATTCGCAGCGTGCGTCGCGCAGAACGGGCCTGTCGATGCCAGGCTGTTCTCCGACATGCAGTGGCGCGAGATCGGGCCCATGCGCGCAGGTCGTACGCGCGCCTTGACTGGCGTCCCCAGCCAGCCCGCTACGTTCTACCTCGGCATGGTGAACGGCGGCGTGTGGAAGACCACCGACGCGGGCGCTACCTGGGTCGAGTCTGTGGGACGGGCAGCCGTCGGGCTCCATCGGCTCCATCGCGGTCGCGGAATCGAATCCGAACATCGTGTACGTCGCCAGCGGCGAAGGCCTGCAGCGGCCCGATCTCTCGACCGGCGACGGCGTCTACAAATCCACCGACGCCGGCAAGACCTGGACGCATCTGCCCGGCCTGCGCGACGGCCAGCAGATCGGGCAGATCGCCATCGATCCGAAGGATCCCAACAAGGTCTTCGTCGCGGTGACCGGCCACCCTTACGGCCCGAACGAGGAGCGCGGCCTCTATCTGCTCGCACGATGGCGGCGCGACCTTCAAGCAGGTGCTCTACACCAACGACCGCACCGGCGCGTCCGAGGTGCAGATCGATCCGCAGCAATCCCAACATCGTCTACGCCGGCATGTGGCAGCGGCAGGAGGCTCCCTGGGAGAACGGCTCGTTCATCGGCGCCGAGGGCGGGTTCTATCGAGTCCACCGACGGCGGCGAGACCTTGACCAAGCTGACCGGGCATGGCCTGCCGGACGACATTCTGCAGGTGCAGATGGCCGATCGCGCCCAGCGACTCGAAGCGCATCTACGCCGAGGTCGCAACCGTGCGCGGCCGCGTGGAGTCTGATGCGCTCCGACGATGGCGGCGAGAACTGGGTGCATGCGCCGGTCGACGACACGCGTCCCGAGGCCCGCATCGGCGGCGGCGACGTGCCGGTGCCGAAGGTCGATCCCAAAGATCCCGACACGGTGTACGTCGCGACGCGTCGTGACCTGGAAGTCGACCGATGCGGGCAAGACCTGGACCGGCCTGCGCGGCGCGCCCGGCGGCGACGACTACCAGAACGTCTGGATCAACCCGAACAACACCGACATCATCGCGCTCGCCAGCGATCAGGGCGTCATCATCTCGCAGAACGCGCGGCCAGACCTGGACCGAGTGGTACAACCAGCCGACCGCCGCGATGTATCACGTCACCACCGACAACGCGTTTCCCTACCGCGTCTGCGGCGGCCAGCAGGATAGCGGCTCGCGCCTGCGTCGCCAGCCGCAGCGAACGATGGCCGCATCACGTTCCACGACTGGCACCCCGTCGGCATCGAGGAGTACGGCTACGCCGCACCCGATCCGCTCGATCCCGACATCGTCTACGGCGGCAAGGTAACGCGCTACGACCGCCGCACCGGGCAGATCCAGAACGTCGCGCCGCCCGCGCGGCTATCGCGCGCTGCGCACGCAGCCGCTGCAGTTCTCGCCGGTCGATCCGCACAGCCTTTACTTCGCGACCAACACGCTGTGGCTCACCAAGGACGGCGGCAAGAACTGGAAGCAGGTCAGCCCCGACCTGAGCCGCGAGACCTGGGAGCTTCCGCCCGTCGTTGAGCGACTACAAGGACATCGCCGACCGCCAAGGCCACGCGGCGCGGCGTCATCTATGCGCTCGGCCTTTCGCCGCTCGATGTCAATCGGCATCTGGGCCGGCACCGACGACGGCCTCATCTGGACGACCGCCGACGGCGGCGCGCACTGGGACAACGTCACGCCGCCGGCGCTGAAGCCCTTCTGGAAGGTCTTCAACATGGACGCCGGGCACTTCGATGTGAAGACCGCTTATGCGGCGGTGAACACGCTGCGGCTGGACGACATGCGTCCGCATCTCTTCCGCACGCACGATGGCGGCAAGACCTGGACCGAGATCAACAACGGCATTCCTGACGGCGCCGCGACCAGCACCATCCGCGAAGACCCGAAGCGCAAGGGCCTGCTCTACGCCGGCACCGAGACGCAGGTGTATGTCTCGTTCGACGACGGCGATCACTGGCAGTCGCTGCGGCTGAACATGCCGGCCAGCTCCGTTCGCGATCTGCAGGTCAAGGACGATGACCTGATTGCCGGCACGCATGGCCGCGGCTTCCTGATCCTGGACAACGTGACGCCGCTGCGGCAGATTGCGGCGAAGATTGGCGAGCCGAGCCGGTGCATCTCTACACGCCGCAGACCGCGATGCGCATTCGCGGCGATATGAATCCGCCGACGCCCTGGCCGCCGGATATGGCGACCGGCGAGAATCCGCCCGATGGCGCGATGTTCGACTACTATGTCGGGCCGAAGTTCACCGGCGTGCTGACGCTCGAGATCGTCGACAGCAAGGGGCAGCTGGTCACGCGTGTCCGCAGCGACGATCCGGTTCCGCCGCTTGATCCGCGCTATCCCGACCCCGACGCTACTGGGCGCGGAAGCCGCGCGTGATCCTGACCAGCGAAGGGCATCATCGCTTCCTGTGGGACCTGCGCTATCCCGCGGTTCCGGGCATGTCCACCGGGCCTTCGGCGGATGAGGCTGTGCCGCACGATACGCCCGCGGTGGCTTCCTCGCCGTTTGTGCTGCCGGGCAGCTTACACGGTGCGGCTGATCGCTGGCGGCAAGACGCTGACGCAGCCGTTCAAGGTGGTGATGGATCCGCGCGTGAAGACGCCGATGGCCGACCTGGAGGCGCAGTTCCAGCTCTCAAAGGCGATCTACGACGATGCCATGCGGGCTACGGCCGCGCTGCATGAGATCACAGTGCTGCGCGAGCAGCTCGCGGCCAAAGGTACGCCTTCGACACCCGC
The DNA here is from genome assembly GCA_963744015.1 of uncultured Gammaproteobacteria bacterium. Lineage (GTDB taxonomy): Bacteria > Acidobacteriota > Terriglobia > Terriglobales > Acidobacteriaceae > Edaphobacter. The sequence goes on from CAVUSA010000003.1 coordinate 1,622,448, forward strand.
AGAGGCAGCGCCGGACTCGCTCGAATCGAAGCTGACGAAGATTGCCGGGGGCGTGGCGAAGGCGGCCGCGGCGGCGGGGGCGGCGGACGCGGAGGTCCGGGAGGACCCGCCAATCTGACCGCGTTGCGGCTGCAGCTGGCGCGCATGGAGCACACCGTGCAGTCTGCCGATGTGGCTCCGACGACGGCGCAGGCGGAGGCCTACGAGGCGATGAGGAAGCCGATGGACGATCTGATCGACCAGTGGAACACGCTGAAGGCGACCGACGTGAAGGCGCTGAACGAGCAGCGCGTCAAGAAGGGGCTTGCCGTTGCTTTCGCTGGACACGCACATCATCGATCACGACGTGGAAGACCAGATTGAGCTGGGCGACGAGGAGTAGGTCTCGAGCGCCAGATTGTAGATATCACGCACGCGTCTCAATGGAGGACCGCATGGCACGGACATTCCTGACGGCTGCCGCATGGATCTGTTTTCTTCCTGCGGCCGGAGGACAGACCCCCGACACGGCAACGCTGTCGGGCAGGGTCTTTGACGCCACGCACGCCATGATCCCTGGCGCGGAGGTGGTGGCGACCAACCTGCAGACCGGGTTGGAGCGCCATGCCTCGTCCGACGGGCAGGGACGTTTCTCATTTGTGGGGCTGCCGGTCGGCGGCGCATACCGGATTTCAGCCGCGAAGGCGGGATTTGCGTCAGCGGCGGCTTCCTCGGTTTCGCTTGCGGGCGGAAGCTCGGCGGAGATATCGCTGCAGCTCCAGGTTGCCGGCGGCAAGAGTGTGGTCACGGTTGAGGGCGCTGCCGGTGATGTGCGAATCGATCAGCCGCAGCTGGGCGTTCACCTGGATGCCGAGCAGATCGAGAGAGACGCCGCTGCCCAACAAGCGCATCACCTATCTCGCCGCTGTTGAGCGCGGCCAACCGCCCGGCGATCAACCAGGGCGACATCTTTATGGACCAGAACCTCTTCACCACCAATGGCGCGGGCCGGCGCCAGACGTGGTTCGAAGTGGATGGCGCCTCGGGCAACGATAGCTGGGGGCGGCAGACCATTTTCACGAACATTCCCGAGACGCCGTGCAGGAGATGACGGTGCTGACCAACGCCTTCTCGGCGGAGTATGGCGCCAGCACGGGCAGCGTGGTGAACATCAATACCAGGAGCGGCGGCGAACGCATTCACGGCAACTTCTATGGGAACTGGCGTCCCACGGACCGGAGGCAGCGCTCTCTGGCTACACCGCGGCCAACGCTACCAGCGGCAATCGAGATCACCAGCGACCGGCTGATGCAGGAGGGCTTCGCGTTCGGCGGGCCTGTTAAGTTCGCGCCGAAGACACGGTTCTTTGTCGCGGGCGAGCACAGCGATGAAGACAAGGCGTCGCCGGTAACCTCGGCGATCGATCCGCCGGTGGTCTTCAAGGGCGTCTATCACGACTGGATGGGGCTCGCGCGGCTGGATCACCAGTTCAGCGAGAAGCACAACGGCTTCTGCCAAGTTCAATGCGGACGCCTACTTCGACACCAATCCCAACGGGATCGTCGGCGGGGCGACGCTGCCGACTGTGGCGCGCACGTTCCATCGCCGCACGTATACGCGTGAGCTGGGCGACACGTACGTGCTGGGGCCGCACCTGCTGAACAATGCTCGCGCTGCAGTTCCAACTGGCGTCGCCGATCACGGAGTTCGATCCGGTGGTGTACGGCACGCAGTTCGTGGTGGCGATTACAGCGGCCTGGCCACCTTTACGACGGGCACGTCGCAGAACGCGCTGCTGATGAACCGGCAGTATGGCTTCGGCGACACGCTGACGGCCACCTGGGGACGAGCACCAGATCAACTTCGGCGGCGATGCCAACATTGCGCACACCGGCGGCAACAGCAAGGAGTTCGGCGGGCCGGTCTACCTGGGCAAGTTCACCTACAACAACTGCGCCGGCCCAGGCGGCACACCGGCGCCGACCGCAGCGCAGATCGACGGCATATTGCGAGAGACGCGGCATATCAGCAATCTGGCCAACGTCGCCAACTATCAGCAGAGCTTCGGCAATGCGGCTTACACGGTAACGATGCAATCTGGTCGCTGTTCGCGCAGGACGATTACCGGGCCAGCACCGAAGCTGACGGTGAACGCCGGCCTGCGTTATGAGCGGCAGACATTTACCGATGCCACGCTGAACTTCGCGCCGCGCGTCGGGCTTCGCTTACGACGCCGTCGGAAGGGGCCAGACCGTGGTGCGTGGCGGATTTGGCATCTACTATTCGCAGATCGTGGACAACCAGGAAGCGAACTACGCGCTGACAGGGCCGACGGGCGTGTTCACGTACACCGCAACGCCGGCGCAGGCCGGTTTCCCAACCAGCATCGGCGGCTGCCCCTGCCGGCGTTTCCCACCGCCGGAGCGATTCCCCTGCGCAGTCTGTATCTGCGGCCGGGTCTGGCCTCCTATTACAACCAGTTCTTCCCAACTTCCACCCTGGTGGGCTATCCCGCCAAGCTGCTCAATCCATACTCGCAGCAGTACACAGCAGCATGGAGCAGCAGTTGGGCGCGAAGTGGGTGCTGAGCCTGGACTATGTTGGGACGCACCAGCTGCGGAACGTTCGGCCACTGGATGTGGATGCGCCCTCATCCTTCGTTCGAACGGCTCAGGGGCAGGCACGCACCGCGACGCAAGCCAATTGCACACGGCCCTACTGGATCGACTTCTATGCCCAGAAGGGTACGACCTGCGATCCCAGCAAGAATGCGGGTGTCACTCCGCCTTACAGCGTCATTCAGTCGGACGTGAACGACGGCTACCTGCACTACAACGCGCTGGACTTGAATCTGCACCATAGCTTCAGCGGCCGTTACGAGATGTTGGCGAGCTATACCTGGTCGCACACCACTGACAATGTCGACCCCGATGCGACCAGCCAGAACCCGAACGATCCGCTGCAGACGGGCCAGGCGGAGTACGGCAATGCGCTCTACGACCAGCGCCATCGGCTGGTGCTGAGCGGGTTCTATGTGGCTCCGCTCAGGATTCACGTCGGCGGCATCGTCTCTCGGCGGCTGGAGGCTTGCCTTACAACCTGACGACCGGTGCGACCAACAGCGGCGACACGGGTGCGACCACGGATCGTCCGGTGATCAATGGCGCGGTGGTGGGCCGGAATACCGGACGCGGGACGCCGGTCTACTATTTCGATCCTTTCGTCAGCAAGGAGTTTCCATCCGCGAGCGCGTCAGAATCGATCTCCGCGCGGAAGCCTTCAACGTGACCAATCATCCCAACTTCGTGTCGTTCATCGGCACCTACGGCAATACAGTGATCACGGCCACGAACCCCGTTTCGCCAACGCTGGGAACGCCTAGCTTCGGGGTGACGGCACAGCTTCCGGCGCGCACCTTGCAGTTCTCCGCCAAGGTCTCGTTCTGATGCAGCGAGTCTGCTGGATGCTCTTGCTGCTGTGTTGCTCCGTGTTGAGCGCGCAGACGAACACCGCGTCTATCGGGGGACAGGTCCTGGACCCTCAGCACCGGCCAGTCGCAAACGCTGAGGTCACCCTCGTAAACACCGACTTGAATCTGCGCCGCGGCGTGGTCGCCGATGGCAGCGGACACTACCTGGCCGCCGGACTTCCACCGGGAGCGTACACGGTCGAGGCACGGCTGGCAGGACTCAAGACGGCGCGCGCTGTGCGGGTCACACTTGGTCTCGGCAGCACCGTTCGCGTCGACCTGGCGCTTGCGATTCCAGCGGTACGCGACAAGACGACCGTCACCGCGCGCGGACCCACCAGCGAAGGCAATACGCTCGTGCCGCCGGTGAACCGGGAAGAAGCTTCGTCGAGCAGCTTCATGACCGGCAACACGGTGACCTACCTCCCCAACCGCGATCGTGATGTGCGGCAGTTCACAGAGCTTGCGGGCGGTGCGGTAGAGGACGCGTCGGGCAACGGACTGATCATCGCGGGACAGCGTGCGTCCGCCGTCATCACGCAGGTCGATGGTGCCGGCTTCAACGACCCGTTGCATGGCGGAGTGCGCGGCGCCTCCGACGGCGGGTTCCTGTTGCCGCAGACCGTGGTGCGCGAGTTCCAGGTCGTGCGTTCAGGTGTCACGACAGAGGTTGCGGGCACCAATGCCGGCCTCATCAACGTGGCCACGAAAGAAGGCTCAAACAAGCTGCGTGCAGAGGCCTTCTACACCGTGCGTCCCACTTGGGCGACCAGTGCGGATGCCTTCGGGAACAAGCTGGACAATCGGCAGAACACGTTTGGCTTCTCCTTTGGCGATGCGGTGAAGAAGGACAGGATCTTCTACTACGCGGGCTTTGAGCAGGACCTGCTGCAGACCCCTTTTGCGACGGAGTTCGCGCCGCAGGCTCCAGGCGCGAGTCCACCCGTTGCTTCGGTGGCAGCGCTCCAGGGCCAGGTCGTCCGCCGCAGCACGCCCACCGCCCTTTGGTTCCGCGGGGACGCCACCGCCAACGCGGCCAACACGTTCAACCTGGAACTCGGCGGAAATCGGGTCAGCGGATCGAACACCAATCCCGATGCATCGTCGCGCTCGCTGGCCAGCCAATCGCACGCCGATCATCTCTCGGGCCAGAGCCTATGGAGCAAGCTTGGGCTCACGACGCTGTTTGGTCAGCGCATCGTCAACCAGGCCTTGCTCGCCTACTCCGGCGATCACCGCAACCTGACCCCGAACTCGAGCGCGCCGGAGATCCAGATCAACGGCTTCGGCGTGCTGGGCGGTGACGCACTTGGCCGCCGGCTGTACACCGCGCAACAGATGCAGGCCGGCGATACCCTGACCTTTGTGCGCGGACGAGCGTCCTTCGTTACCGGCATGCATTTCGAGGACGACCCCGCTTACGAGCAGCAGGAAGCGAACGGGAACGGCCGCTTCGACTTCAACTCCCTCGCGGCCTACCAGTCCCTGCAACTGCGCAGATTCCAGCAGACCTTCGTTGTCGGCGACACGCGCTATCAAGGGTCGGTGCGCATGCTGGGAGTGTTCGCGCAGGGCAGGATTCCGCTGGGCCGTCAGGTCACCTTGACGGCCGGCCTCCGCTGGGACGCGCAGTTCAACCCGCAACTCACGCCCGTTCCGGACGACCTGCGGCAAGTGCAGCCGCGACTCGGAATTGCCTACTCGCCGTTCGCCCACACGACCGTGCGTGTCTCCAGCGGACTCTACGATGCGCCCACCCCGGCGACCATCTTCCATCGCCTGTATGCCGATTCCGGTGCACGGACGATCACCGCGGACAGCTACTTCGACGGACAGATTGCGTTGCTCGCCGGGCAAACCCTGTCGGCGTTCTCTGCGCCTCCCGCGCTAACAGTTGCGCATGCGCTTACCTTCGGCATTGCGCCGCAATTTCACAATCCGCGCTCGCTGCAATCGGCTGCGAGTGTGGAGCAGGAACTCCACTCGGGCTACAGCGTCTCCGCCGGCGTGCTGCGCAGCGAGACCTGGCAGCTGGAGCGCCGTCTCGACACGAATCTCTTTCCGCCGGTGACGAATGCTGCTGGGCTGCCGGTCTTTCCGGCGGTGCGCCCGAATCCCACTCGTTGGCCGTGTGCTGACCGAAGAATCCGATGCACACGCAAGCTATGCGGCGCTTCTGCTCGGCTCAACCAACCAGATCGGGCGGCGCTCCAGCCTGAACGTGAACTACACGTTGTCTCAGACGCACGATGACGATTCCAACATCGGTCCCTACGGGATCGACTCCGCGCTCAATCCGTACAATCTGCAGGCGGAGCGCGGCTACTCGGCGCTGGATGTGCGGCACGTGCTGAATGTCAGCGCCATCTTCAATCTGCCCTATGGCCTCAAGCTCAACCCGCTGCTCGCGCTGCGCTCGGGCCGTCCGTATACGCCCATCATCGGATTCGATACACAGCATGACGCGAACGACTGGAACGATCGCGCGCTGGTGAACGGCGTCGCGGCCACACGCAACTCCGTGCGCCAGCCCGCGCTTACTGATCTTGATCTGCGCGTCGTAAAGGACTTCACCTTGAAAGGCACAGGGCATCACCTCGACCTGTTCATGGATGTCTTCAACCTGGGCGGCGCGGGCAATCGCAACTTCGGTCCCGAGAGCGTAAGCCTCTTCGGAACAGCAACCTTCCCCGTCCCCAGTGCGGGCCAACCCCTGTTCGCGCCCGACAGCACGCGCATTGGCGGCCCGCGCGAGATTCAGTTCACCGCTCGGCTCGTCGCATTTTAGCGGCGCAATCGTGTACTTTTCTGCGGCGAAACACGCGCTCAAACGTAGAATAGCTATCAACCCCACGCAGGAGAACCCTCGCATGCACGCACGCCGCGGCTCTGTCGCTCTCTCGTCGTTTTTTTTCCTGCTGTTCGCGCTTTCAGCACTCGCGGGCGGGGCGCACGCGCAGTACCCGGCGAACATGCTGGGCGGTCTGCACTGGCGCGACGTCGGCCCCATGCGCGGCGGCCGCACCTACGGCGTCGCCGGAAACGCCAGCCAGCCCGACACCTTCTACATGGGCTCGGTCGGCGGCGGCGTCTGGAAGACCGAGAACGCCGGCCGCACCTGGTTCCCGATCTCCGATGAAGGCATCCCGATCGGCTCCATCGGCGCCATTGCCGTGGCGCCGTCGAACGCCAACGTCGTCTACGTGGGCACGGGCGAGCCGGACATCCGCAGCCAGCACTCCTACGGCATCGGCATGTTCAAGTCCACCGACGCGGGCAAGACGTGGACGCACATCGGCCTCGAAGACACGCTGCAGATCGGCAAGATCGTCGTCGATCCAGACCAATCCGAATCGCGTCTACGTCGCCGCGCTGGGCCATGTGTACGAGGCCAACCCCGACCGCGGCCTCTATCGCTCGACCGATGGCGGCGCGCACCTGGAAGAAGATCCTGTTCAAGCGCCGAAGATCCGAACAACGTCGGCGCGATCGACCTGGCGCATCGATCCGAAGAACCCGAAGATTCTCTACGCCTCGCTGTGGGCCACGCGCCGTCCGCCATGGTCGGTCTACGCGCCCTCCAACATGCCCGGCGGCGGCCTGTACAAGTCCACCGACGGCGGCGACACCTGGAAGCAGCTCGCCGGCGGTCTGCCCGACGGATGACTTCGTCGGCAAGATCGGCATCGCCGTCGCGCCCAGCAATCCGAAGCGCCTGTGGGCGGTGGTGGACGACACTGGGCGCCGCCATCGCACCGCGCGTCCCGGCGGCCGGCGGCGCGCCGGCGCACGGCCGCGCCGAAGCACCGGGCGGCGTCTACTCTCCGACGATGCCGGCGCGACCTGGCAGCTGGTGAACACCGAGACAGCGCCTCTGGGGACGCGGCTGGTACTTCGGGCAGATCGCCGTCGATCCCACCAATCCCGACCGCGCCTACGACATCAACACCGCAACCTACATGACCACCGACGCCGGCAAGACCTGGGTTCCGGTCAAGGGCGCGCCCGGCGGCGACGACTATCACCAGCTCTGGATCAATCCCAAGGACGGCAATCGCATGGTGCTGTCGAGCGATCAGGGCACCGTCGTCTCGCGTGGATGGCGCGAAGACCTGGAGCACCTGGTACAACCAGCCCACCGCGCGAGATCTACCACGTCGCCGCCGACAATCGCTTCCCCTACTGGCTCTACGGCGCGCAGCAGGATTCCGGCGGCGTCGGCGTCAGCACCTGGTCGCGCATGGGCACGCTCTCGCTTCCGCAACTGGGAGCCGACCTGCCTGGCCGGCGAAAGCAACACCGTCGCTGCCCGATCCGAAGGACGGCAACATCCTCTACGGCGGCGGCGCCGGCGCTGCGATCAGGCGCTGAACATCGCCGTCTCGCTCGGCGGCCAGCTGCCCGCCGCCCGATCCGGACGATCCGAACCGCAAGACGTGGACTCTGCCGCAGGTCTTCTCGCAGGCCGACGAAGCGCTCTACTACGCGAACCAGTTCGTCTTCCGCACGCGCGATCGCGGCAAGACCTGGGAGAAGATCAGCCCCGATCTGGCGCGCGTGAATCCGGAGCTTCCCAAGGGACTCGATCCCGTCACGGCGAAGGATATCGACCAGCCGATGACCGACCGCTTCGGCGTCGTGTACACCATTGCGCCGTCGCCGCTCAGCGCGACCACCGTCTGGGTCGGCACCGACGACGGCCTGATCTACGTACACCAGCGACGACGGCAAGCACTGGAACGACGTGACGCCGCCCGCGATGACGGCCTGGAGCAAGGTCTCGCAGATCGAGGCCGGCCACTTCGACGTCGGCACTGCCTACGCGTCGGTCGATCGCCATCGCCTCGCCGACATGAAGCCCTACATCTACCGCACGCACGATGGCGGCAAGACCTGGACAGAACGTCGTCGCCGGCATCCCCGAGGGCGCCTATGTCAACTCCGTCAAGGAAGACCCGAAGGTGAAGGGCCTGCTCTATGCGGCGACCGAGCTGCGCGTCTACGTCTCGTTCAACGACGGCGACACTGGCAGCCGCTGCAGAACAACATGCCCGTCACCTCCGTGCGCGACATCGTCGTGCATGGCGACGATCTCGCCATCGCCACGCACGGCCGCGGCTTCTGGGTCATGGATCAGATGACCGCGCTGCGCGAACTCGCGAGCAAGGGTACGGAGATCGCGGCCGCAACGCCTACCTCTTCAAGCCCGGCGAGACCCTGGCCATCCACGAAGGCGGCCAGAACGGCACGCCGCTGCCGCACGAGGAGCCGCAGGAGCTGAACCCGCCCGCCGGGCGTGATGGCCTACTACTGGCTGAAGTCCGCAGCGGCGGCGCCGCTGAAGCTGGAGATTCTGGATACGCGCGGGAGCGTGCGAGCCTGCGCGGCCAGCGACACGCCGGTCAAGCCGGTCGATACCGAAGCGATCAACGTGCAGGCCATCTGGCAGCAGCCCACGCAGCCTCCCGCCGCGACGGCCGGCATGCACCGCTTCGCGCTCGCCCCCGCAGTGGTTGGTGGATTCGGTGGCGGACGCCGCGGGCCGGCGGCTCCGGCGGCCAAGGACGCCTGCACGCCGCCTGCCGGCTCGGCCCCGCCCCCAACGCGTGCCGCCCGTCCCGCCGGCAGTGGAGGTGGTGGCGGACGCGGCGCTTCGAACGCGCTGCAACCCGGGGACTACACCATCCGGATGACGGTCGATGGCCAGACCTACACCCAGCCCGTCACGGTCAAACCCGACCCCCGCGGCGTGCCCGCCAATACCGCCAACGAAGACGTCAACAATCGGGAGTAAGCAACGCCCTATCGATCAACGCGTAACGGCTCCAATGCAAAATGCGCAACGCGGGACACACAACCTGTCTTCAAGTGACGATCCGGACGCGGAATCCTCGCGACTCCAAGGCACGTGTAATGTTGTCGACGTTGCGCTTGTCGGTTTCACTGTCGATTGCGGAAGGGTCATTCGACCAGAATCGCATTGAGCTGTGGAACACATCGATGTCCCGCCCATCCCCTTCAGTGGACACGGTCATGACCTTTCCGTCCACCTCATATAGGAGCGTCGTCCTCGACGTGAAAGTGACCGAAAATCCTTTGTCGGAGTCGGTCTTTCCAGACAACCAGCCAATCTTGAACATAGGTAATCCTTGAGGAATGGAACACTAACAACAGTGATACGAAGTTGCACGGGTGATGCCTACATCTTCGGGATAATGGCCGTGAGCAATGCGCTGAAGCGCCCTTCCACCTGACGCCCGATGTCCATCACATCCTCGTGGTCGATGATCTCCGACGTTACGCCTGCCGCCGAGTTGGTGACCAGCGACAAGCCCAGCACCTCCAGGCCCATGTGCCGCGCCGACGATCACCTCATGCACGGTCGACATGCCCGACCATATCGGCGCCCAGGATGCGGAAGGCTCGAATCTCGGCTGGGGTTTCAAACGAAGGCCCCAGTACGGCCAGGTAGACGCCCTCCGGCAGCTCGTAGCCCAGGTTGCGTGCGGTTGCATGCGCAATCATCCGCAGATCGCTGCTGTACGCGGACGACATGTCGAAGAACCGCTGGCCGGAGCGTGGCGTCAGCCCGAAGCGCGGCTCGTTGCGACCGAGCGCCGCATTGGTTCCGGTCAGGTTGATGTGGTCGGAGATCACGACCAGCGAGCCCGGCCCGTACGCCGGGTTGATGCCGCCTGCAGCGTTGGTCACGATCAGCTTCCGCGCGCCCAGCAGCCCCAGCACGCGCGTCGGAAAGGTGACCGCATCCATCGCATAGCCCTCGTAGGCATGCACGCGGCCCTGCATGACCGCGACGGGCACGCCGGCGATCTCGCCGAGGATCAGGTTGCCGGAGTGGCCTTCCACGGTTGATCTCGGAAAGTGCGGAATCGAGGCGTATGGCAAGGTGACCGACGACGCAACTTCCTTGCCGAAACCGCCCAGCCCCGAACCCAGGATGATGCCGATGCGCGGCGTGACGGAAGTTTGTGTGCGGATGTGGGCTACAGCGGCGGAGACTTTGGTGAACTGGTCCAGTGCGTCGGGCATCCCCCCTTTATACTTGAGGCTGAGGGTTCCATGGCTGCTCTGATTGAAGCGATCAACGTAAAACGCAAGATGGTGTTCGAGCTTGAGAATGTTCCCTACGCCTGTCTCGACTCGGACATAAGTTCCCCCACCGCCCGCGGCGGCCAGACGCTGGTGCGGCTGAAGATGCGCAACCTGCTGACCAGCGCTGTCTTCGAAAAGACCTTCAAGGCCAACGACAAGTTCAAGGAACCCGATCTCGTCCTCGTGCCCGCGTCCTACCTCTATAGCGACGGCGAAGGCTCGCACTTCCTCGACCAGGAGAGCTTCGAGACTCTCACGCTCACCGGCGATATGATGGGCGACGCACTCGACTACCTGATCGAGGGGGCCATCATCCAGATTCACAAATTCAACGGCAACCCGATCGGCCTGCAACTGCCCATCTTCGTCGATCTGGACGTCGAATATACCGAGCCCGGAGTCAAGGGCGATTCCTCGAGCGGCAGCGTCACCAAGTCCGCCAAACTAGAGACGGGCCTCGAAATCAAGGTGCCGCTCTTCATCAAAACCGGGGAAAAGGTAAAGGTCACCACCGAAACGGGCGAGTTCGCCGGCCGCGCCTAGCCCTTACTTCGCGAAGATCTGGCTCATATCGGCGAACGCCTTGAACTCCAGCGCATTGCCGGCGGGATCGTAAAAGAACATCGTCGCCTGCTCGCCGACCTGGCCTTTGAAGCGAATATATGGCTCGATCTCGAATTTGATGCCGGCGGCCTTCAGACGCTCGGCGAGCGCTTCCCAGGTGTCCATGGTGAGCACGCAGCCGAAGTGCGGGATCGGCACCGCGTGCCCATCCACATCGCTGGGCGCCTCGCGTGGAACTCCAGGCTTCAGGTGGGCGACGATCTGGTGGCCGAAGAAGTCGAAGTCGATCCACTGGTCCGAGGAGCGGCCTTCCGGGCAGCCGAGCGTCCCGCCATAAAATTTGCGTGCGGCGGCGAGATCGTCGACAGGGAAGGCGATGTGGAAGGGCGTCAGCGGCATGGGGCGTTCTCCTGAGTGCCATCATAGCGGAGAAGCGGCAAGCAGATCCTCCGCCTGCGGCGAAGGATGACAGCCTGGCTCAGAACTCAGGCGGAGTGGTTCGGAAGGCGCACGACAAATTCCGTATCACCCGGCATCGAGGTGAAGCGCACGGTGCCGCCGAACTGCTCGATGATGCGGTGCACGATGCCGAGTCCCAGCCCGGTGCCCACGCCCGCCGGCTTGGTCGTGTAGAAGGTATCGAAAATGCGCGGCTGCGATTCGAGCGGGATGCCGGAGCCGTTATCGCTCACCAGGATGCAAAGGTCGGTGTGGTCGCCGTTCTGCTCCGCCCAGGTCTTGATGCCCACTCGTCCGCCCTGCGGCGCTGCATCGATGGCATTGTCCAGCAGGTTCGTCCACACCTGGTTGATGCCCTGGCAATCTGTGTGCAGCAGCGGCAGGTCGGGTGCGAGCTCCTTGACGACGGTAATCTGCTTCTCGCGCAGTTTATGCCCGACGATGATCAGCGTCGCGTGGATGCTGCGGTTGATGTCCACGGACTGCTTCTGACCGCGGCCCTCGTACGCATAGCTCTTCACCGCGGCGACGAGTTCGGTCACGCGGCCAATGCTTTCCTCAATTGTGCCAACCAGTTGCATGCTGGAGACCAGGGCTTCCAGCCAGTTGATGGCGTCGGAGAACGTCTCGCCTGCGAAGGTGTGGCGCGCGCAGTCCAGGTGTTCGGCGTCGATACCGATCGAGACCAGCGTCGGCGCCAGCCGCCACGCGTCTTCGATCTCGGCTGCCTCCATCCACTCGGCCAGCTTCTCTTCGGCGTCGGACTGGTCGAGCGAGCTCATGCCGACGACCGGCTTTGCAGAGAGCGCATACTCCTGCAGGTCGAACATGCATTGCTTCTGCTCTTCGCTCAGGTGCGTGCGGGCCCACTTCGCGGTCAGCCGGTGCATGCGCAAGAGGTTCTCGCGCAGTTGCACGGAGGCGCGCCGCGCGGCGGTGCCCGGGTTGTTCAACTCGTGCATCAGACCGGCCGCAAGCGTTCCCAGCGCGGCCATCTTTTCCTGCTGGAACGTCGCCTGCTGCGTCTTGGCAAGGCGCATCGCCATATTGCCCAGAATCGCCTTGCGCACGCCCGGGCATGCGGTCATCAGGTTCCAGAACTGCTCCTCATCGAGCTGCAGCAGATGGCAGCGCCCGGCCGCGCGGATGTCCGCCGGCGCCGGCAGTCCAGCCAGCAGCGGCACCTCGCCGAACGACGAACCCGAATCCATCACAAACGCGACGGAGTGGTTGCCTTCCGGAGTCTTGTACGCAAAGCGCAGCGAGCCCTCGAGCAGGATCCAGAACTCGCGCGTAAACGTACCTTGCTCCACCAGCAGATGATCAGGCTCCAGCCACAGCTCCGTCGCCCCGTCCAGACAATGAATGCTGCGGTCATCCAGGGTGGAAAGGATAGACACCTTGCGCAGGCTCACCAGGGCTTCTGCGCTCAGCGGTCCGCTGCCGGACTGAATCGTTTCGGGTTGTTCGGAGATTGTCTTCATGGGTTTGGACGCTGAGAGTTCAAAGCGTTGCTAGGTACTGGTGGACGAACTGGATGGCAATCGAGCCCTCGCCCACCGCGGAGGCGCACCGCTTCACCGAACCGAATCGTACATCGCCGGCGACAAAGATGCCGGGCACAGTCGTCTCCAGCAGGTACGGGTCGCGGTCGAGCTTCCAGGGCTTGTCGGGGTGCATCTTGAGGTCCGGCCCGGCCAGGACAAAGCCTTTCGCATCGCGCGTGATCGCCTCCGGGAGCCAATGCGTCTTGGGCGCCGCGCCGATAAAGACGAAGACAGAGGTGGCCGGCCGCCGCTCGGTTCCGCCCGGCGTCTCGAGCACGATCGTGTCCAGGTGGCCGTCGCCCTCAAGCGCCTTGATCTGCGTGCGAGTCTCCACGCTGATGTTCGCCGTGCCCGCGATCTGATCGATCAGGTAGCGCGACATGCTGCGCTCCAGCGATTCCCCACGTACCAGCATGCGCACATGCGAGGCCGAACGCGAGAAGTACATCGCCGCCTGGCCGGCCGAGTTCGCGCCGCCCACGATGTATACCTCCTGCTCGGCGCAGGAAGCGGCTTCGGTCAACGCAGCGCCATAGAACAGGCCCGCGCCGGAAAAGCGTTCTTCGCCCGGGATATCGAGCCGCAGGTAGTCGACGCCGGTTGCCAGGATGCACACCCGGCAGGAGACCTCGCGCCCGTCGGCCAGCTTGATGATGTGGTAGCCGTTCTCCGAGGAGATGGAGCAGACGCGCTGCGTCAGGAACTCCGCCCCCAGGCGTCGCGCCTGGATGTAGGCCTGCTTGGCCAGCTCTTCGCCGCTGATGCCGTTCGAAAAGCCAAGGTAATTTTCAATCTTCGAGGAGGAACCTGCCTGCCCGCCCGGAGCGAATGAGTCGATGATCAGCGTGTGCAGGCCTTCGGATGCGCCGTACACCGCCGCGGCCAGCCCCGCCGGGCCGGCGCCCACGACCACCACGTCGTAGTGCTCCTGCTTGGCCTGTGTCCGCATGCCTGGCATCTTCGACGCGAGCTCCGTAATGCTCGGCTGCACCAGCGCAGAGCCGTCAGGGAACAACACCACGGGCAGCTTGCCATCGTCGATGTGCTTGTCACACAGCAGTTGCAGGCACTCCGGGTTTTTCTCCGGGTCAAGCCACTTGTAGGGAATGAGATTGCGCGAAAGGAAGTTGCGGATCGCGTGGTCGCCGGCGCCCCAGCGCGCGCTTACCAGCTGCAGACCGTCGTACGGCGGCTTATGGCCATCGTTCCAGGCCGCCAGCAGGTCGTTCAGAACGGGATAAAGCTTCTCCTCCGGCGGATCCCACGGCTTGTTCAGGTAGTAGTGAATGCGCGCGGAGTTGATGGCGCGAATCGCCGCCTCGGTATCGGCGTAAGCGGTCAGCAGCACTCGCTTGGCATCCGGAAACAGCGGAATCGCGGCTTCCAGGAAGTCGACGCCGGTCATGCCCGGCATGCGCTGGTCGGAAAGGAAAAGCGCGATGGTCTCGTTGCGTTCCTTCAGCTGGCGGCAGGTATCGAGCGCTGCCTGCCCGCTGGCGGCGCGCACGATGCGGTACTTCTGGCCGTAGTTGCGGCGCAGGTCCTGCACCACGGCTTCTAGCACGCTGACGTCGTCGTCTACCGCGAGGAGTATGGGTTTGGCCATGGAGCTAGTCTAATCCGCCGCTGCAGATGCCTCTCCTATTCGATGAGGACCTCCGGCGATGGGTGCATCAAATGTATGCCACCAACGGGGGATGGCGAGTCCCCTTGCAGCCGGAGCAGGATTCGCTGTACGAATTGAGGACAGGGATGCCGAGGGCGGAAGTGGCCGCCGATGACGGGTATACGGACCGAAGAGTCCGGCCGAGGAGAGTAAAACCCTATGCATCGCATTATTCTGGCGGACGACCAGGTGATCTTTCGGGCAGGAACCGCACGTGTCCTGGCACTCGAAGACGACATGCGCATCATCGCGCAGACCGACGACGGATCGCGCCTGATCCCCACTGTCCGCAGCTTCCCGGGCTCGGTGGTGATGTTCTCAACGGGGCTCGGACTTGACGTGGCAGAAGTGATTGCCGAGCTTCGCGAGGCGAAGAGCTTCGCCATCCTCGTGGCGGAACGTGGCGAAGAGATACCGGACGAGCTCACGGCCCAACTCGGCGGCGTGGTGGGCCGCAGCATCACCGGCCCGGCGCTGCTTGATTGTGTGCGCCGAGTGGGCCGTGGGCTGCGCTGCCAGGCCGAAGCCACGCACCGCATTCTGCCTGCGCCCGACGTCGTTGGAGCCAAGGTGCGCGATCGCCTGACACCCAAGGAGATGCAGATCGTCGCGCTCATCGTGCAGGGCTGCAAGAACAAGGACATCGCCACCCAGCTCGGCACCAAGGAGCAGGTCATCAAGAACTACCTGCGCAGCATCTACGACAAGACTGGCGTCAGCGATCGCCTCGAACTCGCCTTGTTCACCCTGCATCATCGCCTGCTCGCCGAGGCCGCACAGAAAGCCGGCAACCTGCTGCAGATGAAGAAATCAGCTTAGTCCGGCGGACGGATCGTTGGGTGGACGACCTGCCTTCCGCTGAAGCGGGACTTCCTCGACGTCGATCTGCGAGTCATCGAACCGTGAATTGAAAGTGCCAGCCAGGGCCATCAGGAAGATGGTGGCGCAGTACAGTAGCCTGACCCGGGCGACTGGGGTGCCAAACCAACTGGCTCTCGACAGGATGGCCGCTCGAATGGTGTCGAGATTGGCTGCAATGACGCCGCTCCAGAAGGCCGAGATGGCTGTCGCAATCTGCTTGACTCCCTGACGCTGCGAACCGAGCGGACTGA
This sequence comes from uncultured Gammaproteobacteria bacterium, assembly GCA_963744015.1. GTDB lineage: Bacteria > Acidobacteriota > Terriglobia > Terriglobales > Acidobacteriaceae > Edaphobacter. The sequence continues at coordinate 1,638,357 of CAVUSA010000003.1, forward strand.
TAAGGATGCCCAGAAACCATCCTGCCAGTCCGCCGGCAAGGCCCAGCAATGACAGCAGAAAGAAGTTGTAGAGCCGCACACCCTGGAAGAACGGGGCGAACGACGACAAGCCGATCGTAATGAAGAAGAGCAGAATCCCCGCGAACGTGGCAAAGCGCTCGCTGAAGTCAATCTGACTTCGGAACGCGTTACGAAACCAACCCACGATGCTTTGCAGGAGCGAAGTCACGGATGCTTCTCCATGCGAGGAGCTTACATCAAAGTCCTGGCCCCGACTCCTGCCGTTCGACGGCCGGGCTGGCATGCCCGAGCTTCTCCGCAATGGACTTGGCCTGCGTAAACAGCAGCAGGTAATCCGGGCCGCCCGCCTTGGAGTCCGTGCCGCTCATGTTGAAGCCGCCGAACGGATGCGCGCCCACCATCGCGCCCGTGCACTTGCGGTTGAAGTAGAGATTGCCCACGTGGAACTCTTCCCGCGCGCGGTCGAGCTTCTCGCGATCGCTCGAATAAAGCGCGCCGGTCAGGCCATACTCGGTCGAGTTGGCAATCGCCAGCGCCTCGTCGAAGTTCTTCGACGGAATGACCGCGAGCACCGGGCCAAAGATCTCTTCCTGCGCAATGCGGGCATCGGGCGCGACATCCGCAAACACCGTCGGCGCAATGTAATATCCGCCTTCCTTCTCGATCGCGTGGCCACCCGTCAGCAGCCGTCCCTCGCGTCTTGCCGATCTCGATGTAATCCATGACGCGCTTCATGGCGACAGGGCTGATGACCGGTCCGGCGTAGAAGTTCGCCGCCGGATCGCCCTGCTGGATTGCCTCGACGCGGCTCTGCAACTCATCCACGAAATCGTCGTAGATCGACGCATCCACGATGGCGCGCGAGCACGCGCTGCACTTCTGTCCGTTGAAGCCGAACGCCGACGCGACAACGCCATCCACGGCCGCGCGCACGTCGCAATCGCCCGCGACGATGATCGCGTCCTTGCCGCCCATCTCCAGGATCGTGCGCTTGATGAAGCGCTGGCCCGGCTGCGTCTTGGCGGCCGATCTCGTGAATCTCCAGCCCCACCTTCTTTGAACCCGTAAATGCGATGAAGCGTGTGTGCGGATGGGCCACAACGGCCGAGCCGAACCCCGGGCCCTCGCCCGGGCAGAAGTTGACCACGCCATCCGGCAACCCGATCTCTTCCAGCAGCGGCGAAGAAATGCGCGGCAATCGTGGGCGCGTCCACGGATGGCTTCAGGATAACGGTATTGCCGGTCACGATCGCCGCTGCCGTCATGCCGGCCATAATTGCGAACGGGAAGTTCCACGGCGGGATCACCGCGCCCACCCCGAGCGGAATGTAGCGCAGCAGGTTACGCTCGCCGGGTAGCTGGATGGGCGTTGCGGTGGCATCCAGCTTCAGCGCTTCGCGTGCGTAGAACTCCAGGAAGTCGATGCATTCTGCGGTGTCGGCGTCCGCCTCTGCCCAGTTCTTGCCGACCTCGTAGACCAGCCAGGCGTTGAACGCGAACTTGCGCTCGCGGATGAGCGACGCGGCGCGGAGAAGGAAGTCGACGCGCGTCTGCAGCGGCGTCGCGGCCCATGCCGGGAAGGCGGCCTCGGCCGCGGCCATCGCCGGTTCGGCATGTTCCGGGCCGGCCGCCTGGTGTACGCCCACCAGCTCTGCCGGACGCGCCGGGTTCACGGAGCGAATCTTGCCTTCCGTGCGAACGCGACGGCCGCCGATCACCAGGTCATACTCGCGTCCCAATTCGCTTGCGACCGCTTCGAGCGCAGCTATCTGCTGGCGTTTGATGGCGGCATCGGAAAAATCAAGGAACGGCTCATTGGCGAAGAGGGGAAGGGAAGTGAGGGTCGCAGATGCCATCCCTCTAGTCTAATCCGATTCGAGGTAGCATACTGGACCCAGGAGAATCCATGGCGACGGCAGCGGTGACCGTTCGGATGAGCGTCGAGGAGTATCTGCGCACGAGCTTTGAGCCCGATGCGGATTACGTCGACGGGGTCATTGAGGCGAGGAACTGGGGCGAGTGGCACCATGCGGGATTGCAGAGCATCCTGGACCGAATGTTCGGAGCGGAGGAAGACCGCTGGGGGGTATTTGTATCGACCGAACTGCGTGTGCAGACTTCGGCGACACGCTTTCGCATTCCCGATGTGTGCGTCATCGACCAACGCGACAAAGTGATTCGCATTCCGAGGAAGCCGCCGCTGCTCTGTATCGAAGTGCTGTCGCCCGAGGACCGTCTGACTGCCATGCTTAAGCGCGTGCGCGACTTCCACACCATGGGCGTCAGTCACGTGTGGGTCTTCGATCCTGCGAAGCGGAAGGTCTGGGTCTCGACCCGTGACGGCGCGACCGAGTGGACCCGCGGCGTGCTGAAGGTCCCAGGCACAAGGATTGAACTCGACCCGGCAATCGCTTTCGCCCGGCTGGACGCCCGAAGGTAGTCGCCGCCTTCGCGACGTTACTGCGTCAGCTGCTCCGTACTTTTCGACATCTGCGCCGTGCGTTCCAGCTTGTCCCAGTTGAAGGGCTTGCCATCGATAGCCCGCTTCATGGTCTTGAAGAGCACCACCGAGAACACCTGCCGATAGCTGAAGCGCTGAATCCAGATGTGGAACAGCAGCCAGTAATCGCCCTTGCTGGCGGGGTGCTTGCGTTCCAGCGCAAACGCCAGCGCCGACGCGACGAAGTCGATCAGCAGGAAGGCCAGGAAGAACGTCAGCAGCTTGTAGAAGCTGTCGGTAGAAGCCGTCTCCGGGTGGAAGTACTTATCCACCGCGTAGTGTACGCACCCGGCAACAAACACCAGGTCAATGAATGGCGAGACCAGCGGCAAGAGGATCTGGAAGATCAGGATATTGGGCAGCGCAAACAGCCCCATGGCGCGATGTTTCGCAATCGCGCCCCGGTGTTTGAACACCGCCTGCAGAATGCCGAAGGACCAGCGGAAGCGCTGCCGCATCAGCCCGTCCATGTTCACCGGCGCCTCGGTGAAGGCGAGCGCCTGGTCTTCATAGATGACCGAGTAGCCCTGCTCCAGCAGGTTCATGGTCAGGTCGGCGTCTTCGGCGACCGTATCGACCGCGTAGCCTCCGCCATCGCGCACCGCCTGCGTCCGCCAGGCCCCGATCGCTCCCGGAACCACCATCACCACATCAAACAGATCCAGTGCGCGCCGTTCGAAGTTCTGGCTCGTGATGTACTCGAGCGCCTGCCAGCGCGTCCACAGGTTCACCCGGTTGCCGACCTTCGCATTTCCCGCTACGGCCCCGATCTTCGGGTTCGCGAAGTGGCACACCAGCTTCGACACAGCGTCGTGCGCAATCACGCCATCGGCGTCGATGCCGACATAAATCTCCTCGTCGATGTTCTCCAGCGCGAAGTTCAGCGCCTCGGCTTTGCCCCCGTTCGGCTTCGTCAGCACGGTCAGCCGGCCGGAGGCAATCTGCTCCGGATAGGCATTCAGCGCCGTCTCGTACGTCTTGTCCTTCGACCCGTCATCGATCACGACGATGCGCAGGTTCTTGTACTTCGACATCATCACCGAGCGGATGGTGCGCGCGATCACCTTCTCCTCGTTGTAGGCCGGAATCAGCACGGCCACGCGGGGCAGGTAGTCGGGAGTCGCGAAGTTCTTGCGCTTGCGGAAGCGATCGATCATCGCGAACAGTCCGATGATGATCAGCCGCGCGCTCATCAGAATGTCGCCCACATAAGAACACGTAGATGACGAAGTGGTTGAAGAAGCTGAACAGGAAGAAGACGATCCAGTCCACGCGTGCGCTGTCTCCGCTGCTTGCTGTTCAGCGGCAGCATCACATCCTCGCGATGTCTTGCCCATCAGCTCCGACACCGGCACGAACTCGTAGCCCGTGGCGCGCAAGCGCCGTGATCAGCACCGGCAGCGCGGCCACCGTGGCCGAGCGGTCGCCGCCGCCATCGTGCATCAGGATGATCGACCCGCGCATCCACGTCTTGGTCTGCGTCCATGTCGAATCTGCTGGAAGACGCTGTCGATGATCTCCTGCGGCGTCTTGCGCGGATGCTCGTCCCAGTCGTTCGTGTCGATCTTGTCGCCGACGATGACGTAACCCAAGGCTCTGGATCCGGTCAATCGGCGCCGCCTGGTCGTTCGTGTCCGGCTCCTGGTCGATCGAGTACGGCGGCCGGAAGTAGAGCGGCTGCACACCTAGCTTCGCCGCGAACAGGCGCTCCGTCAGGTTCAGCTGCAGGTCCACCTGCGTGTTGCGAGATCTCCGCAGATATCCGGGATGCGTGAACGTGTGGTTGCCGATCTCGTGGCCTTCGCGATACACCCGCTGCATCACGCCGACGTTATCCTGCGCCACCTCGCCGATCATGAAGAACGTGCCCTTCACGTTGTACTTCTTCAGCACATCCAGAATCTTCGGCGTCCACTCCGGGTCGGGCCCATCGTCGAAGCTGATCGCCACCTGCTTCGGCGTGGTAGCCGTACTGCGTCACCGTGTAGGGCAGGGGATAACAGTCCATCGCTTTCCTGCACTACGGATTTGAACGCGTCCGGAATCGTTTGGATCCGGATCCATCGTGAGCGTGCGATGCCCGCGCTGCGGGCTCGCGGTCACCCGAAGGATATCGCCCGCACCTTCCGTATCCACCGAGTGCCCGGGCTGCACCACCGCAAGGTCCTTCTGCGGATTCGCATGCAGTCGGCGTATCCCAGATCTTCCACAGCGAGTCGTCTTCCGAGCCCAGCCGCCAAAGCGCAAAGGTGCCGATCCCCAGCGCACGCGCGGCGCGCATCTCGTTCAGCACCGTCACTGCATCCAGAAACCATACCTGGTGGCGCGTATGCGCGTCCTCATCGTCATACGCGAAGTGCGCATTCAGCGAGTCGTCGTCCAGCTCGATCTGCGCGCCGGCATCATTCGCGGCCTGCCATGCCTCCTGCGTCGAAACCGTGTTGACCGAAAGAACCTTGTCCGGCGCGGGCTTCGCGGGCGCGGTTGGCTTTGCATGCCTGCCGGGCCGAGGCGCAGGCGCAGGCGGCGGAGGTTGCATCGTCCAGTCGTACCCGTAGCTGCCCAGAGCCACGATGATCTTTTCCTTCGGCACCACCTTCAGAATCTGCTGCAGGTTGTCGACAAACCAGTCCTGCGCTCGCCAGCGGCCCGGGGCCCGTGGCCGTCTGGTGCTCGTCGTAGTTCATCAGCAGCAGGCCGTCGGAGTTCGCAGCCATAAAGGCCATGTCGAAGTCCGGGTCGGCCACCAGCGTGTTGATGTACAGCCGCAGGTTGCGCGCATGGAAGTCCGCGTAGAGCGCTTGAATCAGCGACCGAAATCCGGGCTGGTCCGCCTCCGGAATATCTTCAAAATCAAGCGTCAGGCCGTGATATCCCGGGTTCGCGGCCAGAAAGCGGTCCGCCTGCCGGATGAAGTTCGCACGTGCCGTATCGCTCGAAAGAAATGGGCCGACCGTATCGGAATACGTATTCCGGATGAGATCGTAGTTGTCGACGAGCGGAAATACTTCCGTGTCCACACGGTTCGCCGCAATCGCACGCGCGACCTTGTTCTCCTGGTCTACCCCGTGTACGCCGGACTTATCCACGACGGCAAACGGGCGGTTATCTTCCGCGGTGAACGACGTGATGGTGCCGTCCGGACTGATGACGTGCAGCCACTCCGGGAACAGCAGGTCGATCTGCTTGATATGCTGCTTCAGCGAGGCATAGCTGGCCGGATCCCAGTCCACGTAGTAAGCTGCGCGCAGGCCTTCGCCGCTGTTCAGAACCACTTCCGAGGGCTTCTTGCTCGTCTTGCGATGCGCCGATTGCGCCGCCTTCACGCCCGGCGTCGCCACCGGTTTGGGCGGGCTTGCCAGCGCCTTGTAGTTGCGTGTCTGCGAGGTCAGGCGCAGCTCAGGCAGCGGCCGAATCTGCAGGATGCCGATGATGAAGATGATCCCGAGAAAAGCGCCGATCAGCGCCAACACATCAAAGATGCGGCGCAGCCGCTTCCAGCGCTTGCGTTGCGGATCGTAGAAGACGGGTTTGTTCATCTGGCGAGTGGAATGATCTGCGTAGCCTTCCTGTTGGCATCGTATGCAGCCGCGCGGGCGGAGTCAACGAAGCGAAGCTCTGCTCCTGCCGGGTTATGATGCAGGAACGATGGACGATAGCGCGCAGGACAGTGCCGCGGCGGCGGTCTTCTCCACCGGTGGGCAGCGAACGACGCTCCGCCGTTGGCTGACCCTCGCACTGCCGCTCGCCGCGGGACTTGCGCTCCGTCTCTGGTGGATCTTCCATTTCGGCCAGACCACCGTGGACACGCGCGTCTACGGCCAATTCGCCCGCAACCTTATTGAGCACCATGTTTATGGGTGGGACAACGTCATCAAGGGCGTCACCCAGACTCCGCAGCCCACGCTCATTCGCCTGCCCGGGTATCCACTCTTCCTCGCCGCCTGCTTCCTTGTCTTCGGCATGGAAAACTATAAGGCCGTGATGATCGTGCAGGCGCTTGTTGATCTCGGCACCTGCCTCCTGCTGAGCGGCGTGGCCGCGCGCCTCTACTCCGCGCGGGCGGCGCGTGTGGCGGTATGGATGGCCGCGCTTTGTCCCTTCCTGGCCAATTACGTCGCGGCTCCACTCACCGAGACCCTGACACTCTTCTGCATGGCGCTGGCCTTCTACGCCCTTCTCCGCTGGCGCGAGGCGCCCGGCATCAACCGCTGGCTGTACGTGCTCTCTTTTGCGCTCGCCTACGCCATCCTGCTGCGCCCCGAGCAGGGCATGCTCGCCGCCTGCGTGGTGCCTGCTATGTGGCCCCGCGCGGGATACAGAGGCAAACCGCAACAAGCTGCGCCAGATCGGGCTCGCTTGCCTTTTGACGCTGCTCCCGCTCGTTCCCTGGACAGCGCGCAACTGGCATACATTCCACCGCTTCCAGCCGCTCGCGCCGCGCTTTGCCACCGACCCCGGCGAGTTCAACCCCTACGGCTTCCAGCGCTGGTACCGCACCTGGGCCATCGAGTTCGCCTCCACCGAGAACGTCTACTGGAACTACGGCGGCGGCTCCATCGAACCAGGCGACCTGCCCAGCCGCGCTTTCGATTCCGATGCGCAATACGCCGCAACCAGGGCGCTGCTCACGGACTACAACGACAGCGACAACGCGACCCCGGCTCTGGACATTCGCTTCAGCGCCATAGCTGCCGAGCGCATCCGCACCCATCCGCTGCGGTATTACGTCGTGCTGCCCGTCGCGCGGGTGATCAACATGATGCTCCGCCCGCGCACCGAAATGCTCCCCGTGCCGCTCGAGTGGTGGAAGTTCCAGGACCACCGCGGCGCGGACCTCTTCGCGCTGTTCTACGCGGCAGTCAACCTGGGCTTCTTCGTTCTCGCTGGCATTGCACTCCGGCGCCGTGACTGGAACCCCGCGCAGCGCGCCGTAGTTGCTGCCATGCTCGCAAGCGTTGTCCTGCGGTCTGCCCTGCTGCTTACGCTGGACAACTCCGAAGCCCGCTACACGCTCGAGTTCTATCCCGTGCTGCTCGTGCTGGCCAGCTCCGTCGTGAGTGGCAGGGCCAGCCATACGAGTTCCATGGCGTCAGTGCGCAACCCGTAAGCGGACCCGTCTCGACGCGCTCGTGTTATTTGCTGCACGGCTTGCCTTTGATCTCGAATCCCGAAGTATTCACCTTGCCGTTCACCTTGATGTTCGAGTACACCGCCGTCTGCGTGTCCCCTGAAGGCGAATACACGACCTGCTTCAGCGAAACCGCGCGGCTCAGGTCGGTCCACAACGTGATGTGGCTGATGTTGTTTTTCAGGCCGGCGGTCTTCGGCGTCAGGTCCAGCTTCTCCACCTTCACGCCATCGACCGTCTCCGGGCCCATGTCGTTCACGTTCCAGGATTCATTGAGATCTTTTCCGCTTGAACCGAACGAAAGCGTCAGCAGGCTTTCGATCGTGGCTTTATTCTTCACATCTCCGTAGGTGTTGTAGCAATTGAGCCCGGCTGTGAAGTCCCGCGCCACACCGTTCTTGTACACCACGGTGCGAGCGCCTTTGCCCAGGATACGGTACCCTACCTCGCTTCCACTCTTGCTTCGGATCGTGTAGGTAGCTCCATCCTGCAGGTCATGGTCGTTCACCGCGCGGGTGAAGTTGTCCCAGCGAAACGTCGCCTGTGCAGAGTTGAACTTCGCACTCGCGTCATTTAGTTGCGTGAGCGTCGCTTGTAACGAGGGCTGTTGCGCGGCCAGGCTCGAACCAGCGAAAGCCATAGCTGCGGCGAGTGCACGAAAAACTTTCATTCTGACCCTCGAACTACAGATTGATGGGACGCTGCGGCCACCGGAAAGGTCAACGCCGCGCCCTGAAACCTTAGCGCAGCACCCATGCATTGTAGGCGGCGATGTGTCCGCTCGCATCCTTCACCTCGTCATACCGCAGCAGCGTCACCTCGCCGGAGATCGGCTCCACCAGCCGCAGGATGGCGGCGCGGCGCTCGGCATCCGTGTGGACGCCCGGCATATCGTCGGCGCGGATCTGGTAGATGAAGCGCGCCTGCCCATCCTGCATGCCGGCCTCTTTCACCAGCACCTCGCTCGAATGCAGCGCGACCGTCTCCACCGGGCGATCCTTGAAATCGATGAAGTGCGGCGAAACGAACAGGAAAAGGAGGATGGCCGTCACCATGATGTCGAAGTGCAGGCTGCCGCGCTCATAGGTCCAGAAGAAATAGTTCTTGATCAGATTCGGCATCAGGCCTTCCCCTTCGCAACCCACGGCCCGCTCTGGCGCGAGATCACCGTCGCGCCATCCATGTAGGGAACCAGCGCGTCCGGCACCCGCACGGTGCCGTCCTCCTGCTGGTAGTTCTCCAGCACCGCCAGGTAGGTCCGTCCGATCGCCAGCCCGCTGCCATTGATCGTGTGCAGGAACTCCGGCTTCTTCGCACCCGCGGCACGATAGCGGATGTTCGCCCGCCGCGCCTGAAAAGCCTCAAAGTTCGAGCAGACTGGAGATCTCGCGGTAGACATCTCTGCCCTGGCAGCCAAACCTCCAGGTCGATACGTCTTCGCTGAGGAAAAGCCCATATCGCCGGTGCACAGCAGCATGCGGCGGTAGGGAAGTCCCAGCGCTTCGAGCACCGCTTCCGCATCGCGCGTCAGGCGCTCATGCTCGGCGGCAGACTCCTGCGGCCGGCAGAACTTCACCAGCTCCACTTTCTGGAACTGGTGCTGCCGGATCAATCCGCGCACGTCCTTGCCATAACTTCCCGCCTCCGACCGGAAGCAGCGTCGTGAAGGCGCAGAAGTTCACCGGCAGCGCTTCGTCCTCCAGCGTCTCATCGCGAAAGATGTTGGTGACGGGAACTTCAGCCGTCGGGATCAGCCAGTGGTCGTTGTCCAGGTAGTTGCCCGCCTCGGGCTTCTCACGGTCATCGCAATGGAACAGATCATCGCCAAACTTCGGCAGATTGCCCGTGCCGAACAGCGACCGTGAGTTCACCATCGTCGGCGGAAGCACCTCGGTATAGCCATGCCGCTGCGTATGCAGGTCGAGCATGAACTTCGCGAGCGCCCGCTCCAGCCGCGCACCCTGGCCGAAGTGAATCGTGAAGCGTGCGCCCGAAATCTTCGCCGCGCGGTCGAAATCGAAGATGCCCAGCGCCTCGCCGATCTCCCAGTGTGGCTTCGCCGCGAACGCAAACTGCGCCGGCTCGCCCCACGTCTTCACCACCACGTTGTCGTGTTCGGACCTGCCCACCGGCACGGAATCCTGGGGCAGGTTCGGCAACGTCTGCAGCGATTCGCGCATGCGCTCGTCCGCCTCGGCAGCCGACTTCTCCAGCGCCTCGCCCGCAGCTTTCAACTGCCGTGTCTTCTCCGTCAGCTCCGTTGCATCCGCGCCCGATTTGCGCGCAGCCTGGATCGCCGCCGTCAGCCGGTTGCGCTCCGCATTCAACGTCTCCAGATCAGTAATGGCGGCGCGGCGTTGGCGATCCATCGCATGAAAGTCGCCCAGCAGCACCGCGGGATCAGCCCCGCGCGAACGCAGCTTCTCTTCCACAGTCTCCAGATTTGCACGTACAAAAGCGAGGTCTAGCATCGGCCTCTATTCTATCGTGCGGGGCACGTCGGCCCCTCGGGAGCGTAGTCGCTTTTGTTTCCGGCGAAGCACTGGTGAACCAGGTCCTTGCCGTAGCGCGTGTTCACCTCTGGCAGGATGTCGGTCTCCGGCACATCGTGGAACGCGAACGTGATGTGCCCTTGTGCATCCACCCGCCCCAGCAGATAGCCGTACACATCCGTCTGCGCAACCGCGGAGTTCGCATGGTCGGCCGGCAGCCGGTATCGCACCGCGCCGGCCGTGCCGACGATCCATCCCGGCAACACCTCGTCCGGTTTGTGGCACGCTGTCTTGTAGGCGTCCGAGATCAGGTAATGCGAGTGGCTCGCAAGCACCTGCACCTCCTTGCCGGAGCGTCCCCGGAACCCGACCAGGTCCGCATACATGCGGCGTCCGCTTTGCGTGCCGGCAGCGGACTCATTCATGCTGTGGCCCGCTGTCACGCTGTCCGGCAACGCATCGTGCATGCCGACCACCACGGTGCGAATCGCAGGATCAGCCTCATCGCGCTTCAGCAGCGCCTCAAACCAGCGCATCTGTGCAGCGTCGAACTCCTCCGGCGAGGCATTATCAACGGTGATGAAATCCACGTTGTGAACCCGCACATGGAAGTACGTATGCATGGTGTGGTCGGTGGGGTTATCCGCCAGACGCTGCGCGCGGATGACCGGCGCGTCGAACCAGTCCGCGAACTGCACCAGCAAATCGGGTCTCGTCTTGCCCACCATCTCATGATTCCCCAGCGCGAGGTAAACCGGCACATCGCCAAACGGCGCAAGCTGCTGGTCGATGAAGTCCTGCCAGGCCTGGTTCTGGTAATCCTGCACCGTCAGCTTCCCATGCCGCGCCGCCAGCATGTCCTGGTCGAAGTCGTACAGCGCGCGGAAGTCCCCGAGATGCCAGTAAAAGGCAGCTTTGTCCGCGCGGACCTTGGCGGCAATCGAAGGCATCACCACGTCGCCGCAATTGCGCGAGTCGCCCGAAACCGCGAAGCTCCATGAGCCGTCCGTCTGTCCCCAGCCGGGCAAGGGGGGGACGATTGCGAGAAGTGCTGCTGCGAGCCATTTCATTCCATCATCTCCAGGCGTTACAAACACTATATCCGCGTCTCTGGCGTCAACGACCCTAGCCGTACAATTTCAGCATGGATCAGAGTGCAAAGGCCGCCCGTTCGCGCAAAGGCCCGGACATGCGGGTGAAGGTCGCCGGCGTCGAGCTTGCCTCGCCCGTCATCGCCGCCAGCGGCACCTTCGGCTACGGCGTTGAGTTTGAAGAGATCGTTTCGCTCGACCGGATTGGCGCCTTCGTCACCAAGGGCCTCTCGCGGGAGCCGATGGCCGGCAATCCCGCGCCGCGCATCATCGAGACCGCCTCCGGCATGATGAACGCCATCGGCCTGCAGAACATGGGTGTGCGGGCGTTCGTCGAGCAGAAGATGCCGCGCCTGCGCCAGATTCCAGGCGCCGTCGTGATCGCGAACATCTTCGGCTTCACCATCGACGACTGCCTGGAGGTCATCCACGCGCTGAACGACGCGCCGGGCATCGCGCTGTACGAGCTGAACGCGAGCTGCCCGAATACCGCGCACGGCGGCATGGTCTTCGGCACCGACCCCAAGCTGCTGGACGAGCTGGTCCGCGCAGACCGAGCGCGTCTCCGGCCGCCCGCTGATCGGTCAAGCTCTCGCCCAACGTCACCTCCATCGCGCAGATGGCGAAGGTTGCCGAGGACGCGGGCGCGCAGGCCATCTCGCTCGTGAACACGTTTTTGTCTATGGCCATCGACGTTGAAACCCGTCGGCCGCGCATCGCCAATGTTACCGCCGGGCTGTCGGGGCCGGCGATCAAGCCCATCGCCGTGCGCATGGTCTACGAGGCCGCGAAAGCGGTAAAGATTCCCGTCGTCGGCATGGGCGGCATCGTGCGCGCGGAAGATGCGGTCGAGTTCATGCTGGCCGGCGCTACTGCCGTCCAGGTGGGCACCGCCAGCTACGCCGACCCGCGTGCGGTCGAGAACATCGCCGACGGCCTGCGTCACTGGTGCGCGGCGCACGACATCCGCGAGGTAAAGAGCCTGACCGGCGGTATTCTCTTGTAGGATTTCTTTCATGACCTGCAAGAGCTTGATGGCGTTGGCTGGAACCCTCGGATTGGCATGTATGTTCGCAGCTTCCGCGCAGGAGCCTCAGCGGCCTCTCAGCGCCATTCCCTACTCGCCTTCGCTCGATCTCACGAGCCTCGACCGCACAGTCGATCCCTGTGTCGACTTCTACAAATTCAGCTGCGGCGGCTGGCAGAAGAACAATCCCATCCCTGCGGATCAGGCCGCCTGGAGCGTCTACGCCAAGCTCGCCATCGAGAATCAGCAGTTCCTGTGGGGCATCCTGCAGGAAGACGCCGCCGCCAAAAATCGCACGCCCGTGCAGCAGAAGGTCGGCGACTACTTCGCCGCCTGCATGGATACCGCCCGCGATCGACGCGCTCGGAACCAAGCCCGTCGCGCCCGCTCTCGCTCGGATCGACGCGCTCAAGACCCGCGCCGAGCTTGAAGCCTCTCTCGCCGCTCTGCACCACGACGTTGCCGGCAGCTTCTTCTTTGCGACACGAGTCGACCAGGACCCCGGCAATGCCGCCGCAGAGATCATCGAACGTTGGCGCCAGCGGCCTCGGTCTGCCCGACCGCGACTACTACCTGAAGACCGACCCCAAGAGCGTGCAGATCCGCGAGCAGTACCTCGCCTACGTACAGCGTCTTCTGGAACTCGCCAACGAGCCGAGCGACAAAGCCCATGCCGACGCGCAATCGATCCTGAAGATCGAAACGGCACTTGCCAGCGCGACACTGACCCGCGTGGAACGCCGCGACCCGCACAAGACCTACCACATGATGACGGTGTCCGAACTGTCCTCACTGACGCCGGCGATCGACTGGCCGGCGTACCTCAAGCTGCAGGGCGCAGGCACGGTGGCGAAGCTCAACGTCGCGCCAGCCCGAGTTCATGAAGACCACGCAGTCCGAGCTCAACGATGAGCCGCTCGATGCCCTGAAGGCTTACCTGCGGTTCCATCTGCTCACCAGCGCCGCACCCTATCTCTCCATGCCATTCGGGCAGGCCAACTTCGACTTCTTCTCGAAGACGCTGCGCGGCGTTCCCGCCATGCCGCCGCGCTGGAAGACCTGCACGCAGGGCGTGGATCGGGCGCTGGGCGAGGCCCTCGGACAGGAGTTCGTGCGCCGCACCTTCTCCGCCGACATGAAGAGCAAGACCCGGCTCATGACCGAGCAGATTGAAGCCGCCATGGCGCAGGAGATTCAGCAACTGGACTGGATGAGCCCGGAAACCAAGCAGGAAGCCCTGCGCAAACTGCATGCCATCCGCAACAAGATTGGCTACCCCGACACCTGGCGCGACTATTCCACCCTCGACATCAAGCCCGACGACTATGCCGGCAACGGAGCCCGCGCGTACCGCTTCAACCAGGCGCGCGACTGGAACAAGCTCGGCAAGCCGGTCGACCTGAACGAGTGGGGCATGACGCCGCCCACCGTAAACGCCTACTTCAATCCGCAGATGAACGACATCAACTTTCCCGCCGGCGTGCTGCAGCCGCCGCTTTACGACGTGAAAGAAGATGACGCGCCCAACTACGGCAATACCGGCGCCACCATCGGCCACGAGCTGACGCATGCCTTCGACGACGAAGGGCGGCAGTTCGACGACAAGGGCAACCTGCGCGACTGGTGGACGCCCGCCGACGCCAAAGGCTTCGAGGACCGCATCAACTGTATTCGCGATCAGTACGCCAGCTATGTGATCGTCGACGACATTCACATCAACTCGAAGCTCACCAGCGGCGAAGACGTCGCCGACCTCGGCGGCACCCTGCTCGCCTACATCGCCTGGAAGAAGCAGACCGCCGGGCAGACACTCGGCAACGTCGACGGCTTCACCCCTGATCAGCGCTTCTTCGTAGGCATGGCGCAGTGGGCCTGCGAGAACGATCGTCCGGAGAACCTGCGGGTCAGCGCGGTCACCAACCCGCACTCTCCGGGGTTCGCGCGCATCAACGGCGTCGTCTCGAATCTGCCCGAGTTCCAGAAGGCCTTCAGCTGCAAGGCCGGCCAGCCGATGGTGCACACGCCAACCTGCCGCGTTTGGTGAACGAGCTTCAAGCCCGAATCAGCCGCGGCCTGCGCTTCACCATCGCGTATTGCAGCAGGATGTACGCGTCCGTCATGCCGGCGATGTAGTCAGCCACTACCCGCGCCAGCCCCGAGGCCGGCACCTCATCGAGATAGCCCTCCGGAAGCTCGTCCGGGTTCTCCATCCAGAAGTTGAAGAGCGCCGTCACGACCTCTTCCGCCTTGTCGTGCTCCAGCGTCAGCTCCGGACACGTGTACAGGTGGTCGTACAGATACTTCTTCTCCTGCAGCCGCTCGGCCTCGACCTCGGGGGAAAAAATCGCGATGCGACGGCGGTGGCGCCGGATTTCGTCCAGCGTTCCCAGCGAGAAGGCTTCAAGATTTGCCCGCGTATGGGCGATCAGATCTTCCGTCAGCAGGTTCTGCATCGATTGCAGCGCCTCGTGAAAGAGATACTTCTCGTCCACGCCAGGATGTTCCTGCTCCACGCGGGCAAAGCATCGCGAAAGAATGCGCACATGCGCGCGCAGATGTGATCGATCTCCAGCAGCCCGGACTCGATGCCGTCGTCGAGATCAGCCGTAAGGTAAGCAATCTCATCCGCCAGATCGATAATCTGCGCCTCGAGCGGCGGCGCCTGATCCAGGAAGTACCCGCTCAACTCCGGATGACTTGTCGCCGAGTAGTCGCGCGAGTGCTTGATGATGCCTTCCCGCACCGCCAGCGTCAGGTTCAGACCGCGATGCGCGGCGTAGCGCTGCTCAAAATGCTCGCAGATGCGCAGCGCGTGGAGGTTGTGATCGAAGCGCAGCCCGTGACGCTCCAGGCAGCGGTCCAGTGCGCGTTCGCCCGCATGGCCGAACGGCGGGTGGCCGATATCGTGTACCAGCGCCAGCGTCTCCGCCAGGTCCTCGTTCAGGCCCAGCGCGCTCGCCACATGGCGCGCGATCTGCGCCACCTCCATCGTGTGCGTCAGGCGCGAGCGAAAGTGGTCGGAGGCCCGCGACGTGAACACCTGCGTCTTGCCTGCCAGCCGGCGAAACGCCCGAGCCTGCACAATCCGCTCGCGATCACGCTGAAACGGCGTGCGTCCCGCACGCTCCGGCGCCGCAAAGGCGCGCGAAAATAGCGGAGACGAAAGATCGTCCTCCGGCTACGGCCCGCGGATTGTGCGTTTGCGGCATTCAACTTCAAGTGTAGACGACGTGACCCTACACAGTTCATTCTCACAACGCCGCCATTCTGGCGACGATCGTTCAGATCAGGACTTCTTGTTCGTCGTCGTGCTCACCTTGGCCAGCTTCATCCGCGCATCGTCCAGCTTGCGCTTCACCTTGGCCACCTCCGCGGGGTCGGCATCGGCCGGCAGCGAGTGCGCGTACTCCGTCATCGAGCGCTCCCACTGACGTTACCGCCAGCTTCAGGCGCCCCGTCTTCTCGTACACCTCGCCCAGATGATCGTGAATGCTGCCGTCTGTGGAGGTGCGCTCGATCGCCTTGTGCAGGTTCTCTTCCGCCGGACCGTACTGGCCCATCTTGAAGTAAACCCAGCCCAGCGAATCCAGGAACGCGCCATTCTGCGGGTCCAGCTCCACAGCCTTCTGGATCATCTTCAGCGCTTCGGGCAGATTCACCCCACGATCCGCATACATGTATCCAAGATCGTTCAGCACAGTGGCGTTATTCGGGTCGATCGCGAGCGCCTTCTTGTACTCGGCCTCGGCCTGCTCGTACTGCTTGTCGTGGTCGTAGATCGTGGCCCGCAGCAGGTCCACATACATGTGGTCTTCGGGCTTGGAGGAAAGCGCATCCGCCTTGTCCAGATAGCCCATGGCCTCGCTCGAGCGGTGCAGCCGCAGGTCGATATTCGAGAGCGCAATCAGCGTGTCGCGGTCCTCCGGCGACGGAGTCTGGGCTGTGCCCTTCAACTGCGCTTTCGCCAGCGTCAGCCCCTGCTCTGCCTGCCCCGTGTCCGCAAGCTGAAACGCATACATCAGCTGCACGCTGCGATCGTTCGGCAAAGCCTTCGCCGCTTCCGCAGCCGCCGCGACAGCCTCTTTCCACTGGTGCGCGTCGCGATAGCTGTCCACCTCGCCGTTGTAGCCGGCCAGGATGTACTCCCCGCCCAGCGCGATCATCTCCTTGTAGGTCGCGACCGCCTCGGGCGTCTTGTTCTGCTCGCGATAGACAATTCCCAGCCGGCCCAGGAAAATCCCGCGATTGTTCTTCTCCGGCTCTGAGTAGTGTCCGTCGGGGCGCGCCGTGCTCGCGAGCACGGCCTTCAACGCCGCCACAGCCTCGTCGTACTTGCCAAGCGAGTCGTAGAGCACCGCCTCATTGAACGCAAGCTCCGGATTCTCCTGGTTGGCGTTCAGGGTCTTCGCCTTGTTCAGCGTCACCAGTGCATCGTCATAGTGACCCTGGCGTCGCTGAATCTCCGAGACCTTCAGCTGTGATTCGACATCCGATGGGTCCGCCTTGGCCAACTGCTGGTACACCGGCAGCGCACCCGCCAGGTCATTGTCGGCCAGCAGCGAAGCGGCCAGTGCGCGCAGCACATCCGTGTTCTCCGGTTCTTCCTCGAGCGCGGCCCGGTAAGCCGCCGCTGCCTGCTTGTACTTGTGCAGCTGGTCGTAGCTCGCTCCCAGCGCCAGGCTTACCCGCGCCGAGCGATCGTCCTCCGAAATCGCTGTCAGCGCATCCACCGCCTGCTGCGCCTCGCCCTGTTCGCTGTACAGTCGCGCCATGTTCAGTACGGCGTCTTCGGAGTTCGAGTCCAGACCCTGCGCTACCTTGAACTCGGCCTCGGCCTTCGCCGTGTCGTGATTCAGACCGTATAGCTGACCCAGGAGCAGGTGCGTCTCCAGGTCTTTCGGCTTCAGCCGGGCCAGAATCTTGTACTCCCCGATGGCAAGCTGCAGCATCTCGTTCGCCTGCGGACCCTGCATGTCGCCCAGCGAGCGCAGGTACACCTTGCCCAGCAGCGTATGCGCATCCACATCGTTCGGATTCTTGCGAATCTGGTCCTGAGCGGAACTCACCGCGTCCTTGATGCGCCCGATCTTGAAGTAAAGGTCCGCCAGGCCATCCTGCAGAAACTGCGAGGTGGGATCGGCATTCAACGCCAGCTTGTACTCTTCCACCGCTTGCGCTGCGTAGTCCGGACGCCCGTTGTTGATCGCCAGTTCCTCGTACAGGTGCGCCAGGCCGTCGTGGTAATACGCCGCCGATTTGTCGTCCGCCTGCGGCTGGACAACCACCGGGTCGCCCGGCTTGGGGCGGCTCTTCAACTGCACCTGCGCATTGGCTGCGGGAACCACCACAGCCAGAACGGCGGCCGAGGCGAGAGTAAGTGATCTTTGGATAAGGGCGGAGTGGCGCAGTGTCATAGGAGAGGGAAGCCTCTGGCGAAAGGTGCGCTCAGCCGCGAGCGAGTTCTGTCTGCAACACCACTTTAGACGACCCGGACCTCTGAATGGATGCGCCCGAGCCGAGGCGGGGTTGAGGTCTACCACGATAAAGCAGCGAAGCCAGATTAGGAAAGCGCGAACCCACCGCCACATTTTCAGCCGTGTCGAAAATGGCGGACTCCGGTCATCACCATCGCCACGCCCAGCCGGTTGGCCGCCTCCACCACCTCCGCGTCGCGTACCGATCCGCCGGGCTGGATCACCGCAGTGGCGCCCGCTTCCGCGACCACCTCCAGGCCATCCGGGAAAGGGAAAAACGCGTCGGACGCCGCAACCGTCCCGGCCAGCGGGAGCACGGCCTTCATCGCGCCAAACCGGGCCGCATCCACACGCGACATCTGCCCCGCTCCAATGCCCACCGTCTGCCCGTGCCCTTCGTGGAAGCGCCCGTACACGATCGCGTTTGATTTCACATGCTTGCACACGGTCCACGAGAAGAGCAGCGCCCGCATCTCCTCGGCGGTGGGGGCTCGCTTCGTGGCGATGGTCAGGCCGGCCGGTGTCACCTCATGGCGGTCCGCCGTCTGCACCAGAAAGCCGCCGGAGATCTGTTTGTAAACCCGTTCTGTCCGCACCGGCGCGATCTGCACCAGCCGCAGGTTTTTCTTGGCCGCGAAACGCTCCACCGCTTCCGGAGTGAAGGCCGGTGCAACGATCGCCTCCACGAACAGCTTTGCAATCTCCGCCGCCGCCGCGCCATCCACCTCGCGATTGACGCCGATCACGCCCCCAAACGCCGAAACCGGATCCGCCTCCAGAGCGCGCCGGTAAGCCTCCAGCACCGTCGCGCCGGTCGATGCGCCGCACGGGTTGGTGTGCTTGATAATGCACACGGCCGGCTCTTCAAACTCCGACACCAGCTCCCAGCAGGCGTCCAGGTCGACCAGGTTGTTATAGGACAACTCCTTGCCCTGCAACTGCTTGGCGCCCGCAATCCCAGTCCCGGAGCCATCCGTGTAGAGCGCCGCGCGCTGATGCGGATTCTCACCGTAGCGCAGTGTCGCCGACTGCGGATGGATCAAACGAATGGTGGCCGGCAGGGAGTCACGGTCGAAAGCCGCTTCCGCGGTGTGGTTTTCTGCCTGCTGGAGCGTCTCCAGGGTGCTGGCAATCGCCGCATCGTAGGCCGCCGTGGTTGCGAACGCCTGTTTCGCGAGCCTCCACCGCGTCTCCCGCGAAAGCGAGCCCTTGCTTGCCGCCAGTTCTTCCGTCAGCGCCGGGTAGTCCTCGGTCGCAGTGACGATCGCCACGTCTTCGAAGTTCTTGGCCGCCGAACGCACCATCGACGGGCCGCCAATGTCAATATTTTCAATCATTTCCGCAGCCGATACCCCGGCCTTCGCGGCCGTCTTCTCAAACGCGTACAGATTCACCACAACCAGGTCGATGGGTTCGATGCCGTGCGCCTCTACCGCCGCGGCGTGCTCCGGGTTCTCGCGGATGTGCAGGATGCCGCCATGCACCTTGGGGTGCAGCGTCTTTACCCGTCCGTCGAGCATCTCCGGAAAGCCGGTCAGGTCCGAGATATCGCGAATTGTCAGGCCCGCGTCACGCAGGGTGCGGGCGGTGCCGCCGGTCGAAACCAGCTGGACGCCGTGTGCCGCCAGTGCCTGTGCGAATTCGATGAGTCCGGACTTGTCGGTAACGGAGAGCAGAGCGCGGCGGACGGGCTTCAGCCCGGATGGAGTTTCGTGGGTCACGCCTCCATTCTAGACGAGCCTACTCATCCCAGCGCAGGCAGCCGCCCCGCACTCCCCAGCAGGAAGATGCATCCCACCACGAAGCTGTAGACCGCCGTCAACCCCATGCACACTCGCATCGCGGCCGGATGCGGCGCGGCTCCGCGAAAAAGCCCGCTGGCTGACGCCGTCATCAGCGTGTTCATCACCAGCAGCCCGGCCAGAAACACGCTCATGCCGGCGACTCCGCGCGCCACCCCGCCCAGGTTGGCGGCGAGCAGAAACAGCGCCAGCTGGCTCGGCGTCTCCGCCCCCAGCCCGTGAATAATGCCGATGCCAAACGCCATCGGCCCGGTATAAGCCGTATTTTCCTCCGCCAGCGCCGGCGCCGCGGAGCCCGAAAACGTTCGCCGCAGCCGGCGGAAGCCACGCAGCAGCAGCGCCGCACGCGAGGGCGGAAGCGCATGCGTGCCGCCGCGCAGCAGCGAGCCCAGGACATAGATCGCAAGCAGTACCAGCGTCAACCCCACCAGGCGCTCGGCCCAGGAATCGAACCGTCGCGGCAGCGAAAGCTGAAAGAAGATCACCACCGTGCCCAATAGCGCAATCATCGCGGCATGCCCGAGAGCGTACAGAAGTCCCAGCCGCATCGCCGTCCGTGCGCGCTTCTGCACGCTCGCGATGTCCGTAATCGCCGCAATATGGTCGTAATCGAATCCGTGGCGAAAGCCCAGAATCGCGCAGGAAAGCAGCGTCAGGTTGAGCGATGTGTGCATGTTGCAGAAAAGTCCTCGAATTCGATTCTGTACCGCTGTTGGATGCCGAAGGACTCGCGCCCGGAGCATGCCTCCCGACACTCGGTTTTGTCTGTTCAACAGCGCAAATCGGGAGCATCCCCCATTCGGCTCCACAGCGACACGAAAGTGGGATATCTCCTCCCCCCGGAATGTTCGATGTTAACTCCATCGGTGACCCATCGATAACCCAACGGCCGCTCCCCCTGTACCACTGCTTCTCCCCAGCAATCGCACGCGAAGACCATCGCTCCCACACGGATTACCCAGAAGGGTGACCAGCTTGTGGGGGGAGCAAATCTTCATACTATCGTCGCTCGGACGAGCGTTCTGCCACCGGCATGCGCAGTCCAGATCCCCCACGATCCGTCATGAGGAACTCCATGTCCATGCACAAACTGCTCTTCGTCTTTTCTTTTGCCCTCCTGCTGTCCGGCGTGGCTGGCGTTTCTTCCGCTCCCGCCCAGGACCTGACCCCGGCCCAAACCTCCAACGTCGCTCCCGCCCCCACCCCGGTCGCCGCAGTGAAAAAAGGCAAAGCCGTCTACACCGGACCCACGGAGGTCGTCGAACTCGCCCCCACCCCCATGCTCGATGGCGAAGGCAAACAGCGCCTCGACCCCGACGGCAAGCTCATGTTCAACCCGCCCGTCCGCCAGCAGCGCGACAAGAGCGGCCATCCGCTCTTCGATGACAAGGGTCTCCCGATCTTCCAGACCGCCACCGAACTCGGCTTCGACGAGCGCGGCCACAAGCTCCATGAAAAGAAGGAAAAGCAGCCGAAGATGGTGTCCGTCTCCATCAGCCGCGGTGTGCTCACGGTCGACGGCATGGTCGGCAAGGCAGCCCTGAATTACGACATCGCTGACCTCAAGTACCTCTACCTCTACGCCCCCTGGATCGGTACGGTGGTCGTCTCGAACGTCAACTTCCCGGGCGCAACCGAGCAGGCCAACGCCTTTCAGAACGACACCCTCACCGTCAAGGTGGAAGACCACACCTTCCAACTTGTCTCCGATAAGCAGATCCTCGGCAAAAAGGCCCTCCCCGCCTACATCATGGTTGACCGCACCTTCAAACTGCCTTCGCGGGTCCCCGTCATGGGCTATGGCGCAAGCCTGAAGGCTCCCTATACCTGGCCCGGCGCCAAGGAAAATCCGCAGACGACCGCCTTCCTGCAGCCTCCGCCGGTGCCGGTCAGCCTCCGTCCCGTGCTTCTGCTGCCCCCCTGCCCGGTTGGCCAGATGCGGGTCGCCCACGCCATCCTTCCCGGAGAGAAGGCGCCCCCGCAGCCGTGCGTTCCCATCAATGCAGTCAACATTGCCGCTACCCCGGCTGCCCCCGCGACCGGCGACCTCTCCAGCGTCGAGTCGGCCGACCTGGGCGGCGTCGACGACCGCCGCTAATCCGCTCCGCAAAACTCTCGCGTAGACTCACCGTATGCGAGGCAACAGAATATCCCTGTCCTTGCCCTCTGCCGCGGATGCCGGCAGGGGGCATACGACTCTCCGGCGGCTTGCGCTCATGCTTGTCCTGCTTCTGGCCACGGTTGCCGGAACGACGCCTTCGAGAGCGCAGGGGAACTACGAGATCCAGGTCTACGGCTCCGAAACCGTTCCGCCCGGCAGCCTGATGACCGAACTTCACTCCAACTACACCGTCCACGGACAGAAAGAGACGATCAACGGCGTCTTCCCTACCAACCACCAGGAGCACGAGACCCTGGAGTTGACCGCCGGTGTCAACGACTGGGCGGAAGTAGGCTTCTACGTCTTCACCAGCGAGCAGGCCGGACACGGTGTGCAGTGGGTAGGCGACCACATCCGCCCTCGCGTGCGCGCCCCCGAGCGCTGGCACTGGCCCGTCGGAGTCAGTATCTCCACCGAGATCGGCTATCAGCGCGCCGTCTACTCGCCCGACACCTGGACCTGGGAGATCCGGCCCATCGTCGACAAGACCCTCGGACGCTTGTACCTCGCCTTCAACCCCGCGCTCGAGCGCACCTGGCACGGGCCTGACGTCAAGATAGGCCTCGACTTCGCTCCCGGAGTGAAGATCGGTTACGACATCACGAAGAAAGTGAACGCCGGCATCGAGTACTACGCCGATTACGGCGGCCTTCTGAACTGGTACGGCCTCCACGAGCAGCAACAGCAGATCTTCGCCGTCACCGACCTCAACGTCTCGCCCCTCTGGGAGATCAACGTCGGCGTTGGCGTTGGACCCACCGCCGCAACCGACCGCCTGATCGTCAAAGGCATTCTGGGCCGCCGCTTCAGCTTCGGCAGAAGTAGAAGATCGGAACAGCCGGCCGACCCTACAGCGACCACCTCCAGCCGGTAATCTCCGGACGGTCGATCCCCTGCTCGTGCGCGTAAGCGATCGCTTCGATGATCTGGTCCTTCAGCCACTCCTTGGTGTGCGCGCCCTTCGCCTGCAGCCCCGGCACGCGATCGATCACATCGATCGCCAGGTTGAAGCGGTCCACCTGGTTCAGAATCGCCAGCTCCAGCGGCGTGTTGATGTTGCCTTTTTCCTTGTACCCGCGCACATGGATGTTGGTGATGGTTGTTGCGCCGGTACGTCAGCTTGTGGATCAGCGAGGCATACGCGTGGAAGTTGAAGATCACCGGCTTGTCCGGCGTGAACAGCGAGTCGAAATCGCGGTCCGACAGCCCATGCGGATGCTCCGTGTCCGGCTGCAGGCGGAACAGATCGACCACGTTCACAAAGCGGATCTTCAGATCCGGGAAATGCTCGCGCAGGATCGCCACCGCGGCCAGCGATTCCTGCGTCGGCAATATCGCCCGCGCACGCCATCACCACATCCGGCTCCGTACGCCGTCGTCGTTGCTGGCAAAGTCCCAGATGCCGATGCCCTTGGTGCAGTGCATCGATCGCCTGCGTCCATGTCAGATACTGCAGATGCGGCTGCTTGTCCGCGACGATCACGTTGACATAGTCCATCGCTGCGCAGGCAGTGGTCCGCCACCGACAGCAGGCAGTTCGCATCCGGCGGCAGATAGATGCGGGACACCTCCGCGCTCTTGTTGGTCACCACGTCCAGGAACCCGGGATCCTGATGCGTGAATCCGTTATGATCCTGCCGCCACACCAGCGACGTGATCAGCAGGTTGATCGACGAGATCGGCGCCCGCCAGCGCAGCTCCGTCTTCGATCTTCTCCAGCCACTTCGCATGCTGGTTGAACATCGAGTCGATGATGTGCACGAACGCCTCGTAGGTCGAGAAGAAGCCATGCCGCCCGGTCAGCACATAGCCCTCGAACCAGCCTTCCAGCGTGTGCTCGCTGAGCATCTCCATCACGCGGCCGTCGAGCGCAGATCGCCGCCGTCGGCGTCCTCCGGCTAGAACTCCTCCATCCAGGTCTTCGGGCTCGCCTCGTAGATCGCCTCCAGCTTGTTCGAAGCGGTCTCATCCGGCCCGAACACGCGGAAGTTCGTCATGTTCTGCCGCATCACATCGCGCAGAAACTGCGCCAGCGATCGTCCGTCGGCGAGCACTTCCATCTGCCCGGCTTCTTCACCTTCACGGCGTAGTCGCGGAAGTCCGGCAGGTCCAGCGGCTTGCGCAGCAGTCCGCCGTTCGCATGCGGATTCGCCGTGATGCGCCGCGTGCCCGGCCGGCGCCAGCGCCTTCAGCTCCGGAATCAGCGTGCCGCTCTCGTCGAACAGCTCTTCCGGCTTGTAGCTCCGCAGCCACGCTTCCACCAGCTTCAAGTGCGCCGGATTCTGTCACCGGATCGAGCGATCGGCACCTGGTGCGCGCGCCACGAACCCTCCACCTTGTGCCCGTCGACTTCCTTCGGGCCCGGTCCATCCCTTCGGCGTGCGCAGCACGATCATCGGCCAGCGCGGCCGCGCCGCGTCGCTCCGGTTGTCGCGCGCGTCGCTCCTGAATCGCGCGAATCTCCAGCACGCAGTGCTCCAGCGTCGCCGCCATCTTGCTGGTGCATCACCGTCGGGTCGTCGCCTTCCACGAAGTACGGCGTCCAGCCGTAGCCGCGTGAACAGCTGCTCCAGCTCCTCATGCGGAATGCGCGCCAGAATCGTCGGGTTGGCGATCTTGTATCCGTTCAGATGCAGGATCGGCAGCACCGCGCCATCGCGCATCGGATTCAGGAATTTGTTCGAGTGCCACGAGGTCGCCAGCGGTCCGGTCTCCGCCTCGCCATCGCCCACCACCACCGTCACGATCAGGTCGGGATTGTCGAACGCCGCGCCAAACCCATGCGAAAGGCTAGTAGCCCAGCTCGCCGCCCTCGTGGATCGACCCCGGCGTCTCCGGCGTGCAGTGGCTGCCGATCCCGCCCGGAAACGAGAACTGCTTGAAGAACTTCTGCATCCCCTCCACGTCCTGGCTCTTGTCCGGATAGACCTCCGAGTACATGCCTTCCAGATAGCTGTTCGAAAGCGTCGCCGGCGCGCCGTGTCCCGGCCCCGAGATGTAGATCAGTGTTCAGGTCGTACTTCTTGATCAGCCGGTTCAGATGCACCCACGATAAACGTCTGCCCCGGGTCCGAACCCCAGTGCCCCAGCAGCCGGTTCTTGATGTGCTCCGGCTTCAGCGGCTCGCGCAGCAGCGGATTCGCGCGCAGATACATCATGCCCGCGCACAGGTAGTTGCAGGCGCGCCAGTAGCGGTGCATCAACTCGAGCTCCGATTCGGCCCTCGGAGCGGGGGAAGCCTGTTCGATCGACATAGAGCCAACTCTCCGTACAAAAGGCTTAGGAATGGACCTGTTCTGGGCTGAGTATAGTCTGCAAACATCGACACGGAGGTAAACAGGATGAGTGCGGATGCAGTCCTGGTCATCAACACCGGCTCTTCTTCTCTGAAATTCGGCCTCTTCGCGCCCGGCGCGAACGACGACGAAGTCGCACTGATGGACGGTGCAGCCAATGGAATCGGCCATCCCGACGGCACCCTGGGCTGCACGACGCCGCAGGCAAGGAACTGCGCTCCGAAACCGTCAGCTTCGCCTCACAGCCGGAGGCGCTTGCCCACGCTCGCAAGCGTCTGGGTGAACTGAAGCCGCCGCCGCCCCAGGCCATCGGACACCGCGTCGTCCACGGCGGCCCGCATCTCTCGACCACCAGCGCATCACGCCCGAGGTCCTCGACGACCCTGACGCACTCCGTCCACTTCGCGCCGCTGCACATCCCGCTCGCGCTCGAGCTCATCCAGCGCGCCAGCGAGCCTATCCCGAGCGTCCCGCAGTTCGCCTGCTTCGACACCGCCTTCCACCGCACGATGCCCCGAAGTCGCCGCGCGCTTGCCCTTCCCGCGCGAGCTTTGCGACGAAGGCATCCGCCGCTACGGCTTCCACGGCCTCTCCTACGAATCCATCGTCCATGCCAACTCGGCGCGCCACTGCCGCCGCGCGCTGATCGTCGCCCACCTCGGCAACGGCGCCAGCCTCTGCCGCCATTGCAGACGGCCGCTCCGTCGACACCACCATGGGCCTCACCCCCACCGGCGGCATCCCCATGGCGCACCCGCAGCGGCGACCTCGACCCCGGCGTGCTGCTCTACCTCATGCGCACGAAAAACATGACCGCCGACCGCCTGGAGACGCTGCTCAACCACGGATGCCGGTCTCATGGCGCTCTCCGGCCGGACAGCGATATCCGCGACATCGAGAAGCCGCCGCAGCCGCAGCCGATCCCGCCGCCAGCGCTCGCCATCGACATCTTCTACCGCACCATCGCCAAAACCATCGCCGGCTACGCCACCGTGCTCGGCGGCCTGGATGTGCTCATCTTCACCGGCGGCATCGGCGAACACAGCGCAAAGACGCGACAGGAAGTCTGCCGCCGCCTCAACTTCATGGGCATTCAGCCCGGAGAACTCCGCCCAGCCAGGCTCCGTGCACGTCCGCAGCATGACCACAGGAGGAACTGCAGATCGCCCGCCATACCAGGCGCATCCTCAACACAGCCAACACATCCAAATGAGTTTGGCGTCCCCGACGGGATTCGAACCCGTGTTCTCGCCTTGAAAGGGGGAAACGGGCCATTCGGAGCACTTTGCACCACTTCGCAAGAGTGAGCGGATTGGACCGAAAACACAGGGGATTCACGCCAAAGCATGTAGGATGACTTTGCAGAGGTTCGGCAGTGTTTACCCGCTTCATCGTCCCCACAGAGTCCCCGGATTTCATGTTGGGTCTGGACAACTGCGCCGCCCTCACTGGTCTCACCAGCGCACCGGCCGGCAGACCACCGCCGCAAACAGAACGCCCCCGCAAAGTGTTAGCGCACTCGGCAGGGGCTAACCAGAGGAAGTGTTGAGGACTCCCATCATGGCTACCCAGAAGGCTATCAGCGCCCCCGCGTCTCAGCGCACGAAATTCACCCCCCGCACCAAGCCCACAAACGCACCCCGCAGAACTTCCCTTCGATGATAGAAGCGTGCCCCTAAGCGCACGTTTCAACGTAAACACCTTCGTCTGCGAGAACCTTGAGAATGTTGCCCTGGCCATGGCATCGCAGCAAGACGACTCCACCGGACTCATGGATCACTTCAGCGCCCTCAGCCATTCCCCGATGTACCACCTGCTTTTGAATGACTAGGAGAGGCGGGGCTGAAACAGGGCGGGAGCCTTGGTCCGACTGGTATCTCACCCTGCTAGCCTCGCGGTTGCTGCTCTCGCGGGGATTTGTCTCGCCAAGTTGCAGGCTGACGGGGGTGCGCAATGACCCAGACCCGAACTCTTGCCGAATCGAACCTTCAGGGCAGCGCACCGCTCTCCAAAGTGCGCGATATACCCGAAACTGCCCAACGAATGCACCGAAGGCGTAGTCTGCAAGTTTGGCGGAGCTGACGCGTGGGGCAACAAGATTCCTGCACCCTCCGGACCGCACTTTGCTGCGATCCCCACGTCGCGCGCGATGGAGCCGGCGCTACTACATGGCAGCTATGTGATCTTTGCCGAGTGTGGGCCGGACGGCGCAGTTCCCAGGGATGGCGATATCGTGCAAGCGTATGTCGAAACCCGCAAGACTCCTCCGCCGCGCCGCTGGTGGCAGGTTTGGCGTAAGCCCGAGGCGAAGCCTTGGACCGAGGGAGACGATGTTCTAAAGATAGAGGGCTTCTCGGAATGTCTGGTGATCCGGCGATTTGGCCATGACGCCGCGGGAAAGGCAACGCTCACGGCTGATGCCGAGGGCTTCCCGTCCTGGGCGGAGGGCGAAGGGGAGGACGGACAAGATGTCGCGTTCTGCATTGCAGGCGTGGCCACCATTCACAAAGTGTTGTTTCACTGTAGCCACGAGGTTTTCTGCGTCCCGCCAGGACGTAAGGGGGCTGGAACCTATGAGTGAGACAAGGGGCGGCTTCGGTCGCCCTTTGTGCTTTCCCAAGGGGAAAGGCTGTCACCCTAAACCGATGCCAACAACTCATCGACAGCCTCTTTATACCTGTCGAGAGGCTCATCGTTTACCTGAGGATTGGTGTCGTGGACGGGGTAATGTCCAGGTACTATTGCGTA
>CAVUSA010000004.1:0-429176 GCA_963744015.1 uncultured Gammaproteobacteria bacterium
GGCGGCGCAGTTTCTCTCGCACGGTAGAAGAGCAGTTACTGCGGGGATTTTGGTTTAGATTAATTCCCGGAACAGCCGTAGGCTAAAGGACACCCGAAATGCAGGCGGGCACATCGATGGGCAATCTGGTGAGCGCGATCGGAGTCGGCACCGAGGAGGCGGCGCTGGTGGCTGCGCTGAAGGCCGGCTCGGAAGAGGCGTTTGGCATGCTGATTGCGCAGTATTCGCAGCCGCTCTACTCGCTGATCGCGCGCAGCCTGCAGGATCCGGCCGATGCCGCCGATATCACCCAGGAAGTCTTCATCAAGGTCTTCCGCAGCATCCGCAGCTTCCATGGCGACGCCAGTCTGCGGACCTGGCTCTACCGCATCGCGCTGCATGAGGCATCCAACCAGCGGCGCTGGTGGACCCGGCACAAGACGGCAGGAGATGACCATCGACACGCCCTTGACCGGGCGAGACGACGATGGCGACGAGAGTCCATCGTCTCAGCGGGACGCTGGACGATGCCGGCGCTTCGCCATACGATCACGCCTGCGCAGGCGGAGATGAAGGCCGCGTGGAGGCAGTCGCTGCGCGAAGCTGCCCGAGGCGTTTCGCAAGGTTGTTATATTGCGCGAGATGGAAGGCTTCGGCTATGAAGAGATTGGCGAGATTCTGGACGTTCCGGCCGGAACCGTAAAAAGCCGGCTGACCCGAGGACGCGCGGCACTGAAGGAGATTCTGGTGGCCAGGGATTGACCCAGTAGGTGAAGTGGCGCCCGGCCAGGAACCCGCCGGCACTCGCTGGAGGTGCGCGATGAGTTGCCGACAGGTTCGGGAGATGTTTTCGGCGTACCTGGACGGCGCGATCAGCGGACGCGAGATGCAGGCGCTTTCGGCGCACCTGGAGAGCTGCGGCGATGCGGCCGGAGTTTCAAGCTGGCGCGGCGATGCAGCAGATGCTGGGCTCGGCCGGGCAGTTGAGGCTCCCGGAGGATCTCGGTCTGCGGCTGCGGCTCGCGATCTCGCATGAAAGCGCCCGCCGCGCAGGGCCACTGGTGGGATGGCATCACGACGCGCTGGGAGAACTGGTTGCGCCCGCCCTGCTGCAGGCTTCGGCCGGGTTGGCGGGAGCGGTCGTGCTGGTTGGCTCGCTGGCAATGCTGATCGGCGTCGTCGCCGCTCCGCAAGCCGGTGATGGCGAACGACGAGCCGCTCGGCGCGTTGACCGCGCCGCACTATCCTTTACTCGGCCGCGCACCTCGGGCCGGTGACCACGGCGGAGGACGCGACCATCGTCATCCAGGCTGAGGTAAACGCGGCTGGCCAGGTGTACGACTAAGGATCCTCTCCGGGCCGAAGGACGCGGCGACGAGGCTCAGGTGCGCGATCAGCTTGTGCTCCAGGTCTATGAGCCTGCGCGGGCTTTTGGCGAGCCGGTCAAGGGCCAGGTGCTGATTACGTTTTCCGGGGTTTCGGTGCATAGCTAAGCCGGGTGGTGCGCCCATCCGGTGGCTCCAAGCCGGGCGAGGTCGGCGGCGCGGGCAACTCTGGCGCCTTTCGCCATCGTTTCGGCAAGAGACGTCGAACTTCGCTGATGGTGACGGATTGCAGCAGGAAACGGACTGATGGGGAACATGTGGGTTTGCCGCACGGCCCTCTGCTCTCTTATGCTGGAGGTTGGGCGTCGAACGCCTGATGCCTTCTATGCGGGTTCCTGTGATGCGCGGTTCGGTTCTCCTACTTACGTTGCTCGTTTCGAGCTTTGCCGCGGCGCAGGTGCCCGCGTCGTCGTCGTCCAATCCTGGCAACCAGACGCAGGAGTCGAGTTCGCGTCCGCGCGCCGGGCAGCCCGAAGCCGGGGCTCGGCGATCACGCTCGAAACCAGTGAGACGCTGTTCGACCTGGCCGTGGGCTTGAACGCCTGCGGCTACGATGCGGACCTGGCGAACTCCAACCCCGTGCGCGCCGAGGTGCGGGCGGATGTGGAGGCGGCGTTGGCCGAGTCGGCGCTGAACCGCGCGAGCCGCACGGCGCTATGCCAGTACGTCGACGAACATCGGCTCAGTGATTCGGGACGGTCGCTGGCGCAGTATGTTTCGCTTGCTCTGTATGTCGGACCTCCTCCCGGGCTGCGGCCCGGCGGCCGAGGAGACGGACATGCCTCCCGACGCCCTGCAGGTGCTGACGATTCTGCCGCTGCGTGCGCGACTTTGCCGCCAAGGTGAACCTGCACAGCATCTGGCTGAAGCATCGCGCGCAATATGAGGCGATCACGGACAAGGTGCACGATCCGGTGACACGGCAGATCCTGGCCACGAACGTGTATCTGAAGGTGCCGGTAAGCGCATATGACGGTCGCCGGCTGTTGATCCTGGTGGAGCCGATGCTGGCGCCGAACACGCCAAATGCGCGCATCTACGCGAGTGATTATGTGATCGTCACGTCGCCCAAGGCGGATGGCAGTGTGAAGCTGGACGAGATCCGGCACCTGTACCTGCACTTCCAGATCGAGCCGCTGGTGTATGCGCGGGCGCAGTCGATGATGCGGTTGACCCCGCTCTTGAAGCCGGTGGACGAGGCTCCGCTGGACTACGTTTACAAGACCGATGTGGTAGCGCTGGTGACCGAGTGTCTGATCAAGGCGATCGAGGCGCGCACGATGGATGTGGGTTTTCCCGCGCCGGTGAAGCCGACCGGCACGAGGGCGCGGGCGGAGCTGGCGCGCTACGACGAGGAGCTTGCCAGCTATGACCGCCAGGGGGAGGTTGTGCGGCGGCAGCAAGTGGCGCTCGACATGCGGCAGGGCTGGGTGCTGGTGGACTATTTCTACAATCAATTCGCTCTGTTTGAGCACCAGCCCGAGGGCCTGGGCGAATCCATGGGGCAGATGGTGTATGGCATGGATGTGGATCGTGTGAAGCACACGGCGGAGCAGATCCAGTTTCTGCCGGCGACTTCGACTGAGTTCGTGACGCGCGCGCCGCGACAGCCCACCGGAATGATGCTGGCCGAGAAGAAGATGCTCGAAGGCGACCTGGCCGGAGCCGAGGCGATCGCGGACAAGGCGCTGGCCGACCCCGGGCAGGACCACGGCGACGCCCTGTATGTGAAGGCGCGGCTGACGTTGATGCAGGGGGATCCGGAGACATCTTTCGATGGCTTCGAAGAGGTCCTGAAGACTTCGCACAATCCGCACACGCTGGCCTGGGCCCACATCTACCTGGGCCGGCTGTACGACATCAAGGACCCGCCGCAGCGACAGGATGCGGTTACGCAGTATAAGGCGGCGCTGGCAGTGCCTGCTTCGCCGCCGGACGCGCAGGCGGCCGCCCAGAAAGGGCTGAAGGCCGCCTTCACCGTTCCCAGGACGGTGCATCGCGAAGAAGAGCCGCTCGACCCGAGCGGCAAGGCTGAGAAGGAAGCGTACAAGCCAGATCAGCCGCAGCAGTAGCTCGTTGCGCGCTATTCAACCGATAACGGGGTTGGAGATGCATGTGCGTGGCGTGACGGGTGGGGCGGCGGTCTGTGGAAAGCTATGCGCACAGGCGCGTTCGGACGTATATTGGACCTCACCCGGGGGCGGCATCCTGCTTGCGACGCCGGGCATCGTACCTGTAACACGGAACACGAGGTGAACGAATGATCGTTGAATATACCGGACGTGGAACGGCGATTACCCCAAAACAGAGAAAACTGGCAGACAGCGAACTGAGGAGGATTGACGGCATCATCGGACGGACAGTCAGCGCGCACGTGATTCTGACCGAAGACAAGTACAGGCAGATTGCCGAAGTGACGCTGAAGACGGCTACCGACACGCTGGTGGCCACGTGTGAAGGGACCGAGATGCTGGTGGCGCTGCATGACGCGCTGAAGAAGATTGAGCAACAGGCAATCAAACACAAGGAACGCAGAATCACGGTGGAGCGGCATGGGAAGCCGAATTCGACCGAGCCGTTGATCGAGGTGAGGTCGGTCGCGACGGTGGCGGCGGCTGCCGGGTAGGCGGCAACGGACGTCAAGATGACAGAGAACCTCGGCTGCTGCCGGGGTTCTCTTTTTGCAGAGGTGGAGCAAGCCTATGCAATTTCAGAGAAGCCCATTCCCGCAAGCGGGAAGCACTCCGGCCATGGTTCGGCGGTGCTAGGATTTGTCCATGTCCGCCAAGAAGGCCGCGCGCAAAAGAACATCGGCAAAGCGAACCATCACCCCATCGTTCCAGGCCGGACCCCTGCAGGAGCGGCGCCGGATGCTTCGTCGCAAGTCGGATGTGCGCGAGCTTGAAAGCGAGAACAGCGGCGGCGCCTCGTCGGGCGAACTGGTGATTCTGACGGGCATGAGCGGCGCGGGCAAAGCCAGCGCGCTGAAGGCATTTGAGGACCTGGGATACTACTCGGTGGATAACCTTCCGCTGGAGTTGATTCCGCGCTTTGCCGACCTGGTGCGCAGTTCGAACGAGATCGATCGCGCCGCGCTCGTGATCGATGTGCGCGAAGGCATTCGGCTGGAGCGGTTTCCGGCGATTCTGAAGAAGGTCCGCAAGGTGCTGAATACGCGCGTGGTCTTCCTGGAAGCGAGCGAAGACGCGCTGATCCGGCGCTTTTCCGAGACGCGGCGGCCGCATCCGCTGGGACGCGAAGAGACGGTGATCGAATCGATTCGCGCTGAGCGCAAGCGGCTGGACCCGATCCGCAATGTCGCCGACATCATCCTTGAGACCACAAAATTCAACGTGCATGAGCTGCGCGCACACATCAATGCGCAGTTTGAGGAAGTCGGCACAACCGAACGGAACCTGACCATCTCCTCCATGAGCTTCGGCTTCAAGAACGGCGTGCCGACCGATGCCGACCTGGTCTTCGATGTGCGATTTCTGCCGAATCCTCATTTTGTGCCGGAGTTCCGCGAACTTACTGGCAAAGACAAGCGCGTCGCAGCCTATGTGCAGGGCTTTCCACAGACTGACGAGTTCCTCGAGAAGACTGAGGATATGCTCGAGTTCCTGCTGCCGCATTACATCCACGAAGGCAAGAGCTACCTGACGGTGGCGTTCGGGTGCACGGGCGGCCAGCACCGCAGCGTGTTCATCGCGGAAGAGATGAAGAAGCGCCTCGAAGCCGACGGCTACCGTGTGAAGGCCACTCACCGCGATATGCCGCGGTGATCGCGGCAATCGGCCAACCGCGAAACGGGGATTACGGCGGGATTGAACGGGATCAAGAACAAGCAAAGACGTGCGGAGGGACCACCGTGGAACGTATTCCGTTTGCGGGAGACGAAGATGCGCTGACGGAGCGGATCATCGGACTCTTTTACAAAGTTGCCAATGAGCTGGGATATGGCTTCGTCGAGTCCGTCTACAGGAAATCTCTGGCAATAGCCTTGGCTCAAGATGGCCTGGACGTCGCACTGGAAGTCAATCTTCCAGTCTCGTTTCGCGGCGAGCTGGTCGGCGTCTTCCGTGCCGACATTATTGTCGAAAAGCGTATCATCCTTGAAACAAAAACAGCCGACCTTATCTCCAAAGCCCACGAGGCTCAATTGCTGAACTACCTCAGGGCCTGCATGATCGAGATCGGACTAGTGTTGAACTTTGGGCAAGTCCCGAGAGTGCGTCGGATGCAGTATCGCAATCTGCAGAAAGCATCCGTCGTTGCTTGTTCCTGATCCGGTTTCCATCCCGCTTTCATCTCTGTTGCGTCTCCAGCACAACGCAGGCCGTTAGAATGTTCCGGTGAGTGAACTTCTGTTCCGGTGGTGCGGCTGGTGAGGCGCTTGTGGCGGCTGCTGGGCTATCTGCGGCCGTATGTGCTGCTGTCGCTGGGGTCTGTGCTGCTGATGGCGGTGGTCGGCGCAATGGCGGCGCTGCGCGTGCTGCTGGTGCGAGCCGATCTTCGACAAGGTGTTGCAACCGGGCGTGCCCGCCGGCGATGTGCTGCGCTTTTATGTTCCGCAAATCCATCGTGAGCTGGACCTGCAGTTCCTCGTGCCGAGCCACTTCCATAACGCGCTGGACCGTGGTGGCGTATGCGCTGGTCGCCTCGGCGCTGGTGAAGTCGCTGTGCGATTACGCCGGGCACCTACCTGGTGAACTACGCCGGCTTCGGCATGATCACGGATCTGCGCAACGATCTGTATGAACGCGGTGCTGCGGCGGTCGACCGCGTTCTTCCAGAAGCACACGACGGGCACGCTGCTGTCGACGCTGATCAACGACGTGGAGCGGGTGCAGACCGCGATGTCGACCGTGCTGGGCGACTTCCTGCAGCAGTTCTTCACGTTCATCTTCATGGCCGGCGTGGTCATCTTGTACGGCGGCAAGCTGGCCTGGGTGCTGCTGCTGTTTGTGCCGGTGGTCATCTCGTCGGCGCGGCGCATTGGCCGCCGCGTGCGGCAGACGACGCGCACAGGGCAGGACAAGCTCGCCGAGATCCAGAACATCCTGCACGAGACCATCACCGGCAATGGCATCGTCAAGGCGTTCGGCATGGAGCTGTGGGAGATGCGGCGCTTTCGCCGCGCGGCGCAGCCGGCTGCTTCTCGCGCGAACATGCGGTCGGTGAGCGTGCAGGCGATCAGCTCGCCCGCTGATGGATGCCATTGGCGCGATCGGCATCGCGCTGCTGCTGGTGCTCGGGCGCGATCAGATCAAGGCCGGAGCGATGACCGACGGGATCGTTCATTGCGTTCCTGGTCGCGACGTTTACGCTGTACGACCCCGTGCGCAAGTTTGCCGCTGTTCTACAACAGCTTCCAGCAGGCGCTGGGCGCGAGCGAAGAGATTTTCCGCTTCATGGATGCGCAGGATGACGTAGTCGAGAAGAAGAAGGCGATCGTGCTGAAGGGCTTCAGCGATGAAATCCGCTTCGACGATGTGGAGTTCGGATACAACGATGATGGCGAAGCGTATGAGGGAGCGCCGCGCCAGGTGCTGCAAGGGTGTGTCGCTGGTGGTGAAGCGCGGCGAGGTGGTCGCGTTTGTGGGGCCGAGCGGCGCGGGCAAGAGCTCGCTGGTGAATCTGATGCCGCGCTTCTTCGACGTGAGCGGGGGCAGCATCACGATCGACGGCCACGATCTGCGCGACGTGACGATTG
Organism: uncultured Gammaproteobacteria bacterium; assembly: GCA_963744015.1. Taxonomy (GTDB): domain Bacteria; phylum Acidobacteriota; class Terriglobia; order Terriglobales; family Acidobacteriaceae; genus Edaphobacter. Next base: position 7,081 of record CAVUSA010000004.1, read on the forward strand.
CCAGCCTGCGCAAGCAGATCGGCAAGGTGACGCAGGAGACCGTGCTCTTCAACGACACGGTGCGCAACAACATCGCGTATGGCCAGCCGGATGTGTCGCATGGAGCGCGTGGAGGAGGCCGCGCGCATGGCGCTGGCGCACGACTTCATCGAGCGCATGCCGGAAGGATACGACACGAAGATCGGCGAGAAGGGCGTGCGGCTGAGCGGCGGCGAGCGGCAGCGGCTGGCGATTGCGCGCGCGATCCTGAAGAACGCGCCGATTCTGATTCTCGATGAGGCGACCAGCGCGCTGGATACGGAAAGCGAGGCGCTATGTGCAGGCCGCGCTCGGCAACCTGATGGAGGGACGCACGTCGCTGCTGATCGCGCATCGCCTCTCGACGGTGCGGCGCGCGACACGCATCGTGGTGCTGGAGGCCGGGCGCATTGTCGAAGTGGGCACGCACGAGGAGTTGCTGGCAAACTCGGGCACCTATCGGCGGTTGTACGACCTGCAATTCGCCGAGGAGCCGGATGCTATCGCGGTCATCGCCGGCCTGGAGGGGATTTCGTGAACAGTGTGTACTCGATGACGGGGTTCGCCAGCGTTGATGGCACGGTGCCGGGCGGACGCAGCTTCGGCCTGACGATCAAGGCGGTGAACCATCGCCACCTGGATCTTTCGCTGCGTCTGCCGATGGGCATGGATGCGCTGGAGCCCGCGCTGCGCAAGGCAGTGAAAGCTTCCGTGCGTCGCGGGCATGTGGAGCTTACGCTCTTCTTCGAAAAGGCTTCAGCCTCTGCCGCGGTGGAGCTCGATGAAGCTTTGCTGGAGGCGTATGTGAGCGCGTTCCGGCGTGCGGCCAAGCAATATGGAGCCACACAGGAGCCTGATCTGAACGGACTCCTGCGCATGCCTGGGGTCATGTCGACCAGCGTGAAGTCGTTGAGTGTCGCAGAAGCTGAGCCCGCCGTGATGGCCGCCACCGACGAGTTGCTCGCGCGCTTCAGCGCTGTCCGAGAGGCTGAAGGCACGGCGCTGGCCGACGATCTGCGCAGCTGCATGCGCGGGCTGGCGCGCCTGACAGCGGAGGCAGCCGCATTGCGTGAAGGCGTCGCAGGCGCCGAGTTCACGCGCCTGAAGGCAAAGCTTGCCGAACTGATGGAATCAAGCAGCGTCAGCGAGGAGCGGCTGCTGGCAGAGGCAGCGATGATCGCCGGGCGCGGCGACATCGAAGAGGAACTGGTGCGTCTGCGCACGCACATCGACCGCTTTACCGAACTGCTGGAGCAAGGCGGCGAAGTGGGACGCCAGTTGGACTTCCTGCTGCAGGAGATGAACCGCGAAGCCAACACGCTCTTGTCCAAATCCGGCGGCAATGCGGGCGGGGCGGGTATGCGGCTCACTGAGATCGGACTCGAGGTGAAGGTCGGTCTGGAGCGCTCCCGCGAACAGGTGCAGAACATCGAGTAGATCGGACACGGGATCGTTCGGGTAAACTGACCAGACACTATGGCAGGAATTCTGTTCATCATTTCGGCGCCTTCGGGTTCAGGCAAATCGACGCTGGTGAGCCAGGTTCGTTCGCTGGTGGAAGGACTGGAGTTCTCCATCTCCTACACGACGCGGCAGCCGCGAGGCAGCGAAGAAGATGGCCGCGAGTACCACTTCACCACGCGCGATGAGTTCGAGCGCATGATCGCCGCGGGAGAGTTCCTGGAGTGGGCCGAGGTCTTCGGCAACTACTACGGCACGGCGCTGAGTGCGCTTTTACACGCCAAGCAGGCCGGCAAAGACCTGCTGCTGGATATCGACGTGCAGGGCGCCGTGCAGATCATGCGCAAGAACATTCCAGGCACCGTATCGATCTTCATCATGCCGCCGACGCCGGAGGTGCTGGAGCGCCGCCTGCGCAATCGCAGCGAAGCCGAGCACATGACGGAAGAGGATGTGATCGGGCGGCGGCTGCGCGAGGCGCAAAAGGAACTCGACCAGCTGACTGAATACAAGTACGCCATTGTGAACGATGTGCTGGACGAAGCCGTAAGCGAGTTGAAGGCCATCGTGCTGACCGAACGCGGCGACCACGGCGCGGATGTAGCTCTGGCAGCAAGTTGCCGGACGCACAACGGATCTTCGCGGCTTACGAACGCCCTGGCCAGCTTCGAAGCGCGGGTGTGACCTCATCTCCGCGCACGTCCTCACATCCCACGGAAGAGGGATGCGATGCGCAGACTCGGTTGTGGTAATGCGGCGCAGGTTGCGGTAGGCTGAAGGTACACACACAATCTGCTGGGGGTGAGTATGTCCGGTGAAACTGCTCTGTTCAACAAGTACAGCCTGGTCAAGGGTGCGGCACGGCGCGCACGTCAACTGCAGTCCGGCGCTCCGCCGCTTTCGAACTCGAAGTCGATGAAAGCGTGCCGCGTGGCGCAGGATGAAATTCGCGCCGGACTGGTCACGTTCGTGCTGCCGGAAAAGATCGTGGCGCCGATTGCGGACCACGTGCTGGCGGAATCGCTCTCCTGATCCTCAACAGCCCTCTGCTGTAGGCTGAAGCTATGGCAGCGGCCGAAGACAGGACGGCGCAGGTTCGCGCGTATCTCGAATATTTTCGAGAGATGGGCGTGCACGATTTCTATCGCAGCGGCACGCTCGCAGCAGCCGATGCGGCGGAGATTGCGATCGCCGCTTCCGCCATTTCACCCGAGCCTCTCCCGTTGCCTGCAGAGCCGGCAGTCGTACTTACGGCGGCGCCCATCACCGTAGCCGAGTCGCTCTCGCCGGCGGAGCTCAACATCGCCAAGCTAGTCTCGTTCAATGACCTTGCTCCGCCTCCCGCGACGCATGTGCCGGCCCCTCAGCGCGCCGCCGCGCTCGATGCCATCCGCAAGGACATCGGCGACTGCACACGTTGCCCGCTCGCCTACGCCGGCCGCCGCAACATCGTCTTCGCCGATGGGAACCCGAATGCGAGGCTCATGTTCATCGGCGAAGGTCCGGGCGCGGACGAAGATGCGCAGGGGCTGCCGTTTGTCGGCAAGAGCGGCCAGTTGCTGAACAACATGATTGGCGCGATGGGCCTGAAGCGCGAAGAGGTCTACATCGCCAACATCGTCAAGTGCCGGCCGCCCGCCAACCGCGCGCCGGAGCCGGTCGAAGCCAACACCTGCACGCAGTTCCTCGTGCGGCAGATGGACGTGGTGCAGCCGGAGGTTGTGGTTGCGCTCGGCGCGACCGCTGCGATGTATCTGCTCGGTGTGAAGCAGTCTCTGCTTTCGCTGCGCGGCCGCTTCCATATGGTGCGCGGAGCCAAGTGCGCCGTGACCTACCATCCGGCGTTCCTGCTGCGCGACCCGCGGCAGAAAGCCGAGGCCTGGAAAGACCTGCAGATGGTGATGGCCGAGATGGGCCTGAAGCCGCCGTTCAAGGCCTAGCGACGCGCCCCCGGGAGTAAACTGCAGCCATGAACCTCGTTCTCGACTCCATCGATCTGCCGATCCGCATCCGCACTGCGCGTCCAATGTCGGATGACGAGCTACTCGAGTTCTGCCGAGTGAATGAACTCGCGCGTGTGGAGCGCGATGCGAACGGAGAGCTGATTGTGATGTCGCCTACGGGAACTGAAGGTGGAGGGATGGAGAGTGAGGTCGGTGGTGCCTTGTTCGTCTGGGCCCGCGCGGATGGACGGGGAAGGTACTTTGGCCCGAACACGGGGTTTACGCTGCCGGACGGTTCGGTGCGCGCCGCAGATGCCGCGTGGGTGAGCTGGCAACGCTGGAATGCCATCGCTGCGGAAGACCGCAAGGGCTACGCGAAGCTCTGCCCGGAGTTCGTCATCGAAGTCCGCTCGCCCAGCGATGCACTTCCTACCCTGCAGGAAAAGATGAAGATGTGGACTGGCAACGGGGTGGAGTCGGCCTGGCTGGTCGACCCCCAGCGCAAGGTGGTTGAGATTTATCGCGCGGGCGAGGCCCCCGAGATTCACCAGAACCCGAGCAGCGTGCAGGGAACCGGCAGCGTGCGCGGCTTTGAGCTGGTGCTGGCGCACATCTGGGGCTGAGCGTCCGGGTGATCTAAGCTTGAAGATGTGTCTCTCTTCTGCGATGTAGCCTTGCCCGTTCCGCTGGACCGCATGTTTACCTATGCGATCGAGGGACAGGTGCCGCTCGTCGGCGCCCGCGTGCTGGTGCCGTTCTCCGGCCAGCGGCTGATGGGCGTTGTGGTGCGTGTGCACGACGAGCCGCTGCCCGAAGGCGTCGAGACGCGCCCCATCCAGACCGTCATGGACGCCGCCCCGCTGCTCGATGACGGCCAGATGGAGCTGGCGCGCTGGATCGCCGCTTACTATTGCGCACCGCTGGGCGAGGTGCTGCGCGGCATGCTTCCGCTCTCCGCGGAGGTCAAGCGCCAGTTCACCTACCGCATTGCCGAGGCAGGCCGGCGCGTGCTCTATGAGGGCGCGGCCAAGGGTGCCTCACGCCGCTCGCGCCTGACGCCGGAAGAGCAGAACCGCGAATACGCCGTGCTGAACTACCTTGAGAACGGCGAGCCCGCCAAGCCCGGCGCGCTACGTTCCGCTACCGGCGCGAATCGCTCGCTGCTCGAGGGCATGGTGCGCAAGAAGTGGCTGGAACGCGAGGCGCTTGCCGAGGAGCGGAATGCGCGGCGTGTGGTTCGGGTCGCGGTGCTCAGCTCTAATTCTTCCGTTCTCAGTGAAGAGAAGTCCACCAGGCTGCCGAAGCTCAATGACAACCAACTCGCTGTCATGGCGGAGCTTGCCGCGGTCGGCGGACGACTCGCCGTGCGCGAGTTGAAGGAGCGCATGGCGCGGCGCGCGCTTCCGGAGTCTTCCTTCGCGACACTGGTGAAACGCGGCCTCGTCGCCATCGAAGAGGAGCCCGAGAAGTTCCTTCTGGGCATGCCTGCGATGCCGGATGCTGATCGCAAGAAAGACGCGCACGAGCATGCACTGAACGAAGACCAGATGGAGGCCGTCGGCACCATCGCCGCGGCCATCACAAAGGGAGGCTTCCGCCCGCACCTGCTCTTCGGCGTCACCGGCTCGGGCAAAACGACGGTGTATTTCGCCGCCATGCAGCGCGCTCTCGACGCCGGCCGCGCCGCGCTGCTGCTGGTGCCGGAGATTGGCCTGACGCCCGCCATGGCCGGCCAGATGTACGCGGCCTTCGGCGACGAGGTCGCGCTGCTGCACTCCGGCCTGACCCCCGATGAGCGCGCCGAGCAGTGGCATCGCATACGCCGCGGCGCGGCACGTGTCGTCGTCGGCACACGCTCGGCAGTTTTTGCGCCCATCGCGAACCTCGGCCTCATCATCGTCGACGAGGAACACGACAGCAGCTACAAGCAGGAAGAAACTCCGCGCTATCACGCTCGCGATGTCGCGGTGATGCGCGCAAAGTTCTCCGGGTGCACGGTCGTCCTCGGCTCCGCCACGCCTTCGCTCGAAAGCTGGTCCAACGCCGAGCGCGGACGCTACGCGCTGATCCAGATGCGTCACCGCGTGATGAATCGTCCGCTACCCGCGGTCGAACTGATCGACATGCGCGAGGAGTTCGCCGCTGTCCTGAAGGAGGAGATCTTCTCCCGCGCGCTCATCGGGGAGACACAGGCTACCCTTGATCGCGGCGAGCAGGTCATCCTGCTGCTCAACCGGCGCGGCTACTCCTATACGGTCATCTGCCGCAGTTGCGGCGAAAAGATCGAGTGCGAAAACTGCGCCATCTCCATGACCTTCCACAAGCCGGTCACGAGCGAAGACGGAGTCGCGGACGGCGCGCGCCTCGAATGCCACTATTGCGGCTCGCGCCGAACCGTTCCGAAAGCCTGCCCCAAGTGCGCAAGCGAGCACCTTTACTTCCTCGGCGTCGGCTCGCAGCAGGGCGAAGAGAAGCTGCGAGAGCTCTTTCCCAACGCGCGTATCGGCCGCATGGATCGCGATACCGTCCGAGGCCGCTTCGACATGGAGCGCCTGCTCGCGCGCCTGCATTCGGGCGAGATCAACCTGCTCGTCGGCACGCAGATGATCGCCAAAGGACACGACATCCACGGCGTCACGCTGGTGGGCGTTGTAGGCGCGGATCACGCCCTCGGGATGCCCGACTTCCGTGCCGCCGAGCGCGTCTTTCAGCTCCTCACCCAGGTCTCAGGACGCGCCGGACGCGGTACGTTGCCGGGCAAGGTGCTTGTGCAGACCTACCATCGCGACCACTACGCCGTGAAGTTCGCTGCGCAGCACGATTATCCCGGCTTCGTCGCCAAGGAGACGCAGTTCCGCCGCAGCCTGCATTACCCGCCTTTCGCCGTTCTCACCAACGTCTTGCTGCAAAGCGAGAAGATGGAGGAAGCCGCCGCCTGGGCGGCCGAACTTGGACGCTGGTTCCAGCGGCGGAAGCCGGTCGGCGTCCGGGTGCTTGGGCCGGCCGCCGCACCCATCGTCAAGCTGAAGCGCATCTACCGCTTTCACTTCCTGCTGAAGGCGGAACGCCGTGCCGCGATGAGCGAATTGCTGCGCGCGATGCTGGAGTTTGCCGCAGAACGGAACATCCCGCGCCGCAACCTGGTGGTCGATGTGGATGCCGTCCATCTGATGTGACTTGGCATGAGCAGCGGTGGAACTGGGTAGCAAGAGTTGAGAGGTGCCTTCTAGCGCCAGTGTCGCGCGACTCGTGTCAGAGAATCCAGCAGGCCGAAGCCATGGAAGGGCTGCACCGTCGCCGAAAGCAAGAGGATCACAAGCGAAACCGGCGCCAGGGCAACCTGCCACTTCGCCAGCGGCAGCGAATCCGAGACGCGCGGATGACGCATGGCCGGCAACATCAGGATCACTGCCCACATCATCCATCCGGCCCACTGGAACAGGCCGAGCGCAAGCAGCGCGACGATGACGAACTTGCTCGACCAGCGATGCACCGTGGGCGAGAGGGCATAGAGAATGTGCCCGCCATCGAGTTGACCTGCCGGAATCAGATTCAGTGATGTAATCAGCAGGCCGATCCAGCTTGCGATCAGCACCGGATGGGGGATGATGCGGTTGAGCGCGGCCGCTGCGGGGTGAGGAATCAGGGCATGGAGCGCAACGAGGATGAGCGGCGCCTGCACGTGGTGCTCGAAACCCTCGGCAGCGTACCTGGAAAGTCCGAGCCCCACCGCCACGCTGCCCAGCGCTACCACGAATCCGGCGACCGGGCCGGCGGCTCCGATCACCATGAGCGCAGCGCGCGACCGGATGACGGAGCGCAGGCGGATCACCGCCCCGAACGTTCCGCTGAGCGAAGGTGCGGGCAGCAAGTAGGGCAGCGTGGAGCGGACGGCGAAGAAGCGGCACGCAAAATAGTGGCCAAATTCGTGGGCGAGCAGGATCGCGATCAACGTCAGCGAGAAGGGAAGTCCGCTGGCCAGGTCACTCCAGTGCCGCAGCACCCACGCGAAGGGCAGCAGATCGGTGTCGTCCACCAGCGGCGGCAGGCCGAGACGGAAGTTGTGCATGTAGCGCATGCCCACCGCGGTGGTGGAAAGCATGGTGAGGGTAAACAGGATGGACGGCACGCCCCAGTGTCGGAAACCGTTCTCCTCGCGCCGCTTGGCTTTGGGCAGTGGCTGGTCAAGGAGGCTCGGCGATGTCATCAGTGCCTGACGAAACAGAAATGGCGAAGCAAGGCATGCAGCATAAGCCGGTTAGTCCAGGACGTGCAGTTCCTTGCCTGGCTTGAAGCGAACGGCCTTGCCGGGTGCGATGGAGACTTCGGCGCCGGTCCTGGGATTTCGTCCCACACCCGTCTTGCGCGGCTTGACCGTGAAGACGCCGAACCCGCGCAGTTCGATGCGGTCGCCTTCGACGAGGCTCTGCTTCATGGATTCGAAGATGGCGTCCACGGCCGCTTCGGCCTTGGTGCGAACCAGTCCGGTGCGTTCCACTACACGCTGAATAAGATCCTGCTTGATCACGGATGCCTCGTCTTCGGGATTGCCATACTTGCGGGAAGAGACCCGCCGTGAGAACACGGACGATCCGCAAATTGTGGGAAAAGCGGGCGAGGGACATACTTTCCTCAGCCGCAATCTATCTGCGATGGTAGAAAGGGGAAGCACGATTGTCAATGCACATGCGCCGGTTACCCGCGTGCTGAAGGAACGAAGACCGATGTCGATCAAGAGCGACCGCTGGATCCGCGAACAGGCCACTCAACCACGCCATGATCTCCCCCTTCTGCGAAAAGCAGGTGAAGGAAGGCGTCATCTCCTACGGGCTTTCTTCCTACGGCTACGACCTGCGCGTTTCGGACGAATTCAAGATCTTCACCAACGTCAACTCCGCCATCATCGACCCCAAGGCGTTCGACGAGCGCTCCTTCGTCTCCGTGCAGGCGCCCAGCGTCATCGTCCCGCCAAACTCGTTCGCGCTCGCCCGCTCCATCGAGTACTTCAAGATTCCCCGCGACGTGCTCACCATCTGCGTCGGCAAGTCGACCTACGCGCGCTGCGGCATCATCGTGAACGTCACACCGTTCGAACCTGAGTGGGAGGGTTTTGTAACACTCGAAATCTCCAATACCACACCCTTGCCCGCTCGGGTATACGCGAACGAGGGATTGTGCCAGATCCTGTTCTTCCAGTCTGATGAAGTGTGCGAGGTCAGCTATGCCGACCGCCGCGGCAAATACCAGAATCAGCAGGGAATTGTCCTGCCGAAACTGTAGCGCGGCAGTACGGTCGGTAGAGACTCGCAAAGAGCCGGCAGCAGGAGAATCTCAGCCCGCGCCGGACCAGATCCGCATATGCTCGGAGGCACACTTTGCCCGTACCGGTTTCGTCCGTTTCTGCACCTTCCGCTTCTCCCGGAACGCAATCCCCGCCCTCAGAGCGCCAGCGGATTGGCCTCATCGCCACCGACGCGCTCCGTGTCATGGGGCTGCGCGCAATCCTGGGAGATGGAGAGTCCTGCACCGTGGTGGACTTCTCCCAGATGGAAGCCGGCGATGCCGCCAACCTGACGCTCGCCATTGTCGATTCGTCCTCCACGTCCGACGTGCTGGAGCTAGTGGCCAGCTTCCGCCGCCTGCGGCCGCAGCTTCCGCTGCTCGTCCTCGGCGCGCAAACCGACCCCGCGCACATCGAGCGGGTCATTGGCGCCGGAGCCCGGGGATATCTCAGCCATTCCGCCAACGAAGCCGAATTGCGCATGGCCATCGCCGTGGTTAGCGACGGTTCCGTGTGGGCCCCGCGGAAAGTACTTGCGCGCCTGCTTGAAAGCTCGCTGCAGCGGCGCGCCGAGGAACCTGTGACCGAGGTAAAGTTCACCCGCCGGGAACACGAAGTGCTGCGTCTGCTGGTGCTCGGCCACCCTAATCGCCAGATCGCCTCCGCGCTGGGCGTGGATGAGGGTACGGTGAAGGCCCACATGGGGCGCCTGATGCGGAAAGCTGGCGTAGATAATCGAACGGCCTTGAGCATCCGCGCGATCGAGCGGCAATGGGCCTAAACGTTTACTTATAGGTAAAATTTTTGGGTTACTTAAGGCCATGCACCTCGGTACTCTTGTGGTTACTTAAGATTTTTGACAAAGTACGAGTAAGCAACACAGACCTGGGAGAGTGGGGCTGCGGTGCATCGGTGAGCTGAGCCGGTGCGATCGTAGCCCCCATTTTTTTCTCGTGAAGCGTCGCATGTCTCCGGCTGGTTGCCGGCCTCCTGTGCCTGAGTGCAACCCCACCCCCCCGTCTTCCCATCTCAACCCCTGTTGCAACAATCCGGGTGGGCCTATGTTCACCTGCGTTGAAGGTTTCAGGAGGAAAGTTCAATGAAGAAGTTCTCAGCAGCGGTATTGACGGCCGTCCTGGTCGTGGCAGGGGCCACACGTTCCTACGCCGCAGGCGATGACAAGGCAAAACTCCGCGAGCGGCTGGATAATGCCAGCACGGTTCTGGACGAAGTTATGTCGACACCCGACAAGGGAATTCCGCAGGGCATTCTCGCGGGCGCAGCGTGCGTCGTGGTGGTTCCCCACTATAAGAAGGGTGCCTTTGTCGTAGGCGCACAGTATGGACAGGGCGTCGCGACCTGCCGCACCGGGCATGGCTGGAGCGCTCCCGTATTCGTCAAGCTCGAAGGCGGAAGCTTTGGATGGCAGATCGGCGGTCAGTCCACAGACCTCATCCTCGTTGCGATGAACAAGAACGGCCTCGACCACATGCTGCATAACAAGTTCAAGATCGGCGCCGATGCCGCAGCATCTGCCGGTCCGGTGGGCCGCAATGCCCAGGCTGGTACTGACTGGAAGCTGAATGCGGAGTTCCTGACCTACTCGCGTTCCAAGGGCCTGTTCGCCGGCCTCGACCTGGATGGCACCGTCCTTTCGCAAAACGACGAGGACACGCGGTCGGAGTACGGCGCGAATGTCTCCTACGGCAGCGTTCTGCAGGGGTCGGTAGAAACCCCCGACAATGCCCGTCCGTTCGTGCGCACGGTCGCCAAGTACTTTGTTGAGTCGAAGGATCGCTAAGCAAGCCATCCATCCAAAACAGAAGGGCAGCCCTCGCGGCTGCCCTTTTGCCTGTCCGCCGGGTTTTCTCAGGAGCGAAGCCCGCCGCCTGCCTGCAGGAGCGCACCGGTCACCCATCCCGCGTCGTCCGACGCCAGGAACGAAACAACAGAAGCAATGTCCTGCGGCTTGCCGACTCGGCCCAGCGGGGTATTCTTCACCGCATCCTGTTCGAAATCCGAACCGGCAATGCCCGCAGTGTGTACGCCTTCCGTGTGGGTGAGTCCGGGGTTGACCGCATTCACCCGGATCTTCTTGGGCCCGAGCTCCTTGGCAAAGACGCGGGTAATCACATCCACCGCACCCTTGGTCCCGCTGTAAATCGCTGAGGCAGGGGGCGCAATCTCGGAAACCACTGACCCGATATTCACCACGCTGCCACCATCTTCGGGGAACAACGCTACGGCCGCGCGCGTGGCCAGCAGCAGGCCTTTGACGTTTGTTCCGAAGAGGCGGTCAATCTCCTCCGGGGTAATCTGGTCGACCGGCGAGAAGGAATACACGCCTGCATTATTCACCAGGATGTCCACCCTGCCGAACCGTTGTTTGACCTCGCAGAACAGGGCGTCGATCTGCTTCGGGTCGGCCACGCTGCCGCCGATGGCGACGGCCTGGCCGCCTGCGCGCTCAATCTCTGCGACAACTTTCTCCGCATCCTGTTTGCTGGTCGCATAGTTCACCACAACCGTTGCGCCTTCGGCCGCGAGTTCCTTGGCGATGCCCGCTCCAATGCCCTTCGAAGCTCCCGTAACCACTGCGATCCTGCCTGTAAGCTTTGCCATTGCCGATCTCCTCAATACGATTCTTGTCGAATAGTTCGACAATCATCTAATGGATGTGACCGGCTTCGGAACGATTCAGCAGTTTGTCGTTGTTTGTGGCGGCTAGAGCGCAGCGAGACGGCGGCAGTAGGCCTCCCAGACAGGCCGGCAGAAGAACAGCGTCGCCGTGCGGCCCGCGCGTTCGCTGCGAATCAGGCCGGCTTCTGCGAGTTCTTTCAGGTGATGCGAGATGGTGGCGGGGCTGATGACCTCGTGCTCGCCGAGTGCGCTGCACGCCATACATCCTCCCGCTGCGATCTGCTGAAGAATCGCGTAGCGGCGCGGATCAGCGACGGCTCGCGCGATGGCATGAAACTGCTCTTGTGTCAGGTTTTCCTCATGCGATTGCGGATTGCTGCTGCGTTCGGGCATGGGAGCCGCCTTCATGGTTCGATGCGCGCGGGAAGATGCGCGAAGAGGTCGGCTGGCTCGGGGCGCACGCGCGGATCGGCAAATGCCTCCGCGAAGGTGATCGTGCCTCCCGGCTCAATCAGAAAAAGACCGGGAAGCGGCAGGCGCCACGAGGCTTCTGTCGAAGTGGCGTAGGAGAGCCCCGCGTTCACAAAGGGGATGTTCACCAGGATGGACGCGAAGTACCGGCGGGCCGGCTCCGGAATGGTGTGCGCGAGGCCGAACTGCTCGGCCACCGCGCATCCGGGGTCGGAAAGCAGCGGAAACGGGAGCGCGTGCTGCTGGACCGTGAAATCGTTCTGACGCCGGTTCTGCGGGGAGATGGCGACGAGCAGCGTGTTGTGCTCCCGCAGCCGCGGGTAGAGTTCTCGCCAGGTCTCCAGTTCCGTAACGCAGTAGGGATCCCATCGTCCGCGAAAGAACTTCACCAGCACGGGACCGAGCGCGAGCAGGTCGGCGGAGCGCACGAGGCGTCCGGTCTCGGCGTCCTGCAGCGCGAACTCGGGCGCAAGTGTTCCCGGCCGCAGGACCCGACCTTCGATCCCGCTGGTAAAGAGTTCGGCGGCCATGCGCTCGGAGATCGCAAGGCGCTCCGCGGGCACCAGGTTGCGTGTGCGCGCGGTGATGGCGTCGAGGCGGTCTTGCAGGGACGGCGCGGATTGCCTGGGGAGCGGCATCTCTTTATCTTCGCAGAATTCGGGTCCGCGGGAGTGCAGCCAGATATCGTTCGAAGCTGATACGATTGCCCGCATGAAAATGGCAATGGATCGGCGTGGATTTCTTGCGGGCGGCACCCTGGCGGCGGCGGCCGCTTGCGTGACTCCCAGGTTAGAGGCGGCTCCGCTGCACGAAGGCGCGGGCATCAAGCTTGGGCTCGCCAGCTATACCTTCCGAAACTTTCCCCGGGTGCAGGTCATCGCGTGGATGAAGCAGCTTCGGCTGACCGACCTGAACTGCAAGGACGCCAAGGATCATCTGCCGTCCACGTCGCCCGAGGCCGAACAGCAGGCGATCGATGACTACAAGGCCGCGGGAATCCACCTGACGGCCGCCGGCAACATCGGCTTCCCCAAGGATGACGATGCGGACGTGCGCGCCAAGTTCGAGTACTGCAAGCGCGCCGGCATCGGCATCATCGTGTGCGATCCCGAGGTGGCAGTGCTGCCGCGGCTCGAAAAATTTGTGAAGGAATACGACATGCGTCTGGCCATCCACAACCATGGGCCGGAGCACAAGGTCTTCCACTCGCCGCTCGATGTGCTGAAGGCGATCCACGGGATGGATCCGCGCATCGGTTGCTGTATCGATATCGGGCACACGATGCGGGCAGGGACCGACGTGGTGCAGGCCATCAAGGCTGTCGGGCCGCGCCTGTACGACGTGCATGCAAAAGATCTGGCGAAGGCAGACGCCAAGGACTCGCAGGTAGCGGTGGGGGAAGGCATCATGCCGATTCCGCAGATCTTCCAGGCGCTGATGAGCATCGGCTACCGCGGCTTTGTGGACCTGGAATACGAGATCCATGCGGACGACCCGATGCCAGGTGTGATCGAGAGCTTCGCCTACATGCGCGGGGTGCTCACCGGGATGGGTGTGAAGGCCTGACGTCTGCGCCGCATTCTGTTACAGGGAGGCCGGTTTCGGAAGCAGCCGGCGCCGATGCAGCAGGTGCAGGATGCGCTCGATCGACCAGTCGAGCGCCTCGGTACCGTCGACGGTGATGGCCGCGTGCTTTGCCGAGGGCAGCACGTATTCGACGGCCATCGGGTGCGCCGTGGCCCAGAACTGCTCTTGCACAGACTGCGGTGTGCGTCCGCGCTCGCGTACATCGCGGTCGATGCGCCGGCGCAGGCAGACGTCGTGGGGTGCGTCGACGTAGATGCAGAGCGTGTAGAGCGGCAGCAGTTCGGCGAAGTGTAGCGCGAGAATGCCCTCCACGATAACGACGGACGCGGGAACGATTCGGTCGAATGCGCCAGCTACGCGGGAGTGCGTCTTGAAGTCGTAGACGGGGCGATCGATGGGCCGCCCGGCGGCAAGGTCGCGCACATGCCGGACGATGAGCTCGGACTCAAGCGAATCGGGATGGTCGAAGTTGCGCTTGTGCCGCGAGTCCAGCGGAAACTGCGAAAGATCGCGATAGTACAGGTCGAGCGGGAACAGGGTGGCATCGAGTTGCGTGGCAAGCTCGGCAGCCAGCGTGGTCTTGCCTGAACCGGAGCAGCCGGCGATGGCGAGAACGACGGGAGGGGTCGGCGGATCAGAGGGCATCGTGTGCAGTGTATGCGTTCCGGGGCGGTGGAAGATGCGCCCTCGCCGCGTGCGGTGTGTACAGAAACATTTTCCAATGCGATATTGGACTGCACACCTGTGTGCGAGGCGATGCGTTGGCTCAGATGGTCCGGCTCTGCGTTTTCATTGTGATCTGCGCTGCGGCGGCGCAGGGCAGGGCGGGTGCGCAGACCGCCCCGGGACGCAATGCCGGCGGCCGTCCGGTACACAACGAAGCTGAACGTGCCGCGCGCTGGAAACCGGTGGTGATGCCGTTCGTCCGCGCCGGTCTGAGCCCGCGCGAGCAACAGATGATTCTGAAGCTCGCCGATGCCTGCCGCCTGATGGACGAACTTTACCTCCGCATGAGCGACCTGGGCGGATACGCGATGTATCACGCGACGCAGAACGCAGACCTCCAGCGCCTGTTTGCCATCAACGGAAGCCGCTGGGATCTGCTGGACGAGAACCGTCCCTTCGTGGGCGAAGAACCGCTGGTGCCAGGGCACGAGATTTACCCCTTTGGGTTGAAGGCAGCGCAGATTGAGGCGTATGCCGCGGCGCATCCGGCGGAGAAGGCGGCGATCTACAGCCCCTACACGGTGGTGCGCGGGACGGCGGAACACCTGACCGCCGATCCCCTACCACGTGGCCTATGCGGAGTGGCTCGAACCCATGGCCGCCGACCTCCGCGCTGCCGCGAAGCTCTCGCCCGATGCCGCGTTTGCGCAGTATCTTAGCCTGCGCGCCGATGCTCTGCTTACGGACGATTACTACGCCAGCGATGTGGCCTGGCTCGACCTGAAAAATCCGAAGGTCGACCTGATCTTCGCGCCCGTACGAGACCTATCTCGACGGCCTGCTGGGCGTGAAGACTTCTTATCGGCGCATCGATCCTGATACGCAACGAAGGCGAGAGCCGCGAAGCTGGCGATGTACCAGCGCAAGAGGCCGCGATGCAGCAGGCGCTGCCGCTGGACTGCGGCCGACAAGCCCTCGAAAGAGGGCCAGCCACGCCGATGGAGGTGGCGGACGCGCCGCTGCGCGCGGGCGACCTGCGCTACGGCTACCAGGCCGTGGCGGATAACCTGCCTAACGATCCGCGCATCCATGCGGAGAAGGGCATCGAAGAAGATCTTCTTCAAGAACTTCATGGATGCGCGAGTCAACAACGTCATTCTGCCGATTGCGCAGACGATGCTTCCTCCGGACCAGGCCCGCGCGGTCTCGGGCGAAGGATACCTGACGGCGGTGATTCTGCACGAGATCTCGCACGGGCTGGGCCCCGCGTACGCGCATGTCGACGGCAAACAAGTACGGATCAACGAAGCTATCGGCCCGGCGTATAGCGGGCTTGAAGAAGCGAAGGCGGACGTGACCGGCATCTTTCTGGCGAAGTGGCTGGTGGACCAGAGGCTGCTGCCCGCGGCCGAACTCAACGGCGATCTATGCCTCGTATGTTGCGGGCATCTTCCGCACGCTGCGCTTCGGCACCGGCGAGGCGCACGGCCGCGCGGAGATGATGGAGTTCAACTACCTGCTGGAGCAGCATGCGCTTACAGCAGGGCGCGGACGGACGCTACGCCATCGACTACGCGGCGATGCCGGCGGCCATTCGGCGCCTGAGCCAGCAACTGCTGACCTTCGAGGCGCAGGGCGACCGGGCCGGGAGCCGAGGCGTGGATGGCCAAGTACGACGTGATGCCCGTCGGCGCTGACCAAGGCGCTGGAGGCGACGTCGGCGATTCCCGTGGATGTGACGCCGGAGTTCGAACTTTCTCGCGGGGTGCGGCCATGAGGCTTCAGGCTGGTTGCGACAGTCGCCGTTGCTGCTGCTTCCTGGCGCTGGCCAGCGCCCAGCAGAAGCTGACGCTGCACCATCATGATGCGGCGCAGCAGTTGCCGGGCACGATCGTGGTGCCCGCCTCCGACTTCTTCGAACGAGTTCCGGCGGGCGACTCGAACGACGGGCGCTTTCCGGCCGGGGCATGGTTCTTCAACAACTCCACGCTGAATATGAGCGTGGCGGACGACGTCGTCGCGCACGTGCCGGTGAAGGAGGCGGGGACGTATCACCTGTATGTGCGCAGCGTCGGCACGCCGGCGAGCTCGTTCCAGGTGAGCATCGACGGCGAAAAGGACGCGCGGGACGTTATGGCGATGGGCGCGCTGAGCCTGAAGCGTGGCGGCGACTTCATCCTGAAGGCCGGCGACGGCAGAGATCCGGCTGACCTCGATCCAGCCGCGGCCTTCGCTGAACGTGCTGGTGCTGACCAAGAATGCGCGACTTCAAGCGAAGACGACCTGAAGCCGCTGGAGCTTGCCGCCCGAGGTAAAGCTGCTGCACGAGTACAAGATTGCGACCTCGAACATCGTGAAGTTCGGCGATGTGGATGGCTCCGGCAAGTACGCGATCGTCGACATCACCAACGACTACTCGGCGATCATGTATGCGAACGACGGCCATGAGCTTGTGGCGTTGGACAGCGCCCGCCGACGACGCAGGGCGATCCGCGCGGCGAATGAGGCGCCGGGCATCCTGTGGGACTTCCACCACACCGGGCGCGATGAGGTGGCGCACTGGCGCGAGATCGACGGCAAGGAGTGGCTGGTGCTGGCGGATGGGCGCACGGGCGAGGTGATCAAGCAGGTGCCGTGGCCGGCGCCGCCGCTGCCGCATGTGGACAACAACTACCGCATGGCGGTGGCGAAGTTCCACAAGGAGTCGGATGGGCCGGACACGCTGCTGGTGCTTGCCGACACCGGCGGGCACGATCTCGTTGACCGCGTACGACAAGGATCTGAACCAGCTGTGGCAGCACGCGGAGCACCGCGCCAAGGACTACTTCGGCCACTACATCTACCCGTACGACGTGAATGGCGACGGCGTGGACGAGGTGGTGATCAGCCATCTGTGCCTGGATGCGCATGGCCACGAGGTCTGGAACAACGCGAAGTACTTCGAGGACAACCACGACCACATGGACGCGATGGAGTTCTTCGACATGAACGGCGATGGCAAGCCGGAGCTGCTGGTCGGGCAGAGCGGATGTGGGCACGCTGGCTTACAACGCGCAGACCGGCGCGATGCTTTGGCAGAACCTGTCGGACCACACGCAGCAGATCACGGCGGGATACATTCTGGGCGACTCGAAGACGCCGCAGGTGGTGGCGAACGGGCGGACGTATGCTGCCGCGCCCGGCCGCGTACGACTGGCGCAGCTCCGCCTGCGTCCGGCACGGGCGGCGATGGCGGAGGATTCCGCCGCGCGGCCGGCTGCTCCGCGCGGGCGAGATCGCCGTGGGCGGGGTCTCGGGGCGCAGCTCTACTGGTTCGACAACCCAGGGCAGGCTGCTGGAGCGGTGGCCTGCGCATCCGCTGAGCGGCAACCCCAACTTTGTGCGCGGCGACTGGTACGGCACGGGCAAGCGCACGTACTTCTGGTACCGCTTCAAGCTGGAGCCGGACGGCGCAGCGACGATGTTCTTCAAGGGCGAGGCGTACCACATGTTCGACTTCGACCACACCGGCGCGGAGCAGGTGATCACGATGGACGGCGGCACGTTGCGCGTGTACGGCAACGCAAACTTCCAGCCGCATGTGGTCAAGCGCGACGCGGAATATCGCAGGACCATTGCGAATCACACGCATTATTAATAAGTAGTTCGAGAAGTTTACGGGAGTGTGTATGTTGAATCGTCGCGATGTTCTCCGTACGGGGCTGGCGCTGTCGTCGAGCCCGTTGTTTTCGCGCATCGATGCGCTTTTCGACGCGGCCGCTCCGGCAGGCGGCATGGGCGGACGCGAGCGGCTGCTGCTCGATTTCGGCTGGAAGTTCTTCCAGGGCCATGGCACAGACCCGCGCCACGATCTTGGCTTCGGCAAGGGCCAGGGCGACTTTGCCAAGTCGGGCGACTTCGGCTTCGCGACGGA
The DNA here is from genome assembly GCA_963744015.1 of uncultured Gammaproteobacteria bacterium. Classification (GTDB taxonomy): domain Bacteria; phylum Acidobacteriota; class Terriglobia; order Terriglobales; family Acidobacteriaceae; genus Edaphobacter. The sequence continues at coordinate 25,061 of CAVUSA010000004.1, forward strand.
GAGGTTCGACGACTCGAAGTGGCGCACGCTGAACCTGCCGCACGACTGGGCCGTGGAGCTGCCGTTCGTGCATGACGAGAGCGCTGCAAGGGCACGGCTACAAGCCGCTCGGGCGCGAGCTATCCGGAGACCAGCGTGGGCTGGTACCGGCGCGTCGTTCGACATTCCCGAAGGCAGACGCGGGCGCGCGTGTCGATCGAGTTCGACGGCGCCTTCCGCAGATGCGCTGGTGTTTCTGAACGGCTACTTCATCGGCCGCAACGACAACGGCTATGCGCCCTTCTGCCTTCGACCTGACCGACTTCCTGGTCTATCGGCGGCAAGAACTACTCTGGTCGTGCGCATGGACGCCAGCTTCGGCGATGGCTGGTTCTACGAAGGCGCGGGCATCTACCGGCATGTCTGGCTGACCAAGACCGACGCCGCTGCACCTGGGCCGGTGGGAGAGCTATGTGCGTACCGACGGTCGCAGGGCAGACGTGGCGGCACTCTGAGCCTGGGCACCGTCGTGCAGAACGATGGCAAGCAGGCCGAGCACGTGCCGCGTGCACTGGAAGATTCTCGACGCGGCGGGGAAGACGGTGGCGACGGCGAAGCCGCGCCGCAGACGATCGCGGCGGACGGCTGCGGCGAGCTTCATGCGCGACGCGCGAAGCTGCCAGACGCCGCTGCTGTGGTCGCTGGAGATCGCCGGAGCTGTACTCGGCTGTGGTGACGGTGGAGGCGGACGGCAAGGCGACGCGATGCGGAGCGAGGTCAGCTTCGGCGTGCGCAGCGATTCGCTTCGATGCGGACAAGGGCTTCTTCCTCAACGGCAAGTCGGTGAAGATCAAGGGGACCTGCAACCACCAGGACCATGCCGGCGTCGGCGCGGCGCTGCCGGACCGGCTGCAGTGGTACCGGCTCGGCGGTGCTGAAGGAGATGGGCTCGAACGCGGTGCGCACCTCGCACAACATGCCGACGCCGGAGTGGGTGGAGGCGTGCGACCGCATGGGCATGATGATGATGTGCGAGACGCGCATGATGAGCTCGACGCCCGAGGGGCTGGCGCAACTGGAGACGATGGTGAAGCGCTATCGCAACTCGCCGTCGATCATCCTGTGGTCGATGGGCAACGAGGAGTGGCACGCTGCAGAACGAGCGCGCAGGGCGAGCGCGTGGTGGCGACGATGGTGCGCGCGCAGCGCACGAGCTCGACCCGACGCGGCTGTGCACGGCGGCGGTCAACGGCGCATTGCGGCAACGGCGTCGTCGAAGTCGCTCGACGTGGGGGCTTCAACTACAACCTGAAGGCACGATCGACGCCGTACCACACAGGCGCATCCGCAAGCAGCCGCTCGATCGGCTCCGAGACGGCGAGCACGGTGTCGACGCGCGGCGTCTACTCGACCGACAAGCTGCGCAACTGGGTCAGCGCCTACGACGTCAACCATCCCGAGCTGGGCCGAGCTGGCCGAGGAGTGGTGGAAGTTCTACGCCGACGCGCGAGTGGCTCGCCGGCGGCTTCGCGTGGACCGGCTTCGACTATCGCGGCGAGCCGACGCCCTATGGCTGGCCGTCGATCAACTCGCAGTTCGGCATCGTCGACATGTGCGGCTTTCCCAAGGACACCTTCTTCTACTACAAGGCATGGTGGGGCGCAGAGCCGGTGCTGCATCTGTTTCCGCACTGGAACTGGGAGGCAGCGTGAAGGCGAGACCGATCCCGGTGTGGGTGCACTCCAACCTGGACGAGGTGGAGCTGTTCCTGAACGGCAAGAGCCTGGGCAGCACAGAAGGTGAAGCCGACTGGCGCACCTGGAGTGGAAGGTGAAGTACGAGCCGGGTGCGATCGAAGCGCGCGGCAGCAAAGGCGGCAAGGTGGTGCTGACCGAGAAGCGCGAGACGACGGGCAAGCCGGCGACGCATCCGGCTCACCGCCGACCGCATGGAGATCGACGCGGATGGCGAGGACATCGCGATCTGCGCGTGGAGGTGCTGGACGCGCAGGGCCGATCCGGTGCCCACGGCGGACGACCTGATCAAGCTTCAAGATCGGCGGGCGAAGGGCACGCTGCTTGGCGTCGGCAACGGCGATCCCAACTGCCAGGAAGCCGACAACGAGCCGAAGCGCAGCCTGTTCAACGGGCTGGCGCAGGTGATTGTGCAGGCAAGTAAAACGCCGGGTGAGATCACCATCGAAGCGGTCGCGGACGGCCGCGAAGACAACCTGCCCAGCACGATCCTGCGCGTGAAGACGCGTCAGGTTCCGGCGCGGCCGGTGGCGTAAGCGCACTCCAGCGCAACGAAAATCCCGCCGGGCCAACGTGGCCGGCGGGATTTTCGTTGGAGTAACCGACTGCCTAGAAGCGAATCCGGCCAGAGAACTGCCAGTCGCGGGGGGGCACCTGCGAGTTTTGCCCACCGATGGTGCCATAGGCAAGCGCAGCGCACTGTTGCAGCGTTGTCTGACCGGCCGCGCATACGTTCCAGGCCGTTGCGCCCGAAGCCAGCGAAAAGTAGGTCGAGTTGGTGATGTTGGCGACGTCGGCTTCGACCTGCATGGTCACGTTTCCGCCGCCACGCTCCAGAAGCTGGAAGGTGCGCCGGATCGCCATGTCCATGTCCTTCCAACCGGGGCCGTGCAGGCCGTCCGGAGCCGAGCGGGCTACGTTGCCGAGCTTGTAGCTGCTGCAGTTCAGGTCCGGGCACTGGAAGGCTGCCGTGTTGAGGTATTGGATCTGCTGGATGTTGGAGGCGTTTGCCCCGGGAGCGCGTCCCCAGGCGCCATTGATGCGGGCCTGGCCGGCGCCAACCGCCGGATTGTAGTCCGGCATGCAGACGCCCTGGTAAGCGTCCGCCGACGTTCTGCAACCGCCCGAGTTGTAGGTCGTGATCTGCAGCGGAGAACCCTCGCGGAGCTTGATAATCCCCGAGACCGACCAGCCCCCGACGACAGAGCCAACCAGCTTGTTGGCAGCGAGGAACTGCTGTCCCTTGCCAAACGGAAGGATGTAGTTGAAGGTGCCGTTGAAATTATTGCGCTGGTCGAAGGTTCCCAGGCCACGGTCGATGCCGTTGGCCGTGTAGCTGCGGGTAAAGTTGCCTTCGGTCGGGTTCACCGGGAACTGGGTCCGGTGATTGCCGGTGTCGTCGATCGACTTCGACCAGGTGTAGTTGAAGAAGCCGCTCAAGTTATGCCAGGGACGCTGGATCACCTGGATCTGCAGTGCGTTGTAGTTGGAGTTGCCGGTTGCTCCCCAGATGTCAGTCAGGTTGCCGAACTGCGGGAACGGCCGGAGCGACGCCGCCACAGTAGCGTCCGGACCGGAGTATCCGGGATAGGGGGTGTGGAAGGCCGGGCAGGCTGCGCTGACCGCGGAGTACTGCGCTGAGCTGAGAGAATCAAAACGCGTGGTGAGCGCATTGAAGGTCAGCGCCGGGTTGGTGCCGTTTGCCGGGACGGTAACGGCCGAGAGTGCGAAGAATGCAAGTCTGGCGGGATGCTGTTGGTGGCGGCTCCGCGTCCCGGAACCGCCGGGAAGGAAATGCGTCTGCGAGCCGACATAGTTGATGCTCAACACGGCGTTCTTGTTGATCATCTGCTGGATGCCGATGTTGTAGTTGATGAACTGAGGTCCGCGTCCGCCGTAGTAGGGGTCCACGAAATTCTGGGTGCTCGGATTGCAGAAGCCGAGACCCGGGCCGGTCGGCAGACCGTCCGGCCCAGTCGCGAAACCGCCGGTCGGGCTGGCGCAGGCGAAGCTCTGCTTCGGGTCGATTTGATAATTACCGGTGGTGCTGAGCGGGTCGACAACATTGCCGGAATGCAGGAACGGAGGCACGGAGGCGTAGTCCGCCTGCCCTGCGGCACTCGAACCGGGTGCGAAGAGGCTGTTCTGCGGCGATCCGACAATCTGCGGGTTCAGGAAGAACGCCGGCGGCGAGGTGCTGTCAGCCCCTTGCCAGACCTGCGTGTAGGCGTACTCGGAATTGTTGCCCGGTCCGGCGGTGGCGTTGGCGTGTCCGCCCGTGCCGCCTGCATGCGTGGTGATCAACGCCGCAGTTGCCACGAATAACCATAGTGCGGTTGGGCGAGTATGCCATCGCAAGCTGGGGTTCGAAGTTCTTGTTATAAGGATGCACCGGCGAAGCGCACTGGCAAATATACGGCGTATACAAGCGCGCTGGGGCCAGCGCCATAGCCGCCGAACTGGATGACGCCCTTGTTGCCCGGTCACCGGGTTGACGAGGTCGGGATTGACGAATGCGAAGCGGTTTTTCACCTCGTGCCAGGGCTGCAGGTAGTCGTACCGCAGACCGGCGGTAATGGTGAGCTTGGGGGTGACACGCCAGCTATCCTGCACGTAAGGCGCGATGGGCTGGAAGCGGCCGCCGACGTCCGAAATTGATTGCGTACGGACGTTGGCCGTGTAGAGCGCGCCGACCAGGAAGCTCGCATAGGCGGAGCCGCCGGTCAGGTTGTTGAGGTTTTCCGTGTTGTAGCCGCTGTAGGTCAGGTTGAGCGGACCGCTGAACCCCGCGTAGGAGGCGGCGTTGGTCTCCAGCCACTGCAACTGAACGCCGAAGGTGAGGTTATGCCGTCCATGTGACCACAGCAGATTGTCGATGAGTGTGTAGTTGTTGGTGGATTGCGGACCGCTGTTCACGTTCGCGGCCCAGTTCGTCGGCGCAGGCTCGGCAGTTGCGGAGCCGCCCTGGAAGGTGACGCTGGGAAGGTATCGGACGAGTTCCCCGGAGGCAAGCCGCCGATACCGGCCTTGGCGGCCGTGTACTTGGTGCCCTGGGTCGGCGAGAACGATTGACCCCATGTGCGGGTATAGCCGTAGTTCAGCGTGTTCACGATGCGCGGCGTGATGGTGTAAACGTGCGTGATGATGCCGTTGGCGCTCTTCTGCGACTGGAACGTGCCTGCCGCGTACGGGAAGGGAAGCTGGATCTGGTTGCTGTAGTGCGGGATCGTGTTGTAGCCGTTGTTGCCGCCCAGGCCGATGATCGAAAGCTTCTGGCTGGCGGAGATCGTGTAGTCCAGCCGCAGGTCGATGCGGTAGTCGTCATTTTCAAGCGGCAGCCCGGCCAGGTAGTTGTTCACCGTGGACAGGTTGGTCGGTGGCGGAAGCGCCTGCGCCAGATACTGCGAGATGCTGGAGATCTCCCCCTGCGGGATGACATTGAACGTGGGAACGCCGTTCAGCAGGCCGTGAAACTGCGGACGGTTTCCACCCGGGACCGGGTCGAAGATGCCGTTGACGCCGGTCTGGGTCGCGTCGCCGGTGCCGAAGGCGTCGGTGAAGTCACCCGACCGCTCGCGCATGGTGGGTACGGTCAAGTATTGCGGCGTGTTGCTGATCTTGGTGTAGTGGAAGCCTTCGTAGGTGCCGAAGTAGAAGAGCTTGTCCTTCAGGATCGGTCCGCCGAGCGAGCCGCCGTAGGAGTTCTGGTGCTCGCCCGGCTTGGTCGCGTAGCCGTTGGCCGCAGGAACCTTCGAGAAGTAACCCCAGGTATCGAACATCGTGTTGCGGATGTAGTCGTAAAGACCGTGCCGTGGATGGCGTCTCCACCACTCTTGATGGTGTAGTTGGTCACGCCGGCTCCGCCGAACGCGACGCCTGCGCCGTTCGTCTTCACCTGGAACTGGTCGATCGCGTCCACCGAAACAGCATTGCGGACGGTCGTCGGATCGCCCTGCGCGCTGATCGTGCTGACCGGCATGCCGTTGATGTAGTTCTGGTTCAGGTACTCCTGTCCGGTGCCGCCAAAGACGCCAGTCGCTCCGCTGCCTTCCTGCACGCCTGGCATCAGGAAGGGGAACTGCGTCGGGTCGCGCGGGCCGGCGTTCATGGAGAGCGGAAGCTCAGTGTAGAGCTCGCTTTCAATGGTGCCGCCGAGCGAGCCGTCCTGCGTTTCGAGCGCCGGCGGCGCGTCCGTAATCGTGATGGTCTGGGTTTCCGCGCCTACGGACATCTTCAGATTGAGACCCAGCGTCTGCAAGGCGTCCAGCGTCACCTGCTCCTGCACCAGGGTCTCGAAGCCCTTGGCCGTGACTGTGATGATGTAATGGCCCGGCTGAATCGGCGAAACCGTGTAGTCGCCCTGCTTGTTCGTCGTCTTGATGATTTCAACGCCCGTGTCCGTGCTGGTGACAGAGACCTTTGCGTTCGGAATGACGGCCCCGGTCTTATCGGTGACGGTTCCCTGAACGGTCGCCTGCCCCTGCTGGGCGGCAGCACTGCCGGCACTCGCGACGAACAAGGCACAGCCGATCAGGAAGAGTGAGAAACACCCGGAAAACAGAAGAGAGCGCACTCTTCCCACGAAAGACCCACCCAACACACTCTGGTACATAGCGACTCCACAAACCGTAACTAACGGGAAGATGATGATCCTGGAACGGACGGACGGCGAACCGGGTTACGGCAGCAGTCCGCTCACAGCCTGCTCGAGGAAAGCAAAAACCGGATGCAGGCCACCGTATGGAATTCGTGGTCGGATTGTCAATCAGAAAATGGTTTCTCTCCAGAATTGCTTCCGGAAAACCCGTTCTGGACGGATCCGAAACAATTTTCTTTTCAGGCGTGCTTCCGACATGCTAGCGTTATGCCCGGAATTCAATAGTGAACTAATTCCAATGGGAATGGCCGGGGCAACCCGAGTCATGCCGTTTTTCTGAGCGGATAGGTGTATTTCCGTCCGACTCCCAGACCGAGGACAGGAAGAGACATGACAGGCACGAGCACAACTGGGCTGACTGCATCGACGAGGCTGGGGTCGCACTGGTTTTCGGGCGCGGGTTCCGGACATCGGACGCGCCTTGCCGGGATGGCTGGTTTGCTGCGCCTTTGCGCGCTTGGCTGCCTCGCCGCCGGCACGTGCCTGCAGGCGCAGGTGCCCGCACAGCAGCCACAGGCGGGCGAGCAGGGGGAATTTACCCTCAAATCGTTCTCGCGCCTGACGGTCGTGGACGTCACGGTGATTGACTCCAAGGAAAATCCAGTGCACGGGCTGCCCGAAAGCGCCTTCACCGTCCTCGAAGACGGCAAGCCGCAGCCCCTGCGCAGCTTCGCCGAGATCGGCAAAGACACGCCGGCAGTGACCCGCGTCCTGCCCAAGCTGCCGCCCAACATCTACACCAACCTGCAGCCGGCGCCCACCACAAGCGCCGTCAATGTGCTTTTGCTGGACGCGCTCAACACAAGTCCGCAGGATCAGATCTTCGTCAAGGATGAGACCATCCGCTTCCTGAAGAGCATGCCTCCGGGAACACGTATCGCGGTGATGGGCCTGGGCGCCAAGCTGCGCCTCATCCAGGGATTCACGTCCGATCCGACGCTGCTGATGGCTGCCGTCAACACCAAGAAAAATCGCGCGCTGCCCTCGCCGTTCGACATGGATGCGTCGGATGCGAACGAGACGGTCATGGAGATGGCGAGTGACGACGTGGCGGCGGCTCTGCAGGAGTTCCAGAACGAGCAGGCGTCGTTCCAGAACGATATGCGCACGCGCATGACGCTCGAGGCGCTGAACCAGATCGCGGCGTACCTCTCCGGAATCAAAGGACGCAAGAACCTGATCTGGTTTTCCGCTGGAATTCCGCTGCAGATGTTTCCCAGCGGCGGGCGCGATGATATGTCCGCCATGACCGACTACACCAAGGACCTGCGGCGCACGACCGACCTGCTCACTGCCGCGCAGGTCGCGGTGTACCCGGTCGATGCAACCGGCGTCACGACCGTGCCTTCCGCCAGCGTCGTGAGTCCGCCCAAGGGATTTTCGAACGGGAAGGGCGACAGCATGGGCAAGGCGATCCAGGCCTATGACATGAAGACCGCCCAGGCGCACCTCGCGATGGAAGCAGTCGCCGAAGCCACCGGAGGCGCGGCATACTACAACACAAATGGACTGAAAGAGGCCGTAAACAAGGCGATCAACAACGGCCAGAACTACTACACGCTTTCCTACACGCCGCCGGATGCGAAGTTCGATGGGCTGTTCCACAAGATCACGGTGAAGGTGAATGTGCCTGGCGTGCGCCTCGCCTACCGCAAGGGCTACTACTCGGACGACATCGCTCATAACGAGATCACGCCCGGGCTGACGCTTGCCACCACCGCCCCTGAACCCTACGGCAACAACATGGCGGCCTCCATGGGACGCGGGGTCCCGACCTCGAGCCAGATTCTGTTCACCGTGCGCGCCGAGCCCCACAGCGATGCAGTGAATCCGCCCGATACCAAGATTCTGGGTACGCTCGATCCCAAGCTGCAGGGCAAGCCTACCCGCCGCTACGATTTCCAGTACTCCATTCCCGGGCGCCAGTTCACCTTCAAGGACGAGCCGAACGGCATGCATAAGGGCACTGCCGAGTTCGACATCGCGGCCTACGACGTCTACGGCAAACTGCTCACCAGCATCAGCCAGAGCATCGACCTCACCCTGAATGAGGAGCGGTACCAGCTCCTCCAGAAACAGCCTTTCAAGCTGATGCAGGATATTGATCTCCCGCTTGGCGAAACCTTCGTCCGGTTGGGCGTCCTCGACGGCGTCTCGGATCGCACCGGTACTCTTGAAATTCCGCTCGAGGTCACGCGCAAGCCGACTTCGACCCAAACCTCCAGCCTCGCCAAGCCCGCGCCGTAAACGGCCAGCGAAGCGAGGAAGCAACATGTAGCACAACGACGCCGCAGCCCGCAAAGGTTACGACGGACGAGCAAGTTCAAACAAGACTTAAGGTGAATTCCATGTTCAGTGTCAAACGCGCGTTTTCCAAGACTTTCATCTGCAGCTTGCTGGGTCTGGTTGCAATCCTCACCGGTGCAGGAACGGTTGTGGCAGCGAATACGGGTGTGGCTCCCGTGCTGGTGCCATATACCATCACGGCGATCGCCGGCAACACGCAGTCGTCGGTTCCCGGCTTTGGGGGCGACGGCGTACTGGCACTGAACGCGACGTTGAATGGCCCGGCGACCCTGGCGGTCGACTCGGTCGGCAATGTGTACATCGCGGACACCTCGAACGCGCTGATCCGCGAAGTAAACGCGCAGACAGGCATCATCAGCACCATCGCCGGCGTCGCGCCCACCAAATGCACCGGCACCACCTGCACCACGACCAGCCCGGGATGCGCCGACGGCGTGCCGGCACTCGGCAGCCAGGTAGGGTCCCGCATCGACGGCATGGTGGTCGATACCTTCGGCAACCTGTACTTCTCCGACTATAACTACCAGGGCGTCTGGGTTATCTACCATGGCGGGGCGCAGGTCGCGAACTTCATCAGCCTCGTGGACAATGCCACGGCTCCAACAGCATCAGCCGTCAAGCCGGGCTACGTGTATCACATCGCCGGCCTGGCGGTTCCCAAGGCGGGCGGCGGATGCAGCGGCACCACTGGCACCATCGACAAGGTGCTTGCCACTTCAGCCAGCTTCCACGACCCCCTGCAGATGGGAATCGATGCGGCCGGCAATCTCTATGTGCAGGATTTCGCCAACAATGTCGTGCGCGTCATCAACACCCAGGCGACCGCGCAGACCTTCTTCGGCATCACCGTGCAGCCCGGATATGTCACCGCGGTAGTGGGTTGCAACGCGACCCTTACCTCTACCTGCCCTTCATCTTCACAGTTCGGAATTCCTGCCCCGCAGGCGCTGTTTACCACGCTCGCTGGCATGACGACCGACCAATACGGCAACGTATATCAGCTGAACACCAAGGGAGCGACGAACATCTACGGTGGCGTCGCCTACGCGGGCGGGGCTCCGCTGGCGCACCTCATCAACACGGAAAGCGGCCTGACTGCCACCACCAACGACTGGTACCAGGTCATCAATTCCATCACCAGCACCAACGCTCCGGCGACCGCGGTGCAGGCAGTGCCCGCGAACGGTTCGAACGACATCGTGCTCCGGCCGAGCTCCATCGCCGTCGACCCGCTCGGCAACCTGTACATGCTGGACTATCACTGGATCTCCGTCTATCGCGTGGACGTAAACAGCGGTATGGCGACGCGCATCAACGGCCTCAGCGGAGCGGGCGTTACAGCCGGAACTACGGCTGCCCCGGTAGCCTGCGCGGGGACCACCACCACAACCCAATTCAGTGTGGATGCCTACGGCGACGGCTGCCCCATCCAGAACGCCAAGTTCAACTCCGGCGGCACGGGCTACGTGACCTTCGACGGCGTCGGCAACCTCTATATCGCTGACCTGGGAAATAACATCGTCCGCAAGGTCTCGGTCGGAACCCAGTTTCCCTCCACCGCCTCCGGCGCAAACCTGAGCCAGACCATTCAGGTGCACTTCGACGCGGGCAACCTGCCCTCCACCACGGCCGCCAACTCCGGCTTCAAGGTCACCGCCGGAAGCAACGAATTCTCGATCGCCAGCACGTCATGCTCCAACTACACGCTCGGTCTCGACGGTAGCCTGGAATGCTATGTGAAGGTAACCTTTGCACCCACCGCGAGCGGCGCGCGCAAAGGCACCCTGCAGGCCACCACCGCCAACGGATCCACCTACAACTTCGCGCTTTCCGGCTTCGGTTCCGGCGCGCAACTCGCGGTCGATGGCGGAGCAGCGACCACGCTGCCGGTAACAGGCCTTGGCACCGGCGTCGCCGCCGTCGCCACGGATGCATCCGGCAACGTCTACATCGCCGATCCGGCCAACAACCGCGTGGTGATGTCGCCGGCGGGCGGCGGAGCTCAGACAACCGTCGGGACCGGACTCAAGGCGCCCAATGGCGTGGCCGTAGACCCGGCGGGAGATGTCTTCATCTCCGATTCTGGCAACAACCGCATCCTCGAGGTCGCAGCAGTCACTGGTACTCAGACGGTCCTTACGACCAATGTTCTGCAGCCCCAGGGCATTGCCCTCGACAACCTGAACAACCTGTACGTCGCGGATACGGGAAACTCCCGGATCGTGGAGATTGCGGCCTTTGGCGAGTTCCCGGCAGCTCCTCTGCTGGCCTACACCAACTCACTGGCGATGAAGACACCAGTTGCCGTTGCGGTGGATAAGAACAACAACGTCTTCGTGGCAGATTCCAGCAACCCGCTTGGACTGATCGAGATCCTGGCTGGCGGCGGAGACTTCCAGCCCGTCCCTGGAGGCTCCACTCTTTCCGCTCCGGCGACGGTGGTCAGCTTCGGCATCGCGGCGGTGCAGAAGCCGAACGGAGTTGCGATCGACGGAGCCGGCGACATTTATGTCTCCGATGCCCAGGCCAAGACGGTGCAGATGATTCCGTCGGCTGCGGGTCCTGGCAGCGAGCCGGTGACGCTGAATTTCCCGGGCCTCACCAGTCCTGCCGGCCTCGCGCTGGATACCGCAGGCAACGTGTATGTTGCGGACTCCGCCGTCAGCGGTTCGAGCCGAGTACTGCTCGATAGCCGCTCCAACGTAAACCTCAACTTCGGCGCGCAGCCCCAGTACCAGACCGCCGCGACCCTCGGCCTTACCGTCACAAACATCGGCGGCTCGGCGCTGGTGCCGGCTTCCCCCTTCGCGCAACTCAGCGGCGCCACCGCGGATTTCTCCGAAAGTGATACCTGCGCCGCCTCCAACTTCCCGACCGGATTCCTGATCTCCGGCCTGCATTGCAGCGCGACCATCAGCTTCCAGCCGGTCGTCAGCGGACCGATCACAGCAACTGGAAACCTGCAGAACGGCATGGTGCAACTGAACATTACCGGCACCGGACAAACGCAGCAGGCGCCGCTCTCGATGGCCCTCACCTCCCCTGCAGGCGGACCCACCGCCGGAGCCACCGGTGTGGTGACCCTCACCGCTTCGCAGGCGCACGGGGCAGGCGCACCCACAGGCACTGTCACCTTCAACTACACCGTCAACGGCGTGGCGCAGGCGCCGGTCACGCAGACCCTCGTAGCGGGCGGCACCGGGACCTCCACGGCGACGCTTTCTCTCCCGAACCTGCTTCTTGGCCGCTCGTATGTGATCAATGCGGTCTACAGCGGCGACACCAACTATAGCCTCACCAACGCGACTCCCTTCACGGTCACAGTCCCTGGCCGGCCTCTGACGGTGGTCGCCAACTCGGTGAGTTTCGTCTACGGAAGCCCGGTTCCCACAATTACTGGAACGGTGACCGGCATTCTGCCTGCGGATCAGGCCTCGATCACCGTCAGCTTCACCTCGGGCGCCTCGGCTACCACCCCTGTCGGGACCTATCCCATCAAGGCAGTCCTCTCCGGAGGAAATTACCAGGACTACACCATTCCGACCTCGTTGACTCCGACGGGTACGCCCGCTGTGGTGACGGAAACTCAGGCTCCGCTCACCGTCACCATCGCTAACTTCAACACCACATACGGGGCGCCGGACCTCAAGTACACGGTTGGGGATACCGTCACCGGCCTCGTCAACGGAGACGTGCTGACGTTCGATCCGTTCACCAACCCGCACTCCCAGGTGCTCCCGGTCGGCACCTACACAGTCACGCCAACTCTGAGCAGCCTGACGAACGGTGCGGGCACCTATGACAAGATTAAGAACTATAAGGTGACCCTCAACAGCGGCACGGTGACGGTCGCAAAGGGCGTCTCCGGACTGGTGATCACCCAGGCCGCTACGGCTGTTCTGCCCACAGGCTTGTCCTCCGGAGCGATCAGCATTGTTGCCGGTCCCCCGGGCGCGCCCTCCTTCATCGGGACCCCAACCGGAACGGTCACGCTTCAGGATACGTTCACGCCGCTAAGCGCTACCGGTGCAGGCACACCCGTAGTAGAAGCGCCCGTGACTCTCACCCTCGCTGGCGGGAAGGCAAGTTACACGCCGGCCGACCCGACGATCGGAACGCACTCCTACGTATTCACCTACGCGGGAGACGCGAACTTCCTGGGCACGGACACCTCGGCAACGCCCTCGAGCCTGATCGTCGACAACGCCGACTTCACCGTCGTCTCCACCAGCTCACCCATCCAGGTCGCGCCGGGGATTATCCCGGGCGGTGTGGCAACGGTGGCCGGGGAGCAGGCGGCGACCCCGGAGATCGCCACCGTCTACATCACTCCTATCCTGGGCTCGACGCAGGTGGTCAACCTGACCTGCGCCGTTCCCAACTCCTACATCACCTGCACCCTTACGCCCAGCAGCGTCACGCTGACCGGCAAGACGGTCCTGACCAGCGTCGTGTCGGTCTCCACTCCGGCCACGCTGCCAGTGAACTACACCGGCCAGCTGCAGCAGACAGGCAAGGGCATCGTGTACGCCTTCCTGCCGCTGACGATGCTTACCCTGCTTCCGTTCTGCACCGGTGGACGCCGCATCCGGGCCTCGCGGCTGCTGGTGCTGCTGATCAGCGTCGCCGTGGTGATCGGCGCGACTGGATGCGGTGGAAACCTGGTGAAGTTCTTCACCCCGGTTCCGGCGGGTCCGTCGCAGGTGGTGATTACGGGAACCAGCGGAAGCGTCTCGCGCTCGTTCACGGTGCCGCTCAACATCCAGTAGATTCTCCCGCACAATAGGAAAGCCGGTCCGCAAGGGCCGGCTTTTCCGCGTCTGGGGAGATGCTTTCAGCCAAGGCGACGCAGCGCAATGCCCGCCTGGAAGTTCTGTGCAATGCGCTCGGACTTGAGGATGACGAGGTCGGCGGCGGGTGGTGGCAGGACTTCGCGGGCGGTCTCGGCGAACAGGGCGAGCCAGCGCGTGAAGTGTTCGGGGTCGAGCGGCAGCTGCAGGTGCGTCATCATGGGGTCGCCCTTGTAGCGGCCGGAGGTGAGCAGCACGGTGGACCAGAAGTCCTTGAGGGTGGCCAGGTGCAGCGGCCAGTCCGGGACGATGGCGTTGAAGATCGGGCCGAGGCTCTCGTCGCGGCGCACGCGCTCATAGAAGGTGTCGACCAGTTCGGAGATCTCGGCTTCGGTGATCATGGCTATTTCAAGTCTAGATCACCTGCTCCCCCCTCCCCCGGTTTCAATGTAAATTCCGGAGAGATAAGGACTTAGGTTCGGTTCTCGGTCTGGAGATACGCGTCGTCTGGCGCGTACCAAGGTCGTCTGCGCGGGGTGTTTGTCAAGTATTCCGGGGGGACGCAAAACGTAGCGGGGCGCGTTAGCCTTCGAGGTTGGTGAGGCGCTGCTCGCGGCTGCGGACGATGGTCAGGATGTCGTGGATACCGCCCGCAGCGAGCGTAAGGGCGCTTCCTGCGTACGGCCGAAAGGAGCGCATTCGAGACTTCCGTCGGCCAATGCGCCGGAACCGCAATCTGGTCGCCGTCTTTCAGGCGCTGCAGGAGCGCCGCGCTCCAATCGGTGGCTTCGTCTGCGAAACACCAGGGCAGGGTTGCTGAAGCATCCGCGACGAAAGAGGCCATCAGTACTTGCGGCCCTCCTCAATCAGTTCTTTGATCCGGAGGCCGCCCAGACGATTGGCTCTGCTCAACTCACGGATGCGCTCGACAGCGCCCGAAACCATCGACGAATCGTGGGCGGCTGCGACCGGGCGCGACTCCATGATGGTCTGGATGTAGCGCTCGACGGAGAGGCCGCGCGAACGGGCCTCCTGCGCGAGCTGCGCTTCGACATCGGGTTGAAGTTCGAGATGAACCATAGCCGACTTCAGATTAACACGGCTGCCGGGCGATGGAGGTCATCCGGGAAAGGGGCGGGGCGGAGTTCGGCGGCGCTGCCGGCCACGTCTCAGAATCGAGACGTGGGGCACCCAGAGTTGTGGTGGTTCCTTTCAGATGTGGGCCACCCGCCCGCCCCACCACGCGGGAATAGGTATCATGTCCCCCGATTTTCCCCATTTCGGATGTGGGCAACCGCCGACCCGAATGACGTGGTAAGGTGACTCTGGAAACGCGGAAGATAATAGGTATGCCCTTTGAGAGCCGAGAACAACTGAAGGAAGAACTGTTAAGACTTTCTCCTGCCGCATTTCTTGAGGAGCACCTCTTCGATCGCACGCCGTTCATCTTTCAAACCAGGGCGCAGTACGTCGCATGGAGGCGAATTTTGGGCGCGAAGATCGAAGTGGATCCGGCGTGTCTTCAAATCGTGGGCACGGCCGCACTTGGACGGAGCCTCCATCCTGAGAAGAATCTGAGGCCTTTCAGTCCGGAGTCTGACGTCGACATCGCGGTCATATCTCCTTACCATTTTGGTGTAGGTTGGCGAGTACTAAGATCTCCAATTCTGCGACGTGCAGTTACAGATATGCGTACGGGAAACGCTTGGGATGAGCATAAGAGGGGTTTGATTTTTAGCGGGACTGTTGCGACGGACAAACTTCTCGGCGTGATGCCCTTTGGCAAGGCGTGGCTCGCGGCGGTCGGCATCATGGCTACGGTGGATCCTACGCGCGACAGGTCGATCAAACTCCGAATCTACACTGACTACGAAGCGCTGCGAGCCTACCAAACAACTTCAGTGACCAAGCTAGTGCAAAGCTTTTCTCAGGTGGCGTAGAAATGAATAGATATCTTCAGAACACTACTCATAATGTTGCTTGGTTCAAACAGCACTTTGATCGAGATGAGATCGAGTTGACATCGTCCTTTCAGAGAAACCCAGTGTGGTCGACCCGCCAAAAAGCCTCTCTTATTGAGACCATATTGTTGGAATATCCCATCCCTGAGCTTTATATGCAACAGCTGACATCATCGGATGGGCAGCAGAAACACATTGTTGTTGACGGGCAGCAAAGGATTCGAAGCGTCATAGAATATCTTGACGGAGGGTACGAACTTGACGAGGAAAATGGTAAATGGGCTGGGTTGGCATTTGAGGATCTGGATTCAGAGGATCGAACTAAAATTTATGAATACAACTTTTTGGTGCGTGTATTGCCCACTATGCCCGAGCCTGAACTGCGCGCGATCTTCCAACGGCTGAACCGAAATACAGTTGCATTGAATGCTCAGGAGCTGAGGCACGCGACTTATTGGGGGCCATTCATCAAGCTCATGGAAGAGCTTGCAAATCTGGAGTTTTGGAGTTCGCTTCGCATCTTTTCAGCGAACGACCTCCGAAGGATGTCCGATGTTGAATACATCAGCGAACTCGCCGTCGCGATCCTTAACGGGCTTCAAAACAAGAAAAGGAATCTGGAGCCATTTTTACCAGCAATATGAAACCTCATTTGAGGACGAGTCTAGAGTTCGGCAGATTTTTCAAAGCGTTACGGGGGAGTTACTCCAAGCACTCCCGGACATTGGGAGAACGCGCTGGCGCAAGAAGTCTGACTTTTACACCCTCTTTTTAGAGTTCGCGGCCCATGAAAAGCAACTGCCCCTCGCATCGGAACGCCGGGAACGTGTGTCGCAGATACTATTGCAGTTTGCGGATCAGGTCGATGCGGCGATGCTCGACGCCGTCGATCTCACGGCACCTGGCAGCGAATACCTTATGAGGTACGTGCGAAGTGTAGAGCGCGCGGCGTCCGACCTTGGGAGCCGGAGAGAACGCTCCGAAGTACTGAACAGCCTTTTGGAACCAGTGTTTACATAGGTGCTAGCGGCCGAATTTTTGTTTGCCTTGCATTTGGCTCAGCATGCTTTGCTGGGCTTTGATGCCGCCCATCCGCCGCCCATGGTTTTGAACATCTTGGACATCTGGGCGTATTGGCGGAGGAGGTTGTTGACCTCCTGGACGGTGGTGCCGGAGCCGGCGGCGATGCGCTTGCGGCGGCTGCCGTTGATGAGGTCGGCGTTGCTGGCGCTCCTTGTTGGTCATGGAGTTGATGATGGATTCGACGCGGGTGAACTGGCTTTCGTCGACGTTCTCGGCGGCCTGGGCCATGCCGGCGAAGGGGCCGACGGAGGGCAGCATCTTGAGGATGGACTTCATGGAGCCCATCTTCTTGATCTGACGGAGCTGTTCGCGGAAGTCTTCGAGGGAGAAGCCCTCGCCGGAGAGGGCCTTCTTGGCGAAGTGCTTCGGCCTTGCCGCGGTCGAGCTTTTCTTCGGCGCGCTCGAGCAGGGTGGCGATGTCGCCCATGCCCATGATGCGGGAGACGATGCGGTCGGGGTGGAAGGGCTCGAAGGCGTCGGGCTTTTCGCCGGTGCCGAGGAACTTGATGGGGGCGCCGGTGATCTGGCGGATGGAGAGGGCGGCGCCGCCGCGGGCGTCGCCGTCCATCTTGGTGAGGATGGCGCCGGTGATGGCGAGGCGGTCGTTGAAGGCCTTGGCGGAGTTGACGGCGTCCTGGCCGGTCATGGCGTCGGCGACGAAGAGGATTTCGGAGGGGTTGAGGAGCTTTTTGAGCTCGGCCATCTCGTCCATGAGGACCTGTGTCGATGCCGAGGCGGCCGGCGGTGTCGACGATGAGGATGTCGCAGCCGAAGTTGGCGGCGTCGCGCTTGGCTTCCTTGGCGAGGCGGAGGACGGTCTGGTGCCGGTGCAGAGCAGGTCCGCTGCTGCGGTGACACGGAGGCGAGTCGAGCTTGCCTTCGTAGAGGTTGGCGCCGGTGGACTTGGCGACGATGGCGAGCTGCTCGCGGGCGGCGGGGCGGTAGACGTCGACCGAGACGAGCATGGGGCGGTGGCCGCCCTTTTTGAGCCACTGCGCGAGCTTGGCGCTGGTGGTGGTTTTGCCGGAGCCCTGTAGCCCGGCCATGAGGATGACGGAGGGCGGCTGCGAGGCGGTGCGGAACTTGGCGGTGTCCTTGCCGAGGATGGCGACGAGCTCGTCGTGGACGATCTTGACGATCTGCTCGGAGGGCGAGAGGGCGGTGGTGACCTGCGGTGCCCATGGCCTTGGCGCGGATGTGCTCGACGAGGGTGTCGACGACGTCGAGGTTGACGTCGGACTCGAGGAGGGCGAGGCGGATCTCGCGCATGGCGTCGGAGATGTTTTCGTCGGTGATGGTGCCCTGGCCGCGGAGGGTCTTGAAGGAGCGCTGGAGTTTGTCGGAGAGGTTTTCAAACATGGCGTCTTCAGTATAGATGGGGCAGGGAGGAGGCGATAGAACGTAGCGCGAAGTTCGCGAGGAGGACGCGGAGTTCGCAAGGGGTGGTGGCGGGGGAGGTTCGGGGACGGTTGCGGCGAGGTGGGTTGCGGCGGGATAATGAGGGCTATGGCAGGTCGGGTGCGGGCAATGTGCGGCTGGTGCGGGAGTATGAGGCGTATCTGCGGGTGGAGAAGGGGCTGCGGCCCGAGCTCGGTGGAGGCGTATGGGCGGGACCTGGAGCAGTTTGCGGAGCTTGTGGAGCGGCGCGGGATGGGGTGCTGATGACGGCGACGCAGGCGGATGTGAGCGGGTTTATGGAGGAGCTGCGGGCGAATGGTGTGGAGTCGCGGTCGATTGCGCGGAAGCTGAGCGCGCTGCGGGGGTTCTACCGGTGGCTGCTGATGGATAAGCGGATTGAGCATGATCCGACGGTGAATGTGGAGACGCCGGCGAGCTGGAAGGTGCTGCCGAAGTCGCTGGCGGAGAGCGAGGTGGCGGAGATGCTGGAGCGGACGGGCGTGGCGGCGCGATGCGGCGGATGCGGATGAATGCTGGCGCTGCGGGACCACGCGATTCTGGAGCTGCTGTATGCGGGCGGGCTGCGGGTGGGGGAGATCTGCGCGCTGCGGGTGGAGGATGTGCGGCTGGATAGCGCGGGCGCAGGTGCGGGGCAAGGGCGATAAGGAGAGGATCGTGCCGCTGGGGCGGAAGGCGTGCGAGGCGCTTGAGGCGTATCTGGAGCGGGGGCGGCCGGGGCTGGTGCGGACGCGGCGCGGGGCTGCAGCGGGCGATGTTTCTGAGTGTGCGCGGGAATGCGCTGACGCGGCAGTGGGTGTGGGAGATGGTGCGGGATGCGTGCGAGCGGCAGGAGGCGAGTCCGCACAAGCTGCGGCATAGCTGCGCGACGCACATGGTGGAGCATGGCGCGGATCTGCGGAGCGTGCAGACGTTGCTGGGGCATGCGGATATTGCGACGACGCAGGTGTATACGCATGTGGCGCTGGGGCATTTGAAGGCGGTGCATCGGAAGCATCATCCGCGGGGAAAGCAGGGTCGTAGGCGGGTGAGCGGTGACTAGCGGTGGCGGAGAGTGAGTTCGATGCAGTTGGCGGAGGGTTTCTTGCGGATGCTGGCGGCGGAGCGTGGGGCTCGCGAGCATACGGTGCGGGCGTATGCGCGGGAGGTGCGGAGCTTTGCGGCGTATCTGGCGAAGGAGGTGCTGGAGCGGGCAGATGTGCGGAGGTGGAGCATCTGCATATCCGCGGCGTATCTGGCGGTGCTGTATGAGCGCGGGCTGACGAAGGCGAGCGCGGCGCGGGCGCTGGCGGCGATTCGGAGCTGGTTCA
This sequence comes from uncultured Gammaproteobacteria bacterium, assembly GCA_963744015.1. Taxonomy (GTDB): domain Bacteria; phylum Acidobacteriota; class Terriglobia; order Terriglobales; family Acidobacteriaceae; genus Edaphobacter. The sequence goes on from CAVUSA010000004.1 coordinate 44,318, forward strand.
AGTGGCTGGCGAAGGAGGGGAAGGTGGAGCAGAATCCGGCGCTGCTGGTGAGTACGCCGAAGCGGCCGAAGCATCTGCCGCGGGTGCCGAGCGTGGAGGAGGTGAACCGGGTGCTGAACTCGCTGGAAGGCGGCCGACGGAGGCGGATGTGGGTGCGTGGCCGGAGCGGGATCGGGTGATCTTCGAGCTGCTGTATGGGTGCGGGATTCGGAACTCGGAGCTGGTGGGGCTGGATATGGCGGATCGATTCGGTGGGGCGACGACGCGATCCTGGTGCGGGGCAAGGGCAAGAAGGAGCGGCTGGTGCCGCTGGGGGATGAGGCGGCGGTGGCGATGCGGGCGTATCTGCCGGGGCGTGAGGCGCGGCTGGGGGCGGCGGGGAAGGGCGGGCTGGTGAGCGAGACGGGCCGCTGCTGATGAACCTGCGGATGCGCGGGAGCGTGCCGGCTGACGACGCGGAGCGTGGGGCGGATCGTGAAGGCGATTGCGCTGAGCCGGGGGCTGCCGGCGGATGTGCATCCGCATACGCTGCGGCATGCGTTTGGGACGCACATGCTGGAGGAGGGCGCGGACCTGCGGGCGATCCAGGAGATGCTGGGGCATGAGCGGCTGTCGACGACGCAGCGGTATACGCAGCTGACGGTGGGGCAGGTGCAGCGGGTGTACGACGAGACGCATCCGCGGGCCTTGTGAGTGCTAACATAGCCTAGCAGCATGTGGAGGCGGCATGACGGCGACAATCTTTGAAGCGAAGACGAACCTCTCCGAGTTGATCAAGAAGGCAGCCGCGGGTGAAGAGGTCATCATCACGTCAGGACGCGAGAAGACGCCGGTGGCGAGGATCTCGCCGATCGAACCGGTAAAGGTGCAGCGGCTTGGACTTTTGGAGACGCCCGGCTTCGAACTCGGAGACGCCTTCTGGGAGCCTCTCCCGGACGATGCACTGGGTGAGACCATGGACGAGTGGGAATGATCGCGCTACTCGATACCCACACGTTAATATGGGCCTTGTTTTCGATCCGCCGTCTCAGCCGAGGCGCGGCATCAGTGATTGCCGATAATGACAACCGGCTCGTGGTCAGTGCGGCATCTGCCTGGGAAATCGCGACGAAATACCGGCTTGGCCGGCTGCCTGAGGCGGAGATGCTTGAACGCGACTTCATCGGCGTGGTCCAGCGAGCGGGGTTTACCCTCCGAGACATCACGGTGGAGGATGGATTGCGCGCGGGCAGACTCGTCGGCGCGCATGGCGACCCGTTCGATCGCATGATCGCGGCCCAGGCGCTGGCCGACGACATCCCGGTGATCAGCCTGGATGCAAAGCTCGATGCGTTCGGCGTTCGGCGCATCTGGTAGATTGCGCGTGACGGCGGCGGGGGCGTCGCGGATAATTACGCCATGCTTTTCAGACTGGATGTTCGAGCTGCGCTGGCGGCAGCGTATAGCCGAATCCGCGCATACCCGATGCACTTTTGCCTGCCGCTGGTGGTGGTTGGCGTGGGAACCTCGCTGGCGGAGCTTTGTGCGCATCGCGTGTTGAGCAAGGGGCTCGCACTGTGGGCCGGCTTACCGATTCTGCTTGCCTGCGTGTTGGGGCAGGCCGTAGGGGAACTGGCGGTCGCCGCAATGTATCTTCGTCCGCGTGCAGGCGACGCGCCCGACGTCGAGCAGGCCAGGCAGGCGCTGCGCCAGGGCGACATGTGGCCGGTGCTTTGGGGTCTGATGCTGCGCTACGTGGGGTGGGGAATGCTGGCGGGACTGTGCGCGCTGGTGGCGATGGTGTTCGTGATCGTCGTGAAGACAATCTCTCATATGTCTTCAGGTGCTGGCAGCGGGATAGGCGCGGCGGCGGGAGGTGTTTCCTCTGCCGGAATCATCGTTGTGCTGTTCGCGATTCTAGCGGCCTTGTTGCTGAGCCGGTTCCTGTTCGTCGTACCAATGCTGGCGATCTTTGGCGGTGAATCGGGGCCTGAACTAATTGGTGACAGCGTGCGGCGGACCAGGCTTGTCCAGTGGCAGGCGGTGCTGGTGGCGCTCATGGAGATTGCGCTCGCGCAGCTGATCTTTGTCGGGGAACATGTATTTCTGCCGAAGGTGCCGGCGTTTACGGGCTGGCATGTTCCGCTGGATCTTGTCGTTTCGGTGCTGAACGGATGCTGGATCGCGTACTTTGTTTTGGTGCGGACGGAGCTTGCGTTGCAGTTGCTGGACCGGGTGCCCATGGTCCCCCGGCTGCAGGGTGAGATGCCCTGGAGTGGGCCGGTCGTGGTTGGCGAGGCAAAAGGAGAGTTGGGACTGGAAGGCGCATAACGTGGGTCGTCCCGGGCACTAGACGCGAGCGACGGCAGATGAAATCCGGAGATTCCGGGGCAAGATCGACCTGGAATGACGACCCTTTGGCTTCGCGTCAGGTATTTATGACACGAAGCGGGCGTAGATGACCCAGCAGGCGAGGGCGCCGGCGGTGAGGAGGATGAGGCCGGCCGTGCGGCGTTTGTAGAGGAAGGAGAGCAGGATGAGGCCGGTGAGCGAGACGATGGTCAACAGGATGGCGCAGGCATCGATCACCCATCCCCAGGCCTTGCCGGTGGAGGCGCCGCGATGGAGGTCGTTCATGGTGGCGAGCGCGCCGCTGGCGGTTTCGGTCACGTCGTAATGGTTGGTGGCCCGGTCGAGGAAGGCGTCGGCCGCGTAGCCGGGGCCTTTGAACGAGACCTGGATCTGCTGGTCGTCGACGCGGAAGTCGGTGAGTTCGCCGCGCAGGTGGTTGGCCTGGCGCAGGTGGTCGACGATGGCGAGCTTGTCGGCCTGGCCCGTAAGCCATTGGTGCGGCATCTCGCCGGAAGCTTTGGTGACGTGATCGGTCCCGGAGAAGCGGTCGGCGTGGTTCAGCGTGAAGCCGGTGACCGCGAAGAAGAGGATGATCGCGAACGCCACCATCGAGAGATAGATATGCAGCCAGCGGGCGACGATGGCGGTCCGCCGCCGCACCCGCGCCGGGAAATTGGGGGGTGCCGGGCGGCGGCGGGCGAATTCGTTGACGAGAACTTCGCGCCCGGCGGGGACGGGGTCATTGTGCGCGGCGGGGGGCTTACTGCTCATGCTCTCCGTAGTCTAGCGTTGCTCCGGCGATCTCGGTATTGCCCGGAAGGGTGAACTGGCGCGGGGTCTTGCCGTCGAAGTCGATCTCCTGGCGCATGATCTGGTAGGTGCCATGTTCGCGCGCGGCCTCGATGCAGACGGTGTATTTGCCTGGAGGCAGGGGCTTGCCGGCGTCGTCGAGGCCATTCCAGCGCAGGGTGTACTTGCCCGGCGGCCGGGTGGCGGAGGTTACGGAGTAGGAGACGTCCGTGGCGCCCTTGGTGTCGTGGTACCAGCTGCGGAGATCTTCGAGGTAGCGGGGCTTCTGTGACCAGAGCGCGATGGTCTTCAGCGAGTTATGGTCTTCGCCCTCGACCCAGACGGCGACGTAGGGCCGGCGGAAGCGCGGGTTGTCGAAGCTGGCGAGTTCCAGCGTGATCAGAAGGTCGAGATGCGCAGGGGTTGCTTTCTTCTTTTGCGTGGTGAAGCTTGCCGGCTGGAGACGTGGCAGTTCGAGCCGCGACCAGTGCGGGCTTGCGATGGTTTGGCCGGAGGCGGTCACGAGCAGGTAATCGACGTTGCGCAGCCTCGCCGCGAGCGCCTGGCTTTCGCTCGGCTTCATGACGGAGAACGCGGTGGCGAGGGCGCCGGCCTCGCTTGGGTCGGGGGCGATGACGGTGGAGGAGAGGATGCTTTCGGCGGTCGCGCCGGTGCGTGGGTCGATGATGTGCGAGAAGTGGTGGCCGTTGATGTCGACGCCGCGGCGATACGCGCCGCTGGTCGCGACTGTGCGGTTGCCGACCTGGATGAGTGTCGAGCGGAGGATCGTTTTCGGCGTCGGCGCGCGGGTTGGCGACGGCGATCTTTTCGCGTCAGCGCGCCGCGGAGCACGATGTCTCCGCCCAGGTTGAGCGAGACGCCGGTCGCTCCCGCAGCCAGAGCGGCATCGGCTGCGTGACCTGAAATATAGCTCTTGGCGAAGCTGTTCAGCGCGATGGGCGCGTCGTCGAGATGGGTTGCGGTGCCGGCGTGCCGGTCGAGGTTCCAGTGCGGGCGCTGCATCGCGTCTACGGCGGCCTTCAGTTCTGGTGGCGGTGGGCTCGCGGTGTTCTGCTTCAGCGGTCTTCCATACGCGCACGGCAGTTTCGGCGGAGGCGTCGAGTGCGCCATGCGTCTGCTCGCGCCAGGCGTCGAAGAGCGCCAGTACGTCCAGCAACTCAGGCGAGACGTGCTTGGCGGTGTTGCGGGTCTTCATCCACCGCGAAAATTCGCTGGTGGGCTGCCATGCGCTCAGGATGGCGTTGTCGCGGTCGATCTCGGCGAGCGCCGCCTTTTCGGCCTTGGCTTGCGCGGCAGCGGTGGGAGCCTCCAGCTTCAGCTCAAGCGACGTGCCGAGCACGTTTTCGTAGTGCCGCACGGCGGTGGGCGGCACCTGCGCGCAGGCGGCAGACGCGGCAAGGGCCAAGGCGAACAGTGCGGTCCCGGTATAACTGCGGCGTGTGGCGTGTGGCCTCGAGTACATTTCCTGGTCTTCTCCCTGGGTATCTGGAACTCGGCAAAACAGTCGCAGGTATGGACGCGCTGCGAATAGGATAAGTTTGAACCGGCAGGTTCGGATGGAATTGCGTAATATTTTGTCCGTCAGATCGAAAAGCGAGAACTCCGAGGCCGGCTGAAAGGGAAGGCGAAAACGATGTCCTGGAAGACGGGCCTCTCTGCGTTGACGATGGTGGTGTGCGCCGCTGCGTCCGCGCAGGATATCCCCGCGGCCGCGAATACGCAGGGCACGCCGGTGGATGTGCCTGGCCTGCGCCGCCGCGGCCCGGAGATGCCGCTGCTGAAATCCGAGGTACGCTTGGTGACGCTGGACGTAGCGGTGACCGACCTGAAGGGCAACACGGTCAAGGGTCTGAAGCCGGAAGATTTTATTCTGCGGGAAGACGGGTCGACGCAGAAGCTCGCGTCGTTTGAGGAGCATGCGCAGCCGGACGGCAACGAAGCCGCGGCGATGCAGGCTCGTCTGCGGCTGCCGCGGAACACCTTCAGCGATGCGCGTCCTCCTACCGAGAGCTCCGCCATTGTGCTGCTGCTGGATGCGCTGGATTCGCCGGCTGTGCAGAACCAGATGTATCTGCGCGAGCAGATGATCGACTACATGAAGAAGGTCCGTCCGGGGACGCGCATTGCCATTCTGCAGCTCGATACGCAGCTCCACATGCTGCAGGATTTTTCCTCCGATCCCGAAGAGCTTCTGGCCGCCGTGAAGAGCAAGCGGGATAAGCCCAAGGTCTCGCCGATGCCGCCGGTTTTTCGAGAGCCCCAGCCGCTGGGGATGGGAACGGCCGGAGGGATCTCCACTCTCAGCCTGATGAATCAGCCGAATCTCTCCGAGCAGGTGCGCTCGCAGCAGCGAAACCAGATCCTGGCGCAGGCGATGCCGGAGCTGATGCGCTACATGGCCGGCCTGCCCGGACGCAAGAGCCTGGTGTGGTTCTACTCGCAGACGCAGCCGACCGGCGCGTATTCGCTCAGCATGCAGGCCATGTTTCACGCCGACCAGACCAGCTTTGTGGATGCGATGAGCAAGACCACCGACGAACTGCGCATGAGCCACATCGCGCTGACGATGGTGAATGTCGCGGGGCCGGGCCGCATACTGATCGATAACTTTCGCATGGCCGAGATGGTGGAACAACAAGGCGGCGAGATGGTGTTTGGCGACAACGACATCGAGAAGGTGATCGAGCACGTCGCGGACAAGGCCTGGAACTTCTACACGCTCTCCTACACGCCGCCGAACAGCAACTTCGATGGCAAGTTCCGCAAAGTGGTGGTGGAGGTCGCGGGTCATCCAGGCTACAAGCTGCAATATCGGCCGGGCTACTACGCGAACTCCGACGAGGTTCAGCGCAGGCAGCACCAGGCCACGGTGCAGACCTCGAACACACGCGCCGGGCAGGCGGCTGTGCAGGAGTCCACCATTGAATCCGCCATGCTGATGGGCGCTCCGATGCGGCACGACGTCCTGTTCACGGCGCATGTGGATCCCGCTCCCGAGCTCGAAAAGCTGAAGGGCAAGGAGCCCCTGCCTGCCGGCAACTTTCTCGACGCGAAGTTCCGCAAGGACAAGTTCCGCGAATACCGCATTGATTACAGCGTCGACCCGCATACGCTCTGGTTTCACACCGGCCCGGGCGGAAGCTATGTCGGCAATCTGGAAGTGGTGGCGGTCGTCTACGACGACCGCGGCATGATGGTGAACTCGTTGCGCTCTGACGCGTCGGTCCACACCAACCCGGGCGCATTTGAGGACCTGGAAAAGAGCGGCGTGCAGGTGGAACAGCGCATTGCCATCCCGGCCAAGGGCAACTTCTTCGTGCGGCTGGGCGTGCACGACCGCATGGCCAACAAGGTGGGTGTGCTCGAAGTCGCAGCCGATGAGATCGAGCTGAAAGCGCCCTGAGAAATTCTTGCGGGCGCGCAGCGGGCGGGGCTCTGCGGCTTAGAGGGTGCGCAGGCGTTCGAGCACCGCCGGTGCTGGCGCTGCGTTTTCGAGCGCCTCGCGCGCGGCTTTGCTTCCATCGGCGATAAGCCCGAAGAGGAACTCGATGGCGGCATCCTGCCGGGTAAGCGCGAGCGCACTGAGCAGCGTGCCGCGAAAGTCCGGGTCACGCGTCTGCCTGTACGTTGTCATCAGCAGCGCGGCCGCCTCCCCGGTGCGCGTTTCGGCGATGGCGAATGCCGCTTCGGCCGCGGCCGGGTCCGGCACATCCCGTGCGCCGGCGTTTCCGTTGCGCAGGAATTTCGCGGCCCACGGGATGGCGCCCGGACCTTCGATACGCAGCACGCCGGAGTAGCAGGCGCCCAGCAGCTCGGGCTCGTCGCTGGCGAGCTCCGCGCGAAGGCGCAACAGCAGCGCCGCCGCCTCTGTGCCCACCTGCTCCACTGCGCGCGCGGCGTTCACGCGCACCGGAAGATCCTTGTCGGCGAAGAGGGGAAGCAGATGCAGGAGCACCTGCGTGTTTGAGAGTGTGCGGCATTGCACCAACCCGAGCGCGCATACACCGCGCAAGGCTCCGGCTGTATCCGTCACGCCGCCCCAGGTGCTTTCGAGCTGGATGCAGCGCATGCCCGCGAGATACAACTCCGGTTCCTGGTACTCGAACGCGGAGAGCGTTCGCGCGATCTCGTGCTTGGCCCAGCACTGTGGATCGGACTTGGCGCCCTCGGGTAGAAAGCGTTCGAAGGCCGCGACAAGCTCAGGGATCAGCGGGCGATGCTCGTGGCGCAGCGTCAGCTTCGCGGCTTTGGCAACCAGGAAGTTGTTGCGGTGGCCAAGCGCCTTGCGCAGCGGGGCGAGCGTCGCGGCGGGCTCTGCCTCGCTCAGCGACTCCAGTTGCGCCAGGTCCGCTTCGAATCCCTTGCCCGCCATACGCTTCGCCTGCGGCTTTCCCCTACGCTCGCATCCCGGCGTAGATCGCTTCCAACTGCCGTATCGCTTCCTCGGCTTCAGCGCGATCGGGCGTCTCGCTTGCATTATTCCAGCCGGAGGCTTCGCCCCGCTCGTTCCACTGCACGACCACACCGTCGCGACGCGAAAGCACGCCCAGGTTCTCGTAGTAGAGCCCGTAGCTGGCTGCGGGCTCGGGAATCAGCCATCCCACTTGCCCCCGCACCGGCGTCAGCGAGTCGTCACCAAAGAGCGTGCGCGCGGCATACCCGGTGCAGTGCAGCAGCACAGGCTGGGGCAGCTCAGCAAAATCCGCAGGCGAGTGGAACTCCCGCACTTCGCGCCGGCCGCCGTTGCGCGCGAACTCTTCCGTCAGGTCCTTCACCAGGGCGGTGATGTTGAACATCAGTTCGCGGCGTCGGCGCACCCATTGCGTGTGGAAGGGATGCAGGCCGGGCCCGAAGTCTTCCGGCAGTGGATACAGGTCGCGGATGCGGTCGCGGAAGTTCACGAAGCCGATGGTGTCGGCATCGATCTTCTGCTGCTCGGCGACATCGGGCAGGGCGTCCGAAAGATAGAAACGGTCGGTGAACTCGATTGCGTCTCCGGGATGCCCCAGCAGGCCCTGGTACATCTGCCATGAACTGCGCGCCATCTGCTCCCATTGCGCGGTGAACGCCGGAGTGGAACGGCTGCGCGAGAGCGATGCGCGAGAAGGGCGTCCAGGAGCCGGTCGCGTTGAGCGGAACGCGTCTGGTTCGGGGATCCTTGGTGTAGATGGTGACGGAATGACGCCGGCACGCTGCGCCAGGATGGCAGACGTGAGTCCGAGCGCGCCACAGCCGATGACGGCGATGTCGGTTGTGCGAGGGATCGCGACCGGCGAAGGCAAGATCGAGGGCGATGGGCTCGAGCCCCACGAGAGCGACCAGCCGGAGCCGCCGTGGCCGTAGTTGTGCACGACGAGCTTGTCGCCTAGGCGTCTCGGCCTCGATGCGCGGCCCGGGCGCGGAAGGGCCGGGTGCAGACCGTGATCTTGGCGATGCGGTCGAATTCAGCGTGGAACGGCGGTAGCTGCGGTATGGTATCGAGCGGCGGAATCTGTCGGCAAAGTGCTGGGCGTTAGTAGCGGGGGATGGTGGGGTCGATGGCGCGGGACCACTGGTCGATGCCGCCGGCGAGGGATTGGGCGTGGTCGAAGCCCTGGTTGCGGAGCCACATGGTGACGGAGAGGGAGCGTGCGCCGTGATGGCAGAGGACGACGATGGGCTGGTCGGGGTCGAGCTCGGCGTGGGCGCGGGAGGGGACGTCGCCCATGGGCATGAGAGTGGCGCCGGGGATGATGGCGGTCTCGGCTTCCCAGGGCTCGCGGACATCGAGGAGGACGGGCGCGTTGGGCTTGGTTGCGCGAGCTTGGATAGGCCTCGGCGGAGATCTCGGGTTCGAGCATAGGTACAGGATAAATGCTCGCCTTGCCCGCCGTCCCGGGGCGGCGTTTTGCGGCGCGGAGTTCCTCGAGGGAAATCGCTTCACACCGGCTGGATGCCTCTTTACACTTTGCGTTGTAAAGTAATTTGCGGAGCGGGCAAATGACGGACATGGACGACCTGGAGAAAGCGCTCGGAGACATCGGCAGCATCCGCAGGGAGATGGCGCGCAGCAGCAGTTCCGCGGCTATGGCCCGGCGACGCTCGCCGCAACCGGTGTGCTGGCGCTGGCCGCTGCGCGGCGCGCAAGGCCGCTGGCTGCCGGATGCCGGCCGACACCTGCAGGCGTACTTGGCTTTGGGCTTCGACCGCCGCGCTTTCGTGCGCGCTGACCGGCACGCAGATGTATCGGCGCACACGGCGCATGCACTCCGCGCTTTCAGACGAAATGCTGCGGCAGGCGGTGGAGCAGTTTCTGCCGGCGTCGGGCGCCGGGCTTCTGCTGACGCTCGTGTCGTGCGCTGTACGCGCCGGCCGTCACTGTGGATGCTGCCCGGCCTGTGGCAGGTCTCTTCAGCCTGGGAATCTTCTCCTCGTGCCGTTTCCTGCCGCGCGCGATGGCGCGGCGGGTGCGTGGTATCTGCTGACGGGGCTGGTCTGCCTTGCGCTCGGCGACGCTCGCGCGCTCGCGCCGTGGACGATGGGCCTCGCCTTCGGCGTCGGCCAGATGCTCGTGGCGGGTGTGCTTTTGTCTTCTACACAGGAGGATCGCGATGAGTAATGCCGTTCCCGGCGAAGGCCGGTTTGCGTATGAAGGGCTGGACCGCGTCATCCACGAGCGTGCACGGCTGAGCGTGCTGACCTCGTTGATCACGCAATCCGAAGGGCGTGGCCTTCAACGAGCTGAAGCAGCTATGCTCGCTCGACCGACGGCAACCTGAGCCGCCATCTGAAGGTGCTGGAGAGCGGAAGAGATGGTCGAGATCGTCGAAGGGCCACGACCGCAACCGGCCGCTGACGATCTGCCGCATCACCCCGGCCGGACGCAAGCGCTACCTCGAATACCTCACCACGCTGGAGCAGGTGGTGAAGGACGCGGCCAAGGGAAGCGCGAAAGAAGCCCGCAATGCACCTCCTCGAGCCCTCTGCGGCTCGCCGCCTCCGAAGCCTGAGAGATATCTGCACATGTTTTCCTCCGACTTTGGATGTTCCACATGACGAAGCTTTGCAACGCAAAGTAATTGGTAATGGGGAGTAAGCTGCGTGATGGCGCCTGGAAATCGTTCGCTCCGCGTGAAGTTCATCCTGCCTGCGTTGAAAGAAGCGACCGATCCACAGTGGAGGCCGATCAAGTATTCGCTGTTTCCTCCGCTTGGTCTGGCAACGTTGGCGGCCTATCTACCTCCAGACGACGAGGCGATTATTCATGGATGAGCATGTGGAGCCGTTGCGCCTGGACGATGCGCCCGACCTGGTTGTCATCCAGGTGTACATCACGAATGCCTACCGCGCCTACCGCATTGCCGATCATTACCGGAGCCGCGGGGTGTTTGTTTGTCTGGGAGGATTGCATGTGACGTCACTGCCGGAGGAAGCCGCGCCTCACGCCGATGCGATCTTCCTCGGTCCCGGCGAGCAGACGTTTCCGCAGTTCCTTAAGGACTTCCGGCCGGGGAGTCCGGAGCGAGTGTACGCGTCGACAACGGGCCGGACGCTGGAGCGGATTCCACCGATCCGGCGCGATCTGATCCGGCGACCGTCCTACCTTGTGCCAAACTCGATCGTGGTGACCCGTGGATGTCCGCAGCACTGCGACTTCTGTTACAAGGACGCGTTTTTTCAGGGAGGCAAGGGCTTCTACACGCAGCGTGTTGACGATGCGCTGGCAGAGATCGAACGTCTGCCGGGACGTCATCTCTACTTTCTCGACGACCACCTGCTTGGCGACCGGCGGTTCGCGGAAGCGCTGTTCGCCGGCATGAAGGGCATGGGCAGGCGTCTTTCAGGGCGCGGCGACGGTGGACTCGATCTTGCGCGGCGATCTGATCGAGCGCGCGGCCGAAGCGGGACTGCGCAGTATCTTTGTGGGCTTCGAGACGCTGACGCCCGAGAACCTGCGTCGAAGCAACAAGCGGCAGAACCTAGGTCGCGATTACAAGGCGGTCACCAACCGTCTACACGCGCTGGGAATCATGATCAACGGAAGCTTCGTCTTCGGCATGGATGACGATGGCGATGACGTCTTTCGGCGCACGGTGGATTTGGCGATTGAGCAGGAATTACGACGGCGACATTCCATATCCAGACGCCTTACCCCGGCACGCGGCTGCACGCACGCATGCAACGCGATGGCCGCATGTTGACGGGGGACTGGAATCTCTATGACACGCGTCATGTGGTGTACCAGCCGGCGAAGCTGAAGCCGGAGACGTTGAAGCGGGGATATGACTGGGCTTACGAGGAGTTCTATCGCTGGGGGTCGATCGCGCAGGCGTCGCTGCATCATGGTTCGCTGAAGCACCAGGCCAAGCATTTCTTCTATGCGGCGGGGTGGAAGAAGTTTGAGCCGGTGTGGGATCTGCTGATTCGGGCGCGGCAGTTGAACAGGATCACGCCGGTACTGGAGGCGGTGCTGTCGCGCGTGACGGGACGCAGGCCGGTACCGCGGGAGCCGATGACTCCGGTACTTCTTCCGATTCTCCAGGGTGGAGATTGCCTCGGGCCGGAGGAACAAGTTGCTGGCGTCTAAGGATACTTTGCAACGGCAAGGACTTTGTAGAGATGAGTGGAGCTACACGGACACCCTGACGACGCTGAGCCAGTCGTCAGGGTGTGCACGCTTCCGCGGAGCGTCAGGCGTTGGTGCCGTGGCAATTTTTGAACTTCTTGCCGGAGCCGCAGGGGCAGGGCTCGTTGCGTCCTACCTTTTCACCGGATTTGCGGGGGGCGGGGGTTGCGGCGCCGGCGGGTGCTCCGGCCTGGCGTGACATTTCGAGCTCGCGCGCTTTCTTCTTCTGGAACTCGCGTTCGAGCGCGTCGATCGTGGTGGACGGTGCGCGCGTGGGAACGACGGGGGCCTGCGCGGCGCCAGCTTCCCAGGTGTTCTGCGGGACGCGACGTTGCGGCTGCTGAGCGGGCGACTGTGCCGGCGCTGAGCCCGCCCCGACCGGCTGCAGTTCGGGCTGCTTCTGGGCTTCAAGCGCAAGCTGCTGCTGACGCATCTGCGCGGCGAGCGCGGCCTGCTGCTGCATGGCCTGCATCTCAAAGGCCGCCTGCTGTGCAGCCTGCGCCTGCGCGAGCTGCTCCGGGGTTTCGATGGGCTGGCCGTCCGGGCCGATAATCTGCATGCGGAAGAGATGACGGGCGGTATCTTCCTGGAAGCGCATCATCAGGCCTTCGAACATGTCGAAGGATTCCTTCTTGTAGGCGACCAGCGGGTCCTGCTGTGCGTAGCCGCGCAGGCCGATGCCTTCCTTCAGGTGGTCCATGGCGAGGAGGTGATCCTTCCACAGGCCGTCGAGGACGGAGAGCATGACGATGCGCTCGTGGTAGCGCATGGCCTGCGCGCCGAGGATCTGTTCCTTGATCTCGTAACGGGCCTGCAGCGCCTTGTAGATGGTCTCCCCGAGGTCGTGGCGGGAGAGGGTGTGGAGGTCGAGCAGGATGGGGGCTGGGCCCTCGGGAGAAGCGGATCCTCCGCCTTCGGCGAAGGATGACAGCTCCTTGTTGCCGTCGGGACCGGCGGCGACGAAGCGGGCACCGAAGATGTCGAAGATGGCTTCGAAGATCTGGTCGGTCTTCCACTGGTCGGGGTGGGCTTTTTCGGGCGCATACTCGTCGAGGATGTTCGAGAGGATGGTGCTGGTGTAGTCCTCGGTGATGAGCTGCTTCTGGTCGACACCTTCCATCAGCTGGCGGCGCAGGCCGTACACGGCTTCGCGCTGCTTGTTCATGACGTCGTCGTACTCGAGCACGTGCTTGCGCGATTCGAAGTTCTGCGTTTCGACTGCCTTCTGCGCGGCTTCGATGCGGTTCGAGATCATGCGGCGACTCGATGGGCACGCCTTCCTCCATGCCGAGGCGCTGCAGCAGGCCGGAGACCCACTCGCGCGCGAAGATGCGCATGAGGTCGTCTTCGAGCGAGAGGTAGAAGCGCGATGCGCCGGGGTCGCCCTGGCGTCCGGCGCGTCCGCGGAGCTGGTTGTCGACGCGGCGGGACTCGTGGCGTTCGGTGCCGATGATGTGCAGACCGCCGGCGGCGACGACCTGCTCGTGCTCTTCCTTCGCGGCGGCTTCGTGGGCGGCGACGGCCTCGTCCCAGGCCTGCTGCGTGGTTTCGAACTCCTGCGAGTTGTAGTAGAAGCGCACCATGCCGGGGCCGGCGACGGGCTGGATGGCGCCTTCGGCTGCCGGAGACGGCGCGCGCGAGCTGCTTGCGCACGAGGTCCTGGCGCGCCATGAAGTCGGGGTTGCCGCCGAGCAGGATGTCGGTGCCGCGGCCGGCCATGTTGGTGGCGATGGTGACCATGCCGAGGCGTCCGGCCTGCGCGACGATCTCCGCTTCCTTCTCGTGGAACTTGGCGTTGAGCACGACGTGGCGCACGCCCTTGCGCTTGAGGATCTCGGAGAGCAGCTCGGATTTCTCGATGGAGGTGGTGCCGACCAGCGCGGGCTGCTTCGCTGCGTGCAGGCGCGCGATCTCATCGGCGACCGCGAAGTACTTTCTCCTTGCGCGGTGCGGAAGACGACGTCGGGGTTTTCGATGCGCTGCATCTTGCGGTTGGTGGGCGTGACGACGATGTCGAGCTTGTAGATCTTGTCGAACTCGGCGGCCTCGGTTTCGGCCGTGCCGGTCATGCCGGAGAGCTTCTTGTACAGGCGGAAGTAGTTCTGGAAGGTGATGGTGGCGAGCGTCTGGTCTTCCTTGCGGATGGTGACGCCTTCCTTCGCCTCGACGGCCTGATGCAGCCCGTCAGACCAGCGGCGGCCGGGCATCAGGCGGCCGGTGAACTCGTCGACGATGATGACTTCGCCGTCCTTGACGACGTATTCGACGTCGCGCTTGTAGAGGTTGTGCGCCTTGATGGCGACCTCGACGTGGTGCTTCAGGTCCCAGTTCTCGGGGTCGGCGATGTTGCCGATGCCGAGCAGGCCTTCGATCTTCTCCCAGCCTTCGTCGGTGACGGTGATGGCGCGGGCCTTTTCGTCGATGACGAAGTCGCCGGACCAGGTCTTGGTCTCGACAGTCTCGATCAGCTCGCCCAGCTCGAGCTCCGGGATGATGAGGTTGACGCGGGCGTACTTGTCGGTGGTCTGGTCGGTGGGGCCGGAGATGATGAGCGGGGTGCGGGCCTCGTCGATCAGGATGGAGTCGACTTCGTCGACGATGCAGAAGTAGTGGCCGCGCTGCACCATGTCGGCGAGCTCGAACTTCATGTTGTCGCGCAGGTAGTCGAAGCCGAACTCGTTGTTGGTGCCGTAGGTGATGTCGGAGCCGTAGGCCTCGCGGCGCTGCTCGTCGGAGAGGTCATGGACGATGACGCCGACGGTGAGGCCGAGGAAGCCGTAGATCTTGCCCATCCATTCGGCGTCGCGCTTGGCGAGGTAGTCGTTCACCGTGACGACGTGGACGCCGCGGCCGGCGAGCGCGTTCAGGTAGGTGGGCAGGGTGGCGACCAGCGTCTTGCCTTCGCCGGTCTTCATCTCGGCGATCTTGCCCTGGTGCAGGATGGTGCCGCCGATGATCTGCACGTCGAAGTGGCGCATGCCGACGACGCGTTTGCCGGCTTCGCGCACGACGGCGAAAGCTTCGGGCAGCAGGGCATCGAGCGCGGCTTTTTCGGCGGCGCGCAGTTCGTCGGGCTGGGTCTTCTCGGGTCGAAGGCCTTGATGGCTTCGGCGATGCGCGCGCGGAACTCGACGGTCTTGGCGCGAAGCTGCTCGTCGGTGAGCGCGGAGATGGTGGGTTCGAGAGCGTTGACCTGCTGTGACGAGCGGAAGCAGACGCTTGACGGCACGCTCGTTGGCGGTGCCGAAGACTTTGGCGATGACGGAGTTGATCACGGGAGAATGTCCTTGAGGGCTTGGGGCGACGCGGGCTGAGGACGGAGCGGGCTCGAAATGGCGAGGCCGCTGCCTGTGCGAGGCGGGAGTGTCCTAAGCGCGCAGAAGGCCGGTGAAGCTGGCGACGGCGGCGGATTCGCGCGCCGGGCGCCGAACCGTCCAGGCGAAGCGATGCGCTGCGCGGGCGGCCGAGTTCAGACGTAATGTTTCGGCGGGAGGCGCCGGTCGCGGCTGCACCAGGGTGCGGATTTCAGCGCTCGTCGCACCGGCTTCGCGCGTGGCGGAAACACCGCTCGACAGGCCGTACATGGCGCCCGCGAGGAACTGTGTCGCGTACTCCTCCCCCAGCCGCACAGAGCAGACGAGCAGCAGCAGAAAGACGAACTGGGAGGAGCGCAGGCGCATGAGCGTTGGTTGGACGAGCCAACTCACTCTATGTTACGCGAATACGGCCCGCCATGGTGCACGGGCCGCGTTCGCTCTGTCGATTTCGCCTGCCACTTACGGGGTGTTTGCCGGCGGGGTGGACTTCTGATGGAACGCCGCGTGGTAGAGGTCGGGCGAGAACTCACGGAAGAAAAAGCTCAGTGCGTCGATGCCGAGGTTGACCGCCCACTTGTCGAGCGTGTTGTTGAGGGTGCGTTCCGGACGTGGATAGTAGAAGTTGGAGATGCCGGCCGAGGCTCCGGCGCCGACAATTTCGCTCAGATTGACGGTCCGATTGCCTGCGTCGGAGCGGGTAACGACGACGCGAGACAGAGAATATCCGGCGCGTTTCAGGAACCCGCCGCGGCCGAGCGAGTAGTAGCGGGTGTCTTCGCGGGTGGCCACCGGCACGATGAACTCGACCAGGTAGTTTTCCGAGATCTCGTCCACGTAGGTGTGCCAGAAATAGCGTCCAAAGGCCACTCCGCCGGTGCCAAATTCGGGGGTGGAAGACTGCGCGTACGCGTCCAGGGTGACGACGGTGGCGAGGGTGAGGCTCGAATAGTCGAAGCTGTCCTGGCTGGCGGTTTTGAACTTGTCGCCTACGCTCTGCGGCGGAAGATGAACGTTCGCGCTCACCGATTTGAAGTTCGGGATGATGCCGAAGATGCGCTTCTGCTGCAGGTCTGCGTGCTCGGGTTCCTGGGCCGGGGCTTGCGGGGAGGATTGCTTCGCTTGTGGCGCATCGGTGTCCGCGACGCTGCTGCTATAAGCCGCCGTCGCCGGCGTGTTCGCCGAAGCGGCGACCGAGCCGGAGAATCCGGCAAAAGCGCTGATGCTTCCTGAGAAGCTGTCGCTGGGGAAAGATCCTGCGAAAATGCCGCCGGGGTGAAAGCGATCGCGGCGGCAAAGAAAAGTCCGGGGAGGGCAGAGCCTACGAATTTTGTCGTCATAGTTATGGGTGCAAGACGCGGAGCGTCCGCGACTTACCTCCCATTGGATGCAGCGGAACGGCATTCAGGTCACGTAAAAACGTAAGTTTGTGCAGGAGAGCGGGTTACGGCTTCATATAGGCAGCAATGGGCGAGTCGAGCTGCTTCACCGCCGTGGCGACCCACTTCGCGTTCAGCTCCGCGCCTTCGGGGCTGGTGTGGGTGTGGTCGATGGGAAACAGCGCAGCGGTTTTCTCCGGGCCAAGCGATCTGCAGGTAGTCAGCCTCGATCGCGGCCATGTCGGCCAGCGGGACGTGCTGCTGGGCGGCGATCTGCTGGTCGAAGTCGCGGAAACCCATGTCGCGCTCGATCTGCCGTCCTTCCAGATGTTGCGGATCGGTGGGCGTCAGCAGGATGGGCGTGGCGCCCTTGGCGCGGATATCGGCGATGTACTTGCGGTTATACCAGCCGTAGGTGTGGACGGTCTCGGTCGTTTGCCCGGCGAGCGGGCCGCTGGTGTAGGGCTTCGCCAGCGGGAACTCGGCGGTCTCGTCGCCGAGGCCCTTGATGGTGTTGCGCGCCTTCGTGTCCTTCAGGACACCCTCCGGTGCTGGCGCCGCCGTCATTATGTCCCATCTGCAGCAGGACGAAGTCGCCGGGCTTGATCTCGCGAAAGGACCGCGGCCCACTTTCCCTCGTTGTAGTAGCTGCGCGAGCTGCGGCCGGCGACGGCGCGGTTGGCGACGTTGACTTTGGAGGTATCGAATAGTGCGGCGAAGTGGTCGCCCCAGCCCAGGTTTGCGCCGTTGCGTGCGGTGGAGTCGCCGACGATGAAGATGGTCGGCAGCTTGGGATTGAGCGGCGCGTCATGGGGCAGGTTGTTCTGCGGCGGAGCAGCGATCTCGGTGCTGGGAATCTGGAGCCGGTTGGGCCTGACCGGCGAGCGGAAGAAGCAGGGCGAGGGCGAGCGCAAAGAGCTTCATGGGCGAAAGGTTAGCACGTTCGGCGGCGGTTTCAGAAGACCTGCCTGCTTAGTGGACCAGCAGCCCAGAGGCGGCGAAGAGCAGGCCCGCCACCCCAAGTCCGAGCCCGAGTACGAAGTACAAGCGTCGTCGCGTGAAAAGCGTGATGGAGCAGAGGACAACGCCGATCTGAAGCAGGGCCTCGCCCATATCGTAGCGGCCGGCCTTGTGCTCGGCGCGCTCGACGTCGGCCTCGAACTCGCGCGCCTGCTTCATCTCCTCGTTCAGCTCTTCGGTCCACTTCTCCTGGTGCGACTTGTAGTCGTCGAGCTTTTTTTCGACAGCGGCCGCGTTGGCGTTCGGCTGCAGGCTGAGCAGATCGGTGGCGACGCCGGCCTGGTCGAAGCGGATCTTCTTCGCCTGGTACTCGTTCCACATATCGCTGGCACGCGCCTGCGAGAGCACGGCTTCGGTATGGGTGCGATGACCGAGGACCGTGACCATCGCGACCAGTACGGCGAGGATGGAGATAGCGAGCGAGATGGAGGTGAGCGATTCACCGGCCTCGCCCGCCTCCTTCATCTGCTTCGAAAATTCCTGCATTTCAGATGCTTCCATAGCCCCATTCTAGACGGCTTTGCTGCTGCTACCAGACGCGGCAGCTCTTTTCCGGAACCATGGGCGAACTGGCCTTGCAGGAGAAGGCGCCGGCGAATCCAGGCTGATTGACGAGCACGCCCCGCACGCGGATCGGGTTAGGAGAGTGCGGGTCCGTCAGCGCACCCTGCCGCAGCGACTCCGGCCGGTCGTTCGAGCACCAGTTCTGCGCGTACCCGATGTAGAAGCGCTGGAGCGGCGTGTATCCGTCGGTCTTCGCGGCCAGGTCTACGTTGTTTTTCTTCGCGCGGTCCATGTACGCCATGTAGGCGAGCAGCAGGCCGCCGTTATCGGCGGTGTTTTCGCCCAGGGTCAGCTTGCCCTGCACGTGGACGTCGTCGACTGCGACAAACTGGTTGTACTCATCGACGAGGCAGCCGGTCTTCGCTTCGAACTTCTTCGTGTCTTCGGCGGTCCACCAGTCGCTCAGGTTGCCCTTGCCGTCGAACTTCTTGCCCTCGTCGTCAAAGCCGTGCGTGAGCTCGTGCCCGATGACTGCGCCGATGTGCCCGTAATTGACGGCATCATCCATCTTCGCGTCGTAGAAGTTCGGCTGCAGGATGCCGGCGGGAAAGTTGATGTCGTTCATGCTGGGGTTGTAGTAGGCGTTCACGGTGGGTGGCGACATGCCCCACTCGCCGCGGTCGACCGGCTTGCCGATCTTGCTGAGCTCGCGATCATTCTCGAAAGCGTTGGCGCGGAGTTCGTTGCCCACGGGGTCGTCCGCCTTGACGGTGAGCGCGGTGTAGTCGCGCCACTTTTCCGGGTAGCCGATCTTGTTGGCGACGGCGTGCAGTTTCTCCTTCGCACGCACCTTGGTGGCGGGGCTCATCCAGTCCAGCGCGTCAATGTCGCGCTCCATGGCGTGCTCGATGTCGGCGACCATCTCCAGCATCTTCTGCTTGCTTTCGCCGGCGAAGTACTGCTTCACGTACACCTCGCCCAGGGCCTCGCCCATGCCGCCGTTGACGCTGTTGCTGCAGCGCTTCCACTGCGGCGACTGCTGCTCCACGCCGCTCAGCGTCCTGCCGTAGAACGCGAAGTTTTCGTCATCGAAGCGCCTGGGCAGGTGCGGTGCGGTGGCCGTCAGCAACTGGTAGCGGAAGTACGCGCGCAGCACGTGGATATCCGTCGAACGCACCAGCCTGATGAGCGCCGGAATGTAACCCGGAACGGCCTCGTTCAGCTCGGTCACGTGCGGCGCATGCACGGCCTCCTCGAACTGTCCGAAAAGTCCCATGGGGAACTGGCTGGCAACAGCGGAAGCGGGCACCAGGTGGTAGGTCTTCTCCGGATCGCGGCGGTCCACCACACCCATGCTGGCCTTGGCCAGTCCGGTCTCGAAGGCCATGATGCCGTCTGCGTCCTTCTTCGCCTGCTCCTCCGATTCGCCGGCCAGCGCCAGCATCTTTGTGACGTGGGCGACATAAGCTTTGCGCAGTTCTTCGTCTTTGGCGCCCGTGCGCAGGTAGTAATCTTTTTCGGGCAGACCGAGGCCACCCTGGTCGACGAAGGCGATCTGCTTGGAGGCGTCCTTGAAGTCCTGCTGCTCGCCGAAGCTGAAGAGCACGTTGACGCCCATGCGCTGCAGCTTTCCCGTCATCGAGGCCAGCTGCAGCAGGCCCATGCCGTCGATCTGCTTGAGCAGCGGATCGATAGGCGCGAGGCCCGCCTTTTCAATCGCGGCCGTGTCCATGCAGGCGTGGTAGTAGTCGCCGATCTTCTGCTCGTTCGCGGTGCGCTCGGCGCCTCCAGCAGCGGCTTTTTCCAGGATGCCGCTCAGCTCCTGAGTGTTGACGTTGTAGAGGTTGTCGAAGCCGTTGTTCGATCCCTGGTCGGGCGGAATGGGATGGGTGGCGGTAAAGCGTCCGCAGGCAAACTGGTAGAAGTCCTTGCAGGGGTCCGCGGCGGGGTCCATCGCGCTCAAATCAAGACCGGGGGTGGGGGTATAGACCTGTTTTGGCGGCTCGGCCGGCGCGCTTTGCGCCGCCATCTGTGCTCCCTGAAGACTTCCCAGCCAAACCACTGACGCCGCAAGTATGACCCCAAAACCTGATTTCATCCCGTAAATCTCCTCGTCTACCCTTATACCGCGCCGGTGTGCGGATTGTTCCGCGGCCGCGTCTATGAAAGAGTAGGGTTGTCCGCGCCTGCCGGACATCGTGCCCAGATGCAGTCCCCCTCCAACCCGGCCCTTCATTCGCGTCGCGCTCGCGGGAGCTGCGGGTATTGGACGTTGCTGCTGACTGTTTGCGCACTCGCCGGGACAGTGTGGGCGGATGGCCCCAAGCCGCAGCGGCCCGGCGTTCCGGCCATCTCAATTCCGCTTGAAGATCTCGGCATGGATCCGGTCGCGCCGCGCTACATGGCCGCCGGAGCGACCATGTTCACACTGCATTTTCTGGATGATGACCACCTGATGGTCACCTATGGTGTGCACGGGCTGATTCCCCGCGTGGCCGGTGATCCGCCCGATGATGACGACCGCCTGGTCGCGGCGGTGGTAGTGGAGCTGCCCAGCGGCAAGGTGGTGGCGCGCACGCGCTGGCATCTGCACGATCGCCAGCAGTATCTGTGGCCGCTCGGCCACGGATTTTTTCTGCTGCGTATTCAGAACCAGCTCCGGGTCATCGATCCGCTGCACAACCTCAGCGCGGAAGACCCTTTCGCGCAGCATGCCTTTCTGGAGGTGAAACGGCGCATCGCCGCGATTTCGATCTCGCCCGGCAGCGACCTGTTGATGATCCAGACGGTGCCCACGCCGAAACCACAGCAGCCGAACGCCACGGCGCCGGTGCCGCCGGATGCGCCTCCTGCCGATCCCTCGCCACAAAGCGAGCAGGAGCGGCTGGATCAGGCCACGCAGATCCTTTTTTTCCGGCTGGTGGTCCAGCAAGCCACTACCGGAGCCCCGCCGGAGTTGATCGCGCAGTCGGCAGGATTCCTGCTGGCGCCGCATCCCATTCGGCTGCCGGTCACGTCGGAGGGTTTCCTTGATATTTCGAAGGAGTCCCCGCGGACCTGGCTCTTCGATTTCCAGCCGCATGCGGGCAAGCGCCTGGAGCTGGCGCCGTTCGACACCACCTGCATGCCTTCGCCGTACTTCATCAGCCGCAGCGAGTTCGTCGCCTTTGGCTGCAACGGCACCGACAGCAGGGCCGAGTTCAGCTACTTCAACCTGCGCGGCGAGCAGCCGTGGATCCAGATGCTGGCTGGCAAGCAGATCTTCCCGATCATCGTTTCGGCGCCCGACGCCGGACGCTTCGCGTTCAGCCACCTGCAGCTCGCGGGAACGTTTTATGACATGGACAACCTGACCCCGGAGGAACTCACCGGGCAGGAGATCCTGGTGATGCAGAATCACGACGGCCGCGTTCTGCTGAAGGTGCAGGCCTCACCGGTGGCGCGCAGCGGGCAGAACTTCGATCTGTCGGCCAGCGGGTTGAGCTTTGCAGTCTTCCGCGGAGCCAAGCTCGACGTCTTCCGTCTGCCGCCGCTGACCGCTGGCGATCAGCAGCAGTTGAAGCTGGCGCTGGCCGATGTTCCCGCGCGGAGTGACGCGCGCATCCGCCTGAACCCGGACCGCCCGGGCAGCGACGCGGCGCTGGCGGTGCAGGATGCGACCCCGTCCGCGCCTGTGCCTCCGCCGTCGTCGGCTCCGCAACCGGCGGCCAACCTGGGCGACGTGCAATCCGACGAAACCCGCAAGCCGCCCAGCCTCTACAGCCCCGAGCACCCCCAGCCTTAGCGCGTCGCCGCCGGCCCGCCCTCGCATGAGAAACTAGCGGTATGCCTTTGAACTGCGGAATTGTCGGTCTGCCCAACGTGGGCAAGATCCACCATCTTCAACGCCCTCACCGCCGCCAAGGCGCAGGCCGCGAACTACCCCTTCTGCACCATCGACCCCAACGTCGGCATCGTGCCCGTTCCCGACGCGCGCATGGACCGCATCGTCACCATGGTCAAGCCGAACTCCATCGTCCCCACGACCATGGAGTTCGTCGACATCGCCGGCATCGTGGAAGGCGCGAGCAAGGGTGAGGGCCTCGGCAACCAGTTCCTCTCGCACATCCGCCAGACCGACGCCATCCTGCACGTCGTCCGCTGCTTCCCGACCCCGAAGTGATCCACGTCGCCGGCGGCGTCAACCCGCTTGCACGACATCGACATCATCAACACCGAGCTCCTGCTCGCCGACCTCGACACCGTCGAAAAGCGCATCGTCAAGGCGCGAGAAGGCCGCCAAAGTCCACGTCCGCGACCGCCGCGCAGAAGTCCGAGGCTGGCGACGCATGCAGAAGCTGCTGGACGTGCTGAACGCCGGCAAGCCTGCCCGCACCGCCGACCTGACCGACGACGAAAAGCTCGATCGCCCGCGACCTCTTCCTCATCACCATGAAGCCGCATGCTCTACGTCGCCAACGTGGACGAGGCCGGCATCGCCGAACGGCAACGAGTACACCGAAGCTGGTCGAGACAGCGCGCGGCCGAAGAGAGGCAGCGAAGTCGTCCGCATCTGCGGCGCGATGGAAGCCGAAATCGCGCAGCTCGAACCCGCCGAGCGCGCCGAATTCCTCGAAGCGGCGGGCCTGGAAGAGCCCGGCCTGAACCGCCTGATCCACGCGGCTTACCGGCTGCTGGGCCTGATCACCTACTTCACCTCCGGCGTGCAGGAAGTGCGCGCGTGGACGATCAAGCGCGGCACGAAAGCTCCCGGCGCGGCGGGCGTCATCCACTCCGACTTCGAGCGCGGCTTCATCAAGGCCGACGCTACGCCTGCGACGACCTCTTCCGCCTGGGCAGCGAGCAGGCCGTGAAGGAAGCCGGCCTGCTGCAGTCCGAAGGCAAGGAATACGTGGTGAAGGACGGCGACATCCTGTTCTTCAAGTTCAACGTGTAGGTCCCGCGAAGCCTTACCCGTGCGCGAAGCCTTACTCATGCAGGATCAGTGACACGGTCGTGGTCTGCACTTGCGTGCCGCTGGTGCCGGTGACGGTGAGGGTATAGGTGGCGGTGTGGTTGCTGGTGGCGCATCCGGTCAGCAGGGAACTTCCGGCCAGCGATGCCAGCAGCAAGACGCAGAGCAGCGCGAGCCGCCGGCGTTTGCGCGTGGCAACGAACAGCACGCCGCAAAGCGCAAGCAATGGCCTGGCAGAGAAGAAGTTCTCGTGGCGGGATGACGCCAGGTTTGTCCCGGTTTGTACGGTAAGTGTGGAACTGGTGTTGGCGGATCCTGGTGTCAGGCTGGCGGGCGAGAAGCTGGCAGACGAAGCCGGCGGCAGCCCGCTCACGCTGAGATTGACAGCGTTGGTGAAGGCTCCGCCCTGCGGTGCGACCACGATGGTGTAGCTGGCGCTGCTGCCCGGGACCACCGACTGCGAAGCGGGCGACGCGCTTAGCTGAAACGTCGGCGCGGCAGTGCCGGTGCCGGACAGTGTGAGCGTCTGCGGCGAGCCGCTCGCGTTGTCCGCGATGTTGACGATCGCGCTGGAAACCGAAGCCGTTGCCGGGCTGAAGGTGATCGACAATGTGCAGCTTGCACCCGCAGCGAGCGACGCGCCGCAGGTGTTTGTCTGGGCGAAACTCCCGGCGCCCGAACCGCTGAGACTGATTCCGGTAATCGCCAGCGGAGCGTTGCCCGTGTTGCTGAACTGCGCGGTCTGCGGCGAGCTTGTGTTGCCTGCGGTCGCAGTGAAGCTGAGGCTCGCGGGCGAAAGCGAGGCAACGGGCGCGGGTGCCGGGGTACCGGTTCCCGACAAGGTGATGGTGTGCGGAGAGCCGCTGGCGTTATCCGCTACTGTGAGCGATGCGGCATATGTCCCTGCGGCCGATGGTGTGAAGACGAGGCTGATGCTGCAGCTTGCGCCGGCGGCAAGGTTTGCGCCGCAGGTATTCGTCTGGGCGAAGCTGCCTGCGCCGGTTCCTGCCAGGCTGATTCCGCTGATCGTCAGCGCGGCGCTGCCCGTGTTCTTCAACGTTGCCGTCTGCGCGCCGCTGCCCGTGCCCGCGACGGACGTAAAGGCAAGCGACGTGGGCGTCAGCGAGACTGCCGGCGCCTGCGCTGCTGTTCCGGTGCCGCTGAGCGTGACCGTCTGCGGCGATCCGGAGGCGTTGTCCGCGATGAGCAGGCTGGCGGTGGTCGTGGTCGCCGAGATTGGCGTGAAGAGGATGGAAAGGGTGCAGCTCGCGCCGGCGGCCAGCGTTGAGCCGCAGGTATTGGTCTCGACGAAGCTGCCCGTGCCGGTGACCGTCTGGCTGATGCCGGTGAGTGTCATGGGCGAGTTGCCGGTGTTGCTCAGCTTGACCGTCTGCGCGGTGGTGGTGACGCCTGCAGGCGAAGTAAAGCTGAGCGAGGTTGGTGTGATGGAAGCGACTGGCGCCTGCACGGCTGTTCCGGTGCCGCTCAGCGCAACCGTCTGCGGGGAGCCGGTGGCGTTATCGGCGATGGAGAGCGATGCGTTGAAGGTGGTTGCGGTGGCGGGCGTGAAGACGACGGAGACGCTGCAACTTGCCCCGGCGGCCAGCGTCGCGCCGCAGGTGTTGGTTTGCGAGAAGCTCCCAGCGCCGGCGCCTGCAAGGCTGATCCCGCTGATGGTGAGTGTGGCGTTGCCCGTGTTCGTCAGCTGGACGGCTTGCGCCGCGCTCGTGGTGCCGGCGGTCGCCGAGAAGGTGAGCGAGGAAACAGAGAGGGTCGCGATCGGAGCCACTGCGCCCACGGTGACCTGCGCCACGCCCGTTGCGCCGTTGAAGATGAGCGCGGCTGCGCCGTCGGGGATGTAGGTTGCCGTCAACGTGTCCACGCCCGGGGCCAGGATGCCGGCGGGGATGGTGAAGGTTGCGGACCCGTTGTTCAACGTGGCTGCGGCCGAAGTGTACGCTCCGCTGCTCAGCGTCATAGTGCCTGTAGGCACGCTGGTGCCGCTTACCGGGCTGCCGATCGTAACCGTCACCCCGAGCGGCTGGGTGCCGCTGACGTTGGAAGCGGCGGGTGTGACCGTCACCACCGGCGTCAATAGGCTGACCACGATGACCTGGGGCGCGGCTGGTGTGGACTGCACGATGCCGACGTTGTTCGTGGCCAAGCTGGTGAAGGCGTAGCTGTGCCCGGGAAGCGCGTTGTAGGTGGAGGAGGACAGCGTGGTGGCCGAAAGCCACAAGCTGTAAGCGCCACCATCGATCGCGACGTAGATGTTGTAGCTGGCGATGCCGGATCCTGAGGGATCGCTTCCGCTCCAGCCGACGTTGATGGCGCTGGCGGTGGTGGAAGCGGGCAGGGGGTTGATGGCGCTGGTGGGCGAGGATATGTCGAGCACGTTCGTCACAGTGTTGGTGGCGATGGCCGCGTTGGCATCGAAGACGATGCTGCCCTGGTTGCTGATGGTGGTGGCATTCGCAAGCCCCTGCTTCGGCACCACGGTGAACGTGACTGAGCCCACGCCGGCGTTGGCACTGTTGTTCGGCGGCAGGAAACCGGTCAGCGGGTTGGCCGGGGTGCTTCCGGTTACGGGGTCCACCGACTGCATGGTCCACGTCAGTATGCCGGTCGCGGGGTTGAGCGCGGCCGAGACAGCCACCGGGTTGCTATCGGTCGAGACATGGGTGCGCGTCGCAAAGCTCTGACTGCCCGGCGGTACGCTCAACGTCACATTGTTGAAGGAGACCTGGCTGAACTGCACCGTTGACCAATCCAGATTCGCGGCCAGCTTATCCGTGACGACGACCTTCTGAGCCGGCAGCGTGGCCGTCGGCTGGTTTTCGAAATAGATGGTGTATTCGATGGGTGCGCCGGCCGGCACGTATCCGCTATCGCCGAAGCCGGAAGTGAGCTTGCCGTTAGGATCGA
Source organism: uncultured Gammaproteobacteria bacterium (assembly GCA_963744015.1). GTDB lineage: Bacteria > Acidobacteriota > Terriglobia > Terriglobales > Acidobacteriaceae > Edaphobacter. The sequence continues at coordinate 70,160 of CAVUSA010000004.1, forward strand.
TGGCGCCGTTGACGGGCACGATGATGAGAGGTGTCTTGTGCGTGATGCAGCTTCCGCAAGGCTGCGGCAGAAGATGCGGGAAGATGGGATGGGCCGGGTCGGTCAGTGGATTCGAGGGGTCGTTGCCGTAGAGCTTGCCGCCCGTGAACATGTTCACATCGTCGAACACCCGATGCGTCTCCGCGAGGTCGTTGGGCACCTTGACGGCGTAGTTCAAGCTGCCGCCTTTGCCGCCTCCACCGTAGCCCTTTTCAAACGAAACGTCGCCGGATGGTGTGACGGTGATGCCTGCCCCTCCGCCTTCGTACGCACCCGCATTGAAGCTGGCTCCTCCCATGACGTCGCTCACCGCCTGACCACGGTCGGCGGGCTGCTTCAGACTGACGTAGCCTTCCACCACGCTGACGCCGCCGCCGGTCGCCACACCGACTGAGATGAACGTGTCGCCATTGTGATTGTTCACGGCCACGCCTGTCTGCAGTCCCAGTCCGATGGTGAACGCCGTGTAATCGGGGTCAACCAGCCCAAGCGGATCAAGCGCCGTAAGCGGCGAGTTCTGCACATAGGTATAGAAGTTGGGGCTGCCTGCCAGACCCATGGGATCGGGCTGCTGGAAGCGGCCGAGCGCCGGGTTATACCAGCGATTGCGCATGAAGTAGAGGCCTGAGCCCTCGTCGCGGATGCCGACCTCGCCGGCGAAGGTGAAGGGGTTCGCGACCGTGGCCGAGACGACGGTCTTCTCGCCGAAGGGAAGGTAGGAGTAGCTGTTGACCACCTTCCCCGTGCTATCTGTAAGCTGCACGGTGTTACCCGTGCCGTCGAAGGCATAGTAGCTGGTGCTGCCGGCCTGCACCGTGCTGGTCAGGTCGAGGCCGTAGACATAGTGTGCCGTTGCCGCGCCGCTTGAGTTCAGCTCCGCCACCAGATTGCCGAAGCCCTGCGGATCGATGAGGTAGCGCGTGGTCACGCCGTTATGCGTCCCCAGCACGCGGTTGCCGAGGCCGTCGTACTGGAAGCTCCAGTTATCGCTGCTGCTCGTCATCGAGAGCAGATGGTTCTCGTCATCGTAGGTGTAGGTCCAGCCGTTGCCGGAGGTCAGGTTGCCATCGGCGTCATACACGTAGGGAACGCCGTTCACGGCCTGGTACTCGTTCAGGTTGTTCGGTTCGTAGCTGGCGACGGTGCCGTTGGTCGTGACCTGTGTGCGATTGCCGGCGGCGTCGAACGTGTACTGCACGCTGGCCGTGGGCGCGGTGACCGATGTGAGTTGTCCGTTCAGGTCGTACGCGAAGGTCGAGGTACCGTTGGGCGCCTTCATTGTCAGCGGATTGCCTTCGGCGTCGTAGGTGTAGTCGTATTCGCTCAGCACCGCCTTGGACGGTGAGTAGTTGATGACGCTCAGAGGCCGTCCCAGCGGATCGTAGGAGGCGGTTGCGCTGGTCCCGTTTGCCAAAGCTTTGCCGGCCAGGCGCCCGTTCGCGTCGTAGGTGTAGGAGACGATGAGGTTGCCGCTGCCGTCGGTGAGTTGCGAGACGCGGCCGACGGCATCGTACGCGTAGTTCGTGATGAAGCCGGTGGAGTCGGTCATGCGCGTGCGCTGTCCGCCGGCGTTGTACGTCATGGTGATGCCGCTGCCGTCGGGGTTGGTCAGGCTGGTGACGCGGTCCGCGCCGTCGTACGTATAGCTCGTGACACCCTGCGGCGTCGTGACGCTGAGGATGTTGTCATGGCTGTCGTACGTGTAGGAGATCGTGGTGCCGTTGCTGAAGGTCTTGCTGGTGAGCGTGCCGTGCGTTCCCCACACGTAGGTCTCGGTGTTGCCGCGGCGATTGGTGCGGGTGAGCGGCTGCCCCTGCGCGTTGTAGGTAAAGGTCTCCTGCACGCCATTGGCGAAGCTCTTCGAGAGCAGATCGAAGTTGGGATCGTATCCAAAGCTCAACGTGTTGCCGTTCCCGTCCGTAAAGGACACCGGACTCTGGTCGGCGGCCCAGGCGAAGTTCATCTGGGTGCCCGTCGCAGAGATGGCCGTAGCCGGATTGCCGCTGCTGTCGTAGGTGGCCGCGAACGAGTCGCCGCGCGGTCCGAGCAGGCCGACAAGCTTGTCTTCGCCGTCATAGCGCAGGCGCGAAAGGTTCCCCAGCGGATCGACGATCGCGAGCGGATACCCCGAAGGCGTGGGCGTCTGCGTCTGGCTCTTGCCGTAAGCATCCGTGGTCGTAAGGCTGCCGTCCGCGTTGTAGGTGTAGATGAGCTGCTGGGCTCCGCCTGCAGCCGACTGCGCGATCAGGCGTCCTGCCGCGTCGTAGCTGTATTTTTGCTGCGTGCCGTCAGGGTAGGTGATGCTTGTGATGCCGATGGCCGCATCGCAGTACGTGGCGACACAGGAATCGTCGAAGTAGCCCACGCCGTTCGACCCGCCTTCGTTCCACTGGATGTGCGTGGTGCCGCCGGCATCACTGATGCTGGTCAGGAAGGTGCTATGCTGCGCGTCGCTCAGGATGTCGTAGGTAAATGTCGCCACCCGGCCGCCCTGGTCTGTCGACTGCACAATGTGTCCGAGCGCATCGTACTGGAAGGCAAGGCTGTCACCGAACCCGTCCGTGATTTTGCTCACGAGTGTGCCCGTGTAGGTCAGGTTCACGCGATTGCCGTTACGGTCCTGCACAGAGTCAAGCTGGAAGCCGCTGCCGGCCGCCGCAAAGTGGAACTGGTGCCCGTCCGGCTCCGTAAGCACAAAGCTTCCGTCGGTCTGTTTGGAGAGCGTGCCATAGTCGCCCGCCGCGCCGAGAAAGACAGTCTGGGCCGTCGGAGAAGGTGTCGTGAAGCTCCGTACCGAGCCATCAGGATAAGTGATGGCGTTGCCGCTCAGCGTGAGGTCGAACGGATGGCTGACGCCGAAGCCGAAGGCGCCCTGGTGATAGCGCGTGGTGAACTGGTCGAGGCCGTCCTTCTGCAGTTCGTACTGCAGCAGCTTGCTCATGTCGTAGACGTAGTCGCCCTGCGCACTCAGCGCAGTGGCGTCCCCGGCGAGCAGAGCGTTGAAGCTTGTCTGCGTCACGTGCCCGTTGATGAACTGGTTCCAGTCGCTTTGCAGGCCCAAGGTGCCGCCCTGCAGCGCAAACGTCTGGTAGCTGTAGCCGGCGTTGTTCAGCATCACCATGCAGGCGCGTTCCACCGCTGCGGTGTTCGCTCCCTGCGCCAGGCTGGAACAGAACGTCGCTGCAGACTGATACGCACCCACCGGAGACTGGTTGTAGAAGCACACCACCTCCACGATGCCAGTGGTCTCGTAGCAGAGATTTTGCGCCAGTGTGAGTTGCGTGCCGATCAGGTCGGCCGTCATCTGCGAGATGTAGAACGAGGCGGAGCCCGAGCCCAGCGGCGTCGCGAGAAACTGGATGCTGCCCGAGGCGCCCGCAGGCAGGATGCCCGCCGGCCCCTGCTGGTCGATGCCCATCACCAGGCCGGAGTTGAAAGTCGCACCATACTGCTGCGTATACGTGCTGGAGCACGTCGCGCAGGTGGGCGGAACCTCGGAAAGCGTCGCATTGCTGCTGCCCACGTAAAGGATTGGCGCCGGAACGTCATCGCCCGAGACATTGCTGTAATGCAGCGTCACCAGCGAGGGGAAGCCGGCGCGGAAGGCCTCCGGCGCTTCGAGCGAAATCTGCACGGTCGGGGGTACGCTGGTCGTCAACGCCGCGGCGGAGAGCGTTACCGCATTCGCCAGCGTCACGCTGCTTCCGTTGGTTGCCTCGGCGGCATAGGTGCCGGCCGGAATGGTGCCCACGGCGAACGTCACATCGGCATGACCGGAGTCGGCCAGGAATGTCGACGTGCTGCTGTAGGTTTTGCCATCTTTGCCCACCAGCAGAAACGTGGTGCCGCCCGTGAATCCGCCACCTACGAAGGTCATGGTGGCGCTGCCGCTGGCCACCACGTTGCCCGGCGTAACAGCCGTCAGCGAGAACTGCACGGCCGAGGCCTGAATCGAGAAGAGCGAAGGACTGACGGGGAGGCTCTGCGCGTAAGCCGTGATGTAGTAGATCTGCTGGCTTCCCGCGGGGATCACCACGCTTGCCGAAGTGGAGTTGAACTCCACCTGCTGGAAGTCGAAGCGCTGCGGCGTGGGGACATAGCCCGCGCCCACAAACAACTGCACGCTTCCGGCGAGGCCCGTGTTCAACGCAAGCTGAACCGCCGTCGCCTGGCTTGCGTCCGGAACGACCTTGTAGAACGCCGTCTGCCCCGTACCCGCAAAGGAGCCGTTGACGGGCCCCGCTCCGGCTACAAGCTGCGTCAGATCCACCTGCACGGGGTTCAGCGCGAGCCCCGTGTTGTTGCCGCTGTTGGCGCCTTCGAATACCTCGCCAAGGACGTTTGTCTTCACCTCCCAGCGCTGGCTGCCGACGGTGGTCCCCGGCACCGTCACGGTGGCTGTCGCGTTGTAGCTTGCGCCCGGACCAAGCACCACGCCGGCGCCTTCAAGCGCCATCCCGGCCAGCGTTTCGACCGGGTTCGTCTTCGGATCGGCCACCAGGTACACGGCATCGTGCCAGGGACCGTAAGCCGTGCCGGAGCCGATGTTGGTGACCGTCCAGGTCACCTGCACCTGCGAGCCCACCAGCGCCGTCGCCGGGCCTTGCACATTGGTCACGGTGAGGTCGAGGTTGGAAGGGGCAGACTGCACGAACTCGAATGCCCCGATGTCGGGGAAGTTGCCGCTCCCGTCAGCGGTGCCGGTCTTCTTTGTCACCAGCGGGTCGTTATACCGCGGCGAACTGAAACTGTCGGTCAGCGGATAGTTTGCGACCGTTCCGTTTCCGGCATCGATCAGCGGCGACCCGTACGTGGGCCGGTAGTCATGCAGCGCGAGGTTCATGTAGACGGGATTGGCGGAAATATTGCCCAGCGTGCCTGTCGGATCGCTGATGCCCGTGTAGTTGGCCACCCCCGCGGCCGTCGTGTAGACATCGTTGTTGCTGAGCGCCGTGAAGGTTCCTCCGCAGCACAGCGCGATGCCGCCGAATTGCGTGCTGATACTTCCCGTAATCACCGAGTTCTCCACGTCCACCGCGCCGCCGTGCGACATGACGCCCGCCGCGTTGCCGTCGAACGTGTCGTTGACCACATGAACGGTGGAGCCGGGATACGCGTTGATGGCGCGATCTTCGATGCCGTAGAAGGTGGAGTCGGTGACCGTGACGATATCTCCGCCGCCGTTCGGATATCCGGTCTGCAGGCCGATGTAGAACGAGTTTGCGAACACGCTGTCGGTGATCGTGACAACGGCATTGTCAGTGGTCTCGACCATACCTGCTTGACCGGAAGCGTTGAAGGGACCGCCGCCGTACTGCATCTGCACGTGCTGCATGGAGACAGTCGCGCCGTCGAGCACAATGCTGTTCCAGTCGCCGGGCTGTGGCAGCGTGGCGCCGCCGATGCCGTTGGCGTTGCCGCCGATGGAGGTGTCGTTGATGGAGGTGAAGAAGATCGGCTGCGCCAGGGTGCCGTTGGCGTTCAGCGTTCCTCCTGGCTGCACGTCCATTCCGGCTCCGGACGTGAACTTTAGGACCGTTCCCGGCTGGATGTTGAGCGTCACGCCATTGGGCACGGTCAGCGTTCCCGAGACGACATACACCTGCGTGCCGAACAGCGTCGTGCTGGTGCTGATCGATCCGGACAGGTTTGTCTGCGCATACCGGATGACGGTGTCGCTGTCGGAGGTGAAGGTGCCTCCGGTGAGCACGCCGATGCCACTCCACTCGCCGGGCTGCGGCAGCGTGCTGCCCTGGTTGAAGTCCGTGTTGCCGCCGATGCTGTAATCGTCGAACGTGGTAAAGGTGACCTGCGACCCTGTGGTTCCGCTCGCGATCAGCGTGCCTCCACTCAGCACCAGAATCTGCGAGCCGGGAAGCGCCTTGACGATCGTACCCGGCAGAATGGTCAGCGTGACGCCGGCAGGCACGATCACGTTTCCATCGAGACCCTGCACCTGCGGCGGACCCCAGGTCTGACTGCTCGCCAGCGTGCCGGAGTGCCAGGCGACCGAATTGTTGATGACCACATCCTTATCGACCTGCTGCACCACCTGGCCGGCGTTGTTCAGCACCGAAAGCACAAGCTGATACGCGCCATCGGGGTACAGCGTGGTATCGAAGGACGCGGTCGAAAACGCTCCCGAGCCGGTCGCAATGGTGGAGGTCTGCGGCCCGGCCAGCGCGACCGAAGTCAGGCCGCCATTGTCGGTGAACCATTCCAGTTGCGCGACGCCATGGATCACCGGCTGCGTGGGCAGAATCCACGCGCTCACCGGCGCGTTGATGAAGCGCACGGTGCCGTTGGCGCCGGGCACATCGCCACCCACAGGAACGGTGCCGCCGTTCGCGGTCGCCGAGGCCTGGTTGAAGCCAGTGTTGGAGACGAACGAAACTGCAATGCGTCCGCCGCCTCCGCCATTGCCATACGGAGAGCTGTTGCCGCCTCCATTGGCTGTGATCGTCCCCGTGCCTCCGATTGTGTTGGCCGCCAGATTGATCGATCCGCCCGAACCCCCGCCGACGAAGCCCGATACGCCCGCCCCGTTGGCCGAGATGAGGCCGTTGTCGGTCAGGGCTCCGCTAACCAGCAGTTGAATCGCGCCGCCACCGGCTCCTGCGGTGCCCTGGTATTGTCCGCCGCCAGAGCCCAGGTCCAGCGGATTCGTCGCCGATCCATAGGTTGCGGTTGAGCCTCCGCCTGCGCCTCCGTAGCCTCCTCCGTTCCCCGTGCCCGGCGTACCGGCTGCCGGGCCGGTCTGCGGGCCGTAACCCTGGCCGTCGGCTATCAGCGAACCCGCCGGGTCGATCAGCACGTTGCCCGCGATGATCTCGGCGCCGCGTCCCTGGTAGGTCCCATTCACCATGCCCGCGGTGTTGGTAGATTGCACCTGGACGGTGCCCGTGATGTGGAGCGTCCCGCTCAACAACATCTCCGACCCGCCGCCTACCGCCACATTCGCGCCTGCGCCCACAGTCAGTGAGTTGTACTGCACGGTGGTGTTCGCCGGGACCGCGAAGTTCTGGTAGACACTCACATTTCCGTTGGGCGCGGAAGTATCGAAGAAGGCCGCCGTGCCATTGGCGCCGGCAACAGCACCCGAACCCGCAACGACCGTGCCGCCGCTGGCCGTGGAGCCGGCAAATCCGCTGAAGCCGCTGGCATTGCCGGAGAAGATCGCGACGCGTCCCCCTCCGCCTCCATCCCCGTACTGACTTGCGTTGGAGCCACCGTTCGCGGTGAAAATGCCAGAGCCTGCCAGGGTCGCCGTGGTCACGTAAATCGAACCACCCGCGCCTCCGCCCACGAAGCCGTTCACCGGTGCGCCGTTTGCGGAGATCGTGCCGTTGTCGGTCAGCGTTCCGGCAACGGTGATCTGGATCGCGCCGCCGCCCGCGCCTGCGGTGCCCTGGTACTGCCCGCCACCGGATCCCAACCCCGTCGGCGCTGTCGCCGAGCCATAGACCGTGCTCAGCGCCTCGCCTCCGCCCGCGCCGCCGTAACTTCCTCCATTCCCCGTGCCCGCTACGCCGGCTCCCGGCCCTGCCTGCACCGCGTAACCCTGGGCATCGGCGTTCAGCGAAGCGCCGGCGTCCACCTGCAGCGCGCCGGCCTTGATCGCCACGCCTTGTCCCTGCCACGAGCCGCTCAACATCGCCGACGTGTTGATGGACTGCGCCGTTACCGTGCCCGCCACGTGCATCGTCTGCGCGATGTTTACGGTCGATCCGCCGCCGATCGTCAGCGTGGCTCCCTGCGTTACATTCAGCGCGTTGTACGACACGCTCGTGCTCGCCGGAATCGCGAAGTTCTGGTAGACCCCTACGTTGCTGTTCGTCACCGACGTGTCGAAGAAGGCTTCCGTTCCGACTGCACCGGCCGTGGATCCGCCGCCCGCAACCACGCTTCCGCCTGCGGCCGTCGATGACGCGAAGCCGGTGAAGTTTGCCTGGCTCGCGTAGTAGATCGCGATACGGCCGCCGCCTCCGCCATTGCCGTATTGCGTCGGGTTCTGGCCGCCGGTCGCGGAGAAGATGCCGGCGCCGCTCAGGTTGCCCGCGGTCACATAGACTGAGCCACCTGCTCCGCCGCCGCCGAAGCCGTTCCCCGCCACGCTGACTCCGTTGGCCGAGATGATTCCGTTATTCAGCAGCGTGCCGCTTACCGCGAGTTGCACCACGCCGCCGCCTGGGCCACCGGCCGCCTGGTACGCGCCTCCGCCCGAACCGAGAGCCGTCGGGGCTGTCGCCGAGCCGTACAACGCGGAAGACGCCGCACCTCCGCCCAGCCCTCCGTAACTTCCGCCCTGCGTGGTGCCGGAAGTGCCTGCGCCGGGTCCGGCCTGCTGGACGTAGCCCTGGCCGTCGGCGTTGATGGAACTTCCGGTATCCACTTCCACCGACGCGGCATTCAGAACCGAACCCGCGCCCTGCCACGTCCCATTCACCTGCGCCGTGTTGTTGATGGACTGCAGCACGATGCTGGAGCTTCCGGTCACGAGTACCGCGCCCGTCACGCTCACCGTCGAGCCGCCGCCCACCGTCAGTACCGCGCCGTTGCGCACCGTGATCTGGTTGTAAGTCACGGCTGTATTGGCCGGGATGTTGAAGTTCTGGTAGATATCCAGGTTGCCGTTCTGGGCCGAGGTATCGAGGAAGACCACGGTTCCTGCTCCGCCCGCGGCGGCGTTCGACCCCGCGGGGATGGTGCCGCCGGCTGCTGCAGCCGAAGCGAAGCCCGTGAAGCTCGGCGCGCTGCTGAAGGACACGGCAACGCGTCCACCACCTCCGCCGTCTCCGAAGGCGGTGCTGTTCGAGCCTCCATTGGCCGCGAAGGTGCCGTTTCCGGCCAGCGTTGCGGTGGTTACGTAGACGGACCCGCCCGCGCCTCCGCCGGCAAAGCCTGAAACATTGCCGCCGTTGGCCGAGATTACGCCGTTATCCGTGAGTGTGCCGGAGACGTTCAGCCGGATCGCCCCGCCACCCGCGCCGCCCGTTCCCTGGTACTGCCCTCCGCCCGAGCCCGGCGTAACCGGCGCCGTATCCGATCCGTAGAGGCTCGAGGCCGGCTGCCCTCCGCCCGCACCCCCATAGCTGCCACCATTGACGGACCCCGCCGGAGCCGCGCCGGGTCCGGCCTGCACCGTGTACCCCTGGGCGTCGGCGTTGATCGAGCTGCCCGCATCCACCTGCACCGTCGCGGCGTTTACCGTCACGCCCGTGCCCTGCCACGCACCGCTTACCTGGGCGCTGTTATTCGCCGTCTGCAGCACCAGGCTGGAGTTCCCCGTCACCAGGATGGTGCCGGAGACGTTCAGCGTCGACCCGCCGCCCACCGTCAGCGCGGCGCCATTCTGCACCGTGATGGAGCTGTAGCTTGCGGTAGAGTCGGCCGGAATCGGGAAGCTCTGGAAGATGTTCAGACCCGTGGCGCCGCCCGCGGTCGAGAAGAACCCGGCCGTGCCGACGCTCCCGACGGGGCTGTTCGCGCCTGCCGGAATCGTGCCGGCCGCTGCGGTCGAGCCCGCGAACCCGGCAAATCCTTGCGCGCTGTTGTAGTACACCGCGACCCGGCCGCCGCCGCCGCTCGCCCCGTAAGGCGAGGTGTTGGAGCCTCCATTGGCGGTGAAAACGCCTGCGCCTGCCAGTGTGCCGGTTACGACGTAGACCGAGCCTCCCGCCGGTCCGCCGACGAAGCCGCTCACGGTGCTTCCGTTGGCGGAGATGACGCCGTTATTGGTCAGTGCGCCGCTGACCGTAAGCTGCAGCGCACCGCCGCCCGGCCCGCCTGCGCCCTGGTACTGCCCGCCACCCGAGCCCAGGTCCACCGGCGCCGTCAGCGAGCCGTACACGGTAGTTGCAGCGAGGCCGCCGCCCGCGCCGCCGTAGCTTCCGCCCTGGCTGGAGCCCGGAGCGCCCGCGCCCGGACCAGCATGCGCCACATATCCCTGACCGTCTGCGTTGATGGAGCTGCCCGCGTCCACCTGCAGCGAAGCTGCCGTCAGCGCAACGCCTGCGCCCTTCCACGCGCCACTCACCTGCGCGCCATTGTTGATCGATTGCAGCACCACGTTGGAGTTCCCGGTGACCAGCACCGCCCCTGCAACGCTCACAGAGGAGCCGCCTCCGATGGTCAGGGTCGCTCCGCTCTGCACCGTCAGGCTGGTCAGGTTGTAGCTTCCCGTCGCCCATGTGGTGTCGCTTGTGACGACCACGCTGCCAGATTGCGCGTGCGCGCCGGCCCCGGGGAGCAGCGTGGCAAGTCCCACGCCGAGCGCGAGCCGGCGGAGTGCATGGGCAGCAAGGCGCAAAATGCGCGGCGAACGATTGTGGGAGGAAGTTGCACAGCCAACAACAGGGAGGCAGAGGACAGCAGGGAACCAGACCATGGAAGACTCTCCAGAAACAGGGCGAACAATGTGTACGCTTACCTCAGGTCTGTCGCGCATCGCTGTGCGGCAGCCCTGGAGGCTCTGAATCCGGGTGAAGTGTCTTACGTCTGCCTGGTGTTGAAATCCGTGTGGTGCAGACTACCACAACTCCCGACCTGCATTCTTGGGCGGGTAAATTTCCATTGGGCTGTTTCGAAGCGGGGGCTCGTTGTAAGGCAGTTTGGCTCCGCTGCTCTCGGGCTCGAGGCTCTCAATCCTGCCGCGCGCCATGCGTTATACTTTGTCAGCACGCCACAGCGCAGGCACGCCGCAGCCGGATGCAGTCAGAATCCGGCGCAACAGGGCGGGAGTAGTTCAGTGGCAGAACGTCAGCTTCCCAAAGTGGACAATCCTAGTACTTTCAACAACTTAGGTTAAAACTAAACCTCAGAATGGCGTCGTCGTGCGTCAAGGGGAATTATTGCAATGTTGCTGAAAGTGGTGTTTCGCCCAATGTTTGCGCGGGTTTGAGCACAACACCATTTTCACTACCATGGTTCCGTGAGTTACCATCTCGCCGCTGAGATAGACTCGGTAGAGATGAAGGCCGCCTCCCAAATAACCCTTGAATCCTGCCCACACTGCGCTGTTACGCGCCCCGTGCTGAGTATCCTTTCACAAACCGCGACGGTCTCGTTCGCGGGCACGAACCCGAGGGTTTGGTCAACCTACAAGTGTTCCACTTGTGGCGGAGTCACGCTCACAGAGGGGCCAAACGTCAGTCCGCCGAGCGCTTCTGATATCCGGACGATGTGGCCGGCGCCTAAGCTGATCGCGGATGCTATTCCGTCACGCGCAAAGGCGTACCTGATCCAAGCGCATGCCAGTCGTCACGCACCAGCGGGCGCAATAATGCTCACAGGAAGTGCAATTGATGCAATGTTGAAAGAGAAGGGACTCAGGGACGGCAGTTTGTACTCCAGAATAGAGGCTGCCGCCGAGAAGCGCCTCATCACTGATGAAATGGCGGCGTGGGCGCATGAGATTCGGTTGGACGCGAACGACCAGCGCCATTCCGACGAGGCTGCCGACTTACCGGCGCCCGAGCACGCGGAGCGTGTCCTAGCTTTTGCCGACGCCCTCGGGGAGTTTTTGTTCGTCTTGCCGGCGATGGTGACGCGAGGTCGAAAAGCGTGAAAGCCTATGTCCTATATTGCGGTCACGAACCGGAGCCGGAAGCTGAAGAGCCTCCCGCGGAACGGGAGGCTCGATTACTGCGACCGCCCATAGTTCAATACGGCTCCTATCCGGGCTGGACAATCCCGACTCGCGAAACGGCGGATATTGCCCTCCGCCAGATAGATCGAATGTGCGTTTCTGTCGAAGGGCACTGGTGCCAATTCGCCGTGGATGCGCTGCCGAATGGCGAATTTGCTCTTTACTGCGCCACACACCCGGAGGATCTTCGTCTCATTCCGCCTCCATGGGATAGAGAGGATCGAACACAACGGTGAAGACTCGATTCTCATAGCGACTCGATATCGAGTCACACGACAGGCCGCCTAACGTACCCGCAAAGATTGACAGGTTGACGGGATGGTACTTGCGGGCGCGCCTTGTTTGGGCACGTAAAATAGGCGCGAGGACACCCCTTATGGAACCTTCTACTGCAACCGGCAGCGGACTTGTTGCGGCCGCAACCGCGCTTGCCACCCCCGTAAACACGTTCATAAAGAAAGTATCGGGTGCGCTCGGCGTTCTATTTGAGCCTCATCGAATCGTTCGTGCGGCAAACGCGGAGAGCGAAGCGGAGGTCATTCGGGCAATCGCGCAAATTCAAGTTGGCGAGATACAGCGGCGCGGTCTTATTCGAATGATTCAAGAGCAAGGGAGGATGCAAGAGAACCTCGAAGCGATAGCGGGTAAGGCCGCCGAGGACATCTCGCCGGATGCCAAGCCCGAAAACATGGACGACGACTGGATTGCCCACGTGTTCGATAAGTGCCGCCTCGTGTCAGACCCGGAAATGCAAACGCTCTGGGCGAAGGTCCTGGCGGGGGAAGCTAATCGACAAGGTTCCTTCGCGAAGCGGACCGTGGATATGGTTTCGTCATTGGAGAAGAAAGATGCGGAGCTTTTTGCGGCCTTATGCGGGTTCGTCTGGATGGTAAATAGCAATACGAAGCGTTGGCCGTTGATTTTCAATCTCAGCGGCGAACTTTGTAAGCGACGGGGGATAGACTTTGCCGCGCTTACGCACTTGGACAGTCTAGGGCTATTGAGATTCAGCAGCAACTCGTCTTTCAACGCCACGTTTCCACAAGCTTTTACTATCGTCGGATACCGAGGGCGCGCTTATCATCTGGAAAAAACCGGGGGCGGCCCGCTCATTCTCAACACGGGACATGTGCTTCTCACACAGGCCGGCGATCAATTGGCGAGAATCGCGTCAAACGAGCCGGTGACGGGTTTGGAAGATGCCATTTTCAGCACCTGGCGTAACCAAGGACTCAAGATCAACGAACTTCCGGGGCTCGCTTATGACGACGACTGCAATCTGATTCAGGTCTTACCCCTGCCAGGTCCGGCAAGCTAACTATCGCAAGGCCAAACGGCACCGGACCCGCTCGTAAACCTCACGCGGTATGCGGATGCTGCGATACCCGCGCTTGTGCATAGCCTCGGGCCGGGCGATGACGAGGACCCCTCGCTCCCGTTCAAACAATCGGGTAACCGTCTGCCGCGAGAAGCCAGTGAGCGCGCTAACCTCCGCTATTGTCAGAGGCCTTTCAATTTTGCCGCCGGTCGATTTCGCTTGCAAGAGTGCCTCCTCGTCGAATGTAACTAACAGCTTCGCTGCGCATCAATAAAGCCTAATGTAAACGTTGACCCCGCCTTCGCGCGATGCGAAGTTATCCCCATGAGCGAGAAGGTCTTCGAGTATCGGGCGGAATGCGGGAGTTGTGGCGAACTATGGGCGAGCGAGGAGCGCCTCAACTTCTGCGCGGCTTGCGGCGCGCCTCTTCGCAAGGTCCTCGTTACAGCGTGCGATGCTCTTCCGCTGGACACCCCCGAGGAGGCGCGCTGATGGAGGTCAAAACGGTATCGCACGCGGAAATTGACGCTTTGATGGCTTCTCAAACCGAGCGGGAGCGAATGTACGACCGGGCGGAACGCCGAGCGGAGCCACACTTCGCAGACGAAGCCGACATCGAACTACTCGCGAGCGAGATACTTCCCCGTTGGTTCAACCGGGCGGTACGCGCCGGCGACACTGTTACATTTCTGTATCGCCTTCACTCATTGCCCGACACTCGCCGCGGACGCCTCTCCGATGTCGAGGGACAAGAGGGGCTCTAGATCTCTTCGTCCGTTGTCTTTCTGTTCTTTGGGGAGTTCGGGCTCTCATTCCACCATCGCAACTTGGCTTCGCGGCGCGCAGGGTCCGCACACTCCGGCGAGCAAAACCGTTGACGCTTTCCCTCCCGAAAGAAGTACGGCGCTTCGCACGACTGGCGGGCACAGCTTCGAGTCAACCCCGGATGGTGCTGTAACCAAAACGCGGCGAGCTCGAACATGCTCGGCCGCGGGACATCCTGGAGATCGTAGTCCGTCCAACGTGAGACCGTCTTCGGCCCTCCCCAAGAAAGCGTTTCTCTCCATCCTTCCAAGTTCCTAATCATCTGCCGGTGCGCGTCTCGCATTCGATAGCAGTACCAATCCCGTTGGCGGTCGTCCGGTTCGTCCCACAACCGGACGAGCGTCGTCCGGATGATGGGTGCGAGCATTTCCAGTTGATCTCGCGGGACCAACAGGGTTTTAGTGTCGCCATTGACATCCGCGCGGTACTTGAAGGATTTCCCCCACCGGTTGAGCCACCTTTCGAAGTATGGCTGGTGCTCGGGGTAGTCGATTGGGTTGGGAAGATTGACGCAGTCCAAGAGAAACGCCCGGATCTTCTGCTCTTTCTCCGCCACTAGAACCTTATGCGCCGCCTTTTCGGGTGACTTAGCCATTGTGCATTTTGCCCCTTGTACTGGAATCCGCCGCACCGTATTGTTGTCTCTAGAAGTTACTAGACAGCAATTAGCGATGATGTTCTAGAGATCATAGTGGGGAGATGAAATGGACGCAAATGAAAACGCGCGGCGGCCGGAGAAATTGCACTCGGTGGAGTCCGCATCGGAGCTACTCGGGGGCGTGGCTGCTTCCACGCTAAGGATGTGGATCGCGCAGGGGCGACTTACCCGAGTCAAGATCGGGCGGCTTACCCGCGTCCGCGAGTCGGAGTTGCTCGCGCTCATCGACACCGGAAGCTCGACTCGCAAGTCGACTTTCCCGACGCCGCCCAGCGCGGTAAAGCCCGGATTCATCGCCTAACCCGACCAATAAAGAAACGAGGATCTATGCGACAGCACTCGGAATCCCTTTGGGCCATAGCGCCTAATGCGATGCAAGCGGTACTCCACCGCATTACACGACATGCGGGAAAAGACGAGGCAAGCCTCGCTTCGGCCCGCGCGGCGTCTCCAACACTCCAGGGCCGCGGCACCAACAAACTCGCCGTCATCCCGATTCAAGGCGTCCTCACGAACGACGGCCCGGCGTACTACGGGAGCAACTACCAGACGATCTCCGACGCCGTCGAAAAGGCCGCGGCGGACCCCGACGTAAAGCGGATTGTCCTCTCCGTCGATTCCCCAGGCGGACAAGTTGCGGGGCTCCCGGAAACGGCCGCGGTAATCGCCGCCGCCGCAAAGACGAAGCCCGTCTCCGCCATCATCGAAGGGACGGCCGCCTCGGCCGCTTACTGGCTTGCGTCCCAGGCGAGTGACATTACCTTGACGCCATCGGGCGAAATTGGGAGCGTCGGCGTCCGCATGATGCACGTCGACATGTCGAAGATGTTGGACGCCGCCGGTTACACGGTAACGGAGTTGCACTCCGGCGACTACAAAACGGAGTGGTCGCCCTTCAAGCCGCTATCCGAAGACGCCCAGGCCGACATGCAAACTCGCCTTGACGCCACGCACGCGGACTTTCTCGGCGCGGTCGCGGCCGGTCGGGGGCTCCGGGCTTCGGTCACCATGCGAAAAGGACGCTTCGGGGAAGGCCGGATGTTCTCCGCAAATGACGCCCTTCGACACGGCATGGTGGACAGGGTACAGGCGCCGCGCGCAGCCATGCGGGCCGCAATAGCGGCCGTTGCCGGAGGCTTGCCGGTGGATGCCGGCAACGGGCCTCGCGCCGACGCACGGGACGCGGTCGACATCATTGCTCGGCGCGCCCGCTTGGAAATCGCTCGTCTTCGGGCCTAAGACCCGCTAGTTTCGCTCCCCGGCTGAGATGGGCCGGGGCACTCGCGACAGCAGCCTCAAATTCGGGGATGACAGGCGCGAACGTAGGGACCGGGCGGAGGGGAGCCGCACGGAATTCAAAAGGAGAAATTCAGATGGCATCGCTACTCGAATTGAGAAAACAGAATCACGCCGCACTCACTAAGGCCGACGCTCTCGTAACCGCGGCCGAAAATGCGAAACGAAATCTAACCGCTACAGAAGTTCTCGCCGTCGATACCGCATTGACCGAAGCGCGCGAACTCGCGCCAAAGATCGCCACGATGGAACGTCGGGAGACGCTCCAGGATCTCGGCCCTATCGTTTATCCGACGGCGCTCGCCACGCGGAAACGGCTCTCCGCCTCGTATCCTGGGGCGTTTGCCTCATATTTCAGGACGGGGGGCGCCGGCGGGACGCAGGCGGCGATGTACGAAGGTGCCGACGATGCGGGCGGCTTTGCGGTCCCGTCGACAGTCTTTGGGCAAGTCCTCCAGTTAGCGCCGGCCGACGCGGCAATCCGCCGCCTTGCTACCGTCATCGCCACGGATCAGGACATCAAATTCCCCGTCGCGAGCGCCGCCGGTACGGCCGCACTCAAGCCCGAATCCGGGGCGAGCGCAAACGCCTTCGCCGGAACGGACCCCGCTCTCGCCCCTTTCAAGCTATCCGCCTTTGCCGCGGGCGTTTCACATACCGTCTCGTTCGAACTCTTCCACGACGTTCCGACATTTACGACGTTCTTAGGCCAGGATGGCGCGCTCGCACTCACGACATTGGAAGAGGGTCTCTTCGTCGGGGGCTCGGGTAACGGCGAAGCGCAGGGGCTTATCGGCAACGTCGGCGCCGGAGTCACGGAGGAACCGGACACTGCGGGCAACCTTGTCACGATCAACGGCACTTACGACATACTTGGCACGCTGAAAGAGGTTTACCACGCCAACGCATCGTGGCTCATGCAGCGGTCAACCGCAATCGCGTTGCGTAAAGCGCAGGCGCAAGCGAACCTCTTCGAGCCGGTCTTCTCGCGTTCGGGCGGTCACGACTACCTGCACGGTTACCCGATTGCATACTCGGCCGCCATGCCCGCGGCTGCGCGGGGCGCGGCGCCGATCCTCTTCGGCGACTTCGCCTTCGGATACCTCATCGGCGACCGCGGGGGTCCGGGCGTCAACCTAAAAATCGTCGACCAGACGCTCGCGTATCTCGGGTTGGTGGACATTCTCCTCTATCGCCGCACGGACGGGCGAGTAAGGCGCGCCGAGGCCATCCAGCAATACAACGTAGCGGCTTCGTAGTTCGCGGGGTAAAGCGAGCGCCCGTGCCAGCGGGCGCAACTCGCCCGCGGTCCCCGCGCCCCGGGGCGTGCGGCCTCCGGTGTTCTCACCGCGGGCGAGACTGGCAAACAAACAAGCCCGGCTCCGTTCGGAGCGTGCGAGCCGGGCCACTTTCACCCACGAGGTTAGTCATGCTTGTACCCACGAAGGCCGGCCCGGCTTCGCTTCCCACAGTCGCAGTTTTCGCCAAAGGTGATACGGAGCTCGCCCTCGTCTATATGGGGGATTCGACCGGAGAGGGCTCGGCGGCCCCGGCGCTTGCGGGCGGCTACCTTTTCGCCGGCTCTATCGGCGTCGTTGAGTGCGTGCCACTCGTGAGTATCGAAGCGGGGCACACCGCCGCCATGGCATACGCCGGCATCATCTACGCCGGCATGGTCGGGTCATTTCTGCAACACACGGCGGCCTCGTCCGCGGATAAGGGGTAATCATGGCGCAGCCGGTATGGGTTTTATCCGTCGATCTTCAAACGAAGACGGCGACGTTTCAATCGGGGTTGGCAGACGCGGCGAAGAGCGCCCGCGGCGCCTTCACCGATATCAAGAGTGGGGCGTCGGAGATGGGCGGACACGTCAACGTCAATATGTTCGCGGCCCGTCATTCCGTTATGGCGTTGTCGGAGGCGTTCGGCGGACAGTTGCCGCGTGCGATTACGGCTTTCGTCGCGCATCTCGGCCCCGTCGGCCCGGCCCTCGAAGCCGCTTTCCCGTTCGCGGCGATTGGCCTCGGCGCGGTCCTCTTGATTGAGCATCTCGCGAAGCTCCAGGCCGAGGGGTGGAAACTCACGGAGGATCAAGTCCGGTTTGGGACGGCCGTCCAGACCGCTTACAACGCCCTCGACCAAAAGATGCTTCAAGCGGAGATCCGGGCGGACGAACTGCGTAACGACCATCTCGGGGCGCTTCATCATCAGTTGCAACTTATCAACGCGCAGAGTATGGAGCAACTTATCCAGGCTTTCTCCGCGGTCGCTAAAGAGGCCGACGTTGTCTTCGAGGACCTCCAGGCACATTGGTACACCGTGGGCATAGGCTCCGCCGGCGCGAAACACGCCCTCGAAGACTTCCAAACGAAGTACAAATCTCTCCTCGCACAAGGCAAAGACGGGGAAGCTTCGGACTTGCTCCGCGGGACACGCGAGTCGGCCGAGAAAATCCTCCAGGCGCAAGCGATGGCGAAGGCGACGCCGGATCATACGCAGTTGGGCCGGGACGATAACGACGCCGTCGGGGCGCACGTGAAAGCGATGCTCGTCTTACAGCAAGCGGGCGTCGGCTTGACGGACAAAGAGGTCGAGGCGCAAAAGACGCTCGTCCAGGCGTTGCAAGCCCAGGTCAACATCGAAGAGAAAGTCGCGGCCTTGAAGAAACTCGAAGGCAGCAACGCGACGACGCAGACCGGGAAAGAGATGTCCGCGCTTCGGGCCGAGGCCGCGAGGACGGCCGCCGAACACGCGCAGAAGATGGGCGAGATTACCGTCCAGATGGAGCGGGAGCAAGCGCAAGAGTCCGCCGCCGTCCATGAGTCCAGCAACAATGAGCGGTTGATGTCGGATATCCGGCTCGCCAACGACGAGTACCGCGTCCATCTCGAAGGGAACCGGGCGCTAATCAACGCCCTCGACAAGTCCGGGAAGGATTACAACAATCAGCTTCGCGGCCTCCAGGATAAGGCGGCGGAGTTGTGGGCGGAACACGTCGCAACCGTCGGCGGGATTCTCGCGAAGGGGCGGACGGCGCAATACCGGGAGGATCTCCAAAACTTAGAGCAATCCGAGCGGGAACAAATCGAAGCGACCGAGCAAGGCTCCGCCGGGCGCCTCGCCGCTATCGACGCGGCCATCAAAGCCGAGCAAGCCCGGGGGTTGCAAGGGACGAGTTTTTATCGCGAGTTGTTGAATCAGCGCGTCCAGACCGCCCGGGAAACCGCGGCCGAAGAGGCCAAACTCGCCGCCGAAGCCGGCAAAGAGTCCGCCGACAACGAAGCGAAGACCGGGGAGTTGATTCTTGCGGCCGAGCGTCAACGGTTGGCACTCCGGGATAGCGCGCGACGGATGTCCAGGCAAGCCACCATCGACGGGGAAGTCGCCGCCGCTAACGACGAGTTCGCGTTGAAGCAACGGGCCTTGCTACAAGAGGCCGCCGCGCTGGACAAGTCCGGGAAGGACTACGAGAACAAACTCCGGGCGATTCAGAACAAAGAGCGGCAACTCGTCCAGGCGCATGAGAACGAAATCACGGCGATCAAAGATAAAGCCATGATGGAGCGCAACGCGACCATTCTCTCGGCGGAGGCGCACTTTCAGGACACGCTCGCGGCCGGATTGACTCAGGCTTTGATGGGGCATAAGTCCTTTGCGTCGATGATGAATTCAATCGGGAACGAGATCGTCTCGGGGATGATCCAGAACGCGATAAAAAGCATCCTCGCGAACGACATGACGAAGGAATCGGACGCCGCCGCGGCGGCCCGGAAGGCGTTCAACGCCGGTATGCACTTCCCCTTCCCGGCAAACATCGTTATGGCCCCGACGCTAGGGGCGGCGGCCTTCGCCTCGGTTATGGCCTTCCAGGAGGGCGGCGTCGTCCCCGGCGTCGGACGCGGCGACGTTGTCCCCGCAATGCTGGAGCCCGGCGAAGGCATAGTCAACAACTCCGCGATGGCGAAGTTGAACCGGGGCGAGCTCGGCGGCAACGTAACGCATCTGCACGCGCACGTTTCGCCGACATTTCATCTCCAGGCCCTCGACACGGCCGGCATGGAAAAGCTCTTGGTAAAGCATAACGACACGATCTCGAAGCACGTCGCCGGAGAGATGCGGAAGCTAAACCGCTAGACCGGCTTATCGCGTTTCGTCCCCGTTAGTTGGGGCAGGCAAATGTCTATATGAGGGTCGCAGATGAATGGCAAAACAATAACGTACACGGATGGTCGGGGCAAACAGCAGACCCGGCAGATCAACTACGCGATCAACCTCGAAGACTTCCACGGCACGGCCGCCTTTCCGTGGCTCGTCATCTTCGCGAACGCGCATCTCTCTGGTTGGGAAATAGAGCAATTTCTCATGCTGAAAGCCGAGGCGACGCCGGGCGCCGAGAGGTCCGCAAGCTGGATACAGCGGAAACGATGGATGACGAGGAAGCCCGGCGAGAGTCGCTCATTGGGAGTTGGCCCGCGGCCGAATCGCGACGGTAACGACGCCCGCGCGTTTGCGCTCATGCAAGGCCACCCGAAGTTGTCGGCGCGTCAATTGGTCCGCTTGCTGAAAGATCGGGGCATTACGCGGGGTAAGGATTGGGTCCTTCGCCATAGGCTCGACGCCCCGTTGTCTGCTAACTAACCATAGAAGAGGAATGAAAGAGTAATGAACCCGTCCACCCATCCTCCAGCCTCCAAAGACTCCCCTCTTAGGGAGAGTCATCTTTGGGGGCGTGGATGAGGGTTTGGGCGCGCAAGTGCAAGCGAGGGAAAATGCCCGCAACTGAGAACGCAGTAGTAGCAACGCCGCGCGAGGAGCAAGTCTTCGCGTTCGATGTCCCGCTCGACGCATCGGCGGAACTAGCGGCCGAGCATATCGACGGCCTTACCCCGGACGGGTTCTTTCCGTGGCAGATGATCGTTTGGCCGGGCGCCGGCGTACGGGTCTTTTGCAGACGGTCTAAGGCGTCGAAACCGGGGGAACTTGCGGAGGCGAAGCGGCGCGCCGCCGAAGTCACCCGCAAAGCCAAAGACGCCGAAGACGCCCAGGCAGACATCGCGCTCGCGGACATCGTGGCGGCGAGCCCCCGCATTACCGCCGGCGTCGCGCGCGTTCGATTAGGCCGTCTCGGCTACCGCCGCGGCAATGACTGGATGCGTGATGCGATGGCGCGCGTAATGAGGAGGTAAGACGAAGGCGGAGGAGCGAATCGGCTTCGGGGCGCGCACAGACCGGGGGCAGGTCAAATGTCCACGGGGGACCATCAAAAGCCCTCCGCCAATCATTTATATACACAAACTCCTGAAATCTGGATTTTGGCTATGGAAAGCAGTAGAAACGGGCCGACTAGGCACCGGAGGGATAAACCGCGCTGTAACTAAACGACTTAGCCCGCTCGGCACCTGCGAGCGCGGACACCTTCAACTCGTCCTCGCAGAAGACCGCGGAGTCTAACAAATGCACTGAAAGGGTAAAAATGAAGACGCTACAGAAACTTGCCTTCGCGCTCTTATGGCTCCCGGTTGTTGCGTTCGCGCAGACCGTAACCGTAACCGCGAGCCATCTCGGGGGCGCCTCGCCGATCTCCGGGACAATTAGCTTCCAACCCGTCTGGACGGACGGCTCGGCGGCGAGCGCACGTCTCGGCGGCGGAGGCATTACCCGCAAAGCCCCGTTGACGACGGCGGTAACGGCGGGAGCGTTCACCCTCAACAACGTACCGGATACGAGTCTCAGCGTACCCGCAAAACCTTTGCTTCTCCGTCTCCGTTCGGGAGGCTTCCGGAATTCAATCCCTCGGCCCGGGCTTTACGTGCGTCCAGCCGGCGGCCAACAATTCATGGTGCGCTTCGGGCGTCTGCAACTTCGACAACTACCCCGTGAACCTTCCGGCGATTGCGCCGATCTCCCCCGGAGCGAAGGGCGACCCCGGTACGCCCGGCGCGCCTGGACCGCCGGCAAACTTCCGGGGGAATTGGCAGACTTCCACTTCGTATGCGCTCGGGGATGCGGTTACGTTCACGGACGGAAACTCGTACATCTCGACGGCCGGGAGCAACACGGCGACCCCGCCGGCTTCGCCCTGGACGCTTTGGACGACCGGGCCGAATGTCGTGCTAAACGGGAAGACCGCGACGCGGGCGTATAGCAACTGGCCTTCGACCGTGGCTCCGTATGCCGCCGAAGGGACCGTCTGCACGGATACGTATGTCCCCGACTTCGCGGCCTTCGGTTTGAACCAGGACGGGTATACGCCGCGCTGGTGCAAGGCGGAGGCGTTTTCGGTATTCACTCCTGGATTCATGTTCGGAAACGTGCAGTCTTCGCCGGGAACGGCGGGATTCCCGCAAGGTGGACAGCTGCACCTATATCGGCATTTCGCGGGAACGATTGCGGGCGCCGGAACCGCTGGCGATAACGTCATATGGAACAAGCTCGGCCCCGGCGACTTCAACCTCGACACGGAGGTAAACGTCGCGTCCGGTATGCCGGACAGTTCGGCGGAGGGAATCGAGCTCCATCGAAACGTGGTGACGCAGCTTCAAACGGCCTACGGGGGAACGATTACCACCGCGACGGCCCCATCCGGTCCCGGGACTCCCGCAACGTCCATTGGTCCGGCGGTCGTCACGTTGAATTGCACAAGCCTATGTCCCAACGCGGACGGCCCCGGCGGGCAAGGCACGCAGCGGTATTTGATCGAGCCGACCCCGGTCGCCTCGACCTACGCGTCTGCCATCACCGCTCCGAGCGGCTACACGCCCGGGGTCTTTACGCTCCCGACGCCACTAACGGGTATCAGCACGTCAACCGCGCACGGCGTTCTAACTTCGCCGTGCATCGTGAATCAGACGGCGGCGAGCCTCGGGAGCTCTTGCACGTTTACCGTGTCGGTGACTTCGGGAGCGTTCGTCAACTTCGGCCGCGTCGCCGTTTCTGGGACCTTCCATAACGAAAGCTGGATCTCTTCGGCGACGACCGGCGGCGGGGTTGCAACTATCACGATGAACGCGCACCACTCCATCCCCGTTGGAGCCCACATCTACCAGGGCGAGACGCAGGGTTCGACCGCCACAAGCTGTACCGGGCTCGCCGTCGAATTAGTTGCCAACACGGTAAACGGGCTCAAATTGCCTTTCGACGTAGTTGGATGCCCGGACGCAAGCCATCTCGCCGTTGTCCAGTACATCACCGGCGGGGTGCAATTGGACCTCGGCAACGTTTACACGCATGAATCCGTGGTTTACCAGCCGATCACAAGCGACGGCGCCGGGACGGTCTCGATTCCGATATCTCTCGGGGACGGTCTGCCGTTGGTCGGCCAGACCGTAACCATTACCGGCTCGGCGCACTTCTCCGGCTCTTGCACGAACGCCCGGCTTGTCGGACAGGGGCCAACCCTTCAATGCACGTCGACGAGTACCGGACCCAACGATTCCGTCGGGACGGTAGGAGATGCGCACGTCTCGGTATGGCTCGGAACGAACGGCTTCGGTAACACGGCGATCAACCTTTACCGCATGGCCGAAGTCCTCGACGTGCGGAACCCGGTAACCGGGCTCGAAGACAACACGCTCGTCCTCGAAGCCAATCAACTGCACGCCTCGACCGGTACGGCAGTGGAAGAGACGCAACTCCCCGCGCAAGCGTTCGCGCTCGCTAACGAGGCGATGACGGCGACGAACCCGTATTTCTCGAACCTCTCCAGCGTGCGTCACGTCACTGTAACCGATGCCTACGGCGACGGCGGAAGAGCGCCGAATAGCTACGCTTTCGATAGGTACTTCAACGCGACGCCGCTTTCTCGGTATGCGGGAACGGGGGGAACGCGTTGGGCTCCGGTCGTAGCTAACCTCCATGGACTCTTCGCCTATGGGCGAGAGTTCCAATATGCCCCACAGATTGGCCTCGACGACGTCCACTGTCCCGCTACATCCCTCGGCTGCGCGGACACCGCAGCCTCTTGGACGCCGTTCACCTACGCGGGATATCCCGAAGGCTCCGGCGGCGGCATCACAGCGACTTGGACGCCCTCGACGGACAATCTACAGTGGCAGATAAACGGGCCGAGCGGCTACAACCAGATCGAGTTCTCCCCCAACGGTATCTATACTCAAAAGCCGATTGAGGTCGGAGCACTAGGCCAGGGATACCCGAATCAGTTTGCGGGGACGTGCTCCATGTCCTCGGGAACAACTTGCACGGTCGCGCTTTCGACCGTGTACCAAAGCCAGCCGGCTATCTGTTTCGTCCAGACACAAGGGGCGAATGTATCGGCCGGGTCGCCCGCTTGCAGCGTCGCCACCGTAGGCACTCAAACCGTTGTGACGGTAACGTCTCCTAACGCCAACTCGAACACGTTTGGGGTAATGCTCGTCGGAAACCCGCAGTAACGGCCGCGGCCGGCCCGCTTTGTCTCGCTACTTCCGGGACGAAGCGGGTCGCCCTTTCAAACGACATATTTAGCGGCTTCTAGCCGCATTTTTCACGGAGGGCATATTGATCCACGGAGACGAAATACTGACCATCATCGAAGCCGCCGCACTATTGCGAGTTCATCCTAAGACCCTACGGAGACGGGCGTCTGCATGGGGCGTCCCGCATAGGCGGCTCGGGGCGGAGTGGCGGTTTTCACGCGCCACTCTCACCGCATGGATGCAAGAGAGAGAAGCCGCCTAGCCTGTTTCACCACGAACGGTGCATCAAGAAATTATTGCCGCCCGCCGGACATACTTTGCACAGCTTTCGATGCGCGTACCTAATACGATAGAAGCTGGCAGGGATTGGATGGATGTCCAAAACCCACCAGCTAGACTCTGTCGTGCGTTCCAGGGAACCGAGGAGGCTCCAAACCTCCTCGGTGGGCGCAGACTAAGTTTACATAGTCGGGGACGTGTTGAAATCGATGCTTCAAAAGAGACGGTCCGCTACGATCATATTCGCGGCGCGCAATTCGGCTGTAAGGGTTTTACCGTAGACGTTCATCGTCGTTTCGATGTCAGAGTGACGCATGAGGTCCTTCATTTGCGCCGGGCTGATGTTCGAAGCCGCCATCCAGGATTTATAGGAATGGCGGAGCATATGCCAACCTAATCCCGCTATTCCGAGTCTCGCCGCCGCCGGCTTCAGATAGTTGGTTAGGATGGTCGAGTCGCTGTAAGGTCCGCCGCTTCTTAGGGTTGGCGAACACCCATGCGAAATCGTGCGCTTGCCGGCCCTGCCACTCTTCGAGGGCGGCGCATAGCTTTGGATGGACGGGGATCTCGTTACCCGAAGCGTCCGTCTTCCGCACGTTTTGGATGCGGCCGTGAGTGAATACCTGATTGATAGCGAGGGTGTATTGCCGGAAGTCGAAGTCGTCCCACTTCAGGCCGAGAGTTTCGCTCACGCGCAAACCTAAACATCCGCATACGAGGACCATGAGGTTATAGGGCTCGGGTAGCTCGGCGACGAGCGCCCGGAATTGTTCCGGGCTTATCGTCACAATCGCCTTTTGGCGCTTGGTACTCCCCTTGACGCGAACGAGTTCCATCGGGTTTCGCGCAACCGGGATATATTCCCAAAGCATGGCGAGGTCCAGAAGCTTTGACATCATGTTCCGGGTGCGGGCCTTCGATGCGGCGCCAAACGGGAGCTTATCGACCCAACGCTTTACCTCAAGCGCGGTCACGTCGGCGATTCGGACATCTTGCCACTGCGGGCGGATGTGAAGATCGACGAGGCTCCTATTAGTCGTTTGGGTCGAGTGCCGGAGCGCCGGGAACTCTTCGCGCATATAGCGGTCGATAATGGTGCCGAGTGTGGCGTCGACCTTCCCGCCAAGCGTGCCCGCGTTGAGCGCGGATAGCTGCGCCTTCAACGGCTTTGCGGACGTCGCGCTCGGTTGGGTACTTGGCAGCGAGTCGAACGTTTGGACCTTGAGTTTACGTTTGCCATCGGGGGCCGTAAGATAGAATCGGAATTCCCAAGCGAAGCCTTGGGAACGAGGGACTTTACGGACACTGCCATGCTGATACCGTTCACGACTGACCTTCATTTCGCCACCCTCCACGGTGTTGAAGATGATGCCAGTGTATCAACCATGGTGTTTATATGGTGTTTAGCGATGTCGGTGAAGTCGACGTAAGTTGCTGCATTACAAATAGGTTGCGGGAGTAGTTCAGTGGCAGAACGTCAGCTTCCCAAGCTGAATGTCGCCGGTTCGATCCCGGTCTCCCGCTCCAGATTGATGCCGCTGCCTCAGGCTGCCGTTTCAGCCGCTACGAGGCGCCGCGACTGCCAGTAGATCAGCACGCCCACCAGGTTGACGAACAGCGTCGAAGCGATCACCTTGATGCCGAAGGCAATCGGATGCGGTACATCGATGATGGGAAACAGGCTGAAACCCGCCGCCAGAATCGTCACCAGCAGCCCGCTCAGTGAGGCCAGCTTCAGGCCTACTCCGGGCCGTTTGCCGAAGCGATCGCCCACCACGAGCGGAATCAGGAACATCATTCCGAAGTAAATGTCGTACATGAACGAGTCGCTGGTGTTGATGAGCTGAAACGCCTCCTGCGCGCTCGCGCCGTAGGTGGCAAGCACGCAGGCAATAAACGCCAGCACGACGATGACCACGATGGAGCGCACCGGTGTGCCGAAGCGCGGGCTCAACCTGGTGAACCAGTCCGGCAGAATGCCATCCCAGCCGGCGACCATCGGCAGTCGGCTCGTCTCGGCCACAATCAGCGCATATTGCGCGATCACCGCAAGCCCCAGCGCCAGGATCGCTCCGCGGCCCAGCATCAGACCCCAGTTGACGCCGCTGCCAGCGTTCTCGCCTCCGAAGGCGGCGGCCAGCACCTGCGGCACCGGTCCGGTCAGGTCGACCTGGTCGGCCGGGATGTAGGTCAGGATGGAACCCGTGCCGAGAATGAAGATGAGCGCAATGATCGGGGCCGCGAGCCACGCCGACTTCCAGATGGCCGTCGCCGCATTGCGAATTTCACCCGCGAAGACCGCAATCTGCTCCAGGCCGGTCAAGCCGTTCAGGGCCATCTTTGAAAACAGGTTGAAGCTCAGCAGCGTCAGCATCGGCATGCCCAGCGCCAGTGAGAACGGTCGCTGCGGCGAGTGATGCGGATGCGCGGCCGACGCATGCGGATGGACGAACAAGCAGCGCCACCAGGATCAGGTTCACCAGCACCATGGTCAGGGTGCCGAAGTGCGAGACCCATTTGCCGGTCTTGAAGCCCACAATGCAGATAACCAGGATGATCGCGAACAGCGTGATGTTGAAGGTGTTGATGACACCCTTGCTGTCTGCCATCCAGGCATAACGCGGGCCCCAGCGAGTAGGCTAACGAGGTCGCGCACACGATGCCCAGGTTCGAAGTGGAAATGATCGCCCACATGGCGAAGTTCCAGCCATTCAGAAAGCCGGCGAGCGGGCCGAAGACGTGGCGCGTCCACTGGTACACGCCGCCCTCCTCCGGCCAAAGCTGCACGCAATAGGTAACCACCGCGGCTGAGGGCAGGAACAGCGTGGCGATGGCAGCCAGCCAGAAGACCAGGTGCGTGCCACCCTGTTTGGCCGCGATGCCGATCCAGGTAACGCCCACGACCAGCAGAATCTGCATCTGCACCAGGTCGCGGAGACGAAGTTCCTTCTTGAGATGATGGCCGGAGTCGGGTTCGGTCATGGGCTGAAGTGGATGTAGAGTAGCACGGGGGAATGCGTTGTCCGTTGTCAGTTCTGCGTTCTCCACGTACAACGTAGAACGGACAACGTACAACGTCCCTATGGCTGTGCCAGGAACCTGTACCCAACCCCGCGCACGGTGAGCAGATGCCGCGGGTCAGAAGGGTCGTCTTCGATGTAGCGGCGCAGGCGCACGATGAAGTTGTCGATAGCGCGCGTGTCGGTGTCCTCGTGCAGACGCCAGACCTCTTCCAGAATCGCCTTGCGCGGTACGATCTGGCCTTCGCGCTCGATGAAGTAGCGCAAGAGGTCGGCTTCCATCAGGGTCAGGTGTGTGGTGCGTCCCGGCGCGAGCAGCTCCAGTGTGTCGAAGTGGATCTCGCGGTCATTGAAGGTGTAAACGATCGGCAGAGGGCTTCGGCGGCGGCGCCGCGTCCGTCGCGGGCGGACGCTGCCACTGCGCGCGCCGCAGCATGGACTTCAGGCGCACCAGCAGGATGTCCAGGTCGAACGGCTTGGGCAGGTAGTCGTCGGCGCCGGCGTTCAGCCCTTCGAGGACGTCCTGCGGACTGGAACGCGCGGTCAGCATCAGGACAGGGAAGTAGAGCTGCTGCTCGCGCAGCGCGGCCACGATCTCAAAGCCATCCTTGCCCGGCAGCATCACGTCCAGCAGGATAGCGCCGATCTCCTCGGTGGTCTCTTCCAGGTAGGCAAGCGCCTCCGCGCCGTCGGCAAAGTGCCGCGTGCGATAGCCTTCGGCCTCCAGGTTGAACAACAACCCCTGCGCGAGGTGCTCTTCGTCTTCGACCAGAATGATAAGGGGAGCGGTCATGGGTTATGGCTTCGGCTAATTCGGTAGAAACTCCAGGGCGACGATTCCTGTTGCAGCATGAACATCGTGATCCGCTGTGACGAGAAGTGCATTGGGCAGTGATGCTGCAAGTTCGACGCAGATGGCGTCCGCATACCCCAGTGCCAGGTCCACCTTAAGAAAGCGGCGGCCGCCGCGCGCTTCGTTGAGACTGGAACTCGAGGTTTGCCGTTAATGCTTCGGCATCCCGTTTTCCCTGCAATTTGTAAATCTTGCCGACGACTTCACCCCAGTTTACGGCTGAAATCAAGGCGCGCCCGGAACCGCGTTGCGACTCTGTCAGGATTTCCTTGACTCTTTGCGCCCCCGCTTCTCCGAGGAGAAAGCGAAGCAGAGAACTAGCGTCTAAGACCGTGATCACCATTGATCCTGACGCCGCTCTTCCTGCAGTTCAGCGACTAGATCGGTTTGGGACGAAAAAATCCCGCACAGTGCATCAAGATCGCCTGCAAGCAGGGGCTGCAGGTGTATGGCACCATCTTTCACCGACAGAACCAGGCGCGATCCCGCGCGCAGGCCCAGGGCGTCAACCGCTTCAGAGGGCAGCGGAATGTTGCGCGAAGACTCCAGCGTGATGATCTGCGTGTCCATGAAGACATGCTACTCCAGGCATTGATCGCGCTGCTTAGTGGCACTTGGTAATGCGGCCTTTCGTGTCAACCGCGCAGCCTTCGGGAATGGATGTACCGAAGTTGAGCATGGCCTTCTGCGGGGGCGGCGCATACGGGCTGGTGACGTTCCATGTTGGACGCGCCGGGTTGTTGGCGACCGCAAGCACGAGCGTGCGGTAGAAGTCGTTGAACTTGACGGCGGCATCCCACACGATGGGCGTTGCGAGGTCGTCCTGCGGCTTGTGGTAGCGCCTTGCGTACCAGTCTCTGTAGATGCGCTCGGACTCGGTGCCGGCGTCGTAGCCGAAGATGAAGCTGGCAATCGGTACGCCAATCCGCACGAAGCTGTAGTTGTCAGCGCGGCGGAACAGGTTGCGCTCGGCCTCGCGGTCCGGGCGCAGCTCGATGCCGAACTGTTGCGCGACCTGCTTTGCCGTGTCGCCGAGCGAGGAGTCGGTGATGCCTTCCATGGTGAGGATCTTCAGCGGAAAGATGGGACGCAGCTGGTCGAGATTGAAGTCGGCGACGATCTTTGCTGGCTGCACGGTGGGATGCTGCGTAAAGTAAACGGAGCCGAGCAGACCCTTCTCCTCGCCGGTGAAGATGCAGAAGAGGATGGAGCGAGCGGGCGGCTTGCCGTGCAGGTTGTCGGCGAGTTCTTCCAGCGTGGCGACGTAGGCGGCGTCGTCGAGCGCGCCGTTGTAGAGGTTGTCGCCGAGCACCGGCGTGCCGAAGCCATAGCCGTCGAGGTGCGCAGAAACGGCAACGTACTCAGGCGCCAGCGCAGGGTCCGAGCCCGGAAGCACCGCGATGATATTCGGACTGGAGATGTTCTTCTCGGTTGTCTTCAATGCGAATGCGCAATTTGCGCGCGAGCGGCAGCGTCGGCAGCGGCAGGCCTTTGGCGGCGTCTGCGAGAATCTTCGCCGGGTTGGCGTCGGTGCCGGCGAAGAGCTTGGCGGCGGACTCTGCCGAGATGCGCAGGGTGACGGGCGCGTTCGCAATCGGGCGTTGCGGCGTGCCGGCGAGGGTGACGGTGCGGGCGTAAGCGGCGGGCCAGTGCGAAGGCTCAATCGCGGCGGGATTGTCGATCGAGACCATGCCGGCGACCCCGGACTGCGCCAGCTCGACCAGCCGCGCGACGACGAACTTGCTGCGCTGCTCGGGAGTCAGGTCGGCGGGCGTTCCGTTGAAGTAAACCGCAATTTTGCCCTTGAGGTCAGGTGGCGCCTTCTCGCCGTAGCCGACGAAGACGAGCTGGCCTTCAGTGAACGGCGGCAGGTCGGCGCGTGGGGCGAGGGTGACGTCGTAGAGCAGGGCGAGCGGCGTGTAGCTGCCATCGGGGCTGACGAGCTCGACCGAGGAGTGAGCGGTGTCGAGGTCGACTTGGTGCATCGGGACGCGCTGGAAGAAGGTGCCGTTGTCGCCGGCGGGCTTCAGGCCGTCGGCCTGGAAGTGCGCGGCGACGAGTTTGGCGGCGCGCTCGTAGGCTTCGGTGCCGGTGTCGCGGCCTTGCATTTCGTCGTTGGCGAGCTCGGTGGTGAGCTTCCACCAGGGCGCGGCGGCGGGCGTCGGCGTCTGCTGGGCGGACGCGGTGAGGGCGGCGAAGGTGACGGCGGCGAAAGCGGCGAACGCGTAGCGGATGGGCAGGGTACCCCCCCTGGGTGCTTTGATGTAAATTCCGGACAGATAAAGGTTTAGGTTCGGTTCTCGATCGCTGGGCATCGCGTTTTCGTGTGGGCCGGATGCTGTCAGTATAGGGCGTTTGTCAAGTGCCGGCGGTCTGGGATGTGGTCTCTTGTGGCGTCGGCTTGTGGAGGGGTGGTCGAAAGAGTACCTCAGCGGCTGAACCCGTGCCCTCGCTCCAACGCAGAATGGCGGAGACGTCTTGGGCCGGGGTCGTGGCGGGTCCCACTCATCGCAAAGGGCGCGATGAATGGGGCACAGATTTGGTGTCTGCGCTGGTCAGGGGTGGAGGAGGCCGATGCGGCCGTGGGGGCCGACGACGAAGGGGAGGGAGAGGGCGTTCCAGTTCTGGTCGGCGTCGGGGGCGTCGGTGGGGGCCGGGTGGAGGGGGCGCCAGTTGCGGCCGTCGTCGGTGGAGATGTCGGTGCCGTTGGGGCCTACGGTGATCCAGGATTTGGTGGCGGGGTCGTAGGCTACGGCGGAGCGGTAGCCGTGGGGCGGGGTCTGCTGCTGGCATCCATGTCTGGCCGATGTCAGCGCTGTACGCAGCGGTTCCGGCCGATTCGTTGGGCCTGGTGTATTCGCCTCCCACCGCGACGATGTTGAATCCGGCGACGCCAAGGGAAAAGATGCCGGCCGAGGCAGAGGCGTGACTGAGCGGCAGTATGGTCCGCGGGAAACGCATTTGATCGCGCAAGCATGACAGGGGATCGCGATGGGAGCTTTCCATGGTGCAGGTGGCATCACCCGCATACAGGTAGGCGCCGGCAGTTCCAAACATCGGCGGCGCGTTCTCTGTGGTCATTGAGGAATTGCTCGCGGCAAAAGCACCAGTCTGCTCGTCAGGTGACGCAAGATCCGGAGAATTTGATAGCGTCCACTGTTTACCTCCGTTCACCGTCTGCTGCAGAACGAAGCGTCCCTTTACCGGATCGCCGAGCAGGTACCCATTGGTCTTGTCGGTGAATTTGATCGCGTCCCAGAAGCCTTCCTTGTCGGGGTTGGTGAAGAGGAGGGTCCAGGTTTGCAGGCGTCGGTGGTTTTGTAGAGGCGGGAGAGGTCGCCTTTGCCGCGAGGACATGACGATGGCGGTCTTGGCGTCGAAGGCCTGGATGCCGCGGAAGTCGAGGTGTTCGGCGCCGGGCGGGGTGGTGCAGGGCTGCCAGTGCTGGCCGCCGTCTTCGTGTGCGGAGGACGGTGCCGTTCGGTGCCGGAGGCCCAGGCGATCTGCGGCGCGACGGCGTGGATGCCGCGGAGGTCGGCGGTGGTGTTGGAGGTCTGGAGGGTCCACTGGGCTGGGGCTGCCGAGGTGAGAGCCAGCAGAAAGAGTAGGATGCGCATGGGTGAGAGTGTAGCGGATTGGCGTTCGCGAACCCACTCATCGCAAAAAGCGCGATGAATGGGGCACACGGAACCTGGCGGAGGGTCAGGCTTTGCCTGTGGCTCTTTGGCGGTTGCGGATGGCGTCCACGTCGGCGAGATCCTGCGGGCGCCCGGAGGCCAGTTTGTTGGTGATCAGGTCGTCCGGCGATGTATCGCGCAGGCAGTTCGCCGTCGATCATGACTTCGACGCTGTTCGCATACACGGACGCGAAATCGACGCCGTCGATGCGCTGGATGACTTCAAAGCAGATGGGAGGGACGCCGAAGCGGGCCACGGTTCTCCCGTCTGAGAAGTCATCTACTGTGAATTGCGCCAGTGGCGCGCCGAACTCGGCCAACGCTTTGAACGTGGCCACTGCGTTTGCAGGAGTGGACTCGATGAAGACATCCATGTCTTTGGTCATCCGCGGTTGCGCGTGCACGAAGACAGCGTAGCCGCCGATGACGACGTACTTAACGTGGTTCGCGTTGAAGGCGGACAGCAACTGTTTTAAGTTGCTCGTCCATCGGCGGCAAGGCCATGGGCACGGTATCCCTCGACGCTCATCTGGTGTCCGGCGGCAATGCTTCAGTCGCCGAAACGCTCGCCCAGTAACGATACTCTTCGTCTTTGATCTCTTGAAAAGACTCGAATTTTTGCGCGACCATTTCCATCGTGTCTCCAGTTTACCAGTCACGGGGCAAGCGGGAGGGTGAGGGTGAAGGTGCTGCCCTGGTGGGCGCCGGCGCTGGCGGCGGTGATGCTGCCGCCGTGTTGCTTGGCGATGGTGCGGACGAGGAAGAGGCCGAGGCCGGTGCCCTTGATCTTGACGGCGTAGCGGCCGGGGATGCGGTAGAAGCGTTTGAAGATGCGCTTGAGCTCGTGATTCCGGGATGCCGAGGCCGTTGTCGGTGATCGTGAGGGCGACGAAGGTGTAGTTGCTGATGGAGAGCGTGCAGCGGATGTCGAGCGCGGTGAGGCCGGGCGGGGAGTACTTCACGGCGTTGTCCAGCAGGTTGAGGATGGCGGTGCGGAGGTCTTCGGCGATGCCGAGGACGCGGAGGCGGACGGCTCCGGGGACGGGCGCGAGCATGATGGTGTCGGCGGCGAGGTGGTGGCGTTCGAGCGTGACGGCGATGCAGTCGGCGACCAGCGGAGCGAGGTCGATGGGGACGCGATTCTGCTGACGCTGGCGCTGGCCGAGTTCGCCGGCTTTGAGCACCTGCTCGACGGTGGCGAGGAGGCGGTCGGAGTCGGCGTGCATGATGGTGTAGAACTTGCTGGCGCTGCTCGTCGTCGAGGTTGGGGCGGCGCTGGAGGGTGTCGAGGTAGAGGCGGATGCTGGCGATGGGGGTCTTGAGCTCGTGCGTGACGGCGTTGAGGAAGGAGTCCTGGCGCTCGTTGCGGCGGACTTCGCGGACCAGGAAGACGGTGTTCAGCACGACGCCGGCGATAAGCGACGGCGAAGAAGATGATGCCGAGGACGGAGTAGGCGAGGCGCGCCTTGTTGTTGAGGATCCAGGCGATGTTGAGCGTGATGGCGAGGCCGGTGAGCAGCACGCCGAGCGTGATGAAGGTGGCGATGGCTCCGCGGCGGCGGGTGAAGTTCATAGGGCAGGGGGCAGGGATCAGGGAACAGGGAACAGTTTAGGGCATACGGTTTAGGATGGGTGGCGGAGGAATTCGGATGATGGACCGGCGGCGGGTGTTGCAGGGTGCGGGCTTGGGTGCGGCGGCGCTGGCGGTGGGCGGACGCGGCTGGGCGTCGTCCGGTTTGCCGGAAAGTGCCACGCCGGTGGCGAAGACGGCCGCGGGCATGGTGTCGGGTTACATGACGCGGAAGGTGATCTCGTTCAAGGGGATTCCGTATGGCGCGGATACGCGGACGACGCGGTTCCAGGCGCCGAAGCCGGTGGCTCCGTGGACCGGGGTGAAGGTGTGCACGGAGTGGGGCGCGCGGGCTCCGCAGCAGAGCCCCGATCGCGGCCGGCCGGACCCCGCGGCGGTGGGATTCCAGGCAATGGAAGGGGTGAAGATGCACTACCATCTGCCGCCGGATGAGGGTCCGCAGAGCGAGGATTGCCTGCACGTGAACGTGTGGACGCCGGCGTTGCGCGATGGGAAGCTGGATGGGAAGGGCCGCGCGGTGCTGTTCTACATTCACGGCGGCGCTTACAACAACGGCACGGTGAATGCTGCGCTGTACGATGGCGCGCGGCTGGTGGAGCGCGGCGACGTGGTGGTGGTGACGGTGAACCATCGGCTGAATGCGTTCGGCTATATGTACCTGGCTGGGATTGCCGGGGCTGGAGGCGAAGTACCGGGAGTCGGGCAATGTGGGGCAGCTTGACCTGGTGCTGGCGCTCGCGTGGGTGCGCGACAATATCGCGGAGTTCGGCGGCGATCCGGATCGGGTGACGATCTTCGGGCAGAGTGGCGGCGGAGCCAAGTGCGCGACGCTGATGGCGATGTCGAGTGCGGTGGGGCTGTTTCATCGCGTGCTGACGATGAGCGGGCAGCAGGTGTGGGCGATTCCGCGGGCGAAGGCGACGGCCAATGCAAAGGCGGCGCTGGCCGCGATGGGCCTGGGCGACGACGTCACACCGGAGAAGCTGGATGCGCTGACGGTGGAGCAGATCCAGGCGGGGGCGCGGACGACGGCGAACTGGCTGCCGGTGAAGGACGAGGTGCATCTGCTGCGCGATCCGTTCAACCCGGATGCGCCGCTGATGTCTGCGACGGTGCCGATGATGCTGGGGAATACGAAGGACGAGGTGGTGGGCGCAAATGCTTGGCAGCGCGCGGGGCTGACCTGGGAGGCGTTGCCGGAAGAACTGGGCAAGGCGATCCAGCCGTTCAAGGGCAAGTACACGGTGGAGGAGATCATCGCGGCATATCGCGGGTGGTATCCGGCGTACACGCCGAACGATGTGTATACCGCAACGGTAGCGGCGTTTCGCTCGTGGCCGGGGCAGGTGATCGAGGCGGAGCGGCGGGTGGCGAATCCGGAGAGCGCAAAGCGGACATGGGTGTACCAGATGAACTTCGGCACGCCGACGGCGGATGGCCGCGCACCGCATACGATCGACATCGCGTTCATGTTCGATAACGCGGCGCTGAGCCCGGGGGTGGTTGGTCCGAGCGAGAAAGAGATTGCCGAGGCGCAGCCGCTGGCGACGCAGATGTCGTCGGCGCTGATTGCGTTTGCGAAAACCGGCGACCCAAACACGGCGGGGGTGCCGAAGTGGCCGGTCTACGACCTGACGGCGCGGCCGACGATGATCTTCGACCGGACGAGCAAGGTGGTGAACGATCCTCGGGCGGAGGAACGGAAGATGATGGTGGGGGCCCGGTATCGGCAGCCTGGGACGTAAGGGCCGGCGAAGCTCAATGCTCACCGCGCCTGCGGGAGAGGCCGCGACGCAGACTTCCGATAAGCCGACTTCCCGGTACTGATCCGGGCTCGCTGAGCGCATTGACGATTTATCGCTGATTGACCGGAGGCAAAGCATGATGACCCGTAGTTTCCGATAAGGCCGTTGCTCAAGATCTTGACAGCGGATCGTCGGTTCTCACCGTCATAGACCTATCCTCACGCCCCCCCCTTCTTTTGCGAAGAGGAGGCGACTAGACAAGCCAACCACGTCGGATACAAAAGGAAGTCCAGCAGAGCGTGGCCGCCATCCGGCGGGTAGTGATGATCAATCACCGGTAGGAGCTGCGAATGCGGCGCGTAGAAGCTGAAACGAGCATAGTTCGATGGTGAGTTCTGGATGTAAGGGAGCCACCAGTCGAAAAAGTGAACACAGACCCACAGCCCCAGGAGTGCGACCGCAACCCACATAGCAGACCGCCAGACGCGGAAGAATGCGACAGCAAAGAACGCCAACAAAAGCCCGATCACGATGTCGGGGTAGAACTGATCATTCTGCACAGGCCAGATGAACTGCCAATTCCACGGTCCGAGGGGAATCCACCGATACACCTCGTAGTAAATCAGCAAGATGGACAAGAAATATCCAGCTATTCGACTCTTTCGGATCATGAACACCTCAGAAGAGCCATTTTCGCATTGAGGGCGTTTCTGCAAGCCAGCGACTTTCGCAAAGTTTTAGTTTTTCAGCAGCTTCGATTTTCAGCTGCTGAGAACAGGCCAATGCACTCAGCGAGCACTAACTTAACGGTTGAACCGGATTGGTACCGAGAAACGCCTTTGTGTTGAGCTGTCGAGTCTGATCCAGGTGAACGGCGTAATATTCGCTGGGCAAAGAAACGCCGCCAGCTGTCGCTGACGGCGTTTTCCTTATGAGCTGCGATCCGACCTAGTTGCTGCCGGCGGGCTTGGGGTTCTTGGGGTCGAACTTGGCGATCTGGACTTTCTTGGCGAGGCCGAGCTTTCGAGAGCAGCCAGATGCCGTAGTAGTTGATGTCGAACTCGTACCAGGCGAGGCCGTGGCGCGCGCTGACGGGGTGGGCGTGGTGGTTGTTGTGCCAGCCTTCGCCGCCGGTGAGGAGGGCGACCCACCAGTTGTTGCGGCGAGTCGTCGTGGGTTTCGAAGCGGCGCGTGCCGCAGAGGTGGGTGGCGGAGTTGACGAGCCAGGTGGCGTGCAGGCCGACGATGACGCGGAGGAAGGTTCCCCAGAGCATCATGCTGAGGCCGCCGAGACGCGGTGGCCGGGCGCAGCGAGCGCGGCGCCGATGGCGATCTGCGCGAAGCCGGTGAGCGTGAGCGGGAGCCAGTGGTACTTCGAGAGCCAGACGTGGCCCTTGTCGCGGGTGAGGTCGGGGGCGTAGCGGCCGAGCAGCGCGGTCTCGGAGTGCAGGGCGCGGCCGGAGAGGATCCAGCCGGCGTGGGCCCACCAGGTGCCGTCGTGCGGGCGTGTGCGGATCGCCTTCGTGGTCGGAGTTCTGGTGGTGGACGCGGTGGGTGGCGACCCAGAAGATGGGTCCGCCCTCAAGCGCCATGGTGCCGCAGGCGGTGACGAAGTACTCGAGCCACTTGGGAGTGCGGTAGCCGCGGTGCGTCAGCAGGCGGTGGTAGGCCATGCCGATGCCGACGTTGATGGCGAAGAAGTACATGATGGCGAAGGCGGCGAGGTTCTTCCAGGAGAAGAAGAAGAGCGCGGCGATGGCGCCGACGTGGAAGAGGCCCATGACGATGGTGGTGATCCAGTTGATGCGGCCCTGCTGGTGCTCGCGGCCCATGCGGAGGTCCTGCTTGACCTGCTGGCGGATCTGCTCGGCGGAGTTCTTCACGCGCGGCATTCGACATTTCCTGGAGGTCGCTCTGCTGGCGAGCTTCGAGGACTTCTGCGGTCTCGATGGCGTCGTTCTGGAACGCGGCGTAGTTGCTGCGGCTCGGGGCGGAAAGGGCTTCGGTTTCTTCGGGGGTCAGTACGGAGGGTGTCATATAGGGTTGTTCGCGTCCTCGGTGATGCTGATATCAACGCTAGCAGGGAGATGGCGGGGGCGTTGTAAGACTTTTGTAATGGAGGGTTTGCATGGGAAAGGCATGATGCGGAAGTTGTAGGGTGGGCAGGGTGGGCAGGTGGGCCAAGCGCCAAAGGCGCGGCGTTATCACAGCCTGGGATGAAATCCCAGGTTCGGTATGCAGGGCGAATCGGAGGGCTGAAAGCCCGACCTAATCCCAGATGTACCGCTCATCGAAGTCGACACCATACTTCACGAGAAACGCACGG
The DNA here is from genome assembly GCA_963744015.1 of uncultured Gammaproteobacteria bacterium. Taxonomy (GTDB): domain Bacteria; phylum Acidobacteriota; class Terriglobia; order Terriglobales; family Acidobacteriaceae; genus Edaphobacter. The sequence continues at coordinate 107,848 of CAVUSA010000004.1, forward strand.
TACTCGCTCTGGAAGTCGCGTTTGCGATGATGTTCTTCCTGGGTGTCGATGTAGTGCGTCAGCGACTCCAGATCGGTTGGACCGACCGAAAAGACGGCGTATCCGCGTTGCCAGGAGAAATCGCTCAGATCGGGTGACAACGTTTTGAGCCAGTGCGAAGAAGAGGTCTTGAGTTCCTGTACGAGCCTGGCCGTGGTGGCCGTACGCGAGAGGCCGAGGGCGATGTGGACGTGATCTGCAACGCCGCCGACACGGAAGCACTGGCAGCCGGCATTGCGGACGACGGTGGCCAGGTAGGGGTGAAGCTCGGATCGTATGTCAACGGATAGCACGGGAGCGCGGTCTTTGGTCGAAAAGATGATGTGTACGAGAAGGAAAGAGAGCGATTGCGGCATATCGGCGAGTTTAGGGCATGGGCTGGACTAGGTCGGGCCTTCAGCCCTCGGGGTCTGCGCGGGATGGTACCTGGGATTTCATCCCAGGCTGTGATAGCGGCGCGCCGTTCGGCGCTTGGTTTTGAGGTGATTTGCGCGGTGACTCGACTTTCTTTGGAAAAGTATCGCTGGGTTCAGTAGGGCCGACGAAAGCCCGGACCTGTTTATGCGGGCGTTGGCACGAGGTTTGGTAGGCTGACGGAATGATGACTTGGGTGGTGCGCGGGGCGGCGGTGGCGGGGTTGGCGTCGGTGGCGGCGGTGTGGGCGCAGGCTCCGGTGGAGAAGGTGGGCGGGCACATTGATCTCTCGTCGAGCAAGCAGATTACAGGCGTGGTGCCGGGGAATCCGCAGCAGCTTGGATCGCTTGCCGGTCGCGATGGCGGTATCGCCGCGACGGCGACGGAGCCCGCCGGGCGTATGTGGTGACGGTGAATGGCGGGTATGGGTCGTTCGAGAGCCGCTACATGCAGTCGCTGGCGGTGCTGGATACGGCGACGGGCAAGGTGGAGGAGTTTCCGGATGAGCGCACGTTGGGCAAGTCGAATCAGGTGCTGTTTTCGGGGTTGGCGTTCTCGGCCGACGGCAAGCACATGTATGGGAGCGTGGTGTCGCTGACCGATCCGACGGGGAAGGCGGATGGGGATACGGGGTCGGGGATACAGGTGTATGGATTTTCGGCGGGCAAGATGACGCGGGAGCGGGTGTTGAAGATTCCGCCGCAGAAGCTGGCGGCGGGGAAGACGACGCTGCTGGGCAAGGATCAGTCGGTTGGGGTGCCGTATCCAGCGGGTATCGCGGTGTGGGATCACGTCACGTTCGGCAAAGGCGGGAAGGGAAGAAAGGACATTAGCGACGGGCTGTTGCTGGTTGCGGACAATCTCTCCGATGCTGTGGTGGAGTTTGATACAGCCAACGGGCATGTCGTAAAGCGTTTTGACCTGAGCGAGAGCGACGCGGTTCCCGGAACGTACCCGGCTTCGATCCTCATGACGCCGGATGGCAACCGTGCCTTTGTGGCGCTTTGGAATTCGAGCGAACTGGTGGAACTGGATCTTGGCGGCGGAAAAAGCTTGCGCAAGCTAACGTTGCTGAAGGCGGACTCGCCGGTGAAGCCGAGTTCGCATCCGACGGCGCTGCAGATGAGTCCCGACGGGAACACGTTGTATGTGGCGCTGGGGAATCGCGATGCGGTGGCGGCGGTTGATCTGGGTGGCGGCGGGTTCAAGCTGAAGGGGTTCTTCGATACGCGGCTGCCGGGGCAGAGCTTCTTTGGCGCGGTGCCGGAGGCGCTGGCGCTGAGCGCGGATGGCATCGCGGCTGTATGTGGCGAATATGGGTTCGGACGCGGTGGCGGTGATCGACACGAAGAAGCTGACCAAGGCGTCGCGGAGAAGGGGATGGCGGAGCCGATGGGGTTCATCCCGACGGAGTGGATGCCGATGGGCGTGGCGTTCGCCGGCGGCAAGCTCTACATTGCGACGCGGCAAGGGGACGGGGACGGGGCCGAACAACTTGCCGCAGCGGCCGACTCCGGAGACGAAGGACAACAAGGCGTTTCTGCGGACGTTTACGTATATCGCGACGCTGCTGCATGGGTCGATGGCGGCGATCGATGAGAAGACGGCTGGAGCGGGCTGAAGGCGCTGACGGCGGAGGTGCTGGAGGACAACCGGATGAAGGCGGCGGAGGAGAGGATTGCCGGTGGTCCAGTCTTGCCGGCGGCGAGTCAGAGCTCCGATCAAGCATGTGATCTACATCATCAAGGAGAACCGGACGTACGACCAGGTCTTGGCGACTGCCGGCGCGGGCAACGGCGATAAGAGGCTGACGATGTATGGCGCGGAGGTGACGCCGAACCAGCACAAGCTGGCGTTGCAGTTTGGCGTGCTGGATAACTTCTTCGACTCGGGCGAGGTGTCGGGCGACGGGCATGTGTGGTCGAATGCGGCGATCGGGTCGGACTACAACGAGCGGACGTGGCAGATCAACTATCGCGGCAACCAGCGCGGGTATGACTATGAAGGCGTGGTGTCGGAGGGCATTCCGCTGGAGCAGCAGATCCCGGACGTGGCCGAGCCGGGGACGGGATATATGTGGGGCAACGCCGACCGGCATGGGCAGACGCACTACAACTTCGGCGAGTTCATCGCGTCGACCTTCTGCACGGATAAAGGCGTGAGCGCGGCGCAGAAGAACTCGCAGATGGGCCCGATGCTCGAAGGACAGACGTGTGCGCAGCGCAACGAGGTGAAGCCGGGCGAGAAGCTTCCGGCGGAGTGGGGCGGCGGCACGAACATGTGGCCCTGGGCGATTCCGCTGCTGGCGTCGAACAAGCCGACCAAGCCGGAGCTGGTGGGGCACTTTGCGGCGGAGGCTCCGGACTTCAACCTGAGGGTGCCGGACCAGATTCGGGTGAACGTGTTGCTGCGGCACTTGGAGGGGTGGGTGGCGGATCGCGCGGCGGGCAAGGACACGATGCCGAACTTCATCACGATGCGGCTGGGCAACGACCATACGGCGGGCACGACGCCGGGCGGGCCGACGCCGAAGGCTTCGGTGGCGGACAACGACCTGGCGGTGGGGCGGGTGGTGGAGGCGGTCTCGCACTCGGCGTACTGGGAGGACACGGCGATCTTCATCCTGGAGGACGACGCGCAGAACGGGGCGGACCATGTGGATGCGCATCGCTCGCTGGCGCTGGTGGTGAGCAAGTATGCGCCGCATGGGGCGGATGGCGGGGCGTTTGTGGATAGCCGCTTCTATTCGACGGTGAGCATGATGCGGACGATGGAGACGCTGCTCGGGCTGCCGCCGATGAACAACAACGATGCGTTCAGCTCGATGATCGGGAGCGTGTTTACCGGGCCGGGCGATCAGCCGGCGTTTGCGGCGGATGCATCCAACCGAGACGAACGGGCTGATCTACACGGCGAATAAGCCGACGGCGCCGGGTGCGAGGGCTTCGGCGAAGATGGACTTCCGCCATGAGGATCGTGCGGACGCGCAGAAGCTGAACGTGATTCTGTGGCAGGATGCGATGGGCGCACAGCCGGTGCCGGCGGTGCTGACGCAGAAAGGTTGCGAAGAAAAAGGATGACGATGACTGAGCTGAAGGCGGTAGATGGGCCGGGGCCAGGTGAGGCGAGGGTGTCGGCGTTTCGCTTGGGGCCGAAGTTCAGCGCGGGTCTGGGGCAAGTGGGATCTGTCGCCGTGGTAAGCGCGGCGACCGTGGCGGAGACACGTCGGTGGGGAACACGAGAAGATGGGCGAGGCGTGGCTGACGGGGCCGGAGTGCGTGGTCGAGACGGGGCCGGATGCGGGCAAGACGATGCGCGAGATGGCGAAGCTCTACCCGGCGCAGCTGGGCAACGGTGAGTTTCCGCTGCTGGTGAAGATGCTGTTTCCGGATGACAAGCTGTCGGTGCAGGTGCATCCGGATGACGCGCAGGCGCAGGCGAAGGGCCTGCCGCGCGGCAAGACGGAGTGCTGGTACGTGCTGGAGGCGGAGCCGGGGGCGACGGTCGCGTGGGGCTGAAGCGGGCGTCGGGGTGGAGGATGCGCCGCAAGGCGGTGGCGGACGGCACGATGGAGACGCTGCTGGAGCAGGTGCCGGTGAAAGTGGGCGACATGGTGTTTGTCGATGCGGGCACGGTGCATGCGATCGGGCCGGGCGTGGTGCTGCTGGAGGTGCAGCAGACGTGCGATGTGACGTATCGGCTGTATGACTACGGGCGTCCGCGGGAGCTGCACCTGGACGAGGGGCTGGCCGTCATCAAGCTGGAGACCAAGGCCGGCAAGGTGAAGCCTGAGACGATGGATGGATTTACGCGGCTGATCGAGTCGGAATACTTCGTGGTCGACCGCTTCGATCTGCCGGCGGGCATGACGCTCGAGATGCCGATGGATGGGACGGGATGCATCGTGGGGCTGAAGGGGAATGCGGCGGTGAACGCGGTGACCTTCGGGCCGGGCCAGGCAGTCATCGCGCCGGAAGGTTCGGTGACGCTTTCAAGCAAGGATGGTGCGAGCGTGGTGCGGTGCTGGGAACCGGGGAAGTAAGGGCTAGTTCCCAGTGGCCAGTTGCCAGTTCTCGGAACGTCTTTCTGCGGTGTGCAGCAGATTCCAGCAGCCGGCGGCGAAGAGGAGGACGAGCAGCGGGCCGTCGACGAGCTTGTGCATGTTCCAGCTGATGGCGGCGATGGCGTTGGTCACCGCGAAGAGCAGCGCTAAGGCAACGATGGTCTGGGCACGGGGGAGGAAGCCGGCGAAGAAGCGCCAGGCGATCAGCGCGAGCGGCAGCGCAAGGGGCGCGGCGTCGTACTCGAGGATGCGCGGGTTGAGCAGGATGACGCCGACCAGCAGCACGGGCACCCAGCGCTGGATGGTGAAGTCGCCGCGCAGGAAGCGGCGCGACAGCATCACGAGCACGGCGAAGAGCGGGATGGCGTAGGCGAGAAAGAACACATAGGTGCCGGGCGAGTAGGGAAGGCCGCGGTCGTAGAGGAATCCGCCAAAGAGGCCGGCGGGGCTGCAGCCAAAGTCGCGGTTGAAGCTGAACTGGAGCTCGACGGCTTCCAGATAGTGCTTGAAGAGGACGGGCCAGAGAAGCGGCTGGCTGGCGAAGAGAGCGAGTCCTGCAGCAGCGGCCGCGACGGCCGGCAGCCATTGGCGGCGGGCGGAGAGCGGCGCAATCACGACGAGGCTGAGCAACGGCGCTTTGACGCAGGAGGCCGCGATGACCGCGAGGTAGAACGCGAGCCAGCGGTTGCGGCGCCAGCCGTGGAGTGCTCCGAGCAGCACCAGCGCGTAGAGGATGTAGGCGATGTTCCCGCCGATGACGATGCCGTTGGCGAGGAAGCCGGGAAAGAAGGTCGCCACAGCAGCCAGGTAGAGGAAGGGCCGGCGCTCGGCGGGTTCCGTTGCGACCAGGCAGACCCGGAGCTGCGCAAGAATGGCAGCGGCGTAGGTGAGCCAGTACGCTCCGGAGACCAGCCACAAGGGGAGCCGCGCCAAAAGGCTGAGCAGCGGCAGGGTGATGGGTGCGTAGACGTAGCTCCAGGGCGGGTCGCCGGCGGGGTGCACGGCCTGGGCGTGGTAGGCGCGTTGGACGGCGATGGCGTCGGTGTACGGGTCGTGTCCGGCCTGGAGCGCATGCATCGCGTTCAGGTACACGCGGGTGTCCCAGCCGGGCACTTCGAAGTGTAGCCAGACCGGGATGGACAGCAGGACCAGCATCCAGAAGCCGACCAGAAGCCGGGTGTGCTGGGATGAGGCGGAAGATACGACAGGGTTCTGTGCTGCCGAGGTCAACGCAAGACCTCGACATCAGGTGCGAACGCCTCCGCGGCGACGGCGTGGCGTTCCTGCCGAGGCCGCATGCGCCAGGTGAAGAGGCTGCTGATCGAAAGATTCCAGACGGAGCCGAGGATGATGCCGGCGAGCCCGGCAACCAGCCACGGCGTGCCCGCCTCCACCAGGGTTCGGGCGAAGATGACGTTGGCCCAGGCGCCGAAGCCGCAGGCGGCGACAAAGCGCGTTGCGCCCGAGAGCATGCGCAGCCCGCGCAGCGGACGGTCGCGGAAGGTGACGAGGTTGTTGAGGAAGAAGTTCTCGGCCATGGCGATGAAGGTGGCGGCGATTTGCGCGGCCACGAAGGAGACGTGCAAGAAGCGGTGCAGCGTGAGCGAGTACGGCCAGGTGCGTGACGCAGGCCGAAGACTCCCACGAGGCACGTAGAGCGCGAGGCGCAGCGGCACGACGCCGCCGAGCAGGTTGTTGACGATGAGCAAGAGGTACTCGATGCCGACGACGACGTCGAGCTTGCTTTCGCCGTGGCTGCGCTGGCGCGAAGGTGTAGCCGACTTCCCCGAAGCGCACGGGCCGGCTGCGGGAGGCGAGGAGGTCGACGAGGATCTTGAAGCCGCCGCCCTGAAGGTCGCGCACGACGTCCAGCAGGAAGGCGCGGCGCAGCATGAAGAAGCCGCTCATGGGGTCGGTGAGCTCGCAGCGGCAGACGGCGTTGCTGATCTTCTGGCCGAGGCGGCTGAGCAGGATCGCGGCGCGGGTGAAGTCGCCCATGCTGCCGCCGCCGGCGTTGCGGGTGCCGACGACGAGATCGAGAGATTCGGCGCGCAGGCGACGAAGCATTGCGGGCAGGATGCGTCTCGTCGTGCTGCAGGTCGGCGTCCATGACGGCGATGACGGGCGCGGAGGTGGCCAGCATGCCTTCGATGCAGGCGGAGGCGAGGCCGCGGCGGCCGATGCGATGGAGCAGGCGCATGCGGGGTCTGGTGGGCGTAGCGCGAGCACGACTCGGCGGTGCCGTCGGGGGAGTCGTCGTCGACGAAGATGGCTTCCCAGTGCAGGCCGGCGAGGGCAGCCTCGAGGCGGGCGACGATCAGCGGGATGTTTTCGCGCTCGTTGTAGGTGGGCAGGACGACGGCCAGGTCCAAAGCCACGGGCACGTTGGGCGGGAGCGCAGGTGCTTGCGGGAGAACCGGGGCGAGCCCTGGGCTGGACGGGACGGAACTCATGATCGTGTCTCCAGCATACTCCGGTGAGGGTTGCGGCGTACCTTCGGGGGTGTGCCGGCTGGTGCGCATCAGAACTGAAAGTAGAGGAAGGTGGCGGGGCGGTCGAGCTCCACCAGGACGGCGAAGAAGAGGGCGGCCATGAAGAGGCCCCAGCCCAGCGACGGGGTCCAGCGGAGGCGGGGGAAGAGCGTTGGCGCCTGCTCATGCGCGAGGGTGGTGGGAGCGGCAGGGCCGGCGACGGGGACCAGGCTTGCGTTTTCCTGGCCGAGGATCTGCTGGGTGTTGGGCAGGAACCAGACGACGGGGAAGAGGGCGAAGGCGAGGGCGCCGTCGAGCAGTGCGCCGAGGTGGCCGAGCGCCGTGGCGCGCCGAGCATGTCGCGCGAGAAGGGCGAAGGCGGCGTGCAGGGAGTCGGAGCGGAAGAAGATGAGGGCGAAGGTGACCTGGAGGTAGACGCCGATCATCATGGCGAGGCGAGCGAGGCCGGTGGGCTGCGCGGGCGCGGGAGCGTTGTGGACGCGCTGGCGGAAGTGGCGCCAGGCCTGGTTGGCGGTGAGGTAGATGCCGTGGATGAGGCCGAAGATGAGGAACTGAAGGCCGGCTCCGTGCCAGATGCCGGTGAGCAGCATGGTGACGATGGTGGGGTAGGCGACCATGGCGGTGAAGCCGCCGGGGGTGGCGAGGGCTTTGCGGGAGATCTTCTTGCCGGCGGCGATGCGGCGGCGCTGCACGCCGAGCAGGATGCGGGTTGTAGAGGTAGAGGGTGATGTAGCGGGTGAGGGTCATGTGCCAGCGCTGCCAGTACTCGGTGACGCTGGTGGCCTTGTAGGGCGAGTCGAAGTTGAGCGGGAAGCGGATGGAGAAGATGCGGGCGAGGCCGAGCGCCATGTCGGAGTAGCCGGAGAAGTCGAAGTAGAGCTGCATGGAGTAGACGATGAGGCCGGTCCAGGCGGTGGCGGCGGTGAGCGAGCCGGCGTGCGCGAAGGCGAGGTCGGCGGTGGGGGCGAGCTTGTCGGCGATGAGGACTTTTTTGGCGAGGCCCATGAGGAACCAGGTGAGGCCGAGCGAGACGTCGTCGGGCTTGAGGGCGAAGCGGCGCGAGGGTGGGACCGGGGTGAGCGCCTGATCGAGGTCGTGGCCGCGTCTTCGGGCGGATCTTGCCGAACTGCGGCATCATCTCCTTGTGGTGGAGGATGGGGCCGGCGATGAGGTGCGGGAAGAAGGTGACGAAGAGGAGGTAGGAGAGGAAGTCCTGGCGCTCGGCCTGGCCCTGCGCGAGATCGACGAGGTAGGAGATCTGGGTGAAGGTGAAGAAGGAGATGCCGAGCGGGAGCAGGATGGGGTGGGGGTGGAGTGTGGCGAGGTGCAGGGCCTTGACGAGCAGCAGGAGTCTTGTAGAGGTATTTGAAGTAGAAGAGGGCGAGCAGGTTGAGAGTGATGCCGAGGGCGAGGAGACTGGCGGCGGCGGGCTGGAGTCTTCGGGCGCAGCGGCGATGGCGCGGGCGACGAGGTAGTTGACCAGGATGGAGCCGAGCAGGAAGAGGACGAAGACGCGGGTTCCAGGCGGCGTAGAAGACGACCGACATGAGGGCCAGCCAGGCGATGACCGGGCGGCGGCCGTAGCGGCCGAGCAGATGGAAGCCCAGCATGGTGATGGGGAGGAAGACGAAGAGGAAACTGGAGGGAGTTGAAGAGCATAGAGGCAGGGATTAGGGGTGAGTAGTAGCGGTAGCAGGGGATGCAATGAGCTTGGATGGCCTGATTGCGAAGATACGGGGATCTGCGCTGCGCCAGAATGACGCGCGCTGGAGCCGCTCGAGCTGGATCGGATGCTGCGAGCGCTGGCTGATCTTGCGTACGCGGTGAAGGCGGACGGTGCGGAGGGTGGCGACCCGGCGCGAGGCGGGGATGCGGTCGTCGATCTGGGGATTGCGGCTGGCGACGGTCGTTGAGTTCCTGGGCGACGAGGCGGGAGACGATGTCCGAGCCGACGGCGGTGTAGTGGCGGCCGTCGTTGAAGAGGCCGATGGGGAGGGGAAGGAGGGAGTTGCTGGTGACGCCGTTGAGCTCGCGAGCTGAAGGCGGCGAGGTTCTGATCGCAGGAGGGGATGGGGGCGACGTTGACCAGGACGATGCCGGCAGCGGTCGGCGTAGTCGTTGCGGAACTGTCGACCAGCGAGCGGGGGAAGTCGCCGCCTGCTGGGGTCGGTCGACGGAGGTGGCGCGCGGGGTCGCAGGAGGTGCGGGGCGGCGACGGGCGGGGTGAAGAAGCCGTTGCGGACGGTGACGGTATCTTCTTCCGGGCGGAGGTGGGTGACGTGGAACCAGACGTCCTTGATGGCGTAGTAGGCGCTGAAGCCGGCGGCGTAGCCGGCGAAGGCGATGGACTCCTGCGGGTGCGTCAGGAGGACGTGGCGGGCCTCGCTGCGGCGTGCCGTGGCGAAGCAGCTCCAGCAGGCCTTCGGCGTAGATGGTCGGTGCCAGGCGTGGTTTTCGGGCTGGAAGCCGTCGGGCGAGAGCTGGACAGGAGGACGCGGGGCGCGCGTTGTGCGCCAGGAAGTGGTCGAGGGTGAGGTTGTCGGTGACGGCCAGAACGGCGTTGGTGACGGCGATGTTGCAGGTCTTGAAGCCGGTGTTGCGCTTCGACGACGTCCGGGTTGATGCCGGTCATGGCGGTGGAGTCGCCGAAGACGAGGACGTCGCAGTCGCGGTCGCGCATGTCGAAGACGGCGTCGTTGGACCTGGACCCAGACGCTGGCGCCGTGGTGGAGGAAGAAGTCGGAGCTGCCGAGCGCGATGAAGGCAGGGATGGCAAGAAGGGGAAGCAGGACCAGCAACAAACAGTACCGGAGAGAGTTGCTTCTTTCGGCAGCGTGAGTATCCGCCGCGGGAAGGGACGCTTCGGCGGGAGACTCGGTCTGTGGCATCAAATCGGTGGCCTGGTCGATGGCAATGATCATGAAAGAGCGTGGGTGCCGTAGGTCAACTCGTTGTGCTGGTTCAGCTTCGCTGCGGGATGGATTAATTGTATCTTCAGACCCCGCATGTGAATCACCGTCGCGGAGAAAGTTACTACATCCATTGACGACCCGTATGCAAGATCGGGTTACCCGGGAGGTTCCGGGCTGTCACGAACGGCGCGGAGGGACTGGCGACCCCTGCCGGCTCTAGCGCAGGAACGCGCTGAGCTCGGCTGCGGCATTGCGGAGTGGAGTGAGGAAGTGCGTCTGCATGTCGAAGACAGGCATGCGTGGGGCGTTCCCGCAAGGTTGACGGTCGCGACCACGCGGCCGGAGGGTGCATACACCGGGACGGCGAGCGAGCGCAGGCCGACCTCGAGCTCCTGATCGACCAGCGCGTAGCCAGTGCGGCGGACGTTGCGCAGGGCCGCGCGGAGCTTTTCGACGGAGGTGATGGTGCGGGTGGTGTGCGGGAGTGAGGTCGACGCGGGCGAGGTAGCTGCTCGAGCTGCTCGGCGGGCAGGTAGGCGAGCAGGACGCGGCCCATGCTGGTGCAGTAGGCGGGCAGGCGCGAGCCGATGTGCAGGTCGACGGCCATGACGCGGCTGGGCACGGTGGTGCGGGCGATGTAGACGATGTCGTCGCCGTCGAGCGTGGCGACGGAGAAGGACTCGCGGAAGGTCTGGCGGACATGCGCTCGAGGATGGGCTGGGCGGCGGTGGAGAGGGTGATTGGAGGTGGTGTAGGTGTGCGAGAGGGTAGAGCATGCGCGGGCGCAGGGAGTAGCGCTGAGCCGTCCTCGGCGCCGGCGAAGCCGAGCTTGGTAAGCGTGTAGAGGCAGCGGCGGACGGCGGCGCGGGAGAGGCCGGTGTTGACGCTGAAGCTGCGAGATGGTCATCTGCGGATTCTGCTGGGTGAAGGCCTGGATGACGATCAGACCGCGGGCGAGCGAGGTCATGAAGTTGGGGTCGCCGGTGTAGACTGTCGAGCGTCGAGGCGGGGTGGCGCTGGGGCTGGGGCGGGACGGCGGGGGGTAGCGTCTGATGGAGGGCGGCGGGAGGAGGGAACGGGCGTCGAGCGGCAGACGACATGAAGGCAGGGTTCCTGCGGAGGTGCGTGGCTGGCCAGTGCGGCCAGGCGGACGAGTCGTGCGATAGCCGGACTATAATACGATAAACGCACAGCGCGGTCGAGGTGCAAGGCAGGCGTTGTACGACATTCAGCGCTGATGAGGCCGCGTCGACGAATGCCGGTTGGTGCTGCATCTACGATGAGAAGATGCATCAGACGTATAGAGACTGGACGACAACGACGACACGCTGGATCAGAGACGACCGGCGTGGAAGGCGCTTCGAAGCACGCACGCACGAGCAGATGCATGCGACGCGACGATGAAGGAGATGTTCGCCGAGGATCCGGGGCGCGGGAGAGCGGTTGACGGCGGAGGCGGCGGGCATCTTTCTCGACTACTCGAAGAACCGCGTGACGGACGAGACGCTGAAGCTGCTGGTGCAGCTGGCCGAGGAGTGCGGGCTGAAGCGCGAAGATCGAGGCGATGTTACCGGGCGAGAAGATCAACATCACGGAGAACCGCGCGGTGCTGCATGTGGCGCTGCGGGCGCCGAAGAGCGAGAAGATCGTGGTGGACGGCGAGGACGTGGTGCCGGAGGTGCATGCGGTGCTCGACAAGATGGCGGGCGTTTGCGGAGCAGGTGCGCTCGCGGCGAGTGGAAGGGGCACACGGGCAAGCGGATCAGGAACGTGGTGAACATCGGGATCGGCGGCTCGGACCTGGGGCCGGTGATGGCGTACGAGGCGCTGAAGCACTACAGCGCAGCGCGACCTGACGTTCCGGTTCGTCTCGAACGTGGATGGGACGGACTTTGCCGAGGCGGTGCAGGATCTGAATGCGGACGAGACGCTGTTCCTGGTCGCTTCGAAGACGTTTACGACGCTGGAGACGATGACGAATGCGCACTCGGCGCGGGAGTGGGCGCTGGCGGCGCTGAAGGCGATGAGACGGCGATCGCGAAGCACTTTGTGGCGATCTCGACGAACGCGAAGGAGGTGGCGAAGTTCGGCATCGATACGGCGAATATGTTCGGGTTCTGGGACTGGGTGGGCGGGCGCTACTCGATGGATTCGGCGATCGGGTTGTCGACGATGATCGCGATCGGGCCGGAGAACTTCCGGGCGATGCTGGCTGGATTCCACGCGATGGACGTGCACTTCCGGACGACGCCGTTCGAGAAGAACCTGCCGGTGCTGATGGGGCTGCTGACGGTCTGGTACACGGACTTCTTCGACGCGCAGACGGTGGCGATTCTGCCGTACGAGCAGTATCTGAAGCGCTTTCCGGCGTACCTGCAGCAGTTGACGATGGAGTCGAACGGCAAGCATGTGACGCTGGACGGCACGCATGTCGACTACGAGACCGGGCCGGTCTACTGGGGCGAGCCGGGCACCAACGGGCAGCACTCGTTCTACCAGTTGATCCACCAGGGGACGCGGCTGATTCCGTGCGACTTCATCGGGTTCTACAAGACGCTGAATCCGCTGGGGCGCCACCACGACATGCTGATGGCGAATGTCTTCGCGCAGGCCGAGGCGCTGGCGTTCGGCAAGACGGCCGAGCAGGTGAAGGCGGAGGGCACGCCGGACTGGCTGGTGCCGCATCGGGTGTTCGAGGGCAACCGGCCGTCGAACACGATCCTGGCGGAGGTGCTGACGCCGGAGGTGCTGGGCAAGCTGGTCGCGCTGTACGAGCACTCGGTGTTCACGCAGGGCGCGATCTGGAATATCGACTCGTTCGACCAGTGGGGCGTGGAGCTGGGCAAGGTGCTGGCGACGAAGATCCTCGGCGAGCTGGAGGGCTCGGCGGCCGGCGACGGGGCATGACTCCTCGACCAATAGCGCTGATCGAGCGCTACCGGAAGAGCAAGTAGGGGACGGATTAGCGTGGGGCTTCAGCCCCACGAGAATGCGGTCGGAAACGAGGGGCTTTAGCCCCGGGGCATTCGGGGCTGGCGCGACCGTCACATCCCCCGGGGCTAAAGCCCCGTTCTTGTTGCGACCCTATTCGGGGGGCTAAAGCCCCACGCTAATCCGGCAATGCACAAGAAGCCCGGGCTAATCCCGCGATGCACCTGGCTGAAGCGGTGTTACTGGACTTTGCCGCGGGGGCGCAGGCGTTTGAGTTCGTTGGCGCAGGCGATGGCGTTGAGCGCTGCGAGCTTGAGGTTGTCGGCAGCCAGCCAGAGCCAGAGGCGGCGCGAGCGGCCCTGCGGCTCGCCGGTGACGCGCACGCGGACCATGATGTCTTCCTGGCCGGCGGCGCTCAGGTTGCTGGGCGGGTCCGAGTCTTCGGAGACCAGGTCGATGGATTCGCCGGCCAGCGCGGCCTCGACTTCCATGGCGGTCTTTTCGTCGGCGAGTTCGAGCAGGACCGAGGCGACGTAGCCGTGGAAGACCGGCGCCTGGATGAGCTCGAGGTCGAGCGCGGGAAGAGTGCCGCCGCCAATCTGCGCGTAGTGGCGGAGGATGCGCTCCTCGGCCTGGGCAAGCTTTACCTTAGACGAGGCGCCGAGCGCGGGCAGCAGGTTGAAGGCGACCTGCGCGTCGTACTGGTCGCGCGGCAGATTCTGGAACGAAAGCAGGTTGACGGTCTGCTGGTGAAGCTCGTCCATGGCTTCGCGTCCGTGCTCGGAGGCGGGCTCAACCACGGTGGCGGCGATCGCTTCGACCTTCATCGCGGCTTGCAGGCGCGTGGCGACGAGTCCCAGCATCACAGCCGCCGGGTGCGCGGCAATGACGGCGGTGGTTTCAAGATTGGGAGTCGAGCCCGTGCTGCGGATGGGGTTGACGGCGGCCCTTTCCCCCGGGACCGCAATCATGGGCGCGCGGACGAGTACACCGCGCTCCTGCTCAAGCTCGTAGGTGAGGTCCACCAGGCTGGCCCCGGCGCGCCGGGCGGCCTGCCAGTGCTCGCGCGTGCTGTCGCGGTCGCGGGCGAAAAAGACGAAGTCCAGCCTCGCGAAGGAGCCGGGCTCGACTTTCTGGATGAAGGCGGGCTCATCCCCGGCGGCGGTGACCTGGCCGGCGGCGTCTTCTTCGTCGAAGAGGAGGAAGTCGGAGGCCGCCAGCAGCGAATCCTGAAGCTCGTCGGCGAGCTCCTTGCCTTTCAGCGACGCGGCTCCGACGATGCCGATCCTGTACATACCTTCTGCCATGCTTGCTCCGGGGAAATCGGTTCTTGCAGATTAGATGAAGTTGCGCCGTGGGTCGACTCGCGGCCCGGAACCGGTCCCGCCTTCAACACTCTGATTGTGGGAGCTGTCGGTGAGTGTCGCCTAAGGGCTGGATGCCGGCAATTTGCGGTCAGGCGGAGGTCAGGGGCGGTGGGCGCTCAGGCGACGCCGGCGGCTCCAGCCATAGGCCACGCGAGCGATCAGGCCTGAGACCAGGTAGCCAAGCGCGATGGAGATCAGGGCATATTCGGAGAAGATCCACAGGAGCGCGATGACGAAGGCCAGCAGGACGAAGACCTGGAAAGGATGTCGCCCGCTGGTTTCAATCTCCTTGCCGCTCCAGAAGCGCCAGCTTGTGACCATGAGGAAACCTGTGCCCATGATGAGCAGCAGCCAGACGATCGCGATGCGGGGATCGTCGATCCAGGCTCCGCGGAAGCAGTGGACGACGGAGATGATGACGCCGGCGCCGGCAGGGATGGGCATGCCCACGAAGTACTTCCGCCCGGGGCGTCCCGGGTTCATGGGTTGCGGGTTGACGCTGATATTGAAGCGCGCCAGCCGGCAGGCTCCGCAGATAAGGAACAGGAAGCAGACCACTACGCCGAGGGGAAGCAGCTTCTCGTGCAGCATCGGGTAGGGGGTTGCGGGGAGCATACGAAACCCCCACAGGTAGGCGAGCAGGGCGGGCGCGACGCCGAAGGTGATGACGTCGGCCAGCGAGTCAAGCTCGCGGCCGAAGTCGCTGGTGGTGCGCGTCATGCGGGCGACGCGCCCGTCGACGCTGTCGAAGATGATGGCGAAGCCAATGGCGAGTGCGGCGTGGTCGAAGGCGGGCTTGTCGCCGCCTGTGCCGCGGATGCTTTCGGTAATCGCGTAAAAGCCCGCAGCGATGTTGGCCGCCGTGAAGGCCGAAGGCAGGACGTACATGCCGCGGCTGGGACGCCGTCGCGGCGGATGTCCGTCGTGTTCGCCGGAAGACGCAGGGGCGACATCAGTCCGGCTGCCCGGCCCGGAGTCCGAGGTCTTCAGGCTGAGTTCCGGCGCTTCCATCAGGAGCGGGCCACCGGCGTCTCGTCTGCGGAAGGAAGAACGGCGAGGGTGGTCGAGCCGCCTTTCACGCGGGTCCCGGTCTTCACCTTCAGGTTGGCTTCGGCGGGCATCAGCACGTCGCAGCGTGAGCCGAATTTGATCATGCCGATACGCTGCCCGCGCTCTACCTTGTCGCCCGCCTTCAGGTTGCAGACGATGCGGCGGGCCAACAGGCCGGCAATCTGTTTGAGCGCAACCTCGTATCCGTCGCCCTCGATCTGGATCATGGTCTGCTCGTTGGTCAGGCCCGATTCCGGCTTCATCGCGTTCATGAAGCCGCCCTCGCGATGTTCAACCAGCTTGACCGTGCCGGCGATGGGGGAGCGGTTGACGTGTACGTCAAAGACATTCAGGAAGATGCTGACGCGCAGCTTGCTGCCGAGCGTGGTTTCCACCCACTCCGCCTCGGTGACGACGCCGTCGGCTGGCGACACGATCGCGCCCGGAGTTGCGGGAATCTTGCGGCTGGGGTCGCGGAAGAACCAGAGAAAGAAGAGCGCCAGCAGGAGCGGAGGCACGCACAGCTTCCAGTCCAGCGTTGTGAAAAAAACCACGGCGGCGACCGCCACCAGGCCCAACCCGTACCAGATCCCGTCCTTCACCATAGAGTCCGATTATACGTCGGAAGGGCGCTGTCATCCGGCGCACGTGGTTGACGGAAAAGGGGCGGAGAGGGAGTCCGGCTCGGCTGCGGGAGCGACAGGCAGGATGCGGGCCGGGAAATCAGAAGAGCGCAGGTTGCAGGTCGGCTTCAGCAAAGGATTGTGCGGCAGGGGCAGAGCCGATCGCGCAATGCATCAGGATGGCGTCTTCCGCGGGGTCCTGGTAATAGCGCGGGCGGCGGCCGACGGCAACGAAGCCAAGCCCGCCATAGAGTTTCAGCGCGCGGGCGCTGCCGGCGCGGACCTCGAGCGCGATGTTGTGAGCGCCGTCGGCGCGTGCCCAATCCATGACCGCGCGGCAGAGCGCGCTGCCAAGACCCTGGCGGCGCATGGCAGCCTGCACGACCACGCTTTCCAGTTCCGCCTCGCTGTGCGGTCCGAAGCCGATGATCTTGCCGACGGCGAACCCATGCACGACCCGGCCATCGGCGGCCACGAAGAGCGAGCGGCGGACGGCGGCCGTGTGTTCGCTGTGCAACAGCGGGGCGTAATCGGCCCACGCCCAATGCGGTGCTGTGCTGGTCTCGCGTTCGAGCAGGACAATCTGTGCCAGCTCGGCGTCGACAGCGGGGCGGATAGACCAGCCGTGTCCGGCATGATCGTTCGAGGCGTGTTCGTGCTGCGTCGGGAGCGCCATGTTACTAACCCTTGGCTAACAGTTCGGCGTCGGTACGCCGGATATAGTTTGCGTCGGCAGAGGCAATGTCGGTCCAGACCCCGTCGGCGATCCTCCGGCGCGCCATGGCGAGCAACGCCGCGGGCCCCGGTTCTGGCACCAAATGTACGCCGAAAGCGGAACCATCGGCTACCCGGGGCTCGGAGGTCAGGGGATGGCGCCCTGTGGAAATCTCCAGGGCGGCTGCGCGACTAAGGAGTTCCTCACGCAGGCAGGCGCCCTCGCGGTAAACGCCGGTGAACAACTCGCCGCGACCGGCGTCGAGCAGGGCGACGATCTCCCCGGGTTGCTGCGCGGCGGCAGCGACCAGCGCCAGCCGCGACACGGCGATCAGGCCGGCACCCCCGGCTTCGCACAGGCCCTTGGCCGCGGCCAGGCCGACGCGCACGCCGGTAAAGGATCCCGGACCCTGAACCACGGCGATAGCGTCAAGAGCGGCCCAGCGCCAGGCGAGCGACTCCATGAGGCGGCGGAGCGTCGGCATCAGGTGCTCGGAGGAGCCGCGGCCGGGCAGGGGCTCGGTCGCGAGGACGGCGTCGTTCTCGGCAAGCGCCAG
This sequence comes from uncultured Gammaproteobacteria bacterium, assembly GCA_963744015.1. GTDB lineage: Bacteria > Acidobacteriota > Terriglobia > Terriglobales > Acidobacteriaceae > Edaphobacter. Next base: position 125,010 of record CAVUSA010000004.1, read on the forward strand.
AAAGCCCGGGTCGGCACAGGTGTGGAGCAGCAGGAGCTTCATGCGGGGTGACCCTCCGCCGGCCCCACCAGTTCGAGCAGCACGCCCCCAGTGCTTTCGGGGTGGACGAAGAAATAGCGGTGGCCGCCGGCGCCGGTGCGGACCCGGTCGCTGGCCAGGCGCACGCCGGCGGCCTGCAGCTCGGCAAAACGCTGCTCCAGGCGGTCGACGCGCAGCGCGACGTGGTGCAGGCCTTCGCCGCGACGGGCGAGGAAGCGGCCGACGGTGGAATCTTCCGCGGTTGGCTCAAGCAGTTCGAGTCGGCTCTCGCCGGCGGGCAGCATGGCGGTGCGCACCTGCTCGTGCGCGACGGTCTCCTCGTGTGCCACATGCATGCCGAGGCGTTCGTAGAACGTGCGTGCGGCGGCGATGCTGCGCACGGCGATGCCGAGGTGGTCGAGCGTGGCGGAGGGGGGTGGCTGGAAATGCGCGAGGGTCCGCGGGGTTTCCGCGCAGCGGTCGATCTCGCGGAGCAGCTCGGCGACGCCCGTGCCGGTGCTGGCCGAGGTGAGCAGGACAGGGGGAGTCCAGCCGGGTATCTCTGCGGCCAGACTCTGCATGCTGAGGATCTCCGCTTGCACCCGCTCGGCGCCGGGCTGGTCGCTCTTGTTGACCACGAAGATATCGGCGATCTCCATGACGCCAGCCTTTAGGCTTTGCACGTCGTCGCCCAGCCCGGGGACGAGCACCAGGACGGTGACCGCGGCCAGGGCAGCGATGCCAACCTCATCCTGCCCCACGCCGACGGTTTCGATGAGGATGACGTCGCGGCCGGCGGTCTCCAGCAGGGAGACCACGCCGGCGGCAGCAGCGGACAGGCCGCCCAGGGTTCCGCGCGAGGCCATGCTGCGGATGTAAACGCCGGGGTCTGCCGCGAAGCTCTGCATGCGGATGCGGTCGCCAAGCAGCGCGCCGCCGGTGCAGGGGCTCGAAGGATCGACGGCGAGGACAGCGACTGTCTTCCCGCGCTGGCGGTAGAGCCGGATCATCTGATCCACGAGCGTGCTTTTGCCGGCGCCGGGCGGTCCGGTAATGCCGATGCGGAGAGCGCCGGCGGCACGTCCGGCACGGCAGGCCTCCAGCAGGGGAAGCGCCTCGGGGGATCCGTTCTCGACCAGCGAGATAGCGCGGGCGAGGGTGCGAAGGTCGCCGGCTCGCAGGTGCGACAGCATGGCTTCGAGCTCGGCGGAAAGTGGCATCCCGTTGCGATGATAACGCTCTGGATACAGCCGGGGGTTTCGCCTCGAACCGGCCTCGCCCGTGCGCTAGTCTGATGCGGGGTGCGGCGCATCCCCGAACACGCATGCAGACGACGCTCCAGATTGACGGGAAGACAGTTCGGCTGGACTTGTACGAGCCGAAAGGCAACGGCCCGAGGCCGGCCATCCTGCTGCTGCACGGGGCGGGCGGGAACACCAACTTCTGGCTGGATGGGCTGGCGCCGCTGATCGCACGGGCGGGGATCTCCGCCTATGCCGTGCACTACTTCGATCGCACCGGGACAATTCGGGCTGACCTGCAGACGCTGACCGACGGAATCCATGTGCCGCTTTGGCTGGACACCATTCGCGCCACGCTGGTGGAGCTTTCGCGGCGACCGCAGGTAGACCCGCGGCGGATTGCGCTGGTCGGGGTGTCTTTGGGGGCGTTTCTGTCGCTGGCGGTGGCCACGCATCCCGGAACACCGGCCGTGCGTGCCATCGTGGAAGTTTCGGGCGGGTTGGTCCCTCCCTATGAAGAGGCGGCCACCCGGCTTTTCCGCCCACGCTGCTGTTGCACGGGGACGCGGATACCGTGGTTTCGGTGAGCCATGCCCATGCGCTGGAGGCGCGGCTGAACGCGCTGAAGGTGGAGCACCAGATGCATGTGTTTCCGGGCGAGGGCCACTGGTTTTCCGAGGCGGCGCAGATGCGGATTCTGGCGTATGCGAGCGGATTTCTCAGCCGGCACCTTATGGCGCACACCGCTCCGCACGCATCCTAAGCATCCAGCAGCGCGGGGGCCCGGCGAGGATCGCGCTGCAGGAGATTCCATGCCTTTTGTCCAGTTTCTGCTGGCGCTTGCGGCCGGCACCGCCAACCCCTTCCAATCCGGCGTCAACGCGGAGCTGAACAAGCAACTGGGACGGCCGGTATGGACCGGCGTCGCGGTTTACCTGACGGGCCTGGTGGGGCTGCTGCTGGTGCAGCTGTTCGTGCGCGAACCGCTGCCCGGCGCGCGCCTTGCCTCTGCGCCCTGGTGGGCCTGGATGGGCGGGGCGATCAGCCTGATCTCGACGGTGGTGGGCCTGACCATCGCGCAGAAGATGGGGTCGGGCGTGTTTACCGGGGCGAGCGTGACGGCGTCGCTCGTGATGTCGGTCGCGCTGGACCACTTCGGGCTGATTGGGTTTCGCCAGCACACCGCCTCCCCAGGCCGGATCGGCGGATGCGCGCTGATGATCGCGGGGCTGTGGATGATTGCAAAGTTCTGAGGGGAGGCAGGGGCTTGCTGTTTCCCTTCAGGAAACGGCCTTCACGTGCTCCGAAGGGCGACGAGTTCCGAGCATTAGGTCGCGCCTTCAGCGCTCGGTCGTCGCTGGGGTGCCTTTCCTGGGGTTCCGCCCGTTCGGGCTCCACCCCAGGCTGGGATAGAGCGGGCCTGCGGCCCTCATCGCTAATCCCGAACGTCTACCCCTGATCTCTATTCCCTGATCCCTGATCCCTGATCCCTGATCCCTCTACTTCGGATCCCATCCATCCGTCCCGCCGAGCCAGGCCTTGGTTTCGAATTGCTTCGCTTCCTCCGCGGTCAGCATGTGGGCGTGCGGGTCGCGTTCGGTGGGGTGCGCGCCCGGGCCGGAGGAGTTGTATTCCGCGTAGTAGACGGTCTTCAGCCGCTCGGTTTCGCCCTTGTGCCACTCGCTCCAGCCGGCCGGCACGATATGAGCGCCCATCTCGGTATTGAGGAAGATCACCTTGGCGTAGTCGCGCCACGGCCGGCCGAGGAAGATGCCTTCGACGCCGGGTTCGGCGGTCAGCGTGCAGTGGTTGAAGACGTAACCCGAGTCTTCATCGGGCTTGCTGCGACCGTTGGCGGTCAGAAACCCCCCGGCGGGATGCACAACGGAGTGGATCTCGCAGTGGTCGAAGACGGCCTTGGCGTTGCCGAAGATGAAGTCGACCTCGCCCTCGATGTAGCAGTGGTCATAGTATTGCCGGGCGATCTTGCAGGGAGGTGCCGGCGCGCCGGCTGCAGGAACGGCATCGGCTCCGGAACCTCCCGTGCGGCAGCCTTTGCTGGTCGCGAGCAGGGTGTCCTGGTTGCCGAGCAGGCGGACGTTGCGCAGGATGGCGCGGTCGCCCGAGATGGAGAGCGCGAGCGCCTGGGTGCGGGGCTTGCCCGTCTTCGACCAGTCGTTGGCGATGGTGAGCTTTTCCGCGAGGAAGTTGTCGCCGGTAACAAACATGGTGGCCGAGCAGGAGGTGCCGCAGGTGTTCGCGGCGCCATTGGCGAAGACGATGACGACGTCGCGGGGGTCGGCGCCCTCGCCGCGCAGCCGGATACCGGGCTTGTCGATGTGGACGACCTCGCGGTAGGTGCCGGGGCGGATGCGAATTTCAGCGCCGCTCTCGGGTGCGGCGGTAACGGCCGCCTGCAGCGTGGAGAAGTCGCCGGCGGGAGAGGCTCCGGGAGGCGCCACGGTAAGCACCCTGGGCGACTGCGCGGCGGCGGCGCAGGGAAGCAGCGCAAGAAACAACGCAAACCGCAGATGCCGGGCTGCTTTGACAACTGAGCCGACAACTGAGCTGACAACTGGACTGACCACTGGGGCTTGCTGGTTCATCGGGGTTCCCTCCGGAGACTCGCGGACGCAGCCATTCTAATGCAGCGAATCTCTGTCTGGCGCGCTTGGTCCTTGACACTGATGGCCACTCACCCGCTATGCTCATGCACACACGCAGTGCGCGGGTTGGAACCCAAACTTCGCCCGGGCAACCGGGTGCAACGCGTGGCATGGTCGGACCCAGCAGGTCCGGCAGCCAGACCGCAGCCAGGCAACAGGAGCCTTACCCGCAATGTCGACCAATACGTCCGCCCTACCCGACGCAGGCTTTACCTCCGAGGCTCCCGCGGCAGAGAACTCCAATGTGCGCTGGTTTGTCTGCGGGCTGCTGTTTCTCGCGACCACGATCAACTACATGGATCGCAACGTCTTCGGGCTGGTCGAGCCGCTGCTGCACAATGTCGACTTCATGGGTTGGAACAACGCTGCGGACAAGTTCCACCAACCCGTCTTCGACAACAACTTCGGCAACGTCATCATCTTCTTCCAGATCGCCTATGGCGTGGGGTTCCTGATCGCCGGCCGGATGATCGACAAGCTCGGCACGAAGGTCGGGTATGCCATCGCCATCCTGATCTGGGGTTTGTCGTCGATGAGCCACTCGCTGGTCACCTCGGTGGCGGGGTTCTGCATCGCGCGCATCTTCCTGGGCCTGGGCGAGTCGGGTAACTTCCCGGCGGCGATCAAGGCTGTGAGCGAGTGGTTTCCGACGCGTGAGCGCGGCAAGGCGGTGGGGCTGTTCAACTCCGGCTCAAACGCTTCCGCGCTGATCGCTCCGGCGCTGATTCCGATCGTGACGGCGCGTTGGGGCTGGCGCGCTGCCTTCCTGACTACCGGGTCCATGGGCATGGTCTGGCTGGTGATGTGGCTGCTGTTCCCATACAACAAGTTGCGTCGCGCCTCCACCCAGACGCAGGCCAATCTTGAGGCCGATTTTGCCGCGCAGGCAGCGCATGGCGGAGGCGTGATTCCCTTGTCCACGCTGCTGCTGCGCCCCGGATTGTGGGCGTTCGCGCTGGGCAAAGGCCTGACCGACGGCGTGTGGTGGTTCTACCTGTTCTACCTGCCGCAATTTCTGAACCGGAACTACGGGCTTTCGTTGAAAGACGCGTACTGGTACATCGTGACGGTGTACATGGTGTCGTCCGTGGGTTCGATCTTCGGCGGAAGCCTTCGGGCATGCTGATGAGCCGCGGCTTTTCCGTGAACAAGGGCCGCAAGTTCGCCATGCTGGCGATGGCGCTGTGCGTCCTTCCCGTGATCTTTGTGCCGCACATGAGCCAGCTCTTCCCGACCAATGCGTGGCCGGCGACGCTGCTGATCGCGCTGGCTGCGGCGGCGCACCAGGGCTGGAGCGCCAACCTGTTTTCCACGCCGGGCGATATGTTTCCTTCAACGGCGGTCTCGACCGTGGTCGGCGTCGGCGGAGCTGCCGGCGCAGTGGGCGGCGCGCTGTTTACGTGGATTGTGAAGAAGAATCTTTCGCTGCACCAGCTTCTGGTCTTCAGCATGGCGGCTGGCGCGTATGTGCTCGCGCTGGCACTGTTCCATTTGCTGGTCCCGCGCCTGGGAGCGAGTCATCCGACGCACCCGCCGACCGATCCGGAGGCGTCACCGCGGCTGAAACCCGCATGAGAGCCGCACCGGGTTCATCGCGGGTGCGTTGGTCAAGGCTGGTGGGCACGTGGTATGCTTCTGCCACTTCGCAGAGGCAGGCTTCAGGGATGAAACAGTTTCTGAGCTGATATTGCGGTCGGTGCGATGAGCGGGTTCTGAACGGAGCAGGCAGGCAGACGTGAAACAGGACGCACAGGACGGAGTGACCGGACACAGCCAGCTGACGATGCAGGTGGTAGACCACGTGCGCCAGCTCGTCTCGAACGGGGAGCTGAAGCCCGGCGACCGCCTGCCGCCCGAACGCGAGCTTGCGCGCAAGCTGAAGATCTCCCGGTCGAGCCTGCGCGCCGGCATCGGATTTCTGGCGGCGATGGGGGTGCTGAAGTCCAGGCACGGCGCGGGCACGTTTGTTGCGACCGGACCGCCCGCACTCGACTCTTCTTCACTGACGGTGCTGGGCGCGCTGCATGGCTTTTTGCCCTGGCAGATGTTCGAAGCGCGCCTGGTGATCGAAGCCTCGGTGGCGAGTCTGGCGGCGGAGCGCGCCACGCAGGATCATCTTGCCGAACTGGCCGAGGAAGTGGCCGAGATGTACGCCTCGATGGACGATCCGCAGGAGTACCTGATTCACGACATCCGCTTCCACCGGACGATCGCGCGAGCCAGCGGAAATCCGATTCTCGGCGCGCTGATGGAGACCATCACGGCGTCGCTTTACGACACGCGGCGCGTCACGGTGGATAACTCGGTCGATTTGAAGGAGTCGGCCGAAATGCACCGCGAAATCTACCGGGCGATTCGCTCGCGCAACCCCCAGAGCGCGAAGGCGGCCATGGAGCACCACCTGAATCTGGCGCGGATGGCGCAAGCCTCCGAGCCGAAGCAGGCGCCAGCGGAGACGGAGCCCGCGCCCGGGCCCAGTGCCGCTGCGGAACAACTGAGCCCCGCAACCTAGGCGGAGCGCCGGCCCTGCTAAACTGAGGCCATACCTCATGTCCTCAGCCGCACCCAAATTCTTCCTTACGACGCCGATTTACTATGTCAACGCGCGTCCGCACATCGGCCACGCCTACACCACCATCGTCGCGGACGTACTGGCGCGGCGCCATCGCCTGCTGGGCGACGACACGTACTTCCTGACCGGCACGGACGAACACGGGCAGAAGATCGAGCGATCGGCGGCTGCGGCGGGCATTCCGCCGCAGGAGTTTACCGACCAGGTTTCGGCGACGTTTCGCGAGCCGTGGCGGCGCATGGGGCATCACGAATGACGACTTCATCCGGACGACGGAGCCACGCCACAAGCGCGGGGTGCAGAAGCTCTTCACGACGATCGAGGGGAACGGCTATATCTACCTGAATACCTATACGGGCGCGTATTGCGTCTCGGATGAGGCGTTTGTGGATGTGCCGGTGGGGTCGCCCTGTCCGGAATGCGGCAACATCACCGAGCAGTTGAGCGAGGAGAATTTCTACTTCAAGCTGTCGGCGTTTCAGGACCAGGTGCTGGCGCTGATCGAGTCGAACGAGCTGCTGATTCAGCCGGAGACGCTGCGCAACGAGGTGTTGTCGTTTGTGCGCTCGGGGCTGAAGGATCTGTCGATCTCGCGCACCAGCATCAAGTGGGGCATCCCCGTGCCGGGGCATCCGGAGCACGTGATCTACGTTTGGCTGGACGCGCTGGCGAACTATATGACGGCGGTGGGGTATGGCTCGGACGACCCGGCGGATGTCGCGAAGTTTGCGCGCTACTGGCCGGCGGATCTGCACCTGATCGGCAAGGAGATTGCGCGCTTCCACTGCGTGTACTGGCCGGCGTTTCTGCTGGCGGCGAAGCTGCCGTTGCCGAAGACGATCGCGGCGAATGGCTGGCTGCTGTTTCAGGACTCGAAGATGTCGAAGTCGAAGGGCAACGTGGTGCGCATCGAGACGATCCTGGATGCGTTCGGCACGTTGTGTCCGGCGGTTCCAAAAGCTGTCGCTTCGCAAGATGCGGCCGGCGAGGCTGCGGATAAGGGCACGGCTTTAGGCGTGCCGTCGGATGTCGCGCAAGGCCGGGCCTCGCTTAAGGGCACGGCTTTAGCCGTGCCGTCTGGTGCGCCGGGAGAGAGCGCGGCTTTAGCCGCTGAGGGACGGGGTTCGGTCGGCGCAGAAAGCGTCCCTCAGGGGCTGAAGCCCGTCGAGAGCAGCGGCGGGTACGGCACGGCTGAAGCCGTGCCCTTAAGCGAGACGGGAGCGGCGGCGGCTGTTGAGGCGAGCGCGCCGACAAAGGCTGAGCAGGACCTCTTCGCATCCGACGTGCTGCGCTACTTTCTGCTGCGGGAGATTCCGTTCGGGCAGGATGGGAACTTCTCGCTCGAGGCTATGGTGACGCGGTATAACGCGGACCTAGCGAATGGATATGGAAATCTCGTCAGTCGCACACTGAAGATGATTCAGAGTTACTTCGATGGAATGATTCCCGAAGTCAGTGGCTGGGAGGGGACCACCTCTGAACTTGGGCCCGGTAGGTACCTCGTGTATGACGACCTGAAGACGCTCACTGCTACGGCCGACCGACTACGCTTCTCCGAATCGGAGCTTGAGTTCAGCAATGAGCTGTCCGCAGTTTTTCAGTTTCTCAAGAATGTTGACGGCTTTATAAGCAACGCCGCACCGTGGAAACTCGCAGCGGCGGCCGACGGTGACAGCAGCAATCTGCTGCGAACAGTTCTTTATACAGCTGCCGAATCCATTCGCATCATCACGGCGCTGCTTTATCCCATTCTGCCGTTTGCTACGGCTTCCGTGTGGCGGCAGCTTGGGCTGGGGGAGATTGAGGTCGCGGCGAAGAGTGGTGAGTTGAAGAACCTGCAGTGGGGCGGGTTGAAGCCGGGCACGAAGCTCGGTCCGCTGGCCCCGATCTTTCCCCGCGCGGACAAGAAACTACTCGAGATAATGAACACCATGGAACAGGATAAGAACACGCCCATCGCCCACGCCAATGCGCAGGCGGACGCCTCCACCAGCACGCGCACTGAGTTTGCCGAGACGTCGCTCGCAAGCGAAAGCTTCCACGCCGAGCCCACGCCCGGCGACTCGACGCATCCCGGCGCGGGGCCGCGCACCAGCGCGTTTGCGGAGGCGAATCCGGGCGGGCAGGTAGCGGGCTCGGACGCGCACACGACCGAGCGCGGCGCCCCGCCATCGCACGCGGAGGCTCCATCCTCCGGCATCTTTGCGGCTCAGCCTGCGCCCGAAATGGCTGCGCAGATCGGCATCGAGGATTTCGCCAAGGTGGAGCTGCGCGTGGCGCAGATCGTCGTTGCCGAGCGCATTCCGAAGGCCGACAAGCTGTTGCGTCTGGAAGTCGATCTGGGGTTCGAGAAGCGGCAGATTCTGTCGGGTATCGCAGAGTGGTACACGCCGGAAGAACTGATTGGGCGGAAGATCGTTGTGATCACGAACCTGGCGCCGCGCAAGATGCGCGGGCTGGAGTCCCACGGGATGCTGCTGGCGGCAAGCGCTGGCGAGAACGGCAAGCCGGTGCTGGCGACGTTTGGCGAAGAGATCGCGCTGGGCTCGCGACTGAAGTAGAGGTTGCGTGCCGGCGCGGGGTTTGAAAGCCCCGGGGCTGAAGCCCCTATCTTCCGCGGCCGTGATTCGTGGGGCTAAAGCCCCACGCTAATCCGGAAGGCGCGTGGTCGCGCTTCGACCTGCGTCTAGGCTTTAGTCTTTGGCGTCGAGGAGCTTTTGCAGGTCGAGCGGGCGCGTCACCATGGCGATCCGGCCGTCGGCGTCGCGCGGCCACTCGGCCTCGGGGCGATCCCAGTAGAGTTCGACGCCGTTCTGGTCGGGATCGCGCAGGTAGAGGGCTTCGGAGACGCCGTGGTCGCTGGCGCCGTCGAGCGGAATCTTCGCGGCGATGAGCCTGCGCAGGGCATCGCCGAGCGCGGCGCGTGTGGGGTAGAGCAGCGCCAGGTGGTAGAGGCCAGTGGTTCCGCGCGCCGGCGGCAGGCCGCCTTCGGACTCCCACGTGTTCAGGCCGATGTGGTGATGGTATCCGCCGGCCGAGATGAAGGCAGCAGAGTCGCCGAAGCGCTGCTGCAGCTCCAGTCCCAGCACGCCGGAGTAGAAGGCAAGGGCGCGCTCCAGGTCGGCGACCTTGAGGTGGACGTGACCGACGCGGGTGCCGGGATGGATGGGAGTGTTCATAGGGTATTCGATGACAGCCGCGGCACTCCGGCTTCGGCGAAGGCGGCGTTGGTGGCGTCGACCGAGCCGGGCAGGTTGACGGCGCGGGTGGCGTCTTCGAGGACGAGGGTTTCGAAGCCGAGGGCCTTGCCGTCGATGGCGGAGAAACGCACGCAGAAATCGTAGGCCAGGCCGGCGAGGAAGAGGCGCTTGAGGCCGCGCTCGCGCAGGTAGCCGGCGAGCCCGGTGGGTGTGGTGTGGTCGTTTTCGAGGAAGGCGGAGTAACTGTCGATCTCGCGGCGGAAGCCCTTACGCAGGATGAGTTCGGCGTGGGGGATGTCGACGGCGGGGTGCAGCGCGGCGCCGGGCGAGTGCTGCAGGCAGTGGTCGGGCCACAGCACCTGCGGGCCGTAGGGGACAGCGATCTGCGCAAAGGGCTGTTGGCCGGGGTGCGTGCTGGCGAAGGAAATATGCTGCGGCGGGTGCCAGTCCTGCGTGAGGAGCACGTGGTCGAAGCGGCGGGCGAGCGCGTTGATGCCGGGCAGGATCTCGTCGCCGCCGGCCACGGCGAGCGCGCCGCCGGGCATGAAGTCCGGCTGGAGATCGATGAGGAGCAGCGCGTCGGTGGCGTGCAGGGTCATGGCTTCAGACTCCTGATTCTACGACTACTCTGTGTCCATCGCACGCGGTGCAAGTGTCATCGCTCGGTGTATCGTTTCTGAGGGAAGTATGAGGGTGTATGGCAGAGTTTTCGAACGTGATTGAGAGCCGGCTGGGGACGCCATCGGCGAAATCGGAGAAGAATGCGGCAGCGGTAAAGGCGCTGCTCGCGGAGATGGCGGGGCAGGAAGAGACCATTCGCGCTGGCGGCGGAGCGAAGGCCGCGGAGGCGCAGCGGGCGAAGGGCAGGCTGACCGCGCGCGAGCGGCTTGCGCTGTTGCTGGACTCCGGAACGGAACTGCTGGAGCTTGGCCTTTGGGCTGCGCATGGCATGTACGAGGAGTGGGGCGGCGCGCCGTGGGCGGGCGTGGTCGCGGGCATCGGCCGGGTGCAGGGGCGGCTGTGCATGATCGTCGCCAACGATGCGACGGTGAAGGCCGGCGCGTTCTTTCCCATGACCGCGAAGAAGGTGCTGCGGGCGCAGGCGATCGCGCTGGAGAACCGCATTCCCACGCTGTATCTGGTGGATTCGTCCGGCGTGTTTCTGCCGCTGCAGGAGGAGGTCTTTCCCGACCAGGACGACTTCGGCCGGGTCTTCCGCAACAACGCCGTGATGATCGGCTGGGCGTGCCGCAGATGACGGCGATCATGGGCATGTGCGTCGCGGGCGGCGCGTATCTGCCGGTGATGACGGATACGGTGCTGATGACGGAAGGCTCGGGGCTGTTCCTCGCGGGGCCGGCGCTGGTGCAGGCGGCGATCGGGCAGAAGACGCCGGCGGAGGAACTGGGCGGCGCGGCGATGCACGCGGAGATCTCCGGCACGGTGGACTTCAAGGAGCCGAACGATGATTCGTGCCTGGCGCGGCTGCGGTCTCTGGTGGACAAGCTGGGCGCTCCGGCAAAGTCGCCGTTTTCTGTTACAGATTACGATTCGGCGGCGGACGCGCCGAAGTATGCGGCGGAAGAGCTGTACGGGTTGCTGGATCCTGCGCCGGGCGCGAGCAATGTGTACGACATGCGCGAGGTGATTGCGCGGATCGTGGACCGCAGCGAGTTCGATGAATACAAGGCGGAGTTCGGCCGCACGCTGGTGTGCGGCTATGCGCGGATCGGCGGACGCGCGGTGGGGATCGTCGCCAACCAGAAGCTGAACCAGCAGCAGACCGTGGCGATGGGGCCGCAGGCCGGGACCAAGCGCACTGAGGTCGGCGGCGTGATCTATACCGAAGGCGCGCAGAAGGCGGCGCGGTTCATCATGGACTGCAACCAGCGCTGGTGCCGCTGATCTTTCTGCATGACGTGAACGGCTTCATGGTGGGCAAGGATGCGGAGTGGAGCGGCATCATCCGCGCGGGCGCGAAGATGGTGTAGCGCGGTGAGCACGAGCGTGGTGCCGAAGATCACGGTGATTATCGGCGGCAGCTTTGGCGCGGGGCACTATGCGATGTGCGGCAAGGCTTACGATCCGCGCTTCATCTTTGCGTGGCCGACGGCGCGGTACGCGGTGATGAGCGGCGCGGCCGCGGCGAACACGCTGGTGGAGGTGCGGGTGAAGCAGATGGAGCGCTCCGGCAAGACGTGTCGACGAGGAAGAGAAGAAGGCGATCTGGGAGGAGATCAAGGACGCTACGATGCGCGGCCGATCCGCGCTACGGCGCGGCGCGGCTGTGGATCGACGCGATCATCGACCCGGCGAAGACGCGCGAAGTGTTGATGCTCGGCGCTGGAGGCTTGTGCGCTGAACCCGGAGGTGCCGAAGTTCAACCCGGGAGTGATGCAGACGTGATCTCGCGGCGACTATCTTTTCGATTGCTGGTGCGCTCTGCTGATCCTCCTTGGCCTGCGCGCCTGGACGGAGACGCACATCGATCCATGCGAACGGGTGATTGCGCCGGGGCAGTACGCTGCCGGCGTCGGTGTATGTGGAGTCAGGTGCGCGTATGGTGGCGATGCCGTGCAACATACTGGTTGCCCCGGCAGCCGGCGGGGTGCAGATGTTGTGCCTTGCGGATCGTCGCGGTCTGCGTGGTGTTTGTGCTGAGCGTCTGGCGGGATCGCAGAAACGCAAGGCAGCAGGACGGCGAACGCGGGCGGCGATGGAAGTGGAGGCGCAGATGGTGAAGATTGTGGAGTGTCCGCGGGATGCGTGGCAGGCCTTGCCGGGAGAGATGCCGGCGGAGGTGAAGGCGGACTACCTGCGCGTGCTGGTGGCTGCGGGATTCAAGCATATCGACGCGGTGAGCTTTGTGTCGAAGGCGGCGGTGCCGCAGATGGCGGACTCCGAGCTGGTGCTCGAATACCTGGATCCGCCGGATGATGTGGAGATCATCGGCATCGTCGTGAACGAGAAGGGAGCGGAGCGCGCGGTCGCGACGGGCGCCGTGTCGACGCTGGGCTTTCCGTATTCCATCTCGCCGAGCTTTCCTGAAGCGCAATCAGAATCAGACGCCGGAGGAGTCGCTGGAGGCGCTGGAGGCGGTGGGGACCATTGCCTTCAAGGGCGGCGCGGACCTGGTGGCCTATGTCTCGATGGCGTTCGGCAATCCGTATGGCGAGCCATGGGACATCGAGGAGGTGGTGGCGGCATGCGATCTGCTGGTCGACTGCGGCGTGACGCAGATCTCTCTCGCCGACACGGTGGGCGCGGCCACTCCGAAGCAGGTCGCCGATGTGGTGCAGGACGTGATGGCAGTGCACGATCGCATCGAGATTGGCGTGCATCTGCATACGCGTCCGGACACGGCGGAGGCGCTGGTGCGTGCGGCCTACGGCGCCGGATGCCGGCGGTTCGACGCGGCGATCGGCGGCCTGGGCGGATGCCCGTTTGCCCAGGATGCGCTGGTGGGGAACCTTCCGACCGAGGTGCTGCTGCAGGTGTTGCGGGAGCTTGGCGCGGAACTGCCGGAACTGCGTCCGCTGGACGGACTGATTGCGGCGTCCCGCGAGATCGAGCGCAAGTACGGAACCAAGGTGCAGTAGGCGTCGGTCTCACTCGGTGACGTGCACGTGGTGCGCGCGGAAGACTTCGGCGTAGCGTGGAGGCATGGCGGTGCGCTTCATCTCGCGGTCGACGACGATGTGCGTGGTCGAGCCTTCGCACAGCAGAAGATCGTCCTCTGGCGCGGTGGACGGCGTAGGCGAAGCGCAGAATCGAACCGCGGACGCCGGTGATGCGTGTGCGGATGATGAGCTCGTCGTCGTAGCGCGCGGGCGCCTTGTAGCGCGCCGTGGCTTCGACGACGGCGATCATGCAGCCTTCCTGCTGCTCCATGGATTTGTAGTCGAGGCCCATGGTGCGGATGAGTTCGACGCGGCCGACTTCAAACCAGACGAGGTAGTTGGCGTGGTAGACGACGCCCATCTGGTCGGTTTCGGCATAGCGCACGCGGACGCGGGATTCTGAGGTCATCCGTCCAGTCTAAAGCGACCAGCGGGGCTTGCGCTTTTCCAGGAATGCGCTGATGCCTTCGCGGAAGTCTGCGGTGCGGCGCGCGCCAGCGCCGGCGGCAAGGGCCCTGGGAATCGCTGCATCCAGGTGCGCGCGATGCTGATCCGCCAATAGCGCCTTCGTTGCCGCAAGCGATGCCGGTGAGTTGGCGATGAGCGTTTCGGCCAGGCTGCGCGTGCGTGCCGCGAGATCTTCTGCGGCGACCACCTCGGTCACCAGGCCCAGCCGATGCGCCTCTTCTGCCTGGAACAAGCGGCCCGTCAGCAGCAGTTCGCGGGCGCGCTTTTCCCCGACTTGCATGGTCAGGAAGATGGACACCAGCGCCGGAATAAACCCGATGCGAACCTCGGTATAGCCGAACTTTGCAGCAGGCACGGCCAGTGTAAAGTCGCACACGGTCGCGATGCCGGTGCCGCCGGCGATGGCGTGTCCGTTGACCGCGGCGATCGTCGGAATGGGAAGCTCATAGAGGCGACGCAGAATCGTGGCAATGCGGTGCGCATCATCGAAGAGCTCGAAGTTGGGGTCAACGGGCTCGGGCTCCGACTGCGCGGCGCGCTCGAGCGAGGCGAGGTCAAGCCCTGCGCAGAAGGCTTCGCCCGCGCCCGTGATGACCAGCACGCGGATCAGCGAGGAGCAGGCGGCATCATTCAGCGCGGAGATCAGGTCCCGCTGCATCGTCGGCGAGAGCGCGTTGCGGTGCGAGGGCCGGTTGAGAGTAATGGTGCGGATGGGACCGGCGTCCTCAATCAGGATCGGGTTCATCAGATGCTCCCTGCGAACGCGGTGCGTGGCTTGACGTGACTGCGGATGAAGTCCACGGTGACCGCCAGCGGTGTACCGGGACCGAAGATGGCGGCGACGCCGGCGGCGCGCAGCAGAGGCTCATCCTGCGCCGGGATGGTGCCTCCCAGTACAAGCAGGATGTCCTCGGCTTTCTGTGCGACCAGAAGCTCGTGGATGCGCGGCACGATGACGTTGTGCGCGCCGGAAAGGATCGAGAGGCCAATGCAGTCGACATCTTCCTGGATGGCGGCCGAGACGATCATCTCGGGGGTCTGGCGCAGGCCGGTGTAGATGACCTCCATGCCGGCGTCCCGCAGGGCGCGCGCGATGATCTTGGCGCCGCGGTCGTGGCCGTCGAGTCCCGGCTTGGCAACGAGAACCCGAATTGGCGGCGACGGCATGGCACTCGCGAGTATACGACGATCCGGAGCGAATCGAAATTCATGGAACTTCCGCGAGTCTTCCTCATCAGAAGAGTTCGAAAGGGGAAACACATGGCTGCTACGACGAAGAAAGTTGCGCTGATCTCAGGCGCGAACAAGGGGATTGGGCTCGAGACGGCGCGTCAGCTCGGGAAGCAGGGAATTGTGGTGCTGATTGGCGCACGGGACCTCGCGCGCGGCCAGGCGGCCGTGCAGGAGTTGAAGCGCGATGGGGTTGAAGCCCACGCGGTGAAGCTGGATGTGGCAAGCGCCGCCGATATCGCGGCCGCGGTGAAGTTCATCGAGTCCGAGTTCGGAAAGCTGGATATCCTGGTCAACAATGCCGGCACGGTCACGGGCGAGTCGCTGGGTGCAAACAGTACCCTGACGGTCTCGGAAGAGAACCTGCGCAAGACCTTCGACACCAATTTCTTTTCGGTGATCAACCTGACCAATGCCATGCTTCCGCTCTTGCGCAAAAGCGATGCCGGACGCATCGTCAATGTCTCCAGCATCCTGGGATCGCAGACGCTGCATGCCACGCCGGGCTCGCCCATCTACGACGGGAAGATGTTTGCCTACGATGCGTCCAAGACAGCGCTGAACGCATACACGATTCACCTGGCGCATGCGTTGAAGGACACAAAGATCAAGGTGAATTCAGCGCATCCCGGCTGGGTAAAGACGGATCTTGGATCAGACGCCGCACCGATGGATGTGGTCGATGGTGCCAAGACGGAAGTGATGCTGGCGACCCTGCCGGAAACTGGTCCGACCGGTGGCTACTTCCACATGGGCGATCCGTTGCCCTGGTAAGCGGCGCAATTTCTGCTGCAGGTTCGGACTCCATAGAAAAAAGCGTTGACTCGGTTTCATGCGAGCAACGCTTTTTTGCGTTTGCGTCTCTCATGGCTTGTAGCGACGCAGCCCGTCGCCCTTGATTCTGGTCAGTGTGGTGCGGCCAAGGCGAGGTGCAGGGTGCGGACTTCAATCTCGAAAGAAGGTCCCATGTTTCTCATCCTTGCAATCGTCCTCTTCATCGCGTGGATCGGCGGCTTTGTCATGTTCAAGAGCGCCGGCATGCTTATCCATATCCTCCTCATCTTCGCGCTGATCTCCATCGTGATGCACTTTGTCAGCGGACGACGAGCGGTCTAGGTTTCGGGCTCCCTGTTGTCGGGCCACGCATGCAGAAAAGCCTCGGTCATGCCGGGGCTTTTCTGCGACGGCGGCAGAAGAGGAGCGGAGGAGCTCATGGACTTTTCTGATGCTGGCTGGTCGGTCGACAGACGCGCAGTTGCTAAGGGTACTGGCCGCGGGGCGGACGAGCTCCATCAGAAATACCTAACTTATCCATGCTGGGCCGATCCCCTTAAACGTCCAAATGTCTTTGATTCTTTCGATTGAAAAGACTCGTCCCTGTCCGCCACCGCAGCTTCCAAGGTTGCATGTGCCGTAATGGATGTAAACGAGACCGTTCGTTCCATCTGCCGTGATGGCTACGCGGCTGAACAACGCGAACGTATTATTTCCCTTCGGATTCGGGAAAGGATCGATCTCGGGGACGGCTTTGTAAAGCAGGGGTGGTGCGATGTAATACAGCGCGTCCCCATAAGACCTCGCCTTCGTAATCAAGTCAGGGGGGGCCTCGGCAAACTCCTTGGCGCTGGATATGTCCGGGAAGGCCACAGTGAGGGCTGAGGCCCGCAACGTTTGCTCCGGATGACGGGCTGCGTACTGCTTCAGCCAATCGTTGTAAACGGCAACTTCGTCCAGCGACACGCTTGTTGGAAGCTGGGCGGGACCTGTGTGGCAGTTCGTGAGAGCCGCCGTCAGGAGGAACACCAACATCGTGCGGATTGTTCTGAATACTCGCATTAGATCCGATCTACGTCGGGTTATTGCACGCAAGACAATGTAGTGTGCAGCCGGAACTCAGTCAATGTAACGTCGGGTGATGCCCCCGTAGGCGTCGATGCGGCGATCGCGCAGGAACGGCCAGTTGCGGCGCGTATCTTCAAGCAGCTTCGGGTCTATCTCCGCGATCAGAATCTCTTCCTTGTCATGCGAGGCCTGCGCGAGCACGCGCCCGAAAGGGTCGGCGATGAAGCTGCCGCCCCAGAACTCCAGGCCCGCGCCTTCCGGACCCTTCATCAGCACTCCGTTATGTTGCACGTCGCCATGCTCGTGGCCGACGCGGTTGACCGCGCCGACAAAGACGCCGTTGGCGATGGCATGCGCGCGCTGCATCGTCTGCCAGGCCGAGTACTGCGCTTCGCCAAATTCGGCCTTTTCCGACGGATGCCAGCCGATCGCAGTGGGGTAAAAGAGCGTCTCCGCCCCCATCAACGCGGTCACGCGCGCGGCCTCCGGATACCACTGGTCCCAGCAGATGAGCGCGCCGATGGGTCCCTGCGTCGTATCGAACTTCTTGAAGCCCAGGTCGCCCGGAGTGAAGTAGAACTTCTCGTAGTACAGCGGGTCGTCCGGGATGTGCATCTTGCGGTACACGCCGGCGAGCGACCCGTCTGTCTCCAGCATCGCGACCGTGTTGTGGTAGAGGCCCGCAGCGCGGCGCTCGAACAGGGAAGCGATGACCACCACCTTTTCCTCACGCGCCACCGCTGCAAGCGCTTCGGTCGAAGGCCCCGGAATGGATTCCGCGGTGTCGAACAGCGCGTGCTCCTCACGCTGGCAGAAGTACTGCGCGCGGAAGAGTTCCGGCAGGCAGACAATGTTGGCGCCGGCCTGTGCGGCCTCGCGCACCAGAGTGGCGGCTTTGGCGAGGTTTTCGCCGGTATCGGCGCCGCAGGACATCTGGATGAGTCCGATCTTCTTGTGTGGCTTCATGCGTCTCGCTTTGCTCCATCCTGTGAAATCACGCTGTCTTCACCATGGTACGCAATCCCAGGGGCCGGCTTTGTGAACGCCCGCGCAGACACCCCCGAAATCCCGTCAGGACGGCCTGAGGACGGCAGCGTTTCCATTGCAGCAGAGTCAATTTCTGATAACTTATCGTTGGACGCAGTATTTCCGACTTCCCATTTCAAGCTCAATTCAGTCGTCGGATCTCCGCCGTCTTCGGTTTCCTGCATCCCCACGCTTCACCTCCAAGGAGCTCTATGTCGATCGAACTACGCGATTTTCTCGAACTTTCGTATTCCGAACTCGAAGACCTGAACCTCGCCGCCAAGGAGCAGCGCAAGGGGCGTGTTGCGGCCGACGTCATTCAGGAGGAGCGCCTGAAGTACCTCACCGACGAGCGCCGCATCAAGGCCGTGACCGTGGTCTTTTCCGACCTCGAAGGCCGGCTGCACATGCTCGATTACGACAAGAAGTTCCTGCGTCAAGAGCTACGACAACCTCACCTTCGACGGCTCCTCCATTCGCGGCTTCACGGCCCAGCGCGAGAGCGACCTGCGGCTCGCCATCGACTGGAGCGCCTTCTACTGGGTGCCGGCCGACGTCTTCGGCGCGGGCAAGGTGCTGGTCTTCGGCGAAGTCATCGACAAGAACGGCGGACACTACGTCGGCGACATCCGCGGCGTGCTCAAGAGCTTCGCCAACGAGATGTTCACCACCAACGGCTACACGCTGAACGCCGCCAACGAGATCGAAGGCTTCCTCTTCGAGGGCATCGACGCCGAGCGCACCTTCCACGAGACCGGCAGCTTCGAGTACGTCAACAAGGGCGGCTACTACCACTCGCTGCCCGGCGATCCGCTGCGCGAGTTCATCGACACCACCGCCGAAGTCCAGCGCGCCATGGGCTTCGAGAACGAGAAGGATCATCCGGAGGTTGCGCCGTCGCAGTTCGAGATCAACTACACCTACGGCGACGTGGTCGCGGCCGCCGACCAGATTCAGCTCTACAAGCTGATCTGCCGCCAGGTCGCCACGCAGATGGGCATGACGGCGAGCTTCCTGCCCAAGCCCGTCACCGGCGTCAACGGCAGCGGCATGCACACCAACGTGTCGATCACCAAGAGACGGCAAGAACCTGTTCTGGGATCCCAAGGGCGAGGAAAAGATCTCGAAGATGGCGTGGGAGTTCGTGGACCGGATCCTCACCCACGGCAACGACATCTGCCTGCTGCTGAATGCCAGCGTCAACGCCTATCGCCGCCTCGATCCGCACTTCGAAGCTCCCAACCAGATCAAGGCTTCGGCCACCGATCGCGGCTCGATGGTCCGCATCCCCATCGGCAACGAGAAGTCGGCGCGCGTCGAAGTGCGCTCGGTCGGTCCGGACGCGAACCCCTACATGGTGCTCTACTCGGTCTTCAAGACCGGCCTGCACGGCGAGACTGGCGAAGATCGAAGAACCTGCGCCAGGCCGAGCGTTACCTGCCCGACAACGTCTACACCGCGATCGACGACTTCCGCAACGCGGAGTGGACGACGACGCTGCTCGGCGCGGACGTAAAGCAGCGCTACGCCGATCTGAAGCAGGCGTCCGCCGATCGCTGCCCGCGCCTGCTGGGCACCATCGTCAAGCCCTGCGAGGTGCAGTTCCATCACGACGTCTACAACCAGCTGCTCTGGGGCCAGTTCTAGCCGGCGTCAAAGCGTCGTGGAGACGTCCCGCCAGGCGGTGGGCGTCTCCACGGCACCAGCAGTACTGTCAGGCAGCGCCGTGCCTCGCCTGTGCGAGCCGGCGGACATGGTTTGCGATCCACTGCGTATCGTAACCAGACCTTCCCGCCAGAAGCGGCTGCAGCGCGGTGAGCATCGCCTCCGGGTCGGAACTTCTTCGCGCCAGGCTGGTCTTCAGGAACGGGGAACGCAGTGGGTCAATCAGCAGGTCCCACGCCTGCAAGGTGTGATTGAGCGGCTCGCCTGATTCGAGCAGGGCTTTGGCCGGCGATGCGGAGGCCTTCGCCGCTTCCCGAACCGCGGCATCGGAGAGGTAAGGCTGCTGTCGCAGGCCGGCTTCTCTGGCCTGCACGGAGATGCCGATCTCATACCGCGAGACCAGCTCATCTTTGGATTCGATGTACTGGAACTGCTTCCAGAAACTCTGCAGAAACCTTCTCGTCGCGTCATTCAGATTCCAGAGCAGAAAGTAGGACTGGAGATGCGGACTGAACTCCAGGCTTTCTGTGACTCCGTACATGTCGGCGCCCGCAAAGGTGGAGAACATCTCGCGCAGATCGAACATCGGTCCATACACGCTGTCATTTGCCAGCAGGAACTGATCGAAGTCCTCCAGCGTCCAGCCGGCATGGAGCATCTGGTGCCATGCCAGATGCCAGGAACCGAAGTCGAGCGTCAGCGTCTTGCGGGTGTAAATGCCGGCGCAAAAAGGCTCGATGCTTCGGGCCGACTCCGCCTTGAGGCGCGGAGAGCCCGAAACAAACACGATGGTGCTGCCCAGCTCGTAAAGGCACTGCAGATAGTAGCGAACGTACTCGTCCACCTCGTTGCCCGCGTCGTAATGCGCGAAGAGCACCAGGCGGCGGCGGTCCGGCTGCGGGCGGCCGGAGATCGGCTTCAACGTCTGCACCGTGAACCGCAGCGCGTTGCCATCGAGCTTGTAGCGAAAGCTTGTCCAGCGACGAGCCAACCTTGCGGCCAGGCGGCGCGCGCGGGCGCCCACCGAAGCCTGGTTCCTGTTCATTGCCGGCACACTCACTCCTTGTTCTTCCATGTCGTTTCAGTCATGTCGGGTCTGCGGATTATACCCCACCCGCTTTGGCGATCGTGGTTGTCATTCGTCTTTCAAAGATGATAGGTTGAGCTAACCAAGTCCGGGAGCGAACCTATTCATGCAATCGAGCTACAACGGCATTCCTGTCCCCGCCGAAGGCAAGGCAATCGAATACAAAGACGGCAAATACACCGTGCCCGACCGCCCCATCATCCCCTTCATCGAAGGCGATGGCACGGGCCGCGATATCTGGAAGGCCTCGCAGCGCGTGTTCGACGCGGCGGTCGAGAAGGCCTACGGCGGCAAGCGCAAGGTGGAGTGGTATGAAGTGCTTGCCGGCGAGAAGTCCTACCGCAAGACGCAGAACTGGCTGCCCGACGACACCGTGAAGGCGACGATCGACTTCCGCGTCTCGATCAAGGGACCGCTCACCACGCCCGTCGGCGGCGGCATCCGCTCGCTCAATGTGGCGCTGCGCCAGTTGATGGATCTGTACCAGTGCATCCGCCCGGTGAAGTACTACGCCGGCGTGCCCAGCCCGGTGAAGCACCCCGAGAAGCTCGACGTCGTCATCTTCCGCGAGAACACCGAAGACATCTACGCCGGCATCGAGTTCCGCGAGGGCACACCCGAAGCGGCCAAGGTCATCTCGTTCATCAACGACGACATGCTGAAGGGCGGCAAGAAGAAGATTCGCCTGGACTCGGGCGTCGGCATCAAGCCGATCTCGATCACCGGCTCCAAGCGCCTGGTGCGCGCGGCCATCCAGTACGCGCTCGATAACAAGCCGCAAGACCGTGACGCTGGTGCACAAGGGCAACATCCAGAAGTTCACCGAGGGCGCCTTCCGCGAGTGGGGCTACGAGGTCGCATCGCAGGAGTTCCGCGAGCAGACCGTCACCGAGCGCGAAAGCTGGATCCTCGGCAACGTCGAAGCCAACCCCAGCATCACGCCGGAGCAGAACGCCGCGCTGATCGAGCCGGGCATCGAGTTCGCCGCCAAGGAGTTCGGCGAAGAGGTGGTCGCCGAGGTGAAGCAGGTGATCGCTTCGATCGGCGAGTCGCATGGCGGCGGCAAGTGGAAGTCGAAGATTCTGGTCAACGACCGCATCGCCGACTCCATCTTCCAGCAGATCATCTTCGTCCCGAGGACTACAGCGTGCTCGCCACGACGAACCTGAACGGCGACTACATCTCGGACGCCGCGGCCGCGCAGGTCGGCGGTCTGGGCATCGCGCCCGGCGGCAACATCGGCGACGGCTACGCGGTCTTCGAGGCGACGCACGGCACCGCGCCCAAGTACGCCGACAAGGACGTCATCAACCCCGGCTCGGTCATGCTTTCGGGCGTGATGATGTTCGACTTCCTGGGCTGGACCGAGGCCGCGCGCCTGATCGAGAATTCGCTGGAGAAGACCATCGCGCAGAAGTTCGTCACCTACGACTTCGAGCGCGGCATGCAGGGCGCGACCAAGGTGAAGACCAGCGAGTTCGCCACCCGCATGATCGAGCAACATGTAATCCGCGCAGCTGCCCGAAGGACGAAGGAATGCGTAAGAAAGTAACGATTGTCGGTGCCGGAAACGTCGGCGCCACCGCTGCCCATTGGATTGCCGCGAAGGAACTTGCGGATGTGGTGCTGCTCGACGTGGTCGAAGGCATCCCGCAGGGCAAGGCGCTCGACCTGCTGCAGGCCATGCCGATCGAGAAGCGCGACTGTATCGATCATCGGCACCAACGACTACGCCGACACCGCGAACTCGGACATCGTCGTCATCACCGCCGGCATCCCGCGCAAGCCCGGCATGAGCCGCGACGACCTGCTGAACACCAACTTCGAAGCATCATGAGCGACGTGGTCGTCGAAGGTCGTCGCCGCCTCGCCCGACTGCGATCCTCATCATCGTCTCGAACCCGCTGGACGCGATGGCGCAGGCGGCGTTCAAGAAGGCCGGCTTCCCGCGCGAGCGCGTCATCGGCATGGCCGGCGTGCTGGACTCCGCGCGCTTCCGCACCTTCATCGCGGAGGAGCTCGAAGGTCTCGGTCGAGAACGTCACCGCGTTCGTGCTGGGCGGCCACGGCGACACCATGGTGCCGCTCTCGCGCTACTCCACCATGGCCGGCATCCCCATCACGGAGCTGATCGAGCCCGCGCGCCTGAAGGAGCTCGAGACCCGCACGGCCAACGGCGGCGCGGAGATCGTCAAGCACCTCAAGACCGGCTCGGCCTACTACGCGCCTTCAGCCGCCGCGGTCGAGATGGTCGAAGCGATCCTCAAGGACAAGAAGAAGATCCTGCCCTGCGCCGCCTACCTTGCAGGGCGAGTACGGCATCAACGGCCTCTACGTCGGCGTGCCCTGCAAGCTCGGCGCCAAGGGCCTCGAGAAGATCATCGAGATCAAGCTGACCGCGGAAGAGCAGGCCGCGCTCCAGAAGTCCGCCGATGCGGTGAAGGAACTCTGCACGGTCATCGGCGTCGCGTAGGATCACGCAAAGCAGGAAAAGGCCCGCTCAACCGAGCGGGCCTTTCCGCTTTTGCTGAAATACTATGCGACCCGTTCGATGGTGACGGACTCCAGCACGACCGGCGTCTTCGGCTGGTCCGAGCTGTCGCGCGGCACGTTCGAAATCTTCTCCACGACGTCGTAGCCTTCGATCACTTCGCCGAAGATGGTGTGCTTGCCGGTCAGCCAGCTCGTGTCGGTCACGGTGATGAAGAACTGGCTGCCGTTGGTGTTCGGGCCGGCGTTCGCCATGGCGAGCTTGCCCGGCTGCTTGAAGTGATGCGGCGAGCCCTTGGTCTCATCGGCGAACTTGTAGCCGGGACCGCCCATACCCGAGCCCTCGGGGTCGCCGCCCTGGATCATGAAGTTCGGGATCACGCGATGGAAGATGGTGCCGTCGTACAGCTTGGCGCCCTTCTTGGAGCGCGAGTTCCACTCCTGGGTGCCTTCGGCGAGCTCGATGAAGTTCTTCACCGTCTCCGGCGCGTCCTTCTCAAACAGCTCGCAGACGATGGTGCCCTGGTTGGTTTTGAATGTGGCATACGTGCCTGGCTTGGTCGGCATAGTGCGATACTCCTCGAAGATCCTGGTGTGGTGCGTTGTTCGTTGTACGTTGTTCGTGCAGGCAAAGCCGAGACGGAACTACGCGGGAAAATTCTACTGCGGCGGAAGGGAAGGGCGCGGTGTGCTGGCCGGAGCGCTTGTCGCGGCGGGCGCAGCCGGCGGCCCCAGCGCGGGCTCCGGCGGCATGGGCTGACCTTCGCGCACGATCGTCACCTTGTTCAGCAAGACCGGGCGTCAGCGGCTTGTCGCTCGAGTTGCGCTCCACCCGCGCAATGGTCGCCACCATCAGCACCGAGTGCGCATCGCACTGGCCGAAGATGGTGTACTTACCATCGAGGTCGGACATTGGCAGCTCGGTGATGAAGAACTGCGTGCCATTGGTGTCCGGGCCTGCGTTGGCCATCGCAAGCCGTCCGGCCACATCGAAGGTCAGCCCGGGCACGATCTCGGTCGGAAAGTAGTAGCCCGCATCGCCGGTGCCGTCACCCCGGCGGTCGCCGCCCTGGATCATGAAGCCGGGGATGACGCGATGGAAGGTCGTGCCATCGTAAAAGCGCTTGCCATGAACCTTCTCACCCGAGACCGGGTCGGTCCAGTCCTTGGTGCCTTCGGCCAGCCCGATGAAATTGGCCGAAGCGAGCGGAGCTTCCTTGTCGAAAAGCTTGCAGGTCAGGCGTCCGGCGGAGGTGTCAAGTACCACGGTAGGCCCGCTAGGCACCGCCGCAGGCTTCGGCTGAATGGCCGCCCCGGGTGAATCCGGAAGCTGCGCGGGAGTGGAAGGAGGAGGCGTCTGCGCGGAAGCCGCAGCGGCGCCTGCCACCAGAGCCACGGCTACGATCCTGCGCAATCCGCAGACCAGTGTTTTGCATTCAATCATCGAAGTTAAAGCTACCCCATTCGGCCGTGCGACGGCAAAGGGTTGGACGCGCATCGAAGCTTCAGAGGTATCCCATGGCAAAGCTCGCGTTGTATGTACGTTTGATCCCGAAGCAGGGAAAAGAGTCGCAGATTGAAGCATTCCTGAAACAGGGCGCGGAGATGGCGAAGAAGGAACCTGGAACCGTCCACTGGTTCGGCATCAAGGAAGATGACGGCGCGTACAGCGTCTTCGACACCTTTGACGACGAAGCCGGACGGGACGCGCACCTGCACGGCGAAATCGCGAAAGCGCTGATGGCCAGCGCCGAGGAGCTGTTCGCAGAGCCGCCGCAGATCAACAAGATCACCATCCTCGCCGACAAGTAGACCCGCAGCGCTGCCCCGTCTCAACGGGTCGCCGCGGCCTGCACCGCGCCGAAGACGCGCATCAGGTTGCCTCCGAGCACCTTGGCCACGTCTTCCGCGCTGTGCCCCGCCCCCAGCAGAGCCTCCGTGACGCGAGGGAGATCCGCGGCCGAATCGATTCCCTCCGGCAGTGCACAGATCCCGTCGAAGTCCGTCCCGACACCGACGTGGTCCACCCCCGCGACCTCGATCATGTGCTCGAAATGAGCCATCAGCGCGGCGAACGGCGGCCGGCGAATGCGCGCGGCGAAAATCCGGTCCACGCCATCGCTCACCTGGAAGGGTACAGGTTTGCCGGCCTCCCGAAATGGACGCGCCGCCTCTATCTGTGCGGCCTCGCGTTCTTCACGGCTGCTGTTCCAGGCCTGTCGCCACGCATCATCGATAAACGCAGGATAGAAGTTCACCATCGCGACGCCGCCTTTTGCAGAGAGCGCGCGCATCTGTTCGTCGGTCAGATTCCGCAGCGCCGGCGTGATCGCCCTTGCGCTGGAGTGTGTGGCAACCACCGGAGCCAACGAGACTTCCAGCACATTCGCAAACGTCTTGTCCGAGGCATGTGAGATGTCGATCATCATGCCCAGCCGGTTCATCTCACGAATCACCTCACGGCCAAACTCCGTCAGCCCATGGTGCCGCGCCGTGTCGCCGGAGGAGTCAGCCCAATCGTTCGCATTCGACCAGGTCAGCGTCATGTATCGGACTCCCAGACGGTAGAATTCGCGCAGCTTTGCGAGAGAGTTCTCAATCGCATGCCCTCCCTCAAGCCCGAGCAGCACGCCGAAGCGCCCGGCCGCGCGCGCTGCCACGATGTCGGCAGGCGACAGGCAAAGCTGCAGTTCCTGCGGATGCCGCCGCACCTGTTCGTGCACAGATTCGATCAGCGCGCACGCCCTGCCGAAATAGTTGGCGGCGTGCTCCTCCGGCTGCACCCAGATCGCGAAGAATTCCGCGGCCAGCCCTCCGCGGCGCGCTGCTTCCAGGTTGATCATGCCCCGTCCCAGCGCCGAGGTGAAGTCCCAGCCTTCATCCAGAAAGCGCTGCGGCGTATCGGCGTGCCCGTCGATCACAAGGGACGAGGCGTGCAGCGCACGCGCTGCGGCAGAGGCTTCCGTCATCCGCTCAGTGTACCGTGGCGCTCACCGTTTTCAGCAGCGGCGTGCCCGGGCGGACAACCCGCCACGCCACAAGCCTCATCCATTCCTGCAAGAGGTGGAACGATGGCACAGGGCTTGAACTCCACGAAGACCCCCGCGCGTCCTTCGCACGAGGCTTTGGAAGAGACCAACGAAAAGGGATCCAGTTCCACTGCGGAACGGATCGATCATTCGGCAATGGAAAGCGCAAAGCGCGCGAACAACCGCATCCACGATGACGAATCGAACATCCCCGGAAGCGAACCCTTCACAAAATAAGCACACCGAGATGTTGTTGCAAAAGGCAAAGACCCCGCCCTGGTGACGGGGTCTTTGCGCGTTCCGGAATCATCAGAGCGCTGCGGCGCCGGCTTCCGCCACTGCCTGGTCCTGCGCGCCCAGCCCACCCGACACGCCGATGGCGCCGATGACCTTGCCCTCACGCAGCAGCGGCACGCCGCCGGCAAAGATCATCACCTTGCCGTCGTTCGAAGCGTGAATCCCGAAGAACTGGTCGCCGGACTGGGATAGCGTTCCCAGTTTTCCGGTCTCGATGTCGAACGCGCGGCTCGTCCAGGCTTTTTTCTGCGCAATATCGACCGAGCCGATCCAGGCATTCGGCATGCGCTCAAACGCGAGCAGGTGCCCGCCCGAGCAGACGACAGCAATGTTCATGGGCTGCCCGATCTCTTCGGCCTTGGCGGTGGCTGCGGCAATGATGGTGCGGGCCTCGGCGAGCGTGACGGTATGGCTGCTGGGCGATGCTGTCGTGTTGCTCATCTTTGATCTCTCCTGAATGATTCATCAGCGTCATTGGATGCACGGAATGGATATCTGCTCATTCTGGCAGGGAAACATCTTCCGCGACAAACTGGTACCTTTCCCGATGCACCACGCGATATGCGGTCGCCGTAACTAGCGCTCCCTTGCAGATGCTCGTGCGGGGCGCTCCGTACATGGCCTCATCGAACGGGCCGTGGAAGCCGAAAGACAACTCGGCATCCCACACCGACGTGATGCCGAACTCCGCCGGGTCCCGATCGTATCCGCCGGTGGACGATGTCGCCGGGAAGCTCTGCGCCGGCGGTGATCCGTCGCGTGGACAAGTGTCCTTCGCGACCCAGGCAGTAAGGAGGGTGCGCCCCGGCTGGCCCATTGCGTAGCGGCAATGCAGGGCAGCGGACCTGTCAGCATCTTGTTCGACAGGATCGCACAGCCCGAAACCCGGGATTCGGAGACTGCCCGAGGCCGGCATCGTGAAGCGCTCATCGGCCCCGGCCTCCGCTTCGGTCAGCGCAAGCTCAACCTGTATCCTGACGTGCTGGCCGCGCATGCGCGTATAAAGTGCGCGGTCAAGCGGTACCTCCAGCATGCCACCACGGGTATCGCTTCGGTAGCTATGTCCATGCATTGCGTTCCATCCGGAGACGATCTGCACGCCGTCACGGCCGGTCACGCGCACCTTCACATCGTCGGGTTCCACGACATACCCGTACGGAACCCCGCCGATCTCGACCGGAAGGTGCAGCTCAACGTGTCTGTCATCCTGCTCGCTGACTGTCGGTAAGCGGTCGGCAACTGAACTCACAGACATCCGGATCGGGATGGCTCCAGAACCTTTGGGCAAAGGGTAGTACACCTGTTCCAGAAGCTTAGTTTCAAACGGATTGATTGCGGCGACGAAGAGAAAGACGATCAACGAAAGCAACAGCGCGCGGCTCACCCATACCCTGCGGGCCGTGTACATTGCGATCACTGCCGTTGCGCACACGACGAGCACCATCGCTGGCGAAAGCTCGTCGGAAAAGGGAATGGAGATCGACGGCGAGCCCTCGGTCGCCACCAACGCGATCAGGACTACGACTCTCGCAACTCCGAGCAGGCTCAGCGCGGCCTTCAGGAAGTTTGCAGTCACCACCGCCAGCGCAGCGCACGGAACGATCAGAATGACGGTCGTACAGATCAGGTTGAAACCAATGCCAAACAGCGACTGGCGCGGATCGAAGCCCGCCTGGCGAAGCAGCACAACCTGCGAGATCGCAAACGGAAGATAGACGAACGCCGCCAGAAACAGCGCTTTCGCTGCGAGCAGTTTCGGCCATTCATAAGGCTTCGTCAGCCAGTACGCGCGATCCCCCACCGGATTCTCGTCCTGGAACAAACGAATGATCAGGACAAACCACGTCAGCGGTATCAGCGCTGTCACCACCCCGGCAAGGCCCTGCATGTTGAAGTGGCGATTCAGCAGGAAGAACCCGCTACCTTCCGCGCCCCACATCGCGGGATACAACGCGTTGAATGCGATGATAGCCAGCAGTGAACAGGCGATCTCAAGCCGAAAGTGGCGAATGTCCTTGCGGAAGATGCGAAGGATCTGGCCCATGCAGTCGGCTCGGAGGCATGGCCGGCGCTACCTCGCGAACAGATCCTTCACCTGCTGCAGCACCACATCGCGGCTGACGTCGGAGATGGCCTCGATCAGCGGAAGCTGCTTCGGGCAGGCGGCGACGCAGTTCTGCGCCAAGCCGCACTCCTGCACGCCGCCGTCGCCGGCCAGCGCGCGCAGACGCTCTTCCTTCAGCACCGCCCCCGCGGGGTCCATGTTGAAGAGCTTGGCCTGCGCGATCGTCGCCGCGCCCACGAAGCTGGTCGAGTCGTTGAACTGCGGGCAGACCTCCATGCAGATCGTGCAGGAGATGCAGTTCGACAGCGGATAGCGCTGCTCCTGAATCTGCGGGAACTGCCGCGGCGCCGGCGCCGAGGTCGTACGTGCCGTCGATCGGCACCCACGCCTTCACCGCCTTCAGGTTCTCGAACAGCACCGAGCGGTCGACCGCAAGGTCGCGCACCACCGGGAACTTCGACAGCGGCGCCAGCGTGATCGGCCGTTGCCGTTCCCCAGCTTGTCCACCAGCGCCGAGCACGCCATGCGCGCCTTGCCGTTGATCAGCATCGCGCACGAGCCGCAGATCTCCTCCAGGCAGTTCGAGTCGTACGCGATCGGCGTCGTCGTCTTGCCCGTCAGCGGTCATCGGGTTCAGCGCAATCTCGCCCAGCAGCGAGGTGATGTTCATGTTCGGCCGGTACGGAATCTCGAACGTCTCGGTCGTCGCCGGCGCATCGGGCGTAGGCCTGGCGCTTGATCGAAACCTTGATGGTGCGGGCTGCATGCATGCCATGAATGCTCCTTGCTTTCGTCTTCGGCAGCCCGCGAACGTCCTCTAGGTGACGGTTGCCCGTGCGGCCTTGGCGTTCTTTCTTCAGTGTCGAGACCGCGATACCTTCCTCGCGCGTCACCGGCAATCCGGCCCTTCTCGTTGAGGGTGTCGCGCTTCGTGTGCAACTCCCCGGGTGTAGAGAAACACATACGTCGCCACCGCAACAGCGACGACTATCAGTGCGACGTACACGAACGTAGTTAGTGTTGGGTGCATATCCATAATGCCCAACATTGGACGACTAAAGTTCCGCGGTGTCAATGCGGAGCGAAGTCCTTTAGGTGCACGTGTAAACCCGCGGCCGCGGCTTGATCTAGCTGCGTATCCACTTCCTCGTACGTAATCTGCGGCGCGCCATCGACGAACGCCGCCTTGGTCGTCTTCAGGAAGCTGCTCATCGTTGCGGTCCGGGAAGTCCGGCTTGTAGTGCGCGCCGCGGCTCTCATCGCGCAGCCGCGCGCCCTGCACGATCACCCGCGCCAGCTCCAGCATGTTGTAAAGCTGCCGCGTGAAGGCAAAGCTCGTATTCGCCCACTGGCTCTTGTCCGACAGGTTGATGTTCTTATAGCGGCTCCAGCAGCTCGACGATCTTCGCATCCGCCTCATCCAGCCCGGCGTTGTAGCGCACGATCGTCGCGTGCTTGGTCATCGTCTCGCCCAGCTCGCGCCACAGCTTGAACGGATTCTCCGTGCCTGGTTGATTCAGCAGCACATCGTTCTTTTCCTTCTGCCGCTGCAGCTCCGCCGCATGCGCCGCCATCGCCCGTCTGCGCGGGCAGCGCCTTCGCATACGCCATCGCCTTCGGCCCGGCCACAAAGCCGCCGTAGATGCAGCACAGCAGGGAATTCGCGCCCAGCCGGTTCGCCCCATGGATCGAGTAGTCCGCCTCGCCCGCCGCAAACACGCCCGGGATGTTGGTCTGCTGCTCGAAGTCCACCCACAGCCCGCCCATCGTGTAGTGCATGCCCGGGAAAGATCTTCATCGGCACTTTGCGCGGGTCGTCGCCGACGAACTTCTCGTAGATCTCCAGGATGCCTTCGAGCTTGTGCAGCCGCTCCTGCGGCAGGTGGGTCAGGTCGAGGTACACCATCGGCTGCCCGTCGATGCCCATGTCGTCCTCGTACACCACCTTGAAGATCTCGCGCGTCGCAATGTCGCGCGGCACCAGGTTGCCGTACTTCGGATACCTCTCTTCCAGGAAGTACCAGCGGTCGCCCTCGGGAATCGACTGCGCCGCGCGCTTGTCGTTGCTTGTCCCGCGGCACCCACACGCGGCCGCCTTCGCCGCGCGCCGATCTCCGACATCAGCCGCAGCTTGTCTTCGCCCGGAATCGCCGTCGGATGCACCTGGATGAACTCGCCGTTCGCGTAGAACGCGCCCTGCTGGTACAGCGCGCGACTGCGCCGACCCCGTGCACACCACCGAGTTCGTGCTCTTGCCGAAGATCGCTCCGTTGCCGCCCGTGCAGATGATGATCGCGTCCGCAGGGGAACGTGCGCAGTCTCCATCGTGCGCAGGTCCATCGCGCAGATGCCGCGGCACACGCCGTTGTCGTCCAGCACGGCCGAGAGGAACTCCCAGCCCTCGTACTTGGTGACCTTGCCTTCGCTCTCGTAGCGGCGCACCTGCTCGTCGAGCGCGTACAGCAGCTGCTGGCCGGTCGTCGCGCCCGCAAATGCCGTGCGTTGATACAGCGTCCCGCCGAAGCGGCGGAAGTCCAGCAGGCCTTCCGGCGTGCGGTTGAACGGCACGCCCATGCGGTCCAGCAGGTCGATGATCGCCGGCCCCTGCGCCGTCATGTTCTTCACCGGCGTCTGGTTGGCGAGGAAGTCGCCGCCATAGACCGTGTCGTCGAAGTGCTTCAGGACGGTGTCGCCCTCGCCCTTCAGGTCCTTGGCCGCGTTGATGCCGCCCTGCGCGCACACCGAGTGCGAGCGCTTCACCGGCACGATCGAAAACAGGTCGACCTTGCCGCCGGCCTCGGCGATCTTGATGACGGCGGCGAGGCCGGCCAGGCCTCCGCCTACGACGATGATTCGTGGGTGTTGCTGCCATTGCGTACCTTCTCGTCTCGATTTACCGCGTCCCGCTTGACCTAACTAACTTTCTATGAAGAAAACCACAACGCTGAATAGAAAAACTCCTATTCCCATTGCTGCTGCTTTACGCCAAATACTTGTAGGAAACAAACGACGATGCGCGTTGATCATCGCAGACAAATGTTTCCAGGAACCTTGCTGCCAGATGCTAGCTTGTGGCATTGCATGTTGCCGTTCAAGGCCGCCCTCAATCTTGTATTGCGCGAGCATGACCAGCAGGAATCCAGCAGCAGCCACATAGAAGTGGGGGTGCACGTCGTGGATTCCCGAGAGCTTCATCGAACCTCTCGTTCGGCGATCCTGATCAAGGCGGCCAGTCCAGCCAGCCCTCCGCCTACGACGATAATCCTGGGTGTTGCTGCCATGCTTTACCTGCATTCGGTCGTGAATCTTGATGCTTCAGTGGTAGTGCGATTCGCTAACGGCTAAGAAAAATCTGGAGCAGAAGACAGACAGCGCAGGACACAAATGAAGTCACACAAAGGATCCGGAGAGGACTGCGCGGAAAGAGGCCTTTATGCGTCTGCAGGCTGTTCCGTAAATGGCGGACATTATTTTCTCCGAACCTCATAGAATGAAAGATTCCGTTTCTTCAAGTCTGATCGGCAAGATTTGAGAAGTAATTCCTAGCGCGAGCGAACAGACGAAGAGCTTGGATGGAACCGGCCACTCGAAGATCGGAGCGCCCCCATTTCCTATCGCACCTCACCCGGCTGATTGGGATTCGTCGTTCCCGGCGGCGCGGTCGTCGGTGCCGGCAGCGTAATCCCCGCAGGCTGCTCCGGCATCACATCGGCCGGCGCGTTCGGATACTTGTAGATGACCGCGTAGATGCTCATCAGCCCCATGAAGCAGAGCACCGTGCCGACCCCGGCGCAGACATAGCCGAAGCGCTTGCGCGCCCGGTCGCCCGGCGTGATGCCCCACTTGGCCGCGAACAGCCAGATGCCATACGCGAAGTGCCACGTCGTCGCGATCATCGCGATCACGTAGATGGCCAGCATCCACGGGTTTGAAAGCTCATGCTGTACCTTGGCGAAGGCCGCGCCCGGATGCTCCGGCAACTGCACGCCCATGAACCGCTGCCGCAGCACATGCTGGATGATGTACGCGAACGCGATCAGCCCGGTCACGCGCTGCGAGATGTACATCCAGTTGCTCGCCCACGGATACACGTTCACATTCACGCGTCCGCGGAAGGCGATCCACACGCCATAGAGCGCATGGAAGGCGAGCGGAATGAAGATCAGCCCCCACTCCAGCACGCGCACCAGCGGCAGCGAGTTCAGCAGCTTCACCTGCTGCGCGTAGGCGAGCGGCCCGTTCCAGGTCTCGAAGTTCGAGACGATGTGCTCGACCAGAAACGCCCCGATGGGGATGATCCCGGACAGCGAATGCAGGCGCCGCCACAGAAACGAGTGGCCCTGCCCGGCGCGCAGCGGCTGCACACCCTTGGTGGAGCGTCCGAGATCGGGCGGTGCGAACGGGTGCGGCGGCGGCCATGGCGACTCCTGCGCGTGCATTTGTAGGGCAAACAGATTATTCCGCCGCATTCCCACGAGCGTCAAGAAAACCGCGGCATTCCGTGCGATTACCGCCGACTTTGTGCGAATTTCGATAGCATTGCCAAAGTCATTCGTTTGCGCGCAGAAATTTCCACGCGCCACGCACGCCCAGGAGGCTTACCCCGAGCATAGGCACAGCTGTGCTGAAGAGGCCGAAGACCCGACCCGACCAGTCGGTTGGTATAAACAGCACCAAGATAGCGATCCATAACGCAGACAGCAGCATCAGGACGGAAATAGAGCTGCACACGTAAAAAGCGGCCCTGCTGCGCGAAGCCTGAAGCACAGCCCAGAAGCAGATCGCGCCGACGAAGAGGCAAGCCAACCCGACCGCCCAGGTCCTCAGAAGATGGGAGTGGACTCCCTCGAAGTTATCGCCATGGCGCACGCGTACGGCAATCAGTAACATCAAGGCAGCTCCCAACATGGCGAAGGTCCCGCAGCACAAAGCGGGCACGGTCGCCGTGGGCGGGACCAATAGCTTCATACGCATTCCTCAGCTACTCGTTGCTATTGGACGGTTGACGCAGCAATTCGATGAGCGCGCGACCGCGATGGCTGAACAGATGCCTTACCTCAGCCTGTACCTCCGCCATGGTCAAACCCTCATCCGGCAGATAGAAGACCGGATCGTAGCCGAAGCCTCCGCTGCCGCGCGGAACCGCGAGAATCTCGCCTTCGACCGTGCCGGAAGCCGTCGCCACCACCTCGCCATCACGCGCCAGCGCCAGCACACACCGATAGCGGCCGGTGCGCTCGGCCTCGCGCGTGCTCGCCAGCGCATCCAGCAGGCAAAGGTTGTTGCGCTGGTCGGTCGGCAGCGGGCGATTCGTGGTGAACAGCGAATCCTCCGCATAGCGCGCGCTGCGCACACCCGGAGCACCGCCCAGCGCGTCGACCTCCAGGCCTGAGTCGTCGGCAAGGACGAGCGCGCCCGGCGCAATCCGCGAGTAGGCGACGGCCTTCAGGATCGCGTTGCCCTCAAAGGTCTCCGCATCCTCGGCAGGCTCGGGAATCGTGTCCCGGTCAGGCAGCGGTTCGAGCGTGACGTCAGGGAAGGCGCGGGCGGCAAACGCGAAGTCGCGCAGCTTGCCGGGATTACTCGTGGCAACGAAGATATGCATCCGTCCAGCTTACCCTCGGGCTTCGCGACCCACGAAGCGGAAGATCGCGCACAACTCATCGCCGGTCGAGCCGTACTCGGTCTGCTCGGCGATCTCGGCCAGGTCGGCGATGTGGTCGTCCGTACTCATCGGCACCAGGCCATGGAACAGCTTGGTGAACGCCGGGTTGCGGTCGAGCACGGTCGAGTGCTCGCAGTTGACGTAGATCAGGTCGAAGCTGCCCGGCCGGTCGCGAAAATGGTCCTCCGCCCGCGCCACGAACCGCCGCAGCACCGGAGCCTCAAAGGGATGGAACATGAAGGCCAGCGTCGGCGTCGCAGGGCAGCGGAGCCTCCAGCGCATCGCCTTCGATCAGCGAGATCGGCGCCAGCGGACTTGCATTGCCGCTGCGCTCGAACGCCGTAATGTTGGCGCGTGCAGTTTCCGCCATGGTCGGGTTCAGTTCGATTCCGACCACCTGATGAAACGGATGCAGCGAGGCCGCCAGCATGGCGCGCCCCTTGCCCGCGCCCACGTCGAGGAACGTGTAGCGGTCGATCGCATACGGCGGCTTCGACTGCTGCCACAGGTCGATCACGCCATCCAGAATCGACTGCGCCACCGCATAGTAGGCGGTTATCCAAAGGTCATTCGGATGCCCCACCACCAGCGCCGCGCGCGGAATCAACCCGCCCGTATCCGTCCCGTGCAGCTTGTCGAAAGGATGCACCGGCGGGGCTTTGGGCACAGCTTTCGCCGCACGCTTCCGCGGGGGAACGAGGTTCAACTGCTTCTTGCTCGGCGGCATCCTTCGCAGTCTAGCGCAAACGATTGTTCAGAATGGGAAAGTCCATCCCGAGCAGCCGCCGGCCTTCGCCGCTGATCCGCGCCGCTGTCCACGTCGGCTCAACGAGCGAACTCCACACGCACGCGCGAGACCTCCTCCACGCCCAGGAGGCAGTTCGCCGCCTGCGCGGAAAGCTGAGCCTGGGCATCGTCCTCGAGCCACCCTGCCAGCAGCGTCACCGCGACGCGATGCTTCTGGGGTACGCCGGCAATGCCCGCGCCCGGAGCGTCAGCATCCACCGCAAGCGCAACCGCCTCAACCAGGCCCAGGTCGACGATGTTCAGCGCCTGCCGCTGCCCCGGCGCGGTCGCATAGCACGCCCGCAGCGCCTCCCGGATCTTCGCCTCGCTCAACATTGCTCCATCGAGTGTATCGGTTTAGCCTTGGCGCATGGAGATCCTCACGAACGCCCAACGCCCCTGCCGCCGCGGTCCCGACACCTGGTTCACCGGCACCGTCTTCGTCGACACCGTCGTCGACACGGCGCCCCCGGCCCGGCGCGCCGCCGCGCTGGTCACCTTCACGCCCGGCGCGCGCACGCACTGGCACACCCACCCGCTCGGCCAGGTGCTGTATGTGCTCACCGGCCTCGGCTGGGCGCAGAAGGAAGGCGAGCCCGCGCAGGCCATCCGCCCGGGCGACGTGGTCGTCATCGCCCCGGGCGAAAACCACTGGCACGGAGCCGAGGCCGGCCACACCATGGTCCACATGGCGATCCAGGAAGCCGACGATACTGGCTCGCCCGTCACCTGGGGCCGCCCCGTCACCGACGCCGAATACCCGGCCTGAACCTGATTGCCACCTGAAACGAAAAATCCCGGCGGTTCGCCGGGATTTCTCGTTAGCGCAAAGGTCTCAGTGCCCGGTTGGGCAGAACGACGGGTGCGAGTTCGTTTGGCACACATTCGGTTCGATCAGCAGTTCCGCCGCCATCGCGAGCAGGTTGTGCCCCTTGGTGGTCGGGTGCAGGTCGTCCCAGAAGAGATACGTGTCCGGGTTCACCGGCGTCTCCTGCGAGGGCGTCGTGACGTTCGTTAGCCCGAACGCGGCAGGATCTGCAACGGCGCTGTTGAACAGCGTGAACACATCCAGGCGGAAGATGCTGGTGTTCTTCGTCTTGTACACGAAGTCAAGAACATCCAGCGACGCGGCCAGGGTTCCGTTGAAGAGTGCCGTCGCCGCGTTCGCCTGCGCCACCGCCACCGGGCCGCCCGCGGCTACCTCGGGAACCAGACCCAGCGCCGGAAGATTCGGAGCCAGAATCTGGGTGGCGCCGGCCGCCAGCAGCCTCTGTACGTTGCTCGCCTCATTCAGCGCGGCCTGCGTAATCTGCGCCGGAGAAGTCGCGCCGATCAGGTCATTGGTGCCGGCCCACACGATGAACAGCGTCTTGTTGTCGATCTTCGGCTTCGTCGCCAGGTACTGGCTGATCTGCAGGCCGACATCCTCCACCGTAATCGCATAATTATCGAACGTCACCACCGTGCTGCCGTTGGTCGTGAGCGCCCCGCCGTACGCATAGTTCTGGCCGCCGGCGAGCGAGTTCAGCACGACCGGATGCTGCGGCATCATGGCGGCCAACTGCTCCACCCAGACGCCCTGGTACTTCACGCTGGCGGGCGTCGAATCCGGCCCATCCGTAAACCGGCCATAGGTGTAGTCCGACGTCGGACCCGCGATGGCTACCCCATACGGGCTGGGAAACGGAATCCCGTACTTGGCGTAAGAAAGTGCGGCGTCATTGCCGTTCTCCGAGAGCGAATCTCCGAAGATGACAATCGAATTGTATTTCTGGGCATGCGAACGAATGGCCGGGGAGAGCATGGCGATCGCAGAGACGAAACATAACAGACGGCGCGTGGTGTACACGGAGTTCTCCTGACGAAAAAGCTCGAGTTGTCGTTGAACGGCCCAAGGACGTGCATTTGGCGGGGAAGGGGAACCGGCACCTCCGGTTCTGGCTCAGGAGGTGCATCGAGGGGGGAGTGGTCTGCCGCGAGGGCACCCTGTTTATAGCCTTGTGGTCAGCCAATGTAAAGAGAAAATCCGCGAGCACTGCGCCGCCCGGGGCGTCTGTAGATGCCATTCTGCCGCCACCGGTTCTAGTTGGTTCGCGTGGTCAGGTAGGTCGCCAGGGCCTTCAGCGGCTCGGCCGCCGCCCCAAAGGGCTCCAGCGCGGCGAACGCATCCGCTACCAATTGGCGCGCGTCCTCGATCGATTGCGGAACTCCGAACACTGCCGGCCACGTCGCCTTGTCGTTCGCCGCATCCTTGCCCGCGGTCTTGCCCAGCTGCGCGGAATCCTGCGTCATATCCAGCACGTCGTCGACAATCTGGAACGCCAGCCCGGCCTTCTGCCCGAAGATGCGCAGTCGCTCGATCGTCTCCGAGTCGGCACCCGCCAGGTACCCTCCGGCAACCACCGCGACCGTAATCAGCGCGCCCGTCTTCGCCCGGTGAATCCGCTCCACCAGCTCTGCCGTGGGCTTCTGGCCTTCACCTTCAATATCCATCACCTGCCCGCCGATCATTCCCGGCGCGAGCCCTCCCGGCAAATCGGCCCCCACGCCCGTCGCCACCGCCTCGCTCACCTCCGCAAGGACATTGACCCGCGCCTCCGCCGGTACCTTCAGCCGTGCCATCGTGTGGAAAGCCAGCGTCTGCAGCGCATCGCCCGCCAGGATGGCGATCGCCTCTCCGAACGCCACATGGCAGGTCGGCTGTCCGCGGCGCAGGTCGTCGTTATCGAGCGCCGGCAGATCGTCATGCACCAGCGAATAGGTGTGGATCATCTCGAGCGCCGCGCCCAGCTCGGCCGCCGGCCCGTCCAGCGTTGTGCCGCCCGCGACCATTCGCGCCGCCTCCAGGCACAGGATCGGCCGCAGCCGCTTGCCGCCGGCAAACGTCGAGTGCCGCATCGCGCGGTGAATCGAGTGCGGAGGCACATCCGGCCCCGGCAGAAGGCGCTCCAGCGCAGCATCCGTCAATGCGACGCCGGACTTCAGCAGATCTTGTACGTTGGAAGCCATCGCTCTCTGGATGATAGTCGATGCCGCCCGCCCCCGTGACCAGGTTCCGGCTCCGCGTCGAAAATGCTTGCCGTGGACCCCGCTCTTGCGCTTAAATGAAGGCGTTCCCAACAGCAGCAGGTGTGGAATACCTTCCGGGCAGCGGTGTGTATCCGGAACAACGCGAATCGCAGAGCAGCAAACGTTGGCGGAGATTCCATGAAGAGCGACACCCGGGGTGGGCCTCCCCGGAGACGATGGTCAGGGCTGCTGGCGATCTTTGTGCTGATCCTCGCCGGTGCACGCCTCCACGCGCAGGCCACGCTCGCCGCCGACACCCACGTCAATGCCGCACTGCCCGCCGTCAACAGCGGCGCCATCTCCAACATCAACGTAGGCGGCGGCTACACCGGCCTTCTCCAGTTCGATCTCAGCCTTCTGCCCGCCGGTACCACCTCCGCCCAGATCGCCCGCGCCGTCCTGCGCGTCTATAGCAACCGGGTCGATACCCCCGGTGTGGTCAGCGTGCAGCCGCTTTCCGCCGCCTGGAGCGAGTACGGCGTCACCTTCCAGAGTCTGCCCGCGCTTCAAGCCGCTCACCGGCAGCTTCCCGGTCACGCAGGCCGGCGCCTTCATCGCCCTTGACGTCACGGCGCTGGTGCAGGGCTGGGTCTCGGCTCCGGCCACCAACTTCGGCGTCGCGCTCACCTCTTCCTCCGCCGTCGTCGCCTTCGACAGCAAGGAAAACGACCTCACCGCGCACCCCGCCGAGCTCGACGTCACCCTGGTCTCGCAAGGCCCCGCCGGTCCGCAAGGCCCCGCCGGTCCAGCAGGAGTCGCCGGGGCTAACGGCGCACCAGGCCCAGCCGGCGCCACCGGCCCTGCCGGTCCAGCCGGCCGCAGGGTCCGCAGGGAGTCGCCGGTCCCGCTGGCCCAG
The DNA here is from genome assembly GCA_963744015.1 of uncultured Gammaproteobacteria bacterium. Taxonomy (GTDB): domain Bacteria; phylum Acidobacteriota; class Terriglobia; order Terriglobales; family Acidobacteriaceae; genus Edaphobacter. The sequence goes on from CAVUSA010000004.1 coordinate 163,902, forward strand.
CCGGAGCAGCCGGCCCGCAAGGCCCAGCCGGATCCCAGGGTCTCCCCGGCCTTGGCTTCGAAGGCCCATACGCCTCCAGCGTCAACTATGGCCTGAACGACGTCGTCTCCTGGCAGGGCTCGAGCTACATCTCGCTCCTCTCCTCGAATCACGGCAACACCCCGGGCCAGGTGCCCGGAGCCTGGACCCTCCTCGCCGCTGCCGGCGTCGGCACCACCGGCGCGACCGGACCCACCGGACCCACCGGCCCGCAGGGACCCTCTGGTTCTCAAGGCCCCGCCGGCCCGACAGGCTTGCCCGGCCCCACCGGAGCTACCGGCGCGCAAGGCTCTCCCGGCCTGGTTTACCAGGGAGCGTATGCCTCCGCGGCGAACTACGCGCTGGGTGACGTGGTTCTGTGGCAAGGCTCTAGCTATGCCTCCCTGATCTCCGCCAACCATGGCAACACGCCCAGCTTCAGCCCGCAGCAGTGGGGAATCCTGACCGCGCAAGGTCCCGCCGGCCCTGCAGGGCCCGCCGGCGCGACCGGCGCTCCCGGACCCACAGGCCCCATCGGAGCCACCGGACCTCCCGGTGAACGCGGCGATCAGGGCCCGCAGGGCATCGCCGGAACCGCCGGTGCGCAAGGCCTCACCGGTGCGGCCGGCCCGCAGGGTCTTAGCGGACCGCAAGGCCCCCAAGGTCCGGCCGGCCCGGTCGGGCTTTCCATGCAGGGGCCATACTCTTCGACGGCGAACTACAGCCTCGGCCAGGGCGTCTCCTGGCAAGGCTCAGGCTACGTCTCGCTGATCAACTCCAACCACGGCAACACGCCCGACCAGAGCCCGCAACAGTGGGCGCTCTTCGCGCTCGCCGGAACACCCGGATCTCCCGGCGACACCGGCCCCGCGGGCCTTACCGGCCCTGCCGGTCCCACCGGCGCCCAAGGACCGATCGGCGCGCAAGGACCCGTGGGTCCGCAGGGTGCGCAAGGTCCCGCGGGCCTCACCTACACCGGTGACTACTCCTCCAGCACCAACTACGCGGTCGCCGATGCCGCCAGCTTCAACGGCACGACCTACGTCTCGCTGGTGCCCGGAAATCACGGCAACACTCCAGGCGTCAGCCCGAGCTACTGGGCCGTGTTGGCTGCGCAGGGCATCGCCGGCCCCGCCGGGGCCACCGGCGCACCGGGCCCCGCAGGCCCAGCGGGCACAGCAGGCGCAACTGGCCCCGCCGGACCGCAAGGTCCGCCCGTCGCCTTTGCCGGAGCCTGGCTCGTAGATGCGAACTACAGCGTCGGCGCTGCCGTCGCCTTTGGTGGCTCCAGCTACATCGCCCTGTCTGCCAACATCGGCCACCAGCCGGACCTCTCGCCCGCGTTCTGGGCCGTGCTGGCGCAAAAAGGCAATGTCGGCGACACCGGCGCGCAGGGTCTGCAGGGGCTTCCCGGCCAGCCCGGCCAGCGTGGCGACGCGGGCCCGCAAGGCCCCGCCGGAACCGCCGGAGCGCAGGGCCTCACCGGCGCCACCGGCCCGCAGGGGCTCAGCGGACCACAAGGACCACAAGGTCCTGCCGGCCCGGTCGGCATGTCCATGCAGGGGCCGTACTCCGCCACGACCAACTACAGCCTCGGCCAGGCCGTCTCGTGGAATGGCTCGGGCTACGTCTCGCTGGCGGACTCTAACCACGGCAACACACCCGACCAGAGCCCGCAACAGTGGGCGCTCTTCGCCCTCGCGGGAGCCATCGGGCCCGCCGGAGCAACCGGCCCTGCGGGTGTGTCCGGGCCCGCCGGTCCCGCTGGCCCGCAAGGCCCGGCCGGAGTCACCGGCCCCACCGGGCCACAGGGCGCACCGGGTCCCGGTGTCAACTTCGTCGGCGTCTACTCCTCCAGCAACAGCTATGCTGCCGGCGACGCTGTCAGCTTCCAGGGTTCGAGCTACGTGTCGCTCCTCGCCGCCAACCACGGCAACACGCCGGATGTGAGCCCCGCGTACTGGTCCGTGCTGGCCGCGCAAGGTCCCGCCGGCACTGCAGGACTCCCCGGGCCGGCAGGCGCCACCGGAACGCCCGGAGCAGCCGGCGCGACTGGTCCCGCCGGGCCGCAGGGTCCGCCCGTTGCGTTCGCCGGGCGTGGCTCGCCGCTCGTCCGCCTACAGCGTCGGCGCGGCGGTGAGCTATGCGGGATCAAGCTACATCGCCGTCGCCGCGAACCAGGGCCGGCAGCCGGATGTCTCCCCGCTTTCCTGGTCGCTGCTGGCGCAGGCCGGAGCCGTTGGCCCCCAGGGTCCGGCTGGCCCCACCGGGCTACAGGGACCGACAGGCTACCCCGGACCAACCGGCGCTACAGGCCTCACCGGCGCAAGCGGACCCATCGGCCCCGCGGGCCCGGCGGGTCTGATTGGGCCCGCGGGTCCCGCCGGTCCGACTGGACCGACAGGAGCGACGGGCATCGCGGGGCTCGCCTTTCGCGGCGCCTACAACTCCAATACCAACTATGGCCTGAACGACGCGGTCGTCTGGCAGGGTTCCAGCTACATCTCGCTGGCTGCCGCCAACACCGGCAACGCACCCGACGCCTCACCCGCTTTCTGGAGCCTGCTCGCCGCGCAGGGCAGTCCAGGCACCGCAGGCGCGGCGGGCACAAACGGACGAGACGGCGCTCCTGGCTCGGCTGGACCAGCGGGTCCACAGGGTCCGGCCGGACCCGCAGGCGCGGCCGGTGCGAACGGATCCGCCGGCCTCGTGTACCAGGGCGCTTACGCGTCGGCGGCGAACTACGGGCTGAACGATGCGGTGACCTACAACGGCTCCAGCTATATCTCGCTACTGGCCGCGAACCACGGCAACGCACCGGACCAGACGCCCGCGGCGTGGAGTCTGCTGGCAGCGCAGGGCGCCGCTGGACCGGCGGGAGTTGCCGGTGCGGCGGGCGTTGCCGGACCCGCAGGTCCCGCTGGACCTGCAGGCGTGGCCGGGCCGCAGGGCGCAACGGGCGCAGCCGGGCTGACGTTCCGCGGAGGCTGGACGCAGGCCAGCGGCTACGCCGCCAACGACGCCGTGACGTACAACGGCTCGACCTACCTGGCGCAGGCGGCGAACAACCATGTGCAGCCAGATACCGACCCGAGCACCTGGGCGTTGCTCGCCGCAGCCGGCGGCGCGGGTCCGACCGGCGCGGCGGGTGCGGCGGCGACGGTCGCCGTCGGGACGGTGACAACGGGCGCGGCAGGCTCGGCGGCAAGCGTCACGAACAGCGGGACGGCGCAGGCGGCGGTGCTCAACTTCACCATTCCGCAGGGCGCGGCGGGAACAGGCGGAAGCGGAGGCTCAGGCGGCGCGGGAACGAGTGGGATACCGTTCCAGACGATGTATCACGCGGTCTCCTACAACGCAGCGTTCTATTCGGTGAACAACACGAATCAGGCGGCGACAGAGACGCAGGCGGTGCTGACGTGGGTGCCGAACGGCTGCTCGGCGACAAAGCTGGTGGCGTTCTCCCAGCAGGCCGCGACCATCACGGTGACGCTGCGGACCGGAACGCCCGGCGCGATGACGGATTCCGCGCTGAGCTGCCAGGTTGCGCAGGGCCAAAGCTGCACCGCGACGGGCAACGTGGCGATTCCCGCGGGCGGATTTGTGGATGTGAGCATCGCGCATCCGGATGCGAATCCGAGCGCAGTGTGGACGGCTTTGAGCTGCAATTGAGGTATACCTCCCCCTCCCCCTCAGAGTATGTAAATTCCGGAAAACACATCGGTTAGGTTTGGACCCCGAGTCTGGGGTATCGCGCGGATAGGGTGTTTCGGACCCGGGCTTTGTCAAGTTGAGGGATTCGCTTCGGGTCGCACCGCAGGCAGAGATTCGCGGTCTGGCCGTGCCGCGGTCCGCGCGTGTGGTCGATTGTCTGGCGGGGTTTAGGTCGGGCCTTCAGCCCTCAGACTCCTGCCGCGATTCCCCCCGGGGGCTTCGCCCTGGGCTGGGATGCGGGCGGGCCTTCTGGCCCTTGTAGCCGTGGTCCCACGTCATTCTGAGCGCAGCGAAGAATCTCAGTATGCGTATTTCGGCGCACGCATTTCGGCGCACTCACAGGACAGTGTTTTGTTCTGGAACCTCATCGCGTCCGGGAAGGCCTTAACCCGGAGAGCAGGGGTGGCTCCGAGAAGCAGGTTCCTCGCGGTGCTCGGAATGACAAAGCGCAGTGGAAGGTGGGAGATGGGCTATGCTGGTCGGGATTGGAGTTCGGCGATGCGACATGTGGTTTGGGTGGGATTGCTGGTGTGCGGGACGGCATTGGCGCAGGGCGGCGATGGATCGGCGCGCCAGGCCACCGAGGCGATGGCGGCAAGCGTGATGAAGGCCTGGCCGAACGGGTCGGTGCTGACAACCAAGTCGCCCGGGCAGTGGGGTTACGAAGAGGGTGTGCTGCTGGACGGGCTGACCGCGGAGTGGCGCGTGACGCACAATGCCGACGAGTTCCGCTACGTGAAAACGGCGGTAGACAAGTACGTCAAGCCGGATGGCAGCATCCAGATGAACGCGGCGGGCAAGCCCTTCGGCGGAGAAGAGCACCAGCTGGACTGGATCGAGCTGGGGCGCGCGGTGATGGTTGTTTACAACGAGACGCACGACGAGCGCTACCGGAAGGCGGCGAAGTTCCTCGAAGAGCAGCTCGCACAGCAGCCGCGCGGGGCCAGCGGAGGCTACTGGCACAAGCAGATCTACCCCAACCAGATGTGGCTCGACGGGGCCTACATGGCCGAGCCTTTCCGCGCGATGTACGCAGCCCGGTTCCAGCCGGCGGACTTCGACGACATCACGAAGCAGTTTGTGCTGATGTACGACCATATGCGCGATCCGGCGACCGGCCTGCTGAAGCATGGGTGGGATGAATCGAAGCAGATGCCGTGGGCGGACAAGCAGACGGGCCTGAGCCCGGAGGTGTGGGGCCGCGCGCTCGGCTGGTACTGCATGGCGCTGGTCGATGTGCTCGACTCCATGCCGAAGGCGAACCCGGGGCGGGCAAAGCTGGTGGACATTCTGAACAAGGTCATGGCTGCCGTGGTGAAGTATCAGGAGCCCGACGGCCTTTGGTGGCAGGTGATGAACCGGGGGCTGCAGAAGGGAAACTTCGAGGAAGCCTCCGCGAGCTGCATGTTTGTCTATGCCGCGGCGAAGGGCGTTCGCCTGGGCTACCTGCCGCACAGCTATGAGTTGAACGCGCGCAAGGGCTGGGAGGGCATCCAGAAGCACTTCATTACCGCGAACCCGGACGGCACGGTAACGCTGACCGGCACGGTGAAGGCGGCGGGGCTGGGTGGCAAACCGTATCGGTCGGGCACATTCGACTACTACGTCGGCGAGGCGACCGGCGACAACGACGCCAAGGGCGTGGGCGCGTACCTGCTTGCGGGGTCGGAGATGCAGCAGCTTGCGGTCGGGAAACGGTAAGGGCCGGAAAAGCAGATCCTCCGCCTGTGGCGAAGGATGACAGCCTTTGAGGAATGGGTTGGTTCCGTTGACCTAGGCGGGGAAAAGGGAGAGGCGAAGCTGGCGGGAGAGCTCCGCGAGCACCTCAGCGTACGGCTGGGGGGATTCGAGGTGCAGTTCGAGCTCGCGCGCCAGGCGGGTGCCCTCGTGAAAGCCGAACATGCCCAGCGAGCCCGAGAGGTTATGCGCGATGGCGATCGCCTCGGCACGCAGCGCGGGGGTAAGCGTACCGGCGGCGGCGCGGTCGAGCAGCGCCAGGCGTGCCAGCATTTGCGGCTGATTACGTTGCCATAGCGCCGAAATGGCGCCTTGCATCGGGACTAACGGAGCCTGGGAAACCGGGGTCAGGAGCTCGAGCATGGGTTGAATCAAGGGTTCGGCCGGGGTGGAATTGAGCTGTGGTACATCGATAGTAAACTCTGTAACGGGAAAGTTCGCAACTATTTTTTGGGGGTTGGATTTATCATGCGGAGTGAATGGGTGCGGTGGGCGGCGGCGGCAGGTGCGGCGGTTGCAATGGCAGCAGCGGGCCGGGCGCAGGCGGTGGATGCGACGGTGTGTGATGTGGCAAACCACCCGAAGCAGTTCGACGGCAAGACGGTGCGCGTCAAGGGTGTCGTGCAGGTCGGCTTCGACTCCTTCGTCATGCGCGGGGAGTCGTGCAACAGCGTGCTGTGGCTGGCATACCCCACCGGGACGAAGGCGAAGTCCGGGCCGGCGGCGGTGTTGACGCTGCAGCTTGCGGCGGGTTCGACCGGAACGCCCGGGACGGCGCGGCCGGCGGTCACGCTCGACACCGGCAAGGACTTTCAGACCTTCGACAACCTGCTCTCGCAGAAGCCGAAGACGCCCGGCATGTGCCTCGGGTGCGTGAAGAACGACGTGACAGCCACGCTGGTCGGCCGCGTGGACGGAACCGAGAACCCGGGGCTGGTGCGGGATGCTTCGGGCAAGATCACAGGGCTCGACGGCTTCGGCAACATGAACCAGTACATGACGCGGCTGGTCATTGCATCGGTGAGCGACGTTTCCGCCAAGGAGATCGATTTCTCGAAGGCACCCAAGGTCCCTGACGACAACGCCGGCGGGAACGGCAAAGACTACATGGGTCTGACCAAAAAAGCCGAGGAGGCCTTCCCCAAAGGAAGCGACCCGGTCACCCAGATCGACGCCGCCATCGCGGCCTATGGCGCTCCGGGCGTGGATAACGGCGTCATCGTGGCCTTTGGCGACACGGCGAACGTGCCGGAGGGCGAAGGAACGCGCTCGGCGAAGGCATCGCCCGACGGGCTGCTGCTGACAGTGCGTATCGACCCCGACAAACTGAAGGGCGATGCGGAGAGTCGTGCGATTGCGCATGAAGGCACGGAGATCAACCTGCTGCGGGAGCCGAAGACCGCGTCGGCGTTTGAGATCGAGTCAAAGGCCTGGCAGACGACGCTGCTGGTGACGATCGGCGCGCGCCAGAAGACGTTGACGCTCCCCGGCGGCACCGTGTTGTGGAACGGCACCTGGCCGGAGGCGGAGCGCACGGCGAATGCGAGCGCGGCGCTGAACAGCTACCTGACGGATCACGAGGTGACGCCCCATTAGCGCCTTGGGTGGGAGTGGGATCGGTGATCTGCGATTAGAGCTGCCCGCCACGTCGGCGAACCTGGGGCCGGGGTTCGACGCTCTGGGGCTGGCCATGGGGCTTTGGCTGACAGTGGAGGGGCGCGCGAGCGATGCTTTCTCGGTGTCGGCCACGGGCCGCAATGCCGATGTGGTGGGTGCGCTCGAGCGGAACCTGATGCTTGAGACGTATCGCGACCTGGCGCGGGAGGGACCTCCGCTCCGGCTGGAGATCGCGAACGAAATTCCTCTGGGGATGGGCTGCGGGTCGAGTGCGGCGGCGCTGCTGGCGGGAGTTTTCCTGGCGAATCATTTTGGCCGGCTGGGGATGTCGCCGGAGGAGGCCGCGGCGGAGGCGTGCCGGCGCGAAGGACATCCGGACAATGTGGCGGCGTGTTTCTTCGGCGGGCTGACGGCTTCCTCCATGCAGCAGGGGCGACTGACCGCTGCGAGCTTCGGCTGCGCGCTGGGCTGGCGTCTGCTGCTCGCGCTGCCGGGCGAGGGTCTGGCGACCTCGAAGGCGAGGGCGCTGCTGCCGGAAAGCTACACGCGCGCCGACGCAGTCGCGAACGTGCAGGCGACGGCGCTGCTGATGGCGGCTTTTGCACAGGATCGACCCGATTTGCTTGCGGCCGGGACGCGCGACCGCATGCATCAGCCGTACCGGAGTGAGGTCTGTCCGCTGCTTCCGCGGCTTCTTCCGCTGGCGGGCGTGGGCGGGATCTACTCGGTGACCTTGAGCGGCGCCGGGCCTTCGGTGCTTCTGCTGGCCGACCCGAAAGTCTCCGCGGCCGCGCTGGTACAGGCGATTCGCGGCGCGGCAGGGGAAGAGAAGCTGGAGATTCTGGAGACCAGCATCGCCGGCGGCGCGACGGTTACTGTGTCCGAAACCCGGTAACTATTACCAGAGAGTGAAAAAGATACCCTTTACACCTCTGCACTGACCCCTTAGGGTTAGGCGGTGGGCAGTTCTGGGGAGGGCTGCATCACCGCCCGTTGACCTCGCTGAATGCGCGAGGTCCGGGCGTTTCCTCTTTAAGCGGCTGGTTCTGGGTGTGGCTTTCCTGCAGGTGGGTTGCGGATCCGAAAGACAACGACGGAGATGCTGACTGCGCCAGAATGACGAACACTGCGTGTGTGGTTAGCTGTGGGATTCGGCTTCCACCGGCGCGAAGGCGTCGCCGGGCTGCGCCGCGACGGGCGCCACCGGGATCGCGCGGCGGGCGCGGTAGAAGACGATGCCGATGAGGTTGGTCAGGAGCGTTGCGCCGAGGATCTTGGCCGCGTAGGCCCGCTTGTCGACTACGTCGACATAGGGATACGCCGTCAGGACGAAGCTGAAGACGCTGAACAGGAAGCCCACGGCGGAGGTCCAGGCGACCCAGCGCGGCAGCCTCCGGCGCAGCACCGTTGCGCCGACAATCGGGATGGCGAACATCGCCAGGTAGGCGAGGGCGTAGAACTCGATTGAGGATTGCAGCAGCACCTGGAAGGCCTCGGCCGCCTTGACGCCGAGATTGCCGAGCAAGAGCAGTGCGGCCACAATGCCGGAGCTGGCGAGAATGGAGTTGACGGGGACCTTGCGGGGGGAGAGACGCGCGAACCAGGGCGGGATGAGGTGGTCCCAGCCGGCGGTCATCGGCAGACGCGTGACGCCGGTGAAGATGTAGCTGGTGGCGCCGAGCAGGCGCATCTGCACCAGCAGGATGGCGGCCACGGCGACGAGATTGCCGAAGCCGGTGTTGCCGAAGGCGAAGCGCAGGGTCTGCGGGATGGGCGCGATGAAGTCGATCTTCGTGCCGGTGTGGAACTCGTGGAAGGCGAGCACGGAGCCGGTGCCGAGCATGAACATGGCGCAGATGATCGGCGACGAGATGAGCACCGACAGCCCGATGTTGCGGCTGGGCGCCTTGGCTTCGCCGGCCAGGATGGCGATGTATTCGAGGCCGCAGAGCGCGCCGAACATCTGGCCGATCAGGGCGAGCGAGTACATGTCGCGGCGCGGCAGGGCGAGCGCGAGGGGCGCGTAGTGCAGGGGCTGGTGGTGCAGCATCGCCCAGAAGGGCGTGACGATAAGCAGCGCGAAGACGAGCAGCATGGCGGACCCGCTGACGTTGTGGATCCACTTGCCGAGGGCAAGGCCGCGCAGCGCGGCGAGCGTAAGTGCGGCGAGCACAAGCGCGATGATGGCGAGCGAGGCGAGATGGTGCTCGGGGAGCCAGGCGGCGCGCGGGCCGATGAGGTAGCTGAATCTCGGTGGGGATGGCGTAGAGGATGGTGGCGCAGGTGCATGAGGCCGTAGGCCCAGAGGTTCCAGGCGGTGAGGAAGCCGATGCGGTCGCCGAAGGCTGCGCGGGCCCAGACGTAGAGGCCGCCTTCGAGCGGCATCTCGCGGTTGAGGTAGAAGACGGAGACCGCCATGGGCAGGTAGAAGAGCGCCATGGCGCAGAGCCAGACGACGGCCTGCGCGCGTCCGAGGCCGGCGGCGATGCCGACCCATGCGCTGCCGACGACGCAGAGGATCTGCGTGAGGACGAGGTCGCGCAGACCAAGCTGCCGCTCCAGGCCATGGCCCGGCGATTCCAGCGCTGTGGTGGGGGTTGCTCCGGCTTTGACGGGCATCTGCGGCTTATGTTCGCACAAAACCGGCTCAGGCGGAGGGTTTTCTGGCGCTGCGTGCGTGTAGTTTGAAGGAAGCATTCAACTCAAGGGCACGGCTCGCGTTGGCTTGAAGCACGGCTTGCGGGGTGGCTCCAGATACCTGCTGAAGATGATCTTCAACGTCGCAGTTGGCTTGAGGCACGGCTTGCGGGGTGGCTCCAGAGGGGCCGAGTTGTCTTGCTTAAGGGCACGGCTTCAGCCGTGCCATGAACGCTGCATAGAAGGAGCGGCTTCAGCCGCTGAGGTGCGCTTGCGGCTGTTCACGGGACGAAGCGTACCTCAGGGGCTGAAGCCCCGTTTCCCCGCACGTTCGAACGGCACGGCTGAAGCCGTGCCCTTAAGCGAGACTGCCCGGGGCTTAGCCCGAAGCTGTGCCCTTCAGCGAGACTCCGGGGCTTGGGCCGACGCCGTGCCGTTAAGCGAGACTGCCCCGGGGCATGGGCCGAAGCCGTGCCCTTAAGCGAGACTCCGGGGCTTGGGCCGAAGCCGTGCCCTTAAGCGAAGCTGTCCGGGGCTTAGCCGAATGCCGTGCCGTTCAGCCAGACCGTCCGATGCTTGCCCGGGGAAATGTTGGTTATCCCAAGCAAGCTGTGTGGCGGAGCCTTAAGGTTTGGCTCAGGGTGGGCGTGCTAAAACGGAAGCTGAAAACGATGCGTGTTCTTATCATCGACGACGAGGTGCGGCTGGCGGAGAACATCGCGGCGGCGATGCGCGAGGCCTCGGGGTTCGCGGTGGACTGTGCCTACGACGGGTGCGACGGGATCTCGCTGCTCGAAGACGGACACTACGACCTCCTGATCCTGGACCTGATGCTGCCGGGCATCGACGGGCTGGGGATCGTGCGCAAGACGCGCAGCCGCGGCGATGCGACGCCCATCCTGATCCTGACGGCGCGCGATGAGCGGGCGCACATCGTGGAGCTTCTGAACGCGGGGGCGGACGACTACCTGACCAAGCCATTCGACCTGGGCGAGCTGCTTGCGCGGGCGAAGGCGCTGATCCGTCGCGGCAAAGGGGTCGCGCAGCCGGTGCTGCAGGTCGGCCGCCTGCGCCTGCACTCGGTGGAGCAGACGGTGCACGGCGACGGCCAACTGGTGGACCTGTCGCCGACCGAGTACCGCATCCTCGAATACCTGATGTTTCGTCCGCGGGCGATCGTCTCCAAGCGCGAGCTGCTGGAGCACCTGTACGACTTTCGCTGGGAGCACCACTCGAACGTCATCGAGGCGCACGTCTCGAACCTGCGAAAGAAGTTGCGCAGCTCGAGCGAACTCGCCATGGTGGAGACGATCCGGGGCCGCGGCTACCGGCTGAACACGAGCGAGGGCGCATGATGGCGGAGCCTCGGACACGCTCGCTGACGCGCCGCCTGGTGGTGGGCGTGCTGCTGGCCGAGCTTGTGTGCGCCGTCTGCTTCTCCGGCGCCGCCGTGCTGCACGAGCGCAGGGGACGGCTGCATGCCTTCGACGTGATGCTGCGCGGCCGTGCCGACTCCGTGCTGGGAGCGGTGCGCGATGCGGAAGACCCCGAGGACAACGTGGTGGTCGACCCCGGCGAGCTCGCGCTGCCGCCGGGAGATCTCTACGTCGTGCTGATGGAAAACGGGCGCATCATCGGCGCGACGCCGAACGCGCCAGCCGACGACGTCCAGGCGCTGATGCGTCACGGAGAGAACGGCGTGTGGGATCTGATGCTGCACGGGCGTCACTTCCGCGCGCTCCGCCAGCCCGGGATGCGCGTCATCGACCGCGAGGAAAACGGCGGATTCCGCCGCCCGGTCACGATCTTCTACGCCGCGCCCACCAGTCATCTATGGCACGAGATCATGGAGGCGGTGCGCTTCTACATCTTGGCCAGCGCGCTCTTTCTTTTGCTCACCGGATTCATGATTGCCTGGTTTCTCCGCCGCTGGCTTTCGCCGCTGCGAGAGCTGGCCGCCCGTGCGGAGCGGGTTTCCGCCGCGTCCTGGGAGTTCACCCCGCCGGCCGAGGCGCTCGAAACCCGGGAACTGGCGCCGATCGCCCGATCGATCGAGAAGCTGCTCGATGGCCTGCGAGGATCGTTTGAACGGCAGCGCCGGTTCACGGGCGACGCCGCGCACGAGCTGAAGACTTCGGTCGCGGTGATCAAATCCAGCCTGCAACTGCTTTCGCTGCGGGAACGAACGCCGGAGGAATACCGCCGCAGCCTGGATGGGCTCCTGGCGGATACCGGGCGCATGGAGGACCTGACTGCACGCATGCTGGCGCTCGCCCGGATCGAGGAGGCGCCGGTCGAGGCTGCGGAGGTGGTTGACTTCGGGGAGGTGCTGCGAGCCGTGGCCGAACGTCTGCGAGCGGCCGCGGAGCAGCGGCAGACCACGCTGACGGTGCAGGCGGCAGAGGCTGCATTCGAGGTCGCGATGCCCTGGGCGGATGCGGATTCGCTCGTCTCGAACCTGCTGCTGAACGCGATCCAGCACAGCGACGCAGGCACGGCGGTGCAGGTGCGAGTCCTGGAGCAGGGAGGCGCGCTGGAGCTGCTCATCGTCAATCGCGGGCCTGGAATTCCGGCCGAGGCTCTGCCGCATGTATTTGAGCGCTTCTTTCGCGCGGATGCGGCGCGCAGCCGGGCGCACGGCGGCGCGGGCCTGGGGCTCGCCATCTGCAAGGCAATTGTGGACCGGGCGCAAGGGACGATTGCCATCACGAGCAGGCCGGGGGCTGAGACCAGCGTCCGCGTTGTGCTGCCCGTGATGTTGACCTCGGATGCCGCATCTTCAGCAGAGCTTAAGGCTGACGCGGCATTCTCCTCTGTAACCTGACTTCAAGAGCCTCACGTTTCCGGAGAACACGAATGGTCCGTTTCGCTTCGCAGTTTGCCCGTTGCGCCGTTGCGGCGCTCAGCTTTGCCACAATGTGCGGAGCTGCCGCCGCGCAGTCTCCGTACAAGGTCATCGACCACTGGAAGATCGGCGGCACGGGCGGGTGGGACTACCTGCTGGCCGACTCTGCCAACCACCTGCTCTACGTCACGCACGGCCCGCGAGTGGAGATCGTCGACACCAAAACAGGCAAGCCGGCCGGGGCGATCACGGGCATGAAGGGAACGCACGGCATCGCGCTGGATACGGATGGCAAGTACGGCTACATCTCCGACGGCGGCGGCAATGATGTGCTGGTATTCGACCGGCACAACTTTTCGACGCGTGACGACGATCCCCGCCGGCACCAATCCCGACGGCATCGTGTTCGACCCGGCGACGAAGACGGTGTGGGCGTTCAACGGCAAAAGCAACAACGCGACCGTGATCGACGCGGCCTCGAACAAGGTGGTAGCCACCATCGCGCTGCCGGGCAAGCCGGAGTTTCCGGCAGCGGATGGCAAGGGATCGGTGTACGTGAATATCGAGACGAAGAACTCGATTGTTCGGCTGGATGCGAAGGCCAAGACGGCGGTGGCGACGTGGAAGCTCGATAACTGCGAGTCGCCTTCGGGCCTGGCGCTCGACGGCGCGCATCGGCGACTGTTTGCGGTGTGTGACGGCAACAAGATGGCGGTGGTGGACGCGGATTCGGGCAAGCAGCTGGCCTCGCCGGCGATTGGAGAAGGCCCGGATGCTGCGGGGTTCAGCGACGAAGGATCAGCTGGCGTTCAGCTCGAACGGTGGCGGCACGCTGACCGTGGTCGACGCGGCGCACGGGTACAAGGTGCTGGAGACACTCCCGACCGAGAAGGGCGCGCGCACGATGGCGTACGATCCGGCGACGGACAGAATCTTCTTTGCGACCGCGCAGTATGGCCCCAAACCGGCGACGGGGCGGCCTCCCGTGCTGCCGGACAGCTTCAGCATTCTCGTTGTCGGGCGTTGATGCCCGGCGCACAGTAACGGCGGCCCCGGGGCAGGCTTTATCGGTGGCGCGCAGGCCGGCGGGGAGGGGTAGGGTGTGCGGCGGAGGAGGTCCAGACCTGGCCGGCCGGCTGGACACCCGACTGGCGCCGCAAGCTGGCCCCCAAACGGGCCTGCCGACCAGAAGTGGGTGGCGGTAAGGCTGAGCCGGAGCGGTGTCGACGCGTCCTCGTCCGCGGCGGGCGGCAGCGCCTGCGCCAGGCCGTCGCCGAACTGCGGCAGAGCGGCGGCAAGCTGGTCGAGCCGCGGACGCAGCGCGGCCCCCGTGAGGTGCAGCGTATAGCCGCGGGCGTCCAGGCTGCCGTCGAGCTCCGCCGGTTGCGGTGCGCCCAGGTCAAGCGCCACAGGCTGCAGGACGACCTGGCCGGCGGCTCCCGTCAGGATGATGTCCTCGCTGACGAATGGCAGGCCTTCGCCCAGCGAAAGCTTGGCGCGTGAGATAACGGCGGTTCCCGAAGCTGCCTGCGCCATGCTGCCGCCCGCGCCGGCGCAGCAGGTGACGTGGCCGGAGGCGTTGCCGCCGAGCGTCAGATTTGGCGAAACCCGTTGGCTAAGCACACGCAGCACGTCGAGCAGGCGGTTGGCGGCCACGTCGTGATAGGTGGCCTCGGCGGAGATGTCGCGCGGATGTTCCGTGTCGTTCAGCTCGCCGGCAAGCGTCAGGCCAGGAGCCGACGCGTTGAGCAGCACCTCCGACGGCCAGCCGCAGCGGATGTGGTCCAGTTGGTGGAAGACGCCGGTGCTGTGGGCGCGGCAACTTACTTCCACGTCCAGTGCATGGCGAGGCACGAAGTCGGCACGGCGGAGGCCGGCAAGATCCACCCGGCTGACCACCTGGTTATCGCCAAGCGTGCCGTGAACGCTGGCGCGCAGCAGCAGGTCACCGCGCAGGCCGGCGTCGCGCGCCAGCAGCACCCAGCTGACGCCGCCCAGCGGAGCCGTTCGCCACTCGGCCGAAAGGTCGACGGGAATGTCCTTGCGCTGCGTGGCCTTGCCGAGCGTTCCCTGCACCTGCACGATGCCGGTGTCGGTGGCGGCCGTGTCGGTGCGCGTGGGACGGCCTTCCAGGCGCAGGCGCCACTGCTCGGGCTGCGGCAGCCACAGCGCGAAGTCGGCCTCGGTAAAGGCAAGCGGCATCTTTTCCAGGCCCATTTTCACGTTGACGCGAGCGCCCGTGGCTTCGATGTAGGGGAAGCGTGGCGCTGCGCCCGCGCCCTTCTGCGCCGTCGGCGCGACCTGGAGCCGCGAAGCCTGGAGCAGAATGCTTTCGATGTTCCAGCGGCCGTCGGCGCTGTGAACGAGGTTGACGCTGGGTTCGGTGAGCGAGATGCGCGAGAACTCCACCTGCCGCCGCCACAGCGAGCGCACGCGCAGGGTGACGCTGCACGGAGCGCGCCTGGATCACGGGTTCAGAGCCGAACGCGGGATCTTCGCTGACGACGAAATTTTCAAGCGTGAACCCGGGCAGCGGAAGCATGTTCAGCGTGACCGAATCCATGTGTACCGGGCGGCCCAGGCTTTGGCTCACGCTTTGCGCAATGCGGCGGCGGAAGCGGTTGGCGCTGATGTACGGAGGCAGAAACGCCAGCAGCAGAAGCACGAGGACGATGCCGGCGGCCAGCAGCACGCGGCTGCGCGGCGGCGGCTCCCAGGCGCGCGGCTGCAGATCCTCGGGGTCAATCTCCAGGTTCGGATCCGTATCGGGAACCGGCTCTTGCGGCAAAGGCTGGCGCCGATCCTGCATCTCCCGCATCGTCGTCCGCCTCTACTTGATCAGGTGCAGCGTCCGGCTCCAACGCGTCTTGTCGAAGATGTGGAGCGCGGTGGTGAAGAACGATCCGATACGCGAGCCGAGTGTCGCCTGCTGCTCGTTGACCTCATCCGCCGTGGTCTTGAACGACCAGTAGTTGAACAGGGGGCGGCCCATGATGTTTTCGCGCGGGACGAAGCCCCAGAACCGGCCGTCGAGCGAGTGCTCGCGGTTGTCGCCCATGGCGAAGACCTTGCCCGGCGGCACGACGATGTCCTGGCCTTCAAGGTGCGAGGGCTCATCCTGCGCCCACATTTCGGTCGAGCCGGGCGGCACGCCGAGAGAAGGGAAGTCGTCGCGCGCCGGCTGGTAACGGCTGTCCGCGTCGCCATCGTTGGTCGGAAGCTGCGCGTAGGGCTCATTCTGCGCCACGCCGTTCAGGTAGACGACGCCCTGCTGCAGGTGGATCCTGTCGCCCGGAACGCCGATGCAGCGCTTGACCAGCACCAGGTCGGGCGTCTCCGGGTTGGGCTTGAAGAAGACGATGATGTCGCCGCGGCGCACGTCGCGGTAGTGCATAAAGGGCGCCCACTTGGTCGGCGGCGCCAGCGTGATGCGGTCCACGAAGACGTGGTCGCCCACCAGCAGCGTCTTCTCCATGGAGCCGGAGGGGATGACATAGTTCTGGAAGATAAACGTCATCAGGAACAGTCCGATGGCCAGCACGGTGCAGATGGACGAGACGGATTCGAGCGGCGTCTCCACTTCCTCGGCTTTAAGGGCAGGCTCGGGCGCTGCGGGAGTTGCTAACTGCTCATCCATCAGAACGGGTCTCCAGCGGTACAGGTGTCAGAGATTAGTGTAAGGCACGGGCGCGCGCCCGGCCTGCGGGAAAGGGCTCCTCCAGGCGCGGGCCTTCCGGAATTACCCTTGGGATAGGCCGCGGTCAGCGGACTACATGGAAGGTACGGTCCCAGCGCGCAAAAGTTCCGGCTGCCGGCAGCGCGGCGGCTGCGCCCAGGGCGCCGGCGGTCGGGATCAGCTCGGGCTGATCGAATCCGGGCTGGCGCAGCGAAAAGTACACCATGAGCGGCTTGCCGACGATCGTCGCGGCCGGAACGAAGCCCCAGTAGCGGCTGTCGTCGCTGCGGTTGCGATTGTCGCCCATCACGAAGTAGCTGGCCGGGGGCACCGTGACTTCGCCGTTATGCACGTTGTTGCGCAGGTGAATCCACCAGTTGGGGTTGACGAGCGTATCCATGGCCTGGAGGTCGGGGAAATCGTCGCGAAAGCCGTTGGCCGCGGCCTGGCGATAGATGGCGTAGGACTCCTTGAGCGGCTCGCCGTTGCGGTACACGATGCCGTCGCGGAGATGGATGCGGTCGCCCGGAATCGCGATGACGCGCTTTACCAGGTGCACGTTGGGGTCGTCCACGGGATCGTGGAAGACGACGATGTCGCCGCGCTGGATGGTTGCGGGGGGAAGCAGGAAACCGCCGGCGATCTGCTTGTTCATCAGGAGAAAATCGCCCACCAGGAGCGTCGGCTCCATGCTGGAAGAAGGGATGCGGATGGGCTGCAGAATAAACGTGATGACGAACAGCGCCGCAATGAGCACCACCACCAGCGACTGCAGCGAAGGCAGCACCCCATCAGGATGGGGATGCGGATGCGGTCTCGACGGCATTGGGGCAAGCTCGGGCGCGGGCATAGGACGCGGCGGCGGTGGCGCATGGACAAAGGCGGGGCTGCTCACGCTCCCTCCTTCCCGGCGGCGGCCAGCGCGAGCGTTCCGGTCTCTTCGCGCAGCCGTTCCACAGCCAGCCGCGCCGCGATCTGCTGCGCCTGCTTCTTGGTCGAGCCTTCAGCCTCTGCCAGGCCCTGCTCTTCGCCTGGAAGACGCACTTCCACGCGAAACACGCGGCGATGGCCGGGGCCGGACTCGCTGAGGACGCGGTACTGCGGGCGTCCGCGGCCGGAGGCCTGCAGCAGCTCCTGCAGCGCCGATTTGTGATCGCCCACGGCCCCGGCAAACTGTTCGGACGCGGCCAGCGACCGCTCCATGCCGGGCATGGCGCCGGCCAGCACCTCGTCTTCGACGAAACGCCGCGCCACCTCCAGACCGCCATCGAGGTACAGCGCCGCAATGATCGCTTCCACCGCATTCGCGCAGATGGCAGAATTCGTGCGGCCGTGGTTCTTCTCCGCCGTGTGCCCCAGCCGCAGCCAGCGTCCAAGCTCAAGCCGCAGGCCGACCTGCCCAAGGTGCTTGCGGCTGACGACAGACGCTCGCAGCCGGGTCAACTCACCCTCGCGCGAGCTGGGGAACCGGCGGCAGAGCGCTTCGGCGGCCAGGAGACCGAGCGCAGCGTCGCCCATAAACTCGAGCTGCTCATTGTCGTGCGAAGGGTCCGCAAGCTCCGCGAGGCTGTCGGCCGTGTCCGGCTGGGCCGTCTCGTACACGAACGAGCGATGTGTGAGCGCCAGGGCAAGAAGCTCCGGCCTGCGGAAGCGATAGCCCAGAATCTCCTGCAGGCGCAGGTCGGAGGCGGCGTCCGCGAGTGTATGACTTGTTTTGCGCGGCATCGCACACCTTCCCCTGCACAAAAGTAACCACTTCCATAGTAACGGGGCAGCGGTCAGGAGCGAAGTCCCGGGTCCCGCCCTGCCACGTCCGCTAGCGGGAGCGCGTCAGCGGACGCGGCGCTGGTGGGTGCTCGGAATCTGCATCTCCTCGCGGTACTTGGCGACCGTGCGGCGCGTCACGTTGATGCCCTGCGCCTTCAGATCGGCGGCCAGGTGGTCGTCGGTCAGGGGCTTGCGCGGGTCTTCATCTTCGATCAGCTTCTTCACCTTGCGCTTCAGCAGCACCAGCGGCAGGTCGCCGCCCTCGGGCCCGTTCACGCCCTCGGAGAAGAAGAAGCGCAGCTCGTAGACGCCCTGCGCCGTGTGTACGTACTTGTTGGCGACGGCGCGGCTGACGGTGGAAGGATGCACGCCGATCTCTTCCGCCACTTCCTTGATCATCATCGGCTTCAGCGCCTGCTCGCCGCGCTCGAGGAACTCCGCCTGCCGCCGCACGATGGCCTCGCAGGTGCGCACGATGGTGTTCTTGCGCTGCTCGATGTTGCGCAGCAGCTGGATGGCGCTCTTGTAGCGCTCCTTGACGTACTCCTTGACTTCCTTTTCGGTGTCCTTCTGCCGCAGCATCGTGCGGTAGCGTGCCGTTCAGCCGCAGCGTCGGCATGTCTTCCTCGTTCATCACGACGACGAACTCGTCATCGCGTTTGACGAACGCCACATCCGGCTCGATCAGCCGCGTCTCGCTCAGGTTGTAGCGCTGGCCGGGCCTGGGGTCGAGCGTGCGGATGTACTCGACGGCGGCCTGCACCTCTTCGGGCGAGCGTCCGCAGCTCCGCGTCAGCTCGCGCATGTCTTTCTTCTGCAGGAGCTGCAGGCAGTTGCTAACGATATGCGCTGCCACCGAAAAGACACCGGCATCGTCCGCCGGCTGTCCGCGACGCTCCAGCGTCAGCGCGGCTTCGCGGCGTTGCGCGGCAATCTGCAGCAGCAGGCATTCGCGCAGGTCGCGCGCGCCGACGCCGATGGGATCGAGCGTCTGCACCAGCTCGCGGGCTTTCACCACAATGCTGAGCGCATCCGCCGCATGCAATCCCGGAGCCGCTTCCGCAAGCTGCGCGGGCTGGCGATGCCCGTCGGCTGTGACCAGCTCCAGGCCGCGGCTCTTCAGTCCGGATTCGAACGGGATGGGTTCGGGCCGCGCATTCGCCTTCCAAGCCCCGGCAAGGGTCTCGGCCAGCTCTTCGTCGGTGACGGTCAGGTATCCGTTCGCATCCAGGTTGCCGACGATCAGCTCTACGGCCAGACTCAGCTCCGGGCCAGGGTGAGCGAACCGAGCTGCCACAGCAGGTGATCGCTGAGCGTGCTGGGCGCGGCCAGAAAGTGCTCGAACGAAGGCTTGTCGTAGTCCTCAAAGTTGGAGGCCGTTTTGAAGCCGGGATCGAGGTAGTCCTGGAAGTAGCTGCCGAAGTCGATCTCGTCGAACGGGTCCTTTTCTTCGCTTTTGGCCTGCGAGGCCACTTCCTCGGCGGAGCGCTCGCGGTCGCCCTCCTGTCCGGCTCGCTCTTCAAGCGAGGAAAGATTCTCCTCCAGCTCTTCGAGCACCGGATTTTCGATCATCTCGGAGTTGATCATGTCCTTCAACTCAAGCTTGTTCAGCGCCAGGACGCTGACCATCTGCACAAGGCCGGGCGTCAGCACCTGGCGTTGCGAGACCTTGAGATTCAGCTTGGGTTGCAGGAGCACGGGACCCTCGTATCGGAAGCGCGTGGACGGATCGTGGAGCCGTCCGAATTGCCCTCAGTTTACACTCGCCCAAAAGTCTGCGCAGTACCGCTTTGGTGCATTCCAAAGGGCTTTTCTCATGAGAATTTCCTAAGAAAAGAGCCGTTCCAAAGCGGGCTTCACCGGAGGATCCAGATTGGGGTTCAGGCGGACGCTGTGAGCCAGGCTGCTAAACCTTCCGGGTGCCAGTCAACTTCGCCAAACAAGCTCCGGTATCGGCGGCCCACCTCGTGCTCGCCAATCGGTATCGCAGGATTGTCTGAGCGGGCGACCACCGTAATCATCTTTGGGTCCGTGAGATGCCCGAGACTACGCTTCAGGAAGTACACCACTTCCGCGTCGTCGTCGGGCAGACTGTAGCCGACAAACACCACCCCCAAGGAGTGGATCAACAGAGCCTAGTCCATGGAGAACTTTTCGCCCAGGTAGATCCTCTTGACCTCGGGATCGCGGCCCAGCTCGCCCGGCGTGCCGGTGCGGAAGATCTGGCCTTCGTTGATGATGTAGGCGCGATCGGTCACGCTCAGCGTCTCGCGGACATTGTGGTCGGTGATCAGCACGCCGATGCCGCTCGCCTTCAGGTCGAAGATGATCTCCTGCAGGTCCAGCACCGCGATCGGATCGATGCCGGAGAACGGCTCGTCCAGCAGGATGAAGGCGGGCTCGATGGCCAGGCAGCGGGCGATCTCGACGCGGCGCCGCTCGCCGCCGGTGAGCGCGTAGCCTGCCGTCTTGCGCACATGGCCCAGGTTCAACTGCTCGATCAGCCGCTCGGTGCGTGTGCGGCGCGGCTGTCTCCAGCGCGGCTGCGCCTCCAGCACCGCCAGGATGTTTTCTTCCACCGTCAGCTTGCGGAAGACGACGGCTCCTGCGGCAGGTAGCTGATGCCGTGCTCGCGCGCGCGCAGGTACATGGGCAGCCGCGTAATGTCGACGCCATCGGCCAGCACGCGCCCGGCATCCGGCCGCACCAGCCCGACGATCATGTAGAAGCTGGTCGTCTTGCCGGCGCCGTTCGGCCCCAGCAGACCGACCACCTCGCCCTGCGCGATCTCCAGGCTGACGCCGCGCACCACCTCGCGCCCGCCGTAGGACTTGCCGATCGCCTCCGTTTTCAAGACCTTCATCGACGTTCCACTCTCAAACGTTTCACTCCAAACTCTGCACTCACAATGGGTTGCATTCTGCTGACGGCTCGATCGCTGGGATAGCAGCTCTTAGCACGTCAGTCCTTCTGCTTGATGCGGGTCTCGGTCCGCACCCGGGGCTGCCCATCGCCGCTCAGAACCTCGACGCTATCATCCCCGGTTCTGAACCGCAACGAAGCGCCGGTCACCGTGCCCTGGGTCTCGTCCACCAGCTTTGGCGGCTGCGCACTGGTGCCGGTCAGCACGAAGGTGCGGTCGGCCGCGGTGTAGACCAGGTTCTCGCCGGTGGCTTTGCGCCCCGGCTGCACGATCTCGACCCCTCCTTCGGACACGATGCGTTCCACGCGTCCGCCGAGCGTGACGGGCGGCTCGTCTTTGGCCGCAGCGGATGTTCTCGGCGCAAGAAACGCCGTAGCCTCTCGCGAGCGCAGCGTCCCATCCTGGCCGGAGACCTGCACGCCGCCCTCGAAGACCACCTGCCGCGAAACGTCGGAGTAGGTCATCTGGCGGCTCAGCACACGCACCGGGCCGCTGGGTCTGGAGGCTTCCTTCTTTGCGCTTGGTGGCGTCCCCTTACCCTGCGGGCCGGAGTCGACGAGCAGTGTCTTGACCGCTGCGCCCTCGCTGCTTCCATGGGCCACCAGCGTGCGCCGCGTGCGATTGAAGTCGAGCACCGGAGCCAGCACCTGCGATCCGCCCTGCCACATCCGCGCATCCGCACCGGGGGCGCCGAAGAACTCCGTAAGCCCGGTCGCCTTGTGCGCGATGGCCCGCGCCGCGACCACATGCATAGGCTCCGCCCCACTGCCTCCCTGCAGGTAGCTCACCCGCACCGAGCCGTCGGCGGTCGCATCTCCCGTGGCGCGCTCGAAGAGGACGCGGTCGGCAAACAACGCGCTGTCGGCGTCCGACACCTTGACTCCCCCGGTCAGCGTCATGCGGTCGGTGGTCGCGTCGTACACGGCGTCTTCCCCCTGGGCATGCTCAACGTCAGGCGCAGCTTTCGTGCCGCCGCCGGCCTTCGCGCTCGCGGTTAGGTTGGGCTTGGGAGCAGCTTCGCGGACCAGGGTGACGCCGCCGCGCTGTTCGGCCCGTGCAAGCTGCTGGCGGCCGCCGGCTGCCGGGGCGAAGTCGAGCTTCAGCGTCGCGCCGGTGCCGGTCTCGCTCGACACCTGCACCCCTTTGCTGTCGGTCTGCGCCCGCGCCACCACCGTGTCTCCGGTTCCGTCCACGCCGGAGACCTCGGATCGATTGCCCTGGGCAACGAAGCGCGCCGTCAGCAGATCGGCTTTGACATCCGTGGTGAGCGTGGAACCTGCGGCGGAGCCGCTGCCCGCGTCCACCAGGTGAAGCCGTGCGCCTGCGGAGGCCGAGGCCTGGGCGCCGCGTACCTCAACCGGAGCATGCCCGCCCCCGGCCAGCGCCAGATCGACCTTGTCGGCGACAAGAGTGCGGGTGCCTGCGCTCGCGCCCTGTTCGGCACGCACCGCGCCGGTCAGCAGCGCGCGGACCGGGTTTCCGGCGGCGTCGAAGGCGATGCGTGCATCGTTTGCTTCACCGCGGGTCGCCTGCGCTTGTGGCTGGCCCGGCTGCCGCGCGGACTCCGCCCTGGCGAAGCGCACCATTCCCCACAGGTGGGCGGCGCCCGGCTGGCCGTTGGGGTGCAGTTCGAGTTCCAGCTTGTCGGAAGTGACCGTGCCGCGCCGCGTCCCGCTCAGCGCGACGGCTCCGTTGGCGGTGATCAGGCGGGGTGTGCCATCGGTCATCATGTGCACCACCGCATGCTGCGCCGAGGCTGACTCGCTGCCATCGTCGGCCGTTTCCACCACGTGCGGCGCGTCCAGGTACGCCACATTGCCGGGCTGCTTGCCGTCGTCCATGTCAATCTCGGCATGAGCGGCGGTGAGCACCATCGGGCGGGCATCGCCCCCGGGAGCCGAACGGCCCGGCAGGCCGCTGCCCCGCAAGCCGCTGACGCGCACATCCGTATGAAGGTCGATGATGCCGTTCGGAGCGTCGTAGGACGCGCCGACGGAACTCCCGGTCATGCCGCCGGACTGGAAATCGACGCGACTGTCCGTGTGCGCGATCTGCTCCTTCTGCTGGAAGACCAGGCCGCTGGTCTTCATGTGGATGACGCGCGCCGGGTCGCCCTGCAGGCTGCTGTCGCAGTGCCGCGCTGCCGAGGCCGCCTCCACCAGCTTGCCGGAGGCGGGCGGCGCCAGGTCGATGAAGACGTCGCCGACAGCCGTAAGCAGGCCGTTCTTCTGGTCGTACTCGAACTGGCTGCCATGGATGCGGTCGGCGCGGTCGCCTTTGCTGCCGCACAGCACGATGCCCACGTCGTACAACGACATACGGCCGTCTTTGTATTGAATGCGGCGCGCGGCGTGCACGGTGAACTGCGTCACTGAGAGCTCGGAGTTCGAAAGCGTGACGCCTTCGCTGTCCGTCGAAATATCGAATCCGAGCTTCTTGGCGTCCAGGTGAAAGTGCGGCCGGAAAAAGCGCGCCTTGCCGATGAAGACCGCCAGCACCACCACCAGAATGAGCGCAACCGCCACCAGCGCCCGGCGCAGGCTCTGCACGGAAACCAGGGAACCAGCAGCCATCAGACGTTCTCGTCTTCCGCCGCCCGCCCCCCGCCGCCCGTGGGAATCCGCCGCGTCAGCAGGCTCATCGCGCGCTGCAAGTTCTGCGGCGTGATGATACCCACGATGCGCTCGCCCTCCACCACCGGGATAAGCTGCGACGAGACGCCCGCGGTCTGCGTGGCGCGGTTCACCGTCGCCATCAGCGAGTCGCCCGGAGCCGCCGTCTGGAAGGCCTTCGTCATGATGCCCTGCACATAGCCATTCCCGTTAGACTCCAAAGCCTCCACGATGTTCTGCCGCGCCACCGCACCCACCATGTTGCCGGCGCGCACCACCGGGAATACATCCTGCAGGCTGTGCCGGGCCTGCGCCACGGCGTCTTCGAGCGTGGCCGAAGCGGAAAGCATGCTGAATTCGGTCAGCATGACGTCGCTCACCCGGACAACGTCGGCGTCGGTTTCAAGCAGCAGTCCCTGGCGCTCGATCTGCGCGCCCAGCAGAATGCCGATGCCTCCCATGATCAGCCACCAGTTCTGCGAAAGGAGGCCGACCACGATCAGCGAAATAGCGATGGCCGGACCGAGGCGCGTAAAGGTGCGCATCCCTCCGGCAGGGAGCGCGCCCGCGCCGGCGGCTCCGCCGCGCGAGATCTCGCCCCGAACTACGCGCCCCGCGTCCAGTGGCCACGCCGGCAGCAGGTTCACCGCCGCCAGCAGGAGATTCACCCAGACCATCGCGCGCAGAAGATGCGCGGGCGTCACCCAGCGTGTTTCGACCAGGCTGACCTGCGGCGCAATCGTCAGGATCAAGCCCGCAACGGTGGCAGCAAAGAGAAGATTGGCCAGCGGACCAGTGAGCGCCAGCCAGCGCTGCACCCTGGGCTCCGACGAACGGGATTGCGCCTCCTGGTTGCGGCAGGTGTGAATGCCGCCGGTCGGCAGCAGCAGCACGCGCCGCAGGTGCACGCCGAACCACGCCGCCACCAGGGCACGCGCTACCTCGCGCACGGCCAGCGCCAGCAGGACCAGCAGCCAAAGCATGATGCCACGCATCAGAGGCCGCTCCAGCGCCGCCGCCCATGTCATCGAAAGAAGCAGCAGGAACAGAAAGAAGGTGTGCATCCGCACTTCCACACCAAAGATCCGCCCCAGCGAGAACGACCACCCAAACATACTTCTGATTGTATGCTGCCGGTCAGACCGACCCCGCCCCGCGGCAATTCAGCAGCATTGGATACCATGAGACGATGCGCGTCATTGCCGGCCAGTTCCGTTCCCGACTCCTTGTCTCACCGCCCGGCACGGCCACGCGGCCGACCAGCGACCGCTTGCGCGAAACGCTGTTCAACATCCTCGCGCCGCGTCTCGTGGGCGCGCGCTTCGTCGACCTGTTCGCCGGGACCGGCGCTGTCGGCATCGAGGCGCTCAGCCGCGGCGCGGCTTTTGTCTGGTTCGCAGAGAACAGTCCACCCGCGCTCAAATCGCTCCGCGCCAACCTTTCCGCACTGAAGATTACCCGCGACTACGCGCTCGAGGACCGCAGCGTGATGGCTCTGCTCCAGCGCCTCCTGCGTCTGCCCGAACCCATGGACCTCATCTTCCTGGACCCGCCCTACGACGAGGAAGACGCGTACACGCAGACGCTCGGCTTCCTAGGCAGTGCGGCCAATCGCGCGCTCCTTGCCCCAGACGCCCTCGTCATCGCCGAGCACGCCACCAAATCCAGGTTTCAGCCCGCGGAGCGCTACGGCACCCTGCTCCGCACCCGCGTCTACAAGCAGGGCGACACAACCCTCTCCTTCTACACGCCCGCCTGAAGTCCGTTCCGCATTGACTCAACCGAGGGCGGCCCCGTTGCGGGTACAGGAATATGCTGGCCAACTCACCCGTCCGGGCGTGCCTCTAACCAATCTGAACGAGGTGAACCATGAAGTTCCCAAACGTGAAGTCCTGGAAGGCCCTTTCGCTCTCGACGGTCGCTGCCGCGGCCCTTACCGGAGTTTCGCTGGCGCCTGCGCCGGGACAGATCTCCGTCAGCATCGGCGTGCCTCCGGGCTGCCCCTACGGCTACTTCGATTACGCCCCGTACGACTGCGCGCCCTACGGCTACTACGGCCCGGACTGGTTCACAGGCGGCGTGTTCATCGGCGCCGGACCCTGGTTCCACGGCCCGCGCGGCTTCTACGGACACGTGGATAATCGCTACGATCCGCACAACGGCTACCACGGTCCGCTGCCGGAGCGTAACGCGCAGCCCTTCCAGCACTTCCAGGGGAACGAAGCCCGCGATGGCCAGGGACACGTAGGCAATGCCGGTCACCAGCCGATGAACGAGCGGACGCCCGGCTTCAACGGCGGCGGACGCCCGGGCGGTGGTCGAGAAGGCGGCGGACGCCCCCGCTGAACCAGGACTTAGCACACCGGAAAGCCTCGCGGCTCGCGCTCCAACGACGCCAGCCGCGGGGCTTTCTCTGCGCTCGAAGCTGTCATCGTTCCGCGCAGCCGGGCAAGCTGTCATCCTTCCGCGCAGCGGGAGGATCTGCTTCTCCGCTTTCCCCCGCCGCAAATCCTGCTCACACCCGAAACCCGCCACCCGTGTGCTGGCCCGTCTTCAGGTCCACGACGAACTCCACCTCCACATCGCCATGCAGATCCCAGCCGAGGCCGCGCACTTCGTTGGCATCGACGCTGGTCACGCGCACCCCTTCCCAGGAAAGCCGACCCGTCCGCCACACCTGTCCTGCGGCGCCCCAGCCCACGAGGGAGTGGAAGCCGACGAACAGCAGTAAGCCGGCCTCGACCGCGGCATAGACGGCGACGACAGGCTTCAGGCTCACCAGCGTGCAGCGCCCGGGATCGCGCACATCGGATACGTAGGCGTAACCTCCGGCCACTGCGCAGATCTGGTCGGGATTCGGACAGGCAAACACCCCCGTCGGCATCGACGGATCGCGAAATCCAAGAGCGCAGGTGGCCAGAAACAGTCCGCCGTCGCGCGGCTTCACCTCAACCAGAAGCGCGCCGCGTGCAAGCGCATCCTCTTCCCCTGCGATCTGCAGCGGCCAGACCACCTGCCGCGCCGGTGCAATCATTGGCGGCGCAGTGAGGATCCTGGCCGTCCAGTTGCTCGCAAACTCTGTCATCGCAGACTCTCCAGCGCCTGCGCGAGGTCGGCCAGCAGGTCTTCGATCTCCTCGCAGCCTGCGCTCAGCCGGATGAATCCGGGCGCGACGTCGTCATGCCCCCAGCGTGCGCGGCGTTCGGCGCTGGTGGAAACCCCGCCAAAGCTCGTCGCCTGGGTGATCAGGGTGGCGCGGTCGAGAAAGGTCTCCGCGGCCTCCTTACTCTCCAGCGCAAACCCGACCACCGGCCCGAAGTACCGCATCTGCCCCGCCGCGATCGCGTAGCCCGGATGCGTCGCGAGCCCCGGATAGAGGACGGTCTGTACCTCCTCCCGCCCCTTCAGAAACTCGGCAATCGCCAACGCATTGCCGCAGCTTTTCTCCAGCCGCAAGGGAAGCGTCGCCAGGGACCGCAACCCCAGCCAGGCCTCCATCGGCCCCGGCACGCCGCCGGTCAGGGTGCGTTCGCGGTCGATCCTGGCCAGGGAGTCCGCGTCGGCACACGCCACATGCCCCAGGAGAAGGTCGCTGTGGCCACTCATCGACTTCGAATCCGAACACACGGAAAAATCCGCTCCCAGGGAGAGCGGTTGCTGCCCCAGCGGCGTCGCCGTCGTGTTGTCGACTGCCACCAGGGCGCCCTCCGCGTGCGCAACCCGCACCACCGCAGCGATGTCCGTGATAGCCAACCCCGGATTGCTCGGCGTTTCGACCCAGACCAGCCGAGCCCCGCGGACCCGTTCGGGATGGGAAAGCTCCGGGAAGGGAATCGCCACAACCTCTACCCCCATGGGCACGAACCGCTCTTCCAGCAGCCGCCGCCCCATGAAGTACACGCCCTCGGCCATCACCACCGTGTCGCCCGGCCGCAGCACTGCCCCGAAGACCGCAGCCACCGCCGCCATGCCCGAAGCAAACACCCGCACGCCGGCGCCGCCTTCCAGTCCGGCGATCGCCGCTTCAAGATGCGTCCAGGTCGGATTATGCGAACGGCCGTAGGTATAGGTTGTCGCCCCCGGATCACCGGCCGCGTGAAACGGCGCCGCAAACACCGGCCCCGCATGGAGCGGCTCGCCCGCCTTCGCCTCCGACAGCGTCGCTCGAATCAACCGCGTCGCTTCCTTCATCCTGCCACCTCTATCTTTCTTTCTCTTGCGACTGCCCCACTCTAAACTTCCGGCCGGCGACACCTTCAGCGCAGATGCTCCCAGCCGCCGGCGCGGAGTTCGCGCCCATCCATCCTCACCTCGCCGCCCTCCGTCACAGTGCCAATCCGCGTGACGTTTACACCGGCGAGTTCCGCGGGAATCTCCGCCGCCGAGGTGAACAGCAGTTCATAGTCTTCGCCGCCATCGAGCGCATCGCGAACGCTCGCACCCGTTGCGAGCGGGAGGGCTTCGCCCAGAATCTCCGCGCCCGTTCCGGAAGCCTCGCAGAGATGGCGCAGGTCCGTGGACAGCCCATCGCTCAAGTCCATGCCGGCCGAGGCAAGGCCCGACAGCAGCAGCCCGGCGCTGACGCGTGGTTCCGGAAAACTCTGCGGGCAAGCCTCCCGGCCCGGCAGGCGAGGGGGTCTGCCGGCACGCATCTCCTCCAGTTCCACGGCCGCGCCGCCCAGTGTTCCGGTGACGAAGATCCCGTCCCCCGGCGCAGCGCCGCTGCGGAGAAGCGCCTTGCCCTCCGGCACGATGCCAACCACCATGATGTCCGCAAGGATCTGCGCGCCCGGCGCCTCGCCCGTATCGCCACCGGCAAGCTCAACCCCGAAGCGTTCGGCCAGCGCCTGCAGCCCCGCGAAAAATCCGTCCACCCACGTCAGGTCATAGTGGTGCGGCAGCGCAAGCGAAAGAAACGCCGCCGCCGGCCTTGCTCCCATGGCGGCGATGTCCGACAAGCCGCGCGCCAGGCAGCGGTGCCCGGCCGATTGCGGCGTGTGCCAGTCGCGGCGGAAGTGCCGGCCTTCCAGGCTGAAGTCGGAGGTCACCACTATCTCGTGCCCCGGCGGTACGCGCAGCACAGCGCAGTCGTCGCCGATGCCGAGGCGAACGGCGGCATGGCGCGTGCGCCTTCCGGCGGCGATGCGTCGGATCAGCTCCAATTCACCCAATCTGCCCGGCGTGCTCATCGATCCCAGCATACCGCCGCGGCGAATGCACGCTCCGCCTACCCCGTTTGTGGGAGGGCGCTGCCCACTTTTGCACCCGGTCCAAAGTTGCCCCATCCGGTCAAAGTTGGTAACCTAGAAGTAACGGAAGCAAGGCGCCAACGGATATCCTGAGTTCCGAATGGCAATCAGTGAACGGCATTCGGAGTTTCAGAAGCTCACGAATGCACGCACCGCAGGCCGGCCCTGACTCGCCGCGTCCTGCGCCCCCGCACCAGCCCGGCACGTTTGTTTGAGCGTGCGGCGCAGAGGCACAGGTTCCCGCTTGAAATCGAGAAAGCGCTTTTACATTCTGCTCGTGAGCCGCGAAGACGACGGAACCCTCAAAAGGTTCCGGTGCCGCTGCACTACGCCTACGTCCTGGCGGCAGTCGCCATTATCGGCCTGTTCACGATCACCGGTCTCGCGGGCTCCTATTCGCGCATGCTCATCAAGACTGCCCGCTTCAACCAGCTGCGCCAGGATCACCAGACCCTGCAGCAGGATTATGCCCACCTCGAGAAGCAGGCGCACGAGAAGGATATCCAGGCCGCATCGCTGGGTTCGCTCGCCAGCGAGGTCTCTGCGCTGTACGGTCTCACCGCCGGCAAATTGACCCCGCACGGCTTCCGCTGAAGGTCTCGCTGCACGGCAAGGACCCCGCCGCAACGGCCGCAGCTGAAGAATACACATCCGTTCTCGAACGACACCTACTACAAGTCGGTGGACGCGTTCTACGCTCTGCGCGACACGGCGATGGACGGCGATGCTGACGCGCATCGCTGACCGCCTCCTCCGGCATCGTGCCGCGTCTCGGCCGCATGCCCAACCCGCTGCTTCCCGGGCACGATCTGCCTTCGTTGCCGGGCGCGGAGGCGAGGCTTTCACACCCCAACCTCTGGCCCGTCATCGGTCCCATCTCGTCCAGCTTCGGCCAGCGTGAAGACCCGGTTCTGGGTACAGGCGAAGGCGAATTCCACGCCGGGCTCGATATCTCCGGGCCCACTGGGCACCCCCATCCACGCCACGGCCGACGGCGTCGTCGTCTCCGCCGGCATGGAAAACGGCTACGGCCGCATGGTGCGCATCGACCACGGCCACGGCGTGCAGACCTGCTACGGCCACATGAGCGGATTCGCCGTCACCGCTGGCCAATCGGTCGTCGCGCGGACAGGTCATCGGCTACGTCGGCCACTCCGGCCGCACCACCGGCAACCACGTCCACTACGAAGTCCGCATCCACAACACGCCGGTCAATCCGCACAAATACCTGCGCAGCACGCTCGCCGATATGGCCGGGCCCGCTGCTACCCCGGCAAGCTGACCGTTGCAGCGGTTCCGGCTACCCGCCGCCGGAATCGCGGCATCTGAATGGAGCATGAAGCTGCCCGCCAGAATCTCCGCTGCTCGCATGTCTGGAGCGGTTCTCGCCCTCGCGGTAGCTCTTCCGCTCGCCGCACACGCCCAGGCCCTCTCCATCTACGGCACCTTTTCCGACGTCCGGCCCTCCAACGTGGAGACGGGGGTTACCGTCGCCCGCACCGGCAGCACCTATAACTATTCCAGCTTTTCGGTGGCGGGTTTCGGGGGCGGAGTCACCTTCGGACTGCTTTCCGCCGGTCCGGTACGGCTCGGGCTGGATCTGCGCGGATCGACACGGCCGGGCACGACCGGCGCCGACACGGCCTTCGCCGGTCTCAAACTCGGCCTCAAGCTGCCGGTCATTCACCTGAAGCCGTACCTCCAGGCCTCCGGAGGCTACCTCGCTACGCGCACTCCCAACAGTAGCGTCTACCAGACCGATCCCGGCCCGGCCTTTCCCGCCACCTTTACCAATCAATACGCTGCCTACGAGATTCTCGGCGGCGTCGACCTTCCGGTCGTCCACTTCGTCGACCTGCGACTGGTCGAGGTCGGCGGCGGCCAGGGCTACAACACCGGCATTACCGGTCTTTTCTCCACTGCGGGGACATCCAACATGTCCTTCTACACCATCAACTCCGGCGTCGTCGTTCACTTCTAACCACCTCTGCGCGTCGTTCTCCGCATCCAACACGTCACCATGCGCCGCTTCCTTCTCCTCGCCCTTCTGGCCCTCCCCACGGCCGCTCGCTCGCAGATTTTCTCCGCTTACGTCACCTCCGCGAACTCCCATTTCACCGGTGTTCAGACCAGCACGGTGGTGGCCGGCACGTCGTCCACTTCCGCGAACTACGCCACCTCTGACTTCTGGACCTCAGGCGTCGGCGGCGGCGTCACCCTGGGTGTCCTGCCTGTCGGTCCCATCCACATCGGGCTGGATCTCCGCGGGTCGACCAGGCCGGGTGTCAGCGGTGCCGATACCGCCATGGCCGGATTGCGCGTCGGACTCAAACCGCCCATCATCCGGATCAAACCGTACGTGCAGGCGTCGGGTGGTTATGTCGGGACCCGCACCCCGGATCTTTCGGCCGGCATCAAGACCACCACCGGCATGCCCACCTTCAATAACCGCTACGCGGCGTGGGAGATCCTGGGTGGCGTCGACTATCCCCTGTTGCCCTTCGTAGACTTCCGCGTGGTCGAGTTCGGTGGCGGACGAGGGTACGCCTACAGCAGCACCACCGCGCTCAATCTTTCGCTCACGAGCGGACCGCAGATTAGCCTCTTTACCGTCAACACCGGGCTGGTGGTGCACTTCTGAGCCGGACAGCCGCCTGCCTGCCCTCCACGTTCGTTACAATGGATGCAATGCCTTCGCTTCGGTCCGTTCGCCTCCGCTTCACTGTCCTTGCGCTCCTCGCCTTGTCTGCCGCTCCGTTCGCCGCTCGCGCCCAGGGCATTTCGGTCTACGGGACCGTCTCGCCCGTGTATCTGAACCACCTGTACACGGTCAACGGGACGACCTCGTCCCTGGCCGGGCAGTGGCTTGTGGGCGCCAATGCCGGCGTCACCCTCACCTTCGCGCAGAGCGGCAACGTCAGCATGGGTCTCGATTTTCGCGGCGGGCCGGAGATTGGCACGCCCGGCGTAGGGAGCGCGCTCGCTGGCTTCAAACTCGGCTTCCAGCCCCCGAAGTCGCACTTCAAGCCCTACGGTCAGTTCTCGCTCGGCTGGCTCGAGCAGCGCCACAACACCGGCACGGGCAGCTTCGCCGTCACCGATGCTGAGAGCTACTTCGCCGTGGAACTGCTGGGCGGGGTCGACTACCCCGTTGCGCACCACCTCGACCTGCGCCTGGTCGAGGCAGGCGTGGGAACGACGCGGCGCATCGTCACCAACGGCATCAATACTTCGACCCGCCCGGCGATCGTGAGCCTCAACTCCGGGATCGTTTACACCTTCTAACCGCTTGCAGGCTTCACCGGGTTGACACACGCGCTAAAATGAGAACAGAGGGAAAACCCGAAGGCCCGGCTGCCAAAGCCGGGCCTTTGCGCATCCCGCGTCGTTTTGCCGGCTGCGAGGTCCGAATCCAAGTCGCCTCTTTTCCGGAATTTAGGTCATAACTGGGGGAGGGGGAACCCCGTCTCGTCCCCCGCGAGGGCTCCTGCATGAAGCGCGTCCGCTACACAAAATTCACCGGCGACCTGAGCTCTTCGCGTCGATCTCGACGACCTGATGCAGGCGCTGTCGGATTTTTTGCTGGACTCCGGATTTCAGGATCCGCATGTCGCGCTTCCAGTCGCTCGACGGCGAGCAGACGCATGGAGAACCTGCGCGAGGCCATCCGCCAGGCGCTCGATTCCGGCGAACTCTTCGACGAGGAGGCGCAGGAAAAGTACGAGGCGCTGGACGAAGAACAGGTCGAAGAGCTGATCGACCAGATCATCCAGAAGATGCAGGAGCAGAACTTCATCAACGCCGAGCGAGCGCCGAGGCAGGGCCAGGGCGAGAGCGGCGAAGGCGAAGGCGCGCGCTTCGAGGTGACCGACAAGGGCATGGACTTCCTCGGCTACAAGGCGCTGCGCGAACTGCTGGGGCCGCTGGGCAAGTCGCTCCTGGGCCGCCACGACACGCGGCATGAGGCCGCCGGCGTGGAGACGAATGGCAGCTCGAAGCAGTACGAGTTCGGCGACTCGCTGAACCTGGACATCACCGCGACGCTCTCGAACGTCTTCGCCCGCGAAGGCACGGACTTCAATCAGCACAACGGCCGTCTGAATCTGGAGTACTCCGACCTGCAAGTCCAGCAGGCGGACTACCAGTCGCTCCTGCGCGACGGTCGTGCTGCTGGACTGCTCGCACTCGATGATTCTGTATGGCGAAGACCGGTTTACGCCGGCCAAGCGCGTCGCGATGGCGCTCTGCGCACCTGATCCGCACGCAGTATCCCGGGCGACACGATCGACCTGGTGCTCTTCCACGACTCGGCCGAGGAGATCCCGATCTGGCAGCTTCCGCGCGTCAAGGTCGGGCCGCACTACACGAACACCCGCGAGGGGCTGCGGGTGGCGCAGCGCATTCTGCGCGCTCCAACAAGGACATGAAGCAGATCGTCATGATCACGGACGGCAAGCCTTCCGCGCTGACGCTGCCGGACGGCCGCATCTACAAGAACGCCTTCGGGCTCGATCCGCTGGTGATCGCGGAGACGCTCGAAGAGGTCAGCCGCTGCAAGCGCTCGAACATCATGATCAACACCTTCATGCTGGCGCGCGACTTCCAGCTGGTGCAGTTCGTGCAGCAGGTCGCGCAGATGTGCCGCGGCAAGGCGTACTTCACGACCCCGGAAACGCTGGGCAGCTATCTGCTGATGGACTACATGTGCCGCCGGATGAAGACCGTGCACTAGCCACCGCTCTGATATTTTGTATCGGAAGGAGTTCCCAATGGCCACCGCCGACGTTGCGCTCCCCGCCGTCCTTAGCCTGGAGGAATATCTCCATACTGCCTACCATCCCGACTGCGACTTCGTGGACGGTCACCTCGAAGAACGCAACGTGGGAACATTCGATCACGGACAGCTTCAAATGGAGATTGGCGCCTGGTTTGTCGCCCACCGCTCAGAATGGAACATTCGAATCGCCAGCGAGCTTCGCACGCTTGTCTCCTCGAGCAAGGTCCGCCTTCCGGACGTGGCCGTCGTTCGGGATGACGCGAGCCGGTCGGAGCAGCTTCGCATCACGCCGCCACTCATCGCCATCGAAATCCTATCGCCCGATGACCGCATGCCTCGCGTCCTCCTCCGCCTGAAGGATTTCCTCACCATGGGAGTAGCCAACGTCTGGCTCCTCGACCCCATCGAACGCGTGGCCTACACCTACACCTCCTCCGGCCTTCAGCTTGTGGAAACTCCACAGCTCTTCGTGCCCGAGTCGCCCATCCACCTGGACCTGCCGAGTCTTTTCGCCGCGCTGGACTAGCACCGGCGCGACGAAGCCAGGCACTAAAAGATGGCGAGTGT
The DNA here is from genome assembly GCA_963744015.1 of uncultured Gammaproteobacteria bacterium. GTDB lineage: Bacteria > Acidobacteriota > Terriglobia > Terriglobales > Acidobacteriaceae > Edaphobacter. Next base: position 198,041 of record CAVUSA010000004.1, read on the forward strand.
TTCGCTGGCGTCGGGGTGCGTCCATTGCGGTGAGGTGATGGTGGAGATCGGCGCGACATTACCAGTGGCTGCGGCGGCAAAGCGCAGGATCATGGGGCTGGGATAGTAGCCCGTCACCACGAGCACGTTGCCGGAGGCATCCAGCTTGATGCCGAACAATGTGTTCGAGAGCTGAGTCGAAGTGCCGGCGATCGTTCGGATGGGAGCGACGTTGCCGTTGGCCGTTGGGGCGAATTCCAGGATGCTGTTGCCGCTGGAGCTGTTGTTGGTGACCCAGATGTTGCCGGCGGGATCGACCGTGATGCCGCCGGGCGCCGAAAGTGTTGTCAGTGCACCGCCGATTGCACGCACGGGCGCGACGCTTCCGCCGGCCGTGGGGCCGAAGACGAGAATGGGCGTGGTGACGGGTGCGCCTCCGGTGACGCCGACGCGATTCAGCACGTAGATGTTGTCCGCGGCGTCGGCTGCGAGCGCGTACGGTTCGAGCAGCCCGGAGAGCATGCCGCCGGTCATGTTCCAGCCGGCGATGGTGCGGGTCGGCGTCGAAGCCCCGCTGGAGTTGGCGGCGTAGACCTGGATTCCGCCATACTGCCCGCTTGACGAAGATCTCGCCTGTGGCTCCCGCAGCCATGTACTCGACGACGCCGATGGAGGTTGTGCCGCTGGCCGGGTAAACGTTGCGCTGGCCGAGCGAGACACCCGTCGCTCCCGGGGCGTAGGTGCGAAAGCTATCGGTGGGGTTGGCACTGTAGAGAGCATCGACGTAGATGTTGCCGGCCGTGTCGGAAGAGACATAGTCGAAGACGCTGGTGTTGGAGGTGTCGGTGACGGTGCTGAGCGGGGTTTGCGTGCCATTCACGGTCTCCGCGAAGCCGAGGATATTCGCTGGACCGCCCCCGAAGGTCGCCGCCTCCTGGATGACATAGACCCGCTGGCCCGCATACACAGCGCCGCCACACGCCCCGCAGGTGGAGAGCTGGGTGCCGGCGCCTCCGCACGCGGTCAGGAGTGCAGCGAGAGGCGCAAGCAACATTGCGAAAGGGCGAACAGAGCGTCTCGTCATAGAGGGTCGAGAGCCTGGGTCAAGCGTGAAGTCATGCTGCCAGAGCCGCAGCCCCGATGACAAGCGAAATGGCAATGCTGCCCGGTTTGGCGGCTCGATCCGGGAAACCCAGGAGCGGCGGTGGAACAAAGGTGTGCGCGTCGCGTACATACAATTGTCGTCCGCTGGCGTCATACACCAGCAGATTGACCGAGGAACAGACATGACACCGCAGGAACAGCAGCTTCTCCAGGGACTTACCGATCGTGTGAATCAGACGCAGCTTACCGACAAGGATCCGGACGCCGAAAAGTTTATCTTTGAGCACCTTGGCCGCAACTCCGACTCGCTCTACATCCTGGCGCAGACGGTGCTGGTGCAGCAGTACGCGCTGGAGCAGGCGAAGCCGCAGATGGAGAACCTGAAGCAGCAGATCGACGCGCTTGGACAGCAAAACGACGCGCTGAAGCAGCAACTGCAGCAGGCGCAGCAGCAGCCTGCGAAGCACACCAGCTTCCTGGGAAGCCTGCTCGGCACGGATGACCGTCCGGCGCCGCCACCTCCGCCTCCGCCGCAGCAGGCTCAGTATCAGCCGGTGCAAAACTACCAGCAGCCGCCGCAGTATGCGCAGCCAATGGGGTATGGCGCGCCGCAGTATGGCAGCGGCTTCGGGATGCCGTCGCAGGGCGGAGGTTTTCTGCGCTCGGCGATGACGACGGCCGCGGGAGTGGCGGCGGGTGCGATTGCGTTCGAGGGGATCGAAGACCTGATGCATGGCTTCGGCCACCATGCGGGGTACGGCTCGGGCTTCGACGGCGGCCTGGGCGGCGGGCGGCCGGAGGAGATCATCAACAACAACTACTACGGCGACTCGGCGCCGGGGCACGAGGGACACGGTGATCTGTCGGACCGGTTTGCGGCGGCGGGGGATCAGCCTTCGGCGGATGTCGAGGACCGGCGGGATGACTTCGCGGATACGTCGAACGGCTCTCCCGCGGATGATACGGATCAGCTTGCCGACACGGACGATTCGACGGACAGCTTCGCGGACGACTCCACCTCGGATGATTCGGGTGGGTTCGACGACTCGGGAAGCGGTTCGGACGACTTCAGCAGCTAGATCCAGAAAGGCAGCTCCCGCGAGACTTGCGTTTCCTTAGCGGAACTCTGCGTCCATCTTCTTGGCTTAGAGCTGGACGCAGAGTTTCGCTAACCAAGTCACCGCAAACTTTCGCAAGGTTGTTCAGGACTTCCAGTAGACGGCGTACTTTTCGTCCTGGATGCGGTAGAGAGGCTTGGCCGCGGTTGGCCCGGACTGGAAGGTTAGTGCGCTGGCGGACTGGACCGTCATGGACGCCAGTGCGGGGGCAGGCTCCGGCTTCGGCATGTTCTTCGCCGTGGTGTCGCGGCCGGTGATGATCTTCATCGGCCCGTCTTTCGGGCCTTCGCCCATCACCGCTGCGAGCACCAGCGGGCCGTACAGCGGCGCGGTGAGCGTTGAGTCGCCGGGCAGCGGCTCGGTGGAGAATGCCATCGGCAGGGAGACTTCGATCTTGTCGCCATCGTGCCAGGTGCGCGTGATCGCGAGGTAGCTGCCTGGCTGGCCGAAGGCTTCGAGCGGGCGCCCGTTGATTTTGACCGCGCCGCCATCTGCGACCCAGCCGGGAATGCGGACGTGCAGGGTGCGCTGTTGCGGTGCGTCGACCTTGATCTTCAGCGTGGTGCCTTGCTCGGCCGGGAAGCTGGTGGTCTGCGTCAAGGTGAACTTCTTTTCCGGCCATGAGAGCTCGGAGGCGAGGAACTGGTTGACCCAGACACTGTCGCCGTCGTGCGAGTAGATGCTGTCATTGAACTTGGCGAAGTCTTCCGCGCCAGTGCCGGTGCAGCACCAGAACGAGTCCTCGGCGGAGCCCAGCGGCTTCCAGTAGCCGGCGGCGAGCGGCATGAAGTACTGCTTCAGGCCCTGCGCGTTCTGGGTGCCCATGCGGCAGTTCCACAGGCTGCGCTCGTAGCTGTCCATCCAGCGTGCATCGCCTGACCAGGCGAAGGCGTGGCGCTCGAGCTTCATCAGGTTATAAGCGACGCAGCACTCGGCGTCCGTGTAGTTGAGCGAGCCCTTGAGATCGCCTGGGCCGGTCTTCCAGTGCTCGTCGTCGCTGGTGTTGCCAATGGCGTAGCAACGCTCGGCGAGCACCTCGGCAAGGAAGTACTCGGCGATTTCGCGGTAGCGGCGCTCGCCGGTCAGCTCGTACATGCGCGCGGCGCCGATCACCTTGGGCACATGGGTGTTGGCGTGCAGGCCCTTGAGTTCGTCGCGGTGCGCGGCGAGGGGATCGAGAAAAGCGGGCTGCTCGAAGAGGTGGGCGGTGGCGAGGTAGCGCTCGTTGCCGGTGAGGCCGTAGAGGTTCGCGAGCACCTCGTTCATGCCGCCGTACTCGATGCGCAGCATGCGCTGGCGCGTCTCGTCGCTGATGCCTTCGAAGTAGGCCTGCACCCAGCCGGCGATGCCTTCGCAGACCTGGAGCGCCTGCTCGTTGCCGGTATGGACGTACATGTCGAGCAGGCCGGCCATGATCTTGTGCAGCGTGTAGAACGGCGCCCATACTTGCCTGCCCTCGACCAGGCGCTGGAACAGCTCGGGCGGGTAGGCGCTCAGGTAGCCGTTGCCGTTCGCTTTCTGGCAACGCGCGAGTTCGGCGACCATCACGTCGCCGCGTTTGCGCAGCGGGTCGTTGCGCGGAACTGGCGTAGGCGAACGCGACGGCGGAGAGATAGTGGCCGCCATTGAAGTGTCCGCGGAGTTCGCAGTCGGGCTTCTCCCAGCCGCCATACGGCGCGGCGGTGGAGGCGAGGCCGGAGGTGAGGCGAAAGCTGTGCAGCAGGCGGTCGGTGGCGAGCGAGTCGAGGTAGCGCTGGTTGATCTCGGCGGCCGTGGCGACTTCGCCGGGCAGCAGGCGTACCTGCTTCATGGGGAAGGGCATCAGGCGGCCCTTGAGGAAGCCCTCGGAGGGTGGCTGCAGGGGCGCGGAGGCAAAGGCCGGCGAGCGCAGAAGTGCGGCGGAAGCGGAAAGCGTGGCGGCGCCGGCGAGAAATCCGCGTCGCGAAAGGGTGTGGACTGCAGACATGCGAAGTTCCCCTGGGGTTCTGGGGCAAAGTTTACCAGAGCGCAGGCGGCGGGCCTGGCATGGGGAAGAGCGTGGCGAAAGCAAATACGGAGATTCTGGCTGCGCCAGAAGGACGGAGCTTGGGGCCAGCGGCAGGGTTGGCGTTCGCGCCGGAATGACGGGTCTTCGGGTCAGTCGGCGGGTTGTCGTTCGCGCCAGATGCGATAGACGCCCCAGGCGGCGGCGGTGCAGTTATCGACGATGCGTCCATCGAGCAGCATGGATTCGAATTCGTGGACAGTCACCCGATGGAGGAGGAGGTCGGTCTCTTCGGGGTCGGGATCGGTCGCGCCGGGGGTGAGGTCTTCGGCGAGGAAGATGTGGTGGCGCTGGTTCATGACGCCGTAGGCAATCTGCAGGTCGACAAGGTGGGTCATGCGTCCGGCGTCGAGGCCGGTTTCTTCGCGCAGTTCGCCGCGGGCGAGCTCTTCCGGCACGATGTCGGCTTTCTCCCAGCCGCCCTGGGGGAACTCGAGGAAGCGGCCGGAGACGGTATAGCGGAACTGCTCGACGAGGTAGAGGAAGTCGCCCTCGGGCGTCCGGTCGAGCGGGATGACGATGCAGGCGGGGTCCTTGTCGATGACGCCGTAGATGCCGCGCTGCCCATTGGCTCGCTCGATCACATCTTCGCGGACGCTGGTCCAGGGGTTGCGGTACACCTCGCGGGTGCTGATGGTCTTGATCTTCAATTGCTTCTCCTCCTGCCACATCGGTTCCAAGTTGCGCCGTCGAGGGACAGCCAGAGATAGAAAGATGTGGTGCTGTCACTGCTCTTCGCGTACTCTCTCGTTCAACATGATCAGCACATCTTCAGTGGCAACGGACGTTCAAGCTGTTCCGGTCGTGGCGCGCGCAATGGGTAGGCGGCGGTCAGCATGGCGAAGAGTTCCAAATGCCCTGTCCGCTGGTCGGTTCGTTGGTGCATGGGTGATGCTGGCGGCTACGCTGACCGGACGTGTCGACCTGTTTGCATGGTTGCTGCTGGCTTGCCTGGTGAGCGACGTACTGGATGGGATGATCGCACGCTCGCTCAAGGTGACGTCTGTGTTGGGCGCTTCACTCGATTCCGTAGCGGACGTTGCGACCATGATCAACGCCTTACTCGGGATCTTCGTGTTTCAGCAACGCTTTGTTTCCGAACACCACCTTGGAATGATCGCGGTGGCCGGGGTGTACTTTGCGGAAGTTCTCGCATCGCTTTGGAGGTACGGAAGGCTCTCGAGCTTTCACACGGTACTCGGCCGGCTGGCGGCTTTCGTCGGGGGCCTCTTTATCATGGCGCTTTTTCTTCTATCGTTTCAAGCCTGGCTGTACCGGCTGACGGTTTCCTTCTACATGGTGGCGCTGGCCGAAGAATTCCTGCTTCTTTCTCTTCTGCCGCAAAGCCGCGCCGACGTCAGAGGGGTGTATTGGGTGCTCGGCCAGCGCACTGCGCGCGAGCCGATGCAAGCGTCTCCACCGTCTACCTGGGCGGCGTTTCGAATTCCAGATGGCTTCCGCCGAAGATTGTGACCGTGGCTTTCTGATAGGCGGAGGGCGGGGCCGTCATGATGTTGGGCACGAAGGTCTGCGGGTTGCGGTCGTAGAGCGGGAACCAGCTCGACTGCACCTCCACCATCATCTTGTGGCCCTTGAGGAAGGTGTGGTCCGCGCCGTGCAGGCTCCACTTGTACTCTCGGCACTTCGCTGGGCTTGATCGGCTTCGGGCGTCTCGAAGCTCTTGCGATAGCGGCCGCGGAAGATCTCGTCGGCGATCATCAGCTGGTAGCTGCCATGGCCGTCGGGGCGTCGTCGGGGTAGACGTCGATCAGCTTGACGATCCAGTCGGCGTCGGTGCCGGTGGTGGCGGCGAAGAGGTCGGCGATGACGTCGCCGGTGACGGTGACGTCGCTTGTCGAGCACGGGCGTCGTGAATCGGCGAGGTCCTTGCGGCCGTCGACGAAGCGCTGATCTTCGACCAGCCAGGTGCGCCACTTGGAGCCGTCGCCGTAGGTGGACTGGATGGGGCGGTGCGCGGTACGGAACTGGGTTGGCGGGGTCGGCGACATAGGTCGCCGCCGGCTGCGAGCGTAGTCGCCGATCGGCGGGCGTGAAGCTCGAGTGTGCCGTTCGCGCCGAGGTAGAGCTGCGCAGGCTTGGAAGCCGGCCGAGTCTGCCGGCGGCCAGACGTCGTAGCGCTCCCACTTGTTCTCGCCGGTGCGGAAGCTGGCGGTGTCCTTCAGGTCGAAGCCGGGCTTGCCTTTCAGGTAGAACTCGAAGAAGGGTGCTTCGATGGTCTTGCGGTAGTACTCGCCGGTCTGTGCGCCGCCGAAGCTGACCTTGCCGAAGTCGGCGCCGAGCGAGTCGCCCGGGCCGCGCGCCCAGCCGCCGTGGTTCCAGGGGCCGAGCACCATGAAGACCTCGATGCGTTGGTCGTCATGCGGCTGCAGGGCGGCGTACTCGGCCTGCGTGCCCCACATGTCTTCCTGGTCCCACCAGCCGCCGACCTCGAGCGTCGGGACTTCGACCTTGGTGCAGGTGCTTCTCGACGGCCATGTCCTGCCAGAACTTCGTGTAGCTGGGCTGCGCGAGGAAGACTTTCGCGGTGGGCAGGTTGGTCATGCCGCGCCGCCTTGGCCGCTCCGGCGAAGTTCACGTTGCTGCAGGAAGAAGTCGTAGGTGTCTTCCTTGGAGTTGACGGGCACGTCGGTCTTCTGCGCTTCCAGCTGCTGCACGTAGTCGAAGCCGTAGGTCTCGCGGAAGGCGCCGTTGTGGAAGAAGTCGTCGCCCATCCAGATGTCGGTCATGGGCGCCTGCGGGCAGATGGCCTTCACCGCCGGGTGTGCATCGATGCCGGCCATCATGGCCAGGAAGCCGGGGTAGGAGACGCCCAGCACGCCGACCTTGCCGTTGTTGTTCGGCACATTCTTCAGCAGCCAGTCGATGGTGTCGTGCGTGTCGGTGGTCTCGTCGACGTCGGTTTTGCCGGTGTGCGGCGACGATCGGCCGGTTCATGACGAACTGGCCTTCGGAGCCGTAGCGGCCGCGGATGTCCTCGAAGACGAAGATGTAGCCGCTGGCGGCCAGCTCGGGCTTGCATGCGCGGGATCAGCTTGGCGGTGTAGGCGTCGACGCCGTACGGCGTGCGCTCCATCAGGAACGGAAGCGCCGCGGCGCCGGGCGCGTCGGAGCCGGCGGGCCGCAGGATGACGGCGTGCAGCTTGACGCCGTCGCGCATGGGAATCATGGCTTCGGAGCGAACATACTCCGGCGCCTGCGCGGCCGCCGAACCCACCAACACCAACACGAACACCAACCCGCACCAACGCTTCACGCACGCCTCCGAGAGTTCTGTTCTATCTGAGAAGATCTACCACCGATTTACACGGATGACACGGATAAACGGATCGTGCGTGGGATCTAACCGAGATCTCACGCACGGAGAAACTCTGCTGTCAGTTCCTGTCTTATCCGTGAAATCCGTGGCGATCGGTGATAAGCCTGAGACCTGATTCAGCCCTGTGCGACGGGCTCGGCGGGAATCGGGCTGGCATCACACTTCCAGCCTTCGCGGCCATGGGTGCCGTCGCAGAACGGGCGCTTGGAGGACAGGCCGCAGCGGCACAGCGAGATTGCGGGCTTGCCGGTCAGGTCCCACTCCGCGCCGTTCACATCCACCAGCGAAATAGGGCCTTCGACACGAAACGGGCCGTTGGGACGAACTGTAATTTTGACTGCGGGAGCTGCGCCGCTCGTGCCTGCCTGGACTTCTTCTGCCATGTGTTCTCCTTGGGGAATCCTTCTCAGCATAGCAAACCGTCGCCGGCGCGGCGTGCAGCGGACCTGCCGTAGGGGACGCCGGAAAATGCACCAAGTTTGATCCCGCGCACAACTCGGAAGCACGGTTCACTACTCCCATGAAGTGCCGCAGCGGAGTTGGGCTGCGAACTCTCCACAGTGACTGCCCTTCACGCCCCGGGAACAGGGCATGTCGCGTTTTCTTGAGCAAAATACAGGATCTTCGGACGACAAAGGAGAATAGCCATGGGTCACGGAATCATTGCATGGATCATTATTGGGTTGGTTGCAGGATTTATCACGGGAAAACTGATGAAGGGATCGGGCTTCGGGCCGATCATGGACATGGTCGTAGGCCTGGTGGGGGCGCTGGTAGGTGGGTTCCTTGCGAGCCACCTCGGTCTCGGCGGCGTCGGGGATCACGGCCTGATGATGAGCATCCTGATCGCCGTGGTGGGCGCGGTGGTGTTGACGCTGCTGCTCAGGCTGATCACGGGCAATCGATCCGCAGAACTATAGCGCAGGGCTGAAGCGCGACGCAGATCCAACGGTGCCCCCGATGAGGGCGATGCGGCGCATCTGCGTTTGAATGACGAAACGCTGCCGGCGGGAGTTGCGGAAGAGGCGGGTTAAGCCTCAGGAGAGGCAACGAATCCGTTGGCAAAACAGAGCGGCCGGGCAGATGGAAGCCATCCTGCCCGGCCGCGCTTTTGTGCTGCGGGTTAGCGGTCGATCAGCCGCTGGTGCGTCGCGGGATAGCGCTCGCCCTCTACCGTAATGGCGGAGGAAGCTTCTTCCAGGGCGCGTACATCGCTTGCGCTGAGCTCCAGGTTCGCGGCGCCCAGGTTTTCTTCCAGCCGGGAGAGTTTGGTCGTCCCGGGGATCGGCACAATCCAGGGCTCCTTGGCCAGCAGCCACGCCAGCGCGACCTGCGCCGGGGTGGCGCTCTTCTCGCTGGCGAACCCCGAGATCACATCCACCAGGGCCTGGTTGGCCTTGCGGTTGTCCTCGCTGAAGCGCGGAACAATGGCGCGGAAGTCGCTGCTATCGAACTTGGTGGAAGCATCGATCTTGCCGGTGAGAAATCCCTTGCCGAGCGGACTGAAGGGAACGAAGCCGATGCCAAGCTCCTTGAGCGTCGGCATCACGGATTCTTCCGGCTCGCGCCAGAAGAGGCTGTACTCGCTCTGCAAGGCCGTCACGGGCTGCACGGCGTGGGCGCGGCGGATGGTCTTCGCGCCGGCTTCAGAGAGGCCGAAGTGCTTCACCTTGCCGGCCTGGATGAGATCCCGGACCGCCCCGGCGGTGTCTTCAATGGGGGTGTTGGGGTCGACCCTGTGCTGGTACAGCAGGTCGATGCGGTCGGTCCGCAGGCGCTTCAGCGAGCCTTCAACAACCTGCCGGATGTGATCCGGGCGGCTGTTGGTCGCCGTCCACTTGTTTTCGTTGGCTGGATCCGCCTCGAAGCCGAACTTCGTGGCGATGACGACATCGTTGCGGAACGGCTCCAGGGCCTCGCCGACGACTTCTTCATTCACGTAGGGTCCGTAGACCTCGGCGGTGTCGAAGAAGGTGACGCCGCGCTCGACGGCGGAGCGGATGAGCTGAATCGCTTCAGACTTCTCAGTGGCGGGGCCGAGGCCGAAGCTCAGGCCCATGCAGCCGAGACCGAGTGCTGAGACTTCGAGGCCGCTTCTTCCCAAGGTGCGCTTTTGCATGTTCTCTCCCGGAGCAGGTGTACTCCAGGCATTGGATGCCGACGGCTCCGTTCAAGGTCCATCAGCTTCCGCACTCGTCATTCTGGCGGAGCCAGAATCTCCGTAGTTGTTTTGCTGCGATCACCCCTTCAGGAGAACAGCCTCAGAAATCCCCATCCTCGCCAATCGGCATGCCCGGCGGAGCCTCCACCGGCTTTACCGGCACAAACTTCTCCGGATCCTTCTGGAACTGCTCGATGCGCGCGATCATCGCGGTGCGGTGGATCGCCTCCGCGGAATCGGTCGGCGGGGGCGTCGTCGTCCACTGCTTATAGACATCCGCGATGTGCGACCGCGCAATCGCCCTCGCCTGCGACGAAGCCGCCGGGTTCATGGCCAGCGAGAAAAAGCCTTCCAGCGCGCGGAACTCCACCGCCCGCATCACCTCGGAGGACATCGTGTGTCCGCCCTCGATGCGGATCGCGGTGGTCTTCGAGATGCCCTCCATCAGCACGCGCAGCGACGTGCCCGAGGGCGGCGTCCGCATGTGGTACTGCACGATCCGCGACGCGCGCGCTGGATCGAGAAGCACCTGCAGCGTGAGGTCGGCCGCCTGCTCGGCCGCCGCGATGGGATCGAAGGTCAGCCCGGTCTCGGACGGGAACGACTCCTGCGTGCGGCGCAGCCCCGGCGGACGCGGCGGCAAAATCTTCAGCAGCGACTCCGGAAGCGTCAGCACCTCCGGCGTGAGCGTCTTCAGCACCGCCGCGATCGCCCGCTTCTGGTCCTCGTTGGAGACGACCTGCGGCATCGGCTGCCCGTCGCCGCGCAGGTTGTAGCGGTAGTCCAGCCCGCCGATCATCTTGATCGCCGCCTCGGTCTGGTAGCGGTGCAGCAGGTAGAGCGGCACCAGCGTGTCTTCCAGCTGCGCCAGCGGCGTGCCCGGCTTGATGGCGTTCTCGCCGAAGCGCGCCAGCGCCGCCGCGCGAATGCCCAGGATGCGATCCAGCTCCGCGGCCGGGTCGGCGCCGTTGTCCCACAGGTGCGCATGCGGATGCGCGCCGCCGAACGGCCGCGCATCTTCGTCGGTGATGAAGATCAGCCCGGTCTTCTCGCTGTCGGCGAGGATCTTGTCCAGCGCGGCGTGCTCATCGGTCTTCGGCGTGAACTCGCGATAGCCGAAGTCGATCGCCACCTTGTCCCACACGCCGATGTTGACCGGATAGGCATGCGAGAGATCGGGCACGCCGTTCTTGTCCAGCGTGATCCACGGGTGCGGATAGTCCATCACGGAGACGATCTCCGTCGATCGCCGTGCGGAAACGCGGACGCCGCAAAGTTGTGCGCGAGGCCGAGCGTGTGGCCGGTCTCATGCGCCGCCAGCTGCCGCAGCCGCTGCAGCACCATCGCCAGCATCGGATTTCTGGCCGGGTCTGCAGAAGCGGATCTTCCCGCTTCGCGGACGGATGACAACGGGAGTTTTGGATGTAGGGGGAAAGCAGCGCCTCGGCGATCAGGTAGTCCTGCCGTCCGCGCAGGCTGCCCAGCGTCACATTGCCCTTGATGATCTCGCCCGTGCGCGGGTCGGCGATGGCCGCGCCGTAGCTCCAGCCGCGCGTGTAGCGGTGCACCCACTGGATCATGTTGTAGCGGACATCCATCGGGTCCGCGCCCGCCGGCAGCATGTCCACCTTGAACGTCCCCGGAGCCCAGCCCGCGGCCTGGAACGCCTGGTCCCACCAGCGCGCGCCTTCGAGCAGCGCCGATGCGGATCGGCTCCGGCGCGCCGCTATCGACGTAGTACTGGATCGGCGCGACGGCCTCGCAGGCCTTCGTGCAGTTCGGGTCTTTCTTGATCAGCCGATGCCGCATGATGAACTGCTGGTCGAGCTCTCCGCCCAGCGGCGCGCTGTAGTCGCGGTACGAGGAAGGGAAGTAGCCGGCGCGCGGATCGAAGCGGCGCGGCGTAAAGCCCGGCGGCGGCAGCTCAAGAAACGACTGATGCTCGTGCACCGTGATCGCATGCGGATCGGGCGTCACATCCGCGACGAACGATCGCCGTCCCGCCGGAGCGTCCGTCGTGAACGTCAGCAACGCGTCCACTTCCGTGTTCTTCGGGAAGGCCTTCGTCGAATCAAGGTCGATCACCGACCGCGCCGGATCGAGCTTGTACGCGCCCTGCTTCGATTCGCCAGAGTCTCGGCGACGCCATGTGCATCGCGCAGAAAGAAGTCGGTCGCATCCACCATCACCGCGCCGGAGGCATCGGCCGCCTCCACCTTGAAGCCTGCGAGCACCGAGGATGGGAACGACTGGTGCACGGAAAGCTGCTCGGCTGCGTCGGCTGACGAGCTGCGAAAGCGCAGAGTTCGGCTCCACCAGCAGCACCTTCGGCCCGATGCGCTCGAAGCGCACGATGCGGCCAGCCGAGGTCTGCCCGCGGTCGAGCCCAAGGTCATTCGAGCCGGTGCCGTACGGCAGGGAATGGGTGTAGAGCAGATCGGCGCTCTTGCCGTTCGCGCCCAGCGGGATCTCGAGGATACAGCTTGCCCGCGGCGGCATCCCAGTGCAGCGGCAGCAAGCCCGGGCATGTTGGTCATGGACCCCGTACGTGCGGCGATCGTCGGCAGCGCGGCGGGCGTGGCGTCAGGACGCTGCGCACAAAGTGGCGCAACAAACAGCAGGCAAGCGGCGAACATGGTGCGGAGGCGCATGGTCTTTTTTAGCACGCCAGAGTGTCTCTGGCCCTTACGAAGCCTTCGACTGCGGCGGCTCGATCACATCCGGAGACCCGGCCTTCTCGCTATCTTTCGCGGCGACAGACGCCTCCCACTGCGTCTTCAGCGACCCGTGCCAGGCCTTCGCATACTTCCAGCTCACATACGTCGCGTGATACAGGTGCAGCAGCAGCCCTTCGCGGCCGTCCAGAAAGCCGAGCCGGAAGATGTAGTTCCACACAAAGCTCAGAGCGGCACCAGGAAGATGTTGCCGTAGAACGCAAACACCGACTTGCTCACGCGCCCCTGATCGACCAGCAACTGCGCGCCCAGCGTCGAGTAGCGGTCCATGTGCTCGAGGTAATCCTCGAGCGTCGGGTACGCATGATGGATCAAGTCATAGTCCAGCGTGCGCGGACTCGCCATCGAAGACGATCGTCTCGTGCACCGGCCGCTCGTCAAAGTGCGGTTGCTGCGAGAAGTTGGCTGCCGTCCGCCGAAACAGTCGCAGCTTGGGGTCCGGATAGTAGCCGCCGCGCTTGATCCACCGGTTCAGGAACAGGTTCCGCCGCTTCAGGAAGTACGCGTCGGCCGGCGGATTGGTCGGAAGCAGCAGCCGAATTTGTGTCGCCAAGCTCGGGCGACATCTCCTCGTCGGCATCGAGCGACAGCACCCAGTCGCCCGAGCATTGCGCAGATCGCGAAGTTCTTCTGCGCGGCAAATCCTGGCCAGTCGCGCACAAACACCTTGGCGCCGAACGACCTCGCAATCTCGACCGTCCGGTCCTTCGAGCCGGAATCCACCACGATCAACTCATCGGCGAAGCTGACGCTGGCCAGGGTGCGGGCCAGGTTGCGCTCTTCGTCACAGGTAATGATCGCTACCGAAAGCAAGGGCATAGGGTGTCATTTCTCATGGTGCCGGGCTTGCGGGGTGGGCGTTCTCGTCCACGCAGAGGACATTTCTGCGCAGCGGATAAGCGTCTGGAACGGCTGCTTTCAATTGGAGTTGTTAGTCACAATCCTATCCTGCCGGGCCCATGAAGAGGAAGCACAATCTTTTTCTCTGGGCCGAAAGTCCTTTTTGCGCAACGGCATAGGTCGGCGGGTGAGCGTGGAACGCACAAAGGTCAGGCCAGGGAAATCGCTTCGTCCGCAAGCTGTTCGCGCAGCAACCGTTCGGTGAGTGCGCGCAGCGTTTCGCCCGTTTTTGGGAGCACAAACGCCCCTGCCGACTCATCCCAGTCCAGCTTGAAACTGGTGGTTCGCGCCGAAATCCAGATCTGCCGGACCGGCGTCTGCGGGGTGAAGACGAACTTCGTCGAGCCATCCTCAAACAAGACGTTCAGCACGCCATTGTGGTCTTCGGTCTCGAAGCCGCCTTCTTCCTCGGCGGCGATCAGCGATTGTTTCAGGCTCTCGAGCGCACGGTCGGACGCGCGGCGGAAGGCGGGTTCATCCATCATGCCTCCAGTTTACCGGACACACAGGCCCGCACCCACCGACGCACCCACCAACCCAACAAAAAGAGCCGCCCCTGTCGACGCGACCGAGGGCGGCAGGCACAGAAGTGCCCAAAGGCTGGCTTACAGGATTTACGTTGTCAGGTCACTGCCGGATTGCGGCGACCTGTGGAATTCTCGGCCAGAACTCGCCAGGTATCGCCGATCTCCCCTACACGGAGCGTCATCTTGCGCAGTGTTCTGAGTCGGCAGCCAACCGTCTGAGTTCTGCCTTAGAACGGGATATCGTCGTCCGTGATGCCGGCGTCGCCGTAGTCCGGCGTAGTCGCAGGCTGGCGCTGATCGTAGCCGCCCGAGGAAGAGGCCGCCGGCTTCGAGTAGCTTCCGCCTCCGCCGCCGCCCTCGCCTCCGCGTCCGCCCAGCAGGGAGAGCTCGTTGACCAGGATCTCGGTCTTGTACTTCTTCTCGCCGCTGGTCTTGTCGTCCCAGGAGCGCGTCTGGATCTTGCCTTCGACGAAGATCTGCGAGCCCTTCTTCACGTAGTCGCGGACGATCTCCGCGGTGCGCTGGAAGCAGACGAGGTTGTGCCACTCGGTCTTGTCGGCCCAGTTGCCCTGCGCGTCCTTGGCGCGGTCGGCGGTGGCGAGCGAGAAGCTGGCGACGGTCATGCCGCCGGCGGTGGAACGAATCTCGGGGTCTTTGCCGACGTTGCCGAGGAGGAAGACTTTATTGACGCCTTTTGCCATGTGCGAGTGCTCCAGTTCTTTGGGTTTCGAGCCTTGAGAATAGCAGAACCCAACATCGCACGGCGTCAGGCAGAGGGAACAGGAGGCGAAACTACCGCCGCCGGTCCGCGCTCAGCTTCGCGAACGCCAGCAGCAGCGTGAGAACGCCCGTCGGCAGGCAGCCCATGGCCAGCATCAGCGCCAGCCAGCCCCCGTTGGTGTGCGGGCCCTGCTTGCCGATGCCCCCGAACACCGTCGCCGCCGCGAGCGCAGCCAGAGCCCCGGTCAGGAAGATCATCGATCCGGTCGTCAGCAGTTTGCGGGTATCGGGGCGCATAGATTGGGGTACCACGCTCATCGGTACAGCGCCAGCATGCCGTACACCAATACGCCCGAGACGGAAACATACAACCACAGCGGCAGGGTGTACTTGGCGAACCGGCGATGCATCGGGATGCGGCCCGTCAGTGAAAAGAAAAACGTGATCAGGATCATCGGCAGCGCCAGCATGGACCCCAGGATATGCGGCGTCAGCAGCACCCACAGGTAGATGATGCGTGCGGTCGGATGCGCCAGCGGAAAGCGCGCATCGCCGTGCAGCGCATGGTTGGCGATGTAACTCACCAGGAACAGCGTGGAGAAGAAGAACGCCGTGAACATGGCGTTGCGGTGCTCGAGGATCTGCCCGCGCCAGATGTAGCGGAAGCCTGCCAGCAGCGCTACCGTGCAAAGCGCATTCAGCAGGGCGTTCAGCGCGGGAAGAAACACAAGATGCGTCTGCGCCGCGTCGATCGGCTGGTGGAAATACACCAGCCAGAAGAGAAACGCCGACGCAACCGCGCTGACTCCCACAATCGTAACGACGACGTGCAGCGGTGTAGTGAAGGAGGAGACCGGTTTCGTTCGGGTTGCGAGCATGGGCCTTCTCAGTCTAAATGGACTTGCGGCCGGAACCCCGCGCTACAGTCGCGCCAAAGTCGCTGCATCTTTGCGCCCATCAAAAAAGCGCGCCAGCGCTCGCGCAAAGACCGACTCTTCCTGCTCGTCCGCTTCGGCAAACAAGGTCATGGAGGAATGGAATTTCAGATCGTCGGGATAGCCGAAGATCTCCTCCACGCCCTTCGTTCCGGCGGCAATCGCCAGTTCCGTGCAGTGGCGCAGGCGCTCACCCAGCACCGGATGCGCCAGGTAGGCCTTCGCCTCCGCCATCCCGGAGATCGCAAAGTGCCTCGCCATCGAGCTTGACCCCAGCCCATGAATCTGCGGAAAGATAAACCACATCCAGTGCGTGCGCTTGCGTCCGGCAGCCAGCTCCGATTCCGCCAGACGATACGTGGAGGCCTGTGCAGCTACGAATTTTTCCAGGTCGAACGACTGCGAAGAAATCATCGTAGAACCGCGCCCGCCCCCTGCGCATTCAGCAGCATAGCCGCCAGAAGCAGCGGCAGATAGATGACGCTGGCCTTCAAGAGGTTGCGCGCCAGCGTACGGCCGCCCTCCGCCGCCGGCTCGCGCAGAATCGCGGCAAACCGGATCGTGTACCACAGATAACCCAGCGAAAGCGCCGCCGCCACCACCGCGTACGGCATCCCGGTAACGCCGAGAAACGTCGTCCAAAGCGCCACCGGAATCATCAGCACAGCGTAGAACAAAGCCTGCAGCGCTGTCGAACGCGCTGCCCACCCAATCGGCTGCTGCGTCGCGGCTAACCGGATGCCGCCGTGGCGATACTCCTCCCGGTACATCCAGCCGATGGCCATGAAGTGCGGAAACTGCCAAACAAACAGCACCGCGAACAACGCCACCGCCGGCCACTCGATGAGGCCGCGCGCCGCCGTCCAGCCGATCAGCGGCGGAAGCGCTCCGGGAAACGCCCCGATAAACGTATTCAGCGATGTAATGCGCTTCAGCGGCGTGTAGATCGCCACATAGGCCGTTGCCGTCAGCAGCGTCAGGGTCGTGGTCAGGATGTTGGTCTCGGCCGCCAGAAGCATCGTGCCCAGCGCCACTGCGGCGAACCCCAGCAGCAGCCCGTGCATCAGGCCGATGCGCCCGGTCACCATTGGCCGCCGCGCCGTGCGCCGCATGCGCGCATCCGAACGCCGCTCCAGCGCCTGGTTCAGCACCGACGACCCGCAGGTCACCAACCCGATGCCGGCCAGCGCAAACACATTCTGCAGGTCGAACGGGTTTACCCCCGACCGCAGCTCGCCCAGGTAAAGTCCGGCGGCCGCCGTAATCAGCACCATCAGCGAAACCCGCGGCTTGAAAAGCGTCGCGTAAGCCGCCGCCAGCGAAGGCGAAGCTGCTGCCGCCTCTTCGTTTTGTAGAAGAGCATGTCCCGATGTTGCCGTGTGAGCCACACCCTAGTCTATCGCAAGCACACAGCGCTCCGCCGCCCGGCCGGGAGTAACGTAACCTCCGTCTCCGCCGATGAAGTCTCTGGGAAATCATGAAAACCTTCTGGAAATTCGATGCGGACGAAGAAGCAGCCCTCCAGGGCATTCGCGCGCGCGGCGACCGCGCCATGACCGTTGTCTGCTGGCTGCTCTGGGTCGCGACGGCCGGTTTTGCACTGTTCCTCTACGGCGAGTGGATGGCCTGCCTCCTGGGCGCGGGGCTCGCCCTCGCCGCCACCGCCCTGGGTTGGAACAGCCGTGGCGAACTCTTTCGACGTCTTGCGCTGGCCATGATCTTCATGCTCTTCAGCGCGCTGCTGATTCACGAGGCGCACGGGCTTATCGAAACGCACTTCAGCATCTTCGCGCTGCTTGCCTTCCTTCTCTACTACCGCGACTGGCGCCCGGTGTGCGCCGCCGCCGCGGTCATCGCGATCCACCATCTCGTCCTGTGCAATCTGCAGATGCGTGGTCTCCCGGTTTACGTGTTTCCCGCCGGACATCCCTGCACCATGGTCTGGGTGCACGCGGCCTACGTCCTGGTGGAGGCGGTCGTACTCGTCTTTCTGGGCGAGGCAATCCGTCGCGAAGCCGTTGAAAGCGCCGCCATCGCCGCGTTCGGGCAGCGCCTCATCGAGACCGGGGTGATCGATCTGCGCGATGCCGGGCGAGGCGGCGCGAAGTCGCGCGCGCTGGATCAGCTTCTGCTCGCCATCAACGACGCCGTCCTGCAGGCAAGCTCCGCAGCCGGCGGCATGAGCAGCATGAGCGACGACGTCACCTCTGCCGCCCGCGAAATCCTGCTCGCAGGCAGGGAGCAGCGATCCAGCAGCGAAAGCGCGGCCCGCGTGGTGCGCCGCATGGCCGAAGCCGCCGCCCACGTCGCGCGCAGCTGCCACGAAGTCTCCATCGCAGCCCTCAACTCCGCCGAAGTCGTCGAGCGCGGGCGCGAAACCATGCGCCGCACCGCATCCACCATCGACGCCCTCGTCCGCACGGTCACCAATGCCTCGCGCGAGATGAACGAACTGCAGGCCGAAAGCCAGCGCATCGAGGAGATCATCGCCATCATGACCGACATCGCGCAGCAGACCGATCTGCTCGCGCTCAACGCAACCATCGAAGCAGCGCGTGCAGGGGAGGCCGGCAAGACCTTCCACGTCGTCGCGCACGAGATCCGCGAGCTTTCGCTGCGCACCCACACCTCGCTCGGCAACGCGCAGCAGAGAGTCGACCATGTTCGCGCCAAGACCGCCCGCGTCCGCGAACTCACCGAAGGATGCGCCGCCGAAGCCCACGAAGGCGGCCGCCAGGCGGATGAAGCCAACGCCAGCCTCACCCAGGTCGCGCAGGAGCTTCCAGAAATCGCCCGGCGCGCCGGCCAGATCGTCCAGCAATCCGGGGACTACGCCGAGCTGAGCGACGACGCGGTCGCAGAGATGCAGGGCATCGAGCGCAAGATCGTCGCCACCTCCTCCAGCCTCGAGCGCATCGACCTCCTCGCGCAATCGCTGCAGCGCATGTCCGGCGATCTTATCGGCAGCGTCCAGGCCTTCCGCACCCGCAACGAAGATTCCTTCGAGCTCGCCTGATTCGTGTATACATATGTATGGACGTTTACGTAACCCGTGACGACCAGTGTTTTGTCTGGAACAGCGACAAAGCGAGCTCGAACCAGATCAAGCATGGGCTCACGTTTGAGCAGGGAATCGATATCTTCAGCGATCCCTTCGCGATCTTCGAAGACGCTGGGGTAGAGGAGGAACGGCGCTTCGCAGCCATCGGCCAGGACTCGCGCCGCGTTGTGTTGTACGTGGTTCACCTCGTCCGGGAAGATGATTGCCTTCGCATCATCTCCGTGCGGTTGGCGACGGGAAGCGAAAGGAAACGATATGAAGAGCTTTCGTGAACGCTTGAAGGTCCGCATGCGCAAGGATCGCCCCATGACCACCATCAGCATGCGCATCCCGGAAGATCTCATCGAAGAGATGAAGGAGATTGCCCCGCTCCTGGGCTTCTCCGGCTACCAACCTCTCATCCGCAGCTACATCGGCGAGGGTCTCCGCCGTGACGAAGCCTTGCTGGCGCAACCGGAGATCAAGGTCCTCGGCGACACGCTGCGCAAGCACGGCATCGCCGACGACGTCATCTCCGACGTCATCGCCGAGACCGTGCGCAAGAGCGCCTGACACTCGCTATGTCTTGCTCACATTCACGAAGAACAAATCTGTCGCTACCTGGAAGTCCTCAGCGCTCAGCGGCGTCTCCAGCACCTGCCAGCTCGTCGTCGGATGAATGGTCTGCCAGTGTGCCGGATCGCCCACCTTCACCGGCATCGCGAAGCCCGTCTCATCGGCCTGCCACTTGTACATCACGCGATGGTTGGTTGCATCGAAGTCCAGCTCCAGGCAGGGAATCGCCGTGTGCCGGAGATACTGGTTGAAGAATGGCGTCAGGTCCATGTGCGTCTGCGCGTTCCACCATGCCACCACGTCCTCCGTCATGATGTTCTGATACTTGAAGTGCTGGTAGAAAGCCTTGATCAGCGCGAACCATTTCGGATCGTCATCGATCCAGCTTCGCAGGCTGTTGATCATCAGCCCGCCCTTGAAGTACATATCCTGCGGAGGCTCGGCGCTCGCGCCACGCTCCGTGATGATCGGCGACCGGTTGCGCACCTTGGGCACGAAGCCCGTCGCATACTTCAGCGCGTCCGCCTTGCCATAGTGGTATTCCACGTAAAGCGTCTCAAGGTACGTGTCCCAGCCCTCGTGAATCCACATGTCCGACGCGGTCCTGCGCTGTGATCGAGTTGCCGAACCACTCGTGCCCGCTCTCGTGAATGATGATGAAGTCGAACCGCGGCGAAATCCCCACGCCGGTCCAGTCGCGCTCCAGGTAGCCGTTCGCAAAGTGATTGCCATACGCCACGGCCGACTGATGCTCCATCCCCGAGTACGGCACCTCGCACCAGCTTGTAGCCATCGCGCGCAAAGGGGTACTCGCCGAAGTAATGCTCGAAGGCCTCCAGCATCCCCTTGGCCTGCGCGAACTGCGTCTTCGCCTTGTCCAAATCTTCGGGCAAAGCATAGTAGTCCAGCGGCAGCGGTGCGAAGCCGGCGTTCGTGAACGTGTCCGAAAAATGCACGTACGCGCCGATGTTCAGCGCCACGCCATAGCTGTTGATCGGGTACGTCACCCGCCAGTTCCACTGCGTATACCCGTCATGCAGATCGACCTGCCGAGATCAGCTTGCCGTTCGCGACTGCGACCAGCGCATTCGGCACCGCGACCGAGATGTCCATGCCCTCCTGCGGCTCGTCCTTCCACTGCTCCTTCGATGGCCAGAAGATCGATGAGCCATCATCCTCATCCGCGGTGAAGATCCACGGTCGCCCCGCCGGATCGGTTTCGAAGCTCATCCCGCCGAACCGCCCGCGCGACTTCGGCGCACCCGAGTAATAGAAGTCAATCGAGTAGGTCTGCCCGGTGCGCAGCGTCTTCGGGAAGTTGATAAACACCGCCGCCGCGTCGCGCGTGTATTGCAGCGTCTCGCCGCCCAGCACGATCTTGTCCACACGCAGTTGCTGATCGAGGTCAAGCTGAATGCGCTTGCCGTCGGTCAGCATTTTGAAGCGCACGGTATTCTTTCCCGCGATCGTCTTCGCCGCGGGATCGACGCGAACATCCAGGTGGTAATACAGCAGATCGTTGTTGGCCCGATACGGCCCATACGCCCCGCGCAGAATATTGGCATGCGTCGGCGTGGCCGGAGGCGGTGCCGGAGTCTGCTGCGCATTTGCCGCCGGATTCACCGTGGAAGTAGTCGCGCCGGGCGTCTTCGGCATCGCAGTGTTTTGAGCAGGCGTGGCATGCAGGGCGCTGGTCACGAGCAAGGCCAGCAGTGTTCGATTGGCAGGCATGCTCTCAGTTTAGCGCGCACAGAAATTCGCGAGCCTCACACACCTTTGCAGGGAGAATGAACATGGATGCGCCAGGCTTCACCGATCTCCGCGAGCCCGTCTTCGAGGAACGCCCCGCGATGCGCCTCGCCGGCCTCTCCGGCGACTTCGCGCGCGAGCAGATGGATCAGATCCCCGCGCTCTGGCAACGCTTCAACGCCGAGTTGCTGAGCCTGCCCTCCGGCGCCTGGGTTGGCGAAGCCACCTATGGGGTCGTCTATCCGACGCCCATCATGCGCTACGTCTGCGCGGTCGGGCTTACGCAAGCAGCCACCCTCCCGCATGGCTGGGTCGAGGAGAACATCCCCGCACGCCACTATGCCATCTTCGCCGAGACGGGCGGTGTCGCCGCGATTCGCCGCGTCTGGCCCGCCATCTTCAACCATTGGCTGCCGCATTCCGGCCGCAAACTCGCCCCCGGCGCTTTGCTGGAATCCTATCCACCCAGCTGGCCGCAGTCGGGCGACTTCGAGATCTGGATCCCGCTCGAGCCCTAACCCGCCGCGGTTTGCGTCCTCATGCCGCGGACGGGCAGTGTCCGCTACCCGCTGGCCCCCGCAGGCAAAGCTCAGGGCCGGGGCCGTAACGCTGCCTCAAACGACTTCGCCTCCGGCCGCGCGTTCACCACATCGTCCGCCGTCAGCCACGCCCGGCGCAGCTGCACGATACCATCCTCAAAGTAATCCATCTCGCTCACCGCATGCGCGTCGGTGTTGATCGAGATCCTGCACCCAAGCGACTTCGCCAGGCGCAGGTTCGCATCCGACAAGTCCGTCCGCGCCGGAGCCGCGTTATGCTCCACCGCGACGCCAAGCTCCGCCGCCCGCCGAAAGACCTTTTCCAGATCGACCGCATACGGATCACGCTTCAGCAGCTTGCGCCCCGTCGGATGCCCCAGAATCCGCACATACGGATTCTCGATCGCGCGCAGAATCCGCGCCGTCATCACATCCAGCGGCTGATCGAAGCGCGAATGCACGCTCGCCACCACGATATCGAGCTGCGCCAGCGTCTCGTCTTCGAGATCGAGCTCGCCCTCGGCCAGGATATCGACCTCGATGCCGGTGAAGATGTGGATGCGCCCTTCCATCTCCTCGTTCACCTTGCGTACCCGCGCCGCATGCGCCAGCGCCCGCTCGTCGTCCATGCCGTTGGTCATGGCCAGGTTCTTCGAGTGGTCCGTAATCGCGATGTACTTGCGTCCGCGCGCGATCGCCGCCTCCGCCATCTCGCGAATCGTGCAGGTGCCGTCCGTCTCCGACGTGTGCATGTGCACATCGCCGTGCATGTCTTCAAGCGTGATCAGCTTCGGCAGCCCACCCGTCGCCGCGCCTGCAAAGCTCGCCGCGGCAGCTTCGAGCTCGCCGCAGTTCTCGCGCAGCTCCGGCGGAATATAGGCCAGCTCCAGCGCGTTGTAGATCTCCTCTTCCGTCGCGGCCGCCACAATCACGTTGTCCTCAAGCCGCAGCAGCGCGTATTCGCTCAGCGTCAGCCCGCGTTTGATCGCCCGCTGCCGCAGCGCCACGTTATGGTGCTTCGATCCCGTAAAGTATTGCAGCGCCGCGCCATAGCTCGCGCGCGGAAGCAGCCGCACATCCACCTGCAGGTTGTTGCGCAGCGTAAACGTCACCTTGTTCTGCCCGCGCGCATGCAGCTTGTCGATCAGCGGCAGCGTCGCCACATGCTCCACCGCCGCGCTCACCACGTCGGCCTCGCACGCCGGCCCCGTCGCCAGCAGGTCGAGATCCCCCACCGTCTCCCGTCCGCGCCGCAGCGAGCCCGCCGGCGTCACCTGGTCGATGCCCGGGAACTCCAGGATCAGCGCCGAGATCCGCTGCGCAAACTCCCGCGCCGCATCGATGCGAAACCGCGACGAGTTCCGCCGATGATCCTCGATCCCCTTCAGCAGCTTCTGCGTGAACTTCTCGCCCATCCGCGGCAGCTTGTTCAGGTGGCCTGCCTTGGCTGCCGCCTCCAGCTCCTCCATGTTCGAAACCTGCAGCGCCGACCACACCAGCGCCACCGTCTTCGGACCCATCCCGGGCAGCCGCAGCAACTCCAGCATCGTCGGCCGATACTTCGTCAGCAGCTCATCGCGCAGCGGCATCGACCCCGTCGCCACCAGGTCGCGAATATTCGCCGCCATCCCTTTGCCGATGCCCGGAATCGCCAGCAGCAGCTTGGGGTCGGCCTCAGGGGTCGCCAGCGCCGCCAGTTGCGTGGTCTGCTGCTCCACGGCTTCGGCGGCGCGCCGATACGAACGAACGCGGAACGGGTCGGCCCCGTCAATCTCCAGCAGGGCGGCGGTTTCATCCAGAAGTCGGGCGAGCGCGATGTTGTCCATAGTAAAAAGAGCGCCCGCTCGGTCTCGAGGGGCGCTCTCAGTATGACTGGAAATCGTCTGGAATGGCGTCAGAGGGCGGATTTGATGCGCTCAACCTTGTCGGCCTGCGGTCCCTTCGTCCCCTGGATGATGTCGAACTGGACCTCATCTCCTTCTTTCAGAGATTTGTATCCTTCCAGCTGGATGGAACTGTAGTGCACGAAGACATCCGGTCCACCTTCGCGTCCCAGGAATCCGAATCCCTTAGCATTGTTGAACCATTTCACCTGACCTTTGTACTGCGCCATGGTTGTGCCTCCTTGCCTTTTTCTCTTGCGATAGATAAAGACGCAAGACGGTTTCCCGAGGCTGCCCGGAATTCAAGTTTATTCAAGGAGTAGGCACAAATCACCTGCTTTGTGTTACCTGTACGACATTGCGGATGGAAGCGAGAGCTATGTCAGAATTCGACATAGCGACGCTCAACTCCCGAGTTATGCCTGTCTTCTGGCGAAAAGTAACACCGATAGAATTGTTTTCCCATCCAATATTTCGCCATCTTCAATTCGTTGAATCAAATCGGAAAGTGGTACCTGGTGCAATGTGATTTTTTCGTCCTCTTCCGGCTCAGCCAGCCCGGCATAAAGGTCTTCCGCGAGATACACCTGCATCGTCTCCGCCAGAAATCCGGGGCTCGCGTAATACCGCACCAGCCGCGACCACTTCTTTGCCCGGTAGCCCGTCTCCTCGATCAGCTCCCGCTTGGCGGCCGCCAGCGGCGCTTCGCCCGGCTCGATCCGGCCGGCCGGCAACTCGTACAGAAACTGCTCCGCCGCGTGCCGATATTGCCGCTCCACCAGGATGCTCGGATTCTTCGGGTCTTTCGAGCTGTCGACCGCCAGGATGATCACCGATCCGTTATGCCGCACCACGTCGCGTGTGCTGGTCACCCCGCCCGGCTCCGTCACGGTGTCCGTCGTCACCGAAAAAACCTTGCCCTGGTACGCCACCTTCGAGGAAAGAACAACCGCCTTTGTCTTCGAGGGCCTGCCGGCACCCGACGTCGCGGCCTTCGCCGGAGCCTGCTTCGCTGCACTGGATTTCCGTTTTGTCGCCATGCGCCTACGGTATCATTCTGCGTCGGCAGCCTGCTGCGTCCGCATCCAACGAAGAGCCCGAAGCAGTGTGTCCGCAGCCCACCCGAAAGTTGAGGCCCGATGAGCGCCGAGTGTACCCCGATGTCCGTCCTGCCGCACCTTTCCCGGCTCTTCGCCGAGTTCCTCGCCCTGGGCGAACAGCCGGCGGACTCGCCCCTCAGACGCTGGTACGCCTCTGAGCCGCTCAGCCCGGCGTGGATGCAGAAAGACGTTCCCTCCGGGAATCGCGAAGCCCTCGCCGACCGCGCTCGAGCGCCAGAGCCGCGACTTCGGCGCCGGCCCCGAGACCCTCGCCAACATCGACCGGCTCCGCAGCGGAGCGCGCGCCGTCGTCACCGGCCAGCAGGTCGGGCTGTTCGGCGGACCGCTGCTCACACTCCTGAAGGCGGCCACCGCCGTCGCCCGCGCCGCGGAGGCCTCCGCCACTACCGGCATTCCGCACGTCCCCGTCTTCTGGCTCGCCAGCGAAGACCATGATCTCGCCGAAGTCGACCAGGTCACCCTGCCCGCCAAGCGCAGCCTCGAAGTCCTCAGCCTCGGCCTAGTCCCAACCGGCGGGGAAGTCGGCCGCGTGTCCCTTGGCCCCCCCGTCGAACCTCTACTAGATCGCGCCTCCGAGCTGCTCGCCTGGGCGCCGTTCTGCGATCTCCTGCGCGAGTGCTACACACCGGAAGCCACCCTTGCCTCCGCCTTCGCGCGCCTGATGATGCGCCTCTTCGCCGCGCACGGCCTCATCGTCATGGACGCCGCCGGCCGCGACTTCCACGCCCTCGGCGCTCCGCTGCTCCGCGCGGCCATCGAGCGCGCCCCCGAACTCGAAGCTGCGCTCCTTGCACGCACCCGCGAGCTTGAAGCCCTGGGCTTCCACGCACAGGTGCTGGTCAAACCCGGCGCCTCGCTGCTCTTCCTCATCGACGAATTCAGCGGCGAGCGCCTCGCCCTCCGTCGCACCGCCGACCACACCTGGAAGGCCGGCCCGCGCACCTTACTCCACCGCAGAACTGCTCGCTATCCTCGATGACGCGCCCGAGCGCCTGAGCCCCAATGCGCTGCTCCGTCCGCTGTTCCAGGACACGATTCTGCCCACCGCCGCCTACATCGGCGGCCCCGCCGAGATCGCCTACTTCGCGCAAAGCCAGGTGCTCTACACGGCGCTGCTGGGCCGCGTCACTCCCGTGCTTCCGCGCCTCTCCGCCACACTGATCGACCCCGCCTCCGCCGCGCTGATGACAGGCCACGAGATCTCGCTCGAAGACCTCTTCGCCGCGAAAACAGTCGATGCGCTCACCCTGCGGCTGGGCGCCCGCGCCATGCCCATCGAGGGAAAGCGGCGGCTTGCCGCCGCCGGCAACGCCCTCGATGCGGAACTCTCCGCGCTTACAGGCTACATGTCCGCGATGGATGAAAGCCTGGGCCGCTCCGCCGCCGTTTCGGCGAGCAAGATGCGCTACCAGATGAACCGCCTGCGCCGCATGGCCGCCAGCTTTGAAGCGCAGAAGGAAGCCAGCCTCCGCCGCCACGCCGAAGCCCTGATGCTCCATCTTTTTCCAAACGCACACCCGCAGGAGCGCGTCCTGGGCGGAGCCTGGTTTCTCGCTCAGTCCACCGATGCGGGAGCGCTCATCGACCGCCTGGTCGCCGAAGCCCGCGCCATGTGCCTCGGCCACAGCATCATCCGCCTGTAAGCCGCGGAACCGTGCTCACTAGCCAAAAAAGCAGACCGCTTCGGATTGTCAGCACAACAACGCTGCCCTTCCGAAACGAGTCTGCTTCTTCCTTCTTCGAGCGGTATGGAGACTAATTCGCTTCCTTGCCCGGCAGCTGTTCTTCGATTTTGCGCCACAGATCGTCGCTCGGCTCGGTTGGCGCGAAAAGCTGCTTCGCGGCATCGCGAATCGCTTCCAGATCTTTCAAAAGCGCAGCATAGTTTGGGTCAAGCCGCAACTGGGCCAGGGGATCGTCTTCATCCTCAGCGCCGGGCGTGCCGATCAGGTCGTGGAGGTCATCCGGATTAATGGGCGGCGCAGCCCCAGTCCGGCTGCTGGCGGAGGCACCATTGCTCAAGCTCGCAGTACTCAGGTTGGATTCCGTACCCAGCATCGGGTCGACATTTCGGGACAAGGTCTCTTTTTCTGAATCGTGCTTGTTTTCAGGGTCCATCATGGCCTAGGCCTCCTTGCCAAATGCCGCCGAGGCCGGAATCTGCGCGTGCTGCCGCAGCAGATCACGCAACTTCAGACGCGCCTTGTGCAGTTGCGACTTGCTGTTGCCGGTCGAACACTCGAGCATGGTCGCGATCTCATTGTGTTCAAAGCCTTCAACATCGTGGAGGACGAAGACCATGCGGTAGCCCGGAGGAAGGGAAGCGACCGCCCGCTCCAGCGCCACGCGATCCACTGAGCCCGCCAGCATCGGATCGCGGCTGCCGAAATCCCGCTTCGGCGCGTCTTCATCCGAAGGGCTGATCGTCTCCTCGAGCGAAACCAGGTTCAGGCCCTTCTTGCGCAGGTGCATCAGCACCAGGTTCACCGTCAGGCGGTGCAGCCAGGTCGAGAACGCGCTTTCGCCGCGGAAGCTGCCGATCTTGCGGAACAGATGCAGAAACGCTTCCTGCGTCATGTCTTCGGCTTCGGAAACATTGCCCAGCATGCGCAGGCACAAGGTATAGACCCGCCGCTTATGCAGGGCGTACAAGCGCGAGAAAGCGTCGGGATCCCCGAGCTTCGCCGCTTCGATCGCATCGGCTTCGCCCGCGATCGGTGGATTCCGCTTGAACAAGCCGGGGTTCGGTTTTTGCGTCATTGGCTGCCCTTGGAGAAGCATCGGCGCTCGATTCGTATCTGCTGCATCTGGTTCGTCCGTCTGCCGAGGCAGCTGGACTCTGCTGGTAGTTCCCACTCAAGTCGCCTTTCGAAGCTTACTCTAAAAACAGCACCCGCACCCAATCGCCAGGATGCACCGAACGTCCCAATTACCCTTTGTCGCTTGGAAGCGGAAGAGCGATAAAGGGTTGCTCCCCGCTGACAGTAGCGGTTCAGATTCTCCGGCGAGCCACGTTTCGTATCATCCCGTCAATGTG
Source organism: uncultured Gammaproteobacteria bacterium (assembly GCA_963744015.1). Classification (GTDB taxonomy): domain Bacteria; phylum Acidobacteriota; class Terriglobia; order Terriglobales; family Acidobacteriaceae; genus Edaphobacter. The sequence goes on from CAVUSA010000004.1 coordinate 225,546, forward strand.
TCAGCTTTCCACCACCCTCGCTGCGCGTCTTTCATCAGCCAGGTTGCGGAGCCGCGGTTTTCTGCATCAGAGCCTCTAGAATAGTGTCTTGATCGTGCACGCAATCGTCCGCCGCGGAGATCTCCGGCCGCCGCGAAACCATTTCCGTCGATTCAGGGCATCGATCGCACCATGAGGATGAGGCTCCGAGTGTTTGCTGGACTGCAGTCAGGAAGTCAGCGGCGATTCCGCCTGAAGCCCCGCGTCCGGCGCCTCGCGCTTGCGTCTGCGTGGGTTGCAGTCACCACGTCCGGCATCCCCCTCTGTCTCCTCGCACAGGTTCCAGGCCAGGGAGTTCCCGCCGCGTCGCCGGTGACCTCCGGCCAGACGCCCGGCATCACGAACTCCGTCCCCCAGGCCGCCAGCATCCCGCAGAACTCCGCCGCGAACCCGGCAGATACTCAAGCCGAGCCGCTGGTTCCTCCGCTTGCCGCCAACCTCACCCAGTACGCGGGCCTCAACGTTTCGGAGATTCGCTACGCGGGCGTCGACTTCGACAAGACTGACAAGCTCACCAGCGAGCTAAGCCAGAAGGCGGGTCAGCCCTTCGATCCTGACAAGGTTCGCCAGACCACGCGCCGCCTCTTCGCCACCGGCCGCTACCGCAACATCGCGGTCCGGGTCGAGCGCTCCGGCGACCAGCTCATCCTCATCTTCGCCGGCATCCCGCGCTTCTACGTAGGCCGCGTGCAGATCGCCGGCGTCAAGGAAGAGCGCCTCGCCTCGCTGCTCGAATACGGCTGCAAGCTGAACCCCGGCGTCGCCTATACCGAGGCCGACGCGACCGCCGGCGTCGACGCCATCAAGACCGTGCTCGCGCAGAACGGCTACTACGAACCCGTGGTCGCGCTCAAAACCAATCGCGATGAAGCCGGCCAGCAGGTCAACGTCACCTACACCGTCGATGTCGGCCCGCTTGCCCGGGTGGGCGCCATCAATCTCGAAGGCAAGGACCCCGGCATCACGCTGGCCGAGTTCCGCAAGAAAGGCAAACTCAAGGTACGCTCCAAGGTCGGCCGCGAGACGACCAGCAACGCGCTCTCCAACCTGCGCACCTACTTCCAGAAGAAGAATCGTCTTGAAGCCACGGTCACCCTGCAGAAGACGACCTACGATGAAGCCACCCGGACCACCAGCTATACCTTCCAGGTCGAGCAAGGACCCGTCGTCAAGGTCGAAGTCGTCGGCGCGAAGTTTTCGAAGAGCCGCCTGCATCTGCTTGTGCCGGTCTTCGAAGAAGGAACCGTCGACAACGATCTCCTGAACGAAGGCACCTTCAACATGAAGGACTTCCTGCAGCAGCAGGGCTTCTTCGACGCAGCCGTCAGCGTCAAGGTGGAAGAACCCGCCGCCGCGAACGGCAACGCCACGGAGACCGTGATCTTCCAGGTGGACAAGGGCGTCAAGCACAGGGTGACGGCGGTCAATATCTCCGGCAACAAGTACTTCGACACCGAGCTTCTGCGGCAAAGCCTCAAGGTGCAGAAGGCTGACGCCTACAACCGCAGCGGCCGCTACAGCCAGCAGCTCGTCAACGCCGATGAGAAGTCGCTCCAGTCCATCTACCGCGCCAACGGATTCAACCAGGCCAAGGTCACCGCCACCGTCGCCGATTCTGAAACCAACGGCAAATCCAAGGTCGCCTCCATCGCCGTCAGCTTCAAGATCGAGGAAGGCCCGCAGCAGAAGTTCGGCGAGGTCGCCCTGACCGGCGCCGACCCCGCCCGCGCCGCCGACATCAAACCGCTCCTGCAATCGAGCACGGGCCAGCCTTTCTCTCTTATCACCCTCTCCGGCGACCGCGACGCCATCCTCAGCTACTACCTCTCGAACGGCTTCGACCAGGCCCGCGTCGAGGTCGGCCAGACGCCCAAGAACGGCACCAGCACCACACGATGTCAGCTTCAACGTGACCCAAGGCAAGCAGGTCTTCATCGGCAAGGTGCTCGAAAGCGGCATCCACTACACGCGGCCAAAGACGGTCAACCAGCAGTTGCGCGTGCACGCCGGCGATCCGCTGGACCAGGGCGCGCTGCTCGAAACCCAGCGCAACCTCTACAACCTCGCGCTCTTCAACGAGGTCAACGCCGCCGTGCAGAATCCCGCCGGCGACGCCGAGCAGAAGAACGTGCTCGTGCAGCTCACCGAAGCCAAGCGCTGGGACGTCACCTACGGCTTCGGCTTCGAAGCCCAGACCGGCCTGCCCGCGTGCCAGTACTGCACGCAGCAGGGAACCACCGCCGCACAGGAAGGCAAGGCCGGCGTCAGCCCGCGCGTTTCGCTGGATGTCACCCGCATCAACCTGCGTGGAACCGACGATTCGCTCACCCTGCACACCCAGTACGGCCTGCTGGAGCGCGTCGCCACCCTGAGCTTGCAGAACCCGCACCTCTTCGGGAATCCGAAGTTCGCCGCACAGCTCTCCGGCGGCTACTCCAACGTGCAGGACATCACCACCTTCGCCTCCTCGAAGATCGAAGGCGACCTGAAGCGTCACGCACAAGGTCAGCCGCAAAGATACCTTCATCTACGACTTCGAATATCGCCGCGTGTCGGTCGAGGCAAACTCGCTCGCCATCTCCGCCAGCCTCATTCCGCTGCTCTCGGAGCCGGTCATCGTCGGCGGCCCTGGCATCACCTGGTTCCACGACACGCGCAGCCCGTCGCCGCTCGACGCTCAGAAGGGCAACTACTTCAGCGTGCAGGAGTTCCTCGCGACCTCCAAGTTCGGCTCCGAGACCGACTTCAACCGCACTGACATCACTGACTCCACCTACTACATCTTCGGCAAGAAGAAATACGTCTTCGCCCGCAACACCCGCATCGGTTTCATCGCCAGCTCCGGTGCGAATCCCAACGCAACCAACACCGCCTGCCAGGCCGTGCCGTCGATGAACGGTCTGCCCGCGCAGAACCTGCTGCAAACCAACGCGACCTGCAACCCGGTGCCGCTGCCGGAGCGCCTGTACGCCGGCGGCGCCACCTCGCATCGCGGCTTCGGCATCAACGACGCCGGCCCGCGCGACCTGCAGACCGGCTATCCGGTCGGCGGCTCGGCCGTGCTCGTCAACAGCTTCGAGCTGCGTCTGCCGCCGCCCGTGCTGCCCTTCGTCGGCGACAGCGTCAGCTTCGTCCTCTTCCACGACATGGGCAACGTCTTCCACCACGCCGGCGACATGTTCCCCATGCATCGCGCACTTCCATCAGCCCAACGAGGCGACCTGCGCCGGTCGTCAACTGGTGTCTACCGTCGGGCTACCTGCAACTTCAACTACTTCTCGCACGCCGTCGGCCTGGGCGCGCGCTACAAGACGCCCGTCGGCCCCATCCGCCTCGACTTCAGCTACAACCTCAACCCGCCCGAACTATCCCGTCATCACCGAGCAGACCTCCTTCGGCACCTACGTCAACGGCATCAGCCGTACGTAGGCCACGCCGGCCACTTCAACTTCTTCTTCAGCATCGGTCAGACCTTCTAAGCGGCAGCGCACGCTCCGGAAATTCGCAATGACAAGGCGCCTCCTCAATCCGCTCCGGCCCACACGCCTCGCCCTCGCGCTGGCGCTCACCGCCGCGCCTGTCTTTGCCCAGACGCCTCCCCCGCAAACGCCCGCTCCGGCCACAAACCAGGCTCCCGCTGCACCCACCACACCGGCGCCCGGCACCACCACCATCCGCCAGCCCGATCAGGCCAAGCCGCAGACCCACGCCGCCCCGACTCCCACCGAAGGCGCACCCACGGCGCGCATGCCATCCGAAGGCACGGAAGTCGACCAGGTGATCGCCGTCGTCAACGGCGACCTCATCCTCGAAAGCGATGTCGACGAAGAGCGCCGCTTCGAAGCCTTCACCCCGCTCTCCGCGCCCGCCGGCAGCTTCTCCCGCGAACGCGCCGTCGAGCGCCTCATCGATCGCGCGCTCATCCTGCAGCAATCGCAGTTGCAGCCCGACGACAAGGTCACCATGGCCGAGGCCAAGGCGCAGCTCGACACACTGCGCAAGGACATCCCCGCCTGCAAGCAGTATCACTGCGAAACCGAGGCCGGCTGGAAGAAGTTCATCGCCGACCAGGGCTTCACCGAGGAAGGCCTCGACGAGCGCTGGCGCGAGCGCATGGAGATCCTCAAGTTCATCGAGATCCGCTTCCGCGCCGGCATCCGCATCACGCCCGCTGAGATCAAGACCTACTACGACAACACCCTCGTTCCGCAGTTCCGCGCCCAGAACGCCAAAGCCCCGGAGCTCGATACCATCTCGGACCGCATCCAGGAGATCCTGCTGCAGCAGCGCGTCTCCAGCTTGCTGCTGGACTGGCTCAAATCCCTGAAAGCGCAGGGAACCGTCCGCATCATGAAGCCCATACAGGAGGCGCCATGAGCGACATCAGCGACGCTCCCCTGAACCCAACGCCGCAGACCGACCCCGTCCCCGCACGCCGCGGTCGCACCACCGGGGCGAAGATCGCGCTCGCGATCGCCTGGCTTGCCGGCTCGCTCGGCCTCCTGCTCGTCCTACTCGCCGCCGGCATCACCTGGTATTCCACCACCCCGGACTTCGAACGCCGCGCTGCCGCCCAGGTAGTCTCCGCCCTGGAAGACGCCACCGGCGGCAAGGTCGAGGTCGGCCACATCAGCCTCAACCTGTGGCATCTCTCGGTCGAGGTGGACCACCTCATCATCCACGGCCTTGAAGCTCCGGGCGAAGCGCCTTACCTTGCCGCCGATCGCATCTTCGTCCGCGTCCAGATCTTCGGCCTGCTCGCCCACACCGCAGGCGCTTCGCGCATCGGCTTGAACCAGCTCCTCATCGAGCACCCCAGCGTCCACCTCATCATCGACGACAAGGGCCGCACCAACCAGCCCGTCCCTAAAAAGAAATCCCAAAGCAACGAACCCGTCATCGACACCCTGCTCGACCTCAAAGCCAAAGACGTCGAGCTGCAGCACGGTATCGCCCTCATCAACGACCGTGCCGATCCCCTTCAATCTCGCCGCCAACGACCTCAACGCCACGGTGCAGTACATCTCCTCGTCTGACCGCTACGGCGCCACCCTCGATCTGCGCGACCTCCGCACCCAGATGGCCAAGCAGCCGGAGGTGAAATCCAGCCTGCACATCCAGGCCGAACTCGGCCGCGACGCCGCCGACCTGAAAGCCTTCGAATTCCACTCCGGTGAGCAATCCGTCCTCGAAGCCTCCGGCGGCATCAACCATTTCAACAATCCCGAATGGCAGGCGAAGGTCTCCGGCTCCATCGAGCTCAAGCAACTCACGCTTCTGGCCGACGTCGAAGGCTTCGGCGCCGGCTCCGTCGACCTCAGCCTCGCCGGCCACAACTGCTACACCGCTCCCGCCGCGGCCCAGAAGAAGCCCAAGCTCTGGGAGCGTCTGCGCAGCAAGCACGAAGCCCAGACCACCGCGCCCAAGACTCTGCCGCCTGACCCCGACTGCTCCGCCGGTTACCTCCTCGTCGGCTCCGCCAAGCTGCACAACGCCGCCTACCGCAACCCCTACGTCCGGCTGCACGACATCAACGGCGGCGCGCAGCTTCACATCACGCCCACCGAGCTGCTCTTCTCCGCGCTCTCCGGATACCTCCCCGGCGGCGGCGAAGCCATCGGCGAACTGAAGATCGACAACTGGCTCGGCGAAGTTCCGCCCACCACCAGCCCCACCGCCTCACCCACCGTCAAAGGCGCCACCACCACCGCCAACAAGACCTCCACCGCCATCACCGGCAAGGCCGTCGTCTCGGAAGGCCCGGTCGTCAACCCCATCTCCGCCGCGCACGCCTACCTCACCGTCAAGGTCGGCGCCATCCCGCTGCGCACCATCATGGACGTCACCGCGCCCAAGGACTACGGCGACCTCGGCTTCGACACCGCCATCTCCGGTCCGGTCAAAGTGGAGTGGGGCGGCCCCGTCGTCAACATCGCCGACTCCGTCCTGGTCGACGCCGACCTCACCCTCGGACCCACCGGCGTCCGCCGCAAAGGCGCGCTCTCCGACATCCCCGTCTCCGGTCAGATCCTCGGCCACTACGACGGCAAGTCCGAAACCGTGAAGCTGCAAAAGATCGCCCTCAACACCCCGCGCTCCACCCTGACCGCCGGCGGCGTGCTCGGCGTCAGCTCGGGCGACCCGCTCACCGAACTCAACGTCGACCTGCAGCTTCGCGACCTCGGCGAGTACGACCAGCTTCTCCGCACGCTCGGCCTCACCGGCAACGGCAAGAAGGGCGCCGCCGCCATCCCCGTCGCGCTGCACGGCTCCGCGCACTTCCACGGCACCGCCCGCGGCGCCATCGCCAACCTCGACGTCAAGGGCCACCTCGAAGCCAACAATCTCGAAGTCCTCCTGGGCGAGATCGCCGCGCCGCTCCCTCCGCCCGCGCCGCCGCGGAACATCCTCAAAGCCGTCTCGCAGACCACCACGCCGACCCACGCCGCCGCCCGCACCCGCCGTTACCGACGTCCATATCGACTCCCTTGTCGCCGACGCCGAGTACACCCCGGCCGGCCTCGCCGTCGCCAGTTCCACGCTGACCCAGGGAAGCGCCGTCCTCCACGTCGCCGGCGCCTTCAAGCCACGCACGGTCATCGTCAAACACACGCCGCCACCTATGTGTGGGACGACGGCACCACGCTCGACGCCAGGATTCAGCTCGCCAATGCCAGCGTTGACGACCTGCTCACCATCGCGGGCCAGCAGCAGAAGATCCCCCTCACCGGCACCGTCGCCGTCGACACCCACGTCACCGGCACCTTCGGGAATCTCACCGGCTCCGGCAACATCAGCCTCGCCAACGGCGTCGCCTACGGCGAGCCCTACGAGAGCGTCAACCTCACCGCCAGCGCGCAGGGCCAGGACATCGAAGTTCAGCAGCTCAACCTCAAGCTGCATGGCATGGCAGATCGCCGGCAACGGCGGCTACAACCTCAACAGCAAGCAGCTCCATGCGCACATCCAGGGCGACAACCTCCAGCTCTCGAAGTTCACGCCGTCCAGCAGAAGAACCTCGACGCCGACGGCGTCCTCTCGCTCGTCGCCGACGCCAACGGCACGGTGGAGCAGCCCAACCTCAAGGCCAACGTCAAGCTCGCCAACGTCGTCGTCTCCGGGCAAGCCCATCGGCGACGCCACGCTCGAACGCTCACAGCGAGAAGTCCGACGTCTTCTACACCCTGCATTCCACGCTCGTCGGCACCGCATGTCGACGCCACCGGCCAGACCAACCTCACCGGCGACTACCAGACCAGCGCCAAACTCACCATCGCCAACCTCGACATAGCCAAGCCGCTCGCCCTCTTCTCGCCCGGCGGCATCAAGCGCAAAGTCCAACATCGCCGGCGTCGTCACCGTCAACGGCCCCGCCAGGACGCCCACCGCGCTCTCCGGCCAGGCGCTCTTCTCGAACTTCGAAATCACGTCGCAGGGCATCACCTTCCGCGCCGCCGAGCCGCTCACGCATCGGCCTCCGCAACGGCCTCGCCACGCTCGACCAGGTCCACATCACCGGGCAGGATACCGACATCCACGCCAGCGGCACCGCGCACGTCTTCGGCGCCATCAACCCCAGGACCAAGCTCCCCGACTCCACGCCGGCAAGCTCGACGTGAAAGCCAACGGCAGCATCAGCATGGCGCTCGCCCACACCTTCGACCCCGACCTCATCACCAGCGGCAAGGTCACCTTCGCCGTCGGCGCCGGCGGCGTCATCGCCAACCCCGCGCTCACCGGCAAGGTCGAATTCCAGAACGTCAACATCGCCGTCGAAGGCATTCCCAACGGCCTCTCGCAACATGAACGGCACGCTGGTCTTCAACGAAGACCGCCTCAACGTCGAGAATCTGGTCGCCACCACCGGCGGCGGCAAGCTCAAGATCGGCGGCTTCCTCACCTACAGGAACGGCCTCTACGCCGACCTCACCGCCACCGGCGACGTCGTGCGCGTCCGCCTCTACGGCCTCAGCGCCACCGCCAACGCCAGCCTTCGCCTGCAGGGCGGTCCGCAGAGCGCGTTGCTCTCCGGCAACGTCCTGCTCACCCGCTTCGGCGTCGGCGCCGACGTCGACTTCGCCGCCTTCGCCTCGGCCGGCGGCGTCAGCGCTCCGCCCGACCCCGCCTCGCCCTCGAACAAGATCCGCCTCGACGTCCACGTCACCAGCTCGCCGCAGCTCGACTTCCAGAACTCGCTACGCCAAGCTCGCCGGCACCGTCGACCTCACCGTCCGCGGCACCGTCGCCGAACCCACCGTCCTCGGCCGCATCCAGATCACCGACGGCTCCGCCACCTTCGCCGGCACCAAGTACCAGCTGCAGCGCGGCGACATCTACTTCACCAACCCGGTCCGCATCGACCCCATCATCGACCTCGACGCCACCGCCCGCGTGGAGAACTACGACGTCACCGTCGGCCTGCACGGCACCACCACCAACCTCAAGCCCACCTACCGCTCCGAGCCTCCGCTCACCGAGGCCGACATCTTCGCCCTGCTCGCGCTCGGCCGCACCCAGGAAGAGGCGCAGATCTACCAGGAGCAGCAGGTCGCAGGCCGGCACCGATCCCACCACCAGCGCGCTGCTCGGCGGCGCGCTCAACGCCACCGTCTCCAGCCGCGTCGGCAAGCTCTTCGGCGTCGGCTCGGTCAAGATCGACCCCGCCTTCGTCGGCACGCTCGGCAACTCCTCCGCCCGCATCACCGTGCAGCAGCAGCTCTCGCGCCAGCTCACGCTCACCTTCGCCACCAACGTCAACTCCTCCGCGCAGCAGCTCATCCAGGTCCAGTACCACCTCACCCCCACCATCTCCATCGTCGCCACGCGCGACGAAACCGGCGTCTTCTCCGTCGTCTACAAGATCCGCCGCGCCTACAAATAGTTCCTCCCTTGCCATTTCGGAGCGCAGCGAGGGAACCTGCTGTTCGGTCGGGTCGCCCCACCCGCAGAGGGCTCTCCTTCTGCTTACGCAACCCGCTCCCGTGATTCCAAACCCCTCTTGCAAGCATCCAATACCTGCCGCCCCGAAAGGGGCCAGGAGGACAGAATCATGGACTTGAAACACAACAGCTGGAAGGAAAAGATGATCGCCGCGGCCTTCGCTGGAACGCTGGTTTTTGCTCCAGCCGCAGGCTTCGCCCAGGGCTCGCCGGCCGACAGCCAGACCCAGGCCGATGTGACCAAGGCGCTCGACAAGAAGCAGTTCAAGGAGGTCTACGGCCTCCGTCCACGACGGCGTCGTCAAGCTCACGGGCACCGTCCCGACCTACGCCGATAAGGAAGACGCCGACCGCCGCGTCCACCATCGCAAAAACGTCAGCGCGGTCGATAACGAGATCCAGGTGGCCGGCGCCGAGGTGGACGACACCACCCTGCGCAACAAGCTCGCCGAGAAGCTCGAATACGACCGCGTCGGCTACGGCACGACGCCCTTCAACTCCATCACCATCGGCGTGCAGAATGGCGTCGTCACTCTCGGCGGCACGGCCTACGGCCCCGTCGACAAGGACTCCGCTGTCAGCCTCGTCGCCAACTACCCCGGCGTCAAGGATATCGTCGACAACATCAACGTGGCGCCGCTTTCACCCAACGATGACCGCATCCGGCTCGCCGAGTACCGCACCATCTACGGCTTCCCGAGCCTGAACAAGTATGCGATGGACCCGGGCAAGCCCATCCGCATCACTGTCGTCAACGGCAACGTCACGCTGACCGGCGTGGTCGATACCCAGGCAGACAAGGACACCGCCAACATCCGCGCCAACACCGTACCCGGCGTCTTCAAGGTCGACCAACCAGCTCCAGGTCGCGAACGCCCAAGTCGGCAAGAAGTAAAGCGTCCCATCCGCTCGCTACCCCACGGTCGAAGGCTTGACGCCCTCGACCGTGGGTTTTCTCTTTCGTGCAACCCAGCCTGAACGCCTGCTCGCAAATCAATAAGCGGTACCGCACAGACAAAACCGCCCCAGCCAAAGCCGGGGCGGTTCCAACGCGAGCCTCTTCTTACGAGTGCTTGCGTTCCATCTTGTCCAGGCCGCGGTTGATGCTGTCCTTCACATTCGCCGCCGCATTCGTCACGCTGTTGCGAGCGTCATGGCCCGTGTCCTCAGCGTGAGCCCGCGCCGCAGTGTGGTCGCTCGATGCGATGTCGCGTGCCGTGTCCTTGGTGTTTCCCCACGCTTCTTTCACGTGTCCCTTTACCTGGTCGGCTGCGCCTTCGTTGGCCAGCTTCTGGTCGCCAAACGCTTCGCCGGCGGCCTGCTTCACTTTGCCCTTCGCCTGATCGAAAACACCTTCCACATTGCTCTTGTTCATGGTCTTGCTCCTTGCCTTGCTTCTTCCTTACAGGTGCGAAATGCTGCGTACGCCGGAGACTATGCTCCAGTGAGTCGATGACAGCAAACGGCTAGGCAGGCACGGCCCCGGAACCGCAAGTGGCCTGCCCGAAAGTCATACGGCGCGACGGCCCGAAAGCAGGTTGAAGATCAGAACGATGATCGCCAGCACCAGCAGGATGTGAATCCAGCCGCCCATCGTGTAGCCGCTGACCACGCCGAGCAGCCAAAGAATGAAAAGAACGATCGTAATTGTCCAAAGCATGGGAGTGTTTCTCCTGGAACGCCCGGCAATCATGTCTGCCTTAGGCGCACTGCCCAGGCCGTATGGCCTCCATGTGGTAAGTTGCGGGGTACAGCGTTCAGGTTGTCCTTCCAGTGCGCTTTGTGAGGGTTTATGCTTGACAGGGAATCGCAATCGTTGTTGCATCAGACCCCGGAACCTCCACCCGCGTCGCCATCCAGGGCGAACTCGGCTCCAACAGCCACATGGCCGCCGCTCAGGCCGCCCTCGCAGGCCGCGCCCTCACCATCGTTCCCTGCAACCTCTCCGCCGAAGTCTTCGAGGCCGTCGCAGCCGGCACGCGTCGACGCCGCCGTCCTCCCCATCGAAAACAGCCTCCACGGCTCCGTCGCCGAGCACTACGACCTCCTGCTCGACCACCACGTCGCCATCACCGGCGAGACTCCTCCTGCGCATCCGCCACAACGTCATCGCCGCCCCCGGCGTCGCGCTTCGAAGACATCCGCCACGATCCTCTCGCACCCCGTCGCGCTCTCGCAGTGCCGCCGCTGGCTCCGCGCCCACCCGCGAATCGCAGCGCCGCGCCCTTCTACGACACCGCCGGCAGCGTCAAGCACCTCATGGCCGCCGGTCTCCGCGACACCGCCGGCATCGCCCCCGCACTCGCCGCCGCGGAGTACGGCGCGCACATCCTCGTCCCCGGCATCGAGGACCACGCCGAAAACTACACCCGCTTCCTCGTGCTTCAGCGCGGCCCAGCTCGCCCCTGCCACCCGCCGCCAACAAGCTCTCGCTCGCCTTCGCGCTCGAGCATCGCCCCGGCACCCTCCTCGCCGCGCTCAGCAGCCTTCCGCGACGCCGGCCTCAACCTCACCAGATCGAGTCCCGCCCCGTCCCCGGCCGCCCCTGGGAGTACATCTTCTTCGTCGACCTCCGCTTCGACGATCCCAGCCTCCTCGACACCGCCCTCAGCAACCTGCGCCTCTCCTGCCAGATGCTCAAGGAACTTGGCCGCTACCCCGCCGCCTGACGCTCCCCACCCCACCGCTGGACCCATCACCCCCACACCCCTACCCCCACACCCGTCACCCCCCACGCTCGTCATTCTGGCGAAGCCAGAATCCCTGTAGCTGAGCCGGGCCGCCGCACAAACCTCCGGCCGCAGGTCCCAGATTGCAGCCCCGCATACCCACCGCCGGCATCCTATCCTCACCGGGCCTGAGTTGCTCAGGCAGATTGGCCTGAAGCCCATCTGCCGAGCGCCGATGAACGCTAGACAAGTCGCTGCGACTTTCCCTTGACTTGACGCATCGAATAGCCGATAACTTGATAAAGGACACTCAACATGCCAAACGATTTCGTAAGCGTCATCAAGCCCACCGCAGCAAAATCCGCCGAAATCGTCGGACTCGAAGCCGGCCGCGGCTCCATCCCGGTTCTCCCGGTGCGCGATACGGTGCTGTTTCCCGCACGCGGTCCTGCCCCTGACCGTCGGCCGCGAAAGCTCCATCCAGCTCATCCAGTCGCTGGGCGAAGAGAAGACCATCCTCGTCGTCGCCCAGCGCGACGCCCGCCAGGACACCCCCGAGGCGCCGACCTGCACCACGTCGGCACCCGCGCGACCGTCCACAAAGTCGTCAAAATGCCCAACCAGAGCCTCTTCGTCTTTACCGAGGGCAAGGAGCGCGTGCGCCTGGGCGAGTTCACCCAGATCCAGCCCTTCCTGACCGCCGAGTACGAGGTCGTCGACGAGGTCGAGCCCGAGCAAGTCGCCCGAGCTCGAAGCCCTGCAGCGCAACGTCGTCAGCCAGTTCCAGGAGATCGTCACCTCCTCGCCCACGCTCTCGGACGACCTGCAGACCATCGCCATCAACATCGACGAGCCCGGCCGCCTGGCCGACTTCATCGCCTCCAGCCTGCCCTTCCTCACCACCGCCGACAAGCAGGAACTGCTCGAAACCCCGGACGTCACGGCGCGCCTGGAGCGCATCAACAAGCACCTCGCCAAGGAGCTCGAAGTCCAGCAGCTGCGCAACAAGATCCAGACCGAGGTTCAGGATTCCGTCCAGCAGTCGCAGCGCGACTACTACCTGCGCGAGCAGATGAAGGCCATCCAGAAGGAGCTCGGCGACCTCGACGACACCCAGAAGGACATCGCCGACCTCAAGGAAAAGATCGAAGCCGCCGGCATGCCGGAGGAGTCCAAGAAGGACGCCCTCAAGGAACTCGGCCGCCTCGCGCGCATGAATCCCGCCGCCGCCGACTACTCGCTCACCCGCAACTACGTCGAGTGGCTCGCCGTCCTGCCGTGGTCGAAGACCAGCTCCGGCGAGGTCGACATCCAGAAGGCCAAGGAGTTCCTCGACGAGGATCACTACGGCCTCAAGAAGGTCAAGGACCGCATCCTCGATTACCTCTCCGTCCGCCGTCTGAAGCCGGACATGAAGGGCCCGATCCTCTGCTTCGTCGGACCTCCGGGCGTCGGCAAAACCTCGCTCGGCCGCTCCATCGCGCGCGCGCTCGGACCGCAAATTCTCCCGCATCTCGCTCGGCGGCATGCACGACGAGGCCGAGATCCGCGGCCATCGCCGCACCTACATCGGCGCGCTGCCCGGCCAGATCATCCAGCACCTGAAGCGCGTCGAGGTGAACGACCCCGTCTTCATGCTCGACGAGATCGACAAGCTGGGCCGCGACTTCCGCGGCGACCCCGCCAGCGCGCTGCTCGAAACGCTCGACCCGGAGCAGAACAACACGTTCCGCGACAACTACCTCGACCAGCCCTTCGATCTGTCAAGGTGCTCTTCATCTGCACCGCCAACCAGCTCGACACCATCCCCGCGCCCCTGCTCGACCGCATGGAGATCATCGAACTCACCGGCTACACCGAGGAGGAGAAGGTCACCATCGCCGAGCGCTACCTGATCCCGCGGCAGATCAAGGAGAACGGCATCGAGCCGAGCCAGGAGCATGATCGAGTTCCCGACCGCGAGCGTCGCGCCTGATCGCCCGCCACTACACGCGCGAAGCCGGCGTGCGCAAGCTGGAGCAGCAGATCGGCACCGTCTGCCGCAAGCTGGCGCGCCAGATCGCCGAAGGCCGCACCGAGAAGCTCGATCGTCACGCCCGGAGATCATCCACGAGTTCCTGGGCGGCATCAAGGTCCGCGTCGACACCGAGATCGCCGAGCGCACCAAGCGTCCCGGCGTCGCCGTCGGCCTCGCCTGGACACCGGCCGGCGGCGACGTCCTCTTCATCGAAGCCAACAAGATGAAGGGCAAGGGCGGCTTCACCATGACCGGCCAGATCGGCGACGTCATGAAGGAGTCCATGCAGGCCGCGCTCACCTGGGTCCGCTCGAACGCCGTCTCGCTCGGCCTCGACGAGGACGTCACTCAAGGACATCGACCTCCACATCCACGTGCCCGCCGGAGCGCATCCCCAAGGACGGCCCCAGCGCCGGCGTCACCATGGCGACCGCGCTGGTCTCGCCTGCTGCACCGACCGGCCGGTGCGTCCGCTGCTCGCCATGACCGGCGAGATCACGCTCAGCGGCGACGTGCTGCCGGTCGGCGGCATCAAGGAGAAGTTCCTTGCCGCCAAGCGTGCCGGCGTCCGCGACGTCATCCTGCCGATCGACGTGCAAACCAGAGGTCGAAGAGGACCTGACGCCCGACCAGATCGAAGGCGTCACCATCCACTACGCCCGCCACATCGAGGACGTCCTCGCTGTAGCCTTGCCGAAGGACCGTCGGTCGAGGCAGTCCAGGACGAGGAGGTCCGCGAAGAGGTCCTCAGCGCCGCCGCCTAAGCATTGGCCTTAGTCTTTCGTTGTCCTCCTTCGCTTTTGTTGTCATCCTTCCGCAAAGCGGGAGGATCCGCTTTGCAGCAAACGCCCTTGCTTTGTCATTCCGAGCAAAAGCGAGGAACCCGCTTCTCGGGACTGCCCCAAACCTCAGGGCGCGCCACGATCGACGCAAGGGTACCGCGTCGATCGTGGGGCGTTTCTCATACGCCTTATCCCCTGTAGATCGTCGCCACTGTGAAATCGGTCGCCAGCCCCACCAGCGCCCCGATCACCGCAAACACAATCGCGAAGGCCGAGGCCAGCTCTCCCCTGGTGAACAGGCCGTCGCTGCCCGCCGTCGATGCGCCCAGAATGATGCCGATGCCCGCGCCAATCCCCGCCCCTGCGGCCGCTGACCGCCCTCGATGCGAGATCTTGATCGTCCGGATCTCCGCCTTGGCAAAGGTCTCCGGCTTGGCGCCGTCTTTCCCGACACACGTCAGGCCTCCGCCTCAACCGATTTCACCCGGCAGCTTGCCGAATGCGTACGCCCATGCACATGAATCGGCGTCCCGGAAGGCAGCGCCGCCACGCGAGCCCAACCGCTCAATACGGGCGCCGTTTGCTGACACACCGCACACGGACCACCGACAAGAAACGAAAGCATGGCAACGGCCAGGCAAATCATGCGCATGAATCCTCCAGAGGCAAACACCTGCCAGGACGAAGCTGTCGCCAGCCCGCCAGCCTTCAGGTTGTTTTGCATGTCATGCACACTATGCCTCGACGGTGGGAATCACCAGAAAAATCTTCAATGCCTCGCAAGCTTCTTCCGATGCGCCCCTCAGCCTCATCGTTAGAGCTGGCGCGCCAGCAGCAGCGTGATGTCGTCCGGCTGCCCGTGCTTGCCGATCCACTGCTTCACCGCTTCAAGCACCGTGGACATAATGACGGGCAGCGGGCTCGTCCTGATCGGCTGAATCAGCTCGATCAGGCGCTGCTCGCCGAACTCCTGCTCGTCATGTTCCGGCTCGGTCACGCCGTCGGTAAACGCAAACAGCAGATCCCCCGGCTGTAGGTGCACGGTCGCCTCCGAGTACGTCATTCCAGGCAGCAGCCCCACCACAGGTCCGCCCACCTCCAGCCGCTGCACCGTGCCTGCGGCGGTCAGGATCACCGGCGGCAGGTGGCCTCCATTCGAGTAAGTCAAGGCGCGCGTTTCGGGCGCGTAGCAGGCGATAAACAGCGTCGCATACCGCGAAGACTGCGTGCTCCGGTACAACGAGCGGTTGATCGTCTCCATCATCCCCGCGGGCGAGATCTTTGCCCCGGAGTCGGCGCTGCTGTCGAAGCTGACTGCGCGGATCGACGAGTGCAGCGACGCCATCAGCAGCGCCGCCGACATGCCCTTGCCGCTGATGTCGCCCAGCGTCACGCACACCGAGTTCTGCGGCCCGAAGATGAAGTCGTAGTAGTCACCGCCGACAGAAAGCGCCGGAACGCACACGGCGTGCAGCTCCAGTCCCGCGCCCGTCGTCGGCGATTGCGGAAACAGCGTGCGCTGCACCTCCTGCGCAATCGAAAGCTCGTTCAGCAGCTTGTCCTTCTCGCGCTGCTGGACGAGCAGCTCGGCAATCGAACCCGCCATGCGGTTGAACGATCCGGCAAGCTCGCCAAGCTGGTCATGGCGTGGCACCGGCACGCGATGCGCCAGGTCGCCTGCGTCGATGGCCTGGGTGCCGCGGTAGAGCGCAGCCACCGACCGCAGAATGGTGCGGCTGAACGCGATCGCCATCACCACCGCGAACAGCTCCAGAATCGCAAACGTGCTGATCGCGCTCAGAAGGATGATCCGCTGGACCTCTCCGCCCGAAAAGGAGTTCAGGAACAGCCTGTGGTACAGAATCGTAGGCCGCGACGCAACCACAAGAATCGAGGAAAGCTTCTCGCCGTTGTTCCACGAACGAATTGGAACGGGCGCGGTAAAGTAAATCGGCACGTCGAGCAGGTTGCGCGAGGCAGGCAAAGCGCCGCCTTTCAGCGAAACCTGTCGCGAAGTTTTTTTCCTTGCCGGCTTCGCACCCGCCGGCTCCCGTTCCGCGTCGCTGCTCACGGTATCGACGTCGACGTTCTCGCTGCCTTCGCCGACGTCATCGTGGGAGAAAATCCGCAACAGGCCGAGACCCTGATCGAGCGAGCCCAGCGTCGACTCATCCAGTGGCCTCGAACCGAAGATTTCGGCACGTCCGTGCGGAGTCTCGGCTGTGTCTGCGGCGCAGATGTAAAGTCGCCCCTCGTGCTCGACGACGCCCCGGAAAGACTCGCCCAGCCACGCCGGAGGCGCCTCGCCCGGCCTCGCCGGAGATTCGCCCGCGCCGGCCAATAATGGCTGCCAGGACCCGTTGCGGACCACCGCAAGGCTGGTGCCACTCCCGGGCTTGCCCCCGGAGTTCGGATGCTGGCTCACGACCGAGGCACTGGCCACATCGCGCGCGACGACCTTGCTGACCTCGTCCAGGTCGGCCAGCGCGGTGTTGGTCGAATACTGCCCGGCAAACAGGTACAGCGCAATCGCGCCAAGCGTCGAAAACAGCACGATCGGCGCCAGTCCCATCAGCAGGTACGTCAACGTCAGGCGATTGCGCACCGACCACAGAACCCGCCGGCTGAACCAGCGCCAGAACAGAACAAAGAGGCACACCGCGAGCAAAGGCCCACACACCAGCAGCAGAAACACCGCCACCCCGCGCCACACGCCCAGCATCAGTCCGAAGACCAGGCACGCAGCGACAATGCCCGTCAGCCACAGAGTGACGCGCCCAGGACGGCTCTTGCGCGCATACCAGAACCTCGCGCGGGCAGGCAGCGGAGGCATCGGCGGAGGAGGTGCGGTCGGCATCGTGCTGGGACCCTTTCGTACAGCAACCTGGAGTGTGTTTGCGCTCCATCATACGGTGCGCCGCGTCTGCACAGGGAAACCTCCCCCTTGGAAGTCCGCGGCACGACGCTTGTCATTCCGAACCCAAACCTTCTCATTCCGAACCAAGTGAGGAATCTGCTTCTCGACATCAGCGCTGGATGACAGGCCACACCAAAACAGCTGCCGCTTCCACTCTGAACTCTCAACTCGAAACTCTCGACTCGAAGGACGCGATCTGGCCCTCCGCGGCATCCAACCGCGAAACGCAATGGGAGATCGGCCGATGGCAACCAGGAAGACCGAAAAGAAGGCATCCGCAAAGAAAACCACAGCGAAACCACCCAGCAAGCAGGCCGCCTCCATGCCCGCCAAAGGCAAGGACCCCAAAGGCGGCCTCACCGCCGCTGGCCGCAAGTTCTACAACGACCAGACCGGCGGCCACCTCCGCCCAGGCGTGAAAGGCGCGGCCGACACGCCCGAAAAGAAGCAGCGCAAAGGCTCCTTCCTCACCCGCCACTTCACCACGCCTCCCGGCCCCGTGGTCAAGGACGGCAAACCCACCCGCCAGGCCCTGCAAGCCGCTGCCTGGGGCGAACCCGTCCCCAAAACCGCCGCCGCCGAGAAGAAACTAGCCGCCAAAGGCCGCAAACTCCTCGCCGAAGCCAAAACCGAGCGCAAGGCATAGCAACTTCGGACCTCGGGAAATCCCCAGCCCCCCTTTTGTTGTCCTTCCACAAGGGAATCTGCGTTTGTTGGTGTTCGTTCTCTCATTCCGCGCACTTACCTATATCCCTCGTCTTGCTTAAGGGCACGGCTTCAGCCGTGCCGCCATCCCGCACCACACACGCGGCTTCAGCCGCTGAGGTACGCTTCATCAGCACGCGCATGCGCATCCATACCACAGCCCTCCGCTGGTTGATACCATGAACCTGTGCGCATTGACCTCCTCTACTTCGGCCTGCTGAAAGATTTCTTCGAGGCCGACCGCGACTTCGTCGAACTCCCCGACCAGGCAACCGTCGCCGACCTGCTCGCCCTCCTGCAGGACCGCGCCGCCAGCGATCTCCCCGTCTGGAAGTCGCTCGCCGTCGCCGTCAACCGCGACTACGCGCAGGCCGTCACCGTGCTCCACGACGGCGACGAAGTCGCGCTGCTTCCCCCCGTCAGCGGAGGCCGCGATGCGCATTGAAATCCTCGACCACGCCCTCCCCACCGCCAAAGTCCTCGAGCAGATCCGCAGCGGCCCCGACGGCGCAGTCTGCACCTTCGAAGGCATCGTCCGTAACCAGACCCGCGGACGCGAAACCCTCTTCCTCGACTACGAAGCCTACCGCGACATGGCGCAATCCCAGATGGAAACCCTCGCCAGCGAAGCACTCGCCCGCTTCCAAATCCGCGACGTAGCGATTCTCCACCGCCTCGGACGCCTCGGCATCGGCGAGACCAGCGTCCTGATCGTCGTCGCCAGCGCCCACCGCGGCGCCGCCTTCGACGCCTGCCGCTGGCTCATCGACACTCTCAAAAAGCAGGTGCCCATCTGGAAGAAGGAAACCTTCGTCGACGGCGCAATTTGGGCGGATGGCGAGCCCTTCCCGGATACCGTGGCGCTGGGCGAGCGCTGACGCAGCCTCCCGCAATGGCCGATGGCGAACCCTTCCTGGCGTCGACGTGACGCAGCCTCCAGCCTGTAACCTCGTCTTTCCTTGCCAGAGAGCGTCTATCCTGTAGCAGGCCGAAGGTGGGACAACCATTGCAGTTCTGGCGGAGAATAGCGGCGCTCCTGGCGCTTGGTGCGGGCGTGTGCGCGGCGCAGGCGCCCATCGAGCGCCGCCCACCCGACCAGCCTGTCCCCACCCTCAAGCTCGAATCGCGCCTCGTCACCATCGCCGTCAACGCCGTTGACGACAAAGGCTCGCCCGTCGGCGGCCTCGACAAGCCCGACTTCCGCCTGCTCGAAGACAACAAAGAACAAAAAATCGCCTTCTTCGAAAAAGAGTCGGCGACGCCGCTCTCCATCGTCCTCGCCATCGACGGCAGCGAGAGCACCCTGCGCAACGAGCGCCTGGAAAAGGAAGCCGCCAAGAAGTTCGTCCAGACGCTCCTGCGCGATCAGGACGAACTCGACCTGATGGAGTTCGCCGACAACGTGCGCGAGATCGTCAGCTTCACCCCGAACAAACAGCGCATCGCCGATGGCATGAACGATCTGCGCCACGGCGACGCCACCGCCCTCTACGACGCCATCTACCTCGCCTCGCAGCGGCTCGGCGAGACGCGCCAGGCCAACGGCCGCCGCCGCGTCCTCGTCCTCATCACCGATGGCGGCGACACCGCGCACGGCGTGCAGTACCAGCAGGCGCTCGAGCAGGCCCAGCGCGCCGGCGTCATCATCTACTCGCTCATCGTCATCCCCATCTGGGCCGATGCCGGTCGCAACACCGGCGGCGAGCACGCCCTCATGCAGATGTCCGACGACACCGGCGGCAAGTACTACTACATCGAGGAAGCCAAAGACCTCGCCCCCGCCTTCCGCAAGGTCTCGGACGACCTCCGCACCCAGTACGTGCTCGGCTACTACGCCCCCCGCGCCTACCGTGCAGTCGCGCAAGGACGGCTTCCGCACCATCAAGGTGGAGGTCACCGATGCGGCCATGAAGGATAAGGTGACACTGCGCTTCCGCTCCGGGTATTTTGCCGTAAAATGAGCGCCATCCCGGAATGAGGTGAGGAGATGGTTGAGGACGGCGCGACAGCTGCGGCTGAGGACGCGAAGAGGGAAGCGGAGAAGCGTGACACCGCCGGCATGTACGACTTCGCCATCTTCCTCGCCCGTTCGCTCGGGCCCACCTGCCCTTCATCGTCGTCATCTGCCTGGTGGCTTACGGAGCCTACTACGGCATCCACGAAGCCCTCGGATTCCAGACGGAGATCATCAAAGCCAAGACAGACGAATCCGCCGCCCAGATCGCAAAGACCAGGGCCGAAGCGGACGCGCGCGAAGCAACGACCAGTGCGAGCTACGCGGTCGACAAGGCACGCTACGAGATCGGCAAGGACTACGCCGCGCAACTGGAACGTTCCAACCAGGCGTCCACCGATGTCTCCAAGCGCATTCAGGAACTCGTCTCAAACGAGCTGAACGACATGGAAAAGGTCAACCAGTTGAACCGGGTAATCGACGAGAAGACCAAGGTGCTGGCCGACCAGGATCGCGCCCGGCAGGCCGCAAGCCTGACCGAAGCCGCGGCCAAACTGCAGGATCTGCAAACGCAGATCAAGATCGCCGAAACGCAGAAGCAGCAATATCTCCGGCAGGCGAGCCTCGCCACCTACAACGACATGGTCAAGCGCATCGTTGATCAGACACAGACCGATTATGTGAACCTGGGCTTCGTCGATGCCTTGCGCGACGCTTTGAGCGATCCTGTTGTCCTCGCGCAGGCGCAGAAGGAGACGGCGGACAGCAGCAAGCCCTGGGCAGCCCGGGCGGTGCTCGACTGGGTGCTGTTTCAAAACACCCTGGATGCCCATTATGCGGAAGCTCTGACGGCAATCTTGCGTGCGAATCGGGCTTCGGTAGGGAAGGGCATGGCCAACCTGCTGAACTGGCGCGGCTTTTCAAATCCCCAGGATTATGTCCGCTCCGCACCCCTGGTCGTCGGTCTGGCTGCGGACGAAACTTTCAATCCCGTCTTTCGCGATGAACTGATCCGCAGTTTGGCCTTCTTCTACCGCGCCGACTCCGTACCCGCCGACGAGGCGCTCAAAGTAGCGCGCTATGCCGGCAGCCGCGTCGTGACCCTGACCGCGCAGCCGCACAAGTCCTGTTTTGACATCGAGAACCTGTTCACGCTCGTCCACTCCTGGGACTCAGCCGAGCAGGCAACTTACACAGACGCGGCTCTCCGAAATCTGGGCACAGACACGGACACCGACTCCACCTGCATCCGAAACTTCCTCTCCATGAATCCTCCGCCGCGCTAAGCGCCGGCAATCGCCGGTTCCGCCTCTGCCAGTAGCGCGCAGTCCGTCAGCGGTATTCGCCTTTGCCGTAGGCCGTAATCAGCGGACGGCTGGGCGTCAGGCAGTTGCTGGGCAAGTCCGAAAAGTAAAGGCACTCCGGCAGTCCATCCGCAAAAGTCAGAATCACGTTGCCTGTTGTCCGATTGCTCATGCCGTTGTAGGCATAGCTCGCGCTCACCTTGGCCGGCCGACCCAGCGCGTCGCGCGTCACCACGCGCACTGCGCTGATGCTCCCCGGAATGTACCGGTTCACCATCCAGCTCTTCGCCTGCTGCGAGACCATATCCTCCAGCAGCCTGCCATAGTTCGAATCCTTGAACACGCCGCCCGGAGCCGCGCCTTCGGTCGCCGCCAGCCGCACCTGTGTTCCATCCAGCTGGATTCCCGGTTTGCCCTGCGCAAACGCCAGAAGGTTCTGCTGGAATCGCTTCAACCCGGGGCTTGTGCAGCCGTTCATGTGAATCACCGAAGCCACTTCGTCCTGCATCGTCTTGATGGCTGCCACCTGGTTCATCGGTCCCGTAAACATGTCCCCGATGGACTTGGCGTTCGTCACGTTGCCAATCGTGTTGGCCAGCGTCTTCTTCGTCACTTGTCCTTCAAGCGCCTTGCTGGCGTTGTAGAGAGCGCGATCTGCAAACTTCCCCGTGCCTTCTGTGCTCCAGCCGTTGCATGTATCGGGCGAGGTCTGCATGCCATACCCGTTCACCCAGTGGCTCCAGCCGCCGGTGCACTTCTGCACCGTAATCTCCGCGCGGTCTTCCGTCAGGAACTTGCTGCATTGCCCCCAGTACGCCTCCATGTAGCCGCTCGTCATGCCGGAGAACTGCAGGTCGTCCCGTTCAAACCCGATCTGATCCAGTTCGCCGCGGAAAAAGTGATCGAGCATCGCTTCGTTGTTCAGCCCATGCGCGGTGAAGCTCGCCGCCGTCAGTGGACCTTCGCGCTCCGCCCCATCGTTTCCCGACGCTGTGTTGGTACGCCGCGCTGCGCCGGGCTGCGATCTGCCGGGAGGCGCGGGAGGTGCGCTGCCCTGGCTCAGTTTCGCCTGTCGCCGAGCCTCGGCCGCATCCCGGCTTTCCTGCGCGGCACGTTCCTGCTTCTCGAAGTATGCCGCGCGCACGCCCACCGCCTGCTGCATGCGCGAGTACGACTCCGTCGCGCGGTCGGCCGGCAGCGGATACGCACTGTCCACCATCGCCGTCAGCCCGTCCATCGATGGCGCCGACTCGATCCTGCGGCGAAGCGCCGGCTCCTGGGTCGCCAGTTGCTTGTCGCGGATCGCCAGATACTGCGAGGCAAGCTCCGGCGCGCCGGGCGCGTTCAGCTTCGCGACAAACGTAGCCTGGAAGGACGTCAGCCACTCCGCGCCCTTCTGCAGGCCCTCCGGCGTTGCCTTGAAGGTGGTCATCTCCGCCCGCTGCCGGTCCATCGCAGACTTCAGCATCGCGGCGTAGCGCGCATCCAGCTTCGCCTTCCAGTCTTCACGATCCGGCGAAGGCAGCGCATCCGCCTCGTTGCCGGCGTTGCGCAAAGCCAGCAGCGTCTGCGTCGAATCCGGCGCGGACAGCAACGGCTGTGCCTTGGCCGCAAACAGCGGCACCGTCAGCCGGGCCTGTGCGGCTACCAGCGTCTGGTTGAAGCGGTCGCGCTCGCTCGGCCACAGCAGACGCAGGTTCGGCGTAACGGAGGCCTTCATCTTCTGCAGCGTGTCCGCGCTTGCGGCCACCGGCGGCAGCCCGGCCATCTCGTTTTCATCCGCCGCGATCTGCGTTCGCGTCTGGCTCAGCAGTTGCAGTTGCTGCGGAAGCTTCGCCGGCGAAATCGTGTGCGAGTTCACGCGGCTTTCAAACGCGAACATCAACGTAGAAAGCAGCTGGAACTGATTGCGATACGCGGGACTCGTCATGCACGCGATCGCATTCCTGTGAATCGTCTCCAGTTCCTCCGGCGACAAACTCGTATAGCTTTTGCGGAAGTACGGTACAAAAGCCTCGTCCGCAAACAGCGGAATCGACATCTCCTCCAGCTTGTTCACCATGGTCCGCCGAACGTCCGTCGAAGGATACTGCTTCAGGAACTGCCCCTCCCACGACAACATGGGCGGGCACACCGTCTCCGGATCCGGCCGCCCCGAGTTCTGCGGCTGTGTGCGTGAGGGAGTTTGACGTTGGCCCGGAACCTGAACCGTGACGCCGCCCGGCAACTTGAATTGTGCCGAAGCGGATCCGCAAGCCACAAAGCCGGCCAATAGGTAACGTTGCAAGCGAAGAAGCATCTTGTCCTCGTCTGGCGTTCGTTGGGTGGTGTGGAAAAGCACAGACATGCTACCACGGGCCCCGGCGACCGCCTTGCGGCCATACCGCCGGGCGCCTGGCAGGGCACGCGTTACCATGGCTCCATGAGTTCCGCCCCGCAAACCTCTCCAGAACAGCCATCCTTCCAGTTCGCCCAAACCGCCACCACCATCGCCCGCGAGGCCGGCGCCCTGCTGCGCGAATACTACGAGCGCGGCGTCGCCACCGAATACAAGGGCGACGTCGACCTCGTCACCGAGGCCGACCGCGCCAGCGAAGCGCTCATCAAGTCCCGCCTCGCCGCCGCGTTCCCCGAGCACGGCATCTACGGCGAAGAAGGCACACGCGACCGGCTCTCGACGCCGAGTTCCGCTGGTACGTCGACCCGCTCGACGGCACCACCAACTTCGCGCACGGCTTCCCGGTCTTCTGCGTCGTGCTCGGCCTGCGAGCACCGCGCCCCCGGCCTCGCCGCAGACGAAGACGGCGAGATGGTCGCCGGCGTCATCTACGACCCGCTGCGCGACGAGATGTTCGTCGGCCGAGCGCGGCAACGGCGCCTGCGCTGAACGGCGCGCCAGATCCACGTCTCCAAGACGCCGAAGCTGCAGGAGGCGCTCACCGCCACCGGCTTCCCCAGCCACAAGCGCCACGGCTCGCCCAACATCCACTTCTACCAGGAGTTCACGCTGCGCTCGCACGGCGTCCGCCGCGCCGGGTCGGCCGCGCTCGACCTCGCCTACGTCGCCTGCGGACGCCTCGACGGCTTCTGGGAGTTCAAGCTCAACCCCTGGGACACCTCGCGCCGGATACCTGCTGGTCGAAGAGGCCGGCGGCACCATCACGCACTTCGACGGCAGGCAAATTCACGCTCGACTAGCGCGAGGTCCTCGCCACCAACGGCCTGATCCACGACGAGATGCAGTCGCTCTTCGCCGACATGTTCGCCGGCCGCAACGTCAGCCCCATCCCCACGCCGGCCGAGTTCCGCGCCCGCCGCGAAGCAGGGAAGTAGGCTTCCAGTAATGCGTAAACGCCGCACAGCCCGCGTCCTTCTCTTCTCTCCCGAGGGCGCGGTGCTCCTCATCCGCTTCGTCGTCCCGCGCCCCGACGGCCCCTTCGAGTTCTGGATCGCGCCAGGCGGCGAAATCGAACCCGGTGAGACCGAAGCCGAGGCCGCCCGCCGCGAAGTCCGCGAAGAACTCGGCCTCGACCTCGCCGTCGAAGGCCCCATCCGCGTCGACTCCAACCAATTCCTGCACCAGGGCGAGATGCGCGACAACACCGACTTCTACTTCCGCGCGCAGTGCCCGCAGGACGCACCGCGCCTCATCGGCCTCACCGAGGCCGAGATCGCCATCATGCAAGAGATCCGCTGGTGGACCCAGCCCGAGCTCGCCGCCACCGCGGAGACAATCTTCCCGCACGATCTTTCGGACTGGCTGCGGCGTCTCGACCGCTAAAGCCCACCTGCTCTTCCGTGTTTGTTGTCATTCCCGGAGGGAATCTGCTTTTCTCTCGTTCTCATCCCGCGCCCGCCGTGTTGACTCCTCGGATACCCGTCCCGCACCCCGTTTCACCACGCATGGTGCATCTGCGGATTTCGCCTCTGTGGCGCGAGCTACAATTTTAGGAGCGCCAACCCACAAAGGTGACGACCATCTTCTCCCCCGCCAAACCCCGCCGCGGACTTCGCCGTGGACTCCTCTACGCCCTGGCATTGCTGCCCGCCGCCCACCGCGCCTGCGCCCAGGCCACGCCCGCACAAAGCGCCGCCAGCGTCGCCCCCGCCCTCACCGGCCAGGTGCAGGATGCGACCGGCGCCATCATCCCCGGCGCGCGCATCGAGCTGCAGCAGACCAGCGGCAAGCTCATCTCCACCACCCAGACCGACAGCGCCGGCCGCTTCAGCCTCGCGGTTCCGTCCACCGGCGACTTCCGCATCACCGTCGCGCTCCCTGGCTTCGAGCCCCTGGTAAAGCCCATCCGCGCCGGACGCGGCCCGCTGGTGCTCACCCTTGCCCCGGCCGCCGTCTCCACCAGCGTCGACGTCAACGCCAACCAGGTCGACCTCGCCTCCACCGAAAACAACCAGGACGCCGCCAGCCTCTCGTCCGACGACATGAAGACCCTGCCCATCCTCGATGGCGACGTCGTGAGCACGCTCTCGGCCTTCCTCGATGCCGGCGCGACCGGCGAAGGCGGCGCAACCCTCATCGTCGATGGCGTCGAGATGAAGACCCTCGGCGTCGCACCCTCCGCCATCGAGCGCGTCAGCATCAACCAGGATCCCTACTCCGCCCAGTACCGCCAGCCCGGACGCGGCCAGGTCGAAATCATCACCAAGAACACGGCCGACAAGTTCCACGGCTCCGGCACCTTCACCTTCCGCGACTCCGCCATGAACGCCAGCAACTACTTCGCGAAGACCAAGCCGCCGGAGTCGCGCAAGAACTTCGAAGGCTTCCTCACCGGCCCCATCCGCCCGCTCCGCGAGACGACGTTCCTGTTCTCCGTCCTGCGCCAGCAGCAGAACTACTTCAACCAGGTCATCGCGACCACCGCGCCCGGAGTCACCACGACGGACAACGTCGCCGCGCCCTTCCGCAACACGCAGCTCACCATGAAGGTCGCGCACCAGGTCAACGACCACCATTCCATCTACGGGCTTTACCGCCTGTTTCATGGCAGCCGCGTGAATTCCAACGTGGGTGGACTGACGCTGGCCTCGGCCGGCTATACGTCCTACACCTACGACATGGACCTCACCTTCCATGACGACCTCATCCTGTCGCCGACCAAGATCAACCAGTTCAACATCC
Source organism: uncultured Gammaproteobacteria bacterium (assembly GCA_963744015.1). Taxonomy (GTDB): domain Bacteria; phylum Acidobacteriota; class Terriglobia; order Terriglobales; family Acidobacteriaceae; genus Edaphobacter. Next base: position 252,012 of record CAVUSA010000004.1, read on the forward strand.
TCTTCGAGCGCAACGCCGACCGCATCGCCAGCGCGGTGCAGGCACCCTCCATCATCGTGCAGGGCGCCTTCAACGGCGGCGGCGCGCAGGCCGACACGCTCCAGACCGAAAACAATCCCAACATCTCCGACATCGTCTTTTGGTCCGTCGGCGGCGCGGCGAAGAACAAGCACCAGCTCAAGTTCGGCGTGCAGCTTCCGAACCTCGGCCGCCGCGTCATCGAGGACGAAACCAACCGCCAGGGCACCTACACCTTCGCAAACCTCGCCGCGTACCAGGCCGGCACGCCGCAGACCTTCAGCATCCAGCAGGGGCAATCGAAGTTCCTCACACACTTCGACCAGCCCGGCGCCTTCTTCCTCGACCAGATCCAGGTCACCGACAAGCTCACCGTCACCCCCGGCGTCCGCTACGACTTCCAGAACGCGCTGCCGGGCACCATGGACGCCGTCCTGCCTCGCCTCGCCATCGCCTACCTGCTCGACAAGCCGCACGCCATGGTCCTTCGCGTCGGCGCCGGCGAGTACATGCGTCGCGTCGGCGTCAACGTCGGCCAGCAACTGGCGCGCTACCAGTACGCAGCCGAGCAGAACTTCCTCCTCACCTCGAACATCTGCTACAACCCAGTCACGCCCTGCAGCGTCATCACCGCGCAGCCTCCCAGCCTGTTCAACTTCGAGCCCCACATCAAAGCTCCATTCCAGGGCTACTTCGGCATGAGCCTCGAGCGCGAACTGACCGCCAAGTCCACGCTGACTATCGGCTACGAGGGCTACCGCGGCTGGCATGCCTTGCGTTCGGTCGATATCAACGCCCCGCTGCCCCCCTTCACCAGCACCGCGCGCCCCAACCCGAACTACGCGCAGATCCTGCAACTGCAATCCGGCGGCATTCAGCGCAGCGACGCCATGATCGTCAGCTTCCGCGGACGCCTCACCAACACCTTCACCGGCTTCGCCCAGTACACCTTCCAGCACGCCGCGCCGACACCGAGTGGAGCACCTTCAACCCGCAGAACCAGTACGCCCCCAACGACGAATACGGCCGCACCAACCAGGATCAGCGCCACCGCCTCAGTCTCTTCGGCACCTTCTTCCCGGATCTCCCGCGTCAACCTCGGCCTGGGCTTCTACGACAACAGTCCGCAGCCCTACACCATCACCACCGGCACCGACGATTACCACACCGGCTTCTTCAACGCCCGGCCCGCCGGCATCCCGCGCAACTCGCTCAACGGCGGCAGCTACCAGGATCTCCAGGTGCGCCTCAACTACACCTACAAGCTGCGGCCCAAGCTCAAAGACGCCAGCCCGGCAATCTCAGCCTCGCTGTCCAGCTTCAACACCTTGAATCGAGCCAACTTCGAGGATTACGTCGGCGTCGTCACCTCGCCCAACTTCATGAAGCCAACCTCCGCGGGCGGCGCGCGCCGGCTTCAGATTGTGGTGGGATACACCTTCTAGCCTTCTCACGGTTTGGCGCGACACCCGCGTGTGCTGCTAGAATCGTGTTGTCAACACTCTAAAAAGTGTGCGGATTTCGATACGGAATAAGGGAGAAGTACAGATGGCGTATGTAATTGCGGAACCCTGCATCGGCACAAAGGATTCGGCCTGCGTGGATGCCTGCCCGGTGGATTGCATCCACCCCAAGAAGGATGAGAACGGCCACGCCGACACCGACCAGCTCTTCATCGATCCGGTCGAGTGCATCGACTGCGGCGCCTGCGTCCCCGTGTGCCCGGTCTCGGCCATCTACGCCGGCGACGACCTGCCGGAAAAGTGGGCAGCCTTCCAGGAAAAGAACGCAGCCCACTTCGGCCGCTAAGCCCAATCATCGTCTCTCGGATCACCGTGGGGCTTCAGCCTTTGGCTCACGGGTAAGCGTAAAGCTCTAGCCCGTCTTTGGGATTATCGTGGGGCTTCAGCCCTTTAGATAGCCCACGATTGAAATCCGCTTTTGCCTTTCGGATTAGCGTGGGGCTTTAGGCCCACGATTAGCCCACGAATGAAAATCCGCTTTTGCCTTTCGGATTAGCGTGGGGCTTTAGCCCCACGAATAGCCCAAGCCAACAAAAGGGGCTTTAGCCCCGGCTCTTTCGCATCCAGCCGTAAAATCAAAGCGCAGCTCCCCCACCCGGAGCTGCGCTTTTCCACGCAAGGAGACCCCCGTGGCCGATGGCCGGATCACCATTCGCACCGGCGAAGCCATCGTCTTGCGCACCTGGCCCTTCCACGAAGCCGACCTCCTCGTCTCGCTCTTCACCCGCGAACACGGCAAACTGAAAGGAATCGCCCGCCACGCCATGCGCTCACGCCGGCGCTTCGGCGGCGCGCTTGAGCCCATGACCCACGTCCGCGCCACCTGGGCCGAGCGCCCGCGCCAGGAGCTGGTCCGCCTCGACGCCTTCGAGATCGTCAGCTCGCCGCTCTCGCACGCCGTCGACTTCGCCCGCGTCGCCGCCATCGAGCTCATCGCCGAAGTCCTCGACGAACTCCCCGAAGGCGCCGTCGAAGACGCCGTCTTCCGCCTCGCCCTCGCCGTCCTCGCCGAGCTCCGCGTCGGCCGCGTCTGGATGCCCGTCACCTACTTCTGCCTCTGGATGAACCGCCTCATGGGCTGGATGCCCGAGCTCGGCGCCTGCGTCGTCTGCGGCAACCGCCTCGCCGGCGGCCCCGTCTGGTACGCGCCCGCCTACGACGGCGTCACCTGCGCCGACGACCGCCGACCCGGCAGCATCGCCCTCAGCGCGGCCAACGTCGCCGAAGCCGTCCGCATGTTCCGCGGCACGGTCGGCGAACTCGCCGCCGAGGAATGGCCGAAACCCCGCAGCGCCGAACTCCGCCGCTTCGCCATCGAAACCCTCGAGCGCCACCTCGAACGCCGCCTGCAAAGCGCCCGCGCCCTCGCCCGCGCTTGAGCGCCGTACGCTCGCAGGCCTATAATCAACCCCGATCGGGCAGCATCCGCGCACTTTTCGCGGAGCGGCACTGAGGAGGAACATGAGCTTTCAACCCGGCCCCCAGCCAAACGGGGCGCACCCGGCCTTCCCGCCGGTGCGCAAGGTCACGCAGTCCACCCTGCGCGAAAAGAAGCATCGCGGCGAACCCATCACCGCACTCACCGCCTACGACTACCCCACCGCACGCCTGGTCGATGAGGCCGGCATCGACATCATCCTCGTCGGCGACTCGCTCGCCATGGCCGTCCTCGGCTACGACAGCACCCTCCCCGTCACGCTCGACGAGATGCTCCACCACGCCCACGCCGTCCGCCGCGGCGCGCGCTCCGCGTTGCTCGTCGTCGACATGCCCTTCGGCAGCTATCACGCCACCGACGACGAAGCCGTCCGCAACGCCCTCCGCTTCGTCAAGGAAGCCGGCGCCGAGGCCGTCAAGCTCGAAGGCGGAGCCCACTGCGCGCCGCTCGTCGAGCGCCTCACCCGCGCCGAGATCCCCGTCGTCGGCCACATCGGCCTCACTCCGCAGTCGCTCCACCGCATGGGCGGCTACCGCGTCCAGGGCAAGTCCCTCGCCGACATCGACGCAGCTCATGAACGACGCCGCCGCGCTCGAAGCGCGCCGGCGCCATCGCCCTCGTGCTCGAAGGCATTCCGCGCGAAGCTCGCCGCCCGCATCACCGCCGCCGCCGGCATCCCCACCATCGGCATCGGCGCCGGCCCCGAGTGCGACGGCCAGATCCTCGTCTTCCACGACCTCTTCGAGCTCGGCTTCCGCGCCCCCGCCAAGTTCGTCCGCCCCTTCGGCGACGCAGCGCTCGCTCCTGCGCACCGGCCTCGAAGACTACCGCCACGCCGTCGAGACGCGCACCTTCCCCGGCGACGCCGAAAGCTACCACCTCCCCGCGGCCGTCCGCGACTCGAACTGCGAACCAAGCCGGAGCTCGCGGCCGTCTGATGCAGATCCTCGAAACCATCGCCGGCGATGCGACAGCGCCTGCCGCATCTCCGCGCCGCTCGGCGCAAACCACGCTCGGCCTCGTCCCCACCATGGGCGCGCTCCACGCAGGGCCACCTCTCGCTCGTCGCGCGCCGCGCGTGCACGAGTGCGACGACCGTCGCCGCCTCCATCTTCGTCAACCCCACGCAGTTCGCGCCCGGCGAAGACTTCGCCCGCTACCCCCGCACCTTCGACGACGACTGCGCGCTGCTCGAACGCGAGGGCGTCGACCTGCTCTTCGCGCCCTCCGCCGACGAGATGTATCCCGCCGGCAACACAGGCACCTTCGTCGAGGTTCCCGGCATCGGCGACCGCCTCGACGGAGCCTCCCGCCCCGGCCACTTCCGCGGCGTCGCCACCGTCGTCGCCAAGCTCTTCCACATCGTCCAGCCCGACCGCGCCTTCTTCGGCCAGAAGGACGCCGCCCAGGTCGCCGTGCTGCGCGCCATGGTCCGCGACCTCGACTTGCCCGTCGACCTGCGCGTCTGCCCCACCGTCCGCGACGCCGACGGCCTCGCCCTCAGCTCGCGCAACCGCTATCTCTCCCCGGACGAGCGTCACGCCGCCCTCGCCATTCCCGCCGCGCTCCAGCGAGCGCAGACGTTGCTCGCTGTCAGGCATCTGCGACCGCGACCGCACTCCGCGCCGCGATGCATCGACGAACTCCGCGCCCTCAGCGACTCGACTACGTGGAAGTCGTCGACCCCGCACACGCTGGAGCCTGCGCCGAACGCCTGCGGCGGCGCGCTGCTCGCCGTAGCCGCCTGGGTCGGCAGCACGCGTCTGATCGACAACATCCTGATTGAGAGCCCACGATGAAAGTCCTCCTCGGCGTCACCGGAGGCATCGCCGCCTACAAGGCCGCGGAACTCGTACGCGCGCTGCAGCAGCGCGGCGTGGACGTGCAGGTCGCCATGACCGCCTCCGCCGAAGAGTTCGTCCGTCCGCTCACCTTCGCCGCGCTCAGCGGCCACCCCGTCCTCAACTCGCTCTGGAGCGATACTGGAACCTCACCGCAGCAACCGCGAACGCGCAGCCAGACTTCGCCATCGAGCACATCGCCATCGCGCAGCAGATCGACGCGCTCGTCATCGCCCCCGCCACCGCCAACACCCTCGCCCGCCTCGCCCACGGCCTCGCCGACGACCTGCTCTCCACCGCTCTACCTCGCCACCACGGCCCCGGTCCTCCTCGCCCCCGCCATGAACGTCAACATGTGGGAGCACCCCGCGACCCAGGCCAACGTCCGCCTGCTCGAAGATCGCGGCGCGCACATCGTCGCCCCGGGCTCCGGCTACCTCGCCTGCGGCATGACCGGCGGCGGCCGCCTCGCCGAGGTCGAAACCATCGCCGACGCCGTCGCTCGACGCTGCTCGCTCCCGCAGCCAGGACCTCGCCGGCCAGACCATCCTCATCACCGCCGGAGGCACCCGCGAACCCATCGACGCCGTCCGCTTCCTCGGCAACCGCTCCAGCGGCAAGATGGGCCACGCCCTCGCCGCAGAAGCCGCCTGCCCGCGGCGCTAACGTCGTGCTGGTCACAGCATCCCCGCTGCCCGCGCCCTCCAGCGCTGAAGATCATCCGCGTCGCCACCACCGCCGAGATGCGCGCCGCCGTGCTCGCCCATCTCCCGCAAGCGACGATGGTCATCAAGGCCGCCGCCGTCGCCGACTTCCGCCCCGCCGCCGCCGAACCCGGCAAACTCCGCCGCGGCAGCCGGCATGACACTCACGCTCGAACCCACCGAGGACATCCTCGCCGAGGTCCTCGCGCCATCGCCGCCCCGGCACGCTCGTCGATCGGCTTCGCCGCCGAGGCCGAAGACGTCCTCGCCAACGGCCGCCGCAAGCTCCTGCGCAAAGGCGTCGACGCGCTCGTGGTCAACGACGTCTCCCGCGCCGGCACCGGCTTCGACTCCGAGCGCAACGCCGGCTGGTGGCTCACCCCCGACGCAACCGTCGAGCTGCCCGAAAGCTCCAAGCGCGCGATGGCTGAACGCATCCTCACCCTCGCGGCCGGCCTCTCCGCCGCGCATCCGGCGTCCCCGCGCAAATGATTTGAAGCCGCTTCGGAACCCCGCGAATCGAAATGCCCATGGGATACGCCTTCGGCCAGACCATGTTTTCGCCCGCAGCGAAGCGCCTGCAGCAGCAGCATGGCTCGCGCGAGCAGTACGAGCGTCTCGCCGAACGCGGCCCCTCCCGCGATGCCCTGGGCGCCTCCGAAGCCGAGTTCATCGCCGCCCGCGACAGCTTCTACCTCGCCTCCGTCACGCCCGACGGCTGGCCCTACATCCAGCATCGCGGCGGCCCCGCAGGCTTTCTGCACGTCCTCGACGCCCGCACCCTGGCCTTCGCCGACTTCGCCGGGAACAAGCAGTACATCACCGCCGGCAATCTCGAAACCAACGACCGCGTCGCGCTTGTTCCTCATGGATTACCCCGAGCAGGCGCGCCTCAAGATCATCGGCCACGCCCGCATCGTCGAGCTCGGCAGCGACCCTGCCCTCGAAGCGCGGGTCCAGCCCGCCGCCTATCGTGCAGACCATCGAGCGCATCCTCGTCATCGCGGTCACGGCGTTCGACTGGAATTGCTCCCAGCACATCACGCCGCGCTGGAGCCGCGCCGAACTCGAAGCCGCCACCCTCGCCGCCGGTTGATGTTCGCCGCGCTTCAGAAGATACTTCTCCCATGGCGTGTGGCAGACCACATCAAGCATGGCGGATCGTCGTCCTCTTATGGCTGGCGCACGGTCTGCACGCGCAGGATCCCGCCGCTCCCGACCCGCCCACACCCACGCTCCACGTCTACATGGATCTCATCCAGGTGCCCGTCCTCGTCCTCGACAGCGAGCGCAACCGCATGAAGCCCATTCCGGCCTCGCGCTTCACCGTAAGCCTCGACGCCGGGCCGCCGTTCCATCCCCGCCGCGTCCGGCAGGAAGGAGACGATCCCATCACCCTGGCCATCCTGCTCGACGTCAACGGCGACCAGGCCCGCATGATGAAAGACATGGATCAGGATCTGGCGAAACTCGTGCCGGAGTCTCTCCATCCCGCGGACCATGTCTCCCTCTACACCCTGGACTGCACCTTGATGCGCTCGCTCAACGATGTGGCCGCCGATCCCGAAGCCCTGCGTCTCGGAACCGAACACGCGCTCCAGCCCTGGATTACGCGCATCCGCGCAAAGCACCAGCCCTGCGAGAAGCACGTCAACCTTCTCGATTCGCTCGCTTACATCGTCAAGGAACTCTCGTCCGAGCCCGGCCGAAGAGTCGTCCTGGCCGTCACCGACGGCCGCGACCACGGCAGCGTCCTCCATTGGAACGACATCATGGACGAAGCGCAGAAGGCCGGCGTAGCCATCTTCGGCATGATCCCCGCCGAAGGACCCAACAACCTCGGCGTGCCCCGCTCCATGCAGAACAACCCCCTCAACAGCAGCGAAGATCCCTTTGGAACGCTCTGCCAGTTGAGCGGCGGCATGGTGCTCAGCGCCGATCGCGACAACCTGAAGAAGCGCCTCCCTTACTTCGTCACCCTGGTGCGCGAGCGGTACATCCTGGAGTTCTCCCGCCCCCGCAACGATCTCCCCGGCAAACATCTGCTCGACGTAAAGGTCGGTAACCCGATGGCCTTTGTGCGCGCCGCCGGCGTCGCCGTCCTGATCCGCGATCCCGGACTTGAAGACGATCCCATGACCATCAAGCGCGATACCGCAGATGCCCCCGAGTTCGGCAACCGCAAGGTGCTCTCCAGGCCTCAGTAAGCCCCTGCGGGCAGCTTCCGGATGCGTTGGAGGATGCCGTCCCACAACGCCAGCCGCGCCGCAATCGCGTTCTCCGCAGCCTGCGTAGCCTCTGCCCACAACTGCTCGTCCGTGCCGCACAGATCTTCCATCATGCGCAGTGCGAGCGGCCCATGCTCATCGGCATCCACTTCAATGTGACGCTCCAGGTACCAGGTGAGCTTGGTAAGCTGGCCGGTCCGCGCGTCCAGCTCGCGCACCAGCGCATGAAAGATGCCCGGAATCACATCTTCGCGGCCAAAGGTGAACGCTGCAGCAAGCGCCGGCAGCGATCCCGATCGGATCACATCGAAGGTCGTGTCGACAAAGCTTCGCGCCTCCGCTGGCGCATCCTGCGGCATGCGAAACGCATGCAGCGAAAGCGCCCCGTTCGCCGTGGGATGATCGAGCAGCGCACGCATGGGCGCAGTGTCAGCGCCAAAGTCGTCCATCGCCTCCAGGTAGAGCTCGAAGTGGCTCACCGCGCGGCCTTCGTACAGGTCGCTCTCTTCCCCCAGCACAATCTCGTTGATGAAGCGTCGGCCCGCCGGCCATGCGCTCGGCGTCCACGGCACGGAGACGCACGTCAGCCGGCCCTGCAGCGCCTTCAGCAGCGACATGAAATCCCACACGGCAAAGACGTGCGACTCCAGGAAGACTCGCAGGTGTTCTGCCGTCCGGATCGACTTGTACAAGGGATGCTCCAGCAGCAAAGCCTGCAGCGGAGCAATGCGCGCCTGGAGGGCGTCGAGGGAGGGTGCGATTTCGAGTTCGGTCACACCTCCATTATCGAACACAGGCTCTCGGTTAGAATCGAGGGATTGTCACGGAGCACGAGACGAGCATGTCCGCTGTTGATCGCAAAAAAGTTGATCGCAAAAAGGCGCTGACCTTCCAGGAACTGCTCTTCACCCTGCAGCGCTTCTGGGCCGAGCGCGGCTGCGTCCTCCAGCAGCCCTACGACGTCGAAGTCGGCGCCGGCACCATGTCGCCCGACACCTTCCTGCGCGTGCTCGGGCCCAAGCCCGTCCGCATCGCCTACGCGCAGCCCTCGCGCCGCCCCGCCGACGGCCGCTACGGCGAAAACCCCAACCGCCTCTTCCGCCACACGCAGTTGCAGGTCATCCTCAAGCCGCCGCCGGTGCAACGTCCAGGAGCTCTACCTCGAATCGCTCGTAGCCATCGGCATCGACCTCGCGCGAGCACGACATCAAGTTCGAAGAAGACAACTGGGAGTGGCCCGTCGGCGGCGCCTGGGGCGTCGGCTGGCAGGTCATGCTCGACGGCCTGGAGATCACCCAGTTCACCTACTTCCAGCAGTGCGGCGGCATGGACCTCGACCCCATCTGCGGCGAGATCACCTACGGCCTCGAACGCATCGCCGCAGTTCCTGCAGGACGTCGACTCCATCTACGACATCGTCTGGTCCCGCGATCCGTCACCGGCAGCGAGCTCACCTACGGCGACATGCGCCTGCACGAAGAAGCAGCAGTTCTCCGCCTACGGCTTCGACTACGCCGACGTCGACACGCTCTGGAAGCACCTCGAACCTCTACGAGGCCGAGTGCCTCGCCCTGCTCGCGCAAGCCAAAGAGCTTCGCCGAAGATGGACGCCCTGACACGCTGCAAGCGCTTCCCGGTCCTCGGCGCCTACGAGCTCGCCCTCAAGTGCTCGCACATCTTCAACCTGCTCGACGCCCGCGGCGCCATCTCCGTCACCGAGCGCGTCGGCGTCATGGCCCGCATCCGCAACCTGATCGTCGGCGTCGCCAAGGCCTACGCACGCAGGCAAGGCTGCATGACGAGAGCCTCAGCCGCTGCATGCTGACACCTCAGCTCATCGCGAGTCCGTACGGATGGGGTCACCCATGCAAGCGTCTGAGCAATGGAGTTCCGCGATCGTGCGCCTGCCCTTGACTGCACCGACACATATTCAACTTGACGTCTGCGAGTTCGCAGATGATCTCAGGTTTGCTCAAGCGTGTCATCGCGCAGCCCTAAACGCTACGATAGGAATCCATGGACTTTCTGCTTGAGATCGGCCTTGAAGAAATCCCCGCCCGCATGATCGCCGCCGCGCAGGCCGAGCTGCTGCGGCGCACCCTCGCCCTGCTCGAACGCGAGCGCCTGATCACCGCCGGCGCCGACGCGCAAGAGCTTCTCCACCCCCCGCCGCCTCGCCGTGCTCATCCAGGACGTCGCCGAGCGGCAGCCCGACATCACCGAAGAGACTCACCGGCCCCGCCGTCGAAGATCGCCTTCAAGGACGGCGTCCCCGCCCCCGCCGCCGATAGCCTTCGCAAAGAAGCCGGCGTCGCCGTCGAAGACCTCCGCACCATCACCACGCCCAAGGGCGAGTACGTCGCCGCGACCTCCGTCAAGCCCGGCCGCACCGCCGCCGAGGTCCTCGCCGCCGAGCTGCCCAAGGAACTCGCCGCCATCTACTGGGCCAAGAACATGTACTGGCGCGCCGGCAAGCCGAGCGCTTCGTCCGCCCCGTCCGCTGGCTGCGTCGCCTGCTCGGCGACGAGGTCGTCCCCGTCAGTTCGCCGGCTAAGACCGCCGGCCGCGTCACCTACGGCCACCGCGTCCTCCACGGCGCCAGCCCATCGAGATCCGTCACCCCGACGAGCTACCTCGCGCCGCTCGAAGCGCGCCTACGTCCTCGCCGACGTGGAAGCCCGCCGCCACAAGATCCGCAAGGCCCTCGACCACGTCTGCCGCACCATCCCCGGCGCCCGCTGGCGCGAAGACCACGCCCTCGTCGACAAGCTCACCCACCTGACCGAGTGGCCCGTCGTCATCGCTCGGCAACTTCGAGCCCGCCTACCTCGACGCTCCCCGAAGAAGTCCTCGTCACCGTCATGCGCGACCACCAGAACTACTTCGCCGTCGAAGACGCCAGCACGGCAAACTCGCCCCGCACTTCCTCGCCGTCCTCAACACCGAGCGCCGACGCACGCCGGCGAAGCCATCATCCGCCACGGCAACGAGCGCGTCCTGCGCGCCCGCTTCAACGACGCCCGCTTCTTCTGGGAGTTCGACCAGCGCACTCCCGCTCGCCGACCGCGTCGAGCTGCTCGAAAACGTCACCTTCCAGAAAGATCTCGGCAGCTACGCCGCCAAGTCCGAGCGCATCGCCGCGCTCGCCGCACACGCTCGGCCGCGCTGGCCCGCGAGCGCTGGCTCGTCGGTCGACCGCGCTGCCCTCGACACGGCCGTCCGCCTCGCCAAGACCGACCTCACCACCGAACTGGTCAAGGAGTTCACCGAGCTGCAGGGCATCATCGGCGGCCTCTACGCCCGCGCGCAGGGCTTCAGCGAAGCCGTCGCCGACGCCATCTACGACCAGTACCGCCCAGCCTCCATGGATGACCGCATCCCCCGCACCGTCGAAGGCCAGCTCCTCGGCATCGCCGATCAAGCATCGACACCATCGCCGGCATGTTCTCCTCGGCCTGGAGCCCACCGGCTCCAAAGACCCCTTCGCCCTCCGCCGCGCCGCCAACGGCATCGTCAAAATCCTCGCCGAATCGCACCTTCCGCTCATCCTCGAGCGAGGTCATCGCCGCCGCCGGCGCCGAGGCCGAGGTCGCCGGCCAAGCATGAACGTCCTTCTTCGCCGAGCGCGCTCGAGTTCTACCTCCGCGAAGCCCGCGGCCAGGCCTACGACGTCGTCAAAGCCGTCCTCGCCGCCGGCTCCGACGACATCCGCGACGCCATCGCCCGCGCCGAAGCCGTCACCGCCGTCCGCGGCAGCGAAGACTTCGCCGCCGTCTCCGCCGCCTTCAAGCGCATGAAGAACATCCTCGCCCAGGCCGCAGAGAAGGGAAGTCGCCCCCAGCCCGCAGTCGACGCGGCCCTGCTCAACGACTCTGCCGAAAAAGCCCTGCACGACAAGGCCTTCGACATCGCCGACCGCGTCACCAAGCTGCGCGCCGCACGCGAATACATCGGCGCACTCGAAGCCATCGCCACCCTGCGCCCGCAGGTCGACAGCCTTCTTCGACGCCGTCATGGTCATGGACCCCGACCCGCCATTCGCGCCAACCGCCTCGCCCTGCTCGCCCGCGTCCTGGGCGACTTCTCCGGCATCGCCGACTTCAGCGAAATCGTGGTGACATCATGAGCGAACCCGCGCAACAACCCCGTCCGGCCGAAGCGACCCCGGCGAAGCGCAAGACCATCGAGCCGCCCGTCCTCTTCGAGCGCACCCAGCTCATCATCGAGCAGCTCGACGAAGCCCTGGGCGAACCCGTCCTGACCTACTGGAACTCCACCAAGGGCTCCATCTGCCAGAACGACGTCGCCGGCCTCTACGGCCTCCTGCAGCGCATCGGACGCGTCGACCGCCTCTGCCTGCTCATCAAATCCGACGGCGGCTCCGGCCAGGCCGCGCTGCGCATGGTCAACCTGCTGCGGCAATACGTGAAGCACCTCACCGTGCTCGCCCCGTTCGAGTGCCAGTCCGCCGCCACCATGCTCGCGCTCGGCGCCGACAAAATCCAGATGGGTCCGCTCGCCCATCTCTCCGCCGTCGACACCTCGCTCACCCACGATCTCTCGCCCATCGACCGCGACAACGATCGCGTCAGCGTCAGCCAGGACGAACTGCAGCGCGTCGTCGCCCTGTGGCAGAAGCAGGCCAAGGACACAACCGCTCCAACCCCTACGAATTCCTCTTCCAGTACGTGCACCCGCTGGTCATCGGCGCCGTCGACCGCTCCAGCGCGCTCTCCACCAAGCTCTGCCGAGAGATCCTCTCCTTCCACATGCAGGACGAGGAAAAGGCGGAGCAGATCAGCCAATATCCTCAACTCCGATTACCCCTCCCACAACTACCCCATCACGCTGCGCGAAGCCAGCGCATCGGCCTCACCGTCGAACCCATGGACGACTGAGTCGGCGCGCCTGCTCTTCGAGTTCAACGAGATCTACTCCGAGATGGGCCAGAGCGCCTACCATCGACTTCGACGAGACAACTCCCACGACAACAGCATCCTCAACGTCCTCGAATCCCGCGGCTTGCTGGTATACTTCCAGCTCAACAAGGACTGGCACTATCGCGCCGACGAGCGCCGCTGGGTCGCCATGAACGACAAGAGCGGCTGGAAGCGCGCCCAACTCGTCGACGGCGCCGTCTCCGTAAGCACCTTCCACATCCGCTAACGTCTGTCATTCCGAGCTCCGCGAGGAACCTGCTTTCCTCCATCGCGCCACAGACGCCCAAGCATCCCCCTCTGCCCCATTGTCATTCCGAGCTCCGCGAGGAACCTGCTTTCCTCCCCTCGCCACAGACGCCCAAGCATCGCCTCTTCTCTCCCATTGTCATTCCGAGCTCCGCGAGGAACCTGCTTTCCTCCCCTGCGGCAACCTCGCTCGCCCGACTCCCCTCCGCTGACGCCGCTCACTCCCTTCAGGCCAAAGGCCCGCCCTATCTCAGCCCGGGGTGGAACACGGGCCCAAGCCCGTCTGGAACCCAGGTACCGCATCACCACCAACGCCGGAGCGCTGAAGGCGCGACCTGACGGCCTGCTCCGTCAACGCCCGTTAGACTTTTGCACCCACCGTCATTCCGGTCAGGCACGCACGTCATTCCGGTCTGATTCTGACCCGGAAACTCCGTATTTCGCTCCTGCCCACACACGCACCACATAATCCAGCCCGAAACCTTCCCTCCACCGCCTTCATCCAATCGGCATGTCTATCCTGTTTGAACCCTTGAAGGTCGGTGCCCTCAACCTCCCCAACCGCATCGTCATGGCGCCGCTCACGCGCCTGCGCGGCACCGCCGACCACCTCCCCACGCCCGTCATGGTCGAGTACTACCGCCAGCGCGCCTCCGCCGGCCTCATCATCTCCGAGGGCACCCCCGTCTCGCCCATGGGCGTCGGCTACGCGCAGGTCCCCGGCATCTGGTCCGCCGAGCAGACCGAGCTCTGGAAGCCCATCACCGCCGCCGTGCACGAGGCCGGCGGACGCATCTTCGCCCAGATCTGGCACGTCGGCCGCATCTCGCGACCCCATCTTCCTCAACGGCAAGCAGCCCGTCGCGCCCAGCGCCATCGCGCCGCCGGGAACCGTCACTCTCATCCGCCCCAAGAAGGACTTCGCGACTCCCCACGCCCTCACCATCGACGAGATCAAGCAGGTCATCGACGAGTTCCAGCAGGGCGCGCAGAACGCCAAGGAAGCCGGCTTCGACGGCGTCGAGATTCACGGCGCCAACGGCTACCTGCTCGACCAGTTCCTGCACTCGGCCTCCAACCAGCGCAACGACGAGTACGGCGGCCCCGTCGAGAACCGCGCCCGCCTGCACCTCGAGGTCGCGCGACGCCGTCACCTCCGTCTTGGGCGCCGGACCGCGTCGGCATGCACCTCGCCCCGCGCGGCGACGTCATGGGCATGGGCGACGCCAACCCGCGCGACACCTTCCTCTATCTCGCCACGGAACTCGGCAAGCGCAAGCTCGCCTTCCTCATGGCCCGCGAGTACTTCGGCGACGACCGCCTCGGCCCCGAACTCAAGAAGGCCTTCGGCGGCGTCTACATCGCCAACGAAAAGTACACCCAGGCCCAGGCCGAGATGGTCATCGAACACGGCGAAGCGGACGCCGTCGGCTTCGGCAAGCTCTTCATCGCCAACCCCGACCTCCCCGAGCGCTTCCGCACCGGCGCCGAACTCAACGAGCCCAACCCCGAAACCTTCTACACCCACGGCCCCGAAGGCTACATCGACTACCCATCCCTCGTCGCCGTCTAGAGAAAGAGCGGCCACGGATCAGCATGGGTTACCCCCTTGGTTGTCATTCCGAAGCGAAGCGGAGGAACCTGCTTCTCTTCCAGCGCAGCCTCGGGCTCCGTGCTAATCCGTAGCCGCCTTCCGCTTTCCCGGCTCCGCTGGAACTCCCGGTAAGCCTCCGACTTCCCAATCCCGCGCTCTCGAGCCACCCGCTTCAGCGCATCCTTCTCGCTCAACCCTTCGCCCCGCATCAGCGCCTCCACCGCCGCGCGAATGCTCGTCGTCTGCGCCGCCACCAGCCGCCGCATCCAGCCGAAACAGCAGCACCATCTCCCCGCGCACCTGCGCCCGCCCCGCCAGCGTCGCATGCACCTCCGCGACCGTCCCGCGCAGAAACTCCTCATGCATCTTGGTCAACTCGCGCGCGACCACCACATGCTGCGCCTCCCCAAACACGCCGCCACATCCGCCAGCGCCTCCAGAATCCGGTGCGGCGTCTCGTAGAACACATGCGTCTCCGCGCCCCGCGGCAGCGCCTCCAGCACGCTCCGCCGCTGCCCCTGCTTCGACGGCAGAAACCCATGGAAGGTAAAGCTCTCCGCCGCCAGCCCGCTCGCGATCAAGCGCTGACAGCGCCGCATTCGCCCCGGGAATCGGAAAGACCGGCACCCCCGCCGCAATCGCCGCTGCCGCCAGCTGCGCGCCCGGGTCCGCAATCCCCGGCGTCCCCGCATCCGACACCACCGCAATCCGCCCCCCCGCCTTCAGCTCCGCGGTAAGCTCAGCCGCGCGCTCGCCCTCGTTGAACAGGTGATAGCTCACCGTCGGCCGCGCAATCCCGAAGTGGTTCAGCAGCTTCTGCGTCTGCCGCGTATCCTCGCAGGCAATCTTGTCCGCCTGCCGCAGCACCCGCAGGCGCGCGCAGCGTCATGTCTTCCAGATTGCCGATCGGCGTCGCCACCAGGTAAAGCCCCGGCGCTAAAGGTTTGTCATCCATCTGGACTAGTGTCGCTCATCAGGTCTCACAGAAAAAACTCACAGCTTACAGCTCCGAAACTTACAGCTCCTGAATCATCCGCCCGATCCGTGTCGCTCCGTGCCCATCCGTAGTCGCTTCTCAAAAGGACTAAACTTGAAGCATGGCCGATCAGCTCTACCTCAGTCTCTGGTATCCCAACTTCCGCTTTGAGAACCTGCCCGCCGCCACCATCGGCGTGCTGCACCAGTTCGCACGCATCTCCGGCCTGCCGCGCGTCAGCGCCGCCGCCGCCTATCCGGTCAACTTCACTGAGCCGCCCGTCTACCAGCGCGTCTACGTACTCGACACCCGCGCCGAAGACAACCCCGACACCGCCGCCGCCCTCATCGAAAACGCCGTCCCCGAAGCCATGGAACTCCTCCACGAGGACACCGCCTACGAGTTCGAGATGAAGTGGCAGCTCTGGACCTACGAAGCCCCCGTCGCCGGCCTCGACGGCACCTGGAAGCGCACCCCCGCCACCGTCAAATTCCTCGCCTTCGGCCCCGAGTTCGACGACGCCACCTTCGAGCAGAACGGCCACATCCGCGTCGACTTCGGCCTCGACACGCCCTGGATCTTCGACGAAGAAGACGCCCTCTGGAACGACGACGACGCCCGCGCCGAGGCCGGCAAGTACATCAAGGAAAACATCGAGATGCTGCTCGCCTTCACGCTCTCGGTCGAAAAACACTGCGGCATCTCCAGCCGCCTGCTCTGGACCGAAAGCGGCGAGCCCCTGGCCGAAAAGCTGGTAGCCCGCCTCCAGCGCCTCAACTAAACGCGGTCCCACAGATTTCACGGATCACGCACCGGATCAGCTAGCGCCTCAGCCCACGGTTAGCCAACCGCGGAAAGAGAGGGCTGAATCCCGGGTCAGCCTGCCGTTCCTACCGCGCCGCCACAGCTTTCGCCTTGCCCTCATACGTCACGCGCCACACCGACCGCGAGCCATCGTCCGTCACGAACAGGCTGCCATCCTTGCCCACCGTGACACCCACCGGACGCCCCCACACCTGGCCTTCGGGCGTCACGAACCCCGTCAGGAAGTCCTCATAGCTGCCATCCGCCTTCCCGTCGTGCATCGGGATGCGCAATGACCTCATACCCCGCACGATTGGCGCGATTCCAGCTTCCATGCTCCGCCGCAAACGCCCAGCCAGGTAGCCAAGCCAAGGACAGATTCCGGCGCACTGTTGGGGCACCTCCGGATAAAACACCATCTCCAGCGAAGCCATGTGCGGCTGCACCAGCACATCCGGCGTCCGCACCTTCGCGCTCAAATCCACATGCTTGCACGACGCTGCAGCCGCGGGATCAAGCGGTTTATCGAGCTGGTGATTCGGCCCACTGCCCTCCGCGCAAGGCTGCGGCAGCCGCGGATCCTGCTTGCCGCCCATGTAATACCACGGCCAGCCAAAGAAGCTGTCCTCGGGCACGCTGGTCACGTAGTCCGGCACCAGGTGATTGCCCAGGTTGTCGCGCTCATTGGTCGAGCACCACAGCTCCTTCGTCACCGGGTTGATCGCCTCGCCCACGCAGTTGCGGATGCCCGTCGCATACACCTTCAGGAACTTGCCCTCCGGCGTGTACTCCAGCACGTCCGCGCGGTGAAACTCCTTCGGCGTTGTGTCCGCGTTGTCCGCATTCGAACCCGACCCAACCGACACCAGCATCTTGCCGTCGCGGAAGACGATATCGCGCGTCCAATGGCCGCCGCCGCGAAGCTGCGCAAATCCCGGAAGCTCCGCGACGATCTTCTCCGCCGGACCCGACGCCACCAGGTCCCCCGACTTGTAAGGAAAGCGCACAACCGAATCCGTATTCCCCACATACACCCACTTCGGATTGTCGGCAGGGAAGAAGTTGATCCCGAACGGGAGGTTCAGTCCCGAAGCAAACGTCGAGATCTGCGCCGCTTTGCCATCGGCGCCCACCCCGCGCATCACGAAAATCTTGTCGCCATGCGAGTCCGACATGAAGATGTCGCCGTTCGGCGCCGTGCGCAGCAGCCGCGGCTCGCGGAACATGCTCGGAGCCGCCGGCACACTCGGCGCCTGGTTGTTCTGTGACGACGAAGCCGCCGTCGGCTTGAAGTCGCCGCCCGCATACAGCGTTACCTTGAAGCCCGCCGGAGCCACCGGCCACGCGTTCTCCGGCCGCGCCACCAGCCGCGGTCCGTTGTTCACCGCCTCATCCGGCTTGGGTGCCGGCAAGTCGGCGAGCGTAATCTTGCGCAGCACGCCGGGTTGCTGCCCATTCCAGTCCGCGAATGCAGCCTGGCCCGTGATCAGTTGTCCGGGAGCGGGCTGCCCGGGGCCGCCGTTGACCCCGCCCTTCTGGGCAAACGCCGGCAAGGCAAGCAGCGCCGCAAAGGCGGGAAGGACGAAGAAGCGCAGGGCAGGGGAGCGTGAAATCATGGGCAAACCTCAAAGGTCTCTAGGTCATTGGGGCAAGCGGAGCCACCCCTGGAAAGTTTACGCCCGGGACGGCATTTTGCGACGCCCTCTCAGCAGCGTGCTTCTGCGTTACGGAGTCTTCGCCGCAAGCTGTTTCACCGCATCGAGCGGCAGGGTCGCCGTCAACGTCGCTCGGCTCTTGTTCTGGTCAATCGCAATCGAATCCACGAGCTCCCGCATCGCCTGCTCCTGGTCCGTGCGCGGCTGCGGCTGCAACCCTCGCTGCACCACCCGCGCCATCTTCAGCAGGTCGTTCAGCGCCGCCGCGTCGCGCGAGGCGTCCTCAGGCGACGCCGCCACCTCGTCGATCCGCAAATGCAGCGCCGGCGTAAAGCGCAGGCTGGCGACAAACGGCGCGTCCACCGGCAGCGGCAGATCCAGCCCAAACACCGAGATGTGCCCGCCGTTCGCGAACGGCATCCCCAGCGCCCCCACCGCCCACGCGCTCGAGAAGGCCGGCACCTCGGCAAAGCGTTCGCGCAGCACCGACGGGCCAGCCAGCGGATTCGCAGCCGTACGCTGCCGGTCCAGCATGCTGTGAATCTGTTGCGCGGTCGGCATGTTCGACGCGACCACAATGTCATAGCTCAGCAGAGCCACCCGCACCAGCCGCCCTTCGGATCGCAGCGCATAGATGGTGCGTCCCCCGTAGCTCTCCTGCGCCGACGCCTGCGAAGCAAGGAAGTCCGCCAGCCGTGTGCGATCGAAGTGCCCTTCAAAGACCTCGGAATACCCCACCGCGCCGTTGGGCCCGCGCGCGTCCGGCATGCGATGCAGCGCGACCGCCACCGAATCGATATCGCGCTCCGGCAGAATGCCCGTCGCATCAATGAAGTTCTGAAAGGACTTCGGTGAAATCGGATCGCGGTCGAAGTGCGTCGCCAGCCGCAGCGGCTTCACATTCACAAACACAATCGCATCCGCCTCGGGCAGCAGCCGCGCAGCCTCCGGCGGAGCCTTCTGCCGAAGAAAAAGCGCACCCGCGAGCGCGCAGAGCAGCAGTACGACGAAGAGGAGCGAATAGGCGGTGCGCTTGCGCATCGGCATAGGTACTGCAAACGAGTCTACAGAAAGACAGAGGGCAGGGTGCAGGAATAGGGCACAGGGTATAGGGAATAGGGTGTAGGGATTGCGGTGCAGGGAGTAGGGTACAAGGCACAGCGATCAGAGTTGAGCCTGTCATCCTTCGCCGCAGGCGGAGCACCCGCTTCTCCCACCCCAGAAGGAACGCTCCACCCTACCCCCTACCCCCCTACACCCTATCCCCTACCCCCTACACCCTCGTCTCCCCCTCACTCCGAAATCGCAAACGTATAAATCTTCCCGCCATTCGTCACATTGCCCGTCCCCGGCGGCAAGATCCCATACTCGCCACCCGGCAAATCCTGCCCCACCGTAAACGTCCATGTTCTCGGCGCGATCTTCACCGGCGTAAACGGCATCTCGTCGCGCTGTGCCCCGGAGCGCGAATGAAACACCCCGCCCGTCAGCGTGCGGAACTCACGGTCCTTCCCATTCAGCCGGAACTGCAGCAAACTGTACTCGCCCGGCGTGACGCCGTCCGCCGCGTAGATCAGGAACTCAATCGGCCGCGGCAAGAGCAGCTTCGACTCCGCCCCGTTCACAATGCCGTTCATATCCTGTTTCACAATCCCATCCGACAGCGTGTTCTTGATCCAGCCCGAAGACTTCGCATGCACCGGCTCCGAATCCATCTGCACCCAGCGGCCGTTGCGGTCCTTGTAGTACACGCCGATCTCGTTCACCGGCGAAACCTCCACCGCCGTCACCGGTGTGCCCGTAATCTGCCGCCGAGCTTTGTTCGTCATCGCCGCCAGCACCGGCTCCGAAAGCCCCGCCTGCTTCAACGCAATCAGCGCATCCGGCCCCGTCTCGTAGCGCCCCGGCTGCGCCGCAATCGTCTGCAGAATCAGGTCGTCCGAAAGCCCCGCCGCATGCATCCGCAACACCGCGTCGTTCGACATCAGCGTAGGCTCCGCAGGCCGGGCCGGCGCCGTCCCCGGCTTCTGCGGCCCCTCCAGAATCGTCGGCGCCTCCGCCGTATGCGGAGCCTGCGGCGCCGGCGTCTGCGCAAAACCAACACCGGCAAGAACTCCGGCAACACTCACCATTCGAAAAAATTTACGCATCATGACTTTCCGAAACATACTCTCACACCCACCAGGCTAAGCCCCGCGCCTCGTCATCCTTCGCCAAACCCAAACCAGTCACCCTTCGCTCAACCCAATCTGTCCTCCGTCGCTCAACCCAACCTGTCCTCCGTCGCTCAACCCAGCCTGTCCTCCGTCGCTCAACCCCACGTGTCCTCGTCGCCCAACCCCAACGTGTCATCCTTCGCCGCAGGCGGAGGATCCGCTTTTCCCCCGATGCTTGGAACCCTCCCCGCGCAAAGGCACGTGCCTGCAGATCAGCCATTCCACTCGCATCGCTTAAGGGCACGGCTTCAGCCGTGCCACCCTCTTCGCTCCAAAGCGAGCGGCTTTAGCCGCTGAGGTCACCGAACACGCCTCACCTTGACACCCACTTAGACGAGCCCTCCCGCCCACGGTTTCGGCCCCTGTTTCCAACGCCCGGAGGTTTACTCCGCCTCCGCCGCTATGCTAAAGTCGAATCTTGCGGAAAGCTGTCGGCGGATGCTCTTTCGAGCCCCAAACACAGCATCCCGCAAGCAAGGTTGCAGGCTGTTTGGGCTGGCGTAGCTCAGCTGGTAGAGCATCTGATTTGTAATCAGAGGGTCGGGGGTTCAAATCCCTTCGTCAGCTCCAATTCCAAGTCAGTTCAGGCTGACGTCAACCCGTACAGAGGTCCAGAACGGAACGGTTGTGCTGCTTGTCCCTTCGTGGCTCAAAGCAAGCCACACTCCACTCAGGTTGTCCGGTAATTTGAGCGGTCGGTGCGGGTGCTTGTGTCCCGGCGGAATCAGCAGCAAAACAAAGTGCACAGGTGGCCGAGTGGTTAATGGCAGCAGACTGTAAATCTGCCCGTCAAT
Organism: uncultured Gammaproteobacteria bacterium; assembly: GCA_963744015.1. Taxonomy (GTDB): domain Bacteria; phylum Acidobacteriota; class Terriglobia; order Terriglobales; family Acidobacteriaceae; genus Edaphobacter. Next base: position 272,989 of record CAVUSA010000004.1, read on the forward strand.
GACGTACGGAGGTTCGAATCCTCCCCTGTGCACCATCACCCTTCTCCGGGGTTTGCAAGCCATGGCGGTGGATATGGACATGAGCCCCGCAGGCACCGGCAGAATGGTCGTTGCGCTCGCAATCCTGGCACTGCTCGCGCTCGCGGTCTGGACGACCATGGAGCCAGGGAAGTTCCAGAACCTCGCATTCATCCTGCTGGCGTTTTTTGCTTTCCGGATCCTCCTCGGAAGGGCGCGTTCGCGGTAGGATAGAAGAGTTGTACCGAAGTCAGGCTGGCGTAGCTCAGTGGCAGAGCACTCCCTTGGTAAGGGAGAGGTCGAGAGTTCAATCCTCTCCGCCAGCTCCATTAGATTTCCCGGCACAGCCCAACGTGCCGACAAAGATTCAGAGGTCCGCCGAAGGGCACGGCTCCAGCCGTGCCGCCACGCAAACGCCTCGAATCCGGCTTTAGCCCCGGTAATCGGATTAGGGCAGGGCTTCAGCCCTGCCATTGCAAGTCGCAGCAAATGGGGCTTTAGCCCCGGGCATTACCCAGGCGGGAGTAACTCAGTGGTAGAGTCACAGCCTTCCAAGCTGTTGGTCGCGGGTTCGATTCCCGTCTCCCGCTCCATCGCAGTGTTCAGGAGTTTTTGAGAGTGCAAACCCCCGGCAGCACCAGCCAGGCGATCGGCAACTTCGAGCAGCCCGTGCTCCCCATCGCAGACCCGCAGGCCTTCCACTCCGTGCATTCGGCTATCGACAATTCTTTCTCCTCCGCCAGGGTCAGCGACTTCCTCAAGTCCCTCGACCGCCGGAACGTCCGCATCCGCGACTTTGAGACCGTCCTCGCAGAACGGCCTGCTCGGCGACAAGACCCGCACCGAATACGCCACCCTCGGCAACGCCGACCAGGGCCAGATCCGCGAGTTCTACCTCGCCAGCCTCGAACAGGTCGCCCCCGAACTGCGCGAGAAATTCTTCAAGCTGTACGCATACTATTGATAGAGTGCGCCCTCTGAAGGGCACGGCTTTATCCGCGCCGCAAGCTTCCGCAGAAGAAATAAACGCAAATGCTTCACCCGCGCCGCACGAGTTCCGCTTGAGGCGCAATGCTTCACCCGCGCCGCACGAGTTTCGCTTGAGCGCAATGCTTCACCCGCGCCGCACGAGTTTCGCTTAAGGGCACGGCTTCAGCCGTGCCGTACAGGTCCACCAGAAGAGAAGGGGCTTTAGCCCCTGAGGGCTCGAATGCAACCAGAGCCCAAAGTTTAGTAACGTTGTCCAAGTTTTGCTTCAAGGAGAAGAATCATGGGTAAGGAAAAATTTGACCGGTCGAAACCGCACGTCAACATCGGCACCATTGGTCACATCGACCACGGCAAGACGACGCTGACGGCTGCGATCACGAAGGTGCTGTCGAAGCACAATCCGCGCAACACCTTCCGTTCGTTCGACACGATCGACAACGCTCCGGAAGAGCGCGAGCGCGGCATCACGATCGCGACCTCGCACGTCGAGTACGAGACGCCGAACCGTCACTACGCGCACGTCGACTGCCCGGGCCACGCCGACTACATCAAGAACATGATCACCGGCGCCGCGCAGATGGACGGGGCTATTCTCGTCGTCGCGGCCACCGACGGCCCGATGCCGCAGACCAAGGAGCACGTGCTGCTCGCGCGCCAGGTCGGCGTGCCGTTCATCGTCGTGTTCCTGAACAAGTGCGACGCGGTTGAGGACGAAGAGCTGATCGAGCTGGTCGAGATGGAAGTCCGCGAGCTGCTCTCGAAGTACGACTACCCCGGCGACGACACCCCGATCATCCGCGGCTCCGCCCTCGGCGCGCTCAACGGCGAAGCCCAGTGGGAAGCGAAGATCGACGAGCTCATGGCCGCGGTCGACAAGTACATCCCGCAGCCGGAGCGCGCGGTCGACCTGCCGTTCCTGATGCCGATCGAAGACATCTTCTCGATCTCGGGCCGCGGCACCGTGGTCACGGGCCGTATCGAGCGCGGCAAGATCAAGGTGGGCGAAGCCTGCTCGATCGTCGGCTTCCGCGACACGCAGCAGACCGTCTGCACGGGCGTCGAGATGTTCAAGAAGCAGCTCGATGAAGGTCTCGCGGGCGACAACGCCGGGCTTCTCCTGCGCGGTATCGCGAAGGAAGACGTCGAGCGCGGCATGGTGCTCGCCAAGCCGGACTCGATCACGCCGCACACCGAGTTCAAGGGCGAGGTCTACGTCCTGAGCAAGGAAGAAGGCGGCCGTCACACGCCGTTCTTCAACGGCTACCGCCCGCAGTTCTACTTCCGCACCACGGACGTGACGGGTTCGGCGAAGCTGCCGGCCGGCACCGAGATGTGCATGCCGGGCGACAACATCCAGCTCGAGATCACGCTGCACACGCCCGTCGCCATGGAGAAGGGCCTGCGCTTCGCCATTCGCGAAGGCGGCCGCACCGTCGGCGCCGGCACCATCTCCGAAATCATCAAGTAACTCCGCACTCACCCTCCAACGCAAAGCGGCGAGCCCAGGCTCGCCGCTTTTGCATGGCTGCATTAGAATCTACGCATGGCTGCGCTTGCTGAATCCGCTCGAGTCTCGACACATCTGCCGCTCATTGGCCTTCCAATGCCCGTGACGCTTCGGCTCATGAGGCCAATCAGTGACGAGCGATTTGATGGCCTTTTCTCGCCGAAACAAGCCATACCGGATTGAACGCAATGCCAAGGGGGAGCTGGAAATCATGTCGCCTGTTGGCATGGAAGGAAGTCAGTGGGAAGCGGAAGTCATCCGCGAGCTTGGAAACTGGGCCCACGAGCACGGCGGAAGATTTTTCAGCTCAAACGGAGGCGTCACTCTTCCGGATGGATCCATGCGCAGCCCTGACGCGGCGTGGATTTCTGACGCGCGCTGGAACGCCTTGAGCAAGAGCGATCGCCGTAGGTACTCCCCTCTCTGCCCCGACTTCGTGATCGAAATTCTCTCAGAGAGCGATTCCCGTTCGGTCCTCAACACGAAGATGGACATGTGGCTCGCCAACGGAGCACAACTCGCCTGGATGGTCGATCCCTACGCTGCGACGCTGAGCATCTACCGCCCAGGCGCAGCGGTCGAGGTGCTGGAACGGCCAGATTCAGTGGAGGCCGGAGAACCTGTCGCCGGCTTTCGCTTGTCAACCCGCCTCCTTTGGGATGAGTAACCCGGAGACAAGGGTATGTCGGGACATCGCAGAAGATTGGTTTCGAGTCGACTTGACTCTGCGCAACAAGCGGGGTAATCCGAACGAGTACACCGCACGGCTCGGGATTCAGCCCCGGCATGCGGTCGAAGCTGGAAGCCAGTTCCGAAACCTCACCAGCAAAGCAACGGTGTGGATCGCGACCCTTGCCGAAGGCCAGGGCCAAGACGACGACGCCTTTTCGGACGGGTTGCAGGCAGCAATGACAAGGTTGACCGGAGCCGAGACCTTCCTGCACGAGTTCTCAAGCGCTGGCGGCCAGTCGTGGCTAACGATCAACCACGCCATAGGCTTCGACGAGGGGGTCCTGTCCAGCATCACGCTCGAACCTGCTTTTCTTTCGTTCTTGGCGCAATGCGATCTGGCTCTGACCCTGCAAGGGTGGAGCGCAGGCGAGTGGCCGGCCGTCGAGAATCGGTCACTTTGAGAAAAGCCCTTTTTCGTGGATAATAGAACAGTCGAGCGTGGCCTGACCGCTCTGCCTCCGCTTACAATCAGGAATACAGGTTGCAGGGGCCTCAAGCCCTGCGTCGCGGCGTGTCGAGCCTCACGGCAGACACGCTGCTTGCCAGCCGAGGTGGCTGGCCAATCCGAAGAAGGAGATCACCAATGCGCGAAATCATCACCCTCCAGTGCCCCGACTGCAAGAACCGGAACTACTCCACCACCAAGAACAAGAAGACCACCACCGGCCGTCTCGAGTTCTCCAAGTTCTGCAACACGTGCCGCAAGCACACGGCACACAAAGAGACCAAGTAACGAGCATCGTGGTCCGGCGCGCTGCAGCCTGAGCCCGGCCCGCTCCCCGGGGGAGTAAGCTCAACGGTTAAACTGTCGGTCTCCAAAACCGAACTTCTCGGTTCGAATCCGAGCTCCCCCGCCAGTTCGCTTCATGCACGCAGCATCACCAGATAGAAGTTCTGAGGCAGTGCAATGGCCAAAACAGTAGCAGTAGTCGAACAGCCGAACACCGGAATGGACCGTCTCAAGACCGGCTCCCGCGCGCCTTGGCGAGTTCCTCAAGGACGTTCGCTCCGAGATGAAGAAGGTCATCACGCCTTCGCGCGCCGAGGTCCAGAACACCACGATCGTCGTCATCGCGACCGTCTTCATCTTCGCGGTCTTCTTCGCCATCGTCGACTACATCGTCGGCCACGGCGATCGACCTGCTCTTCAAGCACCTGGCCAAGAGCTAGACAGTTCTGAAGACTCAATACGCCGGCGTCATTGCGTGAAGGCCAGCAGGCGACAGAAAAGAAATCCGAAGAATGATGGCAGCGATGAGACCGCAGTCGCGGCAAGTCCCGGCCCCCGGAAGCCGAAGGCGAGCATCTCGCCCCGCCGGTCAACGAGAACTTCAAGTGGTACATCATCCACGCCTACTCCGGCTTCGAGCGCAAGGTGCGCGAGTCGCTTGAGAGCCGCATCCGCGCCTACAACCTCGAGAACAAGATCGGCCGCATCATGATCCCGACCGAGCCGGTCACCGAGCTGCGCAACGGCAAGAAGTACGTCATCGAGCGCGTCTTCCTGCCCGGCTACGTCCTCGTCGAGATGGACCTCGACAACGACCTCTGGCACGTCATCAAGAACACGCCGCGCGTCACCGGCTTCCTCGGCACCGGCGATTCGCCGGTCGCGCTCTCCGAGCGGAAGTCTGCTCGATCCTCTTCCGCTCCGACGTCTCCAAGGACAAGCCGGCGATGAAGGTCAAGTTCGACAAGGGCGAGCAGGTCCGCATCAACGAAGGCCCGTTCGCCAACTTCAACGGCGCCGTCGACGACGTCAACGAAGACAAGCAGACCCTCAAGGTCATGGTCAGCATCTTCGGCCGCTCCACGCCCGTCGAGATCGAGTTCTCCAAGGTCGACAAGATGGTCGACGAGTAAGTTTCATCTTTGGTTGTCGCACCGCCTGTGCTGCGTATGCAACGGCCAGGGCTTCTCGGAGCGGAAACCGTACGTGTCAGCAGCACAAATTCCGCGCGAAGCTATGCCTCCGCAAGAAGCGTAAAGAGGATTCCCCAATGGCACCGAAGAAAATCACTGGATACGTCAAGCTCCAGGTTATGGCCGGCAAGGCCACCCCCGCACCGCCGATCGGCCCCGCCCTCGGTCAGGCGCAGGTCAACATCATGGAGTTCTGCAAGCAGTTCAACGACCGCACCAAGGACCCTTCGATGGCCGGCCTCACCATCCCGGTCGTCATCACCGTCTACGCCGACCGCACCTTCAGCTTCATCACCAAGACCCCGCCCGCCGCCGTGCTGCTTGAAGAAGGCCGCCGGCATCGAGAAGGGCTCCGGCACTCCGAACAAGGAGAAGAAGGGCAAGGTCACCGAGAAGCAGATCATCGAGATCGCCACCCAGAAGATGCCCGACCTGAACTCCACCACTGTCGAAGCGGCCGCCCGCAGCATCCGCGGCACGGCCCGCTCCATGGGCATCGAAATCACCGCGTAAACTGCTCCGCCGTCTACGCAACGCGGTCCGCTCCCGAAGCCGTCATTCTGGCGAAGCCAGAATCTCAGTATTTGCACTCGGACTGCCGCCACTAAATCAGCACCAGGGCAAGCGCGAAACCCAATGGTTTCGCGCTTTTCCATTCTGCGCAACGCGTCTGGATCCCAATGGGAAACATCTGAACTTCGACTCTGGCGATTGTTGCCTTCAGGGCCGAAGGCCCGTCCCATACCAGCCTCGGCCGAAGGCCCAGGTACAGGACCAAAACGTCCCGAGCGCTGACGGTGCGACCCATCGGTGAGGCCCTCCATCTGAAGGGTCGAACAAACCCCGGCCATCCTGAAGCGAAGGGAAGATGCGCCGATGAGATAACAAACCCACGTCATCCTGAGCCAGGCGTCGTACTCAGGATCTCGCCTTCGCTTTCGTCCCCCCACCAACCAATCAAACGCGCGAAACCCAATGGTTTTGCGCTTCTCCATTTTCGGGGCACAATGTCAGCATGGTCCCCCGGTCGCCGTCAGCTCCGCACCTCCCGCTTCGCTGCCTCTTCATTGCCTTCCTGCTGCTGAGCTGCAACTTCCTCCCCACCCAGAACCCCCTCAGTGCGCCTGCTACCCAGCAGCCTGCCGCCGGTTCCGTCGCCGGAACCATCACCGATACAGATCACGCCGCGGTCCCCGGCGCCCGCGTCGTGCTGGAAAACCTTGCCACCCGCAGCGCCACACCTCTCGCCTCCGACGTCGACGGCAGCTTCCTCTTCCCCTCGGTCCCGCCCGGCAGCTACCTCGTCACCGTCGCCGCCAAAGGCTTCGCCTCCTGGAAGATCAAGGGCGTCGTCGTCGTCCGCGAAGGCGAAAGTCGTCATCCTCCCGCCGGTTGAGCTCGGCGTCGAAGCCATCACCACCTCCGTCAACGCCATCACCGTCGAAGACCTCGCCGAACAGCAGATCACCGCCGAAGAGCACCAGCGCATCCTCGGCATCCTGCCCAACTTCTTCGTCAGCTACGTCCCCAACGCCGCGCCCCTCACCCGCCGCCAGAAGTTCAAGCTCGCCGCCGTCATCTCGGTCGACCCGCTCACCTTCATGACCACCGGCATCACCGCCGGCATCGAGCAGGCGCAGGGCGACTTCGCCGGCTACGGCTCCGGCTTCCCCGGCTACGCCCAGCGCTACGCCGCCACCTACGGCGACCGCCTCTCCGCCACCTTCTTCGGCGCCGCCCTCCTTCCCTCCCTCCTCCACCAGGATCCGCGCTACTTCTACCGCGGCCACGGCAACGTCGTCGCCCGCGCCCTCTACGCCATCTCCACGGTCGTCATCTGCAAGGGCGACAACGGCCACTGCAGCCCAACTACTCGAACGTCCTGGGAAACATCGCCGCCGGCTTCATCTCCAGCATCTATTACCCGCGCGCAGACCGCCACAGCATCCAGGTCACCTTTTCAAACACGCTCCTCGGCGTTGCCTACGGAGCCTTCGGCACCCTCTTCCAGGAATTCCTCCTCAAGCACGTCACCCACGGCGTGCCTCCGCATCCCGGCCTAAATCCCTGAAGCCATCGCAAACAGCGGCGCCTCCTGCCTCGCCGCAACCGCCGCCGGCGGCTTGCGCGGTCCCACATCGCGCGTCAGCAGCGCGTCCGTCAGACGCTCCGCGCCAACCCATGCTGCGGCACGCCGTCCACCAGCGCCGCCATCTGTCGCCGGTACGGCGGCGCTCGCGAAGTCATCTCGAGAACCGCACCGCATAGTCGGCCTCCAGCTGCGGAAAGTGCTCACGAACGAAGCTCAGGAATGTTGGACGCGAGCACGATTTCAAAAACAGCGGTTCCGCCGCGAAAAAACTCGCTCGCGCCGCCGCAGCCAGCCCCGCCATCCGGTCCAGCGCTTCCGCCGAATCCGTAATCCCCGGCAGCAGCGGCGAACACAGGATCCCCGCCGTCAATCCCGCCTCGCGCAGCTGCCGCACGGCCGCAAACCGCAGGTCCGGCCGCGGCGCGCGGGGCTCCAGCAACCGCGCCAGCGACGCATCCGGAGTCGTGATCGTCAGGTGCAGCACCAGCGTGTTCTTCTTCGCAATCTCGGTCAGCAGGTCGATATCCCGCTCAATCAGCTTCGACTTCGTCACGATCCCCAGCCGCAGCCCCGACCGCTTCGCGCAAAACCTCCAGCAGCGACCGCGTGATCTCCGCCGTCCGCTCAATCGGCTGGTACGGGTCCGTCGCCGTCCCCATCGCAATCTCGTCCGCCGGATGCGTGCTTGCGCAACTCCTGCTCCAGCAGCCACGCCGCGTTCTCCTTCAGATAAATCAGCCTCTCGAAAAGATTGGGATCGCGAAAATCCGGCACTCCCTCGGCAGGATCGGCATCCGGGGCCGCCGCCAGAAACCCATGCGTGTACCGCGCGTAGCAGTAGCGGCAAGCAAACTCGCAGCCGCGATAGGGATTGATGGCCCAGAAGCTCGACCCGTAGCGTCGCGAAATGGACTTAGAAAGGATGCTCCGCACTTCCATGGTCCGAAACTCGATGTTGTGCCCGTCCGCAACATGCGTTGCCTCTGCCGCCATCCGCGCCAGCCCGGAGACTTGCGGCAGAATCGGGAAAAGCGTCTCGGAATCGGTTCGCTGGCTTCGCCATATCTTCGCCTCTGTGAAAGACATTATCTCCACTCCACCTCTTCGTCAAGTCCCCATTACCAAAGTTCTGTAGGCTGAGTGTCCACTCGCTGCTAGACTTCGCCCATGCCTGACAGAAAGGGATTGCACGCCATTGTCGCCGGCCTGTCGGTTGCGCTCTCCCGAGCGACTCCCGCGCTGCGCCCCTTCGCCGCCCCAACCGCCTCCAGCCTTCCCGCCGACCTGATCTCCGCTTCGCCCGACGCCCCCGCCCTCCCCTCCGAATAGAAAACCGATCCCTCACCTTCACCCGCATCCTGGACTAGAGTTACAGCCTTCCTTCGGCTAAACTTGGGTCATGAATCTCGCGATCGCCGGGACGGAACTTCCGCTACGCCTCCGATTCGAGCATCCCGTCTCCGACGAGGATCTCCAGCGGTTCTGCGCCAACAACGAGCAAGTGCAGGTCGAGAGAGACGCTAATGGTGACCTGGTCTTGATGTCCCCGGTGGGGTTCGATCGCGGTGGCGCCGAGAACGACGTAGCCTACGAATTAACCGCCTGGGCCCGGCAGGATAGCCGCGGACGCGCCTTTGCCGCGAACACGGGCTACCGTCTACCCGACGGTTCGCTCCGCATGGCGGACGCCTCCTGGGTCAGCTGGCAAAAAGCCAACGGCCTCACACCCGAAGAACGTAAAGGGATTCCGCCCCTCTGCCCTGAGTTTGTCATCGAAATCCGCTCGGAAACCGACCGGCTTGAACCCCTGCGCGAAAAGATGGCGAACTGGATCAACAATGGTGCCGAACTCGCCTGGCTCATCGACCCGCAGCGCCGCGTAGTCGAAGTCTACCGCCCCAACGAAGCACCCGAAATCCACCACGACCCCACCAGCGTCCAGGGCACCGGCCCCGTCCGCGGCTTCGGACTCGTCCTCACCCAGGTCTGCGGAGGCAACGGTGGCTCTTGATCAGAGGATTGTGAATGCCTTGCAATGGGCACTTTTGGAGCACATTCGCGAAGTGAAGTATCAACTGAAGAACACGTCAACAGAGCAGATCCTGCTGAAGCTGCCGATCACCTACGGCAATCTAGTCTTCCGAGCCCAGATCGAGCTGCCTGCCCGAGGCATCGGCAAACACCTCACCGAGATAGGCGATCGGTGTGTGGAGAACGGCAACCCGCGCCTTGATCATCTGGTTGTGACCGCCAAGACTCGTCGACCAGCGAAAGCGCTGCCAGAATCTGAATTTGTTGACACAGTCTTATCTTGTTTCAACTGTGAGACCTTCCAAACTTGACTCCCCCGTAAATCTAAGGAATACTTATAAGGTTGCCTCGACTCCCCGTCGGCGCGATCGAACCACGCTGATGCGGAACAAGTGCATCGAGGGTGGAAGATCAAAAGGAAGCAGCAACACACTCATGGCACAGAAGATTTCGAAGAATCTGGCGAAGGCGCGCGCGCTCGTTGAGCCGCGTCCTTACACGCTGATCGATGCAGTTCCGCTGCTCCAGAAGGCCAAGTACGCGAAGTTCGACGAGACCGTCGACATCACGCTGCGCCTCGGCGTCGACCCCCGCCACGCCGACCAGATGGTCCGCGGCACCGTCGTTCTCCCGCACGGTCTCGGCAAGATCGAAGATCGTCGCCGTCATCGCCTCGGGCGACAAGATCAAGGACGCGGAAGCCGCCGGCGCCGAGTTCTTCGGCGGCGAAGAGCTGGTCGAGAAGATCCAGAAAGAAGGCTGGACCGCCTTCGACGCGCTCATCGCGACCCCCGACATGATGCGTTCGGTCGGACGTCTCGGTAAGGTGCTCGGACCCAAGGGCCTGATGCCGAACCCCAAGACCGGCACCGTCACCACCGACGTCGCCTCCGCCATCAAGCGAGATCAAGGCCGGTAAGGTCGAGTTCCGCACCGACAAGACCGCGCTCGTTCACGTTCCGGTCGGCAAGCTCTCGTTCGACCCGCAGAAGCTGATCGACAACGCCATGACCGTCATCACCAGCGTGCTGAAGGCCAAGCCGTCGGCTGCCAAGGGCAAGTACATCAAGGGCATCACGATCTCGCTCGACCATGGGCCCGGGCGTACAGCTCGACAGCTCGGTCTCGGATCTCGCCGGCAAGGCTTAAGCTTCCGGCATTCGCTTCGAGTTTCAACGGCATTGCCGTGCACGCGGGATGCGCCGGCAGCTAAAGGTTAGGTTTGATATGGCAATCAGCAGGGCAACAAAGACGTAGAAGGTCAAGGTTCTCACCAAGGAACTCGAGACCTCCACCTCCGCGATCATCGGCACCTTCAAGGGGCTCACCGCCTCGAAGGACTTCGACCTCCGCAAGACGGTCCGCGCAGCCGGCGGCAGCTACCACGTCGTCAAGAACAAGCTCGCCGCCAAGGCCAGCCAGGGCTCGAAGATCGAAGCCGCGCTCCAGGGCCTCAAGGGTGTCTCGGCGGTCGCCTACACCTCGGGCGATCCGGTCGCGCTCGCCAAGGCGCTCTCCACCTGGGTCAAGGACAACTCGGAGTTCACCTTCAAGCTCGGCATCGTCGACGGCAAGGTCATCTACGGTCGAAGAGATCACCGCCCTCGCCACCATGCCGGGCAAGGAAGAGCTCTTCTCGAAGCTCCTCTTCCTCATCCAGTCGCCGGCGCAGCGTCTGGCGACCGTCATCAACGCCACCGGCCGCGATCTCGCGGTCGTCATCAACCAGGCCGTCGAGAAGGACAAGTTCGCCGGCGTCCGCCGCTGCCGCTCCGGCAGCTGCGGCTGCACCTGCGCCGAGCTGCAGCATCCGTGCCGCCGAAGTCGCCTGCAGCCGAAGCGGCTGCGGTCGCCGAGCCGGAGAGTTGCCGCCGACGCACGTCGAAGCAGTCTGCCGCAGACCGAGCAGCCTGAGAACGGCACCGCCTCGCAGGCTGGCGAAGCGGCCAACACCGATCCGGTCGAAGGCTAGATCGCCACAAGTTTCGCTCCATCCTTCAGGGTGCGCTTGTCTGGGCGCAACGGAAACCCGGAAGGGTGCGGCAGCCGAAGGCAGTACGGCTTCGGAGACACAAATGCACCACGAGATTCAGAATTCAACATATGGAGAAATAACATGGCGGACATTCAGCAGTTGGAAGATGCAATCGTTAGCCTGAGCCTGCTCGAGGCTTCGGCTCTGGTCAAGAAGCTCGAAGAGCGTCTCGGCGTTTCGGCAGCAGCGGCAGTGGCGGCCCCGGCAGCGGGCGGCGGCGGCGGCAGCAGCGGCTCCGGTGGAAGAGAAGACCGAGTTCACCGTCATCCTCAAGGATGCCGGCGCGAACAAGATCTCGACCATCAAGGCTGTGCGCGAAGTCACCGCCCTCGGCTTGAAGGAAGCCAAGGACCTGGTCGACGGCGCTCCCAAGCCCCTGAAGGAGAACATCTCGAAGGACGACGCGGCGGCCATCGCCAAGAAGTTCGAAGGCATCGCCACCGTCGAAATCAAGTAGTTTCCACCGCACTTGCACGGATAGGCGGAACGCGGTATCCTCTTTTTTGGGGATATCGCTTCTGCTTCTGTGCGCGGAAGCCAGTCTCCCGACAATTCTCAGGGGCGATCCGGTAGATTCAGCAGTTCCAGCGTGTTCAGGTGTTTCCCGGTTCATCCCGCATGCGGGCTAAGGGGCCGGCCACGGTATCCGTCAAGCGGCGGACGAGGTACGGTGAAACAGGCAAACGGCAGCGAACTTTGGGGCACGGCGAGCCCCAAAGGGTGGCAGGCATTTCTTTACGATCGGTGAATTCAGTGCGAATGGCGTTCTTTGCGCTCTCGGGAGCTCATGTCCCGATGGGCGCTTTTCGCGTCTTTGCGCACGCGTCCGCCAACGTCAGCCCGCGCCCGCACAACGCCACGCCGTGGTTATAGCAGCTTTGCATGCGCACGGGAAGTAAAAAGTTTGACCAGCACGTCCCAGAGTTTCGTCCGGAGTTACTGCCTCGATCCGGACAGGTAGCAGCAGGGTGCAGCGCGATCTCAAAATGCTTCGAGATCCCTGAAGAGCAGAAGCAGAAGAGCAGAAACGCGACAGTCGCAAGTCCCGGCCGTTCGTTGCCAGAAGCAATCCGCACACGGATGAACCGCACGCGAGGGCGGTTCCATCCGGATCGGTGTCAGTCCCCTGCACATGATCGAGCGCAAGTCCGAGATCGTTGCCGAGCCTCACCTCGCCGCAGTCTTGCAGTCCAAGAGGCATGTCCGAACAGAGATCTCGAACCAGTTCCAGCAGACAGCACGCGCATCACTCGTCCAAGTCCAGCGAAACGCGCCCATCCGCAGCCGTCTCGATTTTTCCAAGATCCCCACCGCCATCCAGATCCCGAACCTCATCGAGGTCCAGCGCCGCAGCTACGAGCGCTTCCTGCAGATGGACAAGCTCCCCCAGGAGCGCGAGGACAACGGCCTCCAGTCCGTCTTCACCTCCGTCTTCCCCATCACCGACTTCCGCAACGTCTCCGAGCTCGAGTTCGTCGACTTCTCCATCGGCAACTGGGAGTGCAAGTGCGGCTACCTCAAGGGTCTCAACCACCTGCGCACCGCCTGCACCAACTGCGGCCACATGGTCATCACCGACCCCTTCCACCCGGGCGACGTGCTCTGTAACTTCTGCGGAACCTACAACAAGAACACGCCCGACTTCTGCACCAAGTGCGGCGACCCCGTCGGTCTGCAGCTGAAGTACGACCAGGCCGAGTGCGAAGAGCGCGGCATGACCTACTCCGCCCCGCTCAAGGTCACCATCCGCCTCAAGATCTACGACAAGGACCCCGAGACCGGCGTCAAGAGCCTGCGCGACATGAAGGAGCAGGAAGTCTTCTTCGGCGACATCCCGCTGATGAGCCAGAACGGCACCTTCATCGTCAACGGCACCGAGCGCGTCATCGTCTCGCAGCTCCACCGTTCGCCCGGCGTCTTCTTCGAGACGGCGAACAACCGCACCTACTTCCTCGGCAAGATCATCCCCTACCGCGGCTCCTGGGTCGAGTTCGAGTACGACCAGAAGAACACCCTCTACGTCCGCATCGATCGCAAGCGCAAGTTCCTCGGCACCATCTTCCTGCGCGCGCTCGGCCTGCGCACCGATGAAGAGATCCTCAAGACCTTCTACACCGTCGACACCATCAACGTGGCCGAAGGCAAGCTGAGCTGGAAGGTCGCCGACGACGGCAAGCTCACCAACCTGCTCGGCACCCGCCCGCCGGCCGCCGTCAAGCACAACGGCGAAGAGATCGGCGTCGCCGGCCGCAAGATCGGCCCCAGCGTCCTGAAGGCCCTGCGCGCCAACAAGATCGAGGCGGTCGAGGTCGAGACCAGCGAGTTCGACGGCGCGATGACCGCCTCCGACGTGGTCGACATGTCCACCGGCGAGCTGCTCTACGAGGCCAACCAGGAGCTCACCGCCGACAAGCTGCACAAGATCATCCAGTCCGGCGTCACCAGCTTCGAGGTCTTCTTCCCCGAGCGCGACGACGTCGGCAACATCATCACCAACACCCTTCGCCGCGACTCCGTGCGCAAGCCCGAAGAGGCGCTGATCGAGATCTACCGCAAGCTGCGTCCGGGCGACCCACCGACGCTCGACACCGCGACCGCGCTCTTCGAAGGCATGTTCTTCGATCCGCGCAAGTACGACTTCTCGCGCGTCGGCCGCCTGAAGTTCAACATCAAGCTCTACGAGGATCAGGACTCCGCCGGTCTCGACAAGCGCACGCTGACGCCCGAGGACTTCTACGGCACCATCCGCTACCTGCTCAAGCTGCGCAAGAACATCGGCGTGGTGGACGACATCGATCACCTTGGCAACCGCCGCGTCCGCGCCGTCGGCGAACTGATGGAGAACCAGTTCCGCATCGGCCTCGTCCGCATGGAGCGCGCCATCAAGGAGAAGATGTCGGTCTACCAGGAGATGTCGACGGCGATGCCGCACGACCTCATCAACGCCAAGCCCGTCATGGCCGCGATCCGCGAGTTCTTCGGCTCGTCGCAGCTCTCGCAGTTCATGGACCAGACCAACCCGCTCTCGGAGATCACGCACAAGCGTCGCCTCTCCGCCCTTGGGCCCGGTGGTCTGTCGCGTGAGCGCGCCGGCTTCGAAGTCCGCGACGTGCACCCGACCCACTACGGCCGCATCTGCCCGATCGAGACGCCGGAAGGCCCGAACATCGGTCTCATCTCGCTCGCTCTCCTGCTTCGCGCGCATCAACGAGTACGGCTTCATCGAGAGCCCGTACCGCCGCGTGAAGGATGGCCGTGCGCTCGACTTCGTCGCCGTCACCAACGCCGGCGAGTCCGGTCTGCGCCAGGGCGACTACCTCGAAACCTCGGAAGCGCAAGGCGAAGAACGAAGAGCTCCGCGCCGCCGGCAAGCGCACCATGGATCTCGAGCCCTTCAGCTTCTATCTCTCCGCGTGGGAAGAGGATCGCCACACCATCGCGCAGGCCAACATCGAGCTCGATGCCGACGCTGAACATCGTGCAGGACATCGTCGATGCCCGCCGCCAGGGCAACTTCGTCCTCGTCAACAAGTCCGAAGTGGACTACGTCGACGTCTCGCCGAAGCAGCTCGTCTCGGTCGCCGCCTCGCTCGTTCCGTTCCTCGAGCATGACGACGCCAACCGCGCGCTGATGGGCGCCAACATGCAGCGCCAGTCCGTGCCTCTGCTCGTCGCCGAAGCTCCGTTCGTCGGCACCGGCATGGAAGGCGTCACCGCCCGCGACTCCGGCGCCGTCATCCTGGCCAAGCGCAACGGCATCATCGATTCGGTCGACTCCGAGCGCATCATCGTCCGCGTCGAAGGCGAGCATCACCCCACGCAGCTCTCGCGTGAGGTCGGCTCGGACATCTACCAGCTCACCAAGTTCAAGCGCTCCAACCAGAACACCTGCATCAACCAGAAGCCGATCGTCCGCAAGGGCGACCGCGTGGTCAAGGGTCAGGTGATCGCGGACGGACCTTGCACCGAGCAGGGCGAACTCGGCCTCGGCCGCAACGTCCTGGTCGCCTTCATGCCGTGGCGCGGTTACAACTTCGAGGACGCGATCCTCATCTCGGAAAAGCTGGTCCGCGAGGACTACTACACCTCGATCCACATCGAGGAGTTCGAGATCGAAGCCCGCGACACCAAGCTCGGGCCGGAAGAGATCACGCGCGATATCCCCAACGTCTCGCGAGCACGCGCTGCGTGATCTCGACGAGTCGGGCATCATCCGCATCGGCGCCAAGATCGGCCACAACGACATCCTCGTCGGCAAGGTAACGCCCAAGGGCGAAACCCAGCTGACGCCGGAAGAGAAGCTGCTCCGCGCCATCTTCGGCGAAAAGGCCGGCGACGTTCGCGACGCCTCGCTCACGTGCCCTCCGGGCATCGAAGGCACCGTCGTCGACGTCCGCATCTTCTCCCGCAAGGGTCAGGAGAAGGACGAGCGCGCCAAGCAGATCGAGCAGGAGATGGTCGAGAAGCTCGAGCGCAACCTCGCCGATGAAATCCGCATTCTCACCGACGAGCGCCTCAAGCGTCTCGAAGCCATCCTCGGCAACAAGGAAGTCCTCGCCGACCTGCACGACGAGCGCACCAACAAGAAGCTCCTCAACAAGGGCGAGATCCTCGACCGCGACATGATCGAGCTCATCTCCACCCGTAACCTCAAGCGCATCCGCTACGCCGACAAGGATCCCCGCGTCAACGAGCAGATCGATGAGATCGAGGAGATGACCTCGCGCCAGATCGACGTGCTGCGCAAGATCACCAACGAGAAGATCGGCAAGATGCAGAAGGGCGACGAGCTCTCGCCCGGCGTCATCAAGATGGTCAAGGTCTACATCGCGATGAAGCGCAAGCTGTCGGTCGGCGACAAGATGGCCGGACGCCACGGTAACAAGGGTGTCATCGCGCGCATTCTGCCCGAGGAGGACATGCCGTACCTTCCCGACGGAACGCCGGTCGAGATCGTCCTCAACCCGCTCGGCGTGCCTTCGCGTATGAACGTCGGTCAGATCCTCGAGACGCACCTCGGCTGGGCCGCGCACGAACTCGGCAAGCAGGTCGCGGAAGCCGCGGCGGAGATGACCGAGGCCAACGAAGTTCGCGAGCTCTTCAAGGCGCGCTTCAACGGCACCGCCGCTCTCAACCAGCTGCTCGACCTCGACGACGAGCAGACCCTCCGCGTCGCCGCCGGCATGAAGCGCGGCATCTGGTTCGGCACGGCAGTCTTCGACGGCGCACGCGAGACCGAGATCAAGGCGCTGCTGAAGTCCGCCGGCCTGCCCAGCTCGGGCAAGACGCCGCTCTTCGACGGCATGCTCGGCGACGAGTTCGAGCAGCCCGCCACGGTCGGCTACATCTACATGCTCAAGCTGTCGCACCTGGTCGACGACAAGATCCACGCACGCTCGATCGGACCGTACTCCCTCATCACCCAGCAGCCGCTGGGCGGTAAGGCGCAGTTCGGCGGACAGCGCTTCGGTGAGATGGAAGTCTGGGCGCTCGAAGCCTACGGCGCCGCCTACATCCTGCAGGAGCTGCTCACCGCCAAGTCCGACGACGTCTTCGGCCGTACCAAGATCTACGAGGCCATCGTCAAGGGCGAGGCGGCGATCGAACCCGGCGTGCCGGAGTCGTTCAACGTCCTCATCCGCGAGCTGCAGTCCTTTGCCTCGACGTCGAACTCATCAAGCAGGCCGACCAGAAGAAGGTCCCCCTGCCCCAGATCGCCGCCGCCGACTAACCGTACGCTTCGCCAGAATGCCGACCCCAACCCGGTCGTCATTCTGGCGAAGCCAGAATCTCTGTATTTGCTTTTGCACGTGCCGTTGTCTCTGGGATTAGGTCCGGGCTTTAGCCCGGACACTCCCAACGGCAAAGATTTGGGGCTTTAGCCCCGGGTATTACAAAAGACCGCCGCTCCATGGCGGGCTTCTCCTGAGCAAGGCACATCGCTCAATGTTCATGAGAGCCCGCCACACGGATCACCGGCACGAAATAGAAGCAGGCGATGAGACTTAGCGCACCGACTCCATCGCTCTCGAGCAGAAACAGCAACGAACCGCAGCCCACGCTGCACACGGAGACGCAAAATATGTTTCGCTCCAGCCCCTTTGAACTGACCGGCCCCATCGCCGACTTCGACGCCATCAAGATCCAGCTCGCCAGCCCCGAGAAGATCCGCTCCTGGTCGCATGGCGAAGTCACCAAGCCCGAGACCATCAACTACCGCACCTTCAAGCCCGAGCGCGACGGCCTCTTCTGCGCCCGCATCTTCGGACCCATCACCGACTGGGAATGCCTCTGCGGCAAGTACAAGCGCATGAAGCACCGCGGCGTCATCTGCGACAAGTGCGGCGTCGAAGTCACGCTCGCAAAGGTCCGCCGCGAGCGCCTCGGCCACATCGAGCTCGCCATCCCCTGCTCGCACGTCTGGTTCTTCAAGGGCCTGCCCTCGCGCATCGGCCACCTGCTCGACATCTCGCCTGCGTGAGCTCGAAGCCGTCCTCTACTTCGAGTCCTACGTCGTCGTCGATCCAGGCGACGCGCCCGTCAAGGAGCGCGAGGTCATCAAGGACGAGAACCGCTTCCGCGAGCTCGACCAGCAGTACCGCCCCTCCGGCTTCAAGGCCATGATGGGCGCCGAGGCCATCAAGGAACTCCTCAAGCGCGTCGAAATCATCGAGCTCTCGATCGAACTCCGCGAGCGCATGAAGACCGAGACCTCGCTGCAGAAGAAGCTCAAGTACTCCAAGCGCCTCAAGATCGTCGAGGCCTTCCGCAAGTCCGACAACCTGCCGCAGTGGATGATCCTCGACGTGATCCCGGTCATCCCGCCCGAACTTCGCCCGCTCGTTCCGCTCGACGGCGGCCGCTTCGCCACGTCCGACCTCAACGACCTCTATCGCCGCGTCATCAACCGCAACAACCGCCTCAAGAAGCTGATGGACCTGCACGCGCCTGAGGTCATCGTCCGCAACGAAAAGCGCATGCTGCAGGAGGCCGTCGACGCTCTGTTCGACAACGGCCGCCGTGGCCGCGTCCTGCGCGGCGCGAACAACCGTCCGCTCAAGTCGCTCTCCGACACCCTCAAGGGCAAGCAGGGCCGCTTCCGTCAGAACCTCCTCGGCAAGCGCGTCGACTACTCCGGCCGTTCGGTCATCGTCGTCGGTCCCGAGCTGAAGCTGCACCAGTGCGGCCTGCCCAAGAAGATGGCGCTCGAGCTCTTCAAGCCCTTCATCTATCACCGCCTCGAGCAGACCGGCCACTGCACCACCATCAAGCAGGCCAAAGAGATGGTCGAGATGCAGGAGCCCATCGTCTGGGACATCCTCGAAGAGGTCATCAAGGATCACCCCGTCCTGCTGAACCGCGCCCCGACCCTCCACCGCCTCGGCATCCAGGCGTTTGAGCCGGTGCTCGTCGAAGGCAAGGCGATCAAGATCCATCCGCTCGTCTGCACCGCCTTCAACGCGGACTTCGACGGCGACCAGATGGCCGTGCACATCCCGCTCTCGCCCGAAGCGCAGATCGAAGCTTCGGTCCTGATGCTGGCCTCGCACAACATCCTCTCGCCCGCCTCCGGACAGCCCATCACCGTCCCCACGCAGGACCTCGTCCTCGGCCTCTACTACCTGACGAAGGCCAAGGTCAACGCCAAGGGTGAAGGCCGCGTCTTCGCCAACATCGAAGAAGTCTTCATGGCGCTCGAAGCCAAGCAGGTCGAGACGCTGACGCCCATCCGTCTGCGCTACACCGGCAAGGTGCTCGACATGACCACCGCCTACGACGACCAGGACCTCACCCACACCGAAGCCGTCGAGTTCAACAAGCAGTTCATCTCGACCACCGTCGGCCGCGCCATCCTCAACGACGCGCTGCCCGAGGAGCATGCCCTACGTCAACGGCCTGCTCAAGAAGAAGGGCATCGGCCAGCTCATCAACTACTGCTACCTGAACCTCGGCCTCGAAGTCACGGTCAAGACCCTCGACCGCATCAAGGAACTCGGCTTCACCTA
Organism: uncultured Gammaproteobacteria bacterium; assembly: GCA_963744015.1. Taxonomy (GTDB): domain Bacteria; phylum Acidobacteriota; class Terriglobia; order Terriglobales; family Acidobacteriaceae; genus Edaphobacter. The sequence continues at coordinate 292,323 of CAVUSA010000004.1, forward strand.
TGCCACCCGCTCCGGCCTCTCGGTCGGTCTCGACGACATGGTCATCCCCGACTCCAAGTACACCGTCGTCGCCGACGCCGAGAAGCAGGTCATCAACGTCCAGCAGCAGTACCTCGACGGTGCCATCACCAACGGCGAGCGCAACAACAAGGTCATCCAGCTCTGGTCGGGCGTCACCGAGCGCGTCGCCGACGAGATGTTCAACAACATGAAGCAGGCCGACAAGGACGGCGCCATGAACCCGATCTACATCATGGCCGACTCCGGCGCCCGCGGTTCCAAGCAGCAGATCCGTCAGCTCTCCGGTATGCGCGGCCTCATGGCCAAGCCCTCCGGCGAAATCATCGAAACCCCCATCACGGCGAACTTCCGTGAAGGCCTCACCGTGCTGCAGTACTTCATCTCCACCCACGGCGCCCGCAAGGGTCTCGCCGATACCGCGCTCAAGACCGCCGACTCCGGCTACCTCACCCGCCGCCTCGTCGACGTGGCGCAGGACGTCATCATCTCGCACAACGACTGCGGCACCGTCGAAGGCATCTACGTCACGCCCATCATCGAAGCCGGCGAGACCATCGAGCCCCTGCGCGACCGCATCATCGGCCGCGTCTCGCTCGAGAAGCTCAAGGACTTCGAAGGCAAGACCATCGTCGAAGTCAACCAGGAGATCGACGAAGACCTCGCCTCCGCCGTCCAGGCCGCCGGCATCGAGAAGGTGAAGATCCGCTCCGTCCTCACCTGCGAGTCCAAGCGCGGCGTCTGCATCCTCTGCTACGGCCGTAACCTCGGCTCCGGCAAGATGGTCGAGATGGGCGAAGCCGTCGGCGTCATCGCGGCGCAGTCCATCGGCGAGCCCGGCACCCAGCTCACCATGCGTACCTTCCACATCGGCGGAACGGCATCGCGCGTCTCCGACGCTTCGCACCTCGAGGCCAAGAACGCCGGCACCGTCCGCTTCATCAACCTCGTCACCGTCCGCTCGAAGGACGGCGACCTGGTCGCCTTCAACCGCAACGGCTCCATCGCCGTCATCGACGACAAGGGCCGCGAGAAGGAGCGTTACGCCATCGTCTACGGCGCCAAGCTCAAGGTCGAAGACGGCACCCAGGTCGACGCAGGGCGACGTCCTCGGCGAGTGGGATCCCTACACCTTCTCGCTGCTCACCGAGATCGCCGGCACCGTCCAGTTCAAGGACCTGCAGGAAGGCGTCACCCTCAACGAGGAAGTCGACGAAGTCACCGGCCTCTCGCGCCTGGTCGTCGCCGACTACCCCCGACGAGAAGCGTCAGCCCGCCATCATCATCAAGGCCGCGCTCCGGCAACAAGCGCTACCTCATGCCCTCGCGCGCCCACCTCATGGTGCGGATGGCGACGAGGTCTTCCCCGGCGACATCCTCGCCAAGATCCCGCGCGAAACCACCCGCACCAAGGACATCACCGGCGGTCTGCCGCGCGTCGTCGAGCTCTTCGAAGCCCGCAAGCCGCGCGACCCGGCGATCATCTCCAAGATCGACGGCGTCGTCCGCTTCGGCGATGTCTCCAAGGGTCAGCGCAAGGTCTACGTCACCGCCGACAACGGGCAGGAAGAGGAGTACAGCGGTCCCGCGCGGCGTCTACGTCAACGTGCAGGAAGGCGAGCGCCTGCGCGCCGGCGATGCCCTCATCGACGGTCCCCGCAACCCGCACGACATCCTCGAAGTCCTCGGCGAGCGCGCGCTGCAGATGTATCTCGTCAACGAAATCCAGGAGGTCTACCGCCTGCAGGGCGTGACCATCTCGGACAAGCACATCGAGACCATCGTTCGGCAGATGCTCCGCTGGGTCAAGATCGAAGAGGTCGGCGACACCACCTTCCTCGTCGACCAGCAGACGGACCGCTTCCGCTTCAACGCGGAGAACCAGCGCGTGCTGATGACCGGCGGACGTCCCGCCATCGGCCGCTCGCTCCTGCTCGGCATCACCAAGGCGTCGCTCTCGACCGACAGCTTCATCTCGGCCGCCAGCTTCCAGGAGACCACCCGCGTGCTCACCGAGGCCGCATCAACGGCTCGCATCGACACGCTGCGCGGCCTCAAGGAAAACGTCATCGTCGGCCGCCTCATCCCCGCCGGCACCGGCATGGAGTACTACCGCAACGTCCAGCTCTCCCCCGAGCTCGAAGAAGCGGCAGCCCAGGTCCAGCAGGAAGTCACCGCCGCCATCGAAGCCGAAGAGCGCGAACTCGAACAGATGCGCATGGAAGGCGAACAAGAAGAAATGGCCGCCGAATAACTCCCACAACCATCCACAAAACCAAACGGGCGGACTCTACAGAGTCCGCCCGTGTCTATTGGTCGAGATTAGCTTTGCTCACGACTAATCTATTTCTGTGTCTTTTGAACTTTGTCTTTGAAAACAAGGTTGTCGTACAGCCGATGCAACTTGCTTCGTAGGGAGGGGTCCTCAGGCAATTCAATCAACAAGAAAGTCTCTCCCCTATGCTCGTCAACCGTGCCTCAGTGCCGTATTGTTCGAAATCTTCATGGCAGCATCTATAAACTGGTCGGCGAGGCCTCCTAACGGAGCTAGTGGCCACCTCGACCACTCGCCCGGTGGAGCAAGCTTATCGACCCGAGTGGGCCGAAGTTGGCTGATTGAATTCTGAATATCCCTTAGTTTCGCCAGGATGAATTCCTGGCCCGGAACTTCTTCGTTCGTTTTATCTTTGGGACGGTAAATTCGCCGAAGTGCTTGAGAAAAGTACTGTAGCCCTCGCTTTGACTAGCAGCGAGCGTCGCGACTATTTTCTCTCTAAGTTTTTGCTTGAAGTCCAATATCTGCGCAAAGCGAAGATCGCGCGGGTAGGAAGATGTTCTATGTTCCCGGGTATCGAATGAGTAACCTGTACGATCGTCCTTCACGATAATGGTCGGTCGATCGAAAGCCAGTCGCAAACCAAGCTCAAACATCACATTGGGGTTCTTACCACTCACATCGCATATAACAATCGGATTGCGGTAAAGATTTTCGACAATAGTCTTATGAATGAGGGTGGACTCGCTCGCATTGCTAACGAGGTTAGCTATCAATCCAGCATCCTCAACGGTCTCCTTCAGTATTTGAAGAAAGATCGGCCCAATCAGCAGCTGAGTAGTCGCCCATCGCGGCGATCGGCATAATGATTCCACAAATCTGCAGAGGGGTTGAATTTCCATCTTCCGAGTTTGGGTGAGTCCGCGTCGCCATTATTACCTCGACTGTCAGTCTACGGGGTGAAGTCACATATGTGGCGTTTGTGTCCTGCTTTTGCATAGGTGAAAGTTGGCGTGGGAGTGTGGCTCACGTCCCAAGTGTCCGGGCGTCGGGTGGCCCACATCTCAACCAGGGTGCCCTATGTCTCGCTTTTGAGACATGGGATCGTCCGCGGACAGCCCCACTTGTCCTCTTTTCCCCAAGCAAGTCTGTCATCCTGAGCGAAGGCGCTCGCAGCCTCACCGCGAGCGCCGCAGTCGAATGGAGCCACCGCCGTCTCTGCAGCGGACCGTTCCATCCTTCGTAACCGAGGACCCCGAGGCCGATCGCCCCTCCGCCCCACTCCACCCCAAATCCTTGTCATTCCGAGCCCCGCGAGGAACCTGCTTTTCTCTCCGCACCACCCCAACCGCCGGGGTGCCCCATTCATCGCGCCTCTAGTCTCTCGCGATGAGTGGGATCAAACGAGGCCCGACCGCCCCCGCAAAACCCTTGCCTTAGCTAACCAACTTAGCCATAATCGACCGTATGGAAGTAAACGTCCATCACGCCAAGACCCACCTCTCCAAGCTCATCGCCGCCGCCGAGAGCGGGGAAGAGGTCATCATCGCGCGCGCCGGCAAGCCCGCGGTCAAGCTGGTCCTCGTCACCCCACCCGCGCGCAAATCCCGCAAGCACCTGCGTGGTTCAGGAATCGGCAAGATTTGGCTGGCCGACGACTTCGACTCCGACGAGACCAATCTGGCCATTCAGAAGATGTTTGAAGGCGAAGCCGACGACCTGAGTTCAAGGCCTACGACGTAAACTGATCTGGTAACAAAAACCTTGTCATTCCGAGCCCCGCGAGGAACCTGCTTCTCTCTCCACCGGCCGAATAGCCCCCGAGCCACTACCGATTGCGCAATCAGTTCCGCTCAATGGTCACACACACTCCCTTGTGGTCGCTGAGCCTTCTGTCATCGACAAAGGTATGCGCCTTGGGCACTGCATCTCCTAAAAAAGAATGTGAGATCGCAATGTGGTCTACGTTTCGAAGAACATCGCGTGTGAGAATGTCTATCCTTGGTGTTTGGAATGAATCGGCTATCTTCTGTCTTCCGCGTTTGGTGAAGTAGTACTTATCATCGATGGTTAGGTTGAAATCACCAGCAATACAGAGACTGCCGTTTCCTTTCAGCTTTTCCAGTCCCCGACCTGCAGATCGAGATCACAATCGAACCCGGATCCCTGGGTTCCCGTAGCTTCCAATCACGGTGCCATATACGGTCAGTCCGCCTGATGCAGCTTATGAACCGGAGATGCAGCACGCTGCTGAACGCGCAATAGGTCTCAAGGGTGCTCATCGCGGGGTCTCTGCTCCAGATGGTGACGCGGTTCTCGCCTTCTTTGTACGGTTCGCTCTTTCTAGAAACGTAATCAGCCAAGGGCTTCGTTGAAAACGCCCTATAACTTGGCCCGGGATCGATCACGGAGTTTGTTTCAGTCAGGAATCAGAAATGTCCGCGTCTATAGCTTGAAGGGCTCTAAACAATAGCGCCGTTCCTCGCTTTGGTAGAAGCATGAGGGCGATTCAAATTCCACGTAGCGATCGTAGTTTTCATGTGTGACTCACCTTATCATCGCTCCCGCCCAAAACACTTGTCATTCCGAGCCCCGCGAGGAACCTGCTTTTCTCTCCACCAGCCCCAACCCCCACGCGGAATCCACAACCATTTCCACACCAACCCTTGACACATCCGTATATTGGTATAAAGAGAAAAAGAAGAAGCGCGGCGCACCCAGCCTGGCTCTTCCACCCCTCCAAAACTTGACACCAAACACCCTCCGGCTGTGCGTTCTCCCCGTGAGAACCGACACCGAAGGCCACCGAAACCACCGTCGAGAGCCGAACCTAACTCCAATGCTCTCCGGAATTTACATAGAAACACCGGGGTGGGGGACCCCAACCAATATGCCCGATCACGTCAAGCACTATCGCTGCCGCCACGTCTTCACCGACGGAGCCCGTGCGGCGGCAAATGCCTCCGCGGCGAAGACTTCTGCTACTTCCACCACGGCACCCGCAAACCCGCTTTCCACAGGCACCAGAACGCCGCGCCCGACCGCAAAGCCGCCTTCGACCTCCCCGTCTTCGAGGACCGCAGCTCCATCCTCGCCGGCATCCACGCCATCGCCCAGCGCCTCGCCGCCAACCAGCTCGACACTCGCCGCGCTGGCCTCCTCCTCTACGCCGCCCAGATCGCCCTCCAGACCCAGCCCCGCCCCCTCCCCGCCGAGCCGCCCTTCCTCTCCGACATCGCCGACGAGGTCATCCTCGACCCCGCCCTCGGCCCCGTAGCCCCCGTCGCCGAGTTCGAGATCGCGGAAGAAGACAAGACCCTCGAACAAATCCTCATGGAAGGCTGGGAAAAGTCCGAAGAAGACGCAATCCAGGACAGAATCGAAGTCGGACCGCCGCCGCGCCGCCGCCGCCCGTGCCGAAAACCGCCCCATCCCCGAAGACATCAAGACCATCCAGGCCACCGCCGCACCCGAGCGTCTAAAATCCGAAGATGCTCCGTCGCCTCGTCTGCCTCGCACTCCTGCTCCCATCTTTTGTCCTCGCCCAGCCCGGAGACATCGCGCCCAAGCCGCTCTTCCGCGACCCCATTCACGACGGCGCAGCCGACCCCACGCTCATCTACAACGTGGCCAAAAAGCAGTGGTGGATGTTCTACACCAATCGCCGCGCCGACGAGTCCTCGGGCAGACCCCAAGGATGTCGCCTGGGTCCACGGCACCCGCATCGGCATCGCCATCTCGTCCGACGGCGGCGCGCACTGGACCTACAAGGGCACGGCCGAAATCCCCTACGGCAAACCCGACTACACGCACTGGGCGCCCGACATCGTGCGCTCCGGCAGCACCTATCACATGTTTCTCACCATCGTCCCCGGCACCTTCCACGACTGGAACGCCTCGCGCGAAATCATCCATCTCACCTCGCCTGACCTGGAGCACTGGACCTTTGTCAGCAAGCTCACGCTCGATTCCGAGCGCGTCATCGACCCGTCGCTGTATCAGCTTCCTGATAAGGCCGTGGCGGCTCTGGTACAAGGACGAGCGCGACCACAGCCACATCCACTACGCCGACTCACCCGACCTCAACACCTGGAAGGCCATGGGCCCGGCCATCACCGACCGCAACAGCGAAGGCCCGAAAATCTTCCGCTTCCACGATCAGTACTGGATGCTGACCGACATGTGGAAGGGCATCGCGCGTCTACCACTCGAACGATGCGCTCGCAGTGGAAGCCGCAGCCCGCGAAGCTGCTCGACACGCCCGGCAAGCTGCCGACGGACCGCTCCTATGGCCACCACGTCGATGTGGTCGTCCACGGCGACCGCGCGTTTCTGTTCTACTTCACGCACCAGCTTGGCGACGACCTGGACCCCAGGCTGCCGCACTCGGAGGACCGCACCGTGCTGCAAGTCACGGAGCTTCAGTACAAAGACGGCATGCTCACCGCCGACCGCGACCAGCCCACGCACGTTTCACTCGGCCCATAAGCGTAGGCTATACGAGATGGCGAATCGATACGGCGAAGCCGCCCTGATGGCGGTCCGCATGGAACTTTACGGCAAGGCGCTCACCCCAGCCGAGCGCTGGCAGGATGCCGTGCAGAAGCTCTACCCCAACGCTCTGCCGGCGCAGAAGAAGAAGGCTCCACGCGAAGCGTTCCTCGGACTCTGTGAGGCAGGTCTGGTGAAGGGCGTTCTCCCTGGCAATCAGGCGGCAGGGAACCGCAACAAGGACTACGCAGTCGCAGCGGTTGCGCTCTTGCGTGCGGGGACGCACAAGACGGTGTCGCAGTTGTGGTCGGCGGTGACCGACGGCGAGGACGCGGAGCACACCAGCCAGATGGACGTCGTGCTCGCGCTGTGGAAGAACGGCCTGATCGTCTCGGAAAAGTAACAACGGAGCCCCGAAGGACTCCGTTGTGATTTGCTCAACGCCGGCACCTTAGCCCTTGGTCCTGGGCGGGAAGCCGTTCAGCATCTTGTCGATGTCCTTGTTCAGCGTCTTGACGTTCTTGTCTTCCTTGGTCGAAAGGTCCGACGTCGCACGTCCGCGCCAGATGAGCTGATGCGTATTCGAGTCGTACATGTCGATCATCAGGGTACCGACGGGGACTTCCTGCACGGTGGTGGTTGTGTTGCCCCAGCCTCCGCCCCAGCCACCCCATCCACGCCAGCCCCAGCCGCCGCCGCCCAGGCCGTTGTAGAAGGTGTTGTACTCCTGCTTGTCGTGCACGCCGCCGATCGCCGAGATGGTGACATCGCCGCCCGACGGAACCATCTGCCAACCGGCCTGGGTCAGGTCCTTGCTAACTTCGTCCTTGATCCGATCCACGTAGAACGGATCCGCGGTCTGGATCTTGTAGAACGAGAAAGTATGGTAGCTGCGGAAGTTCGCGTTGTGGTCGTAGTCGGTAGAGACGTTCGCTGCCGAGACAGGGCTGGCGGCAAGCGCGCAGACGCACAGGGCGAACAACGTGTTACGAATCGGGTGTGAATCCATAGAGTTCCTCCAGCTCGAGGCAGCGCCGCGGAGGCGCTGTCCTCGAATCCATCTCCATAGATGGCCAGTGCAGCCCCGGGGGTTTACTTTGCGGATAACGTCCGTGGCAGTGCGGGATTATGGCTGCGGAGGCATCCAGCCGTTTTGCTGCATCCAGTTGGCCAGCAGCATGGGCCAGAAGGAGAGCTCGCGCAGCTCCGGCGCGAGGTGCTGGGCCTGCATGTCGGCGATGCCTGTGCCATGCGGTCCGCGCTCAAAGAGGTGTGCCTCGGCCGGCACTCCTGCGCGGCGCAGCGCTTCGTAGAACTCAGCCACGTTCAGCGGATCGACGGCCTTGTCGCCGCCGGTGGTGTACATGAAGCAGGGGCTGGTGTCGCCGGAGACGTGCTTGATGGGGTCGACGGCATCGACCGCTTCCTGCGTGGGATGTTCACCGAGCAGGGTCGCCATGGGGCCGGTTCCCGTCGCGGAAAGCGAGGTTGGAATGGAGCGGTCGAGGGTCAGGCGGGCGTAGGAGAGAATGACGAAATCCGGGCGGTCTGAGACGCGGTCCAGTGGATCGGCCGCCGCGGGGTCGCCGGGTTTGTGAATGGCGGCGAAATACCCGGCGAGGTGGCCGCCTGCGGAGAAGCCCCAGATGCCGAGGCGGGCGGGATCGACGCCGAGTTGACTCGCATGAGCCCGCACATAGCGGATGGCGCGGGAGCCATCCTGCATGGGCGCGGGGTACATGTAGGCGGGCGACAGGCGGTACTCGAGCACGAAGGCAGAGACGCCGTGGGCGTTGAGCCACTTCGCTTCGACGGAGCCTTCCTTGTCCATGACGACGTGGGTGTAGCCTCCGCCGGGCATAACGATCACGGCCGGATGCGCCCCTGCTCCCGGCGCTGGGTAGGTGAAGAGCTTGGGGATATCGCCTTCGGTCGCTTCGGCGCCATGGCGCAGCGCGCCCGGAGCGCCTTCGGGGAAGAGCACGATGGTGTCCTTGAAGCCGAGCGGAGGCGCCGTGGCGGTGGCAGCCATGGGGACGCCACCCTGATTCTGAACCTGGGCAAAGGCGGGGAGGGTGGAGAGCAGAAACGCGGCGGCAAGCAGGAAGCGGAGCATAGCTCGAAAGCTTACCGCATCGGGAACCGCAGCCGCCAACGGGCTGCACCGTTGCCGGGCTGCGGACATCTACTATAGTGATGGCGTGCCCCTTTGCGCGGATCTCCGCCGGGCCGCCACCTTGGAGTGATGCAGCAATGAGCCACCGATCCAGAGTCCTCGTCTTCCTCCTTGCACTGGTTGCAGCGCCGGCGCTTGTCCCGGCAGTTGCCGCGGCGCAGGGACCGGGCACAACAAAGAAGCAGATCTACCCGGAGAACGCCAACCCGCAGGCTGATATCGCGGCCGCATTGCGCCAGGCCAAGCGCGAGCACAAGCGCGTGCTTATCGATTTCGGCGGCGACTGGTGCGGCGACTGCCATGTGCTGGATATCTACTTCCACCAGCAGCCGAACCTGGCGGTTCTGGAGAAGAACTTCGTGCTGGTGCATGTCTTCATCAAGGAGTCGATGGACAACAACGTGGCCCTGGCGATGAAGTACGGCGTTCCGATTGCGAAGGGTGTGCCCGCGCTGGCGGTGGTGGATGAGGACGGAAAGGTGTTGTACTCGCAGAAGACCGGAGAGTTCAACGACATGCGCCACATGGATCCGGGTTCGGTCAACCAGTTCCTGAATCGGTGGAAGGGCTGAAGAGCCGGGTTGCGGCGCGGCCGGCAGCTTTCCTGCGGGATGCGCTGCGGGTGCCCCGGCTGCTACGCGCGGCGCTGGGCAGGATGCTGGCGCACGACTGCATGAACCTGGCGCAGTCGGCGGCGTATTCGTCCATGGTGGCGTTGTTTCCCGCGCTGGTTGTGGCCGCGGCGGCCATTGCGCTGCTGCCCGACGTGACTCCGCTGAAGATTGAAGTGGGTGAGTTTTTCAACGAAGTGCTTCCCGCCAACGTCTTTCCTCTGCTGACAAGCTACTTTGTGAGCACGGGCACGGCGGACGGCCATCCGCACACGACGCGCGCGCTGGTGCTTGCGGGGCTCGTCAGCCTGATTGGCGCTTCCAGTGCGATTGCCACGATTATGGAAGGCCTGCACCGAGCCGCGGGGCTTCCGTTCAACTGCTGGAGTTTCCTGCAGAAGCGCGCGCGCTCGCTGCTGCTGGTGCCGCTCTCGTTCGTTCCGCTGGCGATTGCGTCGCTGCTGGTTGTGTTCGGCAGGTTCATCACGGAATGGCTGGCCGAGCACCTGGCGGTCTCGTTCCGTCCGGCGTTCTTTGCGCTTGCGCTTGCCGTTCGCTGGACGATTTCGCTGGCCGGGGTGGCCGGCTTGACTGCGCTCATCTACCACATGGGCACGCCGCGCCGGCAGAACTGGATGAAGAGCCTGCCCGGCGCCATCGTTGCGACGTCGCTCTGGTTCCTGATTACGCTGCTGTTCGGCTGGTATGTTACGCGCGTGGCAAATTACAGCGCGGTCTACGGATCGCTGGGCGCAGGCATCGCGCTGCTGTTCTGGTTGTATATCGTGTTCCTGAGCGTGCTGTGCGGGGCGGAGTTCAACCAGCAGTACGCAGAGCATGCAAACAGGGGAGCTGGATTCGGCGCACAGGCCCGCGGGCTAGTAGAATGACCACGAGTGTTTGAAATCCCAAATTGGTTGGACCTGCGCGCTTTGAGCCCAGGTTTCAGAAAGAACGCGGCAGCCGCACATCATGAACATGGCAACTGAAAGCCCTCGTACGCACGCCTTTTCGGGCGGAATGGACACCAGCCGTCGCGCCAAGATTGTTGCGACGCTGGGCCCCTCCTGTAGCACCCTGCCGGTCTTCCGCGAGCTGGTGCGGGCCGGGCTGGATGTGGCGCGTCTGAATTTTTCGCACGGCAGCCACGAGCAGAAGGCCGAGCTGATCCGCATGGTGCGGCAGGTTTCGCGCGAGGAAAACAAGCCGATCTGCATTCTTGCCGACCTGCAGGGGCCGAAGATTCGCACGGGCAAGCTGAAGGATCACAAGCCGGTGCTGCTGGTCGCAGGCAAGAAGCTGACCATCACGCCGCGGCAGATTGAAGGCACCGCCGCAATGGTGGGCACGGTGTTCACGACGCTGGCCGAGAACCTGGAACCGGGTTCGCGGATTCTGCTGTCGGATGGGCTGATCGAGCTGCGCGTGTCGCAGATCAAGGGCGATGACGTGGTCTGCGAGATCGTGAACGGCGGCATGCTGGGCGAGAAGAAGGGCATCAACCTGCCGGGCATTCCGGTGAAGGTGCCGTCGCTGACGGAGAAGGATGAAGAGGACCTGATCTTCGCGATCGGGCAGGGCGTGGATACGGTGGCCGTCTCGTTTGTGCGCACGGCAGATGATGTGCGCCATGTGAAAGCGCCGGCTGGCGGCGCTGAACTCGGATGCGTGGGTGATTGCGAAGCTGGAGAAGCCGCAGGCGATCGAGCACCTGGACTCGATTCTCGAGGTGGCGGACGGCATCATGGTGGCGCGCGGCGACCTGGGCGTGGAGGTGCCGCCGGAGAAGGTGCCGGCGATCCAGAAGCACATCATCAAGCGCGCGGCGGAGTTCCGCAAGCCGGTGATTACGGCGACGCAGATGCTGGAGTCGATGATCGAAAACCCGCGGCCGACGCGGGCGGAAGCGTCGGACGTGGCCAACGCGATCTACGACGGCACGGACGCGGTGATGCTTTCGGGCGAGACGGCGGCGGGCAAGTATCCGGTGGAAGCGGTGGCGATGATGGCGAAGATCGTGAGCGAGACGGAGCAGCAGATCCGCCTCGATCCGCTCGCCGATGCCGCGGGTGCGGCGGCAGGCCGAAGCTGACCGTGGCGGAGACGATCTGCGAGTGCATGGCGCACTCGGCCGAGGACCTGGATGTGGCGGCGATCGCGATCTTTACGGAGAGCGGCACCACGGTGCGGCTGCTGTCGAAGTACCGGCCGGAGCCGCCGATCTATGCGCTGAGTCCGTATGAGAAGGTCATCAACCGCAGCATGATGCTGTGGGGAACGTACCCGATCCTGTGCGAGCGCTTCCGCGATACGGACAAGCTGGTGGATATGGCGGAGCAGATCCTGGAAGAGCGCGGCTACGTGCAGCAGCGGCAGGTGGTGGGCATCGTGGCGGGAACGCGGACGAAGTCGGGCGCGACCAACTTCATGCGGCTGCACATGGTGGGAGATGGCGACAGGGAATCGACGCCCTTGCCGGAGAAGACGGGAAAGAAGAAGAAGGGCAAGAAGAAGTAGCCAGGCGGAAGACTATCCTGCTCGCGACGGATCGATCTTCGCGAAGAGGCTGGGCAGCTCCACGTGAATGGGTGTGCCGGGAATTTCCAGCCTTTCGGCTGCGACCCAGTCTGCGCCCACGCCCATGCGGCCGCTGCGGGTGGTGGGGTCGATGAGCCAGAGATTTTCGACACCCATGCGGCGGTAGTCTTGGCAGCGCTCCTGCAGGTCGGAGTAGGTGTCGTCGGGCGAAAGAATTTCGATGACAAGCAGCGGTGGATCGACGAGCACGTCGGGCTGCGGTCCTGGGCGCAGGACGACCAGGTCGGTGATGCGAATGCGGTTGCGTGAGACTTGAACTCGTTGCTCCGTACTGCCGGTGACGTTCCACTCACTCTCGTGATTCATCAACCAGCCCGCCAGCAGCCACTGCAATCTTGCGTGCATCCACTTGCCCACGTTTCGCTCCCGAAGCTCGCCATCCACGTACTCGCGGTCGGGTCGATACGTCGTTTCCAGGTACTCTGCCAGCGGAATCTGGATTGCGCTCGCCATGGGTCCAGTGTACTCCGGGGCTAAACGAAGATGGCTGCCGCGGTTTGAGCCAGGACTCAAAGTGCGGCAGCCGGGAACGACCGGAAGCGGAGAGCTCAGGGGCGGGTGCCAAGCTGCCCGGCGGCCTGCGCGGCGGCGAGCGGCGTGCGCACCGGGGCGGCTACGCCGACGAACTCCGTCAGGCTGGCGCCCTGGTTATCGGAGACCCAGACATTGCCCGAAGGGTCGATGGCGGCTACGCCGGCACCCTTCAAGCTGCTGTCCTGGAAGCCATCGCCCTTGGTCAACTCTGCGCCGGTGACGCTGAAGTGCAGGAGGTTATCGACCTTGACGGTTCCGTTGCCGGGGCAGTAGACGCGGCAGTTCGCGGCCCATCCGGTCGACGCTCCGTCTATCGCGATGACCGCCGCCTGCGAGGTGTTGACGCCCACCCCGCTGGTGATGGCAGCGCCGGTCGCGCCTGCGATGACGGAAAGCGAGTTGGTGTTGTTCAGCGTCCAGACGTTGTCGGAATGGTCGATGGAGATGCTGAGCGGCTGCGAGATGCCGGCCGAGGTGTAGGTTGCTGAGTTCGTTCCGGCGAGGTTGGTCTTGTAGATATCGGAAGATTGCGTGGCGGCCACAAAGACGGAGTTGGCGGAGTCGACGCCCACACCGGTGGAGCCGACCAGCGAGGTGTTGTTGACGGTGGTCAGCAGAGTGCCGGAGTTAGATAGTGCGATCAGGCCCGGGATGCCGAACTGCGGACTTCCTGCGGCGTTCGTGATCCAGGCATTGGAGGAGCTGTCGAAGGCAATGCCGCTGGGAAGCTCCAGGTTGCTGGTGCTCGTGTACGGGAAGCCCGCGGCGACTGCGCCGCTCGAGGTCATCTTGACGATGGAATCCGGCGAACTGCCGGAGGCCTGGTTCACCGACCATAGATTGCCCGCGGCATCGAAAGCGATGCCCTGGGGTGCATGAATGTCCGTGGTGTATCCTGTGCTGCCGCTCAGGACGGCGCCAATCGGGCTGAAGCCCACGAGCGAGTCTGCGATGCGCAGCCCGTTGCAGGAGGGGCAGTTCGCGGTCCAGGCATTGCCGCTGGCGTCGATCACGACGTCTCCCGGCGAACTGAGGCCGCCGCCGGTGAAGACGACCGGAAGCGTGTAGTCATTGGGCGCTGAGGAGAGGCCCGGGAAGGGTGCGGCTGCGTTGATCTGGCTGAAAAGCGTTGCCACGTTGTTGATCGGGTTTTTCGCGATCAGCAGCATGGCGCTGGCGACGTCGGCCGGAGCGGTTCCGCCTGAAGGCGTCGCGGCGGTGAAGAGACTGCTGCAGGAGGAGCTTGTCGGAGACGCCGAGTTGACGCACGGAGCGAGGATATCGGCGAGCGTATTCAGCTTGGCGCCGGCGAAACTCCGGTGCCGCCGGCAGGCGCGCTTCGGGCGAAGCCGGTACCCAGGTCGGCAAGGTTGGTCACGGAGAGGAACGCGTTCTGGAGCCCAACGGAGTTGGTGGAGGAGGTGCCGATGGCTGTGGGGCTGGACATGAACTGCTGCAGCGCGGTGACGGCGGCGGCGGTGCTGACCTCGTCGATGTTGATAAAGGTGGATGGGGTCAGGTTGCTGCAGGAGCCGATTGCGGCTATCAGCGAGATGGCGGTATTGTTGGTGCCGGAGGCCAATCCCGGGTTACCGCCGGTCGCGAGCAGGTAGACCTGCGTGGTCGGCGTGGGGCAGGTGTAGTAGCCGGTGATGCCGAAGCTTCCGCTGCTGTTCGTTGTGGTGTACGTGCCGGTCGGATCGGTAAGAAGCACGCCCGAGATGCCGGTTCCGAGCAGCGAGGCGGAAGCCGAGCCATAGCCGCTGGTGCCGGCGGCGAACAGGTAGACATGGGCGCCGGTGACGGGTTGCTGTCCCCCGTGCACTGAACCATTGAAGGTCACGCCGGGGAGCGCGTCCGGAGAGGAGGTCGTGGTCATTCCCGCGCAGCCCGTAAGCAGGGATGCGCCCAAAGCGGAGGAAAGCGCAAAAAATACAGCGATCGGTTGCGGACAGCGCATGGGGAGGTCTCCGGGAGATAGGGTACGAGCCTTTGATTGGGCGAAGTTCGAGTCCACTCCCAGGCTGATAGCTGTTTGATACCGTTCGTGCGTTGCGAGTTGCCACCGACGGGATTCGAGCTGGTATGGGAGCTTTTCTTTCAGAGCGGTGAACGTGGGAAAGACAACTACGGAGATTCTCGCTTCGCCAGAATGACGGCGGCGTTTGAGTGAAGCAGAGGGTTGGAGGGATGCTGTGTGTCGCGAACATCTTGGCGCACGCAGAACCGCCCACCTGCAGGTCGATGCAGATGGGCGGCTTGGGCTTCCTTGTACTGATTGGTACTAAGGTCGCGAACCCAGCTGGTTGTTGGCGGCGGCCGAGAGCGGCGTCTTGACCGGGGCGGCTACGCCCAGGAGCTCGGTGACGCTGGCGCCGGAGGCATTCGAGACCCACAGGTTGCCGGAGGGATCGATGGCCGTGGCGCCCACTGTGGCGAAGTGGGTGTCCTGGTAGCCGGTTGCGCCGGTGGCGAGTGCACCGTTCGCGCGGAGGTGCACAAGGTTATCGGGTGTTGAGGCGCTTCCGCCGCAGTTGGCGCGGCAGTTTGCGATCCAGGCGTTGCCGAGTCCGTCGATTGAGACCATGGACGCCTTGGTCAATCCAACCGAATAGCCTCCGGAGCCTGTGACGTCCGTGCCGTTGCTGCCGTAGATCTCGGAGACGGTTTCGGAGGTGCTGTTGACGGTCCACAGATCGTCCGCGTTGTTGATGGCGAGCTGTTGCGGTCCGGCCAGGCCACCGCCGGTGAACCCTGCGCCCGACCCGGACAGCACATTGCCGCTCGAATCGAACTTCAGGATGCTGGAGGAGGAGGTTCCCGCGACGAAGATGACGCCGATACCATCGATGGCGACGCCATTCGCTCCGGTGAAGCCGGGGCTGGTGACGGGGCCGACGAGGCGCGTGCCGGTGCTCGAGATCTTCACGGCGCTGTTGGCGGTCTGGTTGCTCACCCAGGCGCTGCCGGAGGAGTCGAGCGCGATGCCCATGGGACCGCTGATGGTGCCGTCATGGAAGGGGAAGCCGCTGACCAGGGTTCCGCCGGGCGTCTGCTTCACGACCTGGTCGGGCAGCGAACCGGAGGCGAGGTCCGTCGACCACAGGTAGCCGGACTGGTCGAAGGCGATGGCCTTCGGCATGTGGATGCCGGCCGTGTAGCCGGCGGTTCCGGTCAGGATGGATCCCTGGGGACCGAAGCCGACGATGGAGTCCTGTCCGGCCAGCGAGTTGCAGGAGGGGCAGTTGGCGACGAAGGCGTTGCCGTTGGCGTCGATGATGATGGCGCCCGGCACGGCCAGGCCGCCGCCGGTGTAGGTAATGCCGACGGTGTAGTCGTTGGGGGCTGAGGGCAGCGTCGGCTGGAAGGGCGACGCGGGCGAAATCTGGTTATAGAGCGCGCTGACGTTGTTGGAGGGGTTCTGCGCGATCAGCAGCATGGCGGAGGCGACGTCGGTGGGAGCGGTGCCTCCCGAAGGCGTGGAAGCGCTGAACAGATTGCTGCAGGCGGTGCTGGACGGGCCGGCGGAGTTGATGCACGGTGCGAGGATGTCGCCGAGGGTGTTCAGCTTCGCGCTGGGAACGACGCCCGTGCCGGCCAGGTTGGCCGAACGCGCGGTGCCGGAGGTGCTGTCCACGATGTTGTTGATGGAGACGAAGGCGTTGGCGATGCCGGCCGAGTTGCTGGAGGAAGCACCGATGTGGGTGGTGTCGAGCATGAACTGCTGCAGGGCGAGAACGGAGGCGGCGGTGGTCAGCTCATTCAGGTTGGTCTGCGTGCTGGCCGAAAGGGAGCCGCAGGTGCCGAGCGCAGCCATCAGGCTGATGGCGGAGTTGTTGGTGCCGCCGGAGAGGCCCGGGTTGCCGCCCAGGGCGAGCAGGTAGGTCTGCGCGATGGAGTTCGAGCAGGTGTAGTCGCCGGTGATGGTGAAGCTGCCGGAGCTGTCAGTGAGGACGTAGCCGTTGCCATTGCTGTCGGTGAGCACGCCGTTGGCGCTGGTCGAAAGCAGGGAGTTCGAAGCAGAGCCGTAGCCGTTCATGCCTGCGGACATCAGGTAGATGCGGGTTCCAATGACAGGCTGCTGGCCACCGTGGACGGTGCCGCGGATGGTCGCGCCTGCGGCCAAGGGGCCGGCGGAGGGACTGGAGGAAATGCCGGCACAGCCTGAAAGCATGGTTGCAGCGAGGGAGGCGGACAGCAGGAATACACCTGTATTCCCTGGGGAGGGTGACTTGCGCGAACGGGACATGAATTTCTCCGGGAAGGGGAAGCCTGAAATGGCTTGAAGTGCTGCAGGGAGGATGCAGAGGCAAAGGGAGGTTGACTCGGGGCTGCGCTTTGGACTAGTTTGCCGAGCGGACTTAATGCGAGCCTTTCAGTATCGTAGCGCGTAACACGAAAGTTGCAACAACCAAATTCGACTTTGTTCCGGGTGCTGTTGTAAAGGCGTCCGAAATGGGAAGCAATGACGCTGCGAACAGAGAGGTCGCTTGGTCAGGGCGCGAGCTGAATCCTTTGGCGGTTGCGCTCGGGGCGGAGCAGAAGCCCTACACTGGAGGATGTGGGACGCATTCACATTCTTTCCGACCAGGTTGCCAATCAGATCGCCGCGGGCGAGGTGGTGGAGCGTCCGGCGTCGGTGGTCAAGGAGCTGCTCGAAAACTCGCTCGATGCCGGGGCGACGCGCATCCGGATTGAGGTGGAGGCGGGCGGGCGCAAGCTGATCCGGATCGTGGATAACGGCTGCGGCATGGTGCGGGACGACGCGCTGCTGGCGTTTGAGCGCCATGCGACGTCGAAGCTGCGCAGCTCGGACGATCTGCTTTCGATCGCGACGCTGGGCTTTCGCGGCGAGGCGCTGCCGTCGATTGCGAGCGTCGCCCGGGTGCATCTGGAGACGCGCGCGGCGGAGGACGATGCCGGGACGCTGATCGAGATTGCCGGCGGCAAGATTCTGCGGGTGGAAGAGGCCGGGCTGCCGCACGGAACGACGCTTGCGGTCCGCGACCTGTTCTTCAATACGCCGGCGCGTCGCAAGTTTTTGAAGTCGGAGTCGACGGAGTTGTCGCACATTGCGGCGCTGGTGACGCACTACGCGCTGGCGCATCCGACGCGGCACTTCGAGCTGCACTCGGCGACGCAGGCGCTGCTGGTGGCGCCGGCGGTAGCGAATGCGGGCGAGCGGCTGTTTCAGATCTTTGGCGCGGAGACGGCGGCGCTGATGCTGCAGACGGCAGCGGAGATGGACTTCACGCGCGCCGGGCTGCCGGAGCCTCCGCCATGGAAGCGCGAGGAGGATTATGAGCCGGCCGATCCGGGGTATCTGCGGATCAGCGGGTTTGTGTCGAAGCCGGAGCTGCAGCGGCTGAATCGGAATGCGATGTATGTGTTCGTGAACCATCGCCTGATTCGCGACAAGCTGGTGATCCACGCGCTGACCGAGGCGTATCGCAACGTGATTCCGCCGACCAGCTTTCCGGTGGTGCTGCTTGTTTCTGGAGATGCCGCCCCAGGAGGTGGATGTGAATGTGCATCCGGCGAAGACCGAGGTGCGCTTCCGGCAGCCGACGTTTGTGCACGACTTTATCCGCGACACCGTGCGCACGACCCTGATGCAGGCGCGGCCGGCGGCAAGCTTCGCGGCGGCGCTTTCGGGCGCGCCGTATGCGGGCGCGAGCGCGAGCCTGCTGCTGGATGTGAGCCCGCTGCCGGGCGGTTTGGAACAGCCGGTGTTCGAGCCGCGTGAGAGTGGCGTGGCCGGCTTTGGAGTGGGGCCGCAGTCGGACAATCTGCCGACGGCGAGGGATGCGGCGGTGTTTACGCTCGAGCCGGTGCCGGTGGCGGAATCCCCGGGGCGGCTGGCGTTTGGGGACGAGACGATTCCGGTGGGGCATCCGGAGCCGGGCGCCCAGGTGGGTTTGGAGAAGGGCGGCCGCGTGGTGGAGGAGCCGAGTCTGCGCTCGCTGGCGACGCTGAAGCCGCTGGGGCAGCTGCGCGATTCGTTCATCCTGGCGGTGAATGATGAGGGGCTCTGGATCGTGGATCAGCATGTGGCGCATGAGCGGGTGCTGTTTGAGAAGATCATGCGCGAGCGCGATACCGAGCAGGTGCAGCGGCAGCGGCTGCTGATGCCTTTGCTGATCGACCTGCTGCCGGCGCAGATGGTGACGTTTGCGCGGATTGCGGAGGAGCTGGAGCGCAACGGGTTCGAGGCCGAGCCGTTCGGGCCGCGGACGCTGGCGGTGAAGGCGGCGCCGGTGGGGCTGGAGGGCAGGGAACTGGAGCAGATGCTCGAAGATGTGCTCGCCGGCGAGGATCGCATGGAGCAGACGGAGAATGCGGAGAGCCGGCGGCGGCGGATTGCGGCGTCCATTGCGTGCCATGCGGCGGTGAAGATCAATATGCCGCTCGATGGCGCGAAGATCGAGTGGCTCTTGCGCGAACTGGGGAAGACGGAGTACCCGACGAGCTGTCCGCATGGCAGGCCCATCGCACTCAGGTATTCTCATAAAGAGATCGAACGTGCGTTTCAACGCACCTGAGATTCCCGAAATCTGCATCGTACAGACGTGTGATGGCTCCAGCGGACACCCGTCATTTTGATCATTCAGGCACGACTCTTTGCATTCGCAAAGAGGCTCACGCGTAACCGGTGCCGGGCAGGCACAAGTCGCCCGGGCAGGAAGGCATCACCATTTTGGAAACTCCAGAGAACATCAGCTCCCCCGAACCGATTGCAGAGACACCTGCACAGGCTTCTCCGCGGCATACTGCGGCCGCTGCGCTTCCCACCAGCGATCAGCTTGCGCAAACCCGTGCTGCGCACTGGCATCAGGACGAAAAGCCGCTGCTGAGCCTTGAATCGCTGCGCGAGTGGATCAACCGCTGCGGCCTGGTGGTCTATGGTCCGCGTGCGGCGCAGTTGGGCGCGCCCGCTCCGTCGCTGGTGGAGGCGACGCTGGGCAAGCATCTGAACGGCGCGGCCGAGATCGCGGAAGGCGACGCAGCGCGTACGCTGCTGGCCCGGCTGATTGCGGAAGGCGCGGTGGTGCCGCTGAATCTGCTGGGCGTCACCGGCGGTACAGGCACCGATGTGCCGGACTTCGTGGCGTCCGCCGCGGTGTTTTCCTACATCTTTACGCTGCGCGGGAACAAGGCGTGGAAGCAGCCGCCGGTGACCTCCGGGCCGGTGAAGGTTTCGCCGCTGGCGCTGGCGGCTTACGAGATGCTGGCGGCCAAGGTGACGATGTCGGCCTATGACCTGGCGACGCAGCTGGGCAAGGAAGTGACCGAAGGCGCGGTGCTGCGCGCGCTGACCGAGCTCTGGTCGCAGCTGCGGGTGATCCCGGTGCCGCAGCTCGATGGCACGCACACGCTGTGGGAGCTTGACGCCGGCGCGGTTTACCAAGCAGATCAAGGCGGGCGCGAATGCGGGGCAGCCGTCGGCGCTGTCGGCGCTGATCTCGCTCTATCTCGGGCAGGCGGTGGCAGCCACGTGAAGACGAGATTGAGACGTTCCTTTCGCCGCTGGCGCCGCGGTCGCGTGTGCGCGATGTGGTGCATGCGCTGCTCGCTGCGCGGCAGCTGGAGACGCTGGTGATCGAAGGCAAGACGCTGCTGCACGTGGGCGGCGAGCTGCCGGCGTTTGCGGCGAGCGAGCAGACGGAAGCGGCGGCGGAGACTCCGGAAACTGCAGGGGAAGGCGGCTCGCGCATTCGCAAGTTTGCGGCGAAGCCTGGAAGCAAGATCGGGACCGGCCTGCGTTCGAAGCCGGCGTTCGGGTCGAAGCCGGGGTTCGGGAAGCGGCCGGCATATGGCGCCGGAGCAGGTTCTGGCGATCGCGAGCGCCGTCCGTTCAAGCGCGATGACAAGCCGCGCTTCGAGAGCCCAAGGTTCGACAAGCCGTGGGCCGAGAGATCGCCCGACGCAGCACCTCCGGAGGCGTTTATCACACCCCGGCGGGATACCACGGACGCGCGTCCTGCGCGACGGGAGTTCAAACCTCGCGAAGGTGCCGGCGATGGGCCGCGCCGCACCTTCTCGAAGCCGGGCACGTTTGGTCGCAAGCGCGAAGGCTTCGCGGGCAAGCCGGCGTTTGATCGCGGCGCTTCGGGCGAAGGGCGTCCGCCGCGACGCGAGTTCAATGCTGAAGGACGTCCGCCGAGACGCGAGTTCAACGCGGAAGGCCGTCCCCCGCGGCGTGACTTTGCGCCGCGACCGGAGCGCGGCGATCGGCCGGAACGCCCGGCGGGAGCGGGGTTCAAGCGCGCGGGGGGATCGGCAGGATCGTACGCGCCGCGTCCGCGTACAGGCTTTGGCAACGACCGCCCGGCGGGCGGGGAGAGACCGGGCGGCAAGCCCGCTTTCGGCCGCAAGCCCTTCGGCGAGAAGCCGGCGTTCGGGGCGAAGCCGGGCTTCCAGCGAGACCGCGGCGAGCGCCCGGCGGGTGGCGGTGAGGAAGCTCCGCGCAAGACGTTCCGCAAGTTCGATGCGCCGCGGGAAAAGAAGCCTTTCGGCGCCAAGCCGTTTGGAGCCAAGCCCTTCGGCGACCGGCCTGGGCGGAGCTTCGACAAGCCGCGCGGCGAGGGTGCAGAACGGCCGCCGCGCGAAGGGCGTCCGAGCTTCGGGGCGAAGCCGGCGTTCGGCGCACGGCCTGCGGGTGGGGGAGGCAAGAAGCCCTTCGCCAAGGCTGGCGGCCCGTTTGCCAAGTTTGCCGATGGCAAGAAGCCTTTTCGCAAGCCGGGTCCGGGTGGCAAGAAGCGCCGCGGGCGGCAAGCCCGACGGCGGCGGCTATCGTCCGACCAAGCGCAGGCCGGAGTAAGCCATGGCAGACGAGACGAAACGCAAACTTCCGGTGATCGCCATCGACGGGCCTGCGGGCGCGGGCAAGAGCACCTTGGCTGCGCATCTGGCGCGCCGCTTCGGCTTTCTGAACCTGGAGACCGGCGCGATGTACCGGGCGCTGGCGCTGAAGGCGATCAACAACGACCTGGACCTCGATGAGGAGGCGGAGCTGGTGGATCTTTGCAGCTGGACCAAGATCACGCTCGAGCCTACGCGCGAGGGCAACCGTGTGCTGCTGGATGGGATGGATGTTTCGCGGCGGGTGCGGGATGCGGACGTAACGGCGGCGGCCTCGCGCGCCTGCGTGCATCCTGCGGTGCGCGAGTGGATGGTGGCGCAGCAGCGGGCGTTGGGCGCGGCTGGCGGCGTGGTGATGGAAGGGCGCGACATCGGCACGGCCGTGTTTCCGGATGCGGAGGTGAAGATTTTTCTGGATGCGGCGCCCGAGGTGCGGGGAAACAGGCGCTACCGGCAGGTGGCGTCCGAGCGAGCATGAGCCGGCAAAGGTGACGGAGAAGGCGCTGATCGATGAGATGAAGGCGCGGGACGAGCGCGATCGCAATCGTGCGCAGTCTCCGCTGAAGCCGGCTGCGGACGCGGTGATTCTGGATTCGACCGAGCTGTCGCTGGACGAGGTGCTTGCGCGCAGCGAGGAGATTGTGCGGGAGCATGTGGAGCAGGGGCGGCCGGAGCAGGCATTTTTGGCGGAGACTTGCACCGGGACCGGGGCAAAGGAAGAAAAGTAAAACTTTTCTCGCCATGACTTGTCAACTGTGCTAATCTTGGTACATCGTTTGCAACAGACGGGTTTTCTGCAAGGCTGTATTGTCGTGCTGATGAACCCTAATTTGTTTCTGGCGGCAAAATTCAAGAAGGCTTTAAGGAAATAACGAAAATGGAACAGGGAACAGTGAAGTGGTTTAACGACGCCAAGGGGTTTGGCTTCATCAGCCGTCAGAACGGCGAGGATGTGTTTGTTCACTACTCGGCGATCAATTCGAACGGTTTCAAGAGCCTCCAAGAGGGTCAGGCTGTGCAGTTCAACGTGGTCAAGGGACCCAAGGGCTGGCAGGCGTCTGACGTTCAGCCTCTCTAATCCCATCCGGGATTCAGGTCGTTTGGCTTTGCGAGTTCGGAGTTTCCGTTTCGGTTGTTTCCGGTCTCGAAAAGAAAGTTTGTGAGGTCCGGCAGTCTGACGGATCAAGTTCGGTGGTTGTGCAAACATGGCAACGGCTGGATTTGGAACGGCGCGGTGTGGGCGTAGCAAACGGAAATTTGCAGCATTTCACCTCGATTTGCCCAAGTTTGGCGAAAGGGATGGCCTAGGCCATCCCTTTCGGCGTCTGGCTTTCTTTCATTGTGGCGTCTCCTCCTCCGGCTTCACCGGTCTCGCATCCGGCAGGAGCGTGCTGGTGGCCTTGAACCGGCGGTAGTCGCTGGTACGTCCCTGGAAATGGCCGTTCAGCGAGAAAAACAAGAGATAGCGTGCGTGCCCGTCGGCTTCAATGGTCTGTGGAAGCCAGACTTCGTCGTTGATTTTGACGAAAGCGGCCTTGAACCAGGTGCCTTTCTTTACATTCATCACGAGGCCGCCGCCCACTTTGAAATCGTTGTTGAAGTGGCCTTCCAGCCGCCTGAGCGCTTTGTCCTGCTCGTCTACCCAGACCGTTCCGGCGAGTTCGCGGAAAACTCCCTCTTCGTAGCTGTGCGTCTTGGCCTTGGGGTCGCCTACGTAGTCGACGAGAATGGTGGGGCGTCCGTTCACGTTTTCGCGTCGCGCATTGGAAAACGTCCCCAGCTCCAACATGCGTGAGACGCCCAATTCGTCGCGGCCATGCGAGTCCGTCTCGCGGCCTTCCGCGTCGGCCTTCTCGCGCCGCTCGCGAGCCTTCTTCACGCGATCGTCGATGCGCGCGTCCTGCTTCTTCAGCTCGTCCGGGCTGAGATCCTTGCCGTCGCGCTTCAGCTCGCGTGCGATCCGCACGCCGTTCGCCCAGAAGACCTCAAACTCCGTAGCCTTGGTGGTCTTCACGTTTGCCTTGGAGTCGAGTTCCTGGAACTGATTGTCCTCCTTGTAGATGTAGTTTTTCTCGACGGCCTCGGCAGTGCGCTGGTTTGCTTCGACCTGACGCATCAGGGTGGGGATATCGGGCAGCGGCTTGTCCAGCGGGTCGGCGCCCGGCACGGAGGCCGGCGCGGGCTCACGAGCCGGTTCCTGGCCGCGTATCGTCGGTGATGCTGCCGTCAGCAGCAACAACGCTACGGCAGCGGCCCATCGTGAACCCATGCAAGACCTTTCACCGCGGCGCGGTTCCATGTTTGGACGTCTGGGTATCGCAATCGGCTCCCAGCCGGCGGCGGGCATCGTGCGAGATACCGTGTCATGTGCGAATATCGCCGGTTGAGGATGCCCTCAACCCCCCATTGGGGCTAGCATACCAAGTGACGGGAGACGCGGCTCTCCTATGCTGAGATTCGGCGCGCGCGTCGAGGGATTGAGGGTGAAGGACCGATGTCAACCAAGGTGAAGAAGACGGCCGAAACGGCAACGACAAACAATGGGGCGAGCCCCGCCAGCTCGAATCCCGAGCGGACACAGGCTACGTTCGACGTCTTTCGTCGCTGGGGCTACCTGCAGACGACGCTCGACCCGCTGGGCCAGTATCTTCCGCCCGAGCCGTTCCCGGTCGCTCTGCCGGAAGGCGAAGAGGATGCAGCGGCGGAGGCGCGCGGATTTTACTGCGGCACCATCGGTGTTGAGTTCATGCACATCGCCAACGCCGAGCAGCGCGAGTGGCTGGAGCAGCAGATGGAGCAGCCCGCGCCGGCGGTCGATCAGAAGGCGGTGCTGACGCAGCTCATCAAGGCGGACCTGTTTGAGCAGGTGGCGCAGTCGCGGTATCTAGGTACCAAGCGATTTTCGCTTGAAGGCCTGACGGTGCTGATTCCGTTCATGGAGCGCACGCTGGAGGTAAGCGCGCAGAACGGCGTGACGATGGCGGTGATTGCGATGAGTCACCGCGGCCGCCTGAACGTGATGGCGAACACGGTGGGTCGCGGCGCCAAGGATATCTTCACCAAGTTTGAAGATGTGGATCCGCGCTCAACGATGGGCGGCGGCGACGTGAAGTACCACATGGGTGCGACGGGCGAATTTGTCGCGAGCAACGGGGCGCGGGTGGCGCTGCACCTGGTTTCGAATCCGAGCCACCTGGAAGTGGTGGACCCGGTCGCGTTGGGACGTGCGCGCGCCAAGCAGGCACGCATCGATGCGGCAGCAGGTCTGCATGACAACAACGCCACCGGCAAGCGGCAGGTGGTGCCGATTGTGATGCATGGCGATGCGGCCTTCGCCGGGCAGGGCGTGACGGCGGAGACGCTGAACATGGCGACGCTGCACGGCTACAACGTGGGCGGAACGATCCACATCATCGTGAACAACCTGCTTGGCTTTACGGCGGTGCCGGAGGAGTCGAACAGCTCGCGGTTTGCGACCGACGTGGCCAAGCGTCTGCCGATTCCGATCTTCCATGTGAATGCGGAAGATCCGGATGCGGTGATGCGCGTCGCCACCATTGCGGCGGAGTATCGTGCCAAGTTCGAGTCGGATGTGGTGGTCGATCTGATCGGCTACCGCCGGCATGGGCACAGCGAGGTCGACGACCCGACCGTGACCAGCCCCAAGCGTTACGCGCTCATCAAGGAGCTGCCGGAGCTGTACAAGAGCTACGCGAAGAAGATCGGCGTGGACCCGTCGGCTGAGGTCGCGGAGATCCAGGCGAAGTTCCTTGCCGAGCAGAAGGAGGCGTCCAAGGCGGAGATCGTACCGCATCTCGCCAAGCTGCCGGACTACTGGGACAACTACCACGGCGGCTCGCTTACGGAGGCGGATGCGGCGCTGCAGACTGGCATTGACGCCGCGAAGGTGAAGGAGCTGACGGAAAAGCTGGTGGCGTATCCGCAGGGCTTCAACATTCACCCCAAGGTGAAGAAGCTCTACGAGCAGCGCGTGGAGATGGCCGATGGCAAGCGTCCGTTCGACTATGGCATGGCGGAGCTGCTGGCGTTTGCGTCGCTGATTCAACAGGGAACGCCGGTGCGTCTGACCGGGCAGGATTCGCAGCGCGGAACGTTCAACCAGCGTCACAGCACGTTGGTCGATACGGAGACCGAGAGCAAGTACATTCCGCTGGAGCACATTGCCGAGCAGCAGCGCGCGTTTCGAGGTCTACAACACGCTGCTGAGCGAGGCGGCTGTGCTGGGTTATGAGTACGGCTATTCGCGCGACTACCCGGAGGCGCTGGTGCTTTGGGAGGCGCAGTTCGGCGACTTCGCCAACGGCGCGCAGATTATCATCGACCAGTTCATCGCGGCGTCGGAGGCCAAGTGGCATCTGCTCTCGGGGCTGGTGATGCTGCTTCCGCACGGCTACGAAGGGCAGGGTCCGGAGCACTCGAGCGCGCGCCTGGAGCGTTTCCTGCAGCTTGCGGCGCAGGACAACATGATCATCGCGCAGCCTTCGACCGCGGCGCAGCACTTCCATCTGCTGCGGCGGCAGGCGATGCGCACGTGGCGCAAGCCGCTGGTGGTGATGACGCCGAAGAGCATGCTGCGGCATCCGGATGCGTCGTCCTCGGTTGCGGATTTTGCCGCGGATCGATTCCTGAATGTGATCCCTGATGCTTCGGTGCAGAACCCGCGCCGCATCCTGGTGTGCTCGGGCAAGATTGGGCACAACCTGCGCGTGGAGCGTGAGAAGCGCAAGGATAACGGCATCGCCGTCGTGTTCATCGACCAGCTCTACCCGTGGCCGGAGCAGGAGATGCAGGCCGCGCTGGACATGCATCCAGAGGCCGAGGTGGTGTGGGTGCAGGAGGAGCCGGGCAACATGGGCGCGCGTTTCTACGTGCTGCCGGAGCTTCGGCGCATGGCGCGGGATCGGGTGGTGGTGAGCGTCAATCGCAGGGCCAGCGCGAGCCCCGCAACCGGGTCGGCCAAGGCGCACGATCTCGAAGAGCGCGCGCTGATCGATGTGGCCTTCGGCGCCAAGGATTAGAGACAAAGGCAGTACGCAGAGTTCGCAGAGGAAGACGCGAAGTTCGCAGAGGAAGATCTTCTTTGCGTCCTCTGCGTTTTTCCTTTGCGTCCTTTGCGTACGTTTTCGCTTTTGTTTTTCTGCATGAAAAGTCCTGGAGGCACAATGAAAATTTTGACGGCGGCCGAGATGGCCGCAGCCGACAAGCGTTCGGTTGAGCTTGGCGTGCCCATTGCAGAGCTGATGCAAGGCGCCGGGAGTGCTGTCGCAAAGTTCGTGCTGCGGCAGTATCCCGAGGCCGCGCGTGTGATGGTGGTGTGCGGCAAGGGCAACAACGGTGGCGACGGAATGGTAGCCGCGCGCATGCTGGCCGGGGAAGGTGTGGGCGTTCGCGTCCTGCTGCTCGGGCAGCAGAACGAGGTGAAGGGCGAAGCCGCTGAGGCTCTCGCGGAGCTGAAGCGCTCGACCTCAGACGATATTGTGGAAGAGCTTGCGGATGCCGAGGCGGAGGAACTCGCGGAGTTGCTTGCCGAGGCTGAGCTGATTGTCGACGCGGTGGTGGGAACGGGCTTCAAGCCTCCGCTGCGCGGCGCTGCTGTTGCGGTGCGTGACGCCCTGGCGCGGATTGCGGTGCCGGTAGTGGCGATTGATCTGCCCAGCGGCTGGGATGCGGACTCGATGGAAGAGACGGTTGACGGAGCGTTCCGCGCGGATGCCGTGGTGACGTTTACCGCGCCGAAGCTCGCGCATGTCTTCGGGCACCTGACGGCGGATGTCTTCGGACCAGTGGTGGTGGGGGAGATTGGCACTCCGGAGGCGGCGGTGCCGGCGGGGAGCCTCATGTGGACGGGGAGCTCGAAGGCGATCACGGAGAAGCCGCGCGCCATCAACTCGAACAAGGGCAAGTTTGGCCACGTGCTGGTAGTCGGCGGAAGCTACGGTACTGCGGGCGCGCCCAGCATGGCTTCGCTGGCGTGCCTGCGCGCGGGCGCCGGGCTGGTGACGGCTGCGGTGCCGCGCGAGCTGGTTTCGCTGGTGGGGGCGATTGCACCGGAGCTGATGGTGCGCGGACTTGCGCAGGGGCCGGAAGGCTCGGCGAGCGTCGCCAATCTGGATTCGCTCGATGAGTTATTGAAGGGCATCAAGGTGATTGCGATTGGGCCGGGGCTTTCGATCAAAGGCGAGGCCAGCGAATTTGCGCGCGGCCTGATCGCCAGGACCACGCTGCCCATTGTGATCGACGCCGATGCGCTGAACGCCTTCGACGCCGAACACGCGAAGGACCTGAACGGCGCCGGACGCACGATGGTGCTGACGCCGCATCCGGGCGAGATGGCGCGGCTGCTTGGGCTGAGTGTGAAGGAGGTGGAAGCCGACCGCATCCATCATGCGCGGAAGTTCGCGACGGAGCATCAGGTCACGCTCGTGCTGAAGGGCTGGCGCACGCTCATCGCGCATCCGGACGGCAGCATCGCGGTCAACACGACCGGCAATCCCGCGCTGGCGAAGGGTGGAAGCGGCGACATCCTGACCGGGATCGTCGCGGCCACGCTGGCGCAGTTTCCGGATGATGTTGCCGAAGCTGTCGAAGCGGCGGTCTATCTGCATGGGCTGGCGGCAGACTTCGCCGCGCATGCGATGGATGAGAAGACGGTGCTTGCGACGGATGTGCTCGCGCATCTCAGCGATGCGTTTCGCTATCGCACGCGCGATGAGGATGACCTGACGTGGATCTGCGGGCTGCGGACGCCGCGAGGAGAGGGAAGGTGAAGGAGTTCACGCGCGAGAAGCGCTTCAAGACGCGGTCGGTAAATGGCACGCTCGCGATCGCGCAGACGATTGCGGAGATGCTTTCCGCGCCGCGCGTGGTGGTGCTGCGCGGCGAACTGGGCGCAGGCAAGACCACGCTGGTGAAGGGATGGGTTGAGGCGCTTGGCGCGGGGTCGTCCGATGAGGTCACCAGCCCGACGTTCACGCTGGTGCATGAGTACAACGGCCCGCGCGTGAAGGTGTATCACCTTGATCTGTATCGGCTGGAGACCGAGCGCGAGCTTGCGACGCTGGGACTCGATGAGATGTCCGGTGAAGCGAATGCGTTGGTGTTGATCGAGTGGGGCGAGAAGTTTCCGAGCATCGTGGCGCGTGCGGATGCCGAGGTCGCGATCGCGCACCTTGAAGGCGATGAGCGCGCGTTCCACGTGCGCTGGCGCGACTGACTACTCCGCAAGGCGGAAGCGCACGAACGCCACCGCGCCGAACGGTGTGCGGCCGTACACAGACGCAAGCGGATCGGGTGCGCGGTAGAGCGTGAACTGCGCTCCGGGCGCCGCGCGCAGATGCGGCAGCGGGCGAAAGTCACGGTCGTAGCCGAGCGTGTAGGCCTGCACACGTCCGGCTGAAGCTTCGGCCACACCGCTGCGCAGAAGCTCTGTGGTGCGGTCGGCCACTTCCACGCGGGTCCACCATGCATTGCGCCGCAGCGTCAGCAACGATTCGAGGAGCCAGGAGTCTTCCGTCAGGCCGGTTGCCAGGGATCGCGTGCGTCCCCACAGCAGCGTCGTTGACCAGTTGCCTTTCGCCACATCGGGCATCGTCATGCCGGGCATGGGATCGCCGTGCGTCTTCAGCACGCGATTCCACATCAGCGAAGCTGTCTGCCGCGCCTGATCTTCACCGGGAAGCAGCGACTCCGGACTGTGGATGTGCGCGAGACTGTATTGCGCGGCAAAGTTCTTTGCGGGAGCAAGCGTTGCGCGCCCCGAGTAGCTATCCATGCCATGGCCATTGGGCGAAGGCTCTGGTTGCCACCGGTCTTCGGTGGGCTCTGCGCCGTGAAAGCCAGAGGCTTCGAGCCTGAGCGCGCGCCAGGTTGCGCCCAGTGTCAAGACGTTGAAGGCGATGTGCGTGGAGTCCTGCTGATGGTGGCCGAGTGCTGCGATAGGGTCTTCCGAAGCGGACAGGCGATGCGGATAGGCAGTTGGCCCGATGGCGGGATCGCCGACCGGTGCGGCGTAGAGGCTCAGCAGCGCGTGTTCGCCGAGCTTCACGTCATAGAGCGCGGCGAGTTCCATCAGGAGGTCGTGCGGGTGCTGGCCATCGACGATGGGCTTGCCGTATGCGGTCTCGCCCTGCTGAAACAGCTCCGGGTAGAAGCGCCCGGTGATGGTTGCAGGTTCGAGCGACAGCATGGTTCGCAGCGTGAGCTGGCCGCCGGCGAAGGGACGTTGCGCCATCGGCATGATCCAGTTGGTGGAAAAGAGCTTGTCGGCTCCGCGGGCCGACTGCGCGTGTTGCTGGGTGTCAGCCACGAAGGCCTCACCGTGCAGCATCAGTGTCCAGCCGTCGGTCTCCCGCATCAGCATGGGCACCGGTGTGGAGACGGGCTCGATGGAGGTGCCGGAGCTGACGTGCGCGAGTTCCGCATCGATCAAGGTGTTTGGCTGCGGCATCTGCATGTCCATCGGTGGTGACGCAGGCATGGACATGCCGGGCATCTGTTGAGCAGGCGCAGAGCACGCGACAAAAAATGCAATCAAGAGCGGGTAAATACGAGGCATGGTTCTCCCGGGCAGACGTTCAAACGCAAGACGAGGAAGCAGTCGTGGGCGAGCGAGCTTACGGGCGAACGATCAGATGCGGAGAACGAGTCGTCTCTGCGGGGGCGGCGACGCTGCGGCCTGCATGGGCCGCGTGCGGGACGCATCGGCGACATGCACGGGTGCCAAGTGGGGCGATGCCATCGCGACCGCGAGAGGCGGCGTAGTCGGCATCAGGCTTGCGGGGGCAACTTGCGGATGCTGCAGGCAGCAGGCGGTGGCGGGTTGCGTTGTGACGGAGCAGCAGTTCGTGCAGGACATTGCAGCGGCAGCAGAGGGCGTGGCCGCGCTGCATGGAAAGCAGGGGAGCGCAGCCGCGAGGACCGCGAGCAGGCAAAGCAGCGATACCATCCGCAATGTGTTTGCCGACCGTGCCATGATGTGAGTATAGATGGTGCGACGTCGCAACCGATGAACGGAACCATAAGACGGAGGAAGCATGCTGCATCACGAAACGACGCTGCCGGGCAGCAGGGGCAAGCTCGATCCTGGCACGTGGCAGCGCTTCTTCTACGGGGAGTTCGACGGGCAGCGGCCGAAGCGCGTCATCTTGAAGGTGCTGGGCGTTACGGCGTAGGCGGGGGCTCCGGCGGGTCCAGCAGCACAATATCGACGCGGCGGTTGCGCAGGCGTCCTTCTGCGGTGCTGTTGTCGGCCACGGGGCGAAACTCCGCGTAGCCGGCGGCGGAGATCTGCTCCGGCGCGGCGACCCGCTCACTCAACAGCATGCGTGTGATCGCAGCGGCGCGCGCGGTGGAGAGCTCCCAGTTGGACGCGTATTGCGCGGTCTGGATGGGTATGTTGTCGGTGTGGCCCTCCACCCGCATGGCCTGGTTGGGCAGTGTCATCGCGATGGATCTGAGCGCGGCCAGGGCGGCGGGTTCGATCTCCGCTGAGCCCGTGGCGAAGAATCCGGCTTCGTGCAGGCTGATGACCAGGCCGTCGGCCGAGGAGTGCACGCTGATGGCTCCGGCGCTTAGCTTGCGTTCCTTCACTTCCTTGCGCACCGCCTCGCGAATACGATCGGCAGTGGAGCGCGCAGCCGCCTGCGGGCGTGTGAGCGAAGGCAGAGGGAGTGCCAGCGGCAGCGGCACCGAACTGACGATGGCGTTCGGGTCGTCGGAGATGGGCGGTGTCTTCGAGTGCGGATCGAAGATGCCGTCGTGGTCGAAGGCCGCTTGCATACTGTGCGCCAGCGCAAGCTGCTTGCGTTTGTTGCTTTGGCCGGAGGCGAACAGCACGACGAAAAATGCGAACAGCAGCGTGATGAAGTCCGCGTATGAGACCAGCCAGCGTTCGTGGTTGACATGCTCGGGATGCTTCTTCTTGCTCATGCGGCAGCCTCCGCGCCGGGCTTGGCGGCTTCCTTCGATTCGAACAGGAACGTCCGCAGCTTGGTCTCCATCATGCGCGGATTCATGCCGTCCAGGATAGAGATGACGCCTTCGAGCATCATCTCCTTGAGCATGACCTCTTCCCGATGGCGAAATTTCAGCTTCGCCGCAGCAGGCAGGCAGATGAGGTTCGCGATGGCGACGCCATAGATGGTGGCGACAAATGCAGTCGCGATGCCGCGGCCGACTTCATCGATGTCGGAAAGATTCTTCATCACCTGGATCAGGCCCATGACGGCGCCGATGATGCCGACGGTCGGCGAGTATCCGCCGGCGGCTTCGAAGACCGCAGGAATCTTCTCTTCAATCTCGGATTTGTTGTCCATCTCCAACTGCATGATCTTGCGCACCTCGGAAGACTCTGTGCCATCGACCGCGAGCATCAGCGCCTGCTTCAGAAAAGGGTCTTCGATCTCGTTCACATCCGCGTCAAGCGAGACGATGCCGCTCTTGCGGGCTTTATTGGCGAAGCCTACAAGCTGCTTCAGCAGGGCTTCGCCGTCGTGGCCCTTGTGCAGGAAGACCTTGGTGAGGGACTTGAGCGCGGCCAGAAAGATGCAAAGCGGAAACTGCAGCATGCAGGCTCCGGCCGTGCCGCCGACCACGATCATGCAGCGCCGTGGGCTTCATGATCTCCACCGGGCTTCCGCCTTCGATCATCATGCCGCCGAGAATGCCGACCAGCGCGAGAATGATGCCGCCAATGCTGGCGATGTCCATAGGTCAGGCTCCTTGCTTTCTATGCTTGCTCGGTGTGTTGGTGCGCGCGCCAGCCACACTTCGCGCTCCATGCGGAGCCGGCATCGGGCCACGCTTCGCGCAAGACGGCGGCGCGATAAAGAGCGACGCGTGCCACCACTTCGTCAACGGTTTCGCGCACCACCAGCTTCTCGCCGGTCACCAGCGTGAGCGTGGTATCGGGAATGGCCTCGGCGAACTTGATCAGGTCGCAGTTCACCACGAAGCGATGTCCGTTCAGCCGTGTCAGGTCGATCATGGCTACCCTCCTGCTCTTCTATCGGCGGCTCACGACAAAAAACGAGCACTTGCCCGCAACCGCCGGTCTGGCACAAGTTTTCCTAAAGTGCCCTGAAAACGCGCCGATGTGATGGGAGAACACGGAGCCTTCCGCCGTCCGGGAGGCCGATCCGGCCCCGCGGGTACCCCTGGGACAGGCACCGTGGCAACTCAAATCCGAACACAGGAGCGGAACGAAATGTCCTTGGGTCTTCTGAACAACATCGCCTGCTATCTATGCGCAGAACAATCTGAACCAGACGCAGAACAGCCTGCAGAACACGCTGCAGCAGCTGTCGTCTGGTTCGCGCATCAACTCCGGCGCCGACGACGCGGCCGGCCTTGCGGTCGCCAACGGCCTGGGCGCCAACGTCGCCGCGCTGAACCAGTCGGCGCAGAACGCCAGCTCCGGCATCTGCCTGCTGCAGACCGCCGACGGCGCGCTTTCGCAGGTGACCAACCTGCTCAACCGCGCGGTCACGCTGGCCACCGAAGCGGCCAACGGCACGCTGAACTCCGGCCAGGTCAGCTCCGCCAACCAGGAGTACCAGAACATCCTGACGGAGATCGGCAACATCGGCTCGACGACCAACTTCAACGGCAACCCGGTCTTCTCCGCGACGGCGAAGACGGTGTTCGTCTCCGACGGCACGTCATCCGGCGCGAAGTCGTACAGCGAGACGGTCGGCGCACTGTCGGCTTCGGGCATCGGTGTTTCGGCGCCTTCGCCGGCACCACGACGCCGGGCACGACGACGGCGCTGACCAACCCGACACCGACCGCCTCCACCACTTCGGCGGGTGCGACGGCGACCTTCGCGGCGCTGGGCGCAGGCACCGACACCATCTCCGGCACGCTGAGCGTCAGCGTCGCGGGCGGTACGGCCGTCACGGCGACGATCGCTTCCGGGACCACGCTGGCTGCAGCCGTGACACAGTTGAACGCGCAGGCTTCCTTCAGCGGGCAGGCCTGACGGCGAGTGTGGGCACAGGAGCCAACGCCAACAAGCTCATCATTACGGGGCCTGCGGATACGGGCACGGCGGGCACGAACGCGCTCGATCTGACGGGCACGTCGCTCTCGCAGACCACGGCGCCGACGACCACCGGAGCGACGACGACTCCGGGGGCGGGCGTGGACTTCTCGGCCGGCGCTACGACCGATGTTTCGGCGCTGACCGCTTCCACGGCGGCGACGGTGCTGACCAGCGTAACCACCGCCATCAGCGATGTCGCGTATCAGCGCGGCATCCTGGGTGCAAACATCAACCAGCTCACCTCCGAAGGCGAACGTGGCTTCGGCGGAGTCGGTAAACCTGACGTCGGCGGAGAGCAACATCACCTCCACCAACTACGGTCAGGCTGCAAGCGACCTGGCCAAGTACCAGGTGCTCAGCCAAACCGGTATCAGCGCACTGGCGCAGGCCAACAGCGTGCAGCAGGAAGTGCTGAAGCTGATGCAATAAAACGATGCTCTCGCTGGGCGGCTGGAGAGAGCGGATGCGGCGGGCAGGCTCTTGAGGGAGAGCCTGCCCGTTTTTTTGAAGCAGGCATTAGGAACAGGGAACAGGGCTTCGCATCGCTTGGTGAAGAAGGTAGCAGGCGTAGCGGAACTACGGAGAATCCCGCTGCGCCAGAATGACGTTCGTGGCCTGGGCTTGCCTTCAGGGGCTTTCGCTAGAAACCTCTAATGCGCGGCGTGCCTGGTTTGGTTGCTCAGATGCAATACGGCAGCGGGGAGGGTTCGCATGGGGACAGTAGGGCTCAGCTTCGGATCGGCGACCAGCGGCGCGGGCTTCGATGTGGCGTCGACCGTAAGCTCGATCCTGGGGATTGAGTCGGCCATCGAAACGCCGT
Organism: uncultured Gammaproteobacteria bacterium; assembly: GCA_963744015.1. GTDB lineage: Bacteria > Acidobacteriota > Terriglobia > Terriglobales > Acidobacteriaceae > Edaphobacter. The sequence goes on from CAVUSA010000004.1 coordinate 326,769, forward strand.
GGAAGGCGCAGCTTACGGCCTTGCAGTCGCAGGATACGGCGTTGAGCGGCCTGGGAACAAGCCTTTCCGGTCTGTCGACTGCAATCTCCGCGCTGACGAACTTCGATGGTGTGCTCTCGTCGAAGGCGGGTTCGAGTTCCGATACAAGTGTGCTTGCATTGTCCTCGGCCAGTTCCTCGGCAATCGCCGGCAGCCACACCATCACGGTCGAGAACCTGGCCCAGACGAGTTCGAAGTTTTCCGACAGCATCAGCAAGACGACCGACACGTTGAGCGGGAGCTTGCAGATTCAGATCGGCTCCGCGCCCGCGCAGACGGTCACGGTCGATAGCTCGAGCAACACGCTGCAGACGCTGGCCTCCGCCATCAACTCCGGTTCGTATGGCGTAACGGCGAGCGTGGTGACCAGCGCCAGCGGCTCGCGGCTTTCGCTGGTTTCCAATACCAGCGGGGCGAGCGGGGAGATCACTCTCACCTCCAGCCTTTCCGACGTCACGACCAGCAAAGCCATTGCATTCTCCACTGGGCAGGATGGCGTCGATGCCAAGCTGAACGTCGATGGCCTGGAGACGACAAGCGCCTCGAACACGGTGACCGGCGCGATCCCCGGCGTCACGTTTCAACTGCTTTCGGCTTCCACGACGACGCCCGTGCAGGTGCAGATCACCAACGATAATTCCAGCGTCGAGACCGCGGTGCAGACCATGGTGACGGCTTACAACAGCGTGGTCTCCGCGCTGAAGACGCAGGAAGGGAAGGACTCCACCGGCGCCGCGGAGCCGCTCTACGGCAGTCCGACGCTGGCGCAGTTGCAGAGCGGGCTTTCCGCCGCGCTGCTGGGCGGTTCCGCAAGCGGAAGCATCTCCAGCCTGAGCCAGCTTGGCATCTCGCTGAACGACGATGGAACGCTGACCCTGAGCAGCAGCACGCTGGACAGCACGCTCGATGCGCATTTCTCCGACGTGCAGGATTTCTTTCAGAACGCGGGCAGTTTCGGCCAGACGCTCTCGTCGGCGGTGGAGTCGCTCGGCTCGAGCTCGCCGACAGGTGCCATCGCCCTGGCGCTGGCGCAGAACGCAACGCAGGAGTCGGGGATCAACGCAGACGTCACGAGCGAAGATGCGCGCATTGCGGCGCAGAAGACCACACTGACGACGGAGCTTACGACCGCCAACCAGATTCTGCAGTCGATTCCGCAGCAGTTGAATGCGATCAACGAGATCTATAGCGCGACCACGGGCTACAACCCAACGACAAACTAGGAGGCAGGATGAATTATCAGCAGCAGAGCATGGTGGGCGCGACGGGCGTGGAGCTCGTGGTGGGGTTGTACGACGCGGCGATGCGCTCGCTGTATCGCGCCAAGCAGGCGGTCGAGGAGGACGATGTCTTCGGGCGCCGGCTCGCGGTGCGCAAGGTGGTCGACATCCTGATGTATCTGCAGGCGCGGCTGCGGCCTGACGTCGGCGGCGCGCCGGCGGTGGCGCTGGGCGACTTCTACGCGGCCATGTTCACGATGACGCTGGAGGCCTCGCACATTGCGTCGGCCGAGGCGTTCGATGAGGTGATCGCGTGTGTGCGCAACGTGCGCGACGCGTGGGCGATCGTCGCGAAAGACCCTGAAGCCGGGCGCGTGCTGCCACGCGAACTGCGTACGCAGGAGGAGCGCTTCGTGCTCACGACGCCCGTGCCGGCGGTGGAGACGAAGGCTGTGGCCGGGGCGCGCTGGTCGGCGTAAGCGGGGTTGGTGGCCGAGGCGAGCGAAGCAACCGCAGATTCCTCCGCTGCGCTGCGGAATGACAACAAAGGGGAGCGTGGCGTCCGGAGAGCAGCATGCGAAAAGCGGATGGAGAACGGGTGCTTACTGTGCGACGGCGAGCTCTTCTTCGAGCTGCTGCTTTTCGTAGAGGCGCGTGTAGTAGCCGCCGCGTGCGAGCAGTTCGTCGTGCGTGCCGAGCTCGGCGATGCGGCCGTCGACCAGCACGGCGATCTGGTCGGCGTTGCGTGCGGTGGAGACGCGGTGCGAGATGAGGATGGTGGTGCGGCCCTGCATGACGCTGCGCAGGCCGGAGAGGATCTGCTCTTCGGTGTAGGTGTCGACGCTGGCCAGCGCGTCGTCGAGGATGAGGATGCGCGGGTCGCGGAGGACGGCGCGGGCGATGGCGGTGCGCTGCTTCTGGCCGCCGGAAAGCGTGATGCCGCGCTCGCCGACCATGGTCTCGAAGCCCTTGGGGAACTCGAGGATCTCGGTGCGGATGTGCGCGATGGAGGCGGCGTCTTCGATCTGCTGCTCGCGTGGCGTCGGGCGCGCCGAAGGCGATGTTGTCGCGCGATGCGTGTCGGAGAAGAGGAAGGTCTCCTGCGGCACGAAGCCGATGTTGTGCGCGCAGCGTGGCGAGCGGCCAGTCGCGGATGGGCGGCCGTCGATCAGCACCGCGCCGGCGGTCGGCGTCGTAGAGGCGCGGGATGAGGTTGACGAGCGTGGATTTGCCGGAGCCGGTCGGGCCGACGATGGCGAGCGACGAGCCGGCGGGGATGTCCAGGTTGATGTCGTGCAGGACCGTCGGGCCGTCGTGCGTGTAGGCGAAGGTGAGGTTGCGGAACTCGATGTCGCCGGCGATGGCGCTGCGGCAGTCGCTGCGGATGCTGCGCTGCGGCGGCGCTCGTCGTCGATCGCGGGCTCTTGCTTGAGCAGTTCGTCGATGCGGACGACCGAGGCGGTGCCGCGCTGGAAGAGGTTGACGACCCAGCCGATGGCGATCATGGGCCAGGTGAGCTGCACCATGTAGACGATGTAGCGGCGAACTGCGCCGACGGTGATGCGGTGCTGCGACGACCTCGTGGCCGCCGACGAGCAGCGTGATCATCAGCGAGATGCCGAGCACGAACTCGAGCGTGGGCCAGAGCATGGCCATCAGGCGCACGAGGTGCAGGGAGCGGCGGATGTACTCCTGGTTGGCCGTCTCGAAGGCGGCGATCTCGGCCTCTTCCTGGGCGAAGGCGCGGATGAGGCGCGCGCCGGAGAAGTTCTCCTGCGGCCTGCGCGGAGATGTCGGAGAACATGGCCTGGATGCGCTCGAAGCGCTTGTGGATGCGGGCGCCGAAGTACTGCACGAGCACGGAGGCGAAGGGCAGCGGCACGAAGGCGAAGAGCGTGAGCCGCGGGCTGATGCGGATCATGAACGGCAGCGCGGCGGCGGTGAAGACGATGGTGTTGGCCGAGTACATGATGGCCGGGCCGAGGAGCTGGCGGACGGCGTTCAGGTCGTTGGTGGTGCGCGCCATGATGTCGCCGGTGCGGTGGCGCTGGAAGAAGCTGGGCGGCTGGCGCTCGAGGTTGGCGAAGAGGTCGTTGCGGAGGTCGAACTCGATCTCGCGCGAGGCGCCGATGATGACCTGGCGCGTGAGGTAGAGGAAGATGGCGGAGAGCGGCGGCGACGCCGAGCAGGCGCAGCGCGTGGAACAGCGATCTTCTGCTGCGGTGAGGCCGTGCTGCATGTCGTCGACGGCGTGGCCGATGACGAGCGGGATCAGCGACCTTGAGCGCGTTGTAGAGATGACGCGACCCCGCCCCAGGCGAAGCTCTTCCAATAGCGCCTGAGGTAGGGGAAGAGCGGGCGGAGGCGGTCGAGCATATAGACCTTAGATGATGGCGCAAAGGCTAAGGCTTCGGAGTTGTCGGCGGCGTGGCCGCCGGCTTGGTCGGATCAGTCGGCGGAGGCGACGGTTGCCGGCTTGGTCGGGTCGGTCGCGGCGGGTGGTGGCCGGTCGGGCTGCCGGAGCCGGGCTGTCGGCGGTTGGTGTCGGCTGCGGAGCGCCGGCTGGAGGCGTGCGGACGCGTTGCCGGCAGGGCGGTGCGGGCGGCGTCTTGGCTCGGGCTGCGTCGTCGGACACGCTGACCAGCTCGACGTCGAAGATGAGCTCGGCACTTGGCGGGAATGCGGGCGGCTTGCCGTTGCGCCGTAGGCGAGCTGGAAGGGGATGAAGAGGCGACGCTTGCCGCCGACGTGCATGCCGTCGAAGCCGGTGTCCCAGCCGGGGATGACCTGGTGCCCGCCGTAGGGGAAGGTGATGGGCTCGCCGCGGTCGAGCGAGGAGTCGAACTTGGTGCCGTCGATGAGGTAGCCGGTGTAGTGGATGGTGTAGCACTTGTGCGGCGCGGGCGAGCGGCCCGGTGCCGATCTTGGTGTCGACGTAGTCGAGCGAGAAGCTGGTCGGCTCGATGCCGAGGGCCTCGTTCACGGTCGGTCCGGCGATGGGCGAGACGTAGTCGAGCTTGACCGGCGGGATGGTGGTGAGGGTGTAGAGCGGCTTGGCGCAGGGCGTGCCGGCGGGAAGCGCGGGAATCTTGGGCGAGAGCTCCGGCAGCTTGGCGCAGGCGGCCGGACCGGCGGCTGCGGCGCGGGCGGTGCTCCGGCGGGACGAGTGGCGGTGTGGGCGCGGCGTGGTGGTGGTCTGCGCGGCCAGAGCGAAGGGCGGCGGCGAGGAGAGAGACAGGGACGACGGAGAGCTTCATGATGCGTTCATGGTACATGGTCGCGAATGCCGTGCGAAAGGCTCGACGCCGTCGATGAATTGCGGGTCTAGGTGGGGGTGCGGAGCAGAAGATAGGCGCCGGCCATGGCGAAGAGCAGGTCGGGCGACCAGGCGGCCAGGACGGCGGGCAGGGTGTTGACGTTGCCCATGGTTCTCGAACATGCCGGCGACACCCAGGTAGGCGATGGCGACGCCGATGGCCATGCCGAAGCCGGCGATGCCGCCGCGTTTGCCGGCGGCAAGCGCGAACGGGATGGCGAGGATCGCCATGACCAGCGTGATGAGCCGGGTAGGCGAGCTTGCGGTTGAGCTGGACGCGGAGCCGCATGGTGTCGAAGCCGGACTGCTTCAGGTCGTTGATGTAGCTGGCGAGCTCGGCGAAGGACATCTCCTGCGACTGGCGATCTTCTTTCTTGAAGTAGCCGGGCTGCTCGCGGATCTCGGGGAAGGTGGAGAGGGTGAAGGGCTGGTAGCTGGCGATGGTTTCGCCGGCGAAGGTGCGCTGCCAGCCGTTTTCGAACACCCAGCGCTTGACTGTCGTCGTCCCAGTGGGCGCTGGCGGCGAAGATGCGGCGCTGAGGTGAAGTGCCGGGCTCGAACTCGAAGACGGTGAGGTTGGCGAAGACGTTCTTGTCGGGGTCGAAGAACTGGTAGTAGAAGATGCGGGCGGGTCGCCGGGTGCTCCCCATCCTTACGCCACTCTGGGCGCGCGAGGTCTGGCCGGAGATCCACTTGCGGTCGGGGCGCAGGAAGGTCTGGGCGGGCTTGCCCTTGATGACGGAGCGCAGGGCTTCCTGGCGGCGGTTGGCGGCGGGCAGGTAGACCTCGTCGAAGGCGAACAGCGCGACGGAGAGGAGGGCCGCGAGCACGCAGCACGGGCGCGACGATGCGGTAGAGGCTGATGCCGGTGGCCTTCATGGCGGTGAGCTCGCTGGTGCGGCTGAGCGCGCCGAAGGTGATGAGCACGGCGACGAGCGAGCAGAGCGGCGTGACGTTGTAGAGGATGAAGGGGATGAGGTTGAGCAGGTAGTCGCCGACGGTGACCAGCGGCGTGCGGTTGCGGATGATGTCGCCGATGAGCTCGAAGAAGGTGAAGATGAGGAAGAGCATGGAGAAGCGAGGCGAGGACCAGCGCGAAGTTGCGAAGGAAGCCGCGCATGACGTACTCGTCGAGGATGAGCGGGAAGCGGATGTGCAGGCAGCGAGCGCAGCGCGCTGCGGCAGCTGCGTGCTGAGGTCGACTTCGGCGCGCTGCGGCGGCTTGCGGCCGCAGGCGGCGTCGATGCCGCGGCCGAGCGCCGACGCCGACGGTCGAGATCAGCGACAGCGCGACGCCGCCGCGGGACATCTGCTGGAGGAGCAGCAGCGCCGGCAGCGGCGAAGAGGATGTTGGCTCCCCAGACGCCGAGGAACGGCGGGAGCTTGCCCTGCGTCGCGAGCGCGATGCCGACGGACGAGAGGAAGTAGTAGACGAAGACCAGCAGGATGGTCAGCGACGAAGCCGGTCGACTTGCCGCCGCGCTTGGAGGAGAGGCCGAGCGGCACGCCGACCAGCATCAGCACGAGGCAGGCGAAGGGATAGGAGAAGCGGCGGTTGAGCTCGATGCGGTAGGGCCGTGTCAGGCGGTCGCGCACCTGCGGGTGTCGGGCTTTGCCGACGTCCGCGGTGGCGGGATTGTCGCGCGCACAGCTCGCGCAGGCGGCAGCGCCAGCATGGGGGTGTCGGGGCGGGAGAGGTGCGTGTCTTCCTGCGCGCCGGTCTGGATGGGCAGGTCGGTGCGCGCGAAGGTGGAGATGTTGTACTGGTTGGGATCGCTGGCGGAGATCTGGTGCTGGCCGCCGTCGGAGCATCAGCAGGTGCAGGTCGCCCGGCCCTTGCGGAGGTCACGAGCGCTTCGTCGGCGGTGGTGACGTGGGGGTTGCGGGCTGGGTCAGGTCGGCGAGGAAGACGTGCCGCCAGAGGGCCGCGCCGGAGCCGGGGCGCACGTCCTGCACGTAGAGCACGATGTTCTTGAAGTCTTCGTCGAAGACGCGCGGCTGGACCTCGAACGAGGCCTGCGCGTACTTCAGCGCGTCTTCAAGCTGCAGCAGTTGGCCGCGGCGCGGGGCGCGAGGTAGAGGGAGTTCGACGAGTCCCAGGGCGAGCGCCACGAACGACACCAGCGAGACGATGCGCACGAAGTCCAGCGCGCCCATGCCGGAGGCGCGCATGGCGGTGATTTCGGAGTCGGCGGCGAGGCGGGAAAGGCCCAGCAGGATGCCGACCAGCACGGCCATCGGGATGGTCACGATGAGGGCTTCGGGCAGGAAATAGGCGATCAGCCGGGCGACGTCGGCGAGCGAGGCCGAGTCGCGCACCACCAGCTCGAGCATGGTGCCGAGCCGCGTCGTGAAGAGCACGAACGTAAACAGCACGCCGCCCAGCAGGGCGTGGGAGATGACTTCGCGAAGAATGTACCGGGTGAGGATGCGCATCATCAATCCGCTGGCGCGGCACTTTTGAGTGTAGCGTGTCAGCCTGGCCGATGGCGGCGCCGCCGGCACCCCCGCCGGAGATTCCTCGCATGAAATTTCCCGCGCGCTTTCCTCGACCACGGCAAAAGCCGCTACTCGACTGCGATACGATGAAACGGAATGGGCTCGTCTTCTGAAACCGTCGTACCTCCCGCGACTCTACTGGACGCCGCCATTCAGGCTGACATCATCGCGTTGGTCGCGAACTCCACCGATGCCGTCCTCTTCCTGGATCGGCAGTGGAGGATCATCTACGCCAACGAATCCGCGCGCCAGCTTAGTCGCATGGAGCCCCACTACCTGAACAGCCGCTCGCTCTGGGAACTCTATCCCGAAGCCGCTGGAACGACGCTTGAGAGCGAATACCGTCGCGCGATGGACGAGCGGGTTTCGCTTGAAATCGAGTTCTACTACGGGCCGTTCGCGGTATGGCTCGCCTTGCGCGTCTTTCCCATTCCTTCCGGTCTGGCGGTGCAATATCGCGACACCACGCGCCTGCACCTGGCCGAGGCGCGGCGCGACGAGATGGCAGGGCAGCTGCAGCAGGTCTTCGAAGTCACCTCGGACGCCGTCGCCCTGCTCGATCGCGGCTATAACATCACCTTTCTGAACCGGCGCGCGCGTGAGATGCTCGCCCCGTCGGGCGACGTGCTAGGCAAGAACCACTGGACCTGCTTCCCCGGGACCGTGTACCCCGGTTCCCCCTACGTCAGCCTGTACCATCGCGCCATGGAGCAGGGCGAGCCTGGAAGCTTCGAAGCGTATTACGGCGAGCCGCTCAACATCTGGGTTTGGGTGGAGGTGCGCCCGGCCAACGACGGGATCATTCTGTTTTTTCGCGATATTACGGCGCAATGCAACGCCGCACAGGAACTTGAACGCAAAACCGCCGAGGCTGAACGCCAGGCCGCCGAGATCGAAACCCTGTACCGCACCGCGCCCATCGGACTCGCGCTCTTCGACGCCGAGGAGTTCCGCTACCTTCGCCTGAACGACCGGCAGGCGGCCTTCTTTGGCCTGAAGCCCGAGGAAATCGTCGGCCGCACGCTCACCGAAATGGCGCCCATTCCGGGTTTGCGAGAGCTTTTCGAAGGTGTCCGCGCCGGTACCCCGGTCATCAACTACCCGCTTGAAGGCGAGCTCATCTCAAACCCCGGCGAGCATCGCTACTGGACCGTCAACTACTTTCCGGTGTATGCGCCGGACGGCTCCATTCGCGGCATCTCCGCCGCCTCGCTCGAGATCACGCAGCAGAGAAAGGCCGAGCAGGCCCTGCTGCAAAGCGAGAAGCTGGCCGCCGTGGGCCGGCTGGCCTCGTCGATCTCCCACGAGATCAACAATCCGCTGGAGTCCATCACCAACCTGCTTTACCTCATCGCGCTCAGCGAGGGGCTGCCCGAAGATGTCGCAGAGTATGTCCATCTCGCCCAGTCCGAACTCGAGCGCGTCTCGCAGATCGCCACGCAGACGCTCCGCTTCCATCGCCAGGCCGTCCGCCCGACGCTCGTCACCGCAGCCCAGCTCGTCGAACCGATCCTTAGCCTTTACCACGGGCGGCTGGCCAACTCGGGCATCGAAGTCGTACAGGAAATGACTTCGAACACGCCCATCCTGTGCCTGGAAAACGAAATCCGGCAGGTGATCAGCAACCTCATCGGCAATGCCATCGACGCCATGCGCACCGGAGGAACGCTTACCCTGCGCTCCCACGACACCAACGAAGCCAACGACGATGCCATCGGAGTCCGCATCACCATTGCCGACAACGGCCACGGCATGTCGGACGAGACCATGAAGCGGATCTTCGAGCCCTTCTTCACCACCAAGGATCTGAACGGCACCGGCCTGGGCCTCTGGATCTCGCAGGAGATCGTAGAACGGCATAACGGCCAGTTGACCGCGCGCTCCAGCCAGCATCCGGAGCACCACGGCACTGTCTTCAGCTTGTTCCTGCCGCTCGCTCAGAACCCGTCGCTGGGCTCCGCAAGCAGCGGAGAATAGGAAAGGGCCGCGCCAAAGCGCAGCCCCTTCTCCCCGGCATGTTCCGTTCCTGACTTAGCGGCTCGCGGTCGTGGTCGCCTTCGGCCTGGCGTGCTCTTCGAGTGCCTGAGCCTGCGGCATGAAGCCGAGCGCCTTCTGAATCTGCGGATCCCACTGCGCCCGCACCTTCTGGCCTTCGATCTGGCCGAACTGCGACGTGAACAGGTCGCTCTTGATCGACTCCTTCACCCAGTCGAGGTTGGCCGTGCAGGTCGGCGTCGATGACTCGATGTTCTTGGCCTTCAGGAACGCCTTGAAGTCGCTCGAGCACCGCGTCGTCTACGTTGAAGTCCTTGGTCGACGCTGTGGCTTGCCAGGTAGTGCTTGGAGAAGTTGAAGAACGCGTAGTGCTGCAGCAGTACGTCCTGCACGTGGTTGGACTTGATCTGGTCGATGTGCTCGTCGGGCGTGATGCCGCCGCCGCCGTAGACGGTGCGTCCCTCGTCGGTCAGCTTGACCTCGCGGTTCGCGTTGTCCTTCGGGTTCGAGGCGTCGCGCACGTAGTAGTAGTCATACAGCGACATGTGGTCGTAGGGGCGCTGGATGAGGCGTCCCGAGGGCGTGTAGTAGTGGAAGGTCGTCAGCGCGAGGCCGGTGTTCTGGCTGAGGGTGAAGACCGTCTGCACCAGGCCCTTGCCGAAGGTCGTCTCGCCGACGATCAGGGCGCGGTCGTGATCCTGCAGCGCGCCGGAGACGATCTCGGCAGCCGAGGCCGTGTTGCGGTTCACCAGCACGACGATCGGGATACTTCGGACCCTGCTCGCCGCGCGACGCGGAGTAGACCTGGTCCGCGGAAGCGCGGCCGTGCTGCGAGACGACGATCTGGCCCTTCTCGAGGAACTTGTCGCTCATGTCGACGGCCTGGTTCAGCAGGCCGCCGGGGTTGCCGCGCAGGTCGATCACCAGGCCCTTCAGCGGGCCATCCTGCCGGAACTTGTCGAGCGCGTCGCCGACTTCGCGCGCCGTCGTCTCCTGGAAGTTGGTGACGTGCATGTAGCCAACGTCGGGGCTGGATCTGGAAGGCGAGGTCGACCGAGGGCCGCGGAATCTCGTCGCGCACCAGGTCGAAGGTCATCGGCTTGTCGCTGGCCTTCGCGCGACATCGGGACGAGGACGTGGGTGCCGCGCGGTCCCTTCAGCATGCGAGGCGACGGCGGCCGAATCCATGCCGTCGGTCGGACTTGCCGTCGACCGAAAGCGATCATGTCGCCGGGCTTGATGCCGGCCTTGAACGACGGCGTGCCTTCAAACGGATAAAGGACGAGGATCTTCATCACGCCGTCGATCAACTGCGGCTGGATGGTCATGCCGACGCCGTAGTAGCGTCCGTGCTGATCCTCGCGCATCTGCGCGTAGGCCTTGGGATCGTAGAAGTTGGAGTGCGGGTCGAGCACATGCAGCATGCCCGGGATGGCGCCGTCGTAGATCGCCTTGTCGGTGCTGGTCGGTGTCCAGCTTCTCGGCGTAGTTCTGCTCCACGATGGAGTAGACGGAGGTGAACGACTTCAGCGAGTCGCGCAGACGTGGACTCGTCCGAGGCGGACTGGGCCGCGACCTTCTGGCTGATGACCGAGCCGAGGACGCCGCAGGTGGCGAGGAAGACGGTGACGGAAAAGAGTGCGCGGCGGGTGCGGGGAGCCATCAGCTTGGTTGACCTCGGGTGGACGGGGAAGGAGGAGGCGAGAAACGTCCGTCTCCGCGATCTGGCGCGTCGAGTCTTTGGACGGAGTATAGCAGGGCAGGGTTAGCCCCGGACAGAGTGCAGCGCCGCGACAGTTTTCCAGCCACTCTCCATGTGAGCTCATTTCTGAGCTATACTGAGCTGGTACGAGACGCACCGGAGGAGCCTGGCCATGGTCGAACCGCAAGTAGTCGCTGAGATACTCGGGCTTGGCGCTTCCATCCGCACCGTCGGTGAACTCGATTCCGCCGTCTCCGCCGGGTTGCCGAAGCGCGCTCTCGAAAGGCTCTCGGCTCGCCTGTATGAAGATGAACGCGTCGCCAGCGCCTACAAATTCAAGGTGGTTCCGCAGGCAACGTGGAAACGTCGCACGACGCGTCTTTCGGTGGATGAAAGCGAACGCACGGAGCGGCTGGCGCGCGTCCTGGCGCATGCCGAATATGTGTGGGATGACCGCGATCAGGCGCGGGAATGGATGAGCAAGCCGCACCGTGAGCTCGACGGCAGGAGTCCGCTGGAAGTCGCGCGTACCGAGCTGGGCGCGCGGCGGGTGGAGAATCTGCTCAACCGGCTGTTCTACGGACTCCCTGTCTGACGATGCAGGCGTTCCGGATCGCCGATGGCCGGCACCCGATCTTTGACGGTACGGGGGCCATGCTCCACGGAGGCCGCTGGAACTCGGCAGGCCGTCCGGTCATCTATGCTGCTGAGACCTACTCCGGCGCCATGCTGGAGGTTCTGGTGCATGCCAATCTTCCCGTGCCGCCCAGGCACCACCAGGTCGTCGAGATCACCGTCCCGGACAACCTGCACGTCGAGACCCTGCCTGCCTCCGCGCTGCCGCATTGGAACACACAGGATCTTTCGGCGGCGCGCGCCTTCGGCGATGCCTGGCTGCGCGAAGGCCGCAGCGCCGTCTTGCGCGTTCCGGGCGTGGTGACGGCAGGACGCGAGTTCAATGTCCTCATCAACCCTTTGCACCCGGACGCCCACCGGGTGCAGGCATCCCGCCCCGTACCGGTGGAGTGGGATGTGCGGCTGTTCGCGCGCCCCTGAGCCCGAACGTCCCGCATTCCTCCAGCGCAACGGGTAGAATACCCACAGCGGATACCCTCGGCGGCGCGGCGTGAGTCCAAGCTGCAATCGGAGTTCGTTTTCAATTACGGAAGTGAGATTCTCTTGACTTTGAACGCGACAGGTTGGTTTCCGTCGAGGCGCGCTGCGAGCGGCCTTGCTCTCAGCATTGCCCTGCTTATGGCCGCCGGCCTCAACGCCCAGGTGGTCAAGGCTCCGCGCTACCAGAGCCCGGTGGACGCGCCGGCGCAGCAGCTCAATCTGCCGCCCTTGCCGCCCGCCATCACGCCGCACGGCACGGTCGTGGAGGATATCGTCGTCCGCGTGAACGACCAGATCATCAGCCGCAGCGACATCGAGCGGCAGCAGCAGCAGCTGAACGACGCGGTCGCCCAGGGCACCATTCCCAAGGATCAGCTCGCCACCGAGCAGAAGAACATGCTGCGCGACATGATCGACCAGCAGCTTCTGCTTTCGCGTGCCAAGGAGCAGGGCCTCAACGCGGACAACGAAGTGATCCGCCAGCTCGACGACATCCGCAAGAAGAACAACTTCGCCTCGATGGATGACCTGGAGCGCGCCGTCAAGAAGGAAGGCATCAACTTCGAGGACTTCAAGGCGCAAGATTCGCAACCAGTTCCTGACCCAGATGGTGGTTCGCGACGAGGTGGGCCGCCGCCTGCAGCTTACCCAGGCCGAAGCCACGAAGTACTACCAGGATCACCTGCAGGACTTCCAGCAGCCGGAGCAGATTCGCCTGAGCGAAATTCTGATTCCCACCCCGGAGAACGCCACGCCGGAGCAGATTGCGCAGGCGCAGGCGAAGGCCGCCGACGTCACGCGCGCAACTGACCAAAGGCGGCGACTTTGCCGAGCTGGCGAAGAAGTACTCCGGCGGTCCCACGGCTGCGCAGGGAGGCGACCTGGGCCTGTTCAAGCGCGGCGCGCTGGCCAAGGTGCTCGAAGACCAGACCTTTGCGCTGAAGGTCGGGGATGCGACCGACCCCACCCGCACCCGCCAGGGCTTCGTCATCCTCAAAGTGACGCAGCATGATCAGGCCGGTCCTGCCGCCATGAAGGACGTCATGCCGCAGATCGAAGAAGCGCATGTACATGCAGCAGATGCAGCCGGCGCTGCGGGCTTATCTGACCAAACTGCGCGAACAATCCTACGTCGACATCCAGCCCGGCTTTGTGGACTCCGGCGCCAGCGCCTCCGAAACCAAGCCGGTGTTTACGGCGTACGCACCGCCCACCCCGAAGAAGAAGGTGGAGAAGCAGAAGGCGCGCTTCGACCGCAACGCCCCGGCGAAGCCAGTCATTGCCTCGCCGGATACGACTGGATCGCGCACGCTGACCGGCGCGGATGCCGTGGTCGCCAGGCCGGCCGCCGTTGACCCCAATACCGGGCTCGCGGCTATCTCGATGCCTGCCAAGCCGGGAGGGAATCCGGCCAAGCACATGCGGCGCGAGAAGGTCCGTTTCGGCCAGGCTCCGCGCAATTCGCTCGGCGCGGGCTCGCCGACGGAAACCGCGGCTTCGCCGACCGACGCACAGACTCCGGCTAACGCCCCCGGAGCGGTGATGGCGTCGAACGGCACGGCTCCCGCCGCTTCCGAGTCGGCCAACCTCGAGGATAATCCGCTTACCCCGCACACGCCCGAGCACGCCAAGACGCGCTTCGCCGCCAAGGAGAAGGAGGTCCAGGCTCGCAAGGCCCAGACCGTCAGCGCCAAGCAGGAAGAGAAGATTCTCGCCAAGCCGGCGTCCGACACCCCGGAAGAGAAGGCGACCGCGCAGACCCAGGCCGCACCGCTCGGCCTGGGCGGCGATACCGGCAAAAAGCCTGCCAAGCCCAAGAAGGTGAAGGGCGCTCCCAAGGAGCGGCTGCAGGAAAAGCCGACCGAGGCGAAGCCTGCACCGGTCGCGCCGGACCAGACCGTCAACCCCGCGCTCGCTCCCGTGTCAGTGCCGCCCGCCTCATCCACGCCGCCGGCCGCCACGACACCGGCCACAACACCGGCTACGCCGCCGCCTGCGGCAACGCCGCAGATCTGACCGGCTCGGATCCCTCTGGACGCGAGAACCCACGGGTTCTCGCGTTTGCTTTTCGCCCAGGCTTTATCCTGAACTTCTATGAAGGATTTTTACGTCAAGGACGCGCCGCAGTTTGAAAACGCGGTGGTCACCAGTTTTTTCTGCCTGTCGCAGATTCAGCTTCGCGAAAAGAAAGCCGGGGGCGGCCAGTACCTGGCGCTCACCCTCTCGGACAAGACCGGATCGCTCGAAGCGCGCATGTGGGAGGAGTTCTCCGAAGCCTTCGCCGGCTGCTCCGAGGGCTGCTACGTCAAGGTGCAGGGGCAGATCTCGCGCTACCAGAGCAAGTGGCAGATTACGCTCACACGCATGCGCAGCGCGGCGGAATCCGAGGTCGAAACCGCCGACTTCCAGCCCGTCTCCGAGTTTCCCGTGGAGCAGATGGACGCCGAGTTGCGCGGCATCGTCGCTCGCCTTCAAGGATGCGGACCTCCAGCGGCTCGTGCTCGCGTTTCTGGACGATCCGGAGATTGGCCCCGCCTTTCGCGTCGCCCCGGCCGCCAAGATGCTGCACCATGCTTGTCATCAGCGGGCTGCTCGAGCACGTGCTCACGCTGGTCAAGGTCTGCCTGGCGACCGCGCCGTTCTATCCCGAGGTCAACCCGGACCTCCTCGTCACCGGCGCCATCCTGCACGATATCGGCAAGGTGCGCGAGCTTACCTGGAAGACCAACTTCAGCTACACGCTCGAAGGCCAGATGATCGGCCACATCTCGATCGCGCAGGGCATGTTGCGGGAAAAGGTTCAGCAGATCGCGCCGTTTCCCGAGCGCCTGCGTGTTCTGGTCGAGCACATGATTCTGTCGCATCACGGCCGCTACGAGTTCGGCTCGCCCAAGCTGCCGATGACGCCCGAGGCGATGCTGCTGAGCGCGCTCGACGACCTGGAGGCCAAGTTCGCCGCGATGCGCCGCGAGTTTGCCTCCGCCGAAGCCGCCGGCCGCGCCGCCGACGAGACCACCGAGTATGTCCGCAGCATGGAGCGCCCGCTCTTCAACTCGCGGCGCTGGCTGGACTCCACCGGAGGCTGAGCCGGCGCGCCAGCAGGGCAAACTAAAGTTTCCTCCCATGCTGAACCCGTTCGCGCTACCATCCCGTCATACCGCTTTGAACCGTCCACAGGAATTTCTTGTGTCTCGTCCGCAGGCTGGTATAGGACATGGCAGGCCCACTATGCGTGCACTCTTTGCTGTTCTGGCAGTCTTCCTCGGTCTCTCGCCTTCGGTCCTCGCCCAGGCCTGCGTGGGCCTCGCCTGCCAGCAGGTGAGCTGCCCGGCTGGCGGCACCACCTCTATCACGGGCACCGTCTACGCGCCCAATGGCACGGACCCCCTGCCCAATGTGCTCGTCTACATTCCCAACGCGCCAGTGGACGCGTTTACGCCCGGCGTCAGTTGCCCCGTCGTGGGTGCGCCTCCGTCAGGCTCGCCCCTGGTGGGCACCACGACCGCGGTCGACGGCACCTTCACCCTGGTCGATGTGCCCGTGGGCACCAATATCCCCTTGGTGGTGCAGTCCGGACGCTGGCGCCGGCAGGTCGTCGTGCCATCGGTCTCCGCCTGCGCCAACACCGTCAACCCGGTGAATATGCCCACCAATTCCAGCGAAGGCGACATCCCCAAGATTGCCATCGCCACGGGTTCGGTAGATGCCGTCGAATGCGTTCTGCGCAAGGTCGGCCTGAAGGATAGCGAATTCACCGATCCGAACGGCTCCGGCCGCGTCAATCTCTACCTCGCCACCGGAGCGCCCGGCGCGCGCATCGACACTGCGACGCCGTCGGCCAGCGTCCTGCTGGGCAGCAGCAGCACGCTCAACTCCTACGATCTGCTGATGCTGCCGTGCGAAGGCAGCACGTATCCCACCGACAAGACAGCCGCCGAATACGCCAACCTGGTCGCCTTCGCCAACGCCGGCGGCCGCGTCTACGCCAGCCACTACAGCTACCAGTGGCTCTACCAGAACAGCCCCTTCAACACCGTCGCCAACTGGATCGGTGGCACCGCCACGCTGCCCGATGGCGTCGCGACCATCAACACGGCCTTCTCCGGCGGGCAGGAGCTTTCGCAGTGGCTGCAACTGGTGGGGGCCACCACGACCCCCGGCCAGATGCCCATCTCCACCCTGCGCCACGACCTGAACGGCGTCATCGCCCCCACCGAAGCCTGGATGACTTTGAACGATGTTGCCGCCGGCAATCCCGTCATGCAGATGGTCTTCGACACCCCTGTGCGGTTCGACCGGCAACCAGTGCGGCCGCGTCCTCTTTAACGAGTATCACGTCGAGAACGCGAGTTCCTCGCCCAGTCTCTCGTTCCCGGCTGAATGCGCCGCCGGCGCCATGACTCCGCAGGAAAAGCTGCTCGAATACACGCTGTTCGAGCTGACCAACAACGGCAGCGCCGCCACCCTGACGCCCGCCACGCAGGACTTCGGCTCGCAGCCGGTCGGCTTCAACAGCGCCGTGCAGAACTTTACCTGGATGAACAAGTCGACCTTTACCGCTGCGGTCACCCTGCTCACCGGCAGCGGCGACTTCTCGATCGCGGGCAGCAATCCCTGCACCGCTGTTCGCGGCCAACACTGCCTGCACCATTCCGGTCGTCTTTACCCCCACCGCGCTTGGCGCACGTACTGGCACGCTCACGGTCGGCTCTAACGGCAGCACGCTGACGGCGACGCTCACCGGTACCGGCGTTCCGGCGCTTGTGCTCACGCCCGGCAACCTCACCTTCGGCAGCCTGGACGTCGGCGCTTCGGCGACGCAGAATCTGACCATCACCAACGCCGCGTCGGGTCCGCTGACGATGCCGGCGCTCGCGACCACCGGCGACTACAGCGCCTCCAGCAACTGTGGCACCTCCGTTCCCGCTGGCTCCACCTGCACGGTGACGGTCAAGTTCACGCCCACCACCAGCGGCATCCGCACTGGCACCGTTCAGCTGCAAACGCCCGTGCTGAGCGCGCCCTCGACCATGACCGGCAACGGGGTCGACTTCTCACTGGCGGCCTCCCCGGCGTCGGGTTCGGCCATCGCGGGATACGGCTCTTCCACCACCATCACGACGACGCCGCTCGCCGGCTTCAGTGCGCGTGTCACGGCAAACTGCACCACCAACGCGCCGGGCTCGGTCTGCACGCTCACCGCGACTTCGTTTACGCCTTCCTCCGTCACTGCAACGGGCGTAAGCATTACCACCACCTCGAAATACTCCGTGGTCGGCTACGCGGGCGGGTCTGCCGGATGGCTTTCCCTCTTCGGGGTTGCTGCGGGCTTCGTGCTCTGGATGCGTCGCCGCACACTTAGTCTCGCAACCCGGCGCGGCATGAGCCTGGCCGCGCTCGCGCTGTTTTCCATCGCCGCCAGCTTCGCGCTCTCCGGCTGTTCCGGCAAGCTGCCCAGCCAGAACAGCAACTACACCGTACCTGGCACGTATACCTACACCATCACCGCCACCGACGGTTTTCTGGTGCGGACCGCTACCTACTCGCTGACCGTCACGGCAAACTAGCACCCGACCGCCGTCAGGCACCCCGGCCCCGCCTTGCAAGTTGTTACAATCCAGGTTTGGGTGGTGAGGACGTGCGTGCTTAGATTTTCGACTGCCGGAGAGAGTCATGGAGAGGCCCTGGTCGCGCTGGTCAGCGGCCTGCCGGCTGGAGTTCCGGTCGACCAACTGGAGCTCGACCGCGAGCTGTGGCGCCGCCAGCAGGGCTACGGGCGCGGTGGGCGCATGCGCATCGAGCGCGACTCCGCGCACATTCTGAGCGGCGTGCGCCACGGCAAAACCATCGGCTCGCCCGTCGCCATGACGCTGGCCAACAACGACTGGAAGAACTGGGAAGAGATTCTGCCGGTCGAGACCGGCGACGCCGCGATAAGCACAAGGCTGTCAAAAGTCCGCGCCCGGGCCACGCCGACCTCGCCGGCGCGCTCAAGTACGACTTTCCCGAAGCCCGCTACATCCTCGAGCGGGCCAGCGCCCGCGAAAGCGCCGCCCGCGTCGCCTGCGGGGCGCTGGCCAAGATGCTGCTGGCGGAGTTCGGCGTGCGACGTCGGCAGCCACGTCATCCGCGTCGGCGCCGCGGAACTCGGCCGCGACGCCGCGCTGGGACGAGATCGCCGCAGGCCAACGCGCGCGAGGAAATCTTCCTCAACTGCGTCGATGCCGAAGCCGAAGCACGCATGAAGGCCGAAGTCGACACGGCGCTGCGCACCGGCGACACCATCGGCGGCGTCTTCGAGGTGGTCGTCCACGGCCTGCCGCCCGGCGTCGGCACCCACGTCAACTGGGACGAGCGCCTGGACGGTCTGCTCGCGCAGGCGGTCATGAGTCTGCAGGCGGTCAAGGCGGTCGAGCTGGGCCGCGGCGTCACGGCTGCCGCCGCAATGGGCTCCACCGTCCACGATGCCATCGCGTACGAGCAGAGCGATGCCGAACCCGAAGACGGCGGACCGAAGTTCACCCGCTTCAGCCGCGAATCCAACAACGCCGGCGGCATCGAAGGCGGCATCTCAAACGGCGAGGATGTCGTCGTGCGCGGCTACCTGAAGCCGATCTCGACCCTGCGCCGCCCGCTCGCCAGCGTCAGCTTCGAAACCCGCGAGCCGGTGAAGGCGCCTACGAGCGCAGCGACGTCTGCGTGGTTCCGGCCGCCGGCGTCGCTGCCGAGGCGATGGTCGCGCTCACCATCGCGCGGCTGATGATCGACAAGTTCGGCGGCGACTCGCTCGGCGAGATGAAGCGCAACTTCGCCGGCTATTGCGAACAGATTCGCCGCTTCTAATCACGCAGAAGGACGAGCAATGATGCTTGGCAACGAAGAAGGCCGCTGCAAAGCCATACACCGGCAAGCTCCACCAGGTCGTCAAGTGGCCCGACCCCGTGCTCGCGAAGCGCGGCGAGGAGGTCACCGTCTTCGACGAGGAGCTGAAGACGCTCGTCGACGAGATGTTCGAGAGCATGTACGCCGCGCAGGGCATCGGCCTCGCCGCACCGCAGATCGCGCATCTCGAAGCGCATCACGGTCATCGACGTCAGCTTCAAGAAAGAACCCCAAGGAGAAGATCGCCCTCATCAACCCGGAGATCATCCAGCCGAAGGCAAGCAGGTCGAGGAAGAGGGCTGCCTCAGCCTGCCCGAGATCCGCGAAAAGGTCATCCGCGCCGCCAGGGTCAAGGTCGGCGCAGGACGTGAACGGCGAGTGGTTCGAGGTCGAAGGCGAAGAACTGCTCGCGCGCGCGCTGCAGCACGAGATCGACCACCTCGACGGCGTCCTCTTCATCGACCGCATCAGCCGCCTGAAGCGCGAACTGGTCCTGCGCAAGATCCGCAAGATGCAGAAGAACGGCGAATGGTAGCACTTCGTGCCGTCCTGGACCGCTTCGCGGTGGCTTTGCTGCTGCCGGACATCGTATGCCGTCATGGCTAGCGGCTCCATTGCGGATCAGCACGACCTGAGGCAACTTTGAAACTCGTCTTCTGCGGCACGCCCGAATTCGCCGTCCCCACCCTCGAAGCCGTGATCGCCGCCGGCCACGAGGTCGCGCTGGTCGTCACGCAGCCGGACCGCGCCGCCGGCCGCGGCATGGAGACGCAATCCCCGCCGGTGAAGGCCGCCGCGCTGCGCCACGGCCTGCCCGTCGTCCAGCCGGAGAAGATCAAGAACAACGAGGAATTCCGCGCGCAGCTCGAAGCGATCGCGCCGGACGCCATCCTGGTCGTCGCCTACGGCCGCATCATCCCGGACTGGATGCTCGCGCTGCCGCGCTTCGGCTGCATCAATCTGCACGGCTCGTTGCTGCCGAAGTATCGCGGCGCCGCGCCCATCCAGTGGGCGGTCGCCAACGGCGAAACCGATGACCGGCGTGACCACCATGCGGCTCGACGCCGGCCTCGACACCGGCCCCATGCTGCTGGCGAGAAGTCGCTGCCATCGCACCCGAGGAGACGGCGGCCGACCTCTTCGAGAGCCTCGCCGACATCGGCGCGCAGCTGATGGTGAAGACCCTGGCCGGTCTGGCCGACGGCAGCGTCGTACCCGGTCGAGCAGGACCACTCCGCCGCGACACTGGCCCCGATCCTGACGCGCGAGGACGGCCGCATGGACTTCTCGCGCACCGCCGCCGAGATCTGTCAATCGCTGGCGCGGCTTCCAGCCCTGGCCGGGAGCGTTCACCACGCTGCGCGGCAAGAAGCTGATCGTCCACCGGATGCAGATCGGCTCCCGGCGCTGGCAGCCCGGGCGAGCTTCGCGGTCGAGGCGGACAGCTTGCTGGTCGGCTGCCGAGCAGTCCATGCTGGAATTGGTCGAAGTGCAGATGGAAGGCAAGAAGCGCATGGCGGCGGCCGAGTTCCTGCGCGGCTTCCAGGTCAAGACCGGCGAGCGGGTGGGCGAGTGAAGCCGCGCAAGCGAATCGCGCTCAGGCACCCGCGGACGACAGGGCTCGCCGCCGCGGCGCGCGTGCTTGCCGCCGGTGGCCGCGTGCCGAAGAAGTTTGTCAAGGCGCGCCGGCCAGCGCCGGCCCCACGCTTGGAGCAGCGACCGCTACGCCAAGATCACGCCGGCGCGCCGCGTCGCGTTCGAGATCCTGACGCTGGTCGGCCGAGGGCAAAGGCCACAGCGACGAGTTGCTCCACGGCGCCGCGCATCGCACGAGCTGTCCGAGGCCGACCGCAACCTCGCCACCGCGCTGGTGATGGGCGTGCTGCGCTGGCAGATCGCGCTCGACGCGCAGCGTGCGGCGCTTTCTCGCAACGCCCGGACCAGGCGCTCGCCGAGCCGAGTCGCGCTGGCGCTGCGCCTGGGCGCGTTCCAGCTTCTGCACATGGACCGCATCCCCGCGCACGCCGCGCTGTCAGCGAGAGCGTCGAGATGTGCCGCGCCGCCGGGCAGCCCCACGCCGCCGGCATGGTCAATGCGATCCTGCGCAAGCTGGCCTCCGCCCGCAGCCGAAGCCGCCGATCTTTGAAACCACCGCCGCGTTCGCCGAGCGGCTCGGCCATCCGCTGCTGGCTGGTCGAGCGCTGGGTCGCCAACTACGGCCGCGACGCCGCGCTCGCCATCTGCGAGGCCGACCAGCGCGAGCCCGCCTCCGGCGCGCTCTTCGCACTCGGACCCGATGCGCTTCCGCAGATCGATGACGGCTCGCGCCTGGTCGCCGAAATCGCCGCCGCCGCGCTGCCTCCGATTGCCGGTCGCGCCCCGCGTGTCTGGGATTGCTGCGCCGCGCCCGGCGGCAAGACACTCATTCTGGCCGCACATTTGGCTGCGCGCCAGCCCGCGGCCGAGATCCTCGCGACCGACATCAGCCCGCGCCGGCTCAGCGCCATGCAATCCCGTCTGCGCCGCTATCCGTTCGCCTCCGCAATCCGCACCGAGCAGGCCGACGCCGCCCACCTGCCCCCAGGGGAAGGCCTCTTCGATCTCATCCTCTGCGACTTGCCGTGCAGCGGCACCGGCACCCTGGGTCGGAACCCTGAGATCCGCACACGCCTGCAGCCTGCGGAGCTTGCCCGGCAGGCCGCTCCGCCAGCGCGAGATCCTGACCGCGGCGCTGCATCGTCTCGCGCCCGGAGGGCGCCTCGTTTACTCCACCTGCTCGCTGGAGCCCGAGGAAAATGAGCAGGTCGTCACCGCGGTTGCGGAGCGCTGGGGGCACATCCCCATCGGTAGCCTCTCGCTGCCGGTCGTGGGAGACGTCCCCGGCCTGCAGCCGGACGGCTCCCTCCGGACGCTTCCGGGAGTTCACCCCTGCGACGGCTTCTACGCCACGGTGCTCGAGCGGAACGCCTAGTGCAGCTTCCGTTTTGCCGCAGACCACTCACATGACCGGCGCAGTCCTCGCCAGTGTGACCCGGATTGCGTCACTGCGTGTGACGCGCCGTCCTGGAGCCGGGCTTTGGCCTGTGATCACTGCATCCATGCTGAACGCCTGCGGAGGCTGATTCACCGGGGCCGGCGGAGGTGCGGCTGCGGTGCCATCCGGAGCCGCGCCGGCAGCCGTTGCCGTCCCGCTCGTCTGTGCGGCATTGGGGTCTGAGACCGCTGGCGGTGGCGTGTCCTCCGGCTGCTGCGCGCTCGCGATGTGCAATCCTGCCCCGGTCAGGCGCAGGGATGCGGCGCCTAACGTCATGCCGACCAATTGCGGCATCACATACCCCTGCTGATCCGCCGCTGTTTCTTCATCGGACACTAGAAGTGATACCCGGGGACCGCTCAATTCATGCGAGTTAGGTGGAGGAGACTGAGCCAGCACCACGCCTGCGGGGCCGGTGCCGCCAGGTGCGCCACTGTCCCGGAATCGAGCTGCAAGCGGCGCAGCACCAGCGATGCGGGCCGCTCTGACTGCCCGGTCACGTCCGGCACGGCAATCTGCAGCGGGCCCAGCGACTCCGTGACTCGCACCGGCCAGCCCCGCCGCACGCGCGAACCAGCGATGGGAACCTGCGACAGCACGTGATTCGAAGCCACAGCCGGCGAGTAGAAACGGTTCTCCACCGAAAGGTTCAGCCCCAGCTTCTTCGCTGCGTCCGCCGCTTCGGAATCGGACATGCCGGCCAGGTTCGGCACCGCTACTTCACGCCCGTGGATCGCCAACCGCAGCGCCAGAAATGCCGCCAGGAGGGCCACCGTGAACATCGCCAAAGCCCCGCAGACAAATCGCCACAACCCGCTTCATCGTCAACCTTTACTCTCCTTATTGCCCGCTCAACGCCGGTTATCGGTCGCGGGTTCGGGGTGAATCAGCAGCCGGGAAACGTCAGGTGCCGCCAGTTTGTAAGCGTTCTCCAGCGCCGTAATCACCTGATGGACGCGCGCCATGGGCAGGGCGTCCGGCATCGTGCAGTGGCAGTTCACCTGGATCCGGTCGTGATGATTCGTTACCTGAATGTCGTGAATATCCAGCACCTCAGGAAACCGTTTGGCGGTATCGCGAAGCACCTGCTCCAGTCCGAACGCGAGTTCCCGATCGCGCTTGAGCGACTCCGGCTGTTCAATGGTGGCTGGCTCCGATTCGATATGCGTCAGAATCGTGCGGAGATTCGGCACCTCGCGCCGGATGTCCGCCTCCAAACGGGTCACGATCTCGTGCGCTTCGCTGAGGGGTAGTGTTTCGTTAAGTTCAAGATGAAGTTCCAGGTGCAAGGCATTGTCATAGTGCTGGATAGACACGTCGTGAATGGACAAGTTTGCTCTGGACGCCACGGCCCGGACCCGGTCGTGCACGCTCTCAGCCAGCGTCGCCGTCGGCACGGGATGGACCACCACGTCGGCGTCCGGAAGCACGCGCTGGATGGCCTCCGTCGCCGCGAAGGTGATCTGCTCGGAGCGCTGGAAGGTCAGATTGCGCGGCATCGCAAGCGTCAGATCGGCAAAGTAGCCGGAGCCCGACCGCCGGGTGCGCAGTCGGTCGACCGACAGCACGCCAGGAATTTCCCCCAGTTCGTGGATGAGGTTGCGCCGGGTCTGTGCGGCGGTCTGCCCATGCTGGGCGGGTGTCGCATCCAGCAGCGTGTCAGCGGTATGGTGCGCCAGGTGCCAGGAGACCTTCAAAATGATGGCCGCGACGACCAGCGCTGCGATGGGATCTGCGAGTTCCAGCCGCGGCTGATGCAGCAACTCCCCCAGTTTGGTCGCGCACAGGCCGAGCAGCACCGCACCGGAGGCCCACAGATCGGTGCGAAAGTGGACGGCGTCGGCGGCCAGCGCGTCGGACCGCTCCTCCGCAGCCACCCGCCCCAGGCTCCGCGACCGCGTGAAATCGACCCCGATCGAGAGCAGCAGGACAAGAAATGGCCAAATCGACAGCGGCAGCTCCAACTGGCTTCCGCGGTGTGCGATCCGCGAGCAGGACTGGAACACAATCCAGACGGACGAGGCCAGCATCAGCCCCGTTTCCACAAACGCTGAAAGCGACTCCACCTTGCCGTGACCGTAGGCGTGATCGTCGTCGGCCGGCCGATCGGCGACCTGGACGGAATAGAGCGTCAGCGCCGAAGCGATCATGTCGATGCCCGAGTGCGCCGACTCCGACAGCATGCCCAGCGAGCCGGTCAGCAGCCCGGTCAGGAGCTTCAGAGCTGTGACCACACCCGCTGCCAGCACGGAAAACAGCGCTGCCGTCCGCTTCACCCGGCGCGGCCGCATGGGGGTCGCCGCCGGCTCCCGGGCGTCGAGGGCAGGCTGCGGGTGCCTGAGGGTGCTGTCGTCCTGAAGGGCCGCGGGGCTCATGGCTCCGATGGTACAGAATTGCGCCGCTCCGTGCTTCCACCGAAGGCCGGGTGAGGCACAGAATCTGCGGTCGTCACCCTTGCCGCGCAGCCGCTTTGGGACCGAGGTGCCGCAGCAGGAAGATCAGCCCCGCGGCCACGGCCGAGGGCGCAGCGAGCGTGAGCAGACCGCGCTGGTAGTCGCCCGTCCACTGCCGGGCGAAGCCCATCCACAGCGGACCCAGTGTGCCGCCGGGAATTCCGATCGCAACGATCGCCGCATAGCCGATAGCCGACGAGCGTCCGGAAAGAAAGGTCGCCGGCAAGGCCAGCGCCGGCCCCTGCGAAGCGTTGTAAGCCACCACCGCCAGCGCAAAGGCCGCGACGGCCAGCACGGGAGAGTGGGTCAGCGCGCCGGTCGCGTAGGCGAACGCCATCAGCAGGCAGGGGATCGCAATGTGCAGGACGCGTTCGCCGCTCCGGTCCGAGTGCCACGCCGTCGCCAGCATGGCCGCCGCTCCCAGAAGCCCCATCACCGCGATCATCGCGCCCACTTCGCCGACGCTGCGGTGCGTGATCTGGATCAGGATGGCGGGCGCGGAGAAGCTCCAGCCGTAGAGCACGGTCAGAATGCAAAGATAGAAGATCCCCAGCAGCCAAACCCGTGCATCGCCCAGCGCCGTCTTCAGATCACGTCCGAGATTCGCTTGCGCAGGCGACTGCTGAGACCGACTTTCGGCCTCCGCCAGCCGACGCTCCAGCCACGTGCGCTCGGGCGCAGTCAGCCACTTCGCCTCGGCGGGCCGGTCGGGTAGCAGGCGCAGAAAGACAACGCTCAACAGTACCGGCGGAAGACCTTCGAGCAGAAAGAGCCATTGCCAGCCCCGCAGGTGCAGGCGCCCGTTCAGCGACAGCAGCGCCGCCGCGACCGAGCCCATCACGGTCGAGCTCAGGGGAAGCGCAATGTAGAACCGGCTGATGACGCGTGCCCGGTGTTCGGGCGGAAACCACTGCGTCAGGTAAAACACCACACCCGGGAAGAAGCCCGCCTCCGCCATCCCGAGCAGGCAGCGCATAATGTAAAACTCCGGTGCGGTCCGGACAAAGAGCATGCCGGTGGCCAGGATGCCCCAGGTCAGCATGATGCGCGCCAGCCACCGCCGCGCGCCAAACCGAACCAGCAGCACATTCGAAGGTATCTCGCACAAACCATAGGCGAGAAAGAAGATACCCGCACCCGTGCCGTACACGAGAGGCCCAAAGCCGAGGTCCTGATTCATCTGCAGCGAGGCGAAGCTGATGTTGATGCGGTCCATGTAGGCCAGGCCATAGCCCAGCCCAATCAGCGGCACCAGGCGCAGCGATGCCTTGCGGATGGCGGACCGGCCGATCGACTCGTCTGAGATTTCCATGCGGTAGGGGAAGAGTATCACCCACGGCAGCTCGTCTACTCCGGCTTCGTCCCGCGATACAGCCCCGCGACGCCAAAGGTGTAAGCCGTCCACGACTCGTTGCGGAAGCCGGCGGCTCGCAACATCTCCAGCATGCGAGGGGGCCGCGGGAATCGCGCGATGGACGCTGGAAGGTAGGCGTAAGCGCCCGGGTCCGAGAGCAGCGATCCAAGGAATGGAAGGACGCGGTGAAGGTGGAGGTTGTACACCGAGCCCAGCCACCCATCGGGCTGATTGCAATCCAGGATCGCGATCTGTCCGCCCGGCCGCAGCACCCGGAAGAGTTCTGCCAGCCCGGCTTCGTAGTCGGCCAGGTTGCGAAAGCCAAAGGCGGAGGATATCAGGTCCAGCGAACCCGCAGCGATCGGGAGATGTAATGCATCAGCTTCTACCGCTAACACATTCTTGCCAATGTACTTATGGTTCCCTAAGCGGAGCATGTTGTGGGAGAAATCCACAGCCAGGATAGGGGCTGTGGAGGATGTGGAAGGACGATGCTTCAGAAGCGCAAGCGTCATGTCGCCGGTGCCACAGCACAGGTCGAGAATCTGCGCCTCCGGACGAGCGAGAATCGGACGTACCGCCCGCGCGGCTCGCCGCCACCACAAGTGGTCGATCCCCGCCGAGAGCAGATGATTCAGCAGATCGTAGCGGCCCGCGATCGAGTCGAACATCTGCTGGACGGATTGCGCTGGCTTGATCGCTCCAGAAGCAGTTCCGGGCTCCGGCTTCACGTCGTTGGCAGTCATGCGGATGCACTTCCGGTGGCGGAGCGCATGTCCGCGAGCATCGCCGCGGCGGCTTGTTCCAGTTCCGCGTCGCCCACGTCGAACACCACCTCGGTGGACCCGATGCCGGTCGCCAGCACGAAGGCACGCCGTCCGGAGCGCGTCTTCTTGTCGGACGCGGTCAGCGCCACCAGTTCGCTGGCGGTCGCGCGGAAACGCGGCAGCGGACCGTAGGCGAGGATGAGGTTGGCCATGCGCGCGAATTGCTCCTGCGTGATCGCCTCGCGGCCGAGGGAAAGGTGCAGCGCGGCGATCGAGCCCCAGCCTACCGCCTCGCCGTGCAGGAGCTTGCGAAATCCGGTCGCCGCTTCGATGGCGTGCCCGAGCGTATGCCCGAAGTTCAGGGTCATCCGTGGACCGCCGCTCACCTCCTTCTCATCGAGATGCACCACGTCAGCTTTCACCTGGATGGAATGAGCGATCACGCGGGAAAGCATCACCGGATCGCCCGCCTTCACCTTGTCAACATTCTTTTCGAGGATACGAAAGAGTTCCGGCGACCGGATGATCCCCGCCTTGACCGACTCCTGCAGCCCGGCGCGCAGCTCTGCGGCGGGCAGCGTGCCCAGCAGGTCGATATCGGCCCATACGGCGCGCGGCTGATGAAAGCTGCCGACCAGATTCTTTCCGGCGGCCAGGTTGACTCCGGTCTTGCCGCCAACCGAGGAGTCTACTTGCGCCAGCAGCGTCGTTGGAATCTGCACATACGGCACGCCGCGCATGTAGATTGCCGCGAGAAAGCCGGTGATATCGCCCGATGACGCCGCCGCCGAAGGCGATCAGCAGCGCATCGCGGTCGGCGCCGTGCCTGCGCCAATTGCTCGGCGAGCGATTCTACGGCCGGGAGGCGTTTGTGTTTCTCGCCAGCGGGCAGAAACAGCACGGTCGGCGATTGTGCTTCCGGGAAGCTGGCGCGCACCCGCTCGCTCCAAAGCTTCCAGATATTGGGGCTGGTGACCAGGAACGGTCTGAAGGCCTTGCCCCCGGCAAGCTTCGTGAGTCGCGCGTGCAGGGTGCGCAGGAGGTCCCGGCCGATGGTGATGTCGTAAGTGGCCGAAGGTGTGGAGAGGGAGATGATCTGCGGAGGCACGATAAAGCTATGGTAGCGCAGGAGATTCCAGAGAACGCCCCCGGGCAGCCGCCCACGCGAACCTGCGTGTACTCTGCTTTGCTCCTGCAAAGAACGGCACAGCCAAACTTTGCGAGCGGGCGGTTTCCGCGCAGCGGGCTCCGGCTAGAAGAAGAGGAACAGGACCGGAAGGACGATGCCCGCGAGGAAGACGGCCGCAACGGCCGCTTTGTTGCGGTTGTAGGTCCAGGCCATCGTCAGCCCGGTCAGGGTGGAAGCGATCAGGCCCAACGCAACCACGGCGAAGAAAAGCTTCATGGGCCAGTGGTAGGACTGGGGTGCTTCCGGCGCCTTCGGCGCTACCGGAACGGCTGCTGCAGGCTTGGGCAGGGGCGTAGCCGGCGGCGGTCCGGGCTTGCGCTGCGGAACCTCGATGGTCGACTTCTTGTGCAGCTGGCTCAGCCGGACGATAATCGCGGGCGGAACGTACGAGCTGCCACGCGTCGTCTCATGCAGCGAGAACGTCTGCAGAAATCCGGTCAGCGAGAAGAAGAGCACCGCGGGCGCAATGAAGACGCCCAGGTAGTGGTGGGTCAGGCGAATGGCCTTCAGGGTGGAGGCGGCTGGCATGGTTAGGTTCAGTGTCGCATACGCCCTGCGGCGCATAGGCAATCTCCTCAGGCAGCCTTCTCTTTCGCCAGTACCGAGACTGTGATGGTGACTGCGAGGATGCCGGCGATGACGGCCAGCGAAGCCATGGGTCCCACCTCGAACCAGCGCGCCGCCAGCATGCGAACGGCGGCAAAGCCAAGCACAGCCGCAGCCCGAAGTGTAGAAAACGCAACTTGCGCAGCATGCGCGGCGAGCAGGAAGAACAACGAGCGCAATCCCATGACGGCCAGGATGTTGGAGGTATAGGCCAGGAACGGGTGCCGCGTGATCGAAAGCACGGCCGGAATGGAATCGAGCGCGAAGACGATGTCCGCGGTCTCAATGGCGAGCAGCGCCAGAAACAGCATGGTGATCATGCGGGTGCCGTTTTCGCGCGTGAAGAACACGTCCGAGCGGCTGGAGACGGGATGGATGCGCGAGATCCAGCGGACCCAGAACGGCGCCCGCGTGCCCGTCTCCGGATTGCCGTCGGCGCTTTCCGGCAGCACCAGGCGCACGGCGGCCACCAGCAAAATCAGCGCGAAGGCAAAGCTGACCCACTCGAAGCGCGCCAGCAACTGGACGCCCGCGGCGATAAATGCGCCCCGCAGCAGGATGGCGCCGAGTACGCCCCAAAAGAGGACTCGCGGCTGAAATTGCGGCGGAATGGCGAAAGTGCGAAACAGCAGCAAGAAGACGAAGAGATTGTCGATCGAAAGCGACTCTTCAATGGTGTATCCGGCGAGAAACTGCGTGGCGTAGGGCGCGCCCATCGTATGGAACACCCACCCTGCAAACGCCAAGCGCAGCCGCAACCCACATGACGGTTGCCATCACCGCATTCCGATGCTGCCGGCGACGGCGGGCTTCCGGCGCTAGCGCGAGCAGGCCCAAGCGCGAGAACACCAGCTCCACCGCCAGCAGCAGCACAAGGCGCAGGTGGAAGGCGATCCAGTGGCTTGGCGGGGTGGAGGGCATCTGGTTCCATCGTACTGTTTCGAGCGTAAGTGTTGGTCCGAAGGATTCCATCGGACTGGCAGGAGATTGGCATGAAGAAAAGCAACATGTGCAACATAGGGTGGATGGGTGCGGTCGCCTGGGTGCTGACCGCAGGCGCCCTGGCGCAGGCTCCGGCAGGTGCCCCCGCGGGTGCAACCGGCATCTGCAAGGACGGCACGTACTCGACGGCAGCCGAAGAAGAGCGGCGCCTGTGCCGGGCACAAGGGTGTGCAGACCTGGTACGCCGCAGCCGCGCCCGACAGCGGCTGCCGCTCCCGCCGGCAAGCCAGCCGCCATGCCGGCTCCTACCCCGACCACGGCCAAACCGGCTGCGATGCCCGCACCCGTGCCGGCGAGCACCCCGGCGCCCAACGTCCCTCCGCCGGCGAAGAAGTTCGAGTCCGGCAGAGGCAGCGGCGCAGAAGCCGGCGGCTCCCGGCGGCGGCAAGGGGCTGGTGTGGGTGAACACGTCCAGCAATGTCTACCATTGCTCCGACGATCCGTTCTACGGTAAGACTAAGGCCGGATCCTACATGAGCGAGGCAGACGCCAAGGCCAAAGGCGCCCACGGCGAGCGCGGCAAGACCTGCGAAGGAAAGTAGAGCACCGCAATCGAAAGCCCCGGGGTCATGCCCGGGGCTATTGCGGGATTGCAGACAGAATCAGCGCTGGTTGATCATGCTGACCATCTCCAGGAACAGGTCGCCGGCGGTCTGCAGCGACTGCGCGCTGATCTTGTCGATCGTGTCCTCGGCGGTGTGGTGGTAGCCGTCGCGGGTGCTGGCCGTCATGCGGGCCGTAGTCGTAGTCGATGATGTCGAGCACCGGCACGCCGCGCTTGTGGAAGGGCAGCGTATCGTCTTCAATCGGCGTGGTGTCTTTGAGAGACGCCCGGACGTGCCGATGTTCTTCGCGGCCGTGCTTCAGCAGCTCGACCAGCTTCGGGTCGGAGTTGCCGTCGAGGTCGATGTCCAGATTCTTGTCGCCGATCATGTCGGCCAGCAGGAGTGCCTTGATCTTGCCGATGGTGCCGTCCTGCGACCACTTCGCGGCCAGGTGGCGCGAGCCGTAGAGCGAGTCGGATGGGCCCCACTCCTTGACGGCTTCTTCGCCGTCGAAGAAGACCAGGTAAACGCTGTAGCCCTGCGGCGGATGCGTGCGGAAGTACTCGCCCAGTTCGATCAGCAGTGCGGAGGTGCAGGCGCCGTCGTTGGCGCCGACGAAGCCGATATCTTTCAGCGGATAGTTCGTCTCGTAGTGCGTGCCGAGGACGATGATGCCGTCCTTCTTGCCGGGATAACTTGACGATGATAGTTGCGCAGCGTCTGCAGGCCGGCCGGGCGTGCTGGCGGTGAACTCGTCGACTGATCAGCCGGTGATCTTTCTCCTCAGGCGCGAAGTGCGACTTGATGAAGTTCTCGGCGGCGGCGTGGCCGGGCGAGCCGTAGAAGCGTTTGGGCGCGACGGCGAGCAGCTCCTTGGTGAGGTCGTAGGTGGCCGCGCCGGAGATTTTGCCGGCCCGGGCTTGCGGGCCTGCGCGTGGGTGCCGGGCGTTGCCAGGAAAAGCAAAGAACTCAGCACAACGGGCGCGAAGGTCGCACGAAGGACGCGGAGTGGCGGAGATGCGCGGGAGTGCTAGGGCTTTCATGCGGCGGTCGGCTCCTTGGCCTTGCGGCGGCTGGGGTGTACGAAGTACGCGACGAGCACCCCGACGAAGTACAGCAGAAGCATGGGGCTGGCGAACAGGCACATGCCTGCCGGGTCCGGCAGCGGGCAGATGAAGGCGGCGACCAGGAAGATGATCAGGACCGCATAGCGCCACTGCTTGAGAAAGAACTTGTGGTCGACGATCCCGAACAGCGCCAGGAAGAACATCAGGATCGGCAGCTCGAAGCAGATGCCAAGGCCGAGGATGACCGCGAGAAAGAAGCCCGTGTATTCGTCGATCGTGATCATGTGGTTGAAAGTGCTTGCCGAAGCCCAGCACCAGCACCTTGATCGGCGTCGGGCAGCACCAGCGATAGCCGAAACACGCGCCGCCGAGAAACAGGCCGACCGTCGCGGCCATGAACGGGAAGACGTATTTCTTCTCGTGCGCATACATGCCCGGCGAGATGAACAGCCAGAGCTGGTACAGGATGAACGGGCTGGCGACGATGGCGCCCGAGAGCAGCGAGGTCTTGATGATGAACTCGATCGCGTCGGTCGGGTGCGTCTGCGTCATCGCCAGGCCGGATTCTGCGTCAGCGGCTTCTGCAGTAGGTCGATCAGGCGATTGTGGAAGATGCTGGTGATGCCGACGCCGACCGAGCAGCCAGAGGATGGCCGAGATGAGCCGCTTGCGCAGCTCGTCCAGGTGCTCCATCAGCGTCATGCCGGGCAGCTCGACGCGCTCGGTTACGGCGGCGCGTACTTTATCGATCGAATCGTCAGCCATGGGCGCTGGTCTCGGTCTCCCGCTCTTCGGCGGCGGAGCTTCGCCTGGACGTGCGCCGGGTCCGGAGTGTGAGGGATGGAATCGAAGACGCCCGCCAGCGAGCTTCCGCGCCCCACCGGCAGGCCCGTCGCCGGAGGCATCATGTGCAGGTCGCCGTTCGAGGCAATCGGAAGCGGTCCGGGCGTTTCTGCGACGGCCACCGGCTCCGGACGGACCTCGCCGGTCTGGCGGTCGAAGGTCTCGGATGTGTTCGCCTCAACCTCATTCGGCGGCGTATGCGGATGTTCCGGCTCGGGGATGCCGGCCGTGATCGGCAGGCGCGAGTCGGCGCGGCGGCTTCCATGGCGGCGATCTTCTTCTGCTGCTCGGCCTGCTCCGACTGACGGAACTCGTCGTCCATCTGCATCCGGAACTCGGTCGAGGCGCGGCGGAACTCGTTCATCAGCTTGCCGACATAGCGGGCAAGCTCAGGCAGCTTCTTCGGTCCGAAGAGCAGCAGGGCGATGAAGAAGATGACGGCGCTGTCTTGAAAGCTGGGCATGTCTGGTTGCCATGATACGGCAAAGACAGGTTGGGTAGCCGCCGGTAGCTCAGCGGCTCCGGAGTTGTAACGTGTCGGAGGAGGGGTTCGGGATTGGCGAAGATCTTCACATTGGACGAAGCTCGGCGCTGCTGCCGGTGCTGGGCGCGTCTGCTGCGTCGGCGCCCGCGACTGCCGCCCTGCGCGCCGGCGCGGCTCGATGGCGAGATGCAGGCGCTCAGCCAGCGCATCTTTCTCTCGGGCGGCATGCACGTCGACGTGCCGGCCGCGGCCCGGCGCCGGGCCGAGCGCGAAAAAGCCGTCCAGGATGCCAAGGTCCCATCGAGGAGATTGAAGAGAGCGGGGCGCAGCGTAGCCGACGTCGAAGAGGGCCGGCTGGAGTTTCCCTACGTGCTGGACGGCCGCGAGGTGCTGCTCTGCTGGACGCTCGGCGAGGATGACCAGATCCGGCAATGGCGCGAGGACGAGGAGGACTCGCCGCTCAAGAGCATCGCCGATATAGAGTTTCGCCGCGACAAGGATCGTCCGAACTGAACGGATCGTCCCAACTGAACGCGCAGAAGGAACGAAAAGCGCCGCCGGCAGAGAGTTCCGCCGGCGGCGCGCATGGCAACAGCCAAGTCGTTATGGTGCGGTGATCGTGTTGGTGTCCATGGTGACTGCGCCGATCTGCGCCAGCGCACGGCCCTTCAATGTTGCGTTGGTGTTGAAGGTGATCGAGGTGTGCGCCATCAACGTGCCGTCGAACGCCGAGTTCACCCCCAGCGTCGCGGACGTCCCGATCTGCCAGAAGATGTTCCTGGCCTGCGCCC
The DNA here is from genome assembly GCA_963744015.1 of uncultured Gammaproteobacteria bacterium. GTDB lineage: Bacteria > Acidobacteriota > Terriglobia > Terriglobales > Acidobacteriaceae > Edaphobacter. Next base: position 359,673 of record CAVUSA010000004.1, read on the forward strand.
CATTGGTCAGAACCAGTTGCGTGCTGCCGCCCACGGTCAGCGCAGTCGCGATCTGAAAGATAAACACCGCATTCGGATCGCCGTGGCCATCCAGAGTCACGTTGCTGGCCATCAGTTCCGCGCCGGTGGTTCGGTACAGGCCAGGGGGGAACGTGAGCCCGCTGATGTCCGCCGGCAGAAGCGCACCGCCGGGTATGCCCGCCGTGGCCAGGTACGCGGTATTCAAGTCCGCCTGTCCCTGTGCCGACACGGGATTCGCGATGATCGTCTGCGCCGGGGTGACCAGCACGCCCGGAGGGAAGCCGGTGACCGAGGTTCCCGGGCTCAGGCCGAGATTGCCGCCGCTGATCGAAGTTGCTCCCGTGTTGGTGACGGTTGACCCGCCCATCACTTCATACGTGCCGGCGGAACCGAGTGCAACCGCCGTCTGGCAAGCGACAGCCGAAGTTGGCACGCTGACGCTGAAGGTCGACGGAGCCGCCGTCAGCCCGACGAAAGGCGGACTGGCGGGAATCAGGTTGAAGAGCGTCCCCGGATTGTGCGTGGGATTCAGCGCAATATCCAGCGCCGCCTGCGTGTTGTCGACGGCGGTGTAGGTGGCGCTTGCCGGCGTCGCCAGCGTTCCCAGCGAGGAACACGCGTTGCTCGTGCCCGGGTTGGAGTTGACGCAGGCGGCGATGATGTCGGCCATCGTGTTCAGCAGCAGGCCATTGGCGTTGCTGGCAGTCCAGTTGATGGACGGGTTGATGACGGTTCCGGAGGTGTTATCCACCAGGTTGTTGGTCGTTTCGACCGCATTCTGCAGGTTGTTGTAATTTCCGCTCGAAGCCCCGATGACCGGTGCCTGGAATGTAGCCGCGGAGGGCGCGGCGGTAAAGGGCTGCAGCGTCAACATCGCGGCCGCAGTCGTGACCTCGTTGATCACGGTGTACATCGTCGAGGGAAGCCCGTTGGTTGCGGTGCAGGAACCCACCGAGGCCATCAGCGTGATGTTCGGGTTCGCGGGCAGACCCACGCCGGGGCTGCCGCCGGTGGCAACAAGGTAGAAGTGACTTGCAAGCACCGGAGCGACATAGTCGCCGGTGATGCTGAAGTTGCCATTGACGTCCGTTACAGGAAGCGTTCCTGTAATCAGCGGCGTTGCGCCCTGGCCGCTGCCGCCGCCCGCCAGAGGTGCTCCCATGGCGTAAATCTGAATGGAGGCGCCGACGACCGGCTGTTGTCCGCCGTGTACCGTCCCGAGAATGGGCTGCCGCGCCGAACCCTACGGAAGAACGGAGGCAGATCGTATCCCCGCACCGCAACCTGAAAACGTAATGATGACTGCTGCGAAGGCGAAAAGCGGAAGGATAGTTCCCCGGGTAAAGCGTACAGCGGGCCGATACGGCATGAATCTCCTCTGCGAAGTATGGGTTCCAACGAGTTGGTTACCCACTTTTCAGTATGGACCTCGCACAGCAGATGCAGGGGTGACGCAATGTAACGGAAGTTGCAGGGTGTGGCGTGCAACCCCAGGGTCCCGCACCGCTTCGGCCATGGCCTCGGAGTGGAAGGATACGATGGACGGATGCCGTTTTCGCTCCGCCCGCGTCGAACGCCACAAGACCTGCGGGCCATCCACGGATACGAACAATTGAGGAACGATGAAGACTTTTGAGGCTGGGCCAAAGAGACTCGCGCGCACGCTCGCGGCCGCGCTGCTGTTGACGCTGACCGGATGCGCCGGCTTCTTCCCCCCGGTATCCAGCAGCACGACCACGGTCGCCACCTCGAATTCGGGCGACTACGTCTACGTCGTCAACCAGACGACCAACACCCTCAGCGAGTTTTCGCTCGCCTCCTCGGCGCTCACTGCCATCTCCGGCTCTCCGGTCTCGCTCGCGTCTTCCGTCGCCTCGCTTTCCGCGGCATCGGTCGTCGTCACGCGCCAGAACACGTTTGTGTACGTCGGCGGCCAGGGTGGAATCGCCTGCTTCTCCATCGGCACAGGCGGCGCGCTGACCGCGGTCTCCGCCGGCAATATCTCGTCCACGGGCGATTTCGTCGGGCTCGAGACGTCACCCGATGGGCAGTGGCTGCTCGCGCTCGACGGCGTCAACCGCACGCTGAGCGTCTACAGCATCAACACCTCCACCGGCGCGCTCACGCTGAACGGCAGCAGCGTGCTCTTTCCGACGGTCATCAACAACAATGCCACCGTCGCCCGGTCCGTGCGCATCTCACCGAACGCCGCGTATGTTGCCATCGCGCTCGGCACCGGCGGCGACGAGATCTTCCCCTTTACCACCTCTAACGGCGCGCTAGGCAGCGGCCTTCTGCTGGGCGTCACCTCCGGATACAGCGATAACGCGCTCACCTTCGACACGGCCAGCACCTACCTCTACATTGCGCGCGGGGGTCCCAGCACCGGCCAAAGCCTGATCGCCAGCTACAGCATCGGCAGCGGAGGCGCGCTGACCGGGGTTCAGACCATCGCCAGCGGCGACGCTCCGTACGCGCTGCTCGCCGAAAGTACGGGGGCGTACCTGTATGCGGCGAACCGCGGCGGAGGCACCGTCTCCGGCTATGCCATCGCCAGCGGAGCCTTCACCGCGCTCTCCGGCTCACCCTATACCAGCGGCGTCACCGCCACCGCGCTGGCCGAGGACAACAGCGGCAAGTACCTCATCGGGGTTGCGCTCGGCGGCTCCTACGACTACACGCTCTACAGCTTCGACGCACTCTCGGCCGGCAAGCTGGACGCGGTCGCGACCGGCGCCAGCGGCACCGATCCCGCAGGCTCCATCGCCGTAGCGGCCACGCACTAGGGCAGGGAACAGGGAGTAGGAGTAGCGATACCGGAACGCCCGTCGTTTTGGCGCAGCCAGAATCTCCGTAGTTGCCCTTAGCGCGCCGCGAATACTCCGCATCCCAACCCGTATTTGTTTCCGCCGCGCATTCCGGGCATCGTCGTGAAACTCTACAATGGAAGGACATGACCCGCATCGCACGTCCGCTCCTTCTGCTCGCCGCCTTGTTTGCCTTGCTTACGGCAGGCGCTTCCGCGCAGTTGAAGGAACTGGGCGACGGCGGCCCCGGCCCGATGAAGGCCGCGCACCTGACCGCCGAGATGCAGTCGCTCTCGCCTTCGGTCTCGCCCGGCGGCTCGGTCATGGCCGGCCTCGTCATCACGCTGGACGACAAGTGGCACGTCTACTGGATCAACGCCGGCGACTCCGGCAATCCGCCCACCATCGCCTGGACGCTGCCCGACGGCGTCACCGCCGACCCCATGCAGTTTCCCGCGCCGTCGCGCCTTCCGCTCGGCCCGCTGATGGACTTCGGCTACGAGGACGAGGTCGCCTTCCCGGTGCTGATCCACGTCGCCCCGACGGTCAAGCCCGGCCCCATCCATCTCGACGCCAGGATCACCTGGCTGGTCTGCCGCGAGGTCTGCATCCCCGGCAAGGCGCAGATGGGCATCGACCTGAACGTCGCCCCCGGCAGCCCCGCGCCCGTACGCCGCCGGCCCGATCGGCGAAGCGCTCAACCACATCCGCGCCCGCTGCCCGCCGAACATGAAGGTCAGCGTGATCGGCGGCAAGGACGACCTCGTCGTGACGCTGATCAAGGGCGACCCGCAGCCGATGCCGAGTTCTATCCCTTCGACCCCGACCAAATCCAGAACGCCGCCGACCAGGGCATCGAGCCGCAGAAAGACGGCATCCGCCTGCGCATCAAACGCGCCGCCGAACTCACCCAGCTTCCCGCCAATCTGCACGGCGTCATCAAGCTCTCGGACAAGGAAGCCTACGAGGTCACCGCGCCCGTCGTCCCCGGCGAAGTCGCCCCTCCGCCGCCCTCGCCCAACGCGCCCGGCGGCTCCATCACCTTCCTCAGCGCGCTCGGCCTGGCCTTCTTCGGCGGCATCATCCTCAACCTGATGCCCTGCGTCTTCCCGGTCCTCTTCCTCAAGGGCCTTGCGCTGGTGCAGCTCCTCGGGCGAAGAGCGCAGCCGCCTGCGCATTCACGGTCTCGTCTACACCCTTGGCATTCTGGTCTCGTTCTGGGTCATCGTCGCCGCGCTGCTGATCGTGCGCGCCGGCGGCAGCCAGGCCGGCTGGGGATTCCAGCTCCAGAATCCCCGATCTTCCTCACCCTCCTTGCTGCGGCATCTTCTTCTTCGCGCTTTCACTCGCCGGCCTGTTCGATATCGGCCTTTCGCTCACCTCCGTCGGCGGCGAACTCGCGCAGAAGCAGGGCTACACCGGCAGCTTCTTCACCGGAGTCCTCGCCACCGTCGTCGCCACGCCCTGCACCGCGCCGCTCATGGGAGCCGCCATCGGCTTCGCGCTCGCGCAGCCCGCGTGGGTCACGTTCGGCGTCTTCACCGCGCTTGCGCCTCGGCCTCGCCGCGCCCTATCTGCTGCTCAGCGCGCAGCCCGCGTGGACGCGCATGCTGCCGCGCCCCGGCGCGTGGATGGAGATCTTCAAGCAGATCACCGCCGTGATCTTCTTCGCGACGGTCATCTGGCTCACCTACGTCTACGGAGCGCTGTTCGCGGCGGGGACCAGGGCATCTACCGCATCGCGCTGCTGCTCGGCCTGCTTCCTCGTCCTCGACCATCGCCGGCTGGGTGCTCGGCACGCTGGCCCGCGCGCTGGCCCTGCACCATCGCCGCCGTCCTCATCGCCGCCGTTTGCGCTCGCCATTCCGCTCTACCAGCCCAAGGACACGACGCTCGTCTGGGCTCCCTACTCGCAGGCTGCGCTCGATGCGGCCCGCGAAGGACGGCCATCCGGTCTTCATCGACTTCACCGCCGCCTGGTGCCTCTCGTGCCAGGTCAATGAGCGCGCCGTCCTCCGCTCCGCCGACGTGCAGCACCAGTTCTCGACCGCAAAATCACGCTGCTCAAGGCCGACTGGACCCAGTACGACCCCGAGATCACCAGGCAACTCGCCTCGCTCAATCGCAGCGGCGTTCCCACCTATGTCATCTATCCCGCCAGCGAGACAGCGCCGACGTGCTGCCGGAACTCCTCACCAAATCCATCGTCCTCGACGCCATCAAAAAAGACGTGAAGTAAGCAAACTCGACTCCCAACTCCCGACTCGAGACTCAGAAGCTCAAAACTCTCAACTCGAACAAAGAGCCGTTGCCTGTTCTCAATCCGCCGTTTCGCCAGCCCCGTCCGCGCTCTTGCATTCCGGCAACCCAGTAGCACACTGACGACCAGAAGAGATCCCGAGGCTCCCATGCGCAGACTTCGCCTCCTTTTCCTCGCCCTCGCCGCCGCATCCGCCTTCGCCATCCCGCCTGGCTCCCTCGCTCCCGACTTCAAAGGCACCGACTCCAACGGCAAGACTCAATCCCTCGCCCAATACCGCGGCAAGTACGTAGTGCTCGAGTGGGCCAATCAGGGCTGCCCATACGAGCAGAAGCTCTACCACTCCGGCACCATGGAAAAGCTGCAGAAGGAGTGGACCGCCAAGGGCGTCGTGTGGCTCTCGGTCATCTCGTCCGCGCCCGGCCAGCAGGGCTACGTCACCGCCGCCCGAGGAAAACGACTACCTGAAGAAGATGAACGCCGCACCCACCGCCGCCATCCTCGATCCCACCGGCGCCATCGGCCATCTCTACGAGGCCAAGACCACGCCGCACATGTTCGTCATCGACCCCACCGGCAAGGTCGATCTACCAGGGCGCCATCGACGACAAGCCCAGCCCCGACCCCGCCACCCTGCCCGGCGCGCACAACTACGTCTCCGAGGCCCTGACCGCCGCGATGGCCGGCAAGCCGGTGCCCACGCCGGTCACCCGCTCCTACGGCTGCAGCGTCAAGTACCAATAGCCCCGCAGCCCCTCGTCGAACCGGTCATTCTGGCGCAGCCGGAATCTCAGTCTTCAGCGGGCGGGCGGCTCCGCCTCGCGCTTGCCCTCGCGAATGCGCGCGATCTCCTCCATCCGCTGCGCCAGTTGCCGCTCGCGGCCCTCGCCCGTCGGCTGGTAGTAGCGCCGTCCCGCGAGCGACGGCGGCAGGCACTCCATATCCGCCACGCGGCCTTCGACATCGTGCGCGTACTGGTAGCCCTTGCCGTAGTCGAGCTCCTTCATCAGCCGCGTCGGAGCGTTGCGCAGATGCAGCGGCACCGGCTCCGCAACGGTCTTCTCGAATATCCGCAAGCACCGCGCCATAAGCCGTGTAGACCGCGTTCGACTTCGGCGCCAGCGCCAGATAGACCACCGCCTGCGCCAGCGCCAGATCGCCCTCCGGGCGAGCCCAGGAAGTGCATCGCATCCTTCGCCGACAGGCACAGGTTCAGCGCCTCCGGAGCCGCCAGCCCGATATCCTCCACCGCCATGCGCACCACGCGCCGCGCACAGTACATCGGGTCTTCGCCCGCCTCCAGCATGCGTCCCAGCCAGTAGAGCGCCGCATCCGGATCGCTGTTGCGCACGCTCTTGTGCAGCGCGGAGATGATGTCGTAATGCTGCTCGCCCTTCTTGTCGTAGAGCAGCATGCGCCGCTGCATCGCCTCGCTCGCCAGCGCCTTCGTGATGCGTCTTCTCGCCGCGCCCCTCCGCCAGCCGCGCCGCCACCTCCAGCGCATTCAGCGCGGTCCGCGCATCGCCGCTGGCATAGGCCGCAATCGTCGCCAGCGCCTCATCGTCCGCCTCGATCGCCGCTCGCGCCCAGCCCGCGTTCGCTATCCGCCAGCGCGCGCCGCAGCAGCGCGATGACCTCTTCCTCGCTCAGCGCCACCAGCGTGTACACGCGGCAGCGCGAGAGCAGCGCGGCGTTGATCTCGAAGCTACGGATTCTCCGTCGTCGCGCCGATCAGCCGGATCGTCCCGCGCTCGACATACGGCAGAAACGCATCCTGCTGCGCCTTGTTGAAGCGATGAATCTCATCGATGAACAGGATCGTCCGCGAGCCGAACTGCGCCGCCTTCTCCGCCTCGACCATCACCTGCTTGATCTCCTTGATCCCGCTCAGCACGGCCGAAAACTCGATGAAGCTGGCCTGCGTCCGCTGCGCGATGATCTTCGCCAGCGTCGTCTTGCCCACGCCCGGAGGCCCCCAGAAGATCATCGACGCGCGCGTCGTCGCGCTCGATCGCCAGCCGCAGCGGCTTGCCCTCGCCCAGCAGATGCTGCTGGCCCGGCAAACTCCGTCGAGCGTCCGCGGCCGCATGCGCTCGGCCAGCGGCGTCTGCTTCGTCTGCGCCGGCCGCAGCGAGCGGCGATGTATCGAAAAGCTCAGCGCAGTCTCCTCCCGAGCGTCCTCCCGTGCCTCGTTCAATCGCGCATTTGCGATGAGTGGGACGTGCAACGCCTCAACCCGCCGCCTCTGTCGTGCCGAAGCCTCATACAGCAGCAGACTCCCGGCGACCGCCGCGTTCAGACTCTCCACCCAGCCGGGGCAGGGAATCGTCACCCGCTCATCCGCCATCGCGACCCAGTCCTCGCTCAACCCGCGCCCTCGTTGCCGATCATGAGCGCACCGGCCCCGTGCAGATCCGCCTGATCGACCGCGGCCGCCTCATCCTTCATCGCCGCCAGCAGACGCACCCCTGCCTGCTCCAGCCGCTCCATCGCCGCCGCATCCGCCGATGCAACCGGCACCCGAAAGACGCTTCCCGCGCACGCCCGCAGCGCCTTCTGGTTCCAAGCGCTCACCGTCCCCGGCGTCGTCAGCACCCCTGTCGCGCCAAACGCCTCGGCCGACCGCACCAGCGTCCCCAGGTTCCCCGGATCCTGCAGCCCCACGGCGATCAAGATCAGCGGCATGCCCACGCAGCATCTCCTCCACCGTACCGACCGGCGGCACCAGCAGCGCGGCGATGCCCTGCGGCGTCTGCGTCTCCACGCAGCTCTGAAACACATCGTTCGCCAGCCGCACGACCTCGACCCGCGCGGCACAAACTCCGGAACATCGCGCCGCTCGCTGACGAAGACGGTCTTCAGCGCCTGCCCGCTGCTGCAGCGCCTCTTCCAGCAGATGTTCGCCCTCAATGGCGATCAGCCCGCTCGCCAGCCGCGCCTGTCCCGCAAACGCCGCCCGCAACTGCTTCACCCGCGCGTTCGCCCGGCTGGTAACACCTCGCTCGCCATCCCAGAGTCTACGCCGATACACCGGCTCTTCCGACCTGCCTGAACAGCGGTCATGCTGTATTCGACTGCGCTCCGAACGTATGCTAATCAACCAAGGAGCCACGCATTTGACGGCAGAGATCCTCCGCATCCATCCCGACGAACCCGAGCCCGAGCTCATCGACCAGGTCGTCCGCAGCCTCAACGCCGGCCAGGTCGTCGCGCTTCCCACCGACACCTTCTACGGTCTCGCCGTCGACCCCGTCAATCTCGCGCGCCGTCGACCGCATCTACGACGTCAAGACCCGCGCCCGCCACAAGCCGCTCTCGCTGCTGATCGCCGATGTCGCCCAGGCCTACGCGCTCGCCCGCAACTGCGACACCGCCTTCGACCGCCTGGCCGAGCGCTTCTGGCCCGGCCCGCTCACCATCATCGTCAAGGCCGGCGCCAAGCTGCCCCTGCGCGTCACCGCCAACACCGGCAACGTCGCGCTGCGCGTGCCGGAGGCTGCCATCGCCCGCGCCATCGTCGAACAGCTCGGCCTGCCGATCACCGCCACCTCCGCCAACCTGCCGGCCATCCGGAGTGCACCTCCGCCGACTGCGGTCTGCGACCAGCTTGGCGACATGATCCCCCTCATCGTCGACGGCGGACCGACCGCGCGCACCGTTGCCACCACCATCGTCGACCTCAGCGCCGGCGACAACTCCTGGTCGATCCTCCGCGAGGGCGCCATCCCCACCCACGAGATCGCCCTCTGCCTGCACCCCTGAACGCCCTGCTTCCGCTAGCGAACACCGCTCGGATACTGAATCCACTTCCCGATGGCCATCGCCCCAAACTCGGCGTCACGAGCCTCCCGCCGCACGCTCCATGCCAACCGCAGCCCGATCGCGCCAAGCGTCGCTCCGCCGGCCGTCAGCCCTGCGCCGTCTTCTCGCGGCTGCTCGGCCTGCTGCTGCTGGTCGCGCTGCTCTGGAGCGTCTGGGTCGTCCACCGCATCAACCAGGTCGCCGCAGCAGGACCAGGCGCAGCCCGCCGACGCCATCGCCGTCTTCGGCGCGGCCGAGTACTCCGGCCGTCCCTCGCCCGTCTACCACGCGCGCCTGGACCACGCCGTCGCGCTCTACAACCGGCAGATCGCCCCGCTCGTCATCACGCTCGGCGGCGGCAGCGACCGCGACTCCGGCAAGACCGAGGGCGGCGTCGGCCGCGACTACCTGCTCGCCAAGGCGTGCCCTTCGCAGCGCATCATCGCCGAGACCAACTCCTTCGCCACCGCCAGCAGGCGCGCCGCCTCGCCGAGATCGCCCGCGAACACAACCTCCACCACCTCGTCGTCGTCTCGGACGCGCACCCACCTCTTCCGCATCCAGCAGCTCTGCGCAGCAGGCCGGTCTCGACGTCTACACCTCGCCCCGCGCCCGCGCTCGGCCACATCGACGACTACGACCTCGCGCATGCGCTACTTCCACGAGATCCTCAGCTACACCGCCCTCCGCCTGCACCTCGAACGACACGCTGCCTCCACCGCTGGCTGGACGGCAAAGGCGACGACTGAAATTCGTGCTATAGTGCCGTAGTGCGGAGGTAAGGATGGCAACGTCGGACGTGATAGTCAAAACAGTCGGAGCCAACGGACAGATTTCGCTCGGCAAAAAGTTTGCCGGGCGGCAGATACTCTGATCGAAGAAAGGGAACCGAGGAGTGTGGCTCACTGCGTACTGCCACCGTGCCTCCCCGGATAACGAACGCTGGCTCCAGGACCCTAAGGCTCAGGACGATTTGAAGCGCGCGTTGGAATAGGGCGTCAGCAGAACCACGCCGAACAGCGACAACACGGATCGAGTTTGCTTGCGAAGTGGAGCCATGAGTTCCGATAAGGTCCGGGTTAAGCTTCGATCTCAACAGTTCCGTGTTTCAGGAGAATCTGTTCACCCTGCAGAAGCCGGAGCGGCACTCTGCAATGGAAACCCTGAACAATATTCGGCAGATGGACCTGGGATCAGGTGTATCGGGATCAGGGCTTGAAGTGGGAGAGAGATCCGCGGACTGGCGCCGCCTGCAGCGCGCAGCCGCAGTCTACTCGTTGCGGATCACGCAGTCGCGACGGGCAACCGCCTTACCGCATTGGCGACGAAATGCGATTCCTTACCATTGCGCCGGACCACGACTCGACCTACGGCAGGAAGTAAATCCCGCCCTCAGCGCCACTGCATCGCCATCAGCACGGCAAGCGCCACCAAAGCCGCAAATACCGTAGAAGAAAAATTCACCAGATCGTTCCCGAGCCACCCCTTCCGCTCCACCGTCGCCCCCAGCAGGCTGTCGAAGAAAAGCCCCGCCACGCCGCCGACGAACCCGAGAACGACCTCCCAACGCTCCACATGCGTTAACCAAATCCTGCTAATGCGACAAGCGCGGCCGCTAAGATCCCCGCCGCAGTTCCGACAAGGCTTACGCCCCCATCGGTGCCCGGCGGGACGGGGCGCAAACTAGTCAGCATCATGGGCTTTCCCCCAAAAGCCTGGCCGACCTCCGAGGAGACGGTGTCCGCGGTGGCCTCACATACAGCGGCGAGGAACATCGTGGACGACGCCCAGGCCAACGGCTCGAACCAGGGATGATGAATCCAGGGAGTCGGTCCTAAATGATCGTAGACAAAAAATGGCCACGGTGTCCCGGCGATCAGACCGGCGAATCCTAGGTTTGCAATGACTTGTGCGGCGCTCCGCCCACGTGGACCTTCGGCTAAGCCCAAAGCTCGCTTTCTCTGTTTCCCGGCCCATGTTGCGATTGAGGTAAAGAGGAATAAGCCAACCAAGGGAACAAGCCCGGAGTGAGGCAGATCAGTCGCACGCGTCCACGGAATGATCGAGTAGCAAATCAGCATCCCGCAGAAAATGCCACCCGGAGTCGCGGCTCGGGTTCTCCAAACCAGCAACCCGAACGTCAAACTCACAGTGATCGGTGTGATGAAGTGCCACATTGCTCGCGTCCGAACAACATGCTGGGAATCGAGCGGATGGTCCGAAAGCACGCGATGAATGTAAAGGATGTAGTCGATTGCTAAATAAGTGGCAGAGAGTAACAAGATACTGACCACCACCCACACCAGCACCCGCGACTGCATCCTGTCTCTTGCTTCCGGGATCGCCTTCCGCCACTCCGCCACAAGCACCTCAACCACGCATTGATTTACAATCGAGTCTTGAGCCTCAGCCACTTCAGTCCCAAGCATTTCAGAAAAAGCGTCGCCGCGGGAGCAGTTTTGCATTCAGATCGCACGCCAGCAACAGCCACACTCTCCAGGCACCTAAGCCGGACCGCCCTCGCGCTCGCCGCCCTCGCCGTCGCCGGCTGCGGAAGCACCTATCGCCCGGTCGTCAGCTCCATCAATCCAGTCGGCCCCGCCGGTCAGCCGACCAAGTACGCCGTTGCCATCTCATCCAACGGCACCTCGGCCCAGGGCCTGGTCACGCTCATCGACTTCTCCGGCGACACCATCCTGAATACCACGCTCATCGGCGTCAATCCGCAGTACTTCATCCTCGCCTCCACGGGGTTCGAGGGCTACACGCTGAACGGTGACGGCACGCTGACCAGCTTCGCCATCTCCTCCTCGCTGCTCGCCAGCCAGGTGCTTGAAACCACGCTGCTGCCCAACTCCAATCCGCAGAGCCTCTACTCGCAGGGCAACTACCTCTACGCAGCCGAGGGCTCCCGCGCAACTCCGTGGCCGTGCTCTCCGGGCTGCCCGCCGCCGTGCAGCAGGAGGTTCCCACGGGCGCCAACACCGTCTACGTCGTCGGCGCCAATGACTCGCCACGCGCCTTCGCCATCGTGCAGGGAACCGGCGCCAACGGCACGGTCGTGCCCATCGATACCTCCAACAACACCACCGGCTGCTCCGCTGCCCGTTGGCAGCACCCCGGTTTACGGCGTCATGACGGCGGACTCGCGCCGCGCCTTCATCCTCAACAAGGGCTCGAACAACGTCACCGTCATCAACTCGCAGACCAACGCGCTCGACACCTTTACTGTCAACGGCACCGTCACCAGCACCATCCCCGTCGGCGTCGCACCGGTCTGGGCCGACTTCGCCCCCACCCTCAGCGAGTTGCTGGTCGCGAACGCCGGCAACGGTACCACGCCCGGCTCGGTCACCGTCGTCAACATCCCGGTCTGCAACGCCGTTACCCTGCCCACCAATCCCAACTGCGACCCCGCCAACCCCGTCGACGCGGCCGGCTTCGGCTCCGTGCTCGCTAACATCCCCGTCGGCGTCAACCCGGTCATGATCGCCGTCCTGCAGGATGGCTCGCAGGCCTTTGTCGCCAACGCCGGCAATGTCAAAGCCGGCATCGCGGGTTCCGTGTCGATCATCAACCTGACCACAAACACCGTGGTCGCCACGCTACCCGCCGCCGTCAGCAGCAACCAGGCCGACTCCCTGGTTCACGGTCATCCCAACTTCATCGCCGTCACCACCGGCACCCCAACCGGCAAGGCCTACGTCACCGCCGCCGACTCAACCGACATCACGGTCATCCGCAGCGACATCGACGCCGTCTCCACACACCTGCCGCTGCAGGGCAACGGAGTCGCCGTCCGAATGAACCAGCAGTAAGGCAGGCGAACTGGGGGCATGCGTCATCCTGAGCGAAGGTTGGTGCAGCTTCAAAGCGCCGACCGCAGCCGAAGGAGCCCTCAAGTTCCGTCCCGCCAAACCTCCAACATCGCACTGAAAATGCCACCCCGGAACCCCGAGGTGGCATTTTGTTCTAATCCCTGATTCCTGCCTTCACCCCGCCGCACCCTTCAGCACCGGCGTCGTGGTCGGCTTCTGCGTTCCTCCGCCTTCTTCCACCGTTACCGCGAACATCTTGGCGGCGACACCCTTCGGCAACTCCGGCAGCACCAGCGTCGCGAAGCCCTGTGCATCTGGTTTGAACGTGCCTGCCGGCATGGGCGCGCCGCTGTCAGCCGGAATCAGCCAAAGCTCATAGATCTTGTCAGCCGGAAGCGGGTTCAGGTTACTCGCGGTCAGAATCACCGCGCCATTCGCCCGCACGTAGGTCACTCGTCCCTGTGGAGGCGGCTTCAGGTCCGTGCCGGTCAAGGTGAAGTGCACCGCCGAGGTATCACGCAACGTTTGCAGCGCGGTGTTCGCCACCGCAGCCGAAGCCGCCGTCTCTGCCACGCGTTCCTGCGCCTGCGCAAGCTCATGCTCGGTGCGAATCCGCTGCTGGTACAGCCCCGCAGAAACAACCGCCAGCGCTGCGGCCGCGGCCCAACCCATCCACGGGAGCGCCCGCGCCGCCACGCTCCGCTTCGGAGCTTCCTCAAACGCCAGCACCTGCCCGCCCCCACGCGGCGCATAGGTCGGTTCGTGCGCTTCGGCCGGCGCCGCCTTCGGCTCGCGCGCAACGCGCCTTCATCAACTTCTGCCGCGCGCCTTCGGGCGGCGCCTGCATCTCGGTGGTGTGCGCGTACAGCGCCAGGTCGTCGTAGATCTCCGCCAGCTGCCGCCTTGCTTCGGCGCTATGCTGCAGGTTCTCCGTCATCTCCTGCATCTCTTCAGGAGAGAGAAGCTGCATGGCATACAGCGCCAGGTCATCCGGATCGATATGTTTGACGGGAATCATGATTGGAATGCCTTTCTCAAGCGACAGCAGCGCGCTGCGGATCCTTGTTTTCACGGTTCCCAGCGGGTCGCCCGTCATCTCGGCAATCTCGGAGTGCGTCAAGCCGTCAAAAAATGCCATCTCCAGCGTCTTGCGTTGTTCCTGGGGCAGCTGCGTAATCACGCCGCGCGCCTTCTCCATCATGATAGTTGCGCTCCGCATCCGTCCGCCAGGTTGTAAGGCGACGGCCAGCGCCATGCTCGTCCACCTGCTCGGTCGGCCGCTTGCGCCGCAGCGCATCGATCGAGCGATTGCGGCTGACCACCGCGAGCCAGCCGCCCAGGCTGCCGCGCGTCGCGATGAAGCTGTCCGGATTCCGCCAGATCTGCATGAAAATCTCCTGCAACACATCCTCCGCCGATGCCGGATCGCGAAGAACGCGCAGCGCAACCGAGTACACAACCTTCGAGTAGCGGTCGAACAGCGACGCCATCGCCTGCTCGTCGCCCGCGCTGCACCAGCGCCAGCAGCGTCGCGTCATCGTCCGCGGAAGGCGGCGGCATGTTCAGGACTCCCGTTTCTCTATACATAAAACGCACCCATATCCAAACCAGATTGCAGGAAGGCTCCGAAGGTCTACAACTTGTGGTCCACGCAGAACACCCATGCGCCGGGGTTATCACTTGCACTCTATCGGTTTTGCTCGCATTGCGAAAGGCTGTGTGCCTCCTCGCGACAATGCCCACGCGCTTCACCGCATCCTCAGGCTTTTCGCCCAGCGTCTACACTGGACCTTCGTATGTCAGCACACCTATGAAAACGCGTCTCGACAAACTGCTGGTCGATCGCGGCCACGCCGCACTCCCGCGAGCGCGCCCAGGCCCTCATCCTCGCCGGCCGCGTGCTCGTCGACGAGCAGCGCATCGACAAGCCCGGCACACCCATCGACCGAGACTGCCGTCCTCCGCCTGCTCGGCGACGACCTCAAGTACGTCAGCCGCGGCGGCCTCAAGCTCGAACGCGCCCTCGACCACTGGAGCATCGATCTCACCGGCCTCGCCTGTGCCGACATCGGCGCCTCCACCGGAGGCTTCACCGACTGCATGCTCCAGCGCGGCGCCTCCTCCGTCCTCGCCATCGACACCGGCTACGGCCAGATCGCGCAGAAGCTCCGCGCCGACCCCCGCGTCACCCTGCTGGAGCGCACCAACGCCCGCCTGCTCGAGCCCGCGAACTCGCTCGCCGCGCACCGCCATCCGCTTCTTCGCCATGGACGTCTCCTTCATCTCCGCCACGCTGGTCCTGCCCGCCGTCCTCGCCGCCCTCGCAGCACCTGAACAGACGTGGCAAGGCGAGCCGTCGTCCTCTGATCAAGCCGCAGTTCGAAGCCGGCCGCGAGAACGTCGGCAAGGGCGGCATCGTCCGCGACCCCGCCGCCCGCCAGCTCGCCATCGACCGCGTCACCTCCGCCGCCCAGGAACTCGGCGCCACCGACCTCGACCTCATCGACTCCCCCATCCGCGGCATGGAAGGCAACCACGAATATCTCCTCCACGCCACCTTCGGGAAGGCCTAACACCGATCTGCACCGATGCACCGATTAGAACGAATCGATCTCAAAACTCAAAACTCAGAACTGGAAAATAAAAACTGACAACGGAGCACCAAGAACCGCATCAATCCGTGCCATCCGTGTAAATCGGTGTTAAGCCTTTCGTCCGTGCCCGGCTACACTGTCAATGCATGTTCCGAGCCGCCATCATCTCCAAACCGCAGAAGCCCGAGGTCGCCACCATCCTGCCTGAGCTCATCGACTGGCTCGCGCGCCCACGACTACGAGTCGCTGCTCGACACCGACTCCGCCGCCTACCTGAACCAGCAGGGCATCGACCGCGCCCGAGCTGCCCGAGCATCACCCCGACCTGGTCATCGTCCTCGGCGGCGACGGCACGCTGCTCTCCGCCGCCCGCGCCTTCGCCCGTACCAACACACCCATCCTCTCGCGTCAATCTCGGCTCCCTCGGCTTCCTCACCGAGATCCCGCTCTCCGACCTCTACCACACCCTCGAAAACTGGTGCCACGGCGTCGCCGACATCGACGTCCGCAGCCATGATGCACACCCGCCTCGTCCGCGAGGGCGTCACCCTCCGCGAGTGGGACGCCCTCAACGACGTCGTCGTCGCCAAGGGCACCATCGCCCGCATGGCCGACTACACCGTCGAGATCGACGACCAGCTCGTCGCCACCTTCCGCGCCGACGGCGTCATCGTCTCCACCCCCACCGGCTCCACCGCCTACAATCTCGCCGCCAACGGCCCCATCGTCATGCCCACCGTCAACTGCATGATGGTCACGCCCATCTGCCCGCACCTGCTCACCATCCGCCCCATCGTCATGCCCGGCGAATCGACCGTCACCATCCGCGTCGAAGGCGTCCCCAACCAGATCTATCCTCACCGTCGATGGCCAGGAAGCGGTCGAACTGCATGCTGGACGACGAGGTCCAGTGCTGCCGCTCCGATTGCAGCGTCCGCTTCCTCCGCCTTCACCCCAACGGCCTCTTCAACGTCCTGCGCTCAAAGCTCAAGTGGGGAGTCCGCTGAGACTTCTCGCTGCGTAGAGCCGTCATTCTGGCAAAGCCAGAATCTCCGTAGTCCTTGGCCCCCAACACCCTGTCATCCTGAGCGGACACCGGTGCGCTCTTCGCGCCGGACGCATTCGAACGCCCACGACGCCCTTCGTCCCGCCGGCAACTCTCGAACCGCTCGCCCGGAAGTTCCGCCGCATTGCGCGCCTTCAATCCAATCCATAAATTATTTCTGTACTATCCTCCAGCCATTCCGCTATATTTACGGCGAACTCCGAACAAAGCGCCCCTAGCTTCTGAGGTCTGCCCGATGCCCGTCTCCCGCCGCCAGTTTCTCGCGACCGCCGCTGCCGCCGCCACGCTCCCAGCAGTGCTCGGCCCTCGCTACGCCTTCGGACAAGCCAACATCTTCGCCCCGCCCGCCTCGCCCCGCCAGAAGTTCAACCTGAATCTCGACTGGCGCTTCCAGCGCGAGGACGTCTCCGGCGCCGAAGCCCCCGCTTTCAACGACGCCAAGTGGTCCCAGATCTCGCTACCCCACAGCTTCAACGATGTCGACAGCTTCCGCACCATCATCTCGCACGGCGGCGGCGACCGCGGCACCTGGAAGGGCATCTCCTGGTATCGCAAGCACTTCAAGCTCCCCGCCGACATGGCCGGCCGCAAGGTCTTCCTCGAGTTCGAAGGCATGCGCCAGGCCGGCGACATCTTCCTCAACGGCAAGCCCGTCGGCCTCTACGAAAACGGCGTCACCGCCTACGGCGTCGATATCTCCGCCGCCGTCCACTTCGGCACACAGGAGAACGTCCTCGCCGTCAAGGTCGACAACACCGCCGCCTATAAGGAACGCGCCACGCAGACCACGTTCGAGTGGAACTCCAACGACTTCAACCCCAACCACGGCGGCATCAACCGCCACGTCTGGCTGCACGTCGCCGGCCAGATCTACCAGACGCTTCCGCTCTTCTACGGCCTGGAGTCGCAGGGCATCTACATCCACGCCGCGAACTTCAACATCGCTGCGAAGACCGCTGACCTGACCGTCGAATCCGAAGTCCGCAACGCCTCCGGAGACCGCGCCACCGTCGCCCTCAGCGCGGTCGTCGTTACCCCCGAAGGCCGCGTCCTGACCCAGTTCGACGCCGACCCGGTCGACATGGTCGACGGCGAAAAATCCGTCATCATCGCCACCGGCAGCCTCAAGGGCGCACGCTTCTGGAGCGTCGAAGACCCCTACCTCTACGACGTCTACACCATCCTCAAGGTCGACGGCAAAGTGGTCGACGTCGACCACACCACCACCGGCTTCCGCAAGACCGAGTTCAAGGGCGGCGCCGGCAAGGGCGGCGTCTACCTCAACGACAAGTTCGTCTACCTCAAAGGCTTCGCGCAGCGCTCGGCCGACGAGTGGGCCGGCCTCGGCGCCGGCTATCCCGACTGGCTGCACGACTATCACCGCGCAGCTCATCCGCGACTGCCACGGCAACTACATGCGCTGGATGCACGTCGCGCCGCACGAAGGTCGACGCCGACGCCCTCGCCCGCTTCGGCATCATCCAGGTCTGCCCCGCCGGCGACAAGGAGCGCGACGCCGACGGCCGCCAGTGGGACCAGCGCGTCGAGGTCATGCGCGACACCATCATCTACTTCCGCAACAACCCCAGCATCCTCTTCTGGGAGGCCGGCAACACCGTCATCTCGCCCGAGCACATGCAGCAGATGGTCGCGCTCCGGAAGCAGTGGGACCCCGAAGGCGGCCGCGTCATCGGCTCGCGCGGCGACGGAGACGTCGCCAGCCAACACCGCCGTCACCCCCTCGCCGAGTACTACGGCGTCATGATCGGCCAGGATCCGCAGCACCGACGCGCTCGCCAACCCCACCGACATGTTCCGCGCCTACTCCGCCGAGCGCCGCGACCGCGCGCCCCTCATCGAAACCGAGGACTTCCGCGACGAAGGCGCCCGCCGCTTCTGGGACGACTACTCGCCGCCCTACTTCGGCTTCAAAAAAGGCCCCAACGACACCTACGAGTACACCTCCGAGACCTTCGCCCTCGCCGGCGTCAAGCGCTACTGGGACTACTGGTCCAACCGCATCTCCAACACCGACCCCGCGCACTGCAAGTGGTCGCGGCTACGCCTCCATCTACTTCTCCGACTGCGAACGCCGACGGCCGCCAGGACTCCAGCGAGGTCGCGCGCGTCTAGCGGCAAGGTCGACGCCGTGCGCCTGCCCAAGGAGATCTACTTCGCCCATCGCGTCATCCAGACCGAGACGCCCGACCTGCACATCCTCGGCCACTGGACCTACCCGGCCGACAAGAAGACCGTCAAGACCATCTACGTCATCGCCAACACGCCAGTCCGTCGAACTCTTCGTCAACGGCAAGAGCCTCGGCGTCAACTCCAAGCCCGACTCCGGCTGGATCTTCAGCTTCCCCGACGTCGAATTCGCGCCCGGCAGCCTGAAGGCCGATCGGCCTCGCAGGCGGCAAGACAGTCGCACACGCAGGAGCTGACGACCGCCGGCCCCGCCGCTGCCATCAAGCTCACGCCCCGCACCGGCCCCATCGGCCTCCAGGCCGACGGCCAGGACGTCGCCTTCATCGACGTCGAAGTAGTCGACGCCAAAGGCCAGCGCTGCCCCACCGACGACGCCCGCATCGACTTCACCTGCGCCGGCCCCGCCATCTGGCGCGGCGGCTACAACAGCGGCAAGATCGACTCCACCAACAACCTGTACCTCAACACCGAACTCGGCATCAACCGCGTCTTCGTCCGCTCCACCCTGGTGCCCGGCACCATCACCATCACCGCCAGCCGCAAAGGCCTGAAGCCCGCCCAGGCCCAGATCGCCTCCAACCGCCGTCACCCTCCGCGACGGCCTCGCCACCTGGATGCCCCCGCTCCTCAAACCCCCCACGGCAACCTGAGCCAGTCCGCCCCTTTGTTGTCATTCCCGAAGGGAATCTGCGGTTGTCTCTGCTTGTCATTCCGAAGCGAAGCGGAGGAACCCGCTGTTCCTCCGCGCAGGCACCCGCTCTACCCAACGCCCACCCTCTCCTCCGTCGTCATTCTGGCGAAGCCAGAATCTCTGTATTGGATGTTGTGGCGACCCGTCCCGTGCGCACGACTGTCAACT
Organism: uncultured Gammaproteobacteria bacterium; assembly: GCA_963744015.1. Classification (GTDB taxonomy): domain Bacteria; phylum Acidobacteriota; class Terriglobia; order Terriglobales; family Acidobacteriaceae; genus Edaphobacter. The sequence continues at coordinate 379,107 of CAVUSA010000004.1, forward strand.
TGCAACCCAAAGACATCCAGCAAAACCCGCTGCCCCAAGAATGGTGCAACCCTCCGCACGCGGAGAACCGAACCTAAACCCTTATCTGTCCGGAATTTACATCCAAACAGGGGGGAGGGGGAGGCCCCTACTTCAGCCGCACAACATTGGTCACCGGATGGCAGAAGATCCGTCCATGATTCAGCGCAATCTTGCGCTGCGCCAGCGCCGCCATCTCCGGATCATGCGTCACCATCACGATCGTGTGTCCCGCGCGATGCAGCGATCTGCAGCAGGTCGGCCACGATCTTCTGGTTCGCCTGGTCCAGATTTCCCGTCGGCTCATCGGCCAGCAGGATCGGCGGATTGTTGATCAGCGCCCGCGCAATGCACACGCGCTGCTGCTCGCCGCCCGAAAGCTCGCTCGGCAGATGCGCCAGCCGGTCGCCCAGCCCGACCTTCTCAAGCGCCGCCCGCGCCTCCGCCTCATCCGTCATGGAGTGGAAGTACTGCGCCAGCATCACATTTTCCAGCGCGGTCAGATACGGAATCAGGTGGAACTGCTGGAAGATAAAGCCGATCTTGTCCGCGCGAAAGCGGTCCAGCTCTTTCGCCGACATCGCCGCCACATCCACGCCATCGATCTTCAGCGTCCCGCAGGTCGGCCGATCCAGGCAGCCCAGCAGGTTCACCAGCGTGCTTTTGCCCGAGCCCGAAGGCCCCGTGATCGCGACCCACTCGCCCGCGACGATCGAGAACGTCGCCGAGTCCAGCGCCCGCACGACGCCGGTGCGTGCCCGTGTATTCGCGCGTCACGCCGTCGAGCGCGATCACGGCGCACTCATCGCCGCGTGATCTTCGGGGTGTCGCTTGCAAGCCTGGTAACCACTTCCGCCATCGTGTCCTCTGTGTAGCCTTTGTGTCCTTTGTGCTGAGTTCTCACTCGCCCTTGAGCAGCGCCGCAGGCTCCAAACCTCGCAATGACCGAATCGGAAGCAGCGCCGCAATCGCTGCAATCGCCATATTCAGAAGTAGCACAAGCGGCAGCACCTGCACGCGCGGCAGCGACGCGGTGTGGAAGTTCGCCTCCGAGATCAGCCACGCCGCGACCGAGCCCAGCACCCAGCCCGCAACGACGCCTCCACCAGCGAGCAGCAGCGTCTCGAGCAGGAACAGCGCCATCATCTGCGCCTGCGTGCCGCCGAGCGCCTTCATCAGGGCAAAGTCGCGCCGGCGCTCCAGCACGCTCGCGGACAAGGTCGCCAGCACCGACACCGCAACCGTCAGCGCGATCAGCAGCACCGCGCCAAACATCAGCGCATGCGTCTTGTCGACGATGCGCGACTCGCCTTCGACAAGCTGCCGCACCGGCTCCACATCCGCGCCCGGAAGCGCGGCTTCAGCCGCGTGATCGCGCTGCGTCCACTTTCGCTGCGCCGCCGGGAACCTGCACCTCCAGCACACTCGGCGCAGCGCCGGTCCAAGCTGCGAAGGCGGCGAGCGGGAGGTAGATGCGGCTGTCCTCGTCGCCGCCCGTCTTCACATGGCCTGCGCCGTGGAAGGTCTGGGGCTTGCCGGCGAAGGTGAGCGTGACGTCCTTTCTCGTTGCCGACGAACTGGGCGGCGCGCTCGCCGAGCAGGGCGTCGTTCGGTCCCGGTGGGCCAGGCGCGACTTGCCACCAGGAATCGAACTTCCGCACGGCAGGGAAGTCGATGCCCGCGACGACGACGGGCGTGCCGCGGTCCGTGGTCGCGACCGCGTAGGCGAACTGCGCCAGCGAGCGCGTCGGGCTCCGGCGGCTTGCTGGGCTGCGTACCGAGGTCGCGCGTGTTGGCCCGGTGACGACGATGTTGGCGCCGAAGCTGCGGAACTCGTGGTGCAGCTTGCGCGTCGAGGTCGGCGTAGAGCGTCAGCAGCGCCGTGGCGACGGCGGCCGAGACGGTCAGCGCGACCAGCGCCGAGAGCGAGCGCGCGCGCCGGTGGAGCAGCGAGCGGCGCAGCAGGCTGGCGAGCGAGAACCGGCTCAAGCGTCGCCTCGCAGGGTGTCGGCGGGGTCGGTCTGAGCGCGGCGCGGATGCTCGGCGTGTGCCCCGGCGATGGCGACGACCAGCGCCAGCGCGACGACGACCGGCAGCAGCACCAGGTTCAGCAGCGGGCCGGCGCCGTCGGCGGGGAAGATGTGGCGGCCGAGCGCCCAGGCCAGCGCCGATCCGGCGACGATAGCCGACCGTTCCGGCGATGACCGCGAGCAGTCCGCTTTCGGCGTAGAAGAGCGTGGCGATGGCGGACTTGCAGGCGCCGAGCGAGCGCATCAGGCCGATCTCGCCGCGGCGCTCGAGCACGGCCGTCGCCATGGCGGCCGAGACGGCGAACCCCGCGGCCAGCAGCGCGGCCGCCGAGATCAGCCACATCAGGCCGGAGATGCGCGCCAGCACGGTGCCTTCGGTCTGCTCGACCCGCCGGACCTGCTGCGCGTCGGCGCCGGGGATCGCCTCGCGGATCTGGTACGCGATGGAGTTGGCGTAGGGCCGGCAGTACCAGACATCGCGCTGCGCCGCGGAGAGCTTGTCGGGGTCCTGGCGGGCGAAGGCGTCCTCAGGCTTGGTGCGCGCGGAGATTTCCACGCGGGAGACGTCCGGCTGACAATTGAAGTCGTTGCTCCAGGGTCCATTGAAGAACTTCGGCGTCTATACGTCGGAGCTCAATTTCAGCGGCATCAGCAGCTTGTCATCCGTTACGATCGCCGCTCGACACGATGCCGTCACACGATCGACTTGACCGGAGACTGAAACTTGCAGTGCGGGTGGGGCGCCGTCATCTTCCAACGCGACTTTCATCAGTTGCAATGCTGACTCCTAATTTTGCGGCCAGCGGCCTTGCGACGTCAATCTGGCCGGGAAGGGCAGGGCGTCCCTTACCCACATATTCGATATGTTGTCGATCTGGCCACGTACCGGTAACTTCCACCAACGGGTGAAGCTGAGGTGCCCCGGTCTGCGCAATCGATCCGAATCTCATCGCTTGAACCAAGCACCTATCCGCATTCTGCTTCTACGTTCCAGCTCTTGCCTGCAGCCACGCCGCGATAACCGCAAGCTCCGGGCTGACGCCGGTGATGTTATTAGCCCAGAAGATGCCGTGGAGCTTCTCGAGTCGATTTCCTCCAGATAGGCTCCGCCGGTGGCCGGCTTTACGTCGACGCCGCCGACCTTCACCTCGAGGTTCGCGGCTTTGGGCGTGACGACGATGTTGGCTCCGTAGACGGCCAGTTCGCGGTGGATGCGGTCGCCGATGGTGGTTGCGAGGGCGAGCATCGCGGTGACGGCGGTCGTCCCGAGCAGGATAGCGATGCCGGCCAGCGTCTTGCGGCGGCGCTGGCGCAGGAAGGATTCCATCAGGAGGCGGAGGAACATGGGGCCTCCTGTGGGAATGGTTCGGCGGACCCACTCATCGCGAGACGACAGACGGCGCGATGAATGGGGCACGGAGGGGTGTTGCGAGGAGTCGAGCTCGGAGGTTCGTTAAGGGCACGGCTTCAGCCGTGCCGTACCAGCAGCTTGTGCTCGGCGGCTTTAGCCGCTGGGGTACGTTTCTGGCGTGGGACGCGGAGAGGCGTACCTCAGCGGCTAAAGCCGCTCTCCTGGCACGGTGTTGGTGGCACGGCTGAAGCCGTGCGCTTAAGCAAAACGCAACGGCGGCCAACGCGGGAATCCTGGTGCGGCGCTGACGGCACGGCTGAAGCCGTGCCCTTAAGCAAGACGCAAGAGCGGCTAACGCGGGAATCCTTACGCGGCGTTGGCGGCACGGCTGAAGCCGTGCCCTTAAGCGGGACGGAAGCGGCTCGGTCGCTTTTCCGTGGGAGAAGGTACGCAGGCTCAGGGGAGAAGAGCAGGTTCCTTCGCTTCGCTTCGGAATGACAACAAAGGGCTGCTTCGGAATGACAACCAAATAGGAGGAGGGGGTCACTTTTCGAACCGGGGGGCGATGGCGCGGAGGTCGGCGGCGGCGATGGTGAGCTGGCCATTGGCGACTGAGGATTTGAGCGGGATGGGGTTGCAGCCGCCTGGTTGCCCCATGCTGGCGGCGTTCAGGGGGCTGGCGCACATCTTGCACACGATGCCCTGGGAGCCGACGTAGAAGCCGACCGGGCCGCAGATCTGGCAGGCGTCGGCGACCGAGACGATGGTGCCGTCCGGCTTCTTGAAGAGCAGGAAGCGGACTTCGGGCGAGCGGCCCTGGCCATCATCGACGTGCACGCCGAAGCGGTGGAGCTTCGATTCGCCGGTGTCCGCGGTGATCTCGGCGGTGGGGATGGTGACCTGGTCGCCGACGAGCGTGACGGGTGCGGCGGCGGAGAGCTCGGTGGAGCTCTTGGCGTAGATGAACTCGGCGGTGGAGAGGAAGATAAAGAGGAAGCTGGCACCAACGACGGCGGTCATCCAGAGCTTTTCGCGGCGCGCGCTCCACTCGGCCTTGCGCTTGGCTGCTGCTGTCGCCTCCGGGTCTACGGCGACCGGCGTACGGCGCTTCTGCTCCATCAGGATCATCAGCGCGGCGAGCGCGAGCATGGTGACGAAGAAGAAGAGGTCGTTGCGGACGATGGGGCCGATGTAGCGCATTTCGGCGGTGGAGGAGGGGAGGACGCCGTTCTCCGAGAGCTCGTGCAGGCCGCTGACGATGAGCTGGAAGGTGACGAAGTAGAGGATGACCGAGGTGACGCGGAAGAAGCGCTGCAGGTTGATCCGGACCGAGCCGCGAATGAACATGACGCCGAAGACGACCGAAACGGCGATGCCGAGCATGGTTCCGGTGAAGCTGAGGAGCTCGGTGGAGTTGAGCGAGACGGCGGAGAGGATAAGGACCGTCTCGACGCCTTCGCGCAGGACCAGCAGGAAGACGAAGAAGAAGAGGCCGATGCGGGAGGTTCCGCCGGTGAGTTTGGCGATTTTGGCGTCGATTTCGCCCTTCATGGAGCGGGCGGTCTTGTTCATGAACCAGATCATGCTGGCGACGAAGAAGGCGGCGACCAGCATCACCCAGCCTTCGATGATGTCGGAGTTGAACTGGAAGTGGGCGACGGCGATGGCGACCAGGACGCTGGCGGCGATGGCGCTGCGAGCGCCCAGAAAACAGTCTTTTTCAGCTCGTTGCGGCCGATCTTCGACAGGTAGGCAAAGACGATTCCGACGATCAGCGAAGCTTCCACGCCCTCGCGGAGCGTGATGATGAATGCCTGCAGCATGCCGTTCTACCTAACGTTCCGGCGGGGGTAAGAGGTATCCGCCACAAGAGTTAGTCTAATTCGGACCAAAGTGGTCGTCAATCAGAGCAAGCAGGCCAGGTGCACCGGGTGGATTGAGGAGGAGGTTCTTATCGCAGGGCGAAAACAGGCCGGGGAGTTCCGATGGCTTGCGTGGAAAGGCGAGCCAGGGCGAGAAGCAGGTTCCTCCGCTTCGCTTCGGAATGACAAATGTGAGGGGGGAATGGTGCGCCCGGAAGGAGTCGAACCTCCGACCTACTGGTTCGTAGCCAGTTGCTCTATCCAGCTGAGCTACGGGCGCACATTGCTTGAATGCAACCCTTTGATCATACCGCGACTTGTGGGCTTCGGCAAGGTAGGTGGTGTGGAAAGGCTTCCGGGTGAGCTGCGGGCTCGGAGCTTAGAGGAAGGGCAAATACGGAGATTCTGGCTGCGCCAGAATGACGGCTTGCCGGGGACTAGGCGGGAGGCGCAGCGGGCGCCGGTTCGGGCGGGGGCGGGATGGTGTAGAGCTGGACGCGTTCGCGGACGTCGAGCCCGCCGCGGCGCAGGAGTTGCTGGATGACCGGCTCGGTGAGGCGGGTGGAGTCGTACTCGACGCGGACGGTCTTTTCGGCTTCGCGGAATTCGAGGCGGCGGATGCCGTAGACCTCGCGCAGGCGGGCGAGGGCGAGGGCGGCGGGTTCGGTCGGCTGGGCGCCGTACTTGTAGACGACGTCGACTGTGGTCATGGGGTGATTTTAGCAGGGAGGGCGGGGTCCCACGCATCGCAAAAGGCAAGGGCGCGATGCATGGGGCACGGAGCATCTCGCAGGGGCTGAGAAGCGGATCCTCCCGCTGCGCGGAAGGATGACAACGACAAGAGCGAGAAGCAGGTTCCTACGCTTCGCTTCGGAATGACAACGACAAGAGCGAGAAGCAGGTTCCTCAGCTTCGCTTCGGAATGACAACGGGTCAGGGTTGGCGGGCTTGCGTGGGTGGGGCGTCGGGGGCGGTGGGGAGGTTGATGCGTTCGAGCTCGACCGTGTAGGGGCGCTGCTGGACCTGGGTGTAGATGGCACCGACGTACTCGCCCAGGATGCCCAGGAAGACGAGCTGGATGCTGGCGATGAAGAAGATGCCGATGAGCATGGGCGCGAGGCCGACGGTGAAGGAGTTCCAGAACAGCAGCTTGTAGAACAAGGTAGATGACGGCGACGGCGAAGGAGCCCGCCGCGCCGGCGAACCCGGAGAGCACGGCGAGGCGCAGGGGCACGCGCGAGTGGTTGATGATGCCCAGCATGCCCATGTCGTAGAGCGTGTACCAGTTGTTCTTGGTGATGCCGAACTTGCGGCTGGGCTGGTCGTAGGGGATTTTGGTGTAGGGCAGGCCGATCTCGGCGATCATGCCGCGGAAGTAGGGGTAGGGATCGCGGAAGCTGCGGGCGATGTCGATGACGCGGCGATCGTAGAGGCCGAAGCCGGTGAAGTTCTGGATGGTCTCGATGGAGGAGAGGCGCTCGGCGAGCTGGTAGTACTTTTTGCGCAGCCAGAACATGAGCGAGCGCTCTTCGCTGGTGCGCTTGATGCAGAGGACGGAGAAGGCGCCGGCTTCCCACTCGGCGACGAGCTGCGGGATCATCTCGGGCGGGTCCTGCAGGTCGGCGACGAGGGAGATGATGGCGTCGCCCGTGGGCCTGGAAGAGCGCGTGGACGGGCGAGCGGATGTGGCCGAAGTTGCGGGCGTTGACGATGATGCTGAGGTGGGGGTCGTCGGCGGCGAGGCGCTTGAGGATGGGGACGGTCTGGTCGCGGCGAGCTGTTGTCGATGAAGAGGTGCTCGTAGCGGTAGTGCGGGAGCGTGGCCATGACGTCGCGCACGCGGGCGTGGAGCAGCTCGACGTTGGCTTCTTCGTTGTAGCAGGCGGTGACGATGGAGAGAAGCTTCACGTCTTCGGATTGTATCGCCGGAGCGCGCAGGTCCGAGGAAGAGGCCCGAAGTGGTGCTGGCGGGGTAGGCTCCTTCGGGGTCGGTCGACTGCGCTGCGCTTCGCTCAGGATGAGCGGACTTATCGGGGGGGAAGAGGCTTAGCGGCGGAACGAGAACTTCTTGTGCCCGAAGTAGCTGTAGACGGCGATGATGGCCGAGTTGGTGACGAACGCGGCGTCCTTCGCAAGGTGGTGCGGAAGGGAGGTCATCTCGTACAGGCGGGTGGCGACGCCGACGATGAGGATGGCGGCCGGGATGGTGGGGCCGTAGACGGCGAAGCAGCGCAGCCATTCCTTCAGGTAGTTGCCGTGGGTCTGGAAGACGAAGTGCTTGAAGCCGAGGAAGGAAAAGGTTACGCCGAAGGGCGTGGCGGCGAGGACGGCGGCGATGGCGACCCAGGACTGCGCGGCATGCGGGAAGAGGCGCGCGAACAGGGCGCCGAAGGCCGCCTGCATCAGGATGGAGAAGGCGGTGTTGCAGCCGCCGACCATGAGGAAGCGGATGACTTCGCCCTTGGGCAGCATGCGGCGCAGGGCGGCGAAGGGGCCGTGGGCGTTGGGTTCGGCTGGTCGAGCCGGCGGGCGACGGGAGGCGGCAAGTGTTGCAGTCAGGGTCTGGGTGCAGTGTGCTGGGTGTGGTCGGGTCAATGAGGGCTTCGTCCCTTTATTTTAGCTGGTGCCATGCGGGCCGTGCGGCGTAAAGCGTCTTCAAGGGTTACGGTTTGGCGCAGGTTGAGTTCGGTTCGGGCGCGGCTGGTGGATGGGACGTAACGCTGCGGGGGATGGGTTACGATCGGCCTGCTGGAGGATTTCGGTGGGCAGGCCGGGTGTACGGCGCGGACGGTGGTCTCGGCGAGCTCGCGGATGGTGACGGCGTCTTCGGAGCCGACGTTGTAGGCGCGCATCGACGGGCGCGCGGAAGAGCATGGTCCAGAGCCAGATGGCGAGGTCGGCGGCGTAGAGGTAGGAGCGGACGGTGGTGCCGTCGCCGGCGATGCGGATGGGGCGGCCGGCGAGCGCATCGGCGAGGAAGTTGCCGGCGGCGAAGTGGGTGTCGAGCGGCAGGTGCGGGCCGAGGAAGGCGAAGCAGCGGGCGATCTTGATTTCGAGTCGGGATGAGCTGGCGGCTGCGCAGCATCAGTTCTCGCGGCGCGCTTGCCTTCGCCGTAGATGTTGGCTGGCGGGTTGGGCGCGCCGGGGTAGTCTTCGGGAATGTGCGAGAGATCGGGCGGCTGCGGACCGTAGACGGCGCCGGAGCTGGTGAAGAGCAGCTTGCGGGTGCCGGCGGACTGGCGCAAAGCTGGAGCACGCGGCGCGGTGCCGTCGAGGATGGTGGAGCAGCATTTCGTCGGGGTTCTCGGCGAGATGTTTGGCGCTGGCTTCGGTCGCGGCGTGGATGACGAACGGCATGGTCTTCGGCAGGGAAGTCGAAGCTGCGGACGTCGCCTTCGAGCAGCGTCAGTCCGGGTCGCGTAGGCGAGGTGCGGGAGCTTGCGCAGGAAGGCGGCTCGGGGTCGCGGGTGAGGACGGTGACGCGCGCGTCGAGGCCAGCGCGCGGTTGGCGTGGAGGAAGCTTTCGACCAGCCAGCAGCCGAAGAAGCCGGTGCCTCCGGTGAGGAAGAGGCGCTGGCTGCGCATCTCGTCCCAGAGCGGGGCGGTGGCTTCGAGGATGGCGTCGAGGTCGGCCTGGGGGAGCGGTGGGGCATGAAGCTGATCGAGATCTGGCTGCGCCAGAATGCGGCGTGAGGTTGGTGAGTGGCTGAGGCGGGTTATGGATCGAGGTAGCGGAAGACCTTGGCGGCGGTCGCTTCGTCGAGGTCGGGCGTCATGCGGTGGAGCGGGTTCGATTCCATGGAGCCGGACGGCGGTGATGCGCGAGGTGATCTTGGGGAAGTAGGTCTGGGTGGGTCGATGTGGACGAGGAAGGCGTGCGCGCCGGGCTGCGTTGAAGGCTTTGAGGAAGGCGGATCGCGCTCGAAGCCGGGTCCGAGGCGCATGACGGGGATGGAGTAGGCGGCGAAGAGCAGCTCCCAGTTGGGGATGCCGAGGCCGGTGTCGGTGTCGCAGCCGACGTAGCGGCCGCCGAAGTAGTTCTTCTGCGTCATGCGGATGGAGGCGTAGCCGTTGTCGTCGAAGAGGAAGATTTTGAGGTTGAGCTTGTTGGCCGCGACGGTGCCGAGCTCCTGCAGGTTCTGGGTGAAGCCGCCGTCGCCTTCGACCAGGATGGTGCGCCGCGGCCGAGCCTGCGAAGGCTGCGCCGATGGCGCCGCGAGAGGCCGTAGCCCATGCAGGCAAGGCCCTTGTTGGTGACGATGCGCTGGCCGAGCTTCTGCGCGAAGGTCTGCATCATGACCGTGAAGGCGCTGCCGCTGGAGCAGGGAATGACGAGGTCGTCGGCCGTCGCGAGGGTCGGAGAGTTTGTCGGCGAAGACGTAGGGGCTGAGGAAGCCTTCGCCGGTGTGATTGCCGGCTTCGACCAGAGGCAGCGCGGCGCGGACGTCGCGGCAGAAGTCGAGCCAGGCGTGCGTGGTCGCCCAACGGGCCGGCGAGGAGGTCGCGCAGGACGGCGTTGGCGTCGCCGCAGAGGGCGGCTGCGACTTCGGGTGGCCTTTGTCCAGCTCGGTCGCGTCGCAGTCGACCTGGATGATTTCTCCGCGGGGATGAAGTGCTGCCAGTTGAAGCCGGATCTGCTGCAGCGACAGGCGAGTGCCGAGCGCGATGACAGGTCGGCCTGCTGCAGGAGGATGTTGGCGTAGCGCATGCCCCAGGTGTTGGGGCGGCCGAAGTACATGGGGTGGTCGGCGCCGAGGCGGTCCATGGCGTTCCAGGTGAGCATGACGGAATGCCGGCGGCGGCGAGCTGTCGTGCTGCAGCGCGGCGGAAGTGTCGCGGTCGATGCCGGCGCCGAGCAGCAGGACTGGGACGCTTCGGCGTTGCGGAGACGGTCGGCGATGATCGGCGACGACTTGCGCTGAAGTCGGTGGGAAGCTGCGTTTGGCCGGTGGCATCGAGCGTGTTGAGCGCGGATTCGTCGACCTGCGCGCCCTGGATGTCGAGCGGGATTTCGAGGAAGACGGGGCCTTTGCGGCCGTGGCTGCCGGAGTAGGTGCGCTGCGGCGAAGGCGGCGCGGTCGAGGACGCGGTCGATCAGCTCGGAGCGTTCGGCGACGGGCGCGGCGATGGAGACGCCGTCGATCTCCTGGATGCCGCGCTGGCGGACCTGCGCCGCGGCGAGGTCGGAGACCTTGACCTGGCCGCCGATGACGAGCAGTTCGCGCGCTTCGAGCCAGGCTCCGGCGAGCGCGGTGACAATGTTGGTCAGGCCGGGGCCGGCGGTGACGAGGGCGAAGGCCTTGGCGGCTCTCGGCCGTAGATGGACTTCGTTGAAGTACTCGGCCGCGATGCCGGCGGCGACCTCGTGCACGACGGGATGCAGGTGAGGCGTGGCGAGCAGCATTCGAGCAGGTGCATGATGTTGCCGCCGGCGACGAAGAAGCAGTGCGTGTAGCCGAGCGAGACGAGCCAGTCGGCGAGCAGGTCGGAGTACTTGGTCATGAGGGAGTGGTCAGTTCTCAGTGGTGAGTGGTCAGTTCTGGAACAGGCTCAGGGTACCGAGATGCGGCGCGCAGGCGATCTTCGGTCGCGGGGGTGCGCTCGATTCGTTCGAGCACGACTGCGCCGGCGGCGGCGACGAGGATCAGCGTGTAGTGCGCGCGGGTGTGTTTTTTGTCGGAGGCGAAGCGGTTCGAGGACGTCGTCGAGCGAGAGGGCGCGGAGGTGGTCGGCGAGGTCGGGCAGGGTGCGGATCATGGCGTGCAGGTGCTGCTCGAGCGCGGCGACGTCGCGGCGTGTTGATCGAGAGGCCGCGATCGCGCTGGAAGGCGAGGGAGCACAGGATGCCGAGGCCGACCGCGATGCCGTGCGGGATGGCGTAGTGGGAAGCGCCTTCGAGGGCGTGGCCGAAGGTGTGGCCGAAGTTCAGCAGCAGGCGTTCTTTCTTGTCGAACTCGTCGATCTCGATGAAGTGCTTTTTCGCGTGGAGGCGATTCGAGGATGACATGTTCGAGCGCGGCGGTCGGCATCGTACGGAGGGCTCGCAGGCCAGGTAGCTGTGCGAACGATTGCGGGCCGCGGCAGAAGTGATCTTGGCAGCTTCGATCAGGCCGGAGGCGAACTGGTCGCGAGGGAAGGCTGTCGGCGATGGCAGGGTCGATGAGGATGGGCTGCGGCGGGTGGAAGGTGCCGACGAGGTTCTTGTAAGGTCCGACATTGATGCTGGACTTGCCGCCGATGCAGGAGTCGACCATGGCGAGGACGGTGGTGGGGATGTAGGACCACTCGAGCCCACGCATGTAGATGGAAGCGACAAACGCGGCGATGTCCTGGATGACGCCGCCGCCGATGGCGACGAGATGAGGTGTGCGGTTGACGCCGGCAGAACGGAGCTGCTCGATCAGGGCGGGCATGCGGTCGAGCGACTTGGCGTGCTCGGTTGCTTCGATGAAGATCGGTGCGGCGGACGAGGCCTCGAAGTACGGCGCGGAAGAAGTCGTCGGCGAGAATGCAGGCGTCGTCGATGCGGCTCATGGACTCGGCGAAGTTGCCCTCGGCGACGAAGACATCGTAGCTGCCGTAGACGATGACGAGATGCTAAACGATGCGGACATGGCTGAACCCAAGATCGGCTGCGATGAACTGGCCGGTGATGCCCGTGTTTTCGGGCGAGCAGAGGTAGAGGACGAGGGAGGCGACGTCATCGAGGGCCGGCAGGCGTCCGAAGGCGGTGGCGGAGGAGAGCCGGTCGATCTGATCGGCGGAGAGATTGCGGCGCGTCATGGGGGTTTCGAGCGCGCCGGGGAGTACGGCGTTGATCAGGTGGCCGTCGGCGGCGAGGTCGGCTGAGGCAGACAGAACGAGGCCTTGCAGCGCGGCCTTCGAGACGCAGTAGGAGAGCTTGGACTGGCGCGCCAGGTTTTGCCAGATGGAGCTGATGATGCAGAGACGCGAGGCGGGCGCGAGCAGGTCTTCGGCCAGCAGGGCCTTGAGCGTGATGAGGATGTAGACGACGTTGGCGTGGTAGATGGTCATGTGGCGATCGAGGTCGACGTTGTAGATGGTGTCGTTGGTGTTAGCTCCCTGGGCCCAGCACACGGCGGTGTAGGGCCTGGCGGCTTTGAGCGATGCCGGGTCGAAGGCCGCGCTGAGTGGATCGATCGCGAGGATGTGCGGGGCGGGCGTACGGGCGATGCCGGTGACGCGCCAGCCCTGCGCGCGGGCGGCGGCGGCGATAGCCGAGCCGATGGCCCCGGAGGCTCCGAAGACGAGCAGGTGAGGCACGGGCGTGGGCGTGGCCGTGGGCGGAGCGTTCATTTGGGCGAGACTCGTCTCATGATCGCGCGCGGAAGAGCGAGCAGGAATTGCAGGCTGATGCCGGGCAGGGAGCGTATGTCGTTGCGGATGGAGGTTGCGTCGGCTCCGCCCAGCATCGCGCCCTCGCGCATGGCGTACCAGCTGAAGAGGGAGGAGAAGGATGTGAGCAGGAACGAGAGCAGGAGGCCGCCGGCCAGTCGGGGCGTATGCGCCAGCTTGTGCAGCGCCAACTGAACGACGACGAAGGTTCCAGGAAGGATGCCAGCGATGAAGAGCAGCGTAGCCGAGAGCGGTTCGGACCTGCGCAGTTGCTGCGAGACGGCGCCGGCGAGACCTCCGGCGACGATGGCGAACGCGAACTCCACCGCCATGGCGCGCAGTGCGGCCTTTTCGCCTGCGGCGAGGTTGGTGACGAAGAAGGTCAGGGCGCGGAAGATGGCGGTGAACAGCGCGGCGCGCCAACTCCACGGAGGAACGATGGTGCGGATGGGATGCGTCAGCATGTTGCCGAGCGTGTCCCAGAGATTTGTCGGTTCGGAGGGCGCGGTCTGCGGAGGCATTTTGGAAAGTGGCCTTAGCGATTCAGGACGGCCCAGCGCTTTTCCAGCATGTCGATGCGCTTGGAGTCTTCCTGCTGGATGGCGCCGTAGTAGTCGCGCTTGTTGAGCAGCCAGAGCAGCTCGAAGTGGACGGCGTTCAGCAGGCCTTCGCCGATGTTCTTTTCGCTGGCCGGCTGCGCGTCGAAGATGACTTTGCGGGTTTCGAAGCGGGTGAGGTGGACGTCGACCATCTGTCGCAGGACGGGGATGGAGTCGGACGAGACGCCGCCGCCGACGACCAGGTCGAGGCCGCGTTCCTTGCAGGCCGCCGCGGTGTCGAGCACGTAGTCGGTGACGACATCGCCGTTGATGGCGTCGCGGCCGAGGCCGGCGGACATGGAGAAGTCGACGCGGCCGAAGACGATGCCGGCGAGTTCGGGCGCGTTCCTGGTCTCGTCGGCCATGGCTTCGAGCTGCTGGAAGGCGGTGATGGTTTCGAGGTTGAAGAGGAAGTCGGTCTCTTCCTGCTCTTCGGCGGAGTAGATCTTGTTGACGGCGTCGGCGAACTTGGTGAGCGCGTAGGTGCTCTCGATCATGGGCGCGATGATGTAGTCGACGCCGATCTGCTTGGTTTCGATGAGGTCGCGCATGGCCTCGCAGCCGCCGATTTTCAGGCCGAGCTTGAGGTCGGCCTTGCGGCAGATCTCGACCAGGCGCAGAAGCTCGTCGACGCGGGTGCCTTCGGCTTCAAACTCGGCTTTGACGGCGACATAGCCGAAGTGGTCACGGCCGGTCTTCAGCAGGTCGAGCATCTTGCGTTCGCGTGCGTTCATCGTGCGTGGCGTCCTTTAGGGGTGAATCGGAGAAGCGGAGTGAGGTTGACCAAGTATAGAGGCGTTCAGTGGAGTGCGGCGGATGGTGTCAGGTAGAATCGCGCTCGAAGCAGAGAGAAAGCGGCTGGCGGAGATGATATGCGGAGAATGATGGACGCGGTGCGAGGTCGGGCAGGGTGGCTGGTTGTGGGTCTGGCGATGATGGCGGTCGGCAGGGTGGCCGCGCAGCAGAGTCCCGTCGCCGTGCCGTTGTGGCCGGGAGCGGCGCCGATGGCGCAGGGAACAGCCGAAGCCGATGTGCCCACGCTGGCGACGTATCTGCCGGCTAGCAATCCAACGAAGACGGCCGTGATTATCGCGCCGGGCGGAGGGTATCAGCACCTTTCGATGCAGAAGGAAGGCGAAGACATCGCACGCTGGCTGAATGCGCATGGCGTTGCGGGTTCGTGCTGAAGTATCGCCTGGGGCCGAAGTATCACCACCCGTGGAGCTTGGGGATGCGCAGCGCGCGATACGGACGGTGCGCGCGCAGGCGCGAGAAGCTCGGCATCGCGCCGGACCATATCGGTATGTGGGGATTTTCGGCGGGCGGGCACCTGGCGGCGAGCGCGGGGACGCTGTTCGACCAGGGGCCGGCAGCCGACGGGCGATGCCATCGATAGTGCTGTCGGCGCGTCCGGATTTCCTGATCCTCGCCTATCCGGTCATCACCATGGACGAGCATTATGCGCACATGGGTTCACGCAACAATCTGCTGGGCGTGTCGGCGGACCCGGCGCAGGTGGATCTGCTTTCGGCAGAGAAGCATGTGACGAAAGAGACGCCGCCGACGTTTCTCTACTCCACGACAGATGACGGCACGGTGCCCATCATGAACAGCGTGGTGTTCTACTCCGCGCTGGTGGCCAACAAGGTGCCGGCGGAGATGCACCTGTTCCAGCACGGTCCGCACGGAACGGGTCTGGCACCGGGCTTTCCTGACCTGAAGGGATGGCCGGACCTGCTGGCCACCTGGATGCGGGCCCGCGGAATGATGGGGCCCGCGTAGCGAGGCTTCAGCGCAGGTAGCTGTCGTCCTTGTCGATCCAGTCCTGACGTGGCGGCGTGAAGAAGTCGATATCCTCGGTGTCTTCCAGCGCGGTGGCGGAGTGGGGGATGCCCGGGGGGATGACGAGGAACTCGCCCGCCCGGACGACGGTCGACTTGCCGGCGACGACGAACTCGAGCGCGCCGGAGAGGATGAGTGCGATCTGTTCGTTGGGGTGGCTGTGCTCGGGCACCACACAGCCTTTGCGGAGCATGATGCGGCCCACGGTGGCTTTTTCGCTGGAAACGAACTGCCGGGTGAGCAGGGGATTGAGCTGTTCGGGCGGAAGGTCGGTCCAGCGGAAGAGAGTTGCGGTCGGTTCGGAGTTCATGGAGGCCTCGGCGGATTCGATTCTTTGCATTGCGTGAACGCTTGTGTAGAGTAAGCGAAACGCACTGCGAAATGGGCGGGGGAGGGTGTGCTTCGGCGGCTGCGGGGTGACCGGGTGGTGGTGCGGCAGCGAGCGGCAGGTGGTTCAGCTAACGATCAGGCGAAGCGGAGGAGGCCTTACCCGAAATGCAAAAGGACGGCATCCCGAACAGCATCGCGGAGGGACTCCTCGCCGGCAGCCCTGGCGGTGGCGAAACCGTCTTGCGGCATCGGCGGAGCTATGACGAACGCATGCAGCAGGTGCGCGCGGAGTTTCTGGCCGGATTGCATCGGCTGAGCGCCGGGACGGCTGCGGTACACGCGCGGTCGGAAGCGCTCGATGCCCTGGTGCGCGCGCTTTGGGGCGAGTTCGCCGGCGCGGGCGCAGTGGCCCGCACAGGCATCAGCCTGGTTGCCGTCGGGGGATATGGGCGCGGCGAACTGTTCCCGTTTTCCGACGTGGATCTGATGTTTCTGCTGGACGCGAAGGCGGCGGAGCGCAGCGTCAAGGACGCCATCAAGCGCATGAACCAGGTGCTGTGGGATTGCGGGCTGCGGGTTTCGCCCATGACCCGTACGTTGCTGGAGTGCGGACGTTTCGACCCCGAAAATGTGGAGTTTACGCTGGCGCTGCTGGACGCCCGGCATGTAGCCGGTGATGAAGCCGTAACCGCGCAACTGGTAGAGAAGGTCGTGCCCAAGCTGATTCCGGGTGAACGCAAGCGCATCGTGGCGCGTCTGCTGGAGGTGACGGCAGCCCGCCATGCCCGCTACGGCGATACGCTCTTTCATCTGGAGCCGAACGTCAAGGAGTGCCCGGGTGGTCTGCGCGACGCGCATGTCTGCGCCTGGCTTGCGCGGCTGAGCGGAAGCGGCGCGGACGCCGGTGGAGAAAGCTTCGACGAGTTCGCCGAGGCGCGCGCGTTCATGCTGCTGGTGCGGGTATTCCTGCACTTCCGCCATAGCCGCGACGACAATACGCTGGACTGGCAGACGCAGGATGAGGCAGCCGCAGCGCGTCTGGGCACGGCGCAGCGAAGCATCGACGCGGCGTTCTGGATGCGTGTGTACTTCCGCCATGCGCGCGCGATCAAGCGTCGAGTGGCACAGACGACGGAAGAGTTTGCCCCCCCGGCGCGCGAGCCGGCGCTGCCAACGCTGAGCGGGTTGCGGCGTGCGCTTTCAGGTTCGGCTCGGGGCGGCGGCGCGGGGCGTAGAGTTCCGGTCAGCCACGCCGGGTTCGAGCTTCGCCAGAGCCGCATTGCGCTGGACGCGCCCTCAGGCGGCGGCGGCGACCCCGCGCACGATCCCGAGGTGGTACTCGCCATTTTCAGTACCATGGCGCAGACCGGAGCGCAGCTTCCCCGTACCACCGAGGCGAGGCTGGAAGATGCGCTGCCCATCTTGTCCGCGCACCTGGAAGACGGACCCGGTCTGTGGCGGCATCTGCAAGCCATCCTGACGGGCGAGTACGCGGGGCGGGCGCTGCGTTCCATGCATGCGCTGGGCATCCTCGAACTGCTGATCCCGGAGTTCCACGGCATCGACGCGCTGGTGATCCGCGATGCCTACCACCGCTATACCGTGGACGAGCACACTTTTGTGGTGATCGACACGTTGCATGCGCTGGCGCGGCAAAATCCAGCCGAGCAGCCCTGGGCGGCGCGTTTCGCCCCGGTGCTGCGCGACCTGCCGCATCCCGAGCTGCTGTACCTGGCGGCGCTGCTGCACGATACCGGCAAGGGCCACGCCACCAGCGGGCACGCGCAGGAGTCCGCGCGCATGGCCGAAAGCCTGCTGGCGCGGCTGGAAGTCGAACCCTACGAGGCGGGGCTGGTGCTGGAGATCATCCGCAACCACCTGGAGATGTCGGCGGCGCTGCGGCGCGACGTCTTCGACGCCGAAACCGTGCGCAGCTTTGCCACACGGGTGCCCACGCCCGAAGCCCTGCGCATGCTGACGCTCTTTACGTACGCCGACATCGCGGCCGTGCATCCCGACGCGTTGACTCCATGGAAGGCAGAAAATCTGTGGCGCCTGTTTATCGCCACGTCGAACTTCCTGGATCGCAATATCGACGAGGAGCGCGTCGCTTCGGTGGCCGAAACAGATCTGGGCGACGTGATGCATCGCGTGCATGCGCTCGTTCCCGGAAAGCGGGCGGAGGTGGCGGAGTTCCTGGAAGGCATTCCGCGGCGCTACCTGCTGACGCGGACGCCGGATCACATCCGCGCCGATATCGAGATGGCGGCGCGCATTGGAAAGGGAGGCGAGGGAGCGGATGACAACCAGATCGACTTCCGCTACGCGCCCGGGCTGAGTGAAGTCACGCTGATTACGCGGGACCGGCCACGCCTGTTTGCCGCCATGGCCGGAGTGCTTGCCGCCTGGGGCATGAACATCGTGACGGCGGACGCGTTTTCAAATGCCCACGGGCTGGTGGTGGACAGCTTCCGCTTTACGGACACATTCCGCACGCTGGAACTGAATGAGTCAGAGCGGGTTCGGTTTGTCGAGAGCATCCGCGATGTGATGGGCGGCAGGGCAGACCTGGAAGCGATGCTGGCCAGCCGACGGCGAGGCCGCCAAGGTAGCGCCGAAGGTCACGGTGGAGACACGGATCGACTTCGACGATTCCGCGTCCAGCCAAAGCACGCTGCTGCAGGTAGTTGCGCAGGATACGCCGGGGCTCCTGCGTGCGCTGGCGCTTACGCTGGCCGAGCAGGGCTGCAATATCGAAGTGGCGCTGGTGGACACGGAAGGCGAGATGGCGATCGATGTCTTCTATCTGACGGAAGGTGGCGCACGGCTTGACGCCGCGCAGCAGGAACGGGTGCGAGGCGCGCTGCTGTCCGCGATTGCGGCCCACGCCGGTGCATGATGCGGAGGAGGGAGGCTCCGGCTGCATCACTTTTGTAGCAAACCTGACCAACCTGCCGCAATCCTGCGGCATCCATGCTGTGAGGGCCCCCTCCGCACGTGATTCGATTTTGTACCACGGGCAATTGGGCTTCGCCCGTAAAGCGACATATATTCAATACATGAGCACACCTGCACAAGAAACAACCAGCAACGGGCGCCCGGTCCAAGGTGACGGCAAGGCGCAGGGACAGAAGGACCGGTACTTCTTCGGCGCGCTCGACAGTTCGGTCGACAACCGCGAAAAACTGCGCGAGGTGAGCTGGGGGTACGACCAGCCGGAAGGCATCGTGCTGGCGTCGCTGGATGCGGCGATCAACTGGGTTCGCAAGAATTCGGTCTGGCCGATGACCTTCGGCCTGGCGTGCTGCGCGATCGAGATGATGTCGATGGGCGGCTCGCGGTACGACATCGCGCGCTTCGGCGCGGAGGTGTTTCGCCCCTCGCCGCGGCAGAGCGACCTGATGATCATCGCCGGACGCGTCTCGCAGAAGATGGCGCCGGTGATCCGCCGGCTTTACGAGCAGATGCCGGAGCCGAAGTGGGTGATCTCGATGGGCGCGTGCGCCACTTCGGGCGGCGTTTTCAACAACTATGCGCTGCTGCAGGGCGTCAACCAGATCATCCCGGTGGACATTTATGTGCCCGGATGCCCGCCGCGTCCGGAGCAGCTGCTGTACGCGATCACGTTGCTGCAGGAGAAGATTCAGAGCGAGCGGGGTACGATGCGGCGCACGTTGAACCTGAGTTGAGCGCGTATGGATGTTGGAAGGCATCGCCCGCAGTGAGGAGTAATAACTGCTGAGGTTCGGCGAAACATTCAGCACAGTCGCTCAATTTGAGACGCTGATAGAGTGTTGAGAAGTTTGACGGACAGTTTATTTTGTTGCAGCGAGTTGAGTCAACTGCTGTAAACTTTGTTGGACCATCAACAAACGAACGTCGTTGTACAAGAGTTTGCGAAGCATTGAAGATATTTTTCGCGGAGGAAGTCGAATGGTTTATCGCCCGTTTCGTCATATTGGCCGGTTCGGACTGGCTGCATGTGCAGTCAGCCTTGGAGTCGCGAGCCTGAGTGCGCAGACCGCACCCAGCACTACCGCCCCGGTGGGGCCTAACCCTTCGCGCGTCGACATTTTCATGGGCTATTCCTATTTTGGAGCGCATGGCCAGCTGAAGCCGCCGGTATCAACTATTCGTCGGTCAACGACGGCGCGATCGGTCAGCGGCGCTACTACTTCAACAAGTATGTCGGCGGCGAAGATCAATTTCGTTGCGCATCCGGACGGCAACAACGACGGCCTGTACAGCGTCAGCGCCGGTCTGATCGTTCGCGCGCCCATGCAGAACTTCACGCTCTTCGCGCACGGCCTCGTGGGCGGCGCACGCCTGGGCGGACCGAACAGCGAAATGCCCGCGCGTATCGAGCATGAGCCCTACACGTGGGGCCCGACCCTGACGGCCGGCGGCGGTATGGACTACGATCTGCCGTTCTTTGACAATCGCTTCTCGCTGCGCCTGTTCGAGGCTGACTACCGCTACATCCACGCCGACTACGGCCCGGCGACGCACGATCCCGACCGGCGGCGTCCTGGGCGGCCGCGCGAACCTCGTCGGCGTCGATCTCGAGCACCGGTATCGTGATGCACTTCGGCCACATCATCCCGCCGCCGCCGGTCACCTATGCCTGCGCGGTTGCGCCCGACTTCGGTCTTCCCGGGCGACCCCGTCACGGTGACCGGCACGGCGATGAACCTGAACCCGAAGAAGACCGGCGACCTACACCTGGTCCTCGACCGGCGGCACGATCTCCGGCACCAGCAGCGACCGCGAACGTGGACACCAAGGGCGTCGCTCCTGGAACCTACACGGTCAAGGGTCATGTCTCGCGAGGGCATGAAGCCCGGCCAGATGGCGGATTGCTCGGCCGACTTCACGGTCAAGCCGTTCGAGCCGCCGACCATCAGCTGCTCGGCCAGCCCCTCGACGGTCGACCTCGGTGGTTCCTCGACCATCACTGCGATGGGCATGAGCCCGCAGAATCGTCCTCTGACCTACAGCTACAGCGCTTCGGCTGGCAGCGTCAGCGGCACGACCAGCTCGGCAACCCTGTCGACCTCCGGCGTTCGGGTGGAACCACGATCACCGTCACCTGCAACGTTGTTGACGACAACGGCAAGACGGCGACTCGCCGATGACCACGGTCTCTGTCAACCAGCCGCCGCAGCCGCCGCCGCTCCGCAAGCCGACCACGCAGAACCTCTGCTCGGTCGACTTCGACCGCGACGCAAAGCGTCCGACCCGTGTGGACAACGAGGGCAAGGCCTGCCTCGATGACCTCGCACTGGCCCTGCAGCGCTCGACCGATGCCACGCTGGACATCATCGGCAACGCCACTGCCGCGGAGAAGACGCAGCAAGCGGAAGGCCGACGCGAAGTTCGCCGCTGAGCGCGCCGTCAACACCAAGGATTACCTGGTCAAGGAGAAGGGTATCGATCCTTCCCGCGTCAAGGTCTTCACCGGCTCCGACGACGGCAAGACGGTCACGACGGTCCTGGTTCCCGCGGGCGCCGATACCTCCGCCATCACCGCAACCCCTGTGGATGAGAGCACGGTTAACGCTCAGCCCCGCAAGGCCGTAGCTGCCAAGAAGAAGCACCACCACAAGAAGGGCTAACCCCTTCCGCGGTGTAACACCAAGGCTGACTGAGCTCCGGCTCAGTCAGCCTTTGTGTTTGAGGACTCCTCGTCACCGAAATTTGCGTCTAACCTTCAAGCGCGAGTACCGGGCGCACCGAGGTCGATACCCTGGCCGCTACTCGACCATCTGGATGTGGATCAAACTTCGTATGATAAAGA
The DNA here is from genome assembly GCA_963744015.1 of uncultured Gammaproteobacteria bacterium. Taxonomy (GTDB): domain Bacteria; phylum Acidobacteriota; class Terriglobia; order Terriglobales; family Acidobacteriaceae; genus Edaphobacter. The sequence goes on from CAVUSA010000004.1 coordinate 400,292, forward strand.
TGGGACGGATCGATTGATGTCTTTGAGGCTCGTTCGACGCGGCGTTGTGTTGGCGCTCGCATTGCAGGTGGCCGCGTGGGCTTTACCGCCGGCGCCGATGCGCTGGGCTCCCTTCGGGCCCGACGGCGGAGATGCGCGACGAATTGCGCCCGACCCGAACAACCACAATCATCTCTTCCTGGGAACAGCGAACGGCTGGATTTACGAGTCGCGCGATGCGGGCAACGACTGGGTCCGGCTGGCGCAGATCGGAAAACGCGACGACCTGGTGCTGGATTCCATCGTGGTAGACGCGCAGAATCCACGTCACCTGGTCGTCGGCGCCTGGGTCATCGACCATCCCGATGGCGGCATCTATATTAGCTGGGACGCGGGCGCGACGTGGACGATCCAGGCCGGAGATGCGCGGACAGTCTGTGCTGGCGCTCACCGTCTCCGTCCTCCGACGCGAAGATGCTGGTTGCGGGCACCTTGCAGGGTGTATTTCGCTCGACCGACGGAGGGCAGCGCTGGAAGCCGCATCAGCCCTGAAGAGAACAAGGAGATCCATAACATCCAGTCGGTGGCGATCGACCCGCAGGACCCCGACACGATCTATGCCGGCACCTGGCACCTGCCATGGAAGACGACCGACGGCGGGGGCGCATTGGGAAAACATCGGGTAAGCAGGGGATGATCGATGACTCGGACGTGTTCTCGATCATCGTCGATCCGGTGGAGCCAAAAACCGTCTATGCCAGCGCCTGCTCGGGCATTTACAAGAGCGACGAATGCCGGCCTCATGTTCCATAAAGTGCAGGGAATTCCTTCGTCTGCGCGCCGGACGCGCAAGCTGCTCGCAAGATCCGCACCGGCTGGAAACCGTCTTCGCAGGAACGACGGAAGGGCTGTACCGCTCCGAGGACGCTGGGCAAGACCTGGAACCGAATCACCGGGCCCGAACTCATCGTCAACGACGTGGCTGTCAACCTGGACGACCCCAAGCACGTCTTGATTGCGACGGATCGCGGCGGCGTCATGGCCTCGGACGACGGTGGCGACACCTTTCATTCGTCAAACAACGGATTCTCCGCGCGGCAGATCACTGCGATGAAGCGCGACAGCACACCGTCCCTCGGCCCTGTTCGTGGGCGTGGTAAACGACAAGGACTGGGGAGGCGTCTTCGAGAGCGACAACGGGGGGCAGAACTGGGTGCAGCGCAGCGACGGACTCGGAGGGCGGGATGTGTTCTCGCTGGGGCAGGCGCCCGATGGCACGATGATCGCCGGGACGGCGCACGGCCTGTTCCGTCTGGACGCAGGCTCGGAGACGTGGATGCGGGTGGAGGCGGCTCCCTCTGCTGCGCCACCTCCAGCCGCTCTGAAAAAGGCGAGTGCGCGGGGTCCGGCGTCACCGCGGCCGAGTGCGGGGAAAGGGGCAGCGAACGCCCGGAAGCCGGTCGTCACCCATGCTCAGGCCGCTTCTGCCAGGACCCGGACCGCGGCTGCGGCGCGTGGGAAGCTGGCGTCTGCCAAGGCGCCTGTGAAGCCGGCACTTAACCCCAAGAAGGGGCGGCTGCCGCAAAAACCGAGGTTGCGGACCACGGATTCGACGGCAGTGTGTACGCGATGGCTTCGTCGGATAGCCGTGTGCTGGCGACAACGTCGATCGGGCTGCTGAGCAGCACGGATAATGGCGTCACCTGGACCAGTGGCGGACCCGGCCGGACGCTCGGCAGGCTGGCGGTATGTTGCGGCGGCGAAGAAGAATGTTGTCATCGCTTCCCGGAACGAGATTTCACTCTCGCAGGACTCGGGTGGTCAATGGGCGTCGGTTCGCCTGCCGGATACCCTGACCGAGGTAACAGCCATTGCGGTGGAGCCGACGGGGCACATCTGGGTAGGCGGAAGAGAGGGCGCTTTCGTCTCGTTTGACGGCGGCGCTTCCTGGAGCGTTCCGCAGAACCTGCGGGTCGCCTCCGTGAACAGCATTTACTACGATCTCGACTCCGATCGCATTGCCATCACCACCAACGGAAACAGCAGCGTGGTCTTCACGGTTTCACTGCCGCAGATGCATGTTGCCGTGAATGAAACGGGCTGGAGCCTCCGGTTCGCACGGCCGATGGGGGATCACCTTGTCGCGGCTACGCTGTACGACGGCGTCGTCGTGCAGCCGCGCATGCTCGCCTCGCCGATGGCTCCGCCGGCGCAGGCCGAGGTGGACGCGGCCCGCGCCGTGGTGAGCAAACAAACTCGGGAATAGAATGAAGTCATGGTAACCGCGCTCAGCTCTGCCCAACGGCCGCGCCACTCGTTCCAGACCGACGATGCGGCGCTCGAACCTATCGCCGAAAAGGTCGTCGCGGGCGAGCGGCTTGACTTCGACGATGGCGTCGCGCTGTATCGCAGCGGCGACATCCTCGCCGTGGGCTGGATGGCCAACCTGGTGCGCGAGCGCATGCACGGCGACATTGCCTACTTCAACGTGAATCGCCACATCAATCCGACCAACGTCTGCGTGGCGTCCTGCCGGCTGTGCGCCTTCGGCCGCAAGAAGGGCGAGGCCGACACCTACACCATGGCGCTCGAAGAGGCGTGGGAGACGGCCGGCGAGGGATATTACCGAGGCGGTGACGGAGTTCCACATCGTTGGCGGCCTGCATCCGGATCTGCCGTTTGAATACTTCATGGACCTGGTGCGCGGGCTGAAGGAGCGCTATCCCAAGGTCCACATCAAGGCCTTCACCATGGTGGAGATTGCCTTCCTCGCCAAGCGCGGCAAGATGTCGATTCCCGAAGCGCTTGGCGCAGATGAAGGCGGCGGGTGTGGACTCCATGCCCGGGCGGCGGTGCGGAGATCTTCGCGGACCGCGTGCGGCACATCATCTGCGACCACAAGATCGACGGCGGCGAGTGGCTGGAGACGGCGCGGATGGCGCACACGATGGGCTTCCGCTCGAACGCGACCATGCTTTACGGGCACGTCGAGAACGATCGAGGACCGCGTGGACCACCTGCTGCGAGCTGCGCGCGGTGCAGGATGAGACCGGCGGCTTCCAGACCTTTATTCCGCTGACGTTTCATCCGGACAACACCGCGCTGGCGCACATTCCGAAGTCGACCGGCATGCTGGATATGCGGCAGATCGCGGTGGGCCGGCTGATGCTGGACAACTTCGCCCACATCAAGAGCTACTGGCAGATGGTGACGCCGAAGATGGCGCAGATTTCGCTGCGCTTCGGCGCGGACGATATCGACGGCACGGTGGTGGAAGAGAAGATCTACCACGATGCCGGCGCGACGACTCCGCAGGGAATGCGGCGCGCGGACCTGGTGCGGCTGATTACCGAGGCGGGGCGCGTTCCGTTCGAGCGCGACACGCTGTACCGCGCCGTGACGCGCACCGAAGATACCTTCACCGTCTCTGCGTAAGCTGTCAGGAGAGGCGCACACGGCGCCCCGGCGAGCCCGCGGCTCCGAAATCCGTTGACAGTGTCACCACGGGTGGATACTCTCAGTCGCGTCTTCTGTTTCCATTTCGAAATAATTTCATACTGTTGAGGTTCCGATGGTTGGTTGTGTTCCCCTGCGTTCCGCTGCTTTTCCCCTTGTTTCTGGAGTTTTGACCTTAGCCCTTACCGGATGCGCGTTGAACGGGGCCAACCTGAATACTTCCGGAGCTAGCCTGGGTACGGGTGCCAAGCTGCAGCACGCCAGCTTCACCGGCAATGTGCACGGAGGGCAGCAGCCGGTGAGCGGGGCAGTGATCACCATGTGGGCTGCCGGCGCACCGGCGTCCGGTGGCGGGTACGGAACCGGAGCCGTGGCGGTTGCCAGCACGATGAGCGACGCGCTGGGCAACTTCAACCTGAATCCCGCGACCGTGACCAATATCACGGGCTACGCGATCTCGGGGAACGTGGCGACCTTCACGACCAGCACGGCAGGCACGTACTCGACCGGCCAGACCGTGGTGTTGGCGGGCTTTGCCACCAGCACGTTCCTGAACGGGCAGGAGGTCACGGTCCTGGCCGCGACGCCGACCAGCTTTACGGCCAGCTTTACCTCCTCCGACGTGGCCGCGAACAGTGAAAGCGGCACCGCGACCTACTACAACTCGACCACCTCAAAGTGCACCGCCGGACAATACCTGTATGTCACCGCAACGGGCGGCAACCCTGGTCTGGGCGGGACCTATGGCACGGTCAGCAATGCCAACGCGTCCATGATGGCCGCTTTGCCGACGCCCTGCGTTCCTTCCACGACCGGCACAGCCTTTGTGGTGGTCAACGAAGTGACGACGGCTGCCAGCGTGACGGCGCTGCAGCAGTTCATGAAGATCAATACGTCGGGCACGGAGCCCACGCTGACTTCGACCGCGAACGCGCCATGGAATATCGGCGCGCCTTCGACCAATTCCATCGGGCTGGCCAACGCGTTCGCCAGCGTCATCAACCTGGTGAACATCTCCGGCGGCACGGCTGCTTCGAATAGCACTCCGTTCGGTGTCGCCAGCACGGTCAACGGGACCGCGTACACCGTGCTGGTGCAGCCGGACGCGCAGAAGCTCAATACCATGGGCGATGTGCTTTCCTCCTGCGTGAACTCCAGCGGGGGACCGGGTACCTGCTCGAATCTGGCAGCGGACACGACTCCGAGCGGCTCGGCGACGCCGATCGACACACTGCAGATGGCATACTACCTCGCGACCAATCCGGCGGGGCTCACCATGCCGGCACACTCGTTTGCGGCGGCGCCCTACTGGCAGTGCGTCAACTATGTCACCTCGGCGGCGCCGTTCCAACCGACCTACGCCTGCTCTGCCACTACCACGACGCCGACCTTCTATGACTGGACTGTGCCGGTGAAGTGGTCGCTGTACAACGCGGCGGGCACCCGGCTCGCCATGATCCCCACTTCGATCGCGATCGACGCAACCGGGAACATCTGGACTGGCGGCGGCAGCGGATACGGAACCGTCAGCCCGATCAACGAATTCAACATCTCCGGTCAATATCTGCTGAGCGGTCCGACGGCGGTGAACGTGCCGGCTGAGACGCTGAACTTCGTGCAGACCAATGTCTCCTGATCCTCTCGCGTACCCCGGACAGACCGGCGTTGCGCTAGGGTACGGAAGACAGGACGGGCTGGCGATTGATCCGGCCGGCAATGTGTACTTCGGGCAGAATGCACCTGCCATCACGCCCGCAAGTATCACCTCCGGTTCGGTCACGGTCCCGCTCGGAATGATTGCCGAAGTGCCGGCCGGCTCGGCCAGCGGGGCGGGCGTCGGCATCCTGAGTGGATCTGCCGTTTACACTGTCGCATTCGGTGCAAACAGCGATATGTTCCTCAACGATGAGCCCTTTACGGCTCGGTTCTATACCAGCTCCATGCCGTTCGCCGGCGGGGGCTACACCCAGCTGAACGAAGGTGGCGGACGCGCGACCGGCTACTTCCAGGGCATTGCCGTCGATCAGTCGGGCTACGCAACCCATTACATTGAATACCGCGACCTGCTCGACGACAGCGTCACAGACTTTGAACCGCAACAATGCGGCTGGCGATGCTGCGCAACCCGTAACGCCCACGACCACGCCCCCGAATATCGCGCTGCCCGCAGGTCAGTGCGCCAATTACGGAGCTGTCGATCCGCTGGGGAACCAGTGGATCACCGGAACGAACTCTGCAGCCGCGACGACCGAGCTTGCTTATGTCGATCTGCAAACCGGCCCGGCCACACCCATCGTGACCTCGGTGCCGGTCGGCACCGGCGGTTTGACGACGCCGACAGGTGTGGCCATCGACGGCGCGGGCAACATCTGGGTCACGAATGGAACCAGCGCGACCTCGGGAGTCTCGGAGTTCGGGCCCAGCTTCATCACGGTTGGCTCAGGTTCGGATTCGCTCAATACTGCCCAGGGAACCGCTGTGCTTTCGCCCTCCGCGAACTCCACGCCGGGCTTTGCCAGCAACTTCAGCCTGGGTACGACCAAGGGCGGCGTCATCGATCCTTCGGGCAACCTGTGGCTCAAGGTCTCGGGCAACTCGCTCGAATTCCTGTCCGGAGTCGCGGCGCCTGTGCTGACTCCGCTCGTCAACCAACTGACCCGGACGGAGGGAACACCGGGAAGCATCGGTAACCGTCCCTAACCTCGTCCTGTGAATTCGGGCAGTCCTGCGAGTCTTCGCGGGGCTGCCCGAAGTTGTTTCATCGTTTTGCCGGTTTATGGCTATGGATGCGGTGATGCTTCGTCGCGGACTTCCCGGGGACTTGCCGCGGATGTATGCGCTTGATCGGCTGTGTTTCAAGGAACCTTTCGCCTTCGACCTGCGATCGATGCGCCGGTTCGCGACCCAGCCCGGGGCCGATGTGATTCTGGCCGAGAGTGCGGCCGAACTCGCTGGATTCCTCATCGTGGATCGTTGCATGGAAGACCAGGGCTACGTGGTCACTCTCGACGTGCACCCCACGTTTCGCCGCCAAGGCGTCGCGCGTGCGCTGATGCTGCGTGCCGAGGCCGAGGCGCGTGAGCACGGAGCCATCGCAATGAGCCTCCATGTGCATACCGGCAACCGCAATGCCGTCGCCTTCTACCAGGTTGTTGGCTACGGACGCCTGAAGCGCGAGCCCTCGTTCTACGCCCCGGGCGTGGATGCGTGGCTCTACACGAAGCGACTCTAGAAAGGGGTTTCCCGTGCTCAGGCAATGCTGGGGCATCTCACACTCTGCACTTTCCTCTTGACGGATATCGCAAATCGTAATAGTGTTATTGCAGATCGCAATAATCATACGAGGCGCGATGAAGCTGGCAGAGAAAATACGGTACCTGCGCGAGGTGGAAGGTTCGTTGCGCGGGTTGGATCGCGCGATGACCCAGCAGGAGCTGGTGCGGGCGATCGCCGAGGAGACCCGCGGCAAGGGGATCTCGCAGTCCTACCTGTCGCAGATCGAATCGGGCGCGCGACCGCACCTGACCAACACGACGCGGCTGCTGCTGGCGCGGTTCTTCAAGGTGCATCCGGGCTACCTGGTGGAAGACCCTGAAAACTTTCAGGCCGAGCTGCGCACGGTGGAGATCCTGGAAGACAGCTTGACCTGTGGCTGGTGGCCGGGGCGGAACGCTTCGGCCGCCGTGATCCGGAGCTTTGCCGCGCGCTGCTGGCGCTGGCGCACCACGAGGATTCGCGCGGCTGCCTGTGCTGCTCGAGTCCATCCTGAAGACGCCCGCGCTGGTCGACCGGCTTGAGCGCTGGTGCTGAACCCGCCGCCTGCAGACTTCCAGCGCGCAATGTTGTGAGCAAACGAGAAGAAGGCCCGCGGAAAGAGGGCTACGAAATGATCACTTTTTACCTCATTTGTTTCGTTCTGGGATTTGTGCTCAGCGTGCTGGCGGCTTTTACCGGCCTGGGCCGCTTCCACTTCGGCCACTTCCACGTGCATGCCCACACGCACCATGCGCATGCAGGGCGGCGCGCTTTCGGCGGTGAACGGCTTACGCTGCCGGCATTTCTGTGCTTGTTCGGCGGCGCAGGGTACCTGCTGCACAACTACAGCCCGTTAGCGTTCCCGCTTGGTGCTGCTGGCTCGCGATTCTTGCCGGACTGGCCGGGGCGAGCGTGATGTATGCTGCTGCTCTTCCGCTTCTGCTGCCGCGTGAGCGGGTCCTTCAGCCCGAGGACACGCGCATGGATGGCGTGGTGGGGCGCGTCTCCGACGCGATACGCGAGGGCGGCACGGGCGAGATTCTTTTCTCGCAGACGGGCGCACGGCGCGGCGCTGCCAGCCCGCAGCGAGAACGGCGATGCCATCCCGCGCGGCACGGAGGTGGTCGTGCTGCGGTACGCCAAGGGCATCGCGTATGTCAGCCCGCTCGATGAGGTGACGCGGTGGAGCAAGGAGGCTCAGCCATGATGCGGTCCCGCATTGAAGGCGAGCGACAACAGGGATTCTGGCTGCGCCAGAATGACGGGCGTCAACGTTGAGCGCTCGGGATAGCAAACCAGAACCTTCAGCCTGTGCAAGAGAAGGAAAGTCCATGAACTCCCTCGTTTTGATTTTTGTTGGTCTTGGAATTGTCGCGCTTCTTTTCCTGATGGTGCAGCATTGCCCGGATGTTTCGCAAAGCCGGGCCGAACCAGGCCATCATCGTCTATCGGCTTGCGTAAACCGCGCGTCATCAAGTCGGGCGGAGCAGTCATCTTCCCGGTCGTCGAGACCTACCGCGAGCTCACGCTGGAGCTGATGAGCTTCGACGTGGCGCCGCAGCAGGATCTCTACACCAAGCAGGGCGTCGCGGTGACGGTCGAAGCGGTCGCGCAGATCAAGGTGCGCTCGGATGATGAGTCGCATCCTGACCGCGGCCGAGCAGTTTCTTTCGAAGTCGCCCGACCAGCGCGAAGGCCTGATCCGCCTGGTGATGGAAGGCCATCTGCGCGGCATCATCGGCCAGCTCACGGTCGAGCAGATCGTCAAGGAGCCGGAGATGGTGGCCGAGCGCATGCGCGCCACCTGCATGGACGACATGCGCAAGATGGGGCTCGAGGTGATCAGCTTCACCATCCGCGAGGTGCGCGACAAGAACGAGTACATCACCAACATGGGCCGGCCGGACGTGGCGCGCATCAAGCGCGACGCGGAGATTGCGTCGGCGGAAGCCGAGCGCGATACGGCGATTCGCCGCGCCAATGCGCTGCGCGAAGCGGCGATCGCGAAGGCCGCCGCGGACCAGGAGCGCGTGATCGCGGAGACGGCGTCGCTGGGCAAGCAGGCCGAGGCGCAGCGCGACCTCGACATCCAGAAGGCGCAGTTTACCGAGCAGTCGCGCGCGCCAGGAGGCGCAGGCCGACAAGGCGTACGAGCTGCAGACCAACGTGATGCAGCAGCAGGTCGTCGCCGAGCAGGTGAAGGTGCTGCAGATCGAGAAGGAGCGCAGGTCAAGGTGCAGGAGGCCGAGATCCTGCGCCACGAGGAGGAGCTGATCGCGACCGATCCTGAAGGGCTCGGAGATCGAGGCGCGGCGCATTCAGCAACATCGCCGACGCCGAGAAGGCTCGGCTCACGATCGAGGCTGAAGGCCGTGCGGCTGCCGCACGCGCGTGCAGGGCGAGGCGCAGGCGCCATCACGCGCCTGCAGGGTGAGGCGGAGGCCGACATCATCTTCCAGAAGGGCGAGGCCGAAGCCAAGGCGATGAACGTGAAGGCCGAGGCCTACCAGGAGTGGACGCAGGCCGCGGTCGTCGACAAGCTGATCACCAACATGGCGGATGTGGTTCGCGCCATGGCCGAGCCGCTGGCGAAGGTGGACAAGATCACCATCGTCTCGACCGGCGACGACGAGCACACCGGCGCGAACAAGCTGACGGGCGAGATGACGAAGATCGCGGCGCAGGTGCCGGCGTTGTTCGAAGCGCTGAGCGGCATGAAGATGAGCGACCTGATGTCGAACGTGAAGGCCATGAAGCCGCGCACGGACGGCGCACCGGCCAACGACGAGACGAAGTAATCCCCGGGTACCTCCATCCAACGCGCGCAATCGAGCGGCGCGAAGGATGGAGGTCCCTCAACCACAACTCACAACCTGCACTTCTGTGGAGCGAAAGACCACCATGACTCTCCTGATACTTGCCATCGTCGCTGTCATTGTTCTTGTACGCCTGATCACGTTGCCGTTCCGCGTCGCACGCCGGGCTCGCTTCTTCGGGGGCTACGGCAACGGATACGGTCTGGGCAACGGCTTCGGTTACGGTGGCGGCTGGGGCAATCGGTACGGCTATGGATGCCGGCATCATCGCGGCGGCGGCTTGTTCACCATCCTCGCGCTCGTTGCGCTGGATCGCATCTTCACCGGCCGCCGCTTCTAAGCAAGCAACACGAAAGGGGCAACACCATGGCACTGCTGGAACGCGTTTCAACGCTGGTTCGTGCAAACATCAATGATCTTCTGGACAAGGCGGAAGATCCGGAAAAGCTCGCCAAACAGCTTCTGCTGGATATGGAAAATCAGCTCATCCAGGTAAAGACGCAGGTAGCGATCGCAATCGCGGATCAGCATCTGCTGGCGAAGAAGAAGGCGGAGCAGGAGGAAGCGCATGCGCAGTGGGTGCGGCGCGCCGAAGCCGCGGTCGGCAAGCAGCAGGATGACCTGGCGCGCGCCGCGCTGGAACGTGCGCTTTCGCACCAGCGCATGGCAGAAGGGCTGGCGCAGCAGCACGCCGACCAGGCGTCCGAGGCGGATACCTTGCGCGCCGCCTACACGCGCCTGCAGCAAAAGCTGACCGAGACCCAGGCCCGGGTCGAAATGTTGACGGCGGAGCTGCGCCGCAACCGCGCCATGCAGAAGGCATCGTCCGCGCAGGCGATGATCGCAAACGGAAGCAGCCAATCGAAGCTTACGCGGCTGGCCGAGAAGGTGGATGAAGCGGGCGCCCGCGGACGTGCCGCACGCACGATCGTCAACGTCGTCGCATCCGAGTCGCTCGACGACCGTTTTGCAACCATCGAGCAGAACGACCAGATTGAGACGCTGCTGCTCGAACTGAAGGAGCGGCAGCATCGCCTGACCTGAGTGCTCTTGTCGATTGCACCGGCACCACGCCAAGAGGGAGAGACCCGTCCCCGGGGCTCTCCCGCCCGAGCTGCTGCACCATCTCCCACCCGCAAAACAGAGCGTGTTGCTGCCGCTAAAGATCGCGCGGACCGCCTCCTGTGAGTATCCCGGGACAGAAATCCGCCACGCGAATCGGCCTGCCAAGGGTGCGGATTTTCTTACGCACGCGCAACTCTTTCTATTCCATAAGAAAAACGATTACGCCCAGGGAATCGCTTGTGTGCGATGTTCGGATGGTCAGACCTCTTGACATGTGCGGTGTGACCAGAGTTTACTTGGCGGCGTTCCGATAACACCTTTCACGCAAACACGAACGGAATGAGTTGCGTTGTTCGACGATACGGGCCGGATCCCGGCGGTCTCACGTTCTGCAAACTTCGGAGGCGATAAACGATGCACCGTATTTTTTCTGCCAACAAGGGCGCCGCAGGCCTGCTGCAAGCGCTTGTTTTCATGGCTTTGTTCGTCCTGGGGGTCTCAGCGCATGCCCAGGTTGCGGGTACCGGCACCATCCAGGGGACCATCGCGGATGCCACGGGAGCGGTGATTCCCAATGCTGCCGTCACCATCACGGAAAGCGCCACCCAGGTGAAGCGCACGGCCGCAACCGATGCCAGCGGCGTCTATGTTTTCCCGAACATCGAGATTGGCACCTACACGGTCAGCGTCTCAGTTCCCGGGTTTGAAACCTACCAGAAGACCGGCAACGTGCTGGAAGTCGGAAGCAACATCGCCATCAACATCAAGATGACGGTGGGCACCCAGGATCAGCGTGTGGAGGTGCAGGCGGACGGCCTGGCACTGCAGACGGAGGACGTCAGCTTCAAGCAGACGGTCGACTCGCAGACCCTGACCGAGATGCCGCTGAATGGCCGCCAGATGACGGGCCTGATTACGCTTTCGGGCGGTTCGGCACCGGCGCCCGGCGGCGACTTTACCGGCACCAAGTACTCCTACCAGACGATCGCGGTTTCGATCGCGGGCAGCGCCGGCAACACGACGCAATGGAAGCTGGACGGCGGCGACAACAACGACTACATGGCGAACGGCAACCTGCCGTTTCCTTTCCCGGACGCGGTCAGCCAGTTCTCGGTGGAATCAACCGCACTGGGTGCGCAATCGGGCGAGCACTCGGGCGGCCTGGTGAACGTGGTGACGCGCTCCGGTACGAATACCTATCACGGGTCGGCGTTCGAGTTCATTCGCAACAACATCATCAATGCTCCGGGCTTCTATTCGCAGAAGCTGGACAGCCTGCATCAGAACCAGTTCGGCGGAACGTTCGGCGGACGCATCCTGCGGGACAAGCTGTTCGGGTTCGCCGGATATCAGCGCACCGTCGCGTCGCAGTCGCAGAACCCGGTCACCGCGTTCGTTCCGACGGCGGCTAACCTCCAAGGCGATTTCTCGGCCAGCGACCCCAAGACCGCTCTCGTCAATCCGCTGACAGGTGCCGCTCTGCCCGGCAACATGATCAACCCGGCGCTGTTCAGCCCGCAGGCGCTGGCGTTGGTCAAGTACCTGCCGGCCGCGAGCGATGCGCTGGGCACCGTCACTTACCAGATTCCGCTGCAGACGTTCGACAACCAGTTCGTCAGCCGCATCGACTACACCCTGAACACCAAGAACAATCTGTATGGCCGCTACTTCATCGACGGCTACCAGGCTCCGCCGTTTTTCCTTCCCAACAACATCCTCGTGACGACGCAATCCGGAAACTTCCAGCGCGTTCAGAACGTGACGATCGGCGAGGATTATGCCATCAGCGCCAAGACCGTGAATTCGGCGCATCTGACGTTGTCGCGTCGTCGCAACAATCGCGGCTACCCAGCGAACGACATCAACGCGAACAACCTTGGCGTGACGGACTACCAGGCGGTGCCCAACGGACTTTACCTGGCAGTCACGGGCAAGTTCACCATCGGCGGCGGCACGAACTCGGTTTCGCACTTCAACGACAACTTCATTGCGGTGGAAGACGACATCACGATGCTTTGGGGCAAGCACCAGTTCGTCTTCGGCGGCGAATTCGTTCATAACCAGCTGAACATTTCGAACGCGTATGAGACCAATGGCGTGTTCACCTTCGGCGGCAACTACAGCGCCAACGGACCCAACGGGGGCACCAAGGCCGGCGACAACAACCTGGACTTCCTGCTGGGTGCGATGAGCGCCTTCCAGCAGAGCAAGTACCAGGGCAACGCGCTGCGCGGGAATATGCCCAGCCTGTACATCCAGGACACCTACCACGCCACCAAGCAGCTTACGGTGGTCGCGGGCATTCGCTGGTCGCCGGAGTACATCCCGGTGGACGTCTTCAATCGCGGCACGACGTTCGACATGGCGGCTTTCCTGGCCAACAAGGTCAGCACCGTGTATCCGACGGCTCCGGCCGGTACGTTCTTCTACGGTGATGCGGGTGTTCCGCGGCAGTTCACGAAGAACTCACCCTGGCAGTTTTCGCCTAATATCGGCGCGGCCTATGACGTGAACGGCAATGGCAAGACGGTCATCCGTGCCGGCGCCGAGTTCATCTACGACGAGGTGAACTTCTTCACCGGGCAGCGCACACAGCAGAATCCGCCGTTCGCCACCGCCATCAGCCAGACCCAGACGGCGACCTCCGGGCCGATCAGCTTCGCGAATCCCTGGTCCGTCGGCTCCATCACGACCGATCCCTTCCCCCAGCCGGCCGTGCCCACCGCTGCGAACGCGCAGTTCTTTGCGCAATCGCAGTACATCGTGCTGCCCGCGCAATTCAAGCCGTCGAGCACGACGCAGTGGACGCTGAGCGTGCAGCACCAGTTCAGCCATGGCTGGCAGCTTCAACTCGACTACATCGGCAACAAGACCAGCCATGTGCCGCTCGGCCTGCCGCTGAGCCCGGCGGTTTACATCCCCGGCGTGCAGAACGCTGCGGGAACCGGCTGCCCTGGACTGGTGCTGACCGGCCCGGCTGGCAAACCGGCCGGCGCTGCGGGAACGCCATGCTCCACTGTAGCGAATCAACGTCAGCGCTTCGCCTTGACGATCGCCAACCCGCTGCAGGGCGACCAGTACCTGGGCGGCGGCGGAGGTTCGGTGCTGGTAGGAGATGAGGGCACGGGCAACTACCACGGACTCGTCACGACCGTGCAGCACCGGCTTTCGTCCAGCTTCAGCCTGCTCGCGAACTGGACGTATTCGAAGTGCCTGAACGAGGAGGATGCGCAGGGCGACCTGGCCGGAACCACGGTCCAGAACCCCAACAATCCAGCGATGGATTACGCACCGTGCGGATCGGATTACCGCCACATCGAGAACGTGGTGCTGATTGTCGAAAGCCGCTTCCCAATCGGGAATCGACTCGTCCGCGGCGTTGTCAACGGCTGGGAGGTGGCGCCTCTGGCGCACATCCTGAGCGGCGCGCCGTTCACAGTCACCGCCGGCGTCGACAATTCGTTGACCGACGTAGGCAACGACCGGCCCAGCCTTGTGCCGGGCGTCCCGGTGTACCTGAACGGGCAACTGCGTTCCGGGTCGGGTGCAGCGAATCGCAATTACCTGAATCCGGCGGCGTTCTGCTCGGCCACCTGCATCGCTCCGGGAACCTATGGCAACGTCGGCCGCAACGCCTTCCGCGGCCGCCCCAACTACCAGTTCGATGCGCAGATCTCGCGCATCTTCCCCATCTACGAGCGCCTGAACACGACGCTGCGGCTGGAGTGCTTCAACGTGCTCAATCACCCGAACTTCTCCACGCCGTCAACCAACCTGTCTTCGACCAGTTCGTTCGGGCAAGTATCGGCGATCGCAACGGGTTCGCAGTCGCGCATCTTCCAGGGCAGCCTCAAGTTCACCTTCTGAGCTTCCGGCCGCCGCAAACCGAAAGAGCCCCGGCATCGTGCCGGGGCTCTTTCGCGAAGTCAGCCGTATATGGCCGCGCTTTGTTCAGCGTTTGCCGAAGACGTCGCCCATGCGGCGAATCTGGGCGCCGACGCCGCGCAGCTTCTCCTCAATACGCTCGTAGCCGCGATCGATGTGGTAAACGCGGTCCAGGATGGTTTCGCCTTCGGCCACCATCGCCGCCAGCACCAGCGAGGCCGAAGCGCGCAGGTCCGAGCACATGACCGCCGCCGACTGCAACGGGGTGCCGCCGCGGATGGTCGCGGTGCGGCCCTGCACATTGATGTTCGCGCCCATGCGGTTGAGTTCCTGCACATGCATGAAGCGATTCTCAAAGATGTTTTCCGTGACGTTCGTTGTGCCTTCGGCCTGCGTGGCGAGCGCCATGAATTGCGCCTGCATGTCGGTTGGGAAGCCCGGGTACTCTTCGGTTGAGATGTCCGCCGCCTTCAGTTTGCCTTCGGAGCGGATGCGGATGTGGTCCTTGGAGACGTCGATGCGCGCGCCGCACTCTTCGAGCTTGGCGATCACAGCGCCCAGGTGCGAGGGATCGCAGCAGTCGACATTGAGGTCGCCGCCGGAGATGGCGCCGGCGATCAGGAAAGTGCCGGCCTCGATGCGGTCGGGGTTGATGCGGTGGCGCGCGCCGTGCAATTTTGCCACGCCTTTCACCGTGATCGTGGAGGTGCCGGCGCCTTCGATCTGCGCGCCCATGGCGGTGAGCATGCGGGCAAGGTCGGTCACCTCCGGCTCGCGTGCGCAGTTTTCAAGCACCGTCTGGCCGTCGGCCAGCACGGCGGCCATCAGGATGTCTTCAGTGCCGGTCACGGTGATCTTGTCGAACAGAATGTGCGCCCCGCGAAGCCGGGCTTTGCCGTCGTTCGGAGTGCGCGCTTCCAGGTAGCCGTGGTCCTGGGTGATCGTTGCCCCCATGGCTTCGAGGGCCTTCAGGTGTAGATCGATGGGCCGCCCACCGATCGCGCAGCCGCCGGGCATGGCGACGCGCGCGATGCCCGTGCGGGCGATGAGCGGGCCGAGCACCAGCGAACTGGCCCGCATCGTCTTCACGATCTCGTACTTCGCGACCGGATCCGAGAGTACGGCACACTTGATATGCGTGCGGTGTTGCGCGCGCCCGTAGCCTAGCTGGACCTCGGCGCCCATGCTTTCGAGCAGCCGGCGTTCGGTTTCGATATCGCGCACCTGCGGAATGTTTTCGAGGATGACCTCGTCTTCGGTCAGAATGGCCGCAGCCATGCAGGGCAGGGCGGAATTTTTGGCTCCGGAAACCTTGATGGTTCCGAGCAGGGGATTGCCCCCGCGCACGACAAACTTATCCATCTCACCAGTCTACGAGGGGTTGAGGTGGATTTGGGTATTCAAGCTGGTTCGGCCGCGGTCCGCCGGGAACCTTCCCGGTGCGACCCCGGCCGCAGATCCTCGCTCCGGCATGCCTCAGGCGTTCGGGTTGGGAGCAGTTTCGCCGGCATGGCCATGGCGGCGTTTCGCCTTGAGCGCAGCGAACTGCTCCTGCTGCGCGGGGGTCAGGATGGCGTTCAGCTTGCCGTCGGTGTCTTCCATGATGGCGCGGCGCTGCTGGTGCAGCGTCTTGTGGTCGAGGTTGGGTGTGGCCATCAGCGTCTGGACGCGCTGCTCGCGTGCGGCGAGAATGGGCTCGATCTGTGCGGTCTGGTCGGAGGAAAGGCCAAGCCTCTTCGACAGCATTTTGGCTTCGCGTTCAGGGTTGCGCTGGTGCTGGGCGGCCGGCGCGGTCTGCGGATCCTGCGCGTGGGCGAGGGCTGCTCCGCCGAAGCTGAGCGCGAGAAGAAGGAGGGAAGACTTGATCGGATTCTGCATGGTTGCGGCTCCTGCCGGCGGGCTCCGGGCCCGGCACGGTCTAGGGGTAGAAACCCGCAGCGATGCAATGAGTTTTGCGCAACTTTTTCAAGGAGCGAACTGCGTGCTCCTCGATCATGGCGCAAGAGAATGAAACACAGGAAACCGCGAGGGTGTCAGAGTTCCAGGCGCGAGTCGTCGATGGCGAGGCGAACGTTGCCGTCGGACTTGGCAAGCCGCCGAACCGCTTCCATCTTGTCGACATTCGCCTTCAGCATCACCACCGCGATCGGAATGGACTTGCCGGCGGATTTGATGGTGCGGATGGCGGTCTCGCGGTCGATGTCGCACAACGTGCATCAGCACGCGAATGCCGCGCTCGACCAGCTTGGCGTTCTTCATGTGTACGTTGACCATCAGGTTGTCGTACACATAGCCCAGCCGCGTCATGGCGCCGGTGGTGATCATGTTCAGGATCATCTTCTGCGCGGTGGAAGCCTTCATGCGGGTGGAACCCGAGATGACCTCGGGACCTACATCGACAATGATGCTGGTGTCGGAGACGTCGGCGAGCGGGGTGTTCTCGTTGCAGGTGACGCAGGCCGTCTTGGCGCCGCGGGCGCGGGCATATTCCACCGCGCCGACGACGTAGGGCGTGCGGCCTGATGCCGAGACGCCGATCACGATATCCTTCCGGGTCGGGCGGCGGCGCGCAATGTCGCGCTGGCCGATTTCTGGCGAGTCCTCGTTGACGTCCGAGGCCGAAGCCAGCGCCTTGGGGCCGCCGGCCATGATGTACTGCACCTGCGAAGGCGCGGTGGAGAAGGTGGGCGGGCACTCGCTGGCATCGAGCGAGGAGATACGCCCGCTGGAGCCGGCGCCCACGTAGATCAGGCGTCCGCCATCCCGCAGCGAGCGAGCCACGGTGTCGATGACGATGGCGATCTCCGGCAGCGCCTTTTGACGGCCGCGGCGACCTTGGCGTCTTCGTGGTTGATAATGCGCGCGATCTCGAGGGCGCTCTTGGTGTCCAGCCCCTGGGAAGCGGCATTCGGGCTCTCCGTGGTGAGGGAGGAGAGGTCGTGCGAACCCCGCGGTCCGGGGGCCTTTTCCGGCTTGTCTGACGGCTGCGGCTCGATCATTGTGAGTGTGGCCATATCGTTTTACGCAATTACCAACCCATTCTATGCCCTGCAGAGGTTTAGATGCAGAACTATCGCACGGGGGGAGCCGAGGCCGAGGCCGGGGAGGTGCTCCGAACTGCACCTTAGGTGGCATGGACCAAAGACACCGGGAAAACGGCACTGGAATGCCAAACGAGTCTCGCAGCGTCTAAGCCTTGGGTGGCAGCTTCCGCAGCACTGATCCGCGGGTGCGCGGGAGCGGAGCGCGTTGGGATATGCTGGAGCCACCCTGATTGTTGAACGGCTGTTGTGCAATGAGCCCTGAGAAGACGCAAGACGAATCCGCTGCCGCGAACCTGGCCGCCACCGAGACCGCGCCCACCGCTACGGAGTCGGCTGCTGCGCCTGTTGCCGGGCGCAGGTTTGCCGGCGTGCTGGCATGGGGGCGGGATCTTGCGCTTTCCGTGCTGGTTTCGGCCTTCATTATCGTGTTCCTGTACCAGCCGGTGCGCGTGGAGGGCACGTCGATGCTGCCGAACCTGGAGGATCAGGACCGGCTGTTCATCAACAAGATGGCCTTCCGGGTCGGAGATGTGCATCGTGGTGACGTAGTCGTGTTCCAGTATCCGCGCGACCATACCAAGAGCTACATCAAGCGTGTCATTGCGTTACCGGGAGATCGGGTGGCCATCGACCACGGGCGGGTCCTGCTGAATGGCAAGCGGCTGCAGGAGCCGTATGTGCCCAGCCGCTTCGAAGATGACCGCTCACAGCCCGAGATGGTGATCCCCGCCAACCAGTACTTCGTCATGGGGGATCACCGTTCTATTTCGAGCGACAGCCGGGAGTTCGGACCGGTCGATCGCAACCTGATCTATGGCAAAGCGGCGTTCGTCTACTGGCCGATGGACCAGGCCGGCGTCGTGCGTTAGCTAGACCGCCTGGGCGTAGTTGACGATCTTGCAGAAGGTTTCCGGGTCAAGCGAAGCTCCGCCGACCAACGCGCCGTCGATATCGGGCTGAGCCATCAGGGTCGCGGTGTTTTCCGGCTTCACCGAGCCTCCGTAAAGGATGCGGGTGGCCTGGGCGCGCTCTTCGCCCAGGGAGTGTGCGATCTCGCGGCGGATGATAGCGTGGGCTTCCTGCGCCTGCTTGGGCGTGGCGGTGGAGCCAGTTCCGATCGCCCAGACCGGCTCGTAGGCAATGATGAGCGACTCGGCGCCCTGGGGTTCGATGCCGTTCAGCGCGACCGCGACCTGCCAGCGCAGCACGGCTTCGGTCAGGCCGTTCTGCCGCCGGTCAAGCGACTCACCCACACACACCACGGGAACCAGGCCATGAACGAACGCAGTCTTCAGCTTCCAGTTGACCATCTCGTCGGTTTCGCTGGCGTACATCCGGCGCTCGGAGTGGCCGAGCAGGACATGGGTGCAGCCGATCGATGCCAGCATGGTGGGCGACGTGGACCCGGTGTAGGGACCTTCGTTCAGCCAGTGCATGTTCTGCGCGCCGGCGCGGACGTTGGTGTGCTGGGTGGCTTCGATTACGTGCGCGAGCGAGGTCATGGTGGGAAACAACAGGATCTCGTCGCGGTCGTGGTCCTGGACCATGGGAAGAAATTTCGTAAGGAAGGCGACGGACTCCTTGGGGGTCTTGTACATCTTCCAGTTACCGGCGATGACGGGCTTGCGCATAGGGGTGGGCATACTCTCCGCTATTGATTGGTAAGGGCTTCGACGCCGGGGAGGGTCTTGCCTTCAAGGAACTCGAGCGAAGCCCCGCCGCCGGTCGAAATGTGGGTGATCCTGCTGGCGAAGCCCGATTTGTGGATCGCGGAAACGGAATCGCCGCCCCCGACGATCGTGGTGGCGTCCTCGTTCGCAGCAACGGCTTTGGCGATCGCGTTGGTGCCGGCGGCGAAAGCGGGGAACTCGAAGACGCCCATCGGTCCGTTCCACAGGACGGTCTGCGCATCGGCAATCTCGGCTGCGAAGAGTTTCACAGTCTTCGGGCCGATATCGAGCGCCATCATCTCTGCAGGGAACGGGCCGCTGCCTTCGAAGAGCGTGGATTTCGCCTTGGGGCTGAACGCGTCGGCAAGGCAGTGGTCGACCGGCAGCAGGAACTTGACGCCGCGTTTACGGGCTTCGTCGAGCGCGGCCCGGGCGACGTCGATCTTGTCTTCCTCCACCAGCGACTTGCCGGTCTGCTGTCCTTCGGCGCGCAGAAAAGTGTAAGCCATGCCGCCGCCAATGAGGATGGCGTCGGCCTTGGACATCAGGCTTTCGATGACATTGATCTTGTCCGAAACCTTCGCGCCCCCGATGATGGCGACGAAGGGTTTGTCGGGCTCTGTAAGCGCCTTGCTCAGGTGCTTCAGTTCGGATTCCATCAGCAGGCCGGCCGCGGACTGAGGGACGAAGTGCGTGATCCCTTCTGTGGACGCATGGGCGCGGTGCGCGCTGCCGAAGGCGTCGTTGACGAAGATCTCGCACAGGCCGGCGAGCTGTTGCGCAAACGCCGGATCGTTCCCTTCTTCTTCAGGGTGGAAGCGTAAATTCTCAAGCAGCAGTGTCTGGCCGGGTTCGAGGTTCATGACCATCTCTGTCGTCACTTCGCCGACGCAGTCGGGCGCGAAGCCTACGTTCTCGTCCTCGCCGAGAACGTGGTCGAGCAGCTCGCGCAGGCGATCGACCACGGGGCGCAGGCTCATGGAAGGAACGACCTTGCCCTTGGGACGGCCCAGGTGCGAGCACAGAATGACCTTCGCTTTGCGCCGCAGCGCGTACTCGATGGTGGGGATGGTCTCGCGAATGCGGGTGTCGTCGAGAATGCGCGGCGCTTCGTCCTTCGAGAGCGGCACGTTGAAGTCGACGCGGATGAGGACGCGTTTACCCGTGAGATCAAGGTCGCGAATGGAGAGCTTGGACATGGCATCCATTGTCGCAGAAGTCGCTCGGGTTATCCGTTTGGCTGGCCGGTAATCAATGCGTCAACCTCAATCTCAACCTTCCAGCGCGGGTCGAGCAGGCCGGCGACGATGACCATGGTGGCGGCGGGACGGACGAGCGAGAAAAACTTCCCGTGGACGCGGGCGACAGCTTCCCAATCCGCGCGGTCGGTGAGGAAGATGCGCGAGCGCACAACATGCTCGAAGCTGGTGCCCGCTTCCTTCAGGATGCCGGCGATGATGGTGAGGCATTGGTCTGCCTGTCCGGCAGCGTCGGCGTCGTCGCAGCCAACGGGGCCGGTCCCGGAGACCATGACGTGTGCACCCACGCGGACGGCGCGGGAAAAGCCGATGACAGGTTCGTAGGGAGAGTTTCCTGGGAAGTTCGTGCGGACGTCGCTCATGTATTCAGAGTACTCGTCGTCCGTGTGGTTTTCGTATTCGTGTATTTGCGCTTCCGGCAGCCGCTTCTGCGGTGGTATTGTGTTGTCCTCAAATTCTGCTGCGGACCTGTGGAATCGAAAGCACTCCATGGCCGGCAATCAAAGATGTCCAACCGAGCAGGCGGTCCTGCGTCGATTTCAGGAGATTCGGCCGATGGCATTCAAGCGCGTCGTGGTGCTGGGCGGAGGGCCGATCGGGCTCTTCTGTGCGATTGAGGCCGCGCAGGTCTTCAACTCGATGTTTAGCAAAGTGACCCTGGTAGAGATGCGGGCCGCCGACTATTCGCGCATGAACGTGCCGGTGTTGCCGGGACCGGTGCTGAAACACCTGGGCACGCTGGGCGTGAAAGATCAGGCCGTCGGCAAGTCAATGAATGCGC
This sequence comes from uncultured Gammaproteobacteria bacterium, assembly GCA_963744015.1. Lineage (GTDB taxonomy): Bacteria > Acidobacteriota > Terriglobia > Terriglobales > Acidobacteriaceae > Edaphobacter. The sequence goes on from CAVUSA010000004.1 coordinate 421,502, forward strand.
CGCTCGGCCAGGTGGAAAGCGCCGTCTACACGAAAGCGAAGAACAGTGGCGTGAAGATGAAGGAAGGCTGGGTGGCGGTCGATCTTGCCGGAAAGGAGAAGCGCGCCGACGGACGCTACAAGGATGTGTCCATCACCCTGGGAGAGTGGGACCCGAAAACGCGGACGACGACGGCGCGGCGCGACATGATCTCAGCCGACCTGCTGATCGTGGCCATCGGCGGCGGAGGCATTGAAGGCGACCTTTACCGCAAGAAACTCGGCTTCGAAACCACGACCCTCGGCGCGAGCAACTTCGCCGTCTACGGTGTGTACGACAAGGTCGACACCCAGGGAGGTCTCGGCAATCAACTGCAGGGGCAGTTGAATTCCATCGCCATGACCACGCGGGTGGAGACGGACAACTCGCAATATCTGCTGCTGACGTTGAAGAAAGCTTCGCCTTCTGACTTCGCCATCCTGAAGAGCAACAGCGACAAGCTGAAGCAATGCATGGAGACCACTGGACGCGCCTTCAACAGCCAGCTGATGGGCGTGCTGAACGATAACGCCAAGGCTGTCGGCGCGTTTGAGATCAAGATCAAGCGCGTCGGGCATTCCATCAGTCCGTGGTTCCCGGCGGTGCTGGTCGGCGACGCTGCCGTCACTCCGCACCCGCAGACCGGCACCGGCCTGCTGACCGGCTTTCATGGCTTCGAAGCCTTGCAGGATCTGCTGAAAGCCCTGAAGGCGACGAATCGCTCGTCCGACGAGGCAGCCGACGCATTCTGTAAATTCGAGGACTCCTACGAGGTCTACCTTTCGGCCAAGGCCATCGAAGGCACCATCGTCATCCTGAAGCACCTGGTCGGGCTGGTCGAGGCGTACCAGGCACAGTGCGATGAGGATTTCCGGAGGGCGAAGGGCTCAGAGGCGAAGTACCTGATCTCCTTCAACGGGATCGGAGCGAATCTGCTGAAGGTGAAGATGGAGTCGCAGATTGCGCGTGCGCTGCGCTTTGGCCGCATGCTGCACGACGACACGGTCCGGCTCGACACGGCGGCAGGACGCAAGCCGCGCAAATTGGGAGACCTGTCGGGTACGATCGAAGGCAACATGGACAAGTACGATGCGAGCGGGAATCCCGTGGGGAACGACAGCATCAAGAAGCTGTGGGGTGACATCGCAGGAACCTACCAGCAGATCGTGACGCTCACCGCGCGCTATAACCCGTTGCAGGACGCATTGGGCAAACTCAGCGCCCAGATGCGCACGTGATCGGAGCCTTCCTCAATCTGCGCATGTAGCAACGGTCAAGAATGGGTCAAAGGGAGACGTGATGCGCGGATTGGGGATGTTCCTTCTGGTGGCGGTGTGTGGGTTTGCAGGATGCAGTTCGGGCGGCGGGTCCAGTTCCAGCACCACTCCGGTGCCGACGACAGAACTGGTGGGCACATGGAGTACGTTCGGCACGGCGGCGTGCACTTCGGGCTGCAGCGGGCTTTCGGCCACGTTCCAGGTAAAGCTCGTCGCCAGCCCGTGCAGCGTGACCACGCCCGTGGGCACGTTTTCCGCGACGGGAAAGGTGTGCTTCACCGCGAATAACAACAGCGCCTCCGGATCGATCTCCGGGACGGGGATCCCGACCGCCAGCAAAAGCCTGGGGCAGGGCGTTCTCGTCGGCGCCCCGGCCGATCCCATTCCGGACAATTCGTCCGTCAACCTGGTGTTCGTCTCGGCGACGTCGGGCGGGCGATTCGTGGAGTTCACGGGGACCGGAACGGTCATCGGTGGAAAGATGACCGGAAGCGGAAGCTGTAACTCCGCGTCGACCACGAGCTGCACCGGGGCCAGCGCTACCTTTACCGCGACCCACCAGTAGCGGCACTTTGCCCAGGCGACTCTGAGGAAGGCACAACATTGAGCGAGCACGACCGAGCGAGGAGGTTGATGGTTCGTCTTGCCGTTGTTTCGCTTGCCTTGCTCGGCGACCTCGCCTGGGCGCAGGGCACGGCTTCCACGAAGACCGAAGTGGTCATGCTGGGGACGGGCACTCCGTATCCTGACCCAGACCGTTCCGGACCGGCGCTGGCAGTGGCAGTCAACGGGACGCCCTATCTAGTGGATTGCGGCCCCGGAGTGATTCGCCGGGCTGCCGAAGCGAAGCGCCGAGGGGTGGACGGCCTCGACCCGAAGTTGATCCATGCCCTCTTCATCACGCACCTGCACTCGGACCATACGGTGGGGTATCCGGACGTCATCTTCACTCCAGCCGTTACGGGGAGACGGGGCGCGCTTGAGGTGTATGGGCCTGCCGGATTGAATGCAATGACGGCGGACCTGCTGGACGCCTGGAAGAAAGACATGGACGTGCGGCTGCACGGCCTGGAGCAGGGACACGCCGATGCCTATGTCGTCCACGCGCATGAAATCAAGGCCGGCGTGGTCTTCAAGGATGCCAACGTCACCGTCACGGCGTTTGCCGTCAAGCATGGAACCTGGGACGAGTCGTGGGGATATCGCTTCGATACCGCGGACCGGTCCATCGTGGTCTCCGGCGACACCGCGCCGACAGAGGCGATTGCCAGAGCGTGTCACGGATGCGATGTGCTGGTGCACGAGGTCTACAGCCAGGCGGGTCTGCTGCGCAATCCGCCCGAAGATCGGGAATATCACCGGCAGTTCCACACCTCGACGGCCGAGCTTGCAAAGATCGCCGCGGAGGCGCACCCGAAGCTGCTGGTGCTGGATCACGTGCTGTTCTGGAAGTCAACGCCTGAGGACGTGCTGGCGGAGATGAAGGCAGCGGGGTATACGGGCCGGGTGGTGGTCGCGAACGACCTGGATGTGTTCTAGGAAGAAGCGGCTCCCGCCCGTGGCAGAAGCCGCTCCGTAAACGCTCGTGACTCGCGACTAGAGTCCCTTGGCGACGAGGAAGAGGATCAGGTCCTTCACGCGGTTGGAGTAGCCCCACTCGTTGTCGTACCAGCTGATGACCTTGCCGGTGTTGTGCCGACGACCTTGGTCAGCATGGAGTCGAAGATCGACGAGAGCGGGTTGCCCTTGAAGTCCGAGCTGACGAGCTCTTCCTCGGTGTAGCCGAGGATGCCCTTCAGCTCGCCTTCGCTGGCGGCCTTGATCGCCGCGTTGATGCTGTCGACCGTGATCGGCTTCTCGGCGACGAAGGTCAGGTCGACGACCGAGACGTTCGGCGTCGGGACGCGGATGGCGAAGCCGTCCAGCTTGCCGGCCATCTCCGGGATGACCAGCTTCAGCGCCTTGGCGGCGCCGGTCGAGCGACGGGATCATGCGACAGCGCGGCGGCGCGGGCGCGGCGCAGGTCCTTGTGCGGCGTGTCGAGGATGACCTGGTCGTTGGTGTAGCTGTGGATCGTGGTCATGATGCCGCTGGCGATGCCGAAGGTGTCGTTGCAGCACCTTGACCACCGGCGCCAGGCAGTTCGTCGTGCAGCTCGCGTTCGAGATGACGTTGTGCTTCGCCGCGTCGTACTTGTCGTCGTTCACGCCGAGCACGATCGTGATGTCCTCGTTGGTCGCCGGCGCGGAGATGATGACCTTCTTCACGGTCGTGCCGAGGTGCGCCTTGGCCTTGGTCGCGTCGGTGAAGAAGCCGGTCGATTCGACGACGATCTCCGCGCCGACCGAGGCCCAGTCCAGCTTGGCCGGGTCGCGCTCGGCGAACACCTTGATCTTCTTGCCGTCGACCGCGATGAAGTCGTCGCCGTGGGTGATCTCGTGCTTCAGGTTGCCGAGGATGGAGTCGTACTTCAGCAGGTGGGCCAGCGTGGCCGGGGTGGTGAGGTCGTTGACGGCGACGAATTCGATGTCCGGGTTGCCGAGTGCGGTGCGGAAGACGTTGCGGCCGATGCGGCCGAAGCCGTTGATGCCTACTTTGACTGCCATGATCGTGCTTGCTCCTCGATGAGTTGCGCAGGAATGCGTCGTCATGAGGTCCGCGTTGGGGTCTACTTCGGAGGCTACCAAACCGTGGACTGGCGCGGCGCAAACGGCAGTCCGTGTTCGAACGGGTCTTGCATCGGTGCGCCGGTTTGCGGATGAGTTCAGCCGCTGTGTTACAAGCGTGACTAGACGCCGCGTTCGACGCGAGCGCCAGCAGCGAATTTTGACAAGCGGCGCCGACACTCGGCGCCGGCTACAAATGAGAGTATGCGCACGATGCGCGAATGGATACTGGAGAAGATGAGAAGACGTTCCAGACGTGGACCGAATGAATCGGAGTCCACTGGAAAGAGTGGGCAGGAGCTGCCCTCCGGCCAGCTGGCTCCGCTGCGACCCACCTACCCGGAACCCATCGCTCCGCGAAGCCGAAGCCGAATCGCCCGGACAGCCGGAAGCTGCCGGTCGAACTGCCTCCGCTGACGCTGCCGAGGCCGCACCGAACAGCCGGAGCCCGAGCCCGCAGCCGCCGAAGGCTTCGCTCCAGCCGAACCGGAGACGCAAAATGGTCGTCGAGACCCAGCCGGAGTCGCTGGCGACACCCGCCGGCCGAGCAGACCGCGCGCCAAGAGCCCGCGCGGCTACGTCGTGCTGACCATCGGCCTGCCCGGCTCCGGCAAGACCACCTGGTACAAGCGCCGCGGCGTCACCCCGCTCTCCAGCGACATGCTGCGCACCATCCTCTTCGACGACATCACCGAGCAGCGCTACCAGGGCCTCGTCTTCTCCACGCTGCGCAGCCTGCTGCGCGCCCGCCTGATCGCCAAGATGCCGTGGAACTACGTCGACGCCACCAACCTCAGCCCGCACGAGCGCAGCAGTGGATCAAGATGGCGAAGAGCTTCGGCTACGAGGTGCAGGCCGTCTTCTTCGACGTGCCGCTGGCCGTCTGCCTGGAGCGCAACTCCAAGCGCGACCGCCAGGTGACCGACGAGGTCATGCACAAGATGGCCGAGCGCCTGCGTCCGCCGGCCTTCAAGGAAGGCTTCGACAAGATCACGGTCGTCCGCGTGAAGGGCGCGGCGCCGGAGCATCCGAGCGGCTGCGCCGAGCTGCCGCTCCGGATGCCGCTGGCGGAAGCTGCCGGCTGAGAGCTGCCGACACCGATTGACGAGCCGAGTTCAGGCATCCGATCAAGCCGGACTTGTCTGCTGATGCGGTGCAGTCGTGAGTGATCGAGTGTTAGCACTTCGGCGGGTGTCGCATGGCCGAAGCCGGCGTCGAGTTCGCGGACGTGAGCTACGCGTTGCCGGGCGCAGGCCGTCTGCTCCGCGACATCTCGCTGAAGCTGGAGCCCGGCACCACCACGGCTCTGCTGGGCCGCAGCGGCAGCGGCAAGACGACGCTGCTGCGGATGGTCAACGGCGCTGGTCATGCCCACCCCGGCGGTGTGCGTGGTCGGGCAGCGCCACCAGCGACTGGGACCTGCTGGAACTGCGGCGCGGCATCGGCTACGTCATCCAGGAGACCGGGCTTTTCCCGCACATGGACGGTCGAGCGCAACGCCGGGCTGGCGCTGGAGCTCGCCGGCACGGCAGACCTCGAGATCGACGAGCGCGTCCGCGAGGTGCTCGCACTCGCCGGGCTCGACTCCGAGCTTGCGCGCAGCGCTATCCGTGGCAGCTCAGCGGCGGTCAGCGGCAGCGCGTCGGGCTGGCGCGCGCGCTCGCCACCGACCCTGCGGTCCTGCTGATGGACGAGCCCTTCGGCGCGCTCGACCCGCTCACCCGCGCCGAGATGCAGACCATGCTGCGCGACCTGCTGCAGCGCGTGCGCAAGACCGTGCTGCTGGTGACGCACGATCTGGACGAGGCGCTCTATCTCGCCGAGCGCGTGGTCTTCCTGGAGCGCGGGCGCGTGGTCGCCGATCTTGCCGCCGGCGAGGTGCTGGCGTCAGCGAACGACGCACGTGCAGGCGTATGTGGCGGCGGTTCACCGCACGTCGCGAGAGCCGTTGAGCGGCGCATGATCGGAGCTTCCTGCGGCAGCACGGGGCGGAGATCGGGCGGCTGACCTTCGAGCACCTGTGGCTGACGCGGCTTTGCGATGCTGCTGGCCGTCGCGATCGGGCTGCCGATCGGCATACTGCTGACGCGGCACGAGCGCTGGGCGCGGCCGGTGATCGCGGTCGCGAACGTGGTCCAGGTGATCCCCAGCCTGGCGCTCTTTGGCCTGCTGCTGCCGGTGCCGTGGCTGGGCGAGAACGCGGCGCGGCTCGCGATCCTGGCGCTGACGGCTATGCGCTGCTGCCGATCCTGCGCAACACCTACGCGGGGATTCGCAGCGTCGATCCGGCGCTGATCGACGTGGCGCGCGCGATGGGCATGACGGATGGCAGCGGCTGTGGAAGGTGGAGCTGCCGCTGGCCGCGAGCGTGATTCTGGCCGGCTGCGGACGGCGACGGTGACCTGCGTGGGCGTGGCGACGATCGCGGCGGCGATCGGCGCGGGCGGTCTGGGCGAGTTGATCTTTCGCGGGGTGGCGAGCGTGGACAACGGCCTGGTGCTGGCTGGGGCCATCCCGGCGGCGCTGCTGGCGCTGGCGGCGGATGGCGTGCTGGGGTGGCTGGAGAAGCGGCTGGCGGTGCGGCGGAGTGCTTAGCGGGCCAGATGTTGACGATCCCACCCATCGCAAAGTCGCGATGGATGGGGCACGCGAATGTTGTTGCTGCTTGTTGCTTTCCGTTGCGGCTGTGCGCCGCCGCGTGGGTCTCGGATCGTGATCGGGGCGAAGAACTTTACCGAGCAGGTGGTGCTGGGCGAGTTGCTGGCGCAGGAGATCGAGGCGGTCTCCGGGCAGAGCACGGTGGAGCGGCGGTTCTACCTGGCCGGCAGCTACCTGTGCCAGCAGGCGCTGGTGAGCGGGCGGATCGACGGCTATGTGGAGTACACCGGGACGGCGCTGACCGCGATTCTGAAGCAGCCGCTGCCGCCGAGAAGGAGCGCGGCGGCGGTGTTCGCGACGGTGAGAGGCTGTATGAGCAGCGGTATCAGGTGCGGGTGGAGCCGGGGCTGGGCTTCGAGGATACGTTTGCGATGGTGGTGCGGGGGACGGATGCGCGACGGCTCGGCGTTGAAGACGATCTCGGATGTGACCGGCTCGCTCGCCTGCGGCTGGGCGTGGGGTATGAGTTTCAGGCGCGGCCGGATGGCCTGGCCGGGCTGGAGAAGGCATACGGGCTGCACTTTGGGCACGCCGCGGGTGATGGACCTGGGGCTGCTGTACCGCGCGCTGGCGGCGCACCAGGTGGATATGGTCGCGGGGAACTCGACCGACGGGCCGATCCGGGCGCTGGGCTTTCGCGTGCTCGAGGACGACCGCCACTACTTTCCGCCGTACGAAGCGGTGCCGCTGGTGCGCGAAGATTCGCTCGGCGGCATCCCGAGATTCAGGTGGCGATGGATCGGCTGGCCGGCAAGGTCTCGGCCGCGGAGATGCAGGCGATGAACGATGCGGTGGACGGAAGGCACGAAGACGTCGGCGAGGTGGTCCGGCGGTTTCGTGATCGAAAGGGATGTGATGGATGAGCCGGTAGAGCCCTGGCTGCGCGGCACGCTGACGGAGGTCGATGCGGTGCGGCGGCAGGTGCTGCATGCGCTGGAGCTTGCGGGCGAAGATGTGGAGCGCTGGTGCGCAGATCTGAGCGCGGCGGAGATGGAGGCGCGTCCGGCGGGGATCGCGCCGGTTGGAGCAATACGTACGAACGAAGCGGAGGCACAG